>NZ_CP162615.1:0-2514473 GCF_040959045.1 Alkalibacterium putridalgicola | reverse complement strand
CTAATGTAGAAAGATGGGACGTTAATGAAAAAAGCTTATCGCGTAAAAACTGAAGCAGATTTTCAAAAAGTCTTTCATCAGGGACAGTCGATGGCTAACCGGCAATTTGTGGTGTATAACTTACCCAAAGAAGGACAAGCTCATTTTCGCGTTGGGATCTCGGTCGGGAAGAAACTGGGTAATGCCGTTGCCAGAAATGCGATCAAACGCAAAATCAGACACTGTTTGATAGAATTTGATCAGAATGATCTGATCAGAGATGACTTGGATTTCATCGTCATAGCCAGGGCACCTGTCCGTCACATGGATTATCATGAGATCAGAAAAAGTCTTCTGCACGTATTCAATCGAGCAGAAATACTTAGAAGCAAAGAATAAAGAGCCAGACTGACTGGCATTTAAATGTTTTAAAAAGAGAGTCAAAGATGTTTGAGAAAAGAGGAGAACGACGTGAATTTTATAAAGAAACGTAAGCGATTGCTGTTAGCAGTGACTATGATTGGTTTAATGGTCTTTTTGACTGCTTGTGGAACAGAACCGGTGACTTCAGAAAGTACGGGTATCTGGGAAGGCGTCATTATTTACAACTTTGCCCGGGCCATCATCTGGGTTTCTGACTTTTTCGGTGGCAATTATGGTATGGGTATCATCATAGTAACGATGTTTATTCGAGCGCTGCTTATCCCGTTCACACATTTTCAGCAAAAAAACATGCAGCAGATGAATGAGATCAACCCTCAGATGCAGGAGTTGAGAGATAAATATTCAGCGAAAGATACAGAAACGCAGGAGAAACTGAAAGAAGAGCAGCAGCGTCTCTACAGTGAAGCAGGCGTCAACCCATATATGGGCTGTCTGCCGATGCTGATCCAAATGCCCGTCTTCATTGCCCTTTATCAGGCCGTGAACCGGACACCGATCCTGGCTACAGGAGATTTCCTGTGGGTCAACTTGGGTCAACCGGATCCTTATTTCATTTTACCGATCCTGGCCGGCATATTTACTTTAGGTAACTCTGTTTTAATGAGCATGGGCAGACCTCAGGCAGGAAATAAAATGCTGACATATGTCATGCCATTATTCATTGTCTTCATTACCGTACGCTTATCCAGTGCCTTAGCCTTGTACTTCACTGTTTCCAATGGTTTCTCAGTCGTTCAGACGCTGCTTTTCCAGAATCCGTTCAAGATGAGAAGAGAACGTCAGGAGAAAGAAGCCAAAGAACGCGAAGAAGAACGCCAGCGCAGACGAGCTTTGAAAAAAGCGCAGAAACACAGAAGGAACGTAAAAAAATAATATTTTTCTGACTTAAGCTTATTTATTTGGTAAAATATAGATGAATAGAATTTGGAATGGAGGATAGTATTCATGAATGACAAGTATACTGCACAAGCTTCAACCACTGAAGCAGCCATTGAAAAAGGATTAAAAGCTTTAGGTATCGAAAGAGAAGACGCTACGATCGAAGTGAAGCAAGAAGGCAAGAAAGGCTTCCTGGGTATTGGTCAGAAAGACGCGGTCGTTGTGGTCAAAAAGACCAATACAAAAAATGCTGTCGAGGAATTATTATCTAAAGAAGTCATGCTGGGTGAAGACGAATCATCCACCATCAAACCTTCCGAAAAAAGAGAAGAAAAAGCTGTGCCGCCTGTAGAACCGGTCGCTGAAGATCCGGAAGAAGTGATCGAAGCTGTTGAGGAAACAGAAGAAGAGACTGAAGAAGTAAAAGAAACAAAAGCAACTGAAAAAACGGAAGAGTCCAGTGACACTGAAGAAAAAGCAGTGTCCCAAGAGACTACAAAACCTGAACAGGCGAACGAGCCTCGATCATCCCAGGAGAAAGAAGATTTCTTCAATGAGCAGGATAAAGCCGCTGTTGAGAAGGTTTCTGACTATCTGAAAACCATCGCTACGAAGATGGGCGTGGATGATGTGACCATCAATATCAAACGCGACTATAACCGTGTGAAGTTTTCTATTGAAACAGAAGATGCCGGTCTGATCATTGGTCGTCACGGCAAAGTATTGAACAGCCTCCAGACGCTGGCACAGATCCAGCTGCATCAGGAAGCGGACAATAAGCTCTACGCTAAAGTGGATGCAGAAAATTACCGTGACCGTCGTAAAAAAACCGTGGAGCAGTTGGCTACACGCACAGCTGAAAAAGTACAGCGCACCAAGCGTCCCGTCATTTTAGAGCCGATGCCTGCCCATGAGCGCAAGCAGATCCACCGCTACTTGAACAGATTCAGCGGCGTTCAGACGCATTCAGAAGGCAAAGAACCGCACCGCTATTTAGTGGTCGAGCCTGCCAAAGAAGAAGAATTCAAATTATAATCAACGAATATGATGGAGAGAGAAGCCTTTGGCCTCTCTCTTTATTTGCCTTTAATGAGAGGAAGAGTCGGATCCATCCGACTCTGTCATTATGGCCTGTATAAGAAGGATTGACGAGTGAGTGTGCTGTATTAGATTTGTTTCAGTTTATTCCAGCCTGGTTTTCTCCTGAATAGACCGAAGAGGAGGGCGGTTCGGTCTATTTAAATAAGGAAACCGGCTGAATGCACTGAACATCGGCTGTTTCGGTTTATCCAAAAGAGACTTAAAACTGAACAAGCCGAAAGTGGGAACAGTTCGGCTCATAGCTTTAACAGGGGACTGATGAATAAGCCGAAGATGAACGACTTCGGCTTATTCACTTCAATGATTCATACACACGAACCGAACTTGTCAAAAATCTAACCACGTCATCTCATAAAAAGCTCTCCAGAGACTAAATCAAGTCTCTGGAGAGCCTTTTTGATTGCCTAAACCTTCTTAGTTCACCCGTTCACCATAAACGAGAAGTCGCTTGTAATTCATCGGATATTTGAGAATTATTAGAGTGAGGAGTATGTATTTACGTTGCTGTTTCTCTTACTGAATGACATTTAAGAATAATATAAAAAAAGTAAGTTCTCAAAATATAAATAAAGTCCCAGACTTAAATAGCTCTCTGAGACTTTATAGTTTTTGCATTAGGTCAATCATTGCCACTTTATAACACCGAGAACAGCAATCAATGCAATCGCTATTAAGAAAAGATAATATCTATAGGTCGTTAGGTAATAAGTGAAATCTTTGTCCTGCTGCTGTCGGATTTCTTCAACGACTTCTTCTGATGGTGCTGATATTCGAGTTCCACGAACAAGCAAACGATGGGAATTGACCATATAAGGTGTACAGGTGAGTAAGGTTAAGTAATCTTCGCCTTCTACAATCTTTACTTTGTCCGTTTCGTGAGGTTCAACAACTACTATATCATCCACTTCATAATAAAGTTCTCCCGCCATGGATTCGACATAAAAGATATCGCCCAATTCCATTTGATCCAAATCAGTAAATAAGCGTGCATCAGGTAGTCCGCGATGTGCTGTGATTACACTATGTGTGTTGATTCCGCCAACAGGTAGGGAAGTTCCTTCCAGATGCCCAACACCTCGCTGTAAAACAGATTCTGATGAACCGGCATAAAGAGGGAGAGTAATATTTATATCAGGAATATTTACGATACCGATTTTCTCTCTCACCTCTAACATGTGAGCATATTCTTCTAATCCTTCTTCTCTTTCTTCCTCAGAATAAGGATCGATCCATCTCAAGTTGGGTTCAAGTGCTTCGTTATAGGCTTCAGCTAAGCGTACATTTTCATCTTTTAATTCAGGAGGGTCGATTGCTTCAACTGTTTCTTTAAAGTCTACCACTTCAGAATCTGCTTCCCGATCATAGTATAATTGCGATACAAAAGGGTACAAAATAAAGCCAAAACCTATGATCAGTCCAATGGTTAAAATGAATCCTCGATACTTTTTCATAATATACCTTCTTTCGAATCAATTATTAGAGGAGACAGAATCTAATGGTCTGTCAGCTATTCTTTTCGCAAAGACAAGATAACGATGGGTTCCTGGTGGGGGCCAGGTACAGGTCAGCAGAGTAATGGTATCCTGCTCAGGAATAATGGCTAAGGCGCCTGTATCGTTGGGTTCAATGACCAAAGTTGCATACACTTCATAGGTCAATACTTCTTTTTGATTGCGAATTTGAACAATGTCTCCGTTAACTAAATCTTTGATATGTGTAAAATAATTTCGTCTGGCCATGCTGTTGTGACCAGCGATCACACTATTGGTATTTATGCCGCCAACGGGATAGCTGGTACCTTCGATTCGAGCAACGCCCTTAAGTAAATTACTGTCTGTGGCTCCGTCGTATATGGGATAGACTAAATCGATTTTTGGGATATGAAGTGAACCCAAGACGCCGGTATTGGTACCGGCCGCTTGCACTGTACTTCCATCATTTTCACCGTTTCTAGATAGGGCACTTTCTTCATTGGATCCAGAGCTGTTAGTTTGTCCGTTGCTCTTATTATGTTCTACCTCGGAAGATTCATCATCGACATAGCTGACATTGGCCACTTCGATATTTGCTGTGCTTGAAATGAGGTTTTGATTATATTCGACTTGCCGCTCATAGAAATCATCAGGCTGCTCATCTAAATCGTCGATGATCACTTCGACTTCTTCTTGAATCCTATAATCGTAATATCTCTTTGAAAAAGATGGGTATAAGACGATGGCAAGACCGAACAGAAATAAGAGACTTGCGATTATTCTCCTTTTCTTCATCCTAATCCCTCCTTTTATTTGAGTGATACGCTTGTCCGATAAAGTATAAAACAGCTACCAGAATGATTATCAATACCCAAATATAATCTCGAACGATACTCCAAAGTGGTCTCCACCAACTCATGGAAACTGCTTCTCCTATTTCTTCAACTGGTAATTCTGTTCGTTCACCAATGACCAGCAGCCGATGCGAATTCACCATGTAGGGTGTACAGGTCAGTAAGGTAATCAAATCACGATCCTGTTCGATACGTAACGCTTCAATCTCGGTAGGTTCGATCACTTTTATTTCAGAAACTTCATAGGCTAACTGACCAGCGGCTGTCTCTACAAAAAACAGATCATTTAATTCCATCTGATCTAGATCTGTAAAAAGTTTGTTCTCCGGTAAGCCTCGATGTGCTGTTAGAATAGAATTGGTATTTAAACCTCCGATGGGAAGAGAGGTGCCTTCCAGATGTCCCACGCCTCTTTGTAGTACCGGTTCACTAGTACCTGCGTAAACTGGAAATTTCATATCAATCTTTGGAATCGTGAGAACACCCAATTTCTCACGAACTTCTAAAAAACGAGCATACTCAGCTAAGCCCGATTCTTTTTCTTCTTCACTGAAAGGATCTTCTTGTGGCGTCATATTACCGGAGAGAAGGGCATTATTATAAGCTTGAGCCTCGCGGAGTTGATCCTGACTTTCAGCAGAAGATATTTGGTCTAATCCTTCTTGAAAAGCTGTTACCTCTTCATTCCCGCGATAGTCATAATATGTACGGGAGACCAATGGATAGAGCATAACGGCAAAGCCGATGAAAAAAAGAATTACTATTAAACTATTTCTTTTTTTACCCATTGATATCTCCCTCTTTCAAAAAATGGGGGTCAAAACTATTCCTTTATAATAGTTTTAATCCCCGTATTTATCGAATAATCGATCGACTTAAGTCAGCTCGTTATGCTTTTTTTGTTTTTTTGTAGTAGCCAACAGCGGAAGCCATTAATGCTCCACCAAGTACAGTGAATGCCATTGTACCCATTCCGCCTGTTTGAGGGATAGTGATTTTTCTGTTAGTGATCTCTACGGTACCAATAGTGTAAGAACCTTCAACTTCAGCAGCGACAACAGTAAATGGTGTGTCTGGATTTATAGGTAATGCATATTCTTCTGGAGCTTTTATCTCTTCTAAGAAATAATCTCCATCTGCAAGACCTTTGACTTCAAACATACCGTTATCATCTAAATCGCCAGAAGTAAATTCAGTTGGAACAGTTTCTCCACCAAAAGTTACTACGCCATCAGTAATATTTAGATACTCGCCATCGCTGTTTCTAATGACAAATACTGCGCCGTTAAGACCATTACCATTTTCATTTAATTTCTTGAATTGTTCTCCACCAGTAATGACAGTTGCATCATCTTCAATCGTATCAGTGTCTCCGTGACCGTTATCAAAATCTAGATAAGCGGTGTTTGTCACTAATACGTCAGGATCGATAGCGCTAGTGAAGATGACGTCAAAGGTAATTGTTAAGAAGTCATTTCCAGCTAAATCTGACAAGTCATCATAAAAATCTAAAGTCAATCCTTCGTCATAAGTGATTTCAGGATCACCAAGTGAAGAAGTTACGCTATCGACAACATATTCAAGTCCCTCAACTTCAGGATCTCTTACTATAAATTTATCATAATCCTCAATACCTAAAGGAATTGGAACTTTGATGTTCCATGTAACTGTATCGCCATAGTTGAAGTCTTTTTCTTCGACTAGCTCTTGACCATCTACAACCGTTTTTTCAATTGTGGTTGGTACACCTTGAAGTGTGTTTTTAGGGTAGACATTAATAGTTTCCAGCCAGCCATCACCATCAAGGTTTGTAAAGGGTAAGATCAATCCAAATGGTACAGCTTTTGAACTTTGAATCGTTCCGCCAGCGTTTTCTACGATCCAGTAATATCCTTCTTCAAGATCTGGAATAGTTACTTGACCATTAGCATCTGTTTCAGCAGTTGCAGTTCCAGTGTAGTTTGCTGCCGTCATTTGATCCGGTGTACTATAGGACGCCGGATTTGCGCTCAAAGTAGTATACTGCTCTTCAGTAACTTCGTACCAAGTAAATGATACACCAGGTAGCACTCTACCATTTGTAAAGTAAGTTTCTACATCTATACCACCTGCTAATTGTCCAAGATCCATATCTTTTGGTTCGTCTGGCGTATCCACTTTAGTAATTATTACATCAGTTAAAGGACCTTCGACTGCATGAGCTAGGGCAGGGCCGATACCAACAAAAATCATCATGGCAAGAATTAAACCGGTCAGCCACTTAAGCATTGTTTTGTTCTTCATTTTAATACCCTCCATTTTCTTCTTTTTTAAGATAAAATCCGATACTACTAAAGATTGCTAGCATACCAAAGCTCAAGTAGCTAACGACTCCGATGCCACCAGTTTGTGGAAATTCACCTTGTTCATTGTTTTCAAGTGCATAGCCATCAGCAGTCACGCTTAAGAATGAGTCATCTGGGATGATAATTTCCAACTCACCAGATTCTTCATTTCTAACGACTTCAATGATCCAAGGGTTAGTTGGTAAATTGTAACCTGGAGGTGCTTTTGTTTCTGTCAGAATATAGCGACCTTCTGTAAGTCCAGCAAAAATAAATTCTGGATTTACGCCATCATTTGTTATTAACGTGCCATCATCCTCTCTTTCTAAAGTAAAATCAGAACCTTCTAACGGATAACCTTCTTCATCGACTTTCGTAAATGAAAAATCTATGGTCATCTGTTTGTTTGTTACTGAACCACCGGACGGTTGGTACTCGACATCACCGATCATTATTGGCTCAGAATAGATTCGATTAAAACCAGGGACTTCATCTTCAGTAAAGTAATAGATGTATTCGTTTCCTGAAGCATCTGTTTTATCCAAACCAGACCATTCATAGTAGAATTCATCTGAGATTCCGTCTTCCGGTGTAATGGTTAATAGATCAAAATCTAATACTTCTTCTGGTGCTGTTTCGCTATCCAATGTTCTCCAAAGTGTGAGCTCTACTTGTTCATGTTTGTCTTTTTCACTGCCTATCCAATATTTTGTAGCATTAGCAGTAGTAGTTGGTATCTTGTACGTGTTGGTTAAGGCCAATCCATCACCCGATTGTTCAAAGTTCTCAGGTGTTCCTGGAGCAAATCCTTCTGTCTCATCATACGTTCCTTCATCCACATAGAAAGTATACGCATTTCCGTCACTGTCTGTTTGTTCAATATCCTCGAAAGTAACAGATACAGTATCGTTTGGAAGGCTTGAATCAGGAAGTTTCTTAACATCTACAGCTTCACTAAGATTCTTATCATCTATATAGCGACGTAATTGGAACCACAAGTCTGGTCGGACAGATTCACCGTTGATCCATGTTTTCGTTGCTTCGATGTCATCTGTAGGGATTTCATACGTGTTGATGATAAATGGTAAGATTCTTTCTTGATCCCCTTCGCTAAACGTCAAATCGTCGTAGGTTGTAACGTAATCCTCAAGAACAGTTATTTCTTCAACTACATAGACATAAGCAATACCGTCATCATTGTAAACAGGATGCATTCCCATATCCACTAGAACATCATAAGAGCCCGTTCCACCAGGATTAGCGATTGCTACAGGGTCTCCGACTGGAAGTTTATCACCAACTGTTTCAACTTCCAAGTAACGGTACAGCTGGAACTCGACATCCGGTTTAACTTCGGGGCCATTGACCCAGCGTTTAACGGCTTCGATTGGTATTTCCGGACTATTAAACGTATTGGTGACAATCCATATACCTAATTCTTCATCGAATACGGCATTTGAATCATAGTTAGGAATACTCAGTTCTTCAGTGATGCGGTAAGTGTATTCGTTTCCTTCTGCATCGAACTGAGGTAGGTTAGACCAGAGATAGTCAAAGGAATCGCTTGTACCGGAGTCTGGTGTGATCATCGGATCGATGTCAACGATCTGATATTCTCCACCTTCAATTTTACGGCTGAGAATCAACTCGACTGCAACGTGATCCTCAGAGAGGCCACCTTTCCACAATTTGCGAGCTGTTATGTCAATCAGTTCAGCTAGAACATTAGTAGGTTCTTGCCAGACCCAGTTAGTAGTATCATCATCACTAGTTATCATGGAAAGAATTCTGACAATATTAGTTATATCAGTATCTAAAATAGGCTCGGCCGAAGCTATGCCTCTGACATCTGGTTCTGTACCAAGGAAATTGTTAGTAGGAGCATCTGGATTAACTTGAACGGTGAGAGTGAAGTCTCTAGTGTCCCCCGGTCCTAGTGCGAATGCCGGCCAGGTAACTATGCCGCCGCTACCATCAGTATCAGCTCCAGAATGAATACCTGAATCACTTACACTGATAAAGGTCACATTGGAGTCGAGAGTATCTTCAATGACAATTCCATTAGCTACTGTGTCAGGTGAGGAATTTTCTACTGTAATTGTGTAAGTCAGCTCTTCATTTACATAAACAGGATCAGGATGATCAGACTTGATTATCCCCACATCTGCTGTAGCTGTTTTAAATTCTCCTACGCGTTGTAGTGGATTAGTTTGTGTACCAGTACCAGGAATAGATTCTCCAAATGTGCTTGCATCGCCTAACCTGGCCTGGACATTTCCACCTGGGTTTCCAATCAATTCTTCCTGTAATACTACCCAGATTTCAACTTTAACCTCGTCTCCGCCGTCAAGTCCAGAAACTCTAAAGTCTCCTATTATCTCATTTCCAACTACGTTATTTCCTATTATTTCGACAGTTGCATTTTGTCCGGAATCCAAATGGTGAGGATCCCCAACATCTACAAACGCAGCATAAATTTTGTAATCTGAGTCATATCCAAAAGGATCACCATTAGTTGTAGTTATTCCAAAAGCTATATCAAATTCGACTACCCCATCTTGTCCAGTACGGCTTACATCAATAGCAAGCTGAAATGGAACGATTTGTCCTAAAGCCAAATCTTTTGGGTTTAGAGCAGATAGTAAGAAATTGCTATTTGCTCCTGGTATCGGTTCACTTGCTCGCCCAGACGGAGGTGCAGAAAAAGAACTTGGAGTAAATATATCGTATTCAAGTGGGTTATATGCTTTGAAATCAATACTATAGTCACCTCGAGCCGGTGGAGTAGTGTTAGTAATATTGAAATCATCAGCTGTCATCATCTTGACAGAGTCCGATTGTTCAACTTCTTCACTGTCTTCTTCCGCTTTTACATCGAGTTTAATATCTTCATTCTCTTCTGCGACAGTATTTTCTTTTGAAATTTCTTCCGGAACAGCTTCTTCAGTTGCTTCAGTTTCAGAAGCTAACTGTTCTTCCTCGGCTATTTTATCGGCGTCTTCTTGAGCGGCCTTTTCTTCAGCGAGTCGCTGTTCCTCAGCTAATCTATCCGCTTCTTCTTGCGCAGCTTTTTCGTCAGCCAGGCGTTGTTCTTCCGCCAGTCTGTCTGCTTCTTCTTGAGTAGCTTTCTCCTCAGCTGCGATGCGTTCTTCTTCAGCCTTTTCAGCGGCTATTCTTTCTGCCTCCGCTTTTTCTTCCGCGATCCTTTGAGCTTCTAATTGAGCCAGCTTATTCGGGATCGAAACGGATCGAAGTGTGGGTGCTGCTGGACTGTCTTTGGCCTGTATAGAAGCACCGATGTTGAATTCAAGGTTTTGTGATGTGAGATTACTGACTGCGGTAGTAAATGTAAGGGTGAGGGTTTGTGCTGTAGTTGAGTAAGGGGCTGTAAAGGTATGGGTATTGCCTGACGTGTTGAACACGCCGGCTGGGGTTGCGGACACGATTTGCGGGGCACCGACATCTTGCGGTACGACCACTTCCACGGTTGGTGCAGCTTCTGTTTCCGATTCATTTTGAGTAACAGTGATGTCCCAGGTGATGAGTTTTCCGTCCTCGCTTAAAGACCATGTGGCATCTCCGGATCCTTTATCATCCGAAAATAGTGTCACAGAATTATTAGTCTCAGCGGATGCTGTGAGGGAGGAAACTAAACTCGAGGGAAAGAACTGAATAAACTGGAACAGAACAAACAACACCGTGATGACATGTGTGTGCAACGGCTTGCGTTGAGTTGTCACATCTAATACACCTCCGATTGCTGATGTTAAGTATGAGAATTGAGCGGCTTTCTAGTTTCTGTCAAAAGCGCCACCTCCTTTAAGGGGTTGCTGAAATTTAAATAAGAGATAACAAAATGAGTGGATGATAAATAAAGAGGGGGAGTAGAAAAACGAAAGAGAGCAATACTGAGGTTAAACTAAAGGAATCTATAGAGAAAATAAAATGTTGTAAAAACAAATGAGGTAACAGTAGAGGTTGAATTTTAGGAGATAGAGGGAACATTAAATGAATCTGGAGGACTTACAAGGTGTATATTAAGGGAATCAGCTGGATACGACGCGAATAAATATTCTAAAAGAACAAGTAAGCGCGTTCAACTGTTAGGATTAGTATAGTAAACATTTAAAAATTAATCAAATAAAAGCAGTTATTATACTAACTTATTAAAAGTAAGTATATGTAGAAGACCGTAAAAGGTCGTCGCTATCAAGATTAATCGAAGGCATGAAAAAGGCCTCTGCTCGGAAAAGTGATTTTCTCCAGAAATCAAAGGCGTAAGTCTTCTTCATTTAATTGCGGGGTAAGTATTGGGGGATTCAGAGAATCCAAATGCACTATGTGTATGATTTTTTTATCTATTCTTTTCACCTCGTAGTCGTTTTAGTCTTCACAAACTTCAAGAAAGAGATTGTGAAGTAGAATAAGAATTGTAGGAATTTCACAATGCTTCGTCTATGCTAATAGTTTATCCCTTACATTTGAAAAGCGCAAACATAAGCCCTTCCGAATTAGAGATAAATGATTTGTGATTCTTAAACCTATATCAATATTGTGAATGATTAGTAAATAATTATCAATTAGAGACTTTTATTAATGCTGACAAAAGGTAAGTTTGTTATAATAATTTGAATATTTAATCAAATGTGAACAAAATATGACAAAAGATAAAATGTTACTGTTGTTGTCAGTTGATGAACCCGTTATACTTGAAAAGGAATCAGAATGTTAAAGTATCGGATAAAATATTACTTAAATGAGGGTCGATGGAATGGTAATGGATATGAAAGACGTTATAGCCCTAGTCAATACAAATAGAGGGAACGGGAAGAAAGAAAGTCTGAACCGCATGCGTACACTGCTGAAGAAAATCGGTAATCCGGAACAAAGGTTGTCGTTCGTGCATATTGCCGGGACCAACGGTAAAGGATCGACGGCGTCATTTATATCTCAGATACTCATTCAAGCGAACTTGAAAACGGGGATCTTCACTTCCCCGCACTTAGAAAAAGTGAATGAACGGATCCGGTTCAATGAAGCGTTTATTTCGGATGACGATTTTATTCGGACGACAGAAAAAGTAGCGGCCGTTGTGGATGCTGTTGAAAAAGAATGCGGCGAGCGCCTGTATTCATTTGAGATTTTAACGGCGGTTGCCCTTTTATATTATTATGAACAGAAGTGTGACATCGTTGTTCTGGAAGCAGGCATTGGCGGCAGACTGGATGCGACCAATACGATCCCAGTTCCTGAGGTCGCGATCGTAACGTCCATTGGCATGGATCATACGAAGATGCTGGGGGACACGCTTGAAAAAATAGCGGGCGAGAAGGCTGGGATAATAAAAGAAAAGGGAGATGTAGTGTTACCATCTTTCACACGCCCTATCGATGACGTTTTCCAGAAGATGTCAGAAGATCAGCAGGCGTCCCTTCATAGAGTGGACATTAACGACGCCCAAGATTTGAACATGACGGAACAGGGCAGCACTTTTTCGTACAAACAGTTTGACAAAGTGACCGTTCGAATGGTCGGCAAACATCAGGTGAGCAATGCTCTGTTAGCTATTGAAGCGGCTCTAATCTTAAAAGGAAAAGGGTATGAGTTGTCCGGGGAAGATATTATCAGAGGGATCGAAGCCAGTTACTGGCCGGGACGGATGGAAAAAATCCAGGATGATCCGACGATTTTTATTGATGGGGCTCATAATCCTGAAGGCGTGGAAAGATTGAGAGAATCGATCGAATCCTTATTTCCGGATGAAAAACTCATGATCGTAGTCGGTATGATGAAAGACAAGGACTATATGCGCATGATCGATAACATCCTTCCTTACGCAAATAAAGTCTATACTGTGTCGCCTGATCCGTATCGCGGATTTGCGCCAAGAGTGGTCGCCAGACAGCTGCAGGAGAAGGGGATAGACGCCCGGCCGTTCGATTCGATCAGTGACACGGTCGACTTTCTGAAAAAACAGACAGATACAAATAAAAAAATCATCGTATTCGGTTCGCTCTATCTGATCGGAGATATAAAAAAACAGTGGAAATAAAAGAAGCTCTTCCTGCTTAATAAAGTGGGAAGAGCTTTTATTACTGTTAAGGAGATAAAGCGTGCTAGTATTAAGTTGAAAAGACAGGAGAATAAAAAGAAAGGAGAGATTGATAAAACCGCTTGCATTTCGTTTTAAAGTACAGTATAGTAAAAGCAGCAAAACTTGTATATACAAGTTACTAAAAGGAGGAAATTGGAGTGGCAGACTTTAAAAAAGATGCACAGGAGCTACTGGATGCGATCGGCGGCAAAGAGAACGTCAACGCGGTAACTCACTGTGCAACACGTATGCGTTTTGTTTTAGACGATCCTTCCGCAGCAGACAAAGAAAGAATTGAAGAGATTCCATCTGTTAAAGGAACCTTTACACAGGCAGGACAGTTTCAGGTTATCGTGGGTAACCGAGTGGCAGACTTTTATAACGAATTCTCCGGAATTTCAGGACTTGAAGGTGTAAGTAAAGATGACGTGAAGAGCGCCGGCAAGCAAAACATGAATAGCTTGCAGCGTCTGATGGCAGCGTTGGCAGAAATTTTCACACCATTGATCCCAGCAATTATTATTGGCGGTTTGATTTTAGGTTTTAGAAATGTTCTGGAAGCCGTACAGTTTGGCTTTCTAGATGGACAGACCATTGTAGAGACTTCTCAGTTCTGGAGCGGAGTCAATGCATTCTTGTGGCTTCCTGGTGAAGCGATTTTCCACTTCCTACCAGTCGGAATCACATGGAGTGTCACCCGTAAAATGGGGACCACTCAAATTCTAGGGATTGTTCTAGGGATTACACTCGTGTCTCCGCAGTTACTGAACGCCTATGGAGTAGCGGATATTCTAGCAGGTGATGTCAATCAATGGGACTTCGGTTTCTTCCAGCTGGATATGATCGGGTATCAGGCTCAAGTTATTCCAGCTATGCTGGCAGGCTTCTTACTCGTTTATCTCGAGAAATGGCTGCGTCGAGTCATACCCGAAGCCATATCGATGATTTTTGTTCCGCTATTTGCTCTCGTTCCCGCTGTATTCGTTGCTCATGCAGTTATAGGACCGATCGGCTGGCAGCTGGGCATCTGGTTGTCTCAAGTGGTTCAATGGGGACTGACCGGTACATTTAACTGGGTCTTTGGTTTTGTTTTTGGTGGTCTATATGCACCACTTGTTATCACAGGACTCCATCACATGACCAACGCGATCGATTTGCAGCTGGTTGCTGAATATGAACAGACGATTTTATGGCCAATGATCGCCTTATCAAACATTGCTCAAGGTTCAGCTGTATTAGGTATCATCTGGATGCACAGAGGAAATGAGAAAGAACAGCAGATTTCTATTCCAGCGATGATTTCAGCTTATCTTGGGGTAACAGAACCTGCACTCTTTGGTATCAATATCAAGTTCGTTTATCCATTTGTCGCAGGCATGATCGGCTCGGCCTTTGCCGGGATGACATCCGTTGCGCTGAATGTTGCATCCTTTAATATTGGTGTCGGCGGACTGCCGGGTATCCTTTCCATTATTCCTGAATATTGGATCGGCTTCCTGATAGCTATGACGATCGCGATCGTTGTGCCGTTTGTCCTGGTCATGGTCTTTGAGAAAAAAGGTATCATGACTAAATGGGAAAATGACCACCTGCCAATTCCAAAATTAGGTAACTAAAAACGTTCGATTAAACTCACTAAGGAAAATGGTTAAGGAGGAAGGATAATTCCAAAAGATGGGCTGGATTCTGGTAGGATTACTGGAAGATGCGCGTTTGAGGAATTATCCTTTTTCTTTTAGATAAGAAATTAGACAAAAGAAGGGACGAATACAATGGGAAATTTACATGACAAAGTCATTTATCAAGCTTATCCAAAGTCATTTAAAGATACGGACGGGAATGGTATCGGTGACTTGAATGGTGTCATAGAGAAGCTGCCGTATATAGCAGAGCTGGGCGCAGACATGGTCTGGCTCAATCCTTTTTATAAATCACCGCAGAACGACAACGGGTATGATATCGCAGACTATACATCGATCGATCCGATGTTCGGGACGTGGGATGATTTTGACCGGTTAGTGGAAGAAGCAGACAAGCAGGGCATCGGTCTTATGCTGGATATGGTACTGAATCATACGTCTACGGACCATGAGTGGTTCCAGAAAGCACTGGCCGGCGACAAGAAGTATCAGGATTTTTATATTTTAAGACCGGATCAAAAAGACGGCAGCCTGCCGACGAACTGGGAGTCGAAATTCGGCGGACGGGCCTGGTCTAAATTCGGTGACACAGATAAGTACTATCTCCATCTCTACGACGTCACTCAGGCAGATCTGAACTGGCGTAATCCGGACGTACGCAGGGAACTTTATAAAGTCGTCAATTTCTGGCTGGAAAAAGGAGTAAAGGGATTCCGTTTCGATGTCATCAATGTCATCGGTAAAGCGGAAGAGTTGAAAGATGCGGATGATGGTGTTGGGAAATCCCATTATACGGATACACCGATCGTGCATGACTACATCAAGGAACTGAATAAAGAGACGTTTGGGAAGTATGAGGATATTGTGACCGTGGGTGAGATGAGTTCGACGACCGTTGAAAACGGCATAAGATATTCCGATCCGGAAACGGATGAACTTTCCATGATCTTCAGTTTCCATCACTTGAAAGTCGATTATAAAGACGGCGAAAAGTGGACGACCATGCCGTTTGACTTTATTAAACTGAAACATATTTTAGATGAATGGCAGTCTGGGATGGCTGAAGGAGGCGGCTGGAACGCCTTGTTCTGGAACAATCACGATCAGCCCCGCGCCAACAACCGCTTTGGGGATGTGAAAAACTATCCGATTGAAACGGCGACCATGCTGGCCCAGACGATCCACTTGCTACGCGGCACACCGTATATCTATCAGGGGGAAGAAATCGGCATGACGAATCCGGATTATTCTGATTTGGATAACTATAAAGATATTGAAACACATAATGCCTTTATCGAACTGAAAGAAAACGGACATTCAGATGAAGAAGCCCTTGAGATCATAAGAGACAAATCACGGGATAATGCCAGAACACCGATGCAGTGGAACACTACCAAACACGCAGGTTTTACTGAGGGTGAACCTTGGCTTAAAGTCGCGGACAACTATAAAATGATCAATACCGAGAATAAGGAACACAGCGGAAAAATCCGTTCTTACTATAAAGAACTGATCCGTCTGCGCAAAAAAATGCCGATCATTCAAGAAGGGTCATATGAAGCGATCGGACTGGATCATCCAAGTATTTTTGCTTATGTCAGAGAACATAAAGGCGAGAAGCTGCTGGTCCTGAATCATTTCTATGCAGAGGAAGACAAGATAACCCTTCCAGATGAACTGCTGGAAGGCGAGAGCAGTTATCTGATCGGGAACAGCGGCGAACGCCAGCTTGAAAAGACGTTCACGATGGGACCTTATGAAACGGCAGCGTTTATAATTAAATAATCCAGGAATACAAAAGATGGACGCTAGCTGGGCTAGTGTCCATCTTTTTACTTATTATAGTCCATTGGCGGCCGACGACGGGCAAATTCGACGAATCGAAATTTATCCAGCCGGTGCCTTGATTCTGTGTACTGGAACAAGGTCGTGTCTTCCAGATGCACTTCACTCCGCGTGACCACGACATGAGTATCCCCGTGCAAAGTCATCAGCTCGCGGTCTTCTTTCGTCGCGGGTTCAACGATAAACTCTTTTCTGGCGTAGCCTATCGTCAGACCGAGTTCTTTTTCGATATAATTATACAATGATTTTTTGGCTTCTGCATCCGGAAGGTCCTGAATAACAGTAGTCAGAAGATAATCTTTATCCAGGATAACGGTTTCTCCATCCACTTTCCGCCCACGGATCACAGCATGGACTTCTGAACTGGAAGGAATGTTTAAAAAGGATGCGATTTGATCCGGCAGTGTCTCTACCTGATTTTTTATCAGCAAGGTTTCACTGTTGATATGCTGCGCTTCTTCCAGTTCCTTGTAACTTGTCAGACCGGAAATAGGAAAATCAAAGCGTTTAACATCCAGTACGATCGATCCTTTACCCTGTTTTTTTTGTATATATCCGCTCTCTAGCAGTAAGGTTAGAGCTTTTCGAATTGTTTCACGCGAAACATTGTACTGTTTCGAGAGTTTATTTTCGCTTGGCAGCAGCTCTCCCGCTTTGTATGTCTGATTTAAAATATTTGATTCGATATCTAAAAATATTTCTTGAAATCTACTCATGGGTTCCAGTCCTTTTCAGATTCTTTCTGTTCAGCAAGCTCTATTTTAATAGAAAACAGATCACTTCTCAACTATAGCAGAGTGCATATGATAAATAAGTATCAATCAGGGGCCATACAATATTTTTACAAAGGTACTCATATAATTAGGAAATACAAAAAAGCCAGCTATAAAGATGTCAAGGAATAAGTTAGATAAGTAGGTGAATATTCCAAATAAATATTCAGATAATACAGAGAATTTAATTTTTAAAAAAGGGCAACCCAAAGAAGCCTTTAAAAAGGCTATTTTAAAAAATTAATTATCTTTTAAGTCAGGATTGATATGGATTTCATAGGGCTTTTCTTTTGTCCAAACCGCGAAGATGATATTGACAAGCTTTCGACACACAGCTCCAATAGCTGTTCCATGATGCTTTCCGCGTTTTCGTAAGTTTTGGTAATACAGAGATAGCGCTGGATCACGATTAGAAGCGATGAAGGCCGCTTGCCAAATAGCTCTACGAAGATATGGGGATCCTCGCTTTGAGAGTTTGTTCCTGGTGCCGGTGAAATCACCGGATTGATGAACAGACGCATCTAATCCCGCAAAGGCAAGCAGCTGATTAGGACGTTCAAAGCGGTGAATGTCTCCGACTTCGGAGAGAATTACCGCGGCTGTGACGGGACCAATGCCTGTAATGGTGGTGAGATATTGGTTTTGAGCGTTAACCAGTTCACCCATTTCGTTTTCAATCGTTTTTAATTGTTCTTCTAAAAGAAGAATCTGTTGAAGCAGTAATTGAATTTGAAGTTTGTAGACGTCGGTTGCGACACGGATTCCAAAGGATTCTTGAGCCAATTCTCTGAGACGATGGACTTTCTCGGTTGATTTTTTTATGGTTAAACGACCACTGCTGGTTTCGTTCAGAAGGACAATCAACTTCTGAGCGTCAATCTCTAGTAAATCTTCAGGCAAAGGAGATTGAAGTAAGAGTTGAGTCGACGACTTTCCAAACATATCTGAAAAAAGTTTTTCATATTCAGGAAACACTTGGTCTAAAGAGGCAATTACTTTTCTTTTGAGATCAGAAGTTTGGTCAACGATACTATAACGAAAACGGGATAATTGCTTTAAGCGAACAATATCTTCAGAAGGCAAATACGGTTGTTCGGGTAGATCCATTCGAACCACTTGTGCGATTAACACGGCATCAATTGTATCCGTTTTTGTTTTGCGGATATAGAAGTTACGGAGAGTATCAGATTGAATGGGATTAAAAGGAACCACATTAAACTCTAAAGCGGTTAGAAAAGAGAATACAGAAAGCCAATAATGACCAGTCGCCTCTAACCCAATCATAGCGTTATCAGGTAATAAATCATGGCCATTGATGAATTGTAATAACGTTTCACTGCCGGCTTTCGTGTTACTAAACCGTATAGGTTTACCTATGGGCTTTCCTTGTTCGTCAATAATCGCTGCTTCGTGATTTCGTTTACCGATGTCAATACCTACAAAAAACATAAGAATAAACCTTTCTAATAAATATTTAGATAGGGGTTATCCTCTTATACTCTAGGGACGATATATCCTCGTGTGAGATTCAGAAACATTGTTCTATCCAGCTCATACATATACTGTCCGTAGAGAAGAGGCGTCAGTCTTTTTTTGGAAGACATAGCTTCAAGGAGGGAACCTACGACCTCTATCTATACGAAACAAGTATAACTCATTCGAGTTATAGGTTTAAGTCAGCCTTAAATGACAAATATAATAAAAAAGATTAGCCATTTAAGACTAATCTTATTATACGAGGTGGATCAGCTGACCAACTGATCCACCCGCTTCTTTGATTATACTTATCGAATCGTCAGCACTTGACCGATACTGATGAGGTTAGGGTTCGAGATGTTATTGTCTGCCACAAGTCGTGTAACCGTCGTGTTGTAACGAAGAGCAATCGCGTAAAGGGTATCGCCGGCTTTGACTGTATAAGTTGTCGTACTTGAAGGAGGAGGCGTCGTCGTTCCACCGCTGCCAGGAATCGTCAGCACTTGTCCGACACGGATCAGATTCACATTTGTGATAGTGTTAGCAGCAGCGATTTTTGAGACCGTTGTGTTGTATCTCGCTGCAATGGCAGATAAAGTGTCACCGGCTTTGACGGTATAAGTCGTCGAACTGGAAGGAGGTGGTGGCGTCGTTGTGCCGCCGCTGCCTGGGATCGTCAACACTTGACCGACGCGGATGAGGTTAGTGTTAGAGATATTATTGAGTGAGGCCAGTGTTTGAACCGTTGTGTTATACCGGAGTGCAATGGCATATAAGGTGTCGCCTGCTTTAACCGTGTAAGTTTGCGTATTTGAGTTGATATTCAAAAGCTGATTGATCGTGACAAAACGGTAGCCGGCACTTTTCAGTCGGGTGATCATGGTCGGAAGAGCGCCTGGTGTACCGGATGCTCCTGCGCCTGTATGCATCAGGACGATGGCACCGGGAACGATTCGATTCATGATACGGGAGACGATGTCGCTGGAAGAATTACCTGTCCAGTCGATGGTATCGATGGTCCACATGATGGAATAAGGGTAACCGGCATCGCCGACACGCTGAAGTACGGTTGAGTTATAGTCTCCGTATGGCGGTCTGAAAATCGGTTTGGTCGATTTGCCAGTGATTTGTCTGATCGTATCTTCTGCTCGCTGAAGCTGGCTTACTGTCTCAGCAGCAGAGATCTGCGTGAAATAAGGGTGAGAGTAGGAATGATTACCGAGCTGATGGCCTTGGTTTGAGATATTTCGGATAGCCTGCGGATGATTATTTGCGCCTGAACCTGTAAGGAAGAAAGTAGCTGTCACATTATGAGTGGAAAGTATCTGAAGGATCGTATTGATATTGGTCCCGTCTGATCCGTCGTCAAATGTAAGGGCAACGACTTTTTCAGTTGTATTCCCTCTGTTGATGGACTGGGCGGGAGCGGCCTGGACTGTCGAGAACGTAAGAATGGACGACAGAATCAATAAAAAGGTTATCGCGATCCCTGCGCTTTTGCGTATGAAACTTCTTCTAATCTTTGTGCTCATTTTTCTCACCCCTTTCATATCGTTAGAAGACCAAAAAATTATGTACTGAAAGATTATGGGCGGGAATTAGCAAAAAATGAAAGCCTGATCTAACTCATTTGTTTATTATATTATACCACGAAAAAAGTTGAGAACCTTATTAAAGTCTCAACACAGAGGGAAATACAAGCAGTTATAACGCTTTAGTGTAACAAATCACGCGGTTCACTTCTTTGAAGCCAAGTGACGTATGAAAGTCAGCACTGAGGATATTTTCCAGATCCACATCACTCGCGAATTCAGTCGCATTCATAAATCGCGACCAATCTTCACAGACTTCAACGAGTTGTCTGGCGATTCCCTGTTTTCTATAGAGTTTTCGTACATAAATACCTTCTAAATAACTGACGGGAGACGTACTGGTTCCTTCCACAAAGTCGTAGCGGAGCTTAACGTGAGCAAACCCCAGTATGTCTTCATTTTCTTCGCATATGAACAGTTCCGAGGTACTGTCGCGATGAAAATGATTCATTTCCTTTTTTAAAATAGTGAGCTGTTCATCCGGCCACAGCAAGTGAGCGAGTTCCGTTATCTGTTCAATATGATGATCACTAGCTCTTTTTATTTTAAACATTCTGACGCCCCCCTGAATAATGATAAATACGATTATTATTTTTTCATTTTACCACAGAAGATCAAAAAACGCTTTCAATAAAATCATGAAAGCATAGGTATAACAAGATGGCCTTAAATAAGGAAATATGTGTAAACAAAGCGTTATAGTTCATCAATACACATGAGATATGTTATGATTCTTCTTAAGAAAGCGAATACATATAAAAAGGAGAATGCAGAATGAAAAAATCAATGTTGTTTTCTTTACTAGCCGTTCCTTTGGCTTTATATGGATGCGGAACAGGCGGGAACGAAGGGGGTCAAACTCCTTCTGAAGACGGACAAAACGAAGGCGGCACCAGTGGAGAAGCAGTGACTGTTGACTTCTTCAATCAGAAACCGGAAATCACTGCTCAGCTGGAAGAGCTGGCAGAAATGTATAATGAACAGTCTGAGAACAATGCGGATGTCATGATCACGACTGTCGGCAGTGGTGAAGGATCAGCTGCATTACAGGCCCGCTTTTCTTCTGGGGACGAACCTGCCCTGATGATGCTGAATGGCCTTCCTGAAATCGAACGGTACAGTGATTCACTCGTGGATGTCTCAGAGATGGAAGTAGCCGGGACGGTCATTGACGGCTTGCTTGAAGGCGGGACGATCGATGGGACACAGCTGGGGATTCCTTTGAATATTGAAGGCTTCGGCTTGATGTACAATAAAGAACTGTTTGAACAGGCAGGTGTCGATCCTGATTCAATAGAATCGTACGATGATTTTGTAGCCGCCGTCGAGACGCTGGACAGTCAAAAAGAAGAACTGGGGATCGAAGAGGTATTTGGCTTCAGTGGGGGAGAAAACTATATTGCGAATCAGTTTTCAGCCAACTTCACCAGTCCGGAGTTCAATCACAGTATTTTAGATGCCTACAGTGCAGAAGAGTTGACCTGGGAATATGGCGATCAGATGCAGAAATATACGGATCTGATCAATGAGTATAACGTTCAGCCGATCTTGACCGTAGATTACAGTCGTTCCGTTGAAGAACTGTTTGTCAACGACCAGGTAGCGATGGTACATCAGGGTGTATGGATCGTGCCGACTTTGAATGAGATTGACCCTGATTTTGCTCAGGAAAAACTGGGGATTTTGCCGGTCTATGGTGAAAGCGATACGGAAGGAAAGATTCCAGCCGGTTCTCCCTGGTACATCGGAGTCAATGGTAATCTGGATGATGCAGTCGTTGAAGAGGCGCAGAACTTTATCGACTGGATGTATACGTCTGAAGAGGGACAGGAAATGATCCTTGGCGATCTCGCCTTTATTCCAGCTCAAGAAGGCTATGATCCCGAAGATATTTCAGATCCTGTATCACGTCAGATTTATGAAGCGATGCTTGCAGGAGAAACATCCGCATTTGTCCATAATCAGTACCCAAGTGGCTGGTTCCAGCAGGAACTGTATCCGGAATTCCAGAGCTATTTAAATGGAGAGCAATCATGGGAAGCGTTTGAAGAGAATACCTCTCAGGCCTTTTCAGAAATGAGGTAATCGATTATGAAGGGAAAAAAGAAAAACCTGTATTACTGGGCTTTCGTTATCCCCTCACTGCTAGTCGTATTTTTTGTCATCGTTCTGCCGCTGATTTTAGGAATAGGCACATCCCTGACCAATTCAGATGGGCATAATGCGGTGTTTATAGGATTGAATAACTATATTAGACTTTTGTCAGATGACCAGTTCATATACAGTCTATGGTTCACCATTCGTTTTGCCTTTGTGGCCGTTATATTGATCAATGTCATCGGTTTAGGGCTCGCTTTACTTGTCACGCAGAAAATTGGTAAAGTGAGTCTGTTCTTCAGAACCATCTTCTTTATGCCTAATTTGATCGGGGGGATCATTTTAGGATTTATCTGGCAGTTTATCTTTGTCCGGGCCTTTGCCGGAATTGCAGAGGCGACGGGCTTGTCATTCTTCAATGCCTGGCTGGCTGATACGACCACGGGTTTCTGGGGGCTGGTCATCGTTTTCCTATGGCAGATGAGCGGTTATATCATGATCATCTATATATCGTTTCTTGCCAATATACCCGGAGAACTAATCGAAGCCGGCAAGATAGACGGGGCGAATAAGTGGCAGGCTTTCTGGCTTATAAAGTTCCCCATGCTTGCCCCGGCATTTACGGTCAGTCTTTTCCTGACTTTGGCCAATGCCTTCAAAATATACGATTTGAACTTGGCTCTGACAAACGGCGCGCCTTTTGGATCAACTGAGATGATCGCCATGAACATCTATAATACGGCGTTCTTTCAATACCAGCAGGGTTATGCTCAATCCAAAGCCGTCGTCTTTTTTCTCATAGTCGCAGTGATCTCTTTGACCCAAGTCTTCATAACGCGTAGAAAAGAGGTCGATTTATAATGACACGGGAAAAAACACACAAATGGCTGGTTATTGTCCTGGGGTTACTGATATCGGTGAGCTGGATCTATCCGTTCTTTATTATCTTCTTTGGTTCCCTGAAAAGTCGGGCGGAAATTTTCACGAATACGATTTGGATCCCGGAAACCTTTGTCCCGGAAAATTATTCCAGAGCCTACGAGGGACTGGAATATGGAAGAAGTTTTTTAAATTCATTGTTTATAACAACATCAAGTATCATCATTATCGTTATTTTCTCTTCGATGGCTGCTTATGCATTAGCGCGAAACAAGTCAAAAATCAGTACAGGAATCTATTTCTTCTGTGCGCTGACGATGCTGATCCCGTTCCAGTCGGTCATGATCCCACTGGTTTCCATTTTCGGTCAGATCAACTTCCTGAACCGGTTCGGTCTGATCATCATGAACTGGGGCTTCGCTTCCAGCATGTCCATCTTTCTGTATTATGGTGCGATGCGATCCATCTCAGTATCGCTTGACGAAGCAGCTTACTTAGACGGAGGCACGCCATTTCAAATTTTCTGGCGTGTGATATTCCCTATCTTGCGGCCGACCACAGTCACGGTCGTCATTCTAAATGCCATACGTTTATGGAACGATTTCCTGCTGCCTTCACTTGTCATCAATCAGGAAGGCATGCGCACCATCCCGCTTCGCATGTATTACTTCTTTGGCGAGTATACCGTCCAGTGGGAACTGGCGCTGGCGGGGCTTGTACTGGCGATCGTGCCGATCATCGTGCTGTATATTTTCATTCAGCGCTATATCGTCGAAGGGGTGACAAAAGGAGCTGTCAAGACGTAATAGATCAGGTGATACATTATAGAAATCAACCGTTGAGGGGAGACCGATTCCTTCAGCGGTTTTTTTGTGAAGAACAAGCGAGCCGGCTGTAAAAAAATGTTCACAACTGACTTATAAAAAATAAGTTAAAAAGTTGACAAATCAGTCCATTACTTATATTATTTAACATGTCGAAACAAATAGAATATCTCATTTACGTTTAAATAAGGTAAAGTAGTGAAAGTGCTTTTCCGCTCAAGGTAGTAGTCTATACTAAATTGGAGTGGGACCAGGCGCTTTTTTTTGTGAAAAAAATTAAGATTTTAAAGGTTTAAGAGCTTTAGAAAGGCTCGTATATCAATAGGAGGAACTTTGAATGGCTATAGAATTTGATACGATCGCTGCGATCTCCACGCCACCGGGTGAAGGTGGGATCGGGATCGTCCGCATCAGTGGTGATGAAGCACTGGAAATTGCTGACCGTGTTTATCAGGCAGGAAAAAAAGAGCTGAGCAACCAGAAAACCCACACGATTCATTATGGCCACATAGTGAATCCGAAAACAGACACACAGATAGACGAAGTGATGGTCACGGTCATGCGTGCACCAAAGACGTATACGCGAGAAGACGTCGTTGAGATCAACACGCACGGCGGGATCGTTTCTGTCAATAAAGTACTGGAAACCGTCCTGCATAACGGTGCACGTCTGGCCGAACCGGGCGAATTCACCAAACGCGCCTTCTTGAACGGCCGGATCGACTTGTCTCAGGCTGAAGCGGTCATGGATGTGATTCGCGCGAAAACAGATAAAGCGATGCACATGGCTGTAACACAATTGGATGGAAACCTGAGCCGACTGATCAAGAACTTGAGACAGGAGATTTTAGGCACGCTGGCTCAAGTGGAAGTGAATATCGATTACCCTGAATACGACGATGTTGAGGAAATGACGTCAAGACTTCTCGTCGAAAAAGCTAAGGAAGTCAAGGCTCAGGTCGAGGCGCTGCTTGAGACAGCCGGACAGGGCAAAATCTTGCGGGAAGGACTGGCCACAGCGATCATCGGCCGTCCGAACGTCGGTAAGTCAAGTCTTTTGAATGTTCTGCTTAAAGAAGAAAAAGCGATCGTTACAGAAGTGGCTGGAACGACGCGCGACGTTATCGAAGAGTATGTCAGTGTCAAAGGCGTGCCGCTGCGGCTGATCGATACAGCAGGTATCCGCGAAACAGAAGATATCGTGGAACGCATCGGTGTGGAGCGTAGCCGCAAGGCATTAACAGACGCCGATCTGGTCCTTCTGGTCTTCAACCAGAGTGAACCCCTGACAGAGGAAGACAAGCTGCTGCTTGAAGCGACAGACGGTCACCACCGTATCATCATCTTGAACAAGATGGATCTGGAAAACAGACTGGATTTCGATGAACTGAAAACCTACGTGGATGCGGACAGTATCGTCCAGACATCGATCGTTACTGAAGCCGGTCTGACTGAACTGGAAGCGAAAATCGCCGAACTGTTCTTTGCCGGCAACACGGGTGAAAAGGATGCGACTTACGTGTCGAATATCCGCCATATCGCACTGCTCAATGAAACGATCGGTGCCTTTGATGACGTCATTGAAGGGATCGAGATGGGCATGCCTGTCGACCTCGTACAGATCGATATGACCAGAGCCTGGGATCTGCTCGGTGAAATCACCGGTGACAGCGTCCAGGACGAGCTCATCACCCAGCTCTTCAGCCAGTTCTGCCTCGGAAAATAAGAAAAGCGAGACACCTCCGTTCTGGCTCCAGCGAAAAATGCTGAGAAACTAGCATGTTCCATGCGTAGTTGAACAGTACCAGGGGAGCACAGCGACCGTGGTTACCTAATGATTATTCAATAAATTAAATTAAAACTTAAACGGAATCTCAATTAGAAAGGACTAAATCTATGCAAACATATGAAGCAGGCTATTATGATGTCGTCGTAGTCGGAGCCGGTCATGCCGGATCAGAAGCGGCACTGGCTTCCGCCCGAATGGGTGCCGAAACGCTGCTGATCACCATCAACCTTGATATGATCGCGCACATGCCGTGCAACCCGTCTATCGGCGGACCGGCCAAAGGGATCGTCGTTAGAGAAATCGATGCTTTAGGCGGAGAAATGGGCCGAAATATCGACAAGACCTATATTCAAATGCGTATGCTGAATACTGCCAAAGGACCCGCCGTACGTGCTTTGCGCGCACAGGCTGACAAGCATTTGTATTCAGATGAAATGAAGAAAACCATTGAACGGACGGAACATCTGGAATTGAAGCAAGGCATCGTGGATGAACTGATCATCGAAGACGGTCAGATCCAGGGCGTCATTACGAATACCGGAGCCATTTATAGAGCGAAAGCTGTTGTGCTGACTGCCGGGACTTCTTCACGCGGTGAGATCATCATCGGGGAACTGAAATACTCTTCCGGTCCGAACAACACGCAGCCAAGTATCAAACTCTCAGAAAGTCTGCTCGAGCACGGCTTTGAGCTGGACCGATTCAAAACCGGAACACCGCCGCGTATCCACAAAAGTTCCATCGATTACTCGGTAACAGAAGAACAGCCGGGTGATAGCGAACCGCATCACTTCAGCTTTGAAACACCGGATGAGGATTATCTTGAAGAACAGATCTCCTGCTGGCTGACGTATACGAGCAATATCTCGCATGATATCATTCGCGAGAACCTGCACCGGGCACCGATGTTCACAGGGATCGTTGAAGGCGTCGGCGCACGTTACTGCCCGTCGATCGAAGACAAAGTCGTACGTTTCAGTGATAAGCCAAGACATCAGCTGTTCCTGGAACCAGAAGGCGCCAATACCGATGAGATCTACGTCCAAGGCCTTTCTTCTTCACTACCGGAAGATGTTCAGCTATCGGTTCTGCGCTCCATAGAAGGCCTGGAAAACGCTCAGATGATGCGTACAGGTTATGCCATCGAGTATGATGTCGTGAAACCTTATCAGCTGCGTCCGTCACTGGAAACGAAATTGGTTGATGGGCTGTTCACTGCCGGTCAGATGAACGGAACGTCAGGCTATGAAGAAGCCGGCGGACAGGGACTGGTTGCCGGGATCAATGCGGCACGCCTGGTCAAAGGTGAAGAGCCGGTTGTTCTGAAACGTAACGAAGCCTATATCGGCGTGATGATCGACGACCTGGTCACAAAAGGAACGAATGAGCCATATCGTCTGCTGACATCACGTGCAGAATATCGCCTCCTTTTACGCCACGATAATGCGGATTTCCGTCTGACTGAAAAAGGCTATGATCTCGGTCTGGTATCTCAAGAACGTTTTGAACTGTTCCTGACGAAGAAAGATTTAGTCGAGAAGGAACTCGAACGCTTGAAAACGATCCGCTTGAAACCGAGTGACGTGAAAGACTACCTGGATACAAAAGGCGAACCTCAGCTGAAAGACGGTATTTTAGTCTACGATTTCCTGAGACGCCCATATGTAAAATATGAGGACATCATTCCTTTCGCACCGTTGGAGAATGAACTGCCAAAAGATGTGAAAGAACAAGTCGAGATCCATATCCAGTATGAAGGCTACATCAACAAAGCGATCCGTAAAGCGGAGAAGATCAAGCGTATGGAAAACAAACGCATTCCAGAAGGCATCGATTATTCTGTGATCAACGGTATCGCTACAGAAGCGAGAGAAAAACTGGCGAAGATCCAGCCTGAAACGATCGCCCAAGCCAGCCGTATCAGTGGCGTCAACCCGTCAGACATTTCGATCCTGATGGTCTACGTTGAACAAGGCGATATTCAGAAAGTCAAAAACGCTTAAAGATAAATAGGGAAGAGACTGGAATTTTCCAGTCTCTTTTTAATACCCTACTCATGAATGTACAGGTGAATGCCTTGAAGTTTGATACATTCGACAGTTAGGGATTCATTTTTACAATGTACCTGTCGAAGAATAAGAACTTCGGTAAGTAGCTCGCGTGTTTTGATGTCAAAGTGTCGAAGTTCCCTCGTGTTCGGTAAGTAGGTTGAAGTAAAAGGATCGTAACTGTCGAAAACTATTCTATTCGACAGTTAGCACGATAAGCGGGTGTTGAAACTACCGAATGGATGCCAACTTCAGCACTTAGGTTGGAGAAGGTTCTTCCTAAGTACCGAATAGATCGATTTTCAGCACTTAGAGTTAAATAAGATGAAGCTAACTACCGAACAGCCGAAATCACCAAAAATAAGACGAGGACAGTCGTTAATTCTCGTGAAATTTGGTACACTGAAAACAAATCTATGCTTAGCGAGGAAGATAAACAAATGGAAGCAATACAAACGGAACGCCTACCTGGTTTTTTTGAAGCCATACAGAACAATGAGATCAGTTTCTGGCTGGGTGCCATCATCGGCTTTATCCTGATTTTTGTCATACGAGCCGGACTGCATACCGGACTGAAGAAAGTCATCAGTCAGGAACGCACACGTCTGTTTCTTGAAACGCTGGTCAACTGGATGACCTTGTTTGTCCTGATCGTCTACTTTTTGACCTATTTTTCAGAAACCTCCTTTATCTATCAGACACTCTTTGTTTTCGGGGACACACAGATCACTGTGTTCCTGATCCTGACGGTCCTCTTTGCGATCATCCTGGCTGCAAAGTTTTCAGGAGCGGTAAGGGAGTATGTCCTGCCGACGGTTTACGATAAGTATGGTTTGGACAGGGGACTTCAAGCCTCGATGAATACCTTTTTCCATTATTTCATTATTACGATGGCGGTTTTGATCTCTCTGTCTTCCATCGGTTTTAACCTGACCAGTCTGACAGTGTTTGCCAGCGTCCTTGGTGTCGGGATCGGGTTTGGTTTGCAGAATGTGATGTCCAATTTCATTTCGGGCTTGATCATTCTGTTTGAACGTCCGATCAGAGTAGGAGACCGTGTGATCATCGATGATACGATCGCGGATGTGGAAGAAATCAAGATTCGGGCGACCGTTGTTCGGACGCGTGTCAATGAGCGGATGATCATTCCCAATTCCTATTTCCTGGAAGAAAAGTTCGTCAACCGATCGTATGCCGATACGCGTCTGCGCATTCCAGTTGGTGTAGGTGTTTCATATGGCAGTGATGTCGAGCTGGTCAGACAGCTGTTGTTTGAAGCAGTATATGAATTGAGAGAAGAGTCCTGGCCAAATATTGTGGACCGTCCAGAACCCCGTGTCTTTTTCGAAGGCTTTGGCGACTCGGCACTGGATTTCACTGTCTGGTTCTGGATCGATTCTCAGAGTGACGAGAGAGAATTCACCATTCCAAGTGACTTGAGGTTCAAGATATTCAAGAAGTTTGCTGAGAATGATATCGAAATCCCCTTTCCTCAAAGAGATGTCCATGTTATCTCAGACCACAAATAAATAGAAAAAAGTGCTGACGGGTCAATCAGACCTGCCAGCACTTTTTTGATTCTACCAGTTACTTAAACGATGTGTTATCAAGGGTATTGTGAGTGTTTAGTTCAGTTATTTTACCGGATTCGAGATAGATGATCCATTCACACAGGTTCGTGACATAATCACTGATACGTTCCAGATTACCGGCCACTAGAATGTAGTTGGTTGCACCCAGGACCAGTTCCGGATCATTCTTCATTTCATCCAGGGTATGTTTGTGTATATCAAAAGCCATCTGATCGATTTCGTCATCTTTCAATGCGATTCTTTTAGCTTCTTCGACATCGGTTTCGATGAAGGCAGTCAATGAACGCTCCACCAGTTTCTTGACTTTCTCAGCCATGACGGCCAAGTCGTTTTCGATGGCCAGATCTTTTTTATTGCCTTTGACCCGGATCGTTGCTTTGGCAACATTAACGGCATGATCACCCATGCGTTCCAGATCGGCGCAGGCTTTCATGATGGTGATGATGCGTCGCAGATTACTTGTGACAGGCTGCTGCAGAGCGATCAGTTCGATTGATTTTGTTTCGATCATCACCTGCTGTTCGTTGATATGATGGTCGTTGTTCACGACTTTTTCAGCCATTTCTTTGTCATGAGCCGTAAAGCCTTTAACTGACTGATAGATGGATTCAGATACCATCAGTCCCATCTGATAAAACTGTTCGTGCAGTTGATTTAATTCCTCTTCGAATGCTCTTCTCATTGAATAAGTCACCTCTTATAGTTAGTTGTTATTCGTGCCATTTAAACGTGTACGGTACCTGTTAACCAAATTTACCTGAAATATAGTCGTCGGTCCGTTTGTCTCTTGGATTGGAATACATTTTTTCTGTGGCATCAAATTCGATAATTTCGCCATCCAGGAAGAAGGCTGTCTTATCTGAAATACGGGCTGCCTGCTGCATATTATGCGTAACAATGATGATGCTGTAATTCTTTTTAAGTTCATGGATCAGATCTTCGACTTTAGCTGTAGATAGAGGATCCAGAGCAGACGTCGGTTCATCCATCAAGATGACTTCAGGCTCAACGGCCAGAGCTCTGGCGATACATAAACGCTGCTGCTGGCCGCCAGATAGACCGAATGCATTCTCGTTCAAACGATCTTTGACTTCTTCCCATAAAGCGGCACCTTTCAGACTTTTTTCGACAACTTCGTCCAACGTCTTCTTGTCTTTGATACCGTGAATGCGTGGACCATATGCAATGTTATCGTAAATGGATTTTGGGAAAGGGTTCGGTTTCTGAAAAACCATGCCCACTTCGGTACGCAGAGATTCCACTTTGGTTTTCTTGATATCTTTTCCCTCGTAGTTTATGGAACCTTTCGTTTTCACAGAAGGCACCAGTTCCACCATGCGGTTAAGTGTTTTAATAAATGTCGATTTTCCACAGCCGGAAGGTCCGATGATAGCGACCACTTCTTTTTCGGGAATCTCGATAGAGATATCTTTTAAGGCATGTGTTTCTCCATACCATAAATTGAAGTCTTTGACGGAGTAGACCGACTGCTTGTTTTCTTCTTTGTTCATCATTTTCCTCCTAGATTAATAACGTTTAGAGTATTTATTTCGAATGACGATAGCCAGAGAGTTCATTACGATCAGGATGATCAAAAGGACTATACTACCGGCTGCAGCAACGGCCTGGAATTCTACCTGTGGCCGGCTTGCCCAGCTGAATATCTGGATCGGCAGTACGGTAAAGCCATCCAGGACACCGGTCGGCGTGTAGGCAATAAAAGTCATCGCCCCGATCATCAATAGGGACGCGGTTTCTCCGACGCCTCTTGATAAAGAAAGGATAGCACCAGTCAGTATGCCCGGCGTAGCTGCCGGCAGGACCACGGTACGAATGATCTGCCATTTCGTGGCGCCCATGGCATAAGCTGCTTCATACTGCTCCTGTGGAATAGACCGGATCGCTTCTTTGGAAGCAACAACTATAACGGGAAGGATGAGCAGGGACATCGTCAGTCCACCGGCCAAAATACTTCGTCCCATTTCAAGCAGTCTGACAAAAACGGTCAAGCCAAGCAGGCCGAACACGACAGATGGCACACCAGCTAAGTTAGCAAGGTTCAGTTCGATAAAGCGGGTGAATTTGTTTTTTGGTGCATATTCTTCCAGATAGATCGACGTACCGACCCCTAAGATGAGAGAAACAGGGATCGTAATGGACATGATCCAGACTGTTCCAAGAATGGCAGCTTTGATCCCGGCATCTTCAGGTCTTCTTGAAGCATAACTGGTCAGAAAGCCAAAATCGAGATAACCGATCCCCTGGGTAACGATCCTGACGATCAGTGTAGCCAGAACGATCATGCCAAACAGTGTGGCAGCAAGGAACAGACCTTTAGCCAGTTTGTTTCGGGTGATCCTTTTTGATATTTGTTTTTCATTGGCAACAACAACTTTATTTTTCATTAGTATACCTCCCTGTAACGACGGGAAATGTGATTAGCTAAAATATTCATAGTCAAGGTGAAAAGGAACAGCGTCATCCCTACAGCGTAGATACTGTAGTAAATGGTCGAACCGAACGTGGCATCACCCATACTGACTTGAACGATATAAGACGTCATGGTCTGGATCGATTCCGTAGGGGTGAATCCCAGGTTCGGTGTGGAACCGGCCGCAGTCGACACGATCATCGTTTCGCCGATGGCACGCGATAAACCTAATACAAGGGAAGACACGATACCGCTGAATGAGCCGGGAATAACGATCTTCAGAGCCACTTCCAGCCGCGTGGCGCCTAAGGCCAGTGCGCCATCTCTCATGGATTGAGGGACAGCATTCATTGCTTCCTGTGACAGTGAAGCGATTTGAGGGATGATCATGATCCCGACCACGATCCCCGGGCTTAAAGCATTGAAGATCGGTAGATCAGGGATAAATGTCTGCAGCAGAGGCGTCACGAATGTCAGGGCAAAGAGACCGTAAACCACAGTCGGCACACCTGCCAGGACTTCCAGAACGGGTTTCAGGACTTTCCTGTTCCGGTCGCTGGCATATTCACTCAAATAAATGGCAGCAGCCAGTCCGATGGGAATAGCCACCATCATGGCGATAGCAGCTATAGTAAATGTCCCGGACAATAATGGCCAGATACCGTAACTGGGATCATTACCGAAAAAAGGATACCATTCTGTCCCAGTAATGAAATTAATAAAAGAAACGTGTGAGAAGAATAAAACCGTTTCTCTGAATAATGTAAATACGATTCCTGCCGTTACAAGAATCGAGATGGATGCCATAAGCAGAAAGACCATAGGCATGATTTTTTCGATTTTATTTTGCGAGGATCGTTTTGACTTATTCTGTTTGATCCTTTCGCGTATCGTTGCTTTCATCAGTCAACACTCCTTAAACACAGGCAAACGGTCCAGCGGAATCGTTCACGCTGGACAGTCTGCTCTATTTATCGTGGGGAAACTGCTCTTTATTTACAGCTTTCCCGTACACCCGGCTTATCTTAAACTTTCAAGTGTTTCCAGGCTTTCTTCATATTCAGCTTCTTCAAGTGGAACATAACCGACTTCTTCTGCCATTTCTCCAGCCATTTCAAGTGTATACTTGGCAAATTCATAAACGGTATCGTTCTCCTGAACAGAAGCGTTGTTCACGTAGAAGTATAACGGTCGGGACAAGGGTTCGTACGTGCCGTTCTGCACCGTTTCGCTTGTTGGTTCGACGATTTCTCCTTCACTGTTTTCGATCGGAACGATTTTTACAGTGTCCTGATTCTCCAGATAATACGCATATCCGAAGTAGGCAAGTGCATGTTCAGAACCTTGAACACCCTGAACAAGAATGTTGTCATCTTCTGACAGCGATGCTTCACGGTCGATCTGCTCACCGTCTAAAATCACTTCATCAAAGTAGTCATAGGTACCGGAATCTGTTCCCGGACTAAATAATAAGATTTCTTCATCAGGCCAGCCGTCTCTAACGTCTGCCCAAGTTTCTACATCACTTTCTTCCAGCCAGATCGATTCCAGTTCATCAAGGGTCAGATAATCGACCCAATCGTTATCAGGATGGACAACGACGGATAAACCGTCAAGAGCCAGTTTGAATTCAGTGTATTCAATGCCGGCTTCTTCAAGCATCTGAGCTTCTTCTTCCTTCATTGGTCTAGAGGCATTTGTAATATCAGTTTCACCCGCGATGAATTTTTCCATTCCTCCACCAGTTCCGGAGACACCGATGGTTGCGCGCGCTTGGGGATTTTCAATGGAGAATTCCTCTGCAACACCTTCCATGATCGGAAAGACAGTCGATGAGCCATCGACCTGAACGGATCCGCTAGACCCTTCAGCTGACTCTTCACCTGTTCCTTCATCAGTCGGTGCGTTACCACAGGCTGCTAAAAGAAGTACAGCACTTAAAGATGTACCCATTTTTACAAAGTTAGTTCGTTTCATTATATAATCCCTCTTTTTTAAAGTAGTTAGACATCTCCTGTCCACACATTCATAGTAACGGATGAACATTAATTCTACGAAAATGGAATGTAAAGATTATGTAAATATTATTCGTGTAATTATTTTATCGGTCGAAATACTGGTATGATAAGGGTATCGAAGGCCAACATAGGTTGAATAGAGACTGGATTTAACTTATGATTGCGTTGATCAGGAAAGAAAAAGCGTGCAAAGAGATATAAATAAAAGAACAATGGAGGAGACTAATGAAAAACGTCCTGATAATAGAAGACGAATTATCGATCGTTAAACTGCTCCAGTATAATCTGGAAAAAGAAAATTATAGTGTAGAAGTCGCTATGGATGGAGAAGAGGGGCTGGAAATGGCTCTGAAAAGTGAGTATGACATCATCCTGCTCGATCTGATGCTGCCTTCAAAAGACGGGATGGACGTGTGCAGAGAAATCCGAGGAGAAAAAATCGATACACCGATCATTATGCTGACAGCCAAAGACTCTGAGATCGACAAAATCGTGGGTCTTGAGATCGGCGCAGATGACTATATCACCAAACCGTTCAGCCCAAGGGAAGTGATCGCTCGTATCAAAGCCATCTCCAGACGAGTCGGAAAACAGAACAAGGCCGCACCTGAAGAGGATAGAAACGAGAAGGTCTTTGTCTTTGATCATATCACTATCTATCCTGAAAATTTTGAAGTGTATGTTGATGAAGAAAAGGTGGAATTTACACCGAAAGAGTTTGAACTGCTGGTTTATCTGGCTGAAAACAAGAACCGCATACTAAGCCGGGAACAGCTGCTGCTGGCAGTGTGGGATTATGACTTCAGAGGTGAGACCCGGATCGTGGATGTGCATATCAGTCATTTAAGGGAAAAAATCGAAAAAGACCCGAAAAAACCACAGTTTATAAAAACGGCTAGAGGGTTCGGCTACAAACTAGAGGTTCCAAAATGAAAAAAATACAAACGCGTATGATCCTGTTTTTTACACTTATTTTGCTGACGTTTTCTATTATTTTTATTTATATGATCTCTTCCGTCATTGAAGAGCAGTCGATCGAACAGCAGGAAGAGGCTTTGATCACGCAGCTGTTGACACTCGAAAGTCAGCTGGATAATCTGGATCCCTCTATTGAAGAGAGCGATACACTGATCAGTCAGCTGGCGTCGGCGGCTCAAGTCATCGATGAACGGATCACGCTGATCGACTTAACGGGTGAGGTTCTTTATGACTCGCATGCACAGACAGAAAATCTTGAAAACCATCTGGAAAGACCAGAGATCGAACAAATCGTTGGAGGAGCGGAGGTAGGGACCTATCACCGAAGAAGTGTAAGCACCGATGAGACCCTCTACTACAGTGCAGCACCGATAGAAACAGCTGATGAGACTGTGATAGGCTATATCCGCCTCTCCCGGAATGCTGAAGAAATGGTTGGAGTGACAGATGATCTCATGACAGCCTTGATTTTTTTCCTGACATTGTCCATACTTATAGCGGTTTTATTCATCCGGTACTGGGCAAGAAAAATCACTCAACCGATCGAGAACATTAAAAATATAGCTAATATCCTTTCTTTTCAGGATTATTCTGTGAGGTACCATCCGGGTTCTTATAAGGAAATAGATGAGCTGGGGAGTTCCATAAATGATCTGGCGGTGAATCTGAATGGTCAGATGAGCGAAATCCAGGAAAAAGAACATAAACTGATAGAACTGGTCAATCATCTCGTCATCGGCGTGATGCTCGTAGAGAAGGATAAAAGCATCAATATGGTGAACCCTGTCATGAACGAGCTGCTGGGGGAAGATTTGAACAGCAAACGGGGCAAGTCTTTTTATGAGAGTCTGCACAGCTCCGAACTGATCGCTATCATTGAAAAAGCGTATAGCACCCAACGTGTACAGAACAAAGAGATTCAGATCTATTATCCGGAAGAGAAAATCATGGACGTGCATGTGGTCCCGATTTTAAATACATCTTTAGAGACACTGAACTTCATCGTTCTGCTTTATGATATCACTGAGATCAGACGTCTGGAAAAAGTACGCACAGATTTTGTGGCCAATGTCTCGCATGAACTGCGCACGCCTATCACGGCACTCAAAGGGTTCAGTGAAACACTTCTTGACGGGGCCATGCATGATGAAGAGGTTCTTGTTGAGTTCTTGGAAATCATAAATAATGAAGCCGGTCGACTGGATGCAATGGTCAATGACATTCTGCAGCTGTCCAAACTCGAACAGAGACAGGTCAGCGGTGTGAAGGATAAAATCATTGTGAATGATACTGTCCATGATGTACTCCGGATACTCAGTCAGAAAATCAGCTTGAAAGATATTCATGTCACTATCAAGAGTAAAAAAGATGTAGAGATCGAAATTAATCCTGATCATCTGAAGCAGATCATTATCAATCTGGTCAGTAATGCGGTGGCTTATACACCTGAAAAAGGAAAAGTGACCATTGAGGTCGGCACATCGGGAAATGAGCTGAAACTGACCATCAGTGATACAGGGATCGGGATACCTGACGATCAGCTGAACAGAATATTTGAACGCTTCTATAGAGTAGATAAAGGACGGAGCAGGAACGTCGGAGGAACTGGACTGGGTCTGTCCATCGTTAAATGGCTGGTTGAAAATAATGAAGGACGTATCGAAGTGGAGAGTGAAATCGATCAGGGCACGAGTTTCACCGTCTGGCTGCCCCTGTCTGCTCCTGATAAGATCGTAAACGAGAACAACACTTAAACGCTCCAGCATGACCCTATCAGATAGCTTAACGATCAAGGATTCAATAGTGTTAGAAAGCTATGAGAACTTTAATCAAAGACTAAAGATTGATTTCTTTAGTCTTTTTTTGTACGAAAAGTGTAGAAAACAGTTCAGGACTTATGTATAATGATGTAATATAACTAATATTATAATTGTAATATAATGAGAGGGATAAGCGAATGAAAATAGGGGAGAAGATAAAGAAAAGGAGAAAAGAAATAAAGATGACGCAGGCTGACCTTTCCGACGGGATTTGCACACAAGCGATGATCAGTCGAATCGAAAAGAAGAAAGTGAGACCTAGTCGGGAACTGATGGAGAAGCTGGCTGAACGACTGAATGTTTCACTGCATTACTTTTACGGGGAAGATTCGGTGGAAAGCCGCTACAGTAAAACAGCCCAACTTTGTAAACTGATCCGGCAGCATCTGGAACGACGAGAATATGATTCGGTCTCTTATCTGATCAGTACGAATGAAGAGCTGATCGATCAGACGATCGGAGAGGATAAGCTGTTTTTCGAATGGGTCACAGCCTTGCTGTACGATTATCGTGACGGGGATCATGATAAAGCGCTTGATCATCTGATAGCATTGGAAAAAACCACGAAAAATGGTGAGCTTAGAATCGAAATCATTGACAGTATCGGGAATCAGTACTTGAGAAAAGAAGATTATGATACCGCTGAAAAGTATTACCATAGAGGGTTCGACATGTTTTCAGAGTGGATGAGTCATGAAAAGAAAGCGAAACTGCTGCTGAATTATTCTGTTTGCCTTGCGCTGAAGAAAAAATACAGTGACTGCCTGAGTAAAGTTTTCCAGGGACTGGATCTAGTGGTGTCGGAAAACACATTATTTCTATTAGGGGACTTTTTATATTATAAAGGCTACTGTCTGGAAAATCTGGATCAGAAAGAGGATGCGCTTGAAGCGTACAAAAAAGCCTGGATGATATTTGATATCCAGCAGAATGAGAAGTTCTCTGTCTCGATGCAGCTGACGATCGATCGTCTGGAAAAAGAACTTGGAAATGTGACGCAATTAGAGAAATAAGGATAAAAAAATACATTCGCCATCACCGATTCCTTTCGAACCGGATGAGGGGAATGTATTTTTTTTATAGGTGGATCGGAAATGTCGCAGTCAACCAGACTAATTCACTTGAGTGGACATTTTTGTGATCAAAATGTCGCAGTCGCGAGAAAAAATCAGATGAGTGAACACTTTCGCCGGCAGCATGTCGCAGTCAACCAGACTAATTCACTTGAGTGGACATTTTTGTGATCAAAATGTCGCAGTCGCGAGAAAAAATCAGATGAGTGAACACTTTCGCCGGCAGCATGTCCCAGTCAACGAGACTAATTCACTTGAGTGGACATTTTTGTGATCAAAATGTCGCAGTCGCGAGAAAAAATCAGGTGAGTGAACACTTTCGATGGCAAAATGTCGCAGTCAACGAGACTAACTCACTTGAGCGGACATTTTCCCTAAAAAGTAGTCATTCACTTTTATTTCATTAAAGATCCTATTGATACTGCAGCAAAATCTTTATTGCTGACTATTCGCGACACGTTTAGCGACATCTAAGACACGTGTGACCTGATGCTTAACGGCGTCTTCAACGTCTTCCTGCATCTCGCCGTCCTGACTGACAGACACTGATGTCCCGTAAGGATTACCGCCGGCACCGAATAAAACGGGGTCTGTATAGCCGGGTGTGACGATGATCGTTCCCCAGTGCATCATGGACGTATAAAGTGACAAGATCGTTGCTTCCTGTCCGCCATGCGGGTTCTGAGCAGATGTCATGGCGCTGACCACTTTGTTGACAGTCTGGCCATTTGCCCATAACCCACCCTGCATATCTAGGAATTGTTTCAGCTGACTTGGCATCGTACCGAAACGTGAAGGGGCACTGAAAAGCAGTGCATCTGCCCAGGTGATATCGTCGGATGAAGCTTCTTCTACATCTTGGGTCGCATCATAATGTTCTTTCCAGGCCGGATTCTGCTCAATGGCAAAATCGGGAGCCAGTTCTTTTACTTTACGCAGACGGACTTCTGCCCCACTTGTTTCAGCCTGTTGCTTGGCCCAGAGAGCCATCTGGTAGTTTGTGCCTGTTGAACTGTAATAAATGATCGATAATTTGATGTTTTCCATTAATTGATCTCTCCTTTATTTTGTTATATATATCTAATTCGAAATACTTACACTATCACAGTAACGTGAACAGTGGAAATTGTCAAAGAATAAGGATAGCATACAGAAAGACCCTCACGACGATCTAAACTGGACCCTATAGAATAGACACGGATAAAAAACCCTTATTCGTTCTCTATTTTATAGGGTTCTTTATTGTATAATGAACCCAACTATATGAGTTCAAAGGAGAGCGTTGACATGGGAAGAAATTATTTTACAGAGGAAGAGCGAAGAGAACTTGAAGAAAATCCTTTTGTAGAGAAAGCATCAACTAAAGCAGTAACTTACTCAGAGGCATTCAAAGACCATTTCGCTAAAGAAAAAGCTCTCGGAAAAGGACCTACGCAAATTTTTAGAGACGCAGACTTTGATGTGATAGCGTTAAGGAAAGACCGTATAAAGACTTTTTCCAGACGAATTAAAAATATGAGCCATCGCCCAGAAGGATTTATGGATTTACGTAGTGAATCCAGTGGAAGACCCCGTACTAAAGAAAGAACTCAAGAAGAAGAAATCGCACACTTGAAACATAAAGTCGCCCTTCAAAAACAACAGATAGATGCCCTAAAAAAAACAAATTTTATCCATCGGAAGGCCAAGAGGGCTTCACACAAGAAAAATTCCAACTCATTAAAGACCTAACAAAACGAGATCATAATTTGTTAAATATATCATGGCTATGTGAGATTGCTTTAGTTTCACGTTCGGGGTATTACAACTGGTTGAAATCTGAAGAGAGTCGAAAGAAAAAAGAAGAACAAGATCAGCACGATTTTAATTTGATACTTGAAGCCTATACACATCGCGGCTATGATAAAGGATCCAGAGGGATCCATATGCGACTGTTACACATGGAGATACTCATGAACCGGAAGAAAATCCAGCGCTTAATGAGAAAGTTTGGACTGTTCTGCCCTATAAGAAAACCGAATCCGTATAAGCGCATGGCAAAAGTACGCCAGGAACATGCGTTAAAACCTAATCTCGTTAACAGAGAATTTAGAGCCTACGGTCCACGAACGATCCTCTTAACAGATATCACCTATCTCTTTTACGGGCGAGGAAGGAAAGCTTATTTATCTGCCGTGATTGATGCATTCACGAACCAGGTCTTAGCGTATCAATTAAGTGAATCCTTAAGTATTGATTTTGTTTTAGAGATGATTGAAGACCTTTTGATCAACCATGACATTTCAAAACAACAGAAAACCCTGATCCATTCCGACCAGGGCATTCACTATACAAGTATAAAATTTCAAAAATTACTCGCGGATAAAGAACTGCGTCAATCTATGTCACGAAGAGGAAACTGTTGGGATAACGCTCCCCAAGAATCCTTCTTTGGACACATGAAAGACGAAATAGCTTATCTTGGTGATGTTGAGGCGTTCTCAGACCTTCACCCCATTATTGATGACTATATGGATTATCATAATACAGAACGCTATCAGTGGAAACTGGCGAAATTATCTCCTAATCAATATTATGATTATTTTAAAACGGGTGTGTATCCCCTGAGTCATTTGGTGAAAACGCCTGATTTTCCTGAGATTCAAGTACCGATAGAATATCCTCATTAAAGCGATCAAAATATTTTTCCTCTAATTGTGTCCATTTTTCGGGTTTGAAAACAGCAGGATAATAAAAATCTAAATCCAGTTTTGCATGAACATAGAGGTCGTATTCCATTTCGATAGCTGGATATTTTAAAATCCATTTCAACCGATCAATCAAATAATCTTCGGAATACATTTGATCAGTCACCTGGCGAAAGGAGTGGAAGTACACCCTCTGTTCGCTTTCAGTCAATGTTTCAAAATAACGTAACATCCAGTTTGGATAAACGCGTTCTGTATGCATGTCTCTAAAGATTGAGAAACCAAGGGTTTCTAGGCTATTAAAATCCTTCTTATTCATTTTTTTGTTGGATAATCCCCACCCAAAATCTAAGTATTGATCCAGGCTTAAACGTATTATCGCTCCTCCTATGACGTTATCATAGAAGGAGCGATAATAAATTATAAGGGGTTTTTATCAAACTGTCCTTGACATGGGGTCCAGTTTAATCAATGTCAGAGGGCCAGAGTGTTTATTAATGATGTATTTAAATATTTGGTGATGAATTTGTATCGCTGGAACCAGATTCATTTGAGTCTGACTCCTCTTTATTCTTACGGATTTTTTCAGAGGCATCTTCCACTTCGACAGCTACATCGACATAAGCATCCTCAGCCGTTTCTTTCACTTCATCTTTCAGCGTACGTGCTTCGTTTTTGATTTCTTCTGAAGCGTTGTGCAGCTGATCGCGCAATTCCTTAGCTGTTTTAGTCAAGGTCAATTTAATGTTTTCTGTTGCTGTACCGGCTGTCTGAGACATTTCACCTGATTTTACTTTGGCTTTGTCTGCATATTCCCCAGCTGATTTTTTTGAGTCGTCCATTCTTCTGCGTAAGTCTTCGCGTGTTTCTTTACCGCTTTTAGGTGCCAGTAGTAAACCTAAAGCCGCGCCTAATAAAGCTCCTTTAATAAATTTCATACAATTTCCTCCTTGGTTGATAAATGGTTAACCTTCTGTGTTAATTATAGACTAAATAGGATTTTTTTTAAATTAGAACCACTCACAGCTCAAAAGTTGATGCCCCTTTATGGCATCTTTGGATAATAATGGTGTGTTTTAAGTCTATGTCTGAGGATACCGGTGAACTGAAACAGGAAATAACCACTCAATCGTTCCAATATTGAGTGTAATCGTTTCATGTTATACTGAAAATAACTAACCAGAAATAGTGTAGAAGTAACCGTCAAAGAAGATTTCCTGGGAGGAATACCGATGAAATTTAAAAACCGTACAGATGCCGGAAAGCAATTAGCCGAAAGACTTGAAGTGACCGATGCTGATCATACCGCTGTACTGGCGTTGCCGCGGGGTGGAGTCCCTTTGGGTATCGAAATAGCAGAAAAACATCAACTGCCTTTCGATATCATATTATCAAAAAAAATAGGCCATCCGACACATTCCGAATATGCGATCGGAGCATTATCTGAACACGGTGATCCGATACTAGACGAGACTTCAGCTGAATTACTGGACCCGGAATGGCTGACGACAGAGCTTAAACGTATCCGGAATGAAATGGCCCGGCGACAGCGGACCTATTCAAAAGAACTGACAAAACAAACACTAAAAGGAAAAACCGTCATTCTTGTGGATGACGGTATCGCTACTGGCATGACGATGAAAGCGGCCATTAAAGCAGTGGAAGCTCAAGAAGCGGAAACAGTCATCGTTGCAGTGCCGGTCATTCCTAAAGACACATACCAGGAGCTGGAGAGACTGGTGGATGATGTGGTCGTCATTGAGGTGCCGGATATTTTTCAGGGAGCAGTCGGCGCCTACTATATGAGTTTTCCGCAAGTGGATGATGAGGAAGTACTGGATATGCTGCATTCTCTTGATTAAATGAATGAACCCAGACATTGAAATGCTGCTTGAATGAAACTGACAGAATTTCTCAGGCAAGTTTTCCAACGGTCTTTAAAGAGGCAGATCAGCAAACATCTTGATTTATATATGATAAAATCATAGAGACGAAACATGAGGGGGCAGATAAAATGAAAGCAATAGTAATTGAGTCCTTCGGTGGAGTAAACGAATTAAAAATGAAAGAGATCGACAAACCTGAATTAAAACCCGACCGTCTGCTGGTCGAAGTATGCGCGACGAGTGTCAATCCTGTGGATACGAAACGAAGAAGTGGTTCGTTTGGAGGAAGTCTTCCGATGATCGTAGGGAATGATGTGGCGGGTAAAGTCCTGGAAGTCGGGAAAGAGGTCACAGGTTTTGAAGTTGGAGACCGTGTGATGGCCAACGGATCTAGAACGTATGCGGAAATCGTTTCCGTTCGCCCGGACAGAACGGTGAAGCTGGATGCATCTGTTTCTTTTGAAGCAGCGGCAGCTTTGCCATTGACCGGACAAACAGCCTATGAAGCACTCGTTAGACGCGGGAATATAAAAAGTGGCGAAAAAGTGCTGATCCACGCCGGTTCAGGTGGCGTCGGATCTCTGGCTGTGCAGATAGCCAAAATAAAAGGTGCCTGGGTAGCGGCCACTGCAAGCGGAAGTAATCAGGAGCTGCTGAAGTCATTAGGTGCCGATCGTCCTGTCAATTATGAAGAGGAAAACTTTGACGAGGTCTTGGAGGATATCGACTTTGTGCTGGACACCTTAGGCGGCGATGTCCTGGAAAAAAGTCTTCTGCTTATAGAAAATAAGGGAAGACTGCTGTCGATCGCCGGGGATCCCAGCGAATATGTCAATACAGATGACGTTGATGCCGACTTTTTCTCAATGAGCCCCACACAGGAAGCGCTCAGTCAGCTGCATGAGTGGCTGGTCGAAGGCAAGCTGAACCCGGTCGTTTCTGAAGTCTTTCCTTTTACAGAAAAATCTGTCAGAGAGGCCCATAAAAAAAGTGAAACGGGTCATGTCCAAGGTAAACTGATCATTAAATTAAAGGATTAAAGCTTTTCTTAATTCTTTTTTAAAGAAGCTTGGGTATACTTGAAAAGAGTAAATAAACAAAAGCTGCAAATAGGAGGATAAGCGATTGAATATCGGAATAGATAAAATAGGTTTTTATACACCTGATCAATATGTAGATATGGAAAAACTGGCTGAAAAAAGAGGTGTTGAGCCTGCCAAATACACCATAGGGATCGGACAGGAAAGAATGGCCGTCGCTCCTCTTCATGAAGATGCAGTAAGCATGGCCGCAAACGCTGCCCTTTCTATATTAGATGAGGAAGACAGAAAAAAAATCGATCTGGTCCTGTTCGGAACAGAATCTGGTGTCGATCACTCCAAATCAGGAGCCGTCTGGGTCCACCACTTGACCGATATCCAGGAAAATGCCGGTTCATTTGAACTGAAACAAGCCTGTTACGGTGCGACAGCCGGTATAAAAATGGCGATGGGACATATTGCCCTGAACCCTGAGAGCAAGGCACTCATTTTAGGAGCAGATATCGCGAAATACGGTCTGAATACATCTGGCGAACCGACGCAAGGTGCCGGTGCAGTAGCTATGGTCCTTTCAAGTGATCCACGCATCCTGGCCCTGGATAACGATAGTGCCTCGCTGACGAAAGATATTTCGGATTTCTGGCGCCCGCTTTATTCAGATTATGCCTTTGTTGACGGAAAGTATTCTAACGAAGCCTATCTCTCGTTCCTAAAAGATGTATGGGGAAAATATAAAGAAAAAACGGCTAGAGACCTGAAAGATTTTGAAGCGGTCTGTTTCCATCTGCCGTACACGAAAATGGCGAAAAAAGCCCTTCTCAGTCTGACGGAGAATGCGCCGGAAGAAGATGCAGAACGACTGATGGGTCACTATCAGAACAGTATCGCCTACAACAAGCAAGTCGGCAACGTCTATACGGGATCCTTGTACTTGAGCATGCTTTCCCTGCTGGAACAGTCAGAAGAGCTGGCTGAAGGCTCGCGTATTGGTCTGTTCAGCTATGGTTCAGGTGCTGTCGGTGAATTTTTCAGCGGCGTCGTTCAGCCGGGATACAAAAAGTTTCTGAATAAAGAGGCGCATGAGTCTCTGTTAGATTCTCGTCAGGAGTTGTCCATCGACGAATATGAAGAACTGCTGGAAAAATCATTACCTAAAGATGGTTCTGATAGTGAAACAGATACTGATAAAATGAAAAAGGGTAAAGCTTATCTAACTGGTATAAAGGATAACCTCAGAAAATACGAAGTGAAGTAACGATCAGATAAATAAAAAGACTGAGACTGAAGGAGACGTAAGGGCGGATATTTCGATCCGTTTGCTGAACGCCTGCAGAACTCAGTCTTTTTTTGTGCTGCATCACTATTGTCTGTCGAAACAAAGCTAACTATAAATCAAAATAGTACAAGACTCATGAAAAAAGATGAAAAGGGTGCATGAATAGAAATATTCTAAGAAGTGAACATCCTGCAGCCGGCACTGGTTGTCCTTGTGGGTTGCTGGGCTGATAATACTAAAGAAACGCATACGATGTAAATGACAGAACCGGAGATCGGAGAAGCCGTCTGGGTGATCAAAGAAATTGACGAGATGCTTGTAGTCCTTTTAGAGGTCCTATAACGAAGAAGGAATCTCTCAGGCTGAATCAAAGGACTGTGATATCGCGAAAAAAGTTTATGAGAATTTAAGGATTCGATCGAATTAAAAAGAACTGTCAGCCAAGACACACCGACCTAAAGTCATTGGGAAGGCAGTTGTCTATGACTGACAGTTTTTTTAATAGAAAAGAAAGAATAAAATGGGAATGAAGATCGCCGGTACAAAATTCATGACTTTGATCCGGGTAACCTCGAGTATATTAAGTCCGAGAGCCAAAATAATCAGAGAACCGACCGCATTGATGTCATTGATCATAGGATCAGTCAAAATACTGTCGAGCCCGCTGGCGAAGAGAGTGATCACACCTTGATACACAAAAACGATAACTCCGGAAAAGAGCACACCGATGCCCATACTGGAAGCGAGGATGATACTGGTCAAACCGTCCATGACTGATTTTGTCAAGAGGATAGTATGTGTGCCAGTGAGGCCACTCTCCAGCGGTCCAACGATCGACATGGCTCCCACAGCCATAATCAGACTGCTCATCACAAATCCTTTAGATAAAGAGGCAGCGCCGTTTTTTCCAGGAAAGTGACTCTCCAGCCGGTCGCCCATCTGATTGATTTTCTTATCTAAATCAATGAGCTCGCCGATCGTCACACCGATAACCATGGAAAGGATGATATAGATCGTATTCTCTCCAGACGAGAGCCCCGTGATCCCGATATACATTGCAGAAAGAGCCAGCGCTTTCATCAACGCCTTTTCAATGTGCATGGGAATGCCTTTATTAACGAATAAACCGATGATACTTCCTGTAAAAATAGCTAGGGTATTGATGATCACTCCAAAAAACATAACATGTACTCCTTTAACTAAGCCGATAGTCTGTGTCTTTTTATTATAAATGGGATAGCGAGACTATACAAATAAGAATTAAAGGTGAGTCTATGAGAAAAATTCCATTATAATGATAGAAGAAACTGACTGGGGGTCAGTTTCACCACTTCTATACATACTTTATGCATTTTTCGAACGCTATCTGCTGCTTTTGAATAACGGGCATGCCCTTCGTGGAAGTGATAGACAGCCGAAGGGCACGCAATGGTGTCGTGCGTGCCCTTCACGGAAGAAAAAGTCAGCTGAAGGGCACGCAACGATACACTTCTTCTATATAGATTAAGTGAAAAACGATCCTCCCTATCAGAGTAGGAAGGATCGTTTTTTCTCTAGAGTTCGTTACAATAAGAATCATACAAAAGTCACCACTATATGTACTATCTTATATCTGTTTCTGACTCTTTTGTCGAGGCGTCTGACTGCTCTGCAAGCAGGTCGCGTATCTCTGCCAAGTAAGATTCGACAGTCGGGGCTTTGACTTCCGGCTCAGGCTCTGCTTCTTCTTTACGAGCCAGCTGATTGATGACTTTGATCAGTATAAAGAGCACAACAGCAACAATCAGAAAATCGATCACTGCCTGTAAAAATAAACCATATTTTAGCGTTGCCTCACCGATCTTAAAAGTCAGCTGTCCGACATTAGCATTCCCCGAAAGAGCGACGATGATCGGCGTGATGATATTATCGACGAAGGCAGTGACGATGGCCGTGAAGGAAGCACCAATAACGATACCAACGGCTAATTCGACCACATTTCCTCGCATGATAAATGCTTTAAATTCTTTCCACACGTTTTAACCCTCCTATACACTAGACTTAGTTCCAGTATACCTTATTAAGAATGTTTTGTGGGCCGGGAGTTTTAAATGACTGATGAAGTGATCCGGGCAAAGAGCCCTGCCAGATTGACATCGCAGAGAAGTTTGAGTAAGCTAGATTTTAAAGGTAAAATTTTCGATCAGAAGGTAGAGGAACAACATGCAGCGAAGTGTGAAATTATTTATAAAATATGTGAGCTTGAATATGCTGGGGATGCTTGGGATCTCTTTTTATATTCTGGCGGACACCTTTTTCATCGCTCAAGCTTTGGGGCCGAATGGGATCGCCTCATTGAACCTGAGTATTCCGGTCTTCGGGATCATGCATGGTTTTGGGCTGATGCTGGGGCTTGGAGGAGCGACGCGTTATAAGATCCTTTTATCTCAGGACAAGCAGAAGCAGGCGAAGAAAGTATATGCGCAAACACTCGTGTTCGCGCTGGCGCTGGGGCTTGTGTTCTTTCTGGTGGGTCAGTTTGGAGCGGACGGGATCGCTCGCTTCTCGGGAGCTGATTCTGAGACCTTCGATTCTACGCGCATCTATTTAACGACCATTCTGTCTTTTGCCCCTTTCTTCATTTTAAATAACAGTCTGCTTTCTTTTATCAGGAACGACGGCGATCCGACACTGGCGATGTTCGGGATGGTGATAGGCAGTGTGCTGAACGTGGTGCTGGATTATATTTTTATCTTCCCGCTTCAAATGGGGATGTTCGGCGCAGCCTTGGCGACGAGTCTGTCACCCATCATCAGTTTGAGCGTGCTGAGCATACACTTTTTCAAGCCAGTGAACAATCTTTCCTTTGCTTTTCAGAAAGTCGAGAAACGTCTGATCCATGATGTCATGTACCTGGGTTCTTCTGCCTTTGTCAATGAAATATCCGGGTCCGTCGTCATGTTTACGTTCAATACGATCATATTCTCGCTGCAAGGAAACGAAGGTCTGGCGGCTTACGGCATCATCGCGAACATCTCTTTTGTCGTCCTGTCCTTGTTTGCAGGGGTGGCTCAAGGGACCCAGCCGTTATTGAGTGAAAGCTACGGTCTGAAGGATCTCAAGCAGATCAAACAGGTCCTTGCCTTGTCTTTGGGGACGGCCTTTATCTTAAGCGGCGTAATCTATGCCGGGACCTATCTCTTCAGCGACCATCTGATTTTAGCCTTCAACAGTGAACAGAATGCCCATATAGCGGATATGGCCACCACAGGGCTGTTGATCTATTTTGCCGGCTTCTTTTTCGCTGGTCTCAATATCGTTTCGACCAGCTACTTTGGGGCGACCGATCAGCCGAAACGCTCGCTGTTCTTTTCGATGCTTAGAGGCGGGATCATCATCGTGCCTTTGGTGTTAGTGCTGAGTCAGCTTTACGGTATGGTTGGTGTGTGGCTGTCTTTTGTCCTGGCAGAAATGCTGGTTCTGGGACTGATTGCCTGGAAGATGAATCCTAATAAACGGGTGAAAAGGAAGAAGAGGATCGGGTAAAGAACCCGGTCCTTTTTTAATTCTCTCTAAAATAGAAGCAGGAGATATGATATACTACGATTAAAGTTAAGCGATTACATTGACTGATTTGTAATAGGAAACTAAACGCTAAAACCATATGTCAACTTACTTACAGGAGGACTTGAAGCATGCCCGAGACTAAAAAGCTTATTCACGTCAACGATGAAAAACTGGAGTTCCACTTGACCAATCAGCACGTCAGTTATATTTTCAGAGTGTTTGAAAAAAGCAGACAGCTGGAACATCTGTATTTTGGGAAGCATATCCATCACCGGGGCTCCTTTGATTTTCTTATTGAAAGAGAACCCCGTTCGTCTATCAACCTGAATGAGAGAGATTATACATCGTCTCTGGAACACATCAAACAGGAATATCCGGGATTCGGGACCACAGATTTCCGTTATCCGGCCTACGAACTAGAGTATCCGGAAGGCGATCATATTTCTCATCTTGTTTATGATTCCTATAAGATCCATGAAGGAAAGCCGAAACTGGACGGGATGCCGGCCACTTATACAGAATCAGCTGATGAAGCCCAGACGCTGGAAGTGGTGTTGAAAGATACGCACTCCAGTTTAGCGATTAGTCTGTTTTATACGGTGTTTCAGGACCGGGCTGTGATCACCCGCAGTGCCAGGTTCCATAATTCAGGCGACAAAACGATGAAACTGAACCATGCGATGTCGTTGAGCATCGATTTTCCTGACAAAGATTTCGAGATGATCCACTTGAACGGGGCCTGGGCGAGAGAGAACCATATCGAAAGGCAGCCCTTGTTCAAAGGGGTGCAGTCCATATCAAGCGCGCGCGGCGCAAGCAGTCACATGCATAATCCATTCTTTGCGCTGGCCCGGCCGGAAACGACTGAACGACAGGGTGAAGTCTACGGCTTCAGTCTGGTCTACAGCGGCAATCACTTGGGACAGGTGGAAGTGGACACCTACAATGTGACGCGGGCAACGATGGGGATCAACCCGTATCAGTTTCAGTGGAAGTTGAGACCGGATGAGACCTTTCAGACGCCTGAAGTGGTCCTGGTCTATTCAGATAAAGGCATTAATGGCATGAGTCAGACGTATCATGACTTGTACCGCAATCGCCTTGCCCGAGAACCCTGGAAGAATCAGACCCGCCCGATCCTGATCAACAACTGGGAAGCCACATATTTCGATTTCAATGAAGAAAAGATTATAGAACTGGCGGAAAAAGCTAAAGATGCCGGGGTGGAACTCTTTGTCCTGGATGACGGCTGGTTCGGTGAACGGAACGATGATACGAGTTCTTTAGGTAACTGGACGGAAAACAGATCCAAACTGCCGCATGGTATCGAAGGTCTATCTGAGAAGATCCATGCGCTGGGACTGAAGTTCGGGTTATGGTTCGAACCGGAAATGATAAACAAAGACACGCCGCTTTATCAGGAACATCCGGAGTGGGTGATCCATATGCCGGCCAAACCGATGTCGCATGGCCGAAACCAGTTTGTCCTCGATTTTTCCAATCCCGATGTGGTGGATGCCTTGTTCAGTCAAATGGACACGATCCTGGCCAAAGGGAATATCGACTACATCAAATGGGACATGAATCGCTATATCACGGAACCCTTCTCGACCATCCTCCCGCATGACCAGCAGGGGGAGCTCTATCACCGCTATATTTTAGGAGTGTATGCCTTATATGAGAAACTATTGGACAAGTACCCTGACTTATTGATCGAATCCTGTGCCGGCGGGGGCGGACGTTTCGACCCGGGCTTACTGTATTATGCACCGCAGGCCTGGACGAGTGATGACACCGATGCAGTCGAAAGGCTGAAGATCCAGTACGGGACCTCTCTGGTCTATCCGCTGTCGAGTATCGGTAGCCATGTGTCAGCCATTCCGAACCATCAGGTGGGGCGCACGACGTCTCTGGATATGCGGAGTGCAGTGGCTTATTTTGGGACATTTGGTTATGAACTGGATGTGACGCAGCTGACTGAGCGGGAAATGGATCAGATGAAAGCCCAGATCGCTTTCTTCAAAGAAAACCGCCAGCTTGTTCACGAAGGGACCTTTTATCGTCTTTCGAGTCCGTTTGACGGCAATGACACAGCCTGGATGGTCGTTTCAGATGATAAGAAAGAAGCACTGGTGGGATTCTATCAGGTCCTCGCCCAGCCGAATCCGACCTACAGCCGCCTGAAACTGGCTGGATTGGATGAAGAGACTGTCTATTCGATCGATCCGGACGGCGAAGAACGTTACGGGTCTGACTTGAATACGATCGGTCTGCTTTTCAGTGAAAACGAAAGACAGCGCGGCCATTTCTGGTCGAAAAATGGAAAGACCGACTTCCACAGCTGGATCGTGAAATTGTCGGCAAAAGACTAGCAGTTTTTAAACTATTAACAGAGTACCTGAATGCCGGATAAATTCTGGCGTTCAGGTGCTTTTTTCTGTGAGTCAGTTCAAATGGTTTGTTTCCTGCTGATCATGAGCCGTATAATAACAGTAAGAAGGGAATCAATTGACAAGACTTTAAAGGCGTGTTAGGTTATATATAACGATTACAAACGTAAACGATAGTTAAACAAACTAAGGGGATGAGTGAAATGTCAGAGAAACATCATGCTGATCATAATGAAGAGCAAGAGATGAACAATCACGACCAGTCGAATCGCTCTGATCACGAGGATATGAATCATGAACATCACGACAGCGAGGGTGAAGGCCATCACGGTCACGCTGCACACGGCGGCCATGAAGGCCACCATGATCATCACGCCCATATGGTTGAGGATTTCAAGAAACGGTTCTGGATATCTCTTGTGATATCCGTTCCGATCGCCATCCTGGCGCCGATGCTGCAGCATTTATTCGGGTTTGAAGTGTCTTTCCCTGGGTCGGATCTGGTCCTGTTTGCACTCGCCACCTTTGTGTTCTTTTACGGCGGAAAACCGTTTCTCACCGGGCTGAAATCAGAAGTCATCGACGATCATACGCCCGGGATGATGACGCTGATCTCTTTAGCCATCACGACGTCCTACGTCTACAGTACGCTGACCACCTTTTTCATTGAAGGCAGTGACTTTTACTTCGAACTGGCCACTTTGATCGTTGTGATGCTCTTAGGGCACTGGATCGAGATGCGTTCGCAGATGGGTGCTTCCAAAGCACTGGAAGAACTGATCAACCTGATGCCGAACGATGCACATAAACTGGATGAGGACGGCAATACCGCGGATGTATCTGTGGAAGAGCTGCATCCGGGAGATAAGATTCTAGTCAAGTCCGGGGAAAAAGTCCCTTTGGATGGTAAGATCCTGGAAGGAAGCTCATCGATCGACGAATCGATGCTGACCGGGGAATCTGTTCCGGTCGAGAAGAAAGAAGGACAGGAGGTCATCGGCGGATCCATCAACGGTCAAGGGGTGCTGACTGTCGAGGTCAGTAAAGTCGGAGAAGAAACGTATCTCTCACAAGTGGTCGACATGGTCAGAAATGCCCAGGCCACGAAATCGAAAGCCCAAGGATTTGCGGACAAAGCAGCGAAATGGCTCTTTTATGTGGCGCTTGGCGCGGGTCTTTTAACGATGCTTTACTGGGTGAACGTTTCCGATTTCGAATTTGCCCTGGAGAGGACCGTTACCGTTCTGATTATCGCCTGTCCGCATGCCTTGGGTCTGGCGATGCCTCTGGTGAGTTCCGTCTCTACCTCCATTGCGGCTCAAAAAGGACTGCTGATCAGAAACCGGACGCAGTTCGAATCCGCACGCACCATCGACAAGATCGTCTTTGATAAAACAGGGACCTTGACCGAAGGGACCTTTGGCGTCGATGCTGTGATCCCGGAAGACGGCATATCGGAAGAAGATCTGCTTCAACTGGCCTATTCTGTGGAAAGTCAATCCGATCACCCCATCGCCAAAGGAATCGTGCGCGAAGGTGAAGAGAAAAACGTTCAGCGTCTGGGTGTGACAGATTACAACAATCTGACTGGAAAAGGGCTGGAAGCGAAAATCGCTGAAGACACGGTATCAGTTTTAAGTCCGGGAGCCATGAAAGAAGAAGGGATAACCTTTGATGAAGACCGCTATAACGATCTGTCCCAGCAGGGGAAAACCGTCGTCTTTGTGCTGAAAAACAAGAAACTGCAGGGCATGATCGCGCTCAGTGACATCATCCGCGAATCCTCTTATAAAGTGATCCGTGAACTGACAGAGATGGGCATCGACACGGTCATGATCACCGGGGATAACCAGCGTGTGGCAGATGGTGTGGGTAAAGAACTCGGGCTGACTGAAGTGATCGCCGAAGTGCTGCCGGATCAGAAGTCAGAACATATCAAACGCCTGCAGGAAGACGGATCACAACAAGTTGCCATGGTTGGTGACGGCATCAATGATGCGCCGGCTCTCGCTGCCGCAGACATCGGAATCGCCATCGGAGCCGGAACGGACGTCGCGATCGAAACGGCGGATGTCATTCTGGTCAACAGTGATCCGAGAGATGTCCTGAATGCCTTGAATCTCTCGAAAGCCACCCATCGCAAAAACATCCAGAATCTATGGTGGGCCGCAGGATACAACATTATTGCGATTCCGCTGGCAGCCGGTATCCTGTACTATCAGGGCATCATCATCACGCCGGCGATCGGAGCCGCCGTGATGTCCTTGAGTACGGTCATCGTTGCCGTCAATGCACGCCTGCTCAGTATGGACGACGAGTCAGAAGATGAAAAAGAAATGAAACCAGCAGCCGAAAGCAAGTAACCTGGATAAAGTAAAAAAGCACGAAGGATAGGAGAAGTCACTCGTAGTGATCTCTCATAACCTTCGTGCTTTTTTGTGCCGATAGAGAAGTTCGGATAGCTTATCGGGATTTTTCCTGACCTATAAAAAGTCCTAATTAGACCCTACTCACTTTTAGGCGAGCAGGACCCTCTGTTCATACCTACTCATCAGAGGAAGTATCTTAGGCAGGCGGTAGGAAAAGAATGCAGTCAGAGAAAGAAGAGAACCTTCATGTCGAAGGTTCTCCTAAATGTATGATTTTATTTTTCGAATTCTTCCAGTATGTTCAGCAGGATATTTTTGGCGCGCTGAAGATTTTTGTGCTTGGAATGTTTGAGGATGTCAGCGACTTGCTGGACATGATCCCCTTTGGCTCCGGCACTGATAGCCAGGGAACGGGCATGGAGCCCCATGTGACCTTTCTGGATACCTTCAGTGACAAGCGCGCGGACAGCCGCAAAATTTTGTGCGAGACCGACTGAAACGATCACCCGCTCGAGCTTGTGTGCTTTGGGATGACCCATGATCGAATGGGCCAGTTTAGCAGCAGGATGAAAGGAAATCGAACCGCCCACTGTTCCGACTGGCAAAGGCAGAGTCAATTCGCCGACCAAGTCGCCCGCTTCGTTTTTTGACCAGGACGTTAAGGAGCGGTATTGTCCTGAACGGCTGGCGTAAGCATGTACACCGGCTTCGATCGCCCGCCAGTCATTGCCGGATGCCAGAACGACAGCATCGACCCCGTTCATGATCCCTTTATTATGCGTCACGGCACGGTAGGGATCGATCGTTGCGACCTGAGTAGCCTCGATGATGCGGTCTCTGACTTCTTCGCCTGAAAAGTCTTGGGTTTTCAGCTTATGTGCCGGGATGACACACTTGGATGTGGCCAGACATTCCGTTGCATAATTCGTCAGGATGCGGAGCAGGGCTGTGCCGCCGGTCAGTTCTTCGATGTAAGGGGCAATGCCTTCCATCATCGTGTTGACGATGTTCGCGCCCATGGCCTCCTGTGTGTCTACATGGATATGGACGGATAAATAGGAAGGGATACCGCTGTCTGTATCATCTTCCAGGAGACGAACGTCCAGATTCTTCGCTCCGCCCCCGCGTTTTACTATAGAAGGATAGGCTTCATTAGCCCGGCTGAGGATCTTCTGCTTCGCTTCCGCAACGTTGTTTGTCGCTTCTTCTATATCCGGAACGTTTTTTAATGTCACCTGGCCGATCATCATTCTATGAATGACTGTTGTCTTGAATCCACCGGCCGAACCGATGATCTTTGCGGCAAAACTGGATGCGGCAATGACGGACGGTTCTTCTATAGCCATAGGAACGACCAGTTCTTCCTTGTCGATCATATAATTCATGGCAACGCCCAGGGGCATGGAATAATTGCCGATATAGTTTTCGATCATATGACTGCCCGTCTCAGGGTCGAGTTCCAGTGTCCGGTCCAGGAGCCTGTCTTTTTCTTTCTTAGAAATCACACCGGCTAAAAATAAGGAATCAATTTTATCGTCATGATTTTTTTTGTAAAATTTAGTTAAATGTGTCGTATCCATCGTATCGGTCCTTCCTTATTCTGTCCCTTTCATTATGAACGATTTCACGAAAAAAGAAAAGTAGGAGTCCGTAAACTTTAAAAAAGGTTTACATTTGATTCATCATCTTGTATAATCAAATAGGTAATGACCCATTACGGTTCCTTAGCTCAGTTGGGAGAGCACTACCTCGACAAGGTAGGGGTCGCTGGTTCGAGCCCAGTAGGGACCATTGATAGTATTAGTTTTATTGAGATTAAAACTAAAATTAAAAAGAGACGGTAACGACTTACTGATTTAAATAATCAGAAAAAGTTATACCGTCTCTTTTTGTATACCAGTATTTACATGAGTATACCTAACTGTAAAAAGCTACAACCCCCATTAAGTCTTTATTTAGAGTTATGCATTCATTCTATATAAATAAAACATTATAAGTATTGACATTAATTTATTAATGATTATACTAGGATTATCATAAGATAAATACAAAAATGTAAACGTTATAAATAGTACAACATTTGAGAAGAAGCGGTGAATTTTAATGTTTAAATTTACAAAGAAGTCTATTATTATGTTAGCTAGCTTGTCACTAATTGCTACCCATACTCCACTAAAAGTAGCTGCTCAGTCCGCTACAATACCAGAAAAATCAGCAACTGTTAACTTACAAAGTAGTGAAATTCTAAGACCGTATGATTTTGATGATTTTGACTATCAGTCTTTTCTAGATGAAATGGTACGTGAAATAAAGGAAGAAACAGGAGAAGAGATATCTGCTGTTTTAGATCAGAATTCAAACGTCGTAATATCATACTACAATGAAGATAATGAGAAGTCTGAAATAGTAGTCGATCCTGTTACAAGTGAAGCAATTATTGATGGTATTGATTACGGTGAAATAATAGAGACAGAAACTTTTGTCGATTATAGTAAAGTAGAAAATTTTTCTATAATGTCCACTTCTGATTGGAGTCCAGTTTATTACCATACTACTAGAAATACTATTAAGAAATTAACTGGAGATTTGTCTCGAGGAGCGATATACACCGCTTTGATAATCACGGCAGTCGTGTCAGTTGCGAGTGGAATTGGTTTAACCGCTCCAGTTTTATTAAGTAGAGCAAAAACTGCATTAACTTCTTTTGGATTTTCCGTGGCTTCAACTCTAACAGGAGACTTACTTAATGGGAGCTGGTCTTACGACACCTACAGAACTAAGGGTTTAGTCTCTACTGGTGGAAGTTCTTATAAGCAGCGTGCCTATAGATACCAAAACGGTTCTTTCAGAGCGAATTTCAAGATTGGTAATTACACTAGTCCTACATGGATTACTCGAGGTAAAACTGGAGCTTGGTGGTTTGCCACCAGACCGTATTAACGATGAATATGTCAGTATATTTTTGGGGAGCAGCCATCTTTTTTCTATGCTATGGTATTAAATATAGAAAAAAGAATGAAAGAGATATAAGATTTCCATTTACCTACAGTATTCTTTTTTCTGCTTTTTCTGCATTTGAAGCTTATGATTATATTATTGGAAAATTGCTGGTTGGTTTGATTATAATAGTTCTCATTGTAATTGACTTCTTTTTTACAAAAAGGTGATAAATTTTATACGACGCATAAAATGTGGGTACGTAAGTATTTGCTAAGCTCTCTGGATTACCCCAGAGAGCTTTTTTTACTTAAAAACCTAATCTAAAGTTTAACAATGTTTCACTGATTTCGTCTTCATTTATTCGGATATAGCGTTTTGTGATTTTTTCACTGCTATGACCAAATATCTCCATGAGGGTCGCCAAATCTTTCGTTTTCTTATAATAATGATACCCAAACGTCTTGCGTAGCGTGTGCGTGCCGATATCGTCTCTTCCTAAGAGCTTGGCGACCTTCTGAAACATTTGATAGACCGTATTCACTTCTAAACGGCCCCCCTTTACTGCTGGGGAAGAGATAATCGTCCGGGTCCAGGGCTTTAGTGTACTCCTGGATTAAATCCTGAAGGCTCCCTAAATAGAGTATGCGAATTTTCCCCGTCTTTTGTTCCACGATACGGGGATTTTTTGACGTTAAAATGTCCTTACTAATGGGACTAGTTTTTCTGGTCTTACTGGGCATGCAGGTATTGCTATTTCTGATACTCAAATTCTATCTATAGCTGGATATGGTTCAAAACCCGCTACTTGGTCTATAGCAAACAGGGGAAAAAATACCACAAGGAATCTAATAGTTGGTCTAAGGTTTACAGAGTTAACAACCCTATAGACGCAGTAACAACGTATCTTGGGCAAAGAAAACATATCAAAACTCTAATGCTATTTATGATCTTTCTCTGAATTATGCCGGTACTAAATATACTTACTGTTCGAAGATCGTTTGGCAGGCCTATCGCTATGGTGCTGGTATACATACAGTAACTGTACCTAACGGGTTAATTGTATTACCTTATAGTTTACCTAACTACTTCAATAGTGGTATGGGTTTAAAACAAGTTTCTAATTTATAAACTAATCTAATCTATCGTTTATATTTTTTAGTAACTATAATAACAATGCTAAGAAAAAGAATTAGAAACCAACTATCCCCCACTAAAAATCCTCCTAATTTTTATTAAATGTAAAAAAAACTACATCACTCCTTACGGTACAATGCTTCTAAACACTGGAAACATGTGCAGGAGGAACTCATATGAGACAAGTATATTTTGGCATTACATAGACTTTGTGAAAATTTCAGGGCTGGTATTTTCTTAAAATAAAAAATATTATCATACCAATAGTTAAACCAACTAAACCGGATATAATAAATCTCGGAAAAGTATCTAAATGGTTGATTGGCAACAATTCTAATATAACGGCAATGGCAATTGGCATTACGGCATGTGCCACTTTATTTTTTTCATTTTATTGTAGATACACTACCGCAACTCTCACTCCTATTTGAGGTCCTAAGGCAGTATAACTGGTATATGTTCTACCAGTTATACTTATACCATTAGAAGCTACCCCGATTATCAAACCTGAAGCCGTTGAAAGAAATCCAACTAATGCACTCGACTTAACACCAATGCCACTAAGAGCAGCAGCAGCAACAGTAGGAATATTTAAAAGAGCTCCTGATACTGCTCCAACTCCAGTGCCTAACAAAAGGGTTGTAAGAGTGGAGTTTAGGTGTAAACTAAATGTATTGTTATTAACTCTAGTAAAAATTGTGTGCCCGGCTAGAATAGACACCATATCACTATTGTTTCCGGTACTCAGTTCTTCGATATCTGGTTGAACGACTTCGACAGTTAGTTGATCACTTTCTTCATTTTCTTGGTTAATTTCTTCTTCAGTAAGATAATCTTCTATATTATAACCATCAGCTTCTAAAGCGTCGAATATTTCTTGGTTTGAAACTTTGACTATTTCAGTATGAGAGTTCTCAGTATCTTCAGTTGAAACTGATACAGATGGTTGTTCTTGGGCACTAACATAAAGAAAAACTCGTTTATAACTTTTCTATTTTAAAAATTATTTTCTGATTTTTATATTACCTATCAAGTGAGGTGCATGTGTCAGTAGGGATTTCTTTTTGAAAAAGTTTATACAGACGCTCTCAACGAAAACGATAACCAGTTGAATATGGGGCTTTTCTGCATTCCCCGCAACTGCATACGTTTAATTGGTTTTCTGGATTCTGATGAGGGGATATAGTCATGCTAAAGAAGCAATTCTAAAACCACTTTCCGCTATGTTATACTAATATAAAATAAATAAAGGAGCATCAGAATGAAAGTAGTCATTATAGGCGCGTCTTTTGCTGGAATAGCTGCGGCTTTAGAAGTGCGGAAACACCATACCGACGCAAATATTGTTTTGTTGGAAAAGCAAGCCACATTAGCCTATATTCCAAACGGGCTGCATTTATATTGGGGAAACCAAATTGATGATTTGAATGCTGCTCGCTTTATTACAGAAGAGCAACTGCGACAACACACCATTGAGTACTATTTAGGCGCCACCGTTCAAAACATTAATACTGATCAAAAGATCATCGCGTATGATTACCTGGAGCAGGAGGAACTGGTAGCTTATGACAAATTGATCATTGCCGCTGGATCAAGACAACTTTCTGAAAAAATCGATGGCAGTGCTCAGGATAGCGTACTAAAGTATAAGCGTTACGGAGAAGCTCAAGCAGCTTTATCTAAAGTGAAAGAGAGCCAGCATGTTACAATTATTGGCGGAGGCCAAGTTGGAGTAGAAGCAGCCGATCTGTTGACTAAACAACAGAAAAAGATAACGTTGATCGAAAGTATGGACTATGTTTTGTTTAAGTATCTGGACGAAGATATGATTCAGCCACTTGAACAGAAAATGATAGAAAATGGCATTGATTTAAGGTTGGGGCAAACAGTCTCTTCTATAGACATGGAATCTAATCATAATTTGACGGTCCGACTTGGTGATGATTCCGTAATAAGTGACGCTGTTATCATGAGTGTAAATGTCAGGCCTAATTTACCTTTTTTAGATACGCGCATTAAAAGACATACAGATCAGACGATAGCGGTTGACCGTTATTTAAGAACATCAGTCGAGGATGTCTTTGCGGTCGGTGACTGTATCCAGTTATCAGGACCTGATGAAGACATGGTCTATATCCCGCTGATCAATAATGCTGTAAGAACAGGGATCGTTGCAGCCGCAAATTTGATTGAACCTGTACTTGAATTCAAAGGGTCTTTACGTACAATCGGAACGTCTATTTTCGGCTATTATATTGCCAGTACCGGGATGACCGAGGCTGAAAGCTTATTTACTAACCATACGATCGAAACTTACCGTCAGGAAGTGCCACTGACCAGTCTTCCTCATTCAGATACAGTGATACTGAAGTGGGTCTACGATGCCACTACCCATGTCTTGCTCGGGGCACAGATGATCTCAAAAGCCAATATGTTAGAGAAAATCAATACGCTGGCTTTGGCTATTCAAACCAAACAAACCTTGGAAGACCTGCAGCAGACAGACTATTTTTTCCATCCTTCATACTCCCAGATGATGACAACGACAAATCTTGTGTCCTGGATGGGCGAGAGGGTTGATAAAGATGAAAGTTGAACACTTCCTTGAGAAAAATGAAGTGAGAGAAATTACAATCTTCAATCAGCTCGTTTTGAATCACGGCGTCCTATCCTACAAAGATATGCTGGATCATCTCGCGGTCTCAAAAGCTTCCCTTGATAATGATCTGGAATCTATTGCCGCTCGGATGAGTGATTTTGATAAACAGGTTTATATTCAGTATGACGGCCAAAATATCGAGCTGATAATGGGTGATCATATCTCATTGCAGCATATATACCGACTCTATTTAGACCAGTCCATTAAAATCAAAATCATTAATTACTTATTCAAGCATCAGAAATTCTCGATCACTCAGTTAACACTAAAACTGGCGATAAGTGAATCGTCTTTGTTTCGTAAAATCAGAGATCTAAACAGTCATCTTAAAGAATTTGGCATCAAGATTCGTAATGGGCAGCTGCATGGAGAAGAATTGCAGATCCGATACTTTTATTTTCATTTCTATTCTTATATAGAAGATAAAACAACATTATTCACTGTACATGCTGACAGTCAGATGATTCAAACGATGCAATCTCTTGAAAATTTTTTGAAAGTCACGATTCTCCCCGAGAACAGAGAGCGACTGAGTACCTGGCTGTTCATCAGCAAGTCACGTATCACAATTAAAAATCAGAAACACAAATATTTGCGTGAGAAGATGAAGCCTTATGTGAAAGACCCTTTGTATCATAAAATACAAGTCATGATCCTCCGTTACTTTAGCCGGTATTCGATTGAAGTGGACGAAGGAGAGGCTATGCTTCATTTTGTTTTTTTACTCGCGTTTCCCATACTGACTGAAGATGACTTTCATGAATATACCCTGATTCGGGATCGGCATGCACCGGTCGCTGCATTAGATATGTATATAGCTGAGACCATTATCAATCACTTTAAGTTTCGCAAGTTGCCTTATATGCTGGAGAGAGAAATCTATTACCATTTAACACATATACACACCCAGTTGTACTTTTTCCAGGGCGATATCGAGCGCTTCGAATACAGATATATTTCAGCTAAGGAGAAACAAATCTTCGGAGATAATTTGGTCACTTTTTCCAGAGAAATAATAGGAACGAGTATAAAGAGGTTTAGGGTCGAAGCGGGAGACGACAATAGCTTGATTAAAATGGGAGTGTTTAAGTACATTAATTTACTGCTCCTTCTTTCCTTTAAGATGGCTAAAGTCTTACAGATCGGAATTGATTTGAAGATGGACGAGTTATACAAAGAAACGCTCAGCGAATTGCTGATACTTAAGATGAGTCCTATCCAAGGGATTCATATTGAACGCTATGAGCCGAACAAAGAGTACGACCTTATCCTGACGAATGATAAAACCTCAGACCTAAGTGGTTACGAAGGTGCGCGAGTATACGTCCTTTCTGAAGTTTTGTCATCTTTTGATCTGGCGAATATCCAACGCATTATTCAAGAGCTGAATACTTAAAACAAGTGCAGTGTATTCTGTCGCTTGTTTTTTTTCGCTTAAATACGCTATATGACAACAGAATTTTAGTCAAAAATCAGGAATAACTAAAAAACTCCCAAAAATTTTCGCTAAAGAAAAAAAGCTGACATTTTTAGTTAAAGAAAAACGGTTACAATAAAAGAGTAAAGAAACCGATTTCAAAAACTACTCATTATACAGGAGGAACTTATTATGAAAGATACTAAGTACATTATGTCCATTGATCAAGGAACAACGAGCTCACGAGCAATTATTTATGACAAACAATTAAACACGATTGGAAGCTCGCAAAAAGAGTTTACGCAAATTTTCCCTCAGAATGGTTGGGTAGAACATAACCCTAATGAAATCTGGAATTCGGTTCAGTCCGTTATTGCTGGAGCATTTATCGAATCTGGTGTCAAACCAGATGAAATCGCAGGAATCGGGATCACTAATCAACGAGAAACTACAATTATCTGGGATAAGGAAACAGGCTTGCCTATTTATAACGCAGTTGTATGGCAATCTCGTCAATCAGCACCGATTGCATCTAAACTGTACGAAGCTGGATATTCAGAAATGATTCATGAAAAGACTGGGTTAATTATCGATTCTTATTTCTCAGCTACGAAGATCCGCTGGATTCTTGATAATGTAGAAGGGGCACAAGAACGCGCTGAAAATGGTGAATTAATGTTTGGTACAGTCGATACTTGGCTTGTATGGAAATTAACGGGTGGTGAATCATTTGTCACAGACTACTCAAATGCAAGTCGTACAATGCTCTATAATATTCATAAATTAGAATGGGATCAGGAAATTTTAGATTTATTAAATATCCCACTTGCTATGATGCCGGAAGTTAGATCCAACTCAGAAGTGTATGGTAACACTGCAAATTACCATTTCTACGGAGCCAATACCCCTATATCGGGAATGGCAGGAGACCAGCAGGCAGCATTATTCGGACAAATGGCTTTTGAGCCTGGAATGGTTAAAAACACGTACGGAACAGGATCGTTTATCGTCATGAACACGGGTGAAAAACCACAGTTATCAGAAAACAATCTACTAACTACAATTGGTTACGGTATCAATGGGAAAATATACTACGCATTAGAGGGGAGTATTTTTGTTGCCGGGTCTTCCGTTCAATGGTTACGTGATGGACTGAAAATGATTGAAAACTCTTCGGATTCAGAAGCTTTGGCTAAGAAATCTAAAAATGACAACGAAGTCTTTGTTGTTCCGGCCTTCACTGGATTAGGTGCACCTTACTGGGATTCTGATGCACGCGGATCTGTCTTTGGCTTAACTCGTGGCACAACAAAAGAAGACTTCGTCAAGGCAACATTACAGTCTATTGCCTATCAGGCACGTGATGTTATCGATACGATGAATAAAGACGCTGGCATTGATATTCCTTTACTGAAAGTAGATGGTGGTGCAGCAAATAACGACTGGTTACTGCAATTCCAGGCAGATATCCTCGGAACAAAAGTCCAGCGTGCCCATAACCTGGAAACAACGGCACTAGGTGCAGCGTACTTAGCTGGATTAGCTGTCGGATTCTGGGAAAGTATGGATGAAATCAAGGATATGTACGAAGAAGGCGGAACATTTGAACCGAAAATGTCAGAAGAAGAACGTCAAAAACTATATAAAAACTGGAAATTAGCTGTGAAAGCAACGCAAGTGTTTAAGCCGGAAGCTTAGGAAATGAACAAGGAGGAAAAACGATGGTTTTCTCAATAGAGAGTAGAAAACAAGATATAGAAGTTCTGAAAAATGAAACATTAGATGTATTGATCATTGGGGGTGGGATCACAGGTGCTGGTGCTGCATTGCAGGCCAGTGCTTCTGGTCTGAAAACAGGACTTGTCGAAATGCAGGATTTTTCAGAAGGAACGTCTTCTCGCTCGACTAAACTTGTGCATGGTGGCTTGCGTTACTTAAAGAACTTTGATGTGGAAGTTGTAGCAGATACTGTACAGGAAAGAGCAGTTGTTCAAGGTATTGCACCGCATATCCCTAAAGCAGATCCGATGATTTTACCGATCTATGATGAATCGAATGCAACTTTTTCGATGTTTTCTCTTAAAATAGCAATGGATTTATACGATCAGTTAGCAAATGTCACTGGGACAAAATATGCAAACTATACGTTAACAAAAGAAGAAGTGCTGGGACGCGAACCACAACTTAACAGCGAAGGCTTACTAGGTGCTGGCGTTTACTTGGACTATCGAAACAACGATGCCCGTCTAGTGATTGAAAATATCAAACGTGCAGCGGAAGACGGCGGACATATGGTCAGTCGTATGAAAGTGGTTAAAATTATGCATGACGAAGACGGGAAAGCATCTGGAGCGGAAGTGGAAGACTTGCTGACTGGCGAGATCTTTTCTATTAAAGCAAGAACCGTTATGAATACAACTGGACCATGGTCAGATACGATTCGTCAAATGGATGATAAAATTGATGTCACACCACAAATGCGTCCGACAAAAGGTGTCCATCTGGTTGTAGATAACAAAACATTGTTTGTTCCACAGCCTACTTATTTTGATACGGGTAAAGAGGATGGCAGAATGGTCTTTGTCATTCCACGTGAAGATAAGACCTATTTCGGAACGACAGATACAGATTATAATGGTGACTTATCAAATCCAACTGTAGAACAAGAAGATGTAGATTACTTATTGGAAATCGTTAATAGTCGTTACCCATCTGCTAATATAACGATCAATGATATTGAATCAAGTTGGGCAGGGTTACGTCCGCTGATTGCAACGAACAGTGGATCTGATTATAACGGTTTGAGTAATCAGACGATCACAGATGAGAGTATTGATGCCGTGCTCTCTACCGTTGAACAATACCAGCAAGGAGACGTTGAACGTTATGAAGTAGCCGATGTATTGAAAAATATCAAAAAAACAAATTCAGAAACAGAGACGAATCCTTCAACCCTTTCTCGAGGAAGTTCCCTTGAAATCGATGAGGATGGCATGATAACAGTAGCGGGTGGCAAAATCACTGACTACCGTAAAATGGCGCTGGGAGCGGTCAAAAAAGTAATTGAAATATTAGACAGAGACTACAATAAATCTTATAAACTGATTGATTCAGCAACGTATTCTGTTTCTGGTGGGAAAATCGATCCGAAAAAAGTAGATGAAGAAACTGAGGCATTAGCCCAATCGGGTGTGGAAAAAGGGCTGAGTGAGTTTGAGGCTGGCTATTTGGCTAATTTATACGGATCAAACACACCTAAAGTCTACGCATTACTAGACGAAGTCGATCAGATAGACGGATTGACTTTAGCAGATACGCTCAGTCTTCACTACGCGATGCGTGAAGAAATGGCGTTGAGACCAAGTGATTTCCTGATTCGTCGTACAAATCATATGCTGTTTATGCGTGACACTTTGGACAGCATCATCGAACCAGTCATCTCAGAAATGGCTCGATATCATGATTGGTCAGACCAAAATAGAATTAACTATACAAATGAATTAGAAAAAGCAATTGCCGAATCTGATTTAAAAAGATTAAAGGGAGCCGTGAATTAAATGACAGGAAATACGTTGACACTTTTTAGTGAATTTTTAGGTACCATGTTTCTGATTTTACTGGGTAATGGTGTAGTAGCTGCAGTCAGCTTGAAAAAAAGTAAAGCTGAAGGAGCAGGATGGGTCGCTATAACAATGGGATGGGGTGCAGCTGTAACACTAGCTGTTTACGTCTCAGGATTTATGGGACCTGCTCATTTAAACCCTGCTGTAACACTTGGATTTGCTATCATTGGGGATTTAGAATGGGCAATGGTTGTTCCATTCATCTTGGCTCAGACTGCTGGAGGAATTGCAGGTGCGGTATTGGTTTGGTTGACCTATTTAGTTCATTATAAAGAAACGACCGATCAAGCAGCGATTCTCGGAACCTTTGCCACTGGGACAGAAATTCGAGATAATACAGCTAACATCTTATCTGAAACAATCGGTACATTCGTATTGGTATTCGTTCTGATGATATTTGGTGAAAATACGTTTTCTGAAGGGTTGAATCCGCTAGTTGTAGGGATACTGATTCTTTCGATCGGTCTTTCATTAGGTGGATCCACAGGGTATGCAATCAACCCTGCTCGTGATTTGGGGCCACGAATTGCCCACCAATTACTCCCGATAAAACACAAAGGTGATTCTAAATGGGAATACTCTTGGATTCCCATAGTTGGCCCAATGCTCGGTGCAGTTGCAGCAGCAGCACTGTATATGGTCATTCTATAAGCAGAATATATAATAGAAAGTAGAGTACCTGCTATCAAAGTCTTTCTGATTTTGATGGCAGGCATTTTACATTACATTAGAAAATAAGTATCAGCTATAAATGGGTTTTAACAGAATCTTTTGATGAGTAAAATCGAGTCTAATTATCGGGAAAGTAGAATATCTAATGAATAGTTGCGTAGCTCTGTAGAAGAAAAGGCCCCCCTAAACTCAGAGATGTTGGAAGTATAGTGGGACTATACCAGCGGCATTCAATTTACACCTTTAAAGTCCAAAGCATATAAGTTCTTGAAAATGTTTTTTTGGGGAGTCAGAAATGGTTCGATAAATGTTTGATCGTCATGTAACTTCATCGCTATCCAGCTGTTCGTAGATTAATGGTATACGAGCTTTGTATTGATTGACTAGAACTTGTTACATTAAATCAGGAGTGCATTAGCTGAGGTATGTGTGAATCTAGATGTTACCCAATGGGAAATTAAATTCTTGATAAGCTAATCACTGTTGGCCAACCCCTGCAGTGGTAAGCTTATTTTTTTGTCCACTTTTTTATCAGTTTACATGCATCTCAAAAAACACACACCGTTTGTCTGATCTATTCAACCTAGACATCAGTAAATCCAGAATTTTTCGACTAAAATTAAAAATAGATGAGTGAAAATTTCTGTTTTAAGATGAGTGGAACACGAACATCTCGATTGAAGATAAAAATGATAACAGCTTATGTAAGCGGTTATAAAGATGTAAAAGCGAACTAAAAACGCTTACAATTAAAAAATGTTAAAAAAACACTTGCTATATTAGAGTATTCTAATTATAATTCGATTATATTAAATTAAAAAACTCTAATTATTTACACATAATTAGGTTCGGGGGAGAAACTATGAAAAACTTAAGCAAAAAAAGTCTCTGGCTTAGCGGAGCAGCATCATTATTACTTTTAAGTGCATGTGATACCGAGGCAACAGACGAAGTGGATGAATCTGTAGAAGCTGAAGCGCCAGCAGAGACAGATGAACAGGTACTGAATGTCCAGCTGAATGTTGAAGTGGCTTCCATGGATCCTCAGATCGCAACAGACGGCACCTCGTTTGAAGTCATCGCTAATACGATCGAAGGCTTGTACCAAACAGATTCAGATGGACAAGCGGTTCCTGCACTGGTTGAGTCGGCTGAAAAAGGGGAAGACGGCTTAAGCTATACATTCAAATTGAGAGAAGATGCAACATGGTCAAATGGGGAACCTGTTACAGCTCACGATTTTGTTTATGCCTGGCGTCGACTGGCTGATCCGGATACCGGCAGTGAGTACAGCTACATTATGGGGATAGCTGGACTTGTCAATGCCAACGAAGTGCTTGCTGGGGAGAAAGCACCGGAAGAATTGGGAGTACAAGCTTCTGATGATTATACACTAGATGTGCAATTAGCTAATCCGGTCCCTTATTTTGAAAGTCTGATGTCATTCATTCCATTCTTTCCACTTAATGAAGACTTCATGACTGAAGTGGGCGATTCATACGGCACATCACCAGAAACGCTGCTGGCAAACGGTGCGTATGAGGTGTCAAGTTATGAACCAGCCGCAACGACCATTGAACTGGATAAAAATGAAGAGTATTACGATGCAGATAATGTCGTCCTGGATGGTGTGGACTATCAGGTCATCAAGGATTCACAGCAGGCGATGCTTTCTTACCAGAACGGGGATCTGGATCTGGTGACACTGGCCGGCGAACAAGTGGATCTGTTTAAAGATGATCCTGAATTTGTCAATGTTCAGGCAGGATACCTTTGGTACATCTCGCCTAACACTTTAGTGGAAGGCCTGGAAAATGCCAACTTGAGAAAAGCTTTAGCGACGTCCTTTGATAAACAGCAGATCACAGATACGATTTTAAAAGATGGGTCTGTACCGGCTGACTATATCATTCCTGACGGCCTGGCTGTAGGCCCTGACGGCAAAGACTTCCGCGAAACCTCAGACACTTATCTGGAATACGATCCAGAAGGAGCAAAGGAATCTTTAGAAGCAGCTAAATCTGAATTAGGACAAGATTCATTCACTTTCGGCCTGCTTGTTGAAGATACAGAAAGTGCAATAAACGTGGCACAAGTACTGAAATCACAGATCGAAAGCAACTTGGATGGCGTCACGATCGAAATCGAACAAATGCCTAAGAAAACACGTCTGGAACGTATGAAACAGGCAGATTACGATCTAGGTCTGACACGATGGGGTCCTGACTACGCTGATCCGATGACGTATGCGGATCTTTGGGTGACGGACGGAAACAACAATGACGGCTCATGGTCGAATGCAGACTATGATGAACTCGTCTACTCTTCTATCGATGGCGAATTGTCATTAGATGATGAAGCACGATGGGAAGCTTTGAAAGAAGCGGAATCCATATTGTTGAATGATGCTGGTGTCCTTCCTGTTTACCAGAAAGGGAATGCTGTCATGGTTCAGGACAATGTTTCAGGTATCGATTTCCATGCAGTGGGACTGCCGCGCGTGTATAAATTTGCTGTAAAAGAATAATCGCAGTTAAGGAGAAGGCGTATATGGAAAAGTAAAGCTATCAAGTTTTTCTAGCTTTTACTTCTTCTCAGATACGCCTTTTTACTTTTATAAAGTGAAAGGAACGTCAACATGAAGAAATATATTTTAAAGCGTGTAGGGATGTCGGTGGTCACGTTACTGGTCATCGTCCTGGTCCTGTTCGTCCTGATGCAGCTGCTTCCGGGTTCGCCCTTTAACGATGAGAGACTGAGCATAGAACAGCAGCAAGTCCTGATGAGTAAGTATGGGCTGAATGATTCCGCACCTGTTCAGTTTTTCCGCTACGTCAGAAATATGCTGACAGGGGATTTCGGCAAGTCTTATACCATTTCCAAAGATACAGATGTTTCCCTGCTACTACAGAACCGTCTGCCTACTTCCTTGCTTTTAGGTGGACTCTCTATCCTGCTGGGATCTGTAGCGGGTCTCTTTTTAGGGGTAGCCGCTGCTCTGAAACACAATAGTCTGCTCGATTCCGCCGCGACCTTTTTCTCAGTTATCGGGGTATCGATTCCTTCTTACGTGTTCGCGCTGGGCTTATCTTACTTTTTTGGTTTCCAGTTAAGCTGGCTGCCGATGCTCTATAACGCTGACGACGGCTTACGAGCGTTCGCCTTACCGGCCGTTGCGTTAAGTATGACCGTTATGGCTACAGTGGCAAGGTTTACCCGTACCGAGATGATCGAGGTGCTGAATTCCGATTACATGCAGCTGGTCGAGAGTAAAGGCGTCTCAGGTGTGCATCTGATCTTCAAGCATGCCCTGCGCAATGCCTCGATATCGATCATCACGATCCTGGGCCCACTGGTTGTGAGTCTGATGACCGGCAGTCTGGTCGTTGAAAAAATCTTTTCGATTCCGGGTATCGGACAACTCATGGTCCAGGCTATTCAGTCCAATGACTATAATGTCATTCTGGCCTTGGCTTTTGTCTACAGTGCCTTGTACATTTTTGTTATGCTGGCCGTGGATATATTATACGGGGTCCTGGATCCGCGTATTCGTTTAGCGAAGGAGGATGCACATGGATAAACCACTCAACCGCCCAATACAACAGACATTGAATGACTTTTCCTTCATAGGTCAGGATAATGTCCGTGTCATGGATGAAGTCTATGAAGAGGATTCGTTCTGGAAACAGCTAGTCAAGCGCATAGCCAAGAATAAAGGATCTGTGTTCGGATTTGTGACGATCACACTGATTATTTTCATGGCGCTTGTAGGACCGATGATCTCAGGGTATGAGTTCGATGAACAGATAGCGGGTCATGAAAGCATGGCTCCCCGCATCCCCGTACTGGAAAATTTCGGGATATTTGACGGGTCTGAAACACTGAAAACGTCGACAGGCGAACTGGTCGTCAATAAATATGAAACCATTGAAGGTGGAGAAGATGCCTATCACTGGTTTGGTACAGATGTTTTAGGGAGAGACCTTTTCACACGAACATGGGTCGGGACTCGTATCTCACTCTACATCGCCTTAGTGGCGGTCATCGTTGATGTCTTTATCGGGATGTCGTACGGCATGATCTCGGGCTATTACGGCGGGAAGGTCGATAACGCCATGCAGCGAAGTGTCGAAGTCTTGAACGGCATACCGAATCTAGTTGTAGTTACCTTGCTGATCATCGTGCTGAAGCCGGGACTGATGAGTATCACACTGGCGATCGCGATCACAGGCTGGATCGGTATGAGCCGGGTCTCGCGGGCGTCCATGCTGAAGCTGAAGGAAAGCGAGTATGTGCTCGCCGCCAGGACGATGGGAGCCAAAGACATGACCATCATGTATAAAGAGATCTTACCGAATATCTTTTCTCAATTACTGATCATGTCGATGTTCTCCATTCCGAATGCTATTTTTACAGAGGCGTTTCTGGCCTTTGTCGGTATCGGCATCCCGGTCCCGATGGCTTCATTAGGCTCTCTGATCTCTGAGAATTTCAAATCCCTGACGACGCACTTTTATATGATCGTGCCGCCGGTCCTGGTGTTAGCTCTATTGATGCTGAGCTTCAACCTGCTGGCAGATGGGCTGAGAGATGCCTTGGATCCAACCATGAAAGAGGTGTAATGAAAGATGAGAGAAAAAATATTGGAAGTACGTGATCTGGCTATTACATTCAATACGTCAGCCGGAAAAGTGAGAGCCGTTCGTGGGGTCGATCTTGATCTGCACAAAGGCGAAACCGTTGCTATCGTTGGTGAATCGGGAAGCGGTAAATCGGTGACGACGAAAGCCATCATGGGTATTTTAAGCAATAATGGAGCGATCGATAGTGGAGAAATCCATTATACGTTCGAACACGAAGGCGAAACCGTCACTGAGAACCTGCTTGACTTTTCAAAGAAACAGATGCGAAAAACGATCAACGGCAAGCATATCGCCATGATTTTTCAGGATCCCATGACCTCTCTGGATCCCACGATGAGTATTGGGAACCAGATCATCGAAGGCATGCGGACCCATTATAAAACAAAGAAAAATGAAGCACAGAAAAAAGCAGTGGAGTTATTGGAGCTCGTAGGAATCACTGATCCTGAAAGTCGGATGAAAAACTATCCGCATCAGTTGTCAGGCGGTATGCGCCAACGGATCGTTATCGCGATCGCTCTGGCCTGCGATCCTGATGTCCTGATCTGTGATGAACCGACGACGGCTTTAGATGTAACGATCCAGGCGAAAATCCTGGAACTGATCCAGGATATCCAGAAGAAAACGGGTATATCCGTTATTTACATCACGCATGACTTGGGCGTTGTGGCCAAAGTGGCGGAGTACGTCAACGTCATGTACGCAGGCAAGATAGTGGAAAAAGGGACGGTGGAAGATATTTTCTATGATCCTAAACACCCCTATACCTGGGGACTGTTGCTGGCGATGCCTGACCTGGAAACGAACACGGATAAACTGGTTTCCATTCCCGGCAACCCGCCGAACATGGCGCATGACATTGTCGGGGACCCTTTTTATCCGAGAAACACGTATGCTTTGCATATCGATAAAAAGGTAGAACCGCCGCTTATAGAAGTGTCAGAAACCCACTCCGCCGCAACATGGCTTTTGAGTGAACAGGGACCAGAATACTCTTTGCCCGTTGAACTGGAAGACCGTATAACACGCATGAAAGAGGAGGCTAAACTTTATGCTGCAGGCTAACCAACCCCTTTTAGAAGTAAAGGATTTAAAACAGCATTTCAAGATCAGTCGCAAGTTTACGGTGAAAGCCGTGGACGGAGTCTCGTTCAAGATCTATCCCGGAGAAACTTACGGTTTAGTGGGCGAATCAGGAAGCGGCAAATCAACGATCGGACGTTCAGTCATCCGCCTGCACGACATTACGGATGGACAGATCACGTTTAAAGATAAAAATATATCCGGAAAGATGGATAAGGATACACAGAAAGTCCTGCGAACGAATATGCAGATGATTTTTCAGGATCCGATGGCCAGCCTGAACCCGCGCAAAAATGTCTTGGACAGTGTGGCGCAGGGACTGGATATCCATGGTCTTTATGACAGTCAGGCCGAGAGGAACGAGCGGGTCCTTGAGATATTAGAACGCGTCGGTTTGTCCAAAGAATTTGCCGGCCGCTTTCCGAGTCAGTTTTCCGGCGGTCAGCGTCAGCGTATCGGTATCGCCCGCGCGCTGATCATGAATCCCGACCTGATCATTGCGGACGAAGCCATCAGTGCACTGGATGTATCGATACAGGCGCAGATCGTCAATTTGATGAAAGAGATCCAGGAAGAAACGAATGTTGCGTATCTCTTCATCGCGCATGACCTGTCGATGGTACGCTATATTTCAGACCGGATCGGCGTCTTGCATCTGGGGCATATGATCGAAACAGGAACGACAGAAGAGATTTTCTCGAACCCGCTTCATCCCTATACCCAGTCGCTGCTTTCAGCTATCCCGCATCCAAATCCGATCATCGAACAGAAGCGTACGGCTTTGAGCTACGATTATGCGACCAGCGGCCTGGATTATTCTGAAGGGACTCTGCATAATGTTGGAGGCACGCATGAAGTTTTAGGTACGGACGAAGAAGTGAACGACTGGTTAAGCAAAAATACGATGAAAGAAGTCGTAGGTATCAGTTAATAGTATTTTAATAAGGAGACAGTAGAATCGGGACGATTCTGCTGTCTTTTTCCAATTGAAAGGATCTTTAGAGTGGTTGAAAGGCTGCTTGCGTGCCCTTCGCGAGAGAGGCAGAGTAGCGAAGGTAACGGAAAGTCAGATTGTGTGCCCTTCGCGAAGCATCACGAGTGACGAAGGTCACAAAAGTACGGTATATGTGCCCTTCGCGAAGCGACACGAGCTGTGAAGGTCACAAAAGTACGGTATATGTACCTTTCGCGAAGCGACACGAGCTGTGAAGGTCACAAAAGTACGGTATATGTGCCCTTCGCGAAGCATCACGAGTGGCGAAGGTCACAAAAGTACGGTATATGTACCTTTCGCGAAGCATCAGGAACAACGAAGGTCACAAAAGAGCGGTATATGTGCCCTTCGCGAAGCAGCAGGAACAACGAAGGTCACAAAAGAGCGGTATATGTGCCCTTCATGAACCATCAGGAACAGCGAAGATCACGAAAAGGACGATTGTATTATATGGAAGAATACGAAGAGGGTCCTCAATATTCTTGAAATTCAAAGCATCTGTTAATACATTAATGATAACGGATACATCATTATTGAGTTAATAATGACAGAGTGATACGATTAAATAGTTGACAGACTTAACCAGAAGGTGATGAAGAGGGTTTTACAGCAGAAAAATATTCTAAGGAGGAAAGATCAAATGCAATATACTTATTTAGGACGAACAGGACTTAAAGTCAGCAGACTGTGTTTAGGAACGATGAACTTTGGATCTTACACCAGTGAAGAAGATGCTTTTGCCATAATGGACAGAGCGTTGGAAGCAGGAATCAACTTCTTCGATACAGCAAATGTTTACGGCGGCAGCGGTCAAAGAGGACGTACTGAAGAAATTATCGGTCGCTGGTTTGCACAAGGCGGAGGGCGCCGGGAAAAAGTCGTTCTGGCAACTAAAGTGTACGGCGGTATGGAAGATGAAACAGATGGACCGAATAAAGAAAGCGGACTGTCTGCTTACAAGATCCGCCGACATTTGGAAGCGTCCTTAAAACGTCTGCAGACGGATCATGTCGAGCTGTATCAGATGCATCATATCGAACGTCATGCACCGTGGGAAGAAATCTACGGGGTATTTGAAACATTAGTGAATAAAGGGAAAACGCATTATATTGGATCAAGCAACTTTGCAGGCTTCCACCTTGCCATGGCTCAGGCCGCGGCTGAGAAACGAAACTTTCTCGGTTTAGTATCTGAGCAGCACAAATATAATTTACTGTGCAGACTTCCGGAATTAGAAGTCCTGCCAGCAGCCAAAGAGCTGGGTATCGGTGTCATTCCATGGAGCCCATTAGGCGGCGGACTGCTTAGCGAAAAAATCCTGGATCCGGAACCTGGTTCACGAAGTGAAAAGAGGGCCGCAGAACTCTCAGGCAAGGAGCGCAGTCAGCTGGAAGATTATTCCAAGCTATGTAAAGAATTGGGTGAGTCGGAACCAAATGTTGCTTTGGCCTGGCTGTTAGCTAACCCGGCTGTGACAGCGCCTATCATAGGTCCAAGAACGATGGACCAGCTGGAGCAGGCACTCAAGGCTCTTGAAATAAATCTAACAGAAGATGTTATGGAGGAACTCGACCGAATCTTCCCAGGTCCGGGCGGGCGTGCTCCGGAAGCCTATGCGTGGTAAAGAGTGTCATCTCAACAACTATCAATATAAGAAGTGAAACCGGCGGTCGCATCTCATCTAATGAAGGGGAAGAGATCTCTATCGAAGGACAGAAACTCACAGAAATCAGACCGAATCACTGGGTCCTTCAATAAACAGAAGATTATAGTGTTCACACGCGCCCGCAGCGCGTATGTTCCACTTGAGAGTTTTATAATAGTTAAGAGCACCAGCTTCTGCGTCGTAAAGACCGGAAGCTGGTGCTCTTTTTCTTTTGGGATATCATTCATTTTCAAATTGATCTGCTATCCAGAACAAACTATCATTAGACGCTTCAGACAAAATCTGATGGTACTCGGTACCGTTAGAATCTCTGATAATCGTATCACTTAACTTTTCGTACTCTTGACTGAAACCGTGAGCGGTCACAATATATTTATCTTTATCTACTTCTATGCGAAGATCTTCATATTCATTGACTTCGTGGCCATCAGTGGCTGTCTCTCGGGGTCCGTAGTGATAGTAAACAGCTACACTGTTTCTGTCGAACGAAACCAAAGATTGTCGTATGTTTTGTGAAGAATCATAAGTCATCTCCCAAGTAGAGTAATGTAAGTCACTGGGACTCAGACCGAGTTCATTCATTTGTGTTGTCTGGCGTTCTCTCAGGATGAAAAACAAGCTAAAGCTACTTACAAGGGTCAAAACAATAATCAATGCGATGTTTAATATTTTTCTCCGCTCGCTTTTCTTGACCTTCTTAGTGATATCTTCCACCATAGTCGAATCGTTTTTTAATAAATCATCCAAAGGAATCGCGTAGAGTTCACTTACTGCAACGAGTACATCCAGGTCGGGATATGTACGTCCAACTTCCCAACTGGAAATCGTTTGTCTTGAAACATGCAAGATCTCAGCCAGTTCTTTTTGGGTGAGATTTGCTTCTTGTCTTTTCTCTTTCAGTTTCTGTCCAATTTTCATCTTCTCGCCTCCATAAATCAATCTTACCAGAATCCCTATCCATTAACCTAGCTACATTTTGTATATTAACGAAAAAGGCTGATATAATGGGCTGCTACAAAGCGTTGCCTGCGTTTTATGAGCTGGAAGGAGCTACGAAGGGCACGGAAAATCGGATTGTGTAACCTTCGTGAGTTGGGATGAGCTGTGAAGGTAACGGAAAAGTGGATTGAGTGCCCTTCACGAGATTGGAAGAGCTGTGAAGGTAACGGGAAGATGAATTGAGTGCCCTTCACGAGATTGGAAGAGCTGTGAAGGTAACGGGAAGATGAATTGTGTGCCCTTCGTAAGTTTGGAAGAGGTATGAAGGTAAAGGGAAGTTGGATTGCGTGCCTTTCACGAGGGGGAAAGGTGTCCGGAGGTAACGGAAAGTCAGTTTGTGTGCCCTTCATGAATCGGCAAGAGCTGCGAAGGTCACAAAAAGGATGTATATGTGCCCTTCGAGAATCAACCGGAGCTACGAAGGTCACAAAAGAGCAGTATATGAGCCCTTCACGAGCTAGAAGGAGATGTGAAGGTCACAAAAAGAGAGTATATGTGCCCTTCATGAACCAGCAGGAGTTTCGAAGGTCACAAAAGAGCAGTATATGTGCCCTTCGTGGGTCAACAGGAGTTATGAAGGTCACAAAAAGATAGTATATGTGCCCTTCATGAACTAGCAAGAGCTGCGAAGGTCACAAAAAAGATGTATATGTGCCCTTCGCAGATCGCAGAACATACTGAGGGTCACAAAAGGTCCTTTAATATGAAAAAACCAAGTCCGAGGACTTGGTTTTCCTTTACGCAAGCAGGAGAGCATCTTCTGATACATCACTGCCGCTGTTCTTCTTGAATAGGTTGAGTAAATCAGGAACGGTCAGGTTTTTCTTTTCTTCGCCGGAGACGTCCACGACGATGCGACCGTTGTTCATCATGATCAGACGGTTGCCGTAGTGGATCGCTTGTTCCATGTTATGCGTGATCATCAAGGTTGTCAGGTTCTTTTCCTTGATGATTTGGTCCGTCAAGTCTAAAACCATCTGACTGGTTTTCGGATCCAGTGCTGCCGTATGCTCGTCTAAAAGTAACAGTTTAGGAGTAACGAGTGAGGCCATAAGCAGTGTCAAAGCTTGACGCTGACCACCGGAAAGGAGACCCACGTCCATTTTTAGACGGTCCTCTAAACCAAGCCCGAGCTTTTTCAGCTCATTTCGGTAAACTTCGCGTTCTTTTTTTCGAATGCCTCGACCGAGCCCGCGCTTTTTCCCGCGCTTCCAGGCGATGGCCAGGTTCTCTTCGATACTCAAGCGGGAAGCCGTCCCCATCTTGGAATCTTGGAACACACGGCTGATGTGAGAAGCCCGTTTATAGGCAGAGTCTTTCGTGATATCTGATCCACCCAACAGGATTTCTCCTTCATCGACAGGGAAACTGCCGGCGATACTGTTCAGGAAAGTGGATTTACCAGCGCCGTTACCCCCGATGACTGTAATAAAGTCACCTTTGTTTACAGTGAAATCGATACCTTTCAGGACATGGTTCTCATTGACCGATCCTGCTTCAAACGTCTTATGGATATTCTTCAGTTCTAACGCTGTAGCCATGATAGAGCGCCGCCTTTCTTAGTCGTTTTTGTCGATTTAACTTTTTTTTTCGGTTTAGACAGTTTATCTTGAACGGCTGGCAGGCGTAAAGCTAGTGCCAGTAAAATCGCAGAAAATACTTTCAAGTCCTGAGGGTTCACGTTCATTTCTAAAACGATCAGGATGAGCAGACGGTAAATGACGGAACCTAAAACGACCGTCAGTAAGCGTTTTGCGATCGACAAGTTACGGAAGAACACTTCACCGATAATGATGGAAGCCAGACCGATAACGATGGTCCCGATCCCCATGCTGATGTCCGCGTAGCCGTTGTTCTGGGCTAAAAGGGCACCGGATGTCGCGATCAGGCCGTTGCTCAGCATATAGCCGATCACTTTCATCACGTTGGTCCGGATACCGTTCGCTTCACTCATTTCATTATTGTCACCGGTTGAACGAATAGCCAGGCCCACTTCAGTGTGAAAGAACATATGAAGGGCAAGGATAACGAGTCCAACAGCGATTGATCCAACAAGCAGGACAGCATTCGTTTTGTTCAAGCCGAAACTTTCGACTGTTCGAATCAGCGTTCCTTCACCAAGCAGTGAAATATTGGCTTGTCCCATCACACGTAAGTTAATCGTGTAGAGACCAGTCATCGTAATGATACCGGATAAGAGTGCTGGAATCTTCCACTTCGTGTAAAGGAATCCTGAGACCAGACCGGCTGCCATGCCACCCAGAAGTGCGATCAGGACGGACAGCCATGGAGCCACACCGTTCACAATCAGACTGGTGCTGACGGCAGCCCCTAAAGGAAAACTGCCTTCAGCCGTTAAGTCGGCAACGTTCAATATTCTAAATGTGAGGTAGACACCGATCGCCATAATGGCCCAGAGCAGGCCTTGCGAGATGCTGGATAATAGTAAAGCCATGAACAGTTCCTCCTTATTCTTCTGAGATTGAAATGCTGTCAGGATCGATGCCTAACGCTTCAGCCATATCTTCATTGACAACAAGGTCAAATTCGTCAGACGTTTCGACAGCTAAGCTTTCAGGTGACGCATCATTTTCGATGATTTCTAAAGCCATTTGTGCTGTTTGACGTCCAAGTGCTTCGTAATCGATACCGTAAGTGGCTAAGCCGCCCGCTTCAACTTGATCAGTTGAACCCGCAACGACTGGCAGCTGGTATTCCATCGCGATTTCACCAACGGTATCCGCTGTACTTGCCAAGGTGTTGTCTGTAGGAATGTATAGCCCGTCGACGTCTGATGCCAGACTGGTCAGGACTTGTTGGACATCATTGGTAGTTGTGACTGTTGAAACCTGAACCGTTACACCGGCTGCTTCCAGTTCTTCAATGGCCATATTAGCCTGGATCTCCGAGTTCGGTTCACTGGAATTATAAATGATACCGATAGTTTCGGCGTCTGGAACAATGGATAAAAGCAGTTTGATCTGTTCTTCGATAGGCACCATATCGCTTGTGCCAGTTGAATTAGCTCCGGGTGCATCATTACTTTCGACTAAGCCTGCGTCGACTGGATCTGTGACGGCGGTAAAGAGGAGAGGCTTCTCCTGTTCGGCGGTAGCCAAGGCCTGAGCCGCCGGTGTCGCGATAGATAGCATCAAGTCATTGTTTCCGGATAATTGTTCACTCATGCTCTGAAGATTGGACTGGTCGCCTTGTGCGTTCATCACGTCGAAGTTGATCGATTCACCGTCAACGTAGCCGGCATCTTCAAGTTCAGCGATGAAGCCGTCTTTTGCGGCGGTCAGGGAATTGTGTTCCATGAACTGCAGGATACCTACGTTTACCGTTTCCTGCTCCCCATCTGCACTTTCTCCCGTATCCTCTGACCCGCAGGCTGCTAAAGTCAAGCCCACTAGTCCCGTCACTGCCATACCCATTGCTTTCTTTGTCATTAATTTTCTCATCTTTTTCTCCCCCTATGATTTTCTTCTTTTTTTTGAGTTAACGATAGGTCAACTCGCTCTTTCTAAAAATAAAAACACCCATCTAGATATAAATAATCTAAATGGGTGCCCCAAAAGTTCACGCGTATGTTAGCCATTTAGATTATTTCATCTATGTGGCTAAATTTGATCAACTCAAATTTCTTTAGCCATCACAGATACAAAGTCAGTTTTTATGCTGATGTTTGCATCCACGATGTCAGTCATGTCTACAAACAGTATCTAAAATAGCTAAAGTAGAAGTGATTCAATTGTTTAGTATGAAGCTGTGTCATTAACATGGTCGTCACTCCTGTAAAAGTTGATGTTCCTAGAATACGAGATAAATGAGAGTAAGTCAAGAGAAGTATTAAATTATTTTAATATTGTTATTCGTATTGTTATTCGTTTTTACAGAGAAAATTCGGGATTTGCTTTTAAATAAAAAGAGCTTTATATTATAAAAGAGAATATATGTTCGCTTTTTTTGAAAAGAGGTTGTTTTTTTGCCTCTTTTTTTCCTTTTATTAAGTGTATAAACAAATAATTGAGTAAATGAGGGAGTGGAATGAGTACCGATGAAAAAAGAACGGAAATGAAGCAGCAACTACGGGAACAATTTTTAAAAAAACCAACATATCGTCACTTAGGCAATCGTTATATAGAGACTAGGGATCCACATTTATTAAAAAAAATAAACCAAGATTATTCTAATTTGTAAATTTTTATCTTGCCATAAACAACACTTCAATAAATGGCAATAAAAGAAATAACAAACTGAGAAAAGGGAAGACTAGAGAGAACCACAGTCTTCTTTTTTTAAAATGAGGAAGGACTTTAGTTGCTTCAAAACACGCTTCTTTTAAATCTTTTGCTCTACTGTATATTTTACTTCCACAAATATTCTCCTTTCCTAATTTCCTAGATAATGGATAATAAAAACATAATATCTTTTATGATAGAGATAGTACCCCATAAAGCAAAGAGTTCCCGAGTTTTAATTAAAAGAATAATACCATGATTAGTTTAAAAAATATTATCTAGTGAACATATTATAGCTACCAAAAAATCCGTGTCGGTATTATCATAATTTGTTATTTCATATTGATCACTTAAAGAACTCTGTCCTCTTTTCACAGAAGCTACAGTTGTTCTCCCTTTTAATATATCAAAGTAATCAGCTTTTGCATTCGTTTCTACTACGAAATCTCCATATATAGAGTTGACGGTTACTTTCGGAATAGTCATGGCTCTCTGAGTATTGATTGAAGCTATATATTCACCATTATTAGATACTTCATATTTTGGGAATGCAAAACTAAATTTCCTCTTCAGCATGAGTTCGTCGTCTGAGGTACAATTGGATATTCTAATAGAAAAAGGTATACCAATGATACGACCAATAAATTTATCTAGTTCAGCAAGAAGTGATGTGCTTTTAAGTTCATATTGAGTTGCTGCTTCTTTTTTAATAATATATTTCACTAGTGTTGCATTAAATAATTTAACTGTTTCAACACATAAAAAAGTCCTTTATAATGGGGTTGGATGACTTATCCAAGACCAAAACAAAGGACTTATAGCATGGATAAGTATAAAACAAAAATGACCATAAATAAATGGCTTTCGTATATTTCTTTAGAAAAATTAAGCGAAACATCTCGAAAGGTTATCAGTCAGTTTGATCGCTATTCAAAAAAATTAACGTTTAAGAAAGTGCTGAAACTCTTTCTTTATGCAATTAATGATGAAACCGATAGCCTACGGCATTTGGATCAACAGTTGGTCAACCCAAAATTAAAAAAAGTGATGGGTATTGAGTCTATTAGCTATTCTCAATTGTCACGTGCCCTGCGAAAGATTGAACCCTCTGTATTGATGGATATTTTCACGCAATTACTTACACTGCTTCATGAAAAAACAGCGGTGCAATCAAAAGAAAGAGTGTTTCTAATTGATTCGTCCACTTTTTCACTGAATAAAACGCGGTATCCCTGGGGCACGTTTCGCCCGACTAAGTCGGGAATCAAACTGCACTTAAAGGTCTGTCATATGAAAGAAGGATGGGTGCACCCTGAACAATTCGAACTGTCCAATGCATCTGAACACGACCATGATCACTTGAACGTCTTTATTAATGAGAAACGGGCGACCTATATTTTTGACCGCGGGTATCTGGATTTCACTCAGTTTGATCAAATGAACTGGGAGGGCTACTTTTTCGTCTCCCGCATTAAAAAGAATACAGCCGTTCATGTTCAAGCGCACTTGGAAGTGTCTCATGAATCAGGGATTATCAGTGACCAATTGGTTCAGCTGGGCAAATCGACCTACCTGACGGGGTTGTTTCGTTTAATAACGATTGAACGTAAGCATCGATCGAATCTGCGTATCCTGACGAACCGAATGGATCTTTCAGCAGAGGACATCGGAAAAATGTATCAATCAAGATGGCAGATCGAGTTGTTTTTCAAGCACATCAAACAACATCTGACCATTAAAACGTACTATTCACAGACTGAACAAGGTGTAGAGAATCAGGTGATTCTTGCGATGATAGTCTACTTATTGACGTTACTGATGAAACTTGAATTAAGGTTGAAATCAAGCCTCTTCACAATTTTGAGACAAATCAGAGCGTTACAGTATGAACCGTTTGAATGTTTCACAGCATCGTTCGCACCTGGTTAAGTGAAAGAAAGTGCAAATAGACTAAGCGACAACTGAATAACCCTAAAAATTTCTGGAAAAAGTCATCCCTTGCGCCAGCAATTGACTTTTTTGGAAATTTTAATGAAAACCACTTGTGATTTATTTAACAATGGTGCAATTCGTTAAGAACATAGTTTTATGCAACACTAGTGAATATATTTATAGCCTACAGTAGGGATGACTTTTTTAAGTACTAGTATATTCATGTATAATCCTTTCTTTTTAAATCAGAAGTTATGTATCAGTTAACAAAATGTGTGTGCTTTGCCTTCCAGTCTTCCAGCTTGATATTGACCCAGAAGCCGTATATGCCTAGAGTAATCACGGTCAGTGCCCACCATTTGATCCAGTTGCCGAACAGTCCGACAGCGGAGCCGGAAAAAGCCATGCGTCTACCATCGATAACTGTGTGATTGATTTTCCAGGCAAAAAGCCGGCACAATACCCATGGATATAACAAACCTAACGAGAATAAAGTGAGAATCGCTCCTAGTACCGACCAGGCAATCAGTTCAAATAATCCTCCGTCAAAAAATGACGTCCTTCCATTTCTTTGTTCGATACTTGCTTGTGAAACTGTGGCCATACATATCTCTCCTCATCCTGTTTAGTTTCTGCATATCCCTATATAAGTTATCCTGAATCATTCATAGATTTTTATACAGGGACATTTTTATCAAAAAATTAGGCGAAACTGAAATGTTTCTTTCTTTTTTACAAATCGATTAGATTCCTTCCTAACGGAAGAAAAGAAAAGTTCATTTCTACTAAAAAAGAGCGCACTTTCCCCTTGTTTTTTTGAATAATTTTTAAAATTATCGATTTAACACTCGAATCATAGGTAAGTTAAATTCTGAAGAATCGTTTCAAACTCTTTGTCATACACATTTGCACAACTGAATTGGATTTGAACTCGACGAGCATGATGTGTCAGTCGAGAAGCAACCTTAATGAACCGAAAACGAATGGTATCGATAAGAGATTTTATTTCTGTTTTTGGAAATACTAAGTATTTCATTAACTGAATAAGATCATAAGCAATTCCGCTAATAGTCATCCGGATGGCATTCGTCAAAAACGCAGAGCTATCTGTTTTATCAAAATAGAAGCCTGACTTGATTTCTTTAATAAAGTTTTCCATAGTCCCACGGTTTTGGTACATCTTAAACACTTGGTCATTGCGAATAACAGTAGAAAGATTAGTTGTCACAAATTCATGGCGAAAAAGCAATCCATCGCGTGTCGATTTTATCACTACTCTTTGAGGTTTCTTCCATGATTTTGCTTGATAATCGATGTTAAAGTACTGAACTTCTGTTTCTTCCCAATTCGTATCATCACCATAGGTGATCAGATGTTCTGCAATCGTTTGAAGTTTCGTATTAGCTTTTAGACGGATCACAAATTGAACGGAGTAATCGTCTGCTAGTTCATAAACTTCAGGTGTGGCAAATCCGCTGTCTCCACGTACCAGAATATTTAACTCAGTTGTACGGTCTTTATAGGAATCTAGTAAATCACGGACAAAAGAACCGACACCTTTTGAGGTATATTGGTTTCCAGAACGCAGCTTAGCTCCAAGAAAAAGACCTGTAAGTCCATCAAAAGCAAGCAATGGATGGTAGCCAGTTGTCCCATAATGAGCATTATAATCAGTAGACTCTTGGTTACCAAATGTATCAGAATGAGTAGAATCTAAATCTAAAACCATTTCTTGTGTAGCTTGAGATTCATGAAACAGCTTGATTAAGGCTTGTGTCAAGTCATTCAATTCATCTAAATTTTTTTCTGTCGATTCTGAAAAGAACCGAGAGATAGTTGGCTGTGAACTGCCTTCTTGTTCATCTAAGATGAGCTTAAAAACGGGATCATGCCGCAAGGCATTGGCTGCGCTATCCGACTTATAACCTGAAATGAGTTGATACAGTACCTGAAGAAACGTTGTGTTCTTTGAATGGGTAAAGAATTTCCGCTTGTCTTCAAAATGCACATTTTTCTTCACTAATTTATTAAACTGAATTTTTTCGAGGAACTCACGAACCAAAATCAATCCGCCATGGGAAGATAGCTTTTCACTTTTTGAGGAAATTTGAACATTTTTATTGAAACTTAGTCGATTATCGCGTAAATTTGACATATAGAACACCTCTGTTTTGTATTTTCGTCAAATCTACATTAACAGAAAGGTGTTCTTTTTTCACGCACCAAATGGGTGAAAAATGGAAGCCAATTTGGATGCATTGAAAAAAACAATCCAGTAAACAGCAAAAGAGGTTTAGGCTTTTGAGTCTACCGGATAGTGGTTTCTATTTAGAGCGAAGATATTCGCTCTTTTTTTTATGTCCAAGGCTATCAAGAGGTTAGCAAAAAATGTGACAAGATTAGTGTTGGGAGGCGTTTTTCGGTAATGAGCTGATTGCTGCAGGGGGGATTGCGCCAGCAGCTTTTTGTTTGAACACATTAGGTGCCATACCGGTTTCTTTTCGGAATAAGCGACTAAAGTAGGCAATATCAGGATAACCAACGGCTTGGGCCACGTCAGTAATCGTGTGATTCGGATTTTTGAGCCATTCTTTTGCACGGTCTATTCGATACCGCCTGAGATAGTGACTGTAAGTTGTGCCGACCACTTCTTTGAATGTGCGGCTAACGTAACTTTTATTGAGGTGCATGAAGGTAGCTAATGTCCCCAATGTGATCTCTTTATCATAATTTTGATGGATGTATTGCATCATTTGGTGTGCACTTTCCTTAGACGTATCTGTCACAGACTCGCGATGATAATCTAAAAGCGAAACCTGATTCAAAGCCAAAATAGCGCGATGAATAGCTGTTTTACAAAGCTTCAAATCTAATGGTTTAACCAGATAATCGATTGCACCACAACGCAGTGCAGTGAGGAGACGATCATAGTTTGGTTGATCATCGAACAAAATCACTTTAACATTTGGTTGAATGCCTAGGATATTCATTTTGTAGTCAAAGATGGTATCTGTTGGGTCACTGCCAAGATTCAGTAAGAGCAAGTCGATGGCGTGATGTTGAGCCAATCTGTAGGCCGTCTTAGCAGTCGCCTGATCGGGCAAAAGGGTGACATTAAAAAAGACATCACTAAAAAGCTGTTTAAGTGTCGCCTCATCTTCAGGCTCAAAGCCAACGAGAAGAGCATCGCACATGTCAATCAATCCTTTCCAAACGGACTGTTTTGCCGCTGTGATTATCTTGATTGTACCCTTAAATGGCTGTTAATGCACATAAAAGAGAGAAAAAGTGTCGGCATCCCATTTAGTGAAAGGAAATAAAAATTGTCCAAAAAGAGGTCAAATAATTCCTAACAGTTATAATGTAAACGCTTTAAAATAAGGTTATACCAATCAGAAAGAGGGAATACGCATGATGAACCAGCAAAGCAAAACGACAGAAAAAGCCGTCACAACGGCTGAAAAGGCGACGACGGTAGAAGCTTTAATTGAAATGGCTAAAAAAGCACAAGAGCAATATGCTGACTTTTCCCAAAATCAAGTTGATGCTATTGTTAAAAATGTATCAGAAAAGTTAACGATAGCAGCTGAGTCCTTAGCAGAACTGGCGCATACTGAAACAGGATTTGGTAATGTTGCAGATAAAACCACTAAAAATTTGTTTGCCAGCGAGGGCGTTTATCATCAGCTAAAAGATGAAAAAACGGTGGGCATCATCCACAAAGATGATGTCAATCAAGTCGTTGAATACGCGATTCCAATGGGAGTTGTTGCCGCACTTGTACCGATGACAAACCCAACTTCAACTGTTATATTCAAATCGCTTATTGCCCTAAAGACGCGTAATGCAATCGTCTTTTCACCTCACCCACACGCCGTTAAGGCCATCAGTGAAACGGCACGTTTAGTCAATGAAGCAGCTGTTCAGGCAGGGGCGCCAGATGGGTTGATTCAAGTGATTGAGAAACCGTCACTAGAAGGCACGCAAACTTTAATGAAGCACATTGATACAGCCTTAATTTTAGCAACTGGTGGCGGACAAATGGTTAAAGCAGCTTATTCATCTGGTAATCCAGCAATTGGGGTTGGACCTGGTAATGGTCCAGCTTTGATTGATGACTCAGCTGATGTTGACGCGGCTATTCAAAAAATCATTAAAAGTAAGACCTTTGATTATGGGACCATTTGTTCATCAGAACAATCGATCATTACGCTTGCAACGGTTAAGGCAGCGGTTAAAGAGGCTTTGATTGAAAATAACGCCTACTTGTTGAGCAAAGCTGAAAGTGACCAATTAGCCACCATTCTCCTTCGTGAAAACGGCATGATGAATCCACAAATTGTGGGGCAGTCAGCCTATCATGTGGCCCAACTAGCAGGGATAACCGTCCCACAAGAAACCTCAGTTTTGGTTGCAGAATCAGATGAGGTGAGCCAAACAAATCCTTATTCTCGTGAAAAATTGACACCTGTCTTGGGATTGTTTACCGTCTCGGATTGGTCACAAGGCATCGCCAAGTGCAATGCTATCTTAAGAAATGAAGGTGCTGGACATACCGCGGCATTGCATACGAAGCGTTTAGATCATGCTGAAGAATTTGGTGAAAAAATCGTTGCTTCTCGGTTACTGGTTAATACGCCATCGACTTTCGGCGGTATCGGTGCTTCAACAGGATTGGCACCGTCACTAACATTAGGTTGTGGCGCAATTGGTGGCAGCAGTATTTCAGATAACGTTGAAGTAAAGCATTTGTTAAATATCAAACGTTTGGCCTATCATGTGACTGACATTTAAAAAGAGTCTAGAACTGTCAAAACTAAAAACGCCTACACAAAAGCGCGACACATAAAAAAGAAATACAAGACGGATGAGTGCGAGAGCCACTGCCGTCCTGTGTTTCTTTTTTAGCACATATCACTTTTTTATTACAGATCAAGTTGTGCACGTGAAAATGATGGTATCTAAGGGTGCTGAGTGGCATCTTCGTTGCAATTTTGTTGTGGTTAACGGATAAAAGAATGAAGAACGACGTGTTTGACAGACTCATTGTTGGCGACTCGCCAAAGGGGGACATGGTCAAGCGACAGTAAGAAAAAGGTGTGGGAATGATAACGCGATTTAGCCAAACGAAGGGAAACGTGGTTTGATGAATGGCGGTTTTTGATGAGGGATAAGATGCCGACCGTCTTACACTATATGAAACGGTCACTTTCTGAAGAACCGGCAATAGAAAAAGTGACACACCATTTTGGTTACAGTAAGTTTCACTTCAGCTGAGAATTTAAACGACACACTGGATTTTCTGCTGCCAATTGTCGCAACGACACTAACCAAAGCCTCCCGCTACCACTTCAGAAATATACCAGATGGGACTTATTATCTGTTAGTTTGTTCGATTGAAAGCACAATGAACCCGTTGTGTTACTTCGTTCTTGATGATTGTTTGCAAGGGCGAAAAGAAGACAGCCATCACTTCCCTGCAGATTCGAATAAACAATTTGTTGTTGTATTGTGTGAACCTTTGCCGGAAGATCCTCCTATTCTAGTCAACTTACCTCAGTTGTTAACGGATTCATTGAAATTGCGCAATAAATGAGAAGTGTTTCTTTCCTGCCTATGAGAAGATGGGTATAACCTAACCTCAGTGAAATTTAGAAAGGAAGATTCATTATGGCGATGACGCTAACACCCTATTTGTTACTCGATGGACAGTCAAAAGAGCCGTAGATTTTTATACGAATGTATTTGACGCAGAAGTGTATGGTATAGAGTATTTAAATGACTGGTCAGATGAGTTTGAAGGTCCTATTCCTGATAGTTTTGAATGTCATGTGATACATGCGCACTTGATTATCGGTGGCTCAGCACTTATATTAGCGGACACCTTACCCGGACAGCCGTTTCAATCGGGGTCTTCTATTTACCCCCCATGATTTCAGTCAACAACAAGGCGTTTAAAGAAGTTTTTGAAACTGTCATCAATTATGGTGGCTTATCCGTTTTATTAAAAACAAATTTTTTTTGTAGGGCTTATCTTGTTCTCATTATGTATGATAAGACACACCAACGATGAAGTGTGTTATAGTTAGAAGGTATATAATGGGTTAAATTTAATTTTAGAAAGAGATGATTATGGGATTTTGATATCTATTAATAGCTGTTATTAGTATCGGTTTTATTGTATTTAACGTGAGGGATGATGTAATGAATAAAACAACGGGTCTATTGTCTATTCCATCATCAGCTTATGCGTACTTTTCCCGTGGTTTACACCCTTTTTAATGGGTTCCGTTTCTTGAGTGAAAGCAGTTATTCGGATGGAAAAGGTGTGTTGGGTAAACTAAACGGACAGCATGCTGCTGAAAAAAGGCAACTTAATATATAGAATCCAGAAAAATGAGTTGTGATGAAGACTGTTAGACAGAATGATCGGACACTATAGAGAATGGAGGCACTATTTTGAAAAAAACTGTGTTTATATTGGGATGTATCATGCTTGTTTTTGTAAGTTTGCCAACCGCGAAAGTGCACGCTGAAGAAAGCCACTTTTCAACAGAGGCACCGGAGCTAATTTACGACTTGGCACAGGGTGGAACACAAACATTCGAACGTGTCAGCCCTGAAGGAGAGCCATTAGTCATAGAAGTTGAAGAAATGCCCAATAGTTTACGAAGTGTTAAAAATGACACGTATAAAATATCAGCATCTACAGCTGGTCAATGGCAGGCGAGTTATCAAATTGACGTCAGTCAGAACAAGATTATAAAAGCGTACGCACCTGCTATTGTGGCCTACATAGGCAGTTTTACAAGTGCAATATTAAAAGTAGATCATGCGACACAAGCTACCTATTACTTGAAAAGAAAAGTATTTTTGTTCACGACGACAATCAATCTAAGAGCAAAAGTACAGTCTAATAAAATTGCAATTACGTACTAGTTGCTAAATCAAGTAATTAACAGTCGTCGTTCCCCAGCCAAGAATATCGCTTAAAATACCATAACCTATAAATAGATTGAAGACGATGCAACAAACACAGGCTACGGACACAAACGTGTAGAGTGTGTTTGTTTTTTTATTTCTAGCCATTACGATGGGCGAACTAATGAGGCCCAATGGTGCAATCAGAAATCCTAGGAAAGAAAGAACCAATAATAATAACCCTTCATCTTTCTCACTTGTACCAAGAATAAAATCTAACTTTTTATAATTTTCTTCAACCTGAATCATTCATAGATTTTTATACAGGGACATTTTTATCAAAAAATTAGGCGAAACTGAAATGTTTCTTTCTTTTTTACAAATCGATTAGATTCCTTCCTAACGGAAGAAAAGAAAAGTTCATTTCTACTAAAAAAGAGCGCACTTTCCCCTTGTTTTTTTGAATAATTTTTAAAATTATCGATTTAACACTCGAATCATAGGTAAGTTAAATTCTGAAGAATCGTTTCAAACTCTTTGTCATACACATTTGCACAACTGAATTGGATTTGAACTCGACGAGCATGATGTGTCAGTCGAGAAGCAACCTTAATGAACCGAAAACGAATGGTATCGATAAGAGATTTTATTTCTGTTTTTGGAAATACTAAGTATTTCATTAACTGAATAAGATCATAAGCAATTCCGCTAATAGTCATCCGGATGGCATTCGTCAAAAACGCAGAGCTATCTGTTTTATCAAAATAGAAGCCTGACTTGATTTCTTTAATAAAGTTTTCCATAGTCCCACGGTTTTGGTACATCTTAAACACTTGGTCATTGCGAATAACAGTAGAAAGATTAGTTGTCACAAATTCATGGCGAAAAAGCAATCCATCGCGTGTCGATTTTATCACTACTCTTTGAGGTTTCTTCCATGATTTTGCTTGATAATCGATGTTAAAGTACTGAACTTCTGTTTCTTCCCAATTCGTATCATCACCATAGGTGATCAGATGTTCTGCAATCGTTTGAAGTTTCGTATTAGCTTTTAGACGGATCACAAATTGAACGGAGTAATCGTCTGCTAGTTCATAAACTTCAGGTGTGGCAAATCCGCTGTCTCCACGTACCAGAATATTTAACTCAGTTGTACGGTCTTTATAGGAATCTAGTAAATCACGGACAAAAGAACCGACACCTTTTGAGGTATATTGGTTTCCAGAACGCAGCTTAGCTCCAAGAAAAAGACCTGTAAGTCCATCAAAAGCAAGCAATGGATGGTAGCCAGTTGTCCCATAATGAGCATTATAATCAGTAGACTCTTGGTTACCAAATGTATCAGAATGAGTAGAATCTAAATCTAAAACCATTTCTTGTGTAGCTTGAGATTCATGAAACAGCTTGATTAAGGCTTGTGTCAAGTCATTCAATTCATCTAAATTTTTTTCTGTCGATTCTGAAAAGAACCGAGAGATAGTTGGCTGTGAACTGCCTTCTTGTTCATCTAAGATGAGCTTAAAAACGGGATCATGCCGCGAGGCATTGGCTGCGCTATCCGACTTATAACCTGAAATGAGTTGATACAGTACCTGAAGAAACGTTGTGTTCTTTGAATGGGTAAAGAATTTCCGCTTGTCTTCAAAATGCACATTTTTCTTCACTAATTTATTAAACTGAATTTTTTCGAGGAACTCACGAACCAAAATCAATCCGCCATGGGAAGATAGCTTTTCACTTTTTGAGGAAATTTGAACATTTTTATTGAAACTTAGTCGATTATCGCGTAAATTTGACATATAGAACACCTCTGTTTTGTATTTTCGTCAAATCTACATTAACAGAAAGGTGTTCTTTTTTCACGCACCAAATGGGTGAAAAAAGAAACTCTTTACAAATGTTGAAGAAATACGGTTTTAGAGCGCAAACTCATAAAACTATGAATTATCTAGGGTTATGTATATTTATAATGATAAAGTAATAAATTTATATTACAATAGATGTTAAGAATATCATAGTAAGTTTATTGCTTGTGTTTGGATCTGATATTTACCAAGACAGATAAAAAAGCCTATAAGTTTAAAACATGCTAGAAGTCCGTCAGATGATCCATCACCTGGCGGACTTCTGAATAGCATTTCTAACTTTACTCCACAGATTTTTTCTCATCCACTTTCTTCAGCGGTTTCACTGCCGGTCCGTTCAGTACATCGCCCGAGTAGGAGAAGCGGGAACCGTGGCACGGGCAATCCCAAGATCGTTCACTGTTGTTCCAGTTCAAACCGCACCCCATATGCGAGCAGGTCGTCTTGACCAGGTGCAGCTCGCCGTTTTCGTCGCGGTAGCCGCCCAATTTTTTTCCGCCAATGGATACCAGTCCGCCTTCGTCCAAGTCTAAATCTTCCGGCGACTTGTCAGGGCGCTGCAGTTTCGTTTCCAGCAGATCCTTACCTACCGATGTATTCTTCTTGGAGAAGCGCTGGATGTCTTTTCCTTTCAGCTTATTCCGTGTCGGATCAAATAATTCCACGTAGTCATTTTCTTCTCCGTTTATGATATCAGTCAATATCTTAGCGGCAGAAACGCCCATCGCCATGCCCCATTTATTGAAGCCGGTCGCGACCAAGACATTTTCTGATGTGCGGGTCATTTGTCCGATATACGGCACTTTATCCAGTGTGGTCATATCCTGTGCGGACCAGTGATACTCCACTTCTTCAAGCTCAAACCATTCTTTGCCAAAGGCCAAAAGATTCTCAAAGTGGACCTGGTTGGGCGGATTGCTTTTACCGGTCTGGTGACTGTCTCCACCGATCAGGAACAAGTCCTCGCCGTTATCGTCAGGAATAGACCGCAGTGAACGGATAGGGGACTCGGCGCTGATATACATACCATCGGGGATCGGTTTTTTGATTCTTCCGGCGATGGCATAAGACCGGTTGATGGACAGTTTTGAAAAGTAAAGGCCGTCAAAATCATTGAAGGGGTAGTGTGAAGCCACAACGATCTCGTCATAGGATAAAACAGCCCCGTTTTCCATCGTTACTGTGTTGTCACTTTTGGAAAGTTTAACGGCACGCGTACGGTCATAGATTTGGCCGCCTAAACGCGACACTTCATCCAGCAGTCCTTTCAAGTATTTAACAGGATGAAAATGGGCCTGGTAGGGCATAGTCAAGGCAGCTAACGTCTCAAAAGGTAAGTCCCTCAGCTGACCATGTGTCAGCGTCCCGTTGATATCCAAAGTTTCGTAGGCGCGGGCTTCTTTTTCGATCTGCTTAAGCCCTTTGGCACTGGATGCAAAGACGACCGCATCTTTTTCTTCGAAGTCACAGGCGATGTTTAAATTTTTTGAGGTTTCGCGGATGAAGTCGAGCCCGTCCCGGTTGGCTTCATAATAGAGTCGGGCTTTTTCTTTGCCGAAGGTCTGGATCAGTTCATAATAAATCAGGGCATGCTGGGCCGTGATCTTTGCGGTCGTGTGGCCCGTCACGCCATGGAAAAACGCTCTTGCTTCGACTAGCGTTACTTTTTTCCCGGCTTTAGCGAGTAAGTAAGCTGTGACGATCCCGACGATCCCGCCGCCGATAACGGCGACCTCTGTCGATTCATCTTGAATTAAAGGAGAGAAGTGGGGTGTCTGATGTGAGTGCCAGTAGGAATTAGGAAACTGCGAGAGTTGCGAATCGGTTTGATTATTATTCATGAAAATCCTCCCTATTCTAAAAATATAAACGTTTTCTTGAGTATAGCACGCTCCTTTTCAGAATGAAAAAGATACCCTTTTTCCTGGGCTGAAGGGGATGGTATGAGTCGCTCTTTTCTGCGGTTTTTGATACGATAAAGGGGAGAAAAGGAGTGAGCGAGATGTGTGGAAGATACGGATTGACGGCTTCTTATAAAGAACTGAAAGAACGCTATGACCTTGAAGATGACAGCTATTCATTTGAAGAAAGCGAAGAGATTTTTCCGACGACTGAAAATATTGTCCTGCTGCCCAATCAGCGTCTGTATCCTGTGAAGTGGGGATTCGAACCGAGCTTTGCCAAGCGCCCGCTGATCAATGCACGCTCAGAAAGTGTTTTGGAGAAAAAGACTTTTAAAGAACCTTTTGCCAAAAAACGCTGCATCGTTCCGGCGACGTACTTTTTCGAGTGGCAGCCGATCGAAGGTCAGAAGAAAAAGGACAAGAAAAAGATCGCGGTCAAAGACGTCCCGATTTTTTCCATGGCCGGTATCTGCGAACGCTACACGGACGAAAACGGTGACAGTTACCTGACTTACGCGATCCTTACTACAGATGCCAACGACCAGATGCGCCCCATCCACGACCGCATGCCTGTGATACTGAATCCTGAAGACGAGAAACGGTATCTCGACTTGGATGCTGATCCAACAGACGTTCAGACACTGTTGAGACCAACAGCGAAGGAATTGATTATAGGATAAAGAGAATCTGCAATAGAAAATAGAGAAGTACAGAAAATTGTCTGTGCTTCTCTATTTTTATATATTAATAATTACATCAAATGCATGACTATGTAAACCGAATCCCTTTTCTAAATTTAACAAATTAACTACTTTATTATTCTTTTAAAAACTCTTGAATGAATCGCTTTCACATGATAAGGTGTATACATATTAATGAAAGGGATGATTTTAAATGCATATGAACAGAAAAAAGTAACTGCATTATTGGCTATGTCTTTACTTTCTTTTGGTCTGATTACTTCTAACGGCTCTGACATCGTTAGTGCTGATGATCCTAATATTGTAACAACTTATGCTAAAGTTACAACTGCTCATAATGTATGTCCCTACCTTACACACTGACATAAGGGAGGTCACTATAAATAAATGAAAAATTACATATTATTATTCAGTACGGCTTTAGTTATATCCGCATGCGGCACAACTGAGGACTCCCCTGAAGTCCAACCCAATGAAGATATTGTTGGAAAAACAGATATAGATGAGGAAACAGTCATCGATCTAGGTGAAAAAGAAGCGGTCAATAACGAAGTTAAGGAAAAATATTTCTTTGATTTGTCAGAATTCCCTACAGAAAAGGGAAGCTCAGAAGGAAATAAAGAAGACAATACTTACTGGATTCGTGCAAATGGTTTTCCAGTACGCGGTGAGGAGTACTTCTCATCTGTTGGTTTAGTTTACGCTGAGTACGACGCCGATACTGATAAAATAGAGATTGCTCATATCCTAAACGAAGAATCGATGATTCAAGATATTCCAATAGAAGAGGATTTGTATGTGAGTTGGGTCTATGACTTTACAAATGGAGAATTACAAGACCTTGTTCAAGTCAATGCTGAAGACGAACCACAAGATGTGATCCCTTTCTCAAAAGAAGAATGGTCAGATTTTTCGAATGGATATAAAGAGAATCTATTACAAATGCTAAAATAAAGAGATAAAGGAGACCAGACAATGAAAAAATTATTTAACGTAATTTTTATCTCACTGTTTAGTCTTCTTTTTTTTATGATTTTTTTAATTTATCGCGAACAAGATATTTCTAATATGCATAATCTATTCGGTTTTACAGATCAATACGAAAATGGCGATATTTATTTTCAAAATCCGCTATCGGAAGAAGAACAAAATCAAGTTATTCAAAAAGTTGAGACGATTGCAAATAACGAAGACGTTACGATCATGTTTGCTCATTACGAAGGATCAACTGGAGAAACAAGCCACTTTCACTATTATGTGAGTGGTAAGGATAACTTCATACAACAAATGGTGCCTTCATCAGTCAGTATCCCTAGAAAATTTTCAAAAGGGTCCGCTTATTTAACGACTGATCTAAACGATTCAAATACAGAATCGATACCTTTTTTCTCTTTTTATCAAGAGGCCACGTATTCCGTTTATCCGATATCTCATCTGATGGAAAACCCAGAAGCCATGCGATTCGGTTTTACATATTTCTATGAAGATAAAGAAGATAGATCTTATTTTGAAAATGTCTTTTCAACAACATTTAGAGAGTTTAATATAGATCATCAAATGGTTCACCATGAAGTTTATAATAGTGACCAAGCCTTGTTAGAAAATACAATTTATATTTCATTAATTGTGTTGGCCTTGTCAGTTACCTTTGTTTTATTCCAAATTTCTAACACACTAAAAGAAGTGGCTATTTTGAAGTTGAATGGTTACCGGCTCAAAGATATTCTCCTTTATTTATTTAAAGAAAATATTATCTTGGCTGCTCTTTTCGCAATGACTATTCCTCTTGCTCTGACACTCATTTCTTTTCGATCAATCAATGCACGTGTTTTAAACTTTCTAACGCAAGTCCTTTCAGTTAGTTTTCTTTTAGTTGGTTTTTATGTCTTGATCGTTTTATTAAGCATGTTCATTATTCGTCATGTTCGACTCAGTGATTTGTTGAAAAATAAAAATATTAATCAGCTGCTTACTCACTTTATTTACGGAACATTGATTTTAACGAGTATTTTTGTTTTGCCTATCATCAATGCTTCAGTTGAAAAGCTGGTTGCGGTTGCTCCATATTATCTCGAACAACAGTACACTTTAAAAGGCTCAGGCGATCTATACACCATTCAAGAAGTGAATGACCCTAAGCGCGAGTGGGAATTTAATCAAATGGACTATGCACAAGGAAAAGAAAATATTCAAAATGAAAAGCACATTGAAATCTATAACGCCTTAGACAGTATGGATGCATTATATCAACTATCGCCCAATGTCATCGGTGGTAGTCAGTGGGATAGCGATGCGACGTATTTACTCTATCAGATCAATGAAAAGTCCTTTGAAGACCAAGTCTTTTATGTTGATGATGAAAAGATCAGTGTCACAGATAAACACGTCATTAATGTTTTTATGGATCAAGCGACCGCTCGAAAAGAAGAGTGGCAAGTCGAACAGTTTACGCAGCTAGAAAATGTAGAAGTTACCATCTATTTATTCGATCAAGTAGATTATATTGCCTATGATCAAGAAGATTATCGCAATTATGACAATGAACATGCCCCTATATTTGTTTATACAACTCATCCTGATGCGTTCAGACCTGACATTACAGCAGGAGGTCTTTATTTTGACGGAGAAAAAATAAATGAGACAAAAGAATACTTAAATACAATGGGAATAGGCGAACACTTGACTTTCCGTTCATCTAAAGAAGAACAAGAAAAATTATTTAAAGATTTACTTTATACTGTTCGTGTGGACCTAATGACTTTTTTACCAGGAGCTCTTTGCTTAATTGTTTTATTCATTGCCTTCCAAAAATTTATTTTGCTTGGCAATCAAAAAGAATGGCGTATCTTAAAAGGTGTAGGTTTTAAAACCTTCGATTTAACCAAACCGTATTTTATGGAGCTTATTCTGTTAAATTTATTAATTATTGCCATCCAATATGTGTTTTTAAGAACCATTTTATGGGGAAGCATGAGTTTACTTGTATTCCTTTCATTAGTTAGTTACCTCTTAATGAATAGGGAAAGTAATAAAATAAAGATTAATTGATTGAGGAGAAACGTATGAATGTAAAAGCAGAAGGCATCCGAAAAAAATATAGTAACAAAATTCTTTTTAAAGAGTTTAGCTTAACGATTCATGAGGGTGATAGTATCGTTATCGTGGGTAAATCAGGGTGTGGTAAAACAACTCTTTTGAATTTACTCAGTCTGATTGAAAAGCCAGATGATGGAAAAGTTCTTTGGCGAGATAAAGAAATAAAAAAAGTAAATACCCGTGAAACAAGTAAGATTATTCGCGAAGAAATCGGCTATCTTTTTCAGAATTATGCCTTAATCGACAATGCAACAGTTGAAGAAAATATAAAAATCGGTTTAAAATACCGAAAGGATAAAAAAAATAAACAGCAATTAGTTGAACAAGCCTTAATACAAGTTGGTTTAGAGGGTTATCAAAAACGAAAAATTTATTCTCTATCAGGAGGAGAACAACAGCGTGTTGCTTTAGCTAGAACGATAGTTAAACCGGGTTGGATCATCTTTGCCGATGAACCAACAGGAAACCTAGATGAAGAGAATTCAAAAAAAATAATGGATATTTTATTTAAACTAAACCAAGATGGCAAGACAATCGTTGTGGTCACGCATGACTTAGAACACATAAACAATTTTAATCAAAAGATTGTTTTATAATATTATAAAACAATCTGGTTTTAGTTCCTGATTTTACCATAAAGCGAAGTAGGACAAACGGATATTTTAAACAGTAAGACGATCATATCAACGTTCATGCCGACTTTTTGGCGTGGACTTTTTATATATAAACCGTTAATTCTGTCCCGGTCAAGTACTTTTACCGAATGGCAAGAAGTGGATGGGCAGAAGAAAAAAGACAAGAAAAAGATAGCAGTCAAAGACGTCCCTATTTTCTCCATGGCCGGTATCTGCGAACGCTACACGGACGAAAACGGCGACAGTTATCTGACCTATGCGATCCTTACCACAGATGCCAACGACCAGATGCGTCCCATCCACGACCGCATGCCTGTGATACTTGATCCTGAAGACGAAAAGCATTACCTAGATTTAGAATCAGACCCCAAAGAAGTGCAGACACTTTTGAGACCGACAGATAAGGAAATAGTTATTGAATAGACATTTTTCTTATAAAAGAATAGAACAGAGCAGTAAAAAACTGCTCTGTTCTATTGTGTGGGTTTGTAAAGTGAAACAATCGTGTTACACAAAAGTATAATATGCCTTATTGCTATATTAATACTTTATAAATCCATGTATCCGATAATTTGAATTAGTTTATAAACTAGAAACTTGTTTTACACCGTAAGCGATGAATAGCTTGGCACTTGTGAGCTAGCTATTCATCGCTTACGTACAATTGGGCTTTATGCCGTCAATCTTATGTTTTTTCACTCCTTCTCTGATATCTCTTCTCATTCCTATTCCACTCCAAATCTATAGGGGATAAGAAGAGTATAAAAAAATGTAGGAGAAGCAACAATTTCACATTGTCACTTTCCTACATTTTATAACTGCTCTTTACACTGTCTACTTTATTAGGAGCATATCAAACTGAAAAGGCACTTTTTTTGTTATTTTTACAATTCAAGTATTAATAAATTTTAATCATTAATATCTTCAATTAAATCAACTAAATCTTCAATTGATTCACCGGTAATATTGTCGTCAATCTCGCCTTCAACGTGAGCTTCAACTATAATGTCTTCACCACCAATAGTGTGGTTTGTAGTAGAAGTTAATTCACCATGTTCGCCATCTAAAAGATTGGATTTCAATTCTGCTGTTCCATTTTCATCGAAAACTATGGAGAAAGGTTCAATTGAGCCATAATAATTATTGAAATCGTCATCTTTTGACAAAAAGACGAGATATTTTCTATTCAGTTCAGGCTCAATATACAAAGGATCAATGACTTCTATTTCATGAATGGTGACTTCTGTTGCTTCTTTTTCGATGATACCTTCTGGAGAAACGACTGAGTTTGACTCTTCAAACTCAATAATTTCGGAATACCGCATGTTGATCTCTATTAATTCGGAGTCAACGTGACCTTTTATTATTTCGTCAACTTTAAAATTATAAATACGCCCTTCAACATATCTGTCTTCATCTTCTTTATAGATATCTTCTAAATCTCTTGACATATTCCAACTACGATCAAAATTTTCATAGTCTCCAATGGCCACTAAGTCAGCTGTTTCAACCATTTCTTTAAGTTCGCTGGTCGTTGGGTAGTCTAGGCCAATATTTATACCTGTATCATTCCCAGTAACATGCTCATTTTCTACAGGTAAATCTGCTGAGGAAAATCCCTGAATACCGAAATAAAGTAATGTCAAGGCTACTAGCAAAGTTGAAATGGATAAAATGAATTTATTCCTTTTCATTTTTGAAACCCCCTAATTTATTTTGTAAATTGCCGATATTCCGGCTTTATCATCCGCCGTGGGATTGTGCAATGTAGATCTATTTCGTCTCGAGTTCATAATACTATCCCCAAAATTGTGAGCAATGCCAAATGCGTGTCCTAACTCGTGAACTGCGACACTTTTAGCTACATTAATTTTAGCAATATCTGTAGCATTAGTATTAATTATACCGGAAAATTTTGTAACTATACCGGACACGTACGAGGTAGTCATGGTACCATATAGTGTTGTAGAAGCTTCTCTTGCGCCATTTAATACATTAACAGAATTATTATTATTAGTAATAAGTAAGCCACTTGCAGTTTTCCACGAAGCTGCACCGTTTTTCCAACCATTAGCTACGATAGAGTTTGAAGGTGCTTTGTCTCCAAATTTATAAGTAGTCGCAGTGGTACGCATTTTCCACGCTTCCCTATTATATGCTTCAACTGTTTGAGATGAAGAAAAAAACAATCCTAAAAGCAAAATAGATATAAATATCCCTTTAAATCGTTTCATTATTAACCTCCTATTAACTTTAGTAATAACTTTCGTTTTACTGCATAAACACTTTGTGATATAGACAAATTACTGAGTATATGAGTGCAGTACTTTTAATTGGAAGTATTGCAAACAAAGAGGAGTTCGTTTTTAAAAATGTAAACCGTTTTGAGAAACAGTATAGATCTCAAATTTTAAGTTGTATTTAAATAGAAAAGAATATAAAAACGTATACAATATAGGGTAATTGTTAATTACTAATAGTCACTTATGTTCCGTTCATGTTTTAAAATTATACAAACTCCTCCTTTTGAAAAGGCATTAAATAAATACACTGGTATTACGTCAATATCTTGGACACGATTTAAGAGAATTTCTTAATGAAACATGGACCCGTTTTGAGGCCTCAAGGTTTCGGTAAACGTTCTAACCACTGACGCTTTTTAGAACATTTACCGAAACCATGAGGATAGCTAAAGTCTTTCTATTTAACCGTCCTATGGTTCCGTCTAACTTAAATGACTGCTTGATCTAAGTATGCTTGCTCAATGGCCAGGGGTGTTCGGTTCCCAAGTGCCGAGTGGATTCTCTTCCGATTGTAGAAGGCTTCAATGTATTGAAATAATTCTCTATAAGCCGTATCGAAATCAGGATAATTCTTTTGGTAAACTTCTTCCTTTTTTACGATAGAATGAAAGGATTCGATTACGGCATTATCGTGAGGACTCCCTTTCCGACTGAAACTATGACGAATCCCTTGTTTTTCCAGCGCAGATTCATACGCTTCGCTTGTGTACTGCGAACCAAGATCAGAATGGAGAATGAGGCCTTCGGCCGCACCGTATCGTTGGGTTGCCTTTGTTAAAGTATCTAAGACCAGATCCACAGTCATCTGTCGGCTAAATGACCAAATGGCTTTCCGTGAATATAAATCAATAATCGTAGATAGATAACTCCATTCATCTTTGCCTGTCCAGATATAGGTGATATCCGTTACCCATACTTGGTTCAATCCGGTGGTAGAAAAATCTTGATTTAACAAGTTTACTCGATCGTCTGGCACAGGATCAGCGGACCTGTGTGGCCGCCATTTCTTTTGTGTAATGGAACGAATACCTTGTTTATGCATCAGTTTTTGGACACGTTTGAGACTGCAGTCTTCGTTTTCGTGAGTAACCAAAAGTGCGTGAATTTTCGGGGCACCATACACACGCCCACTTGATTCCCATATGCGTTCAATTTTTTCAAGGATACGCCGATTTTCACGCTCTCTATGCGATTCCTCGCGATTAATACGTTCATAAAAACTTGATCGTGGGATCTCAAACAATTCCAGTGTTCGCTTTAAATTGATGTCGTCTTTGATTGCGTCGAGTTCGAAAATAAAGTCATCGCGGTCTATTTTTGAGTGAACATGGCTAAGACCTTTTTTAGGATATCATTGTCTGTCTTAAGACGGGCATTCTCTGCTTTAATTTTTTCGATATCTGCTTCAGAATACCCGGTTTTTTCATCTGTGGAATATTTTTTGATCCACCGATAAATGGTTTGTTCTGCTATGCCATGTTCCTCACTTAAATTCTTTACTGAATGACCATTTTCGTACAAACTGACTAGCGTTTTCTTATAGTCGACATCATAGGTTCTTCGGTTTGACATCGATAGACACTCCTTTTCGATAGTTTATATTCTATCAAAACGTGTCCAGGATTTCATACTAACATCACACATTAAAATGAAGTAGTATGACTATTTCTCCAGGAAAGTATAGCATAGTAATCAATGTATAGATATAGGTAAAATAATGTTATTTTAGGTTAATATACTAGAATAATTCAAAAATTAATATATTGCTATATAAATCATGCTAAACATACCTAAGGATTAAAGCAATCACAAAATAGGCATATATTTATTCCTTTCTATTATAAATTAGGTGCCTTTTAGCTTTTCAGATGTATCGATTTGATAAGCTTTTAAATCTGTCTTTTAAGTATTGGTCTCGTTGATGTTTCTATTCATCTCAACCTTAACCTATGATAGTATTAACCCTAACATAGAAAATTAAAAATCAGTGATAATTGTCATATTATACAATTATGAAAGGAGACAGCATGGATCATATTGGAAAAACGTTTCGAACACTTCGGAAAGAACGCGGCTATACATTAAAAACGATGTCCAAAGGCATTGTCTCTTTTTCATACTTAAGCAAATTCGAACAAGGGAAGTCGGATATCACGCTGTCCACGCTGATCAAGTTACTACAGAGACTGAATATAAGTATTAATGAATTCCTGTTCTTTAATAAGATAATCATAACTGAATACAACCATTTATTTAAAAAGGTTTCTATTGAATATACCAAGAATAATCTTCCCAAACTTCTTGAGTTTTCTGAAGGCGAACGGAGCTTATATAAAGAAACCGGCAATCCCTATCATAAGTGTAACGCCATTATGATTTCGGCGATCGTTTACGATATAGATGAGAGTTATGACGTCTCAGCCGAAGACAAAGAGTTCTTGATTGATTATTTAGTCAACTGTACTTACTGGAGTAAATATGAGGTAAGTTTATTTGGGAATGCCCATGCCATATTTTCCGCTTCTTCTTTACTTGTTCTTTTAAAAGAAATCGAAAAAAGAGCCGATGCGTACAAAATCAAAAATCAGAATGTCAGAGAACTCATTATGGTACTTGAGAACGTCTGTCTATCTTTACTGAGAGAGGGTAAAGTTGAAGAAGCTAAAGAGGTTTCTATTTCTTTAGATGCATTTATAGTAACAAATTATTACTACGAAAAAACGAGGAAACTTTTTATTGACGGTTTGATTCATTTTCTTGAAGGAAATGTGGAGGAAGGGACCGTCAAGGCAAAAAAAGCAATCGAGATCATGAGACATATGGATGAGCAGTTTGCGGAAGACCATCTGGCTGAACTCGATAAGTTTTTGAAATAAGAGTACATCAAAAGGAAAACACCAGAAGTTCGGTGAGTAATAGAGAAGTCCATTCGACTCTCGGCCAATTAATACAAGAGTAAACTTATTTTAAAAAACCGCAAATAAAATCACGGAAGTCATTCGCTAAATGGTAGTGGATGACTTCTGGGGTTTATTGTTTTTAATTAGACTTTTTATGCTAATGCATTCGGAGACTTCAGTTTAAGTAAATGATTCCTTCATTAGACTTTATAGTTTCAAGTTTCTCAGACAGATGAACAAATTTTCAGCCAGTACGTACACATACATTTTTCTATATTGTCAGTAAAAGCTGTTCATCCTGCATGGATTCAATTATGTACATGATAAAAAGAAATATTCAGATTATAAAATAATTGTATAATATGATAATTATCATAGTTTTATATTTTTGTATGATAAGGTATAAATAATAACAGAGGTAGTTTTTATAATTCTTTAATTGTTTTAAAATATTGGTGTTTATTGAACTATTTCAGAAAAAGAAACTGAATACAGATTTTTAAAAGGAGGATTAGTATATGAAAAGGGGGGGATTCGACACTAATAAGAAACGCATGTTGTTAACCATTATTATCTTAATAGCAATAGTCACTGTCATTTCACTTTTTAGTAGTCACAAAGATAAAGAGCAAATGATCAGTGAAGAGCTTCTAAAAATAGATAATATTGAATACATACGGGTTGATATACCTGGTGAAGAGGAAATCAACATCAAAGAGACTGAAAAGGTCCACGAAGTAATATCTCTTCTTCAACAACTTAATGGAAAAATCGAATTAAAAACATTACCTCAGGATGATGAACCTATATTAGGTATTCATATTGCTTTAGAAGGGTATTATCCAAGTGCAGCAATTGCTGTTTATGAGGATGCGATATATTATGGGGGTGGCAGAAGCGCTCCAAAAGAACGTGTTAATCAATTAGTTAGTTCTATCAAGAGTAATCATGATAAATAACTTTATTAATAAGTGTTGGAGGAGATAACCACTAATAAAAAGAGTCTAACGTACTTTGCGATCATTCTTGTTGTATCACCCGTCATTGCATTTCTGAGCGGTCAGGTTGCTAAATGGTTAGTTGATAAGAGACTCGGAAATGATTCGAAAAGATCTGAATAAGGTTGGATTCCAGCAATCATCCGCTGACTGAAGGAAATAATGGATGGAAATCAGTAAATAATAATTTAAAATCTAATGGTTTGATTTAAGAATCAGTATAACTCCCACTTATCAGCTCTCATGATATAGGTGGGGGTTATACTGATTTGTCTTTATGTTCTGCTTTCTCACTCTCCGTCATTAGTGATTCGGGCTTGTCATGCCATTCCAGAAATTCCATGCGGTGACCGAAAAAGGCATAGGTGTAGAATCGTCTGGCTCCGGGCATGTTGAAGTCTTCTTCATAGGGAATATTATGTTCATCCAGTCTGTCCATCAGCCCCTGCAGATTTTCTACGTCAAAGGCCGGATGACCGCGTTTTTCACTGTGATGGTTTTCCTCCAGTCCCACGTGAATGATGTGGCGTCCCATATCGAACCAGATACTTTCAAAGTGACTCAGCGAGTCCGGTTTTTCTACTTCAGGGCATCCCAGCACGTCTGTAAAGAAGTGATGCACCTCTTTTTCCGTACCCAGTGGGGCAGTGATTTGATAATGGTCTAACCCGTTAAATGAAAATGTCATTGCTTTTTCTCCTTTCACACTCTTTCTAATAGTCTAGCATAGAAATGAAAGAACAGTAATAGTGTCAGACTATGGATGCCGTAAAAAAGAATGCTAGATCCTTGTCATTACAGTAGCTATTCGTGGAGCAAGCTGACTGGTTTATGCTACAGTTTAAGTGTGAAGGTAACAAGGACGACAGAATAAAAACAGGAAAGGATAGACGATAATGACTAAGGAAAAAGAGTATGCATCAGCCCAGTATTTACAAAAAGTGGATGCCTGGTGGCGCGCGGCGAACTATTTATCTATCGGCCAGATTTACCTGAAAGATAATCCGCTGCTGAAACGTCCGCTTGAAGAAAAAGACGTGAAAGTCAATCCGATCGGTCACTGGGGGACAGTACCGGGACAGAACTTTGTCTACGCCCACTTGAACCGGGTCATCAATAAGTATGATCTGGATATGTTTTACATTCAGGGGCCCGGACACGGCGGACAGGTCATGGTCTCCAATGCTTATCTGGACGGCAGTTATACTGAAATTTACCCGGATATCACGGAAGACGAAGAAGGCATGAAAAAGCTGTTCAAGCAGTTCTCTTTCCCGGGAGGAATCGGGTCACACGCAGAACCTTCTGTACCCGGCTCGATCCATGAAGGCGGCGAACTGGGCTATGCCTTGTCTCATGCGACAGGGGCGGTGCTCGACACGCCGGATACGATCGCGGCTGTGGTGATCGGGGACGGGGAAGCGGAAACAGGACCTTTAGCAACGTCGTGGTTCTCCAATGTCTTTATTAACCCCGTCACAGATGGGGCCGTCCTGCCGATCCTGCATTTGAATGACTACAAGATTGCCAATCCGACGATCCTTTCAAGGAAGTCGAATGAAGAACTGCAGCATTACTTTGACGGCCTGGGATGGGATCCGCTGTTTATTGAAGGGGAAAATCCCAATGACATGCATCCCGAAATGGCTGAAGTGATGGATGAAGCGATTGAAACGATCCATAACATTCAAAAATATGCCAGAAAGAAATCCGCCCAAACTGTGGGAATGCCCAAGTGGCCTGTCATCATCTTAAGGAGTCCGAAAGGCTGGACAGGTCCGGAAGAATGGGACGATGAGCCGGTCGAAGGGAGCTTCCGTTCGCATCAGGTGCCGATCCCGGCTGAACAGGAGAAGATGCAGCACAGTGATGCCTTGACCAACTGGATGAAATCTTACCGTCCGGATGAGCTGTTTGACGAAAACGGACGGTTGAAAGAAGAAATCAGAGAGATTGCGCCTAAAGGGAATAAGCGGATGGCACTAAACCCGATCACCAACGGTGGCAGAGACCGAAAAGAACTGAAACTGCCGGACTGGCGCCTGTACACGCTGGATATCGACACGCCAGGTGCAGAAAAAGGGAAAGACATGACGGAGTTCGGGAAATTTGCCCGTGATATCGTGGATGCTAATCCGGACAACTTCCGCATCATCAGTACGGATGAACTGAAGTCGAACCGATTGAACGCGGTCCTTCAAACGACGAACCGCCAGTGGATGGAAGATATCGACGAACCCGAAGACGAGGCACAGTCCAGAAGCGGCCGTGTGATCGACTCCCAGCTTTCCGAGCATCAGGCAGAAGGGTGGATGGAAGGCTACACGCTGACCGGACGCCACGGCTTCTTTGTGAGCTATGAAGGCTTCCTGCGGATCGTGGATTCCATGCTGACGCAGCACTTCAAGTGGATGCGCAAGGCAGACGAACTGGACTGGCGTAAAAAATATCCGTCGCTTAATATCATCGCCTCGTCAACCGTCTTCCAGCAGGATCATAACGGCTACACGCATCAGGACCCGGGGATCAGCACACATCTGGCAGACAAGAAGCTTGAGTATATTCGTGAGTACTTCCCGGCAGACGCCAACTCCTTGATGGCAGTGATGAATAAAGTACTGAAATCCCAGCAGAAGATCAACCTGATCGTTTCCAGCAAGCATCCACGCCCGCAGTTCTATACGGCTTTGGAAGCAGAGACGCTGGTAGAAAAAGGTCTGATGGTCATCGACTGGGCCAGTACCGATCAGGACCTTGATCCGGACATTGTGATCGCAGCTGCCGGAACAGAACCGAATTTAGAGGCTTTGGCCGCCGTATCGATTTTGCATGACGAATATCCTGATCTGAAGATACGCTTTATCAATGTAGTGGACCTGCTCAAACTCAACAGTCCGAAAAATGACAAACGCGGTCTCAGCGACGAAGCCTTCAATGAACTGTTCACGACAGACAAACCGGTCCTCTTTGCCTTCCACGGCTATGAAGGACTTTTGAAGAATTTATTCTTTGACCGTCAGAACAGAAACCTGATCCCGCATGGTTACAAAGAAAACGGAACAGTGACCACACCCTTTGATATGCGCGTGGTCAACGAGATCGACCGCTTCCACCTGGTCAAAGATGCCGCACGTGCGGTCTACGGTGACAAAGCAAGCGACGTGGAAAAGAAGATGGACGGCTTGCTCGAGAAGCATCATAACTACATTAGAGAGCACGGCGATGATATGCCTGAAGTCAAAGACTGGAAATGGCAGCCTTTGAAATAAGGGTCATGGAAGGTTAGATGTTGATTAAACAGGTAAGATAGCGCTTGCATTTTTAGGGTATTGTGTTTACGATTAATGTGTAAGCGAAGTAACATTCAGTAGATGGAGGTTGCTATGACTAATCATAAAAAAGACACAGGGATCAGACTGTTTGCCCTGAATTCCAACCCGAAACTGGCGAAGGAGATCGCTCAGGAAGTGGGGGTCGAACTGAGCAAGGCCAAGATCGACCGCTTTTCCGACGGTGAGATTTCCCTTCATATCGAAGAAAGTATAAGGGGAGACGATGTCTATTTAATCCAGTCAACGAACGACCCGGGCAATGACTACCTTATGGAACTTTTGATCATGATTGATGCGCTGAGACGAGCCAGCGCCGGGTCGATCAATGTCGTGATGCCGTACTACGGTTATGCCAGGCAGGACAGAAAGCCAGGACCGCGCGAAGCCATTACGGCAAAAGTCGTGGCGAACATGCTGACCCAGGCAGGTATCGATCGCCTGATAACCATGGAACTGCACGCCCCGCAAATCCAGGGGTTCTTCGATATTCCGGTCGACCACTTGTCGGCGACGGCACTTCTGGCCAATCATTTTACGTTAAATGACTTGGGAGGAGAAAATACGGTGGTGGTCTCGCCTGATCACGATGGGGTGAAGCGTGCTCGTGAAATGGCCGAACTTCTAGATTCACCTTTAGCCATTATTGACCGGCGATTATATGAAACGACAAAGCCCAATACGTATGAGCTTGTCGGAGAAGTCGACGGGAAAGACTGCATTTTATTTGATGACATTATGGATACCGCCAAGACCGTCACGAAAGCGACTCAGTCACTTAAAAAAGCAGGCGCAAAAGATGTCTATGTCTGCGTGACCCATGCGGTCCTTTCAGGCAAAGCAATGGAACGCTTAATGAGATCCGGTGTCAAAAAAGTCATCATCACCAATACGATCAACTTATCTGAGAAAAATAACACAGATTTGGTCAATCAGTTAAGTGTGGCGCCGATACTGGGAGATGCCATCAAACGCATTTCGAATCATGAATCCATCAAACCTTTATTTGACAAAGAATACGTTGAAAAATTGATGCATTGATCAGAAAGTCGTTGATCTGGCAACTGCAGGAAGTTAATAAACTAATAATGAAGAGGCTGGGGTTCCAGCCTCTTTTCCTTTTTGAAGTCTTTTCAAGGTTAAAAAACCGGAGGGGTGAAGGATTGCATCGGTTTGCGACCACTTCCTAGAGAATTATTGTGTGAACTGGTCACTAAACGGTTATTGCACCTAGTTCCTGGGGAATTATCGTATGAACTAGTCACTAAACAGCTAGTGCGACTACTTCCTGTGGAATTATTGTGTGAACTGGTCACTAAACGGCTATTACGACCACTTCTGGGAGAATTATTGTGTGAAGTGGTCACTAAATGGTTATTGTGACTCTCCTTCTATCTTACGTTCACTGACATATACTGGTATACTATGCCTAAAGAAAGTGCTTACGGAAAAGAGGTTTTTGGATTGCCTTTAAAAAATTATGTTCAGTTTATTTTAAGTGTCCTGATAGTCGGGACTGGGATCACGCTCATCACTCAGTCAGGTTTGGGAACGACAGCTGTGTCGAGTCTGCCTTTTGTAGTCAGCGAAGTCACGCCTTTAAGTTTTGGGATGCTGACGATGCTGTTCAACAGTCTGTGGGTTATTCTGCAGATACTGCTGCTCAGAAATCGCTTTGAAAAAAGACAGTTCCTTCAATTTTTGGTCGGGCCGGTTTTAGGGCTGGCTATCGATGGGTCAAACGCTGTATTCAGTTTTCTCAGTCCGGCTACCTATCTCAGTCAACTCTTCGTGCTGTTTGTCGGGATCGCTGTGTTAGCCTTGGGGATCTTTGTTCAAATCAATGCAGCTGCCATATATAATCCGGCTGAAGGCCTTGTTTATTCGATCGCAAGAGTGATCAACAGGAAATTTGGAGATATTAAATTAACATTTGATTTGGTCCTAGTCCTGTCCGCTGGGCTGCTCTCTCTGATCTTTAGAGGCGAGATCATGGGATTAAGAGAAGGGACGCTACTGACTGCCTTGCTTGTCGGACCGATGGTGAATGGCCTTCAGATCCTTTTGGCTAAGAGAGCTCCGGTCATAAGGGACAATAATTAAAAACGAGGATCCTTAACAAAAAGAACACCACTCTAATTATGATTATATTAACTTTGTAAACGGTATTGGAATCAGGTGTATAAACGATTTTTATGCGTTATTATGTATAAAAACAAGCTGTCTGACATGGTCATTTCAAGATGAGATACAGGAATCGTACCCTATTAAAATAAGTTCGTTTTAGTTTACCTTATCTAATGTAAGCGTTACAATAGTGTTGAAGGAAAGAGAATAACTTCACAAGACGAGTGTAACGGAAAGGGGCAAGAGAAATGAACAACATGTTTCCTTCGCGACGTGATTTCAGAGATTTGCGCAGACAATTTTTCGACGACACCTTTGACCAAGTACTGGGAGAAGCGGGGAACTTCAAGACCGATATCATAGAAGACGACAAAGAATATACAGTGGAAGCGGAACTGCCCGGTATGGATAAGGAAAATATCGAACTGGATTACCATGACAATATCCTTTCCATCTCAGGCAAGCAGGAATCGGAAACGAATGAAGAAGATAAAGAACGCAACTATATCAGACGGGAACGCTCGAGTCGCTCATTCAGCCGTCAGTTTTTGATTCGCGATGTCGATGAAGACAATATTTCGGCCAGCTTTGAGAATGGTATCCTGGAGGTGAAGCTGCCTAAAAAAGAATCTGGCAAGTCGGAAAATAAACGTATCGATATAGAGTAGTAAATCAGAAGTTAAAGATCTCGACGACTTATACAGGTTATAAGTTGTCGAGATTTCATTTTGTCCGAGCAAATATGATAAACTAGAGTGGCAAGGATAGAAGATAAATAATAGAGCGTTCAAGAAGGAATAAGAAAGGAAGTATTCGAATGAAAAGAGTTGAATCAGTAACAGAATTGGTCGGAGGTACCCCCTTGCTGAAATTGAATCGAGTGGTTCCAGAAGGAGCGGCTGACGTCTACGCAAAATTGGAGCTGGCCAATATCGGTGGGAGCGTAAAGGACCGCATTGCTTTAAATATGATCGAAACAGCCGAAAAAGAAGGCAAGCTAAAAGAAGGCGATACGATCGTTGAAGCAACGAGCGGGAATACAGGCGTCGGACTGGCTATGGTGGCTGCAGCTAAAGGGTATAAAGCTGTATTTATCATGCCTGATACACTTAGCGTTGAACGTCGCTCACTGATGAAAGCCTATGGGGCCGAGCTGGAACTAACACCAGGGGATAAGGGAATGCCGGGCGCCATGGCTCGTGCACGTGAGTTGGCTGCACAAGATGATTTCTTCATGCCCTCACAATTTACCAACCCGGCTAATCCGGCGATTCATATCGAAACAACAGGGCCGGAAATTATTGAAGCTTTAGACGGAAAAGTGCCGGATGCTTTCGTTGCAGGTGTAGGTACGGGCGGCACAGTGACTGGTGTAGGGAAAGCTCTGAAATTGGAGGATCCCTCGACACGAATCATTGCTGTAGAACCCGATGAATCAGCTGTATTAAGTGGGCGTGAGAAAGGGAAACACAAGATTCAGGGGATAGGTGCTGGGTTTATTCCAGACGTTCTGGATACCACTATCTATGATGAAATCATCACGGTCACGAGTGAAGAAGCGATGGAGATGACCCGACGATTAGCTAGAGAAGAAGGCCTGCTGACGGGTATTTCCGCTGGAGCCAACATTGCGGCCGCAGTACGTGTGGCAGAAAAATTAGGCAGCGGTAAAACGGTCGTCACTGTAGCCTGTGATACAGGTGAACGTTACTTGTCTACGCCTGTCTTTTCTGATGATCAATAAAAAACGAACAAAAAAGAACCGGAGGACGAGTTAATGACTCGTTCCTCCGGTTCTTTTTTGATTATTGGGTTATTCTTCTTCGGATGATTTATCAGAAGAAGACAAACCCATGTCCTGTTTCATACGCTCGAGCTCTTCTTCGACAGCAGCGGATCCTGTTTCTTCTGCGTACTTCTCTTCGAGTGCCTGAGCCGAATCTTTCGGCTGCTTGTTCAGTTCTTCCATGGCATTCGCTTCATCCAAGCGGCGTGTCGCTTTATCCTCCATACGTTCAAAGTTACTCATTGCACCTTTGGATTTTCCGAGAGAGGTGTCTACTTTGTTCAATTTTTCCTGGGTATCAGCGACAGACATCTGAGCTTTGATCATCGAACGGCGGTTTCTTAGTTTCTCGATATCCGAAGCCAGTTTGTCATGCATCTGACGCATTTTCATGGCATTCTCGTGCGCTTTTGCATAAGCATTTGCCAAGCCTGTACCGACGTCTTCAAGTTCCTGTTTTTTGGACAGGAAGACGCGCGCATCCGCATCGTTCCCGGCCTCCAGCGCTTTTTTAGCGTAGCGTTCGTATTTTGATACTTCCGCTTCGTTTTCATCCACTAGACGTTTGGCACGTGTTTCTTCAGCCATGACGCTTGCGGTATTTTTCTTCACTTCTGCCAGGTCATCCATCATGTCACGCAGATACTGATCGATCATTTTCTCAGGATCTTCCATGCGATCGATAATCGCGTTGACGTTTGCACTGATGATATCTGAAAAGCGGTCTAAAATTGCCATGTGTATTCCTCCTAATTGTGAATGCTTCATTTTTTCAAAAGTTAATTACTTCTTGTCGTCATCGTATTTTTTCGCCAGTTCATCGGCTTCACTGCTTCCGAAGGTTTCGATCGGCCGCTTGAGCATTTCTTCTGTTCGTCTGGCTTCGCGTTCTTTGCTAGCTTGTCGCGATTTCCACCATCTGAATAGAAGATACAACAAGGCCAGGACACCGAAGATCACAAGGACCGGGATCCATGGTGAAGTAGTGACTTCCATGATACGGTCAGCTGCTTCTTTGAAAGACTGGCTAAAGTACTCTTCATCGCTTAAATCGTCATCGTAGTAATTTCTGTCCAGATAATCAAGCAGGATGTCTCCCGCTTCAGTATCAATGACGGATCGTGCCTGAGAGCCTGTGACATAATACGTCGTGTAGTCGTTTAGGGTAGGTTCATAGAAAACGAGCAGCAGATGCGCTTCGTCTGTAAAGAGTTCATCGTACAAGTTGTTGGCGTACGTTTCGATTTCATCCAGTGTCGGATCGCCGGATGCGCCGATGTCACCGGTAATGTAGACGTGGGGCTGGACACCTGTTTCATTATAGAAATACTGCAGGCCATCCACCATCTGCGTATGATTGCCGATCCACCCAAGTTCATCCGTATAGTAGTCGGTCTCATTGACAGCTCCAGTCGGCAACGGTTCACGCTCCACCGTTGAAGAAGTGATGTTCGTCGGCCCTCCATTCCCGCCACCCATGAAGTTACCCAGGGATGAAAAGAGAGTGAAAATAATGAACATGAATATCAGGACTGTGAAAATACTTCCACAGCCTAGAAAGCCGCAGCCACCACCGCCACCGGGAGAATAGCGTCTGCGACCAAAACCGCCGCCTCCGAACCAGATCGGTCCCATTCCGGGGCGTCTGTTGCCGCCTGAACGGTTGCTGCTTCCGCCACCGAACAAGCCGCCACCACTGTTTCCACCGCCGCGGCCACTTCCGAAACCACCACCCATACGGCCGCCTCCGCCTCGACCACCGCCGAAGCCACCGCCACGGGAACCTCCGCCGCCGAAGCCGCCACCGCCACCACGGCCGCCTCCTCTACCCATATGTATCATCTCCTTTTAAAGTCAGATTGTTTTAATTTAAATAATTAATAGGGTGCTGCTGATTTTGATCCAGCACCTTTACGTACCTTAAACACATTATAGCTCAAAGATATTTTTATTCATAAAAATATCACTTGATATCAGTCTTCAAGAATAGCTCTTTAAATAAAAAGTCAGTTATTCGATAAACGGACAATATAATAGGTAGACTAATAAATTGGAGCGTGAGCAAATGATTGTAAAAGAACGAGAACCATCGAACCAACTGGAGATGCTTCAGATCTTGGACCGGCGCGGGGATCTCTTGAACCCCCAAACGAATACTATCCGAAATAGGGTAAAAGGGTTTGAAGGAGAATGCCAGTTTGATGAGTTACTTAAAAAGTTGAAGTGTGAGTGTCTGATCGTGAACGACTTGACGCTGAAAATAAGTGGTCAGACCTGTCAAATCGATTCACTTCTGATAACGAGTAAAGGGGTGATCCTCTATGAAGTGAAAAACTATGAAGGGCAGTTTGTCTGTACCGAAGACAAGCTGAAGGTCCTTTCCACGAATAAAGAGATCTCGAATCCGGTTCATCAGTTGAACCGAACGACCAACCTGTTTCGCCAGTTGATGGAAGAACAGCATGCAAACTTTACGCTGCAGTCGTATATTGTCTTTATAAATGAGGCATTTACGCTTTATAACGCACCGGTAGATAGTCCGTTGATTTTACCGACGATGCTGGATTATCATATGAAGAAGCTGACGAATGAACGGAGAGCGCTGAATAAAAGTCACTATACGTTTGCAGAAACCCTCAAACAGTTGAATCAGACGGATCTTTCCTTTTACTCGTTCCCGGAATATGACTGGTCGGGACTGGAAAAAGGAGCTTTCTGCCGCGAATGTGAGACGGCGCTTGAAAAACCCGTGGGAAGGATATGCGAGTGTAGTCAGTGCGGATTTAAGGAAGTGACTACAGATGTGATAAAGAGACAGATAAACGAGTATCTCCTGCTTTTCCCTGAAAAGAAACTGACCACAAACGAAGTCTATGACTGGATAGGAAAGCTTTTTTCCAAAAAAAGCATCCGATCAGTGTTGAAAAAGAATTTTGAGCTGAAAGGTCAGAGTACAGGCTGCTATTATGAATGATTTTTAAGCGGAAGGACCGGCGCGTGCCCTTCAGAGAAGAAAAGAAGAGGTGAAGGTCACGCAAATGGCTCGCGCGTGCCCTTCAGGAGAGAAAACTGAAGTCGATGGTCACGCAATGGGCCCGCGCGTGCCCTTCAGGAAAGAAAACAGAAGTCGAAGGTCACGCAATGGGTCCGCGCGTGCCCTTCAGAGAAGAAAAGAGGAGCCGAAGGTCACGCAAACGGCTCGCGCGTGCCCTTCAGAGAAGAAAAGAGGAGGCGAAGGTCACGCAAACGAGTCGCGGGTGCCCTTCAGAGAAGAAATGAGGAAGCGAAGGTCACGCAAATGGCTCGCGCGTGCCCTCCAGAGAAGAAAACAGGAAGCGAAGGTCACGCAATGGGTCCGCGCGTGCCCTTCACAAAACAAGTCAGTGCACGAAGGACACAAAAGACGAAGATATCCGCCCTTCAAACAAAAAAACTTAAAGGAAGGGCGGATATCCACCTCACAAAAAAAATAATGCAGTGGAAAGAAGCCCGCGGCTTCTTTCTTCCTCCCTGAAACAAAAAAGAACACTCACGACCGCGGTCGTGAGTGCTCATCATTTAAATAAGTTAGGCGTAAAGAGCCGCAACTTGTTCTTGTGCAGTTTTATTTTCCAGGAATTCGTCGTACGTGATTTCTGAACGGTCTACCACACCATTTGGTGAGATCTCGATAATGCGGTTAGCCAGCGTCTGTATGAACTGGTGGTCATGCGAACCGAATAAAATAGCGCCTTTGAAATCGATCAGGCCGTTATTCAGTGCCGTAATGGATTCCAGATCCAAGTGATTCGTCGGATCGTCAAGGACCAGTACGTTCGCTTTGCTCAACATCAGTTTAGAAAGCATACAACGGACTTTTTCGCCACCGGACAAGACAGAAACTTCTTTCATGACTTCTTCACCGGAGAAGAGCATGCGTCCCAGGAAACTTCTCAGGAAGGTGTTGTCGTTCTCTTCTTTATTGACGACATATTGTCTCAACCAGTCCAGGATAGTCAAATCACTGTTTTCGAACTCGCTGTTCGTATCTTTCGGAAGATAAGCCTGTTTCGTTGTGATGCCCCACTGATACGTTCCAGTATCGGGTTCCATTTCGCCAGTAATGATTTTGAATAAAGTCGTGATCGCGACGTCACTCATACTGGTGAAAGCGACCTTGTCTTCACGTGACAGGTTAAAGGAAATGTTGCCCAGGACCTTTTTGCCGTCGATCGTTTTAGAAATGTTTTCAACGCGCAGAAGATCATTACCGATTTCACGTTCAGGCGAAAAACCGACGAACGGATAACGGCGTGACGACGGCTTGATATCATCCAGTGTGATCTTTTCAAGCATTTTCTTACGCGATGTTGCCTGCTTGGATTTAGACGCATTTGCGCTGAATCGGGCGATAAAGGCTTCGAGTTCTTTGATTTTTTCTTCTTTCTTGCTGTTCTGGTCTGCGGCCATTTTTGAAGCCAGCTGACTGGATTCCAGCCAGAAGTCGTAGTTACCGACGAACAGTCTGATCTGACCGAAGTCGACATCGACCATGTGCGTACAGACTTTATTCAAGAAGTGTCTGTCGTGGGAAACGACAATAACAGTATTTTCAAAGTTGATCAGGAAGTCTTCGAGCCAGGCGATCGAATGTGTGTCCAGGCCGTTTGTGGGCTCATCCAATAGAAGAACGTCCGGTTTACCGAACAAGGCTTGAGCAAGCAAGACCTTAACGTGCTGTCCACCGGTCAGTTCGCTCATTTTCTGAGTATGCAAGTCTTCGGGGATGCCTAAGCCTTTAAGCAAAGTCATGGCTTCCGGTTCAGCTTCCCAGCCATTAAGCTCGGCGAATTCACCTTCAAGTTCAGCCACACGAATACCGTCTTCGTCAGAGAAGTCCGCTTTCATGTATATGTCATTTTTTTCCTGCATGACGTTGTATAAACGTTCATGTCCCATGATGACTGTGTCGACAACAGTCTGGTCTTCATAATCGTAGTGGTTCTGTTTCAAAACGGCCATACGTGAATCCTTCGGCATAGACACGTCGCCTGAAGTTGGAGAGATCTCTCCGGATAATATTTTTAGAAAAGTTGATTTACCGGCACCGTTTGCCCCGATAACACCATAGCAATTGTCGTTTGCGAATTTTAAAGTGACATCTTCAAATAGTTTTTTGTCAGAAAAACGTAAGCTTACATCTGTTACTGTAATCATATTTAATAAAACCTCAATTCTTTCTGTGTAGTCCTGGTCTGTTTTTTTGCCATTATGTCTATTATACTTACTTTTACATAGATGTCAGGCTTTATGAGAATTTAATAACCACAATTTACCCGATTGTGACAGAATAGTGAAGTTGTAAAGGCATTCACGGGCTGAGAGGAGAAATATCAGGGTGAAAAAGGTAGAATGAGATTATCAGGTGCTCCTCTGGTTCAGCAGGAGCCGGTCAGCCTACCGATCAAGAATTCAAAGACCATTCGTTTCTGTTATACGAAATGTGGATTTGAAGTAGAAAAACTAGTAGTTTTTTGTTAAAAACATTGGTAAACTTATTATTAAATAGATAATTGTCTATGTATAGGAGGATCAACTTATGAAAATCGTAGTCATTGGATCGGTTGCAGCAGGGACATCGGTTGCTGCTAAAGCCAGGCGCAACGATGAAACGGCCGAAATCGTCGTTTATGAAGAAGCGGAGGATATTTCCTATTCCGTGTGTGGGATGCCGTACTTTTTAGGCGGAGAAGTGGATGAACTGGATACGCTCATCCCAAGAGATGCTGAATGGTTCAAGAAACGTTTTGAGATCGACATCCACACGAATCATCATGTCAAAGCCATTCACCCTCTGGCTAAAGAAATAGAAGTGTATGACAAAGTGAAAGGTGAAGGGACAAGAGAAACGTACGACAAACTGGTGCTGGCTACGGGGTCATATTCGCTTACTCCACCGCCATTTACTCTGGATACTTACGAGAACGTCTTTCATGTCAAGACGATGGATAACACGAAGGCTATCGATACTTATATGAAGAGTAACGAGGTTGAGCATGCGACGATCATCGGTTCCGGCTATATCGGACTCGAGATGGCCGAGCAGCTGACGAAAAAGGGATTGAAAGTGTCGATCGTAGAATTGGCCGACCAAATTTTCCCTCGCATCGATGCAGACATGGCCTATCATCTTGAAAAAGAATTACAAAACAACAATGTCGACCTTCATATAAACGATAAAGTCAAAACGATAAAAGGTGAGGGTAAAGTAGAAGCTGTCGGTACAGAAAACGGTGCAGCGATCGAAACGGATCTGGTCATCCTGGCCGTTGGTGTCAGACCCAACACGGTGCTGGCGACAGAGGCTGAAATCGAACTGGGCGAAACCGGTGCGATCAAAGTAGATAACTACATGAAGACATCTGCAGAAGATGTTTATGCCGTTGGAGATGTGGCTGAAAGTTTCCACAGAGTGACCGGTCAGTCCATATACCATCCACTTGGCTCCACCGCGAACAAGATGGGACGTATCGTGGGCGATCACCTGACCGGCGGACCGCTTGAATTTAAAGGAACACTGGGGACGGGGATCTTCCGCCTGTTCGATCTGACAGTCGCTTTTACCGGCTTTTCTGAAAAAGAAGCAGCCGCTGCCGGCTTCGATCCGGTGGTTATCCATAATATCAAACCGGCGCATGCCAAGTATGTCGGGGGGCAGGAGATCACGATCAAAGGGGTGGCGGACAGAAAATCCGGACGCTTCCTTGGCGCTCAGATCATCGGACCGGAAGGCGTAGACAAGCGCATCGATGTGTTTGCGACGGCCATTACCTTTGAAGCCACAGCCGAGGACTTGTTCCATCTGGATCTGGCCTATGCACCGCCATACAGCACCACGAAAGACCCGGTGATGTATACAGGCATGGTCCTGGAAAATGCCCGCAAGAATCTGCCGGTCGTGACGCCGGAAGAATTAGTGAGGCTCCAGGATAAAGATGTTCCGCTGCAGATCATCGATGTGCGCTCGCCTAAGCAGTACGAGAAGAACCATGTGAAAAACGCCGTCAACATTCCGATGCCGGATCTGCGCAAAGGGGTTGCGGACTTGGATCATTCGGTCAAAACGGTCGTCTACTGCAACAAAGGCGTCACCAGCAACACCGCTCAGAATCTGCTCTTGAACATCGGCTTTTTAGATGCGAATGTTTTGTCTGGCGGTAACACAAATTATCAGAATTATATTAAAAGTCAAAACAGATAAGCACTCAGTAACGTAAAAAAGGGCTGTTCAGCTCTTTTTTTATGTTCGGATTGACAAGCTTTGACGATTGCCGTAACTTATATATAGAAGATTATCTATGTATAGAAATTTGGAGGTAACGATATGAGTGAAACACAAAAAACAACATCCGCGATAAGTGTTTTTGAAAAATATCTGACGGTCTGGGTCCTGTTATGTATGGGGATCGGGATCCTGATCGGCCAGTTCCTGCCGGTCATTCCGGAAACATTGAGCCGCTATGAATACTATCAGGTCTCTGTTCCAACGGCTGTACTGATCTGGATCATGATCTTTCCCATGATGCTGAAGGTCGACTTCTCAAGCGTCGTCGGGGTCACGAAAAAACCAGTCGGCTTATTTTTAACTACTTTTGTTAACTGGGCGGTCAAACCATTTACGATGTTCGCCATTGCTTCTTTGTTCTTCTTGTTTATTTTTGATGGACTGATTGCCAATGAACTGGCGCGCGAATATATAGCCGGTGCAGTGATTTTAGGAGCTGCCCCGTGTACGGCCATGGTGTTCGTCTGGAGCAAGCTGACCAACGGGGATCCCGCGTACACACTGGTTCAGGTCTCAGTGAACGACATCATCGTCATCGTCCTGTTCGCGCCGATCGTGGCTCTGCTGCTCGGCGTCGGAAACGTGGCCGTCCCATGGAACACACTGATCCTGTCAACGGTCCTGTTCATTGTCGTACCACTCGTGCTGGCTATTATCACGCGAAAAGTGATCGTCAGTCGAAAAGGGCAGCACTACTTTGAACACAACTTTATCAGCAAGTTTGATCGCGTCACCATGGCCGGACTTCTGCTCACACTGATCATCATTTTTTCATTCCAGGGTGAACGGATCGTAGAGAACCCGCTGCATATCCTGCTGATCGCCATCCCACTGACGATTCAGACCTTCCTGATTTTCGGGATAACCTATTCAGGAGCGTATGCCTGTAAGCTGCCATTCAATATTGCCGCACCGTCAGCCATGATCGGTGCCAGCAATTTCTTTGAACTGGCCGTAGCGGTATCCATTTCACTGTTCGGTTTGAATTCCGGGGCAACTTTGGCCACCGTGGTTGGTGTGCTGGTCGAAGTACCTGTCATGCTGCTGCTGGTGAAAATAGCCAACAGCACTAAAGATAAATTCAATTTTGTAAAAGACTAATATGAAATGATTTAAAGAAGAAAAAGCCGGGGCGAGTACCCCGGCTTTTTTTAACCTTTTAAAGAACAAAACGTCTTTATCTGAAAACGTCTGATTCATTTATCAGATTGCAACATATTCAAAAAGCTGTTCCGTATATCTACTGACAACTGCAGTTTTCGTTTTTGCTACTCCGCTTCGTCAGCTTAGTTCATCTAAAAAAGTAGAGGCTGTAAAAATCAGATAGGACATCGTACTGCAGCCTACTTGTTCACTTACTTCATTTGATTATGATTTTCAGCAAAAAGATACCCCAAAAGGTTTAGAACCTTCCAGGGTATCTTTTTAATTTTTAGCGATCAATGTTGTAAAGCTGGCACTTTTTTCTCTAACTCCATATCGTAATGACCGATATCATAGTCATAGTAAAGGTCAGATGTTGTTTTAAAACCGAATCTCTCATAAAAATCCTTGAGATACGATTCAGCTTGAATAACGACTTCGCTGTTTGGATAATGACAATTGACATAGTCAAGTGCTGTCTTGATAAGTTCTTTGCCGTGTCCTTCATTCCTGAATTCACCAGGAACTAACACACGTCCGATTTTAATTCTTCGCTCATCTTTATAAATACGGGCATAAGCTTTGATTGAATCTTTATGTCTCTTAATGAGATGTATCGCTCTCAGATCGATATCATCAACTTCTTGATAGGCACAGCCCTGTTCTACGACAAAAATTTTTGTACGCTCTTTTATTATCTGATGAAAATCTTGTGCACTCAATTCCTGAAAGTGTTTGTACTGCCACATAGCTGTGTTTCAATCCCCTTTTTAAAACGTATTTTTTTCCACTTATTTTTCTTATTTACAACCCACACCCACAGTATACATAAAATAAATAATAGTACAACTCCAAACATAAGATTTTAGCTGAAAAAGCAGCGATCGCTTTATTCTAAAGGCACAAAATGTGACAGAATTATCAAATATTGATGCGTTCTAAAATGTTATAGAATTATCGAGAGCTGTAACCCCTTTCCATCCTTGATAAATTAATTGTTAAGAGTATGATTGTATATAGAAGAATGAAGGGGAGTGTAAAAATGAAAAATAAAGTATTGTTCATGGTTGTATTAAACGAAACGGAACTGCTGGATGATCTGCTGCTGAAATTCAGTGATGAAGTAGGGCAGGCTGCCACAGTTATCGATTCTGTTGGGATGGCACAGCATTTGTCCCAGCTGGATGAAACGAAGATATTTTCTACCATCAAACCACTGATAATATCGAATCATACTGAAAATAAAACAATTTATAGTGTGATTCCGGAAGAAGATTTGGATCTGGCACGACAGACCGTCCGAAGTGTTTTAAAAGATATCGGCAAACCGGACACAGGTATCATGTTCGCTGTGCCCGTATTGTTCCAAGAAGGTATTAGAGAATAAAGAGTAAGTCACAAGAGTTTAAAATTAGAAAAGAAGGTAGAAAAGTTGGAAATATCGATTGTTATGTATATTGCTATTGTTCTTATCGTTGGATTAGCTTTTGGGCAACTGGCTACACTTTTAAAGATGCCTAATGTTACAGGTTATTTGATCGGAGGTTTGATCGTCGGCCCATCATTGCTCAATGGATTGACACCGACAGTTTTAGAACATTTTGAAATTGTTTCTGAGGTGGCGCTGGCGTTTATTGCATTCACTATTGGCTTATCGTTTAAGCGCAGTTATTTTAAACGTGTTGGCTTTCAACCTGTCGTGATCGCGGCTTTTGAAGCAACACTTGCCGTCGTGATCGTTACCGGTGGTTTATTGTTGTTAGGTGTCGACTTGCCCTTTGCTATCGTTTTAGGTGCCATTGCAGCGGCCACAGCACCGGCTGCCACGATCATGGTCATCAAAGAGTTCAAAGCTGAAGGCCCTGTCACAGAGACACTGCTGAGTGTGGTTGCACTAGATGATGCCTTTGCGCTTATCTTATTCGGTTTTGCATCTACGATCGCCAAATCGCTGATAGAAGTTGAAGGCGAGTTCTCATTGTTTCTATCCATCCTTAATCCATTCATCAACATCATCTATGCCCTCCTAGTTGGTGCAGTCTTGGGCTTCTTGATGAAATGGCCGCTAAAGTATTTCCGTACAAGCAGTAACCGACTAGTCGTTCTTATAATTTTTGTATTTTTAGCCAGCGGATTATCTTCCATGTTCGGCATTTCAGAACTGCTGACAACAATGATCATGGGAGCAGTTCTGACAAATGTGTCCTCGTATGCTACATCGATGAGTGACTTGAGTGACCGGATAACCTCTCCAATATTCGTGATGTTCTTCGTGATTGCCGGAGCAGAGCTGAATCTGTCCATCGTACCTACCGTCGGATTGATCGGTATCGTTTATATTACCTTGCGAGTTGTAGGTAAAATATTGGGTGTCTACCTTGGAGCCAAACTGACGCATGCACCAGAAACCGTCAGCCGCTATCTTGGGGCAACGCTTATTCCACAAGCGGGTGTAGCCATCGGCCTAACTGCAGTAGCACAGTCAATTGTACCGATGTACGCTCCTCAAATAAGAGTCGTCGTTTTAAGTGCGACACTGGTATATGAACTGGTCGGACCACTCATTACTAAAATAGCATTGACCAAAGCAGGAGAAATAGCACCAGAGAATGAATGATTTCCCTTTATCAGCAATAATTCAAGATGTGTCATAAATTTTGTATCTTTCACAATTTAATAAACATGCTTATGTTTTCGTTTTGTAGTTCGAATTGAGCTATAAAACGTTTTTTTGTTTAGCAATTATACTGTTACATCTTTCATCTATTTTCTAATACAAACAATAAAGGATATCGGTGAGATTTCGTCTCGCCGATATCCTTTATTATACAACCAAATTAAATAAAAAATCACTTCAAACCATTGTATTTTAGCGCTGTTTGGTATAAAGTGAAGAGAGTGATTTTGTGAAACAATCAAGTGTTTCACGACTGATAATAGAAAGGATTTTTGAAGAATGACTCCAGAAGAATTTCAGTCAGAACTTAAAAAAAGAGACATTCCGATAACAGAAGCCAAGATGAACCAGTTTGAACGGTACCTGGAACTTCTGCAGGAATGGAATGAAAAAATCAATTTGACCGCAATCACCCAACGAGAAGAAGTATACTTAAAACACTTTTATGATTCACTGACAGCAGGTTTATATGTAGATTTTAGCAAAGGGGTCCACAGTCTATGCGATGTAGGCTCAGGTGCTGGGTTTCCTAGTATCCCCCTTAAAATCATCTACCCGGATCTTCAGATAACGATCGTCGATTCACTGAAAAAACGCATCACTTTTCTTGAAGAGATCGTTAAAGAATTGGGTCTGAGTGGTGTGTCACTCTACCACGACCGTGCGGAAACGTTCGGGCAGAACAAGCAGTTCAGAGCTTCCTTTGATTTCGTGACGGCCCGTGCCGTGGCTCGCATGAGTGTTTTAGCTGAACTCTGCCTGCCGCTCTTGAAAAAACAGGGCACATTTATCGCGATGAAAGCTGCGCATGCGCCGGCCGAACTGGATGAAGGGCTGGCTGCTATCGGGATACTCGGTGGCAAGTTCAGAGAGGCCCATTCATTCGAGCTGCCGGAAGATGCAGGTGAACGCACGATTATTTTAATAGACAAGAAAAAAGAGACACCGAACAAATATCCGAGACGACCAGGGACTCCCAATAAGAGTCCATTAGCATAAACAGACAGATGAGAAAGTTTGGAGGAATACCATGGCACAGATTATAGCCGTCGCAAACCAAAAAGGTGGCGTAGGAAAAACAACCACTACGGTCAATCTTGGCGCATCTTTAGCCTACAACGGGAAGAAAGTCCTGTTGATAGATATGGATGCCCAGGGGAATGCAACCAGTGGTCTAGGCATAAAAAAAGGCGAAGTGGATCGGGATATCTACGATGTGCTGATCAATGAAGAACCGCTTAAAGACGTTGTGCTGGCATCGAGCCGGGACAATCTGAGTATCGTGCCTGCAACGATCCAGCTGGCCGGTGCAGAGGTCGAACTGACCAGTCTGATGGCTCGGGAAACACGCCTGAAGAGCGCTGTTGAAACTCTGGAAGCAGACTATGATTATATTCTGATCGACTGTCCACCTTCCCTGGGTCATCTGACGATCAATGCCTTCACCGCCAGTGACTCAGTGCTCATCCCCGTTCAGTGCGAATATTACGCTCTGGAAGGGTTGAGCCAGCTCTTGAACACCGTCCGACTCGTACAGAAACACTTCAACAAGGACCTGAAAGTGGAGGGCGTTTTGTTGACCATGCTTGACGCCCGTACGAACCTTGGATTCGAAGTGGTGAATGAAGTGAAGAAATATTTCCGCGAAAAAGTGTATACCACGATCATTCCAAGAAATATCCGGTTATCCGAAGCCCCGAGTTATGGCCTGTCGATTATCGACTACGACATCAGGTCCAAGGGCGCAGAAGTCTATCAAGAATTAGCGAAGGAAGTGATGGGTAGTGGCGAATAAGAAAAAAGGATTAGGCCGAGGCATTGATGCCTTATTTGATGTGCCTAATTTTGAAGAAGAAGTCGACCGTAACGACGAACGCGTGCAGCTCATCGAACTAGCTGAGATCCGTCCCAATCCTTACCAGCCCAGACGTCATTTTGACGAAGACGCTTTGAAGGAACTGGCTGCTTCCATAAACATCTCCGGCGTTTTGCAGCCGATCATTTTGCGTGAATCTTCCGTTAAAGGCTATGAGATCATTGCAGGGGAAAGACGATTCAGAGCCTCTAAGATCGCGGGTAAAGACAAGATCCCGGCCATCGTCAGAGAACTGAATGAAGAAGTGATGATGCAGGTGGCTATTTTAGAAAACCTGCAGCGTGAAGACCTGACTTCCCTAGAAGAAGCTGAAGCTTATAACATGATGATGGACAAGTTATCCATGACACAGGAAAAGGTCGCTGAGAAATTAGGAAAAAGTCGTTCCTATATCGCCAACCATCTGCGTCTGCTGTCTTTGCCTGAAGAAGTGAAGCAGCTCGTCCAGGAAGGCAAACTGTCCAATGGTCAGGCGCGTACGCTTTTGGGACTGAAAGACAAATCAAAAATCAAAAAACTGGCCAAAAGGGCAGTGAAAGAAAAACTGACGGTGAGACAGCTTGAACATCTCGTATCTGAAGCGAATCAGAACCCGAAAGACAAGCCCCAGAAACCGCTGACTGCAGACAAATCAGTCTATATCAGAAAATCAGAAGAACTGCTGACCGATAAATTCGGCACGAGTGTCGTGATCCGTGAAAAAGGTGAACAGGGTAAGATCGAGATCGAGTATGTGTCGCCTGACGATTTGAACCGTATCCTCGACGAACTTGATATCGATTTAAATTAAAGACTGGGAGGGTAATGAAATGGAGAAATCCTATGATTTACACGATGTCGTGGAAATGAAAAAACCGCATCCCTGCGGCGTGAACCGCTGGGAAATCATTCGCATGGGCGCAGATATTCGTATTAAATGTACAGGATGCGGCCATTTAGTCATGATGCCCAGACGTGAATTCGACCGCAAGATGAAGAAAGTCTTGAAAGACTAATTATTTTATAGAAAGTGAAAGGTGACTATATTTATGCCTTTAACAGCAGGAATTGTTGGGTTACCCAACGTAGGAAAATCAACACTATTCAACGCGATCACAAAAGCTGGAGCAGAAGCAGCGAACTATCCTTTTGCCACGATCGACCCCAATGTCGGGATCGTCGAAGTGCCGGATGATCGCTTAGACCGTCTGGCTGAACTGGTGAATCCCGATAAAGTCGTTCCGACGACCTTTGAATTCACCGATATCGCCGGCATCGTCAAAGGCGCCAGCAAGGGTGAAGGGTTAGGGAACAAATTCCTGGCCAATATCCGTGAAGTAGATGCCATCTGTCACGTCGTGCGCTGTTTCGAAGATGAAAACATCACACACGTTTCAGGTCAGGTCAATCCGGCTGAAGATATCGAAACGATCAACCTTGAACTGGCTTTAGCTGATTTGGAATCTGTAGACAAGCGTTATGAAAAAGTAAGAAAACAGGCGAAATCCAAAGATCAGGAAGCTGTCGCAATGCTTTCTGTTCTGGATAAGATCAAACCGGTCCTTGAAGAAGGCAAACCCGTCCGTGTGCTGGACTTTACCGATGAAGAACTGCCTATCCTGCGTTCTTTATTCTTACTGACAAGCAAGCCCGTCCTTTATGTGGCTAACGTCGCAGAAGAAGAGATCGCTGATCCGGAAAGCAACAAACATCTACAGACGGTCCGCGAGATCGCCGCAGAAGAAGGTGCTGAAGTGGTCGCTATCTCTGCTGCCATTGAAGAAGAAATCGCCGAACTGGATGATGAAGAAAAAGAAATGTTCCTGGAAGACTTGGGTGTAAGTGAACCGGGGTTGAACAAGCTGATCCGTAAATCTTACGATCTGTTAGGCCTGGCGACCTTCTTTACCGCCGGTGTTAAAGAAGTCAGAGCCTGGACCTTTAAAAAAGGCATGAAAGCTCCGCAGACTGCCGGTGTCATCCATAGTGACTTCGAACGCGGATTTATTCGTGCTGAAACCATTTCTTATGAAGACTATGACCGCTTGGGCAGTGAAAAAGCTGCGCGTGAAGCTGGAAAACTTCGAGCAGAAGGTAAAGACTATGTCGTCAAAGACGGCGATGTCATCCTGTTCCGTTTCAATGTGTAGATAAAGGAGATTGACTGAAATATGGCTAAAAAGAATACGTCGAATGAACAAGAAAGTCAGATCGATTACGCGACAAAAGAAAAAGAGAATGCGACACTTTTCGACCAGCTGACGAACAAGAACCAGGAATACATGATCAAACTGAACCGCCGACTTGACGATGCGAATATGTCAGAAGAGCGCAAAACGATCATTTTTAACGACATGCTGAAAAACATCGTGGCTGAACAAGCTAACCACGTCACGGCGAGAAGCATCTACGGGACAGTGACTGATCAGGCCCGCTACCTTATTGAAGGCAAACGCGGTGTGGTCCAAGAACCTGTGGAACGCTCAGAATCATGGAAGCTATGGCTGGACGGTGCGTTACTTTTAGGAGGAATGTTCGCTGTGATCACAGGGATCTCCTACTTCACCGGTAATGAAGGAGCCGGTCTAGGCTTACTGACACTGATCCTCAACTTTATCTTAGGTGGCTTCGCGGTCATGATCATCACGAAGTACGCTCCGCGGCCCGGTGTCAAAGGCGGCTTCCTGAAATATGTTCTGGCGACGACACTGACGATGGTCGTCTGGATCATGCTGATGGCCTTCGGTACGGCACTGATCCCGGCTGCACTGAATCCGGTGATCCCAGGACCTTATACGCTGGCCATCGGTTTAGTAGCATTCCTGGCTAAATGGTACCTGAAGAAAAAACTCGACATCAAAGGCACACTAATATAATATTCGGAACGAGGCTGGGAAAAACTAACAGCCTCGTTTCTTTTTTTACAGAAAAAATTTCTGATGAGTGATTGCATGGATCGCAGTCTCTTCCTGAAAAATCACAGTGTTACTTGGTAGCTTAACTGCTATCGCGACCACTTCCTTGGGAATGATCGCATAAACTGGTCACTAAACCGTTATTGCGACCACTTCCTGGGGAATTATCGCATAAACTGGTCACTAAACCGTTATTGCGACCACTTCCTGGGGAAATTATCGTATAAACTGGTCGCTAAACCGTTATTGCGACTACTTCCTGGGGAATGATCGTATAAACTGGTCGCTAAACCCTTATTGCGACCACTTCCTGAGGAATTAGTAAGTTAACTAGTCTCAATACGGTTAGAAATTCACTTTCACTTGAATGATCATTGGAAAAAGAGAGATGAGAGGGTAAGCCTGGCGATTTACTTACATGCTCAGATAGGAAAAGCTGCCGGAGTTGGTAGTGGCTCATCCAGCATCGATCATTCTAAGCGAATACGAGTGATGCTGGAAGATAAAAAGGGCGTGATTTCGCTGATTTTGTCATTTTCGACTATTATTCGCATTTCCCCTATGTATTATGATACAATGGTAAGGGATAAATTAGAAAGCTCTCATTTCAAAACGGAGGAATTTATATGACAAAGAACACGACCACGCAACTGATTCAAGAGGTTGTCGATTATTTAATTGAAACAGATACGAATGAACTCTCAAACTGGGGAGAAAACAGAACAGAATGGTTGAAGCAGGGGGGAGAGCAACTCAAAGGCATCGATAAAGTCATTGCCGGCGATTTGCGTATAAAAAAAGATGACGGAAGCATCGGAACATATCAGGCTTTCCGAGTCCAGCATAATAATGCCTGCGGGTACTATAAAGGCGGGATCCGCTTCAGTACTGGGGTGAATCAAGATGAAGTCCAGACACTGGCCATGCTGATGACCCTGAAAAATTCCCTGCATGACCTGCCATACGGTGGTGGCAAGGGTGGCGTGCATATCGACGTCAGAAAGCATTCCAAACGCGAACTGAAAGAAGTCAGTCAGGCCTTTGTATCCATGGTTAAAAATGATATCGGTCCGTATCGTGACATTCCGGCACCGGATGTCGGTTCAGGCCCAGAGCTGATGGACTGGATGACTCAAGCTTATAAAGAGCTGCATCCAAATCAGCCTTTCATCAACACATTCACCGGTAAAAGCATCAAAAACGGCGGAACTAAAGGCCGAGGTGAATCAACGGGGATCGGAACCTTCCTGAGTTACTACTACTTGGTGGATGCTGTCTTGAACGGTTCTCTTGATGTGAACGACAAGCATGCCGACAAAAAAGACATGATCAAGGCGATCGGCGAAAAAGATGATGTGAAGATAGCTGTTCAGGGATTTGGGAACTTGAGCCGTGCCGCAGCCATTGCAGCTCAAAATGCTGAACGAAAGCATACAGTCATCGCTGTGTCTGACAGCCGTTCAACAGTCTACAATGAAAACGGAGTGGATGCAGAAAAACTGGCACCGTTCAAAGAAGAAAATGACCGTCTGCCGAATGCGGATGAACTAAAAGAAATGGGACTGGAAGGCGACGTTCTGGATCCTATGGACATATTGACGCTGGACTGTGATGTGCTGATCCTGGGAGCGATCGAAGATCAGATAACAGGAGAGAATCAGGCTGATATCAAGGCAGACATCCTTGTTGAAGGAGCCAACGGACCGGTCACAAGTGAAGCGGACCAGTATCTGACCGAGCAGGGTAAAGTGATCATTCCGGATATCCTGGCAAATGCCGGAGGAGTAACTGTTTCTTATCTGGAATGGATCCAGGGATTCACCAATGAAGTGAAAGAAAAAGAAGTCATCCTTGAAGACATGAGTAAGCGTATGAAAAAGGTGAGCGAGCGTGTTTATGGCTCTTACTTCTCATCAGAACATGACGAATCATTACGTTTCTTATGCTTCAAGTTGGCAGTTGTACGTGTGATCGATGCGATGAAACGCTCAGGCAAGATAATATAAGCAGAGGTGAATACGATGCAGCAGAAGCTCGTTGTCACAGGGGCTGCCGGACGTATCGGGTCCAGCCTCGCTGAAGGGTTCAAAGAGAGTGGGCATCTGGTTTTAGCAGACAAGGATATGGATAAACTGGGTGAATTAAAAGGTGAGAACAGAACGCTGTTCGAACTGGACATTCTGGATAAAGCGTCCTGTCTTGAGGTATGTAAGGGAGCGGATGCTGTGATCCATCTGGCGGCGAATCCGTCTCCGTCCTCAACATTTGATGAAGTAAAAAGCATCAATATGGACGGGACCTATAATATGATGTCTGCAGCACATGAACAGGGGTGCCGCCGTTTTATCTTTGCCAGCAGTATCCATGCTGTGAAAGGCTATCTGAAAGACGAACAGGTGAAAACGACAAGCCCCGTGCGTCCGCTCGACTTTTATGGGGTCAGTAAAGTCTTTGGAGAAGCACTGGGGAATTACTATGGCTATCAGACGGATATGGAAGTCATCGCCATTCGCATCGGCGGCTTCCGATCGCTGGAACACTTGAAGGCGCAGGAGAAAGAACCTGAACCCTATCAGCGCTCGAGTTACATCAGCGAACGGGACATGGTCCAGCTAATCAAGCGCTGCGTCGAAACTGACCTTGAACGTCCTTTTGAGATCGTCCACGGCGTGTCGGATAATCAGTTTAAATTTCTGGATCTGTCTGATACCAGAGAAAAAGTTGGTTATCAGCCACAGGATAACGGCTTTACTTTTTAACTCGGTCCCCCTTTTCCAGAGCAAGCAGGTGTTCTTTCATCTGAAGACCGCCGCGAAAGGCTTTGGGCTTGGATGCCTTCGGGACGACTCTGTGACAGGGATAGACGATCAAGAGTGGATTGGATGCCAGAGCCGTTCCAACTGCTCTGGCCGCTTTTTTGGAGTATCCATTGGAAGCGGCCAGTTCGCCATAAGTTAATGTTTCACCGTATGGGATGGCTCTTAAGCTGTCCCATACTTTTTTCTGGAAGTCAGTACCGCTAAGAAAAATGGTGTCAAATGTGAAAGCCTGTGTTTTACCGGTTAAATAAGCAATGAATTCAGCTCGAAAAGGGTCCAATGCGGAATCGTCTTCTCTGAGCTCAGTTTCAGGAAAATGTACAGCGACCCAGTCAGTCATTTCTTTAAATGAGGCGGGACTGGAACCGACAAAGCAGAGCCCTGTGTCTGTACCTAAGATATAGAAGGACCAGTCGTCCTGTTCGATCAGTGAATAAGTGAAAGTCTGAATCATTATCACGCACTCCTTGTCTTAAATAGTAAGAAAAAAAGCTTCCCGCTGATCGGAGAAGCTTTTTTTCGTTTATACGTGCTGCTGTTGTTTTTTCAATGCCTCTTTGACTTTATTCATGACCAGAGCTTTATCGCCTTCACGCTCAAGGTTGATTTCATCGATATCGATGATCAGAGTCGGGCTCTTGTCGTAGTCAGCAAACCAGTCGTCATAACGACCGTGCAGACGTTTGTAATAATTCATCAGTTCAGGGTTGCCCTCGACCTGTTCAAAAGATCGACCGCGTTTCTTGATGCGTTCCAGGTGGGTGTCTAAAGAACCTCTAAGATAAATGAGTAGATCCGGACCTTTTTTAGGCATGCCGTCTATTTCTTCCATCATATTATCCAGCAAGTCAGTATATAAAGTCATCTCCGCTTCACTCATGTTTCCCTGTTCATAGTTGATGCGTGTAAACAAAGCATCTTCATAAATCGATCGGTCCAAGACGTTATGTCTATGTACCAATGCTTCTTTGATACTTCTGAAACGTGTATTCAAGAAGAATATTTGTAGAGAAAACGCCCAGCGTCTTGGGTCATCGTAAAATTTTTCTAAAATCGAGTTATCATCGACATGTTCATAAAAAGCTTTGCTATTCAGTTCTTCTGAGATCAAAGTGGTATACGTACTCTTTCCGGCTCCGATCATTCCTGCTAATACAATCACAGACATTGTATCTCCTTCCAAATCATAAAAGTTTTTCGTCTATATTATCATACCATAACTGGCAGATAATATAGACGAAAATAAGAAAGTTTCACAAAAATGTGATAGGATTAAAACGTGAATAATAGAAAGGATTGTTAACATGCAATGCAGAATATGTCAGCACGATACAAAGAGATTGGAACACCCAAGTAACGGGCAGGTCTTTCATGAATGCGTGAACTGCCATTTCATATCCAAGGATCCCGAATTTTACTTAACCTCAGAAAAGGAATTCAAACAGTATGAACAGCATGAGAATTCCATAGAAGATCCCCGCTATGTGGCTTTCTTCGAGAAGTTCCTGCAGGCCGCAGTTTTCCCCTTTGTGAATGAAGGAAGAAATGCGCTCGATTTTGGAAGTGGTCCAAGTCCGGTCCTTGCTCAATTACTGGAACGGGATTATGATTACGATGTGACGATTTATGATCTGTTTTACGAACCGGAAACGGTCTATCAGAATCAGACCTATGATTTGATCACGTCCACAGAAGTGATGGAGCACATCCCTGATCCGCTTGAAACGTTTAGAGAACTGAAGACATTGATGAAGGCGGACACTGTCTTAGCCGTCATGACGCTTTTTCATCCAAAAGACATAAATGAATTATGGGGCTGGCATTATATCCGGGACTTCACTCACATCTCCTTCTTTACTCCCGAAGCTATGCAGATCGTGGCGGATACAGTGGGGTTCGAACTGGTCTACTGTGATGATTACCGGTATACGACGTTTAAGTTGAAGTAAGCGGTTGGTCAGGACTTATCTATAATCATTCTAAATAGTTTAGAAAGATATTAAATAATTGATTTAAATCAATTATTATCCCCCTTTGGTAAGCGTATACTTAGGATATAAGTAAGTAAGTGCATCAGATGAAAGTAATAGTATTGTATTGATTACAATATGGACGATAAAGGAATAACTCGTGTTTTCCTCTTGGTTAAGCTGTTTTTAAAAGGGCGAGCGTATCGTTTGAAAAAATATTCTGATGTGTTACTATTACATTATAACGAGTACAAATTACAAGGAGGAAAAGAAAAAATGGAAATAGATTACAAAGACCACGGCAAAAAGCCGTATATCATTAATATAGAAGATGCAACATTGGGTAATGACAATTACCGTACGACGATCTGGACAGGTGAAAAGCTTCAGACGACCGTCATGGCTATCAAACCTGGCGACGATATCGGCCTGGAAGTTCATCACGGCATCGATCAGTTCATCCGTATCGAAGAGGGTGAAGGTGTATGCAAGATGGGGCCTTCAGAAGACGACTTGAATGTTGAAGAAAAAGTTAGCGATGACGATGTCGTATTCGTACCTGCCGATATGTGGCACAATATCGAAAATACTGGTGACAAGCCGCTTAAATTATATACGATTTATGCAGGTCCTGACCATCTTCCAGGAACCGTTCATCCAACACACGAAGATGCAGAAAACGATCCGAACGAAGACTGATAGGAAAGAATAATAATAAAAGAAGCTCCCGCTTTAAAAAGTGAGAGCTTCTTTTTTATGTTGGTAAAGAATGCTAGCCTCAGAGGAAATCAATTAGCGTAAATACGCCAAGGAGAAAGATGAAGAATAGAACGTACTGTTTAAACTTATTGACGTTTATTCTGGCATAGATGTAATTTCCGAGTAATATGGCCGCTATGACAGCGGGGATCGAGGATAGAAAGTAGGTGCCTAATTCCTTTGTCCAGAAACCACTCAGGAAGTGACTGAGTACGATAAATATGCTTGAAAAGAGGAAATGACTTTGCAGCGTATCTTTAAAAGTTCTAGGAGGCCAGTTACTCATTGTGCCGTAAAGGACGATCGGGATCCCATTCATATTGTAGGCACTCCCAAGCATCCCTGAAAAGAAGCCGAAGGGAATGCCATACTTTGTGTTTTTAAATCTTTTTTCGATAGATTTCTGACGTCTTTTAGATCCGAAAATTGAATAAATGGAATAAAGGATTAGTAAGATACCGAGAATCAGGCTGATCCATCGTTTTTCTGCAAAACGTACTAGCAGGAGGCCGAATGGGATACCCAGTAGTGTCGATAAAGACAATTTCAGTAGAACGGCCCTGTCGAGATTTTTCCAGCCTGAAAAGATAGAGATAAGGGCAACTGTACAGCCGACCAAACCAACTAGCGAAACGGCCGTAGAAAATGGAATAGGCAGCAGCGCCAACAGAGGCATACTCACGACAGAATCCCCGAATCCGAAAGTGGAGCGCATTAATGAGCCTAGAAAAACGGCTCCAATGATCAGCAATAGTATAGAAATATCCATGATGTTCCTCCAGATTAATGATGATAACTTGATGTAAATCAATTCATGTAAATGTGTCTATGGTATAGTAAGTTTAACATAGATAAACAGTGAGTATTTGAAACGTAAAGAAAAAGAAAGAATGTCTTTTTAGAAAGGATAAATAAAATGACTAACACGAATCATAATCATAACTGCAGTATTTCGCATAAAGGCTGTGTTTCACTTGTCCCGATTTTCAATCATCTGGATGCAGAACAGATGGATGAAATAATGGAGACAGTCCAGTCCCAATCATTTGAAAAAGGGGAAGTGGTTTATCACGCCGGTGACAAATCGGATGTCCTGACGATCGTCAATAAAGGAAGTCTGCGTATTTACCGGTTGGCAGAATCCGGCAAAGAACAGCTTGTCCGAGTGCTCCGACCCGGTGAGTTTACGGGAGAACTTGCTTTATTCAATGAGAAAGTGCATGAGAACTATGCAGAAGCCATGGAGCCGACGTCTGTCTGTCAAATCACTCGCTCAGCTTTACAGGATTTGCTTGTCAAGTATCCTTCCATCTCGCTCAAAATACTTCAGGAACTTTCGACCCGCGTTGATCAGAGTGAACAGCAGGCTGCTCGGTTCACGACTGAATCCACAGAACAGAGATTGGCGCTTTACCTGGCCGATCTGCTTGGACCAGACAATGAGTCGAATATCGTGACGCTTCCTTTAACGAAAAAAGATTTAGCTTCCTATATCGGGACAACGCCTGAAACAGTGAGTCGTAAGCTGAAAGAACTGGAAGAACTGAATTTGATCGAACGAATCAGCTCATCAAAAATCAAAATACTGGATGAGGACAATTTATTATTTCTATAACAACGTAAAATATTGAAAAGAATAAACAGGATAGAATCCCTTACTGTCAGATATTTATCTGGACCTAAGGGATTCTTTTTTACGGATATGATTATTCTTCCGGGATTCAAAAAGATAACTGTCATTCTGCTTTTCGGTCAGTTAGTGCAGGAAATAGGAGACTGGTAGATAGCTAGAATGGGGTAGAGAAGTGACATCAAGAGGACATTTATTTCTATAAAATTGACAAGCATCAATTTTTACTCTGCTGTCATGTCTTATACTATGGTTGTAAGCGGGAAAAGAAAGAAGACTGCTGGAGGTGAAAAGACTGAAAAATAAACCTTTCGCAGTCATTCTAACAAACTTGACGTACGTCAATTCTAACTCATCTAGTATGACTTATACTATGAGTGTAAGAGGGAGAGACAAACCGATAGATAATACAAAAGGAGAGAGTAATAATGGAAAAAGCAATTTTGAAATTGGAAACACTGTCGTGCCCGAGCTGTATGCAGAAAATCGAAAATGCACTGAAAGGTCTGGACGGGGTCGATAAAGATAGTGTCAAAGTCCTATTTAACTCAAGCAAAGCGAAAACAGCCTTTGACCCCGAGAAGATCTCAATAGAAGAAATCGAAAAAGCTATAGAGGATTTAGGTTATCCTGTCCTCAAATCAACGGTTAAAGCAGCTTAATCACTTACAAACTTTAGAAAGAAGGAAAAAGAATGACAGAATTCGATGCCGTAGTAAAAGAACATTTTCCAACACTTGAGATTTATACCCTGCCCCTGACTCGTGCGCACGGGAAGAATCATCCGGAAGTCTTCAGAGTGCATGAACTGTTCCAGACGATGAATGAAAAAGTGAAAGACAGTGGCTCAGACAAGCCTGACCTCAATGATGAATTCACTGAACTGCGTGAGGTGACGAGCCAGTATGCCTTGCCTGGGGATGCCTGTGAGACATATAAAGCAGTGTATGACATGCTGTCAGAGGCGGACGAAGCCTACTACGCTTGACCTTTTTAGTTATAAATAAAAAACCAACGATCCGCCCGGAAAGTGAAAGAACTTTCTAGGCGGATTTTTTGATGGTTTATAAAAGGGATCAAGATGCGCCGGGCAGCGCGTCTTTTCATTCAATAGAAAGATCGAAGTGAGTATTTGTCACGTTGATAGAAGAGCTTGAGCTGCAGCGATAGGTTTTACTTGTGTTCGACAAGTAGAAATGTGTTGAAGTCTCCTAAGTACCGAATTTTAGCATGTTGGGTACTTAGGTAGAGATATTAAGAGCCTAATAGCCGAATAAGGTCGAGGTTCGACAAGTAGAAATGTGCGTGCGCATCCTAAGTACCGAAGAGAGGCAAGATCGACACTTAGCGGATGTAATTTTAAACGTACTTACCGAATAGGGCTGAAATTCGGTAAGTAGAAACATCCATAAGCATCCTAACGACCGAATAAGAGCACATTAGACACTTAGCTGGCAGTATCATAAACGTAACCACCGAACGCAGCGCAAAATCCCGAAAAAAAGATTCAAATCTGACACCGCATTAAAAAAGTCGCATGTATTCAGTGATCAGAGTGCTGTTTCGTCCTCAAACGTCCTGAAAACCATAAAAATGAATGAACTTGACAGCTGTCAATTCCAAGTCCGAATGAACCCCGTATACTTAACTTAACATCAAAGGAAACAAACAAGAAAATAGGAGGAATCATCATGCAGAAAGTTATATTAAGTCAGAAGAAACTGATCACCTTATTAAGCGGGATACTCATCGTCGTCGGCTACTTCAGCCGGTTCGCGCTGGGGAACGTGGCTGTCCTGGAGTGGGCATTGATCATCGCGTCAGTTATCGGAATCGCTCCGATCGCAGTCCAGGCGTATCAGGCACTAAAGGTGAAAGTCGTCAGTATCGACGTGCTGGTCACCATCGCGGTCATTGGGGCCTTTCTTATTCAGAACTTTGAAGAATCAGCCATCGTTACTTTTCTCTTCCTATTCGGGCATTACCTCGAACAGCGGACACTGAATCAGACGCGTTCGGCCATCAAAGAGCTTACTGAAATGGCTCCAGAAATCGCACTCGTCCAGACCGACTCCGGTGAATTTGAAGAGGTGGACATCGATGAAGTCGACGAAGGGGATATTCTGCTCGTTAAAACCGGGGCTAAAGTACCCGTTGACGGAACGGTCCTGTCAGGTGACGGCTATATCAACGAAGCGAGTATTACCGGAGAATCCGTTCCGGTTACGAAATCAAAAGATTCAGGCGTTTATGCGGGGACGATCCTTGAAAACGGGACGATTCAGATCCGGGCGGACCGAGTTGGAGAAGAGACGACTTTTGGGAAAATCATCGAACTGGTAGAAGAGGCTCAGGATTCCAAATCAGAAGCGGAGCGCTTTATCGACAAGTTTTCAAAATACTATACACCTGCCGTTTTGCTTTTGTCCTTTGTGGTCTGGCTGATCAGTCAGGATATTGAACTGGCGATTACCATCTTGGTTTTAGGTTGTCCAGGGGCTCTCGTTATCGGTGTGCCGGTCTCAAACGTTGCCGGGATCGGTAATGGCGCCCGTCATGGTGTCCTTTTAAAAGGGAGTGAAGTGATCCATGACTTCAGCCGAGTAGACACGATCGTCTTCGATAAGACCGGGACGTTGACCGTTGGCAATCCGAGTGTGGCGAAAAAGGCAGTTTATGGCGAAGAGTCAGACGAGGCCTTGAACTATCTGGCCAGTGTGGAAAAAGAATCCGATCACCCGCTGGCTAAAGCGATCCTCGAAGAAACGAAAGCGGCGCAAATTTATCCGGTCGAAGAGACAGAAGTCGTCAAGGGCGGCGGGATCGTGGCTCAGGTCGGTGGTCACCGCGTCGCTGTCGGGAATGTGGCTTTAATGGATAAAGAAGGCATCGAACTCAGTGAGAAAGCGAAAGAAGACGTTCAAGAAGCAGAAACCAGCGGAAACTCCCTAGTCCTCACTGCTGTTGACGGTGAACTGCGCGTTTTGATGGGGATCAGAGATCAGGTCAGACCCGGTGTGAAAGACGACCTTGATCAGTTGAAGGATTTGGGTGTAAAGAATCTAGTCGTTCTATCGGGGGACAACCAGGGGACGGTCGATGTCGTCGCCAGCGAACTTGGACTGACGGAAGCCCACGGTCACATGCTGCCGGAAGATAAGTCTGCGCACATCGAAAAACTTCAGAAAGAAGGACAGATCGTTGCTTTCGTGGGCGACGGGGTGAACGACAGCCCGTCGCTGGCTCTGGCGGATATCGGTATCGCCATGGGAAGCGGGACAGATGTCGCGATCGAAACATCTGATGTGGTCCTGATGAATTCGGACTTCAGCCGTCTGCCGCATGCGTTAGGCCTAGTGAAAACCACAGCGAACAACATGATCCAGAATATCGCCATTGCAGTGGGCGTCGTTTTCGTCCTGCTGGCCAGCGTCTTCTTCAGCGACTGGATGAACATGTCCATCGGTATGCTGGTCCATGAAGGCAGTATCCTGGTCGTTATCTTCAACGGGATGCGTCTCTTGAAGTATCGCCTTCGTGGAAGCAGGAAACACGAGGAAGTGAAGCACGTTAAAACAGCTTAATATTTAAGTGAAAAGCATTCTACTCAGGTAGAATGCTTTTTTTAATGAAAAAATGAAGTACAGCACCTTGGAGATGTCCTGAACTCGACTATTTACTGGAAAAATGAAGTACAGCACTCTGAAGAGGCTCTGAACTTAATTATTTTTAAAAAAAGTGAAGTACAGCTCTTTGGGCCAAGTCTGAATTCAACTATTTACTGAAAAAGTGTAGTACAGCACTTTCTTGGACTCCTGAACTAAAGGATGATCTATTGAAACCACGCCTGCATCTTGGTTTGGAAGTTTATCATAAAAGAATCAGCTTTAAAATTGGCTCCATACGGATCGATTCATCCAGATCAGCCTCGAATGGATATAAATAGACAGTTTACTGTTCAAAAAGTCTTAGAAACGTCACAGTTTTCCTTCGGCGGTAGAGTTGACTCACAGATTAAAATTGTGTAAGCTAGTAGAATCAAACCCCCAGGGGTATAAATAGGTCGAAAGCATAAAGCTTAAACTTCAATGAACATAGTTATTAATGCGAATGTCTTGAAATCAAGTTATTTATCTACTCTTTACCCGTTGCGGTATATAAGTCAGGAGAATGTACGTGGAAAATATTATTTCCAACCCGATGTTCAGCGCGGTCGTGTCGCTGCTTGTCGGTATATTGCTATGGTACGGTTTGACGGATGAGTCAGCCAGCGTGAAAAAAAGCGTTGTATCGGTTTTCATGGATAGTGTGTTTTATTTTGTTGTCGCACTGTTCGGTATCAATGCGGTCTTAAACATCAGCGAAATCATTCAGGTCCCTTACCGGATCCTGCTGTTCTCGTCGAACGTCGTCTGGATCGCTTCACTCGGTGTACTGATATACGGAAGTTATCTTTATGGAGATAGATTATGGGAGAATAAAGAGAAAGCCAAAAGTGCAGCCAAGCTTTTAACGACGATCGGCTTAGCAAATCATGCTTACATGTATTACCGCTATGCATCGGTCGCTACATTGCTGCTCATCGTACTCTTCGTGAGCCTGCTGGCACTTTTAACATTTACGAACCTTACTCAAAAAGTGCCGCCCGTCTGGATCGTTTTAGGATTCGGTGCTTTGCATCTTCTGATCATGGGCACGCGTGCGGTCATTTATTTCAATTTTGTCTTTACACCCCTAGCGATCCTGTCACTTTTTATAGTGTTCAGCGGTCTGCTCCTGGGTTATAAAAGGGGGATCTTACCATCGAGACAGAACTAACAGCACTCTTGGCATTTGGCGCAGGCGCTTTGTCTTTTTTCTCTCCATGTACCTTGCCGCTGCTGCCTTTATATTTATCTTATATTACCGGTAAAAGTGTGAAAGAAGTGAAAGAGAATCAGTCGGCCGAGTTCAAAAGAACGGTCATGCTGCACTCGATCCTGTTCCTGATTGGTGTGTCAGTCGTTTATGTTAGTCTGGGACTCAGCATCAGCTATTTGGGCGATTTTTTCAGTCAACTGCTGACCGGATCGACGAGCCTGCTGCTGCAGCGTGTCGCGGGACTACTCATTATCGTTATGGGACTGGTCACAGCTGAATGGCTCCAGATACCGGCCCTATTGAAAGATACACGCAGGATGGCAGGGAACCGGACCACCAGTTATTTTTCAAGCTTTTTCATCGGCTTAGGCTTTGCAGCTGGATGGACGCCGTGTATCGGCCCGATCTTTTCTTCTATACTGCTGATCGGCGTGTCGACCGGTTCGCCGCCGGCCCTTTATTTGACCCTTTACATTTTAGGCTTTGCTCTGCCGTTTCTTTTAGTGTCTTTCTTCCTCGGCAAGATGGACAACATCATGAAACACAGTCAGAAGTGGATGAAAGTCGGAGGCATACTCATGATCGTTATGGGTCTCCTGCTTTTCACAGGAACGCTGGAAATAATATCAGAATGGATCGCACAGTGGCTCGAAGGCACGCCTTTTGAGCTGCTAGGATAGGAGTGTTGACATGGTAAAAAAAGGTTTATGGGCTGTCATTGCCCTCATACTCGTTTACGTCGTCTTTGACTTTGTCACAGGATTGAACCGCGAACAGGAAGTCATGGAACAGGCATCGATTCAGAATGAACTGAGTGTACAGGACGAGCTGAATGAAGATATCGATACAGAAGAGATGTCAGAAGAAGAGCTTCAGGAGCTGATGGATGAGATCGCTGAGCAGAATGCTGCCGGCGAAACAGGCTCTATGATGGAATACGGATTGAATGCCGGAAACGTTGCCTATGATTTTCAGCTGGAAGACATGGACGGCAATACGGTGCAGTTGTCGGATTACAGAGGAAAGAAAGTCTTTCTGAACTTCTGGGCCAGCTGGTGTCCGCCTTGTCGCGTAGAAATGCCGCACTTGCAGGAATTTCATGAAGAACAGGACGAGGTCGTTGTCTTAGGCGTCAACGTCATCTCCTCTGAAAGTGATCCTGAAAACGTTCCGGCATTCATTGATGAATTCGGTCTGACTTTTACGAACGTTTATGCACCGAGTGAAATCACCGATCTGTACCGTGTCGAATCCTTGCCGACCTCTTATTTCATTGGCAGTGACGGTGTGATCTATGAGCGTGTCGTGGGACCAGTCACGAAAGATATACTGGAAACGAAATTCGAAATGATCGACTGACTACCCAAAAGACTTCTTAAAATTATTGCTACTGGAAGGTCATGAGTGTATCGCTTCGACTTCATCGTATTGTGATTCAGTCAAAAGCTGAATACTGCAGCTCGTGTGGGAGTATTGTAAGTGACCAGGCTACTGATAAAAAGGATCGATTCCTGGTAAGCAAAGGCTTGACCCGGAAAAAATGATGTGCTATTATGAGAGTGAATTCACAAGAAGATAAAAATGTGTGATATAAATCACGTCACTTGAAAACTTAATATGAAAGCTTTGAATAGGCATAATCTATTCATTGTGATCTGAACAGGCGGTGAACGCATTAAAAGGTTCATGCAGCCGGGCTGCACATGTTGCGGCAGCAGACTATGTATTTAAAGGACATATCTGTGGGACAGTTAATTCTGTTCTACGGGTATGTCCTTTTTGATTGTGACGAACTTATAAAGAAAGGAGTGAAGGCAGGCATCAGACTGTTTCACCTGAGTGAATTAAGTAAGTTTTAAACCAACCAATAAGGAAAGAAGGGGTTAGAAATGATCAATTATTTAACTAAAAGCAGACAAGGACAGTTTTTAGTCGTAGGTATTTTATTCGCAGTACTGGGCTCTGTCTTTATGTCAATCAACGACGGGTACAGTACATGGCTGTTTTATGCAGCGATTTTCTTCTTAGGCTTCTATGCGGCCAAGGACGCGGTCGTGGAAACGATCAGGGAGAAGTCGCCGAACGTGGACCTTTTGATGATCCTGGCAGCTTTAGGTGCCGTCATCATCAACTATGAATCAGAAGGGGCTGCTTTGCTGCTCATTTTTGCAACAGCCGAGGTGCTGGAAGACTACGCCAACAACAAGTCCACGTCCGCTATTTCAGAACTGATGGCCCAGGTCCCGGAGACTGCTCAAGTCTTGAAGGCGAACGGAGAAGTCGTCACTGTTCCGACAGAAGAGCTGGAAATAGGCGATACCGTTGTGGTCACCAAAGGCGCACAGATCCCTATCGACGGGGTCATCGACCGAAAAGCTGTAGTGAATGAAGCAGCTTTGACAGGGGAAGCCGTTCCTGTAGAAAAGGATCAGACAGATGAAGTGTTCGCGGGGACGATCAACGAAGGCAATGTGTTCCATCTGGAAGTGACGAAATCCAATGATGAAACCGTCTTTTCTAACATCATCCGAATGGTCGAAGAAGCTCAGAGACGACCGTCGCGCATCTCAAAGGTCATTGACCGCATCGAAAGCAAGTACGTGATCTCTGTCCTGGTCATCGTTCCTATCTTTATCTTTGTCTTATACACGATGATGTCTATTCCTTTTGAAGAAGCTTTCTACCGCGGGATGGTTTTTCTCACTGTCGCCAGTCCCTGCGCTTTAGTCGCTTCTGCCACGCCCGCCACATTGAGTGCGATCAGCAACGGAGCGAAACACGGTATCCTCTTTAAAGGTGGAGCCGCAATGGAAGCCTTGAGTACGATGGACACGTTATATACAGATAAAACAGGCACGCTGACCTATGGCGAATTCAAGGTCGATGACTATAGTGCACCAGAGGCTGTCTTGAAAGAAGTCGTCTATATGGAGCAACAGTCCAGTCATCCGATCGCTCAGGCCATCGTTTCGGCCTTCAAAGAGACTGATTTGAGTTCTGTGGACCATGAAGAACCCGTCAATGAAATAGCCGGTTCCGGTGTCGAAAAAGGCAAGGTGAGAGTCGGAAAGCCCACTGCCTTCAGTGATTTCAAGAATTATGACCACTTCAAAAAGTACTTCCAGAAAGGCAACACCATCATCCTGGCAGCGAAGGATAAGGAAGTCGTCGGCTACTTCTCACTCAGCGACCAGATCCGCAGACAGTCGGCGGATGCGGTGGCGAATTTCCAGAAAGAAGGCATCAAAGTCACGCTGTTAACGGGCGACAATGAAGAAGTCACAGCCAATGTAGCGGAAGTCGTCGGGGTCGATGACTACAAAGCGTCCATGCTTCCTGAAGACAAGATCGACTATGTCATGCAGAGTCAGGACAAGGAAGAAGTGGTCGGCATGATCGGTGACGGGATCAATGACGCACCGGCTCTGGCCAATGCAGATATCGGGATCGCGATGGGCAGCGGTTCGTCTGTGGCAATGGAGTCGTCCGATGTCGTGGTCGTCAAGAACGACCTGTCAAAACTGTTTTACAGCTACAAACTGAGCAAGCGTCTCAACCGTATCATTTTCCAGAACGTTGTCTTCTCGATCAGCGTGATCGTGACCCTGATCGTACTGAACCTCTTCGGCATCTTAGGTCTGCCGCTGGCGGTGCTGTTCCATGAAGGTTCGACGATCCTCGTTATCTTAAACGGACTGCGCCTGATCGGTTCCAAACCTAAAAAGGAAGACGTAGACGCATCACTGGAGTCTGTAAAAGTATAAAAAAAGGCCCCTGAGACTATCTATCATACTAAACTGGACCCCATGTCAAGGACAGTTTGATAAAAACCCCTTATAATTTATTATCGCTCCTTCTATGATAACGTCATAGGAGGAGCGATAATACGTTTAAGCCTGGATCAATACTTAGATTTTGGGTGGGGATTATCCAACAAAAAAATGAATAAGAAGGATTTTAATAGCCTAGAAACCCTTGGTTTCTCAATCTTTAGAGACATGCATACAGAACGCGTTTATCCAAACTGGATGTTACGTTATTTTGAAACATTGACTGAAAGCGAACAGAGGGTGTACTTCCACTCCTTTCGCCAGGTGACTGATCAAATGTATTCCGAAGATTATTTGATTGATCGGTTGAAATGGATTTTAAAATATCCAGCTATCGAAATGGAATACGACCTCTATGTTCATGCAAAACTGGATTTAGATTTTTATTATCCTGCTGTTTTCAAACCCGAAAAATGGACACAATTAGAGGAAAAATATTTTGATCGCTTTAATGAGGATATTCTATCGGTACTTGAATCTCAGGAAAATCAGGCGTTTTCACCAAATGACTCAGGGGATACACACCCGTTTTAAAATAATCATAATATTGATTAGGAGATAATTTCGCCAGTTTCCACTGATAGCGTTCTGTATTATGATAATCCATATAGTCATCAATAATGGGGTGAAGGTCTGAGAACGCCTCAACATCACCAAGATAAGCTATTTCGTCTTTCATGTGTCCAAAGAAGGATTCTTGGGGAGCGTTATCCCAACAGTTTCCTCTTCGTGACATAGATTGACGCAGTTCTTTATCCGCGAGTAATTTTTGAAATTTTATACTTGTATAGTGAATGCCCTGGTCGGAATGGATCAGGGTTTTCTGTTGTTTTGAAATGTCATGGTTGATCAAAAGGTCTTCAATCATCTCTAAAACAAAATCAATACTTAAGGATTCACTTAATTGATACGCTAAGACCTGGTTCGTGAATGCATCAATCACGGCAGATAAATAAGCTTTCCTTCCTCGCCCGTAAAAGAGATAGGTGATATCTGTTAAGAGGATCGTTCGTGGACCGTAGGCTCTAAATTCTCTGTTAACGAGATTAGGTTTTAACGCATGTTCCTGGCGTACTTTTGCCATGCGCTTATACGGATTCGGTTTTCTTATAGGGCAGAACAGTCCAAACTTTCTCATTAAGCGCTGGATTTTCTTCCGGTTCATGAGTATCTCCATGTGTAACAGTCGCATATGGATCCCTCTGGATCCTTTATCATAGCCGCGATGTGTATAGGCTTCAAGTATCAAATTAAAATCGTGCTGATCTTGTTCTTCTTTTTTCTTTCGACTCTCTTCAGATTTCAACCAGTTGTAATACCCCGAACGTGAAACTAAAGCAATCTCACATAGCCATGATATATTTAACAAATTATGATCTCGTTTTGTTAGGTCTTTAATGAGTTGGAATTTTTCTTGTGTGAAGCCCTCTTGGCCTTCCGATGGATAAAATTTGTTTTTTTTAGGGCATCTATCTGTTGTTTTTGAAGGGCGACTTTATGTTTCAAGTGTGCGATTTCTTCTTCTTGAGTTCTTTCTTTAGTACGGGGTCTTCCACTGGATTCACTACGTAAATCCATAAATCCTTCTGGGCGATGGCTCATATTTTTAATTCGTCTGGAAAAAGTCTTTATACGGTCTTTCCTTAACGCTATCACATCAAAGTCTGCGTCTCTAAAAATTTGCGTAGGTCCTTTTCCGAGAGCTTTTTCTTTAGCGAAATGGTCTTTGAATGCCTCTGAGTAAGTTACTGCTTTAGTTGATGCTTTCTCTACAAAAGGATTTTCTTCAAGTTCTCTTCGCTCTTCCTCTGTAAAATAATTTCTTCCCATGTCAACGCTCTCCTTTGAACTCATATAGTTGGGTTCATTATACAATAAAGAACCCTATAAAATAGAGAACGAATAAGGGTTTTTTATCCGTGTCTATTCTATAGGGTCCAGTTTATACAGTCTCAGGGGCCTTCTCATATTTCTATTTAGCTGATCATTGAAAAGAGCGTTTGGATCGTGCCGTTTTCAAGCATGATGTAGATCCCCAGACCGATGAAAACGATAGGGACAATGATTCGTTCGTACTTTTCCAGTGTTTCTGAAACAAAAGAGATTTTGGCCAGCCGGTAGCTGATATAGCAGAGTATCGAGACCGACACGGCAAAGATAACGATGGCAAGGATGATCTCAGATATATCCAGTGCTGTGAAGTAGGGGATATAGATACCCAGGTTGTCCCCGCCTGACGCGACAGTAATGAGTGCAACGGTCCAGAACAAGCGGTTCGATCCGCCGGCATCGATTTTTTCCGCCACTTCGTCTTCATCTTCTTCCTCTTCGCCGTGCAGGGCGACCTGGATCCCTAAATAAAGCGGGATAAGTCCCAAAAGACCGATGATCCAGTCCTGAGGGATGAAATTTAGGACATAAGCGGCAAACAGACTGACGGCGACTAAAAAGCCGGTCCCTAGATACTGGCCCCAGTAGATATGGGCGATGCCTTTTTTCGTGTGACTTTGAGAAAAAATGATCAGTAAGATAAACAAATAGTCGATGCTGGTCGATATGTAAACGGCGATGGCCGATATGATGGTTTCTATCAAAATGTTCTCCTCCAGTTATGATGATGGCGTGACTGTTTCAGTTAAATCGCTGAGTGAGTTGAAAACAGAAGCAGCTTTTTCCTTGATCAGCGAGTAATAAACGACTTTTCCGTCTCGCTTTGATTCGAGCAGGCCGTTCTGCTTCAGATAGCGCAGGTGATGCGACGTCGAAGCAACGCTGGCTTCAAGCACAGCGGCCAGATCGCAGACACATAATTCTTCGTAGGTCAAGAGTGCGTACATAATCTTGATCCTAGAAGGGTCTTTGATGCATTTGCTCAAGAGCAGGATATCAGAAAAGTCTTTGTCTGTAAGGCAATCTTTAACTGTATTTACTTTGTCTTCGTGGATGATTGTGGAACTGCAGACGTCCAGAGTCATGGTTTACTCCTTTCATTCAAATATATGTTTGAATGAAGTATAGCACGCTTTTAAATAGCTTGTCAACAGGGTCAGAAACCGGACAGGAGAGTGAGCTGAATAAAATTCAGTCAATTCGCTCAATCTAGTTTACTCAAAGGCATTAAAACAGATACAATAAGAAGGAGAGTACAGCTGGAGCAGGTTTTTAAAAGTATAAAATCAGGCAACAGCTAACTAATGGAGGTTAAAACATGCTAAATATTGCGTATATCGGTGACGGAAAAAGTACGAACCGCTATCATATCCCTTTTTCCAGCCAAGTAGAAAGCATCAAGATCAAGACCATTCAAGCCCGCTCAGGTCACAATGAGATGTGGGAAAGGGTCCCTGGAGCGGACTATGTGAAAGATAAAGAAGCGATCTGGAACGACCCGGAGATCGATCTGGTCGTCATCTCCACACCACCGCAAACACACTATTCCCTTGCGAAAGAAGCCCTGTTGAACGGCAAGAATGCCTTGGTTGAAAAGCCTTTTGCCGAAACGCCTGAAGAAGCAAGAGAACTCTTTGCATTGGCTGAAGAAAAAGGTCTATTCATCCAATGTTACCAGAACCGTCGCTTCGACTCGGATTTCCTGACTGTTCAGAAAGTGATCGAAAGCGGAGTCCTTGGAGATATCCTGGAAGTGGAAATGCATTTTGACTACTTCAGACCTGAAGTGCCGAAAAGTGCGGAATCATTTGAGAAGTTGAACAGCTTCATGTACACGCATGCCTGTCACACGGTGGACCAGGTGCTGTCTTACTTTGGCGACCCGAAAGCGATCCATTACGACGTGCGCCAGCTCCTAGGCGACGGTCGCATGAATGACTACTTCGACTTGGATTTCAACTATGAAAACAATCTGAAAGTTGCTGTTAAATCCAGCTACTTCCGTCTGAAGAGCCGTCCAAGCTTTGTCGTTTACGGTAAGAAAGGCACCTTTGTCAAAGAGACGAAAGACCGTCAGGAAGAACATCTGAAGCTGTTTTATATGCCGACGAATGATGATTTCGGCGTCGACCTGCCGGAACACTACGGTACGCTTTACTATATGGACGAAAACGGGCAGTATCACGAAGAAAAAGTCGTTTCAGAAGTGGGCGACTACAGCCGTATTTACGAAGGCGTCTATGAGTCGATCGTTAACGGCAAGGAAAAAATCGTCAAAGACGAAGAAACGATCCGTCAGATCGAGATTTTAGAGCAGGGCATCCAGGAAATGACGAACTACTAAGTGAGTGTAGATAGTTAATTGCCCTTCGCGGGAACAGCTAGCAGCTGAAGGGCATAAAAGTGGTGGATATGTGCCCTTCACGGGAACAGCCAGCAGCTGAAGGTCACAAAAGAGATGTATATGTGCCCTTCGCGGGAACAGGTAGCAGCTGAAGGTCGCAAAAGCGATGTATATGTGCCCTTCGCGAAGTCAGGCAGCAGCTAAAGGTCGCAAAAGCGATGTATATGTGCCCTTCGCGAGAACAGGCAGCAGCTAAAGGTCACAAAAGTGGTGGATATGTGCCCTTCGCGAAGTCAGGCAGCAGCTAAAGGTCACAAAAGCGATGGATATGTGCCCTTCACGAAGTCAGGCAGCAGCTAAAGGTCGCAAAAGCGATGTATATGTGCCCTTCGCGAGAACAGCTAGCAGTTGAAGGTCACAAAAGTGGTGTATATGTGCCCTTCACGAGAACAGGCAGCAGCTAAAGGGCACAAAAACGGTGGATATGTGCCCTTCACGAGAACAGACAGCAGCTAAAGGTCACAAAAGTGGTGGATATGTGCCCTTCGCGAAGTCAGGCAGCAGCTGAAGGTCACAAAAGTGGTGGATATGTGCCCTTTGCGAAGTCAGGCAGCAGCTAAAGGTCACAAAAGTGGTGGATATGTGCCCTTCACGAGAACAGGTAGCAGTTGAAGGGTGCAAAAACAGTGGGCCTTATCTTGAGAGAGGACCATCATTGCTGAAATCTATAATAAGGATAAGGCTGTCCCTTCAAATGCTTTACAGCAATAGATAACTTTTGACAGTGACTTTGTGACTCTTTAAACTTAGTAGTACAAGAAGTGTACGATTTTATCTTACTAATTAACGTAAGTGATACAAGTATAAAGATCGAAGGAGGTAATATAATGTCTGAAAATGCTAGTCTCTTTCATATATTGTCATGGGCTTGCCTGTTTTTAGGTTGGATGGGATTATCCATACTGGCCTTTCCGTTAGGGATTTATCTGGCTGGTCAGGCGATGGAAGGCGGCGTGGATGCGGCTCTGGCGCGTAAACTGAATTCGTGGTCGCTGATACTGGTCATCGTTCTGATCGTTCTTGCATTCTTAGCTTTCTTATTATTTGCTTTTGTTTAAGAATGATTCAGGAGCATATCTGAAATAAAGCTTTTAAAATTCAGGAATAGAAGTGACTGATCCAGCTTCTATTCCTTTTCTATGTTTGAATACTAAGTATAGATCCGCAGAAAATTAAAGACTGAATATATTGGAGGCGAGCAAGTGGATGCTTTAAAATTTCACGGCATGACCCTGTACTGGCTGGACGGTGGAGTCGTTTCGTTCGATGGAGGAGCGATTTTCGGTGTGGTTCCGAAACCCTTATGGAACAGAAAATATCCGGCCAATGAAAAGAATCAGATCACGCATGCCACCGAACCCATTCTTATTCAGTATCTGGGAAAGAATTATCTGATCGATACAGGGATCGGAAAAGGGAAGCTCACTGAGAAGCAGAAGCGCAATTTCGGTGTTCAGGAAGAATCGCGGATCGATGAGAATCTGGATGAGCTGGGACTGACTAAGGAAGATATCGATGGGGCGCTAATGACGCATATGCATTTCGATCATGCGACTGGACTGACTCATGCAGAAGACGGAAAGTTCGTGTCGACTTATCCCAATGCGGTGATCTATATGACAGCAACCGAATGGGATGAAGTGAGACATCCGAATATCCGGTCCAAAAGTTCTTACTGGAAACAGAACTGGGAAGCCATTCAGAATCAGGTCAGAACATTCGAAAAAGAACTGGAAGTCGTTCCGGGCATCACGATGCACCATACCGGTGGTCACAGCAACGGTCATGCGATAGTGAAATTGGAACAGAACGGAGAAACCGTCATGCATATGGCTGATATCATGGCGTCGACCGCCCATCAGAATCCACTATGGGTCATGGCCTATGACGATTACCCGATGGATTCCATATACGCCAAGCAGGAATGGATGCAGAGAGCCTATCAGAATAATTATAAATTTATTTTCTATCACGATGCCTACTACCGCATGATCCAGTGGGATGAAGAAGGAAAAGAAATCGTTGATGTTCTGAAGCGTTCGAAAAGCTGATTTTATAACTATCACGTATGCACACAGAGAGAAGGGGACGTATGACTTTTAAAAAGTAACTTTTCTGCTTTTTTGTGAGAACGATAGTATAAGTAATGTAAAACAGAAAAAATAAAGAAGATGACTTCCGTGCCTTAACGGAGTCATCTTCTTCTGCGTACTATCGTTTATCATTTCATGTCATGAATGTTTGTATCATTCTAATCATGCAATTACTGCTGAGCAATCAGTTCTTCTGCTGCGATCAGCTCTTGTAAACTGCTTGGGGTGACGTATTCTTTTTGATCGTCTGATAGTGCGTCATAAGCTGCGCGTGCTTCGTTAACTTTAATAATAAATTGTTTTGATACTTTTTTGCCGGAAAATTTGAATCGTGTGACTAATTTTTCTACTTTTACCGCTGCGTCCTTATCTTCTGCATGTGTCACTTGTTCTTCTGCTTCGTTCAATTTCTCTAAACTGCTTGGTGCTACAAATCCTTTTTGTGTATCAGATAATGCATCATAGGCCTCTCGAGCTTTTCTTACTTTAGAGACATAGCCGTTTGAAATCATTGCTGAAGGTGACTTGATTTTTGATATCAAGTGCTCTACTGCCTGGGCTTCAGCTCTGTACTCATCTGTCGCTATGTTTACCATAAGTTTTTCTAGAACTCTCACATTAGTATTCAGTCTATCCATGATTCTTCCAGGATAGTTCATTTCGATATAATCCAAGGTATCGTTTCCGGTATGCATGATCGGTCCTTCTTCGGTTTCTATATAGCCGTCCAGATAGTTGCCTTTATCATCTTGGATCAACCAGTTAGTGGACTCGAAGTAGGCGACTGGGATATTTTTTTCGTTGAAAGGGGCATGGTCGCTCCAGTCTCCCGTTTCTCCCCATTCATGATCAGGATGTAAACCGGTTTGAGTAATAAGATCTAAGCCTAACTCATCAGATATATTAAGGGCCTGGTCTCTTACCCAGCCTATACTGTTAGATCCGCTGTAAACATAAGCATAATCACCGGCTAATATAGTATCCAGATTTATCATAGCTATCGTATTTTCTATATCTTCCTCCGACATAGTTTCTACATATGCTCTAGATCCTTCTAAACCGACCTCTTCTGCACCGAATCCTATGAATAGTATAGTGTGCTCTGTCTTGATATTTTTCAATTTATTTGCTACTTCCAACATCGCACCCACACCTGAGGCGTTGTCAGAGGCTCCCTCGCTCCCACCGGAAGTGACCTGGTCGTAATGGGCCCCGATAATAACCTGTTTTCCTGATGTACCTCTTTTTACAGCGATGACGTTTTGAGAATGAACAGTTTCGCCTTTGTTGCTTCCTCTTCTACTGACAAATGAAAAATCTTCCAGAGTTGTTTCATATCTATAGCTTTCAAATTCAGCTTTTATATAATTTGCTGCTTCTTTTTCGAATGCTGAACCCGCTGTTCTGGCTCCGCCAAGTTCTTTAGAGAGATGGTAGATATGCTCGTAAGCCAGACTGCCGTATTCACTTGAACTTATTGTAACAGTAGACTCTGCACTATCCGCCATGACTTCTTCGTTTGCGACAGGTGCAAACACTGATAAGCCCATGACAGAAGCTATCAGAACGGGGTACAATTTGATGTTTGTCTTATTTTTCACTATATAAATCCTCCTAAGGTAAAATAGTCGTCATCAGTCACCGATTTTTGCTTCATCCTGCGAGTCAAACACCTCCTTACGGGCATCTTTTATCCGTTTGATCCATCTCTCCATCGCTCACCTCACTTGTTTTTAATTATACGACCATGGTGCTTTAACACTTCTAATGAAGCGCTTACATAATAAGCGTTTCTTACTTTGCAAGTGTTCGAGTACATCTTAGCACCTTAATTAATTTAATGCAAAGTATAACCCGGTTATAAATTATTTTTAAAAAGATGATTACAAACTTAAATAATTATGTTATACTAGTGAGTGTTCCGGCTAGGTGGTGGAATGGTAGACACGCTAGACTCAGAATCTAGTGAGCGCAACGCTCGTGAGGGTTCAACTCCCTTCCTGGCCATATTTTAAACGGATCAAACGCATATTCCGATATGCGTTTTTTTATGCAATAAAATAGATGTTGAATAGTTTTGCGTGCCCTTCGCACGGTAAAAGGAGTTACGAAGGCAACGGAAAAGTAAATTGCGTGCCCTTCGCGAGTTCGTAAAGTATCTGGAGGTCACGCAAAGGGCTGGCGCGTGCCCTTCGCGAGATTGGAAAGTGTCTGGAGGTCACGTAAAAGGCCGTCGCGTGCCCTTCGCGAGACCAAAAAGCATCTGGAGGTTACGCAAACGGCGGGCGCGTGCCCTTCGGGAGTTCAAAAAGCATCTGGAGGGCACGCAAAGGGTTGACGCGTGCCCTTCGCGCGTTCAGAAAGTATCTGGAGGTCACGCAAACGGTCGTCGCGTGCCCTTCGCGAGATCAGGAAGTGTCTGAAGGTCACGCAAAGGGTCGTCGCGTGCCCTTCGCAAGCTCAGAAAGTGTCCGAAGGTCACGCAAAGGATCGGCGAGTGCCCTTCGCGTGTTCAAAAAGCAGCTGAAGGGCAAGCCCAAATTCAAAAGCTTAAAAAGGAAACAATCGCCGGGCGATTGTTGACCGTTCTCATTACATAAAGGGCTTATTTTGATATACTGAAGCTACGAGAAAACGACAGGAGGACAATCATGAGAATCTTACATACGGCAGACTGGCACATCGGGAAAATCGTCAATGAGTTTTCAATGCTTGAGGATCAGGAAGCGGTGCTGCATGCGCTGGTCGACCGGGTCAAAGAGCTGGATGTCGACGTGTTGATCATGGCGGGGGATCTGTATGACCGTGCGATTCCTCCAAAAGAAGCGGTGACCTTGGCCAATGATATTTTTAACCGACTGATCAGAGAAGCGGGGATCCCAGTCCTGGCGATCGCCGGGAACCACGACAGTAATGAACGCCTGGAATATGGCTCCGAACTGCTTGCTGGGAGCCAGCTGTATATCGAAGGAACTGTGAAAAAAGACATCAGAAAAGTCACGATCGGCGAGGTGAACTTCTACCTGCTGCCGTTCGCGGATCATGTCACGATCAGACAGCTGCTTGAAGACGATGAAATCAAGGATTTGCAGGATGCGACGCGTAAACAGATCGAGTCGATCAAAGAGGCAATAGATCCGGATGAAGTGAATATCCTGATCGCGCACGGTTATATCGTCAATGGTGCCAAGGATTCGGTGGAAGCTTCAGATTCCGAGCGGCCTTTGAGTATCGGGACAGCCGAGTACGTGGATGTGAACCTCTTTGATGACTTTGACTATGTGGCTTTGGGACACTTGCACAAGGCGCAGAAGGTCAAGACCGACCGGGTCCGTTACAGCGGTTCGCCACTCAAGTATTCAAAATCGGAAGTCCGTCATAAAAAACAGCATGTCCTTTTAGATATAACGAAAGACGACTTCAACTTTGAAATGATCGAAGTGAAACCGGAAAGAGATATGAAAGTCCTGAAAGGTACCTTTGACGAGCTGATGCAGGATGAATCGGATGATTATATCTTCTTTGAGCTGGAAGACCAGAATTATGTCATGGATGCGATGAATCAGCTGCGCCGCCGCTATCCGTATGCGATGGGACTGGAATACACTGCTCAGAAAGAACGCCAGAAGTCTAGTCAGGCAGCGAAACAGGAAGCCATAGAGAAAAGAAGTCTTTTAGATCTGTTCGATGATTTTTACTCTAAATTCAAGCAGAATCCGCTGGACGATAACCAGAAAGAAGCCATCCATGAAACGTGGGAACAGGCACTGAAAGGAGAGAAGTAAATGCGTCCGTTAAGACTAGTGATGAATGCCTTCGGGCCGTATAAAAATAAAGTGGAAATCGACTTTACCCAGTTTACCCAGTCTTCTCTCTTTTTAGTCAGCGGACCGACGGGGGCGGGGAAAACGACCATTTTCGATGCCATCGCCTATGCCTTGTTTGATTCGGCGAGCGGTGATGCCCGAGGGAAAGACACCTTCAAATCCGACCATGCGACCGATCTTGACTTATGCTATGTCGAGCTGGAATTTGAACTGGGGAAGAAAACCTATAAAGTGCGCCGCGAACCGGAACAGACAGGACCGGGGACCCGGACGAAGACCAAGCAAGTCAAGTCAAGCGTCGAGTTCCATAATGAAGACAGCGTGACCACGAAGATCGCCGAAGCGAATCAGGAGATAGAGGAACTGATTGGATTATCCTATGACCAGTTCCGTCAGATCGTGATGCTTCCGCAAGGGGCCTTCAAAAAGATGCTGGAGTCCAACAGCCGTGAAAAAGAAGCGATCTTCCGAAATATTTTCGAGACCGGCATTTACGAACGTTTTCAGGAAGAATTGAAGAAAAAGTCAAAAGAGCTGTCGGACCAGCGAAAGGAATATGAACTGGCGCTGCAGGAAGCCTTCAAGCGCATCGATGATGAAGAGAATGAAGTTTTAGTGAAAGCCATCGAACAGTTTGATGTCAAAACGGTTTTGAGTGAACTGGACCAGCTTATTCAGACTGAAACTGAAGAATTAAAAGCAGCGAAGACCAAGCTGTCCCATCTTCAGGATGAAAAAGTCAGACAGACCAAGCTTATTGAGATGCTGACGAAGCAGGAAGCCCTTCAAAAAGAGAAAAGTGAACTAGATGAAAAAGAAGGAAAAGTGGCTCAGTTTAAAACGCAGCTGGATCAGCACAAAAAAGCCGAAGCTTTAGTCCAGGCTGAGAAAAATGTAGAAGAAACCCGTGCCGAAAAAGAAGCGAATCAGAAACGGATCAAAGAACTCACTGAAAAGATCCAGCAGGTGAAAGACGACTTGGCAGCAGTAGAGGAACGCTATCAGGCTGTTTCAAAAGACTATGCCAAGCTTGATGACATAAGAAAAGAGATCCAAGACCTTAACGATGAACTGAATCGGTTTGAGACGATCAAAGAACAGAACGAGCGTCTGACTGCCCTTGATAAAGAGGCAAAAGAGACCGAGACTGAAAATAAACAATTGGCTGAGCAGCAAAAAGAACTCAACACGCGACTCGAAGACTTGAAAGAGACATTGCAGGAAATCACAAAGACACGCGAAGAATTGACGGCTGACTATAAAGTCTTGAGTACGAAAAAAGACGAGCAGTCTCAGTTGAATCAGCGCCTGAATGCCCTCACAGAAGTCTGTCAGTGGCGCGAACAGGGTGTGGAACTGAAACAAGACTTCCAGAAAGCCGAACGTCAGCTTAAAGAGACGAGAAATGACTGGCAGACAGCTAAATCGGCTTACTTCAGTCAGCTGTCCGTTGTGCTGGCCGGTGAACTGCTAGAAGGCGAGCCGTGTCCGGTCTGCGGATCTAAAGAACATCCCGAAAAAGCTCATGCCAAGGCCGAAGACGTGACGAAAGAACAGGTCGCCGAGCTGGAAGCGAAGAAAGAAGCGGCCGAGTCGACGTATAATCGCTTAGTCAGCCAGTCGGAACACCTTTTTGCTCAAGTGAGTGAACGGTGTGAAGCCTTGAGTGTTTCACCTGAAGACGCAAAGACAGAAAAAGAATACGTGGCAAGAAAGACTGACGAAGCCACAGAAACCATCACTGCCCTGCAGACGGAAATCGAAAAGAAAGAGAAAACCGTCAAGCAAGAAGCAGCCTATACCAAGCAGCTGAACGATGTAGAGAAACAGGAACGCGAAACATCTGAAGCGCTGTCGAAAAACATGTCTAAAATAGAAAATATAGAAACGCGTACAAAAGAAATCCGTACGGAAATCGCTGGGCTGGAAGAGAAACTGGCTTATGAATCGAAAGAACACGTTCAAGAGCTTATCCAGACGAAAGAAAAAGCGATCAAAGAAACAGAGAAGCAGGAGAAAACGGTCCGTGAAGAATTGAATACCTTGAAGAACACGCTGGCCACTTCTGAAACCGAACTGAACTTGACCGAAAAACGCGTCGGAGAACTGAGTGAAAAAGAAGAGAATCTTGAAGAGATGTTCAAAGAACAACTGGAAGCAAGCGAGCTCGGGGAAACCTTTGCAGAATGCGTGCTGGAAGAAAAAATCGTTTCAGAAATGCAGGAAGCGATCCAGACCTACGGCGAAGCGCGCGCGGTTTATCAGAGTGCAGAAAAAGAAGTGACAGCCTTTCTTGAAAAAGCAGACGATGTCCAAACGAAAGCAGAACACGAGACCCGCTTGTCTGAAATCGAAGCAGTCTTGCCTGAGTGGGAAGAGAAGCGCGATGCCTATGTCCGCTTGACGAGTCAGAACACCGAAGCCCAGAAAACGATTCTGCAGTATCAAAAACAAAGCGAACACATCGAGGCAGATTACCAGCTATACGGCGAACTGTCCCGCATGGCAAACGGCGCGAAAGAGACCGACTATGTCTCCTTTGAACGCTACGTTCTGGGGATCTATTTTGAAGAGATCCTTGAAGCGGCCAATATCCGTCTAGCACAGATGACCAACAACCGTTACGAAATGCACAAAAAAGTAGAAAAAGCCAAAGGAGCCGGGCCGCAGGGACTGGACATCGATGTCTTTGATCACCATACCGGGAAACCGCGCGGTGTCCATACCTTGTCCGGTGGCGAAACCTTTAAAGCTTCGCTGGCACTGGCATTGGGACTCAGCGACGTCATTCAAAGTCAGAACGGCGGGGTGAGTGTGGACACGCTCTTTGTGGATGAAGGCTTCGGGACGCTGGATTCAGATTCCTTAGACAACGCCATTCAAACCCTTCTGGACCTGCATGAGCGTGGGCGACTGGTCGGCATTATTTCCCATGTTGAGGAACTGAAGACCCGTATCCAGTCACACATCATTGTCGAGAAGAAAACAGACGGCAGTCACGCCTATATTCAGGCTTAAAACTTTAATAATACAGAAACCAAAGGAGAAATCATCATGACAGACTTCACTAAGCAGATCCTTAAATCAGACAAGGCCCCGGCAGCAATCGGACCTTATTCACAGGCGATCAAATTCGGCAACACCGTATACGTCTCAGGCCAGCTGCCGATCGACGCGGAAGCCGGGAAGATCACTGAAACGACTGCGGCAGGACAGACCCGTCAGTCGCTCAAAAATGTCGAATACATCTTAGCCGAAGAAGGCTTAGACTTATCAGACGTACTGAAAACGACTGTCCTCTTGAGTGACATCGGCAACTTCCAGGAAATGAACGGTGTCTACTCAGAATTCTTCAAAGAACCCTATCCGGCCCGTATCGCCTATAAAGTCGCGTCACTTCCGGCCGGTGCATTGGTGGAAATAGATGTTATCGCGGGAAAATTAGAGAATAAATAAGTCGTATTGTTTACTGCATTTTAAAGATAAAAGATGCCCCTTATAAAAAAGGAAACTGCTTCAGAAAGGGTAACCTTACTTAACTAATAGTCAAAAGGTTTTCGATAAGATGGCAATTTTTTTCTTTGTCGAATCAATTGTCTTTCCCTATGAGTTCTTAAATAAAGTCTTATATATAGAGGATGAATAATATGTTTTTTTTCGAAACAAGTAAATTATTTTTTGACAAAAATAGCCGTAAAGATTTATGGGGATTGATTGTAGGATTAGTAGTTCTCTTTACATTTGCAAATATTATGATGCCAGATTGGCCATTTATGTTTTTCTCTGCAGCTATGATGTTTTCAAGCGCCTTATATCGTTTTGTCATGGTAAATGATGACTTTGTGAAGAATGATATGAAAAAATTGACTAAAAATAATGTCACAGATTTTGTTATCAGTAAAAATATTTTTGTTGTATTATTTTCAATTAGCATATTTATAGGTGTAATATTAATTAGCAGCTTATTCGAAAATGAATTATTAAGTACTGATTCTTTAGTTAAGATACTAATATACACCTTTATAATATTAGGTTCTGAAAATATAATTTATATCTTCCATAACAAACCAGTTGAAGGTTATGCGAGTGGCTTCAAAAGAGATGAAATGGATGATATACAAGTTGGATTTAAAAATTTTAAAGATCAAATCCCATCCTTGATGGTTACTTTTTTCTTTATTATCCTATTCTTTGTAATTGGGTTTAATCCGAATGTATATCTCTCAATATACTATTATGTTATTTGCATAATTACGCTTATATATTTTAAGAAACTAAAATTAAAAAAGAAGGAATAGAATTTAATTATAGTTGTTGTTAAAGTGTGTTATATGGGATTTGCGTGACTTTAGTTGAGATCTACGTGATCGTCGGGAAATCAGATAATAAATAAATGATTCAAAATGAATGACCCTCTTAAGCAGAATTTCTGCATTAAGAGGGTCATTTCTATAGGGTTAAGTTGCTTTTCTGGTGTTGAAGCTGAACGGCGCAACTTCGTCATTCAAATTGCGGCTGTATCTGTAGACGATGAACAAGAAGACAGGTAAAGCTATGATGAATACAAGGAGAAAAATGAGTATAAAAAAAGGACGCCCTCTCCAAAGTTCGCTCGTAAAAAATGTATTATTTTCTAAAGGTGATTATACTTTATGACTACTAAAATTACAAAGGCTAGAAACTACATACATACATCTTTACCATATTATTTCGAACGTTTCCATTTTTTGTTATAGTTAATATATAAATAAAAAGAAGAGTGGTAATTTTGAAGAGCTACGTATGGATTAAGACAAGCATTTGGATAATCTAATGATTGGAAAGAGTTGTGTAATATGAAATATGGGAAAAAAATGAAATTTTCAAAGAATGGTTTTTTTTTAAGCTGTCTTTTATTTGTGGCGCATATTGTTGCATACCAGTTACTCATTGGAGATATATTTGAAAACTTCTCTACACGATTGCTTTTTGTGTATCTTGTTTCGTGTGTATGGCCTTTTTCATGTCTCATGAGTGTATTGTCTGACTTAGAGGATGATAGCAAGTTTATATTTAATAGAACATTACCTGGAATGTTTCTTTTTTCACCATTTGTATATTTTTGGGTGAAAAAAGAAAGATAACAAAATTTTTATTTTTTATTTTGAAACAGTGGGACATTTAGATGAAGAAGGAAACTATGTAGTCGATAATGAAGAAATTTTTGTTCAGCAATTCTAAAAAGACGCTGACGTAGATCAAGATGTTCTCGATACATACTAAAACCAACAGAACGCTGTATATAGTACAGCAGCTAGAGGTAGTATTACTGAATATGGTACATGCATTATTGTAAATTCCGTACCGTTTGGCGGTGTAGCATGGGAGTTAGCTAATGCTGTAACTGCGGATCAAGGATTCATTGATGCTGTGACAGCTCTAAATTATCAAGTGGCTGCTGATTTAATAATAGAAATTGGGAGAAGAGTTTTACCACAAGCTGCTTTCAAACAAAGAACACAACTCAACCTAGCTACAAGTATAGTAGCTGCTATATGGACATGCTCAACAGTATAGGAGGACTATGAATAATAAAATTAACACTTTAGAACAAGAAGAAGATACAGTTAAAAACATTTTAAAAGAGTTGGATATAACAATAAATAACAACTATTTTAGAGCAGAAAAAGGCGTTAGGCCTGCTCTTCATAAATTATTTTCCTACAGTATGATATATTTAGGATATATAATGAAATTTTATTATCTCACTTTTACTAATGACCAATTAATTTTGTTTGAAGCACCTGATTCACGAGACACAGTTAAAGAAAACATTACTAGGATAAAGTATGAAGACATAGAAAAATTTACTGTGGAGAAAAAATTCATAAAATACTGCATTCAATTTAAATACGACAGTAAACAATATTATTTTTATATTGATGCTGATGGAGCTTATTCCTTTACAGGCCTTAATACCTCAGATACCAACTTTCACTCATTAAAAGAAAGATATTTTATGGGGCTATTAAACAAGTAAGAATCTTCTATAAATAAAGATACACGCATAGAATAACATGTGTTTTTTTCAAAAGGAGCTTTATTTCATGAGAAAGAGTAACCTGTTCTGGGTCTTCTTAATTGCCTTGATTTTACTTCGAGTAATTTGGGTTTTACCCATAGGTCAATGGCTTGATCCTATTCTTGATTTGTCGATTGTAGATATGCTTGTCATATTAATTCTCACAATTCTATTCTGGGTTTTGCTCTATTGGTATTTGAGAAACCGACGTAATTAAAGTAAGTTTGTTATAAAACACTGACAAGGTAAGAGTAAGAAACTAAAAATAAAAAAGAAGGAATAGAATTTAATTATAGTGATTGTTAAAGTGTGTTATAGGGTATTTGCGTGACTTTATTGGAGATCGACGTGATCGCAGGGATATCAGATAAATAAACGATAAAAAATGAAGTGACCCTCTTAAGCAGAGTTCCTGCATTAAGAGGGTCATTTTTATACGATTATATTGCTTTTCTGGTGTTGAATTTGAAAGGTGCTACTTCGTCATTCAAATTACGGCTGTATCTGTAGACGATGAACAAGAAGACAGGTAAAGCTATAATGAAGACTAGACTTACGACATTCAGTACCGGCGTCAATTCTGCAATAAGTTGAGACACAGAGAAAGCTTCTGTGGATTCAGGCGCAGGAATCAACATTATACCGACCGGGATCAGATTGTTAAGGACGTGCATAAGTATCGGATAAATCAACTTTTTAGTTTTTATATAAACGATACCGTAAAGCAGGCCGCCAATAAATTGAGGAATTATGAAGGAACCGATATGCAAGAGCCCGAATAACAAAGAACTGATGATAAGTGCCCGGGTATTACTGCTTTTCTCAGCCCATTTATTTAAGATGATCCCTCTGAAAATAAATTCTTCTATAACGGGTGCCAGAACCACAGTACTGATGATCAGCCACCTGTTAAATTCTGGTGGGCTCGTGTCTTCCATAACTGACTGAGCGTCAGCCGCAAATTCCGGTTGAGTGATAAAAAAACGTAGAACTAGTCCCGCGAATAAGAAGTAAAGAATAAGTTTACCGATGGTCAGAGAAGATGAGAACAACAGCATCTTCTTACTGACAGAGGTGTCTCCGACAATCGATCGGAGTGAAACATCCTTCTTATTGAGATGTCTGACAATGAATAAAGAGACTGCCAGCACAATCCCTACTTCTGCCAGGAACCTCAGAAAATCATGGGCACTTTCGGGAAAGAAGGGCGTTATAAAAACGACAGTGATGACGCTAAGTACGAAAGCGAAGGCTGAATAGAGAGCTATCTTTATCAATGAAACAGTATGTAGAGAATCGTTCAATGGGTACACTCCTTTGGTTGAGTTGGATAATATACTATTTTAGCTTAACCTGATTATACTTATAAACAATGCGGAGGACAATATAAAGTTGGCTTTAAAACCTTATACTGAATAAAACTTGCATAAGTCTGTTGCTCATTTCCATTAATGAGAGTACACTAGTGAATAAATTATGCATAAGGGGAGAAAGCTATGACTCAAGACGGGGATAAGAAAATCAAGGCATTAATAAAAGAATTAAGACCAGAACTGCAGGAATTAAGTGAATATATTTATGAGCATCCGGAGCTGGGACATGAAGAAGTAAAGTCCTCAAAAGCGCATGTGGAGCTTTTAGAAAAGCACGGCTTTCAAGTGGAGTATCCGTACCTAGGTATCGAGACCGCTTTTAGAGCTGTTTACAAAGGAAAAAAAGAAGGGCCGAGTATCGCTTACTTGTCCGAATATGATGCACTGCCTGGCATCGGGCACGGCTGTGGCCATAATCTTTTAGGCGCAACAGATACCGGCGCCGGCATCGTTTTGTCGAAACTGGTGGATGACATCGGAGGAACGGTTATCGTCTTAGGCACACCGGCAGAAGAAACGAACGGGGACAAAGTGACGATGGCAGATGCCGATACCTTCGAAGCTGTCGATGTGGCCTTCTGCACGCATCCGTCTGACGGCTATTATGCCAGCGGGACATCGATGGCGATGGAAGCGATCGACTTCCGTTTCTACGGCCAAACGGCTCATGCGGCTGCGGCTCCGTTTGAAGGAAAAAACGCCCTTGATGCCTGTATCAACTTCTTCAATAACGTCAGCTCCTTGAGACAGCAGATCCACCCGACCGCTCGCGTGCATGGCGTGATCAAGGACGGCGGGGAAGCAGCCAATGTGATCCCGGACTATACGCGTGCTGAGTTTTACGTGCGTGCCATGGACATGCCCTACTTGAACGAACTGAAAGAAAAAGTCATCCGCTGCGCTGAAGCAGGGGCTCTAGCCGCTGACTGCAGGATGGAGTGGGGGCATTACGAAGCGAGCTACAAAAACCTCATCACCAACGAGACGCTTTCTTCACTGTATAACGAAAAGATGCAGGAAATGGGCATCGACATGATCACGGAGGAACGCGATTCCATGGGATCGATGGATATGGGGAACGTCAGTCAGGTCGTGCCGGCCATCAACCCGTATTTTGAGATCACTAATGGGAAAGCTGTTTCTGCCCACACTACGGAGTTCAGGGACTGCACCTTGACCGAAGAAGCCTATCAGGCGATGGAGAAAACGATTGAAGCACTGACCTTGACGGCGACAGAGCTTATCACAGATCCGGAAAAGCTTGCACAAGTGAAAGAAGAATTTGCTCAAAACATAAAATGATACAGAAAAAGGACGTGTACACCCACACGTCCTTTTTTCGCTCTATATCGTTGGTTTCCTCAGCTATCCTTTAATTCTTTCTTCCTTTTTAAGAGTTGTTTAAACTCATCGTCTTTTTCTTCTGAATAATCCAGTGACAAGGCACCAAGGACTTCAGCGATCTTGTTTTCCACCCGCATGAGTTCTTCTTCCTTAGCCGTTATGCTGCTGGCATGGGTTTTCGCTGCTTCCCACTCATCAAGATTCCCATCAAATTCACTGATTTGTTTATCTTCGATTTCCCAGATTTTTGAAGCAGTCGTGTTGATGAAGGAACGGTCGTGGGATACGACCAGTACACTGCCGGAGTACTCTTTTAGCAGGTCTTCCAGGGCTTCAACGGCCTGAATGTCCAGAAAGTTTGTCGGTTCATCAAGGATCAGCGTGTTATAGTTGCCGGCAAGCAGTTTGGCCAGCGAAACTTTGACACGTTCTCCACCGCTCAACACAGAAACAGGCTTGTAGACGTCATTTCCCTTGAAAAACAGCTGGGCCAGGATGATGCGAATGGTTGTTTCAGACTGCACCGCATCTTTCTTTACATTATCTAAAATCGATTCGTCAACGTTTAACGTACTCAAATTTTGAGAAAAGTAGCCGATCCTGAGTGAAGGGGACAGCTGAACCGCTTCATCTTCTCTCAGGAGTTTGTTGATCAGCGTGGTTTTTCCGCTGCCGTTGGGACCGATCAAAGCGACTTTCTCCCCGCCTTTAATTGACAGGGTCGTGCGCTTCCAGAGGGTTTTCCCCGGTACTTCGCCAGTACTGTCAGTTAATCGAATGATGAACCGCCTGTTCAATTTATCCATATCCGGAAGCTCGATTTTGATTGCGTGCGAGTCTGTGGGTTTCTCTACTTTATCAAGCTTTTCTAGTCGAGAGTCCATGGCTTTCTGAACCTGATGCAGTTTCTTTGATTTTTTCTGAAAATAAGGAGCTGAGCCTTTCAGATTATATTCAGAGTCGCCGACCGGAACGTTTCTTTTCGTCGCATTTACTGCCTGCCGCGTTTTTCTGTCTCGGGCTTCTATCAGCTGGTTTCGTTTGCTGATGTACTTTTCATACTCCGTCTCCTGATGCCGTCTTTCCTTAGCCTTCTGCTCTTTGTAGGATGAATAGTTTCCCTGATAGACAGTGATTTTCTGCTCATCCAGTTCCCAGATAGACGTACAAACCTTGTCAAGGAACGTGCGGTCATGAGAGACGACGATAAACGCACCACTAAACCGCTGGAAAGACTTTTCTACCCAGTTGATGTGAGAAATATCCAAGTGAGTTGTCGGTTCGTCTGCCAAAAGCAGTTTCGGCTGTTTGTTGAGTGCCTGAATAACGTATTCGGCCGTAGTTTCTCCGCCGCTTTTTGTTGCATGATTTTCTTTTAATTGAGGAAGCAGTTCGGTAGGATACTGCCTTTCGATCGAACCGGAGTCCGGCTCTTCCTGTCCAGTAATCAGACGGAAGAGGGTCGTCTTCCCGCTGCCGTTGGCTCCGACTAATCCAATACGGTCTTGTTCTTCCACTTGCAGATGATCGATTTCATAAAGCAGTCGATCACCGTAACTTTTTTTAATTTGATTTAATGTAACTAATGGCATACCAATCATTCCTTTATTTTTAATCTGTCGTTGGTTCATTTACTTACGCATACAAAAAACCTCCCATTCTGTTTTCAGACAGAATGAGAGGGATCAGACAGATCAAATAAAAGACTTGGATATACAGAAGTCTTGAATCCAGTGCCGAATCGTATAGCTATCTCATTTCAGTCTGAAAAAGTCATGACAAATAAGACCGGTCGATGATCTTATTCAGCTTCTTTTCGACTTATAAAAATGAGATTAGTTACGCATTGGCCCAGATAACACTCCAGTCCTGATTGATTAAGAGTAGAATAACGCAGCAAACGTTGGTTGTCAAGGGTTGTGGTAATTGTGGTGTGTTCTACTTGATTGTCTAAATCAGCATAGTCAATTATTTACTCATTCGAATTATATATGAAAATTGATTAAAAATAGTAAGAATGTATAATAACTATATTAATGATATAGATGGACTAGATAAAGTAAGCCAATAAGCGGTTTTCGTGGTAAACTTGAATCAGTTTAATATCTCCAGTAGCTATTCAAATAGGAGAACCGTAATTTTTTAAAATAATCAAGGAATTGACATTAAAATTACTGGTACTAGGGGGAAGACACATGTTTATGAATCAGCCATTTTACGCTATTTTATTAGGAATGATTTATATAGGGATCGTATATTTATTCGTCAGAAAAGAAAAAAAGGTTATCACATATAGTCTCACTATTTTATCTAGTCTTCTCCAGCTCTCCTTTCTCTATCTCTGGCTGGAAAAAGCAACGTTTTTAATGAGAAGTTCGAATCTAGGTTTTGAGGTTTATAATAGTTATCTGAGATTTATCCATATGTCCTATTTCATACTTATGATACCTCTTGTGCTCATATGTGTGTGGTTTGGTATTAAAAAGATTATATCGCTAGACTTCTTTTCATGGTTCAAAATATTATTTAGTTTAGCTTATATCGGTGCATTACTGGGAATATCGATCATTGGAGAATTTGTTTTTGTACTTTTATATTATGGATTTGCGCCTTAACAGTACGCAGATAAAAGAGAATTTACCATATAGCTAGAAACATCTCTCTGTTATGATTTGTCATATTCACTTATACTTATTACTAAATAACGTTCCAAGAAGATTACTAAGTGAAAATGTGTGGAGGATTCTAAATAAATGAAAAAATTTCTTGCTTATACAGCTATAGCCATCGGGTCACTAGCTGTGCTTGTTATCATCGGTTTCTTTGTTGTCTCGCTGTTTCAGGCACGACTGGAAACGTCCAATGAACGTCTGGAGTCCCGGGAAGAAGAACGCTCTTCTCTTGAAGATAGATGGCTGGATGCCCATGAAAACGATGAAAGTGTCACGCTGGTCATTGAAGATGTGAGTATCGACCAAAGCAGCGGGACTTTGGAATGGTCAGACTCGCAGGGAGAAGGTGGCATTGTTTATTTTTCGATCGCTTCCGATGATTCGATCACTTTTTCAGAAGCGGAAAGCACGTTTCCAGAGAATATGCCCAGTTACCCGCGGTACTTCCGGGAAGCCATTATAGAAGAGATGAATAAGTAGAGCCGATCACCTGAAAAATTTAAAGGATGGGTCAGCTTTTTTTAAATGACTTTACAGGAAGCTGTGTTATACTCAATTAAATCGATAAATATGAAGGAGTGGATGGATAGTGACTGAAAGATATCTGGATAAAGAAGTATTTGATGCTATCGAGTTAGAAAAGCAGCGTCAGGAAGAAAATATCGAACTAATCGCTTCAGAGAATTTCGTTTCTCAGGCAGTGATGGATGCACAGGGAAGTGTATTGACGAATAAGTATGCGGAAGGCTACCCAGGCAAACGTTACTATGGCGGATGTGAATTCGTCGATATCGTGGAGAATCTGGCGATCAATCGTGTGAAAGAACTGTTCGGAGCTGACTATGCCAATGTCCAGCCGCACTCCGGTTCCCAGGCCAATGCAGCAGTGTTCCAGACTTTTTTAAAGCCCGGTGATACATACATGGGGATGGCTCTGAGCCATGGGGGTCACTTGACGCACGGCTCTCCGGTAAACTTCAGCGGCAAGCTTTATAATGTTGTCCCTTATGAAGTGGACAAAGAAACAGAGACGATCGACTTCGATCAGGTCAGAGAACTTGCCATCAAGCACAAACCTAAAATGATCATTGCCGGCTACAGTGCCTATCCAAGAATGATCGACTTCAAAAAGTTCCGTGAAATCGCCGATGAAGTAGGGGCGATCTTAATGGTCGACATGGCCCATATTGCCGGACTGATCGCGGCAGGCGTGCATCCGTCACCCATCTCTTATGCCGACGTCGTCACGAGTACCACACATAAAACGCTTCGCGGGCCAAGAGGCGGTCTGATTTTAGCGAAGGAAGAATACGCCAAACAGCTGAACAGCGCCATCTTCCCGGGCACACAAGGCGGTCCGCTCGAACATGTCATCGCCGCAAAGGCCGTAGCATTCGGAGAAGCGCTTCAGCCTGAATTTAAAGACTATGCCAAACAGATCGTCAAGAATGCCAGGGCAATGGCCGAGGTATTTGCAGGGTCAGCCGGCCGCCTGATCAGTGGCGGGACGGATAATCACCTGCTGCTGATGGAAGTCACGGATTTTGGACTGAACGGCAAAGAGGCCGAAACGCTGCTGGATAAAGTCGGGATCACGGTGAACAAGAATTCGATCCCGTTTGAGACCCTGAGTCCATTTAAAACTAGCGGGATACGAGTCGGCACACCGGCGATCACGACGCGCGGATTTAAAGAAGACGAGTGCAGACGCGTTGCCGAACTGATCATCGATACCTTGAAAGCTAAAGATAACGAAGATAAACTGGCTGAAATCAAAGAGTCCGTTCGTGAGTTGACTAAACGTTTCCCGTTATATAAGTAAGTGTTGCGGGAAAATACAAATACATCTAAAAAGGCCAGCTTCGATATACCGGAGCTGGCCTTTTTATTGAAGTTTTATCTTAATGGTGTTAAGTGTCTGTCAACTTAACAGTTTTTCTCGATTGCATTTAAGGAGTATCTGGAGCATCCGTCTATCACGACTTAAAACGAATAATGTCTTCAGCCAGATCCACCAGATTTCCGCCGGCCAGGTCTGGTTCCAAGTAATAAGGGTTGTATAAATCTTTTTTGCGTTTGATATAAGCGGTAGTGAGCCCCGCTTTTTTGGCACCGTATAGATCCCAGTCGTGGGTGGCGACCATGACCGTCTCATCGGCTTTTATTTTTTCTTCGTTAAGCACATACTGATAAATCGCTTCAAAAGGCTTGTATCTCTTTACGGAATCGACAGAATAATACACATCAAACAGATCCTTGAGGCCGGAATTAGTCAACTGTTTCTCCAACATTTCATAAGAAGAATTCGTTACTGCAATCACTTTTATATCGTGTTCCTTCAGCAATTCAAGAGCTTCCGTCACATCATCATAGGCAGGAAGTTTTCTAAACGACCCTAAAATATCTGTTTTGATTTCATCGGTCAGTTCTTTGTCATCTTCTAAAAAGATGCTTTCTAATGCTGCTTCTGCAAGTTTTCCGAAATCAGTGTAGTCATCCATACCGCCGATGACCGTAGACGAATGAAGGAGTTTAGCAAACCAGTACTTAACGACATGTTTATCTTCAAAATGTTCAGCGAACTTTTCTTTTAATAAGCTTAAATCCAAAACTGTCTCGTTCATATCGAATAATACAGCGTTGACCATCTCTTCAGCTCCTCGTGTATTCTTATTTCTGATTTCTACTTATAGAATCATTTGCTAAAAAACCTTCCCGGGATTCAAGCGGTTATCCGGATCAAAGACACGTTTGATCTGGCGCATGTAGTCCAGATTGATGTCTTTGGTCATGGTATCCATGTAGTCTTTCTTGACGATACCGATGCCGTGTTCAGCTGAAGGCAGTCCACCCAGTTCGTCCACTTTCTGATAGAGATCTTTAAGCAGAGCGGCGCGTCGTTTTGTCCACTGGTCTTCGGTCAGGTCATCTTTCATGAGCAGGGTATGCACGTTGCCGTCACCGGCGTGCCCGAAATTCAGGACGTTCAAGCCGTGTTTGTCCTGCATGGCTTTCGTTGCCTCGATAAGCTCGGCGAACTTATTGATCGGCACGACTTCATCTAAGAGTTCAAATTCGGTAAATTTAGTCAGACCAAGCAGGATGTTGTCGCGCAAAGCCCAGTTTTTCTTCGCTTCGTCTGCTGTCAGAACGTGACTTTCCAAAGTCAGTGCACGTGTCACGGCTTCGGCCAGCTCGATGCGGTGATCGAGTTCGGCCTGGTCGTTTCCGTCCAGACTGATCATGAGATAAGCTTCACCGACTTGCGATTTCAACGGATACCCTAAGTTCTGTTCGGCGTAGTACAAGGCTGAACGTTCAAAAAGTTCCACACCTGACGGGTCTGCACCGCTTTTCAGAATTTCCAGGGTCGCCTCCGTTGCCTGCTGGGCAGTTTCGAAGGCTTGTAGGATCGTGACATTGGCTTTAGGAAGAGGAATCAGTTTCAGACGGATGTTTGTCGTGATCCCAAGTGTGCCTTCCGAGCCGATGAACAGATCCTTTAAATCATACCCGGAGCTGCTCTTGATATTCAAACTGCCTAGAGTCATGTCTTCACCATTCGGCAATACGACGGTCATCTCACGGATATAATCCCGGGTCGTGCCGTATTTTACTGCCCTTAAACCGCCGGCATTGGTTGCGACGTTCCCGCCAATAGTCGAGTGCTTGGAGGCAGGGTCAGGCGGATAAAAGTAGCCTTTTTTCTCAACATAGTCATGGATATCACCTACCAGTACACCAGGTTCCACGGTTAGAGTCAGTGTTTCTTCGTCGAGCTCAATGATTTTATCCATCAAGTGGACATCGATGATCAGTTCGTTTCCCTGAATCGGGACTTGAGCTCCAGCCACACCGGTCCCGGCACCGCGCGCAATGATCACCAGATCTTTTTCGATGGCAAACTGAACGAGTGCTTTGATTTCATCATGTGCTTTAGGCAAGGCGACGGCGTACACCGGTTTGATATTCTTTACATACGTATCATGGTAATAAAGGTCTGGCACAGTATCACCGACAAAAAGACGGGATGTGTCATTAATAATTTCTTTTAATTGTAGCATGTGATTCCTCCTGATATTAGAAAGCGTTTTATTCCTAATCCTATCTTAGCCTAATCACGTGCAGGATGTCTAATGGATAAGGCCATTCCGGCAATAAAGGTACAAATGACCACGAAGTGAAACTTTTTTGAAGTATGAAAAACACCCGACTGTCTTCTAATTCAGGCGGGTGTCGTTTAAAATATGATTGATAGGTTGCATATAAACAGATTATAAAGCCTCTAGGTCCAATTCTTCCAAAGTGGCATCGATGAACTCCCGACGCATTTTGAAGTCGCTGCCGTATTGTTTGACCGCGGCGATTTCGCCTTCATCGGAATAGAAACCGGCATATTTTTCAGGCTGCTGTACGGCTGAGACGATGGACTGTGCGCCTTCTTCCAGCGTTTTGAAGAAGGGATCCAGCAGCATAAACACAAAGGTACCGACACTTTGACTCACGTTGTTTTTGCCGATATTTGTAGAGACCATCCCCGGGTGGACCGCCGTTGTTTTGAGACCTTTGCGGGAATACTGTTCGTGCAGTTCCTGGGCCAGATAAAGGGTCCCCAGTTTTGAACGCCCGTATCCAGTGACAGGAGTATAGCGCTTCGGTTTAAAGAATGGTCGTTTCATCGGCGCAAACTTGTAGGCCCCGGAAGAGACGACAACCACTTGTTTACGTTCGCTGTTCATGACCAGCGGAAGCAATTCGTGTGTGAGTAGGAAAGGACCGAGATAATTGGTTGCCATCATCAGTTCGTATCCGTCAACGCTCTTTTCTTTTGACGTTGAGACCATGCCGGCGTTATTGACCAGACAGTCGATGTGATCGAATCTGTTTTTAATCGTTTCTGCCGCTTGTCTGACGGAAGCCAAGACACTCAAGTCGCATTCGATGAGATCTATGTGCAAATCTGGGTTCAGTTCGAGTAACTCTTCTTTCAAAACTGCCCCTTTTTCCAGATTACGGGCAAGCAACAGCATTCTGTCAAAGTCATTAACAAGGGCTTTGACAGCCCCGCGACCGATGCCAGACGTCGGACCAGTGATCGCTAGAATTGATTCAGTCATTTCTATTCCTCCTTGAATAATCAGTTAAAGTTAATCACTATCGTTTTCATTTCTTTTTTTATCTACTAACTGTCTCGTGAAATAAGCAACTGGTAAAGACGTCCAAATCAGACCATTTACAAGCTTAATAATGTTTGATGTGAGCAACCCATCAATTATGAGTGGTGAATATGGAGAAATAGAGAGATAAAAGTTAGCTATACCAATAAATAAGAAAATAACGGCATACATATTTGAATTTTGTTTTTTGGTAAAATAAGCGCCTTTATAAACATTCATCACTATGGAATAACCTGCAGCTAGAAAAATAAATAACATGAACTCAAGAGATTTCGTTTCAGCCCATTGGATGTCGTAAAAAAGTTCGAGGTTAAAATTTATAATTGATAAAGCGACTATAATAAAAAACGAATGATAACCATATTTATAACGCATAAGTTTCTGATATTCATCGAAGTTGTCCATTTTAATTTTCCTCCCAGAATAAGTCGTTGAGTGTCACGTTTAATGCTTTGCATATCCGTATGCATAAATTGATGGTTGGATTGTAATCGCCCCGTTCAATGGCACTGATCGTTTGCCGGGTGACATCTACTGCGTCTGCCAGATCTTGTTGGGACATATCCAGTCTTGCCCTGGCTGTCTTTAATCGCAAGTTTTTAGCCATTGTTTGCTCCTTTTAAGTAATCTATATTGTTCATTGTGTAAAGTATATCTTACATAGTAGGTGGTGTAAAGGATTATTCATTTATTAATTAATTTATCTTGAAGGACTGTGAGACATTAAATGGAAAGGTGGATAGTTTGAGGCGAAACAAAAAACAGATCATGTGAACCGTCCTGGTCTGCATGATCTGTATTATAATGTCTATGAAAGACATCATTCGGTTATTCGTTAATTGTAGTCGAATTATTTTTAATAACATCAACAATCTGTTCTTTTAATTCGTCAAATGGCTTGTCCCAAGTTGCCACCATCAGACACGTTTTGACAGCTTCATCAGTCGGTAGAGCAAGTTTCATCCCATTAATACGCAAAAAGTAAACGAGCGTCATGAAGGCTGTTCGTTTATTTGCATTATGGAAACAATGCTTTTTAACGAGATTGATGAACAGGATAGCTGCTTTTTCTTCTAAAGTTGGATAGACTTCTTCGCCGAAAGCAGTCTGATGTATGGACTGAAGGCACATGTTCAGAGCAGTGGGTTTTTTGACACCAATAAGTTCTTGTGGAGAATCCTTTTTTATCAAATAAACGTTAAAGAAAATGACTTGTTTCTCTGAGAGTGTAATCATTTGTCCACCAGTGATTTAAACGTTTCTTTATGTTCTTCATAAATAGAATCTACCATATTAATAAAGTCTTCGTTTACCACGTCCGGATCCTGTTTAACGAGTTCAGCACGCTTTTGATCGCTCGTAATTGAGACTGTATCTCCTTCTTTTAAATCAAGTGCTTCCATCACAGCGGGTGGAATAGTCAGTACATAACTGTTTCCGCTCTTTCGAATTTTTCGTACTTGTTTAGTAGTCATTACAATACCTCCTCTGTATATACATCTAATCTTGTAAATACATTATAGCATAATAAGACTTGGTTTGCTTCTTTTATGAAAGTTTATTCGGTACTTCATTATACGATAATATGCTATTGTATGGGTAAATACGGATACCAGAAAAACGGAAGGCAAGGTGACTTTAGAAATGGCAGAAAGAAAAGTAGTCTTATTCATTGCATCGAGTCTGGATGGTTATATTGCAGATGAAAATGAATCACTGGAATGGTTATTCAGTGTAGAGGGAGAAGGTGATAACGGGTATGCTGACTTTTATGAAACTGTAGATACAGTAGTGATGGGAAACAGGACTTACAAGTGGCTCTTAGATCAAAATCTCGAAGAGTTCCCTTACGAAAACAAGGCCTGTTATGTGTTTTCCAGGACTACAAAAGAAAATAATAAAAACGTAGAATTTATCGATCAAGACATTAAATCATTTGTTGAAGAGTTAAAAGAAAAACGAGGCAGGAATATCTGGCTCGTGGGCGGAGGCGATCTGCTGCGTTCATTTCTAGAAAATCAGTTAATTGATGAGATGATTGTGACCGTGGCACCCAGGATGCTGGGCAAAGGGACTCCGCTGTTCAAACAAAGTGATTACACATACGAGCTCTTACTGAAAAGTGTTCAAACATTCAATCAGTTCGTGGAACTGCATTATACAATCCTGTAATGTTTTGATGTTTTTTTATATAGAATAGTGTCAACGTCAGCTGTCTCTCTCTTTTTTACCAGAATTATTGTATGGTATAGTTTAATCAGGAATCAAAAGACTAAGCTTCTTTAAAATAAATATAGAAAGGGTAGCGACCATAATGACTAACAGAGAACAAATAGAAAAACTTATCGATGCAATGAGTGCCGCCTATTCTGATCCAGAAGTAAAAAAAGATAGTCATATGCACCAGTTATTGTTTGATTCTGCGAAACAATTAACTAACGGAAACGATCATCGTGTTATTTGTGTTCGCCTCAGCAAAGAAATTGGACGTTTTTCGTTGAGAAATAACTTGAAAGCTCCTCAATCTTTGAACGATTTATATGAACTGGTAAGAAAAGAGCATATGTCTTATAGAGGAACGATCGCTGCTACAACGTTATGGTGGCGGCGGTAACAGACAAGGCACATCCTCCTATTGGGTGGAACTAAACGGTAATGCCCTGCTCAGTCCTATAGGTTCGATTCCTGTATGCCCCATCGGTAATAGAGAGGCCAAACTACATAATGATCTAAGAATTTGATTTTTTCAAGTAAGCAGCTTTTCATCACTTTCGCTAGTAAACCACTAAACAACTAGATTGATAACGCATTTTATAACTCATAAATTATTCCGTGTAAAATATAGCAGCGGATCTTTTTGTATTTATTCACACTGATCTTTTTTCAATGGGCGAGTGAAAATAACATATAGCATCATATTTATTGCCCAGACGATTATAAGCACTCCAGAATGTGTGTCACCAGTAAGATAGAGTATTAAAGTTTGTATCAAAAATATTCCTATAAAGATGGGAGCCCACTTTATCTGTTTTTTTCTTACTTCACCCCAATCAAACTGATTTTCTATATTCCATAGTTTGCGTATTTTATAATCTCTGTTGATACTCAACATAGTACCCAAGCTTTTTTTTGCTGCGCGGTATTGGATTCCGCAAATAAGAATAGTCAAAAGTAGTATAGCCATTAACCCACTATAGCGATCTAGTTCAAAAAGATTAAACACGTCAGCTATAAAAGATAAAATAAGCAGGGCTGCAAGCAATAAATAAAATTTATTCTTAAATGTTAGATTAAACATAATCTCTCCCTTCAAAAAACTCGTGGCAAAGTAATTTTTCAAAATCATTCAAGTTAAATCACCACTTCAAATTTCTTATCCAAACTAATAGGTAATAGAATGAGGGTTTTTCTGTAGGAACAAATACATATCTGCTAATCAAACTAATTAAATTTCTGAAAACACCGATCATATCTGTCAGTTGGTGTTGAGAACCCCCCAAAACATTTACGCACTTTTTAAATGATTTTTTCTGTTCTATTATCTGCATTTTTTAAATAAAATTGTCCTTCGTCCGTTTCTCCAATGACATTTAAAACATGAGCGGGAATGCCTAGTCGTAATACACTTCATCCAAGAACAAGCCTTGCGAAGGGACTGCCATGCCGGCGTCGCTTCTTACACCGGTCTCAAATACTTCATCGATCGCATCCAACTCCAGAGTACCGGTACCGATTTCCAGAAGTGTCCCTGTCAGGATCCGGACCATTTTGTACAGAAAGCCTTCGCCGATAAAGGTAAAATGCACCATATCGCCTTCTTTTTCGATCGTGATTTTATCCAGTTTACGAACGGTCGATTTTTTTGACTTTTTAAGTGCTGAGAATCCAAGAAAGTCGTGGCGTCCAGTCAGTTTTCCTGCAGCCTTTCCCATCTTTTTCATATCCAGCTGTTCAGGGTAATGGAAGCTGTAGTTGCGCTCAAAGGCAGAAGGGATGGTCTGGTTCCAGACATAATAGCTGTACTGTTTCCCGCTGGCATGATAGCGCGAATGGAACCGTTCAGGCACTTCTTCCAGTTTTTTGACGATGATATCTTGAGGAAGGTTTTTGATCAGCACGTCCTGCATGGCCGAAAGATCCATATCGGACTCGGTCTTGAAGTTGGCAACTTGACCTTTAGCGTGGGTCCCGGCGTCTGTGCGGCCTGAACCGACGATCTCAACTTCTGTGCCGGTCAGCTGTGACAGCACGTTTTCGATTTTTCCCTGTATCGTCTTGTCTGTATCTCCAAGGCGCTGCCAGCCATGATAGCGGCCGCCGTCATATTCGATCGTCATTTTAATGTTTCGCATAGTATCCCTCTTTATCTTTATAGTTTATTCTTCGGTTTAAACTGAATCCATGTAATCTAACTTTCTTATCTTCTCATAGAAAAGCTAAAAAACCTAACGGATCCACTGTTCTTAACCATTATACCTTTTATAAGCCAAAGTCGCATACCTCTATGCTATACTGGACCTAAATCTTTTTAAATCAGAACGCTTAATAGAAATGAGGAGCTTAAATGAAAACACATGTCGGAAGCGAGAACTGGAACCGGGCGGCGGCTTTGTATGTACGTATGCAGGTATTCGTTTTAGAACGTGAGATATCACTAAAGGAAGAATTTGATACAGAAGACACAGACGGGACCGTTTATGTGGTTCTTTATGATGACGACAAACCTGTGGCCACCGGTCGTTATAAGGAGATCGATTCAGATACGATCAGACCAGGACGTATCGGAGTTTTGAAAGAGTACCGTAAGCAGGGATTAGGAGAACGTGTCGTTAAAGAACTGGAAAAACTCGGGCAAGAGAACGGCTGTACGACATCCGTCATACATGGTGAATTGACAGCGGCTGAGTTCTATGAAAAACTGGGATATTCACGCGTTTCGGATGTTTATTATGAAGACGGGGCCCCGTGCGTGACCATGAAGAAAAAGCTGAGCAATGAAAAATAAACCGAGATATTTACTCATACGATTCAAAGCAAACTGAATAAGCAGAACAGAGGGAGTGAACAAATGTCTAAAAGAGATTCTAATTTAATAGGACTGAAGGTAGGGATAACGGTATTCATTATTCTGATGCTGCCTCAAGCAGATACAGTGTGGTGGATGATACTCCTGATCGGGACGATTCAAGGCGTCGGTATTTTCACTATCCTCGACAAAGTTCTCGAACGGTTTCATACGGATGAATACAATGAGAAACAGAAATAGGGTTACTTAGCTGATATGAGTTTATTGAAGGCTCGAAGATACCAGAATAAACCAAATAATTAGAAGAGGAGATGATGAGCCAAGACTTATCATCTCCTTTTTAGAAAGTATCGTTAAATTTAAGCCGTCTATGTCTATCATTTAAATCAATCAGGAATGAATACCACTCAAAATGATTTGAACTCTTCTAAATTGATATATTCATAACTGAAATGTGATTTCCGATATTAAGACCATCATATTTTTGACGATCAAGCAAAGAATTTGAACGATATGTCTATCTATGTTATTATCATGCTTGTGCGTGTCTAAAAGGTATGTTTTTTCAAAAAGAAAAAATAAAAACGATCAAGTCGTTTACTTTTAAACAGGCTAAATAAATAGGAGGCAAAGAATGAAGAAATCAAAATATCGTAGACTGTTAACCGTGTTACCTGCAGCATTTTTACTGTTAGGCTGTGAAGCTGGAGAGTCTGAAGAAGAACCAGCTGACGTCGGAGAAGCGATGGATCATACCATCGTTGGGATCGAAGCCGGCTCCGGCACGACTGAAATGGCAGAAGACATGCTGAACGACTACGATAATTTAGAAGGCTGGGAGCTTCAAACAAGTTCCACAGCGGGGATGGTCACGGCACTTGAACAGGCCATTGAAAATGAAGAGCCGATCGTAGTGACTGGATGGACACCCCATTGGATTTTTGAGGAGTTTGATCTGAAGATATTAGATGATCCGAAGAACTCACTTGGAGAAGAAGAATTTATCCACACCATCGTCCGTCAAGGATTGGAAGAAGACATGCCTGGTGCCTATACTGTAATGGAGAATTTCAGCTGGGAAGTTGAAGACATGCAGGAAGTTATGTTTGCTGCGCAGGATATTCCTTTTGAAGAAGCTGCTACAAACTGGGTAGAAGATAATAGAGATATGGTGGATGAATGGACGGCAGGAGCCGAACCCGTAGACGGTCAAGAATTTAGATTAGTCTCTACACCATGGGACTCCGAACGTGCTTCCTCTCATGTGATGCAGATCGTATTAGAAGAACTGGGTTACACCGTAGATATCACGAGTGTGGATCCTGTTGTCATGTTTCAGGCGATCGCTCACGATGAAGGAGATGCCAGTTTAGCTCCATGGCTGCCAATGACTTTTGGCGCTTATTATGATGAATATGAAGATCAGATCGTTGATTTAGGGCCGAATATGTCAGGAGCAATGAATGGACTGGTTGTCCCAGCCTATATGGATATAGATTCGGTAGAAGATCTGCCGGCAAAAGACTAACTAAAAAATGAATTTTGAATTTAAACTAATCTTGATGACTTATCCTGCGACGGCTGACCGTTGCAGGGAGTCGTCGGGATTTTTCGTTTATCCAGGCTTTTGTATAGGGTTAGTTATGTATAAATATACTAAAAGGGATAATGATAGCACGTCCAAAGGTTTCACGGTAGAATGAAAAGAAATGAAATCTTTTTGTATCTTTGATATAGTTCAGGAAAGCGGAGAGGCGGGAATGACATGAGAAGTTTGAATATCGCACATAGAGGATTCAGTGGTCAGTATACAGAAAACACCATGACAGCCTTCGAAAAAGCTTATGAAGCAGGCGCTGACGGGATAGAACTGGATGTCCGTCTGACGAAGGACGGGGAAGTCGTCATCTTCCATGACGCTAAAATAGACAGGATGACGGAAGGAAAGGGTGCAGTCAGCGATTATACACTGGAAGAACTGCAGTCTCATCCGATCATCACTCACCCCCTGCAGAAAGCGATCAAACAGGCAGTGATACCGACGCTTTCAGAGTACCTGAAATGGGCAAAAGACAAACCGCTCGTGACGAATATCGAACTGAAAAGTATCAAGAAAAATTACCGCCTGGAGCTCCGAGTAGCGGAAGCCATTCAGGTATATAAAATGGAAGAGCAGGTCATTATTTCATCGTTTCTTGAAAACAGTCTGATCCGTATGAAAATACTGGCGCCTCGTGCAAAAACCGGACTGCTCCTTTCAAAATATAATGAGTCGACCATTCAAATGGCCAGGGAACTCAAATTTAACTACGTGCATTTAAAAGCAATCAATCTGACTGAAGAAATTATCGAGTCAGCTCACGCTCACGGTCTGGGTATCAACACCTGGACAGTCAATGAACTGAAGGATCTGGAAAAAGCTAACGGTTTAGGACTGAACGGGATCATAACGGACTACCCGGATCGGCTGCGTACGATTCAGTATAACAGTAAGTAAAACGAAGGTTTGAACATTGAATTTTTTATAGAGAGCAAAGCATCGATCCTGAAAGCGGGAGAGATGCTTTTTTAATGCTGTAATATACGAAAACTCTTTTAATAAGTAAGGAAAACCTGTTATGATAGATAGGATGAATAATTATTTAAAAAAAGTATATAGATGAATGAGAGATAAGGAAGTGTTGATTTGTTACATAAGCAATATGTACTTGGTATGATGAGTGCCGCCGTACTTCTGGCCGCGTGTGAACCGGTGGATGAAGCCGTGGAACGGGAAGAGATAGCTACAGAAGAGGCAGCGACAAGCGAAGCTGCAGATCTGCCAGAAGAAGAGAATAAGGATACTACCGCTTCTGAAGAAATAGCCAGTAACGAAACAGATAAAACTACTGATAATTCTGATGATACAGAAGAAGTTGCTGCCGACGTATCGGAGGATAAAGTGGCAGAAGAGGATGCGACATATGAAGTGTCGGCGAATGCTGATGATCTAGAGGCATCTGGAACGGAATCAGCAGATAACGAGACTGAACCGGAGACAGAGGAAGCAGAATCTGACTTAGTCTATGATATCGAAGCCTTGGACTTGCCCAGTCCGGAAGACCTGCCGCTGGACGAGGTTTATATCGAAATAAATGATAATGTCCCACTGTTCACGAATGAAGAACTGGAAGTCAGCGAACCGTTTCATTCATATGAAGCAAGAGATGAATTAGGCCGTGTCGGTGTAGCGGATGCTCTTTTGGACGTTGAGCTAATGCCGGCAGAAGAACGCGGATCCATCAGTCACGTCGATCCGACAGGGTGGAACCAGGGGAATTATGATGTTGTTTCAGGCAACTGGCTCTATAACCGCAGCCATCTTATCGGCCACCAGATGACTGGGTACGACGGAAAAAACAACCTGATGACCGGGACCCGTCAGTTCAACGTCGAAGGCATGCTGCCGTTTGAGAACTTTGTGGCCAGTGTCGTTGAAGACACCGAAATGCAGGTCCGTTACCGTGTCACTCCGCTGTTTGAAGATGACAATATGCTTGCTCACGGCATCGTCATGGAAGGCTTCTCAGTTGATGATAACGGCGAAACATTGACCTTTAACGTCTTCGTCCCGAATCAGCAGGATGGTATCGAGCTGGACTATGAAACCGGCGACCATGCGCGAGTTGAATAAAGTAATATAAAAAAAGCAAGAGGCTGGGGAAAATCCCGACCTCTTGCTTTTTTAAGTACATTTTATGGTAGTCAGAAGAAATATGAAGTTGCTGGTGGTTTCTTTACCATCTCAAAGGTGACTTTTCTATCGAGATAGTACGGGAATATGAAAGCCTACTGACTGGATGTCAATTATTCTAGTGAGTAAGTATGCGTCGAGCTATGCATACCATCTCGATCAGCTTTTTACTCCTCGTGTTAGTACGCGGTTCCCTGGGCTTACCATCTCAAGTACCATCAGCTAGTCCAGTTAGTATTTAAGTCGATTCCAATGCCCATTCATCTACATTTTCACTCTTGAGTGGGACATATTCTTCGCCAAAGATGGATTTACTTTTACATAAATAAATAGGTCACTCTTTATTCCTCTTGGTTAGTTTAATTGATTCAACAAAGTAATTGAAAACGAAATAACCTACTATGACGAGAGCATAGCCGGTCCATACGGCGGGTCCCTCAAAGCTGCTTACTATGATACCTAAAATAAATAAACTGACGAATTCCCAAAAAAACCAGGGCGCATTACTTATTTCGATATAGTCACCATCATTTACAACTAGTTTGTTGCTCCTGCTGCCAAATTGTTTGATCTGCAGGACTGATTCTTCTTCAGGAAGAGTGAATTCTTTCTCTTCCCCCTGTGCAATTTTTCCAACATCCTCATTATTGATCTCGATTTTGAATTTTATAAAAGAAGCTGCAACTTCTGTATCCCTTATAAGTATAAAAGCCATATAATTTCCTCCTAGGTTATTAAAAAAATCTTCATCATCTTCAAGGTTTTCACCACGGACCAGCCGGACGGTACCAGGCTGGAAAATGATACCGTTACACATATTCCAGTGGATTGATTAAAGCCAAAAGGGAGCGTGTACTCTTGGTTGAGGGAGCGTTTGCCTTGGCGTGGTCATGGTGTGAACTTGTTATTGATCTTCGTTAATTTTAATGAGTCAGTCTTTATAAGTAAGATAAAAAAGCATGTAATCGCAACGAGTAGACTGATAAATATGGCGAGTGCTTCAAGGAGAGTGACTATAGGTACAAATAATACTACGAGCAAAACCATCCATCGAAGTCCCGTTCCGTTGGATATTTCCACTTGATCGCCATCGTTGACCGTAAGTGTGTTGCTTTTTCCGCTGAACTGCTTTATCTGAATTATGGAATTATCTTCTGGAAGAGTGATCGTCTTCTCTTCACCTAATGCTATTTTTGTAACTGGCTTATTGTTTAGCCATATTTTGAATTTCAGCAATGAACCAGCGACATAGGGATTGCGTGTCAATGTGATCGTCATTTTCGTCTCTCCTTATCATTATTTTAAGTCAACAGCAGCAAAATACTGTAACCCACTACGCCAGAAGCAAAAGCTGCAAAACTACTTTTTCGCTGCTCTGGTAGTTCTTCTTTCAAGATATTAAGGATGATCCCGCCTGCTAGAAAAGCGAAAAGTGCGGACATGAAAACTTGATTGATTTCAAAAGCGTATCCTAAGAGAAAACCGGTAATACTTCCTAAAGACAGGACCCATCTTCCGTATTTATCATATTTGCCCTTGTAATGGACTCTGAGACCCTGATCAACGACAAAGAAATGGAGACCTAAAGCTGTTCCGTATAGCAGTAAAGAGGCTAAAGACTCCCTCTCCCTATTTACCAACAGATATCCCGTTACAGTATTGTATATAGCGGTAGATACGAGATGGATCCAAAAGGTGCTTTGTATATAAGCTGGATCCACTCCTTTTTTCTCTTTAGACAGCTTGCTCATTCGTTCCAGCCCATAAAAAATGGTCAATCCCAAAAGAGAGATGACATATATATGACTTTCTAATGATAGCAAAAAATTATTTGTTAAAAGCTCTTCGATAGTTTCCTGGTTTTCACTAAGTTCTGGAAGGATATGTATAAAAACATACGAAACTGCTACTCCTCCCGCAGTGGATAAGAATTTACTTCTGGGTACTCTGTCTAGCACCTTCAAATAGGTCGTACTTATATGTATGATGGTGAAAACGAACGTTATGAGTAATGGGATCAGCATGAAATCACTCCTCGTTATTTATATTTATGTAGGTATGACTGAGAGCCACTGATAGAAGTGCCCTCATAAACAACTTTACTATAGATATTAAAAAAACTCTAACTATAAGCTGGTCGAGCATTTTTAATTGCAATTTCAAGTCTATGCCTGCTGTGTTATGATGGACCAATAATTTGTAAGTTAATATGAACGTGAATGTATGGAATACATAGAGGAGGAATTGATCATGGCAACGATAGAGGATTTTATGAAGTTGGATATGCGTATCGGAACCGTTGTGAAGGCAGAGCCGTTTCCGGAAGCTCGGCAGCCCGCGATAAAATTAGACATCGATTTTGGAGAAATGGGAATCAAACAGTCATCCGCGCAGATCACCCAGAGATATGAACCGGAGCAGCTTGTGGGAAAACAGGTGGTTGCCGTCGTAAACTTCCCGCCCAGACGTATAGCGGGGTTTAAATCCGAAGTGCTGGTCATCGGCGGTGTGCCAACTGAAGGTGATGTGGTGCTCTTAAAACCGGACGAGCGAGTTGAAAATGGAACACCTATAGCCTGAGATTTTTTGTTATAAACCACGGGTGTTGACAAAACAACCACGCTCTTAGTTAAGAGAGCGTGGTTGTTTTAGGTTATTATAAGCTTTTAGAATCATCAAGTTTTTCAAGTTTATAGATATTCACGAATTGTAGGATCAGTAAGAATCCCAAAACAACAAGTGCAGAACCGATCCATCTGGCACTACCGTCAAATATGTTCAATACGGGGATCAGCATGGCTATAAAAAGAAGCATAAGTAGAAGCCCTGATCCATTGGTCACTTTAACATGGTCGCCGTCATTTACAATAAGTTTGTTGCTTTTACCATTGAACTGTTTAATTTGTAAAACGGCTTCCTGTTCTGGAACAGACAATTCTTTTACTTCTTTCTGTGCAATTTTAGCTATCTGAGTACCATTGACCCATACCTTGAATTTCATTGATGAACCCACAGCTTCTGTTTCTCGTTTAAGTGTAACCGCCATACTATTACCTCCTGATTATAATTAAGTATAGCATGGAGATGATATATATTTATAGTGTGTTTATGCAATAGATAGTAAAACTTTACCCTCTTATCATGACAATAAGAGGGTAAAGTTTATTTTTATTCCCACTCAACAGTGGATGGTGGCTTGCTGGTTATGTCGTACACGATGCGGTTGACGTGACTGACTTCGTTGACGATGCGAACAGAAATCTTCTGCAGGATGTCCCATGGGATACGGGCAAAGTCTGCGGTCATGCCGTCGATCGAGGTGATGGCGCGGATACCGATAGTATAGTCATAGGTTCTCGCATCACCCATGACCCCCACACTCTTGAAGCCAGGCAGAACCGTGAAGTATTGCCAGATGTCGCGGTCTAGGCCGGCTTTTTTGATTTCTTCGCGCAGGATTGCGTCGCTTTCTCTGACGATCTCCAGTTTGTCTTCGGTGATTTCACCGATCACACGGATACCAAGACCAGGTCCCGGGAAAGGCTGGCGCCAGACGAGAGATTCGGGCATGTCGAGTTCCAGTCCCAGTTCACGCACTTCATCTTTGAATAAAGTATTCAAGGGTTCAATTAGCTGGAAAGTCATGTCATCAGGCAGTCCACCTACATTATGGTGCGACTTGATGGTCTGAGCGGTGGCTGTGCCGCTTTCGATGACGTCCGTGTAAAGCGTGCCTTGCGCAAGGTAGTCGATTCCGTCGAGCTTGGCTGCCTCGTCATTGAAGACGTAGATGAATTCATTTCCAATGATCTTGCGTTTCTGTTCGGGATCGGAAACCCCTTCGAGTTTATTCAAGAAACGGTCTTTGGCATCGACGCGGATAACGTTCAGACCGAACTTGCCCTGCAGGCTGTCCATGACCTGGTCGCCCTCGTCTTTACGCAGGAGGCCGTGATCGACAAAGATACACGTCAGCTGGTCACCGATGGCTTTATTCAAAAGTACACCGACCACACTGGAGTCCACGCCGCCGGACAGGCCTAAAAGGACCTTCTTGTCGCCAACGAGTTCACGAATTTTTTCAACTTCCATATCGATGAAGTTCTGCATGCTCCAGTTGCCGGAACAATCGCAGACACCAAAGGCAAAATTGCGCAGCAGTTCATTGCCATGTTCGGTATGGCGGACTTCCGGATGGAACTGGACCGCGTGAAAGTTCTTGTCTGCATTTTCTATGGCGCTGATCGGGCAGTGTTCATTGGATGCCGTCACTGTAAAGCCTTCTGGAAGATCTGTGACGTAATCGCCGTGACTCATCCAGACGTTTTCGCTGGCTTCAAGGGACGTAAAGAGGTCAGCCGTACGATCGCTGATTGAAATTTCAGCTTTGCCGTACTCGCGGTTCAGACTCGGCTTCACTTCGCCGCCGAGCATATAGGTCATCAGCTGCATGCCGTAACAGATCCCTAAGATCGGGATGCCCAGCTCAAATATCTCAGGGTCGATGGAGAAGGCATTTTCATCATAGACGCTCATCGGGCCGCCGGAAAAGATGATGCCTTTCACATTCATATTTTTCAGTTCTTCTGCCGTCGTTGTATGGGGAAGAAGCTCAGAGTACACACCGAATTCTCTGATGCGGCGTGTGATTAGCTGATTGTACTGGCTCCCAAAGTCTAAAACGACTAATTTTTCTAGTTTGGTTGTATCAATGACTGAAGTCACTCGTTTCCCACCTTTCAAAAGTAAAATTGTTTAACGCATGGTATAGTTGGGTGCTTCTTTTGTGATCTGAACATCATGCGGATGCGATTCTTTCAGTCCGGCACCGCTCATCTGAACGAACTGGGTCTCTTCGCGCAGGCCCTGGATGTCTTTGGCGCCGACATAACCCATGCCTGAACGGAGGCCTCCGAGCATCTGGAAGATGACTTCTTCCAGGCTGCCTTTGTATTCGATGCGTCCTTCGATGCCTTCAGGGACGAGCTTGTTGGCTTCGTTCACTGAATTCTGGAAGTAGCGGTCGCTGGAGCCTTTTTTCATAGCGCCTAAGCTACCCATCCCGCGATAGGTCTTGAAGCGGCGTCCCTGGAAGAGTTCGAATTCACCAGGCGATTCGTCCGTTCCGGCCAGCAGACTTCCGAGCATGACAGCATGTCCGCCGGCAGCCAGGGCTTTGACGATATCGCCGGAATATTTGATCCCGCCGTCTGCGATGATGGGCTTGTTGAATTCCTTGGCGACGGTCGCGGCATCGTAAATGGCTGTGATCTGCGGTACACCGACACCGGCAACGACGCGTGTGGTACAAATTGAACCTGGTCCGATCCCGACTTTCACGACATCCACGCCGGTTTCAAAGAGTGCGCGTGTGCCTTCGCCGGTTGCGACATTTCCAGCAATCAAAGCAACATCCGGGAAAGCTTCTCTGAGTTCTCTGATCTTACGGATCACGCCGGCACTGTGACCGTGAGCGGTATCGATGACGATCGCATCCACTTCAGCGTCTACAAGGGCCTGTGCGCGTTCGAAGGAATCACTCGTCACGCCGATCGCGGCACCGACAAGTAGACGGCCGTGTCCATCTTTAGCGGCGTTGGGGAATTGGACGACTTTTTCGATATCCTTGATCGTGATGAGTCCGCTGAGTCGACTATCATTGTCAACGAGCGGCAGTTTTTCGATTTTGTGTTTCTGAAGGATTTTTTCAGCTTCTTCTAAAGAAGTTCCGACCGGAGCAGTCACCAGTTCCTCATCTGTCATTTCTGTACTGATCTTTTGTGTGTAGTCTGTCAAAAAGCGCATGTCGCGGTTCGTCAGGATTCCGACCAGGACGCGGTCTTCCATGGTGTTGACCAGAGGCACGCCGCTGATACGGTAACGGGACATCAATTCTTCAGCGTCTGAGATCAGATGGTCAGGGGTCAGATAGAACGGGTCGATGATGACGCCGTTTTCCGAACGTTTCACTTTACGTACTTCCATCGCCTGATCTTCGATCGACATATTCTTGTGGATGATTCCAAGCCCGCCCTGACGTGCCATGGCGATCGCCATGCGTGAATCTGTGACGGTATCCATGCTGGCGCTTAAGATCGGCACAGAGAGTTTAACTTTCTCGGTGAGTTTCGTGCTCAGGTCCACGTCGTTGGGCAGGACATGGCTTTCCTGCGGCAGTAACAGAACATCGTCGAACGTTAATCCTTTTTTAGCAAATTTCGTTTCCCATTGTGACATAAATGAATAGCCTCCTTGGATTATATGTGTGACCGGCTTTTGATTTTAAGGACTAGTGTATCAAAGCGATCGGAGGCGGTCAAAGGGTATTTTCAAGGCTTTGTCATTATGAGAGGCTTATCATAAACGGTGATTGTGACTTTTCGAATTAATAACGGTTCCAAGTTTGATAATATCGAGTTCGTTTAAATTATATATGTTTAAAAATAAAACCATGAGTAGTCGATTCTAATCAAAATATTATAATTATTCGTGCACAGATAGTATTTAATGTTAAGTTTTTAAAACGAAAAGGCGAATGTTCGCCTTTTTCATCTGGATATAATCAGCAATATCCGAACATTGTTACGAAAATAAGAATACCCTTTAGAGTAGGATTTATGTTAAAATCGGACTATTTTGATCTGTTATCGGTTTGACTACTGTGAGTTCATCTGCCGGCCGGCCATCTGAACCGGAATCAAACCCACAGAAGGTGAAGTACAGCTCCTTTTGCAAGTCCTGAACTTCACATTTTGACGTTTTTGTTCAGTTCGAGCCATCATATAGAGGCTGAACTCCACTTTTTAATGAACAAGTGAAGTTTACGCCTTCCCAGAGCAGCTGAACTTAACTTTTTAGCATTTAAGTGAAGTTTACTTATGTTTAGAGAAGCCAAACTCAATAAATCGGGCTTAAACCTGTAAGTCCATAAGAAAAAGCAGTCCAGGCCCTGCTTTCATACAGGCTGAACTGCTTTCTGATCATTCAATTTATCTGGCGGGCATGCATCAGAGATTCGTTTATTCTTCAAGCAAGCCTTCTTCGATCAGGAACTCACGGGCAACTTCTTCGGCCGGCCGGTCTTCCACGTCGACTTCATAATTCATGGCCCGCATCTGGTCACTGGTGATCATGCCGTCTAAAACAGACAAGGCGTCTTCGATCTCAGGATGCTCTTCGATCAGTTCCGTCATCATCAAAGGTGCTCCTTGATAAGGTGGGAAGAGTTCCATATCGTCTTCCAGAACGACCAGGTCGTAGACTTCAAGCTGACTGTCTGTGCTGTAGGCATCGATCAGGTTGACGTCGCCCTGTTCGATCGCTTCATAACGGAGCTGAGGTTCCATGGTGATGACTTCACCGAATGTGAGGCCATACATGTCCTGGATGCCAGGATAGCCATCTTCACGGTCATTGAATTCCAGAGTGAAGCCGGCACTGACCTCGTTCTGTACCGATTCCAGATCGGAAATGGTTTCCAGATCGTATTCCTCAGCGAATTCTGACGTTACCGCCAGGGCATAGGTATTATTGAAAGCCATCGGATCAAGCAAAGTCATGTCGTATTCTTCCTGCAGACGGTCTCTAGCCTCCGCGTATACTTCTTCTTTCGGCGTACCCGGTTCAGGCACTTCTTCAAAGAAGTTAGTCAATACGGTCCCGGTAAATTCGGTGTAGATATCGATCTCACCAGAACGGAGGGCATTGAAGATAAAGGTCGTTTTTCCGAAATTCGGTTCCACTTCAGCCGACAGTTCGGTCTCCTGTTCGATCAGGAGTTTATAGACATTCATTAAGATTTCCGGTTCAGCACCGAGCTTGCCAGCGATCACCAGATCATCCTCTTCTGAATTGAACAGTGGGATGATCAGCAGGCCACCGATGATGACGATGGCAGAACCTAGAATAATAGCTGTTTTTCTGAAAGACGTGTGCTGCAGATAGCTGAGCAGGCGGTCAAACAGGATAGCCAGTAAGGCGGCTGGAACGGCACCTAATATGATCAGGTAATTGTTCCCGCGGTCGATCCCCAGCAAAATCAGGCTTCCTAAACCACCGGCACCGATCAAAGCCGCAACCGTTGCGGTACCGATGATCAGTACAGTGGCTGTTCGGATCCCCGCCATGATAACCGGCAGCGCTAAAGGCAGCTGGACTTTTCTCAGCTTCCGTGAGCGGTCCATACCCATAGCATCAGCCGCTTCGTTAAGCGAAGGGTCGATACCCGTCAATCCGGTGTATGTATTTCTCAGGATCGGAAGGAGGGCATAGATGATCAGGGCCATGATGGCCGGAATGGATCCAATCCCAACGAGTGGGATCAACAGACCCAGTATCGCAAGGGATGGGATCGTCTGAAAAATCGCAGTGACTTGAATGATCGGTTCGGCGATCTTCTTATGGTTCATCAGGAATATGCCCAAAGGAACCGCAATGAGTACCGCGATAAACAGGGAAATGAAGGATAACTGCATATGTTCGATCAAGGCGGTCCAGACGTCCTGCTGGCGTGCCTGCAGCGTTTCTAAAAGGCCACTCATGCGTTAACCTCCTTTTTTGACTTTTCTTCAGCGAGGGTGTCATCTGCATAATAATGAATCAGATGTTCTCGCTTGATATAAAGCGATTCACTGTCTGCGGCTGTTTCCACTTTAACCGCACCAGAACGTGCCAGGGCAAGGGTCAAGTCATCCAGAGAGGTGTCGAGCGTGACGGTCTCCTCGAAAGGCGTTTCTTTGTTCGTACAAAAGCCTTTGTCGATAAAGGTCTGTACGGTTTTTTCTCCTTCATAGTAAGGGAGACCCGTACGAAGGAAGTCTTTGACAAAGTCATTGGCTGGGTGTTTCAGTATCTCGTCAGCTGTGCCGACCTGTTCGATCTTTCCTTTATTCATCACACAGATGCGGTCACCGAGCTGAATGGCTTCCTGTATATCGTGAGTCACAAAGACAACCGTCTTCTTGAATTTACGCTGCAGCTTCAGTACATCCTGCTGCAGGCTGTTTCGCGTGATGGGATCCAAAGCGCCAAACGGTTCATCCATCAGAATGATATCCGGATTAGCCGCCAGTGCACGGACGACGCCGACACGCTGCTGTTCCCCTCCGGACAGTTCCGAGATTTGACGACCTCGGTATTTATCCGGATCTAAATTCACACTCTCGAGCAATTCGGTCACACGGTTCCGCATGTCTTCTTTCGACCACTTCAACATTTCGGGAACGATCGTGATGTTCTCTTCAACTGTCATATTGGGGAAAAGGGCGATCTGCTGCAGGACATAACCGATATTCCACCTGAGCTCCTGGATGTCATATTCACTGATTTTTTCGCCATCGATGTATAAGTACCCTTCGGATAAAAGGATGAGTTTATTGATCATTTTTAACGTTGTTGTTTTGCCGCTGCCACTTGGGCCGATGAGGACAAAAAATTCGCCTTCATTGATTTCCAGATCGAAGTCAGAAACCACAGCTGTACCGTCGTAACGCTTGGTTACATTATCAAAACGTATCATGTTCCACCGTCCTCCTTCTTCTTATTATCTAAGTATAACAAACTATATTAATTATTATGTAATCATATACTCAATGATATTGAAGAAACCTTTAATAAACGGTATACTTTCCTGTAAGTAAAGGGGAGAAGCCGATGGTTGAATTACGTAAAATCGCAGAGAAAGATAATCAGGCAGTGGGAGAGATCGTCCAGGAGTCATTAAAGAGCAGAGGACTGAATTTGCCGGGGACAGCTTACTTTGATCCGCATCTGTTTTCGCTCTATGCTTATTATCAGGAGCCTAAACGCGCTTACTGGGTGCTGGAAGAAGAAGGTAAAATTGTAGGAGGCTGCGGCATCGGTTCATTCGGGGAAAGTGAAACAGTTGGGGAACTGCAGAAGCTTTATATCCGTGATGAAGCGCAAGGAAAAGGTTATGCGCATGTATTGATGAAACAGGCGCTGGCCTTCGCTGAAGATCATTACGAAGCTGTTTATATCGACACGTTTGCTTCATTGAAGGAAGCGAACAGGCTGTATGAGAAATATGGTTTTGTGAAGCTGAGCGAACCGATCGCAGGCTCCGAACACAACGCCTGCGACACCTGGTTTTTGAAGGAGTTTTAGTGGACGCAGAATTAACATCAGTTAACTCAGATGTGATTTTCCGCGAGTGCGTCGAATGATCATCACAATAGCAGTACTCACACGTCAAATCACGTGAGTACGTCGAATGAAGGGGACAATGGCAGTACTCACTCGCAAAATCTCGTGAGTACGTCGAAAGAAGGGCACAATGGCAGTACTCACCTGCAAAATCACGCGAGTACGCCGAAAGAAGGGCACAATGGCAGTACTCACTCGTAAAATGACGCGAGTACGTCGAATGATCATCATAATGGCAGTACTCACCCGCAAAATCTCGTGAGTACACCGAAAGAAGGGCACAATAGCAGTACTCACTCGAAAAACTGCGTGAGTACGCCGAAAGAAGGGCACAATGGCAGTACTCACTCGCAAAACCGCGTGAGTACGTCGAAAGAAGGGCGTAAAGGCATTACTCAACTGAGAAATCTCGTGAGTCCGTCGAATGATGATCACAATGGCAGTACTCACACGTCAAATCACGTGAGTACGTCGAATGAGCAGCGCAATGGCAGTACTCACCCGCAAAATCGCGTGAGTACGTCGAATGAAGGTCACAATAGCAGTACTCACTCGCAAAACTGCGTGGGTACGCCGAAAGAGCACTACAATGGCCCTGCTCAAAAGCAATCGTCTTTGGGTGAGCGTTAAGAATGATCAACGTATGGTAAGAAAGCTTTAGATCGGAAAATCCTCGTCGCAGGACGAGGATCACCTCTAAATAAAATCAAATTTCACAATACGTGAAAAAGAAAGGAGGGTCAAAATGACGAATTTATGGTTCTCAGTTTTTCCGCTTATAATGATGCTCTTCAGTCTCTTGATTGCCGGTGTGTTCATTTACGCTTTACTGTCTTTGGCACAAAGCAACCGTCAGCAGGCAGAGTCGTTAAGAGAAATCGAAAGAACGCTGAAACGCATGACAAATGTCAAAGACTGATGTAGACGTTCAGAAAATGATTCTTTTGCAGCACTTTATATAAAATATAATCCGGTTAATAAAAAACTGCTGAGCTTACTGTTCTGCAGTTTTTTGCGTTATAACCGCTCATATTATGAAGAAAGTATGAAATCCCCTTGAGATTAGAAAAAAATGATAAAATGTCGGATGTTTATGATTTTTCTGTGATAAACTAGTTAGACAAGTAAAAAACTATACAAACAAAGGGCGATCATATGATAAGGCAAGTAATGAGTGAAACGGTCACGTACATGTGGCGGAACAAGAAGAACAGGTTAGTCATGATCTTATGCCTGGGCGCTGTTCTTTTACATAGTCTATTTATTTTACCGAATACTCCGGGAAATGAGGAAGTGGATCTAACGCAGCTGGAACGACAGATGGAAGCGAACCGGCAGACGTTCGAAGATCAGCTGGCCAAAGGGCTCACGGTCCCGACCTTCTTCACCGGGACGAGTGCGTATGAAACAGCACGTAATGAGTATGTCAATCAGCGGGAGCTTCTGACAGCTCTGAATAACGGAGACGTCAGACGGTATCTGGAGATCCCTTACCGGCCGACAGCTCAAGGCTCGGAAGAGGGAGGCGGGAATGCGTTCAGTGTGCCCTTTAGAGTCCTCGGGAATGCGAAAGAAATGTTCTTTTCCAGCCAGAAAACAGATTATTACTTGAATGAAGCGGAACCGCTGACCTTTCATATGGTGCATGAGCGGACGAGCCTGCAGCAGCTCCATCTCTTTCTGATCGGACAGGGACCGTACATACTGCTACTACTCCTGCTGTTCATGATCAGCGATGTCATTACCAAGGACCGGTCACTGCGGACACAAAAAGCCGGGGTCCCTCTGAACTGGTTTGGCTATCTGTTCATCCAGTCGGTGACGGCACTCGGTTTCGTCACACTGTTTTTTGTGGCATTATCGGGTTTCTTCATTCTCCTGAATGGCCTGCTCCACGGCTTCGGTTCGATAGCCATGCCGGTCGGAGCTCTGGGTGAAGCCGAAAATGCGTATGCCATGCTGCCGTATATCACGATGGAAGTCGGGACTTTCCTGCTTCGAAGCCTGCCGTATGCGCTCCTTTTGATGTACGGCTTTACACGATTGAACACGCTGTTCAGTCTGATATTCAGGCACGATATCGTGACGTTTATTGCATCGGTGTTCGTTCTTTTGTTCCCGCAGCTTTATTACAGCCCCGGAACAGAAGAACTGCTCGGCATCAATCTGTCTTTCTACCCGCAGACCTATTACCATTTCGGTGATGTGGTGACGAGCAGACTGAACGTGCCTTATGACAGAGGCCTGTTGGTCCTGGCAGTCACTGTCTTAGTGATCGAACTGCTGAACGTTGGTGCCGCCAAAGTGATCAAACGCCAGAGCTTCGTGAGATAAGGAGGAGAAAAATGAAACGTGTATTGAAATGGAACGGACGGCTTTTACTGCGTGACTGGAAAACGCGCCTGCTGCTCATCGGCTTTTTTCTTTTCCTGGGGACGTTTTCCCTGCTCTACCGCCAGCAGAATGTGGTTTTGCCGGAAACTCAATTGCGTTCGGAATATAGTGACGCGCATAACATCTTCCGGCTGATCCCGGATGCTCATTTCGAAGGCGAACTGGGGGAAGAAGTTCAGCAGCGCCTCGGCCGGAATTCGACTCTGATCGGATTGAACCGGTACATACTGACGCAGCGTGAAGGGAATACGGTCGACGGACTGGAAGACGTCGTGTCTGATTACCTCAATAATGGACGGGATATGGCTGAAAACAATCTGTTTTTACTTGAAGCCACAGAATTTGAATCGCATGAACTTCTGACCTCCGTTTATTTACCGTCTAGAAGTGAAATCGAGCGCGAGATCGCTTTTTACGATGCATTAGAAGAAAGTGATTTGCCGATCGAATGGAACCCTTATGCGTCGTCCCAGATCCTGGAGCAGCAGCTGGAACTGTTCGTGTCGGTCGTCTTGTTCATTGCGATCGCACTGTTAGCCGGCGATCACTTTACAAAGGATCAGGAAAATAATTACAGTGTCACACAGGGCCTGCCTTTGCCGATGAAAATGCAGTGGCGCGGACGAAGTTTTCTGCTCTGGCTGATGACCTGGCTGGCCGCTCTCCTGGGGATCGGTGCGAGCTACGGTCTGTCTTTATTCTTTGAAACGACCGGCAGTCTGAACTATCCGGTGGAACTTTATGTCGACCAGGCTGTCACCTACATCCCGTTATGGCAATACGGCTTACTGCTGACCGGACTCGGTATGATCGTCAGTTATTTGTTCCTTTTGATCATCACCGGACTCAGCTGGATGATCCGAAACATTTACCTGACACTCTTTATCGTCGCCGCGCTCGTCTTTCTGCCTCAAGTATGGACCCTGCTGGACCCTTGGACCTCCTGGCAGCCGTCCTTTTATACTGAAGTGGTTGCGGTAGTCTCAGGACAAAGTGCCATGCAGTTTGATTTGCCAGGGATCGTCTACTGGAAACTGCCGATCGTCGCACTGGGTGTCTGGCTGGCCCTTGAAGGCGTCTTCCACATCATCTTTAAACTGATACCGACCCAGCGTTCCGGACTGAAAAGGAGAGTGATCGAATGACTTTAGAAGTAAAAAATATAACCGTGGCTTATGGCGATAGGGAAGTCCTGAGCGACATCTCGTTCAAACTCGACAACAGTCAGATCATCGGCCTGGTCGCACCCAACGGGACCGGAAAAACGACTTTATTCAATGCCATCATGCGCTTTATTCCTGTGAAAGCCGGGCATGTGTATGTCGATGATCAAGAATACACGGCAAAAGACAAAGATGTGTTAAAACTGCATCAGCTCATCACTTTTTTCCCGGATCAGGCCGATCTGCATGAGAACTTCAGCGGGACCGAACACATCGAGATGTATGCGGATATGTGGGCCGGCAAAAAGGATCATGTGAGAGACATCATTAATCGGCTGGAAATGGATGATTATGTCGACCGCAAAGTCAGCACCTATTCTTTAGGCATGCGCCAGCGTCTGTGTTTTGCCATGGTGATCGCTTCCGACACACCGATCATGTTCATGGATGAAGTGATGAACGGTCTGGATCCGGAGAACGTTTCTTTAGTCTCTGATATTCTGATCGAACTGAGAGATGAAGGCAAGATCATCATCGTTGCGTCCCATTTGCTGGACAATCTGGATGAGTATGCCAATAAAGTCTTTTTCCTGAAAGACAAGAAACTGCATTTCGTTTTCGATCACAGCGATGAAAAGATCGATTACTTCAAACTCTTATGCACGGAAGAACAGGTGCAGTATCTGGAAACACACGTCACCCTGCCGGAAGAAACGATCCATTTGGGCAACAATGTCTTGTGTATCCCGCTCAACGACCTGAGCGAAGCCGAACAGCTGGCGATCTATAAACATCTGCGTCATTTAAAGGATGTTGAGATCACCGTCGGACCTTTAGGTACATCCGAATATTATTCTCATTTGTATGGGCTGAAAATCCATTCATTCAACAGGGGGCACCAGCATGACGAACCTGTTTCAAAGTAAAAAGTATCTGATCCTGTCACCTTTGCTGCTTCTTATTTTGTCAGGCTGTTCAAATTTTGCCGGTATAAGAACGCCGTTATATGACGGCGAACCGGTCGAACCGAATGAAGAAGCCATCGAAGAGTACGCAAAGACCCAGAAGATCAATGAAGAAAACGAAGCCCATTATTACAGGTATCCGTTGAGCGAGACTTTGTTCGAACCGTCGCTGGACTTTTCCGATGAAGAGATGGTCACCCTGGAAAAAGGGGCGTATACTGTAGGAGAAGACCTGCCTTCAGGACGGGTCATTTTCGAAGGCCATCCAAGTGACTTCAGCCCCGACGTCTTTATCATCCGGGCCGGGAATGTCACCGTTTATGACACAGAAGGAGTGGTGACCTTTGAAAACCACTTTCAGGAAAACAGCGGAGTGATGCAGGCGGTCGTTGATCTGCGCGAAGGCCAGACCATTCAAGTCGAAGGCGAGACCCCTGAGATCTTTGTCCACTATAATGAAGACGCCGCCGGAACTGATCCGGAATCTGAAACGGAAATGGAAGCAGAAACTGACTCGTCCCGGACCGTCGCTTTAATGGCGGGACACTATGAAGTGGGCAGACATATTGATGCAGGGACATATACTCTGGAGACGATCGAAGCGCCACGTACACCAGTCCTCTATCACTTCACAGACGGGGACATCGAAGTCGTCGAACTCACCCAAAATAGAGGGGCGAGCCCGAGGGTTCCTCCCGATGTCCTGGAAGAGTGGTTCGAACTGGGCCGTATCACGGAAGATGAATATGAACAGAACAAAGAGCTGATCGAAAATAAGCCGGACAAAGCGGTCATCGAATTGACCGACGGAGATAAACTATACCTTCCGATGCTGAACCGGCTGGAACTGGAAAAACACTGAGGAGATTAAAAGATGTATGCATTTTGGATGAGAGCCGAGCAGTTTTATACGTATACGATGCCATTGATCGTCATGATTCTATTGTTTTTAGCGATCGTGTTCGTCTTTGCCTATTCCTATATTGATCCCAACAAGCCTGTGCGCAAATATGTGACAAGAGGCTTTTTGGGTCTGGTCGGTCTCTGCGCCCTTTATTTTCTGTGGGGGCATTTGACCTATAATCACTGGGTCGAGCAGAACGAGTATATCACGCCCGGTATCCGTTCCTATCAGACGATATTAGGCATCAGAACTTCGGAAGACCCGTCGATCGTCAAATCATACCGCCGTTCGGATTCTTTGAAAGAGAATCTGCTGGCGCTTGAAATGTATGAAGCGAAGGAAGTCACCAGGCCATTCGACTATACCTACGCGGGATCACTTGAGAATAATCACTACTTTACTTACGGTGACGAAGACCAGTATGTGTTCACTCTGCAGGGTGACATCAACTGGACGGACAGTACGCGCGAACTGGTAGGGCTTGAATTCAGCCTGACCGATGAACGGTTTGCAGATATCGGTTTCTATAACGAACCGGATATCATTTTTGATTCCCTTTCCCTGCCGGAATCGGAACAGAAAGAATTATCGGACATCGATACGAACGATGCGTTATCGATCAATGACATGATCGGTGGCTGGAACTTTGGACGCCAGTTCTATTAAAGGCTGTGAAGCGAAAGTGAATAGTGATATAGGCGTTGTGTTTTGCCTTTGAGGCTTGTAAAATAGGAAGAGAAATAAAAGCAAAGGAGATCACTATGAATATAGAAGTATTTACACAATTTCGTTTAGTTTTTGGACTCATTCTTGTTTTTCTCGGCCTCTTTCTCGTCTTATCTATTCTACCAAAAGGACGCGATGCTATCGTTACTTTCTTTTCGGTCCTGGCCGTTTCCGTTACGCACGCGCTGATAGCCATCGCCTTGATCATCACAGAAAACATGTTCCTGGAAGACTTTGCCCTGGAAGGGGATTCCATCACGTTTTACATGTTTCTGGCCATACTGGCACTGGCCATCATCAATCCGATCGTCTATAAATTGCGCAATAGATCAAATCGTCGCGGGTCTTCCTACTCGTTTAGATAATAGAAAATATAATTTCAAGCGAACGTCCCTCTCACTGTATTGTGAGAGGGACGTTCGTTTTTTTGTCTAGATAAAAATGTATCACTGAATTGGAAATATTTAAATAGAATCGCCCTTATAACATTACCAGGGAGCGTCTTTAACCGTAACTCAAAAGGTTTTAAGCGCTTGAGATCCTATTACTGCGACTGATAACTATAACTCAATAGATTGCTGGCCAACGAGTTCCTGTTATAACGCGCATTAACCCCAACTGGTGAGTTCTAAAGGGTCTGGGTTCCTATTATAAGTGACGATAGCCGGAACTCGCGGGCGCTTTGAGTTCTGAGATCCTGCTATAGCGGCCTATAACCTGAACTCGCAAGGCTTTTGGGCTTTGAGTTCAGGGAATAGAACGGTATTCCCTGAAGTGGGAGAGGCAGCAGCGTTTGAGTTCCTGGAATAGGGCGGTATTCCCTGAAGTGGGAGAGGTAGCAGCGCTTGAGTTCCGTTAATAGAACGGTATTCCCTGAAGTGGGAGAGGCAGCAGTGTCTGAGTTCCTGGAATAGGGCGATATTCCAGGAAGTGGGAGAGACAGTGGCGTTTGAGTTCGTAGAATAAGGACACATTCCCGAAACTGGGACTGACCCCGGTTTACGAGTTACGGTAATAGGCAACAAAACAGCACAGCTACAGCATAATCCTATCTTTTTCAAAGAAAGGATTGAAGGATCACCGGAAAAAATGAAAAAGAAAGAAGCAATAAGGATAGAGGTTGAGCCAGGTGGTTCAACCTCTTCATTTCTTGTTCGATCAAAATGAATAGGACATTGACCTTGCTTTCAAGGTGCTATCCTTTTAGAAAAACAGCCATTTTGAGTAAGATATATGTAACGTTAATATGAAGAAATAGAGTTTTTCCATCCTTAACGACTGATGGCAGAAGGGACAAGGGGGGGACAGTCATGCGGCCTAAAAAAATCTCACATAAAATTTTTCTGGGAAGTGGTGTAACGACGGTGTTGCTGCTGGGTATCGCTGTCTTTGAACACCTGACCAACTCGCCAGATTCTTCCATAGAATTTATGGAAAACAAGCCGGAAGTGGCAGAGGTCCAACCGACTACTGTTCCGAACAGAATAAGCGTGACCTTTAACGGAGACACCCGGACCCGGATGGGGTTTAACTGGTACACCGGAAATCACTATGAAGATGCCAGCGTATGGATCAGCACATCTGACGATCTTCAGGATCCTATCGTTTTTGATGCAGAAGGCGAAGCGGTGACGAGCCGGTATGCTGAACGAACGGAAGACGGTTTTTTTATCTTTTTTGACGATGAACTGGGTTACTATACAGATCAGGATAAAAAAGGACCGGAATGGACAAGCGGAGCAGCGGTAGGCTATCTGGAACTTACAGACGAAACGGAATATGTCTATAAAGCACTGGCGACCGACTTGGAGCCGGACACGACCTATTATTATCAGGTGGGGAGCGAGAGTAGTGGGAAAAGTGCTGTCGGGAAGTTCACGACCTCAGGTGAGACAGGAGATGACTTCACATTCGTTCAATACACAGACACGCAAAATGCCTACTGGAACGAGCATGTGCATAATGAAGCCATTTATGGGGCCGATACACTGGAAAAGGCCATCGACACCGCTGATGGCCCAGAATTTATCCTCCACACTGGGGATGTCGTGGAAACGGCAGAAGTGGAAGACGAATGGGTAGATATCTTCTCAAAATCTCAGCGGCTCTGGATGCAGCAGCCACTGGCCGTCGCTCCCGGCAATCATGATGAGCACGCCTTGCATGAAGGCACACCACTCCAAATCGATGCATTTAATGCCCATTTCAATGTACCGGTCACGAATGATGCCATAGATGGGGGTTCGTACTACTCGTTTGACTATAACGGTGTGCACTTTGTCGTAGCCAACACGAATGACAATAAAGTATCCGCGGACAATCCCGAAGGTCAAGCCTTAGGAGAAGAGCAGCTGAACTGGATCAGAACAGATATAAAGCGGGCCAGAGATGCGGGAGCTGAGTGGGTCATATTGAGCTTTCATAAACCCCTGTACTCCAGATCCTATCATTCACTAGCGGATAATGATGTCCAGAAAGTCAGGGATGAGTTCATGCAGACGATAGACGAATTGGACGTCGATTTAGCATTACAGGGCCATGATCATGTATTTTCTAGAACCGAGCCGCTTGCTTACGTGTCGAGTGAAGAATCTGTGTTCAACGCTAGGGTGAGTGAAGCCGGTGAAATCATAGAAGAGGAGAATAAGTCGACGTATATCAGCCCCGAGGGGACGATTTTTGTGCTGCCTCATGCCGCCGGGACCAAGGCTTACGTCGATTTGTATAGCCGATCACTGGCATACATTCATGATATGCGTACGGATCTACGGTGGATGACACAGGAAAACGTGAATGCGTATAATGATTTATTCGCTTTCGGCGGGCAGCCGCAACAAGAAGAAGTGTTTTCAGACTCTTATGCCAATGAACGGCAGTCACTAGTGCAGAGTTTTGCTGTCTATCATGTTGAAGATAAAATACTTACAGTAGAGATGTATGAAGTGAGTGGGGACCTTTCAGAAAATGTGGAACGATCTGTCGATAAAGTGCATGAATTTGAAATCATCAAAGAGTAATGAATCAAAACCAAATAATTTTATTGAATAAACAGTCATGCTACAGTTGAATTATAGAGCAGTTTATAGAATAGACTTTAAAAGTTTGATCAGACACTAATTAAATCTAACGAAAAGGGTGAAGACATATGACTGAACAGAAAAAAACGATCGAAGCGGGCGTTGCAGCAGTCAAGGTGATGGAAAGCTGGGGCGTGAAAAATATCTACGGTTTACCGGCAGGCACACTGAATTCGTGGATGGATGCGCTGAAAAAAGAAGAAGAGAACATCCGCTTTATCCAGGTCAGACATGAAGAAGTGGGTGCTCTGGCCGCTTCGATGCACGCCAAGTTCACCGGTGAGATCGGTGTGGCTTTAGGATCAGCCGGCCCAGGTGCGACCCATTTAATGAACGGTCTGTATGATGCCCGTGAAGACGGGGTACCCGTGCTTGCGATCATTGGTCAGCGTGCAGAAAAAGAAATCAATATGGACGCTTTTCAGGAGATGAACCACAATCCGCTGTTTGCCGATGTCACGGTGTATAACCGCCGTGTCGCTTATCCTGAACAGCTGCCTAAAATCATTGATGAAGCGATCCGTACGGCTGTTGCCAGAAAAGGGATAGCGGCTGTGGAAGTGCCTGTGGACTATGGCTGGGTCGAGATCGACGAGGACAGCTGGTATGCTTCCGCGGACTCGTATAAAGAGCTGCCGCATCCAGTCCTGAATGAAACAGATATAGACGAAGCTGTAAAGCTTCTTGAAAACGCTGAACGACCGGTCATTTATGCAGGGATCGGCACGCGAGGCAATGGAGAAGCCGTGATGGCCTTGTCCCGTAAATTGAAAGCACCCGTCGCCATCACTGGGATCAATTACGATACCTTCCCGTATGACTTTGAAGCCTTTTTAGGATCAGCTCACCGGGTGTCCAGAAAACCGGCTGTGGAAGTGTTTGAAGAAGCCGATGTGGTCCTGTTTGCCGGGAGTAACTATCCGTTCTCGGAAGTCACCGATATCTTCGACGGGATCGATAAATTCATCCAGATCGACATCGATCCGCACAAACTCGGGAAACGGCACAAAACGGACGTAGCGATTTTAGGTGATGCCGGTGAAGCGATCCGGCTGATGACAGACAAACTGCCAGAAAAAGAAGAAACGGCCTGGTACCGTGCGAACCTGAAAAATATAGAAAACTGGAAGACCTATACAGACAAACTGGAACAGAAAACAGAAGGCGAGCTGCAGTTCTATCAGGCGTATCACGTCCTCAATCAGGTGGCGGACGACGATGCCATTTATTCTGTGGACGTCGGCAATACCACACAGACGTCTGTACGCCACTTGCATATGACACCCAAAAATATGTGGCGGACCTCAGGTGTATTTGCCACGATGGGCAATGGACTGCCGGGTGCGATCGCGGCCAAGGCCGATTTCCCTGAGCGGCAGGTATGGAACCTGACTGGTGACGGAGCCTTCTCGATGGTCATGCAGGACATCATCACGACCAGACAGTATCAGCTTCCCATGATCAATGTCGTCTTCTCGAATACGGAATATGCCTTTATCAAAGATGAACAGGAAGACACGAATCATGCCTACTTTGGCGTTGACTTCAAAGGGGTGGATTATGCGAAAATCGCTGAAGCCCAAGGAGCCATCGGGTATACGGTGAGAGAGATCAGTGAACTGAAAAAGACATTCAAGAAAGCCGTTGAACATGAAAAAGCGGGCCGTACCGTCGTGATCGATGTGAAAGTCAGTACGGATCGGCCGATCCCTGTGGAAGCACTGGAACTGGATCCGAGACGTTTTTCTGAAGAAGAGATTCGTGCCTTCAAGGAACGGTTTGAAGCAGAAGAGCTGGAACCGTTCCTCACGTTCCTTGAACAGGAAGGTCTTGAGTCAAGAGCACTTAAAGACAACAGTTAAAGAATGAAAAAGAGAACTGCTGCCGGCAGTTCTCTTTTTTTACAAAAAAATGCTCTTAAAAAGCAGGAGAGACAGTTTTCACGTCCCCCTGACTTAGTAAGAGCTTATTTCTTATTCAGTTTATGAGAAGGTGTTACTTAGCTTTGCCGCCAAAGAAGTAAAAACCACCTGACACAGAGAGGATAACGACGACGACACTGCTCAATACAACAGGTAAGCCGGAAGAATTCCCGTCGAGAAAGGCAGATTCATCTTCTTCCTCGGTCTCGACCGGTTCTGTCTCCGGTTGTTCCGGTTCACTGACAGCAGGTGCTTCCTTCTCTGCTTCAGCATCTGCTCGTGCGGACGCCAGTTCTTCCGGGTTGAAGACGGCAAGCGTCGATGTCTCAGTCGTCACCCCTACGACACCGCCTTTGGTATAGGCATCTCCAAGCAGTTCCCACGATTCATCGGTTTCGTTCCATTGGTATAAGTTGTCCTGATTATATTCCGCTGCCGGGGTAAAGAAGCGGTAAGTCATATGTGACGGGAAGGAAGCCAGTTGCTGGCCTTCCTGTTCGATACCGAAAGTCAGGATCTTGCCTTTCGTGATCTCTTCAAAAGTCACGGCCTGTCGTGTCGGTTCGAAGGTCAGCAGCGCATTGCCTTCTGAGAGATTACTGGCCGGAATGACCCATTCCAGATCGACACGTGCGACTAAAAGGGCGACATTCTTCTCTTTAAGCGTCTGGATCTGATCGCTTGACAAACTGATGCGATCGATATGTCCAAGTGAAGCATCGAAAGATACAGCGAGCACGCCATTTTCAGCAACGGCTTGGATATCTTCTTCCGCTATGGTAGCGACACCATTGGTTTCTGACGGACGGATCCAGACTGTTCTTTGTGGTTCCGGTGCTTCGGTTTCTTCACTGTCTTCAGCCGGTGCTTCATCATCAGATGAATCCGCTGGTTCATCTTCGTCAATTTCTTCTTTCGACTCAGTATCCTCATTGTCTGCAGGTTCTTCTTCAGCAGTCTCTTCGGTTTCGGAACTGTCCTCATCCGCCGTCTCTTCAGGAGCGGGGTCCTCGGTGCTGTCTTCTTGTTGAGATCCATCTATTTCTTCAGAACCGGTTTCGCCTTCAACCGGCGTCTCATTGTCGGATTCAGGAGCTGTGCCCTCTTCCGACTCGTTGGGGTCGTCTGTGTTATCTGTGTTTCCTCCCGGCGTTTCTTCGTCCGTTCCCCCTGCTGTTCCTTCATCCCCAGGAGCTGGTTCTTCTTCAGAAGGTTCTTCAGTCGGCTCTTCTTCAGGCACCGTTTCGTCAGGGATCTGTTCGGCATACTGAACGAGTCCGTAGCCATAAATGACGTCACGACCGGTTTCGCCCAGGTCAAGGGCCTGATCGGTCATGCGCTGGCGGATAGCACTGGCGCTTTCATTCGGATATTTATCCATTAAAAGGGCTGCCACACCGGCAACGTGCGGAACGGCCTGAGAGGTGCCGGACATTGGGACGTGTGAACCGTCTGTGCTTAAACTTAATATATTCTGACCGGGAGCGGCCAGTTCGTTTTCAGAGGCTAGCATGGAATCACTGACATGGGCCTGACTCTGATTGACACCAGAAACGGCAATCACTTCAGGGTGGGCAGCCGGATAATCGATCGATGCATTATCTTCGGTCATATTCCCGCTGGCCGCAATCGTCAGGATGCCCTGACTGGCTGCCAGTTGGATCATTTCGTGGACTTCGTTATTGGGTTCGGCATAGCCTGAACTGATGACGATGATGTCACTCTCGTTTTGAATTGCCCATTCAAGACCGGACAATAAATTTCCGACGCGTGTTTTGCCGCCGTTATCTTCGTGATACACCTTAACACCGTAAAGGTCGATATCTGGAGCTATGCCCTGCGCGCGGGTCCCTTGCTCTGCGCCCAGGATACCGGCGACATGGGTGCCGTGTCCGGAGTGGTCATTCGTCCATGGGTCGTCATCTTCACCGAAAATACTGTAGCCACCGGCATAGGTGATTTCCGGATGCTGATAAAAACCTGTATCCAGTACGGCCACATTCACGTTCTGACCGGTATAGCCGTCTTCCCAGGCATCGAATGTCCCGATCATGTCCTGGTTCCAGTCATCGATGGAGACGTCATAAGTGGATTGGCTTGTTTCCACTTCCTGGTTATAGGTGATGCGTCTGACGTTTTCCTGGAGACTTACTTCCTTGACTGCTGATACTGGGACCGACATGGTCTGGATCGGCAGGACGTCCATCGTTTCGATATTTTTAAAACGGGGATCCAAAGAGGCTTCATCTGGCACCGTCTCTTCATAGCGAACGATGATTTCTATATAGTCTTCATTATCTGTGCGGTCGTCTTCGGCAAAAATTTGTCCGGCCGGTAAAACCGTGGATAAGAGGAATATAAGCAGCGTTCCGACTGCCCCTCTTTTTATATGCTTCATTCTCACTCGATCGGTCTCCTTCTTGTTTCACTGGTTTTTAGTTGATCCGTTAGTTGTTTATCTTTGATTCATTTTGCAACATTAATAATATAGTATCATAAGCACAGATGACAGGCGTGTCAAAAGGCCTTCTAAAAGAGGAATACTTGTCGGGAATGTCACATTTTGTTAAAAATCTGAGATATTCACTTAAAAATGGTAGAATAAAAGAGACAGAACAGAGAAGGAAGTGCTTGGAAAGATGTTTAGCCGTGAACACCTCCTCAATGAATTACAAGAGGAATTTCCGCTGGTCAGAGACTGGCTGATTTATATAAGAGACAACGAGGAAGACACCAAATGGATCCATGACTTGATCGATGTGTCTCCGAAACAGTTTGAGCAATGGGTACTTTATTTATCCGAAGGAATCCGCCTGCTCCCGACACGCCCGGTCCGGCTGTCTGTATTCAGCCAGATCATTACACTGGATGCGAATGCCTTTGATCCGGCGTCGTCTTTAGGAAAACTGTGGCTCCACGTCTTAGCTGAGACCAAACGTGTCCATTCGAAAGAACATATTGTTATGCCGACCGATCAGAAAGCTGTCAGCGATCTGCTGGAAGATTATCATTTGTACCGGGAAGATATCTCCGATTCTGTGACAGCCGTGAATTTATTCGCTGAAACAGCCTCCGGTTATCATCCAGTATGGGAAGCGGCAGTCCACAGCCATAGTGTGCTCACCGTTCCTCTGAGAGAAGTCGTGAAGCTGCGCGCCGTTTATCCTGCTCATGAGCAGCCGATCGTGTGGATCATCGACAATGCCGAAGTGTTCAGCCGGATCGCCGACAGAGTGCCGACACTGCCGATGATCTGTACGAAAGAGAAATGGACACGTACAGCCTGGGAAGTGTTCGACCGTCTCATCGCCAATGGTGCCGAGCTGCGGTTTGTGGGTGATCTGACTCCACAGGGCATCGTTAGAGCTGAAGAACTGCTGCTGCGTTACCCGGACAGGACACGGACGTGGCAGATGGATGTCGAAACCTATCTCAAGGCCAAAGACGAAACACTGGACCTGACTGACTCAGATTATGCCTTACTCGACAAGCAGCATGTCGACTATCTGGCTTGTCTGAAAGATGAAATGCGCGATCAGGGACATCCGGGACACCTTATGACAGTTATTGATGAATTAATAGAAAAATTGAATCATTATTACCGAAAATAATGAAACGAGAGGACGATTCATATGACTAAGAAACGTGTAACAGATGAACAGCGCCTGCTTCACGGGGGAGATTACAACCCGGATCAGTGGCTGGCTTATCCTGAAATATTGAAAGAAGATGTGGTCCTGATGCAGAAAGCCCACACGAATACCTTCTCCATCGGCATTTTTGCCTGGGCAGCTTTGGAGCCTGAAGAAGGAAAGTATGACTTCGAGTGGCTGGATGAGGTCATCGAACGCATTCATTCTTTCGACGGCCGTTTTATTCTGGCAACGCCAAGTGGGGCACGTCCGGCCTGGATGTCCAAAGCGCATCCTGAAGTCCTGCGTGTGGATGCCAGCCGCAGGAAACAGCTGCACGGTGGGCGCCACAATCACTGTTTTTCTTCTCCTTATTACAGGGAGAAAACGCAGGAAATGAATACAAAACTGGCTGAGCGCTACGGAGAGCATCCGGCACTACTCATGTGGCATATCTCCAATGAGTTCGGCGGCGAATGCCACTGTGACTTGTGCCAGCAGAATTTCAGAACGTACTTAAAAGAAAAATACGAGAATGACTTGGATCAGCTGAATGATTCCTGGTGGGGACCTTTCTGGAGTCACACGATCAGTGACTGGGAACAGATCGAATCACCCTCGCCGATCGGGGAAAGTGCTGTACATGGGATGAACCTTGACTGGCGCCGTTTCGTTTCGCATCAGACGATCGACTTCTATAAAAATGAGATCGAACCATTGCGAGACATCACACCCGAGATACCGATAACGACGAACTTCATGTCGGACAATCCTGAGTTCACGCCTTTTACGGGACTGGATTACAGCAAATTCGCCAAAGAAGTGGATGTCATCAGCTGGGACGCTTATCCGGCCTGGCACAATGATAAGGAAGACACCGCCACACTGGCTTCAAAAGTGGGCTTTTTGAACGATCATTTCTACGCGATGAAAGATCAGCCTTTTCTTTTGATGGAGTCGACACCAAGTGGCGTGAACTGGCACGACGTCAATAAAGCCAAGCGTCCGGGGATGCACTACTTGTCATCCATGCAGATGCTGGCCCATGGATCGGACAGTGTGCTGTATTTCCAGTGGCGCAAATCACGTGGATCTTCTGAAAAATTTCACGGGGCCGTCGTCGATCATGACCGTTCGCCTGAAAACCGCGTCTTTAAAGAAGTCGCGCGACTTGGTAAAGCGATGGAAGACATTTCGGATAAAGTCGTCGGTTATCAGCGTAAGGCAAAAGTAGCCATCATTTATGATGTTGAAAACGAATGGGCGCTGAACGATGCGCAGGGATTCGGCTTGAAGACGAAGCAGTACGGTGAAACCCTCGAGAAGCATTATCAGGCTTTCTGGGATAAAAATATTCAAGTGGATGTCATTTCTAAAGAAGCGGATTTGAGTAAATTTGACTTGGTGATCGCCCCGATGCTGTATATGATGTCAGAAAAAACAGCTGAAAAACTACAGGACTATGTGAAAAGTGGCGGCACGCTGGTGTCTACTTACATCACTGGCCTTGTGAACGAGTCGGACCTGACACATATGGGCGGCTGGCTGGCACCTTTGAAAGAAACCTTTGGCATGGCGCCTCTGGAAACCGATACGTATTATCCTTCTGATGAGAACAGCTTGGAGTATAACGGTAAAATCTATGCTATCAACGATTACGCAACTGTGATCGAAGCGAATGCGGCCAGCGAATTGGCTGTCTACCAGAGTGACTTTTACGCGGGCAAACCGGCCGTTACAGTCCATGCGTATGGGAAAGGGCAGGCGTATTACATTGGCGCACGTTCGGAAGAACCATTTTTAACGGATTTTTACGGTGAGCTGATCACAGATTTGGATCTGAAACCGGCACTTGATGTCACACATGAACGCGGTGTTTCCGTGCAGGCCAGAGAAGCTGATGGACTGAAAACTGTCTTCATCATGAACTTCACAGAGGATCTGCAGGTCATCGAGATCAACGAAGAAGTGACGGACATTCAGTCCGGTGAAACTGTGCATGGGCGCCTTGTTTTGCATCCCTATGAAGTAAGGATCGTTGAAAAGTAAGTGTGATTTTTAGATGAATTTATCCTGAATAATGACGGATCAGCATGAATCAAGCCACGGTTACATGATATAATCGAATGGACAAGTAATGAGACACCCCTGTGCACGAGCAGGTTGAAAGGAGAAAACGTTTGGCTACATTAAACGATGTTGCAAAGAAGGCGAATGTCTCGAAAATGACGGTATCGCGAGTCATCAATCATCCCGAACAGGTCACGGATGAACTGAAAGAACTTGTGTACGAAGCCATGAGAGAACTGAATTATCGCCCGAATGCAGCCGCAAAAGCGCTGGCGAACAATCGCACGCAGATCATCAAGTTACTGATATTAGAAGAAATGGATACCACTGAACCCTATTACATGTTCCTCCTGACAGGGATCGCCAATGAACTGGACAAGTACGCCTACAGTCTGCAGCTTCTGACACATCAGAACGTGCAGATCGGGGATTCCGACGGGTTCATCGTCTGCGGCATGCGTCAGGAAGATGAAGAATTGATCAAGTCTCTGGACAAACCGACCGTGCTTTTCGGCCAGAATGAGATGGGGATCGACTTTGTGGACAGCAATAATGAAGAGAGTATGGCGAAAGCGACGGAATATGCCATTGAAAAAGGCTATGAGAAGATCGTTTATCTCGGTATCGATGTCGATGAGCCTTTCGCCCGTTCTAGAGAAAAGGGCTATACAACGGTAATGAGTAATCACGGAAAAGAACCGTGCATCTTTAACCTTGAAAACCGTTCACGCTACTCGGCAGCCTTCATCAAGGAGAACTGGGACACCTTTCCGAAAAACACCTTGTTCCTGTGCGCCTCGGACCGGTTAGGCCTTGGGGTCATCCGTGAAATCAAGGAACACGACGGTGATATCCCGGGCGATTACGGTGTCATCGGTCACGATGGCGTCTTCCTGGATCAGATCGCGTATCCGAACCTGACGACATTGAAACAGTCGATCACGGAGATGGGGGCGGCCTGTGCCAGGATGGTCCTGAAAAAAGTTAATGAGAACGGGAAACCGCAGGGGGATCAGCTGTTTGAAACAGAACTGAAACTCGGCGGCACGACCCGCTGATAGAATAAAACGTCCAAGCCTGACTGCTCCAGTTGTCAGGCTTGGACGTTTTTGGTTTACAGTTTTTATGACGGTTCGGTCATTAGAAATAATGGTGGAAAACGTAATAGCCGAAGATTTGAAAATTCGGTCGTTTCAACAGGACGCGCCGATCTAACTTACCGAAGTAGGACCTGGTTCGGCAGTTTAGACTGATGCAAGGCCACCTACTTACCGAAGAGGAGCTTCTTCGGTAAGTAGGTGAGGTACAGATGTATCTAAGTGTCGAATAACCGTCAACTTCGGTAAGTTGATCAGAGTGAAGGGAAGCTAAGTGCTGAAGTTAGGGAACTTCGGTCGGTTCGGAAACTGGGCGCCGTCGAATCGACCGAACCTCGGCAAAGTTCAGTTTGTCTGTGAAAAGAATACGGACGAATAAGCCGAACCTTCTGTAGTTCGGCTCATTCAACTGGAACAACACCTTATATGAATAAGCCGAACCGGTTCAATTCCAGCCAGCCGAAACAGTCAACCCGGCAACCGGAGGAAACGAGCTGCAGCTCGTTTCTTCTTAACTAGTCATTCTGTTACCGATAACACCGCGATTAGCCTTGTATAATTCTCTCCAAGTGCTAGAATCAGAGTGAAACCGCTTTAAGATGAATATATAGAAAAATAAATTAATCATAGCGAGAAAACTTAATAGAAGAAGGGGTATTTTTATGGATACAGCAGCAATTTATCACCGTTCCGAGAGTGAATATGCTTACTTATACGAACGCGGGCATTACCATATCCGTATTCGGACGAAAGCCAAAGACGTGGACAGCGTCGAGCTGATCAGTGGCGATCCTTACGCTCTGGATGAACAGAAATGGTATACAGACGGCAAAGAAATGAAGAAAGTCGCTACAACGAACATGCATGATTACTGGATGATCGATACACATGAGCCGACCAAACGCATGGCTTACGGTTTCCGTGTGATCGGCAAAGACGGCATTGAGATTTTTTATTCCGATCAGGGCGTCTATCCGTTTGAAGAGACATTTCTTGAGCAGATGAACTTTTATTTCCGTGTGCCTTACATCCACGAGATCGACGCCTTCCGGGCACCGAAATGGGCCAGCGAGACGATCTGGTATCAGATCTTTCCGGAACGTTTCAGAAATGGTGACGAAAGCAATAACCCGGAAGGAACCCTTCCGTGGGCGAGCAAGGAACATCCTTCCCGTGATGATTTTTACGGCGGGGATCTGCAGGGTGTCCTGGACGGTCTGGATTATCTGGAAGAACTGGGGATCAACGGCATCTACTTCACCCCCGTCTTTGAAGCGCACTCCAACCATAAATACGACACCATCGACTATAAAGAGATCGATCCGGATTTTGGTGACAAGGAACTCTTTAAAAAAGTCGTGGATGAAGCACACAATCGTGGCATGCGTGTCATGATCGATGCCGTTTTCAATCATGTCGGCATCCAATCGGGACAGTGGCAGGATGTGCTTTTAAATCAGGAAAACTCTAAATATAAAGACTGGTTTTATATACATTCCTTCCCGGTCGAAGACGTCAGCGACCTGAGCACGGAAGAACTGGAAAATGTCGGACGTGTGAATTACGATACCTTTGCCTTTACCGGCCACATGCCTAAACTGAATACAGCCAATCCGGAAGTGCAGGAGTACCTACTGGATATCGCAACGTATTGGATCAAGGAATTCGATATCGATGCCTGGCGTCTGGATGTCGCCAACGAAGTGGACCATTTCTTCTGGAAGCGATTCTTCAAGGAAACCACAAACATCAAAGAAGACTTGTATATCCTGGGAGAGATCTGGCACTCCTCACAGAACTGGCTGAACGGCGACGAATTCCATGCCGTCATGAACTATGCCTTTACGGATAATATCGAGAACTATTTCTTCAAGAAGATTCTGTCTCCGACGCGTCTGGTGTCCAGCCTGAACAGTCAGCTGATGCTTTACCGTAAGCAGACGACAGAAGTCATGTTCAATCTGCTGGATTCCCATGACACGCCGCGACTATTGACCAAAGCCGGTGGGGATAAAAGTCTCGTGAAATCAGCGATGGCCTTCCTTTATTCACAACCCGGTGCACCGTGTATGTATTACGGGACGGAAGTGGGACTCGACGGCGAAGGGGATCCGGACTGCCGCAAGTGTATGATCTGGGATGAGAACAAACAGGATCATGATATGCTGCGTTTTTCAAAAGACCTGATCCGTTTCCGTAAAAAATATCAGCCGATCTTAAGTTATGGCGAAACCGAGTGGCACGACGTGAGAGACGATGAGCAGTTCCTTGGCTTCAAGCGTAAACTGGGCAATCAGGAACTTTACTTCTTCTTTAATCAGGATGAAGACGAGGCCTTCCTGCCGCTTCTGCCGCATGGCGCACATAAAGTGTTCGGTTTTAATGACGAGTCGTATGAAGAGGACGAGATTTTGCATCAGAATGGTTTTTCTGTTTATTACTATGTCGATAACGAAGAAGAGAAGAAACAGCGTCTGATGAAAAAACGCAAGCGTGCGAAAAAACGTAAAGTCCTGCTTGAAGCGATCAAAAGCAGCTAGTTTAAAATAGAGAAAATATAGATTGGGATGTGTATGAGAATGAAGAGAATAGCAAAAATCGACCCGTGGAAAGTCATCACCACGGAGGTAAAGAAAGACAAGCGCGTACAGGAAAGTCTGACGGCCATCGGCAACGGCTATATGGGGCTGCGCGGAAACTTTGAAGAAGGATATTCCGGCGATTCACATATCGGAACGTACCTGGCTGGTGTTTGGTATCCGGACAAAACACGTGTCGGCTGGTGGAAGATCGGCTATCCTGAATATTTCGGTAAAGTGATCAACGCCACGAACTTTATCCCCGTAACGATCCAAGTCGACGGACACAAAGTCGACCTGGCCGTAGATGACGTGAAAGAGTACCGTTTGGAACTGGATATGAAAGAGGGTGTTCTGAACCGTTCTTTCGTCTGGTCAAAAGACGACACAGAGATCGCCTTCACCTTTGCCCGCTTCGTGAGTGTAGCGACGAAAGAACTGGCGGTCATCCATATCGAAGCAAACGTTTTGAAAGGCAGTCCTGTCATCGAAATGACACCTCACCTGGACGGGGATGTCGAGAATGAAGACAGCAATTACGATGAACAGTTCTGGATCGAGCGTGACCGCGGGTTGACGCCGTATCCTTACTTAACGAGCAAAACAGTGGAAAACAATTTTGGTACCGACCGCTTTACTGTGACGACGATGATGAACAGCGACGTTTCTGGCCTTGCTAAAGCAGACAGCAGCGAATCCGACATGCTGGTCGCTGAAAACTATAAAGGCACCGTTTCAGAAGGCGAGACCGTCAGTTTGACTAAACTGGTCTCGGTCATCACCAGTCGTGACGTCGAAGAAGCCGATCAGGTCAAAGCGGCAGAAGCTATTTTAACTGAAGCAAATGAAGCTTCATTTGCTGAACTGAAAACGGCGCATGTGAGCGAATGGGAAAACCGCTGGAACAATGCCGACGTCGTGATCGAAGGCGACGAAGCCAGCCAGCAGGGTGTCCGCTTCAATATTTTCCAGCTCTTTTCAACCTATTACGGCGAAGATCCGCGTTTGAATGTCGGACCGAAAGGCTTCACTGGAGAGAAATACGGCGGTGCGACTTACTGGGATACCGAATCCTGCATCCTGCCGATGTATCTGTCGATCACTGACGAAGAAGTGTCCAAGCAGCTTTTAGTCTACCGTCATAACCAGCTGGAAGAAGCGCATGTCAATGCATCCAAGCAGGGACTGGAAGGCGCACTGTATCCAATGGTGACCTTCACCGGGATCGAGTGCCATAATGAATGGGAAATCACGTTTGAAGAGATCCACCGTAACGGCGCGATCGCTCATGCGATCTTCAACTACTCGACTTATTTCGGAGACGAATCCTATCTCTTGGACAAGGGGATCGAAGTCCTGACTGGTATTTCCCGCTTCTGGGCCGACCGCGTGCATTACTCAAAACGTAATGAAAAATACATGATCCACGGCGTAACGGGTCCGAACGAGTATGAAAACAACATCAACAACAACTGGTACACCAACACGATGGCCGCCTGGACCCTGCGCTATACTTTGGAATCTCTTGAAAAAGTATCTGACGAGAAAAAAGCGAGCTTAAATATTGGATCCGAAGAACTAGACAAATGGAAAGACATCGTAGAAAATATGTACTTCCCTAAAGATGACGAGTTGGATGTCTTCGTTCAGCACGACACTTTCCTGGACAAGGATCTGCGTCCAGTGACTGCTTTAAGACCAGAAGAACGTCCAATCAATCAGAACTGGTCATGGGACAAGATCCTGCGATCACCATTCATCAAACAGGCAGATGTCCTCCAAGGGCTTTACTTCCTGAATCACGAATATAGTCTTAGTGAGAAAGAACGCAACTTTGACTTCTATGAACCGATGACGGTGCACGAGTCCTCGCTTTCACCTTTAGTCCATTCGATCCTGGCTTCAGAACTAGGGAAAAAGGAGAAAGCGTTCGAAATGTACGAACGGACAGCACGTCTGGACCTGGACAACTACAACAACGATACGGAAGACGGTCTGCACATCACCTCGATGAGTGGCGGCTGGCTGTCCATCGTTCACGGCTTTGCCGGTATGCGCACGCTGACCGGTGAACTGTCTTTTGAACCATACTGTCCTGAAAAATGGGACGGTTATGAGTTCAAGCTGAAGTACCGCGGCCGACTCATCAAGGTCATCGTTGACAAAGAAAACGTCGAATTTGCACTGCAGGAAGGCGACGCTTTAGACTTCAACCTTTACGGGGAATCAGTGACGCTTACAGACAGCGTCAAGCAAGCCATCCGAAAATAAAAGAGGGCGAGATCATCCGCGGATGATCTCTTCCTTCTTGAATGGCTTTGGTTTGGTGTTCGCTGGGGAAAGGGTATGGGATCGAGTGAACAGTTTGTGGTCTGAAATGTCGCACTGGGGAGGTGCTGACTCGCTGAGTGAACAATTTTTGGGCCGAGATGTCGCACTGATGATATACCGGCCTAATGAGTGAACAGTTTGTGGTCTGAAATGTCGCACTCGCGGAGCACCGATCTGGTGAGTGAACAGTTTGTGGGCCAGAATGTCGTGCTCATGAAGCACCGCCCCAGTGAGTGGACAATTATCGAACACTGATGTCGTACTCGCAAAGCACTGACCCCGCGAGTGAACATCTTACCTACCCGAGCGCTTAACACCAACCAGAAAGCGCTAAAAATTTAAAACCCCTAAAAGCAGTGATAAAATAAGGAAGAGAGATGACCATCTCTCTTTTTTCATTATGAAGCGAGCACACATTCTAAGGAGGACATTATGATTAAAGGATTAATATTTGATTTAGACGGCGTAATCACGGATACAGCGGAGTATCACTACCTGGCTTGGAAAAGTCTGGCGGAAAAGCTGGATATCGCCATCGACAGAGAATTCAACGAACAGCTGAAAGGCATCAGTCGTATGGAATCGCTGGACCTCATCCTGAAGCACGGCAATAAAGAGAATGACTACACGGAAGAAGAAAAACTGGAACTGGCTACTCAGAAAAATGATGAGTACAAAGAATACATCAAGCAGATCACACCGAAGGATCTCCTTCCAGGTATCGATCAGCTCCTTAAAGACGCTAAAGCTAAAGGACTGGGCATGGCGCTGGCTTCTGCAAGTAAAAACGGCCCGGAGATCATGAAGCGTCTTGAGATCGAAGACCTGTTCGACGGTATCGTGGATCCGGCATCTCTACATGCGGGCAAGCCGGATCCTGAGATTTTCGTCAAGGGAGCAGAGATACTTGGTCTCGATACGTCTGAGTGTGTCGGACTGGAAGACGCGGAAGCAGGCGTTGAAGCGATCAATGCGGCTAATATGTTCTCTGTCGGTGTCGGCTCGGAAGCGGCGATGCACAAAGCGGACTATATCGTTAAAGACACGAAAGAACTGACTTTAGAAAAAATCCTGGAAGAAGCAGGGAAATAAATCAGTAACCAGCGAGAGGAGTATGCTATGAAGTGGTGGCAGAACGCGGTCATTTATCAGATCTATCCGCGAAGTTTCAAGGACAGCAATGGTGACGGAATTGGAGATATCCTAGGGATCATCAGCCGTCTGGATTATTTAGAAGAGCTCGGGATCGACGCCATTTGGCTGAGCCCAGTGTACGCGTCCCCGAATGACGATAACGGCTATGATATCAGCGATTACCAGGCCATTCATCCGGATTTCGGTACGATGGCCGATATGGACCGGCTGATCGAAGAAGCAAAAAGCCGCGATATTCGTATCGTTATGGATCTTGTCGTCAATCACACCAGTGACGAGCACCAGTGGTTCGTTGAAGCGAAGAAAAGTAAAGATAACGCGTACCGCGACTATTATGTCTGGCGCGACCCGGTAAAAGGCGGTCCGCCGAACGACTTGACGTCGACCTTCAGTGGTTCGGCCTGGGAATACGATGAAAAAACAAAACAGTACTATCTTCACCTGTTCAGTAAAAAACAGCCCGATTTGAACTGGGAAAATGAAGCGGTCCGCCAGGCCGTTTACGACATGATGAATTTCTGGCTGGATAAAGGTATCGGCGGTTTCCGTATGGACGTGATCGACCTGATCGGGAAGATCCCTGATGAAGGAGTAACCGGGAACGGGCCGAAACTGCATGAGTATCTCAAGGAAATGCATCAGGAAACGCTCAAAGGCAGAGACGTCATGACAGTCGGTGAAACCTGGGGGGCCACGCCTGAAACAGCGAAACTTTATTCTGATCCGGAGCGCGAAGAGCTGTCTATGGTTTTCCAGTTTGAGCACATGCAGCTGGATGAACAGCCGGGCGGTATGAAATGGGATCTCAAAGAACTGGATCTGACCGAACTGAAAAAAGTCCTGTCAAAATGGCAGGTCGAACTGAAAGACAGCGGCTGGAACAGTCTGTTCTGGAACAACCATGATCTGCCGCGTATCGTTTCCCGTTTCGGCAATGATACGACCTACCGAGTCGAAAGTGCCAAACTGTTCGCGATCCTGCTCCACCTGATGAAAGGCACCCCTTATATTTATCAAGGCGAAGAGATCGGGATGACGAACCGAAAGATCGAATCCATCGATGAAGTGGATGACATTGAAAGCATCAATATGTACACTGAGCGACTGGAAAAAGGCTACTCGAAAGACGAACTGATCCATGCGATCAATACAAAAGGTCGAGACAACGCAAGGACACCGATGCAGTGGAGCGGTGAAGACCAGGCCGGCTTTACGACAGGTACGCCCTGGCTGCCTGTCCAGTCCAACTATAAAGATATTAACGTCGAAGCGGCGCTCTCAAATAAGGATTCTATTTTTTATATGTATAAAAAACTGATCCAGCTGCGTAAGGATGATCCGCTTATCGTCTGGGGCGATTATGAACTGCTTTTACCTGGACATTCGTCCATCTTCGCTTATAAGCGCAGTTATCAAGGGCGAACATGGCTCGTGGCAGCGAACATGAGTGAACAGGAAGAAAGATTAGAACTCGATGAGGACGAAAAAACAGCCAAAGTGATCGCTTCCAATTACGAAAAAGAAGAAATCGACTTAGAAAGGGCTATACTTCAACCTTTTGAAGCGTTCGCTGTCGAATTGTCGAAATAGTTAAAATATAAACAAAATCAGAAGTCTAATCCTGATACCGGTAACATTGAAGAAACAATTGAAACCGTTATTAAAACCTATTATAGTTAGAATGTAATCACTTACACCATCTTTTCTAAACGAACGGGAATTTAGAAAGCCTTTTCCTGCTGTTTGAAAAGCTGAGGTAAGGAACGAGCAACAAATATAAAAAAATAGGAGGCAACAAAATGTTAAATAAGAAATTATTGTACAAAGGAATGCTACTGCTTTCAACTGCTGGATTACTTGCAGCATGTGGAACAGAAGACAACACAGATTCAGAAGATACTTCAGGCGATACAACTGAAGAAACGACTGAAGAAGTAACAACAGAAGAGGGAACGTCAGAAGAAACAGCTGAAGACGCTCCTGAAAAACCTGAATCGCTACTTATTTGGGTTAACGATGAAGAAGCGCAATTAAATGCTTACGATGAAATCACTGCGAACTTTACAGAAGAATACGGTATCGACGTAGAAATCACACCGTACAACATGCTTGAACAAACGGAAGGTATGAGCTTGGATGCACCAAGTGGACAAGGTCCAGACCTGTTCTTCCAGCCGCATGACCGTATGGGTGATATCTACCTGCAAGGTTTAGCTGCAGAATTAAACTTGACAGAAGATCAGCTGAGCCGTTTAGGTGAGTACAACGAAGAAGCTGTCAATGCATTCAGCTACGAAGGCGCACAGTACGGTATTCCAGCTGTTGTTGAAACTTACGGCCTGTTCATCAATACAGACCTAGTTTCTGAAGCACCTGAAACGATGGAAGACCTGACAGAAACGGCAGCTGAACTGACTGAAGGCGAACAATACGGCTTCATGATGAATGCCGCAGACTTGTACTTCACTTACCCGTTCATCACTGCTGACGGCGGCTACATCTTTGCACAGAACGAAGACGGTTCTTATGACACATCAGACATCGGCTTGAACACACCTGAAGCTGTTTCTGCTGTAGAAAGAATCCAAGGCTGGTACGAAGATGGACTTATGCCTCAAGGTACTGACCTTGAAGTAGCTAACAGCTTATTCCAGGACGGTCAACTCGGCATGATCATCAACGGCCCTTGGGCAATTCCAGACTATAAGGAATCTCTTGGAGACAGCTTGGTGGCTGCAGAACTGCCAACGCAGGACGGCGAACCATTGAACTCATTCTCAGGAAACAAAGGCTGGTTAGTCAACTACTACACTGAAAATGAATACTGGGCAACTGAGCTAGCCTTGTTCATGACAAATGCAGAAAGTTCAGAAACTTACTATGAAGTAGCCGGTGAACTGCCTGCACATACTGCTGTTGAAATCGAAGATGAATTGATGGCACCGATCTTTGCACAGACTCAAAATGCACATCCAATGCCAAACATTCCAGAAATGTCTCAAGTTTGGGAACCAATTAATGACGCATTAACATTCATCCAGCAAGGTGACGATGTACAGGAAGTATTAGACGAAGCTGTTTCAACGATCGAATCAGAAATTTCACTGATGGGTCAATAATAAGAATCACAGTTTGACGTCAAGCTAATTTGAAAAGGGAGATTGAGCAATAACAGACTCAATCTCCTTCTTCATCTTAGTTATTTATGTGTATAGAGCTGATTCAGTCAACTCTTTAGACATAAGTGACTGCTATAGGGAGAGTAGAAGGAGAGAGATTATGGCTAGTAACGAGAATCAAAATAAACCGTCTCAGACTCGGGTGAAGAATCTGGACCACAGCCCCAAAAAGGCGATGCTGTTGTCGATCATTCCGGGTATGGGTCAAATATATAATAAACGAAAACTGAAAGGGATCGCGTTGTTCATACTGTTTGCCGCATTCGCATTCGTGATGTTTGATTTTGTCGCATCCGGACTGCAGGGGCTCATCACTCTGGGAACAGAGGCACGTGTGGATGATTCACGTGTGTTCATGATCGAAGGGATCCTGGCACTGCTCTTCACTGTTTTCTATGCGGCACTCTACTGGGTCAATATTCAGGATGCAAAAAATGAAGCACAGAAAATCAGAGACGGCTGGACTCCCGGAGGGGTGATGGAAAACTTCCGCAATTCCTGGGATACCGCTTTTCCGTATGTCCTGATCGGTCCCGGATTTGCCCTCCTAGTGTTTGTCGTCATCCTGCCGCTTTTATTTATGGGTTTTTTAGCTTTTACCAACTATAACTTATACAATGCACCACCGCGCAGCCTGCTTCAGTGGGTCGGCTTTGAAAACTTTATTCGTCTTGTTACGTTATCAGAATGGCGTGATACCTTTCTCAGTGTTCTGACCTGGACGATTACCTGGACATTCGTTGCAACCACACTGCAGATCGCTCTGGCGATGTTCCTGGCTATCCTGACCAACGATAAGCGGATAAAATTCAAGAAACTGATCCGTACCGTACTGATCCTGCCGTGGGCTGTGCCCGGCTTTGTTACGATCATCATTTTCTCTGCCTTGTTCAATGACAACTTTGGTGCGATCAACACAGACATCATTCAGCCCTTATTCAATACGACGATACCCTGGATGACAGAAGTCATGTGGAGTCGGATCGCCATCATCATGATCCAGGTCTGGCTCGGGTTCCCGTATGTTTATGCGTTGTTCTCCGGAGTCCTTCAAGGAATATCCGATGACTGGTATGAAGCGGCAGAGATGGATGGTGCATCGCGCTGGCAGAAATTTACAAACATCACGTTCCCGCATCTGATGTTTGCGACAGGTCCGCTGCTCTTGACGCAGTATACCTTCAACTTCAATAACTTCAATATTATTTACCTGTTCAACGAAGGGGGACCAGCTGTCCGCGGACAGAATGCCGGCGGAACAGATATTCTGATCTCCTGGGTCTATAATTTGACCTTTACTAACTCGCAGTTTAGTATGGCTGCTGCCATTTCGCTGATCCTGGGTATTATCGTCGCGACCTTCGCATTCTTCCAGTTCAGACGCTCACGTTCATTCAAAGAGGAGGGTAACATGTAATGAAAAAACTTTTCACTAAAATGCGCGACAGACAATACAGCCGCAAAGAAAAAAGCCGCTTTGAAGTTGCTCTCATCTACTTCATCTTGGCGATCATGTTTGTCATCATCGCTTACCCGCTTTACTGGGCTTTTGCGATGTCGATGAATACGACAAGCAATCTTTACACAGCGTCGCTCTCTCCGGAGACCTGGTCGCTGGACAATTTCAGATGGCTGTTCACTAATCCGCGGAGTGATTATTTACTCTGGTACAGAAACACCTTATTCGTATCGACTGTCGTGACAGTCGTGACCACACTGACAGTCAGTTTTGTCGCTTATGCTTTTTCCCGTTACCGGTTCAAAGGACGCAAGAACGGTTTGTATGCCTTCCTGCTCCTGCAGATGTTCCCGGTACTGATGGCTATGGTGGCTTTGTACATCCTGCTTAATATCGTAGGACTGTTAGATAACTTATGGGGTCTGATCCTCATTTATATCGGCGGAGGGATCCCGATGAATGCCTTCCTTGTTAAAGGCTACTTTGATACCTTGCCGAAATCACTGGATGAATCAGCCAAGATGGACGGGGCCGGTCACTTCAGGATCTTTTTCCAGATCCTTCTGCCGCTGGCTAAACCGATTTTATCCGTGGTTGCCTTATTCAACTTCATGACACCGTTCATGGACTTTATCCTGCCGCGGATCGTTCTGAGAAGTCCAGAGAACTTTACCTTAGCGCTGGGTCTTTACAACTTCGTTAATGCGCAGTTCTCAAACAACTTCAGCCGTTTTGCCGCCGGTGCCGTACTGATCGCTGTACCGATCGCTACGGTCTACCTGATGCTGCAGAAATATCTTATTTCTGGACTGGCATCGGGTGCAACAAAAGGGTAACACTTATAACACAATTCCATACTCTCCTTACGTTTGTTTGTGGGGAGAGTTTCTTTTTGCCGAAAATGAGAGCGTTAACACTAAAACTATAGGGGAGAATCACATGAACAGAAAAACGAAACCTGCTTTATCCGCATTCTTTGCGGTCGTTCTGCTTTTCCAGACGTTAGCTAATGTCTTTCCATTTGTCACGCTGGTCCAGGCTGAAGAAAGCCGGACGGTCCGGATACATATGGAAACAGAATCCATCGCCAACGACTTGTCTCTGTGGCTGTGGGGAGATGTCGTTACCCCATCGGACGCTAACGGCAACACTTGGCCGAACGGCTCGCTGTTCTCTGAAGAACTGACCACTGATTTCGGCTACTATCAGGATGTAGAGATCATCGACGAGGCCCAGGAGATCGGTTTTGTGGCTGTTTACGGCGACGGGACCAAGTACATCGAAGCGGACCTGACTGCAGAGATCCATGCCCAGGTCGACGAGATCTGGGTCAGTTCAGACGGATCGATCTCGTATTTTGAACCCGTCGATTTTGAGACACCGACCCTTCGCGTGCATTACTTGAACGATTCGGTAAATTATGACGACCTCGGTGTCTGGTTCTGGGGCGATGCCCCCGATCTGCCGCAGGACTGGCCGACAGATGCGGTACCTTTCTCAGCCGATCAGGTCGGTAAGCATGGAGCTTATGTTGATATTCCCGTCAATGCAGATGCGGGAAGCCTGGGCTTTCTGATCGTTGACCGTACGCAGGACGATGTAAAACTGACGGGCGATCTGTCTTTTGACGCCTTCGACACACAGAATCAGGTCTTTGTCACCGATGAAAAACCTGACCAGGCTTTTACGAATCCTTTTTATCTCTCTGAAACAACAGAAGAAGAGACTCCTGAAGAATCAGAAGGCACAGCTGACATCACTTTAGAAGCTGCTGTCGACCGCTCATTCGATTACAACGAACACGGACTTCTTGATGTCACGATAACGAACAACTCAGATCTGGCTATCGACCGTATCGAGGCGGATGCCTCAGCGATCGGCGGTCCAAGCGACCTGGCTATCTCGCCTGAACTCAACCGAGTCACTTTGTCAGCTGACCATACCGTTCAGCCGGGGACCTATACGATCCCTGTCAGTGTCTGGGACGAGAACAACGGACGCTACAGCACACAAGCAGACGTGACGATCGAAGCCAGAAACAAGGCTGAAGGCGAGCGCGACTGGGATGAAGAGATCATTTACTTCATGCTGACAGACCGCTTTGCAGACGGCGACAAATCGAACAATGATCCGTACGGTCTGGATTACGCAAACGCAGATAATCCGCGCGGTGCATACCAGGGCGGGGACTTCAAAGGGGTCACCGAAAATCTGGACTATCTGGATGACTTAGGCGTATCAACGATCTGGGTGACACCGATCGTCGAAAACGTTGCACATGACGTCAATACGGATGTCCCAGAAGGCGCTTATTATGCCTACCACGGCTACTGGGCGCAGGATTTTGAAGAGTTGAATCCGCACCTGGGTACCCTTGACGAGTTTCATACCCTGATCGATGAAGCGGCAGCCCGCGACATCAGCATTATGGTCGACGTGGTGCTGAATCACGCAGGATACGGCATGCATCCATCCGACACTATGGAAAATGCTCCGGAAGGGTTCCCGACAGATGAAGACCGTCAAGTCTTTGACGGCATGCTGAGAGAGACTTCCGGCGGCGGGGATCTGAAAATGGAATTATCCGGTCTGCCTGATTTTGAAACAGAACGTCAGGAAGTCCGTGAGCAATTGGTTGAATGGCAGTCTTCCTGGATCGAAAAATCAACGACGGCACAGGGCAATGCTATTTCAGGCTACCGCGTTGATACCGTCAAGAACGTCGACGATACGACCTGGCAGTACTTTAAAAATGAATTAGTCGAAAAAGACCCGTCCTTCAAACTGATCGGGGAAGCATGGGGCGCGAACTACATCAGCGACCAAGGCTACCTTGAGACAGGCATGATGGACAGTCTGCTTGACTTTGGCTTCAAGAATGTGGCAGCTGCTTTCGCCGGAGGGAATCTGGAAACAGCCAACGATACGCTGATCAAGCGTAACGCCAGCCTTTCAAGCAATGCAACCCTGGGACAGTTTTTAGGCAGTCACGACGAAGACGGCTTCCTGTATTCTCAAGGCAACGATGAAGGGAAACTGAAACTAGCCGCATCCCTGCAGATGACAGCTAAAGGTCAGCCCGTCATTTACTACGGGGAAGAACTGGGTCAAAGCGGTGCCAACAACTGGCCGGAATATGACAACCGCTATAATCTTGACTGGGACCAAGTCGAAAACAACGGGGTTCTGGACCACTATCAGAAGCTGCTATCATTCAGAAACGATAACAGTGAACTGCTGGCACGCGGGGACCGTGAAACCTTCTTGGGCTCAAATGATGACGAATGGCTGATGGTGGAACGTTCACTTGAAGATGAATCTGTCTACATGGCCTTCAATGTCTCGGAAGAACCGCAGACCATCACAGTGGAAACGACTACAGCTGAAGCTCAGCTGACCGATCACTATTCACTTGAAACCATGCAGGCAATGGAAGAGGACGGGACTTACAGCCTGACCTTTACGATCCCAGCCCTTTCAGACGGCGGGACGGCGCTTTTGACTATCGAAAACGGCGAACTGGTCTCTGAAGAAGTCAGTGTACCGGGAGAAGATGGACAGACAGAAGAAAAGGAAGTGGCGGACGGCTTTTTTCGTCTCCATTTTGAAAGCCTTCCGTCAACTGATCCGGAAACTCTGGGTCTTTGGATTTGGGAAGATGTAGCGGCTCCTTCAGAAAACTGGCCGACAGGCGCCTTGTCATTCGGTGATGCTGTTGAAACAGACTACGGCTATTACCTGGACATCGAACTGGCAGAGAATCCTGAACTGATCGGCTTTTTGATAAATGATACAACAGGTGCCAATCTGACAGAGGAGATGAGCGTCCGTCTCCTGACTCCTAATATGAATGAAGCCTGGGTAGATGCGGACTATGCAATCTATCCCTACGAACCTCTGGCTGACGATGTTTTACGAGTCAATTACAGTCGTCAAAACGAAGATTATGACGGCTGGGCACTTTGGACATGGGAAGATGTCCTTGAACCAACGACTGACTGGCCAACTGGCGCGCATGATCTCGATACATTCGGCGACGACGGCGCTTATTTCGATGTGCCGCTTTCTGAAGATGCTGGTTCTGTCGGCTTCCTGTTCTTGAACAAAGAATCAGGTGAACAGTCCGGGAATTACATGTTTACAGAAGCAGCCGAACACACACAAGTCTTTATTAGAGAAGGTGACGAAACGATTTATACGAATCCGTACTATGCCAGCCAGGCGGGCATGGACAGAGCCGAACTGATTTCTGAAACAGAAACCCTCGTCTTCTTCCATACGGTCGAAGGGCTAACAGAAGAGACAATCAGAGAAAAACTGGCACTGACAGACGGCAATAATGAAGCAGTGACGATCGATGCGATCAGTATCGATGCAGAAAAAAATGCAGTCACTTTGACCGGTGATTTTTCAGTAGCGAACGCTCCTTATACCGTCAGCTTTGACGAGAAATCAGTCGACGCACTGATGGGCTGGCGACTGAAAGATGCCCTGTATGCCTATGACGGCGAGTTGGGACTTGATTTGAGAGAAGACGGAACAGCTACACTCAAAGTCTGGTCGCCAAGTGCGGATGACGTCCGTGTCGTCCTTTATGACAAAGACGATCAAGATACTGTCGTTAGTGACGATATCCGAATGACTGCAAAAGATTCCGGTGTCTGGGAAGTTGAACTTAATGCCGACACGACGGGGATCGACGATCTCACAGGCTATTACTACCACTTTGCGATCGAGCGCGACGGCGAGACCGTGCTGGCACTAGACCCTTATGCCCGTTCGATGGCCGCCTGGAACAGCAGTGATCCGGACAGCACGATCGGCAAAGCGGCGATTGTGAATCCGAGCCAACTTGGACCGGAACTGGATTACGCCAATATCAACGGTTATGAAAAACGCGAAGATGCGATCATTTATGAGATCAATGTCAGAGACTTTACGTCTGACCCCGAGATCGCTGATGAACTAAACAGTCAGTTCGGTACGTTCAGCGCCTTTGTGGAGAAACTGGACTACATCGAAAGTCTGGGCGTGACCCATGTCCAGCTGCTGCCAGTGATGAGCTACTTCTTCGCCAATGAATTTGAAAACGGCGAAAGACTGCTGGACTATGCCTCAACAGACACAAACTATAACTGGGGCTATGACCCGCAGAGCTACTTCTCCCTGACAGGGATGTATTCGGAAAATCCGGAAGATCCTGAAAAACGCATTGAAGAATTCAAGAATTTGATCGCTGAGATCCACGAGCGCGATATGGGTGTCATCCTAGACGTGGTTTACAACCATACGGCACGCACAAGTATTTTCGAGGATCTTGAACCGAATTACTACTACTTCATGGATGCAGACGGCACGTCACGCGAAAACTTTGGCGGCGGACGTCTGGGAACGACCCATGCGATGTCCCGCCGGATCCTCGTCGATTCGATCACATACTGGGTGGAGGAATTCAAAGTCGATGGCTTCCGCTTCGACATGATGGGCGACCATGACGCAGAAAGTATCCAGATGGCTTACGATGAAGCGAAAGCATTGAATCCGAACATCCTGATGATCGGTGAAGGCTGGCGCACGTTTGCCGGTGACGAAGGTTACGAAGATGTTATGCCGGCTGACCAGGATTGGATGCAGCACACGGACGGCGTCGCTTCCTTCTCAGACGACATGCGAAACGAACTGAAATCCGGCTTCGGCAGTGAAGGCGAACCGCGCTTCCTGACAGGTGGAGCCCGTTCAGTCCAGCGTATTTTTGATAACTTGACCGCAAATCCTGAGAACTTCACAGCTGATGATCCGGGCGACGTTGTTCCTTATATTGCCGCTCATGACAATCTGACGCTGCATGACGTGATCGCTCAGTCGATCCAGAAAGACCCGGCTCTGCATGAAGAAGAGATCCACGAACGTATCCGTTTAGGCAACCTGATGGTCCTGACGGCACAAGGTACACCGTTCATTCATGCCGGTCAGGAATACGGCCGCACCAAGCAGTTCCGTGATCCCGACTTCATTGAACCCGTGTCTAGCGATTTGGTCCCTTACAAGTCGACCTTCATGACTGATTCTGACGGCGAACCGTTCGAGTATCCGTACTTCATTCATGATTCCTACGACTCAACGGATATCATCAACCGCTTTGACTGGAATAAGGTGACGGATGAAGATACCTATCCGGTCCACACCCAGACGAAAGACTATACTGCCGGACTGATCGCACTGCGTCGCAGCACGGATGCCTTCAGTAAAGGAACGATGGAAGAGATCGCTGAAATGGTGACCTTAGTCGACGTACCTGAAGTGGCAGACAATGATCTGGTCATCGTCTACCGTGCCGAAGATTCAAACGGCGACAGCTACCTTGTCATGGTCAATGCAGATGATAAAGAACGTACACTGACCCTGGATACGGACTTGACTGACGGGTATATCCTGGTTGACGGCAAAGAAGCCGGCACACGTCCGGTCAGCGATCCGGAAGGTGTCGAAATTTCTGAAAACACGGTCACACTGGATGCTTTGACTGCTTCAGTCGTCTTGTTTACAGAAAGAGACCTGACTGAAGAACCTGAACATCCTAGTGATTCAGCACCTGGAAAACAGAGCGGTCACCCACGTGAATACGCGCCTGGCCAGCAAGACGGTCACCCGCGAGAATACGCACCGGGAAGACAGACCAAACCTGAGAAAGATGATCCGAGCAGCAAAGCGCCGGGTCAAAATAAGTAAATAAATTTCGATGACGAAAGCTCTGGCTGATGCCAGAGCTTTTTTCTATGATCAGGGCTTCTAAGAAGGATAATAGTCGTCCCTGGACGACTATTGACACTTTTATAGGGCAAAAAGTTAGTATAACTGGAACTCGTGGGGAAATTGTTGATGAGTTCCCGGTAGTGGAGCCGATAACCGTAACTCGGCAGGCGATAGTGATCTGAGTACCTGAAATAGAGGCGTATAGCCTGAACTGGAACGATAAACCTCAAGCGAGTTCCTGGTATAAGCGCTGATAACCGTAACTCGGCAGCCAATAGTGATCTGAGTACCTGAAATAGAGGCGTATAGCCTGAACTGGAACGATAAACCTCAAGCGAGTTCCTATTATAAACGCCGATAACCGGAACTTGCTTGGGGAATGGTCCATGAGTTCCGCAAATAAGCGTGGGGAGGCTCAGGAACAGCTGCCTTTCAAAGGCGTTCACTTACAGGACTGATAACGATAACAGGTATATTAATGTTGAATGAATCGCTTTCAGGCTATAATATAAGTTAAGGTATAATAAATGTTGGTTATCTGGAAAAGCTTAACCAGATAGAAGGATAATAGTGATCACATAGGGGAGAGAAAAAGAGAAATGAATGAAAAATGGTGGAAAGAAGCCGTCGCTTATCAGATCTACCCGCGCAGTTTTTATGATTCCAATGGGGATGGGATCGGTGATCTGCAGGGGATCATTCAAAAACTTGATTATTTACAAGACTTGGGAATTGACGTTATATGGATCAATCCGGTCTATCAGTCGCCTAATGATGATAACGGCTATGATATCAGTGATTTTTACGCGATCATGGATGAATTCGGCACCATGACAGACTTTGATGAGCTGCTTGAAGAGGTACATAAGCGCGGAATGAAAATCATCCTGGATCTGGTGATAAATCATACATCAGACGAACACGAATGGTTTATAGAGTCCCGTTCATCCAAAGATAACCCATACCGCGATTTTTATATCTGGCACCCGGGCAGGCCGGATGGTTCTCTGATCAACAACTGGGAATCGTTTTTTGGCGGATCTGTCTGGGAGTATGACGAACAGACGAAGGAATACTACATGCATATCTTTTCGAAAAAACAGCCTGATTTAAACTGGGAAAATCCTCAGGTACGAGAGCACCTGTATGAAATGGTCAACTGGTGGCTCGATAAAGGCATCGATGGCTTTCGCGTCGATGCGATCACACATATTAAAAAGAGAGAAGGCTTTCCTGATCTGCCAAACCCGCTCAATAAAATGTACGTCCCTTCAAATGCCGGACATGCCAATCAGCCTGGAATTGATACGTTTTTGTCCGAACTTGTTGAAAGGACAGTTAAAAACTATGATGTCTTGACAGTCGGAGAAGCCGGCGGTGCTGGATTTGAAGACGCGAGACACTGGGTAGGGGAAGAAGACGGTTATTTTAATATGATCTTTCAATTCGATCATCTTGGATTGTGGAAAGCTAAAGACGGCAAACTGGATATGGAAGCGTTGAAGAGAGCCATGACGAAATGGCAGAAAGGGCTTGAGGGGCAAGGCTGGAATGCGCTCTATATAGAGAATCACGATCAGCCCAGAAGTGTCTCGACCTGGGGCGATGATACGGATATGAGAAAAACGTCCGCAAAAGCCTTCGCAACCTTCTATTTCTTTATGCAGGGGACTCCCTTCATCTATCAGGGTCAGGAAATCGGCATGACGAATGTGCGTTTTGACTCTATTGAAAAGTACAATGATACCGGCCTGAAAAATATGTATGACTATGAAACGAAGAATGGAATGTCTCATGAGGAAATGATGACGTATATCTGGATAAATGGGCGGGACAATGCACGAACGCCGATGCAATGGTCTAATGAACCCAACGCCGGCTTTACGACCGGGACGCCATGGTTTAGTGTAAACCCCAATTATCCGGATATCAATGTCGAAGAAGCGGTAAATAATCCGGATTCGATAGTTAATTACTATAAAAAAATGATTGAACTGAGAAAAAGTACGCCGGCCCTTATTTATGGGGCATACGAACTGATCGCAGAAAACCACCCGCACGTTTTTGCGTATCTCAGACTATATAAGGATAAGCGTTATGCTGTGATCGTTAATCTGTTCAATGAACCCGCTGAAATCAGTCTGGATGATGATCTGATGATCGAAGAGCTCCTGTTGTCGAATTACTCTTCTATGGATCCATTGAATAATACTATGCAGCTGGAACCCTATGAAGCACGCCTGTATAGGCTGTCGAATCAATAAGCATCATAGAAACTGTCGAAGAAAAAGCGGAGTAACTGGTGTTGAGATAACAGAGAAAGCTCGGTTATCATCACCTCTGATAGAAGGATGATAACTGTAAAGAATAATCAGCAAGTTGAGAAAGGTTCCTGCCAAAGGCGGGAACCTTTTTGCGTTATATAAATATAAAATCCTTTTGTCATAGGCGATGTCCAGATGGTTAGAAGACTAAAGGTGAACGTCGATCAGCTATCAGTAAGTGATGGTCGTTCACCCATAGACCAAGTGAACCGTTCAGTCCAGAATTCGTCTATGTTTCATTTATACAACCTGATACCGTTAACAACGGAATAAGTATTGAACGTATCTCAGCCAGACTATAAGATAGGTGATGTTGCAGAAAAAATCACGGAGATCTAGACAAGTTAAACTGAACAGAAAAATAGTAACGTTTACATAGGAGAGTGAAGAATGAGATGAAGAAACAATGGTGGAAAAAAGCCGTGGCGTACCAGATATATCCGCGCAGTTTTTTTGATTCCAATGGCGATGGGGTCGGTGACCTTCGCGGGATCATAGAAAAGCTTGATTACATAAAGGACCTGGGCATCGATGTGATCTGGGTCAGCCCGATCTATCAGTCGCCCAATGATGATAACGGATACGACATCAGTGACTACCATGCGATCATGGATGAATTCGGTACCATGAGAGACTTTGACGAGCTGCTGGAAGAGACCCATAAGCGCGGCATGCGTATCATTATGGATCTCGTCATCAATCACACGTCGGATGAACACGACTGGTTCGTCGAAGCCCGGTCATCAAAAGACAGCCCATATAGAGACTATTATATCTGGCATCCGGGGACACCCGATGGTTCCGATATCAACAACTGGGAATCGATCTTCGGCGGTTCGGTCTGGGAGTATGACGAGCAGTCCAAAGAGTACTATATGCACGTCTTTTCAAAAAAACAGCCGGATCTGAACTGGGAAAATGCGGAAGTCCGCGAGAAATTGTATGAAATGGTGAACTGGTGGTTGGACAAAGGGATCGACGGCTTCCGTATCGATGCAATATCGCACATCAAGAAGAAAAACGGCTTTCCGAATATGCCGAATCCTTTGAATAAAAAATACGTGCCATCTTTTGATGGACACATGAACCAGTCCGGGATCGATCTGTTTTTATCAGAATTTGCTGAACGGACGCTGAAAAACTATGATGTCATGACGGTCGGTGAAGCGAATGGTGTAACGATAAAGGATGCAGACCGATGGGTAGGCGAAGAAAGCGGATACTTCAACATGATCTTCCAGTTCGAACATCTGGGGCTCTGGGGATCGAATGGTGACGGTCTGGATATCCATGAACTGAAAGAAGTGATGACCCGCTGGCAGCGCGGTCTGGACGGTCGCGGTTGGAATGCCTTGTTTATCGAAAACCACGATCTGGCCCGTTCTGTATCGACCTGGGGCAATGACAGCGACCTGAGAAAGACATCGGCCAAAGCACTGGCCACCTTCTACTTCTTCATGCAGGGCACGCCTTTTATTTATCAGGGACAGGAGATCGGCATGACGAATGTCCAGTTCGATTCGATCGAGGACTATGATGATGTCGGCATGAAAAACATGTATGCGATAGAAACGGAGAATGGACAAACGCATGACGAGATCATGGCCTACATCTGGAAAAACGGGCGCGATAATTCGCGGACACCGATGCAGTGGTCCAATGAACCAGAAGCCGGTTTCACGACAGGCACGCCGTGGTTTGGTATAAATCCAAATTATCCCGATATCAATGTCGAACAGGCGCTGAACGATCCGGATTCCATTTACTACTACTATAAAAAGATGATCCAGATGCGTCGAACCACACCCACGCTGATCTACGGGCACTATGAACTGATCGCCAAAGAACATGATCATGTCTATGCCTATTTGAGATCGTTTGACGGCGTGGAATATGCTGTCATCGTGAACCTTTTCAATCAGTCAACATCGCTTGACCTGACGGAAGAACTGGAACTTGGTGAGATGAAACTGAGTAATTATAAAGTGAGAGATGAATTAAATACGCGCATGGTATTACGTCCTTATGAAGCACGGGTATATAAAGTAGCCAAACAGAAAGTCTGGCACGATCCAAACTACTATACTCTGGACAACAAATAATTATAGAATAGAGGAGAAGCATCATGAAAAAGATTATGAATTTTGAATTCTGGCAGAAATTCGGCAAGGCCCTGATGGGTGTTATCGCCGTTATGCCGGCAGCGGGACTGATGATCAGTATCGGTGGGTCGATCCCGCTGATAGATCCGGATCTGCAAGCACTTGTCGCTGTAGGAAGTGTCATTGAAAATATCGGCTGGGCCATTATCGGGAACCTGCACATCCTCTTCGCTTTGGCGATCGGAGGAAGCTGGGCGAAAGACCGTGCCGGCGGGGCCTTTGCGGCCGGAATCAGTTTTATCCTGATCAACCGCATCACGGGAGCAATCTTCGGTGTCACCGGGGACATGCTGGCCGATGAATCAGCAGTTACACAGACCCTGTTCGGCACAGAGATCCCTGTAGACGGCTACTTTGTCAGTGTGCTGGAAGCCCCGGCTCTGAACATGGGTGTCTTCGTCGGGATCATTGCCGGTTTTATGGGAGCTATGGCGTTCAATAAGTACTACAACTTCAGAAAACTGCCGGATGCCTTGTCTTTCTTTAACGGCAAACGCTTCGTCCCTTTTGTTGTGATCCTCTGGTCACTGATTGCGGCCATTGTTCTGTCCTTTGTCTGGCCTGTGATCCAAGGCGGCATCAACAGTTTTGGTGTCTGGATCGCTGAGTCCCAAGACACTGCACCTGTGCTGGCGCCATTTTTATTCGGGACATTGGAAAGACTGCTCCTGCCGTTCGGTCTGCACCACATGCTGACCATTCCGATCAACTATACCCCGCTTGGCGGAACGTATGAAATTTTGAGTGGCGCGCAGGAAGGTGCGCTTGTATTTGGACAAGATCCGCTGTGGCTTGCGTGGGCTAGAGACTTAGTCAACCTGGATCAGATCGGCGACACCAGCACCTATCAGTATGCCATGGAGAACTTTATCCCGGCACGATTCAAAGTCGGCCAGATGATCGGCTCTTCAGGAACTTTGATGGGACTGGCATATGCCATGTACAAAAACGTGGATGCCGACAAGCGCAAGGCGTATAAATCCATGTACCTTTCAGCTGCATTGGCTGTCTTCCTGACGGGTGTCACAGAACCGCTGGAATTCATGTTCATGTTTGCCGCCATGCCGCTTTATGGTGTCTATGCCCTGGTTCAGGGACTGGCATTTGCCATGGCAGATATCGTACCGCTGCGTATCCACGCCTTTGGTAACATCGAACTGCTGACCCGAACCCCTCTGGCTCTTCGGGCCGGACTGGGCTGGGACCTGATCAACTTTATCTGGGTCACCCTGCTGTTCGCTGTGGTCATGTACTTCATCGCAGACTTTTTGATCAGGAAGTTCAAGTATGCGACGCCCGGCCGTAAAGGGAATTATGAAAACAACGGGCAAGGCGAAGCTTCGGGAGAAAAAGTAGATGCGTCTCAGCAGGTCTATGATGTCATTCACCTGCTCGGCGGGAAAGAAAACATCTCTGACGTCGATGCCTGCATGACTCGCCTGCGTGTCACAGTCAGAGATACCGCTAAAGTCGGTCCTGAAGCCAGCTGGAAGAAAGCCGGCGCAATGGGGCTGGTCCATAAAGATACCGGCGTTCAGGCCATTTACGGACCCAAAGCCGATGTGCTGAAATCTGATATCTTGGATGTTCTGGAGTCTAATGCAGTGATACCGGCATCGTCGATCGGTTTAGACGCGTCTTCAGAAAAACCGGCTCATACGGATAAAAAAGAAGCCAAGTCTAGTGTTGAAACCAGCACACAAACCATTTATTCTGTAGCTAACGGTCGCGTCCTTCCTATTACAGAGGTCAATGATCAGGTCTTTTCTCAGAAAATGATGGGTGACGGCTTTGCGGTCGTTCCTTCCGACAACGATGTCGTTTCACCGGTTTCAGGTACAGTGAGCAGCATCTTCCCGACAAAACATGCCATCGGACTGGAAACAGCTGAAGGCCTTGAAGTGCTGGTCCACATGGGGATCGACACGGTGGAACTTGAAGGGGCTGCCTTTGATGTGAAGGTCGAAGCAGACCAGACCGTTGAAGCCGGCCAGTCCCTGGCGACCATGTACCGCAGTAAAGTAGAAGAGGCAGATAAAGACACCTCTATTATGGTCGTCTTCACGAACCTTAAAGAAAATCAGTCGTTCGAACTGACTGCTGACAATGATGTGAAAGCCACAGACCGTATCGGTCGCGTGAACTAATTTAGTCAAGGAGAGTGTGAAATGAAGGTCCTGACTCTGAATACCCATGCATGGATGGAAGAGGATCCTTATGATAAAATCAAAAAAATCGTCGACAGAATTCAGGCGCAAGCCTATCGTTTCGTCGCGCTTCAGGAAATCAACCAGTCACTGGATGCAGAAGTGACAGCGGATCCCGGCTTCATCAAAGCGGGAGGCGATGACCCGAGTGTGCCTGTCAAAGCCGACAACTTTGCCCTGCTGATCGTTGAAGGATTGAGGGCGAGAGGTCTGGATTATTACTGGAGCTGGACGGCCAATCATATCGGGTATGACATATATGATGAAGGTGTCGCGATCCTCTCTCAGCTGCCATTTGAAGCAGAAAGCCTTCTTGTATCAGACTGCCAGGATTACGCGCATCATTATACGCGTCGTGTCCTGAAGGCTTCGGTCAAAGAAGTGCCTGACAAATGGACGGTCCTTTCCTGCCACTATTCCTGGTGGAAAGACGGGGAAGGCCGTGAATTGTTTAAGAACGAATGGACTAAAACGCTGAGCCTGCTTGAAGCCGATGAAGAAACCTCACTCTTAGTCATGGGTGACTTCAATAATGAAGCATCGATACGAGAAGAAGGTTATGAGTTGGTCAACGTGACGGCCCCATTCTTGTTGGACAGTTATACTGAAGCGATGGAAAAAAACGGAGACGCGACAGTGATCAGCGCCATCGACGGCTGGAATGATCATCCGGACGAAAAGCGGATCGATTACATCTTTACAGATAACAGAAAAAGGGTCGACCGCTACCGGGTGGTCTTTGATGGTCGGAACGGTCCAGTCGTCAGCGATCATTTCGGCATCGAAGCAGAAATTACTGAAAACAACTAAATAAAAGCTGAAACCTGCAGCGACTTAGCAAAGTCATCCTGCAGGTTTTTTTGCCGCAATAAAATGGTCTGGGGATAGTCCAAGTGATATACTAAATGTATGAAATCGTTCGATGAAAAATTTAGAAACAAAAACACTGGGCGGTAATGCCTGTGCCCTCACGACCGAGAAGATGACTGGAACTCAGCCCGGATCAGGAGGCTTGATCTTTCATTCTTAGTTATCGGGCGGATGTGCGCCGTCACGGAATGCCAACTCAGGAGAGTCTATCTATGGACTGGCCATGTATCATAAGAGAGAACATATGCTGCGTGCCGTTCTTGAAGGCATCAATATGAATTTATATACAGTCTTTAGAGCTCTTGAAGAAGTCATCGGCCGGCCCACCAAAATACATGCCACCGGCGGCTTCGTCAAATCAGACACTGGCTGATGTCTTTGACCAGGAGGTGCATTTTTCGGAAACAGTTGAAAACGTCTGTCTGGAGCTGCTGTTCTTGGCTGGTATGTTTAGGAGAGATCAAGGACTTATCTGAAGTGGAAAGATGGTCGATACCAGGACAATCACTGAACCGTATCCTGACAGTTTAGCTGCGTATCAGGACCTATTGCTCATTTAAGTAAGACTTAGCCGTCTGTTTGAAGTGGAATATGACAGTCTCACTTCCTTTCGGGAAAATACAAGTAAGTGAAAAGGAGAGAAGAAGGGAACCCTTCGACTAATATGCCGGATAAACAAACGTATGCCAACGGACAGAAAGTTTATGAACTGAACGGAGACACCCTGACGTATTACTTCATCGATGGTACAGTTAAATCCAAAGGAACCTATAATGATGAGCAGATGGAGGGGGAATGGGTCTTTTACCGCAAGACCGGGGAACTGTGGCAGGTCGGTCAGTTTAAAGGCGGTCAGAAACATGGACGCTGGATCCGTTACTCTAGAGACGGAGAAATCGAATACGATGAAGAATTCAGAGCAGGAAAACAAATCAAATAATAAAAAACGGAAAAGGAATGAGCTCAGACTCATTCTTTTTTTTGCATGTTTATTTAATTTTATACATTAAAAATACATATAAAGTATGAAAACGTTATTAATTATTCTTTTTTAACTTATATATTGCATATTTATATCGACGATGGTATGATTCTTTCTAAGTTGCTCAACGAAAGACAACAAAGGGGAGAATAAGAATGAAAAAAAGTGTATATGTCGTACTTACTTTATTGCTTGTTCTGACAGGTCTGTTTATACCGTCAGAAGAAGTTGCAGCAGAAGATGGCGCCGCTCTGAAACGTGTTCAGGACGAAGGCGTACTGGTCGTGGGGACCAGCGCGGACTTTCCACCGTTTGAATTTTATGCGGAGGTAGACGGGGAGCGTCAAGTCGTGGGGATGGACATGATGATCGCCCAGAAGATCGCAGACGATTTGGGTGTTGAACTGGAGATCCAGGATATCGGCTTTGACAGTCTTTTGCCTGCTCTGGAAGCACGAAATGTCGATATCGTCATTGCGGGGATGACGCCGACAGCAGAGCGCCGTAAGAGTGTCGACTTTTCAGAAATATACTTCAAGACATTTCAGAATATAATGGTGAGAGCTGAAGATGAGGAAGTTTATACTTCTCTGGAATCGCTCAAAGGATTGCCTATCGGTGTTCAGTCCGGCTCGCTTCAGGAAGGCTTGGCGGAACAGATAGAAGATGCTGAACTCATGAGCTTGACTAGCCTGAGCGATTTGCTGCTGGCTTTGAAAACAAATCGTATCGAGGCCATGGTCATGCAGGGGCCTAATGCGGAAGCACATGCCGGTAATGATGAGGATTTATTTACCTTTGTCGGCGAGTTTGAAATGGAAGACGACGATGCAGGGTCAGCTGTCGCTTTCAGACAAGGCGAGGATTCACTGGTCACTGCAGTCAATGAAAGCCTGGCTGAAATCGCAGAACAGAACCTGACAGACGACTACCTGGTAGTGGCCGGCGAATATATGGCTCAATCTGAGGATGCCGAAGAAGCAGATTCGAGTTTTCTTTCAGAATACTGGGGATATTTCTGGGATGGGACAAAAATCACGCTTTTGATTTCTTCAGCTGCGGTCTTTTTCGGACTTATATTAGGGATAGTTTTATCTCTGATGCGTTTATCTAAAAATGTCGTGCTGAAATCTTTAGCTGTTGCCTATATTGAATTCGTCCGTGGGACACCTTTGCTGATCCAAGTCATGTTCATCTACTTTGCCTCAGGATTATTTGTGAATCTGCCGGCACTGGCTGCAGGGATCATCGCTGTTTCACTCAACTCGGGAGCCTATATTGCTGAAATCATTCGTGGGGGATTGAATTCAGTGAATAAAGGACAGGAAGAAGCGGCGAGAAGTCTGGGGATGAGCAAAAACGATTCACTGCGTCATATCATTTTCCCTCAGGCCATCAAAAATATCTGGCCGGCTCTGGGAAATGAATTTATCACGATCATCAAAGAATCATCCATCGTTTCCGTCATTGGTGTAGGGGAACTGATCTTTCAGACACGTGTCGTCCGTTCGATCTCCTTCCAGGGGATCCTACCTCTCTTCATAACGATGATGGTCTACTTTGTCTTGACCTTTAGCCTGACTAAACTACTGAACTTCTATGAGGGGAGAATGAACCATGATTAAAGTGAATCACCTAAAGAAATCATTTGGAAAGAATGTTGTCCTGAAAGATATCAATGAGGAATTCAATCAGGGGGAAGTCGTCGTGGTCATCGGGCCATCGGGTTCGGGGAAATCAACGTTTCTGCGCTGCCTGAATCTGCTTGAAGAACCGACTGATGGGGAAGTCGTGTTTGAAGGAACGTCCTTGACTGGACTGAAGGAAAAGGAATTGAACGAGCTGCGTCAGAAGATGGGCATGGTTTTCCAGCAGTTCAATCTGTTTCCGCATAAAACGGCACAGGAGAACCTGACGATCGCTCCCGTCAAGTCAAAAGGGATCTCACAGGCTTCTGCTGAAAGGAAAGCAGTGGATCTGTTGAACCAGGTGGGACTGGGCGATAAAGTCGCAGCCTATCCAGCGAGTCTTTCCGGCGGTCAGCAGCAGCGTGTCGCAATCGCCCGTGCTTTGGCGATGGATCCGGATGTGATGCTGTTTGACGAACCGACTTCGGCTCTCGATCCGGAGATGGTTGGTGAAGTATTGAAGGTCATGAAGGATCTGGCCCAGTCGGGGATGACGATGGTCGTCGTGACTCATGAAATGGGCTTTGCAAGGGAAGTGGCAGACCGCGTCCTGTTCATGAATGACGGCTATATCGTGGAGCAGGGAACGCCTGAACACATTTTCACGCAGCCGACGCATGAACGTACCCAGGATTTCCTGGCAAAAGTATTATAATTCTGATGGAGCACAAGGTCTTTTATGGACTTTGTGCTTTTTTTGAATAAGGTAGTGCTTACTGGGAATAGGTATCTTAGATTGAGTAAGTTTGTCTGCTTATAGGGAACGAACAGGCCGAAGGTGAGCCTGTTCGGTCATTAGACGTTTCTTGACGCTATTGACCGGCCGAAGTTGGCCCCGGTTCTGCAGCTAGGAGATGCAGGACTGAACAAACATGTCGAAGACGCTCATCTTCGGTAAGTAGAGCTGGTTATTCTTTGTGTATCAGCTGAAGTGACCGAAAGTTCGGTCGATACAAAATAAATTGAACAGCGAACGAGCCGAAGAAGCCCAAGTTCGGTGTGTACAAAAGCGCGCCGCTTTTCTAGGGACCGAAGTCGAGTGATGTTCGGCTTCGTGATCACACAATATGAGGCGTACGCGCTGAATCGGTGGATCTTCGGCTTATCCCAGGCCCATTTCTTGATGAACGAGCCGAACCAGTTCCAAGACCCCAGCATGATCTTTATCTGTCCACTAGGAAAATAGTTTCTTAAGCATAAGAAAAGCACTTTTGCCTGAACCGATTCCGGTCCGAAACAAAAGCGCTTGTGTAGTCAGTTTGTTAAAACGTTATTCTTCGGGATCGAAGCCGATTCGCTTCTGTGCAGAGAAATAATGAGGAAGCGTCCATTTATAGTAGACAGAGGCAACTCGAAGCGCGATGAGAGCAACGAAGAGGACCGTTACGACGTAGGGCCCGCTGATCCAGCCAAGTCCAATAAACAGACCAGCAAAGGCGGCCCACAAAGCATAGATTTCTGAATAGAAGATCATGGGTTTGCGTCCGGCGAGCAAATCCCGCACCATTCCTCCGCCGGAACCGGTCAAAACAGCGGCAGTCACGACGGCAACTAATGGCGCATCGATCGAGACGGCATAATTGGCACCCTGAATAGCAAACGCAGCCAGTCCTACGGCATCGAAAAAGACGGCAGTGTGTGTGAAGTGTGATTTCCATTTATGCGGGAAGAAAAAGGCAAAGGTAATTGAAACAAAAGCGATGATAAATAAGTTTCTTTGTATCCATATCCCTTCGACAGAAGCTCCTAAGAGCAAGTTCCTTATCGTCCCGCCGCCAAAAGCTGTGGTGAACCCAAGGATATAGGCTCCCAGCAAGTCATAGTTTTCTTCTGAAGCAACCAGCGTCCCGCTTATCCCAAACGCGATGGCACCCAATATATCCAGTACAGCCCAATTCACTTGACCACTCCTTAATCCTTGATTATTTAAACTTATTCGCAGCAGCGCAGTTATTCATGAGTCAAAATAAATCATAACTTAAGTCACGCTCTAACTATTCTAGCCCTTTACGTTGAGAAAGTCTAATAGGAAGCAGTCGAAGGAGCGATAAAGAAATGCCGAGCTTTCAGTTATGAGGTCATGAAAGATAGTCCTTAAGACTGATTTATTCTATCTATGGTTGATGTATACTAATACTGTACAAAAAATACCTAGGATGCTGGTAACCAATAACTAGCCAACTGACGCGTATCACTACGCATGAAAGGATGCTGAATGATGAAACTTCACAAAAAACAGAACAAAACACCAATGAAAAAAATTAAATCATTAGCTATGTCTCTTTTTGATGCCAAAGTCGAAACGAAAAAGAAAGTGATGGTCGCAGGGATCATTCTATATATCCTGAGTCCTGTCGATATCATTCCAGACTTCATTCCAATGGTGGGGTATGCAGATGACATCATCCTGCCTATCCTACTGCTGGTCGCAGAAAGAATGCTTTCCGGAGACAGCGAGCCTGAACCGGTCACCGTCCGGAAAGAAGCTGAAAAAGTCGACTGATCATTAAAATGTGAAAAAGCCCCTTCTACTTAGTAAACTGGACCCCATGTCAAGGACAGTTTGATAAAAACCCCTTATAATTTATTATCGCTCCTTCTATGATAACGTCATAGGAGGAGCGATAATACGTTTAAGCCTGGATCAATACTTAGATTTTGGGTGGGGATTATCCAACAAAAAAATGAATAAGAAGGATTTTAATAGCCTAGAAACCCTTGGTTTCTCAATCTTTAGAGACATGCATACAGAACGCGTTTATCCAAACTGGATGTTACGTTATTTTGAAACATTGACTGAAAGCGAACAGAGGGTGTACTTCCACTCCTTTCGCCAGGTGACTGATCAAATGTATTCCGAAGATTATTTGATTGATCGGTTGAAATGGATTTTAAAATATCCAGCTATCGAAATGGAATACGACCTCTATGTTCATGCAAAACTGGATTTAGATTTTTATTATCCTGCTGTTTTCAAACCCGAAAAATGGACACAATTAGAGGAAAAATATTTTGATCGCTTTAATGAGGATATTCTATCGGTACTTGAATCTCAGGAAAATCAGGCGTTTTCACCAAATGACTCAGGGGATACACACCCGTTTTAAAATAATCATAATATTGATTAGGAGATAATTTCGCCAGTTTCCACTGATAGCGTTCTGTATTATGATAATCCATATAGTCATCAATAATGGGGTGAAGGTCTGAGAACGCCTCAACATCACCAAGATAAGCTATTTCGTCTTTCATGTGTCCAAAGAAGGATTCTTGGGGAGCGTTATCCCAACAGTTTCCTCTTCGTGACATAGATTGACGCAGTTCTTTATCCGCGAGTAATTTTTGAAATTTTATACTTGTATAGTGAATGCCCTGGTCGGAATGGATCAGGGTTTTCTGTTGTTTTGAAATGTCATGGTTGATCAAAAGGTCTTCAATCATCTCTAAAACAAAATCAATACTTAAGGATTCACTTAATTGATACGCTAAGACCTGGTTCGTGAATGCATCAATCACGGCAGATAAATAAGCTTTCCTTCCTCGCCCGTAAAAGAGATAGGTGATATCTGTTAAGAGGATCGTTCGTGGACCGTAGGCTCTAAATTCTCTGTTAACGAGATTAGGTTTTAACGCATGTTCCTGGCGTACTTTTGCCATGCGCTTATACGGATTCGGTTTTCTTATAGGGCAGAACAGTCCAAACTTTCTCATTAAGCGCTGGATTTTCTTCCGGTTCATGAGTATCTCCATGTGTAACAGTCGCATATGGATCCCTCTGGATCCTTTATCATAGCCGCGATGTGTATAGGCTTCAAGTATCAAATTAAAATCGTGCTGATCTTGTTCTTCTTTTTTCTTTCGACTCTCTTCAGATTTCAACCAGTTGTAATACCCCGAACGTGAAACTAAAGCAATCTCACATAGCCATGATATATTTAACAAATTATGATCTCGTTTTGTTAGGTCTTTAATGAGTTGGAATTTTTCTTGTGTGAAGCCCTCTTGGCCTTCCGATGGATAAAATTTGTTTTTTTTAGGGCATCTATCTGTTGTTTTTGAAGGGCGACTTTATGTTTCAAGTGTGCGATTTCTTCTTCTTGAGTTCTTTCTTTAGTACGGGGTCTTCCACTGGATTCACTACGTAAATCCATAAATCCTTCTGGGCGATGGCTCATATTTTTAATTCGTCTGGAAAAAGTCTTTATACGGTCTTTCCTTAACGCTATCACATCAAAGTCTGCGTCTCTAAAAATTTGCGTAGGTCCTTTTCCGAGAGCTTTTTCTTTAGCGAAATGGTCTTTGAATGCCTCTGAGTAAGTTACTGCTTTAGTTGATGCTTTCTCTACAAAAGGATTTTCTTCAAGTTCTCTTCGCTCTTCCTCTGTAAAATAATTTCTTCCCATGTCAACGCTCTCCTTTGAACTCATATAGTTGGGTTCATTATACAATAAAGAACCCTATAAAATAGAGAACGAATAAGGGTTTTTTATCCGTGTCTATTCTATAGGGTCCAGTTTATAGCTAGAAGGGGCTTTTTTGAATGAATGGCTCGTTATCTATAGGACTTGAGCTGATATTGAAGAAAACTCCTTAAGATCCACCTTAATCTTAAGAAGCAGCAGTCAAAACGGTACTGTCGACTTTATTTCATTCAGCTATTATATGTCCCGTACAGACAAGAAAAATAAATCACCTGAGGAAATGGGTCAGGGAAATCTTATCGGAGGCGTTAAAAATCCATTCCTTGAAGCGAGTGACTGGGGCTGGGAAATCGATCCGGTCGGTCTACGTATCTCCTTGAACGAATTATATGGACGTTACCAGAAACCGCTGATGATCGTTGAAAATGGTCTGGGTGCTTATGATAAAGTCGAAGAAGACGGATCCATTCAGGATGACTATCGTATTGATTATCTGAGTGAACACATTGCAGAAATGAAAGAGGCGGTCAAAGACGGCGTGGACGTTATCGGTTATACGAGCTGGGGCTGTATCGACCTGGTCAGTGCCTCGACCGGTGAATACGCCAAGCGTTACGGTTTCATCTACGTCGACAAGCACGATGACGGATCCGGAACGATGGAACGAAAGAAGAAAAAATCATTTGACTGGTATAAACAAGTCATTGAGTCAAATGGTGAAAATCTGAAATAAATAGTATGACCTTAGCACTGACAAAAAAGACTATATAGTCGGTTTTGTCAGTGCTTTTTCAGAAAGAGCATACGCGCTGCTTTGCGCGTATGACCCCCTTGTATCGAATCAGAGTCAGCAGTCTGAAACGTCAGAAGTGAGACCGAATAAGTCGTTTACTTCTGAAGATTCAGGCCGAACTTCAGGAGTCTGGAGAATATATAGTGAAACTCCTGAAGTTCAGATATTATCTTAAGGAGTTTCAGAAGGAACAGCCGTCACTTCTTAAAATAACGGTTAGGGATAAGAAAATCTGACACTTATCTTAAAAAAGACCAGAGTTTTAGTTGACTTAAACCCAACTTTAAGTGGTAAAGTTAACATATCAAATCAAAGGAGAGTGCGATACATGAAAACGGTAAAATTCGGCAATACAGGAATGGATGTCACCCCCATTTGTCTAGGTGCGATGAGTTTCGGGGATCCGGAAAACTGGATCCACGACTGGGTCTTGAAAGAAGAAGACAGCCGCAAGATCATCAAGCACGCTTTAGATTTAGGCATCAACTTTTTTGATACGGCTAATGTCTATTCCAAAGGAGAAAGTGAACGTATCTTAGGCAAGGCCCTAAATGACTTTGCTGAGCGTGAGGATATCGTTGTGGCGACCAAAGTCCACGGATCGATGCGGGACAAGCCTAATGGCGGCGGTCTCTCACGCAAGAACATCATGCATGAGATCGACCAGTCGCTCGAGCGTCTGGGAATGGATTACGTGGATCTCTACATCATTCACCGCTGGGATTACGACACACCGATCGAAGAAACGATGGAAGCTCTTCATGATGTGGTAAAATCAGGAAAAGCCCGATACATAGGGGCTTCAGCCATGTTTGCCTGGCAGTTCCAGAAAGCTCAGTATGTCGCTGAGAAGAATGGCTGGACGAAATTCGTGTCGATGCAGAACCACTATAACCTCTTGTACCGTGAAGAGGAACGCGAGATGAATCCGCTTTGTGAGGATCAGAAAGTTGCTCTGACGCCATACAGCCCGCTGGCATCTGGACGTCTGGCGCGTGACTGGTCAGTGGAAACGGAGCGGTCAAAAACAGATAAAATTCAGGAGATGAAATACGGCAGTACCGAAGAACAGGACAAGCGCATTGCGGATCGCGTTGGCGAATTAGCCGAGAAAAAAGGCGTGCCCCGTGCTCAAGTCGCTTTAGCCTGGCTTTTGCATCAGCCGCAGGTCGTTTCACCGGTCATCGGTGCGACCAAAGCAAAATATATCGATGATGCCGTCGCCGCTTTAGATATCTCATTGACTAAAGAGGAAATGGACTATCTGGAAGAACTGTATGTGCCGCATCATGTGGTGGGTGCTAAGCCTTATCCGAATAACTGAAATCAACTGTAAGAAAATCCGAGGAGGAAAAGAATAATGGAAACAATCAAACTGAACAATGGACTGGAAATGCCTTTACTTGGCTTTGGGGTCTTTCAAATCCCTGATGAAAACGAATGTGAACAGGCAGTACTTGATGCACTGGAAACAGGGTATCGTCTAATCGACACGGCGCGTTCATACACGAATGAAGAAGCGGTAGGCAGAGCGATCAGAAAGAGTGGCGTACCAAGAGAAGAGATTTTCCTGACAACCAAACTCTGGATCGAAGATGCCGGATACGAAAGTACCCTGGCTGCGGTCGACGAAGCCCTGGAACGCCTGCAGATCGATTATATCGATCTCTATCTCATTCATCAGCCATACGGCGACGTTTATGGCTCATGGAGAGCGATGGAAGAACTGAATAAAGAAGGCAAACTTAAAGCGATCGGCGTAAGCAATTTCCATTCAGACCGCTTAGTTGATCTGATCCTGCATAATGACGTGACACCGGCAGTCAATCAAATCGAAACCCACCCATTCTATCAGCGTAAAGAAGATCACGCTGTCATGGAAGAATACGGTGTCGTGCATGAATCATGGGCCCCTTTTGCAGAAGGAAAAGATGATATCTTCAATAATAAAACACTCGTCGAGATCGGTAAGAAGTACGATAAAACAGCAGCTCAGGTCATCCTGCGCTGGCTGACTCAGAATAATATCGTTGCGATACCAAAATCTGTACACAAAGACAGAATCGAACAGAACTTCAACAGTCAGGACTTTACCTTGTCTGAAGAGGACATGAACAGGATTTCTGAACTGAACGAAGGACAGTCTCTCTTCTTTGATCACCGTGATCCTGAAATGGTCAAGCGGTTATCAGGCGTATCGATCGCAGACCGTGAACAGCAGAAAAAATAGAACGTCTAGACGCTGCGCTTAAGTGATAGACTTAAAGCGAATGTTAAGGAGGAACGATATATGAATATATCCACGGTCGCTAAAGAAATGAGTTTAAGTCCGTCAACCATTCGCTATTATGAAAGCATCAACCTGCTTCCGCCTATCAAAAGGAACGAAGCGGGCATCCGGACCTTCAGCGAAGACGACCTGAAGTGGATCGATTTCATTGCCTGCATGAGAACTGCGGGACTGTCGCTGGATGTGCTGAAGCGCTATACGGACCTTGTTCGTGAAGGCGACGATACCCTTTTAGAACGCAAAGAGATCCTAATAGAAGAAAGAGAACAGCTTTTGAAGAAAAAAGAGGAAATGGAAAAAGTCCTCGACCGTCTGGATTACAAGATCGAAGACTACGAAGGCAAACTGCTGATTAAAGAGCAGAAGATGGTTTAAAAGATAAGTAATAGCAAGTGAAAGAACTCAGTTCATATGGATAATCTATCGGTTAGATGTGGAATCTAACAGGAAAAAGATTATTTGTGATCTGAGTTTTTTTATTTACAATGAATAAAAAATAAAAGAAAAGTTAAAATGGTTATTAAAAACCATTTACTTATTTTATTATATGGTTTATAATAACCATATAATAAAAATTGGAGGCGTTAATTTTGGATAAAACATATTTTGAAGAATTGAAGAACCAAACAGAATACGAAAAAGCTGCAGATTTCTTTTTAGATTTAGTAAGAGGGCAAATCAGAAAAGAAGAATATTTAGATATTGTTATTTCGGCTTCTACTTTGGCAATAGCTTTAAAAGAGCAGAATGATGTTTCCCCTGTTGAAGAAATTAATAAAGTATTAAAAGATGAAACGGTTTTACGAAGTTTGAAAGCAACATGGGAAAGATTTTCGAGAGAAATTAAAGAATATTCAGAGAAATATACTATCGATGATTTGAGAGGTGTCGTTCTGTTTACAGAACCACGTTTGTACTCTGAAATAAATGTAAGCCAAACACCTGAAGGCATCGTGAATCTGGCTATTAAATTGTTGGATATATCGAAAAGTGATAAAGTACTGGACCTGGGATCAGGAGGCTCTTCTTTCTTAATGCAAGCTACATTGGAAAGTAAGACTAAAAATAATTATGGCGTGGAATTAAATCAATCAAATATAGTTATCAGTAAGTTACGACAGTATGTTACCCAGCTTCCAATTGAGATCATATCAGGTAATATGATTAGTAAAGATTATAGTCACTTAGAAGCAAATAAAGTGTTTTCGGATTTTCCTTTCGGGATGAGATATAGACAATTAGAAGAATACATGAAACATAATAAGAAATTAAAAAGTTATTTTGAGGAATCAGGGCGAACTGTCTCTGGAGATTGGGTTTACGCTATGGCCGCTTACTTAAATACTAAGCAACCAGGACGAACTGTCTTTTTAATGAGTAATGGTGGAACATTTAATTCTGGGGACACAGAGTTTAGACGTCACTTGATTGAGCAAAAAGTTATAGAAGGAATCATCCAACTTCCTGCCAACTTGTTATCATCAACGGCAATTCCAATCACAATGGTCGTTTTGAGTGAGAACAATACAGACGTAAAAATGGTTGATGCCTCTGAAATTTATACATCAGAGCGTAGAAAGAATGTACTAAAAGAGAAAGATATTCAAATGATATTAGATGCGTATGATAAGAAAAGTGAAATTAGTAGAGCAGTAACACATGAAGAAATCAAAAATAAGGATTATATTCTATATAATCCTCACTATATTGGGTTAGAAGATATAGTCCATGGAATAGAGTTAGATGAAATCACTTCGAACATCAGTAGGGGCTCAATGATTAAATCAAGTGAATTGGATGAATTAATAAGCGATCAGGAAACTAATTATCGTTACTTGATGCTTCAGAATATTCAAGACGGTAGAATAGATTCAAATCTCCCCCCATTAGAGAGAATTGATGACAAGCATGAGAGATATTGTATCAATGATAAAAATCTGATTATTTCAAAAAATGCACCTTTTAAAATCGCTCTTGCTCATGTAGAAGAGGATGAAAAAATACTAGCTAACGGAAATCTTTATTTCCTAGAATTGGATGAAGAGAAAATAAATCCTACATTCGCTCTTGCCTATTTACAAAGTGAGAAAGGTCAATCTCAACTCAACCGATTATCTAAGGGATCAGTCATGAAAAATATCAGCATTAAAGATTTGAAAAAAGTACAAATACCTAACTTGGATAAGAAAAAACAAGATGAAATTGCTGCCGAGTACAATGAACTAAACGAACGATTAATTATGCTTGAGAAGCAAATAGAACTTGTTCGAGAAAAGAGAAAGAATCTTGTGGAGGAGGGAATATAATGGTTGTGACGAGTGATATCTTGCTCGATATTATTACAGAGGCCTCATATCGTTTCCAAAAAGAAATTAAGAAAGCTAATGATAATAATCGAATACAAGAGTATTTAACTGGTTTAGGTATGGAAGATTTAATGCCGGAAGTAGACCCAGAACCAATATATGATACATTTCCAGATGGTAAGATCTTAATAATCGGTGATTCCAAAATTGGTGAGAATATAATAAAGGGTTGCTTAAAAGACTTAGGCATAGATAAGGGGCGAGTAGAGTGTTATTTGGATTACTCGAAAGCAACCAATAAAGACTTTACATCTATTCAATACAACCCTAATTATCGTTTAGTTTTATTCGGACCGCTCCCTCATTCCATGAAGGGTAAGGGAACGAACTCCAGTCTTATCACACACATGGAAAATACAGACGGTTATCCAAAAACAATTCAGCTCAGAAGTAATGATAAGTTGAAAATTACTAAAACAAACATCAAAGAAGCAGTGACTGATGAGATATACAAAGGATATTTATATATTAGTTAAACGTTTGATTAACAATATTTTAATAATAGAATTGAATAAGACTGTGAACACACGTACAATAAGGATAACTATACTTATATTAAGTACACTAAAAATTTGAATAGATTGATGGAGGAGAAAATAATGGTAGAGCAAACAGGTAACATTGGTTTTGAGGAAACACTTTGGAAAGCGGCAGATAAGTTACGTGGCAGTATGGATGCATCAGATTACAAGTATGTTGTACTGGGACTACTATTCTTAAAATATATCTCAGATAAATTTGAGACCAAGCACGATGAACTAGTTGAGGAAGGTATGGGATTTGAAGAAGACCGAGATGAATACGCGGCAGAAAACATATTCTGGGTACCAAAAGAAGCACGTTGGTCGTATATTCGTGATAATGCCAAAGATGAGAAAATCGGACAGTATATTGATGATGCCCTCATTTTAATCGAAAAAGAGAACCCTTCTTTAAAAGGTGTCCTGGATAAACGTTATGCCCGTCCAGAATTGGATAAGCGACGTTTAGGTGAGCTGATCGATTTAATTTCTACAATCAAGCTACATAAAAACGGCGAACAGGATTTACTTGGACGTGTCTATGAATACTTCCTAGGCCAGTTTGCTTCAGCTGAGGGGAAGGGCGGCGGAGAGTTCTACACGCCGGCCAGCGTAGTTAAAACCCTTGTAGAAATGATTGAACCATACCGTGGCCGAGTATATGACCCATGCTGTGGATCGGGCGGCATGTTTGTTCAAAGTGAAAAATTTGTAGAAGATCATCAAGGACGCGTAGAGGATCTATCTGTTTACGGGCAAGAGTATAACCCTACAACTTGGAAGCTCTGCAAGATGAATATGGCTATCAGAGGTCTCGAAGCAAATTTAGGAGACCACTATGCAGACACCTTTCATAATGACTTACACAAAACATTGAAAAGTGATTTTATTTTAGCAAACCCGCCTTTTAATATCAGTGACTGGGGCGGAGAGCATTTAGTTGATGATGTACGCTGGAAGTTTGGAATTCCTCCAAAAGGGAATGCCAACTATGCATGGCTTCAACACATCCTTTATCACTTAGCGCCAAATGGAACAGCCGGCGTGGTCTTAGCTAATGGATCGTTAAGTTCGAATACTTCTAATGAAGGTGAAATCAGAAAGAACTTACTTGAAGCCGATATGGTGGATGCAATTGTTTCATTGCCTAGTCAGCTATTCTATTCTACACCCATTCCAGTTTCTCTATGGATACTAAGAAAAAACAAAAATGAAACTGGAGCTCAAAGAGAAAGAAATAAGGGAGTATTATTTATAGATGCTAGACAGGTTGGTAATCTTGTAGATCGTACTCATCGGGAATTGACAAGCGAAGATATTGAAAATATAGCAGGAACATACCATGATTGGCGTAGTAAAGAGGGTGAATATGTTGATGTCCAAGGATTCAATAAAGCAGCAACTCTTGAGGAAATTAGAAAACATGAATATGTATTGACTCCAGGACGTTACGTCGGCATTGAAGAAGTAGAAGATGACGGTATTCCGTTTGAAGTTAAAATGGATGATATGACTGCGGAATTAGCAGAACTATTTGCAAAATCACACCACCTAGAAGAAGAAATCAGAAAGAATCTAGGAGGAATAGGATATGACTTTTAATAATTGGGAAAAAGCACTATTGAAAGATGTAATGATATTTAATCCTAGAGAATCGATCAAAAAAGGAACGATGGCTAAAAAAATTGGAATGAGTAGACTAAACGAATTCAATAGAACAATTGATGGATATGAAGTAACTGAATTTAAAAGTGGTACAAAATTCAGAAATGGGGATACACTATTAGCAAGAATTACCCCTTGTTTAGAAAATGGAAAAACTGCACAAGTAAGTGTATTGGATGATGGGGAAGTAGGTTTCGGATCCACTGAATTTATTGTATTAAGAGAAAAAGAAGGATTAACTGATAAGGATTTCATATACTATTTAGCAATTTCTGATAACTTAAGACAAGTAGCAATAAAATCAATGACAGGAACGACTGGAAGACAAAGAGCACAAAAAGATGTTTTAGAAAACACTAGTATATCTTTACCATCACTTCAAGAACAAAAAGCCATAGCAAACGTTCTCTCCACTCTTGATGAAAAGATTGAAGTAAACAATCAAATCAATGAAACGCTAGAGAATATGGCACAAGCCTTATTTAAGCAATGGTTTGTTGACTTTGAATTTCCGAATGAAAATGGTGAACCTTATAAGTCTAGTGGTGGAGAGATGGTTGAAAGTGAAATAGGATTGATTCCAGAAACATGGGAAATAGGAAACCTATCGAAATTTGTTGATAACATAATTGGTGGCGACTGGGGAAAAAACACACCACAAAAAAATTATAAGGAAAAAGTCTATTGTATTCGTGGAGCGGATATTAATGAACTTAATAAGGGAAACAGCGGAAAAGTTCCTATTAGATTTATATTGGAAAAGAATTTAAACAAAAAAGAACTTCAAGATGGAAATTTAATAGTAGAAATTTCGGGAGGAAGTCCCACACAATCTACTGGAAGAATTGGCTATGTATCTAAGGAATTGTTAGATAGATTTGATGCTCCAGTAGTGTGTACAAATTTCTGTAGATCTATTAAATTAAGAAATGATATATATCAAGAGTTTTTTTATTATTTTTGGAAATTTTTATATGATCAAAAAATATTCTTTAACTTTGAAAATGGGACTACAGGGATAAAGAATTTAGACTTGAGTTCTTTATTAAATAATTATAATGTAGTTATTCCCGAATTACATTACATTAAAAAGTTCAGTTTTATTGCAAAGGAAATAAACAAAAATATAAAAGTGACTGGATTGCAGAATAAAAAGCTTCGTGAAATAAGAGACACCCTTCTCCCTAAACTCATGTCTGGAGAGATCCGTGTACCTTTAGATGAACTGGAAGAGAGTATGACTCAATAGAAAGGAGGTTATTTCATGAGTTTGTTCGAGCACTTTACAGAAGATTTTTTAGAAGAAGCAGCGATTGAGATTTTAGGTAACTTAGGTTATGAGTATCTGTCAGGCGTAGACATTTCTCCTGGCGGGAGCCAGGAGGAACGCCATGACTTTAAAGAGGTTTTGCTTTCTATTCGAGTCAAAGAAGCCTTGAGACGGATCAACCCTGAATTACCACAAGAAGCATTGGATGAGGCTTATAGACAGCTGATCACCTTTAACAGTCCACTGCTTGAAGAAAACAATCGCTATTTCCATCGTCTACTGACGGACGGGATGGAAGTCAGCTTCAAGAGTAATGGAGAAATACGGACAAAGCGAGCCTATATTGTTGACTTTGAACATATGTCAAACAATGAATTTTTAGCGGTCAATCAGTTTACAATCGTAGAAAAAGAAGAACGACGTCCGGATATAATTCTGTTTGTTAACGGACTACCGCTTGTGGTCATAGAACTGAAATCGGCCAGCGATGAGCAGGTAGGTATTGAAAATGCCTATAATCAAATACAAACATATAAACGGGAAATACCATCGCTCTTTTACTACAACGCGTTTAATATCATTTCAGACGGAACGAACGCTAAAGCTGGCACCATTACATCCAGTGAGGAATGGTTCATGAACTGGCGAACCATCGATGGTGAAACGATCGAACCACTATCTAATCCTCAATATGAAGTGTTGTTCAACGGCATGCTGCAAAAAGAACGTCTGTTGGATATCATTCGCCACTTTATCGTCTTTCAGGAATCCTCTGAGATTGAAAAAGACGACAACGGCAAACGGATTGGTGACAAGAAATCAGTCGTAAAGATCCTGGCTGCCTATCATCAATATTTTGCAGTGAAAAAGGCCTTAACGAAAACGAAAATCGCCACACAAGAAGAGGGGGACCGTCAAATCGGTGTCATCTGGCATACACAAGGATCTGGGAAAAGTTTTTCCATGGTCTTCTATACTGGCGGCCTTGTCAGACAGCTGAATAACCCGACGATTGTAGTCATTACCGATAGAAACGACTTGGATGACCAGCTGTTTGCGACTTTTTCTAAATCAAAAGATTTACTTAGACAAACACCTAAACAGGCACACGTTAGAAAACTGTCAAATGCAGAGAAGACAAGTTCGTCGTCAAATTCGACTGAAAAAAATGGATTGTATGATCTACTTAACGAACGTCAGTCGGGCGGGATCATATTCACGACAATTCAGAAATTCAAACCGGATAACGAAGATATGCCTGTTCTGACAGACCGTAAAAATGTCATCATCATAGCGGATGAAGCCCACCGAAGTCAGTATGGACTGGAAGCTAAAACGGATACTAAAACAGGTGAAGTGACGTATGGCTATGCCAAGTACTTAAGAGATGCTCTTCCTAATGCTTCTTTTATTGGCTTTACAGGTACACCGATCGATTTGGAAGACCGCTCGACAGTCGCAGTCTTTGGACACACCATCGATACCTACGATATGACACAAGCCGTAGAGGACGAAGCGACCGTTCGTATATATTACGAGAATCGTATCATTAAGTTAGAGAGTAACGAAGAAGAACTGAAAAAAATCGATGATGAATTCGAAGAGGTCATGGAAGGTCAGGAAGACACTGAACGGGATAAAAACAAAGCGAAATGGTCCCGCATGGAAGCCATTGTCGGCTCGCCTAACCGTGTGAAAAAAATGGCAGAGGATATCGTCCAGCACTTTGAAGCCAAAGAGCAGGCGATGGACGGGAAAGGTATGATCGTCTGTATGAGTCGAAAAATTTGTGTGGACTTATACGATGAAATCACTCGTATCCGACCTGGATGGCATGACGATGATGTCAACAAAGGCAAGATTAAAGTTGTGATGACCGGGAGTGCAGCCGACAGCGAGCGTCTTCAGAAACACGTCGGAGGCAAGCAGCGCCGAGATACGTTAGCTAAGCGCATGAAAGACAACTCAGACGAACTGAAGCTCGTTATCGTCAGAGACATGTGGCTGACAGGTTTTGACGTACCGTCGATGCATACGATGTATATCGATAAGCCGATGAAAGGTCATAATTTAATGCAGGCGATTGCGCGTGTTAACCGTGTCTTCAAGGAGAAATCCGGCGGGGTTGTTGTTGATTACATCGGTATACTTGAAAGTTTGAAACAGGCATTGAACCAGTACACGACAAGTGATCGTAAAAATACCGGGATCGATACTGAAGTAGCCATTAATATTATGGAAGAGAAACTGGAGATTGCTCAAGACATGATGCATGGCTATGATTATTCAAACTATATGGGTGATTCAAAGGTTGAACGCATGCGTGCCATAGCTGGTGGAATGAACTTTATCCTTGGAAAGCCTGAAGATGAGCAGAAAGAATTCAAACAGATAGCGTTAGAACTAGGCAAAGCTCATTCACTATGTGCAGCAACAGATGTCGGAAAAAATCGTGCGCTAGAAGTGAGTTACTTCAAAGCTGTCAGAGCAAGTTTAATCAAGATAAAAGAGACAGGAAAGTCACCATTATCCAAAAGAGAAATGGATGCTCGAATCAGACAGATGCTTGAGCGCTCGATTATTTCAGAAGAAGTTATTGACGTCTATGATGCATTGGGAATGAAACGACCAGAAATGTCAATTTTGTCTGAAGAATTCCTTGATGAAGTTAGAGAAATGAAAGAAAAGAATCTGGCTGTGGAAATGCTCAAGAAACTGCTTGAAGGAAATATTAAATCCATAGAAAAACGGAATGTCGTCAAGTCGGAGAAGTTTTCTGAACGGTTGACTAAAACACTAAATCGCTACCGCAATCAGGCGATAACCAATGCAGAGGTAATGGAAGAACTCATCAAGATGGCTCATGACATTAAGAAAATGCATGATGAGGAAAAAGACTTAGGATTAAGTGACGATGAAATAGCCTTTTATGATGCTTTAACTTCGGATGATATTGTCAAGAAGATGATGGAAGATGAAACACTCAAAAAGATTGCTCATGAACTGACTCAGGCCATACGCAAAAACATTACTATTGACTGGAGTGTCAGAAAGAGCGCACGGGCAAACATGCGCGTAACAATCAAACGACTACTCAAGAAATATGATTACCCACCAAAACAAGCAGAAAGTGCCATATTCATTGTCATGAAACAGGTAGAAAAAATGGCAAGTAATATGTACAAAGAAAAAGTCTGGATGGATAGAGTGGCAGAAGACGATCAAGTGGATTATTAATTTAGATTAGAGGGGTGCTGATGCATGTACCTCTCTATATACATACTATTTTCTGGAGGTGAATGGGTTGGCATTTCCTGAACACTTAAGATACTTAGAACTTCTTATAGAGGAAGGTATTGAAAAAGAAGGGGACGAGTTCCTAATAGGAGCTCTGAATTTAAGTGACGTTCAATATTTTGATGTACTCGATTTTGCGCGTGCTTTGATAAAGAAAGAAAAATTATTATATAAAGTTGAAGCAAATATGATTATCTCTGTGGCCTTAGTCTTTTTTGCCATTAATGATTATAGAGGTAAACAATTCTGGGAAGAATTCTCCAAAAGAATTGATGCAGATGAATTATATGTACAGAAAATCTGTAAAGAAGCAATAGAAAGCTTTTGTGAATCACGTCAATTGTACTTTCATATTGGGCATATGAATAAAGGTTACGTCACTACTATTTTAACTCATGCTATTATCACTGAATCTAGTGTTGATAAGTTTCTGGAATTTCTAGAGGATATCTATTTCAAAGATTTGGAAGAAACCTATGATGAAGAAGAGGTTCAGCAATTAGTCGAATACATGCATAAACTTTTCTCGAGATATATTGAGGATGAAGATATTCATATTGATTTTCAGGGATCTAAAATGACAATTGCCAGACAACAGCTTCCCAAATCTTTCAGGATTGCCTTTGTACGAGCTGCTGGTCTCGTGGCGCCAGTTATAGAGAAATATTTGTATTATATTAATGAATTAAATTATAGTCAGAAGATTGTATATAATTTTATGCCGAGATTCGACTATTATTTCATGAAATATGAAAAACTGCGTCCTAAAATCACCTTTAATACTGATCAAAAGCGAGAAGAGAAGAAAGAGTACATTAAACGGTTCAGCGTGGCGCACATGAGTCTGAACGATGGAAAACTTTGTCTTGAAGTCCCCAAGCAAATTATAGATAGTGATTATGTAAGCGATTCAATCTATCTCGAGGTATACTCGAATGAATCACTTCTTGCAAGAAAAGAACTGTCATTAATAAAGAATCGGTTGTTCTTCAAGACGGATTCCGAGAAAATCGAATTATCAAGCTTCCATGCTGATCTCAGATATGAAATAACAACTCGATCACGGAAGATATACGATTCACGTGATTTGTTAACCAGAGAATTCCTCATCTTTAATATAGAAGGAGTAGAGGTCAGTCCTAGCAGAATTCAAGACAAGGATTATAGAATTGTAACTAGAACAAATACTAAACTCGAAGTAGAAAATGGTGAAACGACATCTCGTCTAAACTCTGAATACAAAATCCATACAGTTTATTTAAAAAGTGATTCATTGTTAAAAATCGATCAGTGGATGATAAAGCCGAATGCGCAAGACTTTAAAACCGAAGTAAGCATACAAAATAAATACCCCAATATTCGCATGAAGTTAGAAGATGAATATTCTCTATACTCTCAGATACCAACAATAAGATTAGTCATACCACCTGAGAAAAAATTATCAGATTACGCTTTTTCAGTCAATGAAAATAACTATTCTTTAGAAAGTTGCTGTAAAGCATCTTATTCTAATATCTTGAATGGATCGAATGCGCTTATGGCTGTTGTCACTATATCAACTGAATTACTCAGAGAAGCAACACCCTACTCGATAATGATCAGAGAGAAAGGTAATTATAAACCGATTATTTCAGAGAAATTGGTTGTCATTCCAGGCATTGAATATGCTTTTGATCAAACCTATTATTATAAGAAAGAAGAAGCTCTTCTCAAAGAATTTAAGACAGGTAATCATTTGGAAATCAAGGAAAAGTTACCTATTAAAATTAAGCTCAAACATAACGCAATAGCCAGCTTAACTCTGGTGAATAATATTGGAGAGAAAATGAAGATAACTATTGATCTTCCATATTTAGAATGGGACTTAAGTGGCTACCATTCTAGCCATCACGTAACTGATATTTGGTATAACAAGGTCTCTGATCAGAATTTAAAGGTGTCTTACTACAAACCGATTACCCAACTGCGTTTACTGGATAGTAAGAGTCACTACAAGGTAAATGGTAGAGTCGATAATCAGACAACGTTATTTGATTTGCATGATTATACCTATGTAAAAAGAGATGAGCCATTGACTTTGGGCGTTATTGTAGAGGGTAAGAAAGAAAAGATAGCAACAATACATTATCATCCAAAAATAAAGAACTTTGCAGCAAGTTATTATCCACCTAAAAATGGAATAAGTGGATTATTCGTGGAAGGTTATTTTATTGGAGAAGGCGACTTAAAAGTAGTTCTGAAAAATAAGCAAACATCAAAAGTATTAAGAAAATACGAGCTGAGAGATGAATTAAGTGTAGTAGATCATGAGCTTGAACTAGACTATGGGTTATACACTATTGAAGTTTATTTGATTGAAGAAGATGATTTCTTTGGCCAAGGATCTACTGAGCAGCTTTTAGCTAAAAAAGAACTCCTTGTCGGGGACCCCTTGTTGGTAGTAACAAAGAATAAAGTTGCTAAAGTAAATAAATGCAAAACATATCATGGGAATTATACGCTAGATAATTTTCACCTTCAAAATTTCCGGTTTTCTAAAAGGGAAGGCTATTACGAGGCAGATGGATTTTATTATATTAAAGATTGGGATACAAAAGAATTGAGAAAGTGGTATTTTTCTAGGTACAATCCTTTCTTAATTAAGGTTGCTGAAGCGACTTCTTCAATGTTCGAACTGGAGATTGAGGACAAAGAGGGTGATGGATTATATTATGATATAAAATCCAAGCATGTTAACCCGAAACATCACGAAAAAGAAGAATATATAAGAGTTATTGATACCATTACAGTAGAAATCAGTGAGGTGTTATAAATGAGTTTAGATCCTATCGTAGCATCTAAAAATATCGTAGACAAGTATCTGAGATATATGGAAACAACTTTTTTTATAAATGACAAGGATTATATGGACCAATTTACTAAACAAATCAACAAACCTAAGCACTTTGCTAAAGGCCCTTATTTGGATTTTTCTGATTCCTTTGAATTTGGTACAAGTATTAGTTCGATGATAGACGAAGGTATATTAAGCAACGAGTTCAAAAAAATGTATGGCAACCAGAAAAATCAAGGCTTGCTCAGTAGAAAACTGTATAAACATCAAGAGCTTGCTATTAGAAAACTAAATGAAGATAAAAATATTGTTGTAACAACAGGAACAGGATCGGGTAAAACAGAAGCTTTTTTGCTTCCCATAATCAATCATTTAATGAGAGAAAAAGAGCAAGGTTCGTTAACGGATGGCGTGAGAGCATTAATCGTTTATCCAATGAATGCTTTGGCAAATGATCAGATGAAAAGAATGCGTGAAATGCTTAATGACTATCCGGATATTTCTTTTGGTGCGTACACAGGAGAAACAGAAAAAGAGGATACAGCAGCTTATCATAAATATCTATCATTAAATGATAATCAGAAGCCTTTAAGTAATGAACGCATATCCAGGAATCAGATGAAAGAACGTCCGCCACACATATTTATTACTAACTATGCAATGCTCGAGTATCTTCTGTTACGTCCAGATGATAATGTGTTTTTCCATGGAGAGAAATCAAAGTCATGGAAATATATAGTACTTGATGAGGCACATACCTATACTGGTGCTACCGGAATTGAAGTGTCTATGCTTATGAGAAGGTTGATTAATACTCTGCAGACCACTAAAGAAATTAGATTCATTTTGACCAGTGCGACACTGGGAGATGAAGGAGACAATGAAAATATTAAGCAGTTTGCTTCTGCACTTTGTGCCGGCCAGCTCTTTAACACTGATAGCATAGTCAGAGCTATACGATTCTCAGATTTTAAATCATCAGAAGGCTATAGATATCCTTCACATATCTATAAAGAATTATTGGAAGTAACTAATCATCCTGGTGGAATGAACACTCTCATCAATAATATCCAAAGTTACAATCCTAACTTTAATACGAAGTCAAAAGAAATGAATGAAATTATTTATGATTTTATTCTAAGTGATGCACTCTATTATGAAATGCGCAATATTCTAAATAAAGATCCAGTTACTATCAATAAAATCAGTGAGACATTGGGAATTAATGAATTAGATATTGTGTCTTTTGTCTCTCTTGCTAGGAAAGCTGGAAAAAACAATATATCACTATTAGATGCACGCTATCATATGTTTGTACGTTCGTTAGAAGGTGCATTCATTACAGTTGGAAAACATAAAGACTTGACGATAATACCTAGAGATAAGACTTTTATTAACGGTGAAGAGTTTGTAAGTTATAAAATTACAGTGTGTAAACATTGTGGGGAGATCTATATTCCAGGAACTATTGAGAACGATTATTTAAAACAAAGTAAATCTGAAGATATGGCTAAAGAATACTATCTAGTCGCAAACACTAACAAACTAGACGTGGATGAAAGTGATATTAATGAAGATCAATATTATACATTGTGCGGGCAATGTGGAAAAATCGAAAAGAAAAACTTGGTGAATAGTGTAGGCTGTAGCTGTCATGAAGAAAACTTAGTGGATGTTATCCAAGTAGAGACTAATAAAAATATGCTGCATAAATGCGTAGCCTGTAATACCAGTAGTACTCGCGGTCCGATCGTTAGGGGCTTTTACATTGGGCAGGAAGCTGCCGCTAGTGTCATAGGGTCAAGTTTATATGAAGAAATCCCATCAAAAATAGAAGAAATTAAAGATGAAGAAGAATTATTGGACAATGATTTTTTTGGATTTGAAAGTGTTGAAGAAACGAGAAAATCAACAGTTAATACTTTCGCTCAAAATAAACAACTTTTAGTCTTTTCAGATAGTCGTCAAGAGGCTGCCTACTTTGCCAGTTATTTTGATTTTACGTACAACAACATCCTCCGCCGACGTTTACTTGTCGAAGCGTTAACTGTATTAGGAGAAGCCGCTCCAGAGAGTGGTATCGAAATAATAAAACTTGTTAATAAACTGGCAGCTTTATTTGAGCATCAGAATGTTTTAGAACAGGATCAGGATTCATTGAAAGAAGCATGGAAAACAGTTTTATATGAGATTTCAAGCAGCGATAGAAATAGTTTAGAGAATTTAGGACTAGTATCTTTCCAATTTAAAGATATGAACCTACCGCAACTTGGAGAAGTCATAGGAGAAGATGCAGATACCTTATTAAGAGTTCTCGCAAATAGCTTCAAGCGAGACTGTAAGATTGAATTTCCGTACTCTAAAGAAATGCTGAAAGCAGATAAAGAATATTATCTGTACAATGGTCTCGAATCTACCATGTCTTTATCTGTTGATCCTAAGGATAGAAAACATTCTTGGAGAAAGTCTTGGATCTCGGCTAAATATATGAACTCTAGAATGGAGTTCTTATCTAAAGTTTTGGATACAGATGATAGAGAAAAAATTAATAACTATTTGGAAAAGATTTGGCAGTTGCTAGTGAATAAAGAAATAATAGCTGCAAAACGATCAAACGAGTATGTTATGAATGTTGAAAACTTAGTAGCTAAACCGTCCAATTCTTTTGATGTGAAGTGGTATACGTGTGATAAGTGCGGGAAGCTCACCGTCAACAATATCGATAACCATTGCTCAACATATAGATGCTATGGAAAACTTAGAGAATGTAATGTGGAAAAAATGTTTGAAACTAATCATTATCGTAAACAGTATCTAAACCTAGATATTTATCCTTTGAGAATTAAAGAACATACTGCTCAGTTAAGCTCTGAGAAAGCTAAACGTTATCAGGAAATGTTTATTAAGAATGAGATCAACGTTTTAAGCTGTTCAACTACTTTTGAAATGGGAGTTGATGTTGGAGACTTGGAAACGGTATTCATGAAAAATATGCCCCCGTCACCCTCTAATTATGCTCAGCGAGCAGGTCGAGCGGGTCGAAGAAAAGAATCAGCTGCTTATTCATTAACATTTTCAAGACTATCTTCTCACGATTTAAATTTTTATAGGAAACCAGAATTGATGATTAAAGGGAAAATCCGGCCTCCAAAATTTAAAGTAGAGAATGAAAAGATAGTTAAACGGCATATGAATGCAGCTGTTATTTCAGCCTACTGGAAAAAGTATCCTGAGCGATACAAAAATGTAGAACTGTTTTTCGATGAAGATAACTTCAGAGATTTAATCACCTTTATTAATCAGTTACCGTTGGATGTTGAAAGATATATTAGAGATTCTTTACCAGACTCTTTAAAAAACAAAACAGAAAACTGGTTAACACAACTACAGTCTTCAGAAGGAATATTATTCAGAGAATATAATGAATTTAAGAATGAAATAATAGAGATAGAAGATTTAAGACTAGCAGCGATTGAGAAAATGAAAGGTGAATTTAAAAGAAATTATGATGTGAATAACTTAACTCACTACGCTGACAAGTTAAAAAGCGAAAACATAACATCCTTTTTATCTAAAAAGAATATTATTCCTAAATATGGATTCCCAGTTGACACAGTTGAACTAGTGACTTCACTGGACTCAAATGCGATTAAAAATTATAGTAAATCCAATAATTTAAGATTGCAGAGGGATTTAATGATGGCTATATCAGAGTATGCTCCAGGTTCTGAAGTAATCGCGGATGGAAATTTGTATAAAAGTCAATATATAAAGAAACCCTCCGGACAGAACAAAGTCTGGGATTTATATGACTTTGGCATTTGCACTAATCCTATGTGCGGACATGTGAATATTAAAAAACATTATACAAGCACTTACGGTGATGAATTAGGAAACTGTGAAATTTGTGATACAGTTGTGTACAAAGAAAATACTTTTATTATCCCAGAATATGGATTTATAATCAGTCCTCAAGTAACCAAATCGACGATTAAAAAACCGGAGAAGACTTATAAGAGTGAAATATATTATGTGGGGGACAAACAAGAGATCACAGAAAATGACTCATCCTACTTTAAGTTTAATAATAACGATATTAAGATTAAATCAACTTCCAATGATGAGCTTGTAGTTATTAATAAATCGAATTTTTTTGTTTGCGATTCTTGCGGGTATGCAACAAAAAATGATGAAATGCACCATGAACACTTTTTCGATGAAAAGAAACCGCACAAAACCCCATTTGGAAGAGAATGTTCGAATACAAAGTTATATAGACGTACCTTGGGACATAAGTTTAAAACAGATGTAGCTAATATCTCCTTTGGGCAATTTATAGATTTTAAAGAGGCATTATCTATTCTATATGCATTACTGGAGGGTGTGAGCAAGCAGCTAGGAATTGAACGCAATGATATATCTGGAACGGTACACTACGATAAAATCAAAACTGGTGAATGGGATACTAGCTTTATTTTGTTTGATGTTGTTCCCGGCGGAGCAGGTCATGTTAGAAGGTTAGGCAAAGCGAATGAAGAACACTTTAGAGAAGTTCTGAATAAATCATTTGAGGTTGTTAATCAGTGTGATTGTGGTGAAGGTTCAAATGGTGAAGCAGCCTGTTATAGCTGTTTGTGTAATTACTATAATCAAAAGCATCATGATATACTAAAGAGAAAATATGCGATTGATTTCTTCAACGATATATTGGTTAATTCCTCTATTTCTATAGTTTAAACTTTATTTTCCATTCATCATCATTCCCGGTATACTATATGAAGAATAGAGCTAGTATGCATGAAGCATATCAGGAAGGTGCTGAAAGAACGAATAATAATGACCGATTAGTGCGGCTGCGGTACGCGCTGGATTTAAAGGATTCAGAAATGGTAGAGGTCTTCAATCTGGGGGAGGCGGATGTTTCTCTTGGGGATGTAAGATACCTGCTGTCCAAACAGGATGAGCGGGATGAGGAAGAGGACGATTTTACAGAAAATGTGTACCGAAAAGAATGTACCAATCGTTTGTTTGAATCCTTTCTCAACGGACTGATCGTCTACAAGAGAGGCCGTCAGACTTCAAAAACAGGTGAGCCTGTAAAAATGACGTATGCCTTGAAGTATGATAAGGATGTCAATAATATCTTGCTGAAGAAAGTGAAAGTGGCCATGAAACTTACGAATGAAGATATCCTCGATATTTTGGATGAGACCGGTGTTCATATCTCTAAAAGTGAATTAAGTGCTGTCTTGAGAAAAGAGGATCACCGCAATTATCAGGAATGCGGCGACCGGTATGCACGGAATTTTCTTAAGGGGCTTGCACTCTCATACAGAGGCTGATCTGGGGTAATTGAGCCAGTAGATTTCTGAAGGATAGTTAACAAATACAAGTAAACTCTAGTATCAGCTGGATCGCACTAAATGACTGCATCATTTAGCGTGATCCTTTTTTTGCAGTAGATGCGATAGAGGATAAACACCAAGACTTTGAAAGACGAAAGAAAAAAGTATGGTCAGAAAAGCGACTGATATCAAGAACGTATTCTGACCAACGCTCGTATTTTCTGTCCAGAGGAGAAGGACGATGGACATTGCCCCTTTTATACCTGACCAGGCAAGAAGGAAAAGTACCGAGAAAAAATGAAGAAACTTTTTCTTCCATTTAGGTACAAACATAAGCGTACTGCCTAAAACTAAAAAGCGTGCCAGAATAGAAAGTGTGAAAAAGATAAAAGCCGATAACCATAGTATGGGATTCCATATTTGAATATACGGGACAGATTGGATGCCAATAAAAAGAAACAGGACGGAAGTCAGTAAAGGATCGATTACGTTCCAGAAACCTCCCAAAGCTTTCCGGAAGTTATCTTCTTTCTTGTCATTTTTCGAAAAAGTAAATGATAAGAGTATGCCGGCTACCACGGTTGCCAGAACACCGGATGCATCTACCAGTTCTGCCAGTGCAAATCCGCCATAGGCAATCAGAATACTCAACATGACATGATATTCATGATGAGACGTAATGTGGATCGCCTGACTGAGTACCCAGCCAAAAACCAGGCCAACGCCTATCCCACCAAAAGATACATAGGTAAAATTTTCAAAAAACTGAAGAGGTGAAAATGACTGACCGGATTGGACCATTGAAAGAAGAATAGTGAAAATAACAATACTGGTCCCGTCATTTATCAATGATTCTCCTTCGACTATATTAGCAATCTCCTCGGCTCCTGAACTTTTTTTAAAATAGAGACGACCGAAACAGGGTCAGTAGGAACAAGGATCGCTGCAAGAAGAAGGGAAACATTCCATGCTAAAGGTTCAAAAAAAGAAGAAATCCAGTAAATGCCTGTTGCCAGCAGGAATAGTGTTGCAAGCATTCCTGCGGTGCTGAAAGTTAAAATCAGCCCAGCATTTTGCTTTAATGCATGTATGGAAAACTTGTAGGCCGAGACGAATAAAAGTCCTGGAATAAATATTTCATACAATAGGTCTCGTGAGACAGAAAAATGAGAGAATAGCGGCAGGAAAGAAAGCCCCATACCTACGAGGACTAACACTACCGGTACAGGAAAAAATTTTATTGACATCAATAGTATAAACAACCACACTGACGAGTAGTAGTACTAGAATCTGCTGAAGAACAACCATAATAAATACACCTTGCTTTCATAGGAATATATGTTCCTTTAATGTATAGAATAGCAAAGAAAACAGCAGAATCATAGAGAAGAGTCTTTTGCAGTCTTACGGATTTTCCCTGTACAGAACCATAAAGAGAAAAAAACTGTCCACCTTAATTTGATACTGCTCATTAAACAACGTTCTTGTCCGTTTCAAATCAGTTCAGTCAAAGTTTAAAAAGAAAAAGCGAAGGAACCAGTTTAAAGGTTCCTTCGCTTTTTAAACATTATTTATGGCTGGTATTTTTTGTGTTGAAAGCTTAAAAGGTGCCTGATCAGTCTTGATACACATGACTACGACGGTTAAGCCATGAATAGGTCAGACCTATAACGAGGCCTCCACCAACGAAATTTCCTAAGCCGGTAAGTAAAAAGTTCATCCCGACAGTATAAACATTCATACCGGTAACTGCTCCAGCTGCTGCAAAATAAGCAAGAGGGAATGAAGAAAAATTAGCGATAAGGTGCTCAAATCCTAAGAAGGCGAAAATGAAGATGATGAAGATCATGGCAATGACCTTACCGGCATCGTCTTTCATTCTAATCGTACTGAATACAGCTGTATTCACAATGATGTTTGCAAATATACCTTCAGTGAATATTTGTAAAGGGGTTTTAGCTAATTTACCTTCTATTGCCTTGAATAAGAAGTGATCAGCAGGCAAGTCCTGAAAAATAGAAGTTAGAGAAACCAGGTAACTTGATATGATCCCACCAATAAAATTAAACAGCAGACAGGTGAACAAAAGAATAAGTGCATTTTTAACTGTTAAGTATTTTCTGTGTACCGCCACAGTTGTATACATCATATTAGATGTACCCAGTTCTGCATTCATATAAATAATCATGACCAGAGACCAGCTGAACATAAATGAATATAAAAATTTTCCGGAACCCGGAATTGCTTTTTCAGCATATTGAGCTGTAATGACAGCGATAGCAGTGCCTAATGTTAAAAATAGTGTGGCAAGCATAGCACGGGCACCATACCCTAGTTTACTGACCTCAAACAACTGTTTTTTCTTTTCAATACTCTTTTCAATACTGTAAAAGAGACCTTGATAATTTGCATCCATGAACATTCCATCCTTTTTGTTAGGTTTTACACAATATTTACATCATACACCTTTCAGTTCATTTTGAAAATGAAAATCAGTATTATTTTCAAAAAAAATTATGACAAAAAAGACACATATGAGCTATCTTTTAATTGGTTCCGTTTTCCTCTATAAAAGGATAGATAACTTCTTTAGATTACAGCCCGTTACCGGTATACTAGACGAAGAAATGACTAATTAACTGGTACAGATCAGAAAGGTGTAAAAATCATGAATAATAACGACCGACTGGTGCGGCTGAGGTATGCACTGGATTTAAAAGATGCAGAATTGGTAGAGATTTTCAAGCTTGGAGAAAAGGAACTCTCTCTAGGAGATGTAAGGTATCTGCTTTCGAAACAAGAAGAGAAAGATTCTCCCGAAGATGAAGAAAACAGTTTTTCAGAGAATCTATATCGAAAGGAATGTACCAATCGGACATTTGAAGCATTCCTGAATGGACTGATCGTTTATAAAAGAGGCCGACAGCTGTCCAAAACAGGTGAACCTGTCAAAATGACGTACACCTTGAAACACGATAAAGACGTCAATAATATCTTGCTTAAGAAAGTGAAAGTAGCTTTGAAGCTGACAAATGAAGATGTTTTGGATATCCTTGAAGATGCCGATGTCTTTATTTCTAAAAGTGAGTTGAGTGCCGTTTTGAGAAAAGAAGACCACCGTAACTATCAGGAATGTGGCGACCGGTATGCGCGTAATTTCCTGAAAGGTTTGGCATTGAGAGAAAGATTGGACTAAACAGTAAAACACCCCTTTATTTCAGACAGAGATAAAGGGGTGTTTTACTGTTTAGTTGATTCCTTCTTTTAATAAGAAAGAGAGTGAAACGGGTCTTGCTGATCGAATAGAAAGACCTTACTGGCAGCAATGATTGATTCTAGAGGAAAGACAGTGAGATATAAGCAATGATTTATGTCAAAAAATAGTAACTCGTGCTTATCTTCCTGGGCGCTTGAAATGCGACAGAAAAAACGAAGAAGTGATGACTACTGAAAAACATTCCTGCCGTATGAGCTGTGGATCTTTGCGGCAAGACAGTTTAATATCTATTATACGTAATCTGTTATAAACTGAATATATGCTTTGAGCGTGCTTAATGAATGAAGGACTGTTTCACATGATTGGAGGGGAACCTGTTGATAGAGGCATATCGTACAAATGATCAAGGGAAAGTTGTTGAAGTAAACGAAGCCGGGACCAGACCGCCGGAGTGGTTGCATATTACTAAAGCAGATAGAGAAGAAATGAAAGGAATTGCGCAGAAGTATGCATTCCCGCTTGATTATTTGACAAGCGCATTTGATCCAGACGAAGTATCCAGGTCTGAAAATCTTGAAAAATCTGATAAGGATCGTCCAAGTTTACTGGTTTTACTTTATCCGATCAGAATAGAGAATAAAGATGAACTGGAATTTGTGACGCGGGCGCTATCTATCATTCTGACAGACAAACTGCTGATCACTGCTAGTGAAAAGACCCCACCAGTTATTGAAGAAATCATCAGGAACAAGCGCCAGCATCCTGTTAGAATTAAGAACCACACGGATTTTGTTCTGACAGTATCTGAATATATTGCCAGAGAATATATTCAGTGCCTAAAAGAAATCAATCGTGAGACAAGTAAACTGGAAGCCAATATAAAAAAATCCAGCAAGTCAGACAGTCTTTTCAAACTGATGAAACTGCAGAAAAGTATTGTATATTTCGATATCGCAATCGAAACGAATCATACTATATTTGAAGAACTGCGAGGAGCTGAACGTTATATAAAGATGGAAGAAAACAATGAAACGTTGCGGAATGTCAGTGTAGAAATGAATCAGGCCAAAAAAATGATCCGGCAAACGCATGAGCTTCTGGAAGACATCAGTGATACCTTCTCATCACTTATTTCTAATAATTTAAACAGGACCGTGCAGTTTCTGACGACGATTACGATTATTCTGACTATCCCGACCATTATTAGCTCGATGTGGGGAATGAATGTCCCTGTTCCATTTGAAAAGGTGAGCGACGGCTTCTGGATCATGTCGGCTATTATCCTGCTTCTTACCGGTCTGATAGCATATGGTTTGAAGAAGAGAGATTTCTTTTAAAGAAACCTTTGAACGGTAGAAAAAATAGAAGATCAATCGCTATAAATGAAAGCGCTTCATACTTTTAGGTGAATGCAGTTTAAAATAATAATCATTATCAAGAAGATAGACAGGACCTGTGAGAAGAACCCTGCTTAATCCAATGACAAGGGCAGCGGTTACTAGCCAAATTTTTTTAACTTGAAGATATTGTCTATGGAAGTAATCATAAGGTGAAAATCAGTAGTAATAATATGAGAAAGGTAGAGTTCTTCTGCAGGCGATTTTCTGTGGATATGTTATAGTCCGTTCATGCATTATCACTAAACTGATTTTGATTGTTTGATATAATACGTTTCACTGAAACGGATGGAACGTGTTAATCTTGTCTAAAATTTGTCTAAAATCAAGTGTAATATAACTGTAATCCACTATAGATTCTATAATTTCGGTAGGAGTGTTACTATAGGTCTACGTTAAAAATTAAAAAATTACTTTTATAGAGCTTATCGAATCGCAAAAGACAAAGACATAATGGAGGAAATCACTTGAAGAAGAAATTGATCGTGGGACTTGTTTCCTCAATGCTGTTGACGACCGCTGCACCGATGTTAGACAGTGTTGTTCAAGCAGAGGAATCCTTAGAAGAATTACAAAAAGAAAAAGAAAAGATCGAAAATCGTTCAGAAGAGTTAGGTTCAGTGATTGAAGAAACTGAATCAGAAATGAACAGTTTGGAACTGGAAAGACAAGAATTGGAAGCAAACATCCAGTCTCTTCAGATAACGATCCAGGAATTGACAGAAGATGTTGAAAAACAGGAAGGTCTCCTGTCAGAAAAAAATAAAGAGATCGACAAATTAAATGAAGAAATCGCAAACCTAACTGAAGCGATCGAACTGCGTAATGAAAAACTAATGACTCAAGCACGTGCGACACAGACTAAATGGAACCCGACGAATATCATACATATGATTATTTCGGCTGAAGACATTTCAGATTTAATTAGTCGAATGGGTGTTATCACTACATTAGTATCAGCAAATCAGACAGTGATCGAAGATCAGCGTCGCGACCAGGAAGCCCTTGTGGAAGCTGAATCAAAAGTACAGCTGGAGAAAGAACAAGCTGAAATATTATTAGCTGAAGTTAAAGCAAATCGTGAAGAACTGACGGTTCAGCAGGCTGAACTTGATGATGAAATCATGTATGTGGCTGAACGCTACCAGATGAATTCTGCTGAAAAAGACCAGTTCGTCAGTGAACAATTTGAACTCGCTCAGGAAACGATGGCCCTGAACGCCGATATCAAAGCAGAAGAAGAGCGTATCGCTGAAGAAAAACGTTTAGAAGAAGAACGTATTGCTGAAGAGAAGCGTCAGGAAGCATTGCGTATCGCTGAAGAGAAACGTCTGGAAGAAGAACGTATTGCAAGAGAAAAACGCGAAGAGGAAGAGCGCATCGCAAGAGAAGAACGTCTTGCTGAAGAAAAAGCCAAAGAAGAAGCAGCAGCTAAGGCAGCAGCAGCAGAAGAAGCCGCTGTACTGGCTGCTCAAAAACGTAAAGAAGAAGCAGCACAAAAAGATCAGGCAGAAAAAGAGGCATCAGAACGCGCAGCAGCTGAACGACGTCGTGAAGAACAGCGTCAGGAAGAAGAAGCTGCAGCTCAAGCACGAGCAGAAGAAAAGGCACGTGCTGAAGAAAGAGCAAGAGAAAAAGCGAGAGCCGAGGAGAGAGCAAGAGAAAAAGCAAGAGCCGAAGCTCAAGCCGAAGCTGAACGTAAAGCCGAAGCGGAACGTAAAGCAGCTGCAGCGGCAAAAGCTCAGCAAGAAAAAGAACAGGCTCAAGCATCAACCTCTTCAAACAGCGGATGGCTGCGACCTGCAAGTGGATATTTCAGTTCCAGCTATGGCTACCGTACTCACCCAGTGACCGGGGCTCGCGGATCATTCCATAATGGTCTTGATATTGCCGGTGGCGGACCGATCAGAGCAACACGTGCAGGTACGGTTGCAGCCGCTTCGTACTCAGGTACCTATGGCTATAGAGTGATCATCGACCATGGTGATGGATACAGAACATTGTATGCACACATGCAGCCCGGTTTGAATGTCTCTGTAGGACAAAGAGTCTCTCAAGGACAGCAACTAGGAATTATGGGCACGACTGGTCGTTCAACAGGTGTTCACTTACACTTTATTGTTTATAAAAATGGTAGAACTGTGAATCCGATAGATTACATTAGATAAGTAGAATATAGACTAAGAAAGAGGGTAGGACTTTTTGTCCCACCCTCTTTCCTGCGTTTAATCAAGTTAAAGCATTCTTCCAGCGGTATTATGACCAGTTGGTGCCGCAGTTTCTCAGGAAGTGGCTGCAAAAACTGTTTAGTGACAAGTTTAGGCTGAGATTTTACAGGAAGTAGTCTCAAAAGCTGTTTAGTGACAAGTTTAGGCTGAGATTTTACAGGAAGTAGTCTCAAAAGCTGTTTAGTGACAAGTTTATGCAGTGATTCTTCAGGAAGTGGTCACAAAAGCCGTTTAGTGACAAGTTTATGCTGTGATTTTACAGGAAGTAGTCTCAATCCCCTTATAGTGACAAGTTGATGCAGGATTCCACTAGGAAGTGGTGTCATGCAGCGAAATCATTCATTTGAATGTCCTCATTCTCGAACAGTTTTAAAAGAGCAAAAAAGGGCGGGAGTTTTTGTCCCGCCCTCCTTTCCGATCAGTTCCGATCAGTTTTGGAAACATGTTCTAAAAATTAGATCCGCCAATTATTTTATCAGAGCTGCTATGTCTTTGATCATTTATAGTTATGTTAACGCGTAACTTGCCCCAGTAGGATGCAAAGTGGCTGGGATCAATCTAGTGCATAGTCACTCCAATTGTCTTTACCGATACGGGCTGAAAATGTCTTGCCCCATTGCTTTTTCGTACGTGTGATTTCTGACTACACATATCAACTGTCTGCTAAGGAAGGTAACGCTTGTCTCTTTTATTAAAGGCTCGGCTGGAGAAGATTTGAAATAGCCCACTATTAAGAGATAGTCCTAAAGCGATGGCCCCCGATACTAAAAAGGTCTCTGTGCCGAATCTCAATGCTGCCTCTGAATTCCCTTCGATAAACGCGCGCATCATGTTATAAGCAGATCCGCCGGGAACGAGAGGGATGATTGCAGGAACAGTAAAAACAATGACAGGCATTCTATAGCGCCTGGCAAACCATTGACTCAGAAAGGCAATGAGAAACGAGGCTGCTCCGGCTCCAATAAAGAGAACTAGCTCAAACTGGAAAGCGATGATATAGTAAACGAGCCATCCAACGGCACCAGAAATACTGGAAGCGAACAGCGTACGGGTCGGAACGTTGTACATGACCCCAAATCCAAATGCAGCGATAAAAGCAGCTAAAAGATACGTGAGATAAGTTAAAGTCACAGTAGTCTGACTCCTTTCTTTTTATAAGAATGCGAGAACGATCGCTATACCGATCCCGATCGCACCGGCCGTGATCAATGCCTTAGCAAGGACGGCCACACCGGCAAGTAAATGACCAGCCATCAGATCTCTGAAACTGTTTGTAATAGCCATGCCGGGGACAAGCGACATTACACTGCCAATAATAATGACATTGAGATCCTGGCCAAATCCAAGAGTGATAAACAAGACTGCTAGAAGACCAATGAAAAATGAAGCGATCATTTCAGCAAAGAAGCTGACATTGGTCCAGTTGTTCACAACTTCATATAAGTAATGTCCTAATCCGCCGGCAATAAAAGCCGGGAGGACCTCCATGAAGGACCCGCCGAATAAAAGAGTAAAGCCGCCGCAGGCTAGAGCCATGGCTCCATTTCTCTGCAGACGAGTAAAATTCGTAGGGGTGTTTTTGATATTCGTCAGTTTATCTCTGACCTTTTTTGGAGGGAGATTTTTTTTAGCCAACTGTCTTGAGAGATCATTGACCATGGAAACTTTTTCCAGATTGGTATTTCTGTCATTCATACGCAGTAATTCGGTATGATCCAATCCGTCATTACCCTGAACTGTAATAATCAGAGCGGTAGGAACAACAAAGACGTTAATATTCTCAAGATGATAACTTTTAGCTATGCGGTAGAGTGTGTCCTCCACGCGGTAGGTTTCTGCGCCGTTTTCCAGCATGACTCTTCCAGCTTCAACACAGATATCCATAATTTCTGCTACAGGGTACTGCTGCATTCCTATCACTCCTCAAGAAACGTTCAATACGCTTAGTATAACGATTATTTCAGCCAATTGCTAATGGATTATTAGTCGACAAGCAACCTCTTTATCTGAAAGATCAGACGATATGGTAAACTGGAAGTAGTATCAAGAAAGAAACTGAACTGGGGGAGAGCCATCATGTACAAATTGAAAACACAGCCGACTGATGAAAGTGTGGTCGCCTTTATCGAATCAGTTGAAAATCCTAAAAAGCGTGAGGATGCCTTTCAACTGCTGGATATTTTTTCGGAAACAACTGGGATGGAACCTAAGATGTGGGGAGAAAGCATCATCGGTTATGGGGCTTATCATTATAAATACGAATCCGGACATGAAGGGGACGCAATGCTGGTCGGATTTTCACCGCGGAAAGTACGGTTTAGTCTGTATTTTGCAACAGGTAACGAAAAGCGTCAGGAACTGTTAAGGGATTTCGGCAAGCATAAAACCGGTAAAGCCTGTGTGTATGTCAATAAACTGGATGACATCGATACGGATGTTTTGAAGAAACTGATCAATCAGTCCATCAGCTATTTAACAGAAGTATACGGCGAAGAAAATATCACCAGGAAGTGAATTTTTAGAACAAAGATGCTAAAGATTATCTTCTGATTAGAAGGCCCTTTCATTCATTTTTCTGCTTTGTTTAGTATGCTATAATGATAACGCTGAACAGGAGATAGAAGTCGATCAAATAAAGAAAGGGAGACAGTGATGACAGATAAAAACATAGTTGAAATGATTGAACAGACACCCTTATTGAAGAATATAAAAAAAGGGGAAGAGGTTTTCTGGAAGAATACCATGGCGCTGCCGGCAGAAGAAGCGACAGCTCAAACCAAGTACTCCAAAGCTGATATCCTTGATGCGGAAGCGCGTCTGCAGCGTTTCGCCGCTTTTATCCGAGTGGCTTTTCCGGAGACAGAAGAAACAGCCGGCATTATTGAATCGCCTTTATCAGAGATAACGGAAATGAAAAACTATCTGGATGAAGCAATGGATGAAGACTTAGACGGACGTCTCTGGTTGAAACGCGATGATCTGCTTCCGATTTCAGGTACCATTAAAGCCAGAGGAGCGATTTATGAAGTACTCAAACATGCGGAAACATTGGCATTGGAGCATGGGCTGCTTAAGAATACGGATGAGGATTATGCAGTTTTCGCGAGTGACGAATTCAAATCCTTTTTCTCAAAACATAATATTACTGTAGGAACCACAGGAAATCTGGGTATCAGTGTCGGGACGATGGGACGTAAGTTAGGTTTTGAAGTCACCGTGCATATGTCAGTCGAAGCCAAACGCTGGAAAAAGGAATACTTAAGAAATATCGGTGTGGAAGTGATCGAACATGATACCGACTTCTCCAAAGCTGTTGAAAATGGTCGTGCGCAATCTGAAGCAGATCCGAACAGCTACTTTGTGGATGATGAGCATTCTGTAGAACTGTTTTTGGGTTACACGGCGGGCGGCTTACGCATGAAAGTACAGTTGGATATAGCAGGTATCCAGGTCGATGAAGATCATCCGCTGTTCGTCTATCTTCCCTGCGGTATCGGCGGCTCACCCGGCGGCATCACATTCGGACTCAAGCAAGCCTTTGGTGATCATGTCCACTGTTTCTTCGCTGAACCGACAAAAATGCCAAGCATGATGGTCGGTTTACTGAGTCAGAAATTCGATGAAGTCTCTGTCTTTGATTTAGGTTTAGGTGGTTTGACCGTCGCGGACGGACTGGCTGTTCCAAGAACGTCCGGTTTAGTGGCTAAGCTGATGCGCACTTTCTTTAGTGGTGGCTACACGGTGGATGATGACGTCTTTAAAGCTCTGTTATCAAGATTATACGGAATAGAAGGCATCTTCCTTGAACCGGCTGCAGTTGCCGGGATCGTTGGTCCGTATCGTCTGATGCAGTCCGAAGACGGTCAGGCTTACCTTCGTGAAAAAGGACTGACCGACAAAATGGATCAGGCGACACATATTGCCTGGGCGACCGGCGGCTCCATGGTCCCTGCGAAAGACCGCGAAGAGTTTCTCTTCGACGCAAAATCTTACACATTATAAAAAGAAACACGGAAAGAATAGTCATGACTGCCATGGCTATTCTTTTTTTTAGGAGATCGGCACTCGCGATCGTTTGGTTTACTTTGGAAAAACAGCCGAAACAGGACGCTGCATCTTATAGGGAATACTCAAGCAGGTGTTGTGGTGAGTACGCTGAATGAAGGGCACAATGGACGCGCTCAAATGTATTTTTCTGTGAGTACGTCCAATGAACGGATCAAAGGCATTACTCAAGCCAATGACATGGTGAGTACGCTGAATGAAGCTCACAATGGACGTGCTCAAATGTATTTATCTATGAGTACGTCCAATGAACGGATCAAAGGCACTGCTCAAGCCCATTATGGGGTGAGTACGCTGAATGAAGCTCACAATGAACGCGCTCAAATGGATTTCTCTGTGAGTACGTCGAATGAACGGATCAAAGGCATTACTCAAGCAAATGACAAGGTGAGTACGCTGAATGAAGCTCACAATGGCCGTGCGCAAATGTATTTTTCTGTGAGTACGTCCAATGAACGGATCAAAGGTATTACTCAAGCAAATGACAAGGTGAGTACGGTGAATGAAGCTCACAATGGCCGTGTGCAAATGGATTTCTCTGTGAGTACGTCGAATGAACGCTTAAGATACTTATGTTAAGCGCAATCTCCGTTATTTGATTGATTAAAAGCCAGGAAAGACTTTTATCCCCCTTCCTTTGCCATTGAAAAGGGAACAAGCGGCAATGGAAAAACTATTTTGAATTCAATTGCAACGATTTAGTTGATGAATAGTGGTAAAAAACGGTATGATAATACTAACAAAGCTTACGCGATTTTTGAGTTTATTTGAGAAGGAGATTAGTATACGTATGAAAAAATACAAACGTTTACCTAAACATATTGGTGTTATCCCAGACGGCAATAGACGCTGGGCGGTCACAAAAGGCTTAAAGAAGCATGACGGATACGATCACGGTATTGGACCTGGCATGAAACTGTATGAAGCTTGTCTGGAACTCGGTGTGGAAGAAATGACTTACTATGGTTTCACGATGGACAATGTCAAGCGCCCGTCCCTTCAAACCAAAGCCTTTCAGAAAGCCTGTGTCGATTCAGTCAATGCCTTGAAGGAAAAAGATGCCGATCTTCTAGTCCTGGGCAATACAGATTCCAAAGTGTTTCCAAAAGAGCTTCTGCCTTATGCCAACAAGCGTACAAAATTCGGTGAAGGCAAAATGAAAGTCAACTTTTTGGTCAATTACGGCTGGAACTGGGATCTGAACTATGCATTAAAAGAGAATGGGGATAACCCGTCAACGGATATCACAGAAACAATGGCCTCTCGAGATGTGTCCCGTATGGATCTGATTTTAAGATGGGGTGGACGTCGCCGGTTGAGTGGGTTCTTACCTGTCCAGTCTATTTATTCGGATATTTATGTCTTTGATGATTTATGGCCGGATTATAAAGAAGACCACCTGCACAAAGCCCTTTCGTGGTATCAGGAAACGGATGTCACTTTAGGCGGTTAAAATCAAGTGAAAGACGAACGATGGTTTTTATACAAAGGAACTACAAATTAGTGATAAAGAAAGCAGGGGAGTTATGAGCGGAAAACGGATCATTGTACTCGTAGGTCCAAGCGGCAGCGGGAAAACGACGTTAGGGGAAGAACTTTCCAAAAAGGGCTATCCCAAACTTGTCACGACGACTACGCGTAAACCACGCCATGGTGAAACGGATGGTATCGATTATTATTTCAGAAGTGCAGAAGACTTGGATCCGGATGATTTTGTGGAACAGACGGTCTATAATGACAGGCTCTACGGTTTGACTAAAGCGGAAGTTCGTGAAGCGTTGATCCATCACCCGCTTGTCCACGTGTCTCTGGATAGAAACGGCGCAAAAGCCATGAAGGCTGTGTATCCCGAAGAAACGTTCGTGGTCTTTGTCTATGTTTCCGAAGAAGAAATGGAAAAAAGGATGAAGGCGCGAGGGGACAAGGAGAATAAAATAGCTGAGCGGATAAGGTTCAGTCAGTCTACCGATGAACTGAAGCCGCCTGAAGAAGCCGATCTCGTTATTGAAAACAAGACAGTTGAAGACAGTGTGGAAAGAATAGTGAACGCTGTTGCCGAAATCAATCAAAAGACTGAGTGAGAAGGGTAGACTATGGATATTGATCCGAAAACGATCGTTACAGTCCCGTTTTTTACGCTAGTCATTTATCTGCTCTTGAGTCTCGTTATCGATATGCCGTTTTGGACGATCTTTATTGCGTTATTTATTGCATTCTTGTATATCATCATCGTTATTATCGTTGAGCTGTTTAAAAAATAAAAAAACACGATCTCCCGTTTAGACGAGAGATCGTGTTTTCTATATAATCAGTTAACCGTTAAAGTTACTTGAAGCAAAACTGTCGGGGACATCGATGCCGCTCGCATTATAATTATCACCGTTCATGATGGAATTTTTGACGATAACGTAGTCCACTTTTCTCAATGCTTCGATATCATTACCGCCGGCATAAGAAATAGAAGACTGAAGATCCTGCTGCATTTCAAGCAGGGTGTCTGAAATATCGCCTTTATATTCCGTCAGCATTTTTTTGCCTTCAACATTTTTTCGTTCGCCTTTTTGGTGAGAAGACGCGCTGCCGAAGTATTCTTTGTAGACAGTCCCGTTGACTTCGATCATTTTACCCGGAGACTGTTCATGCCCGGCTAGCATTGATCCGATCATAACCATGGTCGCGCCGAAACGGATGGATTTTGCAATGTCGCCGTGTGTACGGATACCGCCATCTGCGATCAGCGGTTTTCTTGCCGCTTTAGAACAGGACGAAAGTGCCGCCAGCTGCCATCCACCGGTACCAAAGCCGGTTTTGAGTTTGGTTGTACATACTTTTCCGGGACCGATGCCTACTTTTGTCGCGTCAGCTCCGGCATTTTCCAGTTCACGCACAGCTTCCGGCGTACCGACGTTTCCGGCGATCAGGAAGGTCTGTGGCATATATTTTTTCACATGTTTGATCATATCGATGACCTGGTCTGAATGACCGTGGGCCACATCGATCGTTATATAATCAGGAACAAGGTTTTCCTCGTCCAATTCTCTTACAAAATCGTATTCATAGTCCTTCACACCTAAACTGATTGAGGTGATCAGCTGTTTTTCTTTCATTTTTTTAATGAAACCTTTTCTGTCATCTTCTTCAAAACGGTGCATGATGTAAAAATAATTATTTTCAGCTAACCAGACGGCAAGCTCATCATCGATGACCGTCTGCATATTCGCCGGTACGACAGGCAGCGCAAAGGTATGTTTGCCAAGCGTTACCCGGGTGTCACACTCCGAACGACTGCGGACGATAGATTTGGCTGGGATCAGTTGTATATCTTCATAATCAAATACTTTCATTTCATACTCCTCTATTTTACTGTCTTTAATGACATATTTTGGGAGAAAATGGTTCTCTGATGTTAGAGTTTCCCTGTCTTACTTTACAGAATTCGTTTCTGTAAGTCAAAGGGAGAAACGTGAAATCAATGCATATGATTTGATATTTTTATGAAAAATAGGGAAGATTACAGTAACGACATATCTGAGGAGATTAGATTATGGATGATATAAAAGAATTTTTAATTAAACACTTTGGCAGACCGAGACGACTTTTTATGCTGGGACTGGTCATGACGATCCCGTTTATTTTACTGGCATGGATGAGTTTCTATGACTGGGGGTTTGTGGGCACACTCGATGAGATGATCGGGGCTGAATTCTATGATGAAAGAGAGTCACTTCTGAATACTTTCTTTATTTTCATTACTCGGCTTGGTGACGGCTGGTTCATTGCCCTCCTGACTCTGGCAGTTTCAGGTTATACTGGTTTTTATAAGAAAAATAAGCAGATTGCCTGGTGGTATTTCATCACGGTCAGTGTCGGAGCCGGCGTGATGAATCAGGTCGTTAAATATATTTTCCAGCGTGAACGACCGACTGATTTTGAACCGCTGATCGAACAGGGCGGCTATTCTTTCCCAAGCGGCCATGCGATGGGATCGATGATCGCCTACGGTGCGCTGCTCTTTCTGATTATCCGAACGTACTCGAAATGGAAAGTGATTTTGCCTTCTATCATTGTCATCATTCCGCTGATTGCTTTGATCGGAATCAGCCGTATCTATCTGGGCGTACATTATCCGTCTGATATCATCGGCGGCTATTCACTGGGGCTTGCGGTCCTTTCCGTCAGTCTGGGTATCTACAGCCTCTACCTGACGAAGAAGGAAATAAGGAATCCAGTCGACACAACAGGCCAGGAATAAGGCAATCCCTTGCAGAGAGATAGAAATTCTCTCCGCAAGGGATTTTTGTGTCCTATTTTTATATGATAGCTATGAGCATGTCAATGTACTGAAAATGATGGCTGCCCAGTTCAGTCTTTTTTCAGTGGTTAAAACGAATCAAACTTAAATGAACCGTACGATACCTAAAGAAAGCCCCCAAAAGAAGCCGCCTATAAGTGATAGAACCATGACAACTCACCCAATGACTGTACCCGCATGAGTTGACTTTAATATATAGTGCTTCGGGGGCTGCTCTTTCTCAAATTATGCCGTATATCCTTGCCTGGACAAATCGTTGTTTCATCGGACTAGTCCTGTTTCTTGATGTACTTACCGATAGGATAATCCTCTAGCGATAGAAGGGGTTCTTTATGCAGGATGAGGTCAGCTAGACACTTACCGACTAAGGGGCCGGCTGTCAGACCAGTGGAACCTAGACCGCTTGCGGCAACGACATTCGGCAGCTCCGGGACTTTCCCCATAAAGGGTGAGAAATCAGACGTATACGCCCGTGTCCCCGACCGGTAGGAAGTGATAGAGGAGGTGCTGAAATAATGAGAAAAGGTTTCTGATGCTTCTTTGATCATGGAAGTCAAGGCTGTTCTTTCTATTTCCAAATCAAAACCCTTATCATTTTCATGGGTGGCACCGATAACGACTGTCCCATTTTCAAAAGGCGTGATGTCTTTTTCACCTTCAGGCATGACGACTGGCCAGTTCTGCGTATCGTATCCGTCGAAGGTCACTTCCACCAGCTGGCCTTTCTGCGGACGAATATCTATATCATATCCTAAAGGTTCTAAAAGTTCAGGCAGCCAGGCTGCGACGGCCAGGATGACAGCATCCACGTGCTCTGTTTCGCTTTCTGAAACAACAGCGTACATTTTCCTATCCTGTTCGACTGAGACGCGCTCACGCTTCAAAACAGCCCCGTTACTGACGGCTTTACTTAAAAGCAGCTCCACCAGTTTTTCACCGTCTACACGTGCGCCGCCTGAAGCATACAGGGCGGACTTGTTTTTAGTATAAATGGGAATCATCTCTTTGATTTTTTGTGGAGGCAGAATGGTCAGTTCTCCGATCTCAGGCGCGTCTTCCCGCCGTTTCAGCCCGATTTCAAGCAGCTCCTCAAGCTGTTTATCTTTCTGCTTGAAGAGAAGGGTCCCGACGCGTTTGTATACGCTTGATGGTACGGGTTCGCCGTCCATGACTTCTGAAAGAAAATCAGGATAGAAAGCGGCGCCCGCTTTCACCATGTTGTACCACTTTTTGTTGCGGCGTTTGGACAGCCAGGGACTGATGATCCCGGCTGCGGCCGATGTCCCCTGACCTATGCCTTCGTCGTAGATAGTCAGGTCGATATCTGTTTCTTTACTCAGTATATAGGCAGCTGAGGCTCCGACCACGCCGGCACCGATAACTGCTACTTTCTTTCTCTTCATAATTTCTGCACCTCTTTTTTCAGTTATCTACTATTTTAACACGGATCGGAGGGGAATGATTAAATGAATGATTGACAGGATGAAATCTTTTACCTAAAGTTAGAGTAACAACTGAAGGGAGAAACCTTCTGAAGGAGAGTGAACCGTGGCTATTTTAACCCCTTTTGTCATCTTGTTTTCATTAGGTATCATCGTCCTGCAGGTCTTGGGCATTGTAAAGGCAGCTCAAAAAAACTATGCTTCGACTTTTGTAACGATGTACCGGGGACTCAACGTCGCCGCTTTACTGAAGGGAAAAGAACCGGAAGATGAGCGGATAAAGAGTCTTATCATACTAAACAGCAGTGTGAATATGTTACTGATTTTGGCACTGGTCTATCTGTATTTCTCTCAAGGTGTGACTGGTGACCATGTACTGGTCATCGCCCTGGGAACCTTGCTGATCAATTTCCTGACACAAAAGCTGGTCGACTGGCGCATCACGAAAATCATTAAATAGTCGGCGGGATTTTAGGCGCTGCAAAACGAGCGGTATACTTTTTTTAAAAAAGTTGAGAAATAATCCTTGACGAACGATAAATGGCCGTGTAGTATGAGAATCACATTAGAAAACAACGAAGGAGAGGTTCGCATGTATACACAATCTGTTAGCTCAGTACAACTGAATAATGCTTGGCAAAGCTGGCGCAGATCGTTGTATAGATGATAGGATCTTTTTCTTTCATGGATACAACGTTTAGATCAATCTAAATTTTGTATCTATGCCGGCTTGTTTCTGATGCTTTATTTGAATTTACGCCACATAGATGACAACACCATCTGTGTGGCTTTTTGCTGTTTTATAGGCGATTTCCACGACTAGAGTTTTATATTCGTGGGGATCGCCTTTTTGTTTACCCGATTTTCTATATAAGCGGTAAATTAAGCGGCGGAATACATTACTGTTTTACATAAGAAGGGATTGATGCAGATGACATCTGACTGGGAATGGTTAAATAAAAAACGATAAAAAGACAAACAAATTCAGAGAGGACTGTTCAAAAATGAAAAATAAAAAACTATTGGTTATGTTAGGTGCACTTGTGGTATTACTGGTCGGGGTGTTTGCTTTTTCTTTAGCTGACTCAAGCGAAGGCGAAACGCAGGAAGAGGTTCCAGCCACTTCGGAAGGCACAGATACGTCAGAAGTTTCAGAGGAAACAGATGAAGACGAGACCTTTGTTGTCGGCATCCTGCAGACAACGAGTCACCCGGCACTGGATGCCATTACTAAAGGGGCTATCGACGGGCTGGCAGAAAACGGCTACGTCGACGGCGAGAATACCGAAGTCCTCTTCCAGAATGGCCAGGGCGACCAGAATTTGATGAACACGATGGCCCAGTCACTGGTTGAAGACGGCGCGGATATTTTGATAGGTATCGGAACACCGGCGAGTCAGGCCTTTGCCAATGCGACAGACGAGATCCCGATCATTATGGGAGCTGTTAGTGATCCTGTAGGTGCCGGCTTAGTTGATTCGGAAGAAACACCGGGAAAAAATATTACGGGTGTCAAAGACGAAGCCCCAGTTCAGGCTCAGCTTGATATGATGCTGGAATTGCTGCCCGAAGCATCGGATATTGGTGTATTGTACAGCTCAGGTGAGGACAATGCGCGCGCCGAAGCGGAACGTGCGATTACAGCGATCGAAGACATGGGACTGAATCCCGTTGAGTATACTGTTTCAAGCACGAACGAGATCCAGCAGACCGTCGCAACGATGAGTCAGGAAGTGGATGCGATCTACTTGCCGACAGACAACACGATCGCCAGTGCTTTTGATACCGTGGTGAGTGAAGCAAACCGCTATGACGTCCCGCTTATCCCGACAGTGGATTCCATGATCGCCCAAGGTGGTCTGGCAACAGTGGGTATCAATCAGACCGATACTGGCTTTGAGAGTGGCCGAATGGCTGCAGAAGTCTTAGACGGTACTGACCCAAGCGACTTCCCCGTTTACGTTTTAAATGAAGGCGACAAACTGGTCAACCTGGAACAAGCTGAACTGCTTGGCATCGACATCCCTCAATCCGTACTGGATGAGGCAACTGTCATCGAATCAGACGAATAAGAAAGGAAATCAGAACATGCTTATATCCGCAATCGCACAAGGCTTTTTGTGGGCCATCTTAGGGATCGGTATTTACACCACTTACCGTATTTTAAACTTTCCGGATCTGACGGCGGAAGGCTCGTTTCCACTGGGGGCAGCGGTTGCCGTCACCGGCATCGTTTCAGGGATTCATCCGGTAGTTGCTACACTTGTGGCTGTTTTCGCAGGCATGGGGGCGGGACTGGTGACGGGGTTACTGTTCACCAAAGGGAAAGTGCCCGTGATCTTGTCCGGAATCCTCGTGATGTCGGGCCTGCATTCGGTCATGCTGTTTGTTATGCAGCGTCCGAACCTGAGTCTTTTGAATCATCCAAGACTTTACGATGCATTCGCCGGCTTGCCGAATTACTTTGATGTGGTGATCGTGGGTATAGGGATGCTCATTTTAGTAGTGAGCGGCTTACTGTTCTTCTTTTATACCAGTAAAGGCCAGGCTTACATTGCGACAGGTGACAATGAATCGATGGCGCGGTCGCTCGGGATCCAGACGGACAATATGAAAATCCTTGGACTCGTTGTTTCAAACGGCATCATTGCCTTGTCTGGTGCGCTGATTGCGCAGAGTAACGGCTACGCTGATGTCAACGGCGGCATAGGCATTATCGTCATCGGTCTGGCTTCGATCATCATTGCCGAAGTGGTATTCAAAGAAGTGACTCTGGGTGAGAGACTCGTGACGATCGTTATCGGAAGTGTGTTGTATCAGCTATTGCTTTTAGCCGTGATACGGTTCGGCTTCGATACGACCTATATTCGACTTTTCAGTTCGTCGATACTGGCCGTTTTCCTGATGACACCGCAGCTTCACAAAGGACTGAAACTGGATAGGCTTACTGGAAAGGAAGAGCGCGCATGAACGGACTACTGGAATTGAAGCAGGTCACAAAAATCATACAGAACGAATCAGATACGAACAACATGATTTTGGATCATGTCGATCTGACGATCCGCGAAGGAGATTTTATTACAGTGCTGGGCGGTAATGGAGCCGGGAAGTCGACGTTGTTCAACAGCATCACGGGTTCTCAGCCCGTGACCAGCGGACGGATCGCGTTTAATGGAAAGCCGGTAACGAACTGGCCGGAAGAAAAGCGCGCACGTTTTATCGGTCGCGTGTTTCAGGATCCTAAAATGGGGACCGCGCCCCGCATGACGGTGGAAGAGAATCTTCTGCTGGCCTTGAAACGTGGTCAGAAACGTCACTTTTTTCCGAGAAGACTGAAAGAGAATCGTGAAGACTTTAAACAGTTGTGTGCGTCAGTCGGTAACGGACTGGATAATCATCTTGATACACCGACCGGTCATTTGTCCGGGGGGCAGCGCCAGTCCTTGAGTTTATTGATGACGACACTGACCCAGCCGGATCTGCTGCTTCTAGACGAACATACCGCAGCTCTGGATCCCAAAACCTCCAAACGTCTGATGACCCTGACGAATCAGATGATCCAGCAAAAAGAACTGACCTGTTTAATGATCACGCACCGTATGGAAGATGCTCTGACATACGGTAACCGATTGATTCTGATGGAAAACGGGAAAGTGAAATTGGATCTGAATCAGGAAGAGAAAGACAAGCTCACACTTGAAGATCTCTTTGTTCTTTTTGAAAAAGAAGATGCTCTGGAGACGGTATAAGCTGAACGTAAATGGTGACAGGTGAAACACGAAAGTGAAATTTCAAAAGGAGAGTGGAAAACATGATGACAGCTGAAAAAGGATTTTTCGGCGACTTTGGCGGAAGTTTCGTGCCTGAGAATCTGCAGAAAGCCCTGGATAAAATAGAAGAGGCGTTTGAAACGTATAAAGATGACCCTGAATTCGTAAAGGAATATAAAGATGTTCTGAAAGAGTACGTCGGAAGAGATAACCCCCTGACCTATGCGGAACGTCTGACTAAAATTTACGGCGGTCCTAAGATCTATCTGAAACGGGAAGACTTGAATCATACCGGCGCCCATAAAATCAATAATGTGATCGGGCAGATCCTGCTGGCCAAGCGCATGGGGACGCACCGGATCATAGCTGAGACTGGAGCCGGTCAGCATGGTGTCGCGACAGCAACAGCCTGTGCGATGTTCGGCATGGACTGCACGATCTATATGGGGAAACTGGACACCGAACGACAGGCACTGAATGTTTTCCGTATGGAACTGCTTGGCGCAGAAGTCGTTGCGGTTTCTCAGGGTCAAGGCAGACTGAAAGATGCTGTGGACGTTGCACTGGGGGATCTGGTGGAAAATTACGCCAACACCTTTTATCTGCTAGGTTCAGCAGTCGGTCCGCATCCATATCCGTCGATCGTCAAGTACTTCCAGTCAGTGATCAGTGAAGAATCGAAACGTCAGATTTTAGAAAAAGAAGGGAAACTTCCAGCTGCCGTCTTCGCGGTCACAGGTGGCGGCAGCAATGCCATAGGTTCCTTTGCGCATTATATCGAAGAAGAAGGTGTCCGGCTGATCGGATCGGAACCCGAAGAAGCCGCAACGATGAGTAAAGGGACCGCGACTGAACTCCATGGGTTCAAAACACTTGTCTTACAGGACGAGAACGGTAACCCGGCTCCGACTTATTCTATTGCAGCAGGTCTTGACTATCCAGGGATCGGACCGGAACATAGTTATTTAAAAGAGAGCGGACGAGCTGAGTATTATACGGTGTCGAAAAAAGAAGTAATGGATGCCTTTAAAGAGCTTTCTTCCACAGAAGGCATCATCCCGGCCCTGGAAAGTGCGCACGCTGTAGCGTTAGTGAAGAAAATGTCTCCAGAATTCTCTTCCGGCGAATCTGTTATCGTGACGATTTCGGGACGCGGAGATAAAGATGTGGCACACGTTCATGACCTGCTCCAGAATGATGCGGTATTTCAATGATTGCAGTGTTTTGTGAGGCTTTATTGCCTGAGAGATGATGAATGAGTGCATCATTGGTAAGCTGAAATGGAAATTTTTGTGAGCTGTGCTATAAAGGGCCTACATCGGTAAACCCAGGAGAAAATCCTTGTGAGCTGTGCTATATAGGGCCTACATCGGCAGACCCAGGCGGAAATTCTTTTGAGCTGTACTATATAGGGCCTACGTCGGCAGACCCAGGCGAAAATCCTTTTGAGCTGTGCTATATAGGGTCTACATCGGCAGACCCAGGAGAAAATCCTTTTGAGTTGTACTATATAGGACCAACATCGGCAAACCCAGACCAGAATTCACCTGAGTTGTGCGATGTAACTTCTACATCGGCAAGCTCAAGCGAAAAAACATTTGAGTAATGCTAAGTGAAGTCAATATCGGCTAGCCCAAATAGATCAAGACTTTGAGCAGCACTAAGCGATATTCCTTATCCACAAGCTGAAAAGAAAACGCGCTCCAGGTGCTCTTGTAAGGTCTCGAATAGGCAGGCATGCCTATTCGTTCATTCTTAAAAAGCTCTAAAAAAGTTTTGACTAAAAAAATCATTTTTTCGCTAATTAGACAATAGTATTAGTGAGGTGAAGAAATGATAGTCATTAAAAAGAGAGAAAAATCAAAATTACTCATTGGTTTGAATTACTTGGACAAGCGAACGAAGTTGAATGATGCAGATAAACGGTACTTGATCAGTCTGGAAAAAGGCTTTGAAGGAGAGGAATATTTTGACGCACTCGTCAAAACACATCTGAACGGGGAGGCACGTGCATTAAACGATTTGCTGATTGAGAATAAAGGGAATACTTTTCAGATAGATGCACTGATCATCACGGCTGATACGATTTATCTTTATGAGATAAAAAATTATAAAGGTGATTTTCAAATGAACTCGGGACAGCTGTCTTACACAAGCGGACAAGAGATAACAAATCCATTGATTCAGCTCAAACGAACGAAAGAACTACTGCGTCAATTGCTTAAGGATTGGGGGATGTCTTATAGAATCGAAGCACATGTTGTATTTATCAACGATGCCTTCACCCTTTATAACGCCAGACTGGAAGACCCGATTATTTTTCCTACACAAATCAAGGAACACTTAGTTGGTTTAAATGCTAAATGCAAGAATCTGACAAAACAGTCTATTTATTTATCGGATAAACTGATCGATAGACACAAAACAGACTCTTTGTTTCAAAGGAAGCTGCCTTCATATGATTTCGAAGAGTTCAAAACGGGCGTATCCTGTTCCTGTGGATCATTTGAACTGATTATTACGCAACGCTCCTGCTGCTGTAAAACATGTTTTAAGCAAATATCGATAGAAGAATTAATTTTAGAGAGTGTAGAGGAATTTAAGTTTCTGTTTCCGGATCAAAAAATAACCACCTCCATGATAGATGATTGGTGTGGGAATACTGTAAACTACAGAAAGATACGGAATGTCCTCCAAACTCATTTAGTTTCTTCCGGTACAAATAGCGGTACGTACTATGAATGATCGTACTTAATCAAATTCCAAAAGCAGTAAGCAAGCTGAAAACTTATAATTACTGCTTTATATTGATTACTAAACAAAAACAGACCGTCCAGTCACTTAAGACTGAACGGTCTGTTTTGCATTAGTTAACTCTTATTCGCCTGGCTCGAAAGCAGGTCTCAAATGACCGTTCTCAGCCAATTCGTCTAAGAAATCGTACACTTCCTGACTTGTCATGGCGTCAACGAGTGCCTGGATCTCTTCTGAATCCTGGTTGTCTTCACGGGCAACGAGTGTTATCGCAAAGCGGTTTTGTTCGTCTGCCTGCAGGATCACAGCGTCTTCCGGAGTTAAATCAACAGCTGCAATATACGTTGGAAGGTTGAATACTAGTTCCACGCCGTCTTCATAGGACGCTGTCAGGTTTAATAGATCCACGTGTGTAAAGGTGAAGTTGTAGGGATTATCAACCACATCAGTATCCGTTACTTCAGCTTTGCTGACTTCCGGATCCAGTTTAATCAAGTCATGCTCTTCAAGCGTAATCAAGGCACGTGCTTCGTTGGTCGGATCACTTGGGATGGCAACTTCCGCACCGTCTTCGATGTCTTCGACAGAATCATAAACGGGTGAATAGAAGCCGACGATGGCATTATATATCGGCTGCAGGGTAACTAAGTTTCCATCGCGTTCTTCGTTGAACATTTCCATGAACGGTTCGTGCTGGGCAAAGTTGGCATCCACTTCTTCGTTCAGCAACGCTTCATTGTACTGGATGTTGTCAGATACTTCGACAAGCTCCACTTCATAACCGTCTTCGATCACGTCTCCGGCGATCTCAACGATGTCAGTCATTGGTGGCAGGTGAGAGGCGACGCGAATGGTCACTGTTTCTTCAGTGGTTTCTTCTGTTCCTTCATTTGCCGTATCTTCCGTCGTTTCATCCGCCGCACCGCAGGCTGATAAAAGTAAAGCCGTGGTTCCCAGTAATAATCCTTTTTTAAACATAATAATGATCTCCCTCTATAGTAAGTAATTTTATCGTTTATCTAACTTTTTAGCCAGTTTGAGTCCGAGCCACTGGAAAATCTCGACCAGGATGATGATCAGGACAATGGCCGTGTACATAATATCGGTCTCATAGCGCTGATAGCCGTAGCGGATGGCAAAGTCACCGATCCCGCCGCCGCCAACCACGCCCATGATGGTGGAGTAGGAAACGAAACTGATGACGGCCGTAGTAAAGCCGATGACCAGACTGCTCCGTGCTTCCACGTAAAGGAATTTCCAGACCAGCTGCCAGGTCGTCGCACCCATGGACTGTGCCGTTTCGATGATCCCTTTAGGAATCTCGTTCAGCGACTGTTCCACAAAGCGTGCGTACAAGGCGATCGCAATAACGATCATCGGAAAGGAAGCCGCTATCGGATCCCCGGTCGCCCGGCCGTAGACTTGTCTGATAAAAGGCTGCATGGCCACGACTAGAAGTAAAAACGGAAACGACCGGATGATATTGACGAGCGCATTGATGATGCGATTGAGCAGCCGGTGTTCAGTCGGCTGGCCGGAGCTTGTCAGATAAAGCAGGGTGCCCACTGGAATTCCCATCAGAATTGCTGCCAGCATGGCAAAGAACAGCATGATCCCCGTTTCTCCTAAACTTTCCAGCATGCGCGGCAGATAGTCAATGACGCGTTCGATGTACAAGCCTATCTCTTCAGTCATTACTCAACACCTCGATCGCCCGTTCGTGATAGGGTTTTACATTGACTTGTTCGGCTGACCGCTTGACGTCAATGATGTCTCTGACTTCTCCCTGATCCATGATCGCGGCCCGCTGACACAATTCTTTGATGACGGGCAGTTCATGGGTCACTACGATGATCGTCATTTTGAATTCTTTATGTGCTTTCTTCAGGACCTCGACGATTTCTTCTGTGGTGTTCTGATCCAGAGCCGACGTCGGTTCGTCACACAGTAAAATGTCAGGACGTGTGATCAGAGCACGGGCAATCCCCACCCGCTGTTTCTGGCCGCCGCTCAGCTGTGAAGGGTAACTGTCTTTCTTGTCTTCCAGACCGACGAATCTCAAGACTTCCTCCGTCGTCAAAGCAGCAGAGTAATCATGCAGTTCCAAAGGCAGATGGACATTTTCTGCAACGGTCTTATTGTTCAGCAGATTGAACTGCTGGAAAATCATGCCGATGCGTTTCTGGATATCCCGTAAGTCTGCTTTTGATAAGTTGGAAACCTCAACGCCGTCAATGGTGACTGAACCGCGGGTAGGTTTTTCTAATGCGTTGATCAGTCGGAGCAGCGTCGACTTTCCCGCACCGCTCTCCCCTATGACACCGAAGGCTTCTCCTTCATGAATGGAGAGCGAAATGTCTGACAAGGCAGCGAATGAACGGTCGTTTTCTTTAAATGTTTTAGTGATGTGATCAAATTCAATCATCTGTGTTCTCCTTTCTCACAGTATTTACCGGTAAAATGTGAGACTCAAAAGCAACATGACTAATTATAGAAAGCCTGATTGAAAAGCTCAAGGCGAAAGCGATTACAACTGGATTTACGTATTTTATAAATTTAACTCAATGCAGTCATTTTGAATAAAAAAGCTGGTATGAAGGGGTTTGTGAGGGGGATGAGAAGCAGGACAACCTCGAAATTAAGTACAATATTGTTTTTTAATCTCCTCTATATAATTGAAGACAAACAAAAAACCACTAACTGCCAGGCAGCTAGTGGTAAAAAAAGGAGTGGTCAGTCCGCGCTTGGAGGAGCGCAGCTGCCAAAAATAAGTTGGTTGTTGTGGGTATGAATCAAGTATAGAAAATAAATTTGAATTATTTATGATGAATGTATGATGAAATTTAGTTTTTTGTTATGTCCTGTACCTAATTATCACGACAAAAGACATTTTAAGAACATAAAAAACCATCTTTTCCTCTAGAAAAGATGGTTTTGGGGATAAGACTTAACGTCTAATATATGTCATTTGAGAAAAACCATTCAATCCGGGGAGAATGAACAATGGTCTCAAACAAGTTTTCTTTTCACAGATAGACAGACGTTTCGGGGGATTCCTCTGCTTTATCTGTTTGGGGAGAAAAGAAACGTGTACTTATTTTCCACATTGTAAGTGTACCAAATCGTGTGATTTGAATCCTTAAAAACATCTAAGGATTCGCCACATAAAAATTATAATTTACTCACTTAACGCGTCGATGATCGCTTTATTGAAAGCGGGCAAGTCATCCGGTGTACGACTGGAGATCAGACCGGATTTATCTTTGACGACTTCTTTGTCCAGGAAGTTCGCACCGGCATTTTTCAGATCGATCGCGACCTGGCTGACGGACGTAATGTCTTTCCCTTTCACCACTTCGGCATTGATCAGTAACTGTGGGGCGTGACAAATGGAAAAGATAGGCTTATTGTCTGCGAAGGCACGCGCGAAGTTCAGGAAACGCTCGTCTTTGCGCAGTTTATCGGGTGAATAGCCGCCTGGAATAAGCAGGGCGTCATAGTCGTCCGGCGATACCTCGTCGATACTTTTATCGATCGTTACTGAGGCATTGCCTTTTTTGCCTTCTACTGTTTCACCTGCTTCGAACCCTATCGTTTCCACGGTATGTCCGGCTTTCTCCAGTTCTTCTTTCGGCGAGGTGAATTCGACATCTTCAAATAAATGGGTTAGTACAGCTGCTACTTTCTTGCTCATAATCAAAATTCCTCCTTTAATCAATCTATTATCAGTCTATCGCTCAGGATTTTTTTAGACAAGTAAAACGATTGTTCAAGACTCATTATAGTTAGTGCGCTAAATGTATTTTCCTTTAAATATTATGTTATAGTGAGGGTACAATGATTTACAGTTCTTACTTATGGGGGAGATCAAGCATGAACATAGCACTGATAGCGCACGATAAAAAGAAAGATGATATTGTTAAAATCGCCGAGGCGTATAAGCTGATTTTAAGCAAGCATGATCTGTATGCCACGGGGACCACAGGAAAACGGATCATGGATGAAACGGGACTGGATATCCACCGCTTTAAATCCGGTCCGCTTGGAGGCGACCAGCAGATCGGAGCCTACATTTCTGATAATAAAATGGATCTGGTGATTTTCATCCGTGATCCACTGACCTCGCAGGCACATGAACCGGATATCTCCGCGTTGCTTCGCTTATGCGACGTTTACGAAATCCCATTGGCTACAAATATGGGATCGGCTGAAGTACTGCTCCGTGGACTGGATGCCGGCTTCTATAGCTGGCGTGACATGACGAGAGGGACAGACCGTGATGCATTACATTTTTAAAAATCGTTTAACCAATTTATCTAGTCAAAGGAGATAAGCATGCTGATCGTTATCGGAATAGCTTTAATCGTATATGGATATTTTTCATTCAAATATTCTGACAGGTGGGCAAAAAACGCTCAAAAGCGGGCGGCACACACACAGTTTCCTGAATGGTTCCCTTTAATGATCCGGGTAGGGGGCATCCTGTTCATAATAACCGGGATACTTTTGATGTTGTCTTATGCACTACTATAAAAAATATTAAACAGAGAGGATTTTACACTTATGATCATTGGACTACCGAAAGAGATAAAGAATAATGAGTTTCGAATAGCCTTGACACCATTCAATGTCAAGCGACTTGTCGACAGCGGGCACGAGGTCCTGGTCGAAAAAGATGCTGGAGAAGGCAGTGGCTTTACAGATAATGAGTATCGTGAAAGTGGAGCTCGACTTATCGATTCAGCTGAAGAAGTATGGAACAGCGCAGAGATGGTCATGAAGGTGAAAGAACCTTTGAAAGAAGAATATAAATATTTCCGCAAAGGATTGGTCTTATTCACATACCTCCACCTGTCTGCCGCGCCTGAGCTGACAAAAGCACTCGCAGACACTGAAGTGACGGCTATCGGCTATGAAACAGTCACTAAAAACGGTACACTGCCTCTCTTGACACCGATGAGTGAAGTGGCCGGACGTATGGCAGTTCAGCTGGGAGCCCATCATCTTGAGAAAAAACAGGGCGGTAAAGGTTTGCTGCTCGGGGGCGTACCCGGAGTAGAAAAAGGGACAGTCACGATCATCGGCGGCGGTGTGGTTGGCGAGAACGCTGCACGTATGGCTATCGGGATGCGCGCCAATGTCAACATCCTGGAACTGAATCCAGAGCGTATGCGTGAACTGATCCATCTGTTCGGGAATGATGTTCAAACGCTGGCCTCGACACCTTCGAATATTGCCAAAGCGGTCAAGAAATCTGACCTGGTCATCGGATCCGTCCTGATTCCAGGACATAAGGCGCCTAAGTTAGTGACGGAGGACATGGTCAAATCGATGGAAAAAGGATCGGTTATCGTTGATATCGCGATCGATCAGGGCGGTAATTTTGAGACACTTGACGAACCAACCACTCATGATAAACCGACCTTCGTGAAACATGGTGTGGTTCACTATGGCGTGGCCAATATACCGGGAGCGGTTCCTCGAACGGCTACACTGGCATTAACGAATGATACGATCCAGTATGCCCTTCAACTGGCGAATAAAGGTGTGGTTGAAGCGATGCAGGCGAATGAAGGTTTAGCTGCCGGGATGAACGTGTATAAAGGAAAAGTGACGAACGAAGCAGTAGCCAATGACCTGGATCTTGACTATACTGAATTATCTTCACTTCTTTAAAGAGGGTAAACAAAAAGACAGGCTGCAGAAAATTCTGCTCCTGTCTTTTTCAGATCCTGTTACCTGTCTTTTAATCGACTTCCGCCTCTTGGGGTGAAAGAGTAGTATTTAAAGCACCATAAGGCACTCAGTCCAATTAAAATATAAACAATGCGCACGCCCCATTGATCGACTTCGCCGAGTAATGTTTCGACTAGATTAAATCCGAACAAGCCGATAAGTAAAAGATGTATGCCACCAATGATGAGTAGAGTCAGCGCTGTGCGGTCTATGATTTTCACGATAGGTCCTCCTTCATTCACTTCTATACTTATCATACGAAATTTAAGCAAAAATGTCGATTGTTTCTTATCGAAATTCTTGAATGAGATAAAGTTCAGTCTGTCTATTGAAGTATTGTTCAGATTTATGAGAAGTATAGAAGGTATATTATCGATCCGTAGACAACGTGTGGATGGCTTGCTCCGTGAACTATATATTAGCCGTACTCAGACCAGATCGCCTTTGAGCACTGCCAATGTTACCTTGATTGAACGCGCTCAGGGAATCTTTCTTTTGAGCACTGCCAATGCGGCTCTCATTGAGCGTACTCGAAAGCAAATAGCGGTGAGTACGCCCAATACTGCCATCATTAGGTGTACTCAGACCAGGTCGCCTTTGGGTACTGCCAATGCGGCTCTCATTGAACGTACTCGAAAGCAAATAGCGGTGAGTACGTCCATTATTGCCATCATTAGGTGTACCCAGAAGAAAATTTCTTTGAGCACTGCTAATACGGCATTCATTGAACGCGCTCAGGAGATCTTTCTTTTGAGCACAGCCAATATAGATCTCATTGAATATAATTAGTCAAATCGGACAAACCTGATCAAACAGAAATCTTAATAGATTTTAATTGGCGGATGCTTATCCTGTGTTATACTGAAAACAGGTTAAATACAAGCGTTGTATACCCTTACATTTCTTCAGAAGGGCATGCAGGGTTATCAAACAGGTTCCAACTATAAGGAGGAGTAAACATGGTGAAAAGTGATATCGAAATAGCACAGTCAACAGAAATGCTTCCAATAGAAGAAATCGCACAAAAATTGTCGATCGACAAAGAGGATCTGGATCATTACGGAAAATACAAGGCCAAAGTGGATTTCAGTGCCCTACATAATAAAGAAACAAATAATGGAAAACTGATTTTAGTCACGGCTATCAATCCGACTCCGGCCGGTGAAGGAAAAACGACGATTTCTGTCGGTCTAGGAGATGCCTTGCAGAAAATCGGTAAAAAGTCTGCCATTGCTTTACGCGAACCTTCTTTAGGACCTGTATTTGGAGTGAAAGGCGGTGCGGCAGGAGGGGGATTTGCTCAAGTCATCCCGATGGAAGACATCAACCTGCACTTCACCGGAGATATCCATGCGATCGGTGCGGCAAATAATCTGGTTTCTGCCATGATCGATAACCATATTTACCATGGGAATGAGTTGGATATCGATCCAAGACGCATCACCTGGCGACGTGCCATGGACATGAACGACCGTCAGCTGCGTTCGATCGTCAGCGGGATCGGGGCACGCACGAACGGCATGCCAAGAGAAGGCGGCTTCGATATCACCGTGGCTTCTGAGATCATGGCGGTTTTATGCCTGTCTCATTCCTTAGATGAAATGAAAGAAAAATTAAGCGACTGCCTGATCGGGTACACCTTTAATAATGAACCGGTCAAACTGGGCGATCTGAATGCGCAGGGGGCTGTCGCAGCACTTTTGAAAGATGCTTTGAAACCTAACCTGGTCCAGACCCTTGAACATACCCCGGTATTTATTCACGGCGGACCGTTCGCCAATATCGCCCATGGCTGTAACAGTCTTCTGGCAACTAAAATGGCGCTGGCTCATGCTGATTACGTGGTGACAGAGGCCGGTTTCGGTGCTGATCTGGGTGCTGAGAAGTTCATCGACATCAAATGCCGTATTGGTGATGTCAAACCGGATGCCGTTGTTATTGTCGCAACGATCCGGGCATTGAAGATGCATGGTGGTGTCAAAAAGACCGATCTGGCTGAAGAAAATACAGAAGCCCTGAAAGCTGGTCTGCCGAACCTTTTAAAACATATCGAAAACATTCAAACGACCTTTAATCTTCCTGCCGTGGTCGCCATCAACGCCTTCCCTGGAGACACTCAGGAAGAGCTGGATGTCCTGAAAGAAGCGATCGAAGCCACCGGAAGTAAAGTCGTTCAGTCGAATGTCTGGGCTGAAGGCGGAGCCGGCGGTGTGGAATTGGCTGAAGAAGTGGTCAAACTGTGTGAACAGGATTCTGAAATGACCTTTGCCTATGAGCTGGGCGATACCATCGAAACGAAAGTCGACAAGATCGTTCAGTCTGTCTACGGTGGTAAAGGGACCGAATGGAGCGTGGCTGCCAAACGCACAGCCAGACGTCTGACGAAACTGGGTTACAGTGACCTGCCGATCTGTATGGCAAAAACACAGTATTCATTATCGGACGATGCCAAAGCCCTGGGCAGACCGACTGACTTTGAAGTGAACATTCGTGATTTGTCCGTTTCTGCCGGCGCCGGCTTTATCGTCGTCCTGACAGGTAACATCATGCGTATGCCGGGTTTGCCTAAAGTGCCTTCTGCCGAACAGGTGGATGTGAATGCGGAAGGAAAAATCACCGGATTATTTTAAGGAGGGATTCTAATGAAGGATGAAACATTTTCTGCTTATTTGACAGAATTAGGATCCAAAGACGGCGTGTCGGGGGGCGGAAGTGCCGCAGCGTATATTGGAGCCATGAGTGCCTCACTGGTGCGTATGGTCGCCGATATCCAGAAAGACAAGAAAACCTACGCTGAAAAGAAGGATGAATTAAATTTTCTATTAAACGAAGCGGAGCGAATCAGAGAAGCTTTTGAAGAGCTGGCCAAAGCAGATGCGGTGGCTTTTGAACCGGTACTGGATGCCTACAAGCTGTCTAAAGGAACACAAGAGGAAAAGAAGGCCCGACAGAAAGCCGTTGAAGCGGCACTGAAAGGAGCCGTGGAGCCTCCACGCCTGATGCTGGAGGAAGGACAGAACCTTATTCAAGTTTTGAAAGAACTGACGGCTTTTCGTATGAAAGGGACCATTGTGAATGATTTGATGGTCGCGACTTTGTTTATGGGAAGTGTGCTGGAAACGGCCGTCCTGAATGTGACGATCAATACGAAGCTGATGAAAGACAAGGAGCTGAAAGAGCAGCTGGAGAAAGAAGCTGAACGCCGTCTGGCACACGGTAAGCTGGAACTCACTAAATTGTCGGAGTCGATCCGCTATTTCCTTGAACATAATGAGTGGCCGGAACTTTTGACCGAGGAGGAATGACATGACGACTGAATTAAAAGGAAAACCTGTCGCGCGGCAGTTGCTTGATCGTGCATTAAAGACAGTGGAAGACTTAAAGAAAATCGATTGTTTTCCGACTTTAGCTATTGTAAGAGTGGGACACGAACAGGCTTCCGTTTCTTATGAAAATGCCGCGATCAAAGCGATGGAGCGTGTCGGGATCGCTGTTGAATCTGTCGTTTTTGAAGAGACAGTAAGTTCCCAGGCGTTTTTAGAGTCCCTGCGCGGATTGAATCATAACCAAAGGGTTCATGGGATCCTTGTCATGCAGCCTTTGCCCGGGACCTTATCCAGAAATGATGTGGCCCGCTGTGTGGATCCGGCCAAGGATATCGACGGTCTGACACCTGAAAATCTAGGACTGGTCGTTGAGAACGAAAAAAATGCACTGGTGCCAAGTACGCCTAAAGCCGTTATGGCGCTTTTGGATCATTACGATATAGAGCTGGAAGGGAAAGACGTCTGTGTGATCGGAAGCAGTCCGGTGGTGGGTAAACCGCTGACGCTGATGCTGTTGAATGCTGAGGCGACTGTGAGCAATCTGCATATCAAGACGAAAGACACGAAACGCTATACTCAAAAAGCAGACATCGTCATTTCCGCAACAGGTGTAGTGGAATTGCTGAAAGCGGACGATATCAAAGACGGTGCCGTCGTTATCGATGTCGGCTTCGGCTATAAAGACGGCAAACCGGTGGGAGATGTCAAGTATGATGAAGTGGCAGCGAAAGCTTCCGCTGTCACGCCTGTTCCCGGTGGAGTCGGGTCGATCACAACAGCTGTCCTGGCGGAACAAGTGACTCAGGCAGCCTGGCGTCAGTGTTCAGAGTAATTTAGAGAGTGAGGTGAGGGATATGGGAAAAAATGAACTGCGTAAAGGAATGATTATCGCTCTGGAGCAGATCGGACTGATCGAAAGAAAGAAAGCCGAAAAAGCCATGCACACGCATTTGTTTGAATCTGCTTTATGGAAGCAGGCTGACAGTATTGGCGTGACACTTTCGACAACAAAAGAGTGGGACACCAAAGCCATTGTTGAACAGGCGTGGCTGGACGGTAAAAAAGTGTGTGTACCCAAGTCGATCCACAATACCCGTGAACTCCACTTTTACGAAATCACGTCTTTCCGGCAAGTTGAAAAAGGGTATTATGATCTGATCGAACCGATCGTCAGTGAAACCGAACGGGTGGACGATACTGCAATCGACTTGATGATCGTGCCTGGCCTGATTTTCACACGAGAAGGCTACCGCATCGGTTTTGGTGGAGGTTATTACGACCGCTTCCTGAAGGATTTTAAAAATACCACAGTTTCACTTCTGCATTCAAACCAGCTGGTGGATTCCTTCCCAGTCGAATCGTTTGATATCCCGGTACAGTATCTGATCACAGAAGAGGGTTTGATGAGGGCCGAGAGGAGCTGATCTGATTTTTCTTGTAACAGTCATGCAGGACCCTTATAATGATCATGGAAGAAAGAGTAAGAGAAATACGTTAAGTGCTAGTGGATGGGATGTTGCTACTAGACGAAAAAACTTTGGTTTTGCGATTTTTCTCTGCATCCGCTTTAAAACTGAATAGTTTTTTGGCGAGGACTCTTTAATTTGACTGACTTTGTATTCACATGGACAGTCCGATTAACTTTTTCAGTAAATTTTTCTGCTGGGAAAGTATAGAAATTAAAGGAGATCTTCGAATATGAATGAAACACCGAACAGGCCAGTCGGACATAATACGAAATGGGATTATGCTTTGATTGGTATCATCGCACCACTTTTATTATCCATCGTTATTCCTTTTATGCGTTCAGGCAATGGAACAAGCGGTGCACATTTCTTTGCCGACCAGTATGAAAACTGGGAAATGGTTTTGGCGGATAGTGTCTATCTCTTTGTTTTTACAGGGATACTTTTCTCCTTAGGGATATATGTCTACAGACGTCTGCAGCGGGAAAGTGTACTGATCAGCCTGCTGATCGGCTTCCTGCTGACTGGAGCAGCTTATTTTCTGTTTTTGCAGAATGAGATCCTTGGTTTAGAAGGCATGTTTTCCGGTAGTGGTATCATTTATGGTATCGTCTTCTTGTTTTACGGCTGGATGCTGTTGTATCGCGCTTTGAGCCTATCCAAGTGGGACTTGGATACGCGAGGCATAGCGATCGTCGGGATTCTGATGGCCATGTCGATCGCGCTGGGACGTGTAGGGATCACCACACCTATCGTTCGGATAACCTTTTCGTTTCTGCCCACTGCCCTGATCGGTATACTATTTGGTCCGTGGGTCGCGGGAGTTGCCGCGGCACTTGGGGACCTCCTGGGCTTTATTATCGGTGGAGGCGTTGGTGGGTTTTTCCCCGGCTTTACGCTTTCTGCCTTTTTAGGTGGCGTATCGTACGGTGTGTTTTTACACAAAAAGAAAGTCACGAAGAAACGTGTGCTGATGGCTGTGGCATTCAATACACTCTTCGTTAACTTGACGCTGAATACGCTTTGGCTCTATATCCTGACGCAGAATCCGATCGCGGTTCTTTTACCGCCACGCCTGCTTCAAAATGCAGTCATGTCAGTCGTGCGTTTCCTGAGTATCTGGTTTATCGCCAGCAACAAACAGCTCCGTCGCGTGTATATGAAGTATTCGACTGCAAAATCTTAATGATTATAATTGGAAAGAGGGTGGACAGCTGTCCACCCTCTTCATTTTTAGGGTTCAAGTGGAAGGATTAGGCAAGTCTGCCTAATCAAGACCGTATTAAAGAGGTGATTGGTATCGCTGAAAGAGTAATGTCAAGTGAGTACGTTTAATCGGGGGGAAATATATCTCCTTGGGGCCGCCATGTCGGTGAACTCACAGGACTTTACGTCTGGGTCTGCTGATAAAGATGCCACGTCGGTGAACTCACAGCATTTTGCGTTTGAGCCTGCCGATATGGGCGCTACATCGGTAAACTCACAGCATTTTGTGTTTGAGCCTGCCGATAAAGGCACTACGTCGGTAAACTCACAGTATTTTCCGCCTGGGTCTGCCGATATAGATGCCACGTCAGTTAACTCACAGGATTTTGTGTTTGGGCTTGCCGATATGGGCGCTACATCGGTGAACTCACAGGATTTTGTGTTTGAGCTTGCCGATAAAGGCACTACGTCGGCGAGCTCGCAGGATTTTGTTTCTGGGTCTGCCGATATAGGAGCCACGTCGGTGAACTCACAGCGTTTTGCGTCTGGGTCTGCTGATAAAGATGCCACGTCGGTGAACTCCCAGTATTTTCCGCCTGAGCATGCCGATATGGGCGTTGCATAGGTTCACTCGCCGGATTTATCTTATGAGCTCGTTGATATCAAAGCTGCACATAAAAAAGTCGCTCATTGAGCGACTTTTTTCATGTCTTAAGAGCTAAAAGGAGGGATCAGGCGACTAAGCCTGCTCCCATCAGCTTAATCCGCTTTAAATCGACACGTTCTGTCGAGTATATTTTTCAAACCAGTCTGAGGCGTTGAGCCAGTCGATGTGGCGGATGTCTTCCAGGACGATGCGCTTTAGGGTGCGGTCGCGCTGCCTGATAAAAACAGCATCGCCTTTGACCCCGACGACAAAGCCTTCGATGTCGGGTAGATACTGTCCTTCGTTAATAATATCCAGCTGGACAGCGAGGGGGTTTTTATTCGTATAACTACGGTATAGACAGCCGCTGATGTCTTCCATCGACTGTCTGGGTTTGGGTGAAATCAATATATCGCGTGCCCCTTGTTTCTGTTTTTTCAATGCTTCTGCATGGTCGGACAGCATCAGTCCGATCCATTTCATTTTTCCTCTGTCTTTATAGCCTAATGCATCAGGAGAAAGTCTAACGATATCTTGTTTCATCTGCTTTTCCTCCTTCGAATTTATGTATGATTCCTGAACTTACCTATCGTCTTTTCCTGAACGGTGTCCGCCTAAAAGTTTGGCCCGCTGGATGGCCATGCCGCCCCGGGACAAGCTGCTGGCGTGAAGCAGAGACGTGTAACCGTATTTTTTTCGGATGGCATCGATCGTCTGGTCCAGGTCTTCCTGACTGATGAGCGTTTCAGCTGCTTCAAATAAGGAGAGCTGCAGGGCCGACTTAGCTTCGATTTTTCCAAAGGTCACGTTCACCACGCGAACCGGGAAATGTCCGTAGTGGCGGTTGAAGATGAGCAGCAGGCCTTCGATGATTTTTCTGGATGAATCCGTCTGTTCGATCAGCAGCTGATGGCTGAAGCCGCGCGCGACCACATCTTTGGAATAGCCGATACTGAGTTTGACCAGACCCGCAGTCAGGTGGTGCTTGCGCAGACGCATGGCGTTTTCTTCCGCCATCTCGCGGATCACGATCTCCACTTCATGTTTTTCCACGTAATCTCTGTTCAGTATCTGATTCTTGCTGAAGGATGTTTCCTTGGGCGTAAAGGTCTCCGACAGCAGCGTCCGGTCGATACCGTGCGCATGAAAAAAGAGCTGTTCCCCGATGACCCCGAACCGTTTTTTCAGTTTTTTAACGTCGGCCTGTGAAAGGTCGTGGATCGAATGGATACCGAGCCGCTGAAGGTGCTGTTCCGTTTTCGAGCCGATGCCCCAGAAGTCTTTCATCGGTGCGATCTTCCAGACCGTATCCGGCACATCTGCGTAATGCCAGGCAGCGATATAATTGCTGTCGGGATTCCGCTTGGCGTCATGGTCCAGTGCCAGTTTTGCCAGCAGGGGATTGTCGCCGATGCCGACTGTGACGACCAGCTTCATTTTTTTCCAGATCAGATACTGGATCTTCCTGGCGATGTCTTCCGTTGTGCCGAACAGACCGTGCGAATGGGTGACGTCCAGAAAGGATTCATCGATACTGTAGACATGGAGATCAGAGTCTGTGACGAACTGTTTGAAGAGATTTACGATCTCCAAGTTCTTTTCAACATAAAGGGCCATCCGCGGCTCGACGATCTCTATGGCTGCATTTTTAGGGATCTCATAGACACGCGTACCCGTTTTGACGCCGTAAAGTTTTTTCACTAAAGGCGAGGCAGCCAGTACCAGACCGCCGTTGTTGTCGGGTTTACTGACGACGGCTATCCGGGCTTCAAGGGGATGCTGCTTTCTTTCCACTGCTTCAACGGAAGCAAAGAAGGACTTCACATCGATACATAAAATATCTCGATACGGTTCATTAGAGTAGTCCATCATCTGTATCATGTTCAGCCCTCCTTAAGGGAATGTATGTTTGTTTTAATTATAAGAACGTTTGTTCGAATCGTCAAGGGGAACACTTCGGCCAAACAACTCTGAACAAAAAAAATCACCCACTATCCTAATGACAGCAGGCGATTTTTCTAATTATTTTATTTTAGATTATTATTTTCCTTCGACAAAAGGAACGGCTTTGACGTCGACGTCGATATTGCCCATCGTTGCTTTAGAATACGGGCAGTAGGTGTGAGCCTTGTCGGCAAGTTTTTTCGTTTTTTCTTCCGAAAAGTCTTTGATACCGACTTCGATCTCGACACTTAACTTGAATCCACCGTCTGACGGATCATTGTGCAGATGGACTGTCAGTGTGACCTGAGACTCGTTGTCGATGTTCTCTTCTTTTTTATAATGGTCTAAGGCCGCATGATAGCAGGCACTGTAACCCATGGCGAAGAGCTGTTCCGGGTTCGTACCGTTACCATCTCCACCCATTTTTTCGGGCACATCGATGTTGACTTCATATGAACGGTCGGGAGAATGACTTTCCCCTGCACGTGCACCTGTGTTGACTGCAGCGGTCGTATAAACGATTTTTTCTGACATATTGAATCTCGCTCCTTTTCGTTAGTCTACACTAAGTATAACAAGAGGCGAGAGAATACCGAAATTAAAGCCATCAATCCAGAGCGTATTTGTAGATTGCCTGCGCCACGCCGTGTTCGTTATTGGACATGGTGACAACATTCGCCACCGCTTTGACTTCGTCTGTGGCATTTTCCATCGCGACACCGACACCGGCAAAGTCGACCAGATCCACATCGTTCCCGCTGTCTCCGATAGCCATGACGTCTTCCTGGTCGATCCCCAGATGTTCGGCCAGTGCTTTCACGGCTTTCCCTTTGCTGGCGTTTTTATTCAGGATCTCCAGATAAAACGGTTCGCTGCGCAGAATCGTGTAGTTATCCCAAATCTCTTGCGGGAGACGGGAAACGGCTGCTTCTAGAATCTCGAACTCGTCGATCATCATCATTTTATTGTATTTTACCTTTGGATCCATCTCTTCCCGCGTACGGTAGAATAGCGGTATATCGATGATAAAAGATTCCTGAACCGAGTACTTGCTGATGTCCCGGTTGGGCGTGAAGATTCCTTCGTTGTGGATCGCATGGAAGTGCGACCCGGCTTCTTCGGCCGCTTTTTCTAAAGTCAGATAATCGTCATGCGTCATCATATAGTCGATGATGCTTTCTTTTGTGTGGGTGTTTTGAACCAGGGCCCCGTTATACGTAATCACGTAATCGTCGGTTTTGTCCAGTCCCAGCTCTTCGATCAGCGGAACGACTCCCGGGAAGGGGCGTCCGGTGCAGAGGACCACGCGTATGCCGGCTTCCTTGGCGGCATGGATGGCCTCATTCACTTCTGTTGTCACTTTTCTGTCGGTGTTCAATAGTGTGCCGTCGATATCGATGGCAATCAGTTTTACTGTCATGCTTTTCCTCCATCTAATCATTTCAATCAGTCTTTCGGATGCGTAATCGCTCCATTTTTAATGTAGTGCTGAAAGGCATCGTACTCTTCCTGAAACATATTTATATTTGCCTTATCCCGCTCTAAAAATTCCTTAGGTACGAACAGACGGTGATCCCCGTGCAGGATCCCGCTCAGTGATTTAACGATCGCGCTTACGGTACTGATTTCAACTAAGGTACCATCAGAATGCATGAGCTGGATAGGCGTTTTGCTTTTGAGCTTATAGTCGTAAGGCAGATCGGAACTGCTGTTAGTCAGTGTGTACAATTCTTTATCATAACTCAATTTGCCGACGATGTCTCTAAGTATTTCCACGATTTCTTCATCTTTGCCTTTTTCAAAGGTGACTGACTTGAGCGGCTTCCGGTTCAGGAACATGCTGGACAGTTCGCTCAAGAAAGCATCGTCGCTGTCCGTCCAGAGAATAATGGCGGTCTGCAGGACCCCGTCATCCAGCTTCAAGTAATCGTCCAGTGTGGCTTCTTCCTTGAAAAAGGGATCGAGAAGGGGGAACAGGGGATAAAGGGTTCCATCGTGATAAAGCTGCTTGGCCCGGTACAAGAGACGGTCCAAAGTGACTTCCATCCCGCGTGAAGCCGGGTGAAAATAGACCTGCATGTACATCTGGAAACGGCTGACGATATAGTCCTCGACCGCATGAAGCCCCTGATACTGGAAGGCGATGCCGTCTTTATAAGGACGGATCACGCGCAGGATTCTGGACAGATCAAAAGCCCCATAAGTTGCGCCTGTAAAGAATGCGTCGCGCTGAAGATAATCCATCCGGTCGGCGTCGATCTGGCTGGAAATCAGCTGGATGACCTGCGGGTTGCTGTGTTCTTTGGTGATGACGCTGGCGACCTGGTTCGGGAAGTCTAGGGACACCCGTTTCAAAATAGCATTGACTTCTGTTTCTTCGGACAAAATAATATCCGTCGTGATGGCTTCGTGATCAGTTTCAAATATCTTTTCAAAGGTATGTGAAAAAGGACCGTGCCCGACATCGTGAAGCAAAGCCGCACAAAGCGTGACCAAGCGCATGCTGGGATCCCAGTCGTCAGGATAGTTCCGTTCGAACATATCGACGATGCGGCGTGTGAGTTCATAAACACCCAGGGAATGGGAGAAGCGGGAGTGCTCAGCCCCGTGGAAAGTGAACTGAGACGTCCCCAGCTGTTTGATGCGGCGCAACCGCTGGACTTCTCGCGTATCGATCAAGTCCAAAATCAGCTGGTGACGCACATGGACATAGTCATGTACCGGATCTTTAAAGACCTTTTCATTGGCAAGACGATCTGATTTTTCAAATGTTTGGACACACATAGCGTTCTCTTATTGCTTCGGCTTCCAAACAGCGTGTTTGAGAAGGTGCCTGTGAAGCAACAAGAACTCCTTTCTTTAACCTTCAGCACTGGAGGTCGATTGCGGCAGCATTTTTTCATTGCGTTTGATCATTTTTTCAAGGCCTTCCGCGTATGAAGACTGAATAGAAGGCGGGAAGGGACCGTCGGCTAACGCGACAGAAGCGTCTATGAAAACGGACGCGAGCCGGTCTTTCACGTCATCAACGGTAAAAGTATGCGACAAAGCCTCTTCCAGCGTCGTCATCACGTCAGGATGGACGGCCGGGAAGTTCCATTTGGTTTCTTTTTCTTTAAGGCCGATGTCATAAAAAGTCCGGATCATCTCGGCGCGCTTTTGCTGGTCACCGGAAACACTCAAGTAAATCATGATGGCGATACCGCCTTTCAGACGCCGCTGGGCGATCCCGGCAATTTTTTTGCCGTCGATACTCAAGTCGTAGTCACCCGGACAGTAAGAATCAGGGATCTCGTAGGCATCGATATGTTCGCTGAAATCTTTAAAAGCAGTTTTTATGATGTGGTGCATGCGTTCGTAGCCTTCGTTGATCGGCATGCGCTTGTCTCCTTCAGGGAAAATAAGGGAGAAGTTGAGCACCCCTTCATCGCTGACCACAGCTAAGCCGCCGGAATTCCTTACGAGATGAGGATAGCCGTAGGATGAAAAAATCCGCAGCGCATCTGTTAGAAAAGGCAGTTTCGTATCCATCATCCCTAATATAACATAGGGTCTGGTCGTCCAGAAATGCAGGATCGGCTGCTTTTTCTCGCCGGACTCTTTGATCAGGGCATCCGTCAAGGCAAAAGGCGCGAACCGGTGGCTACTGTAGTCGTCTGGAACATTGTCATAGACCAGAAAGTTCGGTAAAGTAGTTAAAAAATTTAGAGAATCTGTCATTCATATTCCGTCCTTGTCAGTTGTATTCGTTCATTCTTTATTCAAGTATACCAAAAAGTTAAGGTACGTGTGGCGATTAGCGACGAATTACAGATAGGATGTTACGACACATTTATGCTAAACTAATAGAGAAGGTTTTGTTATAATAGATAAAGAGACAAAAAAAGAAATAATGAAGGGACGCCCTGTCCGTGCGTCCCAACTGAAACAGAAACACCGTCACGAGTATGTAAGCAACTAAAAAGTTAATGGATAAAGAGAAAGGAAGGAATCAAACGTATGCCTTCAAATGAATTGAAAAACGGCTTGCCAGCCGAAATCAAAATGGAAACCACATATGTTCAAAATGGAGAGACGCACCATCATTCGTTCGAAGAGAACGGACGCGTGGTCTACATGAACAGCAGTTATTACATCCGCTTTGAAGAAGCCCATGAGCTAGGATCTGTACCGGTCACGATAAAAATCAATCCGGACGGCGTGGTCCAGCTGATCAGACGCGGTGAACAGACGACACGCTTTGTCTTTGACAGCGACCAGAAAACAGAATCCAACTACCGCACGCCAGCAGGGATCATTCCGTTGACCGTCACGACCGACGACATACGGGTGAGTTATTACGACAGGCCCTTCGCCGGACGTATCTGGGTGGACTATACCTTGTCAGCGAACCATCAGAAAATCGGAGACTATCATATTCGATTGCGTTTCACCACATAATCATGTAATATAAGTGGGTTGAAACAAATTAATTAAAAAATTTAAAGTTAAATGATCAAAACGAATGAGGGGACGTGTAAGTCGTGGAATTAAACCAATTCAAAGGGCAAGACAAAGCAGAACTAGCAATGGTCGATGTTGCACACGCGATACTGCAGACAACAGGGGAAGTTAAGGACTTTAACGATTTATTATCAGAAGTGGCGGGCTACCTGGGACTATCCGATGCACAATTGGAAGAAGATATGGTTCAGTTCTATACAGATCTGAACGTTGACGGCCGCTTTATCTCACTTGGAGATAACCGCTGGGGCCTGCGCAGCTGGTATCCTATCGATGCCATCGACGAAGAAATCACACATGACAACGATGAAGAAGACGAAAAACCCCGTCGCAGAAAGAAACGTCACGGCTTCGATGATGAAGATTATGATGACGAAGATCTGGACGATGAAGAGCTTGAAGACGACGAAGAGGAAGAAGAAGACGATGACGAACCGATCGAATACGGTGACCGCGTTGCCGTCGATGAACATGGCGTCATGGTCGACGATGAAGACGACGAAGACTTAGGCGAATACAAAGATGACCTTGAAGATCTGGACGATGTCGAAGACGACGAAGACCTGAAAGGACTCAACATTGTCGATGACGAAGAAGTCCTAGATGATGATGAGGAAGAAGACGAAGAGTAATTTTTCGTTCGAGCCTTTTAATTTAATATAGTAAAAAGGAGAGTTATTCCTGGAGGTTTCAAACCTCAGGATGACTCTCTTTTTTTTAGTGTATAGGAAGTATAAAATTTTCTGCCTGCGATAATGTTGTCTAGCAGAACGAGCCTAACCCCGTGCGAAAAAAGATGACTGTACCCAGCTACGCAAGAGCACCACGCATACGATGCTTGTAAGCAGCTAAAGCCGCAACAATCAATCGCAATTGCGCGCAAGCTGCTCATTTGCTGAGGCTCTAGAAATTTATTTCGTAGAGCCTTAGTACAAAGCGACTGTAAAAGAGCTTTGTTACCGATTAGAGGAAACCACGGTTGCTATGCTTCCCTAATACTGTTCAACTAAGCCGGAACCGTGCTAGTTGAACAGCAATTTTTCGCAGGGGTCAAGGCGGACTCGTCCTGCTTTTCTTATGCTTTTCTACCAAACGCTTTCTGTAGTTGATCATATTCTGGTAATGGTCCTCTTCATCCATCTGTTCGTATATTCTTATATGTGAAAGCGTCTCTTCTTTTGAAGCAGAAGGAAGATCAGATAATTCTCCCGCAAGGGCAAGTTGAAAAGAAGCCATTGTTTTCCAGTATATGTTTTCATAACTGGACAGTTCAAAGAGATCTTCTTTGAGCTGTTCGATCAATTCGAAATGACCATACTCCAGACAATAGGAACTCATATTCAATAAGAAACTCCCGTATAGCTCTTTCTTTTCTTCAACAGAAGTCTTGTCGTTCTTTTCTAACCGTTTTTTGATTAACCGGATAAAGTCAAGATCAAAGTACCAGATCGAGTTACTGAAAACTGCGAACTCAAAATGACCCCAGTTTTTCACTTTATTTAAGTATTTCTTTATAGTAGTAATATCACGTTTATGCGCTTGATTGAACTTTTCATAAGTGAAAGAATCAGTCAATTGAGAAATAACTCGTTCTGTATGGGGATAAAGATTGAACCAGTAAAAGTCACGAGTCGATGTATACAGAGTAAAATAGTCCTGTTTCTTTTGCTGGAGTTCTTCTATATCTTCTGCGCTAACACTTTTCTTGAATGCAGAAAATTCTGCAGTCTTACTGTTGGGATCTTCTGAGATCAGACTGAAATAAGTATCGATGTGAATATTTAATCGATCCAAGAGTTTTGAGCATAACTCTACAGAAAGATGACTGCCCTCATTCTCAAAGGTGGCCAGTGTACTTCTGGCACAAATGCCTTCCGTCAGTTTCCTCTGACTCACGCCCCGTTCCTCACGCAGATTCTTGAAAACTTTGCCACTTCTCAAAATAACACCTTCAAAAAATAAATGGTCGGATTACACTACCATTTTAACACTTTTGATATTTTTTGGTATACAATAATAGTAGATAAAAATTAAATCAGTAAGAGAAATGATGTGAGACACATGTTCTTTTCAATTTTATCACTAATTCATTACCTTAAGTAATGGATTCTTGGAAGTAAAGAGGAAATCAAGAAAAGAGGTGAGTATAATTTGTCTTGGGTGATTTTAAAAAGAGTGTACTTTGCGATTTTTTTTATACTTATAGTATTCTTTATATACCAATGGCGGGCTTACGATGGAGAGCTTACATTACTCTCGATAATATTTATCTTTTGTTCCATAGTATCTTATTACGGAACAAAAAAATTAATGAAAAACAAATACAATGATACAGATAATTAAAAGGGTGGATTTTTTTGAAAAAATTTATAACAGCTGCATTAACCGGAGTACTATTGTCAACCGCTATGTTACCTTCAGGCATATCTGTTTCTGCGCAGACTGAAACTGCTACTCTAACTGAAACTATAGAAATTAAAAATTATAAGTTTAATATTGAAGTTACAGATGATGGTTACACTGTTAAAAATGATGAAACCGGAGAAACCTCAAACCTTAGATATATTGATAAATTTAATGCGGTAGTAACAGATAGTGATGGGAATGAAGTTTCTGTTATAAAAGATAATTATGGCAGAACATATAAAGACGGAGAGCTAATTGGAGAATATGAGACCTATTATGATGAAGAGAGAGCAAAAATGCACAAAAAAACCGAAGATGATAGTATTTCCACCTTTGCTGTAGAGTATTATGATGATGATCCACTAAATGGGCATGAACACTACAATTACTATAACACTACTAGAGGAAGTACCGAATTGGAAGAAGACGTGGAAAGTGTTGTTTATGCTCTAGCTAGTCTTTTACCATATATCGGACCTGCATTCACTGTGATCGGAGTATTAAACTCTATGCAAAATTCCGGGGCTTCTACTGTTTATACTATTCAGGATCAGTTCCATTCGGATGGATATAGATATTACAGATATTTCACAACCTATCACGAAGAATCAGATTACTCAGACTTACAAGGCAGCTCAAATCAGTATGCTAGAATGTGGTGAGGACTATCTATAATAAAATCTACGTATATAGTAATGACATAATAATACGGGAGCAGAGTTTATATTTTGAATTAGATTAGAATTAAAATAAAGAAAACTTTGTTATTAGTACAAAGCTAACTGGATTTCTTGTTTAATTCTTGGATTATTTTCTTATTGGATATGCTAGCAAGTTTTTCATTACGGAGGAAAAGGCCATTAACCGCTTACAAACAAAAAAGAAAAAAGGTTTCTAGAGATAAAAACTATCTCTAGGATGGCTCTCCTTTTTTGTGTTTTTCTATCAGACGCTTTCTATAGTTAATCATATTCTGGTAATGATCCTCTTCCCCCATCTGCTCGTAAATCTTTATATGTGAAAGAGTATCTGCTTTTGAAGACGAAGGCGGGTCCGACAATTCTTCCGCAAGAGAAAGCTGATAGGAAGATGATACTTTCCAGTGAATGTTTGTATAGTTTGAAAGTTCAAAAAGTTCTTCTTGTAGCTGTCCGATCAGTTCGAAGTGACCATACTCCAGACAATAGAAACCCATATTCAATAAAAAACTTCCGTATAATTCTTTTTTATGTTTAACAGAAGTCATGTAGTTTTTTTTCAATCGATCTTTGACTAACAGGATAAAGTCAAGATCAAAGTACCAGAGCGAATTGCCCAAAACTGCAAACTCAAAATGACTCCAGGTTTCAATTTTATTTAAGTACTTTTTTAGTAAATCGATATCCTTTTTATGCGTTTCTTTGAATCGTTCGTATGTGAATCTGGTTTCAGACTGACAAAGAAATTCTTCAGAGAGAAAATAAAGATGAAACCAGTAAAAGTCACGGGTCGATGCATACCGAGCTAAATAGTTTTGTTTATGTTTCTCTATTGCTTCCGTATCTTCTGTAACGATGCTTCTTTTCAGTTCTGAAAACTCTTCTCTTTTTTGATCGAAATCTTCCGAGATCAAACTGAAATAAGTGTCTATGCGAATATTCAATCGGTCCAAGAGCTTTGAGCATAACTCTACAGACAAATGACTTCCTTCATTCTCAAATGTGGCCAGTGTACTTCTGGCACAGATTCCTTCCGTCAGTTTCCTTTGACTTACTCCCCGTTCCTCACGCAGCTGTTTAAAACCTTCGCCACTTCTCAAAATAAAACCTCCAAAAATTAAATGGTCGGATTACACTACCATTTTAACACTTCTCATATCTATTGGTATACACTAAGTATAGATAAAAAATAAATTCAGTAAGAGAAGGATGTGAGACAGATGTTCGTTTCGATTTTATCACTAATCATCCCTTTAGGAGGTGATTTTTGATAGATCTAATTGAGCCATAACGGGTTTAACTGCAATACAGTAAAGAGTTGATTGGAAGCTAAATGTATAACCTGAACTCGCTGCATTGCAAGATGTATCAGGTATTAAAACATCGTGACATGTACCTATTAGAGAAAAATATAATCACCATGATGCAATCTGATACAGAGGTATTAAGGTGATTAAAATTAATGATTCACATATTGATGGACCTTATATTTTTGTAGTATATAAATAAAAATTAAAATTCCAAAAATGGAAAGGATAATGTTACTTATGAAAAGACAGCAAAGAATATTCGCTAAAATTGCAACTATAGGTATGCTAGGAGGAGTGATTTCTACTAATACTGCCCCTTTAATAGCTAATGCTCAGAAAAATCCTCAGTTTTCACACAATAGATTAGAAAAGTCTATAACTGATAGTCAATCTGATTTTAAATCCGCATATATTAATGAAGAACTTTCTCAATAAGATAAAGATTTCATGAAAAAACTAAGTACAATATACTCTATGCTAGAGTTGAATAAAAACAATCACTTGATTCTAAATGTTTCTGATTCTGAACTAAAAGAAGATTATGATTTTAGTGTTCAAGAAATCGAAAAAGTTCATGCTACTATTGCTTTTCAAATACAAAATACAGCCACCCAAATTACAGATACAACTCAAGTTAACGATGGTATAGTGTCGCCCATGTTACACGTGTCGGATTGGAAAGTATACTTCACTAATTATGATGTGAGGATGTACTTTTCATCAGCAATTCAGGCAGGAGCTCCCGCAGTAGTAGCGACTTTAGCTGCATTGGGTTCTACAGTTGCTACTCCGGGAGTGGGGACAGTTTTAGGCGTAGTTGTGGGATTATTTAGCGCGGGTGCCATCACGTATCAAGTTACTCAAGCTATGGTTAATGACCAAGGATTTTATATTGGTGTAGATTGGAATGGAGCATTCCCCAACCCTGCTATGGGAACTTGGTAGATACATTTTATAATTTAGAAGGAGATAGTCTGATAAAATGCTGAATGAATCAGATCCACTAGTGTATAAGAAGATTTTATTTCCATTATTTTTTTCCCTGACTTGGGCAATGCTAATTTATGCATTTAATATAAATGAGGGCTTACCACTTACATTAGTAGCTATCGTGACAGTCGTAACTTTCATGTACTCATTATTAAATTTATGGAAATTACCTGAAAATAAAGACAAAGTAAAGATATTAATATATATATCGGTTTTTGCTGTTGTTTTTCATAGTACTACAGGAGTCATCAATTATTATTTTCAAGGTATAATTGCTACGGGATATGGATTGTCTTTGCTGGTAGTTTTTTGGAAAATGCTCACAAAGAAAAAGTGAACGAAGTCTGAATACTCATTTCTACCAGAAAGAAACAATTTCCAAATAGATAATGAGGCAAGGGCTAAAGGGGCCCATACTAATCTGAAATAATATAAAAGCTGCGTCATTCTGTAGATATACAATGACGCAGCTTTTTCTATTTTGTTCCGCTCTAATTGCTTACTTTCATTATATTTTCTCAAATTGTTTGCCATGAAAACGAGGTTCGTTTCACTTTCTAACTTCGAATGCTCACGGACGGAAAATCGAGTAAAACCTAAACAAGCCTTTACCTGTCTTAAAGTGCATTTGATATCTTCTTCCGATTGTAATAGAGTATTTTCTTTTGATGGATGCTTTTTCACACTTGCATGGTAAGACTAAGTTATGCGACTAAATAATCCACCATAACTACCCTCGTTCTCAAATGTAGCCAGTGTACTTCTGGCGCAGATCCCTTCCGTCAGTTTCCTCTGACTTACTCCCCGTTCCTCACGCAGCTTTTTAAAACCTTCACCACTTCTCAAACGAACACCTCCAAAAATTAAATGGTCGGATTACGCTACCATTTTAACACTTCTAGTATTTATTGGTATACATTAAGTATAGATAAAAAATAAATTCAGTAAGAGAAAGGATGTGAGATGTATGTTATTTTCGATTTTATCACTAATCATCCCTTTAGGTGGTGATTTTTTGACAGATTTAATTGAGCCGTAGCAGTTTTATCTATAAAACATTAAAGGAGTTGGTCAATAGCCTAATATATTGCTAAAGTGCTCAATTATTCAGTTGAAGGAACAAGTTTATATTAGAATTGTAGAAACTGCCATGAACTTCTAAATGTAAGTACGGAAGAAGAAATAAGTGGAGGTTCTTTTTTCATCACTTGGCAGGTGAAATTATTTTTTTTTGATTTATCTTGCTGTTAGTCGATTTCTAGATTGTAAAAGGGAAAGTATGGATTATTCAGGTAAGGTTATATTAGTTCAAAAAGAAAGGGATGGTTTTTTATGAAAAGTACAAAAGTGAAGTTGTTTAAGTTTGCCGCTATAGTATCAACACTAACAATGGGAATTGCTCCAAGTACTAATGTCTTTGCTAGTGAAGTTACTCCGATTGAAACTGAGCCTCAAAGTGAAATAGAGTTTAATGAGAATCAGCTCAAAGAGATTCAGCAATATGTGACAGTTGACAACCAAGGTCATTTAGCATTAGAAGAAAGTGTGCCGTTGAATATTTATGAACAATATGAGTTAGATAAATTAGAACATCATTTTTCTACAGTTAACAGTCAAGTTGACAAAGGAACAATCGTTGTTAATGACGATTTAACAATAAGAGAGCAAGCTACTAACGATCATATGTTTAGCATTATGGCTTCTCCTGGAGAAGGTGTGACTCACCATCAGACATGGTATGGTGGTAATTCAATATACACTAATGCTGCAACTATACGTGCCGTAAATGCTTTTACTACCATAGCATGGACGACAACAATTGGTGGAGGACTAGCAAATAGTTGGTTCCCCCCGTTTGCTGCAGGAGTAGTAGTAAGTGGTGGCTATATGGGTTTATTAGGGCATAGGATGGATGTAAATAATAATGGCAATGGTGTAGAAGTTAGAATGACATATGCCTTAGTTTACAATGTAGTTTCAAGATAATCAGAAGGTAGGTAGACATCTATGGGATATATTTCAATATTTATGATGTTGGCAGGCACCTTATATTTATACGTTATCAGTAAATATAAGAGTGAGCCAAACGAATTGAAGAAATATAGTTATATATTTGGAGTATCAATGTTCATATGTGCTATAATCCTTTGGTTTATATAAATGTAGAAGAAAACAGCGATTTAAACTAGAAAAAATGGGAGGGGAAAAGCAAACTACTAACAACTTTAATATTAGCAATAGTAAAGGGGTTCGTACCATTAAGAAGACTATTCTATTAATAAATAGGAAAGCAGGAAATAACATGACAAAATTCAAGAAAATCGTTTTCATTTGTTTAGCTGTTATGGGAATTGCTACAGTGTTCAATAATCCAGAAAAGGCAAGTGCATATACTTATAGTCAAGGTGGGATGACAGTAGTATTGACGGCCGGTCAAAGTAATACAGTAGTAAATTGGAACACTAAATTAAACGGACAGCCATGCTATATAGTAGGTATGCTTGATTACCAATATAATGGCAGCGTAGTAGGAGAAAGCTATATCTCTGGCTCTGGTGGAACTGTAAACCTTCCATATTTGAAAAACGTGCCTAGAGGTGCTCGAATAAGGGTTAGACTTTCAGGAGCCGGTAGTTCTTCATCTGGCTTTGGTATCGTAAGGACAGCGATGTATGGTATGTCTATGCTTTACAGATCATCCGGAGGAACAACACCCATACAATCATTAGTTGATATTACTGAGCAGCAGAATGTAGACATCGACGAAATTATTTATGATAATGAAGGGGTTTTGGTTAATGAGTAACCTCGCAAACTTCGCGCAGAAAGCTTTAACGGTGGAGCAGAGAATGTTCGAAGAACATTTCTCGAATGAAACTCGCATCAGTTTTGATGAATACAAAAACAATGAAAAAAACAGGAAAGAAATAATCGGTATTTCTACTGAATTTTCTGCTTTTGTAAATAAAAACTATGAAGTAAAGTATTTTGTTTTAAATCAGTATAGTGATTTTGAAGCCAATCTAGAATCAATCGTCCCTTTTGCAAGAGCGTCTATTAAAATAGAAGATTTAATTGAAATTGCTGATGAATATCACGAGAATAATGATTTCCCAGTATTTATCACATGTTTACCAAAAGGTGATGGTGTTATTTTCGTCAATGTGCAAGAGTCCCTTGGGGAGATATCATCAATTGTTGATTATATAAAAGAAAATGAAGCGTGAATTGTAAAGCCAGATGCAACATTTTCGTTGTACTTAGCAGTCTTGCTCCTCCATTCACCACTTCTCAAAATAACACCTCCAAAAAATAATTGGTCGGATTACACTACCATTTTCACACTTTTCAGATTGGGTGGTATACAATAAAAGTAGATAAGGTATAAATCAGTGCAAGAAATGGTCTATGATATAGAGTAATTTGTTTGAAAATTCCTGGTAGTCTCCGAATTTATTTAGATTAAGTAATAAAAAGGACAGCATGATCGTTGATTCTTGTTCTGATGGGAAATTCATGGATAAACGATCATTTTTCTAAGTGATAGGATATGGATAGTTAAAAAATTGAAAGTATTCAATGTACTAGAGAATCATGGTTAAAATGTTTATCTGTAATACATAGAGTCGGTCGATTCAGATATAAAGAGAGGTGAAGATATGCTTAAAACAATAACACGTTTACAGGGGAAGTCGGTCGTGGTGGAGCTGCCCTCAAATAATGGGATAAAGCTTGATCCTGATCAGGAATATATCGTTGTTTACACACAAGATGGAACGATCATCCTTGTACCGGCGAATGAAGACCCCTTTTTGGAGATGGGGACAGCGAAAGTCACGACACAAAAGGCCTCGATTTAGATTTTGTCGTGTAACACGTTAAAAAAATGCTCATTACTTAAATATCAAAAAAACTTTTAATGTGAATATGATAATTTTGATTACCTTCGAGTTCACTCATTAGCGACTCTTATAGCTACAGTAATTTCAGATAAATATCTTATATTAACAATTGTTTAGGAGGAATAAATATGTTCAACCAAAAAAGAATGATTATAGGCGCGACTGCTTTAATGCTGAGCCCTGTATTATTGCCAACCATAGTAAGCACACAACAGGTATATGCTGCAGAAAACAATAAAACGCAACAACAATACTCAGAAAATATAGATGATCAGAGCCTAAACAAGATCACAAAGAATGATTTGTTTATTGAATTTGAAAATGAGCTTGAGACAATAAACTCATCAGATAATGATATTTCTAAAGAACAGCTTTTTGATTTAGTAACAAAATATGAAGGAGCAGAGATTACATATTCAAACGAAGGCCAGGTTTCTTTACTTAGAGCCAGTTCTGGTATTACACATAGCTTTGTTCAGGGCGGCGTGAACTCATATGCAATAAGTGGGCCTTCTATACGAGAGTTAGCTCGCACTTTTCAAAACAATGCGAATATAATAACAACAGGAGGAATATTAGCTTCAATCCCACTCGCATTCTTTGGGACCTTTTTTACTGGTATTTCTACTACAGTTTTAGCCACTAAGTTTTATAATGCAGCAGGAATCATGAGACAGTGGAGCGCAACTGATAGATATGGAGCAGGTGTTCGTATCACTTTAACTTCTGAATACCCGATTGAGAGTCGAAACAGTGTGCGAAAAGCTACTATCAGATGATCTGGAAAAGAGGAATTATATGAGTTTAATATTATTATTTAGTTTAAATCTCTTGGCGAGTGGTATTTATCTTTTTGCTGAAATTTCTTTCTCTAAAACAGTTGTTGGGCTAGCTATATTATTGTTAGTAATACTATTTTTATATACATCACAGAAGATAAGAGACTTGAATAATGGAAATCCTTACTTGAAAAGTAGACTCATTATATCCGGTACTAGTATATTACTCATGATTACTGTTTTTAGTCAGCCTACAGAATCTATTTCATATAAAGTGATTTTAATATGTATTACTTTGGGCACGGAGTTTTATGAAATTTTTTTAAAAAAAATTTACTAAACTTCATCTAAATAGTATTAATATGAGAGTTATAGATATCTTTCAACTAGGACTATAGAATTATATTTAATTCTATTTTGACAGTTCATATAATTAGAAAGAATGTATCAATAAGATGTAAATAAATATTTATAAATTACAAATAGTAAAAGGATTCAAACGCAAAACCCACGCTTATCAGACTCAACTGATAAGCGTGGGTTTTAATATAAGCTATTATCTTCCCAGTAAATAGCCGACGAGATACGCAACGATCGCCGCCAGGCCACCCACTAAGAGCATTTCCAGTCCGGATCTGAACCAGTTTGACTGGGTGACGCGGGATTTCAGTGCGCCTAAAATGAACAGCGTAATCCCGGTCAGGATGGAAGCGAGCAGGAAGGCATTCTCCATCATGAATGGGCTGAATGAAGAAAAGACATAAGCCAGAAGGGGGATGAGGCCGAAAATAAAGAAGGAAAAGAACGTGACTGTGGCATTCTTGATCGGGTTCTCGACACCACTGTCGCTGCCATACTTCTGATTGACAATCTGGCTGACAAAAGGTTCGTCGTATTTTGCCAGCGTCGTGGAGATGCACTCAGCATCTTCTTCGGAAAGTCCTTTTTTCTGGTAGGACTGGGACATGCGGTCTACAGCATCTGAATAATTTTCCACTACTTCCCGTTCGGTCTGGTCTTCGACACCAGCGCGGTATTCTTTTTCCGATTTACTGGAAAGGTAGTCACCGACAGCCATCGAAAAGCCATCTGCCAAAAGATTTGAAAACCCCAGGATGATGACGACACGAACCGCCAGTGTCGCACCTGCCACACCGGAAACGACGGCAAAGGTGGTGATGATGCCATCTAGCCCGCCGTACACCATGCTTTTGATATATTCTCCGCCTTCGAACCGTTTTGTTTTGCCTGCCATGTCGTGGCCCTCCTTTTAAATGTCAACCATCTTCCTTACTGGTATTTATCGTTGGGATATCTGTAGCGAGGGTTCAAATTAAATAATAGTCATAAGTAATGAATCAGTCGTTTTTATTCAAAAAAGCAATCAGTTCTGATTCGTGGATGAAGCTTTCATTGTAACCTAAAGCGTGAGCGATCTGCGTGACATAGGGCTGCTCCAGATACGCTTTTTCAAGGACGTTCTTCTTTGAAAAAACATCCCGCGTCTGGCCGTCTAGAATGATCTCACCCTGGTTCATGACGACCGTGCGTTCAAAGACTTCTGCCGCAAAATCCATGTCGTGCAAAATACATAAGACGAGTTTTCCTTCAGTATGCAGTTCTTCAATGATCGCCTTGATTTTTTCCTTGCCGGCAAAATCCTGGCCCATCGTTGGTTCATCAAAAATCACCATCTCGGTATCCATAGCCAAAATTGAAGCCAGGGCGATCAGTTTTCGTTCGGACAGGCTCAAGTCGTAAGGGTTGTCTTCCACTTTAGATTCCAAATCGACTTTCTGCAAGGCTTCCCGGGCTGCCTTTTCGGCTTCACTTCGAGACATGCCGATGTTCAGCGGGCCGAACATCACTTCTTCCAGGACGTTCGTTTTAAAGATCTGATCATTCGGATTCTGAAATACCAGGCCGACCCGCCTGGACAACTGCGCAGCGGTCTGTTTATCGATCGATTCACCGTCGATCAAAAGCGTTCCTTTAGACGGTTTCAACAAGCCTTTCATAAGCTTGACGAGCGTCGTTTTGCCCGCACCGTTCTGACCGACGATCGCTGTGGTCCGTGAATCAAACGTTAAATCAAGGCCATCAAAAATCTGAATATCCGGAGAATAGGAAAAGGCGACAGCTTTCAGTTCAAATGTGTTCATTTCGCTTCCTCCAATCGTTTGAATGCTTCGATGGTCACAGGATAAAGGTCAGTGTCAGGATAGCGGACGTTCAGTGCTTTTGCTATATTCGTCACCACAGGCGGCGTGACCCCGAAGTCTTTCAGATCTGGACGGGAGAAGATTTTCTCCGGCGTGTCCAGAGCCACTTGTCTGCCTTGATGCAAAAGCAGGACACGGTCGGCGTACTGGGCGATCTGTTCCATTTTATGCTCGACCAGGATGATCGTCATGCCTTTTTCGGTGAGCTGCTCGATGACTTCAAAGACTTCACGGGACCCTTGGGGATCGAGTTGGGACGTCGGTTCGTCAAGGATCAGCACATCCGGTTCCATGGCTAAAACACTGGCAATGGCCACGCGCTGCATCTGACCTCCGGACAAGTCAAAGGGATACTTGTCTTTTACACCAAAGACATCCATCAGTTTCAAGTACTGTTCGATCCTTCTGTGCATTTCTTTGCGGTCTAAACCTAAATTCTCAAGACCGAAGGCCACTTCCTCATAAACGGTTTTCTTCGCCCCGGTCATCTGAGAGAAAGGATTCTCAAACACCAGTCCGATGTTCTCAACGATGTCGGCAATTTCATGTTCCCGGACGACCAGACCGTTGACGGTCACTTTGCCGCCGTAAGCCCCTTTGTAAAAATGCGGGATGAGCCCGGCCAAAGCGTAGCAGAGGGTTGATTTTCCGGCGGTGTTTTCGCCCACGATTCCCAGGCATTCCCCTTTTTCAACCGAGAAGGACAGATCGTCCAGCACGAGGTCAGTGGTATCGGGATACCGGTATTTCAACTGTTCTACTTCAATGATACTCATGCCATGACCCTCCAGACGATCCCTAGAATAACGATAGCGATGATGATACCGGCCAGCAGTTTATTATAAGGATACTGCTTTTCTTCATTTAAAAACGTTTTTTTCGTCGACGAGCCAAAGCCGCGCATCTCCAGAGCAATGGACCGTTCTTTGGTTTCGTTCAGCGAATTCAGTACCACCGGTCCCATCAAAGGAAAGAAGGCTTTGATTCGTGTAAGCATGCTGCCTTCCGTTTCCATCCCACGTGAACGCTGTGCGTCGGTGATCTTACTGGTTGTGGCGCGCATTTGCGGGATCAGCTGGAGAACGGACAGGATCACGTGTCCGATCCGTGGAGACATGCCTTTTTTGATCAGCCGTTCCACCATTTCATCAGGTGACGTGGTCAGAATGAGGACGCTGAACGAGCCGATCATGACCAAAACGCGCAGGACCAGTACGAGCGCGACATACAGGCCTTCTTCGTAAAAGACCAGCGGACCTATGGAAAACAGTTCGGTCACATTATCAGGATGGAAAAAGCCCTGCACGATAACGAGTGAAAAAATCAGGAACATACTCAATGTCAAAATAGGCAGGCTGTTGCGGAACACTTTGCCAACGACCAGCAGAAGCAGCGTGACAAAGAGGACCCCTGCAATAAACAAGGGTTCCGGCAGGATGTAAGTCAACGCAATGGATGCGAAGACATACAACAGCTTCACCAGCGGATCGAGGCGATGAACGGGACTGTCTTTTTCAACATATAATGTCATGGTATTCATAGAATCATCCTTTTACAGCTCTTCGATTTCGGAATCTTGACGGTAAATGTTCGTGAGCGATTTTGGCAGGCCTTTGAAAATAAAGTAACTGATCAGCACGGTCACGACTTTATCCGGCACGTCAACGACGATACTGTCGCCGAAGGATGCCAGCCACTGAGGGACGTCATTGGAAATCAGGAAGGTATAGAAGGCGTCGCCCCAAATGTTGCCTGTCTGACCGCCCCAGAAGATCATGTTGAGCGGTGTGGACACAATGGCGGCGACCAGTCCGGTGACCAGACCGACAATGGTCGCTTTTTTAACGTTGGCGATCCAGCCTTTGTAAGCCATGACCCCGACAGTGATACCGATGGCTCCGCTCGTGATGGCGTAGACGGTCGATACGGGACTGACGGTGATGCCGTAAATAATGTTGTTGATGATACCGGCTGCCGCACCAATGACCGGGCCGGCAAGCATGGCGGCTAACACGGTCCCGATCGAATCCAGCCACAGCGGCAGGCGCAGCAGGCTGGCGAACAATTTTCCAATATAATTGATACCGATAGCTGCCGGGATGAGGACGATGGCAGCGGTGGATAATTTCAGTGACCACATGCTTTTTTTGTTGTTGTTCATGAAAACACTCCTTATGATGTCTTAGTTTGTTTCTTGCTGAGTGATGCAATGGTTTCCAGAGCCAGCCTGATTTCATTATGTTCCCCTGTTTTAGTCAGAGACTCGCCGGACTGAAGCTGGTTGATCCCGGCCTGCAGGTCGCCTGAGTATGGAACGACCACATTTAATATAGAAGCCGCACGCAGGCCGCGTAGTCGAGCTAAGGTAAACAGTGCGGCGGTCTCCATGTCTGAACCGATGAGACCCTGCTTGGACCAGTAGGCATCGATCGCTTCTTCATTATCTGTGTAAAAGGAATCATGGCTGCGGACCAGTCCCACATGATGCGGGATTTTAAGTTGTTCGGCGTGTGATTTAAGTTCTGAAAGAATAGTATGATTGCTGACTGCCGGGTAACTGGCATAGATATACGCCTTGGACGTGCCTTCGTCTCTGACGGCACCTTCGCAGAGAATCAAGTCGCCGACTTTGATCTCGGGCTGAAGGGCACCGCTGCTTCCGATACGGATAAGGGTGTGAACGCCGATCTGCCTCAGTTCTTCAAGCGCGATGGCTGCTGACGGACCGCCGATACCAGTTGAAACGACAAGGACGTCTGTGCCTTTATACGTGCCTTTTACGCTGCGGTATTCCCGGTTGTAAGCGAGTTCTATTGGATCGTCCAGAAATGCTTTCACTCGGGACACACGCTCGGGATCTCCGGGGAGCAGGGCATAACCGGCACCGTCTGCCTTTGTGAGGTGGATATGAGCCTGTTTTTCCACTATTTGCCTCCTTTCTGAAATTTATGTATTCGCTTAACCTCCGGGCTGATTGCCTTTTAAAAAGATGAAGCGCGTTGTGAATTCATTTTATCACTTAACGGGTGTCTTTACACCTTATTCGCGGCAGAAAACTGGAATAGTTGAACACGTCCAAAAAATTATGGCTGCGGGCTTGACTATCCTGCGGAAAATCTTTAATATATTTTGTGGGCACTCTACAAATAAATGGGTCAAAAAACGATTTATTTCAGGTGCAGACAATAAGCATAATTCAGGCTCCCTATTCTTAATTGAGTAGGGAGTTTTTCGTATTTTGTGGCCGATTTTACTCCCTAGACATTTTTAGGAGGAAATGATTATGACAAAGTATATTTTTGTAACAGGTGGCGTTGTCTCGTCTATCGGGAAGGGTATTGCGGCAGCTTCATTAGGGCGCCTTTTGAAGAACAGAGGCTTGAATGTGACGATCCAGAAATTCGATCCTTATATCAATGTCGATCCCGGGACGATGAGTCCGTATCAGCACGGGGAAGTATTCGTGACGGAAGACGGAGCGGAAACGGACCTGGACCTAGGCCACTACGAGCGGTTCATCGATATCAACTTGAATCAGTATTCGAATGTCACGACCGGTAAAGTATATTCCGAAGTGTTGAACAAAGAACGTCGCGGGGATTATCTGGGCGCAACGGTCCAGGTCATTCCGCACATTACAGATGAAATAAAAAACAAGATCATGCGTGCCGCGGAGACCACAGATGCAGATGTTGTCATCACTGAAGTCGGGGGTACGGTCGGAGACATCGAATCACTTCCGTTCCTGGAAGCATTGCGTCAGATGAAACGGGATGTGGGACCTGATAATGTGATGTATATCCACACGACACTGATTCCTTATCTGAAAGCGGCCGGGGAAATGAAAACCAAACCGACCCAGCACAGCGTGAAAGAACTGCGCAGTTTAGGGATCCAGCCGAATGTCCTGATCGTCCGCTCGGAATATCCGGTCGGCCAGCATTTAAAAGATAAACTGGCCTTGTTCACGGACGTGGATGCCAGTGCGGTAATCGAATCATTGGATGTCGAAACACTGTACACGATCCCGTTGAACCTGCAGAAGCAGGGGCTGGATCAGATCGTTGTGGACCACTTGAAGCTGGATGTCAAAGAAGCGGACATGACCGAATGGAAAGCGCTGGAAGAGAAAGTGCTGAACTTGAAGAATCAAACCCGTATCGCGATCGTCGGGAAATATGTCGAACTGCCGGATGCCTATTTGTCCGTCGTCGAAGCGCTGAAACATGCCGGCTATGCGGTGGATTCAGACATCGACATCAAGTGGGTGAATGCCGAACAGCTATCTCTAGAAGAAGTGGTGCAGGAACTTCAGGACGTGGATGGTATTTTAGTTCCCGGCGGCTTCGGCGAGCGCGGTCTGGAAGGTAAGATGCTGGCCATCCGTTATGCCCGGGAAAATGACGTGCCGTTTTTTGGGATATGTCTTGGGATGCAGCTGGCGGCGATCGAATTTGCCCGCAATGTCGCAGGAATCGAAGGTGCCGGATCAGCTGAAGTGAAGCCTGACATCGAACACAACATCATCGACCTGATGCCTGACCAGAAAGATGTGGTCGATATGGGCGGCACGCTGCGTCTGGGGTCTTATCCATGTGAACTGAAAAAAGGGTCAGTGACAGCGGAAGCTTATGCAAATGCAGAGGTGATCGATGAACGCCATCGTCACCGCTATGAATTCAACAATCATTATAGAACTGACTTGGAAGAAGCGGGTCTCATCTTCTCAGGCGTGTCTCCGGACAACCGCCTTGTTGAGATCATTGAAGTCGAGCAGCATCCGTATTTTGTCGGCTGTCAGTTCCATCCAGAATTCAAGTCAAGACCGAACCGTCCGCATCCACTGTTCGTTTCTTTTGTAAAAAAAGCACTGGATCTGAAAAAATGAGAGCCTAATGAGAAAAAATTTAACAGATAAAGAGTCGATATAGACATTTTCACTAGTTTTATTGTGAAGTTTTGTTTATAATGAATAGTGAAGCCGAGCGCGTATCTCGGTTTAAAAAGTGCGCAAAAATTTTAGGAGGCTATATATATGAGTCGTTTAGTAAGTATGACAGAAATGTTGAACAAAGCTTTAGACGGAAAATATGCTGTCGGTCAATTCAACATCAACAACTTGGAATGGACACAAGCCATTTTACAAGCAGCACAAGAAGAAAAATCTCCAGTTATTTTAGGTGTTTCTGAAGGAGCAGCTAAATACATGGGCGGATTCAAAGTGGTTACTGCTATGGTCAATGCTTTGATGGAAACAATGGATATCACAGTTCCTGTTGCCGTTCACTTGGACCACGGTTCTTCATTAGAAACATGTACAGCAGCGATCGAAGCTGGATTCACATCAGTCATGATCGACAACTCAAAATTCCCGATCGAAGAGAACATTCAAGCAACGAAAAAAGTTGTAGAATTTGCTCATTCAAAAGGCGTTTCAGTTGAAGCTGAAGTTGGAACTGTTGGTGGTACTGAAGACGGTATTACTGGTGGCGTCATGTATGCTGACCCTGAAGAATGTAAACGTATGGTTGAAGAAGCTAAAATCGATGCATTGGCAGCGGCTTTAGGTTCTGTTCACGGTGACTACGAAGGCGAACCAAAACTTGGCTTTGACGAAATGAAAGAAATTTCTGAATTGACAGGTGCACCTTTAGTCTTACACGGTGGATCAGGAATCCCTACTCACCAAATCGAAAAAGCTATCGAATTTGGTCATACTAAAATCAACGTAAACACTGAGTTGCAGCAAGTATGGGCTAAACGTACACGTGAAGTTATTGCCAACGACGACAAAGTTTACGATCCTCGTAAAATCGTTGGACCTGGTAAAGAAAACATCACAGCTACAACTAAAGCTAAAATGAAAGAATTCGGTTCTTCAAACCAAGCTTAATCAGACAATCAAATAATAGAGAGGTCAGGAAGTCGTGTGAACGACTTCCCTCTGACTGATCTGCAAAGCACTTCCTGAAACGATGAAACAGTCGTATTGGGAAGTGCTTTTTTCGTATGAAAAAAGTGAGGAATGAAACTGTTTGGGTTCTACGTCAACTAACGTTGGTGAAGAATAATAGCTAAATATTTTTAAGTTATCGGAGAGTACATCTCAGCTACCTAGGCAGCTGATGTGTGCTCTTCATTTTTTTTGACAGATTCCTGTTCTATTTGTTGATTAAGCTTGAAGTGCAATATGATTCTATTCTTGTAATTGGCAAAGTTGCGGTAGCCGTAGGCTACTCGGTTCAGGACCTTTATTTTATTATTGATTCCCTCGATCCGTCCGTTGTTGTACGGATAAATAAAGGTATGGCGTATCGCACTTAGATGTTTTCTCAACGTCCGCAGGCTTGTCTTCATCTGAGGGGACACATCCGGAGAACAAGGCTGATTCAATATAGCCGACAATCGTTCAAAGTCGTTTGCTTCAACGGCCGCAATGATAGACTGATACAAATCGTAGGTGGCCTTTAACGTTGGATCATAGGCAAGTATTTCCGATAGAATGGCTGCTTCAGTTCGTTGACCGAACAGGCGGTAGAAGGTATAGGTCGTATAAGTGATATTTTTTTCTTTCTTAAGTAACTTTTTCCAGTAGCGTTTTAACCGTCGATACTTTTTCTGATCTTCGCCATTTGAGTTGTTCAGTTGGTTCATTATTGTCACCCGTGTTTTATTCATTGAGCGATTAATAAGTTGGATGATGTGGAAACGATCAATGATAATATGAGCGTTAGGAAATAGCGTGGGTATGAAGCTCATATAACTGGCGTTCATGTCTATCGTTATGGTCTTCACTTCGCTTCTTTGCTTGAGGCTGTATCGAGACAAGAAATGTTGAGTGACATAACGACTGTCTTTAGCTGGTAAGATATCCAAAATATCGCCCGTTTCTGCATCAATGTATTCAAAAGCCATGCGCCCACTGGCGTATTTAAATTCGTCAAAAGACAAGTTTTCTGGTAGTGAATGATAATGTGGACGGTAACATTCACCTTCTGATGTAAGGACACGCTGAACACTCGCTTCTGAGACATTGGTGTGCTTGGCTATATCTTTTACCGATCGGGTTTCACCGGATTGAGTCAAGATTTGTGCTTTTATGTAGTTAGAGATGAAGCAGTTACGTTCAACGACGGGGGTTCGGGCAGTGAAACTTTTACCACAGCACTTACACATAAAGCGCTGTTTTCTGATACGTAAGTATGTTGGCAAAATTCCTGCCATGGGAAAGGTTACCCGAGAGGTCTGAGTTCCATTTTTATAAATACTAAACCCTACATTGGGCGCCTCGCAGTGCGCACATTCTTTAGGTACATAGGACAATGTGCAGTCAATGAACTTACATTTCTTGCCCTTAAAGTCACCTTTGGTGACGCAATCATCGGAAAAAGTGAGATGTTTATCTTGAATATCTAGAACGTTTCGCATATTATTTGAAGTAGACAAGTGGGGTCCTCCTTAGGTGATGTTTTCGTCGACTATTATTCTACAGGAGAACTCACTTGTTTTCTAATATAAACAAAAGGACGTTAGTGAGATTCTCTCTCACCAACGTCCTTTATTGTACAACCACTGTTTGGACAATATAGTAAGTAGGGAGATGAACCTTACGCGTTTAACGAATAGGAGCAAAGGGATGGAAACAGTCAAATCACGCACTCAACCGGAATTACTCACGATTTTAAAATGTCTGGATAAGCGGATGCCGCTGGCGGTAAAGAACAAGCGGCACATCATCAGTATGGAAAAAGGTTTCGAAGGAGAAATACACTTTGATTCGCTGCTCGAGAAGTCGGTGCAGGCAGAGGTCCTTGTACTGAATGATTTGTTACTTTCAATTAGTGACCAGTCCGTACAGATCGATTCGCTGGTCATCACACCGGAAACAGCTTACCTTTATGAGATCAAAAACTACAGAGGGGATTACCAGATGAAAGACCGGCAGTTGCTGACTCTATCGGGGAAGGAAATCGGGAATCCCTTGACCCAGCTGACTCGGACGACGTCGCTACTTCGGCAGTTGTTCCACCAGTGGCATGCTGACATCGGGGTCGAAGGGGCAGTCATCTATGTTAATCCAACGTTTACGCTGTACCATGCCAGCCCCAAAGACCCGCTTATTTTACCGAACCAGATTCAGGCCCACTTTTCAAAGCTGGACAGTCAGCGCGTGGCATTGAACAGGAATCACCGCTATCTCGCGGACCGCCTGCTGTCTAAACATCGAACCGATGCGAACTTCCATCAGTTGATTCCTGATTACGATTATCATTGTCTGAAAAAAGGGATCACATGCGTAGTGTGCGGTTCGTTTGATATGGAGTTTACTCAACGGATGGGGACATGCAAATCTTGTCATAGTAAAAGAGCAAAAGAAGAGACCGTCGTTCAAAATATCGAGGAATTCAGACTACTTTTTCCAGAACTGAAAATATCAAGAAACATTATCCACGAATGGTGCGGTGAAAAAGTCTCGAAAGAAAGAATAAGTTTCATCCTTTCTAAAAAATATACTAAAAAAAACCACACTACAGGAGCTTATTACGAATGGAAGGAATCGTCACTGGACGATTCTTTAACTAATAAAAGATTTTAAAGATGAAAATTCTCGTCGATCGACGAGAATTCACTTAATAGACGGTGATTGACTGATAAAAAGTGACTTATCTGCTTATTAATGGGAACTCAAAAATAATTTATATGTGAGTTACTGTTATAGATGCTATTAGTAGGAGCTCAGAAATTAAGAAACGGATGAGCTGATAATATAAAGAGTTATAATAAGAACTCGTAAGATAATATCTATATAGGTTGCCATTATCTAGGTTCATAATAGGAACTCATGCAGAAATAATGTATTGAGTTGCTGCTATAGAGCGGTATAATAGCAACTCGGGACCATAGTTTCTATTGAATTCCTATTATAGTTTCGCTTAATAGCAACTCGGGAGAAAAAAAGGGAATGAGTTCCGGGAATTAATCAGTTTCCCAAAATCTCTTCAATTAATATAAGGAAAGCGGTCGACCGCTCGACCGCTACCTTCTAATTAAAAGAAGAAATACTTACTATTAGTTAGCTCGTGCTGTATACTTAAACTTTGAAACGTAAACTATCGTTTCATAAACGATGATTATAAATGTAAAATAAGGATTAAACTAAATGAAAAGAGTGATAATGTGAGTTTTCAAGACTACCGTATAAATGAGAAGAATAGACTGGAATTCGGTTTGTACACGTTAGGAGATCATCTGGAGAATCCGCTTGAAGGCAAACGAATTTCTGCCCAGCAGCGACTGCAGGAACTGATTGAAATGGCCAAGCTGGCTGAACAGGCCGGACTGGATGTCATCAGTGTGGGAGAAAGTCATCAGGACTACTTTACGACACAGGCCCACACGGTCGTCCTGTCCGCCATGGCTCAGGCGACTGAAAAAATAAAGCTCAGCAGCTCATCAACGATCATCAGCACGCTCGATCCGGTGCGCGTGTTCGAGGACTTTGCAACGATCGATCTGATATCCAATGGCCGGGCTGAAATCGTGGCGGGACGTGCCTCACGTGTCGGCTTGTTCGACCTCTTAGGGTATGACCTTCGCGATTATGAAGAATTATTTGAAGAAAAGTTTGAATTACTCCTACAGATAAATAACGAAGAAACGGTCACATGGCAGGGTGAATTCCGGCCGGCACTCAAAAATGCACACATCCTGCCGCGTCCCTTGAACGGCAAGCTGCCGATCTGGCGTGCCGTCGGCGGTGCACCGGCCAGCGCAATGAAGGCCGGCTACCAGGGTGTGCCGATGACGCTGGCCATGCTCGGAGGACCGGCGTCGATATTCAAGCGTTCGATCGATGCCTACAGAGAAACGCTGGACGCCTCCGGTTATGATGCAAAAGAATTCCCAGTTGCCACGGCTGGTTTCTTCTATGCTGCCGAAACCACCCAGCAGGCGCAGAGAGAATATTACCCGCATATCAATGAAGGCATGAAACGCACGAACGGTCAGGGCTTCCCCAAGCAGCAGTTTGCTCAAGGCGCTCATCCGAAAAACATCATGAACGTCGGTAGCCCACAGGAAATCATCGAGAAGATCCTTTATCAGCATGAAACGTTCGGCCACCAGCGTTACATGGCCCAGCTGGATTTTGGCGGCGTGCCTTTTGATAAAATCATGAAGAACATCGAACTGATCGGTAACGAGATCCTGCCGGCAGTGAAAAAATATACAGCAAAAGATTAAGGAGGATGCAGAATGTCTATCGTTGTCTTATCGGGTTCCACTATGGGATCCAAAACAAGAACCGCTATGAATGCCGTTTATGACCAAATAAAAAACCAGCATCCAGATGAAACCGTGACGCTGATCGATCTGGCTGATCACGAACTGGTCTTCAGTGATGGCAGAAATTATCTGGAATATACCGGAGACACTCAATACGTTACTCAAAAGTTAATGGATGCCGATGCGATTTTTATCGGCACGCCTATTTTTCAAGCGTCTATACCCGGGTCACTCAAGAACATCTTTGACCTGCTTCCCCAAAATGGCCTTCGCGATAAAACGGTCAGCCTTTTAGTGACGGCGGGTTCTGCCAAGCACTATCTCATTGCAGAAACTCAGCTCAAACCGATCCTGGCCTATATGAAAGCTCAAATCGTCCAGACCTTTGTCTTTATGGAAGAAAGAGACTTTCACCGCAAAGAAATCGTGAACGAAGATGCCTTATTCAGGATCGAACGGCTGGTGGAAGATACGTTTATCCTGATGAATACCTATCAGTCAGTCAAGCAGGCTAAAGAAGAAGAGTACGGTTTTTAAACGGATGACAGTTGATCAGGCGTAATGACAGCTCTACATCGCAAAACTTTCCCTGGTGTATAAAAGTGACCCTGAAATGTAAAGTAAATAACAACTGTCTTTCAATTCACCCAACGCATTGTATTTAATGAATGAATTGTTTATACTGTTGATAGATTGTGCTAAATAGAAAAAAGAGATAGAGGTTTCACTTTGTTTAAAAAAATAACCACAAAAGACTTAACTCAAATTGCCTTATCAACAACACTCCTCGCTGTCGCATCATTAGTTATTATACCCATCGGATTGGTCCCTATTACCCTGCAGGTCGTCTTGTTTCTTCTGAACCCTGCAATTCTGGGACCGGCAAAGAGCATGATGGCCATTGGTCTCTATATGCTTGCCGGACTGATCGGACTGCCAGTCTTTGCCGGCGGGGCCGGCGGGATCGGCCAGTTATTATCTCCTTCGTTTGGGTATATCCTGGGCGCGATACCGGTAGGCTGGTTTGTTGGGAAAGGTATAAACCGCAAGACAACAAATATCCATAATGGGCTTGTCATGATGGCGGGTGTGCTTATCCTTTACACGATAGGTATCGCCTATCAGTATGCCTTGCTGAATGGGGTCCTGGATACACCTGTTCAACTGTCTGCCATACTGACGACTAATCTGACCATCTTTTTACCTATCGATACTCTGAAGGTACTTGCGGCAGCGGTTGTTTATGAAAGACTGAAGAAACTATCATTCTATAAGCGGATCGATCGCTATTAAACTAAGGATTTTTCAAAAAGAGAGGATTAAACATGACTCAGAAGTTAATTGTTAACGGAGGAAAAGAACTGACCGGTGAAGTAACGATCTCTGGTGCCAAGAACAGTACGGTGGCTTTGATACCGGCAGCGATCCTGGCTGATTCACCCGTTACGCTAGAAGGCGTACCGAATATTTCAGACGTCTATTCACTTATTTCGATTCTAAATGAAATGAACGTAAAAACATCATTTGAAGGAACGACACTCACCATTGATCCGACCGACATGGTCTCTGTTCCGATGCCGACAGGTAAAATCAAAAGCCTGCGCGCATCCTATTACTTTATGGGAGCGCTGCTGACGAAGTTCGGTCAAGGCGTCGTTGGACTTCCGGGCGGTTGTTTCTTAGGCCCGCGTCCGATCGACCAGCATTTGAAAGGATTCCGTGCACTAGGCGCAACAGTCGAAAACGAACTGGGTGCGATGTATCTGAAGACAGACGAAGATGGACTGCAGGCAGCGCGTATCTACTTTGACGTGGTCTCCATCGGTGCAACGATCAATGTGATGCTGGCAGCGGTGAAAGCCAAAGGCCGTACGATCATCGAGAATGCTGCACGTGAACCAGAAATCATTGACGTAGCGACCTTGCTGAACAACATGGGCGCTAAAGTTCGCGGAGCCGGAACTGACATTATCCGGATCGACGGTGTTGAGGAGATGCATGGCTGTCGTCATACGGTAATTCCTGACCGTATCGAAGCGGGAACCTATCTGATCATGGCCGCTGCTAAAGGTAAAGACGTAAAAATCAACAACATCATCGTTGAACACTTGGAAGGACTTATTGCAAAAATGGAAGAGATGGGTGTGCCTCTGGAAATCGGAGAAGATTACGTCCGCGTGACTGCTCCGGACGGTCCACTTAAAGGCATATCGATCAAGACACTGCCTTACCCAGGCTTTGCTACAGACTTGCAGCAGCCATTCACACCACTTTTAATGACGGCTAAAGGCGAATCGATGATCGTGGATACGATTTATCCTAAACGAATCAAACACATACCTGAACTCAACAGAATGGGCGCGAACGCCCGAGTGGAAAGTGATGTGATCCTTATCGAAGGCGGACATCAACTGGAAGGCGCAGAAGTCATGGCTACGGACCTGCGTGCCGGCGCCTGTCTGGTCGTTGCCGGATTGCTTGCCGAAGGCGAAACAGTTATCGGCGGTGTCGAACACATCCTTCGAGGCTATGACAATATCGTTGAGAAACTGACTGCACTCGGCGCAGATCTGCATATGGAAGACCGGGAAGACTAACGAATAGGGGACTTGAAAGTGGCAAAGTTTATAACGTACAGCGAATTACAGGAAAAAACATTAAAAGAAATTTACGAACTGGCAAAAGAGCTGAAAGTTCCTTCATATAGTCAGATGAACAAAAAAGAACTGTCGATGGCCGTCATTCGCGCTGAAGAGGAAAAACAGGGGTTTTTCGGAGTCAGCGGTGTACTGGATAAAATCAGCCATCAGGATTTCGGCTTTCTGCGTCCGATCAATTATTCACACAGCAATGAAGATGTCTACATTTCTGCTTCTCAAATGACCCGTTTCGGTCTGCGTAATGGGGACAAAATCACGGGGACAGCTCGTCCGCCGAAAGCCGGGGAACGTTATTACGGACTCATGAACGTCCAACTCGTCAACGGAAAGGACCCGGAAGAAGCCAGAGAGCGTCCGCATTTCCCGGCACTGACCCCTTTATATCCGGATAGACGCATCAATCTGGAATCTTCATCCAATGAAATGTCCGCCCGCATGATCGACCTGATCGCACCGATCGGGTTCGGTCAGCGTGGACTGATCGTTTCGCCTCCTAAAGTAGGTAAAACGACTTTACTTAAAGAAATTGCCAATGGGATCAAAGCCAATCATCCTGACGTGGAACTCATTGTTCTGCTGATAGACGAACGGCCGGAAGAAGTGACAGATCTGGAACGCAGCATTGACGGAGAAGTGGTGCATTCGACCTTTGACCAGCAGCCACAGAATCATGTGAAAGTCAGCGAGCTGGTGCTGGAACGCGCACGCCGTTTAGTGGAAGACAAGCAGGATGTCGTCATCCTTATGGACAGTATCACCCGACTGGCTCGTGCTTATAACCTGGTGGAACAGCCAAGCGGACGTACGCTGAGCGGAGGGATCGACCCGGCTGCTTTATACCGTCCGAAGCGCTTCTTCGGTTCTGCACGTAATGTGGAAGAAGGCGGCAGCATGACGATCGTGGCGACGGCTCTGGTCGACACCGGCAGTCGCATGGATGATGTGATCTATGAAGAGTTCAAAGGAACGGGTAACATGGAAGTCCATCTGTCCCGCGAACTGGCAGAACGCCGTATATATCCGGCCATCGATATCAGAAAATCAAGCACGCGTAAAGAAGAAATGCTGTTGTCTAAAGAAGAATACGAAGCCGTGTATAAACTGCGTCGTGGCATGGGGAATAATTCGCTGGAGTATACGGATCAGTTCATCAAAAACCTGAAACGCTACAAAAAGAATGACGGCTTTGTTAAAAAAGTGCTGAAATAGTAAAAAAATAGGATTTCAGAGATTTTTTTCAAGCAAAAGATTGCATGAGCAGGCAAAACATGCTAAGATATGTAGTGTTGCATACAAAAGAAATAAGATGAAACGTTAAGCAAACGAAATATCGTCTGCTGGCTGTTTGTCTTGACTATTGAATGAAGATAACTATGGATTCGCAAAGAGTTCATGGCAGTTAAGGAGTGAAAAAGAATGAAACAAGGAATTCATCCAGAATATCGTGATGTAGTGTTTATGGATACAACGACAGGATTCAAATTCATGTCAGGTTCTACAAAAACATCAAGTGAAACAGTAGAATGGGAAGATGGAAACAGCTACCCATTGATCCGTGTTGAGATTTCTTCAGATTCTCATCCGTTCTACACAGGACGTCAGAAATTTGCTCAGGCAGATGGACGTATCGACCGTTTCAACAAAAAATACGGTTTGGAAGAAGCGTAATAAGACAAAAAAGTTCTGGGTATCCAGAGCTTTTTTTTTACCCTGATTTCCGTCAGCTCCCGGCGGTTTTTTACACAATGACAAAGACCATACAGCCCTCTGTTAAAGAACGGATTCGTGTCTTTAGCCGCTTTAAAATGTTATAATTATTTTGCTTGTTGCACCAAGTAAATATGCTAAACTATAGATATAAATCCGCAAGCGCTGAGCTTGTGACTGCATCAGCGAGAAACAGGAGGAAAAACAATGAAGCTTTATGTGATATATGGCGGTAAAAATGCAGAACACGAAGTCTCTGTCAAATCCGCTTTTTCGATCCTGCAACATATTTATTACGACTATTATACTGTTATCCCTGTTTATATAACACGAGAGGGAAGCTGGTTCAGAGGAACAGAAGTAGAAAGCAGAGACAGCATCCAGTCAAAGGCTGAACTCGTCGATCTGAAGCAGAAACAACCGTTCTCTTTCAATGAATTGCTGGAAGGAGAATCCGTGGCCTTCCCGGTTCTTCACGGACCAAACGGCGAAGACGGAACGGTCCAGGGTCTATTTGAAACGCTGGATATCCCTTACGTTGGTTCCGGCGTGCTGGCAAGTGCCATTGGTATGGACAAGCTGATAAGCAAAAGTGTGTTTAAAGAAGCGGGACTGTCCGTGCTGCCTTACAAAGAAGTCAAATTGAGAGACTGGAAAGTCAGCCAGCAGGATGTCTGCGAAGCGCTTGAAACCTATCTGGACTATCCTATGTATGTCAAGCCTGTGAATCAGGGTTCCAGTGTCGGTATCACGCGGGCGCTGAACTCAGAGGAATTGACCGAAGCCATCGAACTGGCCTTTAATTATGATTACCGGATCGTTGTGGAAAAAGGCGTGTCCGTACGCGAAATCGAAGTGGCTATCCTTGGAAACGAAGACGTACATACGTCTGTACCAGGAGAACTGGTGAAACAGAAACCTTTTTATGCCTACGAAGATAAATACTTGAATCAGAAAGTGGTCCGCGAGATACCCGCCAAGATATCCGCTGAACTGACGAAGAAAATGAGAAAAATGGCAGCAGACGCATTTGAAGCGATCAATGGGTCAGGTATTTCCCGTGCCGATTTCTTTTTGACCGAAGATGGAGAGGTCTACATCAATGAGGTCAACACCATCCCGGGATTCACGTCGAACAGCATGTACCCCAAAGTGTGGGCGAAGACGGGCATCCCTTACGCTGACCTGATCGAAGAAGTCATTCAGCTGGGTCTGCGCAGACACAAAGATAAATATAAATTAAGCACAGAAGTCACGACAGAAGATGACAGTATAGAAATGGAGAGTATCAATGCCGAACTGGACACTAAATGAGATCGCCCAGGCAGTGGGGGGCAAAGTATTCAACAGTGATAAAACAGATCTGGTGGCGGGTGTATCCTTTGATACCCGGACGCTGACTGAAGGGAACTTATTCATCCCATTGACAGCCGACCGCAACGGCCATGACTTTATAGGGTCTGCCATGGAAAAAGGAGCATCAGCTACGTTGTGGAGCGATCCGATCGAGAATGCACCGAAAGAGATCGCAGTCATCCAAGTGGAAGATACACTGAAAGCTTTCCAGTCTTTTGCCAAGCACTACTTAAACGAAGTATCGCCCAAGGTTATCGGTATCACCGGGAGTAACGGAAAAACGACCACGAAAGATATGGTGGCGGCAGTGGCTTCCGCTAAATACAAGACCCATAAAACCGGCGGAAATTTCAACAACCATTTAGGTCTCCCTTTGACCATTTTAGAGATGGACAGAGACACTGAAGTCGTCGTGCTTGAAATGGGGATGAGTGAAAAAGGTGAGATCCACATCTTATCTGAAATCGCTGAACCGGATATCGCCGTCATCACCATGATCGGTGAATCCCATATCGAATTTCTGGGGTCAAGAGAAGCTATTTCTGAAGCCAAGCTGGAAATCGTTGAAGGGATGGAACAGGGGACCCTTATTTACCCTGGAGAAGAACCGCTTTTACAAACCCGGATCGCTGACGGCTGGGTCGATGAAAAAGTGAAAACGGTCAAAACGTTTGGAAAAAACAGCGGGGTCGACCTCTACTCAACGGAAATCGAAACGGAAATGAAGCAGACACGCTTCAAAACGAATCAGGAACCAGAAGTGGCGTGCGTCCTACCTATCCCGGGCGAATATAACGTACAGAATGCCTTAGCCGCCATACTAGTGGGAGAAACGCTGGGTATCGAAAAAGAAGCGATTTACGAGCAGTTATCCAGTTTCCAGCTGACCAAGAACCGTCTGGAATGGCTGGATGGCGTTAACGGATCAGTCCTTTTGAATGATGCGTATAATGCGAGCCCGTCCTCGGTCAGAGCTGTACTCAGCTACTTTAAAGGGATCGACGTGCCGGGACGCAAAATCGTGGTGCTGGGTGACATCCTGGAACTCGGCGAGCAGGCAGAAGCCATGCACCGTGAGCTTCACCAGGCGATCGACACAGACAGCATCGATGAGCTGGTGCTTTATGGCGACTTCATGAAAGCTTTGCATGAGGAAATGTCCGGTAAAGTGAAAAAAAATCAGCTACATCACTTTACCGGTGAAAAAGACAAAGTCATCGCTTATCTAAAAGATACTTTGCAGCCTGAGGACACGGTCTTATTCAAATCCAGCTTCAGTACAGGTATGCTGGAAGTTGTGTCCAAGTTAAGTCAGGACGAAAAACAATAAAACGTATTCATTTTTCTGCCTTATGAAAATAAGTTGAAAACGTACGGGGTACGTGATAAGATAACATCTGTAAGACAGACAGCTATTCGTTTAATAGATAGAAATGTCTATCGTATAAAATTAAAATTAAATAATAAATACTGAGTCAAGTTAAATGTCATACCCTGGTGTACCGCATCGAACGATGAGATACGTACACTAGGGTCTTTATATGAACAGAATCACGGAACGTTCTGTTTTCAAGAAATGATTTTTCTCTATGCATGGGTAAAACCATTCTTGGCTCTTAAACGAATGCCTGCTAAGGAAAACAATAGGAGGAAACATTTTTTGAAATTTAATGAACTAGATTTACTACCAGAACTACTGAAATCCGTGAAGGACATGGGGTTCGAAGAAACAACGCCCATCCAGGAACAGACGATTCCACTTGCTTTAGAAGGTAAAGACGTTATCGGACAGGCTCAAACGGGTACAGGTAAAACGGCTGCGTTTGGTCTTCCGATGCTGCAGAAAATCGATACGTCAAAACATGTCGTGCAGGGATTAGTCGTTGCACCGACACGTGAACTGGCTATCCAGACTCAGGAAGAGATCTTCCGTTTGAGCAAAGATAAACGCGTTAAAGTAACGTGTGTCTATGGTGGCGCAGATATCAGACGTCAAATCAAGCAGATCAAAGGCGGCGCACAGATCGTTGTGGGTACACCAGGTCGTATGCTTGACCATATTCGTCGTAAAACTCTGCGTTTAGACCAAGTGGAAACGCTGGTATTAGACGAAGCTGACGAAATGCTTAACATGGGCTTCATCGACGACATCGAAGCCATCATTAAAGAAACGCCAAAAGAGCGTCAGACTTTACTGTTCTCTGCTACGATGCCTGATGCCATCAAACGTATCGGTGTCCGTTTCATGGAAGACCCTGAAACAGTCCGTATCAAAACGAAAACATTATCTGCGTCGACGATCGACCAGTTTTATACCAAAGCTAGAGATAATGAAAAATTTGACATTCTTACACGCCTGATCGACGTACAGAACCCTAAATCAGCACTGATTTTCGGCCGTACCAAAAAACGTGTGGATGAACTGTCTAAAGGTCTGGAAATGCGCGGCTATACGGCCGAAGGTATCCACGGCGACCTGTCTCAAAGCAAACGTATGAGTGTCTTGAAAGACTTTAAAAAAGGTAAAATCGATATCTTAGTAGCGACCGATGTGGCTGCCCGTGGCTTGGATGTTACCGGCTTGACGCATGTCTATAACTATGACATCCCACAGGATCCTGAGAGCTATGTCCACCGTATCGGCCGTACAGGTCGTGCCGGTGAAGAAGGTGTAGCTGTTACATTCGTGACACCTCATGAAATGAGCTACCTGCATACGATCGAAAAACTGACGAAACAGTCTATGACAGCTCTGCGTCCGCCTACCAGCGACGAAGCTTTAGAAAGCCAGCTGCAGTCAGCTATGGATGATATCCAGAAATCCATAAACGACAATGGTCTGGAGAAGTATGAAACAGCGGCTGAAAAACTGCTTTCTTCATACTCAGCTGAAGATCTGGCGGCGGCTTTAGTTAAAGCCATGGTCAAGGATCCGACTGATGTCCCTGTTAAAATTTCTCCTCAGCGCCCGCTTCCTAACAAGGATAAAGGTCGAAGAGGCGGAAAAGGCAAGGGTAAAGGCGGAAACCGTGGCGGTAACCGCAACTATAAAGGGAAACGTCGTTCAGGCGGCGACAACAAAGGCAAGCGAAGCAGCAATAACCGTCCGAAAAGAAAATAACAGGACGCTATAACTGATAAGGAAGCCGGTAAGGGAGAACCTCCTGCCGGCTTTTATTCTGTTAAAAATCGTTTATAAATGACATTTTGATGTGAATCTGTTAACATAATAGAAGTAACAAGAGTATGATGGGTTAGAAGAATAGAGGAAAAAGATGATTGTTGGTATTGGTTTAGACGTTGTGGAGATAGACAGGATCAGAAAAGCGTACATAAAACGGGAAACATTTGCCCAGAGAGTGCTGACAGAAAAAGAATTAGAAATTTTTCATGATCTTAAAGGCAAACGGAAAGTCGAATTTCTAGCCGGACGTTTTTCTGTAAAAGAAGCATTCTCAAAAGCACTCGGAACGGGAATAGGCAAGGTCGGCTTTTTAGATGTAGAAATATTGCCCGATCAGTCAGGAAAACCCGTGGTCACTCAGAGCCCGTTTTCAGGGAATGTCTGGATTTCCATCACGCACACAGACGCCATTGCAGCGGCACAAGTCATTTTAGAAAAAAATTAAAATCTCTTCCTTCATAGAATTGTCACAAAGAAGGATTCAAAAGCTCGCCCGTTCATGATAAACTTACAGTTAAGGAATAGGGATAGATTATTTCCTGTGGGGCTATTTATTCTACCGTCTCTTTTGGTATAATAAGAGACAAGGGTATCGAGCAATAATCTTTTTGGAGGGCATTATTCATGGAAGAGTACAATAAAAAAATGACGATTGAATTGGAACAGTCTGTGTATGAAGAAATAGAAGAATATTGTCAGGATGCAAATATTGAAGAATCTGAATTAATGAATAAGATGCTTCAATGTTTTATCAAAGATACCATGAATAAAATGGATGCCATGAGGAAAGGATATGCGGAGATGGGCAAAATTAATTTAGAAATATGCTCAGAATTCGATGGTTGTGAAAATGAAAGTCACGCCCATATCTGAAGGGAAAGATGTCTTGTTAAGTGAAAGAGTGAATCCCTTTATCCAAAAGGCGCCTTCGAGGAGGAAAGCCTGTGGTTAAACGCGGAGATATTTATTATGCGGATTTATCACCAGTAATCGGATCTGAGCAAGGTGGCATGCGACCGGTCTTGATTATACAGAATAATGTTGGTAACAAATATAGCCCGACAGTCATTGTTGCAGCTATAACAACGAAGATCGAAAAAGGTAAAATGCCGACGCACGTCGAAGTCGGAGCCGATAAAGGACTGGAAAAGAATTCAGTCGTTTTGCTTGAACAGATAAGAACGATCGACAAACAACGTTTAAGAGATCAAGTCACGCAGCTGGACAACAAGACTATGACTATGGTCGATGATGCTTTAGCGATCAGTGTTGGTCTGTCTAATCAGTACAAACATATTTAACATCATCTTTAATACTTAGAAAAAGCAGTCTTGACTTTAATGTCAGGCTGTTTTTTGTTTTGGAGGAATGGTGACGGCCAGTGACTTTCTTAATAGGTAATGATCCCTTCCATGTGCTATAGTGAGACTAAAGACTATGTCAACTGCTGAAGCAACAGCTGATGTGAACCGAACCAGGTGGCAGTTGATGGATCGGGGAAGGATGATATCTGAAATGACTGATTTGAAAGCTGAAAAAGAACAGTGGATGACTCTGCAGCGTGTACAGAAGGAACAGATCGACTTGGATTTGAAGATGGCTTATCTGAACCGGATAGACAGGCTGGACCGCTTGAAAGAACTGATCGAAAACCATGAATCTGAATGGTTTGAGGCCTTGTATTCGGATCTGGGAAAGTCTGAAATGGAGAGTTATACGTCGGAAATCACTACGGCCCTAAATGAGATCGCATATATGAAAGATCACTTAAAAAGCTGGATGGAAAAAGAGACTCAGCTCAATCGGAAGGCCATAGGAAAATCCGAACAGTCGATTCTAAGAAAACCTTACGGCTCCGTGCTGATCATAAGCCCGTGGAACTACCCGCTTCAGCTGACCCTGGTTCCGCTGATCGGTGCAGTTGCGGCAGGGAATCGCTGCTTTGTCAAACCTTCCGAAAAATCCCAAGCCGTTAGTCACCTGCTCAATAAAACACTGTCACACTATTTTGAACCCGAAGAGATTTTTGTGGTGGAAGGCGAGGCGGATACGGCTCAAGCTTTACTGGAGATGAACTGGGATCACATCTTTTTTACTGGCAGCTCTGAGGTGGGAAGGAACGTTTATGAAGCCGCCGCCAGAACGCTGACACCTGTCACGCTTGAACTGGGCGGAAAGAATCCATGTATCGTAGATGGGTCGCTCTGTACAAGAGAAACAGTAAGGAAAATCGTCTGGGGAAAGTTTCTGAATGCAGGGCAGACCTGTATCGCCCCGGACACTGTGTATGTCCATGCTTCCGTTAAGGAGCAGTTTACCAGGCTGGCCGTGGAGACCATTCGAGAATTTTACAGTCGCGAGCCTGAAAAGAGTAAAGACTATGGCCGAATGATCGATGAGAAACACTTTGATAAAATCAAAAGTTACCTGACTCAAGGCGATATCGTTTATGGGGGAAGCGGCAGGAGAGAAACGTTGTTCATTGAACCAACAGTGATGGACAACATAGAAACCGATGCGCCTCTGGCAAAAGAAGAAATATTTGGTCCTGTTCTGCCGGTCGTGAGCTATGAATCGCTCCACGATCTTCTGGAGATGCTGAAACGGCAGGACGCACCTTTAGTCACGTACTTGTTTACAGACAAATCGAGTCACATTGATGAAGTAGAGCAGGCGATAAAAACGGGTACCCTCATGGTCGGTCAGGTCATCTTTCATGGCGCAGATCCAAAAATACCTTTTGGTGGTGTAGGGAACAGCGGTATGGGGAGGTATCATGGCCGTGCCAGCTACGAAACCTTCACTTATGAAAAAGTGCTGTATCACCAGAAGAAAGACTATGCGAATAAAATGATCTTCCCGCCATACAAGTCCGGAGCATTAAACACCCTGAGAAAAGTCCGGAAATGGTTCGGCTGATTGACTTGGATTTACATGTTCACTTTATAAAAAAGGAGAGCCAGTCTGTGTATTCACAGACTGGCTTCTTTTTGGTCCAGTCATGTACCGGTCCGGTATGGCTGAATCAGGGCAGCTGGAGTCGAAACTGACCGGTCCTGAGTTTACCTGAATGGAGAATCAGGCTAAACCGTAATTGAAAACTTTCAGGATACATGATACACTACTCTCGTTGTCTTTTTTGACGACCGTGGTTCGAAAGCGCCAACCCACGAGATAAAAACTAGGAGGAATAATATGAAATTAAAACAATGGATGATCAATGCGATCATCGCAGCCTTGTATACAGGGATTACTATACTTATAGCACCCTTTGCGTTCGGAGTTATTCAGTTGAGGCTGTCTGAAATGCTCAACCATTTGGTTGTGTTCGATAAGAAGTATGTTTACGGTGTAACAGCAGGTGTCTTTTTGACCAACCTCATACTGTCACCCTTCGGTATTTACGATTGGACTCTTGGAGTGGGTCACACTATAGTTTCTTTTGCTGTCTACTTTTTACTAAGCAAAAAAGTTCAGTCCCCTGTGAAAAAAATGATTCTCAATTCAGCCATATTCTCTGTATTCAGTTTCATGATTGCTCTGTTATTACTACTGATCGGTGAGATAGAAGTCTTCTGGATTAATTATCTCTTTGTCTTTTTAGGACAGCTGATAACAATGGGTATCGGAATCCCGGTCATGCTGACGCTTGACAAGAAACTGGATTTCAAAAAAAGAATGCAAGCTTAAAAAAATCGAAAAAACATGGCGCAGTATAAAAAGACGCTCGATCAAATCCCATCGGCATGAGGGGAGTAATCGAGCGTCTTTTTGTATAGGGTTCAATATTACTTAATCGTTATGCAGATCTTCGGCTTGAACGACCTTGAATCCTTTGCGGTCCAATTGTTTTTTGATCTCGTCCAGCGTCTTTTTAGAAACATCAGGTTCAAGAGTCATGATCGTACGTCTGACCATATTCTCACGCTGAACGTCAAGGGTGATGCAGCTCATGATAGAACAGTGACGGTTGATGATTTTAGCAATGTTGGCCAAGTCACCTTTCTGTCCAGGAGAAGCAATAGTCAAAACGTAGCTACCTGAATCGATACTCCATGACTGCTGAAGCAGATCGATCAATGTGCTATGCGTCAGTATACCGAAGAAATGATTATTTTCGTCTAGTACAGTGATATAAGGAAGATCTTTTATCATAAAAAAGATCTTGAAAAAGGAAGAGTTGATATGCACATATTTCGTTGCATTTTTCAAGAGATGGGTAACAGGCAGGGACATATCTCCCCCGTTAGCCTTGTGTCTATAGATGTGCATTTTATAAATGTTTCCCCTGAATATTTTACCACTTTGATCCAAGACAGGGACACATCTGTACCCAGTATCTTCAAGTAATGCGATGGCTTCTTCAAGTGTTGCATCTTCTGAAATTGTTGACACGATATTTTTAGGTACAGTCAATTGTTTGATCAGCATATAAGAATCTGCTCCTTCTCATCTATTTTTTTCTGTTTTCGCATTTTCATTATAACAGATTGACCCTTGGTTACCTAGGTAAATCAGTGTAAAATGAAGAAAATAAAGTGTTAGAAGGAGCCGGTATGAAAAAACGAAATGAAATGATGGACAGACCTGTTATAGACAATGATGTCAGAGAATATTTAAGAACAGCGCAAAAGCAGTTGGATGGAGAGATAGGCAATATTGAAAAATGGGCGAACGATAAACGGGTTCCGATCATTCCTCATGAGACCGTCACCTTCTTCAATTGGCTGTTGCCTCTCCTACAGCCAAAAGAAATCCTGGAAATCGGAACAGCTATCGGTTTTTCTGCCGGCCTCATGATCCAGGCATCGTCTCCGGAATGTCACGTGACGACCATTGAACGTAATCCTGATATGATCGAAAAAGCCAAAGTGAATTTCAAAAAAATGAATATTGAAAGTAATGTTACTCTGCTGGAAGGCCAGGCGAGCGACTGGCTGGAGAAACTAAAAGAAGAGTCTGTCGATTTTATATTCATGGATAGTGCAAAAGCCAAGTACTATGATTTCTTTCCGCATTGTTATCGCCTGTTAAAACAAGGGGGAGTATTGGCCATTGATGATGTGCTCCAGGGAGGGACGATCCTGGATGATGATGAAGATGTGCCAAGGAGAAGACGGAAAATCCACAAAAAACTGAATGCTTTTTTAGATATCGTTATGGATCATCCGGCGTTTGACTCTTCCGTTGTTCCATTGGGTGATGGCCTGTTGCTCATTACAAAAAGAGAGTCCTTCGATTTCAGTTTTATGCTGCCGGAAAAAACTGATCAATAGTGGAAAGGCTGCTCTTAAGGGATTATTAAAAAAAGATCGTATAAATTGCAAAAAAGAGGTTGACGAAAAAGGAAAAGACTGGTAAAGTAATATACGTTGCTGATTTACGGCGACTCAGCGCTTTTCTTTTTGTCAAACCGCTCTGAAAAACGAGTTGAAAAAAACTTTAAAAAGTTGTTGACAATCTAAACGAAAGCCTGTAATATTATATGAGTTGACACGAAACGTCGTCAACGTCTGAACGAATGAGATCTTTGAAAACTGAACAAAGTAAAACAACCAAATGTGCAGGGGTCTTCGATCCGATTTATCGGATCAGGACAACACAAACGAGTTAACATGTTTAACTCACACTATTTAAATTGAGCTATTTCAAACTACCAAAATGAGAGTTTGATCCTGGCTCAGGACGAACGCTGGCGGCATGCCTAATACATGCAAGTCGAACGATGAAGCACTCTGCTTGCAGAGTGCGGAAGAGTGGCGAACGGGTGAGTAACACGTGGGGAACCTGCCCATAAGAGGGGGATAACATCCGGAAACGGGTGCTAATACCGCATAGGTGATCATAGCGCATGCTTAGATCATTAAAGATGGCTTCGGCTATCGCTTATGGATGGCCCCGCGGCGTATTAGCTAGTTGGTAAGGTAATGGCTTACCAAGGCAGTGATACGTAGCCGACCTGAGAGGGTGATCGGCCACACTGGGACTGAGACACGGCCCAGACTCCTACGGGAGGCAGCAGTAGGGAATCTTCCACAATGGGCGAAAGCCTGATGGAGCAATGCCGCGTGAGTGAAGAAGGTCTTCGGATCGTAAAGCTCTGTTGTTAGAGAAGAACAAGAGGTGTAGTAACTGGCACCTCCTTGACGGTATCTAACCAGAAAGTCACGGCTAACTACGTGCCAGCAGCCGCGGTAATACGTAGGTGACAAGCGTTGTCCGGATTTATTGGGCGTAAAGCGAGCGCAGGCGGTCTTTTAAGTCTGATGTGAAAGCCCACGGCTCAACCGTGGATGGTCATTGGAAACTGGAAGACTTGAATGCAGAAGAGGAAAGTGGAATTCCATGTGTAGCGGTGAAATGCGTAGATATATGGAGGAACACCAGTGGCGAAGGCGACTTTCTGGTCTGTAATTGACGCTGAGGCTCGAAAGCGTGGGGAGCGAACAGGATTAGATACCCTGGTAGTCCACGCCGTAAACGATGAGTGCTAAGTGTTGGAGGGTTTCCGCCCTTCAGTGCTGGAGCTAACGCATTAAGCACTCCGCCTGGGGAGTACGGCCGCAAGGCTGAAACTCAAAGGAATTGACGGGGACCCGCACAAGCGGTGGAGCATGTGGTTTAATTCGAAGCAACGCGAAGAACCTTACCAGATCTTGACATCCTCTGACCACCCAGGAAACTGGGCTTTCCCTTCGGGGACAGAGTGACAGGTGGTGCATGGTTGTCGTCAGCTCGTGTCGTGAGATGTTGGGTTAAGTCCCGTAACGAGCGCAACCCTTATTGTTAGTTGCCAGCATTCAGTTGGGCACTCTAGCGAGACTGCCGGTGATAAACCGGAGGAAGGCGGGGATGACGTCAAATCATCATGCCCCTTATGATCTGGGCTACACACGTGCTACAATGGATGGTACAACGAGTTGCGAGACCGCGAGGTTTAGCTAATCTCCTAAAGCCATTCTCAGTTCGGATTGCAGGCTGCAACTCGCCTGCATGAAGCTGGAATCGCTAGTAATCGCGAATCAGAACGTCGCGGTGAATACGTTCCCGGGTCTTGTACACACCGCCCGTCACACCACGAGAGTTTGTAACACCCGAAGTCGGTAGGGTAACCCTTTATTGGGAGCCAGCCGCCGAAGGTGGGATGGATGATTGGGGTGAAGTCGTAACAAGGTAGCCGTATCGGAAGGTGCGGCTGGATCACCTCCTTTCTAAGGATATTGCCATTAGGGCAAACGGAACCTTGCACAGGTTGCTTTTACTTTGTTTAGTTTTGAGAGATTTTTTTTGTTCTCTCATTTTAATATGATGGGGCCTTAGCTCAGCTGGGAGAGCGCCTGCTTTGCACGCAGGAGGTCAGCGGTTCGATCCCGCTAGGCTCCATTTGCAATTCTTTTTTAGAGTTGCGCTTTGTTCTTTGAAAACTAGATAGTTGATTTTATAACAAACACAAATGTTAAGAAACAACACCGAGAAATAGAAAATTGAGAACAGTTTTGTTTTAAGACGAAACTCTCATCGCTATAATTACCCTTAACCGTCAGGTTAAGTGAATAAGGGCGCACGGTGGATGCCTTGGCACTAGGAGCCGATGAAGGACGGGACGAACACCGATATGCTTCGGGGAGCTGTAAGTAAGCTTTGATCCGGAGATTTCCGAATGGGGGAACCCATCACTTTTCATCAAGTGATATATCCATAGTGAATACATAGCTATGGATAAGGTAGACGTGGGGAACTGAAACATCTCAGTACCTGCAGGAAGAGAAAGCAAAATGCGATTCCCTGAGTAGCGGCGAGCGAAACGGGAAGAGGCCAAACCAGAAGGCTTGCCTTCTGGGGTTGTAGGACTGGCGACATGGACAAGCGAGAATAGCAGAAATAACTGGAAAGTTATGCGAGACAGGGTGAAAGCCCCGTATGCGACATTCAACCTTGCCTAGCCGGGATCCTGAGTACGGCGGAACACGAGAAATTCCGTCGGAATCCGGGAGGACCATCTCCCAAGCCTAAATACTCCCTAGTGACCGATAGTGAACCAGTACCGTGAGGGAAAGGTGAAAAGAACCCCGGAAGGGGAGTGAAACAGCACCTGAAACCGTGTGCTTACAAGTAGTCAGAGCCCGTTAATGGGTGATGGCGTACCTTTTGTAGAATGGACCGGCGAGTGACGATGTCATGCAAGGTTAAACCGAAGAGGTGGAGCCGCAGCGAAAGCGAGTCTGAATAGGGCGTAGAGTATGCCGTCGTCGACCCGAAACCAAGTGACCTACCCATGTCCAGGGTGAAGGTGCAGTGAAATGCACTGGAGGCCCGAACCCAAGTATGTTGAAAAATGCTGGGATGAGGTGTGGGTAGCGGAGAAATTCCAATCGAACTTGGAGATAGCTGGTTCTCTCCGAAATAGCTTTAGGGCTAGCCTCGGATAATATGCATCGTGGAGGTAGAGCGACTGTTTGGACTAGGGGCCCTTATCGGGTTACCGAATCCTGATAAACTCCGAATGCCACAGATGTAGATCCGGGAGTCACACTGCGAGTGATAAGATCCGTAGTGGAAAGGGAAACAGCCCAGACCGTCGGCTAAGGTCCCCAAATTCTTGTTAAGTGGAAAAGGATGTGGGGCTGCTTAGACAACTAGGATGTTGGCTTAGAAGCAGCCATCATTTAAAGAGTGCGTAATAGCTCACTAGTCGAGTGGCCCTGCGCCGAAAATGTACCGGGGCTAAACAAGATACCGAAGCCACGGATAGAACCAATGGTTCTATGGTAGGAGAGCGTTCTAAGGGCGTTGAAGCAAGATCGTGAGGACTTGTGGAGCGCTTAGAAGTGAGAATGCCGGTATGAGTAGCGAAAGACGGGTGAGAATCCCGTCCACCGAATGACTAAGGTTTCCTGGGGAAGGCTCGTCCGCCCAGGGTTAGTCGGGACCTAAGCTGAGGCCGAAAGGCGTAGGCGATGGACAACAGGTTGATATTCCTGTACCAGTCTGCTTTGTTTGAGCAATGGAGGGACGCAGGAGGCTAAGATGTGCACGCTGCTGGAATAGCGTGTCCAAGCAACAAGTCTGAGAAAGAGTCAAATGCTTTTTCTCTTAAGGACAAGTTGTGATGGGGAGGGAAATTAAGTACCGAAGTATCCGATGTCACACTGCCGAGAAAAGCTTCTAGTGAGAAGTAGGCTGCCCGTACCGCAAACCGACACAGGTAGTCGAGGAGAGAATCCTAAGGTGATCGAGAGAACTCTCGTTAAGGAACTCGGCAAAATGACCCCGTAACTTCGGGAGAAGGGGTGCTGACCAATTGGTCAGCCGCAGTGAATAGGCCCAAGCGACTGTTTACCAAAAACACAGGTCTCTGCTAATTCGTAAGAAGATGTATAGGGGCTGACACCTGCCCGGTGCTGGAAGGTTAAGAGGAAGGGTTAGCTTCGGCGAAGCTCTGAATTGAAGCCCCAGTAAACGGCGGCCGTAACTATAACGGTCCTAAGGTAGCGAAATTCCTTGTCGGGTAAGTTCCGACCCGCACGAAAGGTGTAACGATTTGGGCACTGTCTCAACGAGAGACTCGGTGAAATTATAGTACCTGTGAAAATGCAGGTTACCCGCGACAGGACGGAAAGACCCCATGGAGCTTTACTGTAGTTTGATATTGAGTGTCTGTACAGCTTGTACAGGATAGGTAGGAGCCTATGAAGCCAGGACGCCAGTCTTGGTGGAGGCGTTGGTGGGATACTACCCTCGCTGTATGGCCACTCTAACCCACGACCGTTAACCGGTCGGGAGACAGTGTCAGATGGGCAGTTTGACTGGGGCGGTCGCCTCCCAAAATGTAACGGAGGCGCCCAAAGGTTCCCTCAGAATGGTTGGAAATCATTCGTAGAGTGTAAAGGCAGAAGGGAGCTTGACTGCGAGACCTACAAGTCGAGCAGGGACGAAAGTCGGGCTTAGTGATCCGGTGGTACCATATGGAAGGGCCATCGCTCAACGGATAAAAGCTACCCTGGGGATAACAGGCTTATCTCCCCCAAGAGTTCACATCGACGGGGAGGTTTGGCACCTCGATGTCGGCTCATCGCATCCTGGGGCTGTAGTCGGTCCCAAGGGTTGGGCTGTTCGCCCATTAAAGCGGTACGCGAGCTGGGTTCAGAACGTCGTGAGACAGTTCGGTCCCTATCCGTCGCGGGCGTTGGAGATTTGAGAAGAGCTATCCTTAGTACGAGAGGACCGGGATGGACACACCGCTGGTGTACCAGTTGTCAAGCCATTGGCATCGCTGGGTAGCTATGTGTGGACGGGATAAACGCTGAAAGCATCTAAGCGTGAAGCCCCCTTCAAGATGAGATCTCCCATTCCTTTAAGGAAGTAAGACCCCTGAAAGATGATCAGGTAGATAGGCTGGAAGTGGAAGCATAGTGATATGTGGAGCGGACCAGTACTAATCGGTCGAGGACTTAACCACCAAAGGTGGTTTAAGGGTAAGATGCGGTGTTGTAGAAAACTTTGTGTGTACGTAAAATCAACTGTCTAGTTTTGAGAGAACAGAGTTCTCAAAAAAATAAAAAGAAGAGTCACTGTGCGGTGACGATGGCGGGAAGGACCCACCTGTTCCCATTCCGAACACAGCCGTTAAGCTTCCCAGCGCCGAGGATAGTGAAGGGTTTCCCTTTGTGAAAGCAGGACGTTGCCGTGCAGCTCTTTTTTTGATATAATGATTATATAATTATTCCGCAATAGCTCAGCTGGTAGAGCGCATGACTGTTAATCATGATGTCGCAGGTTCGAGCCCTGCTTGCGGAGTTATTTTTTTTGAAAATAATTAGCCGCTTTAGCTCAGCAGGTAGAGCGCATCCATGGTAAGGATGAGGTCGCCGGTTCAAACCCGGCAAGTGGCTTAAGATGGACGAGATCCCTGGATCTCGTCTTTTTATATTTACTAAAATAAATTAGAGAGTTTTATTGGAGTCATATCCTGCAAAGATCTGATCCAAGTATTATCCCTTGTAATAAATTTTTTATAGTATAAAATGAAAAAAAGTGTAACTATATAAATATGGTCAATCTTGAATGGCAACATAAGCTAGTTTTTTATAATGTAGATACTTATTTGGCTCTTCTGCTGATCGATCTTCGTGATTTTGTGAGAGATTGGGGGTCAAGACTTGATGCCATTCATTTAGTAGAAGAAAGGGAAAGTATTGCTATCATACGATTTCTACATAGAGATACTATAAGTCAGAAAGGAGTCTCTCCCATGTCTGTCATTATAAAAAGAAAAGCAATGATCTTTAGAGGCTTTACTAGATTAGAGATGAAACTGAATGGAAAAGCTATCGGCACTATAAGTAACGGCGAAAAAAGAGAGATAGATGTCCCGTATAAAAATTCATGCTTGCAGGTGACTCAGTTTGGCGGAAAAAGTAATGAACTGTCTGTAAGTGACGGAGATATGGTGCTTATCAGTACTGCGGCGTGGACGGGATGGGGACTTTTTCTCATTGCGATCATTGTTCCGATGATGGTCAACAGTTTGGACGGATTACCTCAAGTCAGTAGTGTCATGCTGACCTTTGTGATGTATCTTTCTGCATTTTGGCTGGTATATTCTTTTAAACTGACTAAGCTGACCGCTGTTAATGAACTAAAGAAGAGGTAGATCTTTAAGAATGAAGACTTACCTCTATTTCAGTATGATTAAGAGGAACCACGAAAATCATATAAGCTGTTTTTGAGCCACTAGAGTTGATTACTGCTCTATGGTTTTTTTATTATCTGATGGATAGATTGGTGTTTCTAGTAATCTCCCGATTCAACCTTAAACAGCTCGAAGGCGTATTATGTGGTGGGAAAGTTCAACTGTCCATGAAACCCTATCTTATTGAGTAACCTCATCCATTTAAATCAATTTAAGATGTCTAAATGCATTATACAGGCCATCATTAGCGACATCATCCGTCACGTGATCCGCCATTTCCTTGATTTCTCGGCTGCCATTTCCCATGGCAATACCAGTACCACAAACTTCCAGCATAGGGATATCGACGGCAGCATCACCAAATGCAATCGTATTTTTTTCAGATTCTCCCAGGTAATCCAAAAGTTCTGTGATTGCTGTTCGTTTATCGATATTATTTAAGGCAATGTCGCCAAAAAGAGCTGTTTCTCCCGCACCACCCCACGTTCCTACTTTAAATTCGCTGAAGAGGTGTTTTGCTTTCAAATAATCTTCATAAGAGTTCAAGATGAAGCTGATTTTATTGATGTCATCACGATAGGGAAGTTCTCCGAAAATCATATCTGGGAAGACATCTTTAACCTTGAGATGATCAGTCTGCTCTTGCCCTTTTTTTGCTGAATATAGCTGTATAGGTCTTTCAGCTTCCTCTTCCAACCTCTCACTGGCGAACAGTCCGGCGTTACTTTCAAGATAAAATTCCAGATTATTTTCATATAGCCAGTCTACGATCATTCGAGTATCTTTGGCCGACAGTTTTTTTTCAGCTATGACATTGTTATTACTTTCGATATAACTTCCATTTCCACCAATGTATCCATTGAATCCTATATCCAGGATTTTTTTATACATTTCAGCTTTACTTCTTCCTGTAACAGTGAAGACTTTATGACCGTTGGCTTGTGCGGCTTTAATCGCTCTGATGGCTGATTCAGGCAGTTCATTAGTGTAAGTCACTAATGTTCCGTCTACGTCTAAAAAAATATAGTGTGATTCCATAATTAATCTCCTTATATATCTGTTTATAGGTTTGTCACCTTACTATAATTAGCTCTGGTCAGACCAGTTGACATTCCATGAGCCACTGGTCACTTGATCCAAGTCAGCGATGAATTGGTCAAAATAGAAAAACCTGAATCAATAATTGTCTGACAAAAGAAACTGTCAAAACAACTACTGATTCAGGTTTTGCCTAGTCGAGCTAGTAACAATCCAGATGATTTATGTGAGTCTATAGTATCATATATCCTTATGAATAGATATGCATTCTTACTCTCATTTTTTTTCAGTATCATTATGATGGATTTTAGGTGCGTTCAGCAGAGGATACTTTATGATCGATTTTAGAAAAAACTCCTTCTGATACTTTCAGGTATTATCTATGCTAAACTAGTATTGAGATATCTTATATAGAAAGGGAACGGTAAGTATATGACGATTTTTGACGATATCAAGGAAGAAATCATGGCAGATCCAATGAATACCGGCTACACAGAACGAGGTGTCGAGCCGCTGTTTAAAGCTTCGAGAGATGCCAAAATAGCTATCGTCGGACAGGCGCCGGGCAGGAAAGCGGAAGAGACCCAGATGTTCTGGAATGATCCGAGTGGCGACCGTCTTAGAGAGTGGATGGGTATCTCAAGAGAGGTTTTTTATGATACGCATATCGTAGCCCATCTGCCTATGGATTTTTATTATCCGGGAAAAGCAAAGTCTGGTGATGTTCCTCCGCGCAAGGGATTTGCTGAAAAGTGGCACCCGATGATCCTTGAAAAAATGCCCCACATAGAGACGATCATCCTGGTTGGCAGTTATGCCCAGAAGCACTATTTAGGTAAGCTGAGAGAACGCAATCTAACTGAAACAGTGAAGAATTATAAGCAGTATCTGCCTAGCTATCTGCCCCTGGTGCATCCCTCACCGCTGAATCATGGCTGGTTGAAGCGTCACCCCTGGTTTGAAGAAGAAGTTGTACCTGTCCTTCAAAGAATCGTACACGAACACTTATAAAGTATTTGTATAGCAGCGTCAATAAAGAAAACATGCGGAGGAATAGAATCCCCCGCATGTTTTCTTTCTACGTATTGATTTATTGACCCATTATTTTTTAGGATCTCCTGATTTTTCTGCTTTTTTCTCTCTAACTGACTTCATCGCTTCAGCCCAGTAAGTCAACTGATAAAGCATCGTTTCTACAGCATCTTTTTGTGCATCACTTGGATTCAGACCCTCGTCATTCCAGTCATAAAATAATGAAAGAGCTGGGTGCGTGCGCACGTGGGCAACCTGGAATTCTGATAGTACTGTACGAAGCTGTTCTGCTGAACGTACGCCACCTGCCGAGCCATAGCTTACGATACCGGCTGCTTTATCGTTTAATTCGTTGTAAACGAAATCCAGGCCATTTTTTAAGGCTGAAGACATCCCGTGGTTGTATTCAGGGGTGACAAAAATATAGCCGTCTAAGCTGTCCAGTTTTTCTGACCAGGGGCGCTGCTTTTCTTTCTCTACGAGGTCATCAGTATAAGCAGGAGAGGCTGGTTCGGCAAAAACCGGCAGATCATATTTTTTCAGGTCCACTAACTCGAATTCCAGTTCCTGAGTATAATTTTCTGCTGTTTTTTTGACCCATTTTGCCACATCCTCATTCACACGGCCTTCACGAATACTTCCTAATATTATCCCTATTTTCATTTGATCATTCCTCCTCAGAATTTGTGTGACGATAGAATCGTCCTCTATTCAAGCATATCATATTTAACTATTTAGTCGAATGCGAAGCACTATTAGATGAGGATCTCTGCCGTGAAGTGACTGTCACACTATTTTCCTGCAGACAGGTTAATGAAACAAGATAAAGATCTGTGGCACTCATCATTTACTTGGTTCAAGAACTTAAAGTAAATTTAAATGTTTATTTTCAGTCCACGTGGTACACTTATATTAAATATACAAGGAGTGAATCTAATGGAATTTACAAAAGGGGACAATCGTTTCTATAAGGAGAAAGACGATAAACTGGTTGCAGAAATCACTTATATTCCAAGAGGCAACGATGTCGATGTCAATCATACATTCGTTGATCCGTCGCTCAGAGGCCAAGGTATAGCAGAGAAACTTGTCGATCGTGTCGTTGAAGAAATGGAAAAGGAAGGAAAGAAGATCATACCTTCTTGTCCATATGTGGGGAAATTGTTTGAACGCAAGCCTGAAAAGTATGGTCACATCCATGCGAAATGAGTTTTTTTTAATATAAAAACTTTTTTTTCTGAATAATATTGACAATTTGTTCTTTTCATTATAGAATATATCTTGTGCTTAAAAAGTACAAGATGTTTCGGCCCCTTGGTCAAGCGGTTAAGACACCGCCCTTTCACGGCGGTAACACGGGTTCGAATCCCGTAGGGGTCATAGCACTTTATTAGTAAAGTGTAATAGTGCCGGCTTAGCTCAGTAGGTAGAGCAACTGAATCGTAATCAGTGGGTCGAGGGTTCAATTCCTTTAGCCGGCATTGTTTATTTAATAGCGGAGGGATAGCGAAGTGGCCAAACGCAGCGGACTGTAAATCCGTTCCTTCGGGTTCGTAGGTTCAAATCCTACTCCCTCCATTTATTGGGCTATAGCCAAGCGGTAAGGCAGCAGGTTTTGATCCTGTCATTCCTAGGTTCGAATCCTAGTAGCCCAGTATATTGAAAAACTGTGCGGCAATCTGCTGCACAGTTTTTTTGTATAGTTTAAAAGGGCAGACAGTGATTGATGTGAATGAAAATGTCGGAAATCAATCGAATTCACTTCTTTATGCCGACTGTTTGTATGGTATACTTACACCGTATATGTTTAGATTTTGGAGGTGGCATAATGCCCATAGAATTTCTTAGAACGTTCGACTGGTCACGCCTACTGGCCTGGCGGACAGGAATCAATATTATCGATATTTTGATTGTTGCTTTCTTTATGTACCAGCTTATGAGAATAGTAAAAGGCACACGTGCTGTAGAACTTTTAAAAGGAATCGGAGTCATTTTACTGCTGAAATTAGTCAGTGTCCTGTTTCAGCTGAATACAACAGAATTTGTTGTCGACTTTGTCATTCAATGGTCTGCCCTGGCACTGATCATCATCTTTCAGCCTGAACTGAGACGTGGACTGGAACATCTTGGTAGAGGTTCGGTCTTTGGAAGAAAGAGAAAATCCAATCCGAGTGAACAGGTCGTGGATCATCTATCCCATGCGCTTCAATATATGGGGAAAAGACGTATTGGTGCCTTGATCTCAATTGAAATGGAAACGGGTCTGGATGAATACATTGAAACGGGTATCCCGATCAATGCAGACCTGTCCTCAGAATTGCTGATTAATATCTTTATACCGAACACGCCTTTGCACGACGGCGCTGTTATCATTAAAGACTTTAAGGTGGCTACAGCAGCAAGTTATCTACCGCTGTCAGAAAGTCCGGCTATTCCTAAGAAATTGGGGACACGACATCGTGCGGCAATCGGGCTGTCTGAGGTTTCCGATGCGATAACCCTGATCGTTTCAGAAGAAACGGGAGACATAAGCATTTCCCGCAGAGGGAACTTGATCAATGACATGACTCAGGAAGAAGTTGTTGATTACTTGAACAGAGAAATCGTTGAAACGGAGAAAGAAAAAGAAACAAAAGGACCTTTACAGCAATTTATAGAAGCTGTCAGAAAAGGGGTGTGGGGTAAATGAAAATGAATGTTGAAAATCCTTGGATTTCAAAACTCATTGCTTTATTCTTCGCCATCGTCCTGTTCTCATTTGTCGCGTATGAGAATGAATCGCGTAATCTTTCAACAAACCCGACAGATGGAGCCAGCATCACAAGTTCTGAAGTCATAACCAATTTACCTATAGATATCAACGTCGATCGTGATACTTATTTTGTTTCAGGTATTCCCGAAACAGCTACGATACGTTTAGAGGGGCCACAAGCCATTTTAACTCAGACCCTGGCCACACAGAACTTTACTGTTGAAACGCCTGATCTCGATGAATTGGGTCCGGGCAGTCATACGATCGAACTGGAAGTCGAAGGACTAAGCAATCAGCTGGAATATAGTGTGATGCCGGCAGAGGTCATGCTGGAGATCGAAGAGAAACGAGTAGAAGAATATGAAGTGAGAGTCGAGTTCAATGAATCAGCTCACTTGGAAGATGGCTATAGAGCTGAAGATCCGATATTGTCTACTGAAACAGTAACAATTTCAGGGGCATTGTCCACAATGGAGGAAATCAGTGATGTCATGGTCGTTGTCATGCCTGAAGGCGGCAGCATCACCGAGGATATCGAAACGACATTGAATGTCCTTGCACTCGATGAGACAGGTGATCCATTGAATGTCAACATTTCACCTCAGCAGATCGATGTTACGATTCCCGTGAGAGGGACGCAGCGGACCCTGCCGATCGTTCTTGAAGAGTCAGGCGTGCCGAATGAAGATTATGAGTATGCATTAGAAATAGCTCAGGGAGAACCTGAGAACGTGACGATTACTGGAGAATCTGATACTATAGAAGAGTTGAATAACTTTGTGATAGAAGTGGATGTATCAGGTGTAACAGAATCAACTATACGTACGATACCTTTGAATCTGCCTGAAGGGATCACAGAAACAGAACCTGAAGAATTAGACGTTCTGATTCGCGTGAATAAAGTAGAACCAGCAGAAACAGATAATGGAACAGAATAAATCAAACAGATGAATAACAATAATGTGAGGAGTTAATTTTACTATGGGAAAATATTTTGGAACCGATGGTGTACGAGGAGTAGCTAATAAAGAACTGACACCGGAAATAGCATTTAAACTGGGACGTTTTGGAGGATATGTCTTGTCACAACACTCAGATTCTGACAGACCGCGTGTTTTAGTAGGTAAAGATACACGCATTTCGGGTAAAATGCTGGAATACGCACTAATATCCGGTCTTTTATCTGTAGGTGTCGAAGTGCTGCGTCTAGGGGTCATCACGACACCGGGTGTCTCTTTCCTGACACGTCAGCAGGATGCTACGGCAGGAATCATGATTTCGGCCTCGCACAATCCTGTACAGGATAATGGCATAAAATTCTTCGGTTCGGACGGTTTCAAACTTTCTGATGAACAGGAAGCTGAAATCGAAGCTTATCTTGATGGAGATAGTGATGACCTGCCTCGTCCAAGTGCGGATGATTTAGGTACATCTGACGAGTACAAAGAAGGCCTTCAGAAATATATCCAATTCCTGACACAGACGATTTCTGGTGACTTATCCGGGATACATGTGGCTCTGGATGGCGCAAACGGTGCAGCCAGTCCATTATTGAACCGCTTGTTTGCCGATCTGGATACGGATTTTGATGTGATGGGCAATACGCCTAACGGCTTGAATATCAATGAAGGAGTCGGAAGTACTCATCCGGAATATTTATCTCAATTCGTAAAAGAAAAAGGTGCTGATGTCGGTCTGGCATTTGATGGCGACGGTGACCGCCTGATTGCTGTAGATGAGTTAGGTAATATCGTCGATGGCGATAAGATCATGTACATCTGCGGCAAATTCATGCATGAAGAAGGACGTTTGAAAAAGAATACGATCGTTTCAACTGTGATGAGCAACATTGGGTTCTATAAAGCACTGGAAACACATGATCTGGAATCGGTGAAAACAAAAGTGGGTGACCGCTTTGTTATGGAAGAAATGGTTAAAAACGGCTATAACTTAGGTGGCGAGCAGTCCGGACATGTTATTTTCCTGGACTATCATACAACAGGGGATGGCTTGCTGACTGGTGTGCAGCTGTTGCATGTGATGAAAGAAACAGGGAAAAAACTATCAGAACTGGCGGAGGAAGTGACGTCTTACCCTCAAAAACTGGTCAACATACCTGTCACGGATAAACATAATGTGATGTCGAATCCGGCAATCAGTAACGTGATCGATGAAGTTGAAAAGGAAATGGCCGGAAATGGTCGTGTCCTTGTTCGTCCGAGCGGGACTGAATCTTTACTCCGAGTGATGGCAGAAGCTCCAACACAGGAGGCCGTTTCTGAATATGTTGAACGCATCGCTAAAGTGGTAAGAGAAGAGTTAGGAACTAACGAAGCTTAATCATGAAAAAACTACAAACCCCGTCTAAAGGTGGTTTGTAGTTTTTTATGTGGGTTGTTTATCAGGTGTGGCTAGAACCAGACAAGTAAAAAGAACCAGCTGATCATAATGAATTGAATGAGGCCTTCTGCCACTTTCCCGCTCAGAAAACCGATGAGTGTACCGACAGCGGCGCGAAAAGCAGCGGATAGATCTTTATGCTGCCAATACTCGACGATGATGACGGCGATGAACGGAAGAGCCAGGATGCCGAATGGTGGATAGATAAAAGTACCGATGATCACGGAAACAGCTGCGACTCGTTCACCAAGTTTACTGCCGCCGAATCGTTTCACAGCCGCCGAATTGGTAAAGACATCGGCCAGCACAAGCACGGCAGTTAGGACAGCCATGGATATCCAAAAAAATGTCGTGAGCTCTGTGGAATTGATGAAGAAGTGATAAATTAGAAAACCTCCCCATACGGCAAAGACAGAGGGCAGGACCGGGAAAATCAGTCCGATAAAACTGACTATGAATAATGCCAAGACTAATATCCATAAAAGTATATTCAAAATGTAAGACTCCTTCTGATTGATTAAGATATATCCAGTATACTGGATAAACCAGTATTTGAAAAAAGTTTGAGCTGACATGTATGCGTCAAGTTTTTATCGGTAACCTTTAACTAATAGAATTAACAGAAATAATGTTGTGTTAATATTTTTAGGAAAATGCCCGGCCTAATTTCCCAATGAAGCTACTCACAGGGCCAAAGTTGGATATTTTCCCAGTTTGAACAGTGTGTGTGGTTGAACGAGGCTTTTTCAAAGCCTGACGGACTGCTCCCTTAAGATCTTCACCTAACGGTTCAACGATAGAATCAACTTCTGTGGTCAAAGCTTCTTCCAGAAGACTGTTTTGTTCTGCTGTTAGTAATGCTACGACATTAGCTACACCTGCTTTTGTCCAACTACGTCCCTGCCTTTTCGTCCGGTAACTATACACACGATGTCCAGTTTCACAAACGCCAGTCCCATCGGACAGGGGGAGGTCACGTTGTTTAAAGCTTTTGATGTATTCCCAATTTCTATACAAATATTTTTTTAATTTTTCAATTTGATCTTTACGTATTGCTTTGCTTTCTTCTGGTATGTCTATCAATCTGCTTTCAGCTGTTGCACAAACGGATTCCACTAATGACCAATCAAATTTTTTTACAGCTTTTATCATTAATCCTTCCATTTTTTTATCGAAAGATAAACGTTCTTTTACTTTTCGATGTACGTGGTAGGTATCTCTAAAATGTTCATGCCGATGACAATAGCCAACGATAGTGTCAAATTTATCTTTTTCATACCCGCTACCTCCATCGCTGTTTGTGATGACAAGTGTCTCTTTCAAGTCATAGACTTGATTTAAATAATGAGCAGCTTGCTTAAAAGCATCTTTACTAGAATCTAAACTTGAAAATGCCATCTTGTTTATAAGCGTATGTCTCTGCTTCTTTTTATCAATGCCTTCATGTACGATGACGCGATGAATGGTTGGAGAGTCGCCTTGCCTTCCTTTAACAAGCAAACCATCACCTTCAATATATAATGCTTTTACCTTCTTTCGCTTAGTCTTAGGAAGGTCTGATTTATAGTAATATTTAGACAGGTAGTGTTGAACCTTTTCTCCAACCTCTTGCGTTACACGGTGAATGGTAGAATGGCTAGCTGTCACAGAACTACTTATCAGAAGAGACTTTTTGGCCTGTCTATAAGGCATATTAGCCCCCAATTGAGCCATCACCTTTTGAGTGTTAGGAGAGTAGCGCTTATACTTTTGTAAGCCTAAGGCTTCATCCAAAGCGATGAAAGATAGTCTCCCTTCCTTTTTTAGTCGTCTCCGATAGTAAGTAATCTTACCAAATACAAATTGAACAGTTCGAGGTTCAATATTGTCTACATGCCAGCCTTTATGTTTATACTGCTGATAAAGTTCTTTATCTATTCTCTCTATGGCATGCTGCATTAACCATTCATTCCAACCTTGAAACCAAAGGTTTAAATTGTTTTCTATATCGATAACAGATTCTTCATTCTTCCAGAGTTCAACTATTTGTGATATTATATGATTCATAACGAGGCCTCTTTTCTACTGGTATGGTAACTACTAGATTAAAGGTCTCGTTTCTTTTTGTCTAGAAAACGAAATGATATCACTAACCGAGAACTATTTTACACTAACAGCTGACATCGATCCGCGTTCCTGTTTGATCGCTGTACCAGTTGAAGCCAGAAACTGATTGATTGAATAAAAAAGTTATTATAGAGATAATATGATATGATGTAAGTTCTAAAATGCATACTTAGATAGAAATAATACAACACTCGCAACTTATGGTCATGAGAAAATAGGTAAAGGAGTTACTATGGGATTATTTAAAAAGTTTATTACCACCTACAAAAGGAACGATCCTTCAGCCAGATCGACTCTTGAAATTGTATTGACCTATCCTGGTTTCTGGGCGATCATTTATTATCGTATTGCCCACTATCTACATCGGAAAAATCTGAAACTGATTGCCCGTATGGTTTCTTCTTTCAGCCGTTGGGTCACTGGGGTGGAGATTCACCCAGGAGCGCAGATCGGCCGCTGTTTCTTCATCGACCACGGGATGGGGATCGTTATCGGAGAAACTGCCGTTATCGGGAATGATGTGAAAGTTTTCCATGGTGTGACGTTAGGTGGACGAGGAGACGAATCCGGCAAGCGCCATCCTACGATCGAAGATGGCGTGATGCTGTCCGCGCATGTTCAGGTCATCGGAAATGTGACCGTTGGTAAAAATGCGAAAATCGGTGCAGGCGCTGTGGTGCTGAGTGATATCCCTGAAGGCGTAACGGCTGTGGGTATTCCGGCTGAGGTGGTCAAATCCAAGATCCAGAATCTGGAAGAACACAGTGAATGCAGACTTGATTAAAGTGAACAAAAGGAGAAAACTATAATGACCGATGAAAAAATGAACGTGGAAAGTTTCAACCTGGACCATACAAAAGTTAAAGCGCCTTACGTGCGTGTGGCAGACAGAAAAATGGGAGCCGATGGAGATATTATCGTTAAGTACGATGTAAGGTTTACTCAGCCGAATAAAGCACATATGGATATGATGGCTGTTCATTCGCTGGAGCACTTGACTGCCGAACTGATCCGCAATCATGCTGATTATGTGATCGACTTTGGACCGATGGGCTGCCAGACAGGCTTTTATTTAACAGTACTCAACCATGAAGATTATGATGACGTACTGAATGTTTTGGAAAAGACTATGCTGGATGTTCTGGAAGCCGATGCTGTGCCGGCAAGCAATGAGAAACAGTGCGGATGGGCGGCGAGTCATACATTGGCAGGAGCCAAGTCTGTTGCAAAGACCTTTTTAGAAAAACGTCAGGAATGGTCTACTGTATTTGCGAAAAATATTTAATTTGAATCGAATCCTAAAAACTGATTTCCTTTATTAGGGATATCAGTTTTTTTGTCTCATGTGATGAGTAACTATACTGAGAAATTCAAAACGAAATATAAATAGCTGTTTTTCATTAATCAGAAAGAAGTGTCGGTCTGGGGCGTGCCCTTCAGAGCGAAACAAGAGGTGCGAAGGTCACGCAAAGAGGCAGGGCGAGCCCTTCAGCGAGAAACAAGAGGTGCGAAGGTCACGCAAAGAGATGGAGCGTGCCCTTCAGAGCGAAACAAGAGGTGCGAAGGTCACGCAGAGAGATGGAGCGTGCCCTTCAGAGCGAAACAAGAGGTGCGAAGGTCACGCAAAGAGATGGAGCGTGTCCTTCAGAGCGAAACAAGAGGTGCGAAGGTCACGCAAAGAGATGGAGCGTGCCCTTCAGAGCGAATTCGAAGGCGTGAACGTCACGCTCCACTTTCAAGAACGTCCTAATTCAACTGAAGTGGATACAAAAAAGGATGAAACGGGAGAACTGCTCCTGTTTCATCCTTTTTTATTCTATTTATTGTTAATGGCGGCGACGGCCTCCAAAAATCAGGAAGAGACGCATCACACTCAAGAATGAAGCGATGGCTGCAGCAATATACGTCAGCGCAGCGGCATTCAGAACTTTCTTCGCTTGAGGGATCTCTTCTCTGGTTAGTAAGCTCTGTTCTTCCAGGATACGAATGGCTCGTTTGGACGCATCAAATTCAACCGGTAACGTAACGAGCTGAAATAGCAGTGTCAAAGAGAAGAGCAGTATCCCGATAGTGATCAGCATATCGCCACCTTCACCCAGGAACATTCCTAAAATAAGAATCGGAAAGGCAGCTGTCTGACCGAAGTTTGTTACAGGAACGAGTGCGGCACGCAGACGCAAGGGTCCGTAATTGTCGCGATCCTGCAGGGCATGACCGGCTTCGTGAGCGGCCACACCAATGGCTGCAACAGATGTTGAAGTGCGGGTCGCGTCGGATAGACGCAGGACATTTTCCTGTGCGTTATAATGGTCGGTCAAATTTCCGCGTATGCCTTCCAGACGGACATTCTGCAGATTTGAAGCGTCTAAAATCTGACGACAGACGTCAGAGGCCGTATAACCGCGTTGACTTTTTACTTCGCTGAATTTTGAGTAAGTGGACTGCACATACGTGCTGGCCGCTCCGGAAATAATCAAACCGATAATGATCAGTATCATTGTTGGATCCCAAAATAGTGGGAAATACATAATAAGAACCTCCAGTATTATTTAAACTAAGTTGATTTCAATAGAATGAATCTCCCTTAATTATACCATATCTCAAGGGAAGTTATCGATCCAGGATTATGATTAATGCGTGAAATTTTATATTTTGAAATATTAAAAGCAATTTTTAGTAAATTTACTTGTATAGTTTTACTAAAGGGGTTACAATAATAGTGACTAACTAAAAGGAGCGTGAATTGAATGGAACGCAAACAGTTGATGCAGGACTTTAAAGAACAATTTGGCCATAAAGCCGACCGTGTTTTCTTTTCGCCGGGACGGATCAATTTAATTGGGGAACATACAGATTACAATGGTGGAAAGGTTTTCCCCTGTGCGATCACGATGGGTACTTACGGTGTCGTCAAAAAGCGGGAAGATAAAGAAGTCCATGCCTTTTCCGGCAATTTTCCGGAAGTTGGCGAAATCACTTTTAATATACAGGACCTGTCGTTTAAAAAAGAAGATAACTGGACCAACTATGTCAAAGGCATGATCAGGTATATGCAAGAGAAAGTGGGAGAGCTGCCTCATGGCTTTGATCTCTATATCTATGGAACGATCCCAAACGGTGCTTCTCTTTCCTCATCCGCTTCACTGGAGCTTTTGACGGGTGTGATTGTCCGTGACATGTATCAGCTCGATATCCCGCAGCTGGACTTGGTGAAGCTGGGTATGCGTACGGAAAATGAATTTCTGGGACTCAATTCAGGTATTTTGGATCAGTTTGCTGTCGGTATGGCTAAAAAAGGTTATGCAATGCTCCTGGATACTAATACGCTTGAGTATGAACAGGTGCCGGTGGAACTGCCGGATCACAAAATAGTGATCATGAATTCCATGACGCGACGTGAACTGGTCGATTCCGAGTACAATACACGTCGGGAACAGTGTGAACAAGCTTTAGAACAGCTTCAGGAAGTCGTCGATGTAAAATCGCTTGGTGAGCTGTCGGTCGAGGCATTCGAGGAGCATAAACATGTCATTAATGACGATGTCCTGATGCGTCGTGCCCGTCATGCCGTGTACGAAAACGTTCGTACGGATCGCGCAGCTGAAGCATTGAAAGCCGGGGAATTAAACACGTTTGGTCAATATATGAACGAGTCGCATAAGTCTCTGGATGAAGATTATGAAGTAACGATCAAAGCGACAGACTATCTTGCCCGAGCAGCCTGGAAAGAAGCAGGTGTAGCAGGTGCCCGTATGACTGGTGGCGGCTTTGGTGGCTGCTGTATAGCCATCGTTGAGAATGAAGACGTCGACACATTCATTGACCATGTAGGGCGTGGATTTAAAGAAGAAATCGGCCATGATGCTGAGTTTTATATTGCAGAAACGGCAGATGGTACAAAGGAATGGGTCGCTCATGAATAAAACCGTATCAGAAGAGACCATCGATCAGATCATCACCGACTTTCTTGAGTATTATATCCAAACGGGCAAGGTGGATGCTCTTGACCGCATTTATCTGACGAACCGGCTGCTCGATCTGCTGGGTAAAAAAGAATTCAGGCAGATCGAACCTTCAGGGGAAATTAAACAGCCACTTGAACTGCTTGATGCTATGGTCGTCTATGCTGTTGAATCAGAAGCGATCGAGGATCTGTCTTCAAGCAAGGATGTCTTTGGAGCTAAAGTGATGGATCTGGTGACGCCTCGCCCTTCAGAAGTAAATCAGCTGTTCTGGGAGCATTATGAAAAAGGACCTAAGGAAGCCACGGATGTCTTCTTTGATCTGAGCAGACAGAACAACTATATCAAGACGAGAGAAATAGCCAAAAATATCGAGTACACCCATGCGACTGAATATGGGGACCTTGAGATAACGATCAATTTATCGAAACCGGAGAAAGACCCAAAAGAGATCGCCTTGGCCGGTAAGAGTGAGACGAATTATCCTGAATGCAAGCTATGCATGGGAAATGAGGGGTATGAAGGTCATCTGACTCATCCGGGAAGAGCGAACCACCGTATCGTCAGAATGGATGTCAATGGCGAAGAATGGGGCTTCCAGTATTCTCCTTATGCCTACTATAACGAACATTCTATCTTCCTGTCGCGTGTCCACCGGAAAATGGATGTAGGCGTGCAGGCGATAAGAAATCTTTTGGATATCCTGACCACACTGCCGCACTATTTTGTCGGCTCGAATGCGGGACTGCCTATCGTAGGAGGATCGATCCTCTCTCATGATCATTATCAGGGTGGACGCCACACTTTTCCACTGGAACGGGCTGAAGCTGACTATTCTTTTGAGATGAGTGGTTCATCCGGAGTTGAGACGAGTGTCATCAAGTGGCCGATGTCAGTGATCCGCTTGTCGGGTACTGACAAAGAAGCAGTCGTAGAAAAAGCAGATAGGATCATGCAGTACTGGGAAACGTATTCTGATGAATCGGTCGGTATTTATGCAGAAACAGACGGGACACCTCATAATGCGGTCACACCGATCGCTCGCCGTGACGGAGAAAAGTATGAGCTGGATCTGGTCCTTAGAAATAACCGGACATCAGAAAACTATCCAGATGGGATTTTCCATCCCCATCCACCGGTCCAGCATATCAAGAAGGAGAATATCGGCTTGATCGAAGTGATGGGACTGGCTATTTTGCCGCCGCGTCTAAAAGATGAATTGCAGACTGTGCGAGAATATCTTACCGGTAAGCAGACAGCGGTCGATCCGATCCATCAGGAATGGGCAGATGAATTAAAAAAGCAGTATGAAATCACAGAAGAAAATGTTGAAGAGATCGTGGATGAAGCGGTCGGTGACATCTTTCTGCAGGTACTGAAAGATGCCGGCGTCTTTAAACGGGATAAAGAAGGCAAAGCAGCCTTGAAACGGTTTATTGACGACTTGATAAAAGCTTAATATAAAAGAGAAAGTGGAGGAATGACTATGGAACTGACAACAAAAGTGTTTGGCCGATTTGAAAACCAGGATGTGTATGAATACACATTGACAAACAAGAACGGCGTATCGATCAGTGCGACCCCATTTGGTGCGACCCTTACTAAACTCGTTACCCCGGATAAAGAGGGCAAGCGTGAAAATATCACGCTGAACGTGGAGAACCTGGAAGATTTCGCCACTAACCGCCCGTTTTACGGCGCCACGATCGGACGCGTGGCCGGGCGCATAACTAAAGGCAAGTTCACTTTAGACGGGAAAGACTACCAGGTCGACGTCAACGAAGGGGGAAATATGCTGCATGGCGGCCCCAATGGTCTGGATACTAAGCTTTGGGATATCGTAGTCGATGAATCAGCTGGCAGACTTGTCTTTACCTATGAAAGTCCGGCGGGTGAAAATAATTTTCCAGGCACGATGCAGATCAGAGTCACTTACACACTGACCGAAGAGAACGACTGGGTCATCGATTATGAAGCAACGACCGATGAAGCGACCCTGTTCAATCCGATGAACCATGTGTATTTTAATCTGACCGGTGATATCAAAAAGCCGATCCTTGACCATGAACTGGAGCTGGCTAGTCCAAAGTATGTCCCGCTGGCTGAAGAAAACCTGCCGAGCGAAGAGAAAGCAAGTGTAGAAGGGACGCCTTTCGACTTTCAGACTGCAAAACCGGTCAAAGAGGCTGTTCTTTCTGATCATGAACAGATCAAGCCGCTGAACGGTCTGGATCATCCTTTCGTCCTTGATCAGGGCAAAGAGGTCAAAGGCACTCTGTATGATCCTGAAAGCGGACGTGAAGTAACGTTTTACACCGACTGTAACAGTGTGGTCGTCTTTACACATAATGGAGAAGTGGCTGACTATACGATCGAAGGTGAACCTGCCAGACAGTATGCGGGCATCACACTGGAGACTCAGACACTACCAGATGCGATCAACAAGAAAGGTTTTGGCAACATTGTTTTAAGGCCGGGAGAAACCTTCCAGTCACGCACCACCTATCATTTTGGAACGAGAGACTGATCAGGTTTTATATAGATCAAGTAAGGACTAAGGAGAGTAGTGATGGCAACTTTAAAAGATATTGCAAATAGAGCAGGTGTATCCACATCGACAGTTTCTCGGGTACTGAATTACGATGCGTCACTCTCTGTCGGAGAAGAGACGAAGAAAAAAATATTCGAAGTTGCTGAAGAGCTGGAATATAAATCAAAAAAACGGCTGACTAAAAAAGCAAAAGGCAAACTGGCCATCGTCAACTGGTATTCTGAAGCAGAAGAACTTCAGGATGTCTATTACATGTCGATCCGTCTGGGTGCAGAGAAACGGGCAAAAGCATTAGGCTATTCCTATAACCGTGTTTACAAACAAAGTGACTTTATAGAGGAAGCTGATCTGGCTGGGATCCTGGCGATAGGTAAATTCAGTCATAAACAAGTGAAACAGCTTATGCGTCATAATGTCCCCCTGTGTTTTGTGGATCATCTTCCCCAGGAAGAAGTCGACAGTGTGGTCGTGAATTTTAAAAAAGCGATGCGCAGGAATATCGATTATCTGCTTGAAAAGGGTCATACGAAGATCGGTTTCATTGGCGGAGAAGAATCTTTCAGTGATGGGACTGGCCAATGGGTCGATCCGCGCGAAAAATATGTGAGAGAATATCTCAAGCGCAAGAAACTTTATAAAGAAGCCTACTTTTTCAAAGGCGCGTTTCGGGTAGAGGACGGCAAGCGCAATATGCTCGATGCTCTGGAGACGCTTGAAGGAGACCAGCGTCCCACTGCCTTTATTGCGGCAAATGATGCGATCGCTATCGGCTGTCTAAAAGCTTTGTACGAGAAGAATGTCAAGGTGCCGGAAGAGGTCAGCATCATCGGCTTCAACGATATCTCCACGGCAAAGTACATCACTCCGGCATTGACCACTGTGAAGGTCTACACCGAAGAGATGGGCATAAGCGGGATCGATCTACTGCAGGAACGGATCGAAGAGGATCGTGATGTGACCAAAACCGTTATTATGTCTACAAAACACATCGAACGGGAAAGCACATAGAAAAAACGTCGGCTCATTTGAGCTGACGTTTTTTTACTGGTGCGCCCGGCATGGGCGACAACTTGGTGGTGAAAGTCCACTACAAACCTTCGAATGAATACATAACGAAATGCTAAGATACTTTAAACAACAGAAAGAAACGCAAGCGGCAAAGAAATATAATGAATCATCAGGCAGCCTTGCCTGATCAGGACCGCATTAAAGCTGATCTCTGCTCGATGAAGGAGAAACTTCTCTGAACTTGATAGAAAAAGAGATCGAGTTTATATTACCAGGTCGTAGTTCTATGAACTCAATTTCTTATAAAAGAAGAGTTGATAGAAAAGAGAGCATCTTTTATCAACTCTTTCTGTTTTCATGCGGGAGTTATGAAAAGAAGGGCTATCTTCTAGTAACTAAAATGCCAATATGCTCTGGGTTGCTAAAAGAAGGGAGCTCTTTTAGTAACTCACACCGGATTCTCAAAAAAGTTATTAAAAGAAGAGGCATCTTTTAGCAGCTCGGGTCTTTCAAAAAGAGCCAGTTACTAAAACACGGCCTATTTTTTAGGAAGTCATTCAAACAATAGGCATGAGTTAACAAAAGAAATCATCTGTTCTCAAAAATTCGTACAAAGTGTGAGGTTAGTTTATAGAACTCTGGATACCTTCTAAAATAAAGCAATCAAGTAGGAGGTAAATAAATTAATCATTTACCTCCTACTTGATTGATCAGTATTATAACTTATTCAGCTTTTCAAAGGCGTTGTCCTGCGGTTCATAGCCCAGTTTCACTTTGGCAGAATGTATGTCCAGACGAGGGAAGGTATTATTTGAAATACCATTGACCAGCAGATACGGTTCAAGAAGCTCTGCCTCCAGACAACGGTCGATCAGGTGATTCATATCCCTGGCTGAGAAATACATAGCCATGCCGTTAAAGTCGCTGTCAGGATCCAGCTCTGAATCATCTGATTTATAATCCCCGATGCGGATACCGATGGACTCGATACCTTTATTGAAGGCATAGTAGCTTGCCAGGGCCTCGATATACACTTTTGAAACACCGTATAAATCATCCGGTCGTGGCTGGTCTGTTGTCTTGACCTGGACGTTATCCGGATAGGCATCGCTGGCGTGGATGGAGCTGGCAAAAATGATCCGTTTCAAGTTGGATGCTTCCAATGCCTTTTTATAAAGGTTCTGCGGCAGCACATAGTTCAAACCAACCAGTTCGTCGTAAAAATCAGCGTCTGGATCCGGATTAGCGGCAAGTTGAATGACATACTCGACATCATCAAGCAACCCATCCCAGGCCTCCAACTCAATGAGATCGTCTTTAATGATCTCAACACCCTGTTTCAAGTCTTCCGGAAAGGATGAAAAATCGATATCGACAAGCACCAAATCGTGTTTTCCTTTCAAGTGTCTGGTCAGATTGGTACCGATCGTGCCCGTCGCCCCCGTTATTAAAATTCTGCTCATGTCGATCCTCCTTGGATACTTTATGGAAATAAGGACTCCATCCTTAGACAGTTAAGGATGGAGAGTAGTTGAAACCTATCTACGGTTTTTGTCATCTTCTTTGGCTTCGCCAACAGCTTCATGTGCGTGACCTTCAGCTTTCTGGGCCTTGCCTTCAGCTTGCTTTCCTAAGTCATCGGTTGCGCCACCGTAAGCGTCTTTGGCTGCTCCGACTGCCTTGTCTTTGGCACCTTCTGCTTTATGCTTCAAACTTTCTTTGTTTTCATCAGTCATATACACTCGCTCCTTCTTCGTCGAATTTTGTTCACTTTTATTGTATGATGCGAAATAAATTTTTGCAAAAGATATGGCTGTATCCCGTCGGAATCGTTTCTCAAAGGCGTCAGATTGTGCTAAACTTAATCTAAATAGATTGATGACCAGAGGAGTCTAAGAATGAGAATATTGGCTATAGATACATCTAACCAGTTAATGTCTGTCGCTTTGCTCGATGATGACCGATTGATCATCGAACGGACAGTCAACGTGAAACGTAATCACAGTATTCAGCTGATGCCGGCGATCGAGGAAATGATGAAAGAAGCGGAATGGAGACCCAAAGATCTGACACGCATCGTCGTGGCTAAAGGTCCGGGATCTTATACCGGCGTCCGTATCGGAGTTACGGTCGCCAAGACTCTTGCCTTTAGTCTGGATATCGAACTTGTCGGCGTGTCCAGCCTGGAAGTCCTGGCCGCAAACGGAGCTCAGATAGAAGGTTCGTATTGTATACCGCTGTTTGATGCACGACGCGGCAATATATATACAGGCCTGTATCAGTATCAGGACAATACGCTTGTCCAGGTGGAAAAAGACACCCACATCTCAGCAGAGCAGTGGGCGAAATACTTAAAACAGCTGGATGGTCCCCTTCAGCTGCTGGGTGAAGACAGACTCAAACATATGGAGTTATTCGAGGAAGAATGTGGAGAAAGACTGATCGAACTGCCTTCCAGCCGACATTTTGCTCGCGCAAGCGTCCTGGCAGAACGCGGGAAAAACCGTGAACCTGAAAACAAACATGTATTTGAACCGGAATATCTGAAGCTGGCAGAGGCAGAACAGAACTGGATGGAGGCACATCCTGACTTTAAACAAGGAGGCGGGTGGATTGAAAAACTTTAAGGAATGGATATCTGAAAGAGTAGCCAAGTCAACGACTAAATCGTTTTTACCCATTTCAACCCGAGTAAAACTTCACCAGCCTTTTTATGGTCTCTCTGACGAGCATTTTTTAAAAGCAAAGATAGCAGATGAGGGAGACGTCGATGGTATCCTTCAGATCGAACGCCTTTGTTATAATGGCCTGACGCCCTGGAATCGTACAGCCGTTTTGCATGAAATCCGCTATAATAAAAATGCTTTCTATATCGTCATATATGACGATGACAAACCGGTCGCCTTCGTAGGTGCCTGGTTCGTGACACAGGAAGCTCATATCACCAATATAGCTACGATTCCTGCCTATGAGAAAAAAGGCATAGCAACGTACTTACTGAAAGAAATTATTCGACTCGCACAGGAAGAGGGTATTGAAAAAGTGACACTGGAAGTGAGAGTATCCAACGATACTGCTCAGAGTCTGTATCGTACCCTTGGCTTTGAAGAAGGCCGAGTGAAAAAAGGATATTATGCAAGAGACCATGAAGATGCACTCGAAATGGTCCGTCCGCTCGCTGATCCCACTGAAGAGTCGATCTATGAAGAATGATCAGGACAGGAAGAAAATACAGCCGATCATACGGCGGTATGATTTCAATGAAGAAAATTACGAGCGATTCTACGACATTGCCGATCAGTCCTTCCGATACGGTGCACCGTGGACGTACAAGCAGTATAAGGAAACCTTAGGCAGAGAGGATCTGGTGTTTTTCGTCGCGGAAGTGGATGGACAGCTTGTCGGTTACATTGGCGGCAAACTGCTTCTGGATGAAGCTGAAATATATACGATCGTGGTATCTAAAAAATTTCAGAAGAAGAAAATCGCCCGTGCTTTACTTAAGCGGTTCAAAGAAGAATGCCGGATAAAAGGGGTCGAAGCGATCTTTCTGGAGGTCAGAAAGTCCAATAAAAAGGCACGGACCTTTTACAGGAAGAATCACTTCGATGTGATTTCGTCTAGAACAGGCTATTATACTGAGCCGGGGGAAGATGCGCTCGTTATGAAATGCAGAATGAGAAAGAAGGAAGAGAATGGAAAAGAAGCTGATATTAGCGATAGAGACAAGTTGTGATGAAACAAGTGCGGCCGTTATCGAAAACGGACAGACGATTCTATCAAATATTGTCGCTTCGCAGATCAAAAGTCACCAGCGGTTCGGCGGCGTCGTCCCGGAAATCGCCAGCCGGCACCATGTCGAGCAGATCACGCTGATCATTGAAGAAGCACTGGAAAAGGCCGAAGTCTCTTATGAGGATCTCGATGCTGTAGCGGTCACTGAAGGTCCCGGCTTAGTCGGCGCTCTTTTGATCGGTGTGAATGCGGCGAAAGCTATTGCGTTTGCTCACGATCTGCCGCTGATCGCCGTGAATCATATCAAAGGCCACATTTTTGCAAACCAGTTAGTCACGCCTCTTGAATTCCCGCTGCTGTCCTTAGTCGTCAGTGGAGGGCATACGGAGCTTCTCTATATGGCGTCTGAAGATTCTTATGAGATCGTCGGAGAAACACGTGATGATGCCGCCGGTGAAGCATACGATAAGATCGGGCGCGTGCTGGGTGTGCCTTACCCAGGCGGTAAACATATCGATCAGATGGCTCATGAAGGGAAAGATACGTATGAATTTCCGCGAGCAATGATCCAGGATGATAATTTCGATTTCAGTTTCAGTGGATTGAAAAGTTCGTTCATCAATACCGTCCATAATGCGAAGCAGAAAAATGAGGAAATCAACGCCAATGATCTGGCCGCAAGTTTTCAGGCTGCTGTGATCGATGTACTTGTCGACAAGACGATACGGGCAGCCAAGGAGAAAAATGTCAGACAGCTGATCCTGGCTGGGGGAGTGGCTGCCAATAAAGGCCTGCGCACCGCTTTGGAGAAAGCAGTGTCTGAAGAACTGACCGATGTGGAACTGCTTATCCCGCCGCTCGAATTGTGCGGAGATAATGCCGCAATGATCGGCGCTGCTGCATATGTTCAGCTTAAAAACAATAATTACGCCGATTTTTCACTAAACGGCAGACCAGGATTATCAGTATAAGGTAGATTATCTATATTAACTGATTTTCAGCAGCGATGTATCAGCTATTTTCTGATACATCGCTGTCTTTTTATATTTATCGACGATTGCGTGCCCTTCGTGAAGAGTGAGGAGCAGTGGAGGTCACGGAAAAGACAATTGCGTGCCCTTCGTGAAGAGTGAGAAGCAGCGGAGGTAACGCAAAAGTGAATCGCGTGCCCTTCGTGAAGAGTGAGGAGCAGTGGAGGTAACGCAAAAGGAAAATGCGTGCCCTTCGAGAAGTTTAGGAAGCGGTGAAAGTCACGGAAAAGTGAATTGCGTGCCCTTCACGAGATTTAGGAAGCAGTGGAGGTCACGGAAAAGACAATTGCGTGCCCTTCACGAGATTTACGAAGTAATAAAGGTCACACAAATGACCAGAGAGTGACCTTTAAGGAGATTGCGGAGCTGTGAAGGGCACTCTCTAAACATAAAAACCAATAAAAGATCAGAAAATAATGAAAGCAGCAGATCAGGAGATGTTACATCCTGATCTGCTGCTTTTTCAATTAATTCAAATCGTCCAAGGCGAGCTGTTTTTCTTCCCATTCCTCAAGCAAGGTTTCTTGCTTGGACTGCAGTTCCTGATTTTTTTTGGCGAGACGTTCGAGCTCTTCAAAATCATTGGATATCTCCGGTTCACTCAAGGCTTCCTGGACAGACTGTATCTTTTCTTCCAGTTCTTCGAGTTCATCTTCGATAGCTTGAACAGCACGTTCAAGCTTCCGCTGATTCTTCTGATTCTCTTTCTGTGCTTCAAACGATTGTTTCGTGGTTGAAGGAGAAGAATCACTCTGTCCGTCTTCCTCTTCTTTTTCAGAAGACGTCAGTTGTTCCAGGGCTTCGAGCTCGGCTTTCTTTTGAAGGTAATAATCGTAGTCCCCAAGATAGACATCAGCGCCATTCTCGTTCAACTCAATGACTTTTGTGGCCAGACGGTTAATAAAGTAACGGTCATGAGAGACGAACAGCAAAGTGCCTGTATAATCGATAAGGGCGTTTTCAAGGACTTCTTTTGAATCGATGTCCAGATGGTTGGTTGGTTCGTCTAAAAGCAGGAAATTATTCTTTTCCAAGGACAGTTTGGCTAAAGCCACACGCGCTTTTTCGCCACCACTTAAAGAGGCGATGGATTTTTCGACATCATCACCGCTGAAGAGAAAAGAACCTAACAATGTTCGTATCGTCTGTTCCGGGAGACTAGGATGGTCGTCCCACACTTCATTCAATACCGTTTTCTTATTATTCAACAGATTCTGTTCCTGATCATAATATCCCAGATCGACTTTTGCTCCGTATGAAACATTACCGCCAAGAGCGGGGATCATCTGATTGACCGTTTTCAGCAGTGTCGTTTTTCCGATCCCATTGGGTCCGACGACAGCAATCGACTCCTCTTTTCGGATGTCCAGATCGATATGACTCGAGAGAGCAGTGGTTTCATATCCGATGGTCAAATCGTCAGTCTGCAGAACGATCTGTCCCGATTCTCTACCTGTCTGGAACTGGAAATGGGCGCTTTTTTCGTCATTTTGCGGCTTGGATAAAGGGTCCATTTTCTCCAGCTGTTTTCGGCGAGCCTGTGCCCGTTTTGTGGTTGAGGCACGTACGATATTTTTGTCGACAAAATCTTCGAGTTTAGCGATTTTTTTCTGCTGTTTCTCAAAGACCTTCCATTCACGTTTGATTTTTTCTGCTTTTAATTTCAGATAATTCGTATAGTTGCCCGGGAAATAATCCACGGACCCTCTGCTCACTTCGTAAACCTCGTTGATCACCTTGTCTAAAAAGTACCGGTCGTGAGAAACGATCAGGAGGGCTTTGGAATAGTTCTGCAGATACGTTTCCAGCCAGGAAAGCGTATCGATATCCAGATGGTTGGTCGGTTCATCCAGAATCAGCAAATCTTTTTTCTCTAAAAGCAGCTGGGCAAGGGCTAGGCGTGTTTTCTGTCCGCCTGACAGATTTTGTATTGGCGTGTCATAGTCTTCTTCATAAAACCTGAAGCCATGAAGGACGGAACGGATCTCGCTCTCGATCCCATAGCCGTTTTTTTCATGAAAAGTCAATTGCAGGGTATCGTAGCGTTTAAGCAGTTCGTCATAGTCACGGCCCGATTTTTCAAGGGCTGGATCGCTCAGCTGCGATTCGATGTCGCGCATCTGTTGTTCCATATCAAGCAGTGGTTCGGCGATTTTCATCATTTCATCCCAAATCGTCAGCGAGGAGTCGAGTCCTGTGTACTGATCAAGGTAACCGATGGTGATATCCTTTTTCTTGTGGATATTTCCGGAATCCGGTTCTTCCCGACCGGATAATATTTCAAGCAGGGTCGTTTTGCCGGCACCGTTCCTTCCGACCAGACCGATACGTGCGTTGTCTTTGATTTCAATGGAGACATTATCGAACAGTTTATCTGCACCGAAATAACGCGAAATTTTTTCAGTTTGTAAAAGTATCATGTTAGTATCCTCATTTTCATAAAAATTACCTTAATTCATCTCTTAATAGTTTAGCATACATACAGCAGATAACAATACAGGAGTCCAGTGATATAAGATTATATTGTGAATCACATTCTCAATTAAGAATCAGCTATTATCATGTACGATTGCTCACTAATCGTTTTAACGTTCATATATATACAATTTAGATGTACTCCAAAGTTTATGAATATTCTTAGAATTCAGGCTATTTTACTTTTATTTAGTAAGATTAATGCTATAATAGAAAGTGGCATATTACTTATAGTTTGTGAATGCACAAAGACTGAATAAACAGTAATTTATAATGATTAAACTAAAGTTAATTTAAAATCGGATAAGGAGAATGAATGATGGTTGAAAAGAAAATACCTAAAGCGACAGCGAGACGTTTGCCGCTGTACTATCGCTATTTGAGGTTTTTATATGAAGCAGGCAAGGAACGCATCTCATCTGCCAAGTTAAGTGAAGCCGTAAAAGTGGACAGCGCAACGATCCGACGCGACTTTTCATATTTCGGTGCTCTAGGTAAAAGAGGTTATGGTTATGATGTTGAAGCGTTAATGAACTTTTTCAGTAAAACGCTGAATCAGGATAGACTGACCAACGTTGCCCTGATCGGTGTAGGTAATTTGGGACAGGCGTTACTGAACTATAATTTCCGTCGCAATAATAATATCCGCATCAGTGCCGGATTTGATGTCAAAGATGAACTGATCGGAACGATCCATCAAGGTGTGCCGATCTACTCCATAGATGAAATGGTAGAACAGCTCGACCTGCAGCAAATCGATGTGGCCATCATAACAGTCCCTTCAGAAATCGCTCAGGATATGGCCAACCAGCTGGTTGAAGGTGGAGTTAAAGGTATCATGAATTTCACGCCGATCCGTGTGACGGTGCCTAAACATATCCGCGTCCATAATGTTGATTTGACAAATGAGCTGCAGACACTGATCTACTTTATCAATTACTATCAGGATCTGGAAAATTCAGATGACCCGGATGAACCGTTGAATGATTTTATTATCTAAATTGAAATTAAAAAAGCGTACCCGCTTGATTAGAGCGGGTACGCTTTTAGTTATCTCTTACTTTTTTTGATGTTGTAATAGGCTTGCGCCAAACGTGTCCCGTTCACAAAGTCCTTTGTTGCAAAAAGGGCAAACAGATAGGAAAAGAACCCCCACCCATTTGATGAAACCGAGTCAATGGTGAAGAAGAGGAAAAGTGCAAAGAATACATATTTAAAAACGATTTGTAGTTTAAGCTGTTTTTCTGTCATAGTGGATCCTTTCTACGTGGGAAAATTAGTCATGATCAGAGGAAATATAGGTTCGCAATTACGGCCAGGGTATTCATCAGACAATGCGCAATGATCGGTGTCCAGATATTCTTGGTTTTGAAGTAAAGCCAGGAGAATACAAACCCCATGGATGAATAGACAAGTAGCAGACCGTCAAAATGGACGAAAGCAAACAATAGTGAACTGATGACCGCTGCACCGATACCGCCAGTTTTTTCAATGAGCATCCCAAAAATCGCTTTTCGAAATACGAATTCTTCCATGACCGGCCCGGCCACTCCTATGAGAAGGATGAAGACAGGGTAGTTTCTGACCACTTCGACAAGCATTTGTGTATTCTGAGACTCCATCGGTGATCCCAGCAACTGGACCTCGACGATGCTCGCCAGGTTCTGTGCAAAGAGGGCGATAAAGATACCGGCGATCCCCCATAGCAGAACGTCTTTCTTCTGCTTGTTTAGAGGTTTTTCAAATGGAAAATGCATATGAAATCTTTTTTCGATCGCTATCATACCGACCGCACCTAGAGTGAAGAGGACGAGTGACGGTGTCAAAAATCCTATCGTTCCTAATGATTCAGGTAGAAAGACAGGAATGACCCCTGCCAGGACTTGAACAAGCAGGAAAAGTATGATGATACGTGTTGCCGCTTTTTTATTTAAAGTGATTTGATCCATTAAAGTCATCCTTTGTTTGTTATATACAATACTAGTAATTTAACACAAATAGAGGTCCGTTTCCACACAAGGAAAAATGAATGTTTTTTTAAGATAGGGCTTGCAAGATCATTCTGTTTTGAATATACTTAGAATTGGAGTTAGCACTCGACTGGTTAGAGTGCTAAAACTCACTTATTCACTAGCTGATAGTGAAAAAAATAAGACAAAACAAACAATTTACTTATGGAGGGATTACATTATGTTGAAACCTTTAGGAAATCGCGTACTTCTTGAAGTGAAAAAAGAAGAAGAAAAAACTGCAAGCGGCTTGGTCCTGCCGGATTCTGCCAAAGAAAAACCACAGACAGCCGTAGTAGTCGCTGCAGGAGAAGGTAGACTGCTTGATAATGGTAACTATTCCAAACCAGCCGTTTCAGTTGGCGACAAAGTTATCTTTGAAAAATATGCCGGATCTGAGATCAAATATCAGGGGACCGAATATTTAGTTGTCAAAGATACAGACATCATTGCGATCGTCGAATAATTCATTCGTTTTAACGATTTCATTTTCAATATAATCAACGAAGGAGAGAATTAAAACATGGCTAAAGATATTAAATTTTCTGAAGATGCCCGTGCAGCAATGCTGCGCGGAGTAGATAAACTGGCAAATACAGTTAAAGTAACATTAGGTCCAAAAGGCCGAAACGTCATTTTAGATAAATCATTCGGTGCTCCTCAAATCACTAATGACGGAGTCACGATCGCAAAAGAAATCGAACTGGAAGATAAATTTGAAAACATGGGTGCCCAGCTGGTCGTTGAAGTGGCAAGCAAAACCAACGATATTGCCGGCGACGGTACAACTACAGCAACTGTATTAGCTCAAGCTATCGTCAACGAAGGTATGAAAAATGTGACAGCTGGTGCTAACCCGGTCGGTATCCGTCGTGGAATCGAAATGGCAACGAAGAAAGCTGTTGAGTCACTTCGCGAGATTTCAACACAAGTTGCTGACAAAGAATCTATTGCACAGATCGCAGCAATCTCTTCCGGAGACGAGGAAATCGGTCACTTGCTTGCAGACGCTATGGAAAGAGTCGGCAGTGACGGCGTAATCACGATAGAAGAGTCTCAAGGTATCGAAACAGAACTGGATGTCGTTGAAGGGATGCAGTTTGACCGTGGATACTTATCTCAGTACATGGTGACAGACAACGAGAAGATGGAAGCTAGTCTTGATAATCCGTATGTCCTGATCACAGACAAGAAAATCTCATCTGTTCAGGAGATTTTACCCGTCCTTGAAAATATCATGCAGCAGAATCGTCCGCTGCTGATCATTGCTGATGATATCGAAGGCGAAGCTCTTCCTACATTAGTCCTGAACAAGATCCGTGGCACATTGAATGTTGTTGCCGTTAAAGCACCTGGCTTCGGTGATCGCCGTAAAGGTATGCTTGAGGATATCGCTACACTGACGAACGGAACTGTCGTTACAAGTGACTTAGGTCTGGATCTTAAAGATATGACCATCGACCAGCTAGGTACGGCAGGTAAAGTCGTTGTGACGAAAGATGATACAACGATCGTTGAAGGTGCCGGTGATGCAGCATCCATCGAACAGCGTGTCGGCATGCTGCGTTCTCAAGCTGAAGAAACCACCTCTGAGTTTGACCGTGAAAAACTTCAGGAACGTATCGCCAAGTTAGCCGGCGGTGTGGCTGTGATCAAAGTGGGTGCAGCAACTGAAACGGAAATCAAAGAACGTAAACTGCGTATTGAAGATGCATTGAATGCTGCACGTGCGGCCGTTGAAGAAGGCGTGATTGCCGGCGGAGGGACTGCATATATCAATATCTTAAATAAACTGGAAGAAATCGACGCTGAAGGCGACGAAGAGACCGGCGTGAAGATCGTCCTGCGTGCTTTGGAAGAACCTGTCCGTCAGATCGCTCAAAATGCTGGACTTGACGGCAGTGTCATCGTTGAACGTCTGAAACATGTTGAGCCAGGAATTGGCTTTAACGCCGCAACTGGGGAAATGGTCAATATGGTTGAAGCGGGTATCATCGATCCAACTAAAGTTACCCGTTCAGCTCTTCAGAATGCTGCATCTGTATCAGCCCTACTTCTTACAACAGAAGCAGCTGTCGCAGAAATCCCTGAAGAAAATGACAATCAGGCTGGCGGAATGAATCCCGGCGGCATGGGCGGCATGATGTAATAACGAGATTTATTTCCTGAACAATATAGATATTTTAGATGAAAAGAGGGTAGGACTTTTGTCCTACCCTCTTTGGTGATGTGCGCCCGGCATGGGCGACAACTTGGTGGTGAAAGTCCACTACAGACTTGGCAGTAGGAACTGTTAGCGAAAGACAAGGGTGTCCGCCGTGAGGCGGAATCTGAAGGAAGTCGGACGCAAATGCTTGCACTGACGAACAGAAACTTCATACCAAGGCTTAATAGAACGGATGAGCTTGCATCACAAAGTGAAGTCCGATACTGCCCGAATTCTATTGAGTAAATGAAGCAGTGACGTGAGCAGAAGGTTGTCGTTCTTACCCGGGGAGGTCTCGTCAGCGCTTAGTAGTAACAACGAATGGCGAGAAGTCAGCCGAGGTCATAGTAGGGAAAATGTACCGAAGGACCGAACAATATCAATACTTTGAAGATTGGAGGTTAGGCATTATGACAAACGCAGAAAACGACCCACGGGTTGGCAAACTACAAAGGGATAAGCTGGAAGCGAAAGAGTATGTAGATGTGCGGAGTAATCGCCTAGGTGAATGTAAAGACAAGTATGGTGAGTCTCTCATGAGGCTCGTTGTAAGTGAGAAGAATCTATTTGAAGCGGCTAAAATTGTTAAACGCAATAAAGGAGCTGCTGGAGTAGATGGTATGACAGTTAATGAGATAGAATCACATATCATGGAAATGAGTCCGTATTTAAAAAAGAAACTGTTAGACGGCACCTATAAACCACAACCGGTCAGACGGGTGGAAATTCCCAAAGCGAATGGGGGTATCCGAAAACTGGGCATTCCAGTGGTACGGGACCGAGTGGTCCAGCAAGCCATCAGGCAAGTGATAGAACCTATCATTGATAAACATTTCCTCCCACACAGTCATGGGTTCCGTAAAGGGAAAAGCAATCATACAGCTCTGAAAGAGTGTGTCGACTATTATCAGCAAGGCTACAAAGTGGCCGTCGATTGTGACCTGAAACAGTGCTTTGACACACTCAATCATGATAAGCTGATGTACTATCTCGAACAGTATATACAGGACAAAATGATTCTGAAAATTATCCGTAAGTTCTTACAGAGCGGTGTCATAGATCTGTCTGGCGAATTCGTAGAAAGTAACACAGGCGCACCACAAGGTGGCGTGATTTCGCCCCTACTCAGTAACGTATACTTACATGAACTGGATAAAGAAATGAAGCAGAGAGGACATCGTTTCGTTCGGTTCGCTGATGACTTCGTCATCTTTGTGAAGTCAAAACGAGCCGGTGAACGTGTGCTCCAAAGCATCACTCGCTTCATTGAAAAAGACCTGAAACTAACTGTCAACCAAGAGAAAAGTAAAGTGGGTTCACCAACGCGTTTAAAGTTCTTGGGTTGTCTGATAACCACAGTGAATGGGGTCTGTCGCTACAGACCTTCGAACGAAGCCAAAGCGAAATTCATTCGCACCTTGAAACGCTTGACCAAACGTAAGCGAGCAGGGAAGTTTGATGAGATTGTCAAAGAGATAAACAGCCGAACAAGAGGCTGGATAAATTATTTTGGCACAGGCTTCATCAAAACCTTCGTAACTAAAGTGGAGCAATGGCTCCATCACCGAATCAGGCAGCTAATTTTAAAGAGATGGAAAAATCCACGTACTAAGATTAGCAGATTAATGCGCTTAGGTCTAGATATAGATAGTGCCAAACGCATAGGCTATTCCAGAAAGAAATACTGGAGACTGTCAAAAACACCTGAAGTTCATTGGGTGCTTACAACGAAAAGACTCTACCGGTGGAACGTAGTTTCACTACGAGACCTGGCAGAGTCTGCTTACTTAAGATATTGAACCGCCGTATACGGAACCGTACGTACGGTGGTGTGAGAGGACGATAAATGAATTAATCATTTATCTCCTACTCGATTCCGAATCATTTGTTATAAACGTGTTCCAATAAACAGCCCCGCCGATAACTCCTTCAGCAGTTATCGGCGGGGCTGCGTTAGAAGCTACAGGGCTAAACGCTTTTTGTCCCGTCCTCTTAAATTCTTTGATCGATCAGAGACTCATGCCGGAATGATGATCTTGGGCCGACGTTAGAGCGCTGATAAATATTCTTGAAATTTATACAAAAAATAAGCTGAGAGCCAGCAGGCCGACTTCTACACTGCTGAAAAGGACTACATTTTTGATAGCTACCACAAACGTTTCCGTTTTTATCTGTTTTTGGTTGTAGGCATTCAAGTTCTTTTTGATCAAGGGGAAAGTAATGAAAACAGCGAGCATTAAAGGATGAAGGTACCCCAGGACAACAGATAAAGCGATGATCACATAACTGAGATACATCAACAGATTAAAAAGTAAAACAGCTCTTTCTTTCCCGATATAAAAGGGGAGAGTAAACCGGTTATTGACGATATCCTCTTCAAGGTCACACGTGTTGTTAGCTAGCATGATATTTGAAATCAGAAATACAGTCGGCAATGATACTAAAAAGACTGAAAAGATAGCCTGCAGATTACCGGTCAGTAAAAATTCAGGTCCCTCAAAAGCTAAACGGATCAGACTGCCATCTGAATCATTGATCAGCACTGCAATAAAGAAAATGCCAAAGCCCATAGTCAGTCCGGAAAGTATTTCTCCCAATGGCGTTCTAGAGATAGGTATTGGTCCGAACGTATAAAAGATCCCTATAGCAAAACAAACAACCCCGATAGCCAAAAGTAAAAATGTTGTCCGATAGACTAGTATTAAACCCAGTACTATGGAAAGTCCAAGCATAATAAAAATCAGACGAATCACTTTCTTTTCTGATAAACCGGTACGTCCGATAATATTGACGTTCTGCTGATATGTTTTATCTTTTGCTTTTTGAAAATCCATTAGATTATTAATGGCTGTTGTCGTCATATCAAACAAAATCATGGCGACAAAAAAGAGAAGCGTGTTCCAAAAGTTGAATTCGGAAAAGTAGTAAGCCGAAAACAACACGCCGAGGAGGAACGGGAATAAACTGGCGATTTTAGTTTGTATTTCCACTAATTTCATGAATACAGATACTTTCATTTTGATCTTCCTTCTTTTTCTATTTTGATTCTTTGCAACTAGCATGACATTACTGCTTCTAAAATACTCTGCTATAGAGTATAACATAAAACTACAGGAGGAAATATGAGATTTTATCTTCTGACATTTTATATTAGTGAGAGAAATAAGGATAAAAAAAACAAGGACGTAGTCGGAAAGACGGTGTGAGACAATAATTGTCACATAAAATTAATATTCTCTCGAGTTATTGAAATTTGTCTCATATTAACTAGACAAAATTTTTCTTCTAATGTATAATTAATCCTGTTGCATGTGAAAGTTTAAACATTGTCTGCTGTTCTATTTTCAGACGCAATCTGCCTTTTAGGGTTTATAAATAAGTATTATCATAATCTTGTAAGAAAAGTTTGTTTAAACTGTTGTGTAAAAAATATTAAGGAGTGGGAAGAATGTCCCAAAAAAACATAGTCGTCGTCGGTGCGGGATTTGCCGGAGTTGCGGCAACTAAAAGACTCGCTAAACGATTCAAGAAAAATGAAGATGTTACGATTACATTGATCGATCGTCATCCTTATCAAACATATATGACTGAACTTCATGAAGTTGCTGGTGGGCGTGTAGAACCTGATGCGATTCAGTTTGATCTGCAGCGTCTGTTCAGCCGTAAGAAGAACGTGAAGTTGGTGACTGACAATGTACTTGATATCGATCATGATAAAAACATAGTCAAGACTGAGAATGATTCTTATTCATTCGATTATCTGATTTTAGGTATGGGTGGAGAACCCAACGACTTTGGCACTCCTGGTGTTAAAGACCATGCCTTCACACTGTGGTCTATGGAAGATGCAATCAAGATTCGTGAACACATTGAGAGCACAGTTGCCGAAGCCTCAACTGTACGTGACGATGCCAAGCGTAAAGCCATGCTGACATTCACTGTCTGCGGCTCCGGTTTTACAGGGATCGAAATGGTCGGTGAACTCGCAGACTGGAAAGACCGTCTTGCAAAAGATCATAAAGTCGATCCAGATGAAATCTCACTGATCGTTGTTGAAGCTATTCCGACTATTTTAAATATGATATCACGTAAAAATGCTGAAAAAGCAGAACGTTATATGGAAAAAAGAGGAATCAAAATCCTCAAAAGTTCTCCTATTGTAAAAGTGGCACCTGATCATATCGAACTGAAATCTGGAGAAAAAATACCGACACATACTCTTATCTGGACAGCCGGTGTTAAAGCCAACTCTGATACAGAAGATTTCGGACTGGAAAAAGCACGTGCCAATCGTTTAGTGGCTAATGAGTACATGGAAGCTGAAGGTTATGATGATGTTTATGTTATCGGTGACCTGGTTTACTATGTAGAGGAAGATGGGGCTCCAACTCCTCAAATCGTTCAGGCTGCTGAACAGACCGGACATACAGCTGCCGAAAACATTGCCGCTGCTATTGAAGGTACTGAAAAGCACAAACATGAAAGTAATTATCAGGGCTTCATGGTTTCCATCGGATCGACATATGGTGTAGCTGAATTGATGGGCAAGTATAATCTCTCTGGCTTCTTTGCTATTTTAGTTAAACACTTGGTCAATCTTCTTTACTTCTTTGAAATCCGTTCTGGATACTATGCCGTTCAATATGTTTTCCATGAGTTCTTCCATATTAGAGATAAACGGAATATTTTCCGCGGACATCTTTCCCGATATGGCAATGTGCTGTGGAGTGTTCCACTGAGGGTATTCTTCGGTAGTATGTGGCTCGTTGAAGGACTGAAAAAAGCTTTTGGTTTATTCGGTTCAGAAAGCTGGTTCACTGATAGAGTGGCTTTACCATTCTCATGGCTCCAGGATGCAACTTCCGGTGCTTCACCTGCTGCCGAAACAGCAGCGGCTGATCCGGTATTTGGACTAAGTTATGTATATGGTGAAGAACCTATGATGATTTTAAAGGAAGCACCAGGCTGGTTTGAAGCGATCATGGAGTTTATGATTCCAAATACCGACATTGCTCTTATTTTCCAGAAAGTTATGACACTTGTTGAAATTGGTGTAGGTCTGGCGCTTATTTTCGGATTGTTCACTTGGCTTGTTAGTGCTTTAACTATTGCTCTGGTAGCCAGCTTTACTTTATCCGGTATGTTCTATTGGGTGAATATCTGGTTCGTCTTTGTAGCTCTTTCATTAATGAATGGTTCCGGCCGTGCATTCGGTTTAGATTACTACGCTATTCCATGGATACAGAAGGTTGCTGGAAATTGGTGGTATGGAAAAACAAAGCCAGTATATAAACAGAAATAACTTTTTCAATTAAATAACTAAAAAAGAGTGAAGGATGAATGATGCTCTCCTTCATTCTTTTTTATCGTTTTAAAATATTTTAATTCAATGGTCTGTTCTGATCGTAGAATAATGGTAAACTAAAAGAGACTGCTAAAGTGAAAAATAGAATGGTATCCAGGAGGCCAATGCCGAGAGTATATTTATTGGCTGCTGTGTTAGTGTTGGTTGTACCAACGCCCTCCCTGCGAAAACTGTGTCAAAAAAAGGAAAGAGGAATCAAGATGGAGATACATCCAATGTGGGACGCCTATCCTGAAGTAAAGTCTGAACTAAAAGAGACGCTTACGATGATCGATAAGGAGATATTCCTTCGAAATAAGGAAGTTGAAGCGGCTATCTTAGATATGCTTCATTCAGGCGGGAAACTTTTGCGTCCAGCCTACACTCTGTTATTTTCAAGTTTTGGTGAAGAGCATTCGCCTGAAAGAGCACGTAGTCTAGCTGCGGCCATAGAGCTGCTGCATACAGCTACCTTAATTCATGATGATATTATAGATGAAGCTTCAACAAGACGAAGCAAGCAGACGATTCAAGATAAATACGGGAAAGATGTTGCAGTATATGCCGGGGACTATCTGTTTACTGTCTTTTTCCGTATTCTAGCCAAACATGCTGAATCAATGGAGAATTTGACGATCAGTACGGATGGTATGGAGCGTATTTTAATGGGGGAATTGAATCAGATGCATTTACGCTATAAAAAAGATATGAGCATCCGTGAATATCTGACCCAGATTTCAGGAAAAACAGCTCAGCTCTTTGCTTTATCTTGTTATGCAGGAGCAATGGAGAGTGGCAATTCAAAGTCATTTTCTCGCTACTGTTATTATATCGGAAGTCATATCGGTATGGCTTTCCAGATTATGGATGATGTCCTGGATTATACTCAGTTATCTGAAGATTTTGGTAAGCCTGTTCTGGAAGATGTTAGACAGGGTATCTATACTGCTCCTCTGATTTTTGCTTTAAGAAAGAACAAGAAAGATCTGCTGCCGTTGTTATCGAAAGGTGAGAGAACAACGAAAGAAGAGGCAAGAAAAATACAGCTGCTCGTGACTGAAGCAGATGGAGTGAATGAGGCAAAAAAACTGGCTGAGAAATATACCAAAAAAGCCATGAAGCGTATTGCCGGTCTTCCAGAATCAAAAGAAAAACAAGTGATTGAGGAAATCACACTGAAAATGCTCAATCGTGAAATGTAGAACCAATCAAAAAAGGTTCTATAATAAATCGTGTTGGTGAGTTCTAACGAACTCGCTGGCACGGTTTTTTGTATATCAATAGAAAAAGGCCAGTAGATTCCCTTATAATTAAGTCGACGAAAACCAAACAAAGGAGAATCTACATGACCTACTCTCATATTATACGAAATTCATTAAATATTAAAGATGAAAATATTATTTTTGATATCAATGACTATCTTTGCCCAGAAGAAACTATTAAAGATACAAACTATATTGTTTACCAAGGAACTCTTACATACAAGCCGAAGGCCTGTCATCACTGCGGGGCTGTAAACCAAGATTATTCCATCACTAAGCATGGTACAAAAATATCTACAATAAAATTAGGGAACATCCTCTTTAAACCTGCCTTGTTAAGGTTAAGAAAGCAACGCTATATGTGTCACGAATGTGGGCGAACTTTTATGGCAAAAACATCTCTGGTGAATAAATACTGTTTCATTTCTAACCCTATCAAGAATGTTGTTTCTTATGAATTATCCGAAACACAAAGTATGAAAACTATTGCTAAACGTGTTTCAGTATCATCATCTACAGTTATAAGACTGCTGGAAAGTACTGGAGAAACCCTCGAACCTTCAAGGTTCGAACTACCTGAACACCTTTCTTTTGATGAGTTTAAATCAGTGAAGGAAGCTGCTGGTTCTATGAGTTTTATTTTTACTAATTCTCAAACCCATGACATTATAGATATCGTTGAAAATAGGCAGCAGAAAGAACTCATTGCTTATTTCCAACGTTATCCCTATGACCTACGAAAAAAAGTCAAGACAGTAACGTTGGATATGTATAGCCCCTATTTAAAAGTTATACATGACTGTTTCCCGAATGCCGAACTAATTATTGATCGATTCCACATTGTCCAACATATGAATAGAGCCTTAAATCGTTTACGTATAGAGATTATGAAAACTGTTAAATATACTCGCCCTCGGGATTATTCTAAACTAAAGAAACAATGGAAAATCATTTTAAAGAATGTCTGGAGTGTTGATTTTGAACACTACTTTACTCATCGACTTTACGATGGCCAGGTCACAGAAAAAATGATGGTCAATTATCTCTTGTCAATCGATGACCAATTCCAGTGGATTTATGATTTAATCAATGACTTGAAATGGCACCTCTCTACCGGTAACTATGAGGAATTCGTCAATCAGCTTGAACGAAGTAAGGAAAGATCTATCAAAAGATATGTTAGGACTACCTTCCAGACACTAGAAAAATACTTAGATTCAATAGAAAATTCTTGCACTTATACCTTGTCCAACGGACATTTAGAAGGCATTAACAATAAAATTAAAACATTGAAACGAAGCGGCTATGGTTACCATAATTTCAGACATTTGAGAGCCCGTATTCTCATCAGCTTTAAGTTAACAGAAAAAACTGAAAAATCAAACAGACCTTTAACATTTGAAGAAGAAAAGGAAATAGAAAAACAAAGAAACTTAAAAGTCGTATAAAAAGAGGTAGAAACATTTAAGTTTCTACCTCCGGGAATTCTGACCAACACGATTTGACAAAGAACCTCAAAAAAGCTCCCCTGAGGGAGCTTTTTTTGTGCCATATTATATGTACTTCATATATGAAGTGATGCTGAGCTTTCATGGTTTGATATTTTTCTGAATGATCCAGAATTTCATTACATTATAAACTGTTAAGTTTAGCCAATGATCATTGTTACTGGTAAAATGAAGAAAATAAATCAGAGGAGAGATAGAATGAGAGTAGCAGTTGTGCAGCCTGATTTAGCTTTTAAGGAACCAGCGAAGAATTTCAGAAAAATATCTGAACTTATCCGGACAGCGGTCGAGAGAAAAAAACCAGATGTGATCGTACTTCCAGAAATGTGGAATGTCTCTTTCTTCCCGAAGGATCTGGAAGGATGTGCAGATGTTAAAGGTGAAGAGACAAAACGTCTGTTAAGTGATCTGTCAAAGAAATATATGATCAATATCGTCGGAGGTTCGGTGGCAGTTCAGTCTGACGGGAAATTTTACAACACAAGTTATGTTTTCAATCGTAAGGGGGAAGTGGTGCATGTCTATAATAAAGTGCATCTCTTTTCGCCAACACAGGAGCATCAGATTTTTAAAGCTGGAAATCAGATGGGCATTTTTGATATTGATGGTGTAAAAGCGGGAATCGCAATCTGTTACGATCTGCGTTTTCCAGAATGGATCCGTAAAATGGCTCTGGAGGGGATCCAAGTCTTATTTGTTCCAGCTGCTTGGCCGCACCCCCGTATGCGCGCCTGGGAAACCTTGCTATGCGCGCGGGCCATTGAAAATCAATTTTTTGTTGTGGGGGTAAATAGTGTTGGTACAACGGATAAATTGAATTTTTGTGGTCATTCAAGTATTTTCGGACCATCCGGCGAGAGTCTGGCTGCAGCACGAGAAGAAGAAATGGTGTTATGGGCTGATCTGGACCTTACTAGTATCCCGGATATCCGTCGGGAGATCGCTGTTTACAACGACCGGCGCAGGGAATTGTACTAAAGCAAACATGTCCCGGTTTTTCTGATTGCAGAACGAAAGGGATATGCACTGGCATAAAGAGTGCTTCAGTGTGCTGTCTTTTCTAAAGTAAAGCAACTGTTTAGCAGGATGGCTGATTATTTTAAGGAGGCAACAGCATGATAACAGAGTATGACTTTAATGACTTTGAGAACCCGTATAGTCAGTTCAAGACAAAGGAACTGGGGGAACGGCTTTCTCGGGCGCAGCGTTTAATAGGTAATCTTGATATTCCCGTACTTATCATAATAGATGGTTGGGAATCCTCCGGTAAAGGATATGTCATAAAAGATTTAGTGAAGGAATTGAATCCCAAGCATTTCAAGGTAAGCGTCTTTGAAACACCAACGGAAGAAGAACGGACGCGGCCTTTTTTATGCCGCTTCTGGAATAAAACGCCGCGCTATGGAGACATCGCTATTTATGATCGGAGCTTTTATTTTAAGCTGTTCAACGATTTGTCGATTGAACAGGAAGAACTGGAGCAGAATATAGAGGATATCAGTTCGATAGAAAAACAGCTGTTGGATGACAATGCGATCATTATCAAGTTTTTCCTGCACCAGAAAGAAGACACACTGCAAAAGCGGATCGATGAGCTGAAAGGTGACGAATACCGTTCATTTATGATCAGCGAACGTGATGAGGATCAGTATGATCACTATCATGACTATCTTGAACATTTTGATAAAATATTGGAAAAGTCAGACTTCACCTTCAGTAAGTGGCATGTCGTCTCTTCTGAAGATAAAAAAGAGGCCTCAGATAAAGTGCTCGGAATGTCGATCGATCTGATCCATGAAGGTATCGACCGGATCATGGGGATGAAAAATGGGGGCCTTCGCAGACAGATGAGAGATTATGAGCCTATGGAAAAGCCGCTGAACAAATTGAATTTGAATTTGAAGCTGGATGATGATGAATACGATGAATTAAAAGACGAACTGCAGATGGAAGCTCAAGAACTAGCTTTTGAGTTGTACACAAAAGGTATACCGACCATACTGGTCTTTGAGGGTGTAGACGCAGCGGGTAAAGGCGGGGCCATCGAACGTCTGACAAGGGAAATGGACCCTCGGGGTTATGAAGTCGTGACGACGTCGGCGCCATCGCAGCTCGAACGGGAACACCATTACTTATGGCGGTTCTACAAGGATTTTCCAAAAGAAGGCGACATGAAGATTTTTGACCGGAGCTGGTATGGCCGTGTGATGGTCGAGCGTGTGGAAGGTCTGGCTGACATGGAAGAATGGAATCGTGCGTATAAAGAAATCAATCAGATGGAAAAACATCTTTATAATGCCGGTACGCTTATATTGAAATTCTTTATCTATATCGATAAGAATGAACAACTGGATCGGTTCAAAGACCGAGAGACTGAACCGGACAAAGTTTATAAGCTCACTGATGAAGACTGGCGCAATCGTGAAAAATGGAATGAGCACATCGAAGCCATGAATGAGATGCTGGTTCGGACTGATACGGATCATGCGCCCTGGGTCATCGTCGAAGGACAGCAGAAAAAATATGCCAGAATCAAAGTGCTCAAAACATTCATCGAACAGGCCAAAAGGAAGATAGAACAGTGGGATGCATAACTAAAGAACGATCATTTCTTATGGTAGGGGCTTTTTCTGTATGTTATCTGAAAAGCTATGACGTGAGAAACAGCTAGATTCCGGTATAATATAACTGAAGAGAATATCATGCCCGTGTTGATAAAAGTCAGGAGAGGGTAGAATATGGATCAGGAATCCACAGAACATGTGAATAACTTGTTAAACAAGGTCGCAGACTTGAGAGATAGCATCTATGAAGAAGGGACAAAAGCATTCAAAAAATGGGAGAATGAAATCAGCCGTGATGCCTTCGAATTAAGTGCACAGAATCTGGCCTATTATCTTGCGCTCCGAAGACGTGATGTACGAGACATTCAAAGTGAACTCACACCGTGGGGCTTGTCTTCTTTGGGCAGACTAGAGTCCCGTACACTTAATAACATCGATGCTGTCCTGGCCAGTTTATCGGCGATAGCTGGAAAAGACAGTCGATGGTCTTACCCATCCCAATCATCATATATTACTGGTCAGGAACAGTTGAGTAAAAATGCGATTGAACAGTTCGGGAAGCAGCCTCAGAACCGGCATACGCGTATCATGGTCACTTTGCCGTCAGAGGCATCAACAGACAGCAAGTTTCTCAGAGAACTGATCGCTTGCGGTATGAATGTCGCCCGGATCAACTGTGCCCATGATAATACCGAGACTTGGAAAAAAATGGTCGACAAAGTTAGAAAAGCAGCAAAAGACGAACAGACTGAAGTGAAAATACTGATGGATATTGCGGGGCCTAAAATAAGAACAGACTGGGTCTTTACGACTCTGAAAAAGCCCAAAGTCAGTCCTGGGGACAGATGGTATCTGACGAAGGATAATCAGACATTACCTCTAGATTTTGAATCAAAAGTAACTGCCGGATGCAGTATCCCGGAAATATTTGAAACCCTTAAAAAAGGGGACCCGGTCTTATACGATGATGGAACGATTGAATCGGTAGTGGATGAAGTAACGGAAAATGGAGCGGTCCTTAAAGTGAAACGGACCCGTACCGGAAAAAGCGTCCGTGTGAAAGCCGAAAAAGGTCTGAACTTCCCGAAAAGTCAGTTCGATCTTGAAATGCTGACAGCTAAGGACAAGGATGATTTGGGATTTGCTGTTGAACATGCCGATATCCTTGGCTTGTCTTTTGTTAAAGATGCGGACGACATCAAAAAAGTCCAGAAAGAACTTATCCATCAGACAAATAAACAGCGTGCAGCTGAAATCCCTTTGATGGCAAAGATAGAAACGGTTCAGGCTGTGGAAAATCTGCCTGCCATTATCATGACGGCTGCCAGCAGGAATCCATTCAGCGTCATGATCGCTAGAGGAGACTTGGCCGTGGAAACTGGATACAGCCGATTAGCCGAACTTCAGCAGGAAATCATGTGGATCTCTGAAGCGGCTGATATCCCAGTTGTATGGGGGACGGAAGTACTGGATAATATGGTTTCAAGTGGTGTCCCGACAAGAGCCGAAGTGACAGATGCAGCAGAGAGTGGACGGGCAGAATGTGTCATGCTCAACAAAGGCGATCATCTTCCGGAGGGTGTGGCCTTTTTAAGTGAGATACTGGAAAAGATGCAGGAACATCAATACAAAAAGACATCACTTTTGAGAGCGCTAAGTATTGCTGAAGATAAATAGAAGATCTTCAAAACAAAAAAAGCAGAAGCGGGCTGATCATCAACTCGCTTCTGCTTTAAAAATGTAAACTAAGGACAGCCACTGATCTGGCTGTATGGCTGTTCAGTATAAAGGCGTACCAAAAATCTGAGTGGCATAGAGGAATTCACCATCGTAATGAACGCCTACACCGATTTCTTCATATTCCGGTTTGATCATGTTTTCGTAGTGACCTTCACTTTCGACCCAGCCATTGAACAGCAGTTCAGCCATGTCTTCTTCATTCATGTAATAGGTCGCCATCCCCAGGTTTTCGCCCACGACCTTATACGGATAGGATATCCCTTCTTCTTCAAAGACGGTAAAAGGACCTGAGCCACTGGGCCGGGTATGGGAGAAGCTTTCTTCCGTTTCCACAGCACGGATGATAGCAGCGGCTTTCAGCATGTCGTTGGAGGCTAGTGTGTTGAGATTTTGTTCTTCCCTTAATTCATTCACCAATGTCAGTATTGTCTCTTCAACAACATCATAGTCGACGTCTGCATGGGTATTTGATTCCAGTATCGTATTGTTTTTTGATTTCTGACCTTCCTGATCTTGTGTAAAAGAGGTATCTTGAATAAGAGGGAAAGTGTCAAATGAAGACCTTAACTGCTGCAGCTCCATTCGCGTAGGGAAATAATCCACGGCTGTATTCATCCAGCTGCCGGCACGCGTACCGTTCAGCAGGCCGCTTGCCCCGAGCCAGAAGCCTATAGTGAGGACTAATAGTAATGTGATTATTTTTCTTAGAAGTTTCATCATTCTCATGCCTTTCTGTTATTGAATCAGTTTACCAGAAAGTGATTCAAGGAAAAAGTTAAACAGATTATTTTTCATTCTATTTCAATTAGGGCCATTCACTTCAATTCGGGATGCTGCTTTTGTATACTAAAAGAAGTTACGATTAGACGATACATATTTCTAGGAGATAGTGACATGAAAAATATGAATTCAAAAAAGCTCGGCACGATGCCGATGAATAGACTCATTTTAACTCTTTCGGTACCAATGATGATTTCGATGTTCATCCAGTCCCTTTACAATGTGGTCGACAGCATGTTCGTCGCTCAAATCAGCGAAGATGCCTTGGCAGCTCTGTCACTCGTTTTTCCGATTCAGATGCTCATGGTTGCTATCGGTATCGGGACCGGTGTCGGAATGAATGCAGAGTTATCCAAGCGATTAGGAGAAGACGACAGAAAACTGGCGAGTGCTGCGGCCAATAATGGCGTATTCCTGACGCTCTTCCATTATGGGATATTCCTTGTCTTTGGCTTGTTCTTTGTTCGACCATTTTTTGAGATGCAGACGGATAACAGTGAAATTATTCGATACGGAATGGAGTATACGGTACTTATTACGACCCTGTCGATAGGTAAATTGATGCAGTTCACTTATGAACGTATTCTGCAGGCGACCGGCCGGACGTACTATACGATGATCACTCAGGGGACCGGGGCTATCTTGAACATCATCCTTGACCCGATCCTTATCTTCGGATGGTTCGGTGTCCCGGCGCTGGGAGTATATGGTGCTGCTATTGCCACGGTCATCGCACAGATGACATCTGCTACATTAGCCTTTGTCATAAACAGTAAAGTCAACGATGACCTGGATATGCATATTTTCGGAAATAAGCCGGATCTGAAAGTGATCAAGCGTATTTATTCGGTAGGTATCCCGTCGATGGTCATGACCTCTATCACGTCATTAGTGACGCTGATTTTCAATAATATCCTGCTGCAGTTCACACCCACAGCTATAGCGGTATATGGGGTCTATATAAAACTTCAGGGCTTTGCATTCATGCCAGTATTCGGTCTGAATAACGGCATGATCCCTATCGTGTCTTATAACTTCGGAGCCAGAAATAAAGAGCGGATGGTCAACGCGATCAAACTGTCTCTCATGTACGGCGGATTGATCATGTTGACAGGGACCCTCCTGTTTCAAATCTTCCCAGTCCAGTTTTTGAACCTGTTCAGTGCTTCGGATGAAATGCTGAGGATCGGGGTCCCAGCATTGAGAACCATCAGCCTGAGTTTCTTCTTTGCAGGCATAAGCATCATGCTAGGGACTGTTTTTCAGGCTATCGGCAATGCCGTGATCAGTTTATGGATCCAAGTCATCCGGCAACTGCTCGTGCTCGTGCCGGTTGCCTGCGCTTTATCCCTGACTGGAGATGTCAATATGGTCTGGTGGTCCAAGCTGATCTCTGAAAGTGTGACTGTTGTCTTTGCAGTCATGGCTATGCGTTTTATATACAAGAAGAAAATCGAACCATTGAAATAAACAACAGAAGAGAGCCTGGGACAAAGGTGTATCTTAAATCTAAATGGAAATATAAAGCAGAAATAATTTGCTCGATCTACAAAATATTTCTGCTTAGTTGTGTTTAAAAAAGTCCTGGATAAAAATCTTTATGATTTTTTGTTCAGGACTTTTCTGTTTTTAACTGGGATTTCGACTGTGATTTTTATTATAAGCGTGTTCGACAAGTAGGATATCATTTAGGAATCTAACCTGTCGAAGTTGACTATGTTCGGTAAGTAGCTGACGAAGCCGATAAGCTACATACCGAATTAACCCTCTATTCGACACTTTGATAAGCGATTTGACGTGCTACTTACCGAATAAGCGCTTCTTCGGTAAGTAGGTTTCCTTTATCGATTTCTATCGACCGAACATCACCTAGATTCGACAATTAGGAAGAAATAAGGAGAGTATACTTACCGAACTTCGCTACATTCAGCACTTAAGAGAGTGTTAACTGATCCTAATCGTCTAACCTACATCTGATAAGGAAAGCGGTCGACGCATCGACCGCTACCTTTAAATAATCAGAGTATGAAATTTTATTACGCATTTAGATACAAGAATCTATGAAATCAGGATCACTCATCCATCAGTTCTTCCAGTTGGCCGAAACCGCCTTTGATATTCACGATATGAGTATAGCCCCGTTTTTCGAGTGCTCCCAGGGCTATACCGGAACGGACCCCCGACTGGCAGTGAACAAAGACTGGTTCATTTTTGTCAAAAGGAAGATCATCGGTCAGCAGATCCCCGAACAGGACCCGACTGGCTCCTTCCAGATGGTTCTCTTCCCACTCAGACTTACTTCGTACGTCTAAGATATTCAGATCCTGATTTTTCTGCTCATACATCGTCATAAATTGTTCTGATTCGATAGTCAGAGAAACGGTATCCAGGTCTAAACTATCCGGACTGATGTAACCTTTTACTTTATCGTAGCCGATGAGCTGCAACTGTTTAGCTGCTTCGTCGGCATCATTTTTGCTGCCAATGAAGGTCAGATTTTTGTCGTAATCAAGGAACCACCCGGCGTAACTGAGAAAACTCTCGTTCATAGGAATATTAAGTGTTCCGTGCTTATGTCCGGACTGATAAACCTCTTTTGGACGAAGATCGATCGTCAACTCAGTCAGCTCGTTTGTCGAAACGGGATAGGTCCGTGTATCCGCAGCCAGAGGGATATCGATCTTGTTGATTTTTTTCATTTGGGCAAAGTAATGCGGCGGTTCCGGCTGATCTTCTACGAGTTCTTTTTTGAATTCTTTTTCATCAGTATACTGGAATGCCCAGTTATTTTCTTTTTCATAACCGAGGGTACTCATCGGCACTGCGCCCAGTGACTTTCCGCAGGCACTTCCTGCACCATGTCCTGGCCAGATTTGAAGATGGTCCGGCAATTCTTTGGCTTTCTGCACAGATCCATACATTTCTTCAGCTCCAGATTCAGTCGTACCTTCCAGTTTAGCAGCTGTTTCAAGCAGATCTGGACGGCCGACATCACCGACGAAAAGGAAATCGCCCGAGAAGATACCCATCGGGATGGAAGAACCGCCGCCTTTGTCTGTCAGTAAGAAGGATAGGCTTTCTGGTGTATGCCCTGGGGTATGCATCACATCGAGGATGATGTTGCCGATTTCAATGGTATCACCTTCTGCCAGGAATACAGTATTGTCAGGCATGTTCTGGTATTTCCAATCCTCACCACCCATGTCAGAAACGTAGGGAACGGCGTCCAGTTTACGGCTGACATCTCGCAGTCCAGACGCGAAGTCGGCATGGATATGAGTTTCCGCTGTTTTTGTGATTCTTAATCCTTCTGCTTCGGCAGTCTCGATATAGTCTTCGATATCCCGAAGAGGGTCTATGATGATGGCTTCGCCAGTCTGCTGACAGCCGACAAGATAAGCCATTTGTGCGAGTTGTTTATCAAAAAAAGATTTAAAATACATGTAATCAGCTCCTTGAATGAATAAAAGATTCTTATTGACTATAGTTTAACATGATAAATGTTATCCTTTTATCATAATGCTTGAGCAGTGTTCAAGTCTTTATGATCGATTTTTATGATTATAATTTGTTAAACTGGGAGTAGTACTTAGAAGGAGAGATGGTTATGATACCTAAAATTATCCATTATGCCTGGTTCGGAGGCAACGAACTCGGACCATTAGAAGAAAAGTGTCTGGAAAGCTGGAAAAAATACTGTCCTGACTGGGAGATCATGCGCTGGGACGAGTCAAATTTCGATCCCAAAGAACATGGGACCTATGTGGAACAAGCCTATGAAAGAGAAGACTGGGCTTTTGTATCGGATGTGGCCCGACTATATGCATTGAATGAATACGGTGGCGTGTACTGCGATACTGATATGGAACTTATCAAGCCGATCGACAAGTTCCGAAAATTCCCGGCTTTTTTCAGCTTTGAAATCGAAACTGAAATATCCACTGGAATCATTGGCGCAGAACCGCATCATCCCTTTATCGAAGAACTGTACAATGACTATGAAGGCAGAGAATTCATTTTGCCCGACGGTTCAAGAGATGATAAGACAAACGTCATAAGGATCACTGAAATAATGATCGAAAGAGGCCTCAAACCAAATAATACACGTCAGGAGATAGAAGGCTGCACGATTTTTCCGCGTGAATATTTTTCTCCGAAAGATTACTGGACCCGGGAAGTGGATGCGACAGAAAATACACATGGGATCCACCAGTTCACGGGCAGCTGGTTATAGACTTTGTCATTACCGTTTAGAAGCAAGTCAGAACATTACAGTTCTGGCTTTTTTTCATAGGATACGGTGCATACAGACAGGTTTAACGTTATAATGTGAAAGAGTGTGAGTACATGAAAGGGTGATTGGATGAAAGTATTTATAAATGGAAAAATATACCTTGAACGCGATTCCTTTGCAGAAGCGATGATCGTAGAAGGTAATCGAATAATCAAAGTTGGAACGAACGATGCCTGCCTGCAGGGCCTTACAGAAGCAGCACGGGAATCAGTGACAGACTTAAAAGGAAAAACAGTCTTGCCGGGGCTTAATGATTCGCATCTGCATTTTTTAATGACTGCAGAGTATCTAAGTTTGCTGCCAATCACAGATGTGACCTCAATGAACGAACTCATAAAAAGATGTCGGGACTACATAAAGAAGAATAAATTGACGGCAGATGATGTTTTATATACTGAAGGATGGAACCATACGACCTTTACAGATGAAAAAAGGATGCCGGACCGTTCGGATCTTGATCAGGCTTCAACGGAGGTCCCTATCGTATTGGTGCGGGTGGACAGACACGTTATGAGCCTGAATACCGCAGCTTTAGATCATTTTAATATAACAGTTGAGACCCGTCCTTCTACAGGCGGAGAAATAAAGAAAGATGATGCCGGTCAGCTGACGGGGATCTTGACAGAAGGAGCTGTTGATCTCGTTAAGGCAAAATTGCCGAAGAAATCCCGTGAAGAGAAAAAAGAATTGCTCGTGGATACGATGGCACTGGCCAATAAAAAAGGACTGACATCGATGCACACGAATGATGCTAAAGATGAAACGATCGAAGAAACCCTCTCACTGTATAAAGAACTGGAAGATGAAGACCGGTTGTCGATCCGTTTTTATCAGCAGGTCTGGTTCAATAACGGCAAGTATTTATCCGACTTCTTCAATAGTGACTATACATTCCAACAAGGCTCAGCCTGGAATAAAATCGGTCCGGTCAAATTCTTTATCGACGGGACACTGGGAGCGCGGACTGCGGCCTTGAGAAAGCCTTATACGGATGACCCGGCTGCTTTTGGGATAGTGACCAAGACTCAGGAAAAGCTGACAGAAGAAGTGACACTTGCAGTAGAGAATGGCTATCAGGTGATCATTCACGGCATAGGAGACCGCGGTATCGAAATGATTCTGAACGCTTATGACAACACCCTGAATGGTCAGCCGAATACGCTCCGACTCGGCATCAATCATATGCAGATCACCGGACACGACCTTATCGACCGGGTGGCAGAAAAGGATTATCTTACTTACGTCCAGCCGATCTTTCTTGATGACGACATCCCGATCATAAGAGAGTGCGTGGGAAATGAGCGGGCAGAAACCTCTTATTTGTTTAAGACGATGCATGACAAAGGGATCCATCAGTCATTCAGTAGTGATGCACCTGTTGTTTCTTTTGATCCTTTTTATAACATTCAATGTGCAGTAACACGAAACCGTCTAGAAAGTACCGGAAAGGACCCTTATCTTCCTGAAGAAGCTATGGATATCTGTGCAGCGATCGATGCCTATACCTATGAAAGTGCCTATGCATCATTTGAAGAAACTGAAAAAGGGCGGATCAGAGAGGGATATCTGGCTGATTTTATCGTTCTGGACAAAGATATTTTCACTTGTGATCTGGACGATATAAAGACGACTAATGTTCTGGCGACCTTTGTTGACGGGAAATGTGTCTACAAGACCGGTGAAGCAAATGAAAAATAATGTGATAACTCAAGCTCGTGTGAAAAACATTATACTCATCGTCATCGGTTCACTTCTTTATGCCATAAGTGTGAATGTGTTTACCGTGCCGAATGGTTTGGCTGAAGGCGGATTGACGGGTTTTTCTCTGATCCTGTTTTATCTTTTTGGGCTTCCGCCTTCTTATACCATCTTCATTATAAATATATTTATTCTTGCCATCGGTTATAAGTTCCTGGATAAAAAAACCTTATATTATACGCTGATAGCCAACGGTATCATCTCTGTCCTTTTATTGGTCGTCACACAGTGGGCCTTCATTCCTGAAACCACTCTGCTGGCGCCTATAGGTTCTGGCGTATTCATGGGAGCAGGGATCGGACTGATCATGCTGGGACACGGAACGACAGCTGGCAGTGATATCATCGCCAAGCTCCTTCACAAATACGCGGGCATCAATGTCCCAACAGCCTTACTTTTGATCGACGTCTTTATCGTTGTTCCGAGTGCTTTTATTATCGGTGCGGAAAATGCCTTCTTGACCCTGATCAATTTATACATCCAGAGTAAAGTGATAGACTTTATACTTGAGGGTCTGAATCCCAGGAAATCCTTCTTCATCATTTCTGCTAAGTATGTGGAGATAGCCGAAGCGATCGAGCAGCAGCTGGGCCGGGGCATCACGATTTTAGACGGCAAAGGGTATTATACCAAAGAAAAGAAAGAGATTCTGTACATCATAATCAGCCGTAGAGAAGTCCTTCGGATCAAACGGATCGTTGAGGCGATCGATCCCAATGCATTCATGACGATCTCTCATGTTCAGGAAGTAACGGGAGAAGGGTTTTCTTACTTATCAGAGGAAGTACAGGCACAACGGATAACCGAGGCTGAAGAAGAGTGGAATGATTAAACAAGAATGGTTGTAATTTGATTTGTTTAGTTTATAATTATTGTAAAGTGTAAAAAAAGAGGAGTAATGACATGACAGATAATATCATAGAGGTCAATAACATAAGTTTTAACGTTGGCCATGAAAAAATATTAAGTGGCGTGGATTTTTCCATTGTCAAAGGAGAGCGTGTGACGATCACTGGTCCTTCGGGGGGAGGCAAGAGCACCCTGCTGAAAATCATAGCCAGTATTCTGACGCCCACAAAAGGAAACATCGTTTATAAAGGTAAAGACGTCTCTGAAATCGATCCGATCGATTACCGTAAAGAAGTGTCCTATTTCTTTCAGAATGCGACCTTGTTCGATCAGACGGTCAGAGATAATTTAGCATTTCCTTATGAGATCCGCGACGAAGAATTCAATGAAACAAAAAGCGTGACCATGCTGGAAAGATTGAAATTGAACCGCTCATACCTGGACAAAGAAGTGAAGGATCTTTCAGGGGGAGAAAAACAGCGTGTCGCCCTTGTAAGAAATCTGCTGTATAAACCTGAAGTCATCTTGCTGGATGAAGTGACGAGTTCACTGGATGCTGAAAATAAAGATATTATCTACAGTATACTAGACGAATTGAATGAAGAAGATAACATGACGATTCTTTCAGTCACCCATGATGAGAGAGAAATTAATAAGGCTGATCGGATCATACGAATCCTAGATGGAAAGGTGGCTGAACAATAATGGGTGCAAACTTAGAAATCGGAAATTTTTCGTTACTGTTATCTACAGGGTTGCTGTTTATTGCCATATTTGTAGATTATAAAGAAAAACTGGATCTAGGTAACGATATTTTCATCGCCGGTGTCAGAGCGGTCGTGCAGCTGTTCGCCATCGGTTATGTCCTGAAGTATATCATTCAAGTCGACAACTTCTTTATTACGCTCGCAATGGTCCTGTTCATCGTCTTTAATGCGGGTTTCAATGCCCACAAGCGCAGCGAAGGAATATCGAATTCCTTATTTATCTCACTCACAGCGATCGGAGTGGGGACTGCAATCACGTTGGGCGTCATGCTTGTTTCAGGAGCCATTATATGGGTCCCGTCACAGATCGTACCGATCACAGGGATGATCGCCAGTAATGCCATGGTCGCCATCGGATTGACTTACCGAGCATTGAACAGCAAGTTTACTGATCAGAGACAACAAGTCCTGGAAAAACTTGCTTTAGGTGCTAATGAGAAACAGGCATCCATGAGCATCATAAGAGAAAGTGTGAAGACAGGCATGAGTCCGTCGATCGACCGGACGAAAACGGTAGGTCTAGTGAGTCTGCCGGGAATGATGTCTGGCTTGATCTTTGCGGGTGTTGATCCTACAGATGCTATTAGATACCAGATCGTTGTTATGTTCATGCTTATTGCCGTTACAAGTATTGCAAGCTTCATTGCAAGCTATCTAGCCTACAGAGAATACTATAATGACCGGAACCAGCTGATGATATAAAAAATCATACGAGCAAGACCACTCTGTCCATAGTTGATCAGGGTGGTCTTTTTATATTACACTGTTACAAAATATCTCGATACTGAAATAGTTTTGAGATATTAGTTCATGAATAATACAAACTAACTAAAAGGAAGTGACAAAGGTCCTAAACCCCTTTTCTTTTAAATATAGCATGGTAAGATACAGTCAGTTGTTCAGGAAAACCAGATGAACGAACACTGTCTAATTAACCTTACCGATCGAACTATATGAAAAGGGGAATAAATTAATGACTATTCAAAAAATTACATGGCTTAAAGCAGGCTTGACATTATCCGCAGCTGGATTGATGCTGCTGACAAATGATACAGAAGCAAGTGCCAATTCAAACTGGGCACCGCGTACGGTTCTGGAAATCGAAGAAGATATCAATGAAGCTAAAGCAGATTATGATGAAGACAAAACACTGGAATATACTTTCCAATGGGGAGATACACTATGGGGCGTTTCTCAAGCCACTGATATCTCGGTTGAAAAACTGGCAACAGTGAATGATATTGATAACCGCAGCCTGATTCAGGTAGGGACGACTATTTATTTAAGTAATGATCTATCCGTCATTTCTGTAGAAAATGAAGAAGAGGTCGTCAGTTACGATGTATCTGAAGATGAAGTGAAAGAAACAGAAACACCTAAAGAAGTAGAAGAAGCTAAAGAAGAGAAAAAAGAAGTGAAAGATAACCAGGCAGCGGCTGAAAAAGCAGCGGCCGAAAAAGCAGCAGCCGAAAAAGCAGCAGCCGAAAAAGCGGCGGCTGAAAAAGCGGCGGCTGAAAAAGCGGCAGCCGAAAAAGCGGCAGCTGAAAAAGCAGCAGCCGAAAAAGCGGCAACAGAACAAGCAGCGTCAACTTCTTCTAACAATACAGCATCACAGGAAGAATCTGGCCGTTGGATATCAGTTGAAGCCACAGCGTATTCTAGAAATCAGGCAAGCTTAAGTAACTTTACCTTTATGGGTATTGATTTAAGAGAGAATTCTCGCGTTATTGCTGTAGATCCGAATGTCATTCCACTGGGTTCTAAAGTATTCGTACCTGGATATGGTGAATACATTGCCGGAGATACTGGTGGTGCCATTAAAGGTAATCGAATCGATGTCCACATGGAAGATTTAGATGCGGCATGGTCATTTGGACGTCGTCAAATCGACATCAAAATATTAGACTAATAGAAAAGTCAGTAAAAAAGTACAGAGTAACTATACTCTGTACTTTTTTTTTGATGTGCGCCCGGCATGGGCGACAACTTGGTGGTGAAAGTCCACTACAGACTTGGCAGTAGGAACTGTTAGCGAAAGACAAGGGTGTCCGCCGTGAGGCGGAATCTGAAGGAAGTCGGACGCAAATGCTTGCACTGACGAACAGAAACTTCATACCAAGGCTTAATAGAACGGATGAGCTTGCATCACAAAGTGAAGTCCGATACTGCCCGAATTCTATTGAGTAAATGAAGCAGTGACGTGAGCAGAAGGTTGTCGTTCTTACCCGGGGAGGTCTCGTCAGCGCTTAGTAGTAACAACGAATGGCGAGAAGTCAGCCGAGGTCATAGTAGGGAAAATGTACCGAAGGACCGAACAATATCAATACTTTGAAGATTGGAGGTTAGGCATTATGACAAACGCAGAAAACGACCCACGGGTTGGCAAACTACAAAGGGATAAGCTGGAAGCGAAAGAGTATGTAGATGTGCGGAGTAATCGCCTAGGTGAATGTAAAGACAAGTATGGTGAGTCTCTCATGAGGCTCGTTGTAAGTGAGAAGAATCTATTTGAAGCGGCTAAAATTGTTAAACGCAATAAAGGAGCTGCTGGAGTAGATGGTATGACAGTTAATGAGATAGAATCACATATCATGGAAATGAGTCCGTATTTAAAAAAGAAACTGTTAGACGGCACCTATAAACCACAACCGGTCAGACGGGTGGAAATTCCCAAAGCGAATGGGGGTATCCGAAAACTGGGCATTCCAGTGGTACGGGACCGAGTGGTCCAGCAAGCCATCAGGCAAGTGATAGAACCTATCATTGATAAACATTTCCTCCCACACAGTCATGGGTTCCGTAAAGGGAAAAGCAATCATACAGCTCTGAAAGAGTGTGTCGACTATTATCAGCAAGGCTACAAAGTGGCCGTCGATTGTGACCTGAAACAGTGCTTTGACACACTCAATCATGATAAGCTGATGTACTATCTCGAACAGTATATACAGGACAAAATGATTCTGAAAATTATCCGTAAGTTCTTACAGAGCGGTGTCATAGATCTGTCTGGCGAATTCGTAGAAAGTAACACAGGCGCACCACAAGGTGGCGTGATTTCGCCCCTACTCAGTAACGTATACTTACATGAACTGGATAAAGAAATGAAGCAGAGAGGACATCGTTTCGTTCGGTTCGCTGATGACTTCGTCATCTTTGTGAAGTCAAAACGAGCCGGTGAACGTGTGCTCCAAAGCATCACTCGCTTCATTGAAAAAGACCTGAAACTAACTGTCAACCAAGAGAAAAGTAAAGTGGGTTCACCAACGCGTTTAAAGTTCTTGGGTTGTCTGATAACCACAGTGAATGGGGTCTGTCGCTACAGACCTTCGAACGAAGCCAAAGCGAAATTCATTCGCACCTTGAAACGCTTGACCAAACGTAAGCGAGCAGGGAAGTTTGATGAGATTGTCAAAGAGATAAACAGCCGAACAAGAGGCTGGATAAATTATTTTGGCACAGGCTTCATCAAAACCTTCGTAACTAAAGTGGAGCAATGGCTCCATCACCGAATCAGGCAGCTAATTTTAAAGAGATGGAAAAATCCACGTACTAAGATTAGCAGATTAATGCGCTTAGGTCTAGATATAGATAGTGCCAAACGCATAGGCTATTCCAGAAAGAAATACTGGAGACTGTCAAAAACACCTGAAGTTCATTGGGTGCTTACAACGAAAAGACTCTACCGGTGGAACGTAGTTTCACTACGAGACCTGGCAGAGTCTGCTTACTTAAGATATTGAACCGCCGTATACGGAACCGTACGTACGGTGGTGTGAGAGGACGATAAATGAATTAATCATTTATCTCCTACTCGATGAAAATCGATCCTTTGTAATATTAATAATACTAAATACAAACGAGTAACCAAATTGTTAAAGCGTTATCTTTTTAAAAAAATGCTATTAATGATAGGGTATAAGTAGATAGGATCTTGGAAACATTAGTACGTTCATTCGTTCGTCAGTGTTTGATATGTCATATAAAAGTGATAACAGTAAAATGAGTCGACGTGCTATCACTTTTAAAAATAACCTTATTCTGATAGGTTATTTATAGATAATACACAAAAGGAGAGATGCTATGAACGAAGAGTTTTCTAGCATAGCAGAACCGGCCGTCCCATAATTCGAAGTGGCATGGTTAACGATACGTTGACGAACTGGATACTGACACCGTAGACGACATATACGGATAAAACAGATAACTGCAGAATTATTGAAAGGAGAATATATATTGAAGAAACTGACAAAGTTACTTGCTCTGATAATGACCGGTGGTATGCTCATGGTCGGTTGTGGAGAAGTTGACGAAGAGCTGCCTGATGTAGAAGAAACAGAAGAAAATATAGATGAAGGACTTAACGATGTAGAAGAAGGGGTAGAGGATACGGGGAACGAAATTGATGAAGAGTTAGACGAAGAAACGGAATAACAGGCTGATTCACCTAAAAAGGAATGAGTATTATGAAAAAACTGACAAAACTTATTGCCCTTACCCTGACTGGTGGTTTGCTTTTAGTCGGGTGTGGAGAAACAGATGATATGGAAAATGATTTGCCTGATGTAGAAGAAACAGAAGACGATTTAATGAATGATGACTTGGGTGATGAAATGGAAGACGACGCTGAATGATATTCTGGTCAAACATTATAAATTACTAAAACTCTAATGAAAAAAGCGGATCAACCTGCTTGCTCTGATGATGACTAACGGCATAGTCATAGTTACAAGCGGAGACAGCGATCAATGAAGAGTTAGCTGATGTGAAAGAGCCCTCAGATTCTCTCGTCCGTTTGTTGGGTTAGAATAGTGAGAAAGTACAGACGAATAACAAACGTTCAATCTCAGAATATGTATATTAAAAAGGCACACACCTTATTGAAGGCGTGTGCCTTTTTTACTAGTCCAAAAGTGAATTATGTTTTGCTTCAATGGATTCATTTTTATAATATACACGAGGGACCCTTTTACCAATACCGCAGAGAATCTCATAATGAAAACTGTCAGTCAGGTCTGCCATTTTATATATACTGGGATGACCTTTTTTTGGATCGCCTATAAACACAAGCTCAGTATCTTCATTGAAACCCGGGATATCACTTACGTCGACCATCAGCTGATCCATACATATTCGTCCCACGATAGGCGCTTTATGATCATCTGTAGTCAGATACCAGCGGTTGGATAATTCTCTAGGGATCCCATCGGCATATCCCAGTAAGATCGTTGCTATAGTTTTTTCTTCCGCTGCTGTAAAAGTTCTTCCGTATCCGATCGTTGTTCCTTCTTCGACCTTTTTTACATAAGCCGCATGAGTAGATAATCTCATTACCGGCTGCAGATCTATTTTATCTTCAAGAGACTTGTCCGGGTGATATCCGAACAAAGAAATTCCTGTACGGATCATATCCAGGTGATATTCAGGGTATAAAAGAGTTGCTGCAGTATTACTGCAGTGGGTCAGGTCAAAGTATATCCCCTGGTCTTTGAGGTCATTAACGATATCCATAAAAAAATCAAATTGGTGTTTTGTATAAGTTGGATCTTCGGTATTTTCGGCTTCGGCAAAGTGAGTGAAAATACCTTCGAACTCTACCCATTCGGAAGTCATGGTTCGACTTAATCTTGCTGCTTCTTCACGTGAACGTACACCGATCCTGGCCATACCCGAATCGACCTTTAAATGGATCTTTGCCTTTTTCTGAAGACTTTCGGCGGAATGTTTAACCTTACCGGCAATTTCATCAGAGAAAACTGTAATGGAAATGTCATTCTTGATTGCTGTTGGAATCGTATCCGGTTCAATTGGACTCAACAGAAGAATGGGACTTTTCACTCCTGCTTCCCTCAATTCCATGGCTTCATCCAAGACAGCTACAGCTAGAAAATCGATGTTCTGACTTTCGAGATGCCTGCCGATCTCTACAGCGCCATGGCCATAGGCATCTGCTTTGATCACACCCATGAATTTGGTTTTAGGGGATAATAATTCCTTCATACGAATATAATTATCAGTCAGTTTATCTAAGTCGATCGTTGCACGAGTATAGCGATAACTACCATAATGCATAATCAGTACTCCTTTCAGTTACACTTTATTTTAACATGAAAAAGGGGAATTAATGAAGCAGCGATGTGGGATTTCATAGACTTTAAACACGAATAAATAGTTAGGGATGGAATGGGAACGAGAAAAAAATGACAGCTTGTCATCATTCCTGTTTTTGTATAAAATAGAGATAGTGATTAAAGGGAGATGTAAATATGATGAAAATTACCAAAGAATCATTAGCAAATTACAAAGATAGATATAACGGAAATGCTACCAATAAAGTGGTACAGAATGCGATCGCCAAAGTAGGAATAAACAAATCCTCTGTCGATAATAACATGACCAGACGACATAATTTCGTGTTCTCTCATGAAACAGAAAAAGGCGACATCACGAATCAGAAGTCCAGTGGGCGCTGCTGGATGTTTGCCGCATTAAATACTGCTCGCGTAGATACAATGGAGAAACTGAATGTGAAGACATTTGAATTTTCGCAGAATTATACCCTTTTCTGGGATAAGTTGGAAAAATCAAATTATTTCCTCGACAGTATAATTGAAACGGTGGATGAACCCCTCAACTCACGTCTGGTTCAGCACCTGCTGCAGGACCCCGTTCAAGATGGTGGACAGTGGGATATGTTTTCTGGGATCCTTGAAAAATACGGGGCTGTTCCCAAATCAGCCATGCCGGAAACCTATCATTCTTCTAATACACGAGAACTCAACCAGCTTCTGACTGCCAAACTGAGAGACTTTGCCGCGAAGATTCGAGAAAATCATAAGAGTGGAAAAACAAAGGATGAGCTTGTTGAACTGAAAGAGGACTACCTCTATTTTGTCTATGCCTTGTTAGTGAAGACATTGGGTGAGGTTCCGGAATCATTTACGTATGAATATCGCGATAAGGACGAAGAATTCCACCGTATTCATGAGATAACTCCACGTGAGTTCTTTGAAAAATATGTTGCATGGGATTTGGAGGAACGCATTAGTTTGATCAATGCGCCCACTGATGATAAGCCGTTTGGTAAAGCATATACTGTTAAATATCTGGGAACGATCAAAGAAGCACAACCGATCAGATATGTTAATGCACCTATTGATGCATTGAAAAAAGCAGCGGTCCAGTCGATCAAAGATGGTGAACCGGTATGGTTTGGCTGCGATGTCGGAAAAATGCTTGACCGTGAAGCAGGGATCATGGATGATAAAGCGTATGATTACGAAGCAACCTTGGGAGAGTCTGTTGAACTGACTAAAGGCCAGCGCCTCGATTATGGTGAAAGTTTACTGACCCATGCGATGGTTTTTGTTGGAGTTGACCTCGATGATGAAGGCAACCCGATCAAGTGGAAAGTCGAAAACAGCTGGGGCGACAAGAGCGGAGATAAAGGTGTCTATTCGATGACTGATAAATGGTTTAACGAATATAACTATCAAGTGGCCGTTAAACGTAAATACATTGATGAAAAATGGCTGAAAGCTCTAGACGAACCAGTTGTTGAACTGGAACCGTGGGATCCTATGGGTGCTCTGGCCATGGTCAAATAAACCTTCAGGCATTCTAACTTGCTGAAGGGAGACGTCTATCATCATTAGTCACCTGGACTAACGATGCGGTGCGTACAGCTATTCTTGATCTCATTAGGCGCACCCAGCAAGGAGACAAATTGAGTACGCTGAATGAGCTACGCAAAGGACGTACCCGGCGAGAATAAAGCTTGAGTACGCCGAATGAGCTACGCAAAGGACGTACCCAGCGAGAATAAAGCGTGAGTACGCTGAATGAGCTGCGCAAAGGACGTACCCGGCGAGAATAAAAGGTGAGTACGCTGAATGAGCCGGACAAAGGACGTACCCGGTGAGAATAAAAGGTGAGTACGCTGAATGAGCCGGACAAAGAACGTACCCGGCGAGAATAATACGTGAGTACGCCGAATGAGCTACGCAATGGGCGTACCCGGCGAGAATAAAGCATGAGTACGCTGAATGAGCCGGACAAAGGACGTACCCATCGAGAATAAAGCATGAGTACGTCGATTCAGCACATTCAGCACTGTAGTCTTAAAAATATCGCAGAAATCATAAACAAAAATCAATAGTATAGAAAAGACTGGGCACGGGCCCAGTCTTTTTTCATTATATCTATTGCAATTGTCTCATCTCTAGTGCTAAAAGGATGGAAGAGCTTAATACACCGCCGATGAGAAAGTACATCATCATCTGGACAAAAGGGAACCATACAACCTCTTCATCAGAATCATCCTCTGATTGCATCGAGGAGTAAATAAAGTAACTGATCCCCACCCCTATGGCCAAAACCGGCAATAGGTCCTGCATGTGTGAGGGCCTGAAATAGCCAAATATCAAACCAGTAATGAAGCCGATGGACTGAAGTGTTCGACGCATCGTTTTTGGGGACATATCGATCCTCCTCGTATTATATGAAAGGATGATAACTTTCGAAAAAAGACATGTTCCAGTTAAGAGAACATGTCTTTGATCATATTTATATTATAGAGTAATTTGTGCGCCAGGACCTAATGGTAAGCCTAAGACAAACCATATGATCAATAATAGAGTCCAGGTGATCAGGAAGGCAATACTGTATGAAAGCATTGTTGAAATGATCGTACCTAATCCGCTCTTTTCATCGTATCGTTTAGCAAACACAAGGATCATTGCGAAGTAACTCATTAATGGAGAAATGATATTTGTTGATGAGTCAGCAATACGGTAAGCCATCAATGTCATTTCTGGAGCAATGTTAACTTCATATAACATTGGCGCAAATACTGGTGCCATGATAGCCCATTTTGCTGAAGCTGATCCAATGAACAAGTTAATGAACGCTGTTACTATGATAAAGGCCAGGATCAGTGGAAGACCGACAAATCCAATTGCCTCCAGGAATTCTGCTCCGCTTACGGCTAGGATCAAACCTAAATTAGTGTAAGAGAAGTAGTTGATAAATTGAGCGGCGAAGAAAGCTAAAACTAAATAGCCACCCATGGAAGCCATGGATTCTGACATTCCTTTGACCAAGTCGTGAGAGGTTTGAATTTTACCTGTTGTTTTTCCGTAGAAGTAACCCGGAACAGCAAACAGCAGTAAAATCATGAAGAGCAGACCGTTTCTCAAGAAGTTGTCGAGTGTCATAACCCCTTCATCATTAAGTGCTCTTAATGCACCGTTTTCCGGAACCATCAATATGGCCATGATACCAAGGAAAACAAGTAATGCGATCAGAGCATTACGCATACCTTTATTTTCGATATCTGTAATTGGGTCGTCATTTGGTTTGTAGTTTCCGTCGTATTCACCGAGCCGTGGTTCAACGACTTTTTCGGTGACCAACGCACCTACAACAGTCAATACAAATGTAGAAACGATCATAAAGTACCAGTTCGCAGTAACTGCGACATCGTATTCGATACCACCTGAAGTCAATGCTTCGTTAGTGATACCAACCAGTAAGGCATCAGTAGGACCGAAGATAAGGTTAGCGGAGAATCCGGCAGAAACTCCGGCAAATGCTGCGGCCAGACCGGCGATCGGATGACGACCGGCACCTGCAAAGATAATAGCACCTAAAGGAATAACAACAACATATCCGGCATCGGATGCGATATTAGAAATAATACCGGCAAATACCACGGATGCAGTTAAGAGACTTGTTGGAACATTTCTCAATAATTTTTTAAGCGCACTTGAAATCAAACCTGACCATTCAGCAACACCTACACCAAGCATAGCTACAAGTACTGTACCTAAAGGTGCGAATCCTGTAAAGTTATCTACTGCGCTGTTAAAGATATGAGCCAGACCGTCACCTGTCATCAGTGACACTGCCTCGACGCTTACGAAATCACCTTCGCTTGCGTTAAAATATTCTACTGGCGCTCCAAATCGAGCGGCTAATTCGGATATCACGATAATAGCGAGAGCTAATATAATAAATATAATAACTGGATGCGGTAATGCATTACCTACACGTTCGATAAAACCAAGAAATCCTTTATTCGTGTTCTTTTCAGAATCACTCATATAATTTCCTCCTTAAAATTTTTAAATAGAATCAAATTCTAATCTTACAAATGATATAAATGAGGGAATCATAAGTAAGATTAAAATTTAGCTCCATTTCTCATTGTACCACAGACTCTATTCTAATACAAAACACACCATAATTTCAACATAATATAACTAATTATTCTTTTAAAAATCGAATTTTTTTGATAAATCATTTTAAAAATAAGAACGATAGAGGTTTATATGAGAACCACTGATATTTAATCAGTAAAAAATTGTAAAAGCTGTCTATTCCTTTTATAATTTAAATAATGAAATAAGAGGAGAAATCAATATGAATCAATCGTATAAACAAAATCAGGTAATATCTTACTATATGTGTGACCGAAATCAGCAGTTGACCTTATCTATGCTGGTGAATCTTCTTATGGAAGTGTCGGAGAATCATTCGGCTGGATTAGGCAGGGAAGAATCCTTTATGAGGGAGCGAGGAATAAGCTGGATCATCTTAAGATATGAATTTAATATCACTCGAATGCCTACTTATAAGGAAGAAGTTGAAATAGAAACCTTTGCGACTGAGTATAACAAGCTTTTTACATATCGGGAGTTTATTGTCAAAGACAAGAACAATAGGCAGCTGATCCAGGTCAAGGCGACCTTTGCATTGATGAATAATGCCACCAGAAAAATGAATAGGATCTCCAGCGAAGTCGTTGAACCTTATGGAGCAGAATTTTCGAAACGAATCCGGCGGAGTACTAAGCCGCAGGACGTCAATTCAAATCAGGCGGAAGAGAAAGGCTACACTGTGAGATATTTCGATATCGATGCCAATCAGCATGTAAATAATTCGAAATATATCGAATGGCTGTTAGACAGCTTAAGTCCTGCTTTTTTATCTGCACATGAAATTCAGCATGGCATTATAACCTTTGATAAAGAAGTAAAAGAAGGGGATACGGTGAAAAGTATCGTAAGCAAGCGTATTAAAGACGAGCTGTATTCCGATCATCGTATAGCTGTAGAAGGCACGATACATGCATCAGCGACCTTCAAATGGATCGAAAAATCTGGAATGGAGTTGAATGATGGTAACGATCAATGATATTGCAAAAGAAGCAGGGGTAGCCAAAAGTACTGTTTCGCGTTATTTGAATAACGGATCCGTAAGTCCAAAAACAAAAAAGAAAATAGATGAGATCGTTCAAAAAAGAGGCTATCAGCCCAATGCCTTTGCCAGAAGTCTAAAGGCTCAGAAAACAAAGATGATCGGTGTGATAATACCAAGGCTCAATTCATCCTCTACTAATGAAGTGCTGGAAGGCATCGATGAGATGTCACGAAAGTTAGGATACAAGCTCATCATTACTAACTCTGACCAGAATAATGAGAGAGAATATGAAAACATTCAAACGTTAACTAAACAAAAAGTAGAAGGGGTTATTATGTTTGCAAGAGAAATAACGCCTGAACACGTCGATCTTGTTAAAAATTCAGGAACGCCTTTTCTTTTTATTGGTCAAAAAGTGGATGGAATCAACAGCATTATTCATCAGGATTATCAGGCTGGAGCGAAGATCGGGAAATTTTCACTTGAGTTGGGGCATGAACATTTTCTCTATATCGGTGTACCAGAAACAGATAAAGCAGTCGGTATAGAAAGAAGACAAGGATTTCTGGATGTTGTAAAGGCAAGAAAAGGGACCATCGTGGAAACGATCGAGAGTGATTTCTCACGTACAGCAGCATATCAGAAAGCTTTAACTTTTTTGAAAGATTTGGAAGCGACGTACATTGTCTGTGCAACAGATAATATCGCTGTAGCGGTGTTAAAGGCAGCAACTGAGTTGGGCTACAATGTCCCTGAAGATTTTTCATTATCTGGATTTGGGGGCTATGAAACGACGGCCTACACTTCTCCGACTATCACCACAGTTAGTTATCCGTATAGAAAAATGGGAATAAAAGCCGTTGAAAAATTAGTGGCGCTGATCAATCAGGAGGAGATCCTCGAAGTTATAGAAATGTCTAACGAACTCGTTATAAATCAGTCTACAAAAAATAAAAAGAAAGTTTGAGTAAGTGCTTTCTTTTTGCTTGCATTTAGAACCGGTTCCTGTTAATCTATATTAGAACCGGTTCCAATCAAGGGAACGGAAATAAAATGAAAACGGTTAAAGAAAGGATGGCAATTATGAAATTTCAAGAATCACTCAACGCTCTATTTGAGGCCGTCGGCGGAAAAGAGAACATTAAAAACTATGAGCATTGTGCTACGCGATTGCGCATAATACTTAAGGACGACGATAAGTTAGATAAAGAGAAAGCGGAGAGCATACCTGAATCAAGAGGATATTTCTTCAATACCGGACAACATCAGTTTATTTTTGGTACCGGAAAAGTAAATAAAGTTTATGCAGAGCTGCAGGAAGAGATGGGAGAAGCTGGGGGTAAAGAAAAATCCGGTGATTTCAAAGATGATGTTTATCAGAACCTGAATCCTGCTCAACGCGTCGTACGTGTTCTAGCTGATATCTTAGTTCCTTTGATTCCTGTTCTTGTTACTACGGGTCTCCTTATGGGAGTTCGTGGATTATTACTTGAATTAGGTTTGGAAATGGATGAAAACTGGTTAGCTATTTTTGCAATGCTGACAGACACAGCGTTTGCTTTCTTACCTGTACTGATCACATTTAGTGCGACCCGTAAATTCGGCGGCAATCCAAGTATCGGTATCGTCGTTGGTTTGATGATGGTGGCGCCGCAGTTACCTAATGCATGGGCTGTAGCCAGTGGAGATGCTGAACCGATGCAGCTGTTAGGACTTGAAATAGTGGGATATCAGGGATCGATCATTCCAGCTATAGTCGCAGGGTATCTCATTGCTAGACTGGAAAAAGGTTTGAGAAAATTCGTGCCGGATATGATCGACTTGATCGTAACACCTTTCGTGACATTATCTGTGACGATATTTACAATGCTGCTTGTTTTAGGGCCGATTTTACAGGCAATCGAAACGGGTGTGCTTGATAGCATTGTATGGTTAGTAGAAGCACCTCTAGGTATAGGGTATGTCATTTATTCAGCATTCCAGCAGGTCATTGTTATTACCGGTCTACATCATTCACTCAGTATTGTAGAATTAGGATTGCTCAGTGATACTGGACGAAATGTATTGAATACGCTGGGAACAGCATCAATGGCTGGTCAGTTCGGAGCGGCAGTCGCAACGGCTTACCTCATGAAAAGCAAGATCGGTAAAGCAAATGCTTTATCCTCATCAGTTTCTACATTGTTTGGAATTACTGAACCGTTATTATTTGGTGTAAACTTAAGAGTGTTGCGAGTTTTCTTATCAGGAATGATCGGTGGAGCTGCCGGAGGATTCATGGTTTCGATCTTTGGTTTAGCGGCTTCTGGAGTGGGTATTACCTTTATCCCGGGTATTTTACTATACACATATAGTGTTGCCGCTCTTATTCAGTATATCGTTGTCATTGCTGTAGCGTTTGCTGTAGCCTTTTTGATGGTTCGTTTACAGAGTAAACAGATCAGTGCAGAATTGAATGCGGGTGTCTAGAAAAGGGTGTTGTAAATGAGTGAATTAACAAATGAGTACTGGAAACAGTTGACTGAAACTCAAAAAGAGTTAAAACTAAAAATAAAAAACGATCCGTGGCGGTTAGCTTTTCATCAAATGCCGGAAACGGGATGGATGAATGATCCAAATGGTGCAGTTCAGTTTAAAGGTGTTTATCATTTGTATCATCAATATGTACCTGATGACGCGACTGGTGGTCTCGTCCATTGGGGACACAAAACGTCTACGGATATGGTACATTTTAAAGAAGAGAAAATTTTCTTGTCACCTGACAAGCCTTTCAATAAAGATGGTGTCTATTCAGGAAGTGCTTTGGTCAAAGATGATGAGATACATTTCTTTTATACAGGTAATGTAAAAAATCCTGGAGATCATGATTATACCTATAGCGGGCGTGAGCAGAATACTGTCCATATTGTTAGTAAAGATGGCTTCTCTATTGAGTATGAAGAAGTGGTCATTGCACATGAAGACTATCCTGAAGGGTTTACGGATCATATTAGAGATCCGAAAGTGTTCGAAAAAAATGGGTCATACTATATGGTTTTAGGGTCAAGGGCGTTAAATCACCGTGGGAAAATACTGTTATATACTTCCAGCGATTTATTTGAATGGGAATATAAAGGCGTTTTCCTGGAAGGTGAGAAAGAAATGGGCTATATGTGGGAGTGTCCCGATTATTTTGAAACTGCTGAAAAAGATGTTCTGATTTTTTCTCCACAAGGATTAAAGCCCACGAGTTATGAATTTGAGAATATCCATAATGCCGGTTATTATTTAGGTGAAGTGGACTGGGAGTCTGCGCGGTTCAGACCGCAATCCGTATTTAAAGAACTGGATAGAGGCTTTGATTTTTATGCGCCACAGACGTTCGAAGACGAATCCGGCAGACGTATTCTCTGGGGCTGGATGGGACTTGGCGATACGGGGCCGGAATATACTAATCCAACCACTGCCAGAGGATGGCAGCATGCGATGACACTTCCAAGAGAATTGACCGTTGAAAAGGGTGAACTGAAACAGCGTCCCCTTAAAGAATATCAGTCATTGAGAACAAATAAGATAGAAAAATCGTTAAACATTGAGACTTCATTTGAATTCAATGCCGAAAATCAGGAAACGTTCGAAATGCTTATCAATGTGAAAGAAGTTAAAGAAAAAGTGAGTATTCATTTGAAAGAAGATACCATTCTGTCTTACGATAATCAGATATTTACTTTGGCTCACGGTCCATCAGGTTATGGGCGATCAGAGCGACAGATCGAAGTGGATGGTTTGGACTTGATCCATGTGATCGCAGATACTTCGTCGATAGAAATTTTTCTGAATGATGGAGAATATGTGATGAGTTCAAGGGTGTATCCCAAGAAAGAAAAAGAAACGATTCTTATCGAAGGAACCTCCAGATTAGACATCATTAAATGGGATTTGATTATATAAACAAAAGCAGCCGGTGATATGGATGATTTTCCATGTCACCGGCTGCTCTGTTTATTTCTGAAAGATTTTATTTATTTCATCTGAAGTTAAGTTTTGTTCCAGAAGGACCTGTAGTTTGATACGCGCTTTTATGCCAGTCAATCCGGGGGCAAAAATTGCACCCAGTTCTTTCAAGTGCTTGCCGCCTCCTTTGTAAGCATAAATATCCTGAGCGATACCATTGAATGCCCGGGAAGTTATAACGATAGCGACTTTCTTATCCAGCAGCCTTTTAATGCCGGGAAGTGTGGCTGGAGGCATATTACCTGCGCCTAAAGCTTCGATAACCAGTCCGTCTATTTCTGTAGAAGCAAGAGCTTCGAACAACGTACTGTCCATATCCGCATAAGCTTTGAGTAAATATACTTTCTTCGTTATGTTCTGGATCGGATAATTTTCGTCAAAGACCAGTTTCTGAAAAAAACGGACTTCATGTTTTGACACGATCCCGATAGGACCGAATGTCGGTGTTCTGAAGGTAGCGACATTCGTCGTGTGTGTCTTAGTCACGTAACGGGCTGTATGGATCTCTTCATTCATGACGACGAGAACCCCTTTATCACTTGAACCAGGAGCAAGGGCTGTCCAGATGGCATTCTGAAGGTTACTGACCCCATCCGAACCGATTTCATCAGTGGGTCGCATGGCTCCGGTCAACACGATAGGAAAGGGTGCATCGAGAGTTAAATCCAGAAAATAAGCTGTTTCTTCCAATGTATCTGTTCCATGCGTGATCACTGCACCATCGATACGGTCTTCTTCGATCGCTTCAGCCAGTCTTTTCTGTATATCCAGCATATGCTGCAGCGTGACGTGGGGAGAGGGCAACTGAAAAATATCTTCTTCAACGATTTCTATATTTTCTTCAAATAAGTGACTGTATTTGTGGAGCGGGTGTTCATCACTCGGTTTAACAGCACCCGTACGCTGATCCGTGCTCATGGATATCGTCCCGCCAGTATGCAAAAGTAAAATGCGCTTCATTCTATTTCTCCTTTCTCTTTCTGAAATAAGGATTCGTCCGTATTTCATACGCAACTGTTGTTGACTTGAGGTGACCTGGATAAACCGTATAGTCATCTGGGAGAGTCAAAAGTTTTTCTTCAACAGCTGGAATAAGTTTTTCGGGTTCACTGCCGGGAAGGTCCGTCCGTCCCACGCTGCCTTTGAATAAGGCATCACCTGAAAAAACACATTTGCCTTCTTCAAAAATGAAACTGACTCCTCCAGGTGAATGGCCCGGTGTCTCGACGACTTTGAATGAAAAAGGACCGATCGTTATAAATTCTGATGGCTTAAACGTAAATTCAGCGGGCCTGGCAGTGATTTCGTGAGTACCGTAAATAGAAAGATTCAGTTGCGGATCACCCAGCCACTCCTGTTCTTTTGGACTGACGTAGACCGGGATCTCATAATCGACACGCATATCCTCCAGGGCGCCAATGTGGTCATAGTGAGTATGTGTCAATAAAATAGCCAGAGGCGTGACCCCCAGCAGTTCCAGTTCGTTTTTAATTTTACTGGTTTCGTCACCCGGATCGATGATCAGGGCATCTGAACCTTTATAAATGATATAACAGTTTTCCTGAATAACACCTGTTTCGATTTGTTTAACTTGAACCATGAAAATGACCTCCTTCGTTCTTCATTTAGTATAACTAAATAATTATCTTCTGTCGATTCAAGCATAATAGTTGAGTATGTGAAAGATTTGGCTTAGTCTATGCATAGAAGGAAAAAATATTAATAGGAGGAATAAGTATGTCAACAAACGAAGTAAAAGAATGTTTAAATAATCTGGTCGCTACACAAGGTCTATTCTACACAAAACTTCATCAGGCACACTGGTACATCAGAGGACATCATTTCTTTGATCTCCATGTCAAGCTGGAAGATTATTACGATGAAATAACAGTACACATGGATGATACGGCAGAAAGACTCCTGCAGCTCGGTGGGGAACCTTATTCAACGCTCCAGGAATTTATCGATCATTCAGCCATTGAAGAATCGCTTGATAATAAATATATTCCTGAAGAACCTTTTGTCAAAGCGGTCATCAAGGACTTTGAAAAGCTTAGAGATGAACTGGCTAAAGGCATCGATTTAGTAGATGAAAACAACGATGATGTAACTGTCGATATGCTGATCGAACAGAAAGCGTATATCGATAAAGTGATTTGGATGCTATGGGCCTATTCAGGTAAAAATGCCTTAGGTAAATAAAAGATAACAATCAATATGGGGAGCCGGTATTCATCCGGCTCTCTTTTTATTATGGAGAAGCGTGACTTAGTCTTTGTATTAGAACGATTCGGATATGACGATCAGCCCGTATATCAAAAATGAAAGATATGTGCCCTTCAGCATACATCAAAGCAGACGGAGGGCACAAAAGTAACGGATATGTGCCCTTCAGTATGGAACAAAGTAGACGGAGGGCACAAAAGTAGTGGATATGTGCCCTTCAGTATGGAACAAAGCAGACGAAGGGCACAAAAGTAGTGGATATGTGCCCTTCAGCATGCATCAAAGCAGACGGAGGGCACAAAAGTAGTGGATATGTGCCCTTCAGTATGGAACAAAGTAGACGAAGGGCACAAAAGTAGTGGATATGTGCCCTTCAGCATGCATCAAAGCAGACGGAGGGCACAAAAGTAGTGGATATGTGCCCTTCAGCATGCATCAAAGCAGACGGAGGGCACAAAAGTAGTGGATATGTGCCCTTCAGCATACATCAAAGTAGACAAAGGGCACAAAAGTAGTGGATATGTGCCCTTCAGTATGGAACAAAGTAGATGAAGGGCACAAAAGTGACGGATATGTGCCCTTCATCATGGAACAAAGCAGACGAAAGGCACAAAAATTTCATTAAGATAATCTCATCTAAATATCGGACAAATATATGAAATACCGGCAACAGATCATTCTTTAAAAGTATGTTTTTCTTAAAAAATGTGATAGGATTATGATTAGTTAAGAGTAAAGAAGGGTTACTATGAAAATAATCACAGAAAATGAACAGGAAACAAAAAATATTGCTGAAAAAATTGCTGGTCAACTGGAACCGGGTATGACTATACTACTGGAAGGTCAGCTGGGAGCAGGAAAGACGACTTTCACAAAGGGGATCGCTGAGGGACTTGGTATAGAGAGGATCATTAAAAGTCCGACATATACCCTGATCAAAGAATACATGGATGGCAGATTACCGTTGTACCATATGGATTTGTACCGCCTTGAAGATGCTGAAGACGAGGATCTTGGCCTGGAGGAATACTTTTATGGTGATGGTGTGACCATCGTTGAGTGGGGCTCGTATATGCAGGATGAACTGCCCGACAAATACCTGATGATCCAGATCAGTGTTCTGCCTGGGTCAGATAAACGTGAGCTGATCGTCACAGCACAGGGAGAAAAATATCAGCAGATAATGGAGCGATTAGAGAATGAGTGAAGCCATCGACTGTATTATACGCGAAGCCATTCCGGGCGATGCAGAACAGATACTGGAATTACTGAATAAAACGGCGACCCAGACTGGTTTCATGACGCAAGGGACAGAAGGCGTTGGGATAACTGTGGAAGAGGAAGCAAAACAGCTTGCAAAGATTTATGATTCATTTAACAATAGCGTGTTCGTTGCTTTGGTGGATGACGAAATCATCGGTATAGCCTCCATACACGGCTCAGACAAGCCAAAAATCGAGCACATAGGGGACATTGGGATCGTCATAGACAAAGCCTATTGGGGCTATGGTTTAGGGACATTGATGATGGAGGAACTGCTGCTCTGGGCCGATGCTTCTCCTGTGTTGAGTCGACTTCAGCTGCAGGTCCAGGAACGGAATGCCCGTGCACGTTATATTTATGAAAAATTAGGCTTCAAGCTCGAAGCGATCATTGAACGCGGGGTCAAAGATGATGGGCAGTTGCTGAATGTCTGCCTTATGAGTAAGTTGATATAAATAGATAAATAAAAAGAAGTCAGGCGATCTTTACGCCTGACTTCTTTTTATTTTATGAAACGGTTCAGTGATGAAGGACCAAATTCTTTTTCCTGGTTGATCAGAATGGTGGCACTTGCTCGCGCATCATCAAGGGCATGGTGATGATTTAAAGGGATACCATAATAATCGGCCACTGTATTGAGTTTATGATTCGGCAGTTCCCGCAGCAAGGCACGGGAAGACTGGACCGTACATAACGTTTTAAACATAGGTGCGCTTACACCATAGTACCCTAGTGTGCCCGTCAAAATCCGTTTGTCAAAAGGCATGTTGTGAGCCACGACCAGCTGGTCAGGTGTGAAAAATTGTTTCATGTCGTTCCAGACATCAGGAAACTTGGGTGCATCATACACATCTGATTCCTGTATGCCGTGTATACGAGTATTCATCCGGTCAAACCACGTTTCCGGCTGAATCAGGGTGTAATACTCGTCAACGATCTTGCTGTCTCTAACAATAGTCAACGCAACAGAACAGGCACTGTGTGACTGACGGTTGGCTGTTTCAAAATCTATAGCTGTAAAGTTCATATATAACCCTCTTTTAAAGTCATTCTGTTTAGTCTTTACAGTATAGCATGATTACCTGAACTTTCAAGACGAACAAAGGCTTAATGGGGAAATGACAAACTTTTGTTGCATTCAGGAATAAAAAACATGCGCGCATCCATTCTCAGGATACGCGCATGAAGAAATGATTATTTAGTCCAGCTTGTAAGGCAGGACGACTTTTCTTAATTCCATAATGATCGTTGTAGCAAACGCCAGTCCGGCAGCTATAGCCCATTCTGTTAAGCCGAATGCGGCAGGAATAGCGAAGATACTTCTGACGGCCGGCAGTAAAGTGATACCGTAAAGTCCCAGACAGACGACAAAGGCCAGGATCACGAATTTGTTCCTGAAGAATCCTGCACCGATGCTTGTTTCTACATTGGAACGAGCCGGGAATACCTGCAGCGTACGTGACAAAATGAGTGTCGTAAAGGCCATGGCCACACTCATTTCATCAGAAGTCTGAAGTCCGATATACTGAGAAATAATGACCGCAATAGCAATCAGCGCACCACGGAAAGCAACGATTCTGAAGGTGTTGCCTGAGAAAATAGACTCATTAGGATCTCGCGGTTTCTCTTCCATCACGTTCGGTTCTGCAGGCTCAAGTCCAAGTGCAATAGCTGGCAATGAGTCATTGACCAGATTGATAAATAGGAGCTGCAGGGCAGTGAACGGGCTCACCCAGTTCACGATCAAAGCAAAGATGATCGCGATGACGGCGCCTAAGTTTCCTGAGAAAAGATAAGCAATAGATTTCTTGATATTACTGTAAATGGTACGGCCGACGGAAATAGCTTTAACGATAGATACAAAGTTGTCATCCGTCAAGATCATAGCAGAGGCATCTTTAGCCACATCGGTTCCGCTGCCCATCGCAATTCCGATATCGGCCTGTTTCAAGGCAGGGGCATCATTGACACCATCACCTGTCATCGCCGTGATCTGGTTTTTGTTCTCCCAGGCCGTAACGATCCGGATTTTATTTTCAGGTGTTACTCGGGCATAAACCGTGATATCTTCCAGCTGATCCATCAGCTCTTCTTCGGATAAGGCATCCAGTTCCTGTCCGGTATAAGCCAAGTCGCCTTCTTTGAAGATGTTCAAATCACGACCGATCGCACGAGCTGTTGTTTTATGGTCCCCTGTGATCATGACTGTGCGTACTCCAGCGTTGGCAGCGTCTTCTACTGCATGATAGACGGCTTCGCGTGGCGGATCGATCATGGCAAGAAGACCAATGAAAATCAGGTCGTCTTCATCTTCGATACTGACTTCTGTCGAATCGATCGGTTTATACGCAAAGGCAAGAACACGCATCGCCTGATCAGAAAATTCTTCATTTTTCTGTTTCAATTCTTCTAAACGTTCTTCGGTGAGTTCAACGATTTCACCGTTTAGTTTGATTCGTGAACAGAGTTCGAACAAGACATCGGGTCCACCTTTAGTCAACAGGCGTTTTTCCCCGTCGATTTCATGGACAGTCGACATGCGTTTACGGCTCGAGTCAAAAGGCAGTTCGGCAAGTCTTGGATATTCATCTCTAACTGAACCGTAAGGAAGCTCTTGTTTATTACTGTAGGCTATCAGGGCAACCTCAGTTGGATCACCACTGGATTCATCCTTTTCATTGATCGTTGAATCGTTTGTCAATACAGCGATCTGCATCAGGATCTTCTCTGATTCTGACCAGGAACTACTGTCTCCTGAGAAGAGGTGAGATTCACCGTTTGGAATATACTCATCTACAACAGTCATCTTATTCTGTGTCAAGGTCCCTGTTTTATCTGTACAGATGACACTCGTTGAACCGAGCGTCTCAACAGCCGGCAGTTGTCTGATGATTGCATGCTGTTTAGCCATTTTATTCGTACCAACGGATAAGACGATCGTCACAATAGACTGCAGGGCTTCCGGAATGGCTGCAACAGCAACAGCAGCAGCAAACATGAAAGCGTTAAGCAATGGGACAGTGACGTCCTGTGTGTCTCCAAGGAAAATTCGAGCTGCTTGGATACCGAAAATAAGAATAGATAAGAGCAGGATAGCGATACCCAGTTTTTTACTGAAATCTGCCAGTCTTCTCTGTAGAGGTGTTTGTTTGGCAGAAGCGCTTTGCACGAGTTCGGCAACTTTCCCCATCTCTGTCTCTTCACCTGTTGAAGTGACGACCATGACTCCACGTCCGGCAGTGACCATCGTACTGCTGTAAACCATGTTGATTCGGTCAGCAAGCGGTGTATCTTCCTTAAGTGGATCAACTGTTTTTTCAGAAGGCATAGACTCACCGGTCAGTGCGCCTTCTTCGACCTGCAGAGACTCCGCTTCGATCAGTCGTCCGTCAGCAGGGATGTTATCGCCAGCTTCTAGGATGACAACATCACCAACCGCCAGATTTCTGGCTTCGATCTGCTTCGGATTGCCATCTCGGTAAACATTGGCGGTCGGTGCAGACATCTTCTCCAGAGATTCAAGAGAATCTTCGGCTTTTTTCGTCTGAACTACACTTAGAATCGCATTCAATATCAACACAATGAAAATAATGAGTGATTCGATCCATTCTCCAATAGCTACTTGCACGATCGCTACGATCAATAAGACAATGACCATTGGATCTTTAAACGATTCGATGAACATGGAGAAAATCGATTTCTTCTCTTTACGGCTTATCTCGTTGTATCCATTTTCCTCCAGTCGTTTCTCCGCCTCCGACTGGCTGAGACCTTGACGAGAAGTATCGATGGATTCGAGTACCTTGTCTTTTGATTCTTGATAATAATTCATTTTTTTATCCTTTCTATGTTGAAGTAAGTAAAAAAGACGCATACGGAATGAGTGATGGCTGTTCCGTATACGTCTCACTATTTAATACAGCACCAGCAGATAATCAGTCTGCGAATGGTGGCACTGCAACAGAATTGATCTGCAAGTTACTCCCGCATATATATTATTTAAATGTCAAATTAATTATAGTTAAGTCCAGGTCAAAAAGCAAGTCAGATGTTTTAAAGAAAGGAGCTTACTTTGTAAAAACAGAAAACTTGACGCACGGAATAATAGGGTACTAAAAACATCACGTGTCGATTAAGTGACAAATAACAGATAATTCTACACAATTGCATGTAATAGTGTTAAACTAAACGTGATTATTTAATGATGTTACAATGATAATGAAATTACTCAATTATCTATACGAGAGGAATCACTGAATCCATGACTATACAAGACTTGATGAATGCATTTCCCGATGCGAATATAAAAAAAGATGAGCCTTTGTCCAAGTATACATATACCAAGACAGGCGGACCTGCAGATGCTCTGATCTTTCCAAAGAGCAAGGAAGAGGTTCAGGCCCTGGTCCAATGGTTGAATGAAAATGACTGGCCGCTGACCATTTTAGGCAATGCCAGTAACCTGATTGTTAAAGATGGTGGTATTCGCGGAGCGACCATTATTCTGACCGATATGAACAAAATATCGATTCAGGACAACAGTATTCGAGTGTTTACCGGTGCGCCTTTAATAGAAGTCAGCAAACGTGCCTATGAAGCCGGACTGACAGGTCTCGAATTTGCCTGCGGTATCCCCGGAAGTGTCGGGGGTGCGGTTTACATGAATGCCGGTGCGTATGGCGGCGAAGTAAAAGAAGTGATCAGAAAAGTCACCATCCTGACGCGTGAAGGTGAAATGAAAGAAATGGCCAACGAGGATATGGACTTCGATTATCGTCACAGTTTACTGCAGGAATCCGATGATATTGCATTGGAAGTATTATTTGAGCTTGAACCTGGTGATAAGGAAGAGATAAAAGAAAAAATGGATGAATTGACTTATTTGAGAACATCCAAGCAGCCGCTGGAATACCCTTCCTGCGGATCAGTCTTCAAGCGTCCGACAGGGTACTTCACTGGAAAGCTCATCCAGGATGCGGATCTACAGGGCTATACATGGGGAGGCGCTCAAGTATCGACTAAACATGCCGGCTTTATCGTGAACATCGATAATGCGACAGCAACGGATTATATCGAATTGATTGAACACATCAAGGAAGTCATTCTTGAAAAAGATGGCGTGACTCTGGAAACGGAAGTCAAAATCATTGGGGATGATCTCGTGCCTGAAGAAAATACCGGGCGTATTCTGATCAACAAAGCCAAAACGTCACTGAAGTCAAAATTCAGCAAGACCCCGTTAATGGACGAAGGTATTAAATAAAATATAGAACAGGACTACACATTCTTGCCTAAAGCAGAGTGTGTAGTTTTTTTATGAATAAAGTGTCAAAACCTTCATCTCGTGTTATGCTGAATATATTAAAGATAAACGGAGGATCACAATATGAAAATAGGCGTTATCGGACTGGGTAGTATAGCGAAAAAAGCTTACTTGCCTGTATATACCACACAATTCCCGGAGCACGAATGGTACTTTTCTACACGTACTGAAAAAACACTGAGAGACACAGGGCTTACATATGGAGTGCCGGAAGATCATCAATTCACAGACTGGCATGACTTGCTGGACCTAGTGGACGCCGCCTTTATCCATACACCTACAGACACGCATGAAGAAGTCTGCCGCGCATTTCTTGAGAAAGGCATACCTGTTTTCGTGGATAAGCCCCTGACTGAAAACAGCAGAGAAACTAAAGCCTTACTGGATTATGCGGAGGAACAGGATACGCTGCTCATGACAGGGTTCAACAGACGGTTTGCGCCCATGGTTCAGGAAATGAAGCAGATGACGAATAAGAATCATCTGATCCTGCAGAAAAACCAGGTCAATAAAACAGACTTTGAAGTCAGGTACCGCATCTATGACCTGATGATTCATCCACTGGATACGGCGCTTTACCTGATGGATGAACCGGCTGAAGTCATCCATGCTGAAGTCGTTGTTGAAGGCGACCAGTTTAAACGGGCCTCGGTGCTTTTGAAGACTTCGCAATCCACAGCGTATGTAGCTGTAAATAATGAATCAGGGACCAAACTTGAAAAGTATGAAGTACAGAGTCAGGCAGAGACCGTTGTACTGGAAAACCTGACCGATAAAACAACATATACAGAAAAAGGCGAAACGCTTATTAAAGCGGGTGACTGGGTACCGACTCTGGAAAAAAGAGGATTCGTCCCAATGATCAAAGCCTTTATAGAAGCCGTAGAAACAGGCAGCCCAAACCCTGTCTCCCTAAAAAGTGCACAGCTCAGTCATGAGATCTGCGAAACGATCATACAGAAGTATAAGAATCACGGGTCGTAATCATGGATTATGTTCAAGGTTTAAGAGAGAAGATCGGACACGATACTGTTATTTTGAACGGTTCGGTCGCTTTTATTTTGAATCACGATGGTGAAGTCCTGCTGCAGCAGCGTCCGGACAAGTCATGGGGGCTGCCGGGCGGACTCATGGAACTGGGGGAGAGTTTTGAAGAGACGCTGATCCGTGAAGTGAAAGAAGAAACGAACCTGACTGTCAAAGCCTATCATTTCGTAGACATTTTATCCGGAAAAGACTTTTTCGTCAGCTTGGCCAACGGAGATGAATACTACTCAGTGACCGCACTGTACCATGTCACTGACTTTGAAGGAATTCTTAATGCCGACTCTCAGGAATCAATGCAGCTGCAGTATTTTTCAATGAAAAACATCCCAGAAAACATTAACGTTCGGTGGCGCCAATTTTTGAACACATTTATCGAATATTATTCTAATAAAAAGTAAATATATATTGCTTTTCACCCCTTGCCGGCTATAATAAAAAGGTTCGATAAAATCGGTTATAAAGGGGTGTTTTTTGTTGACGGAAGAAATCATTGTTTCCTTCAAGCAAGTCGAAAAAAAATATGAAGAAGAAAGTGTATTGAAAGATATTACGTTTGAATTAGAAAAAGGGAAATTTTATACATTATTAGGCCCTTCAGGCTGTGGTAAATCGACGATCCTTAACATCATCGCTGGATTTACGGAACCTTCTGAGGGGCTCGTTAACTTGAATGGAGAGAATGCAGCAAAGACACCTTCCGAGAAACGAAAAGTTAACACAGTTTTTCAGGATTATGCCTTGTTCCCGCATATGAATGTTTTCGATAATGTGGCTTTCGGGCTGAAAATGAAAAAGATAAACAAAAAAGAAACAGTAGAAAAAGTGAAAACAGCACTGCGCCTGGTTCGTCTTACAGGATACGAAAAACGAGAGATCAGTGAAATGTCCGGCGGGCAGAAACAGCGTGTCGCGATCGCCCGCGCCATCGTTAATGAACCCGATGTCCTCCTGCTTGACGAGCCGCTTTCAGCACTTGATTTAAAGCTGCGAACAGAGATGCAGTATGAGCTAAGAGAACTTCAGCGTCGTTTGGGTATTACGTTCTTATTTGTGACGCATGATCAGGAAGAAGCTTTGGCAATGAGTGATGAGATCATGGTCATGAAAGACGGTGAGATCATTCAGACAGGGACGCCAATCGACATATACGACGAACCGATCAATCGCTATGTAGCTGATTTTATAGGGGAAAGCAATATCGTTGAAGGGCGGATGGTCTCTGATTACCAGGTCTCCTTTGCCGGGAAAAGCTTTGCCTGCGTGGATGGCGGGATGAATCCGAATGAAAAAGTCGACGTTGTTATTCGGCCGGAGGACTTGACGCTGACTGACGCTACTTTAGGCCAGATCCAGATAACGGTAGAGACGCAGCTCTTTCGCGGGGTACATTACGAGATCGTCGGTCACGACCTGGACGCCAATGAATGGATGATCCATTCGACCAGGAAGTCAGAACCCGGTAAAGTCGTCGGCCTGCAGTTCCATCCTGAGGATATCCATATCATGCGCTTAGGCGAAACGGAAGAAGCCTTTGACGAGCGTATCGAACAGTATGCCTCGGTTGCGGACGCTGTGGAAAAAGGGGGCGGTGTCGATGGTTAGACAGAGGAAGCTCTTATCTGTGCCTTATTATTTATGGATGGGACTTTTTGTCATCGTTCCTGTCCTGCTGCTGCTCTTTCAGTCCTTTAGAGGGATGGACGGTAGCTTTACCCTATTAAATATTACAAGCTACTTCACGTCGCCTGTATATTTGACAATGACCGGTCAGAGTTTTCTCTATGCCTTTCTGATCACTGTCATGACCCTTCTCATCAGCTATCCGGCTGCTTATTTCCTGACAAGGACAGAGCACAAGCATTTATGGCTATTAGTTATGATCCTGCCGACCTGGATGAATATCCTGCTCAAAGCATACGCCTTTATTGGAATTTTAAGCCAGTCCGGTATGGTCAATCAGCTGCTGGCGTTTATGGGCATCGGCGCACAGCCCCTGCTTTTCACCCGACTGAGTTTTCTGATCGTTGCCACCTATATCGAGATTCCGTTTATGCTGCTGCCGGTGTTCAACGCCATCGACGATATCGATGAATCGCTGACATTAGCCAGCCGGGATCTAGGGGCAAATGAATGGCAGACGTTCCGCTCGGTTATTTATCCCTTGTCTTTATCTGGGGTAAGAAGCGGGATACAAGCCGTATTCATCCCCTCCCTGTCTCTGTTCATGCTGACGCGGCTTATCGCCGGTAACCGAGTCATGACCTTAGGTACAGCTATAGAACAGCACTTTTTAGTCACGCAGAACTGGGGGATGGGCTCTACGATGGGGATCGTTCTCATCGTCATTATGTTTGCCGTGATGGCCCTGACCAAAAAGCGTCAAAGAGGAGGCACACGCTGATGGTGAAGAATACAAAGCTTTCTTCAGTTTATTTATTTGTGGTATTCGTCTTGCTGTACCTGCCTATTTTTTACCTGATTTATTATTCATTCAATGCAGCAGGAACGATGAATCAGTTCGACGGTTTTACTTTAGAACATTACACCGCGCTTGCAGAGGATACGAGACTATTGACGATCGCTCTGGATACTGTGCGCGTAGCCTTGATCTCATCTCTGGCTGCCACAGTGATCGGAACGATGGGAGCTATCGGTATTTATTTTTCTAGGAAAAGGCGCACGCAGGGCCTGCTGATGAGTTTAAATAATATCATGCTGGTCTCGCCGGATGTCATCATCGGAGCAAGCTTTCTCCTGCTGTTCACGTTGGTCGGTTTCAGATTAGGTTTTTATTCTGTACTCTTTTCTCATATCGCTTTCAGCATTCCTATCGTCGTGCTGATGGTGCTGCCGAGGCTTGAAGAGATGAACCCGCACATGATAACGGCCGCCAGAGATCTAGGGGCAAGCCAGTGGCAGGTTTTGAAAGAAATCATCCTGCCAAGCATCAGCTCGGGTATTCTGGCAGGTTTCTTCATGGCCTTTACCTATTCGATCGATGATTTTGCTGTCACCTTTTTCGTTACAGGAAACGGCTTCGCCACACTGTCCGTAGAAATCTACTCGCGGGCACGTCAGGGTGTAAGTCTGGAGATCAATGCACTGAGCACGGTCCTCTTTTTAGTAGCCATGGCCATCGTCGTCGGGTATTACTTTATACAAAAGCAGCAGCGTACCCGGAAGAAGATATTGGCTGTGGATCCAACAAATCATGAGAAGGCGGTGATGCCATAATGAAAAAGCTGACTTTATTTTCATTCCTGATCATAGCACTGGCGAGCGGGCTGTACTTCAGCAAAACACTGATCGAGCATGCAGAAGGCACGAGCGGATCGGAGATCTTTCATCTATACAACTGGGGCGACTATATCGATCCTGAACTGCTGGATCGTTTTGAAGAGGAGACGGGGTATCAAGTCGTTTACGAAACATTCGATTCGAACGAGGCCATGTATACGAAAGTACAGCAGGGCGGGACAGGCTATGATCTGATCGTTCCAAGCGAATATATGATCGAGCGCATGATGGAGGAAAACCTCGTCATACCGCTTGATCATTCCCGAATCGAAGGACTTGAGCATATCGATGAAGACTTTCTGGATCTGAACTTTGATCCGGGCAACCAGTACTCGATCCCTTATTTCTGGGGGACACTAGGGATCGCCTACAATGCAGATCTTTTAGAAGACCCTCCTGCAAGCTGGGAAGAGCTATATGATCCCAAATATGAAGACCGTATTCTGATGATTGACGGAGCAAGAGAAGTCATCGGTATCGGGCTGCAGACGCTGGGGTACTCTTTGAATTCTAAGGATGCACAAGAACTCGATGCAGCTGCTGAAAAACTGGTCGACTTGGTACCTAATATGAAAGCCCTCGTTGCTGACGAGATCAAAATGTACATGATCCAGGAAGAAGCAGCTTTGGCGGTGACCTATTCTGGTGAAGCGGCGGATATGATGTGGGAAAATGAAGCCATCTCGTACATCCTGCCTGAGGAAGGCTCTAACTTATGGTTTGATAATATGGTGATCCCTCACACGGTTCAAAATGAGGAAGCGGCATATGCCTTTATCAATTTTATGCTGGAACCTGAAGTAGCTGCTCAGAATGCCGATTACATCGGCTACAGTACGCCGAACAAATCAGCGATGGAGCACCTTCCAGAAGAAACGATCGAAGATAAACAGTTTTATCCCAGCCAGGACATGATCGATGATCTTGAAGTGTATGAAGATCTTGGTCCGGAATATACGGGTCTTTACAACGAGCTGTTCCTGGAATTCAAGATGTTCAAATAATCGTTTAGGGTAAGTGAGGATCCAGACCGGATCCTCACTTTTTCTATTCTGTGCTATAATTGAATCAAGACTAAATAAAGGAGTTAATGCATATGAATTTAAAAGAAATGGTTGGGAATAAAGCGGCAGAATTTGTTAAAGATGGTATGGTCGTTGGCTTGGGCACAGGATCAACGGCTTACTACATGGTGGAAGCAGTGGGGAAGCGTGTGAAAGAAGACGGTTTGTCAATAACCGGAGTCACCACGTCTCACAGAACAGCTGATCATGCGAAAGAATTGGGTATTCCTTTAAAGGACATCAATGATGTGGAAAAAATAGACGTCACGATTGATGGTGCAGACGAGATCTCTGATGATTATCAGGGGATCAAAGGAGGCGGGGGAGCCCACTTGTTTGAAAAAATGGTGGCGAACCAGTCCGATGAAGTAATCTGGATAGTGGACGACAGCAAGCTTGTTCATAAACTCGGTGCGTTTCCACTGCCGGTCGAAGTCGTCAAATTCGGCTGCCAGCAGGTTTTCCGTTTATTCAAAGAAAAAGACATGAAACCAAGCTTCAGAAAAGATGACAATGATGAGTTATACTTGACGGATTCTGGGAACTATATCATTGACCTGCATTTGGAACAGATCGATAACCCGCACGAACTGGCTAAATGGCTGGATTCACTGACTGGTGTTGTGGAACACGGTTTATTCTTAGATTGTGTCACAAAAGTCATTGTAGGCACCGAAGACGGTCCTGAAGTAAAAGAAGTCAAACGTTAAGTATAATGAGGACAAAGGTGTAATGAGGGGAAAACCTCATTGCACCTTTTACCTTCGAATGAAAACAGTTTGTGCTGTCTGAGTATGTGATAATAGGAACTCATTGCGTTTCGGTTTGCCGAGCAACTATTATCCAGCGATATAGCAGGAACTCCAGTAAATAGAAAGTATCGAGTTCCTATTATAAGGCGCTATAGCCGTATCTCAAGATAGAAAACTAGAACGAGTTCCTATTATAAGGCGCTATAGCCGTATCTCAAGATAGAAAACTAGAACGAGTTCCTATTATAAGGTACTATAGCCGTATCTCAAGATAGAAAACTAGAACGAGTTCCTATTATAAGGTACTATAGCCGTATCTCAAGATAGAAAATTAGAACGAGTTCCTGTTATAAGGCTCAATTACTGAAACTCAACAGGGCTAGTCACTCTTAGTTCCTGCAATAAACAACTACTTCCTGAAATTCATAACGAAAGAAGGCGGCATCAGGCCGCCTTCTACATCTTAATAAACAAAAAGACTGTTTTTACCTGCCGAGATATACTCAAGCAGGAAAAACAGTCTTTCTGATTAAAGTTCTTTTTTCTTCAGTTGTTCCAGCATGTCTGCTGTCATTTTTTCTAAATCATATTTTGGAGAAAAACCCCATTGTTCTTGAGCGGCCGACGTATCGATGGCGTTCGGCCATGATTCTGCGATGCCTTGTCTGACAGGATCCACATCATAGGTCAGTTCGAAGTCAGGGATATGTTTCTTGATTTCGCGCTCAATGTCCTCAGGTGCGATGCTCATGGCACTCACGTTGTAGGCATTGCGGTTTTTTAGCTGGTCACTTGGCGCTTCCATCAGCTGAATGATGAGATCGACGGCATCAGACATATACATCATGTCCATATACGTCCCTTCAGCAATGAAAGAAGTATAAGTGTTGTTTTTTAATGCTTCGTAATAGATATCAACAGCGTAATCGGTCGTTCCACCGCCTGGCAATGTCGCATGGGAGATCAGTCCCGGGAAGCGGACACTGCGCGTATCTACGCCGAATTTCTGGTAGTAGTAATCACCTAGCAGCTCGCCGCTGACTTTTGTGACGCCATACATGGTCGTGGGACGCTGGATCGTTACTTGCGGTGTCTGGTCTTTTGGTGTCTCTGGACCAAAAGCACCAATGGAACTTGGGGTGAAGAATTTCAGATTATGTTCACGGGACACTTCCAATGCGTTAAGTAATCCACCCATGTTCAGATCCCAGGCAAGTTTTGGTTTAGCCTCGGCCACGGCAGAGAGTAAAGCAGCCAAATGGATAAGCGTATCCACATCATATTTTTCAACCAGTTCGTTCATGCGGTCTGCATCGGTCACGTCGAGCTTTTCGAAAATACCTTCTGAAACGACTTTTGAATCTTCTGGTGCTTTGATATCCGTTGCGACGACATTATCCATACCATAGGATTCTCTTAGTTTTAACGTAAGCTCGGATCCGATTTGACCTAGAGCACCTGTAATTAAAATTTTCTTCACAAAAAAACCTCCGACAATTATTTTTTAAAACACGAGAAGAAAGAGAAAGAACAGCTCCGTTCGTTTCTCTTTCGCTCAGTTCTATTCGTTTATTTTATGACGTCCAGTTCTTTACCGACTTTTTTATAAGTGGCCAGAACCTGGTCCAGCATGTCTTTTGTATGAGCGGCACTTGGCATGTTTCTGACACGACCTGTCCCGCGTGGAACGGTTGGGAAGACGATAGACTTAGCATAAACGCCTTCTTCAGTCAGACGTTTGGAGAAAGTCTGTGTCAACTTCTCTTCACCGAGGATACATGGTGTGATCGGTGTTTCTGAATTGCCGATGTTGAAGCCTAAGTTTTTCAATCCTTCTTTAAGATAACGGCCATTTTCCCAAAGGCGTTCGTTTTCTTCAGTAGAGTTTGACATGATGTCGATGGCTTCGATACACGCAGCAGAAGCACCCGGAGTGAGTGATGTTGAAAACAGGAACGGACGTGCACGGACTTTCAGCCAGTCGATCAGGTTTTGAGTTCCGGCAACGTACCCGCCGACAACGCCGACAGCTTTAGACAGTGTGCCCATCTGGAAGTCGATTTTATCCTGAAGACCGAAGTGCTTGACTGTTCCGGCTCCTTTACCCATAACGCCTGATCCGTGAGCATCGTCGACATAAGTGATCAAGTCGAATTCTTCAGCGACTTCAACGATTTCCGGAAGTTTAGCCACGTCGCCGTCCATAGAAAAGACGCCGTCAGTGATGTACATGATTTTCTCGTACTGACCGCTTTCCACCGCTTCTTTTGCTTTAGCTCTCAGGTCATCCATGTCCTGGTGTTTGACTCGGATAACTTTGGCACCCGACAGGCGGCAGCCATCGATGATGGACGCATGGTTCAGTTCGTCTGACAGAATGGCATCATTTTTGTTCATGACTGCTGAAATGGCACCCATGTTACAGTTGAAGCCGGACTGGAAAGCAACGGCTGCTTCAGTATGCTTGAATGCGGCGATTTTATCTTCAAGTTCTTCATGGATAGCCTGGGTGCCGTTGATGGTACGTACAGCACCTGCACCGACGCCATAAATGTCTGTTGCTTCATTGGCTTTAGCTTTTAAACGCTCATCATTTGCAAAACCTAAATAATTGTTTGATGACATATTGATCAGTTTTTTTCCGTTTATACTGATTTCCGCACCGTTTGGACCGTCCAGCACGTCGATCTCATTATACAGACCATTATCTTTAAGGTCCTGCAGATTTTCTTCTAAAAAGGTGTTCAATTTTTGACTAGTCATGAAATCTCTCCCTTTATGATTGGTTTGACCTTCATTCTTGATTTTACCACTCTTTTATATAATCGTGTAGTCATGATAGGGATTATTGGAATATTCTTATCAATACTTAGTCAAATTACCTTATTCTTTCGCGATTGTATGATAAACTATAAACTATAAGTAAATGATTAGGAGTGAACAACGTATGCGAATGATCGACTTGATTGAGAAGAAACAGCACAACCAGACGTTAACTGAAGATGAAATCAAATGGATGATCGAACACTATACATCCGAAGATATCCCTGATTATCAGATGAGTGCGATGGCCATGGCCATTTATTTCAACGGTATGAATAATGACGAACGCAGTGCATTGACTATGGCAATGGTAGAATCCGGCGACCAGATCGATCTGTCACCGATTGAAGGCGTTAAAGTAGACAAACACTCAACAGGTGGTGTAGGCGATACAACAACACTGGTTCTAGCACCTTTAGTGGCAAGTGTAGGTGTACCGGTAGCTAAAATGAGTGGTCGCGGACTGGGTCACACAGGTGGAACGATCGATAAACTGGAAGCGGTACCTGGTTTTGACGTGGAAGTCTCTCAGGAGAGATTCGTTGAATTAGTGAATCAGAACAAAGTGGCAGTAGTCGGTCAGTCAGGCAATCTGACGCCTGCGGATAAAAAATTGTATGCTTTGCGTGATGTGACAAGCACAGTCGAATCGATCCCGCTGATCGCAAGTTCCATCATGAGCAAGAAAATCGCGGCAGGAGCCGATGCCATCGTTTTAGATGTCAAAACAGGTGCCGGTGCCTTCATGAAGAGTGTCGAACAGGCGAAAGAACTGGCTGAAACCATGGTCAATATCGGAGAAGCTGTCGGCAGAAACACGATGGCAGTCATCTCTGACATGAGCCAGCCTTTGGGTAACGCGATCGGCAATGGTTTGGAAGTGAAAGAAGCGATCGACACACTGAAAGGTCACGGACCTGAAGATTTAACAGAACTCTGTCTTGTTTTAGGCAGTCAGATGGCTTATTTAGGCGGCGTCGGTTCTTCGCTGGATGAAGCACGCGAGGCTCTTGAAGAGAACCTGCATAACGGCAAAGCACTGGATGCATTCAGAACATTTATTGCGGCTCAGGGCGGTGATGCATCGGTTGCCGATGATCCGGACGGCATCCTCCCTAAAGCGAAGTATTCTCAAGATGTCACAGCTGAAGAATCAGGGAAAGTTTCTGAAATCGTTGCGGACCAGATCGGTATTACTGCAATGATGCTGGGAGCTGGCCGTGAAACTAAAGAAAGCCAGATCGATTTAGCCGCTGGACTATATATGCACAAGAAAATCGGGGATTCAGTAGAAAATGGTGAGGCATTAGTGACTCTTTATTCCAACAAAGAAATCTCTGAAGATGTCATCAGTAAAGTCAGAGAAAACATCAAGATTTCTGAAGAAGCGACAGCGCCAACACTGATCCACGAAATCATCCAGTAACACACCGTGTGTAGTATAAATACGTAATGAGAGACTTACCGTGATGCGTTTATTCATCACGGCAAGTCTCTTTTTTGTACCCAATCGAACTAAGATAACGCCTGTCACGAAACGTATTGATTTAAAAAATAGACGGGACATGATAATCTGATAATACAGTTAGTTTCAAGAACCGACAATGTGGAAGGAGGATAAACTGTGGAGGACAAAGAAAACACTAAATCGTCGGAAGTTGCTGGCAATGATCACACCCAGTCATCAGGAAATCAGAATCAGGCGAAAAAGAATATCAGCATCGTTTTCTTTATCAACCTTGCTTTTTCAATCGTTGAGTTTGTTTTCGGTTTTATTTTCAACAGTATCGCTATCATGTCTGATGCTCTTCATGATTTGGGCGATGCAATATCTACAGGTTTTGCCTGGTTTTTCCAGAAATATTCAGAAAAAGAGAGAAACAACACGTATACCTTCGGCTACAGCCGTTTTTCTTTACTTGGGGCGCTGATCACAGCGGTTGTGTTACTTAGTGGATCAGTCTTCATTATATATAGAAGTGTTCCCCGCCTTATAGACCCTCAACCAGTCGATGTCACCGGAATGATCTGGCTTTCTCTTGTGGCCATCCTTTTGAATGGCTACGCTACTGTCCTTTTACGCCAAGGTTCTTCTAAAAACGAAAGTGTATTGAGTCTCCATATGCTTGAAGATGTCTTAGGGTGGGTGGGGGTACTCGTCGTCAGTATCGTCATGCGTTATACAGATTTATATCGATTGGATCCTATATTATCCATAGTCATCGCCTTGTACATTTTTTACCTGACAGTACCACAATTCTTGAATACGATGAAAATATTGCTGAATAGAGTGCCTGAAGAGGCTGATGTTAAAGTTATTGTAGAAACCATAGAAAAGATAACGGATGTAAAAGCTATATCGGACTTCCATATTTGGTCAATAGATGGAGAAGAGAATGCCCTCGTTGTCACGGTGTTAATGGAGTCTACAGATATAAAAAAGAGACAGAAGGTTAAAGAAATTATCAGGAAACTTGCTCGTGAAAACAATGTGAAAGAGCATGTTACCATTGAAATAATAACGGATAAGGAAGAACTTGACAGAAAAGGTCTTTCCCAGAATTAGAGACCACATAGCCTCAAGGGGAAAATATAATTAAGTGATCAGAAAGGTAGAGAGGAACTAAAGGAGGAACTAAAGTGATGATGATCAGAACAAATGATTTACCCTATGTTATTGAAGTGGAAATCGATGGAGAAGTCACTGAAGAGGATATTAAGGATTTTGAAGCCTATTTCAAGCAGAAAAAAGAAAATCTGATCAATAAGGATAAACTGAATCTTTTGATGGAAATCAGAAGTCTGAATTACACCATAGATGGGTTGATCAAAGACATAAAATTTGACACGTCTCATTTAGATGACTTTGATAAAGTTGCGATGGTAAGTGACAAGAAGTGGGCGGAAATAGGCGAAAAACTTGTGAAGTATATGCCTCAAGTAGAGGTCAGACAGTTTGATCCTGAAGAAAAAGAGCAAGCCAAAGTGTGGGTAAGTTGACAACAGATAAAGAAAACGACTGAATGAATACCGCTTATGACCAGTCGTATGACAGCTTCTTAAGTATAGCATTAAGAGGAGAGAGGTATGGCAGAATACATTAAGTATTCGTCGTATCTCTTTTATCGTTAATAGAAAGGAAAGGATATGCTATACTGATATAACATTTATTCAAATGAACACAAGAAAGGGGAAAGGTAGATGAAAAACGATACGGTGTTGAGTGGAATGAAAGCAGGGCTGCCGATCATGGCCAGTTACCTTGCGTTAGGCATTGCCTGTGGTATCGTTTTATATGATGCAGGCTTCAGTGTGCTGGCTATCTTCCTCATGAGTGCCCTCGTTTATGCGGGCGCCGCTCAATTTTTAGCCGGGAGCATGGTGGCCTTCGGGGCAGCCGTCCCATCCATTATCCTCATGGTCTTTTTTCTCAATTTAAGACATATATTGATGTCAGCGAGCATTTCGAAATACGTTAAAAACAAACCTATGAGTTTTCTGGGGCTTTTCGGTCATACGCTGTCTGACGAGTCCTTCGGCATCAATTATTCCCGGTTCCAGGGAGACGACTGGACAGCAAATGAAGCGTTGATAACCAATTTATTCAACTATTCTGCATGGAGTTTGAGTACTGTATTAGGCGGCATCATCGGCAGTCAGTTCACGATCAACACACTGATCATGAATTATGCACTGATCGCTATGTTTATCTGCATGATGGTCATGCAGTTTGTTTCAAAAGCACACATTATTGCCGGGATCGTTTCGGTCGTGTTGTCCGTCGTGTTTACCGCAGTACTTAAACATAACATTGCTTTAGTCATTGCCACAGTTCTGGCATCGTTTATAGGTTATTATCTGGAAAATAATGCAGTAGAAGGAGGAGTGAAGGCAAATGAGTAGTGAATCACTGGTGCTGATACTAGGAATGGCCATCGTTACATTTATTCCACGATTTTTCCCACTGCTGCTTTTGAGTAAGAAAGAGATATCCCCGTCATTCAGTCGCTGGATGTCCTTTATTCCTGTATCGATTTTTGCAGCTTTAGTCGCTTCAGACGTCTTTTTCTGGGAAAGTTCTTTTTCCCTGCACCCCTTCCGTAATATAAAGCTGATTCCTTCTATACTAGTATTTGTAGTGGCATACAAGACAAAAAGTCTGTTGTGGTCAATGGTTACAGGCGTTCTCTTAATGACTGTGTTTTACATACTCTTTTAAGAGGAGAAGAACAAGGAACTATTACATTATTTCACTGTGGAAGACCGCTCTGTTACAGGTCAATTTATGCTCTTGGGATACCGAGTAATACGGGGGGCTAAGTGGTCAGAAAGCGGCTGTACAGGAAAAGGAAAAAGAGCAGATGTTCAAAAAGAAAAGAAGGCTGGGGAAACAATCTCCCAGCCTTCTTACTTTTCTTAAGAACTGTTCCAGAAAAACCATTCTGCTGACTGCATGTGCTTTACAAAAGCAACTGGCTTGGAGGATTGCTTTAACTGGTTTCTGAACTGCTGTTGGGACCAGTTCCTGAGAAATCCCAGCCTAAACTAGTCACTAAACGGTTATTGAGACCAGTTCCTGTGAAATCCCGTCGTAAACTGGTCACTAAACGGTTATTGAGACCAGTTCCTGAGAAATCCCAGCCTAAAACTAGTCACTAAACGGTTATTGCAACCAGTTCCTGAAGAAACCCGTCGTAAACTGGTCACTAAACGGTTATTGAGACCAGTTCCTGAGAAATCCCAGCCTAAACTGGTCACTAAACGGTTATTGAGAATACTTCTGAAGACTGGACGTCATCGAACTGGTCACAATAACGCTGGAAGACTACGTTGCCTTGGCTAAACACAGGAAAGAGGGTGGGCAAAAAGTCCCCCCTCTTTCCTGTGTCCTAATGTTTTTTCGTAAACGTGCTCCAAAAGGCATCTGCGATTATCTTGTGCTGATTCGCTACCGTAGCCGCGAACTGATGCTTCAGCAGTTATCGACTAAGGTATGAGTTAGAAAATAGGGGGGCTCAGCACTCTTTGTTCCACTTATGTTTTTGCATTAATGTGTAATCGACGGTTCCTTTAAAATCCACTCGCCAAGTCTATTTGCCCAAGCTTCTGTCCAGCAGAAAGAATAAGGCACACCGTAAATCTTGCGAAGATCCCTGTATCGTTTCGTACGGGCCCAGGACCAGGAGACGGTCCCTATGATAAGAAGGTATAAAGGACCGAGGATCAACGACTGATAGGTATGACCGTATTCATGGACCGATATCCGGTCACACTGGTCTTTAAGCAACGATCTGCTGTTTTTCTTCCGCTTAAGTAAGTCCGAGTCTTCCTCATTGGGCGTAAAGATAAACAGGCCGAGAGAAATGCCGTTAAATGAGGACCATTTTGTGCGGATACTTCCATGAAAAAAGTCGTGAGGCGAACGAAGATGAAAAAGAAACAGAACCAGACCTGCCAGAGACTGAAAGCCTCCCCATGTCAGCTGAAGAAGGACGTAGAGAGGCAGCCAGAAATATTTAAATAGATGCGTTGTGTTTGTAGGATTATTCATGATCAGCCTTCTTTATGTGCATGCTGTGTAGTCGCTGAGTACAGTCATCTGCTGTTTGATCGGAATGCATAATGGCGTTTATCTATATTCCGGGCGTCGCACCATTCCGCTGTCTCTCCGCCAATGATCAGATCAGTCTTTTGTAGATCACTGACAGATGTGGCACCAAGCAAAGTCATGATACGTTTTATTTCATCTTTCCATTGAGTCAAAGTCAAAATAGTTTCGTCAACATCATCCAAAGCCATATGCATGATCTGACTGGATAGGCCACTGACAGATGCACCAAGTGCCAAAGCTTTGACGATTTCCATTGGACGTCTGATCCCGCCGGATGCGATGATGGAAGCTTGACTGACACTTTCCTGTGCTTCAAGCAGAGATACCGCAGTCGACTGTCCCCACGCTTCTAAGTCGTCCAGTTTGAAATCTTTTCTACGGTAATTTTCTATCTGAGCAAAATTCGTCCCGCCTTTTCCACTGATGTCGATCAGGCTTACACCGATCGATTCCAGCAATTCGACAGTTTCTCTGGACATGCCAAAGCCGACTTCCTTCACAATAACGGGTACCCCTAACCCCTCAACGATAGACTGTACATTGTCTATCCACTCTGAAAATTCACGGTCACCTTCAGGCATGACGATTTCCTGCGGAGCATTTAAATGAATTTGAAGAGCATTGGCATCAAGCAGATCAACGGCTCGTTTGGCATTTTCCAGACCGTGTCCAGCACCTAGATTGGCAAATACCAGCCCATTAGGATTTGTCTTACGGACGATTCGGAAGGTATCAGCTTGAGACGGATCTTTGAGTGCTGCACTGACTGATCCCGTAGCCATCGCAAGGTCCGTTTCTCTCGCGATCAAAGCGAGCTTTTCATTGACTTTTCCAGTCCACGCACTGCCACCAGACATTGCATTGATGAAAAAGGGAGAGGAAAAATGCAGACCCTCTAAAGTAACGTTCAGAGAGATATCTTTCACATCACATTGAGGGAAAGAATGGTGAACGAAGGAGACATCTTTAAAAGAGGAATCTCCTTTGTCATAAAATTTTTCGGATAACGAGACATGTTCATTTTTTCGGTTATTGGTTTTCGGCATAAGGCACACTCCAGACTTTGTCAATTATGTTTATCATACACGGTAAGAGACAGCGGTTCAATATGACTCGCCCGCCACTCTGAAAAGATGTGCTTTTTCTGCTGGGGGGTCCCAACTAAGGCGATACCACAGTCCCCACCACCGGCTCCAGATGTTTTAGCAGCTGCTCCATTTTTTTCTGCAATACGATTGAGGCGGGCGAGCAGCGATGTTTCTAGAACGATCTCTTTTGCTTGGCTCATCTTAAGCAGGAGCTCACGGTTGTGACGCACAGCATCTTTTATCTGATCACTTTCATCCGTTTTGATTCCTTTTATCAGATCTGCCACGCAGGCCTTACTTTCATTTAAAAAAGCCTGGTAACTTATCTTCTCACGCTCCTGATGGACCGAAGTGACATAGGATTCTGTGGAGGCGGGATGGCCGGTCCAGCCAACGAGAAGCTGAAGAGATGACGGGGCAGGCAAGCGCTCGATCCTAAGTTCCGGCCATGGCTGTCCGATCAGAGCAGAGAGGTTGACCTGATCCAGCTGCCTCTTTATCCAGTGCTTATCCGGACTGGAGTAGGCGATCCAGCCTGTGTAAGCCGCTGCCGCTAGATCTCCCAGTGAACCTCTGCTTTTTAAGGAGACATGAACGGCAGCAGCGAGTTTAAATACTTTTTCATCACTGAGCGTAATGCCAGCAGACTCCAGTAACGCTTTTGCTGCGGCGACTGTCACTGCACCGCTGGACCCCAGCCCGTATTTCCTGCCGTCCGGGCTGTCCAAAGTGCTTTCTATGACCAAGTCATAATAAGGGAGAGCACAACTTTGCTCTATTAAGTATCGTTCGGTCATTTCCATTGTTTTTAAAAGGATATCAGCTTTTTCATTCGCCCCTTCAAGCAGTATCCGCTGACCGTTGCGCCGCCACTGCAGTGTTTCGTCAGATAGAGTCGGGGAAGTGATCGTTCCGGACGGCCCATTGGAAGGGGAGACCGAAACAGTAATGAACCGGTCAACAGCGACGATGACAGCGGGATATCCGGGCTCGACAACGGCATATTCACCGGCAATAAAAAGTTTTCCTGGTGCTTTGTTTTGTGTCTGCTTCATTTCGTCACCTTTCCCTTGTGATTAAAGCTCAGGGCCCGTCACTACGTGAAGCCCGGGGCCGGGTCTCGCTGCAATAAGCTGCGATTCAGTAAAGTTACTAAGTAAATGTGTCCTTATTTCGTCAAGCTGGGACTGTCTGCAGATCAGTTTGACATTTGGCCCGGCATCCATAGTGAAATATACGGAATAACCTTGTTCCCGCAGTGCTCTAACTGAATCCATTGCTTTCACGCTGTCAGGAGACCAGTAGGTAAAGGGCGGTTTTGCCCCCAATGTCGTGGCGTGCATTTTTAAGGCATTCTGTTCTGCGATGACGCCGACTTTATCAATGTCCTGTTTCTTGATAGCCTGTTTCATAGCGTTCAAATCTTCCTCCAGGGAATCCAGCCAGCCCTGATAAAAAGGAGACGTCCGGACAGTCCGTGACATACCTTCGCGGCTCGACACGTCTTTTTTCTTGTCGCTCACCACAATGAACAGCATGCCTATGTCCCAGTCTGCATCGTCTACCGGCACAGCAAAGGAGGTCTCGTCGCTTGACCCTTTCTGCCATTCAGCAAAGCCGCCGTATATGCTCCGTGAGGCCGATCCTGAACCTCTGCGGGCCAGTCTGGAAAGTTCGACTGAAGACAGTTCCAGACCAGCCGCCAGACTGGCTGCACCGGCCAGTGCGGCCAGTCCTGAGGCTGAAGAGGCCAGACCGGCAGCTGTCGGTACGTGATTATAGCTTTCAACTTTCGCTTTTGACCTGATTCCTGCTTTTTCTCTCACTAGATCCAGAACAGTTTTTACTTTTTTCAGCGCTGTAAAATCCTGCAGCATGTCATCCAGATACAGTTCATCGGCTGTCAGTGCATCATCGAATGTGACGCGTGTATCGGTATAGAAAGCGTCCAGTGTTAAAGAAAGCGAATTGTTCATAGGGATGATCAGCTCTTCATCTTTTTTGCCCCAGTATTTGATTAAAGCGATATTTGTGTGTGCGCGTACCCAGTTACTCATTGTTATCTTCTCCTAACGCATGGATCCAGGTATTGACAGCTCCCTGTTCCAAAAGTTTGTCTGCGATGATTTTTGCCTTTTGTTCTGATTGAGCCAAGGCGATCATACAGCCGCCCCGGCCTCCCCCGGTCAACTTAGCGCCTAATGCGCCAGACTGGATGGCCGTCTCGACAAGATGATCCAGTGTGTCGTCACTTACTGTTAACTTCTGCAGCATGCTATGTGCCTGAGTCAGCAGCCTGCCTAAATGTTCCAGAGCATTATGGGCAAGAGCATCTTTTGCCTGCAGGGTAAGCTGACCGATGGTTCTGATCGTCTCCATCGTCTGTTCTGGACGTTCTTCAACGCACCGTGCCACGTCAGCGACCGCTTCACCTGTCCGACCTTTGACCCCAGTGTCTGCAGCAATCAGATAACCGGACAAATGAATAGAAAGGGCTTCAAACGTGCTGCCTTTTTTATAGAAGACAGGGAACTCACTGCCTGTCACTCGGGCATCTATACCGCTGGGATTCCCATGTGCGATTTTCTCGGAAATATCGACATAATAAAGAAGTCGCTCTTTATCCAGTGGCGTATTGAAATAATTGAAAAGTGCTCGAACGAATGCATTTGCAACGGCTGCACTCGAACCCATACCTCTCTCAGCTGGGATACAACTGGTTATGGTGATGGATAAATTTTCCACAGGCTGATCTAAGTCATGGCCGATCGTTTCAAGTAATAGTTTTATATTTGCGAGCACGTCGGGGGCTTCGTTCAAGGGTCCCGAGTAATAACTCGATGCAATCATGGTAAGTGTTTCTGTTTTATTTATTTTTACCTTTACAGGCGCAGCTTTAAAAGGAAAAGCGATCGCCGGCTCACCATAAACAACGGCATGTTCACCGATCAGAATGATTTTACCGTGTGCTTTTCCTGTGGCGCTTTTGTTTAAAGTCTTCATAGAGTCACCTCGAGATGTATAGTTTATATGTATGGTCAAACGGTTAATTTAGAAAACGGCTATTCATAATAAGGACAGAATCATCCTGTTTTCTATTTTATCATAACAGGGGCACTTAAAGATTCGTTAAAGATTAATCCTCCAAGTTTGTCAATGAGTATTGTGAAAGCGGATAGAGATTTGGTAAACTGTGTAAGATAAATACGACGAGAGCGGAGGTAACCGCATGAAAGAATCTGATTCCTTTTATATAATCAACCGCGAAGAGTGGAAAGAGTTAAATAAAAACAAAAAAATGATGCTGACAGACACGGAAGTGGAAGCATTGCGTTCTTTAAACGACAACGTTTCTGTTATGGATGTGAAAGAAATTTATCTGCCTATCCTTGAGATCCTGAATAAATATATCAAGCACTACCATGAAAGACAAGATGAAATAAAACGCTTTTTAAGCAAGCCGCACAAGAAAGATCCCTACATCATCGGGATAGCCGGAAGTGTGGCTGTGGGAAAAAGCACTCTGGCCCGTTTTCTCCAGGCAATGATGGCACGTGCCTATCCAGATCAGAAAGTCAGTCTCATCACGACGGACGGTTTCCTTTATCCCAATGAAGTCTTGAAAGAACGTGGCATCCTGAACCGTAAAGGCTTTCCTGAAAGTTATGACATGCACCGTCTCATCAGTTTCATGGGTGACGTCAAAAGCGGCAGAAGGAACATCGAAGTGCCGCTCTATTCCCACCGTCTATACAATATCGTTCCAGATAAATTTGAAATCATCGACCAGCCTGATATTCTGATCGTTGAAGGGATCAATGTGCTGCAGCTACCGACCAATGAAAAAATCTTTGTCAGCGATTTTTTCGATTTCAGCTTTTATGTGGATGCAGAACCAGCCAAGATCGAGAACTGGTATCTTGAGCGGTTCGGGCTGCTGCTGAAAACGGCCTTCACGGATCCTTCGAACTATTACTATCCATATGCCATTGGAGATAAGAAAGAAGCTTTCGAGATGGCACGCGGTGTATGGAAAAAAGTCAACCTGAAGAATCTGGAAGAATTCATCCTGCCAACCCGTTTTCGGGCGGATATGATCCTGCACAAAACCACCGATCACTTTATCGATCAGCTGCTGCTGAAAAAACATTGATCAGTTTGAGGGGGATTAAAATGAAAAGAGTCTTAACTGCTTTTATCCTGTTGTTCCTGTTCCTTCTTGCCGGCTGTCAGTCTGGAGAGACCTTTGAAGGCACCGTTATCCGTATCGATGATCAGAGTGTTGTTATTGAACCTGCTGAAGGTGAAGACATCAGACGTTCAGGAACCGAAGTGAGCATTTCTGTTGAAGAAGACATGGACCTCGAAATAGGGGATCGGGTAAGGGTCAGGCATGAAGGACCAGTTATGGAAAGCTTCCCTCTACAGATAAATCTTATTGAAATCGAACGCATAGACTGATCAAACCGTCATAAGAGTGTATCGTCCCGGAAAGTATGACGATTTTGTGACTATTGTCATCATAAATAAAAAAGCTTTGGATACAGGATATAAAACACGAGTCACCTGTATTATACTTAAGAAAAAGGAGACGAGGAGATGGCGGATATGGATCAGCAGAGAGAAATCGAACGCTTGAAAAATGAGTTGGAAGCTGTAAAGCGATTGAATAAAGAGCTCCTCAAACTGCAGCAGGATCAGGATTCACTGGAATTTTCCTGGATCGGAAATTTAGGGCATTGGTTCTGGGATTTTAAAGAGAACAAAGTGACCTTCAATCCGAAGAAAGCAGAAGCACTGGGCTTCAAAAAAGAAGAACTTCCGGAGTTTGTGGACTTTCAGTTCTTTACCGATCGTCTGCATCCGGAAGACTACGATTTTGTCATGCAGATGATGCAGAATCATCTGGCAGGAAAAATTCCGGTCTGGGAAGTAAAATATCGTATACAAGCAAAAGACGGGTCTTACAAAACGTATTATGACCGTGGGACAGTCACACAGCGTTCTGAAAGCGGCGAACCTTTGTTTCTGGCCGGTATCGTCTTTGATGTGACAAATTACGAAGCGGAAAAACAGGAACTGATGAAAGAAAACAAAGAATGGGCCCAGCTGTCAAAACAGGATAAACTGACGGGCTTATTCAACCGTTCCAATATCCTTGTGAGGCTGGGGCAAGTCATATCCGACGTCAATAAGCAGAACAAGAAGACCGTATCTATGATCATCCTGGATATCGACAATCTTGAACACCAGAATGCCTTGTTTGGCCCCTTATTTGGAGATGAAGTCATAAAAGAAGCGGCCGGAGTCATAAAAGAAACGCTTCAGCCGGATCAGTTTGCCGGGACGTTCGAGGGCGGAAAATTTCTGATCGTCTTGCCGGATGTCAAAAAGAGAGAAGCGCTTGAAATGGCAGAAGAGATCCGCGTGAAATTTAATGAGCGTGAGTTCAGTGAACCTGCTGAAGTGACGAGCAGTTCGGGGGTAGCTGAATATATGGGGAACGAAACGGTAAGCCAGCTCTTTAACCGTGCAGACAGACTACTATATAAAGTCAAGCAAAATGGAAAAAATGATGTGTTATCCGATTAAAAGAAACATATGATGAGATAACAGGTCATTCCTTATCACTGATCAACCTGTAATAGAAAGCCAGTAGAATGGATGAACGAATAATGAATAGCAAAGTGACGATTCTGGGTATTCCCTTTGATAATATGACACGTAAAGAATTTCTGAAAGCACTATATGAACGACTGAACACAGGACAGAAAACGTTTTTAGTGACCGCCAATCCTGAGATAGTGATGTATGCACGAGACAATCCAGATTACTATCAATTGCTGATGCAGGCAGATTTCATTGCTCCAGACGGTATTGGCATCGTAAAAGCTTCTCATGCGCTGGGTACGCCGATCAAAGAGCGGGTACCGGGATTTGAACTGATGCTGGGTCTTCTGGAAATCGCTGATCTGGAAAAAAAGAACGTCTACTTTATAGGCGCAGAAGAAGAAATCATTGAACTGACGATCTCAGAAGTAAAGAAAAAATGGCCTGACATTAAGATTGCCGGCTATCACCATGGCTATTTCAATCATGCCGATCCTGAAATGATCAAAAAAGTCAAGAAGACCGAGCCTGACATGATATTCGTCGCCTTCGGGTTTCCAAGGCAGGAGAAATGGATCAGTAACTATCTCAGTCAAGTTGACCATGGTATCGCTGTGGGTGTAGGGGGGAGTTTTGATGTCCTGTCGGGCAAAACGAAACGGGCCCCTAAACTCGTGCAGTACTTTCATGTTGAGTGGCTTTATAGACTCATCAAACAGCCATCAAGGTACAAACGCATGTCCGTTCTGCCAAAATTCCTTCAGGAAATCTATAGACAGAAGAAAAAGGATAAAGTTCAATGAAAATTGCACATATCAATGCAGGAAATGAATTTGGCGGCGGGCTCGTACACATCGTTTCGCTGCTTGAGAAGCTGAAAGCTGAACAGATCGATTTGATCGTTTTTGAAGAAGGACCGGTTGCTCAGGCGGCGCGCGAAGCGGGGGTCAGCGTCTACGTTTTTGAACAGAAGAACCGGTTTGATTTGTCTGTCCTGTACCAATTGAGAAGGTTCATCTTGAAACAGGACTATACGATCCTTCATACACATGGACCGCGTGCCAACAGCCTTATGGCATTCCTTTCTCCTTTTTTGACTGTCAAGTGGGTAATAACTGTGCACAGTCACCCTCTGCTTGATTTCAAAGACCGTGGATCCATGGGCAAGATGTTTGAACTCATCCATTTGAAGACATTTAAGCGAGCAGATGGCATTATCACTGTTTCGCATGAAATCAGCACATTTTTAAAGTCACAGGGCATACCAGCCTGCTGCATCAAAGTCATACATAATGGTATCCGATTTTCTGACTCCAAGGAACGATCCGCATCTGTCAGTCAGAAAAGGTTTACCCTTGTCACGGTGGGAAGGTTAACTAAAATAAAAGGGTACGACGTTCTCATGGATGCTCTAAGTGAGTTCACAGAACAGAACTGGCAGTGGGACATTTGTGGAGACGGAGAAGAGATGAATGCATTAAAGAGAAAAGGTGAAGCATACGATCTTATGGACCATCTCAACTTTAAAGGATGGCTGTCAGGTGCTGAGATAAGGGAAGCGTTACGGGAGGCGGATGTTTTTATATTACCGTCTTTGAGCGAAGGCTTTCCGATGATCCTGTTGGAAGCAGCGGATGAAAAGACGCCCGTCATTGCAACGGATGTGGGAGATGTCAGAGAAGTGATCAGAGATGCCAGTATGGGCTGGCTTGTTGCTCCCGGAGATGCGGATGCATTGAAGGACGCTCTGTCAGAAGCTTATGACCTTTGGAAAAAAGATCAGTTAAGTATAAAGGGTCATCACCTGCGAACCTTTGCCTCGCGTTTTTCAATAGAAAAACAGTCTCAGTCTGTCCTTGTTTTTTATAATGAAATCATGGCAGAACACCGGAAATAGAGAAAGTTTCTATTTCCGGTGTTTTGTTTTTTTATATGATATGTATGCGCATACTTCTGTCAGAATCGACGCAGGGAAGCGTGAATTATGATATACTTCAATACAGAGACACCTTATAATGAGGAGGAAAAAAGATGTTACAGACCTATGCAGATGACAGCATGGCATTGCATACTGATTTCTATGAACTGAATATGATCTACACCTACTGGAAAAAAGGGAACCATTTAAATACAGCTGTTTTTGAAGTGTATTACCGGAATAATCCTTTCGATATCGGCTACACTATCTTTGCGGGACTGGAAAGAGTCGTTGATTATGTTAAGAACCTCTCCTTCAGTGAATCGGATATCCAATACTTAAGAGAAGTAAAAGAGTTTCCTGAAGACTTCTTAATGTACTTAGAAAATTGGAAGTTTAAAGGGACGATCCGTGCATTTAGAGAAGGGGAAGTTGCTTTCGCTGATGAACCGCTTATCCAGGTAGAAGGGCCCATTGCAGACTGTCAGCTGATCGAAACAGCTTTGCTCAATATCATCAACTTTCAGACACTCATTGCCACGAAAGCTTCACAAATCAAGAGTGCAGCTGGAGATGATCCTGTCCTGGAATTCGGGGCCAGACGCGCTCAGGAATTTGACGCAGCCCATTGGGGAGCACGGGCGACTTATATAGGCGGGTGTGATGCGACAAGCAACACGAGAGCCGGTAAAATATTCGGGATACCGGCTTCAGGTACGCATGCGCATGCGCTCGTCCAGGCCTACAGAGATGAGTATCAGGCATTTAAGGCCTATGCTGAAACCCATAAGGATTGTGTGTTTTTAGTGGACACGTACCATACTCTGGACTCAGGTGTTCCCAATGCCATACGGGTAGCAAGAGAAATGGGAGATAAAATCAATTTTCTTGGTGTAAGGCTCGATTCCGGTGACTTATCTTACTTGTCAAAACGCGTGAGACAACAGCTGGATCAGGCAGGATTCCCTGATGCAAAGATATATGTCTCTAATGATTTAGATGCAGAAACGATTTTGAACCTTAAAATGCAGGGGGCAAAAATCGATGTCTGGGGAGTGGGTACCAAGATGATCACGGCGTTTGATCAGCCCGCACTGGGTGCTGTCTACAAAATCGTATCGGTTGAAGGTAAAAACGAAACAATGTACCCGACCCTGAAGCTGACCGCTAATGCGTCAAAGATCACGACACCCGGCAAAAAACAGGTCTGGCGGATCCGGTCACATGATAACAAAAAACCTGAAGGGGATTACATCACTCTTTATGAAGAAAGACCTGATCTTCAAGATGAGTTATTCATGTTCCATCCCCAGTACACGTATATAAATAAAACGCTGGATGATTTCCAGGCACGACCACTGCTGCATGATATTATTGTTGACGGCCAGCTTGTCTATGATATGCCTACGCTTGAAGAAATCAAAGCGTATGCCAAGGATAGTCTTTCTGAACAATGGGAAGAACATAAACGACTTTTAAATCCGGAACCTTATCCTGTTGATTTGTCACAGAAACTCTACGATGCAAAAGTGGAAACAATCAAATTGTTCAAAGAGATAGCTAAAGACCAGCCGAATGATCAGTCTATTTTTTAAGCCCTGACTTTAAATGTCAATTATAGAGGAGAGTAGATAAGATATGATATCTGATTTACAGAAAAAAATAGTAGAAGAAATGCACGTTTCACCGACGATCGATCCTGAAAAAGAAATTCGACGATCGATCGATTTCATGAAAGCCTATATGAAGAAGCATCCGTTCCTGAAATCATTTGTTCTGGGAATATCCGGCGGACAGGATTCGACCCTGCTTGGGAAACTGGCTCAAATGGCAGTCGAAGAACTGCGGGAAGAAACAGGGAACCAGGATTATCTGTTTATAGCCGTTCGTCTACCTTATGGCGTGCAGGCGGATGAAGCAGATGCGATGGATGCGATCGAATGGATGCAGCCAGATAAAGTGATGCGCGTAGATATCAAGCCTTCAGTCGACGCCACTGAAAAGAGTGTGGAAGCGAATCTGCTGACTTTGAGCGACTTCAATAAAGGAAATATCAAAGCGCGTGAACGGATGATCATTCAATATGCCATAGCCGGGGATACGAGCGGGGTCGTGTTAGGAACTGACCATTCTGCTGAATCTGTAACTGGTTTCTATACAAAATACGGTGATGGTGGAACGGATATCAATCCGCTTTTCCGTTTGAATAAAAGACAAGGGAAACAGTTACTGATCGAATTGAATGCACCGGAACATTTAGTTGAAAAAGTACCGACAGCCGATCTGGAAAGTGATAAACCCGGTATTGCAGACGAAGTCGCTTTGGGTGTGACTTACCACGACATCGACGATTACCTTGAAGGAAAAGAAATTTCAGAAGAGTCAGCAAAAAAAATAGAACAGTGGTATCTGCAGACACGGCATAAGCGTCACTTGCCAGTAACGGTTTTTGACGAGTTCTGGAAATAAAAAGACGGTCTCCATGCTCTTAAAAAGAGAATGGAGACTTGTTCATGTCGGAGAAACTGGTTTTCAGTTATAGAATAAAAAGGAGGAACACTTTTGATTAAAGTATACATTAACGCACATATATTCACGGGTGAAGGAGAAATCGAAAATGGCTTTATCCGATTCTCCAATGAGATCCTGGATGTAGGTAAAATGGAGCACTATGAAAAAAAGATAGACGAAGAGGAGTCGGATCTTAAAGGAAATTACATCATCCCCGGCTTTATCGATGTTCATAGTCATGGTGGCTACGGTATAGATAATATGGATGCGGATCCAAAAAAAATAAGCGACATGACTTATAAAATGCTGGAGGAGGGGATCACATCCTACTTCCCGACGACTATGACCCAGTCTGATGAAAATATTGAAGCGTCATTGAAAGCAATCAATGAAGCAGCACAGATGAATCCGATGATCCAGGGCATCCATGTTGAAGGTCCTTTCATTTCAAAAGATTTCAAAGGCGCTCAGCCGGAAGAATTTATTCGGCCCGCCCAGCTCGACACGTTGGAAAAATGGCAGAAACTGAGCGGTGAACGTATCCGTCTCATCACTTATGCGCCTGAAACAGGTGATGTGAAAGATTTCGAGACCTATTGTCAGGAAAATGATATTATATTGTCTGCGGGACACTCCGGGGCAACTTATGAACAGCTGAAAGAATCAGGAGCTACGCACATTACGCATCTGTTTAACGGTCAACTGGGACTGCATCACAGAGAAATAGGCGTCAGCGGTTTCGGCCTGCTGGAAGACAATGTAAAGGTTGAAATGATCGTTGATGGTCACCACATTTCCAAGGAAATGGTGAAACTTGCTTACAAAGCAAAAGGTGCCGAGGGTATCGAGCTGATCACGGATTCCATGCGTGCAAAAGGAAGCCCAGAAGGTGAGAGCGAATTAGGCGGACAGAAAGTGATCGTCAAAGACAAACAAGCCCGACTAAGCAACGGATCTCTGGCCGGTAGTGTCTTGACCTTTATCGATGCTTTCAACAATATGATGACATTTACTGAGTGTTCCATGCTTGAAGCAGTGAAAATGAGTTCATATAATCAGGCAAAAGAATTCAACTTGACCACCAAGGGAGAATTGAATCCGAACTTTGATGCCGATATGGTCATTTTGGATAAAGATCATAAACTGCAAGAAACCATTTTAGGAGGAAATATCCATGCATTCAACTAATTCATCCAACATCAAAATCGAAGTGGTGAAAAATAAAGAAGAAGGCGGCAAAGTAGCCTACCGACTGATAAAAGAGGCCTTGGAAGAAGGGGCTGAAGTTTTCGGACTGGCAACCGGCAGCACGCCGGAAATGCTTTATAAAGAACTGAGGGAAAGCGATCTGGATTTTTCAGATAAAATAGCTGTAAATTTGGATGAATATATCGGTTTAGAAGCGGATCATCCGCAAAGCTACGAACACTTTATGAAGGAACAGCTCTTCAATGACAAGCCTTTTAAAGAAACGCATATTCCCGACGGACTGGCTACTGAAGAAGATGAAAATGAACGTTACGATGAGATCCTTGAAAAAAATCCGATCGATGTACAAATTTTAGGTATCGGAACGAATGCGCACATCGGTTTCAACGAGCCGGGCACGCCATTCGATACAAAAACACATAAAATAAAACTGACTGAAGATACCATCCAGGCAAACAAACGCTACTTTGAATCTGAAGACGAGGTTCCTGACTATGCATACTCCATGGGGATAGCATCGATCATGGCCGCTAAAAAAATCATTCTGATGGCCTATGGAAAGAATAAAGCAGAAGCTATCGAAAAGACCGTGAACGGTCCTGTATCAGAAGACGTTCCTGCCAGTATCCTCCAGAAGCATCCGGATGTTGTTATTATTGTGGATGAAGAAGCTGCCAGCCAGTTATAAGCAGCCTGCTAATTCATTTTTAGGAAGGACAGACCATGTCAAAAAAAGTACCTGTATACATTGCAATGCATAATAAGCTGAGACAGAAAGTAATGTCAAATGAATGGAGCAAAGGGCAGAAGATCCCTTCTGAACGGGCACTTGCAGCTGATTTCAATGTCAGCCGCATGACAGCGAGGCAAGCAGTGAGTTCCCTGGTGGAAGAAGGACTGCTTGAAAGGAAACAGGGGGCTGGGACATTTGTAGCCTCTGACAAAGTCCGTGAAAAGCTGAGTGGTATCCCAAGTTTTACCGAAACGATCGAACGACTGGGGAAAACGCCATCAAGTAAGCTGGTTTCTTTCTACACTAAGTATGCAAGCGAGAGTGAATCGGAGAAACTTAAAATAGGTCAGAATGAAGAAGTGCTTGTTATGGAACGCATACGCTTTGCGGATGACCAACCGATATGTTTTGAAGTGGCAACGATTCCTTATCATATCGTGAGTGATATCAATAAAGATGAACTGAAACAGCACCTCTATCAGTCTCTTTCCGATAGAGGCTACCATGTTGCCCGAGCGGAGCAGATCATATCGGCTACATGGGCATCAGAACAGGTTGCCGATATGCTGAATGTGAAACGTGAGGCTCCGATCCTCAGACTGAAACAAGTCAGCTATACTCAAGAGGAAAACCCGTTCGAATATGTCAGGGCCCAGTACGTCGGGTCACGCTATGAGTTTTTTTTAGAAGCAAAAAGCAACTAAAAAATGTCACTTTTCTATCCAAGCTGACTGGGCTGTTTTGCTCCAGTCAGATTTTTAGAGAAGTGACATTCTTTTTTATCTAGTCTTCGTCCAGCAAATCTTCCGGATTTTCTATATCTTCCGGCTCGGTTCCTTCATCCAGTTCCAGATGTTCACGCAGAGTGCTGCGTGCCTCTTCCAGAGATTCATCGTAGGGATTCCAGACGTAAAGCTCCTGATTGTATCGTTCGATATACTCATAAGAAGCTTCACCTGAAAGAACGACTGATTCGATCGTATTTGCAGCCGGTCTGTAGTTTGTTGCGACTGTCATCATCTGCTGACCGGACATGTTTGTCTGAAGGTTTTGTCCGATGGCATCAAGGATGTCTGTGAAATTCGTGACTGAATTGATCGAGGCTAATTCATCGACGACCGCAGCGATCACCTCACGCTGTCGCTCTTGTCTGCCGAAATCACCTCTGGGATCCTGTTTTCTCATCCGTGCATAGCCGAGGGCTTCTTCGCCATCCAGTTCCTGTATACCTTCTTCGATAACGATAGCATCCGCGGTCTCTTCACTGTCCTGGACCGTGAACGAGAAGGGAGCATCTACAGTGATGCCGCCAACAGCATCCACCAGATCAACAAGACCTTCAAAATTCAATGTGGCATAAAACGAAATAGGGATCGTCAGGTAATCTTCTACAAAATCAATCAGCCCTTTAATGCCCACTTCAGGATAAACAGCATTGAATTTTTCCTGGGTATTGCTGTCTGGTAGAGTGATCAAGGTATCTCTGGGAATCGAGATGATTTTTGTCGATTCTTTATCAGGATTGACAGTGGCGACCATAATGGAATCTGAACGTCTCGATTCTCCTGCACCTTCTGCATCCAGACCTAAAATCAGGAAGGAGATCGGGTGGAGTTCACGCAGAGATTCATCCTGTTCACTTGTATCTCTCAACTCGTCAGGTGTCTCTTCATTGACGTCGTTTAAGAACACTCTGACTTCATTTGCGTAGTAGCCGGCGATGACGCCGATAACCAGAAAGATGAGTAGGCCTAAGCCCAAGGCTACGCCTTTTAAACGCTTTACTTTTTCTGCTTTATTTATGTGTTTGTCTGATCTCATATGGACCTCTTTTCTAAAGGGTGACTGATAGGATTTATCTTTTATAAGTTTAATCTAGTTACAGGGTAAATGCAATTGTATTTTGAAAGTTTAGAATGCTATAATGAGTGCAAAACAGCATGAAAAGAGAATGATTATGTTTGATATGTTCGTTGTACTCCTCGTAAGTATTTTTACTATGATCACGTCCCTGATCCTTACTCCAGTCTTTACTTGGCTGGCACATAAGTGGGGTATCATAGACGATCCTGAACCTAAAGAACGAAGAATCCATGAAAAAAGAATGCCGACAATGGGTGGGATAATCATTTACCTGTCCTTTTATCTGGCGGCTTTTTTTCTGCTGCCCATCCCGGACAGTCAATTGATCCCCTTATTTATTGCATCTACGATTATTGTCATTACTGGTGTCATCGACGACATATTTGAATTGTCTCCCGTCCTTAAATTACTTGGTATTGTTTCGGCAGCAGCATTAATGTATTTTCTGGGGGATGTGGCCTTGCAGACAATGACTTTTCCTTACTTTGGGACCTTGTCATTCGGTATATTACAGCTTCCTTTAACTATTCTGTGGATCATCAGTTTTACGAATGCCATCAATTTGATCGATGGACTGGACGGTCTGGCCAGCGGGATATCTGTGATCGCTTTGACTACTATGGGGATCATTGGTTTTTTCTTCCTGACTATTGAAGAAGTTTCTGTTTCAGTCATGATTTTTATTTTAGTGGCGGCTATTGCTGGTTTCTGGCCCTATAACTTTTATCCGGCCAGTGTTTTTCTAGGAGATACGGGAGCCTTGTTTTTAGGTTTCATGATAGGCGTGTTCTCACTCCAGGGTTTGAAAAATGCCACATTGATCTCGCTGGTCCTGCCCATTATCATTATGGGGATCCCTATTACGGACACTCTGTTTGCCATGATTCGAAGAAAAGTGAATAAACAATCTATTGTCGTGGCTGATAAAAGTCATATCCATCATCGTCTTATGACCCTCGGTATGTCACACAGACAGACAGTGCTGGCCATTTACAGTGTGTCTGTTATCTTTTCGATCATAGCGCTGCTATATAATTTCTCCACGCTGCTTGGTTCTGTTCTCCTTACGATCTTCGTCATCGTCGGCATCCTTCTGTTTGTGGAAATCATCGGTCTGGTAGGTGAGGACAAGCGGCCGATCCTCAATACATTAAAACGGTTTACCAAGAAGCTCAATAAGTGAACATAGTTAAAGACCTCTCGTATCGTTATCCAGACGATACGAGAGGTCTTTTATATTTGCCGATGCTGTGTGTACTTATGAGGCGGTATCATCAGATCGAGCTGAACCGGTTGAATCATTAGCCTTATTTAAAGTATTTTTCAATTCGGTTTGAATGGCCTCAAAGCTGTCTGGCTGGATACGGACAAGATCCATTCCCCGTTCAGTAAAACTCGACCATTCAAAGATGTGGGTCGAGATGGAAAAAGAATCGTTCAATCCCGTCTGAGCAATAGCAGTCATATCCTTCAAGCGCATATTCGTCTGCATATTGCTTCCGACAGTTTCAGCGATGCCTGTGTACTTCGTAATCGATTCAAAATTCAGTGCTTTTCTGATGATGGCCTCAATGATCAGCTGCTGACGTTCTCCACGCTTGACGTCATTGTCGATTTTACGAGTTCTCGCAAGGGCAAGTGCTTCTTCTCCGTTCAATGTCTGATAGCCGGGCTCAAGTTTAATGGACCCCGTCTGATCATCAGAATTCATCTCATTGATAGCTACCGGAACATTCATTTCGATACCACCAAGTTCATCTATGATATCAAGAAAAGCGGCAAAATTGAAAGTCGCATAATAATGTATAGGAACATCCAGCCATTCTTCAACAGTCTGTACCATGGCGCTCTCTTCCCCGACAGCATAAGCGGAATTTATCCGGTCATAACGGAGGGTCGTTCCTTTGTTGATGATGGGAACGAAAGTATCTCTAGGAATGGAAACCATATTCATTTCGTGTGTTGTCGGATTAAGCGTCGCATAAATGATCGAATCGGCACGGGTCGAGCCAAGCTGCCGGTCTTCATTATTGTCTACTCCAAGAAACAGGAACGAAACAGGTTCGTCTATCGGATTGACTTTTTCAACGGGTTGCTGGCGCTCGATTTCTGCAAAAGAGGCGTCGATTTCATTTTCCACTGTAGCAAAAAGTCTGGCAAGATAGACAGCACCAATGAGGATCAGGGTGAAAAGCGGGATCAGGATGCTTAAAATAATACGCTCTTTTCTTTTTTTCTTATAATTGTTTGTACGGGACGGATCAGACTGCTTTTTATATTTAGACACGTGAGTTACTCCTTTAAGATAAGTTGAAACACCTTGTTATTCATTACTATTATTATGGTAAATCGGACACTTGTCAATGCATGAAGACATACTGAGTGAACGATTCCTTGATCAGGAGCCAAATCCTGATCAAGGGACCCGAGTCTTCTGCCACTTTGACTCAGGCTCATTTTTCAACAGGGACTTCGATCCAGGCTTTTGCACCAACTTGAAAGGCTGCCTGTGCGCTTGTCCATTCGATGATTTCTCTTTTGAAAATATCTGTTTTATCAGCAGGAATCAGACAATGAAAGGTAACCTCCGCAGTGTAGTCGGTTGAGTGTATGGTATAAGCTGATTCTTCCAGTCTGTTTTGAAGCTTTCCACTGACAGGATAAGAAACAGTCACTGCTACAAACTGCTGAAGCTGCTTCTCGACGATGCCGATATGGTTCAGGGCCTCACTTGTCACCTGTCCGTATGCCCGGATCAGTCCCCCGGTCCCCAGTTTCGTACCGCCGAAATAGCGAGTCACGACAGCTGTCACATTCTGAAGGCGCCTTTTTTTCAGCACTTCCAGCATCGGTACACCGGCAGTGCCACTGGGTTCTCCATCATCGGAGGCACGCTGAATATGGTTGTTTTCACCGATCAAGTAGGCTGAACAGTTATGATTGGCTTTCCAATGTTCTTTTTTCATTTCTTCGATAAAGGCCTGTGCCTCATCTTCAGATTCAGTTCGTCTAAGGGTGCAGATGAATCGGGATTTTTTTATGATCAGTTCATGAGAACCGTATTCTTTAATTGTTCGATAATTTTTCATTTTATAGTCCCTTTCAAATCGTCTTTATGTTGGTGTATAATAAGAAACATGCTATAGTGTAAAGGTGATTACCAGGTTAACTCTTTTGGAAGCGAGGTGAAAAAATGCGTATAGCTATTGTAACAGATAGTACAGCTTACTTAAACAGGGAAGAATATGAACAGGACAACGTTTATATGGTCCCATTATCAGTTATTTTCAAAAATGAAGTCTATAAAGAAGAAGTGGATATCACATCGGATGATTTCTTTAAAATGGTGAGAGAATCAGAACAGCTTCCGACTAGTTCTCAACCGACCGTAGGGGAACTGACTACGCTTTATCAGGAACTGGAAAAAGAGTATGATGCAGTGATCAGTATCCATCTTTCCAGCCGGATTTCAGGTACGTTCCAGAACGCTTACAGTGTGGCTAAAACAATGGAAGGTCTGAATGTTTATCCTTATGATTCGGAAATGGCCGGTGCAGGTCAGGCTTTTCTAGTCAAAGCAGCTGCAAAACTGGCAAGAGAGAACCACTCAGTGAATGAGATCATTGAACAGCTGGATAAAATCAAAAAAGAAACAGCCATCTACTTTGTTGTCGATGATTTGACCAACCTGATCAAAGGCGGGCGATTGTCCCGAGTGGCAGGTGGTGTAGCAACAGCTTTGAAAATCAAGCCTGTTCTGACATTCAGAGGCGGAGAAATCATCGCCTACGATAAGATCAGAACAAAAAAGAAAGCATTGAAAAAAATCGAATCGCTGCTTGAAGAATCAGTTAGAGAAATGGATTATCCGATCGTTGCCACGATCGTTCATGCCTATTGTGAAAATGAAGCCGAGGCTTTTAAAGAACAGATGGAAGACAAGTTTCCTGATGTCCGGTTTACATCAAGCTTTCTGGGACCCGTCGTCGGTGTACACACTGGGGAAGGTGCTGTAGGGATGTCATGGACTATGGATATCAACAGACTATAACACGCTATTATTTTATATCGATTATTAAAAGTGCCAGTTATCTGGTGCTTTTTTTTAAAAAAAAAAGTCATTTTTCCTCGCGTTTGTAAATATATAGAGTAACGAATGTATTAAGGAGTGGAAAAGAATGACGAAAGAATCATTGGTTTACGGCAGAAGTCTGCTGAAAGAAGAGCTGCCGTTTTCACTGACAGATGAGAATATGGGGAAAGTGATTACAAAGCCGGCCTTCATGACTGTAAAAGGTGAACGTGTGTGTGCCAGATGCTCCACTGTGTCGACCTTGACCAGAGGCTATCCCTGCACCTGCGGGGGAGTTTGTCTATATTGCCGGGAGTGCATTGGCATGGGAAAAGTGAGAGAATGCGCCAAATTATACACCATGATCGATCCACGCCAGTTTGTATCCTTTGATAAGCCCTGTCTCAAATGGGAAGGTCAGCTGTCAGCCCAGCAAAGTGACGCATCAGATAAGGTCATAGAAAGTATACACAGCTGTAAAGAAACGATCCTCTGGGCCGTCGCGGGAGCTGGTAAAACGGAAATGCTCTTTCGCGGCATCCAGGAAGCTCTTGAATCCAACAAGCGTGTCTGTATAGCTTCTCCCCGAGTCGATGTCTGTCTGGAGCTGGCTCCGCGTATCCAAGAGGCCTTTCCTGATGTCCCTTTAGCTGTTTTATACGGTGGAGCAGAAGAGAGCTACGTGTATACACAGCTTGTCATTGCCACGGCACATCAGCTGTATCGGTTCGAAGCGGCTTTCGATATCCTGATCATAGATGAAGTGGATGCCTTTCCTTTTTATATGAACAAGGCTCTGCTCTTTGCAGCAGAAAAAGCCCGCCGAAACCCATCGTGTCAGATCTATTTAACGGCCACTCCAGATAAGCTCATGCAAAAGCGGATCAAAAACAAACAGATAGAGGCAGTGATCCTGCCGGCACGCTATCATGGGTTTGCCTTACCGGTACCCAAGGCTATATATCACAAGAACGATATCCTTGGTAACAGGTATGCTGAAAATACGATACTCATCCGGCATATGCTAGTGCTTATCGGACAGAAAAAGAGATTCCTCCTTTTTATTCCCACCATAGCTATGATGGAAAAGATGAGACTGATCTTTCAGAATGTATTCAAAGATGTGTCCTTTGAATGCGTTCACTCAAAAGATGACCAGCGCAAAGAAAAAGTGCTGAATATGCGTAAGGGGAAACTTGATTTTCTCGCCACCACGACCATTCTTGAACGGGGTGTGACATTTGATGATATAGATGTGATCGTGTGGTGTGCAGATCACACAGTTTATACTGAAGCTGCTTTAGTGCAGATTTCAGGGAGAGCCGGTCGTTCAAAAGAACACCCGGATGGACACGTCACTTTGTATCATCAGGGCTGGACGAAGGCGATGAAACGGGCACTCAAACAAATCAGAAGGATGAATGATCTGGCGCGCTGCCGAGGGCTGATTCAGTGAACAGGTGTCTGTGGTGTCAGGGAGCGATCGAGACATCCGTGACTTTTTCACAGATATTTTATGAGAAGCCACTTCATACTCATCTTTGCAGTGGATGCCGTCAGCTTCTGAAAGCTGTGGCTGATTCAGGGAATAAATGTATCAGCTGCTGCAAACTGTCGGAAAAAGAACAGTGTCTTGATTGTCTGAGGTGGAAAAAGATGTACCCCGACTATCCGTTCAAGCACGAAAGTCTGTTTTACTATAACAGCTTTGCAAAAGAATACATGGAAAAATATAAAATCATGGGGGACTGTGAGCTTTCCCTGCTCTTTGCCTGTGAGCTGCAAACATATTTCAAATCCAAGCTGAAGCAGTCTGTTATCGTACCGATCCCTACCAGTGAAAAGAGCCGGACAGCAAGAGGATTCAATCAGGTGGAACTGCTGCTGGAGAGTGCCGGACTACCGTATATAAAAGCATTGAGTCACATTGGTAAAGGCGAAAAACAGGCCAGGAAAAATAGGGGCGAACGGATGGAAATGACTCAGCCGTTCTCTCTGAATAGCAAGGAGATACCAGAACTTGAAGGTTACTCTGTCATACTGGTGGATGATCTCTATACAACGGGGCGGACAGTTTTTCATGCTGCTGATGCCCTGAGAAGTTGTTCTCCCAGAAGCATTCAAACGTTCTCTTTGTTCAGATGATCTTAATCATTTTTATAAGTGTACTTTGATTGAGAAAGCAAACGCTATCATGTATAATTAATTTAAGCAAACATAGTAGTTTTGCTTAGAGATGGTCCTGGTCAGTGTGTTATGATTAAGACTATACTAGATTTGGAAGGGTGAAGTATTATGCTTAGATACAATGTTAGAGGAGAAAACATTGAGGTGACTCAAGCCATAAGAGAGTACGTAGAGAAGAAAGTCGGAAAGATAGAGAAATACTTTAACGATGTGCCGGAAGCCAATGCACATGTTAATCTGAAAACATACTCTGATAAAACGGCAAAAGTTGAAGTCACTATCCCACTGCCTTATGTGGTTTTACGTGCAGAGGAAACTTCCCCAGATTTATATGGAAGCGTCGACTTGGTCGTCGACAAACTGGAACGTCAAATGAGAAAATATAAAACAAAAATCAACCGTAAGAACCGTCGTTCACAAGGCGTCGACGCACCACAGCCTGTCGATAATGACTTGTGGGCTGACCTTAATATCGAAGGTGATGAAGAGGACTTAAGCGCTGCGATCGTCCGTACGAAACGTTTGAGCCTGAAACCGATGGATGCAGAAGAAGCCGTCCTGCAGATGGATATGCTTGGACATAACTTCTTTATCTTTGAAGATGCAGATACAAATGGAACAAGCATCGTCTACAAGCGTAATGACGGCAAATATGGATTGATCGAAACAGATTAGATCGTCAAGAACCTGTGGTATTTATACTGATATATGAATGGAAAGAGGGTGGGACAAAAAGTCCCACCCTCTTTCCTGCGTTTAGCTAAAGTATAATCTCCGTCCATCGGAATTGTGACTAGTTCAATGACGTCCATTCACTTAAAGTAGTCACAAAAGCCGTTTAGTGACCAGTTTAGGCTGTGATTCTTCAGGAAGGAGTCTCAACACCCTTATAGTGACCAGTTGATACAATGATCTGCTGCTAGGAAGTAGTTGTTATGCAACGAAATCGATCATCAGAATGTTCTCACTTTCTAACAATTTCAAAAAAGATAAAAAGGCCGGGAACATTTGAGCCGGCCTCTATTTTGGTCTGTATTCATTCATTTGTTTCTTCCAAGTGTTCAGTGCCGTTCCACTTTTCCAGGGTGAAATGACCGTCTTCGCGGTTCAGTATGGTGATGCTGGTGTTATTGAGCGGTGGGAATGACCGGTAATCTTCCACACCTTTTCCCAGCAGAGAAAGCACTGTGCACATGATCAGGATACTGTGCCCCACAAAGAGGATATCTTCTTCGGGATACTCAGCAATAGCGTCCTGTATCGTTTTTCTACCTCTAGCTGTCAGCTGTTCATAGGTCTCACCACTGATCGTTTTTGGATCATATAATTCCGGCTGTTTCCTCAAGTGATGGAAAAGTGTGGGATACTGTTTCTCAATGTCTGGAATCAGTAAACCTTCCCAGTCACCATACATCATTTCTTTAAAGTCCTCAACGAAATCTACGGTATTAGATAATGTGAATTCTTTTGTGATCAGTTCAGCTGTTTGTACGGCACGCTCCTGGGGACTGACAATGACATGTCTGATGCCTTCAGTATTCAAGAATTCACCTGTCTTTCCAGCATCTTTCCGGCTTTCTTCCAGTAAAGGAGAATCGATGCCTCCTCCTTGAACATAATTCCCCTGATTCAACTCTGTTTTTCCATGTCGGACAAAAAATAAGCGCTGCATAACTCGTCTCCTTAGTATTATTATAGGTCGATTTTAACATAGATAAGCCATCGTTTGAAAACCCTTTCCCTCTATTGTCTGCAGGACACAGGAGTTCTATTAACTTCGGGTATATATGTATTAAGAGGCCTTTTATTTGCCCTTTAATAATGGTATGATAATACAGTATGAGAAATTCGAGAAGTATAGTAGTAGAAATGAAACAATAGAGGAGATTTACATTCATGGCTCACTTATTAAAGAGGATATTTGAAAACGATAAAAAAGTATTGAAAAGATATGGTAGAATCGCCGATAAAATCGAAGCATTAGGCAGTGAAATGGAAGCTTTGACGGACGATGAGTTGAAAGCTAAAACAGAAGCATTTAAAAAGCGCTATGCTGAAGGGGAAACACTTGACGACCTGCTTGTTGAAGCCTTTGCTACAGTGAGAGAAGCTGCACGCCGTGTGCTGGGACTTTATCCATTCAGAGTACAGCTTATGGGTGGCATCTCCTTACATGAAGGCAATATTTCCGAGATGAAAACAGGTGAGGGAAAGACCCTGACAGCCACGATGCCTGTTTACCTGAATGCCATCGCCGGTGAAGGTGCACACGTCGTCACGGTCAATGATTACCTGGCCACACGTGACGCGGAAGAGATGGGCGAACTTTACAGATGGATGGGACTGACTGTTGGTCTGAACCTTAACGCCAAGACGTCTGCCGAGAAAAGAGAAGCTTACCTGTGTGACATTACCTATTCAACGAATAATGAACTTGGGTTTGATTATCTAAGAGACAACATGGTTGTATATAAAGAACAAATGGTTCAGCGTCCCTTGAACTTTGCGATCCTGGATGAGGTCGACTCTATCCTGATCGATGAAGCCCGTACACCGCTGATCATCTCAGGACAAGCCAATAAATCCACGTCTTTCTATACACGCTGTGATTTCTTTGTCAAAGGACTGAAAGAAGAAGAAGACTATACGATCGATCTGTCATCTAAATCGATCTCCTTGACAGAAGAAGGTATCGAAAAGGCTGAACGTACTTTCCACGTACCGAACTTGTATGATATCGGCAACCAGGCTCTTGTGCATCACCTGGACCAGTCGCTGCGTGCCAACTACATTATGCTGCGCGATATCGATTATGTTGTCGACGATAATGCAGTTAAAATCGTTGACCAGTTTACCGGTCGTATCATGGAAGGCCGCCGCTATTCAGATGGACTGCATCAGGCGATCGAAGCGAAAGAAAACGTCGAGATCCAGAAAGAATCCAAGACGATGGCAACGATCACCTTCCAGAACTATTTCCGTATGTATAAAAAACTGTCCGGGATGACGGGTACAGCTAAAACGGAAGAAGAAGAATTCAGAGAAATCTACAACATGAACGTTATTGCTATTCCAACGAACCGTCCACTGATCCGTGATGACCGTGATGATCTGCTTTATCCAACGCTTGAAAGCAAGTTCAACGCTGTGGTATCGGACATCAAAGAACGTCATGCCAAAGGCCAGCCTATTCTTGTAGGTACAGTAGCTGTCGAGACTTCTGAACTGATCAGTGATTTGTTGAAAAAAGAAGGCATTCCTCATGAAGTGCTGAATGCGAAAAATAATTTCCGTGAAGCAGAAATCGTCGTTAACGCCGGGCAGCCTGGAGCTGTAACGATCGCTACCAACATGGCCGGTCGTGGTACTGACATCAAACTAGGCCCTGGTGTGAAAGAACTGGGTGGTCTGGCAGTTATCGGTACAGAACGTCACGAATCCCGTCGTATCGATAATCAGTTGAGGGGACGATCCGGTCGACAGGGAGATCCTGGTGTTTCTCAGTTCTATCTATCACTTGAAGATGATCTGATGAAACGTTTTGGTTCCGAACGTATCCGAATGGTTCTTGAGCAGCTGAAAATCGCTGAAGATGATGCTGTCATCCAAAGCCGTATGATCAGTCGCCAAGTGGAATCTGCCCAGAAACGTGTTGAGGGTAACAACTATGATACCCGTCGTAACGTTCTGAAATATGATGACGTCATGCGTGAACAGCGTGAAGTGATCTATTCTCAGCGTCAGGAAGTTATCATGGAGACAGAATCACTGAATTACGTGACCGTGCCTATGATCAAGCGTACGATCCAGCGTTATGTTCAGCTGAATACACAGCAGGAAGATTCGTCTAAATGGAATCTGGACCATATCGAAGACTTTGCGCACACGACACTTGTGCACCCTGAGGATTTGAGTGTAGAAGACTTGAAAGGCAAATCAGCCGACCAGATCGAAAAACTTCTCGTTGATCTGTCACTGGCCAATTACGAAGAAAAAACATCTCAGTTAAATGGGAAAGAACAGGTTCTTGAATTTGAAAAAGTTGTCGTTCTGCGTGTCGTTGACAGAAAATGGACAGATCATATCGACCAGATGGATCAGTTGAGACAGGGGATCGGCCTGCGTTCTTATGGCCAGTTCAACCCGCTAACTGAATACCAGCAGGAAGGCTTCACACTGTTTGAGGAAATGATCGGGGAGATCGAACACGATGTTACCCGTCTGCTGATGAAATCTCAGATCAGACAAAACCTTCAGCGCGAACAAGCTACACCAAGCTCGGATAAAAAACAAGTGAAACGCAAGTCGGAAAAACCAACATTTTCTCATGACGAAAAGACACATACACGCATGGGATAATAAAAACCTGGAAAAGGAACGGATAGCTTATCTGTTCCTTTTCCGCTATGTAAAATGGAGGGGCAATATGGAAATAAGTGAAATGACAAATAAATTAAATGAAGCCAGAACAAAAGTTGAAGACTTTAGGGGGTCTCTTTGACTTAGAAAAACTGGAAACAGACATAGCTGAATTCGATCATATGATGGCTGACCCCACTTTCTGGGACAATCAGGAAAAGGCTCAGAAAATCATTCAAGAAGCCAACGAAAAAAAAGATGTCTATCAGACGTTCAATAAGATGGAAGAAATCATTGAAGAGACGTCTATTCTGTTGGATATGCTGCGGGATGAAGATGATGAAGACGTCCGCTCTGAGATCGAATCGAATTTAACAGAGCTTGACCAGACGATCAATCAGTTTGAATTGGACTTACTCTTGAGTGAACCCTATGATAAAAATAATGCGATCGTAGAACTGCATCCGGGAGCCGGCGGGACGGAATCGCAGGACTGGGGTGAAATGCTCTACCGTATGTATACACGCTGGATAGAAAAGAGAGGCTTCTCATATGAAGTTTTGGATTATCAGAGCGGAGACGAAGCGGGCATCAAGAGTGTGACGATACTGGTCAAAGGGATGAATGCCTATGGATTATTGAAGGCAGAAAAAGGTGTTCACCGTCTGGTTCGTATCTCGCCTTTTGATTCAAGTGGAAGACGCCACACCTCATTTGTCTCCATCGATGTGATCCCTGAAATCAACGATGAGATCGACATTGAAATAAATCCTGACGATATCCGTGTCGACACATTCCGTGCAAGTGGCGCCGGTGGACAGCATGTCAACAAGACAGACTCCGCCGTACGTATCACACACAAAGAGACGGGATTCGTCACTTCCAGTCAGGCTGGCCGTTCACAAACTGCGAATAAAGAGCAGGCAATGAACATGATGAAAGCCAAGCTTTATCAAAAGGAAATGGAAGAGAAAGAACAGGAAATGGCTGAGATCAGAGGCGAACAGAAAGAAATCGGCTGGGGTTCTCAAATCAGATCTTATGTCTTTCATCCTTATTCTATGGTCAAGGACCATCGGACAGATGAAGAGACAGGGAATGTGGATGCAGTCATGGACGGGGATATCGATCCATTCATCGATGCCTATTTAAGACTCACGATGAACCGGTAGTAGCTGAACTAGTTTAGAGTGAACTCCAAGGAAAGAAATAAGCTTAGTACTATATGCTTTTATAAAATGTCGAAAGAGGTTGGGACAAAATCCCCAGCCTCTTTCCCATGTAGAGATTAAAATCACTAAATTAAAGTGAAGCGGGTCATGCCGTTTTCTTTATCCGTCACTGGTACTGGATAAATGTAAGTGTTTCACAGACAGAACAGGGATGGCACAAGTTATTGAGTGTAAGGAGATAGAAACATGTCACTAAACCGGGATTAGAACATGTTTTTGAATGCAAAGTGGCAGAAACGTGTTACTAAACGGGGATTAGAACATGTTTTTGAATGCAAAGTGGCAGAAACGTGTCACTAAACAGGGATTAGAACAAGTATTTGAATGCAAAGTAGAAGAAACATGTCACTAAACCAGTATTAGAACATGATTCTGAACGCAATGAGACAGAAACATGTCACTAAACGGATATTAGAACATGATTCTGAACGCAATGAGACAGAAACATGTCACTAAACTCGCATGAGAGCAAATCACCTGAACCACATCATAAACAGTATAAGTCGACCGGTGGTTACTGGGGTCTTTGAACCGTTCAGGGAAAAATAAAACTCCAGCTCCTCGTCTTTTTGAGAAACAAATCACATTCTGTCACATTTCAGACATAGACGAAGGGGCTATGCGGCGTCTTGTAATATTCAAAAAAAGCCTCTATATCGTGACTTTGCTGTAATCATCAAAATGTGTGTGGGCCATACAGCCTGTTCTTATAACAATTTGAGCATCAGATAGAAGTTTTTCAGCAAATTGACCATATATTGATTTCAACGACTCGAATGATTTTTTGTCTCTTGCATTGAAACAGAATTGTAATTTTATTAAAACAGACATCTGACAAAATGATGATATACTAAGTAAGGTTACAAAAAGCAAGTGAAACGCATTATAGATTGCTTACCAGAGTGAATCAAAATAAAAAATAGATAGGTGATATATTTAATGATAGAGATGAAAAATGTCTATAAAAAATATCCAAATGGCATTACAGCTATTAATGGGTTGGACGTCACGATCGACCAGGGCGAATTTGTTTATGTCGTTGGTCCAAGTGGTGCAGGGAAATCGACCTTTATTAAAATGATCTACCGTGAAGAACTGCCAACTAAAGGAACAGTTAAAGTCGGCGAATTTGATTTGATGAATTTAAAGAATAAAAAAATCCCTTTCCTGAGAAGACACGTCGGCGTGGTTTTCCAGGATTTCAAACTGCTGCCGCGTTTGACGGTATATGAAAACGTGGCATATGCCATGCAGGTCGTGAACAGAAATCCAAAGCAGATCCAGAAAAGATCACTTGAAGTTCTGGACTTAGTCGGCTTGAAGCATAAAGCCCGCATGTTTCCTAATGAACTTTCCGGCGGGGAACAGCAGCGTGTAGCTATAGCCCGAGCGATCGCCAATATGCCGCGTGTCCTCATTGCTGATGAACCGACAGGTAACCTGGATCCGGAAACGGCTTGGGGCATCATGGACCTGCTTGAAGAAATCAATAATCAAGGAACAACGATCATTATGGCCACACACAACAGCGAAATCGTTAACCGCGTGAGACACCGTGTCTTGGCTGTTGAAAATGGACGCATAGCCCGTGACCAGGAAAGAGGGGAGTACGGTTATGAAAATTAGAACCGCAGGAAGACATATAAAAGAATCATTTAAAAGTATCATTCGTAATGGATGGATGACGTTTGCCGCTGTCAGTGCCGTAGCGATCACATTATTGCTTGTAGGCAGCCTGATCGCACTCTTGATGAACGTGAATAAATTAGCTTCAGATGTAGAAGAAGACGTAAGCGTCAGAGTTTATGTGGCAACAGGAACAGAAGAAGAAGAACGTGAAGCTCTAAGAAGCGAACTCGAAGGAATCGACAATGTTGATACGATCGAGTATTCCAGCAGGGAAGATGAGCTGGATAATGTTATGGGCAGTTACGGTGAGGAATTCGGCCTGTTTGAAGGTGACGACAACCCACTGCACGATGTCTTCATCCTGAATACGACAGAACCGGATTTAACGTCAGAAGTTGCGGAAGAAGCTGCAGCGATCGGTCCAGTTGTAGACGATGTCAACTATGGCGGCGCAGAAGCCGATCGACTTTTTGAAATTATGGAAACCGTAAGAAATATTGGAGCAGTTATCATTATCGCACTGATCTTTACCGCCATATTCCTGATCTCAAACACGATCCGCATCACGATCTTTTCTAGAAGAACAGAAATCGAGATCATGAAACTTGTGGGTGCAACAAACTGGTTTATCAGATGGCCGTTCCTTATTGAAGGTGCGCTTATCGGATTCGTAGGAGCCTTGATTCCGGTATCGATCATTTCATATCTATATTTAAGCGGATTTGATACATTGATGGGTTATCTATCCGGGACTTACTTCGGTCTGCTTCCACCTAACCCATTCCTGATTCAGATCGTCGCCTTGCTTTTAACTATCGGCGTGGTCATAGGAAGTATCGGTTCATCATTATCTATACGAAAATTTTTGAAAGTTTAACAAAAAGGAGGGACATATTCCCTCTTTTATACATATAAAAGACATATAAAAGATATTAGCAGAGAAGAGGAACGCAGTCGTGGGAAAGAAAACAGTATTGAAGTGGGTCATGATAAGTATCACAGGTTTGATTATATTAGGGGTATCTCCAGAGTCGATTGAAGCAACACCTTCTGAAGCGGATCATTCAGAAAAAATAACGGAACTGAAAGCCCGTGAAGAAGATGCACAGGACGAGCTGGTATCCATCATTTCAGTCATTGAAGAAACAGAAGCAGAGGCTGAAAAGCTAGTTGATGTTATGGAAGAAACGAGCCGGGAACTCGAAAAGACACAAGAAGAGATTTCGGTCCTGACCAATCAAATCAATCAGAGAGAAAGTAAGTTAGATGCTCAAGTAAGGTCGGTACAAGTATCAGGCCGGTCATCAGAAATATTGAACTTTCTAATCGAAGCGGAATCCCTGTCAGATATACTGGCACGACTAGGTGTGGTCAATACCTTGTTTTCTGCTAACCATGAGGTAATGACCAGCCAGATCGAAGATCAGGAAGAAGTCAGAAAAAAAGAACAGCAAATGATTGAGAATCAGGAGAAACAGACATTGCTGGCTGCAGAACTGGAAACAAAAAAAGCAGAACTAGATGAGAAACGACTGGAACAGGAAAGTCTAGTGGCTGCTATTGCCGCTGAGAAGTCAGAGGTCGAAGAAGAACGAGCCGCTTATCTTGCACAGCAGCGAAGAAGTGAGCGTCGTTTACAGGATATTCAGACAGCCCGTACGTCAGCACGCTCGGCTGAACCCGTGACTGTTTCCGTTTCAGGTGGGAAAGATGAAACAGTGTCACCCTCGTCAAGCCAGAACAGTACGCCTGCATCAGGTTCTATAGTGACTGCTGCGCATAGTCTGACCGGTGTACGCTATTCTTATGGCGGTTCTTCAACTTCCGGTTTTGACTGTTCCGGCTTTACTCAGTTTGCCTTTCGTCAAGCCGGTAAAAGTATTCCGCGAACGGCAGCTGCTCAGTTTGGCGCGAGCCGACGCCTGGCCCAGTCAGAGGCCAGACCCGGCGACTTGATCTTTTTCAATCAGTCAGGATCCATCGATCATGTCGGTATCTATTTAGGTGGCGGCAAATTCATTGGGGCACAGACATCAACGGGTGTAGCTGTTGCTTCATTCACGTCAGGATACTGGTCACGCTATGTGGCCGGGTTTGGACGTCCTTAAATTAAAAGAGTAACTCCTTACGTGAAGCGACCGTTCTCACATAAGGAGTTTTTTTCTATAAGCACAGTAAGTTGCCTCTTAATATGATAAAATAAGATTAATAATGAGTCGAAGGGATGAAAGTTATGACACTGTTTCAAAATAGTTTACTTGCACTTTTAGTATTTGTACTGCAGCCGACGTTTATAATCGGTGTTGTATTAGCCATTTTAGCCAAAACCAGACGATTTAAATATTCCAGAAGCAAGCTGCGAACAACGATATATAAAGACAATTTTGAAATCAAACGATTCCTTACCTGGGGACTCGTTCCCGGAGTCATACTTTCCCTGTTTTCCATTTTCATCGGCATGCCGGTAACGATCGACTGGATGATTATTTACCAGATCGTGACCATCCTCTTTCTAGGGCTGGGCTACCGGTTCATCCATCCTATTTTCACATTCAGTGCCTCAGGATTAACTGTCCTGATTTTAAATATGTTTGTTACTGATGCCTCATTGTTCGGGCAGATATTGGACCGATGGAACAGCCCAATCGTCAGCCAGACTGCCATGAGTTACGGGAGTGTTCAGATTATTTATCTGTTTGCTGTCTTAATTCTTATCAGTACGATCGGAGTGCTCTATAAAGGAAATATGAAGCAGTTCGTTCCAAGATTCTTGAAAACGAAAAGAGGGAAACTGGTTGCCCGCTACCGTATGACACCGTTATGGCTGATGCCTTTAGCCGTGGTTGTCCCAGGCGATACCTTTACCGCTCTTTTCGAATGGTGGCCAGTTTTTTCTATTGGAAGTCAGACCTATTCATTTCTACTTATACCGGTGCTCCTAGGGTTCAGGTACACCGTTCAGGCACAGCTTCCATCTGAAGCGAAACAGGCCTTGATAAAAGATTTTGCCATACTCAGTGTACTGAGTGCTGTTCTTTTTGCTTTGACCTTCTGGATGGAAGAACTGAGCGCTGTAGGATTGAGCATCCTTTTGGTCGGGGGGATATACGTGCTGTACAGACACAGACAGCGTGAAAGGAAATGGGCCTTTAAATTCGGTCCTGATCCGGCCGGTCTCAGAGTCGTTGCAGTAAGACCGAACAGTCCAGCAGAAAGAATGTCGCTGGAAATCGGCGATGTACTGGTAGAATCCAATCAGATGTCCTTGTCAACAGTTGAGGATTTTACGGAGTCTTTATTCAATAACCGCTCCTACAGCAAACTCAAAGTGAAACGCCTCGATGGTGAGCTAGTCATCACCGAAACGCCTATTTACGAGGAAGATTCTCATGACTTGGGGCTTGTTACACTTGAAGACATTCAGTACTAATATATAAGAGGTGCCTCAGGTACAATCACTGGAAGAACTATTCTTTCCTGCTGATTTCGCCTGAGGCTTTTATTATAGACAAAGGTGTGGTATCATCTACACATCAACATATGAACATAAGTACATATAAAAGGAGAGGAACCGTATGATCGATAAAGAAACTCTGGAGAATGCATCGCTTTTATTTAAAGCATTAAGTGATTCGACGCGCTTAACGATCGTTTATCAGCTTTCACTATCAGAGATGAATGTGAATACGATAGCCCGGACACTTCATATGGAGCAGTCGACTGTTTCCCATCAACTGAAGATATTAAAATCGGCGCGACTGGTGAAATCTCGCCGAGAAGGCAAAACACGTATTTATTCTATCAGTGACGAACATGTGCAGGAACTGATCAGTCAAGTAACGTCTCATGTTCAGGAAAAGAGGGATTAGAATGACAGAATACACATTGAATGGTCTCCATTGCAGTAACTGCTCAGATGACCTGGAAAAGAAACTGAATCAGTTCGCGGGGAGTTCAGAAGTGACGATCGATTACGACACGAGCAAGTTGACTGTAGATGAAACAGATGCTGATATGGAGCAGATAAAGAAAGTGCTGGAATTTGAAAAAATCACCCTGAAACCTTTGGAGAAGGGGGATGAGGAAAGTCATAGTGAACATTCCAATCATCATGGTCACCATCACGGACATCAGCATGGTATGGGATCGATGATGGATCAGGAATCATCAAAGAAAATGCTGATCGTCTTTGGAGTGAATCTGGCTTTTTCCGCTCTCGAATTCATTTTCGGTTTTCTTTTCAATAGTATCGCCATCATGACTGATGCAGTTCACGACTTGGGGGATGCTCTATCTATCGGACTGGCCACGTATTTTGAAAGAATCTCTACCAAAGAAGCAAACGACCAATACAGTTTCGGTCATCAGCGTTTTTCCTTATTAGGCGCTTTAGTGACGGCGGTCATCCTGCTCGGCGGCTCGGCTGTTATCCTCGTTACAGCGGTGCCGAGACTTCTTGATCCCGTAGAAGTGAATCATGAAGGCATGTTCTGGCTCTCGCTTTTCGCTATCGCTGCTAACGGGTTCTCTGCCTGGTTGATGAGCCGGGGCGACTCACATAACGAATCTCTCCTCAACCTTCATATGATGGAAGATGTACTAGGCTGGATAGGGGTATTAGCAGTGAGTATTGTTTTGAACTATACAGACTGGTATATTTTGGATCCAATCCTGTCTATCGCGATCGCCTCATTTATCATCTATAAAACCTGGCCGCTGTTCAGAGAAACGATCGAAATTTTTCTGGAAGCCACGCCAAAAGAATTATCAAGAGAAAAAATCGAGGAGGCGATCCTTTCCATCAAAGGTGTAACGAATGTCTAGCATCTGCATGTCTGGTCCATAGACGGCAAAGAACATGCGATGACTGTGACGGTGAGTACTTCCCTGGAAGGAATGGAAGATATAGAAACGATCAAGGATAAGATCAGAGACAATCTTTCAGATTATGCTGTGCATCATTCCACTATAGAGGTCGTCTATGATCCTGGAAAGACACTGATGAAAAGTAAAAGTTGAAAACAGGAAGTGAAGTCTGATAGTATAAGGTAACTTTAAATAAAAAAGGGGAGATCAAGATGGGGATTCATGAATACTTCAAAAGTTTGAGTGATCTGGAGAAAATTTACCGCTGTCCGGGGAAGTTCAAGTATGAAGAACATTCTGTCGCAGAGCATTCATTTAAAGTGACAAAAGTTGCTCAATTTCTAGGGACTGTGGAAGAAAACAGAGGCAGCGAGGTGAACTGGCAAGCCTTGTATGAAAAAGCATTGAATCATGATTATGCAGAAATTTTTATTGGAGACATCAAGACGCCTGTTAAGTATGCCGATCCCGATCTGCGTGACCGACTGGCACATGTGGAAGAATCCATGACTCATCATTTCATACAGCAGGAATTTCCGGAAGAATTCCAAGCCATCTATCATGAACGTCTGAAAGAAGGCAAAGATGAATCGCTGGAGGGCAAGATCCTGTCAGTCGCTGATAAGGTCGATCTTCTTTACGAATCTTTCGGGGAAATCCAAAAAGGGAATCCAGAGCCTTTGTTCAATGAAATTTACCGGGAATCACTAGATACCATCCTGAATTTCAAAGGAATGAAAAGTGTCCAGTATTTTCTGGCAGAGATTCTGCCGGATCTATTAAGAGGAGAATTTACCAATCAGTCGGAACTGGAAAAAATCACGCAGGGAATATTAAAGACTCACAAAGTAGAACAGACATTCGCAATAGACGAATGAATATGGTAGAATATAGGATGAAAGAGAGGGAAGAGTCACGACTCTTTCCTCTCTTTTGACAGTCAATGAAAGTGTAATAGTCGCATAACGTAGACAAAAACTTTACAATATGAGTAAGAGCTCATGAACGGAAAAGACGAATAACAAAGGTAGGATGAAAGCATGGCTAATGATAAAATTGAGGTGCGTGGGGCACGGTCCCATAACCTGAAAAATATTGATATAACAATTCCAAGAGACAAACTGGTCGTCATGACGGGATTATCCGGTTCTGGAAAAAGTTCACTCGCATTTGACACGCTTTATGCTGAAGGACAGCGTCGGTATGTCGAATCCTTGTCTTCTTATGCGAGGCAGTTTCTGGGTCAGATGGATAAACCGGATGTCGATAGTATCGAAGGGCTCAGCCCGGCCATTTCCATCGATCAGAAAACAACGAGCAATAACCCGCGTTCCACTGTCGGAACCGTGACCGAAATAAATGACTTTTTACGACTCATGTACGCCAGGATCGGGACACCGATCTGTCCGAATGACGGGACAGTCATTTCTAGTCAGTCCATCGAACAGATGGTCAACCGGCTTCTGGAATACCCGGAAAAGACCCGACTCCAGATCCTTGCCCCCGTCGTGAAAGAGAAAAAAGGGCAGCATAAAAAAGTGCTCGAAAAGATCAAGAGCGAAGGGTACGTGAGAATGAGGATCGACGGAGAACTCGTCGATATCGATGAGGAGATCGAGCTGGATAAAAACCTCAACCATTCTATTGACGTCATCATAGACCGCATCGCTATAAAAGAAGGTATCCGAACACGGCTGTTCGATTCTTTAGAAGCCGCCCTGCAACTGGGAGAAGGCTATGTGATCGCAGATATCATCGGGGAAGAAGAGGTGCTGTTCAGTGAGCACTATGCCTGCCCGGTGTGCGGATTTACATTGCCGCCCCTGGAACCGCGTCTGTTTTCCTTTAATGCACCCTTTGGGGCCTGCCCGGAATGTGACGGACTGGGTACAAAGCTGGAAGTGGATATCGATTTAGTGGTTCCTGACAAAACGCTCTCACTAGATGATGGAGCGCTGCTTCCCTGGCAGCCGATCAGTTCGAACTACTATCCGCAAATGCTCTCACAGGCTTGTGAGACCTTTGATATCGATACGACCATTCCTTTCAAGGATCTGCCAAAAAAACACAGGGATATCGTCTTGTACGGATCGAAAAAGAAAAAATTCCATTTCCACTATAAAAATGATTTCGGCAGTGTCAGAGACACGATGATTCCTTTTGAAGGTGTCATCCCGAATGTCAACAGACGCTATCATGAAACAAACAGTGACTATACCCGCCGAGTGATGCAGCAGTATATGACTGAACTGGAATGTCACGTCTGTCACGGCAAACGACTGAACAGAGAAGCTCTGGCTGTGAAGATCGAAGGACAGGACCTGGGAGAGGTCAGTCAGCTCTCCATTGAGAATGCGAAGGCGTTTTTCGAATCCCTTGACCTTTCAGCCAATGATACAGCTATAGCTAAACCGATCAGAAAAGAAATCAATGACCGGCTTTCTTTCCTGAGAAACGTCGGGCTGGATTATCTGACGCTGAACCGTAAAGCGGGGACACTGTCAGGAGGAGAAGCTCAGCGGATCCGACTGGCAACTCAGATCGGATCAAATCTTTCCGGCGTATTGTATATTCTGGATGAACCTTCCATAGGTCTGCATCAGAGAGACAACAATCGTCTGATCGATTCATTGAAAAAAATGCGTGATCTGGGTAATACCCTTATCGTTGTGGAGCATGATGAAGACACGATGCGCGCGGCAGATTATATTGTCGACATAGGTCCGGGTGCTGGAGAAAAAGGCGGACAAGTCGTAGCTGCCGGCTCTCCAGCTGACATCGAATCGAATCCTGACTCGATCACCGGTGCCTATCTATCTGGAAAAAAAGAGATACCTGTACCAAAAACCAGACGCACGAATGATGACGGGATCATTAGCATCAAAGGTGCAGAAGAAAATAATTTAAAGAATATCGATGTCGACTTTCCACTGGGCCGCTTTATCGCTGTCACGGGTGTTTCGGGCTCAGGCAAGAGTTCGCTGATCAACGAGATCCTCCACAAGGCACTTGCCCGCGAAGTGGGACGGTCGAAGAAACGTCCCGGCAAATTCAAGTCTATTGAAGGTTATGAACAGCTGGAAAAAGTGATCGATATCGACCAGAGCCCGATCGGACGTACACCAAGAAGTAACCCGGCGACATATACCAGTGTGTTCGATGATGTCCGCGATCTGTTCGCCAAGACGAATGAAGCCAAAATGCGCGGTTACAAGAAAGGCCGATTCAGTTTCAACGTCAAAGGTGGAAGATGTGAAGCCTGTAAGGGTGACGGTATCTTGAAAATAGAAATGCATTTCCTTCCGGATGTGTACGTTCCGTGTGAAGTGTGTCACGGGACACGCTACAATTCCGAGACGCTGGAAGTGAAATATAAAGGCAAGAATATCGCTGACGTACTGGCCATGACGATAGAAGAAGCTGTCGACTTCTTTTCCAACGTGCCTAAAATCGAACGCAAGCTGCAGACGATCATTGATGTGGGACTCGGTTATATGACACTTGGTCAGCCGGCAACGACACTTTCAGGTGGTGAAGCCCAGCGAATGAAACTGGCAAGTGAACTGCACAAGAGACAGAATGGTCATAATTTTTATATTCTGGATGAACCGACGACCGGACTCCATGCAGATGATATCGCAAGACTGCTGCAGGTCCTTGACCGTTTAGTGGAAGCTGGGAATACGGTGCTCGTCATCGAACACAACCTGGATGTCATCAAGGTGGCTGATCATGTGATAGACCTAGGTCCTGAAGGCGGTGAAGGGGGAGGTACCATCATTACGACCGGCACACCCGAAGAGGTTGCTGAATGTGAAGAGAGCTATACAGGTCACTACCTGAAAAAGATCCTGACTAAGCATAAGAGCGGGTGAGGTGCGGTTTCCTCTAACAAGATGAATGATGTAAGCTGTTAATACGTAAAAATCAGTCGTAAGTCCTATGACATTTTAAAAAAGTTGATGCATAATAAGTATAGAACGACAAATACTATGATGTATCGATTAAAGGAACCTATATAGGAGGGCTTTGAATGAACGAAAGAGAACGTATTATAGATCTGATGAAAAAAGGCATATTATCAACTGAAGAAGGGCTGGATCTGCTGGAAAATACGATCAGTAAAGAAGGCAGAAAAGTCGAAGCAGAAGAGTTTACTGACGAAGCTGTCGACAACGCTGAAACAGAGAAAGTCGGCGAAGAGACAGAGAGCAAAGAAGCAGCGAAGGATCAAAACGAAGCGGAAGCTGAACTTGAAGCATTGGTCAAAGAAATCAATGCCTGTTCTGTGAAACTTGACACCTTGAATCAGCAACTCAGTGACGTGGATGCTGAATTGAATGAAAAGAATACAGAATTGAATCAGCTGACCAAAGACAGCCAGTCTGACATCACAGAAAGAAAAGAAGCTATTTCAGAAGAGATCAGACTCGTTCAAAAAGAACTGGAATTGATCAAGCAATTGGATGAAGTGGATAACACAGACGAGATCGTTTCGCTTCGCAATAAAATAGACAAGCTGTCAAAAGAACTTGAACAGGTCGAAATGACTGAACAGGACTTTGAAGATGACAGCTATATTAAAGAACTGAGTGCTGCAGTCGATCGACTGGAAGAGAAAAAAGCGGAACTCAGCCGTGAAAAAGAGGAATGCGTCAAACAGCTGAATCGTTCAAAAGTCAGACAGTGGACGCTGAAAGCAAAACAAGCCACCTCAAGTTTTGAAATTCCTGAAGACTGGAAGAAAGAAGCCAGCGAAGAATTGACTAAGGCCGGGAAACGAATCGAAGAGGCAAGTAAAGAAATGTCTGCTCTCTTTAAAAAGAAAGTGAACCAGACTTCTGATAAAGATGTGAAACAGACGATCCGTACGTCTTTCGACAATGTGCTTGAGAATTTTGACTGGAAGAATGTCAGTCTGAAATTTCCTACACTGGCATCCAAAGAGTACAGCAAAGACTGGGCGTTTGATGATTCCACAGCAACGATCATCGACATTAAAGTTGCTAACGGAAAAATCACGATCAATAAAGGCGACACCGAGACGATTTCTCTATCAGCCAAAGGAAAACTTTATGGCAGAATGGATGAGGATACACCAGAGGAATCATTCGCCGCACGCAGTACCGTCAATGCGGATGAAGACAAACTGATCGTTCACGTACCGAATAAACGCGTTTATGTCGACTTAACTTTAACGTTACCTGAAAGAACATATGATTATCTTTCGATCAACACGTTGAATGGAAAAGTGATGGTGAACGAACTTGACGTCAAAGATGTTTACGCTAAATCGACGAACGGGTCCATTACATTTGATAAGTTGAGCGGCACGATGCTGGAAGCAAAAGGCTCAAATGGCTCAGTGACCGTTAAAAACAGCCAGCTGAAAGATCTGCTAGCCAGTACTGTCAATGGTTCTTTGGCATATGATGGGGATCTGGAAAGTGGTGATCTCTCTACAACCAATGGTGAAGTGAAAGTGACAGTCAAAAATAATTCGATCGCCAGACTCAAAGCAGCGACAGTTAATGGTAACGTGAAACTGGCTGTTCCAGATAATGTCACTCTTGAAGGTCAGGCAAAAACAACGTTCGGTAAGGTCAAAAGTCGCTTAAGTCATGTTGAAATCAATGATGATTCAGAAAATACGAAACGGTTTAAAAGAGTTGTAGATGAAACGTCCTTTGATTTCAATGTATCAACCACAACTGGAAATGTCTTACTAAAAGATACTGACAAATAATTTGAAAGGGAATGAGGTCAAAAATGAATAAACTAACTAAATCAAAAAACAATGCTGTTATATTTGGAGTCCTGGGAGGAGTCGGTGAATATTTCAATATCGATCCTGTCCTCCTCCGTGTCATCGTCGTTGTTGCGACTTTTGCAGGTGTAGGAATCACTGTGCCGATCTATCTCCTGATGGCACTGGTTATGCCGGATGGTAATCAGACTTCACAGAGCGGGGACAAACCGCGTTCATCCTCACCATTTGGTCAATATAATGAAAAACCAAAAAGGAAAGAGGCAGAAAAAGTAGAAGAAGAGGATTGGAGTGACTTTTAATCAATGAAATGGTGGCAGCGTATCTTAGCTAATACATTGATTTTTCTGGCATTAGCCGGTTTTCTCGATGGTTTTATGATCGCCTCCTGGCTGACCGCCTTAGTGGCTGCTGTCGTTTTCGGGATATTGAATGTACTGGTCAAACCGATTCTGGTTATCCTGTCATTTCCGATAACGATCATGACATTAGGCCTGTTCTACCTGATCATCAATGGCCTGATGCTATGGCTGACCGCCGCTTTAGTCGGTGGCTTCGGATTCAGTTCATTTGGACTGGCACTACTGGTGGCTTTGATCGTATCAGCTTTAAATGCTTACTTCAATAACGCTTAGTAAAAAAGGCTTAATGCAGGTGTTCGCATTAAGCCTTTTTTGTATGCCTTGCCTCCGGTTTTTCTATTATGACCTAGCCAAATATGATATGATGAAGGTATGTTTATATCAATGAATAAAGGAGATAATCAATGACTGCTTCAGTAAAAGTACATGAGCTTGTAGATTCAATGGATGATTTGCTTGTCATTGTCGGCGAAGAGAATCTGGATAGAAATATTATGATCAGTGATTTATCAAGACCTGCGTTGGAGCTTACCGGATACTTCAGTTTTTATCCTCAAGATAGAATTCAACTGTTAGGTAAAACCGAACTTTCATTTGCGGAAAAAATGACTAGCGATGAACGCTATATTGTCATGAAGCGTATGTGTCAGGCGGAAACACCAGCTTTTCTGATTTCGAGGAATCAGGAACCACCGAAAGAACTGTTAAAAGCGGCAGAGGAAAAAGGCATTCCCGTCCTTCTCTCAAAACGCTCAACGACTCGTTTGTCTTCAAATGTGACAAATTTTTTGGAAGAACGCTTAGCTGAACGTATATCTCAACATGGTGTCCTTATAGATATATACGGTATGGGAGTACTGATCATAGGCGATTCAGGGATCGGTAAATCTGAAACGGCCCTTGAACTTATACAGCGTGGACACCGTCTGGTCGCAGATGACAGAGTAGAGCTTTACATGATGGATGAAAGACGTATCATTGGGGAACCACCGGAAATTTTGAGAAATCTGATCGAGATCAGAGGGATCGGTGTCATCGATGTCGTCAATCTGTTTGGTGTCGGTTCGATTCGTACGAAAAAACGCGTAGACCTTGTTATTAATCTTGAGCACTGGGATCGTAACAGACAGTATGACCGTTTAGGGCATAATCTGGACAAAATGCGCATATTCAATGTCGATATTCCGAAACTCTCTATTCCAGTTAGAGTCGGGCGTAATCTGTCGATCATTATTGAAATTGCTACAATGAATATACGTGCCAAGGAAATGGGATATGATGCGACTAAAACATTCGAGAATAATCTGAATAAACTAATAGAAAAGAATACGCGGGAAGAATAGATGGAGGCTCATAAATGTATAGTGTTATAGGTAATATAGATCCGGTTGCTTTCAGGTTAGGTCCTTTAGAAGTAGCCTGGTATGGGATCATTATTGTTATAGGGATGTTTCTTGCTATCTGGTTAAGTATGCGTGAAGCAAATAAGCAGGGAATAGGCGAAGACTTCATCATTGATCTGGCATTTTGGCTTATCCCGATGGGGCTGATCGGTGCACGAATATATTATGTCTTATTTGAACTGCCGACATATTTAGCTGATCCACTCAGTGTTTTTTATATTTGGGAAGGGGGGATAGCGATTTATGGAGGCTTGATCCTTGGGTTTATCACGATGTATTGGTATAGCCGGAAGAATGATGTCCCCGTCTGGCTTTTAGTCGATATCCTGGCTCCCCATGTTATGATCGCCCAGGCCATTGGTCGATGGGGGAACTTTGTCAATCAGGAAGCCCATGGTGAGGCAGTCAGTCGTCAGTTCCTTGAGGGACTTCAGCTCCCTGACTTCATCATCGAACAGATGAATATCAATGGAACGTATTACCATCCAACCTTTTTATATGAATCAGTATGGAATATCGTCGGCTTTATCCTTCTAATGCTCTTGAGAGCAAAAGACAAGCTGCTGCTTAGAGGAGAGGTCTTCTTAGGTTATCTTGCCTGGTATGGTCTAGGCCGATTTTTCATTGAAGGCATGAGAACGGATAGTCTTTATATTGGAGCTTTCCGTGTTTCACAACTGCTTTCTCTACTGCTGCTGGTTTCAAGTATTGGCTTGATCATCTATCGACGCTTTTATGTTTACCCAAGACCGCCTTATTATTCAGAGGGCATAGAACCTGAAAAAGTGTTTGAAGAGAAACAGAAAAAGTATCATCAGAAAAAAAGATGAATAAATGACACGAACGTCAACAATCAAAGGATGGGATAGAATGGGAAGAAAACTGGCTGTTTTAGGCGCTGGCTCCTGGGGCAGCGCTTTAGCGAACGTTTTAACTGAAAATGGTCATCATGTCAGTATCTGGACCAGAGATCAGGCTCAAAAGAACGAAATCAATTCCAGTCATACAAACAAACATTATTTGCCTGAATTTATATTTCCGAATGAAATCGTTGCAACAACAGATTTGAAAAAGGCGATTGAAGATGTTGAGGCCATTGTCATAGTGATACCTACAAGTGGAATCCGAGAACTGGCCCAGCGGTTAAATACGATCCTGGACAGAAAAGTAACGATCGTCCATGCATCAAAAGGACTTGAACGAGAAACACACAAGCGCATCTCCACTATCCTTGAAGAAGAACTGTCTTCTGAAAGCGTCACAGGGATCGTAGCCTTGTCGGGCCCCAGTCATGCCGAAGAAGTGATCAATCGTGACTTGACGACTATCACTGCGGCATCTGTTGATACTGAAAGTGCCCGATATGTTCAGAAACTGTTCATCAATGATTACTTCAGAGTCTACACAAACACTGATATTGTTGGCGTGGAGATCGGTGCAGCTTTGAAAAATATCATTGCCATCGGAGCGGGCATAATTGCAGGACTTGGGTATGGAGATAATGCTAAAGCCGGCCTGGTAACCCGCGGCTTAGCTGAAATCAGCCGTCTCGGTGTAGAGATGGGGGCTGATCCGCTGACTTTTATGGGGCTCAGCGGTGTAGGAGATTTGATCGTCACCTGTACCAGTCCACATTCACGTAACTGGCGGGCAGGTTACCAGTTAGGTAAAGGAGAAGCTATCCAAACTGTTCTGGATAACATGGGGATGGTCGTTGAGGGTGTATCAACGACACAGGCTGCCTTCGAACTGGCCAGAGAGCATGAGATAGAAATGCCGATTACTGAAGCTATATATGATGTGTTATACAAGGATGCTGAAGTTAAATATGTTATACTGAATCTGATGCAACGTGAAGGCAAGGCAGAGTAATAGGTTTTGCCTGAAAATCTATATAAAGGAGTAGAGCGAAAATGAAGAAAGTAAGAAAAGCGATCATTCCTGCCGCAGGATATGGGACTCGTTTTTTACCTGCAACAAAAGCAATGCCTAAGGAAATGATCCCCATTGTGGATAAGCCGACGATTCAGTTTATTGTAGAAGAGGCGATTGCCTCCGGTATCGAGGACATCCTTATCATAACAGGGAAGCTGAAAAGACCGATCGAAGATCACTTTGACTCTAATCCGGAACTGGAAGAAAATCTGCGTAAAAAAGGCAAAGAAGAGCTGCTGGAACTAGTGGAAGAGACGACAGGACTCAATCTATATTTCGTCAGACAACCGTATCCTTTAGGCTTGGGTCACGCTGTCCTGCAGGCTAAAGCATTTGTGGGAGATGAACCCTTCGTTGTTATGCTTGGAGACGATGTGATGGCCGATGAAGAGCCATTGACAAAACAATTGATTGAAGGGTATGAAAAGACCCACGCTTCTAATATTGCAGTTATGCGTGTGCCACATGAGGAGACATCAAGTTACGGGATCATCGATCCAGAAGCGGAAGCGGAAGACGGATTGTATAATGTACGCAAATTCGTTGAAAAACCGGCTCCCGAAGATGCGCCAAGTGATCTGGCAATCATTGGCCGTTACCTCCTGATGCCTGAAATTTTCGGTATCCTGGAAAATCTTGAACCGGGTGTCGGGGGAGAAATCCAGCTTACCGATGCAATAGATGAGCTGAACAAGACTCAACGTGTTTTTGCCAAAGAGTTTAAAGGTGAACGTTATGACGTTGGAGATAAATTCGGATTCTTAAAAACAACGATTCAGTACGGACTCAAGCATCCTCAGGTAAAGGATGATCTGAAAAAGTACATCCTGGATTTAAGTAAAGAACTGGAATCTGGATCGATCGTAAACAATATGGATCCTGAAGCCCATGAACTCGAGTCAGCGAAGATAGACGAAGAATGAACGCTCAGTTAAGCTCCATTTATAATGAACAGGATGAGTTCATGCTGTTCATTATGGAAGGAGCTTTTTTCGCTTGACAAATACATAGAATCTGGTAAACTATATAAGGTGAATCACTTACAAAAAGTAAGTACATGATTCTGAAAGCTTATTATGATAAACTAACTACTATAAATCAACTAATTTAATGCTTAGTGAGAGGAGCATGTCTGAATGGAAAAGGTAAATACTGTTTATGATGTCATCGTGATCGGGGCAGGCCCCGGCGGACTGACAGCGGCTTTATATGCTTCACGTTCAAATTTAAAAACACTGATGCTTGAAAAAGGGATCCCCGGTGGACAGATGAATAACACTGCTGAAATCGAAAACTATTCTGGTTTCAAGAGTATCATGGGACCTGATCTATCAATGAAGATGCTTGAAGGTGCAACACAGTTTGGTGCGGAACATGTCTATGGAGATGTTCGGGAAATCGTTGATAAAGAGACGGTAAAAGAAGTTATTACATCTGATAAAACGTATCAGGCGAAAGCTGTTATTATTTCAACTGGAGCTGAACACAAAAAGCTTGGCGTCAAAGGCGAATCAGAATTTAATGGCCGCGGCGTATCATATTGTGCTGTATGTGATGGAGCATTTTTCAGAAACAAACACGTTGTTGTCGTGGGCGGAGGAGACTCAGCTGTTGAAGAAGGAGCTTACCTGACACAATTTGCTGATAAAGTAACGATCATCCACCGTAGAGACGAACTGAGAGCACAGAAAATCCTGCAGGATCGCGCGTTTAAAAATGACAAAATCGACTTTATCTGGGATTCTGTTGTTGAAGAGATCGTCGGCGATCAGAGTGTCACCGGAGTCGCAGTGAAAAACGTGCAAAACGGAGAAACGTCTCTCCTTGAAGCTGATGGTGCATTCATTTATATCGGTCTGCTTCCGAACTCCGAAGCATTCCAGTCACTGCCGATCACCAATGAAGAAGGCTGGATCGAAACGGATGCCAACATGATGACACAGGTGCCTGGGATTTTCGCTATCGGAGATGTCAGAGACACTGTCTTGAGACAGGTTGCCACAGCTGTTGGAGACGGATCCGTTGCCGGAAACGCGGCATACCAGTATGTAGAAGAATTGAAAGAAAAAATGGAAAAGCAGAACGTATGAAAGAATGATGAAGAAGAGCAGGAGAGGTGAATCTCCTGCTCTTCTTTTTTTGCGTATACGTTCTGAAATGAGGCTGATCCTTTTGGAAGACTCCCCAAATGAAATAACAGGAAAGGGCAAAGCAGGTGAAGCAAACGTTTCTTTATTTTATAGCTTTGATTTTAATAATGATCATAGCTTCTCCTGTTAAATTGTTAACATGTACTCTTTTCTTATGCAAGATAGTGATAAACATGATACAATTAATTTATAAGGGTCACCTGAAAGAAATCATATAGAGACGAGGGATTAATATGGATTGGAAAGAAACATATCAGACTTGGTTGAACTATTCAAAATTGGATAAATCACTGAAGAAAGACTTGGAAAAACATAAAGAGGATGAATCGAGGCTCGAAGATGCTTTTTATACATCGCTTGAGTTTGGCACTGCAGGTATGCGTGGGATCATAGGAGCTGGAACGAATCGTATGAATATTTATACTGTTCGCCAGGCTACCGAAGGACTGGCTCTGTTTATAGAAGAGCAAGGCGAAAAAATGAAAGAGCGTGGCGTCGCCATTGCTTACGATTCACGTCATATGTCTAAAGAATTTGCAGTGGAATCAGCTCTGACATTGGCTGCCCACGGCATCAAAGCTTATGTCTTTGAAGAATTGAGACCGACACCTGAATTATCTTTTGCTGTGAGACACCTGAAGGCAGCCGCAGGGATCATGATCACTGCCAGCCATAATCCGCCGGAGTACAATGGATACAAAGTTTATGGCGAAGACGGGGGGCAATTGCCGCCAAAAGAAGCAGATGATTTAACTACTTATGTCAGAAGTGTAACGGATATCCTTTCGATCGATGCTTTGGATAGAGAAAAAGCAGAAAAAGAAGGTCTTTTAACATTCGTCGGTAATGATATTGACAGAAAATATTTAGAAGCTCTTCGAACAGTAACGATCGATCAGGACCTGATCGACAGACAAGGAAGATCTTTAAAAATAGTATTCACTCCGCTTCACGGCACAGGACAGATGCTTGGGGAAAAAGCATTAAAGCAAATCGGCTTCAAAAATGTATCATTTGTAGATAAACAGTCCGAACCGGATCCTGATTTTTCAACAGTGAAGTCACCAAACCCTGAAGATCCTGCAGCCTTCAAGCTGGCTATTGAAAAAGGTAAAGAAATCGATGCGGATGTTCTGATCGCTACTGACCCGGACGCTGACCGTCTGGGACTGGCAGTGAGAACGGCTAAAGGGCATTATGAAGTGCTCTCAGGTAATCAGATCGCTGCGCTGATGGTCGAGTATATCTTTAAAGCTCATTCACTAAAGGAGTCTTTGCCTAAAAATAGTGTGATGTTAAAATCTATCGTTTCAAGCAATCTGCCGAGTGTGATTGGGGACAAATATGGTGTAGAAACGATCGATGTCCTGACAGGATTCAAATTCATTGCTGAGAAAATAAAAGAATTTGAAACAGATCATTCTAAAATATTCATGTATGGATTTGAGGAAAGCTATGGCTACCTCATTCAGCCTTTTGTAAGAGATAAAGATGCGATTCAAGCATTAGTAATGGTTGCTGAAATGACAGCCTACTTTAAAGAACAAGGATACAGCTTGTTTGATGCCATTCATGAGCTCTATCATGAACATGGTCACTACGAGGAAAAAACGATCTCAGTCAAAATGGATGGAATGGAAGGCACAGAGAAAATCAATGAAATCATGAGTAGCCTCCGTTCACAGACACCTGAAAAGTTTGGGGATATCCAGGTCATCATGGTAGAAGATTTCAAGACGCAGACACGACAAAAAGGGTCTTCTGAAGAAAGTATCGAACTGCCGCCAGCTAATGTACTGAAGTATACACTGGCTGATTCAAGCTGGATCGCCGTGCGTCCGTCAGGTACAGAACCGAAAATCAAGTTCTATATCTCAGCATGCGATGACTCGGGTGTGGCAGTCAAAGAAAAAATAGAAGCATTCGAAGCAGATATCCGTTCACGAATCGATTTTTAATTTTACTCTAAGTTCACAAGCAGGAGGCAGCAAATATGAAAAAGAATGTCGGACGTACAGATAGAATCATTCGCATCACTTTGGGGATTATTCTTTTCCCGCTTTTATTTCTGCGATCAACTTTGTACAAGCTGATCGGAATAGCTTCCATTCCACTGATTGTGACTGGCCTGACTCAAAGGTGCGGTGCTTACGCATTGATGGGAATGGACACATGCGAAAGAGACTAAGCAAAAACGAAACGCGAACAATAGGTGTCCTTAGTAAGGATACTGGACTTAGTAATTAGAAAAACACCGTCGAATCAAGGATCACATTTCCTCGATTTGACGGTTTTTTCTTTTCATTCCTATTTTACCAGATACATTCCAGTGAAAATCTGTCCGCAGCACTATGACCAAGATGTGACTTTTTGTTAATGTGGTAGTAATGACACACCAGGGATGTTATAATAAATAGAATGAGACAGGAAAGATGAAACACAAGACTGAAAGAGTGAACAGGAGTGAGAACATTGAATGAAAAACTTGAACTTGTCATAATAACCGGTATGAGCGGAGCCGGGAAAACGGTCGCCATGCAGAGTTTTGAAGACATGGGATACTATTGTATCGATAATATGCCTCCGAACCTTCTGCCGACATTCTGGAAACTGGTCCGGGAATCGGGGCAATTCAGCAAAATTGCTCTTGTTATGGATCTAAGAATGAAAGACTTTTTTGAAGAAGTTAATCAGGTCCTAGTGACCATGGATAATACTCCTCATATCACTACGCGTATTGTGTTCCTGGAAGCGACAAACGAAGAGCTGGTCACACGATATAAAGAAACACGACGAGCTCATCCGTTGGCCAAAAACGAGCGGACAATAGAAGGTATAAAAAAAGAACGGCAATTATTAAATGACATAAAAATGCGTGCACAGCTGGTCATAGATACCACATCTCTGACTCCACGGGAATTAAGAGAACAGCTGATCAAGGAATTTAAAGAAAAAGAAAGACAGATGTTCCGAGTAGAAATCGTTTCGTTCGGTTTCAAATATGGTCTCCCTATCGATGCAGATATCGTCATGGATGTCCGTTTTCTGCCGAATCCACATTATATCGAAGAACTCAGACCGCAGACAGGACTGGATAAACCCGTCTATGACTATGTGATGCAGCAGACAGAAACTGAAATGTTCTATAAGAAGTTCACTGACTTGATCGATTTCACCTTACCGGGTTACAAAAAAGAAGGAAAGAGCAATGTTACTATTGCTATAGGTTGTACCGGCGGAAAACACCGGTCCGTTGCATTAGTTGAGCGCATTGCAAAACAAATCAAAGCAGATGGGTATCATGTCAACGTGTCTCATCGCGACAAAGATAAAGTAAAGGAGTCTGTTGTGCGATCATGAGACTGGAGACGTTTAAAAAGAGAAAACCCAAAATAGTAGTGATCGGTGGCGGCACAGGTTTGCCTGTCATTTTGAAAAGTCTAAAAGAAAAGGATGCCGACATCACTGCCATCGTGACGGTTGCAGATGACGGTGGAAGCAGCGGCGTTTTACGCAGAAGCTTCAATGCGGTCCCGCCTGGCGATTTAAGGAATGTGCTCACGGCCCTCTCTGAAATCCCGGAACTGCAGCGGGAGATATTCCAATACCGCTTCCGTACGGATGATCAGAGTTTGTCGGGCCATACTATCGGTAACCTGATCATATCAGCCATGGCAGATATGCGGGGAAATATCTATGAGGCCATCCAGCTGCTTGCCAAAATGATGCATGTCAAAGGACATGTATATCCAGCAGCTGAAGAGCCATTGAACTTGCATGCAAGGTATATGGATGGCACGACTCAAAGCGGAGAATCTCAGATCCCCAAAAAAGGAAAAATGATCGATAGAGTATCTGTAACCTGTGTTGAAGAGGAACGTCCTGTGCAGGCGAGCAGAAAAGTCATATCAGCGATCATGAATGCTGATATGGTGGTGCTCGGACCAGGGAGTCTCTTCACCAGTATTTTGCCGAATATCATGATTCCCGATATCGGTAAAGCCTTGGTCGAAACAGAAGGGAAAGTCGTTTACATTTCCAATATCATGACACAGTTAGGTGAAACCGAAGGCCTGAATGATGCGGACCATATCAAAGTACTGCACAAGCATCTCGGAACAAAATTCATAGATATTGCCCTGACGAATATTGGAGATGTACCTGCCGAATACATCGAACAGGAAAAAAATGAAGACTATCTTCTTCAAGTCGAACATGATTTCAAGAGTCTGCAAGAAGAAGTTCCGATGATCATATCCGATGACTTTTTACTGCTGACAGGTAGAAGCGTCTATCACAATGGTGAAAAGGTTGCTGAAGAAATATTTAGAACGGCATTCAACAGCCAGAGAAAAATGAAAGAATACCTATAGAAGTGAGTACTGAATCATCAGTCTTGCAGTTAAAAGGAAGTGAAAGCAATGTCATTTGCGTTTGATGTAAAAAAAGAATTAACACTGCTTGAAGTGCATCCGGAACATGCCAAGGCTGAACTGGCTGCCTTGATAAGAATGAACGGTACGTTAAGCATCCAGGATCATGATTTTTTATTAAATGTACAAACTGAAAATGCCGCTATCGCTAGAAGGATCTATTCCTTGATCAAAGATAATTTTGATGTGGAGTCAGAACTGCTTGTCAGAAAAAAGATGAAACTGAAAAAAAATAATGTGTATATCGTCAGGCTGAAAAGCGGCTGTAAAGTCATCCTTAAAGAATTGGGGATAATGGATGGCATGCTGTATCACGGTCATGTTCAGGAAGAAATCAAGACCAATAAACAGAAAATCAAATCTTATCTAAGAGGCGCTTTTCTGGCCGGTGGATCAGTGAATAGCCCAGACACGAGCCGTTATCATCTGGAGATCCATTCAAGCTATGAAGAACATAATAATGATATCTGTGAAATGATGCAGGTATTTGAGCTGAATGCACGGGTACACGAACGAAGAAATGGTTATATCGTCTATCTGAAAGAATCTGAAAAGATCGCCGATTTTCTGGCATTAATAGGTGCTACCGGAAGTATGTTCAGATTTGAAGATGTACGTATTGTACGAGACATGCGTAATTCAGTTAACCGTTTAGTGAATTGCGAAAATGCAAATCTGAATAAAACGATCGATGCAGCATCCAAGCAAATCGAAAATATCCGCCTGATCGAAAGAGCAAGGGGATTAGATACTTTGCCTGAAAAACTTAAAGAAATTGCCGTGGTGAGGGTGGATAATCCGGATATCAGCCTGAAGGAGCTGGGTGAGCTGCTTCCTAATGGCGGGGTTTCTAAATCAGGTGTCAACCATCGTTTGAGAAAGATAAACCAAATCGCCGAAGAAATAAGGCAGAAAAATCCTGCTTAATAAATTAGTGGTGCATAGCTTGGCGCATATAAAATAAAAAACGGGGGACTTCCGTATTTATAAATGCTCGAAGGGTACAATTTACTGAATATCTAACGATATTAGATTTGCACTTTTGGATTCCATTGCAGATATAACCCCCTCGTATATATAAGCAGCTCTGTCCGACTATGATTTAAATGGACTGCAATGTTCTATGGCAGGAGCTTCGCAACTCGTCGACGATTAGTTTTCTTTCTACAGGATCACTGAGCCGATAGAGTGTTTAATCTTTTCTAGAATAAGAAGCGCGTGTGAACTTAAGATGTCGCGAGTTAAACAGGGGCGCCACGATCCACGGATGTCTAGCTAATCATCACTTACTAAAAAAATCAGTTCTCGTTTTATGAGAATTGGTTTTTTTAGTTATCCTTGAGATATCAGGCCGTGAATATATTTTTTCCTTCTAATTTTTAGTATAGTATACATATATAGTAGAGGGGGTGAACGTTTTGATACTGAAAAGAAAGTATATCCTGAATCTTACATTCATTATATGTCTGTTTTTATTAGGGGCATGCACCGAAAAGGAAGCGGAACCATCTCCTTATGAAGAGGTGAATACTATGGAAAATGTGAGGATCGAACTCGAGAAAGATGTGTATGATCCTGAAGGTGAGACCTTTATCTTAAATACCATCAATGATTCTGAAGATGAGATCTCCTATGGGGCAGCCTTCAGTCTGGAAAAAGAGAAGGCTGGTGAATGGTATGTTGTCGAACCGAACGAAGAGATGGCATTTATTATGATCGTATATTCTCTGGATCCTGGTAAAAAGGCTCAGGAAGAACTGTCTATGGAGTATTATGAACCTCTGAAAACGGGTAACTACCGCATAGTTAGAGAAATCGAAGGAGAAGTGCTTGCTGCTGAATTCGAAGTGCAGAAATAAAAGACGAATCATTTGAGCAATGATTCGTCTTTTATTTAATTATCAAAATTTGTTTTTATCGTGTTTATTTTCAGGACATTGGGATTCGATCCCACTTTTGAAATATAGTCCATAGTATCAAAATTGTTCGGCAAGTGTAAGGTATATAGATCTTCGCAGAAGGTCGTTCCGTCTTCCATATACGTAATGGTATGGTCAGTTGAAACAACGGAAATATTATTTTCTGTGAAACTGTTTTCCAGATACTTCAATGTTTCTTCACGGTATTTATACGTTATCCCCAGCTGCTTGGTCCGGTCTATTTTGAATATTGTTTTTAAAAGACGCAGAACGACCAGCATGATAAACGCGCCTGAGAGGGCCATAAAGTAATATCCCATTCCGACTGCGATACCTAAACTTGCAACAGCCCATATGGAAGCAGCCGTTGTTAACCCAGTGACAGTGCGTTTACTAACGATGATGGTTCCAGCGCCCAGGAAACCAATACCGTTGACGATTTGAGCAGTGAGCCGTGTAATATCAGAGGTCAAAATATTGGCTAAGTCTGGATTGTCTTTAGAAAAATCCAGCAGCCAGCTGCTGGTTTCCAGTTGAATCATGGTGATGATGGCCGCGCCTAAACTCACCAGCATATGCGTACGTATACCGGCATCCCGACCTTTTAATTCTCTTTCGAATCCGATAATTCCTCCCACCAGTGCCGCCAGTAATAAACGTATAAGCATTTCGCGTTGATCTATAGCCATAGTATCCTCCTCTGTGATCTTTATACTATTATGATAAATTAATGCATAAATTTCAAGTCAGATTTGTTAGATTAGTACAAGAGTAAATCTCATCTTTTTCTGTGTGTGTTTATGTAACCTTATGCGATCAAGCAGCCATTGCGTTAATATACGTAATGATTTATACGTACGGGATCAAAAGAGGAGGCAGACTCCAAGTTGCTTGTTTTAGGAGAAGGATGCATGATGAGGTTATATCGAACATCACATGAAAATAATAGGACTAAAAGTTAAGATAAAGGTTGTAATAAAGAACTTAGCTAGTAAAAAAGAGTGGTGCAACGTTCAAATAAACTTTGCGCCACTCTTTTTTGTTTTATATTAGTGAATAGACGATGCCGCCAAGAGTACCTGTAATAATCATAACATGAATGGGACTGGCTTTAAATTTTCTCATTAAAAAGATAGCTATGGCAAAGAAAACGATGGAAACATAATTGAGTTCGCCCAGATCGAGCGGCCAGTCACTGTGTCCGAACATGGCAGTGAGAAAGATGGTCAGTCCGGCAGAAGCGATCAAGGCAACGACGGCAGGTCTCAAGCCTTGAATGATTCCCTGAACCATTGTGATGTTTTTATATTTGAAATAGAAATAAGCCAGCAACTGAACGATGATGACGGAGGGAAGTGTGACACCGATCGTTGCCACGACTCCACCGAACACACCCGTTATCTGGTTTCCGGAAAAGGTAGCGGCATTGATGGCGATAGGCCCAGGCGTCATTTCTGAGAGAGTCAGAATATCAATAAACTGCTGATTGGTTATCCACCCTTGAACAGAAATAAGTTCCTGTTCGATCAATGGCAAGGCAGCATATCCACCACCGAAACTAAATATGCCTATTTGAAAAAAACTGAGGAATAATTCCCAATAAATCATTTTTTCTCCACCTCATTGTCTTCATGTGTCAGTTTCCAGATCGTAGTCAATGCGCCGATGATCCCTGAAAACAGAAGTAGCCAAAGGATATTGACTTGATAGACGATGCCTGCTACCAAAGCAGCTATCATAACGAGGATGGGAATGATTTTCTTCTGCACGACGATACGTTTCCCCATATTGTAAACGACATTCACGATAATGGCTGCCACACCGGCCTGCATGCCGAGTAATACGTTATTGACGATGGCATTATCTCTCACAGCTATGTAGATGTATGCTAAAGCTGTCATAATAAATAATGGAGGCAGAATAGTTCCTAAAACAGTGACCATGGCACCCGGGACGCCAGCCATTCGATAACCGATAAGAATCGAGGTATTGACCGCAATAGGTCCTGGAGAAGATTGTCCCAATGCAATAAGGTCCAGCATTTCATCTTCATTGATCCAGCCTAACTCATTGACGAATTTTTTTTCCATAAGCGGAACAATGACATATCCTCCACCAAACGTAAACATACTTAAAAAGAATGTCGATTTAAAAAGTTTTATATACAATGTCTTATTATCCATCTTCTCCATCGTTTTCTCTCCTTTGCAATCTAACTTTAATTATAGTAGAATTCAAAGTTGTTTCAAAGAGAAAGAATTAAAAAATGCCATTTGTGTGTGTTTTGATCAAATAATCGGTATAATGTCATTAACAATGTACATGCTTGGAGGCGTTAGTATGATTAATTTATTGTTTTCCTTAGATGAAAATTATATTTATCCTTTAAAAGTGCTGATTCAATCACTTGTAGAAAATCATCCGGATGAATCATTTCGCATGTACCTGTTGCATGCTGGAATAAATGAGCGGAAATTGAAAGAATTGCAGGAGTTTGTGGACCGCGAAGGAGATCATGAGCTGATCGCTATTTACAGTAAAGACTTCTTCAAATCATCTGATAAGCTGGCTATTACCCGGTACTATGCATTAGAAATGTATTTATGGATGTTTGCACCGTATATCCTGCCTGAGGATGTCGGCCGAATCCTGTATTTAGATCCGGACATTGTCAATGTCGGTGACATTCGACCGTTTTACAACAAATCATTTAGCGGTCATTCTTTTATCGCAACAAATTATAAATATAAAACTAAATGGGTCCAGCCATTCAACAATCTGCGCCTGAGAAATTTTGAATCGGAAAATTATTTCAACTCTGGTGTAGTTTTGATGGATCTGGAAAAGTTGAGACGTGTGGGAGACCCGGATCGGCTGGTGGAAGCGATAAGAGAGAATAAATCCATTCTCATTCTTCCAGACCAGGATATTTTTAATATGCTTTACGTGAACGATATTAAGGAAGAAGACTGGCGTATTTACAATATGAATCCGAAGGTATACGAGAAGCTTAAAGTCATCTTTCCTAACAAGTATAATCTTAAGATGATTGAAAATGACGTTGTGTTCATTCATTATTCAGGTAAACACAAACCATGGAATGAACGTGATAAATATAAATACACACTGGGAGACTATTACTTCGATGCTGAAAAAAGAACATATAATTTGGTTGAACAGCAGCCATTAATGAATAAGGGGAGTAGAATATGAATAAGAAATATGATTTTGATTATCTGGTTATTGGCGGAGGAAGCGGGGGAATAGCCTCCGCTAATCGTGCAGGGATGCATGGTGCACGGGTGGCTTTGATCGAGGAAGATCAGCTCGGAGGGACCTGCGTCAATTTAGGCTGTGTACCGAAGAAAGTCATGTGGTATGTTGCTGAAATGATGGAGTCTTTACATTTATACGGAGAGGACTATGGAATCGAATTCAAACAGGAACCGGTCTTTCATTATAAGCAGATGATGGAGAACAGAGATAAATATATCTCCTTTCTACATACTGCCTATAAAAAGGGACTGGATTCAAACAATGTTAAACATATCAAAGGAAAGGCCTCCTTTATAGATGACTCTACGGTGGAAGTCAATGGCCAGAAAATTACGGCAGAACATATCCTGATCGCTACAGGCGGCAAACCGAAACGTTTGGATATACCGGGGGGCGATTTAGGCATCGTATCGGATGATGTTTTCCAACTCAAGGAACTGCCTAAAAGCATCGCAGTCATTGGTGGCGGCTATATCGGTGTTGAAATGAGCGGGATAATGAATGCCTTAGGTGTAGAAACACATCTGTTCGTCAGGAAACCGGCACCACTTTATAATTTTGATTCGATCATCTGTGAAGGCTACCAGGCTATCTCGGAGAGTGAAGGCCAGCATGTGCATGTGAACAAAACAGTGATCCGTCTGGAAAAAAAGAGTGAACAGTCGTATGTTCTGCATTTTAAAGACGGTACCATGCATGAAACGGAACAGGTCCTGTGGGCAACAGGACGAGTGCCGAATACCAGCGGACTGAATCTGGAAGCAGCGGGTGTGAATGTCTACCCTGGTGGATACGTCGAAGTCGATCGTTTTCAGAACACGACTGGAGATAAGATATATTCAGTCGGTGATGTGACTGGCCGTGCTGAATTGACTCCCGTTGCGATCGCAGCCGGACGACGGTTATCAGAACGATTGTTTAACAAACAGGAGAACGAGTATTTAGAGTATGATAATATTCCGACCGTTATTTTCACTCATCCGCCAATCGGTACAGTGGGGATGACTGAAGAACAGGCCCGAGATCTGTTTCCGGATGAGTATATAAAAATATACCGCTCCACGTTTACTTCAATGCACAGCGCCATTACCGGTAACCGACAAAAAGCCTTCATGAAACTGGTCTGTGTAGGGAAAAGGGAAAAAATCGTCGGCTTACACGGTATAGGTAAAGGGATGGACGAAATGCTCCAAGGTTTTGCAGTCGCAATTCAAATGGGTGCGACAAAACGAGACTTTGACCGGACAGTAGCGATCCATCCGACAGCAGCTGAAGAGTTCGTCACGATGCGATAATCATACGTGTTTAGGTCGACTGACAAGGCTTTCAGAAAAATAAATGTTCGGATTCTGGTTAAATGCGAACTATTTACATTAAAATATAATTAATTTTACGTATATTGTTGCTTTTTGAGATTGGGTGTACTATGATTAAACCATCTTAATAAGTGTTATCTAATATAATTTAGCGATATGGGCTATAGTTTCTACCAATCCCCTTAAAGGATTGACTATTAGATTAAACAATTCGTATTGTTTATGATGTAGTTGATTAAAGACGGGAAACCGTCTTTTTTTCATTTACATGTGTATTTCCCATTGTTTTATTAGATAACCCTTTGCAGTAACTCCACGGAAATGGAGAAAACATACGAAAGAGGGTTTTATCTTTGTTAGAAAAATTCTTTCACTTGAAAGAGAACGATACCACCGTAGGAACAGAAATCGCCGCCGGATTGACTACGTTTTTTGCCATGTCATATATCATATTCGTTAATCCACAAATTTTAGCATTGACCGGTATGCCGACACAAGCGGTATTTTTAGCGACAGTCATATCCGCTGCAGTAGGCACACTCATTTTGGCTTTATATGCAAATGTACCTTATGCACAGGCCCCGGGGATGGGCTTGAATGCTTTCTTCACATACACAGTTGTTTTTGCACTAGGCTTTACCTGGCAGGAAGCACTGTTCATGGTCTTTTTAACTGGTGTTGTAGGGATATTGATTACCGTTACTTCGATCAGAAAGAAAATCATTCATGCGATTCCAGAATCACTGCAGCATGCCATCGGCGGGGGCATTGGCGTGTTTATTGCGTACATTGGACTGAAAAATGCAGAACTGCTGTCGTTCACTTCTGAAGGACAGTCGATCATCTCTGTAAACAATGAGCCGTATACTGCAGGAACGGAGATCAATGGAGCTATCGATTCGATCGTGACTGGAGGCGGTATAATTCCGGATATGGGAAGTTTCACTAATCCATATGCCTTGCTTGCATTGATCGGTCTAGTTGTGACGATCATTCTGATGGTAGCTAAGGTCAAAGGTGCTATTCTGATCGGTATCGTCTTCACGACCATTATGGGGATTCCAATGGGCGTGACTGACTTATCTGGATTAAGCAATCCGGCGAATTCTATCGGATCCGCTTTTGGGGAGTTAGGAACAACATTCGGCGCAGCTTTTGGTTCGGAAGGACTGGGGTCTTTATTGGCTGATCCCTCACGTTACGCCATTATATTAATCACGATTTTTGCTTTCACACTGACCGACATCTTCGATACGATCGGTACCTTTATCGGGACGGGAAGAAAAGCGGGAATCTTTACTTTAGACGATGAGAAGTCGATGGATAAAGGAAACGGCTTGAATACGAAAATGGAAAAAGCGTTACTTGCAGATACAGTCGCAACTTCCATCGGGGCAGTATTCGGGACATCACCTGTCACTACCTTCGTTGAAAGTGCTGCAGGCATTGGAGCCGGCGGGCGCACAGGTTTGACAAGTCTGACGACGGGTACACTGTTCCTGCTTACAGCATTCTTCTCTCCGGTCATGTCGATCGTACCAGGCGCTGCAACAGCACCGGCATTGATCGTTGTCGGTATTCTAATGATGTCTGCTTTTTCAGAAATCGACTGGAATAATCTGGAAGAAGCTATTCCGGCATTCTTCGCATCGATATTTATGGGATTCACTTACAGTATATCTTACGGTATCGCAGCTGGTTTCCTGTTCTACATTATTACAAAAGTCGTCAAAGGGAAAGTACATGTCGTTCATCCGGTTTTATGGGCCACGACAGCGCTGTTCATCTTCAACTTTGTTATTCTAGGCTTAATTTAATATGAGTTAATCTGGTAAAGGAGCGGAGCCCGGGGAGGCTCTGCTCCTTTTTTTATGAGTTGATAAGAGTAGAAGAGAGGCGTGGTTCGGCGTTTTGGAATGACTGTGATCACTGTAAGTGTCGAAGACGGGAAAGTTCGGTAAGTAGAAGGAATTGAATGATTTCAAACGACCGAAGTAGGTGCCGGTTCGGTCGATAGGAATAAAGATAAACATCCTAAGTGTCGAAGAAGGAGAAGTTCGGTAAGTAGAAAGTTTTGAATGATTTCAAACGACCGAAGTAAGTGCAGATTCGGCGCTTAGAAATAAAAACAAGCGTGGAACCAACCGAAGACACATTCATAATGTAAAAACCCGTGAGATCATTAGAAACTGATCTCACGGGTTCTTTTATACTAAAAAAAATCTTTATTCGAATCGTAATGCATCGATCGGGTTCAGCCTTGCCGCTTTACGTGCAGGATAGATACCGAAGAAGATACCGACTGCTGTTGAAAAGACGAGAACAAGTGCCACGCTGCCGAGCGTATAAATCGGTACGATATTTAACGCACCCGCAATGATATTCGAGAGAAGAATACCCAAAGTCAGACCGATCATTCCACCAATGAGACTTAAGATGATGGCTTCCATCAGGAACTGAATCAGGATGGTTCTGGTCGTTGCCCCCAGTGCTTTACGGGTTCCGATTTCTCGCGTTCGCTCAGTCACGGACACCAGCATGATATTCATGACGCCGATACCACCGACAAGCAAGGCGATGCCGGCAACTGCTGCGATGAAGTTGATAAACAGACTCAAGACATTATTGACCTGATCGAGTGCCTGCAGGAAGTTTCTGGCGTTATAAATGTTTTCACCAACCGCATCATTTCGAAGTTCCAAAAGCCGGACGACTTGATTCGAGATAGGTTCGATCTGTTCCGTATCTTCGACTTCGATGATGACGGAACTCATTCCGGCAAACTGAGGAATCTGCTGGCCAATTGTGGATTGAGGCATGGCCATAAATAAGGGGATCTGATCAGCATCAAATGCTCCCTGCATATTGGCGAAAGAGCCTTCCACCACGCCCACGATCCGCAGGTCAAAACGAGACTGAGTGATCGTCATAGACAGTGTTTCGCCCACGACATCAGTCCGTCCAAAGAGAGCTTCAGCACCGTCAGTATCGATCACGACGACTTCATTGCTTTCGTCAAAGTCGACTTGATTGAAGTAGCGTCCGTGGATCAGATTGGAACTCATCGCCTGACTGAGAAACTGCAGATCAGGTGTACCGTAGGAGATGACCGACTGGCGGGTATCCATATCCGTCGATGCTGTTCCAGTGATCGTTTCGTTAGGAGAGATATACCTGATTTCATCGATGGAATCCTTCAGCACAACTAAATCTTCCTGCTCTAGGGCTTTGTCCGGTTCGTCCACCGTATTTGCTGTCAGGTTGATCGTTGTCGCACCCAGGTCACTGAAAGTTGAGGTGATCTCTTGTGCGGCACCATTTCCAACGGCTAGAATCGCAATAACAGAAGCGATCCCGATAATGATACCAAGCATCGTCAGGAATGAGCGCATCTTGTTTGCAAAAATACTGTCGAGTGCCATTTTAAAATTTTCTTTTATAAACACTTAATCCACCTCCGTATGTGAGAGCTGTTTCGGTGTCACTTTTTCATCTTCTATGATTTTTCCATCGCGGAAATGAACGATACGTTTTGTGTAGGCAGCCATTTCCGGCTCATGAGTGACCATGACGATCGTCGTACCTTCTTCGTTCAATTCCTGAAAAATATGCATGATATCTTCTGTCGTTTTTGAATCCAGGTTTCCTGTCGGTTCATCTGCCATGAGAACAGAAGGACGATTGACGATCGCCCGGGCTATAGCCACACGCTGTTTCTGTCCACCGGATATTTCATTGGTGAAATGATACAACCGGTCGCCCAGACCCACTTTTTCCAGCGCTTCTGTCGCGCGCTCCTTGCGTTCATTATAAGGAACTCTAGCGTAGACCAGGGGCAGCATGACATTTTCCAGGACATTCATACGGGCCATCAGGTTAAAAGACTGAAAGACAAACCCGATCTCTTTATTTCTGATCCCGGCCAGCTGCGAATCCGATAGACCTGTCACGTCCGTCCCATTGAGCAGATATTTGCCACTGTCAAAACGGTCGAGCAAACCCAGAATGTTCATGAGCGTGGATTTTCCGGAACCGCTGGGACCCATGACGGAGGTGAATTCTCCTTCTTTGATCGAGAGCGTCACTTTATCCAGTGCTTTGATCGTTTCTCCGCCCAAACGATATATTTTCTCTATATCGGTAATTTCTATCACGAGATATCCTCCTTCTAGTTTTCCAGCTCGACTTCGATTCCATCTTCAATATCTGCGCCGGGAGATAGAACGACCTGATCTCCTGCTGAAACGCCGTTCACCACTTCGATAATGGCTTCAGACTGGATACCAGTTTCTATATCGGCACGCTCTGTGATACCGTCGTTAACGATAAATACATAGGGTTCGTTGTTTTCATTGTAATTCAGTGCTTCTACTGGTATGACTAAAGCCCCATCTTGTGAATCCACGATAATGTCGACATCGATCTCAAAACCGGCAATCAGGTCAGACGTGTCGGAATCAAAGGTGACTCGTGCACCCAGTTGTGATGTGGCGCCAGTCTGAGTCTGCTGCTGAGTGGCGACTGGATCGATTTCTGAAACAGTGCCTCCGAATTCATCGTCATTGTAAGTTAAGATTACTTCCTGATCGACCGCGACTTCGCTTGCATCGGAACGTGATAACTGAAGTGCGACATTTAAATCGTTCAAGTTCGCGATGACGAGCGACGGACGTCCCTGCTGCGCACTCGTGTCCGCGGCGTCTTCTGACACATTTACTTGAGTCACTGTCCCGTCAAAGTCCGCTTCAAAAGCCGTACCGTCCATATAAGTGACGAGTGTATCGCCTTCTTCAACGGTATCTCCGACAGCCACGTTCAGTTCTGTCACGAGACCCTGACCGATGATTTCCTGTGTCTCACTGGGTTCGATCGTTCCAGAAGTTACTATCGTTTCAGTAATATCTTGTTCCATGACCTCAGCTGTTCTGACAGTCGCTATGTCATCTTCCTGCTGACTGCTGTAGATGCTGTAACCCACGAAGCCGACAAAGGCCAGAAAGACTATTAATCCTATCCATTTTTTTCCTCTCATAATTAAGCGTCCTTTCTCAATTCTTATTCTTATTAAATAAGTCACAACGTTAATTATACAGGTTGACAGAGTGTGTTTCTATGAATACGAGATAAAATCATGAAATCTTCACGCTTTGATAAAGATGGAGTGTTGACTTGTATATAATAAACAATGACTCAAGAGGGTCCGTTTAGTGTGTGGTTTTGATATGTGGTAAACTATAAATACAATCAGCTTAAATATAAACGATGAAAGTAATGGGGAAGGAGAAACTCTAATGAAAGATAAAGTTTTTGCAGAAGGATTCATAATCAGTATGAGAATAGGCACATTATCGGATCTGCACATCGATCGCAATAAATGGGAGCTGGAAGATGGAGAAACCACGCTTTCTATCTTGTCAACTTTGATTAAAGAAAAAGCTGTAGATGTTCTGCTCATAGCTGGAGATATTTCCAATCATTATTTGGAAAGTCATGCTTTTCTGGAAAAACTTGCGGAAGAAAGTCGGATCCCTGTAAAATTCGTTCCCGGGAATCATGATTACTGGGCAAAGGAACACGACATTACAGATAGTCATGAAATCAACGATTTTTTCAATAAGCAGTCGTATTCGCTTGTCGGGAAGCCTTACGATATTGATGACAATTGGGCAGTGGTGGGAACTCCTGGCTGGTATGATTACGGTTATGCTGATCAGGATAAATACAGTGAAGCCCAGTTTGAAAAGAAGAAGTACGGTTTTGCTTCGTGGAACGATCTGCATTTCGTGAACTGGAACCAAAAAGATAAAGATGTGAGTCAGGCTATGCTGAACCAGCTTTATAGAGATCTGCATTCAGTCAAGGATAAAAAAATCATTCTGATGACGCATGTAGCAACGCATCCGGAATTCGTCGTTCCGCTGCCGCACCGTATCTATAACTATGCGAATGCTTTTCTTGGAGCCAAAGGATATGAAGCCGTTTATAATGACTTTGAGTCCATCAAGTACAGTATCATGGGCCATGTCCACTTCAGAAAAGTCGTCCGTGAATCAGAACGGACCTTTATATCACCTTGTCTGGGGAGCAGTAAGCATTGGACGGATAAGCGGCTGAAAAATCAGCTGGAAAAAAGTCTGGTCACGTTCGACCTTTAAGAGGGCGGATCCCAAATTATGGATTCGCTCTTTTTTGATTTTATGATAAACTGAATAGGATGAACGAACATATTGGAGATGAATAGATTGACAGAAGAAAACAAACATGTAATGAATTTACTGATCAAAGATTTGAAAGGCTATTCTAAAAAACAGATCACCTCTGTACTGGATCTGCTGGACGACGGCAATACGGTCCCTTTTATAGCCCGTTACCGTAAAGAGGCGACAGGGTCACTGGATGAAGTGCAGATCAGAGAGATCGAAGAGCGGCACACGTATCTGACGAATCTGGAAAAACGAAAAACAGATGTCCTGGCTTCCATTGAAGAACAGGGCAAGCTGACCCCGGAGCTTGAAAAAGAGATCAAAACAGCGAATCAGATGCAGCGTGTGGAAGACCTGTATCGTCCGTACAAACAGAAACGCCGCACGAAAGCAACGATCGCCAAGGAGCAGGGACTGGAACCACTGGCTGAATGGGTACTGACTTATCCTTCAGGCTCTTTAGAGGATGAAGCTGAGAAATACATCGACGAAGAGAATGGTGTGACTTCAGTCGAAGAGGCTCTGGCAGGTGTCCATGAGATCTTAGCGGAATATATTTCCGATAATCCGACCTATCGTGAATGGATTCGCGACTATACCTATAATAAAGGGCAGATAGTCTCCAAAGTCAAAGATGAAGAGGCCGATCAAAAAGGCGTCTTTGAGATGTACTACGACTACTCAGAATCGCTCGATACCTTAGTTTCTCATCGTATACTGGCACTGAACCGTGGGGAGAAGGAAGACATCCTTTCTGTCGGGATCGCGGTGGATGAAGACTATATCAACCGTTATATGGCTCGTCAGGAGCTGCCTGGCGACGAGTCGACAGAAGCAACTGAAAAAGTAAAAGAAGCCATCAGTGATGCCTATAAACGCTTTATCGGTCCGGCGATCGAACGGGAACTAAGAAGTGACCTCTTCGAAAAAGCGGAAGAACAGGCCATCCAAGTCTTTGGAGAAAACCTGCGTAACCTGCTGCTCCAGGCACCTTTAAAAGACCAGACGATTTTAGGACTGGACCCGGCTTACCGTACGGGATGTAAGCTAGCTGTTATCGATGCAACGGGTAAGGTATTAGGCATCGATGTGATCTATCCGCATAAACCGGCATCAGCCTCAAAACGCCAGGAAGCTAAAGGCAAGTTTTTGGATATGGTCAAGAAATTTGATGTGGATACTGTGGCCATCGGGAATGGGACGGCGAGTCGCGAATCCGAGACCTTTACCGCTGAAGCACTGAAAGAAGTAGATAAAAAAGTAGCCTACGTCATTGTCAACGAAGCAGGGGCTTCTGTTTATTCGGCCAGTCCGGAAGCACGGCGGGAATTTCCTGACCTGCAAGTCGAACAGCGCAGTGCCGTCAGCATTGCCAGACGTCTCCAGGATCCTTTAGCCGAACTGGTCAAGATCGATCCGGAAGCTATCGGCGTCGGTCAATACCAGCACGATGTGTCTCAGAAAAAACTGAGCGACCAGCTGGACTTTGTCATCGAAGTCGTGGTCAACCAGGTGGGCGTCAATGTGAATACCGCAAGTGCAGCTTTGCTGAAACATATCTCCGGGCTGACAAAAACGACAGCTGAAAACGTCGTGACCTACCGTGAAGAAAACGGAAAATTCACCAGCCGATCACAGCTGAAGAAAGTAAAGCGCCTTGGTCCTAAAGCCTTTGAACAGTCGGTCGGTTTCCTGCGCATCCCGGACGGGAAAGAGCCGTTCGATAATACCGGTATCCATCCGGAAACGTATAAAGAAGCAAAACAAATCATCGAATTGACCGGCTTGACTAAAGACAGTCTAGGATCAGGTGAGCTAAAAGCCCGATTCAAACTCGTGGATGATGAAAAGATAATGGAAGAAACAGGTCTGGGTCAGGAAACGATCGAAGACATCAAAAAAGCCTTGGTCGCCCCAGGACGAGACATGCGTGACGACATGCCGGCACCGCTTCTGCGTACTGATGTCCTGACAATGGAAGATTTGAAAGAAGGCATGGAGCTTGAAGGGACCGTGAGAAATGTGGTCGACTTTGGAGCCTTCGTCGATATCGGTGTGAAACAGGACGGTCTTGTCCATATCTCAAAACTGAGTAATTCTTACGTAAAACATCCAAGCAATGTGGTCGCTGTCGGGGATATCGTGAAAGTCTGGATCGATTCAGTTGATCTGAATAAAGGACGTATCTCACTCAGCATGGTCGAAAAAGAGAATAAATAAAAAATATTCAGAGAGGTCAGGAAAGACGCCTGGCCTCTGACTTTATAAAAGGCGGAAGTTTAATGGAAACACATGAGCTGCAGCGTTTAGTGGAAGAGGTTTCGCTGAAACACTTCAAACGGCCGTTCAGACACAAAGCATCATTCAACCGACGACTGCGAACGACTGGCGGCCGTTACCATCTTGGCTCACATCATCTGGACTTTAATCCGAAAGTTTTCGAAAAAGCAGGGATGGAGACCTTCATAGGGGTCATCAAACATGAACTGTGTCATTATCATCTGCACTTAAATGGTAAAGGGTATCAGCACAAGGACAGAGACTTCAAAAATTTGCTTGAAGAAGTGGATGGACTGCGCTACACGCCGTCGCTTAAGGATTCGAGCCAGCCGATCAAAGTCTGGAAGTATCAGTGCGGAAAGTGCGGGAGCGTTGCTCAGAGAAGGAGGCGGTTCAATACGGCCAAATTCGTCTGCGCCAGGTGTCAAGGAAGATTTGAACTGTTGGGAGAAACCGAAACGAAAAAGACAGCCGTTGACTAAATCAGCGGCTGTCTTTTTTTATCAAATGACGATTCCGACTTGCATGAAGTGATTTTTGAGGTCATCGATATTCCCATCAAAAACATGACCTTTCATGCCCAGAGCGCTTGCCCCTTCGATATTGACTCTTAAGTCATCGACAAAGAAGCATTCAGACGGATCGAGATCGAAGTGACTGAAAAATTTCTGGTAAAGCTCTTTTTCCGGTTTAAGACCTTTCCAGTCAGAAGAAAGGAATAGCCCGTCAAAGTACCCCAGTCCTGGAATGATCTGTTTGAATTTGTGGAAATCTTGAGACACGTTCGAAAACAAATAGAGGTCGTATCCATTAGCTTTCAACCGTTTAAGAATATCTTCCATTTCGGTAATGGGTGTCATTTTTTCATACCAGGTGTCTAGGATATCACTCACGGATGAATGGAGTTCTTCAGGTAGGTTTTCCGAGGCTCTTTCGACTAGTTCCTCTTTAGTTATGGTCCCCCGGTCAAACTGCTGCCATAAGTCAGCGTAAAAGATTTCGTCTAATAAGCGTTTCTGGTGCTCTGTATTTGTTGTGTAGCCCTGGATAAACTCTTCAGGTGCATAGTTGATCAGCACATTTCCCATGTCGAATACTACATTTTTTATCATCTTGCCTCGTCTCCTTTATGTATTTTCAGTTGATGTTCTTCTGTTCAAGCATACCATACAGAGTGGAAATTAATAACTGAACCGCATGTTTTTACATAAAGGATATTGACAATCAGGCAAAACATTGATATGATGACATTTGTTGAGTATAAAGCGCACGTGGCGGAATGGTAGACGCGCCAGCTTGAGGGGCTGGTGGGGCGATGCCCCGTGGAAGTTCGAGTCTTCTCGTGCGCATAATGATAAAAAGACGGCATCCAGATTCACTTTGGATGTCGTCTTTTTTCTGCATTTAAAGAGCTTTTGTCAACTGGATAAGACGTTCTGTCTCAGTTTTTGGAACCATAGAAATTTTTTATTGGATAGGTTATACTAACCAATCCATCGAACGGCGTATAGTAAACTTTTAAAATAAGAGGTATACTAATTACATATAATGTTAGCGATTACTACATGAAAAAATAGGGATAAAGACACTAGGGGAGAGTAATAACAAGATAAGAGTCGGTATTTAATATTGAAATTGAGGTGAGGGTATGGACAAGATCAAACAGATTTTATTATACACCCTATTAATACTAGTGATTTTAATTGCTGGTTGCAGTAATAATAATACTGCAATTATAGAGGCAACATATAGTCAATTATCGTCAAGCGAAAAAGCTGAGGTGGTAGATCAAAATGAAGCGACTATTATAAAGGTAACAGCGAGTGAGCTGAATAATGATGGAGTAATGGAGTATTACTTGCCTGATATTGCATCGGACTCTGAAGAAGAACTGTATTTAGTAATATTTGAGTCTGAAAATAAAGATATAGTTGGAAACGTTGAGAAGTTAGTGAATGTAGAAGATTATAGTATTGTTGGGTTTAATTTAAGAGATTAATCTAAAAAATGGGAGGAGAAGTTATCAAACTAAAGTGATTTTGATTAGTGGGTTGCTAAAAGATAGCCTTATTTGTCACAACTCTACTGAATTAAATTCAATGAGTTAATAGAAGAAGGGCAATTTTGTGCTAACTCTTTTACAAAAGACTCTGGAGTTTACAAAAGAAGGACCATCTTCTATTAACTCAAAGCTAATTAATAGGTCACTTATAAGAAAATCGCTCATCTTCTTGCAGCCCAAACCAGTTTGTGCTGATGACTTAATAGAACATCCGCAAACTTCTATAAACTCAAATGAAATGTAGATGAGACTTTATAGAAGATCTGGCCACTTCTACAAAGTTTAGATCCAAACTTCCCTGAGTTGATAAAAGGCGTAATAGAAAAGAGGCTGACTGATAAGTATCAAATCAGTCAGCCTCTTTCTTATATGATTATTTTCTCCAGAATGTCGTGCAGTCTTTTTTATCTTCGATATTAAAGCGGATCATATCGTCGAGCAGGTCATAGTTGACAGGCTGGGCCCGCTTGATCTTGAAGGTTTCTTTGAGTAGGTCATAGTCTGATCCTTCAATCTCTTCATTGAATTGGCGCAGGGCTGCTTTTTCAGGGGCAACCGAAATGTGGTTCCTGGCTGCGCTGAATGCAATGATAAAGGTATCATGATCCGTATACATCGGCTGGTTCCACGCAATACGTTTCCCTAGATCTGGAAACACCTTTTCCACGTGCTGATAGATATCGGAAAGTATTTGTTTCATTTCTTCGTCGTCAATTGCTTTCAAGTATTCGTCAAAGGTTTCCATGTCCAGTCACTTCCAATCTTAAGTATAAATCGATTATAACAAAACAGCTGAGGCAAGACTGATCATAAGAGGGATAGTCACGATGGCAAGGAAGCTGGCGAGGATAATGATCCGGGCGCCATACTCATAATCCCCGCCATAGAGCTGGGAAAACAGTGCGGTATTGATCGCTGTGGGGGTGGCATTGGCAATCGACAGGACCAGCAGGACAGACGGATGTGTGATCGGCAGAAGCCACAGCAGGAAAACACCGATCGTTGGTGCTATAATTAAACGTAGGGTAACTGTCCAGTAATTCGATTTCACCAGGAAAATGTCTTTGATTCTGCTTCGTGCCAGATAACCGCCCAGTAAAATCATACCCAGAGGAGAACTCAGTCCGCCGATCGTATCTAAACTATTATATAAAATGTCAGGCAGGGGTAAGCGGAGAATGTACAATCCAAAACCGATAAACGACCCTAAACTGGCTGGGTTTGTTAAAATAGAACGCAGCGTGATGGCTTCTTTTCCTTCTGACAGCATCCATTTCCCGTATGTGTACTGGAAAATCGCTGAAGTGACGATATACATGGAAAGGTAGAAGATACCTTCATAACCTAATATAGGCAAAACGATCGGGATGCCCATATAGGCGGTATTGGAAAAAACGATGGCGTACCGATCGATTTTCGATCTGTTCCTGAGCAGCGTATGTGCTAAAGCGATACGTGAAAGAATGATCGATAGAGAACCGATAAAGGATGTGAAGAGTATGTATAGCTGACCTGAATCGTAGTCCTGCTGGAACGACATCAAAATGACGATAGGTATGACAAATTTCGTTACAATATTAGCCAGCTGCTGGGTGCCATCCATATTCAGAAACTTAAATTTCACTAAAATGAAGCCAAACATCATCACAAAAAACATTTGAAGCAGCTGATTAAAAATGACTGAAGATATTTCCATAATAAACGCCTTCTATCTATACGAGTTGTAGTCAGAGATTAAATTCTCTTAACGACTACTATACCGTTTCATCCACCTATTTGCAAAAGGAGAGACAAATTATGTTCAATACCATCCACCATGTCGCGATCATTGCGAGCGACTATGACACGTCCAGACACTTCTATACAGAATTGCTTGAGTTTCCTGTAATCAATGAAGTTTACAGAGAAGAAAGACGGTCCTATAAGTGCGATTTGAAAGTTGGAGAAAGCCAGATCGAACTGTTTTCATTCCCTGATCCCCCTAAACGGCCGAACGGACCTGAAGCAGCGGGACTTCGTCACTTGTGCTTTGGAGTGGAGGATATCAGTGAAACAGTAATGAAATTAGAAAATAGAGGAATTGACTGCGAGGAAATAAGAGTGGATCCTTATACTGGGAAAAGATTCACTTTTTTTAAAGATCCGGATGGGTTGCCTCTGGAAGTGTATGAAGTGTGAACCCTTTACACTGAAGCCACGGGTTGTTCTCGACCTTACTAAAAGCAGTAAAAAAGGACAAAAAAAAGCACCCTTGTTTCCGCAAGGGCACCTGCATAGAAAGGAGATGATTTATGAAAAAGAAAACTAGTAGTACTGCTACTAACTTTGTTTCTATACAAATGATAACGCATACAACAAACTATGTCAACACTAAAATATAGATTATATTCAAAAAAATTCAATCGCTTACTTTGTTGATGTCAGAACACAATGAACGATCAGGAAAGCTTGACGCTCAGATGAAAGTAAGGCAAAATAAAGAATAAATATGAACGGAGGAATAGATCATGAGTAAAAAAATGATCCACACATGCATACGCGTGAAAAATCTGGAAAAATCAGTTGCTTTTTACAAAGATGTTTTAGGGATGGAAGAGGTCAGACGGCTGGACTATCCCGAGTATAAATTCACACTGGTTTATCTGGCGCTTCCTGGAGACGGTTATGAACTGGAGCTCACATATAACTACGATCAGGCAGAACCGTATGATTTAGGTAATGGCTACGGACACATCGCGATCGGTGTAAACGACTTGGAAGATATACATGAAGAATACAGTCAATCCGGTTATATGGTGACTGATCTGAAAGGATTATCGGATGGGGCAGCTTCCTATTTCTTCATTAAAGATCCGGATGGCTATAAAATCGAAATCGTTCAGCTTTAATAAAGCAAGCCGGGGATTTACCCGGTGTTACATATGAAGGGGATAAATATACACATGGGAGATTTGGACTTCAATACAGGAACATTTCATTATGGTTCAAGGAGAGAACTTGTCTATGGAAAAAATGGGATGGTTGCAGCGTCTCATCCGCTTGCCGCACAGGTTGGAAGGGACATTTTAAAAGCCGGGGGAAATGCGGTCGATGCTGCTGTTGCGACGGCTGCAGCTTTGACAGTGGTCGAACCGGGATCGAACGGTATCGGGGGAGACAGTTTCAGCATCATCTGGAAAGATGAACAGCTGTATGGTTTGAATGCAAGCGGTCCTTCGCCGAAAGGAATGGTGCCCGCTTCTTATCTGGATAAATCGAAACCGTTTCCTACTTACGGTCTTAAGGCTGTCACCGTACCTGGTATCCCAGCTGGCTGGGCGGAACTTATCGAAAAACATGGCAAACTGTCACTTGAAGCTGTCCTGGAACCGGCAGCAAGACTGGCCGAAGAAGGTGTCGTGATTTCTGACACCGTTCACAATGCGTATCAGCGGTCGTTTAACCGCTTCACTAAAGAAAAAGAACAGTATCCGGAAATGATATCCTGGTTTGATGTGTATGCATCCGGAGGCCGTGTACCTGATGTGACGGAAGTATGGTCATCAAAAGGACATGCCAGGACGCTCCGTCTCATCGGACAGACAAAGGGGCGAGCTTTTTATACGGGGGAAATCGCTGATGCGATCGATGCATTCTCGCAGGCATACGGGGGATATCTGCGGAAAGACGATCTGGCGGGTTATCAGCCGGAATGGGTCACACCGGTGAAAGTGGACTACAAGGGATACCAAGTATGGGAAATGCCGCCGAACGGCCAAGGAGTCGTGGCGCTGATGGCTTTGAATATATTGAAGCATGTCGATATGAAAGGTAGAGATGATCCAGATACGCTGCACAAGCAAATAGAGGCTATCAAACTGGCATTTTCAGACGGTCAACTGACTATAGCGGATACTGACCACATGAAACTGAATGTATCCGAACTATTGTCAGAGGATTATGCAAAAGAAAGAGCCCGTTTGATAGGAGATCAGGCGATAGATGCTCAGCCGGGATTCAGTGATAATTCAGGAACGGTGTACCTGGCGACTGCTGATAATGAAGGCAATATGGTTTCCTATATTCAAAGCAACTACATGGGATTTGGTTCAGGCGCTGTCGTTCCGGGGTATGGTGTGAGTCTTAATAATCGTGCTGTGGGCTTTGCCCTGGAAGAGGGGCATGTCAATGCACTGGCTCCCGGGAAGCGCCCCTTCAATACGATCATCCCAGGTTTTTTAACAAAAGAAAATCAGGCAATTGGACCGTTTGGTGTCATGGGTGGGCAGATGCAGCCTCAAGCACACCTACAAGTCCTGCAATCCATGATCGATTTCAAAATGAACCCGCAGGATGCTTTGGATGCACCGAGATGGCAGTGGGTCAAGAATAAAAAAGTGATGGTCGAACCGACGATGCCGCTGGCCTTGATCAATGAGCTTAAACATAGAGGCCATGCAGTAGAGGTAGAACTGGAAAAGGGTCATTTCGGCAGAGGACAGATCATTATAAAAACAGAAAATGACACGTATATAGGCGCGACAGAACCGCGTACAGATGGACACGTTGCCGTCTGGTAGCGATGGAGACTCATCACCCAACATAAAATTCAGGAGGCAGGTACATGGCGATTTTAGCATTTGATATTGGAGGATCTTCAGTCAAATATGGGGTCTGGAGTGAAGAACAGTTAGTTGCAAAAGATAAATTCAAGACACCAGGGACTTGGGAAGAAATGAAAGGAAAGCTGGCAGCTGTAAAAGGAAATGCGGAACAGCGCTATTCATTAGAAGGCGTTGCTTTCTCTGCCCCGGGTGCAGTAAATCAGGAGGCCAAACAGATCGAAGGAATCAGTGCTGTAAAGTATCTTCACTTTTTCCCTATTTATGATGAACTGGAAGGATTATTTGATTTGCCTGTCACTTTTGAAAACGATGCGAACAGTGCTGCTTTGGCTGAAGTCTGGAAAGGATCTGCCCGAGAAAATGATACAGTTTTGTTTGTCGTTATAGGAACAGGTATCGGCGGGGCAGTTATTGTAAATAAACAGGTACACCACGGCCCCCATTTATTTGGGGGCGAGTTTGGCTACATGCTGCTTGATGGCGATAAGACCTTCAGCGATCTGGGGACTGCCGTCAGGATGGCTAGACGCTACGCTGACCGTAAAGGCATTGCCCAAGACGAAATCGACGGGAAGCAGGTATTCGAGCTGGCAACAAACGGCGATCCGTTAGCTAAAGAAGAAGTAGATAAATTTTATTTTTATCTGACAAAAGGCCTTTACAATCTGGCCTATGCTTTCGATCCAGAAAAGATCATTATCGGTGGAGGAGTCTCCAGTATGGATGGGCTCATTGAGCGGCTGAATAAAGAATTCGATGATCTTCTGAAACGGATAAACTATAAAACGTTCCGTCCAGAACTGGAAGTATGTACCTTCAGGAATGATGCCAATCTAATCGGAGCTGTTTATAATTTCATGCAGAAGAATACTGACTCGCTGACGACTGACTAAGGAGAATTCAAAATGAAAATAATGAATGATGATACCCTGTTATTTATCGGAGACAGCATAACAGACGCCGGACGTGACAGGACTGATCCAGACGACTTAGGACAGGGATTTCCTTTGCTTGTTTCTGCTTACCTTCAGACGAATATGCCCGAACAGAGACTGACATTTTTAAACCGTGGGATCGGTGGAGATAAGTTGAGTGATGTCAAGAACAGGTGGGAAGAAGATTGTCTGGATCTTGATCCGGATATCGTGACACTTCTGATAGGAATCAACGATACGTGGAGAAATCAGGACAACAACCACATAGTAACAGAGGAGGAACTGGCTGTTTTCGAGTCCGATTATCGATTCCTGCTGAAATCTCTGCACCAGCGTACCGATGCCCGTGTGATCCTGATGGAGCCGTTCGTGCTGCCTTATCCCAAAGACCGCATGAACTGGCGCAGAGACCTCGATCCGCGTATTCAGATCGTCAGAAAAATGGCGAAAGAATATCAGACTGAACTGATCCCGCTTGATGGGCTCATGAACGCCCAGGGAATAAAAAACGGCTTCAGCTACTATACAGGGGAAGACGGCGTTCATCCGACCGTTGCCGGACACGGCTATATAGCCAAAGCGTGGCTGGATGCAGTGATCGATAAAAAAGTGTTGTAAAGCTGAACGAAGTGTGCTAATATTAATTTTATGCGATGAGTCGAATGTTTCCACTGTTTGTGGAAACTTCATGCACGATACAGATGTTTGATCATCACGACAGGAAGTCGGTATTGGAGAATTCACGCTGTGAACGTGAACCTCGCCTATTTTATAGGTTGCGATTATGCGGACAGGCCAAACTGTCCGTATTTTTTTTGCTCAAAAACAGGTTAGTTTAAAAAATAAATTAATCATTGAATTATATTGAAACTCGTGTAAGATATGAAGAGAATTGTAAGCGATATCAAAAGGAGAGGTCACATGCTTGATAAAATAAAAAAAGCTGCAGGGATGTGCTCGGCGCTTCTTATAATGGGAGCGGCATTCATCTCAGTAGGTGTTTCAGCTGATGAGTATGAAGAGGTCACAGTAGGATTCGAGGAAGAAACCCATCTGCTGATCCCCCGAGGTGAAACGGAAAGTCTGACCCGCACGGACCTTGATGCCTACACAGGCGAGTTTTCTTTGCTGACAGAAAATAGAAGCGAAGCCTGGAATGGTCCTTCGATACGGATCGAAAACAAAGTGGATCTGTCAAAAGAATACCTCTTTTCAGTTTGGGTAAAATTTGCGGATAAAGGACTGGATGATCTGCAGCTGTCGACTCAGATAGGTGAAGGGGATAATGCAAGCTACCAGATCATAGACACTCAGTCAGCTTCTGCAGACGAATGGATCAATCTGGAAGGGACGTATAGATATGACGGAAATGGTGATGGATTCATAAGTGTGTATGTCGAAAGCGTAAATAATCAGACCGTTCCTTTCTATATCGACGATTTTACGATGACGTCCAGCGAACTGGAAAGTGACGTTTCAATAGAGACTGAACTTCAGCCGATCAAGGATGTGTATGCTGACCATTTTCTCATAGGTAATGCGGTGTCCATGGCGGAACTGGAAGGTCGGAGACTGGATCTGCTGACACATCATCATAACTTGGTCACGGCAGAAAATGCCATGAAGCCGGAATATGCCTATGGTGCTGACCGGGCATTTGATTTCAAGGACCAGCAGCGTTTAGTCGACCGCATCCAGGAAGAAGGCCTGAAGCTTCATGGTCACGTGCTGGTCTGGCATCAGCAGTCACCTGAATGGCTTCATACACAAGAGGGAGAGTTGCTTTCGAGAAAAGAAGCCCTTCAAAATATGGAACGACATATAGAAGAAACGATCCTGCAGTACGGAGATGATGTGATTGCCTGGGAAGTCGTCAACGAAGCTATGAATGACGATCCCAGGGATCCTGAAATGTGGCGGACGATGCTGCGGCGTTCTGAATGGTATGAAGCGATCGGTGACGATTATCTGGAACTGGCATATATGAAGGCACGCGAAGTTCTGGACACAAACGGTTGGGAAGACGTGAAACTCTACTACAACGACTATAATGATGATAATCAGAATAAAGCAATAGCCATTTACACTATGGTCAAGGAAATAAATGACAGTTATGCAGAAGATAACCCGGGAGAGCTGCTCATCGACGGTATCGGTATGCAGGGACACTACAACATCGGGACAAGTGTGGACAATGTTCGCCAGTCTATTGAACGATTCAGGAAACTGGGCGTTGAAATCGGTATTACCGAACTGGATATAACAGCGGGCGGAACAGGAGAACTGAGTGAAGAACAGGAAATCGATCAAGCACTGATTTACGCTGGCTTGTTCAAGCTGTACAAAGAACATTCCGATATTATTTCCAGAGTCACATTCTGGGGACTGAACGATGCAACAAGCTGGCGGTCTGAACGCAGCCCGCTTCTGTTTGACAGGGATCTCAAAGCCAAAAAAGCTTATGAAGCAGTGATCGATCCGGAAGGTTTTCTGGCACGATATGGAGAAACCGGAGAAGTTGATAAACAAACTGCCCGAGCTGGCTACGGCACACCTGACTTATCCGTAACAGACGATGCGGTTTGGACCGATGCAGCAGAACTAACCGTCGACAGATACCAGATAGCCTGGAAGGGCGCTTCGGGTATTGGGCGTGTTTTATGGGATGAAAATAATTTGTATGTTCGTGTAGAAGTTACAGACGATGGCATCGATGTTTCCGGTAAAGAATCATGGGAGCAGGACTCTGTTGAAGTATTCGTCAACACGTCATTAGATGATTCAGCTTCCTATCAGGACGGTGACGGACAATACCGTGTGAATGCTCAGGGGGAAGAGTCGTTTGGTGAAATGACGGATCCGTCAGGTATAGAGTCCAGAGTGCATGAAACTGACAAAGGTTATACTGTGCAGGTAGCGATACCCTGGCAGATCATTGAACCAGAACCGGGACAGGAAATCGGGTTTGATCTGCAGATCAATGATGCAAACTCGGGAGCAAGGGAAAGTATTGCAGTATGGAATGACTTGACTGGTCAGGCATATCAGAATACCTCAGTGTTCGGAGTGCTTGAGCTTGCACAGAACGGTCAGTCAACTACAAGCTCTACCAATGAGAGTGATTCGTGGTCCCCGTGGATGATCGGAGGGACAGCAGGGAGTCTTATAGTGGTTGGAATCGGAACCCTTTTCGTCATTAAACAGAAAAATCAGTAAAAAGAGAGAAACTGTGTTTTCTCTTTTTTTGTCGTCTATTTTCAAGTATATATTATTAAATTAGCGTTTTTCTGTAACTTTAGTAATTTTTTAGCCCAAAACTGTCATGTGTTGAAATGAATGTTGAAAAAACTATTGCATTTCAGCAAACAAGAAGGTATTATATACATGTAACCGCTATTAGTTTGTCAGACGAACAAACTAATATAATTTTTAATCAGGTATGTAAACGCTTCACAATAAATCTTCTTCTATAATGAAATCGATTACTTATTGGTTTAACTTACATTGAACAAGTAGAAGAAGGAGTTAAAAGGAGGAGTACTATCGAAAAAAAACAGGGGACGTTTTCTGATTGGACACTCACATTATAATTTGGAGGGATATTCATGTTAAATAAAAAATGGTTTTTAGGATTAGCAACAATGTCAGCGCTAACATTGGCAGCGTGCGGAAACGGCGACACAGCTGATGAAGGTACAGCTGATGAAGGGGCAACTGATGAAGAAGTCGTTGAAACAGAAGACGGCGAGGCGTTTGAAGCGCCTACGACCGGCGGCGAAGGTGTCCTGGATGTCTGGACGTTTACTGATGAAGCTGCAACGATGATCAATGATTACTATCTTGAAGAATTTCCTGATTTAGATTATGAAATCAATATTTCTGAAGTTCCTACCGAAGAGTTTGAAACTCAGTTAGACCCTGTTTTTGGTACAGATAGTGCTCCGGATGTCATTTTTGCTGAGCAGGCCTTTGTTAAAAAATATGTCGAGTCAGGCATGCTTGTAGACTTGAGCCAGTTCGAAGGAATTGCTTCAGGTGCTGAAAATACATTTGATTATGTAAAAGAGATCGGTACACAGGAAGACGGTACATTCGTTGCAAACTCCTGGCAGACAACGCCAGGCGCATTCTTCTACCGTCAAGATCTGGCAAGTGAATATCTGGGTATTGAATCACCAGAAGATATGCAGGCAGCTATCAGTGACTGGGACGGATTCCTGAATACAGCACGTGACTTAAAAGAGGCCACAGACGGATCCGTATATATGGTGTCCAGTCGTGGTGACTTGAACCACCCTTACTATATGTCCCGTGAACAAGGCTGGGTAGTAGATGACACATTAGTCATCGATGACCAGTTGTACGAACTTCTAGACACAGCCAAAACCATGGTAGACGAAGGTCTGATGATGGATGCAGATCCACAGGGAGAAGAATACTTCGCAGCGATGAATGGTGATGAAGTCATGGGTTACAGCCTGCCGACATGGGGCATGCACTTCTGGCTGAAACCAAATGCTGATGAAACAGCAGGGAACTGGAGAATGGTAACAGGACCAACTTCATACTTCCGTGGTGGTACATGGATGGGGATCACTCAAACGTCCGATATGCAGGAAGAAGCCGCTCAGTTAGTTGAATGGCTGACAACGAGTGAAGACTTTATGAGAACATGGGCAGAAGAAACCGGAGACGTTGTTTCGCATGAAGGTGTTGTAGAAGAAGTCCGTGGAGATTATGAAGAAGAATTCCTGGGTGGACAAAATCACTACGATGCATTTGCTGATGCTATTCCAGCAATTGACGGTTCGATCATTACGGAATACGACCAAACCATTTCTGGAGCTTTCGACGACTTGGCACTGACACCTTACTCTAAAGGCGAAGTGACTCAAGAAGAAGCAATCGAAGCTTTCAAACTGGAAGTTCAAAACCTCTATCCTAACCTGCAGGTGGATTAAAAATAGTATAAAAGTGTAGCACAAGGAAAGTGCAGCTGGACGCTTATCGCAAGCGTTCACTGCACTTTATCCACTACATGGAAAGGAGATATTATGGCAACATCATCTGATACGACAACAGAAAGCAAAGCAATTACAAAAAGACCTAAAAATTTGGCAAAAAGAAAAGATGCGAACAAATGGGGATATTTCTTTGTGGCGCCTTTCTTCATATTTTTCCTGATCTTTAACTTTTATCCGATGTTCTATACGATTTATTTATCCTTTACCGATCTGGCAGGCTGGGCTACCGAGGCAAACTTTGTCGGGTTCCAGAACTTCGAGAGACTGTATAACAATGAATTGTTCAGAAGATCAGTATTCAACACGACTATTCTGTGGTTAGTCAACTTTTTCCCGCAGATCATTTTAGCCTTCATCTTGGCCTACTGGTTTACAAACAGGAGGATGAATCTAAAGGCGACAGGATTCTTTAAAAGTATGTTCTATCTCCCGAATATCATCACTGCTGCATCAGTAGCCTTGATTTTCAGCTCTTTATTCAGTTATCCACGTGGACCGCTGAACCTGATCATGATGGATTGGGGACTGATCAGTTCACCGATCGACTTTTTCAGAAGTGTCATCGGGACACGTTTGATCGTTTCCTTCATTCAATTCTGGATGTGGTATGGTCAGACAACCATCGTTCTGCAGGCAGGTATCTTAGGTATTGATGAGAATCTGTTCGACGCTGCGCGAGTTGATGGTGCAACGGACTGGCAGTCATTCACAAAAATCACCATGCCATTGATGAAGCCGATCACGCTTTATGTACTGGTCACCTCTCTAATCGGTGGTCTGCAGATATTCGATATCCCTTACCTGCTGACAGGTGGAGGACCGGCACAATCAGTTGAAACCATGATGATCTTTATTTACAAACAAGCATTCCAGGGCGGAAGAAACTTAAACGTTGCTTCAACTGCATCTGTTTTCCTCCTTATTATGACCTCTATTTTAAGCTTGTTTATCTTTAACAGTTTCCGAGACAAAAAAGCTAAAAAATCCGTGAAAGGAGTGAAATAGGCTATGTACGAAACAGGCAATCCAAAAACTGTGAAGGCGCAGCGCACACTGATCTATGTATTCTTTGCCTTGTTAACACTGTTAAGTATCATACCTTTCTGGGTCGTGATCGTCAATGCAACCCGATCCGCTCCTGAAATCCAGCAGGGACTTTCACTTATTCCAAGCGATTCGGCCTGGTCTAACTGGACACACTTGCGAGATCAAGGTTTCAATATCTTTCAAGGGTACGGAAACTCATTCTTTATCGCTGCAAGTGCAACAATTTTGAGTTTGTATTTTTCATCCCTGACGGCTTATGCGTTCATCGTTTATGAGTTCAAAGGTAAAAAACTCATCTGGGGAATCATCCTCTTGCTGATCATGATCCCGACACAGGTAAGTATCATCGGTTTCTATAAATTCATGGCAAACATGGATTTACTGAATAACTATATTCCACTGATATTACCTTCTGTGGCGAGTGCACCGACCGTCTTCTTCATGAAACAATATCTGGAGACGATCTACCATCCGGCCTTAGTCGACTCGGCTCGTGTAGATGGGGCGAGTGAAATTTTCATCTTCCACCGCATCATTTTACCGTTGATGCGCCCCGCTCTGGCTACGATGGCTATTTTCTCATTCATCGCATCATGGAATAACTTCTTGCTTCCATTGATCCTGATCAATGACCGTTCGATGTACACCTTGCCAATGCTGGTGCAGTTACTGACCACGGATGGATATAAGACAGAGTATGGAGCCATGTATATGGGTATCACATTATCCGTCGTACCATTGCTCTTCCTCTATGCCTTTCTGTCTCGTTACATTATCGGCGGAGTTACAGCCGGAAGTATCAAACAGTAACCTATTAAAAAATAATATGACCAGACATGAAAGAGGTTGGGACAAAGTCTCAGCCTTTTTTGTCTGTTAACCGTTGTTTAATCAGTGACTTTTCATAGATTATCCATAAAACGATCCCAAGACCTGCTGTTTAATGGCTCGCTAATAATGTAGTATCAATCATTGTCGGCGTTATGGCAAAGCAATTTTGCTCTCTTCTGACATGAAAATAAGTTCAGAAAAAGGAAACAATCATTCTAATGATAATCGATTATAGATTCCTCACAAAGAGTACAATGGAAATAAGCCTTTTATTATTAGAGATTTTCGATATACTTGTTGTGAGATAAAAATAAGGAGAAGATAACTGTGGTTGATATAACTAAAATAGTTCAAGGAAAAGCACTTTCAGAGTTGGATGAACAATTACTTCAATACATATTGGAGAACATGGACTGTGTTCTTCAAAAAGGTGTACGACAAATCGCAAAAGAGAATTTTACATCACCTGCAAGTGTGATTCGATTATCAAAAAAATTAGGTTATACTGGCTTTATTGATTTGTATTATCATCTGTTACCATTGGTTAATACCGAAGAGGAAACTGAGGAAAATGATGAAAAGGGTTTTTTCGAACTCGAGGGTTCATTAGTTTTTCAACATAATTCATCTGAGAAGATAGATAGATTTGTAGAGAAAGTACTTTGCTTAGAGGGAAAAGTTATTTTCATCTATGCCGCAGGATTTTCTGCTATAACAGCTGAGTATTTATATAAAAAATTACTATTACTTGGAAAACAGGTTATTATAGCTACTTCTTTGGATTCAGTGGGGGTGTTAGAGAACAATTTAAAGAACATAGGAGTTTTTGTAGCTGTTTCTAAATCCGGCGAAACCCAAGGTGTTCTTGATAAAATGCATACCGCTAAAAAAGCTGGTATTTATACCGTTTCCTTTACAAAAGAAACACCCAATCGGATAGCTAAATGCAGTGAGTTGAATTTTAAGATTACCGATCAGCATAAGTTAGACGACAGGAACCTGCTTCCTAATACTTTTTTTCCATTTACTTTATTACTCATTGAGTACTTACTCAGTGTTTACTTAAAAGAATTAAATGAAGTAACAGAAGAAAATTAAAAATCAAAAAATAAAGCAGTACTTATTTTAAATATCAATTCGTTCGTTTGAGTTTCTATGAAGTGTTGATAAATTTATGGTAAATGCTAGGTCATAGGTTTATCCTGAAACGTGTTTCGTTATAGCGAAACACGTTTTTTCATGTCGTGAAAGCCTTTTAATTGAAGCGGTTTCTCGATACACTAAGTTCAACTTAAATATATTGGAGGGAAAAAGTATGAAAGAAAGAGTTATGGATACAATGCAGAAATTTTCAAAAGCGATGTTTATACCCGTGTTAATATTACCGATCGCTGGTATTTTGATTGCCATCGGTAATTTATTTACGAATGCACGATTACTTGAAGTCGTTCCTTTTTTGGATAATCCAATCACTAAAGGATTCGGGACGATTTTATCAGGATCGCTTGTTTCGATACTAGTCAATCTAGGTTTGGTCTTTGCGGTAGGGCTGGCAGTTGGTTTGGCTAACAAGAAGAAGTCGGAAGCTGGATTCATTGCTTTACTTGGCTATTTAGTTTTTATCAATGCGATGAATGGCTATATGGGCATCCAGGGAATGTTAATCGAAGGTAGTCTGCAAGGTACTGGACAAACAATGGTATTAGGTGTGCAGATACTAGATATGGGTGTGTTTCTGGGTATTTTCTTAGGAATTGCAACGGCGATCGTTCATAATCGGTTTGCAGATACCGAATTTAACAATGCCTTTCAAATCTATGGAGGAACACGTTTTGTATTTATCGTGTTGATCCCAGTCGTTGTTCTATTAGCTATTATATTTACAACTATCTGGCCTTATTTCCAAGCTGGTATCAGAAGTTTAGGATTGGTAATAAATCAAAGCGGGAACTTCGGGCTCTTCTTGTATGGTGCTCTTGAACGCCTGCTCATTCCAACTGGGTTGCATCACTTAGTTTATACCCCATTCTTGTACAGTGAATTAGGTGGTATTGCTGAAGTCGGAGGAGAAATATTTGAAGGCGCACGTAATATTTATTTTGCCGAAATAGCCAACCCAGACGGTGGTCTGCTTGCACCAAGTGTAATTTGGGATGCACGTGGTATTTCAAAAATGTTTGGTTTGATTGGTGCGTGTTTAGCTATGTACCATAGAGCTAAGCCTGAGAATAAAGCAAAAGCAAAAGCTATTCTGATTCCGGCGGCTGTAACATCTTTTCTTGCCGGTGTAACTGAACCAATCGAATTTGCTTTTATGTTTGTGGCACCGTTGTTATTCGTGGTACATGCCGGTTTAAGCGGACTGAGTATGGTTGTATTGAATTTACTAAATGTCAGGGCTATCGGACCGAACGGGTTTATGGATTTTCTACTATATAATGTCCCTCTTGGGATAGACCGTACTGGATGGCCAATGTATGTTGCTGTAGGATTATTGTTCTTTGCTATCTATTATTTCCTCTTCAGTTTTCTGATCAAGGTTTTCAATTATAAAACAATCGGTCGAGAAGATGCAGAAGGTGAAACACGGTTATATTCTAAAAAAGATTATAAAGAGAAAAAAGCAAAAGGGAATGAATCTGTAGACGACTTAGGACTGGCCCACACTATCGTAAGTGCATTAGGCGGAGATAAAAACATTGAAACTGTTACTAACTGTTATTCGCGTTTACGCTTGACACTTCTTAATCCAGACATTATCGATGAGAGTATATTGAAAAACGAAACAGGCGCAAGTGGGATTATGAAAAAAGGAAACAATGTACAAGTGGTGTATGGTCTGCAAGTAACTAAAATTCGAAAAGCAGTCGATACCGTACTGAATCGCAAACCTGTAGAAGAATAAATGAAATACAAAAGTGAGGATGGATTATTGATGAAAAAGTTTTCAGTAGTTATTGCAGGTGGTGGAAGCACATTTACACCTGGGATCGTTATGATGATGCTCGATAACATGGACCGGTTTCCTATGCGAGAGTTGGTTCTGTATGACAACGACAAAGAACGTCAAGCACAATTAGGAAAAGCATTGGAAATTTTACTTAAAGAGCAGGCTCCAGATTTGAAATTTTCTTATACGACCGATCCAAAAGTTGCCTTTACTGAAAAAGATTTTTGTATGGCACATATACGTGTAGGGAAATATGAGATGCGTGAAAAAGATGAGAAAGTTCCATTACGTCACGGTGTTATCGGCCAAGAAACTTGTGGACCCGGAGGAATCGCGTATGGAATGCGTAGTATTACAGGAATGTTGGAAATAATTGATTATATGGAGAAGTACTCACCAGATTGCTGGATGCTGAACTATTCGAATCCGGCTGCAATCGTGGCGGAAGCATGCCGTGCTCTAAGACCTGATTCAAAGGTACTTAATATTTGTGATATGCCAGTAGGCACTTTACGTAGAATGTCACAAATCATTGAAAAAGATCCTGCAGATTTAGAAGTCCGTTATTTTGGCTTAAACCATTTCGGCTGGTGGACCAGTATCAAAGATAAAGAAGGCCATGAATATATCGATCAGATCCGTGATTATGTAGCTGAGAATGGATACTTGACTAAAGTAGAAGTGGATACTCAGCATATGGATGAGAGCTGGCAGGAAACCCATAAAAAAGCAAAAGATCTATTAGCTGTCAATCCGAGTTACTTACCAAATACCTATTTAAAATATTATTTGTATCCTGATTATGAAGTGGCACATTCGAATGCAGATTATACACGGGCTAATGAAGTAATGAATGGCCGAGAAAAAGAAGTATTTACTGCAGCGCAAAATATTATAGAAAAAGGAACAGCCGTAGACGGTGGCTTCCACATAGATAGTCACGCCTCATTTATAGTCGATTTAGCTCGTGCGATTGCCTTCAATACGCATGAAAGAATGTTGATGATCGTAGAAAATAATGGCGCTATTGCTAATTTTCCAGATGATGCAATGGTAGAAGTGCCGTGTATCGTCGGCAATGATGGACCAGAACCATTAGCTCAGGGGAAAATACCTCCGTTTGAGCAGGCAATGATGTTCCAGCAAGTAACAGTAGAAAAACTTGTTGTTGAAGCTTATATTGAGGGCAGTTACCAAAAACTATGGCAGGCGCTCACCTTATCTAAAACTGTACCGAGTGCCAAAGTTGCAAAAGATGTTTTGGATGACTTGATAGCAGCCAATGGCGAATATTGGCCTGAATTACGTTGATGCTTATCTGATGGGAAATGACTGCTTAGTATGATAAATAGCGAAGGGCCGGATAAAATCCGGCCCTTTACTCATGAAAATTAGGAGGAGAAGAAGATGGAAGTAGGAGTAATCGGTTTAGGGAAGATGGGTTTGAATTTAGCAGAAAATATGGTGGAACAGGGATATCGTGTATTGGGAATGGATGCTGATTTGACTTTGAGTGAGGAAGCGAAAGCGAGAGGGATTCAATTTTCACAATCGATCCCTGACTTGCTGTCACAGTTTACTGATCGAAAAATAATTTGGATGATGTTACCGGCTGGGGAGATAACAGAATCAGTATTTCAAAAAGTTAAAGCACATCTGCACGCCGGGGACTACATTATAGATGGCGGGAACGCTCACTTTGAAGACTCGAAACGTCGCGGTATGGAATGTGAAGAAAACAATGTTCAGTTTTTTGATGTTGGAACATCCGGTGGTGTTTCCGGGGCTAGAAATGGTGCGTGTATGATGATTGGTGGAAACGAAAAAGCATTTACAGAAATTGAGGAAATCTTTACTTCTATAAATGTTGAAGATGGCTATTTATATGCGGGTCCGAGTGGTAGTGGCCATTATTTGAAGATGGTCCATAATGGTGTGGAATATGGCATGATGCAAGCGATCGGTGAAGGTTTTAATGTTTTGAAACATGCAGAGTATGATTTTGAGATGGAAAAAGTAGCAAAAGTATGGAATAACGGATCAGTTATCAGAAGCTGGTTAATGGAATTGGCTTTTGACTTTTTAAGTGCTAATGGTCGTCTTGACGATATCGAAGGTGTCGTTCAATCATCTGGAGAAGGTCAATGGACAGTTCAAGAAGCATTAAAAATGCAGGTACCGGTCCCTGTCATTGCTCAATCGTTAATGGTTAGATACTCTTCAACGGATGACGATAAATATGGGGAAAAAGTGGTTGCTTCACTCCGGAATGGTTTTGGAGGGCATGCAATATTTAAGAAGGAGGACTAAGAAGTTGTTATGGAGTATAGAATCGGAATAGATATAGGGACAACGAGTACTAAAGGAGTTTTATACAACGGGCAGTTAGCTGTTGTAAAAACAGCAATAGGTTCTTATCCCACTTTGCGTGCTGTCGAAGGGATGGCTGAACAGGACCCAGAACATATTGTTGGCGCTGTGACATCTGTTATTCAACAGTTGCTTCAGAATAACGAGGATATCAGAAAACAAGTCAAATCGGTATCTTTTTCAAGTGCCATGCACAGTACTTTACTTCTTTCCTCAAAAGGTAAACCTTTGGGGCCCGTTTATACATGGGCAGATAATCGTTCGAATGATGTGCTGGAAACAACGAGGCATGAGGGTGATCTTCATTGGGTTTATGAACGAACGGGGACTCCTATTCATTCGATGTCTCCTTTTAGTAAACTGCTATGGTTGAAAAAGAATTACCCAGAACTTCTGGTTGAAGCTGAGCACATTGTGGGTATCAAAGAATATGTTATGTATCTTTATACAGGCGAATGGAAAATCGATTATTCTATAGCTTCAGCAACCGGGCTATTTAATTTACAGACCTTAGACTGGGATCGAAAGATTCTTGGATTTATCGGTCTAGATCGACAGGCATTTTCTGATCCTGTTGACACCGACTATGTCTATACTCAAAGCATTGAAGAAATGTATAACAAAGCTGGCCTTTCTCTTGACACGGTCCTAGTCATAGGGGCGAGCGACGGATGTCTGGCTAATTTAGGCTTAAATGCTGTAGGGATCAATGAAGTGGCGATGACTATCGGAACGAGCGGAGCACTAAGAATGGTAACTGATAAAATCATTCTAGATCCTAAAGGACGTACATTTTGTTACTATTTATCTAAAAACAGATGGGTAGTCGGTGGGGCTGTCAATAATGGAGGCAATGCCTTTCAGTGGCTGGCAGATATTCTTTCATTGAATTATGAACAGTTGAATAAACTGGCTGAGGGAGTTGACCCTGGATCAGATGGTCTAATGTTTTATCCATACTTGAATGGAGAACGTGCTCCTCTTTGGGATGGGTCAGTAAAGGCGCAGTTTATTGGGATAGATGCAACCCATTCAAAAGGACATTTTGTGAGAGCTTTGATGGAAGGAGTCCTGTATAACTTAGCTCTGGTTTTAGAAATCTTGGAAAAATCAGGAGGTAAGTGTAAAAACGTTAAAGTCACAGGTGGTTATTTACATTCTTCATTGTGGAAACAAATGACAGCTGATATTTTTAATAAACCGATCATACTCTCTAATCAGTTCGAAAGTTCATGTTTAGGAGCAGTACTAGTGAGTGAGCTAGATATTAAAGGTCAAATGGAAAGAATGGGGACGGAAGAAATTACAATTGAACCAAATGCTAAAGTCGTTCAATTATACCGCAAGCAATACGAACTCTATCAGAAATTATCTGAACCACTTAAAGAGATGCACCGTATAAAACAAGAATATTCGAAAAACTACTGATAAAAAATGGCTGAGGCACTGAACTGTTAAAGTTCAGTGCCTCAGCCATTTTAAATAAAGTGAAAAAGCGGTTCATCATGATGCTTTAATCATTTGCGTATATCTGTATAGATATATATTTATTTAAATTTCTAATATGATACATATACATAAAAAAATATAATGTCTTTTTTCAAAAAATTAATACCGTATTTTATAACGGTCAGCCCAGTGATTAACCAGTTATTGGCACAGCGGTGTTGTGAATGCATCGGTAAACTTAGAGCCGTTTGATTTTAAGTACGCTGATAAACGCGATATTGGTAAACTCAGAGCCAAATGAGTTTGAGTAGGCTGATAAAGACGCATTATCGGTAAGCTCAGAGCCATAGGAGTTTGAGTAAGCTTATAAAGACACAACATCGGCAAGCTCAGAGCCAAATGATTTTGAGTACGCTGATAAAGACGCAATATCGGCAAGCTTAGAGCCGTTTGATTTTGAGTACGCTGATATAGAAGCGATATCGGTAAACTCAGAGCCAAATTGGTCTGAGTGCACTGATAAAGACGCAACATCGGTAAGCTCAGAGCCAAATGAGTTCGAGTGCGCTGATAAAGACGCAACATCGGCAAGCTCAGAGCCAAATGATTTTGAGTACGCTGATAAAGACGCAATATCGGTAAACTTAGAGCCAAATTGGTCTGAGTGCACTGATAAAGACGCTTCATCCCTAAGTCCGGTTCGCCTTCTGATAGAACGGGTTGATGCGTTAGGTTATGTCGGTGTTTTCTTCAGGTGAGGACAAGCTTCACATTTGAATGTCCGAAATCCGTTAGACAACTCATTATAGTAAAGCAATTATCTACTTGCTTTTTTACAAAAAAATCTTTCCTTGGTGATCGTACAGCAACTTCTTACCAATATTTTCATGCTAAAAATTGACCTATAACTTATTTATTTCATTGTGGCTATCTTTAGAAAAACACCATAGATTTATTCTGCCTTTTTTTCATCGATTTTTGAAGAAATGTGCAACAGGAATCTCAAAGCCAATACAATGACAGTTGAATCTATAATTTTGTAGATTATTAAACTGAAAAAATCCATGCGGGAACGCAGGACTCTTTTACGCATGAAGTATAGTTGTTAAAAAAACGTTTGCATTTTTTAATCGGTGTGTCCAGTTTTTACCAGCAGGTCGTTAAAGGTATCGTCATCATCATCGCTGTATTATTAGATCGCAAAAATGATTAAAAATCATAAAAACTATTAGGAGGAAATAAAGATGAAAAAATTAGTCGCATTGTTCAGTGCATCAGCATTACTATTGGGAGCTTGTGGAACGACAGGATTAGAAGGAAGCAACACGGAAGATAATGGTGAAGAAGGCATTGAAAGTGTAGAACCTGAAGAAATGGTTGTCGGTCTATCTGTCTCAACCCTGAATAACCCGTTCTTTGTCTCTTTGGAAGAAGGAGTCGTGAATACAGCTGAAGCAGAAGGAACAGAAGTCCGAACGGTAGATGCCCAGGACGATACAGCTAAACAGCTGAACGATATCAATGACCTTATCCAGCAGGAAGTCAATGTATTGCTTATTAATCCAGTCGATTCAGCAGCCATCGAACCGGCCATTGAATCTGCTAACAGTGCCGGCATCCCTGTAATCACGATCGACCGTTCCACAGAAGGCGGAGATGTGGTGACGCTGGTCGCTTCAGATAACGTTGAAGGTGGAGAAATGGCTGCGCAGCATATTATTGATCTGATAGGAGAAGGCGCAGTAACTGTTCAGCTGGAAGGCGTACCGGGAGCTTCTGCTACGCGTGAACGTGGAGAAGGCTTCATGAACGTCGCTGAAGACGGACTGGACGTTGTAGACAGCCAGACAGCCAACTTCAACCGTTCAGAAGGTTTGACCGTCATGGAGAATATGCTCCAGAGTAATTCAGATGTCGAAGCTGTCTTTGCACAGAATGATGAAATGGCCCTCGGTGCTTTAGAAGCTATCGAAGCAGCTGGACTGGCTGAAGATATCATTGTTGTCGGCTTTGACGGAAACGATGATGCTTTAGAAGCCATTGAAGCCGGACGTATGGATGCAACGATTGCACAGCAGCCAGTAGAGATGGGCCGTATCGCAATGGAAACAGCGTTCGAATACTTTGATGGAGAAGAGATCGAAGAATACATTGCAGCACCTTTAGAGCTCATTACAAACGAATAATAAAATAATTTACAAAAAAAGGGACTCTTGCAGTTCCTTTTTTGCTTGTGATGATCGATAGAGATTTATAAGTGTCGAGGTACTCGAGTTCATCTTGATTTCAAGTCATATTTCATGACCCGCTTCTAATCTTTTGCTATTCTATAAGTAATCAGTATAGTGAGAGGTGTCAAAAGCATGAAACCTAAGAAACCAATCAGACCGGAAAAACCTGAAATAGAGAAAAAAGAACATAAAGTCGATCCAGGAAAAGATGAAGATGTCGTTGTAAAAGTTGGCGGATTCCGTATCTATTTCCAGAACTACTATACGATCGTATCCCTGACCAATGACTTGCTCACAGGCGGGTTATATTTATCGGGAAGTCTGATGCAGACCTTTACAGATATGGAACGTGTGGGCATGTATTTGTACATTTTTGCCAGTTTTTTCCTGCTGATGCGACCTGTCCTCAGAATAATAAAATACGTTTATTTTTATGATAAAGATGAATATGAAAAGCAAGTGCTGGGTGACGCTGAGGAGAACTTTAAACCTGGAGAAGAATTAAAAAACAAGTATGAAGAAGCTAGGAGCGATGAATCACAGAAAAGAGATGAAGAGTATTCTGAAGACCATTCTGACCACAAAGAAAAAAATGAGTAGATGACTATCATCTACTCATTTTTTCTTTGCTTAGGCTGAATCTTCAACTGCTAACTGACGATGGATCTCTGCAAGTTCGATTTCTCTTACTTTTCGAGGAAGGAAGCATCTGATCTCTTCTTCATTGTAGCCGATTTGTAAACGACGGTCATCCATTATGATCGGACGACGGATCAGACTTGGCTGTTCGGTGAACAAATCCAGGAGTTCATTCATTGATAAGTCTTCGATGTCAAGCATTAAGGTCTGGTATGCCTGTGAACGATAAGAAATCAGTTCGCTGGTACCTTCCTCAGTCAGGCTAAGTATCTGTTTTATTTCGTGTTTCGTCAACGGTTCATGGAAAATGTTTTTTTCGGTAAAGGGTAACTCCTGTTCTTCTAACCATGCTTTAGCTTTTCGACAAGATGTGCAGCTCGGAGAAACGTATAATGTGATCATGGGTTATGACTCCTTTCAAAAGTCCAAGTGTGAGTATGTATACTCGATTTAAGATTTCAGAAAAGTGTGAACATTTTGTTACAATTACTATTTTAGAGGTTTTAAAAGAAAATGCAATACTATTTGACACTTTTTCGTCACATATGAGCTAATTTAATATAAGTAACTTCTTTGACACAATTTTGTCACATATGTTCAGAAGTGTTTATACCTTTTTTTTGGTGTTAGTTTAGCAATTACATCATAAAGATAGTACAATGAAACTATCATATATATGGAGGGTTCAATGTGAAAAAAATTAAATTGGGTCGATCTGATTTAAGTGTTTCTGAAATCGCTTTAGGTTGTATGCGTATGGATAAACTGGATGTTAAAGAGGCAGCAGAAGTGATTGAAACCGCTTATGACGAGGGTGTCAATTTTTATGATCATGCAGATATTTACGGCAAAGGAGAATCTGAACAGCGTTTTTCAGAAGCTTTAAAGAAAACATCGATCAAAAGAGACGATATACTCCTGCAGTCTAAAGCAGGGATCCGTTCAGGCTTTTTCGATTTCTCTAAAGAACACATTATATCCACAGTGGAAGGGTCATTGAAACGTCTGGACACGGATTACTTAGATGTCCTGCTTCTTCACCGTCCGGATGCTCTAGTTGAACCGGAGGAAGTGGCTGAAGCTTTTAATCAATTGCATTCAGCTGGAAAAGTGAAGCATTTTGGGGTAAGCAATCATAGCCCGCTGCAGATCGAACTCCTGAAAAAATACATCGATCAGGAATTGATAGCTAATCAGCTGCAATTCAGCGTGATGCATACTGGCATGGTAGATGCAGGGATCCACGTAAATACTAAAAATGAAAACTCGATCGATCATGACCGGGCAATACTTGATTACAGCCGCATCAATGATATGACGATCCAGCCATGGTCTCCAGTCCATGCTGAAAAAGGGGTCTTTTTAAACAATCCTGAATATCAGGAAGTGAATGATAAGCTGACAGAAATCGGAAAAAAATATGATGTAGATAATGAAGCAATGGCGATCGCCTGGATCCTTAGACATCCAGCGGAGATGCAGGTCATTTTGGGTACGATGACACCTGAACGGATAAGAAATTATTCCAAAGCATCAGGTGTGACGATGACACGAGAAGAATGGTACAGTATTTATCGTGCGGCAGGCAATATCGTCCCTTAAAAAGTGGAAGATTTGCTTATATCTGACATCAGAACAAATGAATGATATAATGAGAGTGTCTATTAACGAAAGGGGTTATCATATGTTAGAAGATATCAAAAAAGCATTGTTGATCGGCGTTGGCTCCACAGCGATCGCAGTCGAAAAAGCGGTTGAACAGGTAGATAAATTAGTCAGTCGCGGGAAATTGACAGTTTCTGAGGGGAAAAAGTTAACAGAAGAATTGATACAGAAGAAAAACAACACCCTAACTTCGGAAGATAAAGAAACACTTGAAGCTGTTTTACTGGAAATGAACGTGGCCCAGCGCCAGGACATTGATGATTTAGAAGAAAAAGTAAAAGAACTTGAAAGAAAACTCGATAATAAATCTACTGATGCATAAGGTTGGTGGTGTTGATCATATCCTTGGTCAGCACCTCTTTTCAACTTAAAGAGAGGAGGCAGACATTTGAAAAGTAACCGTGAGCGTTTAAGAGAGATCGCAAGTGTGCTGGCATCGTACGGATTCGGGCATATTTACCGCACGCGCCTGCGAACCAAACATAAAGAACAGGATGCTAGAAATCTTCGTTTAGCGTTTGAAGAATTGGGTCCGAGTTTTATTAAAATCGGTCAGATCATTTCGACACGTCAAGATTTATTGCCTCCCAACTACATAAATGAAATGTCTAAGTTAAGAGATGATGCGCCACCTTTTCCCTTTTCTGAGATCAGTCGGATATTTCATGAGGAATTCAAGGAATCTCTTGATGATGTATTTGAGTGGGTCGATGAAAAACCGATAGCGAGTGCCTCTGTGGCTCAAGTGCACAAGGCTAAATTATTAACGGGTGAAGATGTTGTCATTAAAGTCCAGCGTCCTGAAATCGAAGAAAATCTTCTTAGAGATATCAAGCTTTTCTCACGCATCGTTTCCATGGCTCCTGAGACGGTAAAAGAGATGCTTGTCGATGTGGAAGCGGCTTTTAAAGAAATCGAAGAGACGACAAAGAGAGAACTCGATTTTAGAAATGAAGGTCAGGCACTTATAAAATTTAAACAGCTTAATAAGGAAAACGATGCGGTCAGTGTACCGACGCCGTATCTGCCGTATACATCCAAGCGCGTACTGGTCGAAGATTACGTTGGAGGGATCAGAAGTCTGAACCTTCAGCAGATCAGAGAAGAAGGATATATCAAAAAAGACATTGCAGAAAAACTGGTGTTTTCCATTCTTTCTCAAGTGTTTAAAGATGGTTATTTCCACGGTGATCCTCATCCTGGGAATATTATTCTAAGCGATAATAAAATCGTATTTATTGACTTCGGTATAATTGGTGAATTGTCTGAAGCAGTGAAGAAAGATCTGATCAAAATGATGCGTGCTATCGTCTTTGAAGATATCGATCAGCTGATGAACCTGTTACTGCAGATGGCTATTATGAAAGAAAAAGTCGACCGGTTTCAATTCTCGGAAGATCTGGATGATTTTTATCAGTCTTATGTTTCAAAAAGCTTTGGACAAATCGATTTAAGTTCATTCTTTTCGGATGTCCTGCACGTCACGCGTAAGTATAAAATGGTCATGCCCAATGATTTCATTCTTCTGGCTAAATCTTTGACCATCCTGGAAGGTGTCGTCACCGATCTGCATCCCGATATAAATATTTTGGAGATCGCATCGGATTATATTAAGTCAAGTGATGATATTGAGATCTTTGAATCCTTCTCTTCTGCGAAAGTGAAAATGAGCGCCTATCAGCTGGCAATGGATTCGATCAAGTTTCCTTCCTCACTCAAACGTGCTTTAGATACTGTCAATAATGGAAGACTGATGGTTCACATCGATCTGGTCCACTTTGATGAAAAATGGCGTGAAGTAAACAAGATGGTCAATCGATTAGTTTTTGCTGTCATTATTGCCGCTCTGATCCTTGCATCTGCCATCATATTTGTCATGGCAGAAGCCGCCGGTGTTTCGATTTTTGCTATCATCATCTTTATTGGAGCAGGCGTGATGGGGCTTTGGCTACTGATATCTATTATCAAGTCAGGCACCTTATGACTCAGTTTCAATGACTCCGGCTTTTAAAGAGTATCTGAATTGAATGTTACAACAAGAGAGGACAGATAGTATGACCATTAAGTTAAAAACGATAAAAATTGTCCTCGCCACCTTTATTTCTATACTGATCGCTCAAGCACTCGGTCTTGAGTACCCAATGGCAGCAGGCATTATAGCCATATTGAGTGTACTGGACACGAAAAAAGAGTCGATAGCTACAGCATTACAGCGGTTAGCTTCAACGGTAGTGGCATTTTTTATCGCCTCCGTTATATTTTATCTTTTCGGATTTTCCGTTTTGACTTTTAGTCTGTATCTGTTATTTTATGTACCTGTGGCTTACAGGTATAATCTTCAGTCGGGTATCGCACCCTGTTCTGTATTAGTTACGCACTTTGTTATTGCTGAGAGTATCGCGTTGTACTGGCAGATCAACGGACTGCTTTTAATGACCATAGGGGCAGTGATCGCTATTATTTTCAATTTATGGATGCCTTCTTATGAAAAAGATTTAAATCAGAAGATCCGCTCGATCGAAGAGGAACTGCGTCAGTTTTTAAGTTTGTTTCATACTTATCTGATGGGAGATACCGCGCATCAAGCGCTTAATGCTAAGGCACGCAAGCTTGCCGACCTACTGGAGGAGACTGAACAAATAGCCCTGCTGGATCATGAAAACCAGTTGGTTAATTATAGTGATTACTACATCAAGTACACACTAATGAGAGAACGACAACTGGACATATTAAAGGTCATGATTCAGAATATAACGGCTGTGCGACTTGAAACAGAACAGAACTTGGAGCTTGCACTACTGTTCGATGATATAGCCAATCAGCTCCATGAAACGAACCCAGGCTTGTCGCTGCTGGATCATATCTCAGTCCTGTATCGTCATTTCAGGCAATCGAAATTACCAAGAACAAGAGCAGAATTTGAAAGTCGAGCTATTTTATTTCAGATCCTGAGAGATATTGAACGTTTTATTGAAATTAAGAGAGACTTTTTTATGACTCATTCAGAGTAGATAAAAAGCTTCAAACAGAGAAGAGCAGCCGGAAAAGGGCCTGTCACTTCTTGTTTGAAGCTTTTATTTATAGTCAGCTAATCATCTCGCATAGAGACTGGTTTTTCCAATATCTCTTTATAGACGATGGCTTCTTTCAGCCTCTTTTTACTGAAAGAAGTCGATACTTTCTTTTCCTTAGCTCGGTAAGGATCATCAATGGTTACAACATCTTTGATCATCGGTCTATGCGTTTCGCGTACTTTATCTCTTGCTCTCGGTGTACGTGTGTACCTCTCTTCACGCACAGGGCGGTTGCTTATTCTCTCAGTTTTTTTCTCGTTTCGTCTGACGGTTTCCGTCGACTGTACGGGCGCTTCCACTTCACTGCGGTCATTTGTGTGCCTCTGGTTGGAAGCATTTTTAGTGAACTTAGTGAAGAAGGTTGCGATGGACGAAACGATCGCGAAAAATATGAATAACTGAATGATCCAAACAAATACGAAAGGCATATTTATCACTCTTCTTCTTCAGATGATTGGCCGGATATCGCTGTTCTCATTTCTGTGTCAGCATTTACATTCTTCATTTTGTAATAATCCATGACACCCATGTTGCCGCTTCTTAAAGCTTCTGACATAGCAAGTGGGACTTCAGCTTCGGCTTCAACCACTTTCGCACGCATTTTCTGAGTTTCTGCACGCATTTCCTGTTCCTGGGCGATCGCCATGGAGCGGCGTTCTTCAGCTTTAGCCTGAGCGATGTTTTTGTCCGCTTCAGCTTGTTCTGTCTGAAGTTTAGCTCCGATGTTACGGCCAACGTCTACGTCCGCAATATCGATGGATAGTATTTCGAAAGCTGTACCAGAATCTAATCCTTTACCTAAAACGGTTTTAGAAATCATATCTGGGTTTTCAAGAACATCGGAATGCTTATCAGCAGAACCGACGGTCGTAACGACACCTTCACCAACACGGGCGATGATCGTATCTTCACCTGCACCACCAACTAAACGTTCAATGTTTGCCCGTACGGTTACTTTTGCTTTAGCAATGATTTCGATACCGTCTTTTGCTACTGCGGCAATGTCCGGTGTCACGATAACCTTAGGATTAACTGAGACCTGAACAGCTTCAAACACATTTCGTCCAGCTAAGTCGATTGCTGCAGCTTTTACAAATTCAAGGTCGATTTCAGCACGATGTGAAGCAATCAGTGCATCAATGACGAGGTTGACATTCCCTCCAGCCAGATAATGAGCTTCCAGTTCATCTGTTGATAAGTGAAGTCCGGCTTTCGTCGCTTTGATCAAAGGACGAATGATCGAATGGGGACTGACTTGACGTAGTCGCATACCTACTAACGTACCGATGCCGACTTTTACTCCTGAAAAGTACGCTGTGACCCATAATCCCACTGGGACAAAACGTAGAAAGACACTGATCAGTATTAATATGATCACTGCGGTAATAATGATGCCAACATATCCGTTACCTAATAAATCCATAGTCATTTCTCCTATCTATTTTTTTCTAACCGTTATCTTTGTTCCTTTGACTTTATCTACGATTACTGTTGTCCCTTTTGAGATGTGTCCTTCTGTACTTAGTACATCATATAAAGCAGGGTCATCACCAAAAGTAACTTTACCAGATGGGCGAAGCGGAGTGACGGCAACACCTTCATCATCCACATGAATGATTTCTTTTTCGACTTTACTGTTATTATTTGAACTTTGCATATTGGTCTGCAGAATAAGTTTATTTACATTCGACAATGAATATCCGTTCTTGATGAGATAGATAATGACACCAGCCGTTATGACCACGGACAAGCTCAAATCTCTTATGGTCTGCCCGAAATCACCAATAGTCAAGTATAATCCGGAAATCAGAAGTACTATACCAATGATACCTGCAGCGCCAAACTCGGGGATGAAAATCTCAAAAACGATCAGTAACAGTCCTGCTGTAAACAGCACGATCGGTAGCCAGGTCTCTGTTCCGATAAAGTGAAAATAAGCTGCAGTACTGATCAATGCGAGGCCGGCACCACTTTTTAAATAGGGTGTAAGAATGGCAATGGCTACCCCTATGAACCCTAATCCTAGTAGCAATCCTTCCATTAGTCTGAATCCTCCTTCCTGCTTATTCGTTAACGATCTTACAATGTCATCATACCATTTTAAGAAAGGGTTGTCATCGGTCTGAAGGCCGATTAGAGAATCGTTAAAATGTTTCGATTGTTAACTATTCACAAGATGAAAAGTTTGGTATAGTATATGTATTACGTTACAATGATACTACAATAGCATTCGAAGGAGTCTTAACTTTACAAGACTTAGCAAGATACGTTTCACAAAGGGGGATATTAATGAATGAGGGAAAAGAGAAGTTAGAATACGATAATAATGATTTAGCATCTTATTATCTTTTTAACGAGGGGACACAGTACGACAGCTATACCACTATGGGGTGTAAAAAAGTGGAAGATGGCTATGTTTTCACCGTCTGGGCTCCAAATGCACAGGCTGTATATCTCGTGGGGGACTTCAATAGCTGGTCTGAATTGGATGAGATGCAGAAAGTTGAAGAAACAGGTATGTTCAGATTAAAAGATTCAAGGCCTGAAAAAGGTCAATGTTATAAATATAAGGTCATTCAGGCAGATGGAACCGTTGCATATAAGATAGATCCTTATGCATACGAGTTTGAGGTCAGACCTAATGATGCATCTGTCGTTCGAGATCTGCCAGCCAAACAGTGGAAAGATGGCTTATGGATGGCTAATCGCAGGAGACTGGAAATCTACAATCGTCCTCTGAATATATACGAAGTTCATTTGAGCTCGTGGAAACATCATGAAGATGGTTCATGGTATACGATCGAAGAATTGAAACAAGAATTGATCCCTTATGTAAAAAAACTGGGATATACTCATATAGAATTTATGCCATTGATGGAACATCCGCTTGATGCAAGCTGGGGCTATCAGGCCACAGGGTTTTTCGGACTGTCGTCCAAGTACGGTACGGTCGAAGAGCTGCAGGATTTCGTGGAGACGGCTCATCAGGAAAATATCGGTGTCATTATGGACTGGGTACCGAGTCATTATAATAGAAATGCTTATGGACTGGCTTATTTTGATGGCACACCTCAGTTTGAGTATAGCGACCCGAATCAGGCGAATAACAATCGATGGGGAACATTAAACTTTGATTTAGGTAAAAGTCAGGTACGCAGTTATCTGATATCGAATGCCTTATTCTGGCTGGAACAGTTCCATCTGGATGGGTTGCGCGTCGATGCAGTCAGCAATATGCTGTATCTGGATTATGATCTGGGGGACTGGACACCGAATGACGAAGGAACGAATGTCAATAAAGCAGGTGTTGAGTTCGTTCAGATCATGAATAAGAAAATTTTCGAAAGACACCCTGATGTCCTGATGATGGCTGAAGAAAGTACGGCATGGCCAAAAGTGACGCACCCTGTACACGAAGGCGGACTCGGCTTCAATTACAAATGGAATATGGGATGGATGAATGATACGCTTCGCTTCTTTGAAATGGATCCTTTATATAGAAAAAATCATTTTAATCTGATCACCTTTTCATTCATGTATACATTCAATGAAAATTATGTCCTGCCTTTTTCTCACGATGAAGTCGTTCACGGAAAAAAATCAATGATGCATAAAATGTTCGGAGACCGATACAATCAGTTCGCGGGACTGAGAACGATCGAAACGTACCGCATGATGCACCCCGGCAAAAAACTTCAGTTTATGGGGGCAGAATTTGGTCAGTTCCTTGAATGGCGCTTCCAGGAAGGTCTTGTATGGGACAGTCTTGATGATTCAATGAATGCGAAACATTTAGCATTCACTCAACAGTTGAATACTTTTTACAAGGAACAAAGAGCACTCTGGGAAGTAGATCACCAACCCGAAGGAACCGAGTTACTGCAGGCAGATAATGCGGATGAATCTCTGCTTTTCTTTATCCGTAAAGGCAACAAGCCACGAGATTTCGTTATTGTCTTATGTAATTTTGTTCCTGTTGAAAGACAGAATGTCAAAGTTGGGGTCCCTTTCAAAGGACAGTATGAAGAAGTCTGGAATACTGAGTGGGACTCACTAGGTGGAACTTGGACGAAATCTCAAGGCGTATTGAAAACAACAGAAGAATCAGCTCACGGTAAAGATCATGCGCTTGAAGTCATCTTGCCTGCGCTGAGTGTTGTGGTTTTAAAGCCTAAGCGCGTTTACGGCGTTCCCAAAAAATAAAAAGAGAAAATAATTCAGTTATAAGGAGGGAAGGAAGGTCTATAGACACTTCCGAAATAGAATGAAAACTGAAACAGTCGCAATGATATTAGCCGGAGGACAAGGGTCACGACTAGGAAAGTTAACAAAACAAATCGCCAAACCAGCCGTTCCTTTTGGAGGGAATTATCGCATCATCGACTTCGCACTGTCTAACTGTGCAAATTCTGGTATCACCGATGTCGGTGTCGTTACTCAGTACCAGCCGCTGATTTTAAATAATCATGTTGGGAACGGAGCCAGCTGGGGACTGAATCGTCATAACGGTGAAGCTACGATCTTACAGCCTTATTCCAGTATGGAAGGTGAGAAGTTCTTTAAGGGAACGTCTCATGCCGTGTATCAGAATATCGACTTTATCGATAAGAAGAATCCCGAGTATGTAGTCATTCTTTCTGGAGACCATATCTATAAAATGGATTATCAGAAAATGATCGATTACCATAAAGAACAGGAGGCCACGTTAACTGTAGGGGTCATGCCGGTACCGTGGGAAGATGCTTCACGCTTTGGTGTCATGAATACTGATAAAACGGATCGTATCATCGAATTCCAGGAAAAACCGGAAAATCCCAAATCCAATCTGGCTTCAATGGGGATCTATATCTTCAACTGGGACAGACTTAAAAAGTACTTGGTGGATAACCAGGCGAAAGACAGACAGCTGACGGATTTCGGTCATCATGTCATTCCCGCCTACTTAAGAAACAATGAAGCGATATATGCCTATTCATTTGAGGGATATTGGAAGGATGTCGGCACGATCGAAAGCTTATGGAGCGCCAACATGGAATTCCTGGATCCCGAACATGAACTGGATATCAGAGATAAAAATTGGCGTGTCTATTCAAACAATCCAAACACGACTCCGCAGTTTATGACCGACACAGCTAAAGTCACGGATTCCATGATTACAGATGGCTGCTATATTGCCGGAGAAGTGGAACATTCCATTCTGTCTCATAGCGTGAAGCTTGGAGAGAATTCTTATATCAAAGATTCTTTTGTAATGCCTGACGCAGTCATCGGGAAAAATGTGAAAATCGAGAAAGCGATCATCGGTGAAGGTGCCCATATCCATGATGGCACAGAGATAATTGGTACGGATGATAACATTGAAGTTGTCGGTTATGATGAAGAAGTGGGAGGCTACTCAGATGAGAACTAAAATTGCACCTATATTAAATTTAGTAGAAGACAGTGAAAAACTTTTACCGCTGACAAACAGGAGACCGGTAGCTTCTTTACCTTTCGGTTCCCGTTACCGTTTGATCGACTTCCCGTTCTCCAGTCTGTCAAGTATTGAAGCCCCCTCGGCAGCTTTATTCATATCAGGTTCCGGTCATTCCCTGTACGATCACATCAGATCAGGGGCGACTTGGGGACTGGAATCATCGGTCGGTGGAGGGGTCTTTACTCACTCACATATAAATCTTAAGGCCGAGCTTGAAGATGCAGATCGCTATCAAGGAAACTATTATGATGATCATCATCATTATGTGTCACGCTCCAATGCAGATTATGTCCTGATCATGGGGTCCAATATGCTGTCAAACATACGCCTCGATTCCCTGATGCGTTTTCATGAAAAGAAAGACAGCGATGCAACGGTCATCTATAAAAAGATAGATAGAAGTGAAGTACGTGAGGACTCTATTCATACTGCTCTAATGATGAGTGAGAATGATAACGATCAGATCGATGATATTCGTCCCATTTCAGAGATTTCCGATGAGAATGAATCGATGCTATTGAATATGGAAATGATCCTCTTAAGTAAAGATAAATTCATGAATTATCTCTTTGAAGCCAAACAGAATGGCTGGGATGTGACTGTTAAGAACATCATCAGTTCCTGCAAAGATGCCGATCACAAGATTTATGGCTTCGAGTATACAGGCTACCTTAAAGTGATCGAAGATATATTGAGTTATTATCAGGCAAATATGGATATGCTTGATGAAGATAACTTCAACGCGTTATTCTATCGTGCCAACCCGGTACTTACAAAGCCGAAAAATTCTGCTCCGACTTACTATGGAAAAAATGCGGTCATTCATAATGCTCAGTTTGCAAATGACTGCGAGGTATACGGAAAAGTTGAGAATTCGATCATTTTCCGAAAAGTGACCATTGCTGAAGGTGCGCATATCGAAAATTCGATCATTATGCAGGACTCATGTGTAGAAGAGGACACGCATTTGAAGTACGTTATTCTGGATAAGCATGTGTATGTCAAGAAAGGTGCTCGTTTAGAAGGTACGCCCGACCAACCGATCGTTGTTGCAAAAGACAGTATCATATATGAGGACGGGACTATTGAGGAAGGTGAATGAAAATGAAACTATTATTTGCCGCCTCGGAATGCGCGCCATTTTTTAAAACCGGCGGCCTCGGTGATGTCATGGGTGCCTTACCGAAAGAGTTATCTGAAAGTGGACATGATGTCCGTGTCGTCTTGCCGTATTTTGTCCAGAAAATGGATGAGGAGACCAAAGCACAGCTGGTAGATGTCACTGATTTCACTGTAGAAGTTGGCTGGCGCAAGCAATACTGCGGGATAAAAAAACTGGAAAAAGACTCTGTTACCTATTATTTCATCGACAATCTCTTTTATTTCGACCGTTCGGAATTGTATGATTATGGCGATGACGGTGAACGCTTTGCTTTCTTCCAGCAAGCCGCCATCGAGATGCTGGAAAAAATAGATTTTATTCCAGATGTCCTTCATGTGAATGACTGGCAGACCGCCATGATCCCTGTGTTACTCAAAGATAAATATGCCTGGATCAATGACTTGAGAGACATCAAAACTGTCATTACGATTCATAACATCCTCTTTCAAGGTGTCTATGATCAGTATATTTTATCTGATTATTTCAATATCGGCTATGCAGCTTTCCATGAAGATGGATTGAAGTATGGAGATAAAGTCTGCTGGCTGAAAGGCGCACTTTACTATTCTGATTTAGTGACGACCGTTAGTCCGACCTATGCAGAAGAAATCAAAACACCTGAATTCGGATATGGTCTGGATAATGATTTGAGAAAAGTCAGTCACAAACTGATAGGGATCCTTAATGGGATCGATTATGAAACCTACGATCCCGAAAAAGATGAAACGATCCCTCATAACTTCTCTACAGAAGATTTAAGCGGCAAAGCGAAAAATAAACGAGCTTTGCAGACAAGAGTGGGACTGCCTGAAGAAGATGACATTGCCCTGATCGGTGTCGTCACACGCCTGGATGAACAGAAAGGTGTGCAGCTGATCGTTGATGCCATGGAAGAACTGCTTACTTACCGCAATGTGCAGTTTGTATTACTGGGAACAGGTAAGCCTTACTTTGAGGATGCTCTCAGATACTTTACCGACAAATACCCTGATAAGTGTCAGGCGATCATCCACTTTGACAGTGAACTTGCTCAATGGATCTATGCAGGTGTTGATTTCTTCCTGATGCCTTCACAGTTTGAACCATGCGGATTGTCACAGTTGAATTCTCTGCGATATGGTACTTTACCAATCGTCCATGAAGTCGGTGGTCTGGTGGATACGATCGACGCATACAATCCAGTTTCGGAAGAAGGGAATGGATTCAGTTTCTATGATTTCAATACTCAGACTATGCTGAACACCATTGATCGGGCTTTAACAGTTTACTATGATAAACCGGAAAGTTTGAAAAAGTTAAAAATCAGAGCAATGAAGACAGATAATAGCTGGGAAAAATCGGCGCAGGAGTATATTGAGAATTACAAATGTCTGATTTACTGATAGAGACTCGAGCGACCAGTCACCTACTGGTCGTTCGAGCTTTTTTTTAAAAATAAATAGATGTGTCAAATATTACACGATGAACATATATTTTCATGGTGATGGATAATTCGCGTTATTATACACTTGCTAGCCTTAGAGTGAAGAGCCTCAGCCTGACGTGTATCTTTTTTTATTTTTACCTTTAGGGTATACTTGTTACCAACACATGGAGGAATGCTTATGACGTTAACAGTTAAAGAATTTATAAAAGATTTTAAAGCACAATTTCAAAGTATGTATGCTTATTCATATGAAGAAGGATCAACTGAGCAATTATATAACGCTTTGGGGATTTATGTGAAAAATCAGCTCTCAGGTAATTGGAAAGAGACACGAGAGAATTATGTAAAAAACAGCGTGAAGCAAGTTTTTTATTTTTCAATGGAGTTTCTTCCTGGCCGGCAGTTGGAGAGTAATGCCTATAATCTAGGGTTACTCGACACCGTTAGAGAAGGTCTGAAGGAAATGGGCCTTTCGTTTGACGAATTAGAAGAAGCGGAAGCAGATCCCGCATTAGGCAATGGTGGCTTGGGCCGCCTGGCGTCCTGCTTTATGGATTCGCTGGCCTCACTGGGTATTCCAGGAAACGGGAACGGAATCCGATATCAGTATGGCCTTTTCAGACAGAAATTTGTAGACGGCTATCAAGTCGAACTTCCTGAAAACTGGTTGCGTTACAGAAATGTATGGGAAACACGTAACGACAAATCTACCTGTATGGTCAGATTTGGTGGTAATGTATGGCTCGAGGAAAATCATCTGGGGTTCATGGAAACGAAATACGAGAATACTTTGAATGTCCTGGCTGTTCCTTATGATACCCCTATGGTCGGATATAGAAATGACGTCGTCAATAACTTGAGACTCTGGTCGGCAGAGATCCCCGTTGACGAAGAGGAAAATTATCATACTCTTGAAGCCACTGAACCGATCAAAGAGATCACGCAGGTCCTGTATCCGGATGATTCCAATTATGAAGGTCGTCTGTTGAGACTGAAACAGGAATACTTTATGGTGTCAGCGGGTGTTCAATCGATCCTGCGTCATTTCAGAAAGTACAATCTGCCGAGAAAAAATATCCCGGATAAAGTGGCTATCCATATCAATGATACCCATCCGGCTTTGGTTATTCCGGAGATGATGCGTATTTTACTGGATGAAGAACATTTATCCTGGGAACAGGCGTGGGAGATCACGTTCAAGACCTGCAGTTATACCAACCATACGATATTAAGAGAAGCGCTGGAGAAATGGCCGATAGAAATGATGAAGGAATTGCTTCCTCGTATTTATATGATCATTGAGGAGATCAATCGCCGGTTCGTAGAAACAACGATGCCTATTTATGGTGAACGGATCACCTGGCAGACAGCTATCCTGCAAAACGGTGTCGTCAATATGGCACATTTAGCTGTTATCGGCAGCCATAGCGTCAACGGTGTGGCCAAGCTGCATACTGAGATTTTGATGAATGATGTACTGAAAGACTTCTTTGAGCTTTATCCTGAACGATTCAACAATAAAACGAATGGAATCACACAACGACGCTGGGTCCATTTATCCAATCCGGGCTTGACTCAGCTTATTGACAAAAAAATTGGTGAAGACTGGAAGAAAAATCCTTCAGAACTGAAAATCTTTAAAGGGTATGAGAAGGATAAGAAAACACTTCAGAAACTGGCGGATATCAAACTTGATAATAAACAGCGCTTAGCTGACTATATTGAAGAAGTCCAAGGGGTCAAAGTAAACCCGAAAGCCATCTTCGATGTACAGATCAAACGGCTGCATGCGTATAAACGTCAGCACTTGAATATGCTCCACATTCTTCATCGTTATCTGGAGATCAAAGAAAATCCTACGGTGGATTTCGTCCCACGCGTCTTTATTTTCGGAGCTAAAGCGGCACCGAGCTATGTCTACGCTAAACAGATCATCAAAGTCATTAATTCACTGGCCAATTTGGTGAATAATGATCCGGATGTCGGGGACAAACTAAAAATCGTTTTCTTTGAGAACTATGGGGTCTCACTGGCAGAAAAAATCATTCCGGCTGCAGATATCAGTGAACAGATATCCCTTGCCAGCATGGAAGCCTCTGGAACAAGCAACATGAAACTGATGGCCAACGGAGCATTGACCCTGGCTACTCTCGATGGGGCTAATATCGAAATCAGAGATTTTGTTGGTGAAGAGAATATGTTCATTTTCGGACTATCCAGTAAGGAGGTCTACGACTTAAAGGCAGCGGGCAACTACAATGCCAGAGGAATATATGAGTCGAACGACAAACTGCGACGTACGCTGGACGCTCTGACTAATGGTACGATTCCGGGGCTTCAGGATGAAGGCTATGCGATTTTCGATTCTTTAGTCAATTATAATGATGAATACTTTGTATTAAAAGATTTTGATTCATATGTAAAAGCACAGGGGAAAGTGGATGAACTATATAAAAATGAAAAAGAATGGACCCGCAAGTCTCTTCTGAATATTGCTTCTTCCGCACCCTTCTCAGCTGACTATACGATAAAACGCTATGCAGATGATATCTGGAAAGCGAAACAGTTCAGCAAAAAGGGCGGAAGTGTTCAACCTCTAGATGAACCGATAGCTTAATAGATCATAAAAAACTTGTCTCCTTTTGAGGGGGCAAGTTTTTCCTTTTCATTTGAACAGAATCTTGTTAAACTGGTTAGTGCTGTCAAATAAAATGGAAAGAGGCTAGACTAAATGTTTAAACGCTTTAATTTAATTGAAAATAAAACAACAGTCAGACAGGAAATATTAGCTGGACTCGTTACGTTCTTCTCTATTTCTTATGTTCTATTCGTAAATCCCATGATCCTTGGACAAGCGGGGGTGCCCAGCGAATACAGTGTTTTTTCGACTATTTTTATTTCTGCCATCGGCAGTTTTTTTATGGGCTGGTTTGCAAACGTTCCCTTAGCTATGGCGCCGGGAATGGGCGAGAATGCGTTCTTTACTTTTACGCTTGTTGCTGCCATAGGACTGACTTGGCAATCGAGTCTTGGGGTCGTGGTCGTCTCTGGGGCGGTTTTTACTTTACTCGCCCTGATTGGAGTAATGGGTAAAGTGAGCCAGTCTATTCCCACGATGCTGAAACAAGCCATTACAGTAGGGATCGGATTATTTCTAATGCTGATCGGATTCGAAAATATGGGCGTTCTCGTCGAAGGGGCCGTTCAGTGGAATACAGTTGGGATCGTAGGCTGTTTTTTTGTCGTGCTGATCAAACGCTTTAATGTGAAAGGCGGTTTTCTATATTCGATTCTATTTACTACTTTACTCTATTGGGTGATATATTTTGATTCCTTTGAACCGGTGTCCTTCAATCTAGAACCGCTCTTTAATTTTGGAGAACTTGTTTCTGCGATTGATTTTAGCCAGGTATTATCCGTTGAATTTCTACTGGGCGTATTTTCGCTGACGATGCTACTGATGTTTGAAACCATCGGTATGATCGAAGCTTTCTTATCAGACAAGAAAAGAAGTCTTAAAGCGTATAAAGTAGGAGCGATAGCCAGTCTTCTGTCTGGACTGCTTGGTACAAGTCCGGCTATTCCTGTTGCAGAAAATGGAGCCGGCATTGCAGAAGGGGGCAGAACGGGCTTAACAGCCATTACTACCGGAATGATGTTTCTTCTGGCTCTGATATTTACACCTTTCTTGTCATATATTCCGTCAGAAGCGGTCGGGCCTGTGATCGTTGCGACAGGAGTATCGATGGCTCTCACAGTGCGATCTATTAAAGTGGATAAAGGACTGGAGTGGCTGCCTCTTGTGCTGATCATCATACTCATTCCGTTAACTGGGAGTATTGTCGATGGTATGGCCTATGGATTTATTGCTTATCCGTTTGTTCAGATCATGATTGGCAAAAAAGAACAGCTGACGCCTGTGCAATGGATCGTCAGCGGGTTGTTTATGCTCACACTTCTTGCCACATATTTCTTAATTTAATTAATGTAAAGGCCGGGACAGCTGTCCCGGCCTTCATTTTGAGATGCTGGGAAAATCTATCTCTGAATCTGAGGAGCAAAAGGGCTCCAAATGATATAGGAGCATGTTTTTGAGTTTAGAGGGTGAAGAAGATGTTCAAAAAGCGATATAGGAACACCTTTTTGAGTCTCATGGTCACAGAAGGTGTTCTAAAACCGATATAGGAACACCTTTTTGGGTCTCATGGTCACAGAACTTGTTCCAAAAGCGATATAGGAGCATGTTTATGAGTCCAGTGGTTGAAAAAGGTGTTCTAAAAACGATATAGGAACACCTTTTTGAGCCAGTTGGGTGCAAAAGATGTTCTAAAAATGATATAGCAACATCTTTTGGGTATCACAGGTGGAGAAGGTGTCGCAATCGGTGTCATTTGATCTTATGGAGGTGTTCTTCATTATAAAAAGCAGAAATGAAAGAAGAGACTGGGATTTATCCCATCCTCTTCTTCATTATCTAGATTAACCTAGCACTGCAAAATACCCGATGACGACCAGTCCGATAACGATCCGGTACCAGCCGAATGAACTGAAATCGTTCTTTCTGATGTAATTCATCAAGAACTTGATGGCAAAGATCGAGACCACGAAAGAAAAAAGACAGCCGACGAGAAGTATCACAAGTTCTGCCGGTGTGAAACTGAAACCGAAACCGATTAGTTTGAGTAGGCTGGCGCCTAACATGACCGGGATCGACAGGAAGAACGAATATTCTGCCGCGATTGGTCTGGCGGTTCCGATCAGGATGGCTCCGACGATCGTCGCCCCGGACCGTGATGTCCCGGGTATTAGAGCCAGGACCTGGAAGAAACCGATCATCAAGGCGACTTTGTAGGTCAGTTGTTCCCAAGTTGCTATTTTCGGTGCTTTCCCTTCGTTCATCTTCTCAATGACGATGAACGCAATACCGTAGACGATAAGCGCCACAGAAACGGTCTGCCAGTTATAGAAGACATCATTGATCATATCCTCGAACAGCAAGCCGAATACGCCGGCAGGAATCACCCCGATGACGACTTTCAGCCAGATATGCCACGTTTCCTTTTTCTGAGTCTCCGTCTTATCCCCGTCGAAAGGATTGAGCTTCTTGAAAAAGATGATGATGACAGCCAGTATCGATGCGAGCTGGATGACGACAAAAAACATTTCTTTAAACGCCTCGCTCGTATTCAAGACAAGAAACTCATCGAACAGGATCATATGTCCTGTACTTGAGATGGGGAGCCATTCAGTGATCCCCTGAACGATGCCGAGAATGATTGATTTAATTATTTCAATAAACACGTAATTATCTCCTTCAAAAAATTTATTCGCTTAATCATAATATCGAACTTAAGCATAAAATGCCAGATGAATCGCCTTTTTTAATGTAAAAATCATTTTGGTTCAAGATTCCTTTAGAGTGTGCTATTATTAATACTAAGGTAGTAGTGAATAAAACTATAATACGTAACTAAAGAAAGTAGGGAGAAATATGGGCGTTTTTGATTTTCTGAAAGGTAAAGGTAATGAATCAAAAAATCCAAAAGTAACTTTGACCAGTCCGGTTAACGGTAAGGTGATTCCAATAGAAGAAGTGGAAGATCCAGTCTTTTCTCAAAAAATGATGGGTGATGGCTTTGGCATTGTACCTAGTGACGGTGATGTGTTTGCACCGGGGCCCGGGAAAGTTGTCAGCGTTTTTCCTACCCAGCATGCTGTAGGTCTTGAACTGGATAACGGTGTCGAAGTGCTTGTTCACATAGGTATCGATACAGTTGAACTTGAAGGCGGCCCGTTTGATACATTAGTTAAAGAGGGCGATACCGTCACTTCTGAAACGAAAATATCTACTGTTGATCTTAGCGGACTGAAAGAAGCCGGCAAAAAAGAAACAGTGATCGTCGTCTTTACGAATATGGATCAGGTCGATGATTATTCTTTAAATACTACAGGAGAAACGACCAAAGGCACCGAAATCGGTACAGTGACTTCTAAATAATTTTAAACTAAAAAGCGTATCTGGGTAACTTGTCCAGATACGCTTTTTGAATTTTTTAACTTGTCGGACGAATGATAGAGATGATATCGCCTAAAGCAGAATAATCCATTCCCGATAAACGGGCCATAGGTTCCAGCTTGTCAGCTAGGATGTAATCTCTGTCTGCATCAAAGACCTCTTCATTGAAGTGGAAATCTGTCACTTTCAGTAGAAAGTGATCCGTAACGATTTCGTCTGACTCATTTTTTATAGGAATGTATTGATACAGCACGGTTTCAAATCGGATCAGGGCTTCCTCGACGCCTGGTACGCTGACCGTACTGCTTTCCGTTAAATGAAGGTCTGTGCGGTCAAGTTCGCTTTCGTCAGAAGCGAGGGGTGCAGAGGTTTCGTTCATATCTTCAGTCAACGGTCTGCTGACGATGTGAATCACAGCTTCTTTCTGATTTAAAATATTTTTCGCGGTGTCTTTTGATTTTTCATTGGTCCTTAAAATCGAAACAGAAAGCAGCGGGATCTGATTGGAAGCCACACTGAAAAAACTGAAGGGGGCTAAATTAACGATGCCTGCTGATTGATTAAGTGACGTGATCCAGGCGATAGGTCGCGGGATCACACTTCCTGTCAGAAATTTATACTGCTGCTTTAATGATAAATCATCTGTTTTAAAATGATGCATAGGCTCTCCTTTGATACGTAGTGATGATAATAGTGGAAAGTTAATGATTTAAGACTGGAACTTCACGCAGATTACTTCAGGTGCAAAGATGTCTTTCTGCAGAAGAGAAAGTGTCCCGTCATGTTCATTTCTTTCAAATAAAGTCAGATTATCTGAATCCTGGTGGCCGACGACCACAAAGCGTTCAGTAGGGTCAAGATTGAAGTCACGAGGCGTTTCCCCTTCAGTCGGCGTATAATTGATCAAAGATAAGGTCCCATCTTCAGCCACTGCATAAATAACGATGGAATCATGTCCGCGATTGGATGCATAGACAAACTTGCCATCTGAAGAAACCCGAATAGCAGCTCCGCCGTTAAATGATTCATGTTCTTTTGGTATGGATGAGATAGTCTGGATCGGACTCAATGTGCCATTTTGATTATTGTAGCTAAAGACGATGACGTCACTGCTCAACTCTCCGAAAACATAGGCAAAGCGGTTGTTTGGATGAAAAACCACATGTCGAGGTCCGGTTCCAGGTGAGACAGAAATCACATCACTGACAGTCAGTTTGTTCTCTTCGTCTAACGTGTACATAACGACTTCATCGGTCCCCAGATCACAGGCAACCAGGAACTGACCGTCTGGCGTCAAATCAAAATAATGGGCATGAGGCGACTGCTGATTTTCATGAACGGATTTTCCAGAGTGAGTATGTTTGTCTGCTAATGACAAGTCACCTTCATCAGAAGTTGTGTAAACACAAACCTCCCCTTTATGATAGTTGGCTGTATAGACAAGGTTCCGAGACTGATCGTAAGCAATATAGCAGGGCGGTGCGCCTTCTTCAAAGACACTGTCTGCTTCTATATATGAGTCTGTCTCATTACTGCGTTTATATGATGTGATGCCGCCTTTGCCATCAGATGACTTAGCTATGGAAAAAAGCAGGCTGTAGTCATCGTTACCTGCAAGATAAGTAGGGCTTTCGACGTTCACTTCTTCTTTCAACCCTGTCAGCTGTTTGTTCTGTTCATCTAATTCTATACTGTAGATCCCGTTGCTTTTCCTTTTCGTATATGTGCCCAGCATAATTTTCTGAGTCATAATGCATTCCTCCTGAAATCGATTGTATTCACTTAAATAGTATAACAGATTTCAGAAGACGGGTACAAAAAGAGAAAGACTTTGCATGTGTAAATGTATATGTGTACCTGTTGATCAAAGGTGTATGCTAAAATATAAGTAACGAGTAGGGAGTGGGTGGAAATTTTGAACAAGGAAGAAAAGAACGACCATTCAAAAAAATGGAATGATACCTGGTTCTGGAAGCAGATCATAGACAATAAACTTGTGACGGTACTTCTGATAATATTTCTTCTGGCATTGAATATTTTTATGGTCGCCCGTATTTCCTATATATTTGAACCGATCGAAATAGCTTTCAGCATCATCGGTCCGCCGATTGTTTTTGCGGTTATTTTTTACTACCTACTGACCCCACTGGTCGACTGGCTGGAGGAGAGAAGATTCTCGAGGAACACGGCGATCGCCTTCGTGTTCAGTGTCGTCATTTTGCTCATCGTAGGAGGAATGAATTATATCGTTCCCATAATACAGAGACAGGTGGCATCACTCATTGATATATGGCCGGAGTATTGGAGTAACTTTATCGGTCAAGTCGAGAGTCTTTTGAATATAGAAGTTCTGTCTAATTTTATGAATCAGACAGAAGATACCTCTTTTGTTGAAACCTTGACAGAACAGACGACCTCGGTTTTAAATGCAACAGTTGGCGGGATCGGCAATGTTATCGGGACGATCACCCGGATATTCATTACTTTGTTTACTATGCCGTTTGTACTCTTTTACTTACTCAAGGATGGAAAAAAGATTCCTTACAGACTCTCCCGGTTTATTCCTACAAAAGCACGACCGACGGTAAATAAGCTGCTGACGGATATTAACAGACAGATCAGTTATTATGTCAGAGGACAACTGATCGTTGCTATCTTTGTTGGTTTCATGTTTTATATCGGCTTCTCGATCATAGGACTGGATTTTGCTTTGACCTTAGGTATATTTGCAGGGTTTTTAAATCTCATTCCGTATTTGGGTTCATTCATTGCAACCATTCCCGCACTCATCATTGCAGTCGTTGATTCACCGTTCATGCTATTTAAAGTACTCATTGTTTTCGGTGTCGAACAGCTGCTGGAGGGGCGTGTGGTTTCGCCACAGGTGTTAGGGAATTCTTTGAAGATACATCCGGTGAATATAATTTTCATTCTGCTGATTGCCGGACGCTTATTTGGTCTCATGGGAGTCGTTTTTGGGATCCCGGGATACGCCATAATAAAGATAGTTGTATCGATGCTTTTCCAATGGTATAAGAAGTATTCAAATCTTTATGAAGAGGAAACAGCACCGGAAATATCCGATGAAGTCGTTGAAACAACTGAATGAACACTGCATCTTAGTTCTGTTTTATGCGAACTAAGATGTATTTTTTTGAAATTTCCCTCTTGCATTATGACAAGCTGTCACATATAATAACATAATATGACATCTTGTCATTTTTTTATTTTGTCTTAGGAGGTTATAAATTGCCGACACAAACATTTTTTAATTTACCAGAAGAAAAGAAGAAACGCCTGGTCGCAGGAGCAATGAAAGAATTTTCAGCAAAACCACTGAATGAAGCATCGATTTCTAATATTGTGAAAAATTCAAAAATATCCAGAGGAAGTTTCTATCAGTATTTTGAAGATAAAAAGGACTTATATTTCTTCCTGATCGGAAAGTTCCGATACAACTATCGTAACTTGATGCTTAAAAGTTTTCAGGAAAAAGACGGAGATTTTCATGAAGGGTATAAACTTTTCAGCGAGAAATACATTAAATACATCATGGAATCTGAAAAGTTTGGCTTTTTTGAGAATATGTATCTGCACATGAATTATCAGATCAATCAGGAAGCACGTGTCGATTTTAAAGAAACAAAATCTCACAAACTGCCCAACGGCAAACGTATTGTTGATGTTGTCAGTAGAGATAATTTGAAGATGACGTCTGATACTGAGCTGATCGATGTCCTGAGATACATTTTGAGTATGCTGAATGATACGATCATGGAAGGATTCTGGAAAGAACTTTCCGTCAAAGAAACCCAGGATTTATTTTTAAAACGATTGGAATGGATCACTTATGGTATAGCCATTCCTGCAGAGAAAGAGGAGAAAGAATGATTAGATTAGGAAAATGGATGAACCCATGGCGCATATTTTTAAGCCTGCTGTTCCTGGCTGTCCAGGTCGTAGGTATGCTGGCCATGCCGACTTTCACGGCCAATATCATCGACTACGGAGTTGCGGAGGGTGATATCGGCTATATTATACAGACTGGGCTTATCATGCTGGCCTTTACGCTGGTTACGATCGGCTCTGCACTTGTAAATGTTTACTATGCCGCACAGGAATCACAAGGTCTTGGTGACAAGATCCGCAGAAAAATCTACACGATGGTTGCTTATTTTACCAATGAGGAAATCGATAAGTTCGGGACGTCTACACTTATCACACGAACGACCAATGATGTCATGCAGATCCAATTTGTTATGATGATGGTCCTGCGTACGATGATACTCGCACCATTTCTAATGATTGGTGCAGGCATCATGGCTTTCACAAGAGAACCTCAGCTGGCTTTTGTCTTCTTGATATCTATGCCGATACTGGGCTTGCTGCTGTTTGCGATATTAAAATCAACAAGTCCGATATTCAAATCGATGCAGCTGAAAACAGACCGATTGAACAAAGTTTTTCGTGAAGGATTGACAGGTATCCGCGTCATTCGTGCCTTCAACAAAGATGATTATGAAAAAGAACGCTTCGATGATGCGAACTGGGATTTTGCATCCACTTCGATAAAAGCTTACACACGTATGGCTTTTATGATGCCGTCAATGACCTTTGCTATAAGTGTGACCAACATCATGATCATCTGGTTCGGTGCACAGCTGATCAGTGTCGGCGACATGCAGGTAGGGAACCTGGTCGCCTTCATGACTTACGCGATGCAGATACTTATCGGCGTCATGATGGTCTCCATGGTCCTGTTTTTCCTGCCCAGAGGTCAGGTTGCCGCTTCACGTATCATAGAAGTACTGGATACTCCGAACATCATTAAAGATCCAGAAGAACCTAAAAAACTGACTGCAGGAAATAAGGCCTCATTAAGCTTCAAAAATGTTGATTACCGCTACTCGGGTGCGGAGAAACCTGCCTTGAAGGATATTTCTTTCGATCTCAAGAAAGGCGAACGACTGGCTGTCATCGGTGGAACGGGTTCTGGGAAAACGACGCTAGCCAATCTCATTCCACGTCTTTACGATGTAGAAAAAGGATCAGTTCAAGTGAATGGTATCGATATTAGAGAAGTCAGACAGGGTGAGCTGAGGCAGCTGATCGGCTTTGCTCCTCAAAAGGCCATCCTCTTTTCCGGGACCATAAGAGATAATCTGAAATACGGTAAACCAGAAGCTACAGATGAAGATATCTGGCACGCTTTAGATATTGCTCAGGGAAAAGATTTTGTTTCCAGTCTTCCTGAAGGCTTAGATGCCCATGTCGAACAAGGCGGCGGAAACTTCTCCGGTGGACAGAGACAGCGACTGAGTATTGCGAGAGCCTTGGTCACCGATGCAGATATCCTAGTCTTTGACGATTCATTTTCAGCTCTGGACTTCAAGACAGATGCCAAGCTGCGTGAAGCACTTGCGCCGGCAGCTAAGGATGCTGCTGTTGTGATCATCGCTCAGCGTATCAGTACGGTCGTTGACGCAGATGAAATCATCGTCCTTGATAAAGGCGAAATAGCCGGTAAAGGAACACATGAAGAGCTTAAAGAAACAAATAAAGTTTATCAGGAAATTATGGAATCTCAGTTGAAAGGAGAGGACATTTAATGCCCAAAGGTACAAGTAATGCTGCTCATTTAAAAGCAAAAAAGGCAGAAGATTTCTGGGGGACGACAAAGAGACTGATCCGCTATATGTCCACTCGTTTCTGGGGACTGGTCGTTACATTAGTCCTGGTCATTGCTGCGACTATCATGGCAACTTTGGCACCGTATATTCTCGGTCGAGCGACGACTGAAATCTACCGTGGGATCCAGGAAGGTCAGGCGTTGAGAGAAGCGGGAGAGGCGATAGAAACCTATCCGATCGACTTTGAACTCATTCGCAATATCCTCCTGATCGTCGCAGTCGTTTACATCACTCAGGCAGTGTTCCGTTATTTCCAACAGTATATCACGGCACGCATTGCCCAAAAGACTGTTTACGATATGCGTAAAGATCTAAAAGAAAAGATGGCCACATTACCGATCCGTTACTACGATACTCACTCGAACGGCGATATCATGTCGCGTGCTGTCAATGACATGGACCAGATAGCCAACACGCTCCAACAGTCGCTGACCCAGTTCATCATGAGTGTGGTCCAGTTCGTTACTGTACTTGTCATCATGTTCGCCATCGATATAAGACTGACGCTCGTGACCATCGTTACGGTGCCGATAAGCTTTCTTCTTATCGCATTTGTAGCCCCTAAGTCACAGAAACAGTTCGCCCTTCAGCAGAAAGAGTTGGGGATTTTGAATGATCAGGTCGAGGAAACATTTTCCGGCCATACGATAGTTAAAACATATAATAGAGAAGAAGAAGAAATCGAGAAGTTCATGAAACAGAGTGCAAGATTGAATGATGCTTCATGGAAAGCCCAGTTCCTGACTGGTATCATGATGCCTTTGGTCAGTTTTTCAAGAGACCTAGGGTATTTTGGTGTCGCCATTGTGGGTGGTATCGGTGTTGCCAACGGCGCTGTATCTTTAGGTAACGTTCAGGCTTTCATTCAATATGTCAATCAGTTCTCTCAGCCGGTCAGACAGATCGCCAACCTTGCGAATACGATCCAGGTAACGATCGCTTCATGTGAACGTGTCTTTGAAGTGCTTGATGAAGAGCCGATGGAAGAGACCGAATCAGGACTGGAACCGAAGAAACAGTCGCCTTATAAAGTTGAATTTGAAAATGTCGAATTTGGTTATAATGATGATGCGCTGCTTATGACAGACTTCAATCTTACAGTTAAAGAGGGTGAAATGGTTGCAGTCGTTGGACCGACTGGAGCCGGAAAATCGACGCTGATCAATCTGCTGGAACGTTTCTATGATGTGAAAGGCGGAAGTATTCGTTATGAAGGAGTCGATACGAGAGATATAGACCGTGCTGAACTGCGCAGTAAGTTTTCCATGGTTCTACAGGACACATGGCTATTCAATGGGACGATTTGGGAAAACCTGAAGTATGGAAGCCACGATGATGAACCGAGTGAAGAAACGATACTGGAAGCTGCTAAAGCTGCTCACGTAGATGAATTTGTCAGACGCTTGCCAGACGGCTATAATACGATGCTTAACGAAGAAGGAACGAACATTTCACAGGGTCAAAGACAACTGATCACTATTGCCCGTGCCTTTCTAGCTGATCCGGAGATCCTGATACTGGATGAAGCGACCTCTTCAGTAGATACCCGTACGGAAATACTGATCCAGCGTGCAATGGGTAAACTGCTTGAGAGCCGAACAAGTTTTGTTGTCGCTCACCGATTGTCAACGATCAGAGATGCCGACAAGATCATTGTAATGAACCACGGTGATGTTATTGAAACTGGGAATCATGATGATTTGATGTACCAGGATGGCTTTTATGCTGATTTGTACAACTCACAGTTTCAGACACCTGACGACCAGCTTCAAGCTGTATAAAGAAAGAGCTGCCTCCCCTCGGGCAGCTCTTTTTACTGTCTAAACCTTGATTAGGTATGATTTCGTTCATTGCAGCACCAGTGGCATCACTGGAGCTAGAAGTGGGGCCGAGTACGTTCAATGAAGGCCACATTGGGGTTGCCCAAATTTAAATGTCCGTGAGTACGTTCAATGAAGGCGACAATGAGTTTACCCAAACCAGAATGTCCGTGAGTACGTTCAATGTGAGCATCATTAGCATCACCCAAACTAGAATTGGGGCCGAGTACGTCCAATGAAGGCCACAATGGGCTTACCCAAACCAGATTATCCGCGAGTACGTCCAATGAAGGCGACAATGGGGTTGCCCAGACCAGAACAGCCTCGAGTACGTCCAATGCAGTGATTGTTGGCATTACCCAAACAAGGATCACTAAGAATAAGGAGCATTCACTCCCAGTAATGAAGCGCAATAGTAATTGGTTTTTTCACTAAAATACAGAACACCCGAATGCTCGGTACCACCTAACCGAGTATTCGGGTGTTTTTTTCTTTACTGCCCCGGATGTGAAGCGATCATGTGAAGGGAACCATCGAAGCTCCATGATTCAACCGCAGATGGGAGGATGAAATGATCCCCTTTTGAACAAGAGTAGGTTGTTCCATCAACGATCAGTTCGCCTTGTCCATTCAGTACACTGACCAGTGTATAAGGCGCTTCCTTTTCAAAAGAAGCTTTGCCGTCCGTTCGCCATTCTTTGACCGTAAAGAATGAGTTGGAAACCAGTGTCGTTTCTGTATAGCCGTCTTTTTCAGCCGTCGTCATCTCAAGGTTCGGATCGATGTGTGGAACCGTGGTCACTGCAACAGAGTCTTCGATATGCAGGTCGCGTTTCTCGCCATCATCCTGGATGCGGTCATAATCATACACACGATAAGTGGTATCACTCGACTGCTGTGTTTCAAGAATGACTATACCTCCGCCGATAGCATGGATCGTTCCGCTTGGGACATAGAAGAAGTCGCCTGCCTTCACTTCTTTTTTTCTGAGAAGTTCATCCCATTGACCCTTCTCGATCATGTTTTCCAGTTCTTCCTTAGTCTCTGCATGGTGACCATAAATGATTTCTGACCCTTCTTCAGCATCGACGATGTACCAGCATTCTGTCTTGCCCAGTTCACCTTCGTGTTCTTTCCCGTAAGCATCGTCAGGATGGACCTGAACGGATAGTTCTGTTTGTGCATCAATGATTTTAGTCAGCAGCGGGAAAACGTCTCCTTCTGCATAGTCGAATAATTCTTTATGATCAGACCATAGCTCGTCGAGTTTTTTTCCTTGAAATGGACCGTTCAACACAGTACTTGGTCCATTTTTATGGGCACTGATCGCCCATAGTTCGCCTGTGTGGTCATTTGGTATAGCGTAGTCAAAAAGCTGCTTCAGTTTTTCGCCACCCCATATTTTTTCTTTAAAGACACCACTTAAAAATAAAGGTTCAGTCATACAAAAATCTCCTATCACTTTTTTCTATAGTTTAGCATATAACCGGAGGCAATGCAGAAAAAAGCGGCAGACCTTATTGTAGACTTGTACTTTTCCGCTTCATCACTTATAATTTATAAGGATTGGAGTCTATCAGAAATAGACGAAGGACGCGTAGATAGAGTATACTAAGGAAAGTAGGTAATCAGTCATGGCACAACTGTTTTTTCGATATGGAGCAATGAACAGTGGAAAATCGATCGAAATTTTAAAAGTCGCACATAATTACGAGGAGCAGGAGAAACCGGTGGTCTTGTTTACAAGTGCTCTGGATGACCGCGATGGCGTCGGTTATATATCCAGCAGGATCGGTTTGAAGCGAAAAGCGATCCCCGTCACGAACGATATGGATATTTTTTCAGTCGTTCAAGGTATGGATAAGTCGATTGCCTGTGTGCTGATCGATGAAGCACAATTTTTAAACAAAACACATGTCAGACAGCTGGCTAAGATAGTCGATGACCTGAAAATACCGGTCATGGCTTTTGGGCTGAAAAATGACTTTAGAAACGAACTGTTTGAAGGCTCAAAGGAACTGCTGCTTTTGGCTGATAAGATCGAAGAAATGAAAACCATCTGCTGGTTCTGTCACAAAAAAGCCATTATGAACTTGCGTGTCCACGAGGGCAAACCTGTATATACGGGCGAACAGATCGCCATAGGTGGCAATGAATCATACTATCCTGTATGCAGAAAACACTACCATAACCCCTTGATAAACAGTGACCAAGAGAGAGGAAATAAAAAATGAGTATGTTTGATCGCTTAGAAGATGTAGAAAATCGTTATGATGAATTGAATGAGCTGCTCAGCGATCCTCAGGTGATCAGCGACACTGAGCGTTTAATGAATTTGAGTAAAGAAGAAGCGAGTTTGAGAGAAACGGTTGCGACATTCAGAAAATACAAAGAAGTCGTATCTGAACTGGAAGACACGGAAGAAATGCTGAATGATTCCCTTGATAAAGAGATGGAAGAGCTGGCTAAAGAAGAACGTAATGAGCTTTCAGAGCAAAAAGAACAAATGGAAGAAGAACTGAAAATCATGCTGCTGCCTAAAGATGAGAATGATGAACGTAACGTTATCATGGAGATCCGCGGTGCAGCAGGCGGAGATGAAGCTCAGCTCTTTGCCAGTGATCTGTTTGAAATGTATCAGAAATATTCAGACAATCAGGGCTGGAAAACAGAAGTACTGGATGCCAGCGCGGGTAATGCCGGCGGTTTCAAAGAACTCACTCTCATGATCAATGGAACGAATGTTTATTCGAAACTGAAATACGAAAACGGTGCCCACCGTGTGCAGCGTGTGCCTCAGACAGAATCTCAGGGACGTATCCATACGTCTACGGCAACAGTAGTAGTCATGCCGGAAGCAGAAGATGTCGAAATAGATATCGATGAGAATGACATCCGAGTCGATATTTATCATGCAAGTGGAGCCGGCGGACAGCACGTAAACAAGACTGCCTCTGCTGTCAGACTGACCCATGAACCGACCGGTATCGTGGTCGCCATGCAGGACGAACGTTCTCAGTTGAAGAACAGAGAAAAAGCGATGAAAATCCTTCGTTCACGCATCTATGATAAAATCACGCAGGAAGCACAAGCTGAAGTGGATGCAGAAAGAAAATCGGCTGTAGGTACGGGAGACCGTTCTGAACGTATCCGCACCTACAACTTTCCTCAAAGCCGCGTGACGGATCACCGCATCAACCTGACTATCCAGAGACTGGACCAGATTTTATCAGGCAAGCTGGACGAGATCATCGAACCGCTGCTGATGTGGGAACAGTCCCGCAAGATGGAACAGTTGAAGAATGACTACTAAATCACTGAGCGAAGCCTCAACATATGCAGAAGTCCTTTCCTGGGCTTCTTCTTTTTTAGAACAGAAACATCGAGATACCCAAATCGCTAAATGGCTGATGAAAGAGCGGTTCGCGTTATCTCTGACGGATTTTATCCGTCTTCAGAAAAAAGTGATGGACCAACGGGATAAGGATATTTACGTTAAAGATATCACTGAGGCAGGCAAAGGCAGACCGCCTCAGCAGATCGTGGGTCATGAGTGGTTCTATGACCGTCAGTTTAAGGTGACGGAAGCTACACTTATTCCCCGGCCGGAAACAGAAGAATGGTTCCACGAATATATCAGACAGCTTCCTGACAGACCGTTGCGTGTCATCGATATAGGGACCGGGTCGGGCGTCCTCGCTGTCAGCCATAAACTCGAACGGCCACAGGACGAGGTCGTTGCTGTCGATATCAGTCAGGCAGCGCTGGATGTCGCCAGACTGAATGCTGAAAATCTGGGTGCTGAGGTCACTTTTTATCTAAGTGATATGATGACGGATGTTGAAGGAAAGTTTGATTTGATCCTCTCCAATCCACCTTATATCAGTCAGTCCGAACGTAGTGTCATGGATGAATCGGTCATTGAATATGAACCGCATATCGCCTTATTTGCAGAAGAAGAGGGGCTTTACTTTTACAAGAAGATAGCCGCTGATGCAGTCGATCGGTTGAATCCCGGTGGTTATATGATCTTTGAATTTGGTTACAGACAAGGAGACCAGATCAGACGATTATTTCAAAGCTATTTTCCAGAGGCAAAAATAACCCTAGAAAAAGATTTTAACAATCATGACCGGACGATCCATATTAGAAACGAGATACAGAAAGAGAAAGAAGGAGAGTAATATGCAGACAGCCTTTCTTGATTCCAGTAATATAGATAAAGCTGCAGAGTATCTAAAGAGCGGAGAAGTTGTGGCTTTCCCGACTGAAACGGTGTATGGCTTAGGGGCAGATGCAACCAATGAAGAGGCAGTCAGAAAGATATTTGAAGCAAAAGGCCGTCCCAGCGATAATCCGCTGATCATCCATGTGGCTTCCGTAAAACAGATGGAGCGCTATGTTGAATCCGTTCCCGACGTGGCCAGGAAAGTCATCAGTCATTTCTGGCCAGGTCCCTGTACGCTGGTACTGAATAAAAAGGGGCCCATAGCCTCGTCAGTGACGGGCGGTATGGAAACGATAGGGGTAAGAATGCCCAGTCACCCTGTCGCCCTTGCACTCATCGACAAAGTCGGTGTTCCGCTGGCTGCACCCAGTGCCAACTCTTCCGGCAAGCCAAGTCCAACGACGGCTTTGCATGTCAAAAGAGATTTAGAGGGAAAAATCAAGGCGATCGTTGATGGCGGAGCAACAGGAGTAGGCCTGGAATCCACTGTTCTTGATTTAACGGATCCCCAAAAACCGACGATCCTACGTCCGGGAGGGGTCACTCGTGAAGAGCTGGAAGCTGTGCTGGGCCATGTGTGGCTGGATGCTCATTTAAGCGATGACTCGGCTGCCCCTAAATCCCCTGGAATGAAATACAAGCACTATTCTCCTGAAAAGCCAGTCTGGGTCTTGCCGGAATCTTTAGCCGAAGCAAAAGAAATCCTGGATCAGCTTGAGGTAGAGGGAGAAAACGTCGGTTTGCTGGCAAGTGAGGACTGGCTTAAACATTTAAAGACTGACCGGAGAAAGAATTGTTCTTTAGGTGATAAAAACAGACCACAGCAGGCTGCCGCTCGACTGTTCTCTGCCTTGAGAGAGCTTGATGATGAAGACATATCAGTCATACTGGTCGAACCATATCAGAAAACAGGTATCGGCACCGCTTATATGAACCGGCTGGAAAAAGCAGCGAGTCGGATTCTATAAACATCAAGATAAATCCTGATTTTTCTGGAAACTTCTTCAGACTTTCTGTACAATAATAAAAGAAATAGAATAGCATAAAAAAGGAGCCGGATCATGGGAAACGTTCAAGTTATAGATCATCCGCTAATTCAGCATAAGTTGACAATCATCAGAGACAAAAATACAGGGACAAAGTATTTCAGAGAAGTTGTTAATGAAATCGCACGATTATTAGCGTATGAAGTGTCAAGAGAAATGCCACTTCAGGATGTCGAAATCGAAACACCGCTCGTAAAAACTGTTCAGAAACAGCTGGCAGGTAAAAAAGTAGTGATCGTTCCTATTTTAAGAGCAGGTTTAGGTATGGTCGATGGTATGCTGGATCTCATTCCGGCAGCTAAAGTTGGTCATGTGGGGATGTATCGTGACCACGATACGATGGAACCCGTTGAATACTTCATTAAAATGCCTTCCGACTTATCAGAGCGTCAGCTGCTTGTTGTTGATCCGATGCTGGCGACCGGTGGTTCAGCAGTAGCTGCCATCGATGCATTGAAAAAACGTGGCGCATCGAACATTAAATTCGTGTGTTTGGTTGCAGCTCCTGAAGGTGTCAAAGTTCTCCAGGATGCCCACCCGGATGTGGACATCTATACTGCCTCATTAGATGAGAAACTGAATGAAAAAGGATATATCCTGCCTGGATTAGGTGACGCAGGAGACCGATTATTCGGAACATTATAATCGTTATAAAAAAATGAAAGAATCCCGATAAGAGTTTCCGCTCTTATCGGGATTTTTCCGATATGACAGGCTTGAAAACGTGTAATGTTGGTGTAACATGCATAACAAATGAAATATATGAAGGTTTATGCTAGTATTATAACGAAAGGATGAATCATATGCCACTTGTCATGCTGCAGTCACTAGTCAATCTAGTCTCACATGTGTTCTTCGTACTTGTTGTATTCTGGGCAATGCAGGCGCTAAAGACTGATGTACTCATCAAAAAGCATCACATTCCTCAAGCACGGACATTATATATAGTGATCTCGATCGCAGTCGGTTACACGGTAAGCAATTTTTTTATCGACTTTATTCTTTCGATTCAGAACTTATTTTTTCTATTTTAACCCATTACAAGGGATTGACAAACTAGTTCTTATTGTCACAAAGATGTCACGAAGGAAGGGATTACATACTGTTCCCCTTCAATAGGCTTTCTGATATACTATATCAAGTATGTTTTAAAATACAACTACTGTTATTTTTATAAATCGATAACGTATCAATAAATCAGACACGAGATGAAGAATCACTGGAACAGAAAAAATGGAGGACATAGAATGGAGAAAATTATAGTAGGCGGAGGGAAACAGCTGAGAGGTTCTGTCGATATCGGCGGAGCGAAAAACGCTGCACTTCCTATATTAGCTGCCACAGTATTAGCGAGTAAAGGTACAAATGTTATAGACAACATACCCCTTCTTTCAGATATTTATATTATGAATGAAGTATTGAACCATTTAAACATAAATGTTGAGTTCGATGAAGAAAATCAGGTGATTCGAACCAATGCTGAAACAGAAGTGAATAATGAAACACCATTTGATTTTATGAGCAAGATGCGTGCATCGATCGTTGTCATGGGTCCTTTGCTTGCCCGTACCGGCTATGCTAAAGTTGCGCTGCCAGGCGGTTGTGCTATTGGCTCCCGACCTATCGATCTTCATTTAAAAGGCTTTGAGGCTATGGGCGTCGATGTGAATGTGGGGAATGGACATATCGAAGCTTCCGTAGACAAACTGAAAGCTGCTCATATTTATCTGGATTTTCCAAGTGTTGGAGCGACTCAGAATATTATGATGGCGGCCACTTTAGCCGAAGGGACCAGTGTCATAGAAAACGTGGCAAGAGAACCTGAAATCGTTGATCTGGCCAACTTCCTGAATAAGATGGGAGCTAAGATCATTGGTGCCGGGACAGATTCTCTTCGCATAACTGGAGTCAAATCGCTCGAAGCCACAACTCATTCCGTGATCCCAGACCGCATAGAAAGTGGGACCTTTATGATTGCCGCTGCGATCACTCAGGGAGAAGTGCTGATCAAAGATGCTGTCAGTGAACATAATAAACCATTGATTTCAAAATTAGGAGAAATGGGAACGACATTCATCGAAACAAGTGAGGGACTAAAAGTCATTGGCCCTGAAAAGCTTCTGCCGACAGATGTCAAGACTCAGCCCTATCCCGGCTATCCTACTGATCTCCAGGCGCCGATGACGATCGCTCAGCTCGTTGCCGAAGGGACAAGTATCATGAGGGAAACAGTCTTTGAGAATCGTTATATGCATATGGAAGAACTGCGAAAAATGAATGCCTCGTTTAAAATCGACGGTCAAAGTCTTATTATCCAAGGTGGAAATATACTGCAGGGTGCAGAAGTCGCTTCCACAGACTTGCGTGCATCAGCTTCTCTGATCCTCGCTGGATTAGTATCAAAAGGCCACACACAAGTGTCACAGCTCCATCATCTGGATAGAGGTTATTCTAAGTTCCACCTTAAAATGAAACAATTAGGTGCAGATATTGAACGCATCAATGAAGAGGTCAAAGAGACAAGTGATTCTGAGATCGTCTCTGCATAAACAGTTTTAAAAAGAGAGAGAAAGGAAGGAAGCACGGCTTCTTTCCTTATCCCTCTCTTTTTCTGTTTATCGACCAAATAGTAGTTAATAAATACTTAAGATTGCCAAATAGGTGTTGCTCTTTTTTATCATCTTAAGTATCATAGATAGAGTGAAACCATTTTTAGAATCATGCATCCCGATACAGTTATTTTTTAATGAAATGAATAGGTGAGAGGAGAAACACGATGGCTAGAGATATTGGCATCGACTTGGGTACAGCAAATGTACTTGTACATGTAAAAGGCAAAGGTATTGTGCTGAACGAGCCTTCTGTCGTAGCTTTGGATACAAAAACGAATGAGGTTCTAGCAGTTGGTGAAGATGCCTACATGATGGTGGGCCGTACACCGGGAAACATTAAAGCGATCCGTCCCCTGCAGGGAGGCGTTATTGCTGACTTTGACATCACTGAAGCAATGTTGACTTACTTTATCGATAAGTTGAATGTAAAAGGATTTTTATCCAAACCAAATATTCTTATCTGCTGTCCGACTAATATTACGGCGATCGAGCAGAAGGCAATTATAGAAGTAGCAGAAAAAAGCGGAGGAAAGAATGTCTATCTTGAAGAAGAACCGAAAGTAGCAGCGATCGGTGCCGGTATGGACATTTTTCAGCCAAGCGGTAACATGGTCATAGATATTGGGGGAGGAACCAGTGATATTGCCGTACTGTCTATGGGAGGGATCGTCACAAGCCGTTCCATCAAGATAGCTGGAGATACACTGGATAATGATATCACTCAATATGTCAAGAAAAAGCATAAGCTGCTCATCGGGGAGCGAACTGCTGAAACGATCAAAAAAGAAATAGGCGTCATGTACGATCATGGAAGAAATGATGAAATGGATGTCAGAGGCCGCGACATGGTCACAGGTCTTCCGCGTACGATCACCATCTCTTCATTGGAAGTGCTGGAAGCAACACGTGAGTCTATGGTTATCGTTGTCGAACAGGCCAAAGCTGTTTTAGAACAGACACCGCCGGAATTGTCTGCAGATATCATCGATCGTGGAGTCATTCTGACAGGTGGAGGAGCTATGCTTGACGGCATCGAGCTCTTATTCGCTGAAGAGTTGAAAGTTCCGGTATTTAAAGCAGAAAACCCATTGGATTCTGTTGCATTGGGAACCGGGATTCTTCTTGAAAATTTAAAAAACAGAAAAAAATAAAGACAAAAAAGTTAAGAAAAAATGATTGAGGTGTAAGCTGATGACATGGAAAACAGTAGTTAAAGACATACTTATATATATATTAAAAGTCTTGATTGTTATTCTTCTGATTGCTGCGGCTTTTATAGTAGGAACTATGATCGGATACAGTGTCATTGGTGGAGCCGGCGAGCCAATGGATGTATTTAACCCTGAAATCTGGCAGAACATCCTAAATTATATATTTTAAGTAAACTGTACAAAGCCGTACAAAAAAGGGCTCCCTTTTTTGTACGGCTTTATTTTTTTTGAATTTTTTTCATGAGATATTTTTTCTTTTCACAATATTATTATATAGAGGAAAGAGAATCTTCTTTCCTACTACTATACGAAAAGAGGAAGAACATGAATACAGTGTCACTGATAGGACGAATGGTCAAAGAGGTCGATTTAAGGAGTGTGGGGGACAGCCGCATGGTCACTAACAATGTATTAGCGGTAAGGAAATCGTTTAAAAAGGACGGAAGTACGGACGCAGACTTCATTCCCTTTGTGGCTTGGGGAAAGAAAGCAGAGATCCTTGAAAAACACTGTGGTAAAGGAGATCTCATTGCACTTAATGGGAAGATGCAGTCCCGCTCTTACCAGACGAATGAGGATGAAACGAAATATGTCGTTGAGATGCTCGTGGATGATATAGAGTTTATTCAGAAAAAAGCGAAAGGTTAAAGATAAACCTTAATAGCGTAGGAAAACTTTGCACGGTATGCGGCTATACGTTCTGTTTAGAATGTGGGCTGCATCCCGTGCTTTTCAATTTACTGTCACAAATACTGTGTATTCTAGGTTTCATGCATTGATTTACACAAAAAATTCAACTATGGTATGTATAATAAGGTAGAATGAAAAAAGAAAGAAGGTAAATCATGCATATTTTAATGATTGAAGACAATGAATCTGTATGTGAAATGATTGAAATGTTTTTCTTGAAAGAAGAATGGGAAGCCACCTTTGTTCATAACGGTAAAGAAGGCCTGAACGTATATCGTGCGGCTCCTGACCAGTTTGACTTGATCATATTGGATATCATGCTGCCTGAAATGGACGGCATAGCTATCTGTAAAGAAATCAGAAAAGAATCCCAGTCCGTGCCCGTCATCATGTTAACGGCTAAAGACTCGGAAAGCGATGAAGTGATCGGTCTGGAAATCGGTGCTGATGACTATGTTACTAAACCGTTCAGTCCACTGACGCTTGTCGCACGGATAAAATCACTGCTGAGACGAGTAAATAATAAGGAATCCGATCATTCAGAAGAAATAACCTATGATATCGAAACAGAACATTTGAAAATGGATCGTACGACACGAGAAGTCAGTCTTTATAATCAGCCGCTGGACAATCTGACTCCGAAAGAGTTTGACTTGCTCTTTACTCTGGCTAACAGTCCAAGACGTGTATTCTCAAGAGAACAACTGCTTCAGCTGGTCTGGGACTATGAGTATTTCGGAGATGAGCGAACGGTCGATGCACACATAAAAAAACTGCGCCAGAAGGTTTCTGCTAATGGACCGCAGGTGATCAAAACAGTTTGGGGAGTAGGGTACAAGTTCGATGATACCGAAAAAATTGACTAAAATGAAACTTCCTTATTTTTTTCAGCAGTTTCTAGGTTTTTTAGCCGTGATTATTTTGCTGATGGCGGTAACAGTCTTTTCACTGGTCCTTTTTGGCAGAAGAACAGCCTTGAATGCTACCGAGAACAGATTATTCAGTTATGCGGAATCCATTGTCGATGAAGATTTGGATCCGACACAGCTTAATACCATCCGCCGTGTGCTGACTGCTCAGGAAGTGTCATTTTTTGTCTTCAGTGATGAAGGCAACATCGTGTATCCTGATCTTCCCCGAAATTTCCGGGCGAATATAAGTGATGACCAGCTGGACCAGCTGGAATCAGGAGAGCGGATCGCCTTAACGACACATCACGAGGATCTGCTGGGTAATCCCAGGGAAACAACCCTGGTATATCTCCCATATTTCAACGAAAACTCTGAGGAATTTGCAGGTTTTATCACTGTCAGCGCACCGATCAGCCACATCAACCGCCAAATGGAAGAGTTGAAAGGGAATCTCTTTAGTGCCTTTCTGATCTCTGCGATCGTTGCGATCCTAATGAGTTTAGTCTTTGCTCATTACCAGGTCAAACGTGTCAATCGTCTTCGGAAGGCTGCTCATAAAGTGGCCGAAGGGGAGTATACGATCCAGCTTGAGCATAATGAACGGGACGAGATCGATTATCTGACACGAGATTTCAACCGAATGGTGATCGCATTGAAAGAATCACAGGATGAAGTGATCAATCAGGAAGAGCGGAGAAAGAGTTTCATGCAGGACGCTGCTCATGAGATGCGGACGCCGTTAACGACTATTAATGGACTACTTGAAGGTCTGGAGCATAATGTCATCCCTGAAAACCAGCGACTCAGAAGTATACAATTGATGAGAAAAGAAACGAGACGGCTTATTCGCCTGGTCAATGAAAATATGGACTATGAAAATATCCGTTCCAATCGGATCATGTTGACTAAGCACACGATTCCACTTTCCGAAATCGTTGAAGAAATCAGTGAACAGATGAAAGATATCGTTAAAGAATCTTCGAATAAATTGATCATTGGCGAAATGGATGATATTCATGTTTACGCAGATTATGACCGGCTGAAACAAATTCTGGTCAATTTGATAAAAAATGCCCTTCAGTTCACAAATAATGGCACAATTAAAATAGCCAGTCAGTACACATCTGAAGGAACCGAGATAACGGTCAGCGATACAGGTATCGGAATGACAGATGTTCAGATGGAAAATATTTTTGAACGCTATTATAAAGCAGACTTATCCCGTACCAAAACAAAATTTGGGGAATCTGGACTAGGTCTAGCGATCGTTCAGCAGCTCGTAAATTTACATGGTGCAAAAATTTCTGTTGAAAGTGAAATCGATGAAGGTACAACGTTCAGGATACTTTTCCCAGAAAAAAAGTAAATGAATGAATAAACCCGATAAATGAGCATACACTCATTTATCGGGTTTATTATGAGAGGTTTTTAATTGATTAAACCATCTCGTTTGCCTTATAATTAGGTTTCGTTTAAAATGTTCGAGAGGATACAAATGATATAAAAACGAATAATCATTTAAAAATAAAATAAAAAGGAGGGCTATTTATGTTTAAAATCAAACAGCTTATAAATAAACGGAATGCATTGTTCGGTTTAGTGAGCGTGTTATTTTGGATAAAGACATACTTGGCCTATTGGATCGAATTTGATTTAGGTGTGACTGGAATCATCCAGCATTTCCTGTTATTTATCAATCCATTAGCTATAACACTCGTATTATTTTCACTATCACTCTATTTCAAGAAACCAAAGACGTCCTGTTTTGTTTTATTTGGACTTCTACTGGCGGCGACACTTTTACTCTACACGAATATCCTGTATTACAGAGAGTTCTCAGATTTTCTGACAACGAATATTCTGGTAGGGTCCAATAATGTATCGACAGGATTGGTTGCTTCGACTTTTGCCATGATGCGACCTTGGGATTTGATCTACTGGTTTGATATTGCGCTATTGATCTTCATTTATTTACGCAGACGAGATCTGTTTGCCAACTATTATAGAAAACCGGCTAAAAAGCGGGACATTTTTGCTGTGACTGCTTTAGGTCTATCACTTTTTGTAGGGAATTTGACATTAGCTGAAATCGACCGGCCACAATTACTGACGCGGACATTTGACAGAAATTATATCGTCAAATACCTGGGGTTGAATTTCTTTGCCGGATATGATCTCTTCCAGACCGCTCAGAACAGTCAGATCCGTGCCAGTGCCGACGAAACACAGTTGAATGATATTATTGATTTCTCCAGAGAGAACTATAGAGAACCTGATGAAGAATATTTCGGTGCTGCAGAAGGCCGCAATGTCATCGTTATTGCTCTGGAAAGCGTTCAGCAGTTTCTGATCGACTCGGAACTGGAAGATGAAAATGGTGTGAAACATGAAGTCATGCCTTTTGTGAACAGCTTATACCATAGTAACGATTCATACAGCTTTAATAATTTCTTCCATCAGACTGGTCAGGGAAAATCGAGCGATGCAGAAGTCCTTGGTGAAACGTCGCTTTATGGTTTACCGGAAGGGAGTGCATTCCAGACTCTCGGTTCGACAAATACTTTTCACGCAGCACCAGCTATTTTGGGAGAAAAGGCGGGGTATACTTCTGCTGCTTTTCATGGAAATGTCGGGTCATTCTGGAACAGAACAGATACCTATCGTAACTTCGGCTATGACTACTTCTTTGACTCCGCCTTCTATAATGTGTCGGGTGACCGTTCATTAGAATATGGCTTAAAAGACAAATTGTTTTTCAAGGACTCAGTGAAATACATTGAACAGTTGCCGCAGCCATTCTATACTAAGTTTGTTACCGTAACGAACCATTTCCCATATCCGCTGGATGAAAAAAATCAGGGATTCCCGGAAGCACAGACGTCTGATGAGACGATCAATCAGTACTTTGCGACTGCAAACTATCTGGATCAGGCTGTAGAAGAATTTTTCAATTACCTGAAAGCAAGTGGTCTTTATGAAGATTCGATCATTATGCTTTATGGCGATCATTATGGGATCTCCAACATGCGTAATCCGCGTCTTGCCGAGTTAGTCGGTAAGGAGAGAGAAGAATGGAACGATTTCGATGATGCTCAGATGCAGCGCGTGCCATTGATCATGCACGTACCTGGTGTGGACAACGGTGAAGTGTTTGAAACGTACAGTGGACAAGTCGACATGCTGCCGACACTCATGCACCTACTGGGAATTGAAACAGATGAGTTCCTGTTTATGGGTCAAGACCTCTTATCCGGAGAACATGACAATACAGTACCACTTAGAAACGGCCGCGTTATGACAGAAGACTATGCATTCCTTGGCCAATCGATTTATGACCAGGAAGGCAATGACATAACTGAAGAGTTTACTGAAGCTGAGCTGAAAGACCTTTATAAGACACGAGATGACGCAAGGGAAGAATTGACGCATAGTGATAACGTTATGGCGATGGATCTGCTGCGTTTTTACTCACCATCATCTATTCAGGGCTTTGAACCTAATGATTATATTTATACCGATCAGCTGGATTACCTTGAAAGTCGTTCAGAAAATAGTTCGAGTCTGTTGAGTGAAAGAGAAGGTCACTCGAGTGAATTGCTTTATGAATCCGATGCACCTGAATTGATCGATGAAATGAATTTTAGTGATTTCATTCAGACACTCGATCCTGACATAAAACCGAATATCGAGAAGTTGAATTAAACGTTAAAGCGGGTGTTGATCTATATAGCACCTGCTTTTTCATTTGATTGATCCTGTGGATACTAGCTATCTATGGTATACTGTTTGTGAAAAGTAAAAAAGATGATCACAAAAAAGGAGCACGTTATGAACGTATTAAAAATCAAAGAATTAGCAACGAATCGCATAAAAAACGGTTTTCCTGTTTTAGAAGAACTGGATTTTGTCAACAAGGACTATCTGGTGGAAGGTGACTTCGTCAAACTGGTCGATAAGCACAATAAGTTCGTTGCTTACGGCTATATCGGAAACGAAAGAAAAACAGCGGGGTATGTCTTGTCACTGGACGAATCAGATGACTTGGATTACGCTTTCTTCGACAGACGCTTCAGAATTGCACGAGATAAACGAACAGCATTTTACGCTGATGATAAAACGACCGCTTTCCGTTTCTTCAATGGGGATGGCGACGGTATCGGTGGACTGACGATCGATTATTATGAAGGGTATTATGTTTTCTCATGGTACAGTGCCGGAATATACATGCACCGTGATATGATCATAAAAGCATTCAAAGTAGCCGTTCCCGACTTTAAAGGGATCTATGAGAAGTGCCGTTATCCTGACTCTCCGCACAAAAGCCGTTTCGTTGAAGGAAAGATGGCAGAAGAACCTCTGGTCATCTCTGAAAATGGGATCCACTATAATGTCTATCTCAATGAAGGCTGGATGACAGGGCTGTTCCTTGATCAGCGTAACGTCAGAAATAAGATCATGGAAGAGTGGGGACTGGGCAGAACAGTCTTGAATGCGTTCAGTTATACAGGCGCATTTTCTGTAGCAGCCGCTATGGGTGGTGCAGTCAAAACAGTGAATGTGGACGTCGCTAACAGAAGTAAGGAACGTACAATAGAGCAGTTTGAAGTGAATGGACTGGACAGTGACCAGCACGAGATCCGTGTGATGGATGTCTTTTCATATCTGGACTATGCTAAGAAACACAAACTTCAATTTGATCTGATCGTTCTGGATCCTCCGACATTTGCCCGCACGAAGAAAAGAACATTCAGTGTCGATAAAGACTACACAGAACTAGTGAAGGATGCCGTTCAGGTTCTGGCACCCGGTGGCTTGATCATTACATCGACCAATGCATGGAACGTCTCAAGAGATGATTTCTTTGACAGCGTCAACTTGGCCTTTGAAGAAATGGATGTCGATGCGTATCTTGTGGATGAATTCCGTTTACCTGAAGATTTCGCTGTGAATAAGCAGCATCCAGAATCGGATTATCTTAAAGTCTTTGTACTTGAAAGAGCGAAAAGCTAATAAGAATGAAGAAGCAGGATAGCCTGCTTCTTTTTTTATGCTGTTGATAAAACTTTGGAGAGAGCTCATAGACGATTCATGAAGTTAAGATAAATAGTTATGTGCCCTTCGTGAGTGGGAAGCCTCCACAAAGGTAACAAAAAGAGTGGATATGTGCCCTTCACGAGCGGGAAGCTTCCTCAAAGGTCACAAAAACGGTGGATAAGTGCCCTTCACGAGCGGGAAGCTTCCCCAGAGGGCACAAAAACGGTGGATAAGTGCCCTTCGTGAGTTGAAAGCTTCCCCAAAGGGCACAAAAACGGTGGATATATGCCCTTCACGAGTGGAAAACTTCCACAAAGGTCACAAAAAGAGTGGATATGTGCCCTTCGTGAGTGGAAAACTTCCACAAAGGTCACAAAAGGAGTGGATATGTGCCCTTCGCGAGCGGGAAACTTCCACAAAGGTCACAAAAAGAGTGGATATGTGCCCTTCGTGAGTTGAAAGCTTCACCAAAGGTCACAAAAACAATGGATAAGTACCTTTCATGATCGGAAAGCCTCACAAAGGGCAAAATACAGATGTTAAACGTCTTGCGATTTAGTGATTAAGAGGTAGTTTGCTTTTATCAGTTATCCTAGAAAATATTATAAAGATGAAAACCGCCAGGCGACCGTCTTCTTAAGTAAAATGTGATTTATTAGTGAAGATTTTCTGAATCAGGCAAAAAACCGCAGAGGGCCCTGTTTAATATGATAAAATATAGAGATAGGTACACGAGTAGAAAGGACGAAACAAAATGCCAGCATATATAACTGTAAAGAATGAAGTGAAACGATATCAGTCAGGCGAAACTGTGGTTGTGGCCAATGACGGGATAACGTTTGATATTGAAAAAAATGAATTTGCCGTGATCGTCGGACCAAGTGGAGCAGGAAAAACAACGGTCTTAAACATCCTGGGCGGAATGGATTCTGCTGATGAAGGTGACGTGATCATTGACGGGACCAATATCGTCGGCTTTAAAGAAAAACAGCTGACAGAATACCGTCGCAATGATGTCGGCTTTATTTTTCAGAATTACAATCTGATACCCAATCTGACTGCTAAAGAGAATGTGGAACTGGCTGCCGAGATTTCACCAAACGCCCTGGATGCTGAAGAAATACTTATCAGTGTCGGCTTGCAAGATCGGATGGATAATTTTCCGGCTCAGTTGTCAGGTGGCGAACAGCAGCGTGTGGCTATTGCCCGGGCACTGGCCAAGCAGCCTAAACTTCTGTTGTGCGATGAGCCTACAGGAGCACTGGATTTTGAAACAGGTAAAAAAGTGCTGGATCTGTTAAGTCGGTCCAAAGATGAATTTGGTGCGACCGTCGTAGTTATCACACACAATCGCGCAATCGCTCCAATGGCTGATCGAGTCATTGATATCAATAATGCAAAAGTCAGAAAGATAACGTTGAATGATCATCCACAGCCGGTCGAGTCGATCGAGTGGTAAAAGGGATGCGAAATGAGGGTTTAAAGTGAAAAAAGGTGCATTATGGAAGGATACATTCAGGGAAATCGGACGAAGCAAGACCCGCTTCCTGTCTATTTTTGCGATCATTCTGATCGGTGTCGCATTCTTTGCGGGCTTGAGTGCCACAGGACCAGTCATGATCGATACGGCGGATTCATACTTTGATGAACAAAATCTAAGTGATCTGCATGTTTTCTCGACAATGGGGCTGGAAGATGAAGATCGGGAACTGCTCGATTCGATTGAAAAGGCAGAAGTGAATTATCTTTACAGTCAGGATGTCATCTTCGATGATTCCGGACTGACATCAAAAGTTTTTGGCTGGGATGAAGAGCAGCATACCATTAATGAATTTGAGATCATTGAAGGTCGATTACCGGAAGATGCAAATGAGATAGCGCTAGATCAGACGAACAGTTACGCTGATGAGTATGCCATTGGTGATACGATCCAGATCAGCGAAGAGCGGTCAGACAATCAGGATGACGTATTTACAGAACACACTTTTGAAGTCGTAGGGTTCCTGAAGAGTCCCCTATATATCGAACGGGCAAATAGGGGAAACACGACGATCGGCAGTGGTAATCTAGACGGCTTTTCTGTGGTGTCTCCGGAAGTGTTCGATCTGGATGTCTATACGGATGCCTTTGTATTGTTTGATCGCTCAAATCAGTATGTGTCATATTCAGACGATTATCAAACATTCATCGACGAACAGACGACAGACATTGAAGAACTCGTCGCTCATCGGCCTGAGGAAAGATATGAAGAACTGTATGCTGAAATTGAAAGTGACATCGAAGAAGGCTATGCAGAAATAGAAGATGCGAGACAAGAGCTGGAGGAGGGAAGACAGGATCTCGAAGACGCTCGAAGTGAAATAGACGAAGGCTATGCTGACTATGAAGCCGGCTTGGAAGAACTTGAAACGGAAGAGGCGAATGCCCGTGCTGAGATCGAAGATGAACGGGCACAGCTGAATCAGGCACTGAATGAAATCGAAGCGAACAAAGATCAGCTGGAAGTGGCTCAAATGCAGAACACTCCTGCTTATGAAGAAGTGCTTGCTCAGGAAGAACAGGTATTAGCAGGTCTGCAGGAGCTTGAGAATGCCGAAAGTGAACTGAACGCTGAACTTGCCGCTTCAAGGGAAGAGCTCGAACAAGCACGTAGAGAGCTGGAAGAAGCTGAAGCAGATTATGAAGAAGGGCTAGCCGAATTCGAAGCAGAGGAGGCCGATGCAGAAGAGGAAATCGATGAAGCCTTAGCTGATCTTGGAGAGGCTGAGGAAGAATTAGCGGATCTGGAAGAACCGGAATACTTTGTCTATGACCGTTCCTCTTACCCGGGTTATGAAGAGTTTGATGAAAATGCTGAAAGGATCAGTGCGATCGCAAGGATTTTCCCGGTCTTCTTCTTCATGCTGGCTGCACTTATCTCTTTGACCACCATGACTCGAATGGTGGATGAAGGAAGAAATCAGATCGGTACATTGAAAGCTCTTGGTTACGGCAACATGGCCATTGCGGCAAAATACTTTGTCTATGCCTTTATTGCGACGTCGTTTGGTAGTATACTGGGCTTATTCTTAGGGTATTGGCTCTTTCCTAATGTGATTCTGGATGCTTACAGTTCGCTGTATAATTTGCCGTCAGCACAGACACAGTTTTATTGGGACTATGCCATCATCTCCATTGTTGCCTCATTACTGGCAACAGGTTTATCCACGCTGGTTTCTGTACGCTTATCTTTACGCAGCAATGCCGCGACATTACTGCGTCCGAAAGCACCGAAGAAAGGCAAGCGGATCTTCCTGGAGTATATCCCATTCATATGGAAACGATTTTCGTTTACTCAGAAAGTGGCTTCGCGTAATTTATTCAGATATAAACGCCGCATGCTGATGACATTATTTGGTGTCGCCGGCGGGACGGCACTTCTCCTGACCGGTTATGGTCTTTCAGATTCGATAGCAGATATTGCAGACATACAATTTGGGGAAATCAATCTTTACCAGGCAATTGTAACAGAAGACCCTGAGGCAACAGAAAGTGAACAGGATTCACTCGTATCAGTACTTGAAGAAGTGGATGGTTTTGAAGCACAGCTTCAGTCGCTGCAGGAGAGCGTCACTGCGACGGATTCAGGTGAGACCCGTGATGCGACTCTCCTTGTCCCGGAAGACAAAGAGCTGTTTGAAGAGTTTGTGGTATTAAGAGATAGAGAGGATCAGGCCATACATTATGAGCTTCCTGAAGAGGGTGTGATCATAACCGATAAACTGGCTGATCTGCTGGATGTCACAGTTGGAGACAGTATGAAAGTGGAATGGGATGAAGGTGAAACGGTAGATGTCGATATTGCCGGGATCTCCGAACAGTACGTTCAGCACTATATTTATATGTCTGGAGATTACTATCAGCAAGTCGTTGATCAAGAGATCGATTATAATACACGACTACTCAAGTATGATGATTCCGTCGTCAGTAACGATGAACTGGGTGAAAATCTGACGGAAGAGGATGCTGTACTGGGTGTGACGTTTGTCACTTCCATCAAAGAAGGGTTTCAGGATTCAATGGACAGCTTGGATGTCGTTACTATCGTTTTAATCCTTTCGGCTGCCTCGCTGGCTTTCGTTGTCCTTTATAATCTGACGAACATCAATGTATCGGAACGGATCAGGGAATTATCGACGATAAAAGTACTGGGATTTTTTGACAAGGAAGTCACGATGTATGTATATCGAGAGAACCTCGTCTTAACCATTATGGGGATCCTAGTCGGCTTCGTGCTGGGAATCGTTATGCACCGATTCGTACTGCAGACAGCCGAACTTGATATCATGCGTTTCCTGCACCAGATATCGTGGTCGAGCTATCTTTATTCCTTCCTGCTGATGTTTTTCTTCAGTAGTCTGGTCATGGTGGTCATGCACTTCAAACTGAAGCATGTCGATATGGTCGAAGCACTGAAGACGCAGGACTGAGTATGAATCTGGAGATTAAAGGATATAACTTAGTGTAAGGAGGTAATGAATATGGATGGATTTAAAGAAGCACAGTCACTTGAAGAACTGCAGGATCATGTCAAAGAGAATGAGTTAGCCTTATTATACCTGTATGGCGAGAACTGTTCTGTCTGTCATGCGGTTCTGCCGCAGATCAAACCGATAGTGGAGAGTTATCCGGAAATCAGTTCCCTGCAGGCTGATGTCCAGAATCTTCCTGAAATAGCGGGAGAATATACGGTGTTTACCATTCCTGTGGTCCTGCTTTTTGTAGATGGACGAGAAGTCATGCGATTTGCCCGGTTCATTGAAAAAAATAAACTGAACGAACAACTGGAAAAAATAACCAGCGCGTTAAAAGGCTGATAAAAAAAGCTCCCTCTAAAGCGAACCTCTTTAAAGAAGATCCTGTCCGATCTTTTTAAGGGTTTCGTTTGAAAGGGAGTTTTATCTGTTATTTGTTGGTGGGATTTAGTCGAGAAATAGGCCACTCTTTGGCCGCCCAGTCGATCAGTTTATTGACATCCGGGGTGAGAGAGTGAGGTGAAATCATTCTCAAACAAGAGCGTATGCGTGAGGGTGTTTATTTCATAAACAAGTGTTTTTGAACGGTCATAGTCCTGCCCTGTTTCGATTTCTTGCTTCAGTTCGTTATAAAGAGGCATGTGGTGGATCGTCAAGGCATCTACTGCAAGCAGATGCTTTTTTCGGGCTAGGGTCAGCACCTCATTGAGCTGCTGACTATTCAAAGCAATCGAATTTTCGTAAAAGGCATGTTTGCCGGCATTCAATGTCATAAGAATGTTTTTATAAAGAGTGTGATTCGGCGTCGCCATGTAGAGTATGTCTATCTCTGGGTCAAAAGCCAGTTCTTCATAAGTGCCATAAGCTTTTTTTATATTAAAGCGAGTCGAGAATTCAAAAGCTTTTTGAAGCGTCTGTGAAGCGATACCGGTAAGCTCTGCCTGATCATCTTTAAACTGAGAAGCAAACTGGTCAGCGATCTTACCTGACCCTATGATTCCCCAATTGATTTTTCTCATAAAAGGCCTTCTTTCCTATAGTTAGAATCGTGGTAACGAATGAGATTATATCAAAAACATATATTTTTATTATAGTCTATTTACATCCACCTGAGTATGATAAAATAAAAATACGTTAGACTGTAAACATGAGATAGTCAACACAAATAGAAAAAGCAGTGTAACTCAAGTATAAACGATTAAGTAACATAATAGGAGGATGAATTCTGAGTTATAAAAAAAGAAAGACATCTTTCCCCATCTTTAAGCTGTTCGCTATCCTGGTGCTTACCTTTACAGGTGCTTTGGCAGTGATCAGTCAGGCAGTGGAAAATGAGCCGGCAAACCAGAAAGACTGGACAAAAGACGCGTTTATAAATGAAGTCGCCAGTCATGCCGTTCCCTTACAAGCCTCCCATGGAATCAGACCAAGTGTCACGATTGCGCAGGCGATTCTGGAATCAAACTGGGGAAAGAGCAGTTTGTCCCAACAGGAAAATAATTATTTTGGTATAAAAGGCGGTTCTGATGGCCGTAAATATGCCACGTTAGAATATGAAGAGAAATGGAAAGAGATCCATGCGTCCTTTAGAAGTTATCCGTCACTAGAGGCTTCGGTCACTGACTATGCCGATCTGATCAATGGCGGAACAGAATGGAATCCTGAATTGTACAGAGGCGTACAGGAGGCATCCAGCTATCAGGAAGCCGCTCAGGCACTTTATTCAGCTGGTTATGCCACAGATCCGACATACCCTGAAAAAATAATCGAGATCATAGAGCTCTATGAGTTAGATCGTTTTGATAAATAAATTTTTAAGATAAAGAGGCTAAGATATGGAAAAAAGAAAATACCCGTCAGTAAAATCTGATCTATATAATGGATACGTTGAAGTCCCTGCAGTCATCAGAAAAGCCAGCGGCATACTGATCAACGGAAAACGTTTCAAAGCATTTATGTTTACCACAGATATCGCGCTGATCATGAACAATGATGCCGATGCGATCATGGCTGTCTACCCCTTTACTCCCCATCCGGCGATTCTTGAAGCCATTACATCGGTCTCAACGATTCCTGTCCTGGCCGGCATTGCTGGCGGCAAGACCCAAGGTGTCCGGTCGGCTAACATGGCTCTGTTTGCAGAAGCACATGGATGTAAGGCGGTGGTCGTCAATGCCCCTACTCCGATCGCAACCATTGAAAAAATCAATGAAGTGATCGATATCCCCATCATCTTAACGGTGGTATCGGAATATACATCGATAGATAAACGCCTGAAAGCTGGTGTGGACATCATCAATGTATCTGGGGCGGGAAGGACGAGCACGATCGTGAGAGAGTTGAGAGAGAAATACCCGGACCTGCCCATCATCGCGACAGGCGGACCGACTGAGGAAAGCATCCTGGAAACGATCGAAGCGGGAGCCAATGCGATCACTTATACACCACCGTCAAATGGCGAACTCTTCAGCAGAAAAATGATGGACTATAGAGAAAAAGAAAAGGACCGGTATGAAGACGACTAACTAATGATAAGGAGTCGATGATGTGAAAAACAACAAACAGCAGCGGAAGGCATCAAACAAGAAAGTATTCGGAATAGCAGCGGGTATCGCTGTGCTCATTCTTATAAGTGTCTCAGGTTATTTTTACTATCGAAACTGGAAGGAAGAGCAGCTGGCTATCGAGCGGCGTGAAGAGGTCGAAGCTCTGGTGGATGAATACCTTGATGCCAAGTCCTCCACGCGTTTTGAAGAGTATGTGGACACCCTTGAAGAAGGATCGATCTCAGCAGAAGGCTATACCAGTCAGGAGCTAGCTGAAAGATACGAAACGGTTTTTCAGGCCATTGGTGTTGATGCACTCGATATAGCAAATCGTGAGATCCTGTACGATGAAGAAGCAGATACTTACGCATTCCGATATACCGCTTTAATGACGACTGTCCTGGGTGAGACAGAAACAATGGCTTACCAGGCAGAAATCAGTGAAACGGAGGAAGCTAAAGCCGTTCAATGGGACCCTTCACTTTTCTTTCCTGATATGGAGGAAGGCGATACTGTGAGTCTTTCCTACACTGAGCCGAAGCGCGGGTCGATCTATGACCGAGACGGGAATATGCTGGCTGGTGAGGGAGATGCCTATGAAGCGGGCTTATATCCTGCTGTCTTAGGTGAAGGGGACCAGCGGGAGGAACGTTTGGCTGAAATAAGTGAAACATTTGACGTTTCTGTTGAAACCCTTGAACGTCTACTTAGTCAGAATTGGGTGACGGAAGAGAGCCTTGTTCCGTTTAAAGTCGTCGATACGGGCGAGACACCTGAAGTTCCAGGGGTATTGTATCAACAGACGACCGACCGGCTTTATCCTTTAGGGGAGGCAGCTGCTCATTTGATCGGCTATGTGGGTGATGTTTCAGCTGAAGACATCGAAAACGATCCAAAGCTGCAGTCGGGGCAGGTCATCGGCAAAGGCGGTCTGGAATACCGTTACGATCAGGAACTGCGTGGTGAAATGGGTGGACAGATAGCCCTTGTTGACAGTGAAGGAGAAGTGAAAGAAGTCATCGTCGAGAGAGAAAAACAAGACGGCGAGTCACTGACTCTGACGATCAGCAGTGCGATCCAGTCAGAGCTCTTTGCCGCCTTTGACTCAGAGCCTGGAGCCGCATCCCTGATGGATCCGGCAAGCGGAGAACTCCTGGCACTGGCGAGTTCACCTTCTTATGATCCGCAACTCTTTGCACGGGGGATCTCTGTTGAAGAATATAATGCTTACGTTGAAGATGAAGATCAGCCATTCTTGAATCGTTTCACGGCCCGTTATGCGCCGGGATCTACGTTCAAAATCTTGTCATCGCTTGTGCTCCTGGAATCAGGGACGACAACGCCTGATGAAGTGAATGCGATCGAAGGCCTTAACTGGTCTCCTGAAATAGAAGCCTTCGGAAACAGAGAAATCACTAGGGTCAATGACTCGGTCACAGAAGTGGATCTAACTGATGCTCTGGTGTATTCGGACAATATCTACTTCGCTATGGAAGCCCTTGAAATGGGCACTGAAGATTTTGTCGAAAGGCTGTCACAGTTTCCGTTTGGTGAATCCTTCGATCTGCCGTTGACCATGGAACCGGCTCAACTGGCTAACGATAATGAGATAAATGATGTCACCCTGCTGGCTGATACTGCTTATGGTCAGGGTGAGATACTCATGAGTACCCTTCATCAGCAGACCTTCTATTCACCAGTTCTCAACGAAGGGACGCTGATCTATCCCAAACTGCTTCAGGAAGAGGCAGAGGTGGAAACTGAACAGATAGTTTCTTCTGAAAATGCTGAGCTGGTGAGAGACCTGCTTGTCCAAACAGTGACTGATCCGAACGGGACGTCGCATGCGCTGGACCAGCTGGACTATACTGTCGGAGCCAAGACGGGAACAGCTGAAATCGCCGGTGAAGAAGAAAATGAAACCAATGGCTTTTTATATGTATTCGATGAAGAAAACACTTCTTACTCATTTGTCGGGTATCTGGAAGGACAGAAAAGCGGGGATGTCATCGACCGTTTTGTTCCGTTCTTTTCATCCGTACCAACACTGATGGAGTAAGGTTATCGAACTGACTGAAAAAAGCATTGTAAGGACTAGATTTATATGATATAGTGACTGTGTTTTTATATGATCGGAATTTTAAAAGGAGATAAGTTATGAACAGCGACCCTTGGAGTATACAGCCCTTTATTGGGCCACTAGTAGTTATTATCGGTTTAATTATATTACACGGATTTTTTTCAGCCGCAGAAATGGCTATGATATCTATTAATCCAAACAGAATGATGGAAGAATCCCTTGATGGGAGCAAGAAAGCTAAACGGATCCTGCGTATTTTAGACAATGCAGACGAGTTTTTAACCACGATTCAAGTAGGGATGTCACTTTCCGCTTTATTTACAAGTGGTATGACTGCCATAGTGATTTTACGTCTAGTCGAATCACTTGAAAATCCGATTCTTTCTTCACAAGTATTCAGTTTAAGCGTCAGTGCGATCGGACTGACTTACTTACTTTTGTCATTGGGTGAAAAGCTTCCTAAAGCGATAGCAAAACAGACCCCGGATGTGATCGCGATGAATCTGTCGGGAATGGTATTAGGACTCAGATATATATCGGTCCCCATTGTATGGTTAGTGAACATCACTGTCAGAGGAATGAAGCACATACTGCCTATTGATTTTACGGCGAATGATGAAACGATCACACGAGATGAGTTTCGGTCATTCATTGAACACAGTCACCAGCACGAAGTCATCGATATCGATGAATTCTCTATGCTGAAGGGAGTCCTGTCCCTGGACAATAAAATCGCCCGTGAAGTCATGGTGCCGCGCACGGATGCATTCATGCTGGACTATGATGACCCGAATGAAGAAAATATTGAGGAAATGCTCGAAACACCTCATTCACGTGTCCCTTTATATTTTGAAGACAAAGATAACATCCTTGGGATTGTTCATGTTAAAAACTTGCTGCAGGCTTCAAAACACAAACCATTGTATTCGATCGATCTAAAAGAAATCAGCAACCGGCCTTTATTTGTTCCTGAAACGATTTTCATCGATGATCTTATTTTTCAGATGAAAAAGACCCAGAACCAGATGGCTATTTTGAACGATGAATACGGGGGAGTCGTGGGGATCGTTACCCTTGAAGACCTGCTTGAAGAAATCGTTGGAGAAATCGACGATGAATATGATGAATCAAACAACTTGATTGAACAAATCGATGAATTTCTATATAGTGTAGATGGAGCCACACCGCTTGATAAATTTAATGATTATTTCGACATGTCGATCGATTCGGAAGATGTGGATACGATCGCCGGTTACTTTATCACTGAATTTGGCAGCATACCTGGTGAATCAGAGAATGCCTATATACGTGTCGGTGGCTTGTGTCTGACTGTCGATAAGATGGAAGGGTCGAGGATCTCTACACTTATCGTCAAGAGGCACCAGGAAGAAGATTCGAAAGAGACAATTGAAAACGAGCAAGAGTAAACAGCGGATCGACCTGTACTCTTATTGACGAAGGCTGAGACAGGTTTTAATTGTCTCAGCCCTCGTTTCATATTTATATAGATTCAATTTTTAAATTTAGGAGAGATAAAGTGGAGTTTAACTGGGGAATAATCGTAACGATATTTTTGATCAATGTTGTTTATGTCACGCTTAATACACTTAGAATGATGCTGACGATGAAAGGGTATCAGTTAGTGGCCCCCTTCATCGCTATGATCGAAGTGGCCATCTATGTTGTTGGCCTGGGTCTGGTGCTGGATAATCTGGATAACGTAATGAATATTATTGCTTATGCCGTCGGTTTTGGTACGGGTATTTATGCGGGAATGAAAATCGAGGATAAACTTGCTCTGGGACATATCCTTGTCACGACGATCGTTCCTGAGAATGGCTGGGAAGTGGCAGAAGAACTTCGAGGCGAAGGTTTTGGTGTGACGATCACTCAAGCCCACGGAAGAGAAGGCAGTCGTTATGTGCTGGAGATCCTGACCCCACGTTCAAACGAACGATCCTTGTACAAGCTGATCCATGAAATAGAACCCAAAGCATTCATGATTTCATATGAACCGAGATATATCAATGGTGGTTTCTGGACAAAACGAATGAAGAAGAATAAAAAGCAAGTCAAAAACAATCCGCAGGAGAATCCGTTTACCGAACTATAAGATGGAGTGACGAATGATGACAAATTGGATAAAACCCGGCAGTACAATAGGGATAATCGGTGGGGGGAGTGTGGCGCGACTGCTTGCCCTTTCCGCGAAACAACTGGGCTACCACGTAGGCGTGCTCGATCCGAACGAACACTGTTTGTCTGCATGTGTTGCTGACTGGCAAATAGTGGCGGAACTGTCAGATGAACCAGCCTGTCTGGACCTGGCAATGAAAAGTGATGTGGTTGTCTATGAATCTGATGCTTTTCCTTCACGACTCATTGAGGGAATCAAACGCACAGTGCCTGTACCGCAGGGAGAGGAACTGCTTGCGGTTTCCCAGGATCGGATGCTGCAAAAAGCATTCCTGGAATCCGTACGCGTGAATATCGCACCGTTTGCCACGATCGTCTCACTGGATGATATCAAAGAAGCGGTAAACAGTATCGGGTACCCTTGTGTCCTGAAATCTAACAGTACCGATGAACGATTTAAGGAACACCATGTCCTGTTCAGTGAAGAGGATATTGGCGCTTCTGAACCTTTTCTCTCCCAGGGTACGTGTGTACTGGAAGCCTGGATCCCTTCCGAAAAGGAAGTTTGTCTAGCCCTGGTCAAAAATAGTGAGGGTGAAATCTCGTCATTAGCTATATCGGAAATGAAATATAAAGACGATGTGTTTCATCAGTCGATCGCCCCTGCACAGCTGGAAGCTGAAGTGGAACAGGAAATCAAGCGTATCGGACATGTGATTGCAGAAAAGCTCGATTTTGTCGGCGTTATGGCTATCGAAATCTTCTCAACGGGAAGTGGCGCACTATATGTCAATGAAATCGTCGCGCACCCACACCGGGCTTTTCACTACACATTCAATTATCCTCATTTTTCACAGTTTGAAGCTTTGATAAAGGCCGTGACCGGCTGGCCAGTCCGTGTGACAGACAGGCTGCACGATACAATGGTCATGAAACTGATCCGAAAGGACGAAAAAGATCTGACCTATACTCAGGCACAAATCAAGCCTGACTGGCTGTTTACTTTTTACGACAACGTGACGGGTCAAGAGTCAAGTGAATTCGGTCATATCGTTGTCCCGACAAAGCAGCTGAAAAAGACATTAGAACAGCTGTCAGATATCTTTGACTAAGTAAAGGGTGTCCCAATGAAAAAGATGAACAAGATGGAAGCGAAAGCTTACACCTTTATGACCGATCAGATAAAAGGAGCACACTGGGCTAAAGGCAAGCAGCTGAAAGAACTGGATATTTCCAGGCAGCTGGATATCAGCCGGACACCTGTCAGGCATGCGATGGAACGTCTGATCGAAGAAGACTATGTCTATCGGGTACCGAATAAAGGAGTTTTTGTCGGAGATGTTTCTCTCGATCTGCATCAGCGTAAGGAACGGATCTATTTTCTGGAAGCCCTGCTTCAGCACATTTTTTATACGCTTCAGCTTGATGAAATAATTGTTGATACTGTACCTCTGGCAGATATGATGGATGACTTGGAAAAGGCAGTGCCTCTGGAATCAGATGAATTCGAGACTTTGGAAATCAAATTCTGGCGACTGCTGCTCAGTTATCACTCGAATACATATATGAACGAACGAGTAATCGAGACGATGGTGAATCTGTACCAGGATGCCAGTCAGACCCCGCTTATTTTCAGAAAAAGCCGCGCGATGAAGATCACACATTATCGAAAGCTGATTGAATGGCTCAACGCTAATAATTATACCTATGCCAGACGGGAGATCCGGATCCTGCTCAACCAGATCCTTATCAATCTCATTCAAGGCGTAGATGACTAAGTCGACCTTGCGTCGACTTTTTTTACTGTAAAGATCCTCAGGAAGGTTCTCAAAAAATGATGGCTGCTCTTTGCTGAGCATGCTAGAGCAGCTTCATTTCGAGCCCTTACGAACAGAAAATAAATGGGGTTGAGATCATCTCCTGGATGATCTCTTCCTTTTTTCTCTGTACTGGTTTAGTTTATATTATCTTTTCAAAAAGGTAATAAGGATTAGTAAGTGGTTTCCATTATGAAATGTCGTTCTCAAGTTGCCCCAAGAGTTTGAGTGAGCACTTTTTATGGCAGCTTGTCGTTCTCGGGAGTCTCCGAATGTTCGAGTGAACACTTATGAAGGTGAAATGTCTTGCTCAGACACCATGGAGGATATGAGCGAACAGTATGAGCAAAGAAATGTCGTACTCGAGAGGCACTGAATGTCTGAGTGAACACTTATGAAGGTGAAATGTCTTGCTCAGACAGCATGGAGGATATGAGTGAACAGTATGAGCAAAGAAATGTCGTACTCGAGAGGCACTGAATGTCTGAGTGAACACTTATGAAGGTGAAATGTCTCGCTCAGACAGGATGGAGGATATGAGCGGACAGTTCAGCAAGGGAAATGTCGTGCTCGGGAGACACCGAATGCCTGAGTGAACACTTTTGATGTTGAGATGTCGTTCTCGAGAGGCACTGAGTATCTGAGTGAACATTTTTGAGGGTGAGATGTCGTGCTCGGGAGTCTGCGAATGTTCGAGGGAACATTTTTACATCAAGTATGCTTTTGGACCGACATGAAACCCTGCACTTTTGAAAATAATCAAGGAAATCATAGAAGCATATGACTCAATCAAGCGGTGCATAATCTCTGGCAAGATGTATGGAAAGAAGGCGTCAGTTTCTGTTATAATAAAACAATGTATGAACACCTGAAAGGATGAAAAAAGTGGTACTGCGAGAAGATATTTTACAGGGGATGAACCCCAGGCAGAGAGAGGCTGTTGCTCACACCGAAGGGCCGTTACTGATCATGGCCGGAGCAGGCTCAGGAAAAACGCGTGTGCTGACACATAGGATCTCTTATCTGATACAAGAAAAAGGTGTAAATCCATGGAACATTCTGGCGATCACCTTTACCAACAAAGCCGCTTCAGAAATGAAAAGTCGAGTGGCTTCACTTGTGACAGATGGCGGACTGGATGTTTGGGTCTCCACCTTTCACTCCATGTGCGTGCGGATTTTAAGAAGAGAGATCGACCACATCGGATACAGTTCGAGTTTCACGATCGCTGATCCCGGTGAACAGCTGACCTTGATCAAAAAAATACTTAAACGACTGAATATCGATCCGAAAAAATACAACCCGAGAGCGATCCTTTCGGAAATCAGTAATGCAAAAAACAACCTTCAAAACGAGAAAGAATATCGCGTGGAAGCGACGGATTACTTCGGTAAGATCGTAGCGGACTGCTATGATCACTACCAGCGTGAGCTGAGACAGGCGGAAACGCTGGACTTTGATGACCTGATCATGCTGACGGTTCGTCTGTTTGAAGAACACAAAGACGTCCTGCAGTACTATCAGACAAAATTCCAGTATATCCACGTGGATGAGTATCAGGATACCAACCACGCCCAGTACAAACTCGTGAACCTTCTGGCGGAACGCTTCAGAAATATCTGTGTCGTGGGTGACGCTGACCAGAGTATTTACGGCTGGCGCGGAGCAGATATGGAAAACATCTTAAACTTTGAACGGGATTACAAGGATGCGAAAGTCGTTTTACTGGAGCAGAATTACCGTTCTACGAAAAATATCCTGAAAGCGGCCAATGATGTCATCTCGCATAACTCCAAACGAAAAGATAAAAGCCTATGGACGGATAAAGACGGTGGCGAATCCATCACCTACTATCGTGCAGGTAATGAACACGAAGAAGCGCGCTATGTCATTCAGCATATCCAGCAGGAACTGGAAAAGAATTCGAATCGGGAATACGGCGATTTCGCCGTATTATACCGGACCAATGCCCAGTCCCGTGTGATGGAAGAAACGCTGATCAAGACGAACATCCCTTATAAAATGGTCGGCGGACATAAGTTCTACGACCGGAAAGAGATCAAGGATGTCCTGGCGTATCTCACACTCATCGCCAATCCGAAAGACAATCTCAGTTTTGCGCGTGTCGTCAATGAACCTAAACGCGGTATCGGGGCGAGCACCGTCGAAAAACTGGCTCTAGCCGCAGAAGAAATGGGCTGGAGCTTGTATGAAGCGGCGTTGAATGCAAACAGCATCAATTTATCCGCGCGTGCCGCGAAAAAAGTGGAAGGCTTTGCCATGATGATCCAGGATTTCCGCAAAATGGCAGAGTTTTTGAGCATCACAGAGCTGACCGAAGAAGTACTGAACAAATCGGAATACCTGCCGACCCTGAAAAAAGAACGCACGCTGGAAGCAGAAACGCGTGTCGAAAATATCGAGGAATTCCTCACAGTAACGAATCAGTTCGATAAAGAGGAACAGGAAGATGATAGTCTGATCGCTTTCCTGACTGACTTGTCACTCATTTCGGACATCGACAAGCTGGAAGAAGAACCTACGAGCGAGATCACACTGATGACTTTGCATGCTGCCAAGGGGCTTGAGTTTCCCATTGTTTTCCTCATCGGGATGGAAGAGGGACTTTTCCCGCTCTCCCGTGCTGAAATGGAAGAAGAAGAAATGGAAGAAGAAAGACGTCTGGCCTATGTTGGGATCACACGGGCCGAAGAGAAACTGTACCTGACCAACGCCATGTCCCGTGCCCTGTATGGCCGTGTCCAGTCTAACCGTCCTTCCCGTTTCCTGGAAGAAATGGATGACGATGTATTGGATGTCGAGGAATCGAATTCACTAAAACCCTTCTCAAGCGGGATGTATAAAGGCTTTGGGAGCAGTTCAAATGACCCATTTGATAAAAAGACGAAGAAAAGAAAAAATTATGTCTCGCATGCGACAGGAAACAGCGGTGCTGAAAAACTGGAGTGGCAAGTGGGAGAAAAGGTCAAGCATAAGGTTTGGGATATCGGGACTGTCGTGAAAGTCAGTGGTGAAGGCGATGACCTGCAGCTGGACATCGCGTTCCCCGGCATCGGCATCAAACCCTTACTGGCAAGTTTTGCACCGATTGAAAAAATCTAAGTGTAGAAAGGATAATCCAATGGCTGAAGAAATAAGTTTTGATCAGGCGAGAGAACGGATAGATGAATTGAAAGTACTGCTGGATAAGTACAGTCACGAGTATTATGTGCTGGATCAGCCTACTATCCCGGATGAAGAATATGATCAATTGTATAGAGAATTAGTTGAATTGGAAGAAAAATATCCGACACTGGTTCAGAATGATTCACCGACGCAGCGTGTGGGTGGATCGTTACTGGAAGGTTTTGAAAAGGTCCAGCATGACATACCGATGCTGAGTCTGGACAATGCCTTTTCGAAAGAGGAACTGCAGGATTTCGACCGGAAAGTCTCTCAGATACTGGAAGACAAGCCGTATACCTACCACTGTGAACTGAAGATGGACGGGCTGGCTGTGTCTCTCAAATATGAGAACGGTAAATTCAAGCAGGCGGTCACCCGGGGGAATGGCTCTGAAGGCGAGAATGTAACGGCAAACGTAAAAACGATCCGTTCCATTCCATTATCGTTAAAAGAACCGCTCACCCTGGAGGCACGCGGTGAGATCTACATGCCTAAGTCATCCTTCATTGCACTGAATCAACAGCGTGAAGAACAGGGAGAAGCCGTGTTTGCCAATCCAAGAAATGCGGCAGCCGGAACGATAAGAAATTTAGATCCTAAAGTCACAGCTTCGAGAAACCTCAGTGTTTTCTTATATTCACTTGCCCAGCTGGACGGGAAAGAAGTGCAGAGTCAGTCAGAAGCCTTGGCACTCCTGGATGATCTGGGGTTGAAAACCAATCCGGAACGGCGTGTCTTTGAATCGATCGACGAGGTTTGGGACTTTGTCGAAGAATATCAGGAGAAGAGAACAGAGCTGCCTTATGAAATCGACGGGATCGTTATTAAAGTGAATGAACTGGACAATCAGGAAAAAGCCGGATTCACTGTCAAGGCACCGAGATGGGCGATCGCTTATAAATTCCCGGCAGAAGAAGCAGAGACCCTGCTGAAAACGATCGAATGGTCAGTCGGGCGTACTGGGGTCGTTACCCCAACGGCTATCATGGATCCTGTTCAGCTCGCCGGTACGACGGTCCAGCGTGCGAGTCTGCACAATGTGGACCTCATGAAGGAAAAAGATATCCGACTGGGCGACACCGTCGTCGTTCGTAAAGCAGGCGATATCATTCCTGAAGTAGTCAAGGTGAATAAGGACAAACGACCTGAAGACAGTCAGCCTTATGACTACCCGACCCACTGCCCGGCGTGTGACAGCGAACTGATGCACCTGGAAGACGAAGTCGCTTTGAGATGCATGAACCCCAGCTGTTCCGCTCAGGCGAAAGAAAAGCTGACCCATTTTGTTTCCCGCAATGCCATGAATATTGATGGATTAGGCGAGCGCATCGTGGAACAGATGTACGATGAATCGCTTGTCAAAGATCCGGCAGATCTTTATTACCTGGAAAAAGGCAAGTTACTGACATTGGACAAAATCGCCGATAAGTCGGCAGACAATTTACTTAAAGCAATCGAAGACTCAAAAGAAAATTCACTGGAACGGTTGGTCTTCGGTTTAGGCATCCGCCACGTCGGTGCGAAAGCGGCGCGTCTTCTGGCTGAAGAGTTCATTACCATGGAACAGTTGAGACAGGCATCTAAAGAAGCGATCGAGGCCATCGAAGGACTGGGTGAAACGATCGCGGAAAGTATCCATGCCTTTTTCGAACTGGAAGAAGTGGATGAGCTGCTTCAGAAACTGAAAAAAGCCGATGTGAACATGGAATATAAAGGCAAACGTAAAGAAGAAATCGAACGATTGTCTACCTTCTTTACAGATAAGACACTAGTTATTACAGGGAAACTTGAACAGTTTACGCGTAATGAACTGAAAGAAAAATTGACCGATCTTGGTGCCAAGGTCACAGGAAGCGTGTCAAAGAATACGGACTTCCTGATTGCGGGTGAAGAAGCCGGCAGCAAATTGACCAAAGCCCAGGAACTGAATGTGCCCGTATTAACCGAACAGCAAGTCCTTAAGGAGATTGATGAATGATTAGAATAGAGAGTGAGAACGCGTGAAAAAGAAAACAGTTCTCAGTTTAGTAATTGCTCAAGCTTTGTTTCTTGCGGCCTGCAGTGCTTCACCGGACAGTACTGATACCAATGGATCAGGTCAGGAAGAGGATCAGACGCAGGAAACGGTAAATCAGCTGGACGAAGATGAAGTCACAACGATAGAAGAACAGGTGGATGCGGACTATTACAGACCCGTTATTACAGAGGATGGGACGTATGCGCCGAGTCAGAACAGAGGGATCACGCGCAGTCTGAATTCCAGTGTGAATATGCGCATGTTCGAGATCGATCTGATGCGTCACTCACAGACCTACTTCCCGACTGATGACCATTTCTTCCAGGAAGGTCAATACCTTTCTTCCGACCTGGTCAGTAACTGGTTAAGAAGAGAACAGCTTCCTCAAGAAAATGAAAATGCAAAGGAAGGGGAAGAGGCTGAAACAGAAGAGGTAGAAGAAATCGATGAACAGATGCAGGGACTCAATCCACCGGAAAATAACAGTGAGAATTCTGAGGACCGTGTACCGAACGTCTTGAATTCTATACTGGAGCAGAATTTTTATGTTCAGACAGAGAATGGTCTGGAACTGGCCGGAGTGAGTATCGGTCTCGCACTGAACTCGGTCGATTATTATCAGCTCGAACAATTTGAAGCAACGTATGAGCAGGAGATCCCCCGTGAAAAGGTCCTTGAAGAAGGACAGCGAATGGGAGAAGAAGTGGCCTCCCGCATAAGAAATATCGAAGGGCTGGAAAATGTCCCTGTCATGATCGGCTTGTATGAACAATCGACACAGGATGATCTGGCTCCCGGTACGTTTATCGCTGAAGGGTTAGTCGAAGAGGGCGAATCCACAGTGTCGGACTGGACCATGATCAATGAAGACCGCATCGTGTTCCCGCTGGAAGGCATGCAGAGTGCGGAAGGCAATAACTTTGCCAACTTCAGATCAGAAGTTGAAGGGTTCTTCCCGAATGTAAGCGGCGTGACCGGTTTGGGGCATTATATCGAAGACCAGCTTATGAATCTGGAAATAACCATCACGACTCAGTTTTACGGCAAAGGGGAGATCATTGCTTTCACACAATTCTTGAATGAAGCAGGGAAAACCTATTTACCGGGTAATGTATCCACTCAAATCAATGTGGAGTCACTGAACGGTATGGAATCTTATCTGAACAGAGAAGCTGATCAGGAAGATTACGAGGTGTATATTTTCAATTAACAACAAGGATCAATTAAACAGACGAGAGGAATGATCACATGGCTATAAACGAAGAAACAGTCAAGCAGGTCGCCAAGCTGGCTAAACTTGAAATAGAAGAAGAATCTATCCATGCTTTCACAAAAGAGATCGATCAAATCGTAGATATGGTTGAACAGCTGGAAGAATTGGACACAGAAGGTGTAGAAGGTACCTATCACGGACTGCCGCAAAAGAACGTCTGGAGAGAAGACAAGGTTCAAAAAGGAACGGACAGAGAAGAACTGTTCAAAAATGTCAAAACAAGAAAAGATGGCTATATCGAAGTTCCTGCCATGTTTGATAACGGGGGGAGTGAAGCGTAATGAACTTTTCGGATTATACTTTAGAAGATTTACACGAAAAATTGGTGAACAAGGAGTTCACAGCCGTCGAACTGATGGAATCTGTCTATGAGAACATTGAAGAGACGGATGAAAAGGTCGGAGCGTTTCTGACTTTGAACAAAGAAGACGCACTGGCAGCCGCACGGGAAGCGGATGAGAAAGGTATCGATCCTGACAATGTCCTGAGCGGATTACCTGTGGGGATCAAGGATAACATTTCTACGAAGGGTGTCAGAACAACGGCAGCTTCTAAAATGCTGGAAGATTTCGTTCCGGTATATGATGCTACAGTCGTGGAAAAACTGAAGCAGGCAGGGATGATTTCTGTCGGCAAACTGAACATGGATGAATTTGCCATGGGCGGATCGACAGAAAATTCTGCCTTGAAAATCACACGAAACCCTTGGGACCTGTCAAAAGTTCCCGGTGGTTCGTCAGGTGGCTCGGCAGCAGCCGTTGCAGCCGGTCAGGTTCCGGTCTCACTTGGTTCAGATACAGGTGGATCGATCAGACAACCCGCATCCTTCACCGGTCTTGTAGGCATGAAACCCACTTACGGCCGTGTTTCCCGTTTTGGTCTGATCGCCTTTGGCTCAAGCTTGGACCAAATCGGACCGTTCACGCGTACAGTCAAAGACAATGCACTGGTACTTAACGCGATCAGCGGAACAGATGACAGAGATGGCACATCTTACCGTGGAGATACACCAGACTTCACAGAAGGCATCGAAAAAGGCGTTAAAGGTCTGCGCATCGGCGTGCCGAAAGAATACTTCCATGAAGATGCCAAAGAAACAGAAATCGTGGAATCAGTACGTAAAGCCCTTGACGTGTATAAAAAGATGGGTGCTGAGATCGTAGAAGTCAGCCTGCCGCATTCCAAATACGGTATTCCGGCTTACTACATCATCGCCTCTTCAGAAGCATCCAGTAACTTGCAGCGTTTTGACGGCATCCGTTATGGCTACCGTTCAGAAAACATTGGCTCTCTAGAAGATATTTATGTCAAATCCCGTTCAGAAGGCTTTGGCTTGGAAGTGAAACGCCGTATCATGCTTGGAACGTTCTCATTAAGTTCCGGTTTCTATGATGCCCACTTCAAAAAAGCGGCTCAGGCTCGAACGCTGATCAGACAGGACTTTGAAAAAGCCTTTGAAGATGTGGATGTATTAGTTGCACCGACAACGACATCGACAGCGTTTGAGATCGGTGGAAAAATCGATGATCCCCTGGCTATGTATATGGCAGACGTATTAACTGTTCCAGTCAATTTGGCAGGCGTCCCGTCACTGTCCATTCCATGTGGTTTCTCTGAAGACTTGCCGGTCGGCATGCAGATCATCGGTAAGCATTTCGATGAACAGACGATCTACAGAGCCGCTTATGCCTATGAGCAAGCGACAGATCACCTTGAGAAAAAACCATCATTCAAAGGAGGAGAATAAGCGATGAATTTAGAACCAGTTATTGGGTTAGAAGTGCATGTGGAATTAAAAACCGATTCTAAAATGTTCTCCCCATCTCCCGCACATTTTGGTGCCGAACCGAACACGAATACAAATGTCATCGACTGGGGTCACCCGGGTGTCTTGCCGGTCGTCAACAAACGCGCGATCGAATTCGGGATGAAAGCTGCGCTGACATTGAACTGCAGCATCGCCAACGACACGAAATTCGACCGTAAAAACTATTTCTATCCGGACAATCCGAAAGCTTATCAGATCTCACAATTTGATAAGCCGATCGGTTATGACGGCTGGATCGAAATCGATGTGAAAGGTGAAAAGAAAAAGATACGTGTCGAGCGTGTTCACCTGGAAGAAGATGCAGGTAAAAATACGCACGGCGATAACGGCTCTTCTTATGTTGACTTGAACCGTCAGGGCACGCCGCTTATCGAGATCGTTTCTGAAGCAGACATGCGTTCACCTGAAGAAGCACAGGCTTACCTGGATACAGTGAAACAGTTTATTCAGTTCACGGGTGTATCCGACGTAAAAATGCAGGAAGGCTCCATGCGTTGTGATGCCAATATTTCACTGCGACCAGTCGGCCAGGAAGAATTTGGCACCAAGACTGAGCTTAAGAACCTGAACTCCTTCAATAATGTCAGAAAAGGTCTGGAACATGAAATCAAGCGTCAGGAAAAGATCCTGAATGCCGGTGGAGAGATCCAACAGGAAACAAGACGATTCGACGAAGCAACAGGTGAAACGATCCTTATGCGTGTCAAAGAAGGGTCAAGTGACTACCGTTACTTCCCGGAACCAGACATTCCCAACCTTGAGATCAGTAATGACTGGATCGATGAGGTGAGAGCATCTCTTCCGGAAATGCCTAAAGAGCGCATGGAAAGATACGTGAAAGAGTACAAACTACCTGAATATGATGCCGGCGTATTGACAGCGACTGTCGAAATGTCTGACTTCTTCCAGGAGACTATCGAACACGATGCGGATCCCAAACAAGCTTCAAACTGGCTGATGGGCGAAGTGTCTGCGTACTTGAACAGTGAACATAAAGAACTGCATGACACAGAACTGACACCTAAAGCACTGGCTGAAATGATCAACCTGATCGCCGATGGGACGATTTCTTCCAAAATCGCCAAGAAAGTCTTTAAAGAACTCATCACTAAAGGCACTGATGATGTGAAAGCTTTAGTCGAAGACAAAGGCTGGGTCCAGTTGAGTGATCCTGCTAAACTGCTGCCGATCATTTCTGAAACATTGGATCAGAATGAACAGTCTATTGAAGATTACAAAAATGGTAAAGACCGCGCTTTAGGGTTCTTAGTCGGGAACGTTATGAAACAGACGAGAGGTAAAGCCAATCCTGGCGTCGTCAATAAACTTCTTAAAGAAGAAATGGACAAACGCTAGGAGCGATTTGAAAAAGGGGGTGGATGAACGGTGAGAAAACGTGCGCGTTTGATTTACAACCCGACATCCGGTCGTGAAACATTAAAGAGACAATTACCAGATATTTTAAATGAATATGAAAAAGCCGGCTATGACACCAGTGCGTTCTGTACCACACCGGAACCGCTCAGTGCTCAGAAAGAAGCCGACCGCTGTATCAAAGATGGTTTTGATCTGATCGTTGCTGCGGGAGGAGACGGAACCATTAACGAAGTCATTAACGGCATGTCTCCTCATCTTTACCGTCCCAAACTGGCGATCATTCCATCTGGGACAACGAATGATTATGCCAGGGCGCTTAAGATTCCACGCTACGATTTTGTGAAAGCGGCCCAGCTCATCCATAAGAATCAGACAGTACACATGGATATTGGGAGAGTCAAGACGAAAACCGAAGACATGTTCTTCATGAATATCGGCGCAGCAGGCTTTTTGACAGAAGTTACGTATGATGTGCCGCCCAACATGAAATCACTGTTCGGCTCACTTGCTTATTTCGTTAAAGGAGCCGAACTGCTTCCACGTGTCGGTAAAGTCCCAGTCAAAATAACCTATGATGACGGTGTCTATGAGGGCGTCGCCTCACTGATTTTCGTTGCCTTGACGAATTCCGTCGGTGGATTTGAAAAAATCGCTCCGGATAAGATGCTGGGTGACGGAAAATTCACCCTGATCATCGTTAAGACGACAAACTTTGCCGAGATCCTGCGTCTGATAACAATGCTGATGAACGACGGCAGACATACGCAGCATCCCAAAGTACTGTACAAAAAAACGAGTTATGTTAAAGCTGAAACCCAGAACAATCAACAGCTGATGATCAATATCGACGGAGAATACGGCGGCGATGCTCCGGCCGAATTCACCATGTATAAACAGCACCTGGAAATCGTGACAGATCTGGACCGCATGCAGCTGTCTATCAATACACGTGACTTGATGACAGAAGAAAAAGAAGAAGAGTTCAAAAAACGCGTAATGGAGCTGCAAGATAAAGAAGAAGAATAATTAAAGCGCACAGCCTGAAAACTGTGCGCTTTCGTCTTTTACAGGAAACCTGTATACTTTAATTGAGACGTCATCGCAAACAAGCGAAAAAAGGAGAATACCATGAGTAACAGCACAAAGAAATTCAAAGCACCAGTAGAAAAAAACGAGACCTATCAGGGAGAAATCGTTGACCTGACACATGAGGGACTAGGTGTCGCTAAAATCGACCACTACCCATTGTTCATTGAAGGTGCCCTGATCGGAGAAACCATTGAATTCAAAGTCATCAAAATCGGCAAATCATTTGGTGTGGGTAAACTGACGAAAATTATCGACCAGAGTCCAGACCGTGTGGAAGTCAAGGACAAGGCTTACGCACAAACAGGTACGATGCCTTTGCAGCACCTGTCGTACACTGGCCAGCTGAAATTCAAAAAAAGCCAAGTGGAGAACGTCATGCAGAAGATCGCTAAACTGCCTGATGTCCCCGTCTATGATGTCATCGGCATGGAGAATCCTTTCGGCTACCGCAACAAAGCCCAGATTCCTGTCAGAAAGATCAAAGGCAAGCTGGAGACGGGTGTTTACAGAAAGAACAGCCATGACCTGATTCCGATGGAAGACTTTAAGATCCAGGATCCTGAGATCGACAAAGCCATCGTGACGGTCCGTGACATCATGCGCACGTATAACGTTAAACCGTACAATGAAAAAGATAATACCGGAAATCTGCGTCATATCCTTGTCCGTCGCGGATATCATACAGGTGAAATGATGGTCGTCCTGGTCACGCGTACACCGAAACTGTTCCCTGTGAGCAAGATCGTTCCGGATATTCTTGAAGAACTGCCGAATGTTGTGAGTATCGTTCAGAACGTGAATCCTAAGAAAACGAACGTCATTTTAGGGCAGGAAGTCATCGTCTTGCACGGCGAAGACAAATATCACGATAAACTGCTGGATCATACATTCGAAATCTCTCATCGTTCATTCTTCCAGGTCAATACGGCCCAGGCAGAAGTGCTTTACAGCAAAGTCATCGAGTTTGCTGAACTCACGGGAGAAGAAACCGTCATCGATGCCTACAGCGGTATCGGCACGATCACCCTGGCCCTGGCTGAAAAAGCCAAGGAAGTCTATGGTATCGAAGTGATCGAACCGGCGGTCGAAGATGCCAAGCGCAATGCAGCACTCAACGGTATCGAGAATGTCACCTATCAAGTGGGTGCGGCAGAAGACGTGATGCTTGAGTGGAGCAGGAAAGGGCGTTCTGCCGATCTGCTAGTCGTCGATCCGCCAAGAAAAGGTCTCGATGAACAGTTTATCGATGCCGTATTAGAAATGCAGCCCAAGAAAATGATCTACGTCAGCTGCAACCCGGCAACACTAGCTCGTGACCTGGCCCTGCTCGTTGAAGGTGGCTATACCGCTCAGAAAGTACAGCCTGTCGACATGTTCCCTCAGACGAGTCATATTGAAAGTGTCACACTGTTAACGAGGTAGTCAACATCACAATTATTAAATAAAGTGTTAAAACCAGAATAGTTCATTCTATTCTGGTTTTTTTCTTCTATCTGCTTATATTAAAAAGGGGCAGTCATGAATGAACAAGAAGATTTAGCTGAATTTAGTGATCAGTTAATAATAAAAACGCATAATTTTCTAAGGGGCTAATGTATAATAACTACGTCAAGATTGGTATAATTGACTCAAGTGTTAATTATAGATATCTTTTTCACCTTTTCTTTTAATTAGGTGAGGATAGAACGAATTGGCCATTAGATTAAAAAGCAGAATTTGCAGGTTTAGAAAAAGAAAAGACTAAGTTCAGTAGAAGTACGAGCAACTATAAAAATAATGGAGGTAAATTATGAATAAATATATCATTACAACTGAAAGTGGTTCAGACCTATCTAAAGAATTGATCGATCGCTACAATATAAAAGTCATTCCGATGCATGTCACTATGGGGGATGAGACGTATCCTGATGGCAGCTTTGATGTTCAGGAAGCATTTGATTATTATGAAAAAACAGGCAATCTTCCTAAAACTTCGGGGACGTCACCACAGGATAATGCCGAAGCCTTCAAGGAGATTTTCGCAGAATATCCAGATGCTTATATCATCCACATCGGCTATTCGGCAGTGACCACGGTGTCTTTCAATGCCGCAAAAATTGCAGCTCAAGATTTTGACAATGTCTACCTTGTTGACTCCAAGCATGTATCTATCGGAGCAGCAGCTGTAGTTAAAGCAACGGCGCAGTTCATTGAAGATCATCCTGATACTGGACCTGAGGCAATCGTTTCTTTTGTTGAAGATATCAGAGAGCGCACTCAAATGGTATTCATACCTAAGACACTTCAGTATCTAAAAGCAGGTGGCCGTGTCTCAAGTCTGGCTTTTTACAGTGCAAACTTGCTGAAGATCCAGCCGTCGATCAAGTTAGAAAATGGCTACCTGGTCCCTGGAGAGAAATACCGTGGATCCTTTGATAGCTGCTTGAAAAAGATGATCACTAATTTTTTCAAAAAACATAACATTGACCCAGACACCGTTCTAATGGTCGGTGCTCCGGGTGCTCTAGACAGTCAGAAAGAGATGGTTTTCGATCTGCTTAAAGAAAAGGGTATTAAAAATGCAATGTGGTTAAAGGCAGGCGCTGTGATTTCCAGCCATGGCGGTCCCGGAGCTATTGGTATTACAGGGATCGAAAAGTCAGCGGATTAAAGAATGGATAGAACTACCTCTTTTAAATGGTAATTGCTATGAAAATCATTCACTAACAGATTTATTGTCAGAACCCTTCTAAGCAAAAAAGTTATTTGGATTTGTATTGATGGTTTGAACTCAAATAAACGGCTAAGGGAAAGGTGAGACGAAATGAAAAGATTAGTTATGTTGTGTCTGCTTTTAGTGATTCCAGTCTCTGGTTGTGCTGACACGGATGAAGAACCGTCCACATCTGATCCGGATACCACTTCGGATGAACAGGAAAATGGTGGACAGAATGATGGGCAGGACAATCTGGGAAATAATGACGAGGCAGAACAGGAAGAAATAGTCGAAGAACCAGAGATCGTTGCAGAAAATCTCGAGATCCCCTGGACGATTGAAAAAGAGGAAGAAACCTTCTTCCTGACAGAGAGGACCGGCACGATCACGCGAATAGAAAATGGAGAAGCTGTCAGACAGGAAGTGGAACTGGAACAGGAACTTTCCTTAGTCCCAGAGGCGGGGTTATTGGGATTCGTCCTGGATCCTGAATTCCAGGATAACAATACGGCTTATGCCTACTACACATATGAAGACAGTAGCGGACCTTTGAACCGGGTCGTTACCTTAGAGTTGAACGAAGATGTGTGGACAGAGGAGAGCGTTCTGCTTGATGAGATCCCAAGTGGAAGGGTCCATCATGGTGGGCGGTTGAAGATCGGCCCTGATGGTATGCTCTATTCAACGACAGGTGATGCCTCTGTACCAGAATTGGCACAGGATCTGGATTCGCTGGCGGGTAAAATTTTGCGGATGGAACCTGATGGATCGATCCCGGGTGACAATCCCTTTAGGGACTCCTATGTTTACAGTTATGGTCACCGAAATCCTCAAGGGCTGACGTGGTCATCTGACGGGACACTATATGCAAGCGAGCACGGCAATGATGCAAATGATGAAATCAACCGGATAGAAGCGGGTGGAAATTACGGCTGGCCAATCATTGAAGGAAATGAGGAAGAAGAGGGAATGATGACACCGATCTTTACTTCTGGAGAGGATGAGACCTGGGCCCCTTCTGGAATGGATTACTATGAAGGGAAACTTTATGTCGCAGGGTTAAGGGGATCTGCTGTGTATGCATTTGATCTTGAAACAGAAGAACAGCGAGAAGTGATTTCAGGTTATGGTCGCATTCGTGATGTTGAGATAGAAGATGAGCTGCTTTATTTCATCAGTAACAATACAGATGGTCGCGGAGATCCGGAAGAAAATGACGATCAGCTGTACCGGCGCTCTGTCCCAGAATAAATGAAAGTATAAGAGGCTATAAAGAAAAATCTCAATAAGGGTTAAAGGCTATTAAAATAGTGAGTGATAACAAAGATCCTGCTGGCACGTTTATAAAAAAATATGCCAGCAGGATCTTTATTTTAATGTGACAGACGAACTGTAGACTCCAAAATTCAATAGATTTTACCGCTAAACGATTCCCATAAAATATTCCACAGTAATGGCAACGATAACGACTAGGGCCGATATTATAAAACCGTGTAACATGGGTGCGAATCCTGATTTTTTCATTTCATTTATGTTTGTTTTCAGTCCAATCGAAGCTAATGCTGCAATCATTAAAAATCGACTTGCGTCTTTTGCTATATCTGTAACCACAGAAGGAATGAACCCTAAACTGTTTATGACAGCAAGTGTAATAAATCCTAATATGAACCATGGAAAAGTGGAAGAGATAGTCCTTTTTTTTCTGAGGTCACTTTCAACTCTTGATAAAGCTATTTCTTTTTGTTTTAACCTGGCATTGATCACTCCGAAAATAGCAACAACTGGGATAATAGAAAGTGTACGAGTCAGTTTTACCATAGTAGCAAAATCTCCGGCGGCTTCACTGTATGCATACCCCGCAGCGACAACGCTTGATGTGTCATTGACTGCTGTGCCTGCCCAAAGGCCGTAAGCCATGTCAGAAAGGCCAAGCCAATTTCCCATCACGGGAAAAAGAAGGATCATTAATATATCGAATAAGAAAGTGGCAGACATGGCATATGCGATATCTGTGTCGTCTGCTTCAATAACTGGTGCAACTGCAGCAATAGCAGAGCCCCCACAAATCCCGGTCCCTGCAGAAATCAGGTTGGATAACTTCCAGTTCAGTCCTAATAATCTTCCAATGACATAGCCACCACCAAAGCAGGTTATAAGCGTAAAGATCATGACGATGAGGGAGAGTTTACCTACAGTCAAAATCGTACCGATACTAAGGGAGGATCCTAATAATACAATAGCGACTTTTAATATCTTTTTAGATGTAAAGGTCAATCCCGGTGTAAAGGTGTCACTCGTTGGATAATAACTATTAATGATCAGTCCGATGAAAAGGGCAATCACGGATGCTCCAATTAAATGAATGGGCAGATGGCTTTCGATCAGTTTTGCTGCCGCAGCTATGATCAGGGCGATGATCATGCCAGGACCTAGTATCCTCGCTTCTTTTAATATAGTGTTTTTTATCATAATATCCTCCTTTGATACTCTAGAGTTGATTCTATCATTAGTAGTTGATAAACTATAATAATCAAATATTATCTATTGATAAATTTAGCTTATCATCGGAGGGGTTTCATGTTAGATTACAGGATTTATACGTTTTTAACGTTATGCGATACGATGAATTATCACAGAACAGCGGAGTTGCTACATATGACTCAACCCGCAGTGACCCAGCATATTCATTTCTTAGAAAATAAATATAAAACCAGACTATTTATTTACGATGGGAAAAGATTAGAGAAAACAGAAGAAGCAGAGAAACTAGAAGCGTATGCACGTTCAGCCCAGTATAATGAAAATGTTTTGAAAAATGAGATGTTTAGTGAACATTCTATGGCATTACGTATTGGGGCTACAAAAACTATTGGAGAGTATGTCATCCCTGAACAAATCAGTAAACTAGTGGAAAATGAGATGGTTACCTTATCTCTGATAGTAGACAATACAGAGCATCTTTTGCTTTTACTTGAGCAGAATAAATTAGATTTTGCCATTATAGAAGGCTTTTTCAGCAAAGAAAAATATGACTATAAACTGTACAAAAAGGAATCTTTTGTAGGCATCTGTAGTAAAAATCATCCGTTTGCAGACAAGGATGTATCCCTTGCAGACGTGCTAAAAGAAACCTTAATAGTTAGAGAAGAAGGCTCAGGAACTAGAGAGATTTTTGAACAGATCCTTAATCAGAAAAATCATACAGTCAACAGTTTTAAAAAGACAATATGTATAAGTAGTTTTAAATTGATCCAGGAACTTATCGCTGCTAAAAATGCTATCACGTTTGCCTATGAATCGATAGCACGTAGTAATGAGAACCTCACTTGTTTTACAATTGAACATTCTGATATTGTGAGAGAATTTAACTACGTATATTTAAAAAATGCAAATGCTACTAAATACATCTCTGTATTTGAAGGTGAAATTAGTTAAAGACACAGTGAAGATCTGGTATTAATAATAAGTAGTGGTTTGGAGAATAATATATAAACGACTTGCAATATGCATTAAGACTAATTTTTAGAATTATTTTGAATAGGGAGTGATCCCTTTTTCATAATAGGTGGTTTCTATATGAGGCTGAAGTTATATCAGGATCTATAGAAGTAGCGATTGCATTCAAACAAAAAATATAAATGGGGTAGAGCATAGTGAATAGACTTAATGTCGATCAGGAATACATTGAATACCGAGACAAAATCGGGGATAGAAAAGACCTGTATGATTTGGTTGCAAGAAAGTATGATGTCAAACGTGTCCTTTACCCGGGCAGTCATATTGATATTGCACCTTCTTTAGTTATGCCTCACGCGATTTACGTGGATAATTTCAAAGGTGCCATTAAATTCTTTAGAAAAATAGAGCTGATCCAAGAATATATCAATCAAAATAAAGAGTATGACGGTCCGTGTGACATAGTGTTTTTAGGTCAGGACTATACAGAAGACTTGGATATCGAACCAGTCGATCTGATCATCTCTCAATATGCAGGCTTTGTGGGTCAAGCAACGAAGAAATATCTAAAGACGGGCGGTATTCTATTGTGCAACGATAGTCATGGTGATGCTACTTTAGCAAGGTATGATGATGATTTTGAATTCAATGGGGTCATAGGAAAGAATAATAAAATTATCAGTACCCATCTGGATAGCTATTTTGTTTTACCAGGAAATCAAACCGTTGATTTAGCAAAAGTCAACGAACAGATGAAAGGACCCAAGTACAAGATTTCTGCTAACAATTATATCTTCCGCAAAATTAGTTAGTCGATTGCAAACTTCCATATGCAATCTTGATCAAAGCAAGTACTGGCTATATATCACACTCAATACAACCAGATACCAAGGAATAAGATAAAAAAGGCAAAGAGTTTACAGAAATGGTTTACCTTCTATTAAATTGTCAATCTATAGAATTTATACAGAGCTTTAAATTTACGGTTCGTTCGCTGGCTGCTTGGAGGGACTAGATCCTATTCTGAGCGTTTGAAACAACTGCAAATAGTCGGAGTATATTCAGTGTTTTCATTATTGTATTTAGAAGGGAAGGGAATTATGGTTGGACGTTTACTTATTTTCATGAGTATCGGATTATGGGGTGTGTTGGAGCTTTATGTATTCTTCATATTAAACAGAAAAACATATAAAGAAAATAAAGAAAAAAAAAGTAAGCTCATAATTTTGTTTTGCATACTCATTGGTATATTCGGACCATTAGTAGTTGATCCTTCAGTGATTGAAGCTTTACTCCTTCCTTTTAGAGGATGGAAATATTTCAGTATTCCACTGATTTTAGCTGGTATCATCATAAGGTTCAGCGCGATCAGACAGCTAGGGACTGCATTTTCAGTTAATATAGGTGTGCTCAAAGAATCAAAACTTAAACGGGATGGCCTCTATAGTCTTGTGAGACATCCTTCTTATCTGGGAGAAATCATCATTTTTCTGGGGGTATCCGTTGCATTCTTTCATCCGGTCGGGTCATTTTTTGCTTTTGTATTCCCTACAGCCGCGTTTATATACCGTATTCAAATGGAAGAAAAAGTCCTGATCGCTTCCTTTGGTGAGGAATACAGACAATATCAGAAACGGACGAAAAAGGTCATTCCGTTCACTTACTAGTCGCTGTTGCGGGAGCAATAGCCACTCATTTTCTATTGATAGCTGGATAAAGTCTTTCACTTATTCTGATTTAAAATCGTTCAAAATAATCGTTCTCCTCCTTGTTAAATGTTATTATGGATAGAGTAGTTGTAGAAAAAAGTTATAAAGGAGCAAATTATAGTGAGATTGATTTCATGGAATATCGATTCATTAAATGCAACACTGACAAGTGATTCTAAACGAGCTGTGATGTCTAGAGCAGTAATGGACAAGCTGGTAGAGCAGGATCCAGATGTGATCGCGATTCAGGAAACAAAACTGCCTCGAACCGGGCCGACCAAGAAGCATGGAAGCATACTGAATGATTTATTTCCTGAGTATGATTATGTATGGCGCGTATCTGAAGAACCTGCAAGAAAAAGTTATGCAGGTACGATGTTTTTATATAAAAAGAGTTTTAATCCGATCGTGACCTATCCTAAAATCGACGCTCCGGACACAATGGATGTCGAAGGACGTATGATCACACTTGAATTTGACGATTATTTCATCACGCAAGTCTATACACCTAATGCCGGTTCAGGCTTAGTCCGTCTTGAAGAACGTCAGCAGTGGGATGAAAAGTATGCTGAATACTTAGCCAGTCTGGATGCGAAAAAGCCCGTTCTTGCTACAGGAGACTTCAATGTCGCCCATAAAGAAATCGACATTGCTCATCCGGATAGAAATCGTCGTTCAGCTGGATTTACTGATGAAGAGCGTGCAGGATTTACGAAGTTATTAAGCAAAGGCTTCACGGATACTTTCCGACATGTCCACGGTGATGTTACTGGGCAGTATTCATGGTGGAATCAGCGTGCCAAAACCAGCAAAGTCAATAACTCCGGCTGGCGGATCGACTACTGGCTGGTGAGTGACAGACTGGCTGATAAGGTGAATAATTCAGAGATGCTGGATTCAGGTGAACGACAAGACCACACACCTTTGATGCTGGATATAGATTTAGATTAGAGTCATCAATTTATCAGTAAGCTCCACTCTTATAAGCAGAAGCTTTGGGGTGGGGCTGTTTTGTTTAAAAGACTGGACTCTTAGGACGCATCCATCCGACGAATTAGTGAATGCCATATACTAATATTGAATCCATTATTTGGAACGTATAATTTCTATTGGTAGTTGATCTATTACTGCTTGTGAGAGATACTATGTAGCGTATCACTTTTTAAATGTAAAACTCTTTTGACATATCAACCTGTAGTTGGTATTGTTTATATGTAAAAAGTATTTGACAAAAAGGAGTATACACTATGCGGAAAAAAGACGAAATGGAACAAAAGGTAGCAAACAAAGCGATCAAAATAACGTGGTCTGTCACTGTGTTAGCTATGTTCATAATAGGTGGTTTTCAAAGAATTATGAACAATGGAGATGGCAGTATCTTAATGTCAGTTGCTACTCTTTCAACGACGCTTCTGATCTTACTTGAACAATATTACTTATCAAAACTGAATGAAGATAAAAAATTCAAAAAAATGATGTATACTGTTTTAATAGTTTCAGTGATTTTAATTATATTACTAGGGTTTTTAAGTCAATGAAAAATCAAATAAAGGAACGTCGTAAAGCCAAAGGTATTTCTCAACAAGAATTGGCTAATTATTGTAAAGTTACAAGACAAACCATTAATGCAATTGAAAATGAAAAATACGATCCCTCCTTGCAACTTGCTTTTGACCTAGCGAGAAACTTGAATACAACAGTTGATACGCTATTTATGCCAGAACAATAAAAAGCACAACTTTCAGATTCTTATATAGGAAATGCTGAATTTATATCTACAGTGAAGTGAGTATAGTATTAAAAGTAATAGGTCTCTTATACAAGGAGTTTCATAATATGAAATTAAACAGAAAAAGCATTTTCCTGATTCTTTCTATCACACTATCTGCTTTAGGTATGAGTCTCATAGACGGCTTTATTCAACTGCCGTATCTGTACAAATCCATTTTTAAAATTACACTGTTCTCAGTTGTTCCAATGGGCTACTTCGTCAGGTACAAAGATGAATATAGTCATTTAAAAAAATTGTTCATTCCTAAAAAATCAGACTTAAAAATTGCCTTATTACTCGGGGTCAGCGTTTACGCTGTGATCTTTCTTGCCTATGTCCTTTTAAAAGACCATATAGAATTAGCATCGATTCGTGACGCATTAACTGGGGATGTTGGTGTGACTGCCCATAACTTTATATATGTCGCCATTTATATCTCTCTGATCAACTCTTTGCTGGAGGAGTTTTTCTTTCGGGGGTTCGCTTTTCTGATTCTGAAGGAAAATACCGGGCGACTCTTCGCCTATGTATTCAGTGCTCTGCTGTTTGCCTTGTATCATGTCGGGATGACAAGTGGATGGTTTCACTGGAGTATTTATTTGTTAGCCATGACAGGCTTGTTTGCCGGGGGCTGTATCTTTAATTATTTGAATGAGAAGACTGGAACGATTTATCCGTCGTGGCTTGTACATATGTTTGCCAATTTTGCCATAAACACAGTAGGATTTATCTTGTTTGGTTTTATTTGATTCAGAAAATTCAAATGCTCCATATGCGTATCACGCACAGAGCTATCCGCATTTTTAGAGATTGTAATTAAGTGACTGCAGGAATATAATGGATTTAAAATATATACGAGTATAACCTTTTGTTATCCTCTATATAACAAAATAAAAATGCGGCAATAAACTATACCAACTCAAAGGAGATCAGAAAAATGAAGTTTGAAATACAGGGAGAATATCCAGTCCTTCGATGTATGATGAATCGGGGCGAAACAATCATCACCAGTTCAGGGAATATGTCCTGGATGACAGAAGGGTTTGAGCTCGAAACATCCAGCCGCGGGGGGCTGCTTAAAGGGTTCTCAAGAGCCTTTTCTGGAGAAAGTATGTTTCAGAATAAGTATAGCGCGATAAAAGACAATCAGGAAATCGCATTTGCCTCTTCATTGCCGGGGAAAATCGTCCATATTGATATGAACGGACGTGAGATCATGACTCAACGAAGTGCTTATTTGGCTTCTACAGAAGGTGTAGATTTTGAAGTTGCTTTGACTAAGAAGTTTTCAACTGGACTTCTAGGTGGAGAAGGCTTTGTGCTGCAGAGATTTTCCGGTAGAGGCGATTTATTTTTAGAAGCTGATGGCTCTCTGGTAGAGTACGAATTAGGTCCCGGTGAAGCTCTTATGGTTGACCAGGGCCATGTATTCATGTTTGATGAAAGTATCACGTATTCCATTGAAACAGTTAAAGGCTTGAAAAATATGATGTTCGGTGGGGAAGGAGCCTTCTTAGTTAAACTGCTTGGACCTGGAAAAGTCACCCTGCAGACGATGCCGATCAGCAACCTTGCAGCGAAAATCGTTCCTTATGTTCCCACAAAGGGCTAGGTTTCGAACAAGCTAAGATCATGTAAATATCTAAGGTAGATAAGAAAGAGTGAAATGACAAAAGCGAAGATCCAGGTCAACTTATGACCAGAGGACCTTCGCTTTTTTGTTGAGAGGCGTAACACCTTCTAAATTCTTAAAGATAAAACCCTACTATCCCGGAAATGATCCCGATAATCGCTCCGGCGATAACATCACGCGGGTAATGAACGCCTCCGATCACACGTAAGACAGCTAAGATACTGCCTGCCAACAATAGAAAAATGCCCAGAGGTTTTGAAATGAAATAAAGTGTCGTGGCAATGACAAAAATAGAAAAGACATGTCGGCTGGGAAAAGACTTTCCTTTAGTGTCTTTTTTGATAATAGGCTTATTACCGGACACTTCATAAGGACGAGGTGCATCGATATAATACCGGAAAATACTGACTAATACATAAGAAATGGCAGGAGTCAGCGTAACCCTCCAGAACCTTGGATCTCGATTATAAACCAATAGTAAAAGAACAACAGGATAGATGGCATAAACAAGATAGGTGATAAAATTATTTAAGCGATTGATTACTTTTGCATTCATGTAAGTTAACGTCCTTGCATTTTGATTTACCCTTATATTACCATATTGACTGCATTATTTTCTTTTTAATTTATGATCCATACATTCATTTCAATTAGGATTTAATGCGCTATGTGATACACTTAATTACAAGAGAAGTGATAGACTGAATATGAAGAAAGATGCACATGTATTAAAAATTAACTTCATTAGAAAAGAGGATATAGTATGAAGAATGACGATCCAAAAGAAAAAATCGGAGAATTAAAAAAGGAAGGTAAAGTAAAAGGTCTTTTAAGCAGGAATAAGGAGAAAGCTAAAAAACTTTTAAAGGATAAAGAAAAGACAGAAGAGATGCTGGATGATCTTGAAAAAAAATTGTCCAAAATACCCAGAGTCGGTAAGTATTTAAAAGATATCCCAGTGTTCATTTCTCTAGTCAGAGCCTATATCAGTAAAGAATATACAAAGATTCCTTTAAGGTCAGTCATTGCCATAGTCAGTGCTTTGATCTATGTCCTTAACGGCTTTGATTTTATCCCTGATTTCATCCCCGGTGTAGGCTTGATAGATGATGCGGCCGTAACTGCTTTTGCCTATAAGATGGTCCATAAAGATGTCGAAAAGTATAGAAAGTGGAAATCAGGTAAAAAAATATAAATAACTGAGAAAACATCCTTGAAGACAGTGCGTTTTCTTCAAGGATGTCTTTATATCTAGTCAAATATGAAACTACTGATTACAATGCCGATCAACACAAACTTAAGCGCTTAACAAAAAACGGTTACATCCATTGCTTTAAGAGCATAAGCACTATATAATCAGAGTAAGCAAGGTAAATAATCGAAAGAAAGGAATATTTGATGAAGCATACAAGTAATATATTTTATGGCCAAGCGGCTTTAGACATTAAAGAAAAAGATGTGTCACTTGAAACGGTGACTCTGGATAATGAAACCTATTTTAAAATGAGTAATTATGATGAAATGACCCCGTTTTTTATGACAGTTGTCAGTGATTCGGACCACTGGATGTTCGTCTCCAGTACGGGTGGCCTGACCTGCGGCAGAAAGAATGCAGAATCGGCGCTATTTCCTTATGAGACAGATGACAAGATCCACGACAGTATCGAAACGGCCGGACCGAACACCCAGCTGATCCTAAAAAAAGACGGCAAGAAATTTTTATGGAAGCCTTTTACCCGTCATATGAGCAGCGTTTACACGATAACACGCAACCTTTATAAAAACACGACCGGAAATAAAATACGATTCGAGGAAATAAACCACGATTTGAATGTGAGTTATGCCTATACATTGAAAAACAGTGAACGCTTTGGCTTTGTCAAAGAATCTGTTTTAGAGAATCTTTCTGATGAATCAGTGGAAGTGAAACTTTTAGACGGCATACGGAATATCCTGCCATATGGTGTCAATACACTTCTGCAGACCACGAAAAGCACCCTTGTGGATGGCTATAAGCGCAGTGAATTGATCGAGAGAGCGGGCTTGGGAATATATACGCTCAGTTCTATCTTAACGGATAAAGCTGAACCAAGTGAATCACTGAAGGCGACAACTGTATGGTCCAGCGGTCTAGAAGATCCTCAATACCTCTTGTCAGAACAGCAGCTCGATGCTTTTGCTATGGACGCTGACCTTCAGACTGAAGAAGATGTCAAAGGCAGAAGAGGTTCCTATTATGTTGTGGATACCCTGACTCTGGGAGGGGCAGATGCCAAGCGGTGGATGATCGTTTCGGAACTGAATCAGAATGCGGCCGATGTAGAGAAACTGAATGTTTTACTCGAAAAAAGTGAAGCGCTTAACACGGAAGTTGAAAAAGATGTCGCTCAAGGGGACGTTAACCTTGAAAAGCTTGTATTTGAAGCCGATGGGTTTCAGAAAACATCTAATGAGAAAGCGAGCTATCGCCATTTTTCAAATACTTTATATAACATCATGCGTGGCGGGATATACGCAGACGGCTACACTGTAGATAGAGAAGATTTCAAAGAGTTCATAGAAACATGGAATACCAATGTTTTTGATCAGCGTGCGGACTTTCTGGAGGATTTACCGGAAACGATACATTACAACGAACTGTTAAACCGAGTGTCCGATATCGATGATAAGGATCTTGAACGTCTGACGATGGAGTACTTGCCGCTGACGTTCAGCCGCAGACACGGAGACCCGAGCCGTCCATGGAACCAGTTCAATATCGAATTGACAAAAGAGGACGGAAGTAAAGCACTTAAGTTTGAGGGGAACTGGCGGGACATCTTCCAGAACTGGGAAGCCTTGAGCATGTCATTCCCAGCCTATACCGAGAGTATTATAGCTAAATTTGTCAATGCTTCAACACCAGATGGGTATAACCCGTACCGTATCACTAAAGAAGGCATCGACTGGGAAACGCTCGATCCAGACGATCCCTGGTCAAACATCGGTTACTGGGGCGATCACCAGATCATCTACCTATTGAAACTGCTTGAAATGTCTAAAGACTATCATCCTGAAAAACTGCTGGCTCTCCTGCATAAAGATATCTTTGTGTACGCGAATGTCCCATATCGTATCAAAGGGTTTGACGCGCTCGTTTCAGATCCGAGAAACAGCATCGACTATGACGATGACAGTGAGGCATTGATTGCAGAGAGAGTGAAAGACCTGGGCTCCGATGGTAAGTTTGTCTTTAAGGGGGATGGCTTGTATAAAGTCAACTTAATGGAGAAACTGCTTGTCTCCCTGCTCTCAAAATTTTCCAATTATGTACCTGAAGGCGGGATTTGGATGAACACCCAGCGTCCTGAATGGAATGATGCCAACAATGCTCTAGTGGGTAACGGTCTATCAATGGTGACCTTGTATTATATGCATCGTTTCCAGAAATACATGAGCCAGCTTGTTGAGGACATGGACAGCGACACAGTAAGCATTTCAGCTGAAGTGCTGCAGATGTTCGAAGACACACTTGCTGTACTGAAGGAGAAACAGTCCCTCCTGGGCGAAGACATCAGTGATACGGAGCGTTATGAAATCGTAGAGGCACTGGGCAGAATAGGAGAAGCGTATAGACAGTCTGTCTACACAGATGGCTTCAGCGGAGAGAAAAAAGATCTTTCAATAAGTATGCTTAAAGAATTTACAGAAGTCACTCTGGATCATTTAAATGACTCCATCAAGAAGAACAAACGCACGGACGGTCTCTATCATTCTTATAATCTTATACGATTTGAAGAAAACAGCTGCAGTGTATCCCATCTTTATGAAATGCTGGAGGGACAAGTGTCTGTGTTGAGCTCAAAAGCACTGGATGGGGAAGAAGCCTTGTCTGTTCTTAAAGCATTGAAAAAGAGTGCGATTTACCGTGAGGACCAAAACAGTTATATGCTCTATCCAAACCGCGAACTGCCAAGATTCCTTGAAAAAAATGTGATCCCAGAAGAAAAAGTCATGTCTTCCGCTATATTGAAAGCTGAGCTGGAGAATGACCGGTCACGCTTTATTGAAAAAGATGTCAAAGGTAACTATCACTTCAACGGCAATTTCAGGAATGGGGAAGAGATCGAAGAAGCCTTAAAAGCTACAGGAGAATACCCGGATGAAGAAATCAGACGAGTGAAGGAGATCTTCTCCGATCTGTTCAACCATCATGCATTCACCGGACGATCAGGAACCTTTTATAAGTACGAAGGTCTTGGATCTATTTACTGGCATATGGTCTCAAAATTAGCGTTAGCGGTTCAGGAAAACTTTTTTGATACCTACAGTCGTCACGGAATGAATAAAACTGCTGAGGGCCTTATAAGCTCTTATGAGGATATCAAAGCAGGGATAGGTGTCGACAAGTCACCGGAACAGTATGGTGCGTTTCCGACAGAAGCCTACTCGCATACTCCAAGCTTTGCGGGTGTACAGCAGCCTGGAATGACAGGGCAGGTCAAGGAAGATATCATCTCAAGGTTCGGTGAATTAGGCGTGACGGTGGAGGAAGGCCTGATCAAGTTCAGCCCAGTGCTGCTTCAGAAATCCGAATTTCTGAATGAAAAGATCAGCTGGAACCTGCCGCAGAACAATGCATCTGAGAAAGAAAGCATCCAGTTGGACGAGCAATCGCTGGGATTCACGATGTGTGCCGTTCCGGTCACGTATGAACTGAAAGGCAAGAAAGAGATCCTCGTTTCTTATAGAGATGGAACAGAAGAAGTGTATGATGACACCGATGTATTGAGTGAAGAAACAAGTCAAAGCTTGTTCAATCGCGAGGGTAGAATCGCTAGGATTCGTGTGTCACTTGACGGCAGTACATTGCAGTAAAATAGGAACATTCATTTATACCGTTGTAAAACTATTTCTCTAATGATTGAAAAAGTTAAACGTCCAGAGATGGAAGAAGCAGTGAAAGGATATTTAAATCCCCCAAACAGAGACAAAATCGGTTGTCTCCATTTGGGGGATTTATAATATCATAATAAGAGTTTTTATTCATATTGTATTAATAAAAAAAAGTTTATACAATTTCTGCAGATAAATATTGATATATATTTATCTGTGATATATAATTGTGAAAATAAGAGCATTGATGGAACAAGCTATTATTTTATTGTTTTTTTATTTTTTATTTTTTAATGTTTTCTCAAGGTGGAACAACATTTTATAAAATAAAGTGGTATGATTATACACAGTAGTATGACTACATAGAATTATAGAAAATCAGTGATTTTCTCAAATTCATCTATCGGGTCGTGACAGTCAAAGTATATTTTTAAAAAGTCAGGCCTTGCAGCTTCAATGGCTTGTGCCAGGTTTGGATCAAATTGGGTTCCTACCCCTTGGTCCAGTCGCCTGAATGCTTCTTCCAGAGGCAGTTCCTTGCGGTAAGCTCTTGTGGACGTCATGGCATCAAAAGCATCTGCCACAGCCAGTATGCGTGCCTCTAAAGGAATGGAATGGCCTTTTGAACCAGTTGGATAGCCTTTACCGTCCCATCTCTCATGGTGATAGAGGACACCGTTTTTCAAGCCATTCAGGCCTTCGACTTTTTCGACCATTTGAGCTCCAAGAGATGTATGAGTTTTAATGATTTCATATTCTTTATCAGTCAGTGATGTCGGCTTGGTCAAAATATGTTCGGGCATATTGATTTTTCCGATATCATGTAGTAGACCGCTCAGTCTTAAAAGTTTGAGCTTTTGTTCATGCTGATATTCGGGCAGCTGTTTGGCTAAGGCGACAGCATATTGGCTTACTCGTTCGCTGTGACCAAATGTGTAAAGGTCCTTCGCTTCCATCGCAACAATGAAACTCTGAACGACTTGCTCAAGTGTCATTTCCATCGATTGGATGACTGTATTGACTTGCTTATTGTAGAGCATGTTCAGCTTGGACAGGAGCAGGTAACTGAATGTCGCAACGATGATATAAAGAAGAATACGATTTGAAATGTCTATCGTATCCGCTATATAAGATGCATTGCCCGGAAAGCCTATTCGTACAAAAACCATACTGATTAGACCCATTGCTGAGTAGAAAATGGATAAGAACCCCTTGCCGTAAAGACTGGTAATAATAGGTATCAGCAGGAAGTAGCTCCATGCTTCAGAATAACCTGAACCAAAATATAAGCTTATGATCACGAAGACAACAGACAATAAAACGATATGTGTATTCAGTTTGGTCGAGGCTCGGGTGAAGCGGAAGATTAGGAAAATGGTTGATAAAACAGCGAAAATCATCATCAGTATGCTAAGGTCAGCCCGTGAAAATGGGAGATTGAACCACCTGAATATCAAATTCCAGCTGATACTCAGTATGATGTAGATCGAAGATATTTTAATTATCTGATTATTCAGATTTTTATCATAATCCTCAATTAATTCATGCATCAATTGTTCCTTTTCGTTTAAGGGTTTATTCATTTTGGTCGATCATCCTAATGTCATGTATTTTAAAAAAGTGACTATCCTATAAGATTTTATCACCTTTTTGTATAAATAACCATGAAACTATGTATTTATATTTGGTAACGCTTTAAAATGTGGCAGTTTTTTACTAAAAATAATGTTTAAGGAGCGTGTTATAATGGAAAGTGAAAAAGAATATCATTTTGGAAGAGTTGAGGGAATAAAAAGTGTTGAGGCAGTGGCACTTCACCATCAGCGCTATCAGGAAGTCGGTTTTTTAAAAAAAGATGATGAGGACCCCTACATAGATCATTCGACATATTTTGTCGTGGAAACGGCTAAGTCAAAAGAAGTCGTTGGGGTGACACGACTTATTTTCATGTCACTGGATGACCTGCCTACAATGAAACATTTCAATATTTTTGAAATCGAAAAGCTGAAACTGGCAGGGCTTGAAGAAAATAAATATGCTGAAATCAGTGCATTCACCAAAATGCCCAAACACGATGTCGGTTTAGGTCTGATCCGCACTGTATTAAATTATTCCTTGAGTAATGGATTGACTCATTGGGTCTGCTGTATTGATGAAAGAGTGTATCGCTACATGCATCGGATTTTTAAATTTCCTTTTGAAGTCATCGGTGAACCGAACGTTTACCTTGGGTCAAAAACGATCCCTTGTGTACTGAATCTTTCAGAATGCCTCACGACTTTGAAGGATAAACGCCGGACATTATATGACTATCTCGTGGAAAGTGAAGAAAAAGTAATGGAGGGGATCAAGTAATGGTCAAAGAACAATTTATACGTAATTTAGGTATCATGTCAGAAGAAGAAGTGCAGAGACTGCATGGTACAACGATCGCCATTGCAGGCTGTGGCTGTATTGGAGGTTTTTCAGCAGAACTGCTCGCACGAATGGGCATAGGGAAACTGATTCTGGCTGATCCTGATACCTTCGATGTCTCAAACATTAATCGCCAGTGTGCTGCGACTCATTTAACTGTCGGGCAGAAGAAAGCGGAAGCGTTAAAAAATCACTTACTGACGATCAATCCTGAGATGGAGATCGTGTGTTATAACGATGGAGTCACTGAGAAAAACGTGGCCCCATTTTTAGAAGGCGCTGATTACGTCATTGATGCCATCGATTATTTTGCTTTTCCTGAATCTGTTGCCCTCCATCGTGCCGCCAGACAGAGAGACTTATTCATCACCACGGCGGTTGCTTTAGGTTTCGGGACATCAGTTCTGACTTTTGATCCTAAGGGTCTGACGCTGGAAGAGTATACACAGATACCCGAAGACATTACGATCGATGAACTGCAGGGCAAGACATTCCCGCCATCAGCATATAGCCAAAAACTTCCTGATTATGCGACAGAAGAGAATATTTCCGGCTGGATCGAAAACCGTTCGATCCCTACGATCAGTGTCGGTCAGGCGCTCGGCCCGGGTGTCCTTGTGTCCAAGCTGGTTCTGCATCTCTTAAACAGACAAACGCCGAAGATCGTACCAGATTATTTCCAGCTCCAGTTTGAGTGATCAAACCTGATCAATTATTAAGTAATATTTTTGACTGAAAAGCAGCTGTCTTTTTTCCACAAAAGACAGCTGCTTTTTTTTGTAAATATGGATAGGAGGAGCCAGTATTTGATGTTGTAGAAATTTACAGTCATCTGTTTCAAGTACTTTAGCCGAGTAATAAAACGTGTTTTCAACAATAAGTGGAAAAGTATCGATATCATCCGAGACACACGTGGATATATGATCGACTAATGGCTCTTGGCACGATAGTCCGTTTGAAATATGAGGTAAATGGCAGAAGAATAGAAATATGGGAAGGGAGTACTTCTCTTGTCCTAAGATCTCTGGTGTTACTGCTGTCATCCTGGCTGGTAATGTCCAGAAAAAAATCGTATCAGTGACTGCTTTTAAAGTCACTGATACCATAAAGGAAACACTTTACTTATAGTCCGCCTGGATACTACTCAACTGTTTTCGGTCATTTTCAGTAATATAAGAGTCGTCAGAGAGGGAGCACCTATATATATGCTCCAAACGCCCAGCCCCAGACCTGTCCAGCCACCTATCATATAGCTGACAGCCAGGGTGATGAGTGTGATGACAAATAAGCTTCCAAACAAAATGTACAAAGCTTTTCTTGAGACACCTGTTTTCTCCACGATAAAGTAAGCAATAAATGCTACAACAAGAGATATGCCTATGACTACAGCAATAAACCTTAAATCCATAATTAATATCACTCCTTAAAGATTGATGTTTTTGTAAACGCTTTGAGTATACTGGTTTCAGAATAGCATAAGTATTTTATGAAATGAAAGCATAAGGGGGGAATGCTTATCCGTTCTTGATATCTTTTTTTTAGATTCCTGTTTATAATAGGAGTAGACATGTTGATTCATATAAAAAATTAACGGAGGTATAACGTATGAAGAAATTTGGATGGGCTTACATTGGGTGCGGCGGGATCGCCCGTACGACAGCAGAAGAATTAGTGCAGACTGAGGATAACGAGATCGTTGCTGTCTGGAATCGGACGCAGTCAAAGGCGGAAGCTTTTGCGGAAGAATTTGGTGGAACCGTTTATGATACACCCGAAGAGGCGATCAATGCTCCAGATGTAGAAGGTGTGTATGTCAATGTGAATGGCGATTTGCACGCAAAATATACCCGACTTTCCATTGCAAACGGTAAGCCGGTACTCTGTGAAAAACCGTTTGCTGTGAATGAAAAAGCAGCAAAAGCTATATTCGACTATGCTCGAGAAAAAGATGTCTATGTGTCTGAAGCGATGTGGACCTGGCATAATGACACGGCATTAAAAGTCAAAGAATGGGTCGAATCGGGTGTGCTTGGAGATATAAAATCAGTCTACAGTGCCTTTGAGGTCCCTCTAGTCAATGGTTCAACGAATCCCAGACTTACGACACCCTCAATGTTAGGCGGAGCATTGATGGATCTCGGTGTTTATAACGTGAGATACTGTTATGAACTTTTTGGACTCCCAGAACATATCGACTGTGAGGCAAGGATGGAAGCGGTCGATTACAGCGAAACGATCACCTTCCAATATCCTGGATTCAAAGCTATCAACTTGGTTTCTATGGAAAAAGACGGCGGGCACTATTTTGAGATAAAAGGAACAAAGGGTTCGATCTATGTCCCTCAATTTCATATGGCAAAAACAGCCACGCTAAATACTGAAGATAAGGAAGAAACGTTTGAAGTGGAAGATCTTTTATATGGCAAACAGTTCTCCAATGTTGCGGCGGAGATCAGAGAGGGCAAGAAAGAAGGCGAAAAAATCCCAGCTCAAACTACCATCGAAGTGATGGCGCTTCTTGATGAATGCCGCAGTCAAATGGGACTTGTTTATCCACAGGAAAAACAGAATGAAGAGGCATAATTCGTTTATGCGGAAAAAAGGGTGAGACGATGTCAAAAAGAATTTACTTAACTGGATTAGCACTGTTTTCAGCCTCCATGCTGGCTTTATCAGGCTGTGAACAGGACAGTGCAACACAAGAGACGGCAAGTGATACCGAGGAGGTCCAGGAAGAGGAATCAGAGGAGACTTCAGAACAGAACGAACAGAACGATCCAGGTGCAAATGAGGATCAGGCAGAAACTGGGTCAGATAAAACGAACCCAGATGATGAAGAAGAACAGGCAGAAGTGGAACCTGAAGAAGAGGAAGAAACAGTCTCGATCTTTGGGAACCAGGAAAACAATGTGTATATCAGCGAAAACGGAGTGAACGTCAGAGCAGACAGCAGCGAAGAGAGTGAAACGCTTGGTCGTCTGATCAAAGGGAACGAAGTTATCGTCATTGATGAAGTGGAAGAAGATGAAACGACCTGGTATCAGATCAGTCATCATAACACAAATATGAATGAAGGATGGGTCTCGTCAGACTACACGGTCAGTGATATGAACGAACTCCATTCATCCACTGCATTCGATGATAAAGATCTGAATGAATTCTTTACTTCTCCGACACTTTTTGAGGATAATCGGGTGGTTGCCTATTACGGACACCCTAATTCTGAAGTCATGGGGATCGTTGGCCGTCATCCGGTAGAAGAGCTGATCGACTTGCTGAATGAGACGACAGAAACGTACGATGTAGCAGATGAGGACATGGGGGCCGTGCCGGCTATTTACATTGTTTATGGGACCGTTCAGCCTGGTGGAGAAATTGCCAGAATGAATCACGACTTGGTCATGTCCTACATCGAAGCAGCTTATGAAAGAGGCGTTCTGGTGTATATCGATCATCAGATGGGTCGATATCATCCGACTTATGCCATTCAAGAAATCCAGTCGTTTCTGAGATATCCGAACGTGCATCTGGCTCTGGATCCGGAATGGCGGACGGAGCGGCCTATGCAGGAAGTCGGACACATCACAGGACAGGAAATAAACGATGTACAGGGAATCATGCAGGACTATCTAGACTCCAATGACATACCGGGTAAAAGACAGTTCGTCTTCCACCAGTTTGTCGAAAAGATGATCCATGATGTCGAAGCCGTATCTACAGATTATGAGTCTGTCATTGTTGTACACAACACGTCAGGCTGGGGATCGCCCGATGGCAAGCGAGCCACTCATGAAAGAGTCACCGAGGCCTCGCCGATTCCATACAAAGGGTTCAAGCTATGGTATCATTACTCAGATGCCCCCGGTGTGCACTACGATAACCCGCTTATGACACCTGAAGAAGTGTTGAATCTGGATCCTGCACCGAACCTTGTCATTTATCAGTAATCAGACCTATGGGTATCAAACTTTTTAATCCTAGCCAGATTATAAATGAGATTTAAATCATGTTAAAAAAAAGTCTAGAAATTTATAAGGAGGAGAAAAAATAAAAACGAATACTAAAGCATGGATAAGTGCTGGCTTGCTCGCTCTTACGCTAATCGTCAATGCTATGGGAGCTTTTGGCTGGATCAACGATATGTCACAGCAGGAAGTGTCAGACATGTATCCGACGCTGATCACTCCGGCACCGTCGACCTTCAGTATTTGGAGTGTTATTTATACCTTTTTGATTATTTCTATTATCCTGATGCTGATAAAACACAAGGATGCCTACTATGAGGAGGCGATCGAAGAAATCAGTTATCTTTTCTCGCTATCGTGTCTGTTTAATATCATTTGGATCATCAGTTTTTCATACATTCAAATCGGCTTATCCACACTGTTCATTTTCGCCTTTTTGATCGTAATGGTATTGATCGTTAAGAAAGTCGGTAAAATCCAGTTAAAGAACCGCTGGCTTCTGCCTATCACATTTGGTCTGTATTCAGGCTGGCTTTTTATAGCGACAGTAGTAAATATATCGGCCTGGCTCGTTAAAATCGACTGGGATGGCTTTGGGATCGCTGAAGAAATCTGGGCTATCATCATTCTGCTAGTCGCTGTTGGGCTTACCGGATTCGTCTTATTCAGTATAGAGAATGACATCTTCCCACTCCCGATTGCCTGGGCTTACTTTGGCATCTATAACAAGCTGGTTTCCCCGGAAGGCTATCAGGGCGACTATACGTTACTGCAGTACACAGTTTTGATCGGCATCGTTCTTCTGATCGGCTTGGCAGCGATCCAATTCTATAAAAATAAGTACAAAATCATGCCTCAACGTTTAAATGAAAAGGATGCATCATTAAATTGAGGAGCGGAGAATGATGATCGAACGATATATCCATGCAATGACGCGGGAGCTGCCGGAAAAATCTCGGAAAGATACGGCGGAAGAATTGAGGGTGCTGATCAACTATCGTCTTGATAAAGCAGATAAGAGCTTGTCAGAGGAAGATGGACGGTAACCGTAGCTGCGGTCACTTCGATATTGAATATCGTCTCGGCAGCCGTTTCTATTTACATCATCTATTATATGGATATCTGGGATGGCCAGTTTATGGAGAGGTTTGAAGAGTTTCTGCCCCTGACATTTGAAAGCATGCTGCTGTTTACTGTATTGATCATTCTCATCGTTACGATAGCCGAATCTATCACAGGATTCTATAAGGGGATTAAATACCGAGACTAATTTTTAAAGTGACTAAAATAAAGACTTTACAATTAATTATTCGATTTCAGAGAAGCCTCTGGCATGTCGCTCTCATGACATACCCAGAGGCTTTTTTGAATGTTATCATAGGAGTAGTGCCGAGAAGAACAAAGAAATCATTAAATTGAGTGTAACCTTTTCCAAATTAAAACGTATATAGAGTGAAAGGAGGTTTCCGATGAAGTCAGATGCCATGGATAAAGCGTATAAAAAATATCATAAAGAGCTGTATCTCTATGCCTTGAGTCTCTCAAGAGATGAAGAGCTGGCAAAAGACTTGGTCAGTGAGACCTTCTATAAGGCATTTATCGCATCGAACATACCGAAAGGCTCGTTCAAGTACTGGCTTTTCAGAGTGCTGAAGAATCACTTTATTGATTTGAAAAGAAAGAAACACGCCTCTGTATCGATGGGGGATTATGAAAAGGTCTTGCCGAACACGAGGGAAAGAGGACCGGCAAAGAGTTATCTACATAAAGAACGGGACCAACGTTTATATGAGCACTTGATGCAACTGGAGCCGGAGAGTTACCGGGAAGTCATCTATCTTTTTTACTACGGTGAGATGAGCATCAAGGAGATTGCAGAGACGGTCGGCTGGTCAGAAAGCAACACAAAAACGACACTTTACCGGGCACGCAAGAAACTGGGAAAAGCACTAAAGGAGGATCCTTATGAATTTTGAAGAACTGTTAGCGCGTTACAAAGACGGTACAGCAACGGAAGAAGAAAAAGCGATCGTTGAAAGTGAACTAGAAAAGTATGCGTCAATCGAAGATTATTATGCTGAACAGCTGCCAGATGAATTTATGGATAGTGGCGAAACAAACAAAGAAGATTCTACAGATAAAAGTTTTGAAACGGAAAATATAAACAAGATGGTCAACCGCCGATTGGGAAAAGTCGTTCTCGTCTCTGTTTTAATTATCATCTTCTTATATGTAGGTATATTCTATGGTTTATCCAATATCGTTGATCAGTTCTACTATGATCCAACAGAAGTGACGCAGTCAGATGAAGAAGATTTTTATCAAACTGATTTCAGCTTCGATATGGATGCGTATATCAGTTTGAATATGCCAGGATACGTTAATAGTTCATTTACAATCCAAGAATCCAAAGGTTTTGGAACCTATGAAACCGGCTATTTTCTCAAAGATTTATTCACACAGAATGACACCCTACATTTTGTAGATGTTAAAAGAGGACGACCTGAGAATTTCTACGGGGGTATTTTTGATAGAATTCCACGCTTTAGTATCAGAGAGGGATTCGATGATGTCTATAGTCCATTACCGGAGGATGCAAGTGAACAGACCCTAGATGTGATGGAAATATCCAAACAGCAGATCAACAACAAGACAATAAAATATATCGAAGAGCTGAATAATTTATCCTATGCTTCTATGACGATTGCTTTTGATGAGGATTTGACAATGAGTGAATTATATCAGTTAATTGAAGAGTATCCAGAGCTGGACTTCAAGTGGGCCGGTGTCCGTACAACAGAGCCAGGAAAACGCTGGAGAGACGATCAGCCCATGCATCTAATTGGGTTTGTTCCTGATACGAATGCAGAACCCAGTTCGAGTATGGAACCGGACCCTGAAAAGTATCCCTTGTTTAGTTTAGATGATGTCTGGTTGGATGCGAATGGAGCTCCGGAAGAGTTTTTCCCGGAAGCTTACGAAACACACTTCACTTCACGTCTGAGCTGGCTAAAAGACCGTGAAGAGTTTGTTCGAATATTTGATTATAATGCAGACAAAACTGAATTTTATGCAGATTCTTTGAATTACGTCGAGGAAAACGGAGTTGAAACGTATGGTGTACTCGTATACGGAACCGCTGAATCATTTTCTGAGAACCTTGAAAATCTTCCTTACGATAAACTAATAATTAATGAAGTAGATTCATCCAAACCGAGTGTTAATATTTATTTTGACTGAAAAATTTATGATTATATAATTAGTGAGGTGGTCGGGACGCAATGTCCGACCTCTCTCTTGTTTGGGCAGTCAATTCTTTCTCGATTTTACAAAGAGCTGTATAAAGTTTTTCACATCTAATTAGTTAACTCTATACTTGAAGATATAAGAGGTACGCTTCAATAATGAGGAGAGGTAAAAATGACTGGTAAACAGAAACAGGAGAAAAATCATTATCTAAGTCTTGGTGTTGGCTTGGGCCTTGTATCCGGAAGTGCCCTAGGGATTTTAGTTACGAGTCTGATCGGTGGTATAGGATCAGGGATGCTCTTTGCTATCCCGATCGGGTCAAGCATCGGTATGCTGATCGGGATCGTTATTGGAACACTGTTAGACTCGAAAAATCAGAATAAATAGGTATTAGTAAAAAAATGGTCACAAATACCGGCGTCAATCGGTTAAGGGACACTTAAACATTTGACAAAATCGCTGTAAAAGTTAAAATAGATAAGGTTAGATAGTATTCACTTACTTTTAAATAGAAATCCTATCAAGAATAGGATCAACTATCCTATAAATAATACAGAAACCTTAAAACAAGACTTGATTAGCGAAAGGATTATATATTATGAAAGAAAATTTTTGGAAAGACTTGCCGAAACCGTTCTTCATTCTGGCTCCGATGGAAGATGTGACGAATGTCGTGTTCCGTCATGTCATCGCTGAAGCCGGCCGTCCGGATGTCTTCTTTACTGAATTCACTAATACAGTCAGCTACTGCCATCCTGAAGGACGCAACAGTGTGCGTGGACGCCTGACCTTCACAGAAGATGAACAGCCTCTGGTCGCACACATCTGGGGAGACCAGCCGGAATACTTCCGTGAGATGAGTACCGATATGGCTAAAGCCGGATTTGCCGGTATCGACATCAATATGGGCTGCCCGGTTCCCAACGTCGCCGGAAAAGGGAAGGGATCCGGTCTGATCCGTCGTCCGGAAGTCGCAGCTGAACTGATCGAAGCAGCTAAAGCTGGCGGCTTACCGGTCAGTGTGAAAACGAGACTGGGTTATACGAAACTGGATGAATGGCGTGACTGGATCACGCACTTGCTGAAGCAGGATATCGTGAACCTGTCGATCCATCTGCGTACGAGAAAAGAAATGAGCAAGTACGACGCACACTGGGAAATGATCCCGGATATCGTCAAAGTAAGAGACGAAGTGGCACCTGATACCTTGATCACCATTAATGGCGATATCCCAGACCGTCAAACAGGACTGGAACTCGTTGAAAAATATGGTGTTGACGGTGTTATGATCGGTCGCGGTGTCTTTACGAACCCCTTTGCTTTCGAAACAGAAGCAAGAGAACACAGTGCCGAGGAAATGCTGGGACTGTTAAGACTGCATCTCGATCTGTTTGACGAATATGAATTCTCGTCAGAAATGCAGCAGTCATTCAAGCCGCTGCGTCGCTTCTTTAAGATCTATGTCCGCGGGATCCGTGGGGCAAGTGGCTTAAGAAGTGCCTTGATGGAAACGAAAACAACAAATCAGGTACGTGCGTTGCTGGATGATTTTGAGAAAAATCTGGATGAAGAGACAGACGAGATCGTCAGTGTTTCTGTAGAAAACTAACTGAATAATCAATAGAGGCGTCGCTCATTTAGGAGCGGCGCCTCTTTTTATAAGTTTTCATTAAATTATTAATTATCATCAGTTATTTATTGTTTATCAATAAATATCCTGCTACTATTAGGGTATCAAAATACTCCGTGAATGGTACATATATTTATCAGAACGGATAATAACAGGAGGAGGTTCAATTATGAGTAATAGGAATCTGGTCATTTCCAATATCGATGACCCGCATGAACTGGAGAAGCTTTTTCGGGAAGATCCGGATGCGTTTAAACGATCATTCGAGGAAGCTTGGGAAAGGAATGCGCAATCCCAGGTCCTTGCGGTATGGCACGAACGGTTGAATTATCAGGAAGAAACTGGATCAGAAAAGTCCGGGTTCATGAACAAGGATTTTCTTTTCATGGGATTCATGGCATTACTTGCCGGGCTGACTTCACGCGGGTTGTTTCACCTTGCGCTGGAAGAAGTGATCACACCGATCAACCTGATCTTTGGAGTCGTGCCTTTTATTGCCGGGTACTTTATCTTTAGGGATCCTCCAAAGAAACCAATTCTTTATACAGTCATCGGCGCTTTTTTTGTATCGCTTATCTATCTTAATTTATTGCCGATGGAAGAAACCGACAGCATCATCCTGGTGTATCTGCATCTGCCTATATTCTTGTGGGTGGTCACGGGACTGGCATTTACAGGGAACGCTTATAACGAAGGACGAGAACGACTGACTTATCTTAAGTTTAACGGAGAATTTGCCGTGATCTATGCCAGCATGGCGATCAGCGGCGTGATACTCACAGGCTTGACGATGCAGCTGTTTTACTTTGCCGGTCTGGACATCGCGGACTTTTACTTTAGGAACGTCGTCTTGTTCGGTGCAACGGGACTTACGGTCGTTGCTTCTTACCTTGCCATCAAGAATATAGAGATCGGTAAGCTTATTGCTTCATATTTGGCTAAAATTTTCAGTCCGCTCGTTCTCGTCACTTTGCTCGCCTATTTGATCATGGTCGTGTCGATTGGAGAAAATCCATTTTTGGATCGCGATTTCTTATTATCCTTTAATGGGGTGCTGTTGCTTGTCCTGGCTCTCACTATTTTTACCATTACGGGAAGTGCTTCAGATGAAAAACGAACCGTTTCGGATGTTGTGAACAGCGCTCTGATTTTTCTTGCACTGATCATCGACACAGTGGCTTTATCCGCGATAGTATTCAGACTGACATCTTATGGTATCACACCAAATAGACTGGCTGTTTTAGGTGTGAACGTTCTGATCTGGGCCAATCTTATCTGGATAGGGATAGCGTATAGCCGGTTCCTGGCCAATAAAACTGGTTTGACGCCTGTTCAGAATGCTGTGACTAAGTACTTACCGGTTTACGGCTTATGGGCAGCCATTGTCGCCTTTACCTTTCCTTGGATATTTTAAAGCACTTTACTAAAACAAGCGCTGGTGAATGATGTATACGCTCATTCATCAGCGCTTTTTCTATTAATGAGAAGCCGCAGATTGACATTCAAGTAGTGGGGATTTTAAATATAGTTAGCCAAGCTAACTAAAATGCTAAGGAGTATATTATGAATGATGAGTTGCTTTACAGCGCAGACATCATCGGGATGTTTTGCCGATTGAAAATGAATACAAAATCAGATAGTTCTATAAGAGCAAGTGAAATGGGGGTGTTGATCTTCATTCAAAAACAGAATGCTTCTGTCACACCATCTATGGTCAGCGATTTTTTTAAGATCGCCAAACCTTCTGTCACGTCGATGGTCAATGTTTTAGTCGACAAAGGATACCTTGAGAAAAGAAAGTCAGAAGCAGACAAGCGCAGTTACATTCTCGAAGTAACTGAAGCTGGTCAAAAACTTCTGGACACAACCTTCGATGATTACATAAAAACAGTAGAAACACTTAAAAATGAAATGGGTGCGGATGATTTCTGTACATTTATTGGTTTGATGGAAAAAGCAAACACGATATTAGAAGAGGCGGATTAATATGAAAACACTTGTCACAGGAGCATCTGGAACCGTAGGAAAATATGCTGCAAATGAATTGCTGAAAATGAACGCCCCAGTTGTGGTTGCAGGCACTGATACACAGAAGCTCCTTAAGATATATGGAAAAGATGTTGAGCGAGTCAAACTGGATTTCACGAAAGAGGAAACTTTTGATGCTGCACTGAAGGATATAGATAGAGTATTTCTGATGAGACCGCCTCATATGGGTAAAGCAGAAGGTCTCTATCCGTTTATAGATAGTATGAAGGACCATGACATAAAGCTTGTATCTTTTCTATCCTTAATGGGCGTTGAAAAGAATCCTTTTCCTCCGCATCATAAAATCGAAAAATATATCGCTGAACTGGGTATTCCCTTTGCCCATATCCGACCGGGCTTTTTCATGCAGAACTTATCAGGGATACATGCTGAAGAGATAAAAAATAACAACGAGATCCTTGTGCCGGCCGGTAAAAGTAAAACCAGCTTTATCGATGCCGCAGACATTGGACTGGCTGTAGCAACAGTACTTAAAGATCCGGAAAAATTTAAAAATACGGCACATACATTAACGGGTCCCGAGTCACTGGACTACCTTGAAGTGGCAGAGATATTGAGTCAGGTGACAAAGAAGAACATATCCTATGCAGACCCGGGATTCCTGGCATACCGCAGACACTATGTAAATAACCGAGGCTTTGACAAGAAATATGTCAACGTGACCATGGCACTCTATTTAATGACCCGATTAGGGACAGCAGAAAAAGTGACAGATGAATTTGAAAAAATGACTGGTAAAAAGCCAAACAATTTCCGGGATTTTGTTGAAAGGAACATAGACTGTTTTATGTAGAGTTTTGGGTAACAGGAAGAAGCGGTGTTTATATTTAGAGTCGTGTCTTATATAATGAATGAGAAGCAGCTTGAACCACCTATTTTATATAGGTGGATAAGCATGTATAAAGCAACTGGAGGGGTTATAATGAGTGACCTGATAATCAAAGAGGTTGATCTGGATTATATAGACAAAATCAAAGCCATCAGTGAAAAAACATTTGTTGAAACATTCGGCTCTGATAACACAGCAGAAGATATTGAAAATTACCTTATGGAAAATATCAATACTGAGCAAGTAAGCCAGGAGCTTGCCAACCCTGCTTCACTCTTTTATGCTGTTGAAGTGGATGGAAATCTTGCAGCTTATATGAAACTGAATCTTGATGATGCTCAGACAGAACAAGGGTACAGTAATTCTCTGGAGATTCAGCGGCTCTACGTATTGAAAGAGTATAAAAAGCAGGGCATCGGCCGCCAGCTGATGGATAAGGCTATCGAAGAGGCGGAAAGCAGGCAGATGGACTTTGTCTGGCTGGGAGTCTGGGAAAAGAATACGAAAGCTATAAACTTTTACGAAAAAAGCGGATTTGTCATATTCGATAAACATGTCTTTAAACTAGGCGATGATGAACAAACTGATTATTTGATGAAATATGAGTTAGTTTGATCTATGGATTGATTATAAGGAAGACGTCGGAAACAGGTTCAAAGAGGAGGAATGCAATTGGGTATTTTTATAGGCCTTGTTTTTATATTAGTTGTAATGGTCACCGCCTATGAGCGTATGACCGCAGGCAAAGACGTCAATAAGCATGAGAGAAAAGTAAACTGGACAGTATGGATCGTGATCGGCGCAATAGTCATTGGGTTGATTGGCTGGTATTTATTGGGCTGGCGATTTTGATCAGGAATCAAAATAATATGTTGATCTGTGGTCAGTATTATAATGACCTGAAAAGCATTTTCAAAGTATTCACCTTAATAGTCGGCTTTTAAAATGTGGAAGTGACAAGTTATACTGAGATCTATGAAAAACCTGTTCCAAAACAGATACTGGAACAAGTTTTTGAGGTAAGTAGATGAAAAACCTGTCCTAAAACGGATATTGGAACAAGTTTTTGAGGTAAGTAGATGAAAAACCTGTCCCAAAACAGATATTGGAACAAGTTTCTGAGGTAAGTAGATGAAAAACCTGTTCCAAAACAGATATTGGAACAAGTTTTGAGACATGCAGATGAAAAAGCTGTCCCTAAACGGATATTGGAACAAGTTTCTGGGACAAGTAGTGGAGGAAATAGTCTTATTAACAATTAGGCCCTCGTTTATCTAAGAATATGCCCATAGTTAGTTCAGATTTCATGGAAGACTGATTCAGCAATTGAAAATATAATTTATCTCGCATTTCTTTTGGTGTTATGTGCCCATTAAGCTTTAGGAAGCTGTGTGTTCATGCATAAAACGTGTTTTTCTATTAAAATGTACGTCAAGATATTCATACGAAATAAAAGCCATTAAGAATATTAATAATCACTAGTGTTGCATAAAACTATATTCTTAACGAATTGCACCATTGTTAAATAAATCACAAGTGGTTTTCATTAAAATTTCCAAAAAAGTCAATTGCTGGCGCAAGGGATGACTTTTTCCAGAAATTTTTAGGGTTATTCAGTTGTCGCTTAGTCTATTTGCACTTTCTTTCACTTAACCAGGTGCGAACGATGCTTTGAAACACTCAAACGGTTCATACTGTAACGCTCTGATTTGTCTCAAAATTGTGAAGAGGCTTGATTTCAACCTTAATTCAAGTTTCATCAGTAACGTCAATAAGTAGACTATCATCGCAAGAATCACCTGATTCTCTACACCTTGTTCAGACTGTGAATAGTACGTTTTAATGGTCAAATGTTGTTTGATATGCTTGAAAAACAACTCGATCTGCCATCTTGATTGATACATTTTTCCGATGTCCTCTGCTGAAAGATCCATTCGGTTCGTCAGGATACGCAGATTCGATCGATGCTTACGTTCAATCGTTATTAAACGAAACAACCCCGTCAGGTAGGTCGATTTGCCCAGCTGAACCAATTGGTCACTGATAATCCCTGATTCATGAGACACTTCCAAGTGCGCTTGAACATGAACGGCTGTATTCTTTTTAATGCGGGAGACGAAAAAGTAGCCCTCCCAGTTCATTTGATCAAACTGAGTGAAATCCAGATACCCGCGGTCAAAAATATAGGTCGCCCGTTTCTCATTAATAAAGACGTTCAAGTGATCATGGTCGTGTTCAGATGCATTGGACAGTTCGAATTGTTCAGGGTGCACCCATCCTTCTTTCATATGACAGACCTTTAAGTGCAGTTTGATTCCCGACTTAGTCGGGCGAAACGTGCCCCAGGGATACCGCGTTTTATTCAGTGAAAAAGTGGACGAATCAATTAGAAACACTCTTTCTTTTGATTGCACCGCTGTTTTTTCATGAAGCAGTGTAAGTAATTGCGTGAAAATATCCATCAATACAGAGGGTTCAATCTTTCGCAGGGCACGTGACAATTGAGAATAGCTAATAGACTCAATACCCATCACTTTTTTTAATTTTGGGTTGACCAACTGTTGATCCAAATGCCGTAGGCTATCGGTTTCATCATTAATTGCATAAAGAAAGAGTTTCAGCACTTTCTTAAACGTTAATTTTTTTGAATAGCGATCAAACTGACTGATAACCTTTCGAGATGTTTCGCTTAATTTTTCTAAAGAAATATACGAAAGCCATTTATTTATGGTCATTTTTGTTTTATACTTATCCATGCTATAAGTCCTTTGTTTTGGTCTTGGATAAGTCATCCAACCCCATTATAAAGGACTTTTTTATGTGTTGAAACAGTTAAATTATTTAATGCAACACTAGTGATTAATAATGTAAGATAATAAAGGAGAGAACCGCTATATGGTCGATGATAATTTTTCCATTCGTTTTGCAGCATCTGAAGATGTTTCATTGATTTTAGACTTGATCAAAGAGCTGGCCGTCTATGAAAAGATGTTGGATGAAGTGGTTGCGACAGAAGAGAGCTTAAGAGAGTATGTGTTTGAGAAAAAAATGGTCGAAGTGATCATTGGCGAATATCAGGGTGAACCTGTGGCCTTTGCTTTGTTCTTTCCAAACTTTTCTACGTTTCTCGGGAAACCAGGTCTTTACTTAGAGGACTTGTACATAAAACCAGAGATGCGAGGCAAAGGCTTCGGACGGAAGATCTTTACCTTTCTGGCTAATCTGACGAAAGAGAGAGGTTACGGGCGTCTTGAATGGGTCTGTCTGGACTGGAATGAACCGTCGATCTGTTTCTATAAGAAAATGGGGGCTGTCCCAATGGAAGACTGGACGACTTATCGGATGCAGGGCACAGCGCTGGAAGATTTGGCCGATAAGTATAAAGAGACATAAACCGTTCGTTGCAATAAACGATAGATGGAGGAAGTATGAAAAATATTTTTGAGACACTGAAACATTATTACGGCTATGACGCCTTCAGACCCGGTCAGCAGGAACTTATCGAAGCCATATTGAAAGGTGAAGATGTTCTCGGGGTCATGCCGACAGGCGGGGGTAAATCCCTGTGTTACCAGATTCCTGCCATAGCTATGGACGGTCTGACACTGGTCATTTCTCCGCTTATTTCATTGATGAAGGATCAGGTGGATGGCCTGCAGACAATGGGGGTAAGAGCAGCTTACATAAACAGCCAGCTATCTTATATGGAACAGCAGATGACCATGGAAGAGGCGTCAAGAGGAGAGCTGGACCTGCTTTATGTTTCTCCCGAGCGCCTCGGGAATCATCAGTTCATGTCTTACGCCAGCGGGTGGAATCTCGACTTGATCGCTGTGGATGAAGCCCACTGTGTGTCGCAGTGGGGGCACGATTTCAGACCGAGTTACCAGCGGATACCGGAATTGATGGCTGTTTTGCCTTCCCGTCCGGTCTTTGCGGCTTTCACGGCTACGGCGACGAAAATCGTTCAGGAAGATATGATCGACCAGTTGAGACTGAATGATCCGTTTAGGCATATAGCAAGCTTTGACCGGCCGAATTTATACTTTTCAGTAGTCAAACCGAAAAAGAAAGCAGCCGAGTTACTAAAAATCATCGATAAAAAAGAATCGAGCATCATTTACTGCAACACACGGAAAAACGTGGATAAAGTTTACAGCACGTTATTGAAAAAAGATTATCCCGTAACCTACTATCATGCCGGGATCAGTTCAGACGAGAGGACCCGCCACCAGGAAGAATTCCTCTATGACCGGAAGCCGATCATGGTCGCCACGAATGCCTTTGGGATGGGTATCGACAAATCAAACGTCCGAAACGTTATACATTATAACATGCCGCTTGATATGGAAAGCTATTATCAGGAAGCAGGGCGTGCCGGAAGAGACGGGGCTCCGTCAGAAGCCATCCTGTTCTATTCAGCTCAGGATATCATCACCAACACCATGCTGATCGAACAGGGAAACTCCCCTCATGCACGGCAGAATCTGAATGCCATGATCACCTACTGCAAAACCGGCAATTGTCTGAGGAAGAGTATACTGAAGTACTTTGATCAGGAAGTGGAGTGGCAGGCGTGTGATTACTGTTCGAATTGTGACGGAGAATCGGTCATAACAGATATCACAGTCGAGAGCCAGAAGATACTGTCCTGCATTTACCGGATGAAACAGGCTTACGGAACGGGACTGATCACAGATGTCCTTCGAGGAAAGAATACCAAACGCATACAGCAGTTAGGGTTCGATGAATTAAGCACGCATGGACTCATGTCAGAGTATACCGATGGTGACATAAAGGATATGATATCCATCATGCTGAGTGAAGGATATCTGCAGTTAAGCGGAGACAGTTACCCAATCATCAAGTTTACCCAGCAGACGAACGATCTGCTTCAGGCAAAAGTGACGTTGTCTATACGAAAACAGTTGAAGCAGGAATCTGCGCCTAAACAAAAAACTGTTGAGAATATCGAACATTATGATGAAGACCTGTACGAAGAACTTAGAACGCTTCGTAAAGAAATCGCCCAGGAAGCCGGAAAGCCGCCGTTTATCGTCTTCACGGACCGAAGCCTGATCGACATGTCAGCGAAGTATCCTTTAACTGAAGCAGCCTTTCTAGATATTAACGGCGTTGGAGATGTGAAGCTACAGGCATACGGAGAAGCGTTTCTGGCGCAGATCAATGAGTATGTAGAGAGTCATGCCCTAGATGTTGAAGCATTGAAGCAGAAAAATGTAAAAACTGAAGAGGTGGTCGAACCGGTAAAAACATCTTCCTCAAGAAATTTTAACAATACAGTGGAGGAAACGGTCACTTACTTCAACGAAGGCCAGTCGATCGATGAGATAGCTGACATGAGAAATCTATCTCCGATGACCATAGTGAATCATATCTGTAAGTGGATCGAAAACGGCAAGGACATCGATCTGGAACGCTTAGTTTCTCCAGAAGCAGAACGTGAAGTAAGAAACGCCATATCAGAAGTCGGCCGTGACTTCTTAAAACCTATCAAAGAAGCGGTGGATGATGCCGTAACTTATGATGAAATCAAAGTCGTCCTGGCTAAAATAAAGGCAGAAGAAAAATCACAGGAAAAACTAATGAAACACTAAGAGTATAATTAAATGGAAAAAACCAGAGTCTCTATTACTCTGGTTTTTTCCATTTAAAGTTGTTTCTGTAAATGTGCATTGGAAATGGGAAGCAAAGTATCAGAATGTCTTTTTTAGAAGTTTTTAATCACTTTAAATCAAATCGTTTATTTTCAAATCTAGTTTCCGTTATACTAAAAGAGGAAACGTTTTCTTTAAAACTATATAAACAGGGGGAAATAAACATGGTAAGTTTACAAGATACATACACCTTATCAAATGGTGTGAAAATCCCTATTCTGGGATACGGAACATGGCAGGTCACTGACCCGCAGGAAGCCGTTGATGGCGTGGTAAATGCAGTCAAAGAAGGCTACCGTCATATCGATACGGCTCAAATGTACGGAAATGAAGAGTATGTAGGAAAAGGCATCAAAGAGTGTGGTGTGCCTCGTGAAGAATTGTTTGTGACAAGTAAACTGAACAATAATAATCACGGCTACGACAGAGCTAAAAAGACCATTGAAGAGTCACTGAAGAGACTGGATTTGGATTATCTTGATTTGTTTCTGATTCACTGGCCAGTCGTGAAAGACAATGGTGGAGACTGGAAACAGGATAATATCGATACTTGGCGTGCGCTTGAAGATTTATATGACGAAGGTAAGCTGAAAGCAATAGGCCTGAGTAATTTTGCTGTGCCGCATCTGGAAAACATTGAGGAAAACTGCCGGATCAAGCCTATGGTCAACCAGATCCGTCTGCACCCTGGTGTCCTTCAGGAAGATACAGTCGAGTTGAGCCGTAAGCAGAATATGGTCATTGAAGCCTGGTCACCTCTATCTCCAATGAAATATATGGAAGAGAATACAAAAGTACAGGCCATGTGCTCTGAATACGGTAAATCGATCGCTCAAATTCTATTAAGATGGAGTCTACAGCACGGTTTCGTGACGTTGACAAAATCTGTACATGAAGAACGTATCAGACAAAATGCCGATATCTTTGATTTTGAGCTTTCTCAAGGGGATATGGAATATTTGGACAGTCTGAAATTTGACGAATTAAGTAAACCTGATGACTTTCAGGAAAGATAAATACCTGGAATTAAATCATTTAATTGATAATGAGAACCCATATGTTAGAAACTTTTGAATTTATTTTCTACGATCAACGGCAAGAAAATCGTTGTTGGTAAAGGAATGATAGGAAAAACCGATTAGTTCTGAACCGAGGATCGAGTTGGAATTGTGTGAAATACCAAAAAAGGTTTGCATTTCCCTGTGCGTGTGTTATACTAGGTTTAACATATTGTAAGAGACAAACAACGAACTGTGTAATGCATTCCGAATTGGCCTTTAAGCAATAATGTAAATAATTTGTGCTGAATGGCACGAGGAGGAATTTTTAAAATGGAAACAGGTACAGTAAAATGGTTTAACGCAGAAAAAGGTTTTGGATTTATCGAACGTGAAGGCGGAGAAGACGTATTCGTACATTTCTCAGCAATCCAAGAAGACGGATTCAAATCTTTAGACGAAGGACAAGCAGTTAACTTCGACATCGAAGAAGGTAACCGTGGACTTCAAGCAGCAAACGTAACTAAAGCTTAATTAACTTAAACTTTAATTCAAGGCAAGGACATGAGAATTCATGTCCTTGTTTTTTTTTTGAAAAGATATATCGGGTAACTGTTTAATATTTTCCTTTGCTTTTTGTGCAGGCTTTTGAAAGAATTAATGATCGAGGCTTTCTGTATAAGGGGTCAACCTGTCTAACTGATTTATGAATCTAAGTTTCTTTGTTAAGAACTTAAGTCAAAATACTTGTAAAATTTTATAATAGTATTAAAATGTTAATGATAGATAAAAAATTTAATAGTGCTTTTCTCGATTGTTATTTGAAAAAAGTACTATAAACCTATTAAGGAGAAATATGTATGACAGATAAAAAACAAACAGTAGTGGTAGGAGCGGGCCCTGGCGGCTATGTTTCAGCTATACGAGCGGCACAGCTAGGACAAAAAGTGACGATTATTGAAAAACAATATTTTGGAGGAACATGTTTAAATATCGGCTGTATTCCTTCAAAAGCACTTATTACAGCAGCCCACCGATATCATGATACAGCACATTCAGAAACCTTCGGTATCACTGCAGAGGATGTCAAAGTTGATCTAGAGAAAACACAGGACTGGAAAGAAAATCAGGTTGTTAAGACCCTTACTACCGGTGTCAAAGGATTATTGAAAAAAAATAAAGTGGAAATGATGACCGGGACGGCCTCTTTTAAAGACAAAAATCATCTAATCGTTGAAACAGATAAAGGATCACAGGAAATTGAGTTTGAAAATGTTATTCTTGCCACGGGGACAAATCGTATCGAGCTAGAAGAAGTACCGTTTGGCGAACGGGTACTTGATACGACGGGTGGTCTCAATATCAAAAAGGCACCGAAGTCTATTGTGATTATCGGAGGCGGCTATGTGGGTTCTCAACTAGCTGCAGCATATAGTAATTTCGGTGTGCATGTAACAGTGTTAGAGAAAGAAGCGCATATGATGCCATTTTTTGATGAAGATATGGCAAAAATCGTTGAAAAGAATTACCGAAACAAAGGTATGGATATTATCACAGGAGTCAACGTTAAAAGTTCGAAGACCACTGAAGAAGATATCACGATCACCTATGAAAAAGCTGGAGAAGAAAAAACGGTCACTGCTGAAGTAGCGTTAATCTCAGTCGGTAGAAAACCCAATACAGATAACCTTAATCTGGAAGCAGCTGGGATAGAAGCTACAGACGAGGGCTATCTGCAAGTCTCTGATACATTACAAACAAATGTCGAAGGGATCTATGCTGTCGGCGACATCGTTCCTGGAGTAACATTGGCAAACAAAGCCTCTCATGAAGCTAAACTTGTCGCGAGTGTGATAGCTGGGGAAGAAGTTGATACCAAATATAAACAGATGCCTATTGCCGTCTACACAGAACCTGCACTGGCAACGGCGGGGGTATCGTTTGCTGAAGCAAAAGCTTCTGATGGAAAATATAAGATAAGCAAATTTTCTCTAGCAGGTAATGGACGTGCTCTGTCGCTGAATCAGACAGAAGGCTTTGTTCGTATGATTACTGACTCTGATAATCATAATACTATCGTCGGTGCACAAATCGTTGGAGCAGGAGCGCCGGATATTATAAGTGAACTGAGTCTGGCCATTGAGACTGGTATGAATGCTGAAGATATTTCTTTAACCATCCATAGCCATCCATCTGTTGCCGAAGCAATTATGGATACTGCTGAATTAGCTTTAGACATGCCTATCCATGTCTAAGTAAAAGTCGGCTAGAAACACCGTAAAATGAATCAATGAAAATATAATAGTTTTGTGTGTTAGAAGCCTGCATAGCATCTCTCAAAGTAGAGTGATATGCAGGCTTCTTTGATTGAAACCAAAGGAACTTTAAGAGTACAAGACATATATAAAATGAAATTAGGCGAGAAGAAGCTGATATACTGTTTCAGAGTAAATTATAGAATGGAACCTCGTCACAAAGCTATTGTTTCTTATCAAAATTCAATCCAAAGCCTAGGCAGCTATGGTTTTTTGTCAGTTATTTGATGTTTCCAAAATCCCCGGCAGCTATATCCTTAAAGATACCATCCAGTGAGGTTATATCCGTTAATTTTTAATGATGCTGGATAAATTTTCTTTGCAACCATCAGTGTAGATTCTTATTTAACCTTTAATCCGTGGTTGTCCACTATGGTGCAATGCACATCGGAAGTAGAAGTAACTTGCTTAGATCGAATGATACTATATGGAGGCAGGTGGTAATACCTATAAAAGAGTGTTTATACAGTTAAGCATACAGATTTCTGGAGGATCGATATGGAATGTTTGACGGCTTTAGTAAATCAACTGTATCCCAGAATCTCGTGTTTCAGATTTTGTTTTCCATTGAAGTCAATGGCGAGTAGAGTAAGTAGAAAATGACTGAACTGGACTATTTCCAGATAATTTTAAAGAAGAAACCCGCTGTTATTCACCTAAAATGATTGGAAATTTAAATGTTAAAATCATGTATTTCAATTTCATTCACTCTGGCATGCAGTTCAATTAAAGGGAGTGTGCTTTTGAATCAGACTGCACATTCAATTAGGCTATTTAACTGTAAATATTCTGAGAAACCAGGAGGAGATAAATTATTACTGGACGAATATAAAATAATCTGTATGCTTAACAGAGAACAGCTTGAAAAGGTAGGTTTGGTATATTCTATAGGGTCATACCGGAAATATTAGGAACCTTTTTACGATAGGCAGTCGACAGCAAATCAATCCCGCCACTCAGGCATTGCTTAAGATTAAAAAAGGCGACATGTGAGAACTTAAAAAAGCTAAACACGAAGAAGTATGAGAAATAGGATAATAAAAACTTTTTGCAGAAGAAAATACCGTCAAATCGAGGCAAGACACTCCTTGAATTGACGGTATTTTCTATTTTGTATATTCAAACTTTTATGAAAAAGTCTTCTGTTCTCGACCGTTGACTTTAAGAATCCTGTTATTTAGTAGAATTTGTGTAATTTTGATAGAATTCTTCTACTTTAGACTGATCTGGTATCAGTTCATTGTCAGTATCTACTAAAGGCGTAACCGTTGTATAAGTTTTTAATTTCAGTCCATCATAGGCTGCGCTGATTTCATCCTGATTGATGGAGTAGAGAATGGATTTACGCAAGTCGGCACTTTGAGCCACTTCACGGTCACTGTCTACATTGATCATCAGGTATTTAACGCCATTACTTTGTCTGCTCTGTAACGTCAGGTTTTCTTCAGCTTCAACAACTTCATATTTTGTTTCGCCTAAGCCGTACATCAAGTCGATTTCTTCTGAACGCAAGGCTGACAAGGCACTGTCTTCGTCACCAATGAAACGAACGGTAACATTGGCAATATTCGCTTCGTTTTCCGTACCATTCATATAAGCCGGATTTTTCTGGAACGTTGCTTCATAGTCGTTTTTCTGGATCATGATGTAAGGTCCGCTGGCATACAGGTGATTGTCATAGGTGTCGCCTTCAGTTACCGCACGCTGATCGCCATAAGGCACATCAGTTGTGATGTCGAAATTATCGATATCATAGGTATTGATGCTTTCCACCTGCTCTTGTGAAACGATACCGGCAGACTGGTGAGCCAGGTAGTTCAAGACTTGTGGGAAAGGTTCAGTCGTTGTCAGTTTAATGACCTGATAGTTTCCGGCTTCATTATTTACGTCATCTGCTGATTCGACAACAGAAGAGATCGGTGCATCCAGTTCGGTTTCCAGGGCTTCAAGAACAGATCCGCTACCGTCAGTCAGTTGTGTTTCTTCTAATTCTGAAAGGTCAGAAAGCAGGCTGACAGTATCAATGTGTTCATGAAGACTGTACGTACGGTGATCAGGTACAGCATCCGAATTTTTTGCACGATTTAATGAATAGATCACATCAGAGCCGCTGACCATGTTACCAGTATCTACAGCTTCCATGTCTTCTACTGCAGCAAAGTTGATATCATCACGTAAAACGAAATAGTAATCGGAGTTACCTTCCGCTATCGCATGACTGTAGCTTAATGAACCGTCTGAAACGACCTCATCGTCATCAGTCAAGTTGACAAGACGGACATACATATTCGTATTCAACTGATTGATGGAACCGTCATTCCCTTTGATAGGGTCTAAAGAAGTCAAGTCACTCATGGTTTGAGTCAGCATCAGCGATTCCGATTCGTTCATAGACGCATCGTTATATGAAACAGGTTCCCATGCAAAGGCACGTGATTTTGAAAGACGGATCGTATCCGGATCAAGCAGATCATGATTGAATGCCTGAGCTTTCAATGAGTTATAAAGAGGCACGATATAAGCTTCTTCATCAACCAGTTCATGTTCCAGTTCATCGTACGTTTCAGTATATTCATCCGGGGTCTGCAGAGCAGCTTCGTTGATCAGCGCATCGACTTCTTCATCATCGATGATACTGTTGTCACCGTTGCTGGTGAAGAGTGAACGTACAGCATAGTCCGGATTACCTGTTACAGTTGTCCAGCTGGCGATAGATAGATCATAGTTACCCGCATCTCTTAACGAGCGGTAGCTCGCATAATCCGGTTGAGTATTCAAGGTGACATCAAAACCATTTCGGTTCAACTGGTCACGGACGATATTCAGATCCGTCTCGTCAGCAGCAGAACCTAAAAGTTCAAGGGATATTTTTTCCGACGTCTCAACTGACTCGGAATCTTCAGGGACAGTGTTCGCTTCGTCTTCAGTCTGAATATCGCAGGCTGCCAGAGAAAGGCTCGCAGCGATCGTCAGGAAAGGTAATAGTTTTCTTTTCATTTTATAAATCCTCCTATAATATAATGTTTCTTTTTTAAAAATAATTGTTACCAAAAATTAGAAAGTACTAGTTCAATCGTGGGTCCGTTGCATCACGTATACCATCTCCAAGGAAATTAAAGGATAAAACCAGAAGTATGATTGCCAGGCCGGGATAAATCGCCAGATAAGGATACGTTTCAAGGTATTGACTGCCGATACGTAATATGTTGCCCCATTCCGGCACATGAGCTTCCACACCTAACCCTAGATAACTCAAACTGCTTGTCGCTATGACGGCTGTTCCTATAGTCAAAGTGGAGCGAACGATCATAGGGGCCATCGAATTTGGAATGACATGCTTCAAAATGATCTGCTTATTGTTCTGCCCAAGTGCACGGGCGGCTTCAATATATTCCAGGTTGGTGACCTGAAGGACGTTGGCCCGCATGGTTCGTGCATAAGAAGGGATATAACCCAGACTCAATGCGATGATCAGATTAGTCGTGGATGCCCCAAAAGCGGCAACGATCGTAATGGCTAGCAGCAGACCAGGAATGGCATAAAGGATATCCAGAAGTCGCATGATGATATTGTCTGTCTGCCGACCGTAAAATCCTGAAACGGATCCGAGTGCACCGCCGATAAGTAGTGGGATAGCTGTAGCGAGAACACCGACAGAAAGAGAGATTTGAGCTCCGTATACGATTCGGGTAAAGACGTCGCGTCCAAAATTATCTGTTCCAAAAGGATACTGGATACTTGGATCCTGTAGGATGTTAGCATAATCATTTTGCACAGCAAATGAATAACTGAAAGTAAAATTGCTGGTCACCGCTAATGTCAAAAGGAACGAGATAAATAATAGACCAAGCAGTGCTGCATGATTTCTGATCAATTTTTCCCGAATACTGGTCTGACGTTTTCCTTTTAATGTGGATGGATCGTCAACGTAATAAGAAGCAGCAACCAAAAAGACGAGTATATTACCAGTGATTCCAGATAAGAGAAGAATCCCAAATGCTGTTTTCTGAAAACCAGGATTCCAGCTGTAAGCTTTCTGACCCAATACTAAAATCAGGATGTGAAAGATCAAAGTAATAATCAGTACAGATAAACCAGGCAGATAAAAATTTGTAACAAAAGGCTTAAAGAGGTTCAAGCTAGTCACGCCAATGATCATAATATCGACCAGGACCATATAAATAGAATAAACGAGACCGGTACTCAAAGATTTCTTGAATGCTATGATACCTGAAATGAAAGTGAATATATTACCGGTCACTATACCAAGAATCAGCAGGGCGGCAAGCGAACGTTCAAATGTCCTTTTGCTTTCTGCCCTGAATGTTTTCTGTTTGACACGATAGAGTAAAAGCTGATGAATGAAACTGAACCCTGTATTCACCATGCCGATCAGTAAGAGTGGCAGCGAAAGGCTGATCGGCTGGAGTTCGATACTCAATATCAGCCATAATATTGAATAAGCCCATGTCAGGCCATTATTAAACTTTAATTGTTCAATGATTTGATTCGTTTGATAGGATCTCATTATTTACACCTGCTTTCATTGGCCGTTTTTTATTCGGGATCTAATGCGGGGATCAAGGAAACTGTACATTAAGTCGACGATAAGATTGACGATCGATAGAGCGATGGCGATATAGATGACGCCGCCCATGACACTAGGAATATCGGGAACGAATTGCTTGTTGACGATATAATTACCCAATCCTCTGATATTGAAGACTTGTTCTGTCACAGCTGCACCTCCAAGCATGGCACCGAATTGAAGGCCGATGATCGTAATCACAGGAATCAACGCGTTAGGTACCGCATGTCTTAAAATGACATGTTTGTTGGATAAGCCTTTTGCCCGTGCAGTCAGAATATAGTCTTCGTTGATCACTTCCAGTGTAGATGAACGTGTCATCCTTGCAACGGAGGCCATTAGCGCTGTTCCCAAAACGACAGCCGGCATGATGAGCGACGATAGATCTGAAGCACTGTAAGTGGCTGGAAGCCATCCTAAGTTTATGGAAAAAGTCAGAATGAAGATCAGACCTTGCCAGAAGCTGGGAATAGAAATGCCGATCAGGGCGATCAACATAAACAAATGATCAAAAGTCGTATTGGCTTTTACAGCGGCATATATCCCTGAAGGCAGTGCCACAGTAACTGAAAATATCAACGCAAAAAATGCGAGCTGCAGGGTGACCGGGAATCGTCTCATGATCGTGGCGACGACTTGTTCATTTCCTTCAAATGAGGTCCCTAAATCAAAGGTGAAAATACCTCTTACTGTTCGCCACAGCTGTACGATATACGGATCATCCAATCCATGTACCTGCTTGAAATTTTCGATCTGCTGGGGAGTCGCTTGTTCTCCCAGGATATTCAAGGCTGCATCAGATGGCGAAAGATGAAGCAGTGTGAATACGATAACTGTGACGCCGATGATCACAAACAGCATGGCCACAAGACGATTGGCAATATAACGGACCATAGGGACGGATACGATCCATAAAAGCAGGTACATTGGGAAGCCAAGAACTAGAGACAACAGAAAGCCCAGTGGTTCTCGCATCCAGCTCGTCGTTTCATGAAGAAAATCTTGTGGTCGGGTATCTGATTTTCCGTAGTGGTCATTGATCCGTTTAGTTATTTCCCGTTGTCTGGCTCTCTGAAAATGATGCTCCGCATTCTTTTCGATATCGGATCGGGATAAAGACTGATCAAGAAAAGCTGCTTTTCTTTCTTCCTGTCGTAAAAGTTCTTTTTTTAATTCAGCTGATTCACCACTTTCTTCGAATTCATGTTCCACGTTTGTAATGAGAAATTCCGACTCGTCCTTACGTTTGTTAAAGAGGTAGCGGATCAGGACAAGAAGTTGAAAGGGAAAACTCAACAGTTTTAGTCCCCAAGCGACATGACGTTCTTGAGACGCCGTGTCGTAGGTTTCACTTATTCTATGCCTGTAGTTGATCGATTTATCTGTTTCTTCTTTTTTCATGAACATGTCCTCCTTTCATTCAGTTATTCAAAAGCTCTTACTTAAATCAAAATCTATAGGTTACATAACTATAATAAAAATACCCTTAAGCAACTGATCTTCTGTTACGAAGGATTGCTTAAGGGCAAAATATGAAATTTTACGGTTCCACCTTAAAAATACATAAAGAGACCACAAATAAGTTGTGGGAGACTTTATGAATCTCGATTCGGTACGGCGTCAAAAAAGACGGATATACCGACATGCTGTAACGGGCAAACCCGATATGATCTAAGGATTCAATCGTTCGATCATATAACTCCAAGATGCACTTCCAGGTTTTCATCCAGGTCCCCTTTCACTATCCGGGACTCGCTTTACTTTCATTCAACCTGTACTTTTCTTTTTATCGTTTTTTTGATTGTGTACAACTGAATGTAAATATATCAAAAGTATTATGACGCGTCAAGTCTTATTGAGAAAAATACTAATTATTTGTAAGAAGTCCTTGGAAAGGCTAGTGAAATCTGGCAATGATATGAGAGGGGAATAATGGCATCAAGTGCGGGAAAGAGAAAAAAGGTTTCTTTTTGTGACAAATAGTGTTACATTTCTAAAAAAGCACGAGAAGAAGAGCGGCTCCCTATTATAGAGGCCTGAAAATGAAGGAGTAGACAATGGAAACATTATTAACTGTAAAAAATCTATCAGTATCTTTTTCAACGGGAGATACCATGCAGCAAGTGACGTCAAATGTATCGTTTGATGTCCAAAAAGGGGAAACGGTCGGTATCGTGGGTGAATCCGGAAGCGGAAAAAGTGTCACTGCACGATCCATCATGCAGCTCTTGGCTCCCAATGCGCACATCCATCCGGAAAGTTCCATCGCCTTTATGGGCAAGGAACTATTCAGCTTAACAGAAAAAGAGATGCGGGACATAAGAGGGAATGACATCGGAATGATCTTTCAGGATCCTATGACCTCATTGAATCCTACCATGACTATCGGTGCTCAGATCACAGAAACGCTGCGCTACCACGAGAAACTGTCGAAAAAAAAGGCTGAAATCAGAGCAAAAGAAATGATGCAGCAAGTAGGGATATCAAATGTCGAAGAACGTTACAGTCAGTACGCCCATGAATTTTCGGGGGGGATGCGTCAGCGTATGATGATCGCGTTGGCTCTGGCATGTAACCCGGCCCTGCTTATTGCCGATGAACCCACTACCGCCTTGGATGTGACCATTCAAGCTCAGATCCTGAACTTACTGAAGGATATCCAGAAGAAGTTTGGTACCTCGATCATAGTGATCACACACGATTTTGGTGTCGTTGCCAATATGTGCGACCGGGTGATAGTAATGAAAGAAGGTCAAGTCGTTGAATCAGGAGAAACGAAGAGTGTCTTTGTAAATCCCAAAGAAGATTATACGAAAATGCTTCTAAATGCCATCCCTAATTTGCACAAGGAAAAATCAGAGGCACATAAGAAGAAACTGGCTGAAATACGCTCGGGTCAGCGAAAGAAACTTCTGGAAGTCTCACGTTTAAATAAATTTTTCTCGCTGGGGAAAAGGGAAACGTTAAAAGCTGTAAATGATATCAGTTTCTCGATTTATGAAGGGGAGACGCTTGGACTTGTGGGTGAGTCGGGTTCAGGTAAATCAACAACCGGACGGACTCTTCTGCGCCTGCATGCACCGACCAGTGGGGAAACCATTTACGAAGGCTTTGATTTGAATAACTTATCCCTGGAAGAAATGAAAACGATGCGTAAACATATCCAGATGATTTTCCAGGATCCCTATGCTTCCTTGAATCCGCGTATGAAAATAATGGAAATTATTGGAGAAGCAATTGATGTTCACGGCCTGGCCGAAAATAAAAATGAACGGACAAAACGTATCCTGGAACTGCTTGATCTGGTAGGTCTGGACGAAAGTTTTGCACAGCGCTATCCTCATGAATTTTCAGGCGGACAGCGTCAGAGGATAGGGATCGCTCGCGCTTTGGCAGTCAACCCGGAATTTATTGTTCTTGATGAGCCTTTGTCAGCTCTTGATGCTTCCATCCAGATTCAAATCGTCGACTTACTGGAAGAGCTTCAGACAAAGTTTAATTTGACTTATCTATTCATCGCTCACGATCTGGCAATGGTCAAACAGATCTCTGATCGGGTCGCCGTGATGTATAGCGGTCAGATCGTTGAACTCGCTGACGCGGAAGAACTGTTTGATAATCCCATACACCCATATACACAAAAATTATTATCTGCTATCCCTGTACCGGACCCCGTATATGAAGCAACACGCGAATCGGTCGAGCAACTGGATGAAGAAGGGTTCGATCTCGAAAAAAGCAGCTTTATTGAAATCAAACCCCATCACTGGGTGGCCAAAGAGGAATAACCGTTTAAACTCATATAGTCGAAAAAGACTCGATCCGAAAGAAAGGGATCGAGTCTTTTTACTGCATTAAAAGCCAAAGAAATATTTTGGACGAACGGGTAAACGATTTCCCGGTCACAAATACAGAGTGGTGAGACTTGAAGCACAAAGTTTAAAAGTCTAAATAGATGATTTCTTAATATATATCCAAGTATAATAAAGTATGTGACATGAAAGGTGGAAGTTTGATGATTGGAGCTATTGTTGGAGATATAGTGGGGTCAAGGTTTGAACATGCTGATCATAAAAGCAAGGCATTCGATCTGTTCACTTCGGACTGCCGACCAACAGATGACAGCATAATGACACTGGCCATAGGAAAGGCTATCATGGAGGTAGAAAAAAATAAGGATCCGGCGTTACAGGAAAACCCATTTGACGTTATAGACTATACTCAGCTGGAAAGTTTAGCTGTAAAGTTTATGCAAAAAATCGGTCGGAATCATCCCGATTGTGGTTTCGGTGGGCATTTCATCAACTGGATTTTCAGCGACGATCCTAAACCTTACAAAAGTTACGGAAATGGTGCAGTTATGCGGGTCAGCGCTGCCGGCCACGCGGGCAGGAATGAGATGGATGCACTGGAAATAGCTACACGAGTCACGAGGGTTTCGCATGATCATAAAGAAGGATTAAAAGCGGCTGAAGCGGTCACACTGGCAATATATATGGCGAGAAAAGGATTATCAAAAAGTACGATTTTCTCGAGAATTAATGCAGATTACTACGCGCTGGATTTCAGTCTAGATGACATCAGGGAGTCTTATCAGTTCGATGTCTCATGTCAAGGATCGGTTCCTCAAGCAATCAGGGCATTTATTGAAGCGACATCATTTGAGGATGCCATTCGTTTGGCAGTTTCCACCGGAGGAGACAGTGACACGATTGCAGCCATTACCGGGTCGATAGCTGAAGCATACTATGGGGTCCCGGATAGTATAAAGGAAAAGGCCTTAAGTTATCTGGACGATGATCTTCTTAATATATATGAAGAATGGCAGGAATTTCTCACATCCAGATCAGTTAAGAAGAACGCATACTAATAGTTGATTTTTAATCTATTTTATGTGTTTTTATGCATATAATAACCTTTAAATGTATGTTTATATTATAAATTTATAATTGTAATGTAATCTAGTGTGTGCTATTCTAAAAAACGACAACAATGGAGGTTACTATATGATAAACAAGTTGAAATTTATATTTCTATCGCTTTTCGGTTTTGTTTTTTTTCTCGTTCCTTTTACAATTGGTGGCGAGAGCAAGATCATGCTCTCTCACATCATTGACTTTGTAAAAAATAACATACTGGATGAATTCCTTGCATTTACAGCTGCAAGTGCCTGGATCGTATTGATCGGAACTGTGGTCTTTATGTTCTATACATCCAAAAGTAAGACCATCAATAACATGTTTAAAGCATCACCGTTAAACGTTGTATTGAGGATCACAGGATCTTTCCTGTATCTGATGGTGCTGAATAACTGGTTTGCAAGCTATGATTTCGCAAGCGTCATACTGGATCCGAATACGGGTGGTCTGATGGCGGGTGAAGGCGGGTTGCTCACGACACTTTACATAACATTCTTTGTGGGGATACTGGCACTTCCTTTACTCACTCATTTTGGTATTGTTGAGTTTATTGGTATCCTGCTGGGGCCAGTAGTTGAAAAACTATTTAGAGTTCCCGGCTATTCAATGATCGACGCCATCGCCTCATTTGTTGGCGACGGAACGATCGGTATTGTCGTCACAGATAAGCAATATCAGCGTGGTTACTATAATAAAAGAGAAGCCTACATTATTGCCACTAGTTTCTCGGTGGTAGGTATTGCCTTTGCTGCAGCGGTCGCTGACGAATTAGGGTTTGGCAGTATCTTCCCTGTTTTTTACGGGTCCATTTTATTAGTCACACTGATCATTGCCTTTATTACAGCACGTTTGCCGCTGAAGAAATTCGAACCTGAATATTATGAAGGAAAAACACCAAAAACTGTGGAAGTTCCTGAAGATGAAACAGTCGTTGAATACGCCTATGATTCTGCTGTGGAACAGGCCAAGGATACGAAAGTTTTAGATGCGTTTATTGAAGCGATCAAAAACATCATCCATATATACATTGGATTTTTACCTATCATTATGGCTGTCGGTACGATTTCCCTTATCATTGCCGAGTTCACCCCATTCTTCGATATCATCAGTGCACCGCTGGTCCCTCTGTATGAGTTCATAGGATACAGCACGGATGTTGCTGCTCAGATGGCACCGGCATCTCTTGCCGGTTTCGCTGACATGTATCTGCCGGCACTGTTTATAAGCGGTGCTGAGAGTGAAGCTGCCCGTTTCTTTATTGGTGTTCTGGCCTTTACACAACTGGTATTTATGTCAGAAACCGGAATGATCCTGGTAGAGACAAAAATTGGTCTGAACTTCTGGGATGTCATTAAAGTGTTCCTCTTCAGAACGATTCTTTCCATACCGCTATTGTATATTATTACAAATATTCTGGTTGCTATGAATGTTCTTTCATTCTAACTGAATTATTAAATAGAATAGAGAAAAAGCTTCAACTTAATTGAATGTTAAGTTGAAGCTTTTTTACATTTTATTATTTTATTGTCTTATTGTTAGTGATAAGGAGCTAGCTGCCATATAATAAGATATAAAGAAGGAGGGAGGCAATGATTAAAGATAAAATGGTTCAACCCATGCCATTCTGGCAGTCACTATTATATTTCGGCATACCAGCAGCTATATTTATAATAAGTATCTATGTGATCATGCCGTTGTTAGGTGAGGGCGGAGTCGATCCAGTGTTGAATTACACGTTGACCTTGATGGGGCCTGTCATCCTTCTTTTTGGTGCATCGTTTGTTGCCTTGAAATTTGACGGATACGAATTGAGATGGAAAGTGATCAAACGTAGATTCCGGTTGAAACCGATCAAAAAAAGAGTGGCTTTGGACTTTAGGATTGTCTTTATTTATGATATCAGGGAATTTTCTTTTACTACCTACACAATCGTGGCTGCTCGATGTTGTTGGCTTCGCTCCGCCTGAATATTTACCTACAACATTGGATCCGCGAATGACAGTATCTGGGATACCACCTGAATTTGAAACAACGCCAATTGCACTGCTTATCACCTTTCAGTTATTCTTCTTGTTTTTTAATATCCTTGGGGAAGAGTTCTGGTGGAGGGGATATATACTTCCAAGGCAGGAAATAGTGCACGGTCAATATACTTGGATTCTTCACGGACTTCTCTGGACACTCTTTCATATTTTCTGGTGGTGGAACCTTATTTTTCTACTGCGGGGGGCACTGGCTGCGTCATTTGTAGCACAAAAATCTCAAAACACGACGATAATCATTATTGCTCACCTTTTGGTCAATACTTTAGGGGGAACAATCATATTATTCTTAACTGGATAGAAGATCAGCTGAGAAGCTTACTAATGATTAAAACAGAGGTATTTTAGATAAACCTCATAGGCATTCTTTTGGACACGGTTCTTCTTCCTATCGTTCATAGATTAGAGTATCTCTGCGCTGAAATAACTGGGAGAAACCTTTTCTATAAGATTAACAAAAATGTGTTCTATACAGTTTCCTTTACTGCACGGGAGGGACCTTATCATTAATTTTTTCTGACTTCATTGATAAGAATTCAACTTTAGACATTGAGGGAGTGAAGATATGAGACTTTTTATAGCGATTGAACTGGATAGTCAGGTTAAAAGAGTTTTGACTGACATTCAGCTGAACTTGAAAGACAGCATCAGTAAAGGAAATTACACATCATCTGATAATTTCCATATCACCTTACGCTTCATAGGAGAAGTGAATGAGGACGAAGCAGAGAAACTAAAAAAAGCTATAGACGATACTGTTCAGCAGATACAGCCGTTTACTTTATACTTAGGTGGTTTAGGACATTTCCCAAGGAAAAACAAAGAAATCATCTGGGTCGGCGTAAAGGGGAAGGCGGAGAAGCTGTTTAAGTTGAAAGAACAGCTGGAAACTGAACTCGAAGTTTCAGGATTTTCGAAAGAAGAACAGGACTACATTCCCCATATTACTATGGTCAGACAAGCCTTACTGGAAAAAGGATTTGATGAAATCAAAGCAGACTTGAGGGTGCCGGAGGAAAAAATTGCGGTAAAAAGTCTATCATTAATGGAAAGCAAACGAGTAGAGGGTGATCTGGTTTACACGGCGATCCACAAACGAGATTTTCACTAACTGAGGCATACTGTCTGTATAGTGAGATAGACATATAAAAACGAGATCCCTATATTACCAGGATCTCGTTTTGATTATTCTCTATTGAGGCTGCATGACTCCGGCGAAAGCGAGCCAGGCCAAAATAGACTTAGCCACCAGACTCAGGACGATATAGCCTTTTTCACCATACAAGTAGTTGTCCCACTTTCCGATTTTCTTGTACTGCAGGATCATATTGATTGGAAACAAATTGAAGAAGACAAAATAACTGCCGACAATGGCATAAACAAACCAGGGGACTTCTGCGGGATTTGAGTTTCCGAATGCATACAAAAGAATAACGATCCAGGGCGCTGCGCCAGCAATGCTGCCAAAGACAAAGGGTTTCCAGTTGGTTTTTTCTGTATATTGATTTATTTCTTCCATATCTAAACCGAATAGATTCATAGAAGCGTTAGCGGCAATGATCAGGATAAGAGCACCGATGTCATAGACACCGAATAAGAGAGCGATCAGTACGATCATAAGTGACGAACTGAGAGCATATTCATACCAACGGAAAGGGTTCATACCTTTTTTTAAATTTTTATTATAGATAGGATTGCCCCAGGGACTGACAATGATAAAATGCGCAGCGGCCGATATAAATAAAAATAAGGAGACCATGATACCAAACGGCACGTCAAACAATTGATTGGTTTCAGTGACAAGACGCATTTGAGTCTGATCGAATGTGAGGAAATTGGACATGACAGGCACAGTGAAATCAGAGATCCGTTCAATGAAAAGCGCAAAACCCAGCATGAGTAATCCTTGAACAAGATGCAGAAAACCCATCACTGTATTGAATTTTTTCAGTGATTCAGTAGTGATTTTCTTTGACATGATACACACCTTCTTTTCCATATTTTTGAAAAGTGGAGCTGGCTTTTTATTGGCAGTATCACTTCCTCTTTACTAGGGATTATATAGATTTATTATAATAAGATTATATCACACGCGTTATGTATAAGTTCGAAAGACACTCTTTGATCGATTACGATCTCAACATGTTACACTTAATCGGAATGGGAAAAATTTAAATTGAGGAGAATAAACGAATGAATTCGCTAAAATTATTAGAACCACTGATACTGCCTAATGGTAAAGAAATCAAAAACCGTTTCCTGAAGTCTGCAATGAGTGAAACCTTGGCAAACCGGGATCATCAACCCACTGAGAATCATATGAAATTGTATGAAAGATGGGCAGAAGGTGGCTCAGGTATTGTCGTTACTGGGAATGTCATGATCGACAGAAATGCTCTAGGGGAACCGGGCAATGTGGTGGTTGAAGATGAAAGAGATCTTGACCTACTAAAAAAATGGGCGGAAGCCGGGAGCAGGCAGGGGGCGCAGCTGTGGATGCAGATCAACCATCCGGGCAAACAGTCTCCCCGTTCATTATCCAAAGAGCCAGTTGCTCCCAGCGCCATTCCGTTACAGAATTACTCCAGTCAGTTATTCAGCCAGCCCAGAGCGCTGACGACAGAAGAGGTCAAAGGACTTGTTCAAAAGTACATAAAAACCGCCTCTGTCGCAAAAAGGGCTGGATTCAAAGGGGTCCAGATTCATGGGGCCCATGGCTACCTCGTCAGTCAGTTTCTTTCGGCACAGCATAATCAGCGCAGCGACCAGTACGGTGGCTCACTTGAAAATCGGATGCGATTTTTAATGGAAATCTATACAGGAATGAGAAAAGAACTGGGTCCGGACTTTTCTATAAGCGTAAAGCTCAATGCTTCTGATTTCAGTTCAGGTGGATTCAGCGAAAAGGAATCACTTCGTGTAGCACAGACCCTGGCCGGTTCGGGTATCGATCTGATCGAGATCTCAGGTGGCAATTATGAGAATCCACGAATGTTCAAAGAAACTGAAAAAGACAGTGAAGACATCTTCTTCATCGATTATGCCGAAAGATTAAAAGCTTCGGTCGATGTTCCGGTAGTAGTGACGGGTGGTTTCCGATCAGTTGACAGCATGGAGAAAGCGCTCCGACAAGGTAAAACTTCGATGATCGGTCTGGCACGCCCTTTAGTTTTGTATTCTGATTTACCTAGTCAGATCATCAAAGGGAAAAGCCCGCAGATAAATACGCCACGACTCACCACCGGGAGTAGCTATCTGGACGGGAAAGTGGGTTCATTGATGGGGATCAGTTACTATGAACACCAGATCGCCCGCCTTTCTGAAGGAAAAGAACCCAGGATCACCCGTAATGGATGGAGACCCTTGTGGCATACATTAAAGTCTCATGGTTTGACTGGACTATTGCCCAGACGATAAGGGTATGTGATCTGAAGACAGAATCAAGCTATCTCGAGGAGTCCGACGCGGTCAACTTTGATTGACAATAAACCCCAGTGTGATAGACTTATTTTAACTAAAAGGTAACACTGTATGGAGGAAATCCAATGGCGATAGCAATCGTAACACTCATTATTCTGATCCTTTTAAATGGTTTTTTTGCAGCATCTGAACTGGCTTTTGTGAACCTGAATGACAATAAAGTCAAGCGCATGGCAGATAACGGAGACAAAAAAGCCCAGAAACTATATGATCTTATATCGAAACCGAGTTTATTCTTGAGTACCATTCAGATCGGCATTACTCTCGCAGGCTTTCTCTCCAGTGCTTTCGCTGCAGATTTCTTTGCCGACCCAATGGCACAGGCACTGTACGATTTAGGTGTCCCTATTTCTCTAAGTGCCTTGAATTCGATTTCAGTTGTGGTGATAACTGTCGTATTGTCGTATTTCACCTTAGTTTTTGGTGAACTGGTCCCTAAACAGCTGGCGATGCAGAAAGCTGAAGCCATTGCCAATATTGCTGTAGGGCCTGTGTCCCTGCTGGCAAAAGTCAGTGCACCGATCGTGAAATTTTTGAGTTTTTCTATCAGGGTCATATTTAAATTATTCGGTGCGGATCCTAATGCTGAAAGTGAAGAAGCGACAGAAGAAGATATTCGTTTGCTTGTTGATTTAGGGCGTGAAAGAGGGACCATTCATCCGGTCGAAAGAGTGATGATCGAGAACATATTCGAATTCAATGATACGACTGCTTCCAACATATTAACTCACCGGACGGATATGATCGCCTTATCTTCGGATTCGGATTTGAATACTGTATTGGAAACAGTGAATAAATATCAGTACACCCGTTTTCCTGTATATGAAAACAATATAGATAATATCGTAGGCGTCCTGCATGTAAAGGATCTGTTTATGTATATGAAAAAAGATAATGGCTCTACCTTTATACTAAAACAAGCTATGCGAGCACCGCATTATGTTCAGGACTCTCAAACTATTGATAAGCTGTTTGCTAAAATGAGACAGGAAAAAACGCATATGGCTATCGTGCTCGATGAATTCGGCGGCACCCAGGGAATGATCACTATTGAAGATGTCATAGAAGAAATCGTTGGAGAAATCACTAGCGAAAGTATGGAACCGGGTGTTTACGATGATGAGATCAGGAAGCTTTCTTCCAATCAGTACAGTGTGATCGGGACGTATCGTCTGCGTGATTTGGAACATACACTTAACGTTAGTTTCCCAACGGATGAATTTGATACTGTCAGAGGTTTTCTGATCAATGAACTGGGACACGTGCCATCCAAAAATGACCACGCAAGAGTAGAATACAAACACCTGACGTTTGAAGTGGAAGATATGAAGGAAAACCGTATAGAAACGGTCCTGATCACAATAAATAAACAAACGGATGAGGATTCAAAGGAGACGTCTAATCAGACCACGTAATATCCTTATAACAAAAGAGCTGACCAGAAACCTGGTCAGCTCTTTTGTGCGTAAATATTGAATTATTTATACTTTTATGTTAATCTTTTCACAAATAGACCAGACTGTCTTTATACATGGTGAATTCCCACCTAAAGACTGGAGGACAGATATGGAAAATACAAAGAAAATCAGTATATTTTTATTCGCAGCTGCTTTTCTGCTCGTTCTAGGCTTTGCTATCCGTCTGGGTGCTGACTACTTTCAGTATGTAGAAGGATTGAAAAACCACCCATTTTATTTCTATATCCTGGGCAGGGGGGCCACATTCATAGCGCCCGCTGTATTGTGCACTATTGGTGGAAGAAAGCTGCGACCTGCCCATGTGAAAAAGGATAAAAAGTAACGGAAACGGAGGACAGAAATAATGTCGCTGACCAAACGACTAGTCATTAGCTTACTGGTGCTTTCAGGAGTAGGTTTATCAGGATCACTTTTAGCTCAAACTCTTTTTAAAAGAAATGTTAAAGCTGAAGTAGAGGAACTTTTCAGTACGGTAGAAAATGAGGGAGAAAGGATATCTGAAGAAGATTTGAAAGGATTGCCGGAAAATGTACAGAGATGGTTTAAGTATAGCGGGATTATAGGCAAAAAAAGTGTAGTGTCTGTTCGTTTAAGACAGCAGGCAGAAATGAGACTGGGACCAGACAGCAGATGGATGCCGGTCGAGGCTGAACAATACTTCACTTCAGTAGAGCCCGGTTTCATCTGGGATGCAACAATTAAGGCTGCACCATTCATTCATATCTCCGGACGCGACAAATATCAAAACGGCAGAGGCAGCATGCTGATAAAACCTTTGTCTCTCTTTACCTTGGCTGACTCGCAAGGCCAAGAAATCGACCAGGGGACATTGTTAAGATACCTTGCAGAGACGATGTGGTTCCCGTCTGCTTTATTGAATGACTATATAGAATGGAAAGAAATAGATAGTCACAAGGCAAAAGCTGTCATGACGTATAAAGGAGTCTCGGCTTCAGGAATATTTACAATAAATGACAAGGGAGAAGTTACACGGTTCGAAGCCGAGCGGTATGGCGATTTCGATGGTGAATTCAGAATGGAAACGTGGTCGATACCAGTCAGTACCTATAAGTCATTTGAAGGAATAAATGTACCGACCAAAGGAGAGATCACCTGGAAACTGGATGAAGGGGATTACAACTGGTTTAATTTTGAAGTAATGGACATTGAATATAATAATCCGCATGTCTATTGAATTTTTACTTAAAGTCAAATATGAGGATGTACATTTTAAATCATTAAGGCGTGTGACTGTACCAGCTGATTACTATCACTGATTTGTGTTACTATGTAAAAGAACATCGAGAAAGAAATAAAAACCAATTTTATTAAGGAGCACATAAACATGGAGGGTACAAAACGCGCAGATATCGAACCAGGTAAAAAGGTGAAAGTCGTACAAAAACAGGATCAGCGTTCGGGCAAGCTGACAGAAGGTGTAGTGAAAGACATCTTAACTAACTCAAAATCGCATCATCATGGGATTAAAGTGAGACTGGAAAGCGGTATTGTCGGACGAGTGAAAGAAATAGAAAATTAATTAAAGAAAAGCAGCAGCTGTTGTTAATAACAGTTGCTGTTTTAGTGTAGAATAGAACTATCAAATGATAGATGTATGGGTTAACTAACAGACTAAATGCACTTTTCGAGGAGAGGTTGTCATGTCTGAATATAATCATTCCTGATTGAAGCAGTTGAACTATGATCCCATTGCCCCCTTACTCGAAAAGAGTGATGATGCCTTCAAGCTTAAAGTGTTTAAAGATTTATGTGACCGGGAAGTTCCTTTTGAATCAGGGGGAACATCCGAAGAAGTCTTGCGCTTAGTAAGAATGCAGGAGCCCCAAGGCTTCTGGAAATATCCCAAAACACGTAACACCATGGATTTGTCTAACTTGAATCAGTATCAGTCATTCAGAAATCTAGGAAAGCTAGTTGAAATGTATAATCTTGATCGCTCTCATTCATCAGTTCAAAACGCAGCAGATTATTTCTTTTCTGTTCAGACTGATCAGGGAGATTTTCGTGGCATTTATGATAAACAGTATACGCCGAACTATACAGCAGGTATCACAGAACTTCTTATTAAAGCAGGTTATCCAGATGATAAAAGAATTTTAGCGGCTCTGGACTGGTTAATAAATAACCGACAGAACGATGGAGGCTGGGCACTTGCGTTCAGGACAAAAAATTATAACATTGATGTGACTTATGATTATCACAAAACAATCGAACCAGACTTCACTCAGCCCTCTTCGTACATGATCACGGCGGTAGTGCTGCGCGCCTTTTGTATACACCCACACTATAAGAAATGGCAGGAAATCATAGAAGCCGGGGAACTGGTCAGTCGGTATATATTCAAACGAGACATTTATCCTGACAGACAGGACAAAAAGTACTGGAAACAGTTTGTCTACCCATTTTGTTATGCCGACTTGATATCCGTTCTGGATTCTCTGTCGCTTCTTGGTTTCCCGCCATCTCATCCTGACATTAAAAGGGGATTGCAGTGGCTGGTTGATGAACAGCTGGAGTCAGGGGCTTGGCAGTTGAAAATCACTTCAGGTCGAGACAAAGCACAGATACAATGTTATCTGAACTTAGCTGTCTGTAAAATTTTTAATCAGTTTTATGGAAATCAGTAACTGTTTGTTGAAAGGTAAAACATATAAGAGAGCGGGGGATTGAATGATCATTAATTATGAATTAAATGAAGAAGATTTTGTGCGATTCAACCTTCATTATATAGAAGACTCGCCTGCCCAAAGAAAAACGTACTGGTTTTTACGTCTGTTGATTCCCCTGTTTTTTTCTGGATCGATCTTTTTAATGGGCACTGTTCTGTTCAGACAGCCAGCTATTTATTGGGTCATCACTGCTACAGGCTTTTTCGGGTTATGGGTTCTTTATTTCCCGGAACAGTACAGAAAAACGATCCTGAAACAAACCAGAAAGATGTTGTCAAAAGGAGAAAAAGACTATCTGTTTGGAGAAAAAAGCCTGACCATCAGTGAATATACGATAACGGTAACAGGTGAAAATGCTCAGGAAGAACTGAAACTGAAAGATATAAAAAGGATCGAACAGTATGACGATATGATTCTGATATATGATAGTAACCGGTCTGCGATCATTGTTCCAACGAGAGAATTAAGCTGGGATGAGGTAAAAATAGTGGCTACTCTAAAGTGATTATAAGACCATTAATGTGAAAACAATGATGATTTTGAGAAAAAACTGTTTCAAGGAGAGTGTGGAAAGATGAAATCAAACCATAGATCGTGGAAGAAATGGCTTTTAGGTATAGGTATCGTCATATTGCTGATCCTATCTTCTGCCTATATTTTTCTGCAGCTCAACACGTATGAGGCTTTGCCGGAAGCGACAGATTTGTTTCAAGAAGAAACAGTAAGTCAGGAGGAAGGGTGGATCAAAGTAACCCCCTCTGTCTCATCTGATGATATTAAAGGACAGATCGTTATATATCAGGGAGGGCTGGTTGAAGAAGCTGCATACCTTCCATTGGCTATGGATCTTAGCGAAGAAGGGTACCAAGTCTTTATTCCTGATATGCCGCTTGAGCTTGCTATCCTGAATACAAATGCCATAGAAGAAATAAAAAAAGAATACGTAACAGATAAAGACTGGTGGCTGGCGGGACATTCTTTAGGAGGTACAAGCGCCACAATCTATGCTAAAGAAAATCCTGATGACATCGAAGGAATTATCTTACTGGCAGGGTATCCAAATGAGAATAGTGACTTGTCTGATTTGAACTTTCCTATCCTTTCCATAACAAGCACGAATGATAAAGTAATCAACGATGAAAATTATGAAAAGTCAAAGTCACTGCTGCCTGAGAAAACGTCATATAAGGAAATAGAAGGAGGCAATCACTCCAATTTCGGATATTACGGACTTCAGGATGGTGATGGCCGGAGTATTCTTTCCCGTACCGAACAGCAAGATTTGGTTGTTCACTATATAAAAACATTTATTGACCACAGTAGATAATAAAGTGATTATTTCCTGGAAATCACGTTTAGAGAATAACGATTAGAAAAACACTAGTTTAGGCGTATTGACACTCTTTAACTAGTGTTTTTCTGTTTTTCCTTACATAAATAGTATACGATGAGTAAAAATGAAATCGTAGAAATCTGATGATTTAACCTGCTTTCTCGCTTTCCAATCAGCAGGTTAGTGGAGTATACTAGAATCAGTGACTTGGCATTGCAGTTTTCTTCAGCAGGACTCTGTGTAAAAAGTGTTGTTTAATGCAGTTCTTGATTTTTGCGTAAAAAAATGTAGACTGCTTAGATTAGAAGAAGTAAAGATGAAATGGAGGAACTCGTAATGAATGATATCGTTGATCAGCTCTTTAAGATTGAACAAACTGCGCAGGATATGCAAAGCAGTATAGACGAGAAAAAGAAAGATTTACGAACAGTTTACGAAAGAAAGCAGCAAGAGTTTGATAGTGAAATAAATCAGCAGACACAACAACAGCTGAAAGAAATACAGTTTGAAATAAACCAGAAAGAAGAAGCAAACAAAAAGGAATTGTACAGTCTTTACGAAAATGAAATTAAACGTTTTGAGAAAGAATATAGGCAGAAAAAAGATGATATCGTTCAGGAAATCGTAGGGAATATACTGAGAACTTGAGGTGAGCAGCTTGCTGAATCAATATACAGCCATAACCACTAAAATCCGTGGGATGCATGGAAAACTTCTTTCGACAGAAGACTATATTGAAATTTCCCATCTCGATTCTATCGAAGCTTTTCTTGCATATTTACAAAGGAAACCTGGCTATAGCGAAGTGTTAAAAGATGTAGATAAAACTAAAATTTACCGGAGTTATCTTGAAGGTCTTTTAAATTCTTCAATCTATGAAGATTTTAACAAATTGTTTCATTTTGCGAATTTTAAACAACGTGATTTTTTAAAGATATACGGTATTATGTATGAAATCACTGTCTTGAAGAAAATTTTGCGTCGGGCTTTTGATATTTCTGAAATTTATGAAGAAGTTAGTTATGAATATCTTCAGTATCTCAATCGTCATTCCCATCTCGACTTTGAAGCGTTGAAGAGTGTCAATACTTTGGAGGGCTTTAAGGAAGCACTTCAGGGGAGCATGTATTATCAGCCCATCAAACTACTTGATACAGTAGAAGAACCGTCATTATTTGACTATGAAACTGCACTTGATACATTTGCGTTCACAACGATCTGGCAGGAGAAAAATAAGATTTTAGGAAAAAAAGAACAGGCTATATTTGAAGAGATATATGGAACTAAGCTTGACCTGTTGAATATTATTTTTATTTATCGCTATAAAAAGTACTATGACCTTCCGGCCGAACAAATCAGCACATTACTGATACCAGTGAATTATCGGTTAAGACAGCCGGAAGTTTCAGCACTGCTTTCAGCTGATAATATTGACGGTTTCTGGCGTGTACTGGAAACAACGAAATATGGCAGATATGTTGAAAACATTGAAAATGGCGTCCAGCTTGAAAATTTATACGATACTCTAATGGAAGATATAATCCATAATAATGCAAAAAAAGACCCCTATTCCATTGCTTCCATTTATAATTATCTGCATGATAAAGAAGAAGAGGTGGAAATGCTGACTACCCTTTTAGAAGCCATCCATTATGACCGGGGTCCCCGAGAAATTCAAAGGATCATCGGAGTGAAAGAGTAGTCAATTAAAATATTTAATGAAGGAGGATAAGTTTTGATAACTAAAATGAAATTTCTGACAATCTCTGGTCCGAAAGATGACATTGATCGAATGGTAGACCAATATCTTTCGCATCATGAAATTCATTTGGAAAATGCTTTGACAGAACTTTATGGAGCCAAGACACTGCGTCCATACACAAGTTCCAGTCCTTTCAAAGATTATCTTGAACGGATCAATACGTTACTGGATTATTTAGGAGCGAAAGACAGTGAACCTCCATTAACGAAAGATAAAACTTCATTGGAAACTATCCGGCATTTAATCGAACAGCTGGAACAGGATACTGACCCTTATCATCAAAAGGTCCTACAATATACGAGTCTGAGAGATAAAGAACAAGAGTCGTTGAATTTGATCGCACCCTTTGTTAATTTGGATTATCCAATAGAAAAGATCGTTCATATGGAGAATATACGCTTCAGGTTTGGTCGATTCACTCGGTCTAACTATAATAAATTTACTAAGTATGTGTATGACATTACACCGTCGATTTTTATTGAATGTGTCCAGGATGAGAATTATACCTATGGAGTCTATTTCACTCCACTGAAAAGTTTGGCTCGCGTTGATGCAATGTTTGCCTCAATGAACTGGGAACGCATCTTTATACCGGATGAATATGAAGGTACACCGCAAGAAATAGTCCTTCAGCTGAGAAGTGAATTGAAGGTCCTGAATAAACATATTTCAGATAATGAGCGGATCATCAAGACTTTGCTGACCCCTTACAAAAATGCTTTATTGAAGACAAAGCAGCGTTTGGAAAACTTGGCTCATAACTTTAATATACGAAAATACGCAGCGCTGACTCATGATGAATTTGTTCAGAAAGAAACCCGTTATTTACTGAGAGGGTGGATGACCGAAAAAGCGGCCATCGAATTCGAACAGGAGACAGAAGGAGATCCAAATGTCATTGTGATCGTGGAGGATGAAGAAGACACACAGGAAGTGACACCACCAACAAAAATCCATAATTTCAGCTTTTTCCGACCCTACGAATTATTCGTAAAGATGTATGGGGTGCCGAACTACAGAGAGTTTGATCCCACATCACTTGTTGCTCTGACTTATTCACTGCTCTTTGGAGCGATGTTCGGTGATGTAGGCCAGGGCAGTATATTGGCTGTCGGTGGATTTCTACTATATAAGTTGAAGGATATAGACTTAGGCGGCATAGTAGCGTTGGCTGGTGTATTCTCTACGATCTTCGGTTTCTTATATGGAAGTCTTTTTGGTTTTGAAGACATCATAGAACCGCTTTGGCTACATCCCTTGACCGCCATGACAGATTTACCATTTATCGGAATGATCAATACAGTTTTTGTAGCGGCCATTGCTTTTGGTATGTTTATGATAACAACCACACTAGTACTGAGTGTGGTCATTAAATGGAAGAACCATCAGAATGTTAGAGCACTGTTTGACCGTAATGGTCTGGCAGGATTAGTTTTTTATCTCTCGCTGATTACAGTTGTCCTTGTTTTCTTGAGTGGCAATCCGATTCCAGCCACACTGATTCTGCTGGTCATGTTCGGACTCCCGCTTCTCTTAATTGCTTTTGAGGAGCCTATCATTAATAAACTGGAACATCATAAAGCAGAGTCGGATAGTGGCATGGTCATGTTTATTGTGCAGGCATTCTTTGAACTATTCGAAGTACTATTGAGTTACTTTTCCAACACTATTTCTTTTGTCCGTGTTGGGGCTTTTGCAGTAAGCCACGCAGCGATGATGCAGGTCGTACTCATGCTTGCCGGTGCAGTTGAGGGAGGCGATATCAACTGGCTGGTAATCATAATGGGAAATGTTTTTGTTGCCGGACTGGAAGGTCTTGTGGTCGGTATACAGGTATTGAGATTAGAATTTTATGAAATATTCAGTCATTTTTATAAAGGTGACGGCAAACCCTTCATCAGCATTCTTAGATAAATATCTGACTTAGTTAATACTAAAATTATTATGAATTGAAAGCGAGGAAATTAAACATGAGCATGCTCATTAAACTGACATTAATTACAACTTTCGTATTAGGGTTTATATTGCCTTACTCTTACTATTTTGCAGGAAAGAAAACGCGGGGCCGCTTTAAAAAATCTCTCACGGTCAATGTACTCTCCGTTTTCAGCGGTATCGTTATTGCGACAATTCTAGCATACAACCCGGACTTATATGTATTGGGGTCTGAACTAATAGAAACACCTGGTGTTGCCGATACCGCAAATTATGGTCTGGCAACTGGTTTAGGATACATTGCTGCCGCTTTGGTTACAGGTCTCTCCTGCATCGGTGGAGGGGTTGCGGTGGCCAGCGCTGCTTCCGCTGCCTTAGGTGCAATCAGTGAAGACAGTTCGATCTTCGGTCGTTCTCTTATCTTTGTGGGATTGGCCGAAGGCATCGCGCTATATGGATTGATTATTTCTTTTATGATACTGGGACAGTTATAAAATGAAGATGTTTTTGATCAGTGACAACATCAACACCACTACAGGTATGAGGTTGGCTGGCGTCGAAGGTGTTGTTGTACATGAAAAGGCAGAAGTTCGGCAAGCGTTAGAGAAGGCGGTTCAGGACAAAGATAATGCCATCATTTTACTGACTGAAAAGCTCGGGAACGATTTTCCGGAAATTATTTCTGATATACGACTGAAAAATCAGCAGCCTTTACTTGTGGAAATTCCTGACCGATATGGTACAGGACGCCGGTCAGATTTTATTACTTCTTATATAAATGAAGCGATCGGTGTAAAACTATAGTTTAAAGAGGTGAAAAGATGGATATAGAAGAAAAAATCGACTTTTTTCGAGAAATGACTCTAAAAACTGCTGATGAGAAAGTTACGGATCAGCTGGAGTCCTTTGAAGATACTTTAAAGGAAGCTCTGGAAGATCATAAAGCCGAGCAGAGGAATAAGGCTGCAATCGAATTGGATGCAGAAAAAGATAATTTAAGAAAAGAGAGCAATAAACATCTTGCCCAGCTGCAGTTACAACAGCAAAGAGACCTGCATAAAAAACAGCAGCAGCTAAAAGAAGAAGTGTTTGTATTGGCTAAGGAACGCGTGAGTGAATTCATGCAGACAAATGACTATATTGAACTTTTAAAAAAGCAGCTGCAGGAGGCTCTGAATCTCGCCAAAGGAGAAGACATCACCTTATATATCGATTCGGTGGATTCAGACAAGAAAAATATGCTGGAAAAACATCTTGATCATGATATTACTCTTTCTGAACGTCCATTTATCGGTGGCAGTAGAGGGGTCATTCAGTCGCGAAAATTATTGATCGACAATTCATTCCTTAAGAGATTCGAAGAAGAAAAGGCGAACTTCTCTTTTGATAAAGCAGAGGAGGAGAATGCTAAGTGAAACAGTTAGGTACGATATATGGAATTAACGGACCTATAGTTTATGTCAAAGGACGAACGCTTTTTCAGATGTCTGAGAAAGTATTTGTGGGGACAGAAAAACTGATCGGTGAAGTCATTGCCTTGACGAATGAGCGCACGACTATTCAGGTTTACGAGGAAACTTCCGGCATGAAACCTGGAGAACCGGTTTTTTCTACTGGTAAACCAGTGAGTGTAACTTTGGGTCCAGGTATTTTGAATAATATTTTTGACGGTATAGAAAGACCTTTAAAGAAAATAGCAGAACAATCCGACGAATATATTCGCCGGGGGGCCAATGTACAGCTCCTTGATACAGAAAGAAAGTGGCCGGTACATGTGACTGTTGAAGTCGGTCAGGAAGTTATTGGTGGCACGATTATAGCAGAAGTACCAGAAACAAAAACGATTCTCCATAAGTCTATGGTCCCACCGAATATAGAAGGTAGAGTCGTTGAGGTCGCTGCAGATGGAGACTATACTATTACAGACCCGATCGTAAAAATCCAGCAGCTGGATGATTCAGTCGTGGAGGTTAAATTGGCGCAGGAATGGCCGATCCGAAATCCACGACCAACCAGGAGCAGGTATGAAAGTTCTATTCCTCTTGTCACTGGACAAAGAGTGGTGGATTCTCTCTTTCCTATAGCTAAAGGTGGAACGGCAGCTATTCCGGGTGGATTCGGGACAGGTAAAACGATGATGCAGCACCAGATCGCTAAATACTCAGATGCCGACATCATTATTTATATCGGCTGCGGTGAGCGAGGAAACGAAATGACAGAAGTACTGGAGGATTTTTCAGAATTGATTGATCCAAAGTCCGGGAATTCACTAATGGAAAGAACTTCTCTTATAGCAAATACGTCAAACATGCCGGTTGCGGCACGAGAAGCTTCGATCTATACAGGGACGACACTGGCAGAGTATTACAGAGATATGGGATATGATGTCGCCATCATGGCAGATTCAACATCCAGATGGGCAGAAGCCTTAAGGGAACTGTCCGGTCGCCTGGAAGAAATGCCGGCCGAGGAAGGCTTTCCTGCTTATCTGGCAAGCCGGATCGCGACTTTTTATGAACGGGCAGGATTAATGCTTAATCTGAACGAGACAGAAGGATCTGTTTCCATTATCGGAGCTGTTTCCCCTCAAGGAGGGGATTTCTCAGAGCCCGTGACACAAAACACCAAGCGGTTCGTCCGTTGTTTCTGGGGACTGGATAAGGCATTGGCACATGAGCGCCATTACCCTGCTGTTAACTGGCTCGATAGTTACAGTGAATATGTAGGCGATCTATCTGCCTGGTATCGGGACAATGTTTCCTCCGACTTTGTGGATAATCGTCGTCAGATCGTTGAAATCCTCCATCAGGAAAGTACGTTGATGGATGTCGTTAAATTGATCGGGAGTGATGTATTACCTGATGATCAGAAACTGACGATCGAAATTGGACGAGTGATCCGTCTGGGATTCCTGCAGCAAAATGCTTTTCATCCGGAAGATACCTCTGTTCCCTTACTGAAACAGGAAAAAATGATGGAAATCATACTGTACTTACGGAAACGCTGTAAAACGTTGATTTCAATGGGAATGCCGATGTCTCTGCTCTTAAGAGAGGATATTTTTTCACGAATCATTGCTATCAAATACGATGTACCTAATGATAAGCTGGATTTGTTCGATAAGTACAAGAAGGATATCGATGATTTTTATACAAAAATCATGGATATAAATGCCTAAGGAGGGATCATATGTCAATTGAATATTTAGGACTCGACTCAATTAACGGCCCTCTTGTTGTGCTGGAAGGTGTGCAGGATGCTGCATATGATGAAATCGTTGAGTTTTCGGTTCAAAGAACAGAACATAAATTGGGACGTATCATTGAAGTGTACGAAGATAAAGCCATTATTCAGGTGTTTGAGTCTACGACTAATATGTCCCTGGAAAATACACATACAAAACTAACAGGACGGTCAATGGAACTGCCGCTGGCACCGGAAATGCTCGGACGGACGTTTGATGGGATAGGACGTCCAATAGACGGATTGGGAGAGTTGAATTATGTGAGTAAAAGGGATGTGAACGGAAACCCTTTAAACCCAGTTAGACGTGAATATCCACGAAACTTCATCCAAACCGGTCTTTCAGCCATTGATGCTTTGACTACGCTGATAAGAGGCCAAAAATTACCTATTTTTTCTGGAAATGGATTACCCCATGATAAACTGGCTGCACAAATTGTACGTCAGGCCAATTTAGGTAAAGCTAATGATGAAGAGTTCGGCATCGTTTTTGCTGCAATGGGAGTCAAACATGATGTGGCTGATTTTTTCCGTCGTACTTTTGAAGAAAGCGGAGTTATAGACCATGTGACTATGTTTCTGAATTTGGCTGATGATCCGGTCGTAGAGCGTCTTATAACACCGAAAGTTGCTCTTACAGCTGCAGAATTCCTGGCATATGATCAGGGGATGCATATTCTGGTTATTTTAACAGATATGACATCTTACTGTGAGGCTTTGCGGGAAGTCTCTTCTTCCAAACAGGAAATCCCTTCAAGAAAAGGTTATCCTGGGTATCTCTATAGTGACTTGGCTTCTCTGTACGAACGTGCCGGGATTGTAGCCGGCAAGCCGGGATCCGTTACACAGATACCGATTTTGACCATGCCTAATGATGACATCACTCATCCTATCCCCGATTTAACTGGGTACATCACTGAAGGCCAAATCGTTCTGGATAGGTCGCTGGAAGGGAAGTCGATTTATCCGCCTATCAATATCCTGCCCTCCCTATCACGATTAATGAAAGGCGGGATAGGAGAAAATTATACGCGTGAAGACCATCAGTCAGTGGCCGATCAGCTGTTTGCTTCGTATTCAAAAGTAAATGATGCCCGTTCTTTGGCGTCTGTTATAGGAGAAGATGAACTTTCAGAGACGGATAAAAAGTACCTGAAGTTTGGAGAAAGATTTGAGAACCACTTCATTGGTCAAGAAGACGACGAGGATCGTACAATTATTGAAACCTTGGATCTTGCCTGGGATCTACTTCATATATTGCCACGGAATGAATTGAATCGTATTGATACCGGAATGCTGGATAACTATTTCAATAAGGGAAGGTGATTGAAATGGCAGAGGAAACGACCCCTACACGAGGAAACCTGATGCAGATTTCAAAAACCCTTGAATTATCCAACCAGGGGTATAGTTTGATGGACCGCAAACGAGTGATCCTTGTAAACGAAATAATGTCTCTTGTGGATGAAGCAAACGAGGTGCAAAAAAAGATAGATGAAACTTTCCGTGAAGCCTATGCCGCTCTTGAACGAGCAAATATAGAATCAGGGATTCACTATGTTCAGGAAATCGCCGCTACTGTCCCTGTAGAACGTTCGATTCGCATGAAAGTGCGAAGTATTATGGGCACAGAAATACCATTAGTCGAATTTGACAGACAGAAAACAAAACCGGCATATGCTTTTTACAGTACCAGTTCTTCTCTAGATGAGGCACGGATTGCGTTTGAAAAGGTGAAAGAATTAACTATTAAACTTTCAGTCATTGAAAATTCAGCCTACCGACTGGCGAATAATATTAAAAAAACTCAAAAACGAGCAAATGCACTGGAAAACATTTCTATCCCGAAACTAAAATCTGCAAAAAAATCAATTGAGAATGCTTTGGAAGAAAAAGAACGGGAAGAGTTCACTAGACTTAAAGTGGTAAAAGAGAATATTAAAGACTAGTGCATCGACGTATCGTACCACAATGGGCCCGTTTTTTTCTTCAAGGGTTTTAAAGTTTTAAACTAAAAAGAGAAATACTTTTACTAACATTAAATAAGTGTTATGATAGTAAGTGATAAAAATTACAGAAATATAAAGGAGAATGTTATTTGTCTAGTTTTGTAGATGCACTAAAGGCGCGCCGTTCGATTTATTCTTTAGGAAATGAAGTCCCCCTTTCTGAAGATGAACTTGTATCATTAGTCAAAGAAGTGGTTAGAGAAAGCCCAACATCATTCAATTCTCAAACTCAACGTGTTGTGATTCTTTTTGATGATGCACATAAAAAACTATGGGACTTTACAGAGGAATTACTCAAGCCGCTTACTCCGGAAGCCGCTTTTCCAAACACTCAAGCTAAACTGCAGAGCTTTGCAGCTGGTAAAGGGACGATCTTGTTTTTTGAAGATCAGGACGTTGTCAAACATTTGCAGGATCAGTTTGAACTATATGCAGATAATTTTCCGATCTGGTCAGATCAGTCAAGTGGCTTGACTCAGACGAATGTATGGACAGCTTTGGCTCAATATGAGATTGGAGCAAGTCTGCAGCATTATAATCCCGTGATCGATGATAAAGTAGCACAAGAATGGAATATTCCTGAAAACTGGAAACTGCGCGCTCAGCTGGTATTTGGTTCTCCTCAAGAAGAACCTGGAGAAAAAGAATATATGGCTGATGAAGATCGTTTTCGTGTTTATAAATAATAAATAGATTTCAAAAAGAACGGACACTATTACTTTGAATAGTGTCCGTTCTTTTTGAAATCACAGACTTTTTATAAGCATAATCTTTGCAGAGATTCAAACTTTCCCATACATAGTAACGTATCTCTATAGTCAATGATCCATAGAAAATGGTAAACTGTATTTAGTTAATAATAGGATCGATCCATTGCTCACAGGATTTTTATATAAATAAAACAACAGCTGGAACAATGAAATGAATGGGCTCGTTTACCAGTCCACCATCTTGATGTATGGAGTTAAAATATGATCACTAGAGGGGAATATGATGACTGAAAATAAAATCAGGAAGAATAACCTGGAAACTGAAGCTAAACAGACACTTCTATCTACATTGGAAAAACGGTTTAAAGATCATATGTACAGACATGAGGATATAATGTGGGATGAGGTTATAAACAGATTGGAAAATAACGACAGTGCGCTAGTGATACTTCAGGCTATGGAACAGACAAAGGGGGAACCTGATGTTGTAGGAAGGGATGAATCATCTGGAGAACTGCTTTTTTTTGATTGTTCCAAAGAATCGCCTAAGGGTCGCAGCAAAGTATGTTATGATGATGCTGCATTGAAAGCCAGAAAAAAATTCCCGCCAGAAACAAGTGCATTAAAAATGGCAGAGAAATTGGGGATAGAACTTCTGGATGAAACTCAGTACAGATATCTTCAGCAGCTTGAAGAATGCGATAATAAAACATCGAGCTGGATCAAGACACCTGAGAAAATAAGAGCACTGGGCGGTGCGCTGTTCTGTGATCGCCGATACGATACTGTGTTCGTATATCATAACGGGGCAGACTCTTACTACAGCTCGAGAGGTTTTAGGGGATACTTGAAAGTCTAGCTTGGAAATTAAGAGAACAATGATAAATTTGTTGAAATTAAACAGAAATGATAAAAATGTGTTAAAATATAGATGATATTTGACTTGGGAAGATTATTCAAAGGAGATTAATAAATGCTTATGAAGAAATGGTTATTGACGACAGGGACGCTCATGACCCTGATGATACTTGGAGCATGTGCTCAGACTGAAGAGGATCCAGCTAATGAACCGGGTCAGGCAGAGGTCGACCAATCTGAGGATACATTATCAGATGAGAAGGAAAATCAGCCTGAAGAAAGTAATGACGAAACAGAAAACCCATCAAATGAAGATAACGGCAATCCCGAAACAGAGGAAGATGTCGAAGAAACGAACGAAACTGATTCAGGGGATACAGGTAAAGCGAACAAGGATGAAGAAGAGCAGACAGACGTTTCAGAGAACGAGGGACCTAAACTTGATCTAGAAGAGGACATTCTGAACCCTGACAGTTTAGCAGTACTGGTGAATAAGAAATATAGCCTGCCTGAAGATTATGTACCAGAAAACTTGGTGACAGTTGAAGTACCTACTGTCCTGCCGAATCCAGAAATCAAGCAGATGAGAGAAGCTGCCGCAGATGCATTGAAAGAAATGTTTGATGCGGCTGAAGAAGAAGGAGTGATCCTTCATGCACGATCAGGTTATCGCTCTTATAATACTCAGGTCCAGCTGTTTCGAAATTATGCATCCAATCATGGAGAGGAAGCCGCAAACAAATACAGTGCCAGAGCTGGAGAGAGTGAACACCAAACGGGACTGGTCATGGATGTCACCAGTGAAAGTGTGAACCTGCAGATCACATCAGATTTCGGTGAAACAGAAGAAGGCAAATGGGTAAAAGAGAATGCACATGAATATGGCTTCATCATAAGATACCCGAAAGGAAAATCTGATATCACTGGTTATGTTTATGAACCCTGGCATCTGCGCTATTTGGGGGAAGAACTGGCCACTGATGTCTATGCAAGCGGCCTGACCTATGAAGAATACTTAGTTGAGAGGGGGTTAGACATTGAGATCCAATAATAGAAGAAGCAGTAAACGCACGGGCATCATACTGGCCATCGTTGGTCTGATCATTGTCCTCCTTGGGGCTGGTATTTTTATTTATGCCAATCCGTTTGAAACTAACGAGAATACAGCCGAGACCACAGAAGAAGTCGAAGAAACACCGGAGAATTCCGGTGACGATCAGACAAGTGAAAATGGCGAAAATGATGAAACAGACGAAGGGGATGCAACGGCCCAGGAGCCCGAAGAACCTGAGGAAACATTCATCGATATCCAGATTTCCGCCGTAGGTGACGTCATGGCTCACGGCAATCAGTTGATCGCGGCAAAAAATAACCCGGAAGGTGTCTATAACTTCAACTCGGTTTTTGAAGATATCAAGCCGTTTATCGAAGAAGCGGATCTGGCACTGGCTAATCTGGAAACGACGCTGGCAGGAGATTCTAGAGAGTACAGCGGCTATCCTCTATTCAATGCACCGGATGCACTGGCTGATGCTCTTTTATATGCCGGTTTCGACACGATCGTCACAGCGAATAATCACAGTCTGGATACACGGGCAGAAGGCTTGAGACGAACGGCTGAAGTGATCGAAGAAAAAGGAATGGATGCCATAGGTACATTCAGTTCCCCTCCTGACCCGGATGAACGTTATTTGATCAAAGATGTTGAAGGAATCAAGGTAGCAATAATCGGCTATACAGAACATTTGAATGGACTTGATTCTCAGTATTCTGCTGAAGAAGTCGACGCAATGGTCAATACGATAGATGAAGCGCAAATGGTTGCTGATATTGAGAATGTCAAAACACATGATCCGGATATCATTGTAGCTTATATGCACTGGGGCAGTGAATATTCCCGAGATCCCAATTCAATACAGACAACCAATGCTGAAATTCTGGCTCGTGAAGGTGTAGATATTATTTTCGGCAGTCACCCGCATGTGGTCCATGAAGCAGAATTCATTGAAGTCGATGGCAACGAAGCCTTTGTCACTTATTCGCTGGGGAACTTTGTATCCAATCAGCGTAGAGAAACACTGGGCGAAGGAATGGAGCCGACAGAAGACGGAACTATTGTAAATGTTGATATTCAGAAAAATGAACAGACTGGGGAAACAACGATCGAAAGTGTAGACTTTATACCGACCTGGGTCTACCGTCACAGTGATACAGGAAGCGCACCGTATACGTATCGTATCCTTCCGATTGAATCTGCGCTGGAGGACTCAAACATGTCTGAAAGCTACAAAGAACGTATGAGAGGGTCTTATGAAAGAACAAGGGATAGAATCAACATGGATGAGCCGGATACAGAATAAGTATGATCTGAGTATATATCTTGATAGCTTAAAAAGCGGATGCCGGGGAGACCTGGATCCGCTTTTTTGTGACTTATCGATGCGCCGACTTTGATAAATTTAGAGGACGTAGTATGATTTTCTCCTGTGAACGATTTATTTATCGTTTAACATTCATTAACTTTTATTTAAGTTCAACAATTATTTATTGATATTCGATAAATATAGAGATAAAATGAAGGAAATGACTTAAATAGGAGTGTATGTATATGAAGAAAGAAACATGGGTATTAAAGATTGCTGTCATATTTATTATGTTACCGGTCTTAGCTATTATAGTTTTCGGTTTTCCGGCAATCATCCGTGATGCGGCAGAGAGCAGTATGCAGATGGCGATCGTACTGTATGGCATTCTTGCAGCATTATCACTCAGTATTTTCCCATTCGCAGCGGCTTTATTTCAATCATTTAAACTGCTGAATTATATTGACCACAATGAAGCCTTTTCAGATAAATCAGTCGATGCATTGAGAAAAATCAAGCGTTACGCCTTTTCCATTGCTGCTGTTCATGTATTGAGCTTTCCACTCTACTTCATTGTAGGTGAAGTGGACGATGCACCTGGAGTTATTCTGATTGGGCTCACGTTTGTTTCAGCACCGGCAGTCATCGCTGTTTTTGCAGCAGTTCTGGAAAAACTACTGGAAAATGCTTTAGATATAAAAAGAGACAACGAGTTAACGATATGAGGGGGTTCCTATGGCTATACAAGTAAACTTAGATGTTATGCTGGCAAAACGAAAGATGAGTGTCACAGAACTCTCAGAAGAAGTGGGTATCACACTTTCAAATATTTCCATTTTAAAAACGGGAAAGGCAAAAGCAATACGGTTCTCAACACTCAATAAAATCTGTCAGGTTCTTGAGTGTCAGCCGGGAGATATCCTTGAGTATATAGATGAAGAAGATCAGTAACTTCAAGAGGTATAAGTTTTATATCGATTTCCTTTAAAAAGGATTCTAAAAAGAGAGAACGAGCAAGTTAATAGTCTAGGCTGAATATTCCCTATATAATAGATTTAATCGAAAACATCTGATATGTACCACTAACCTATATGGAGGGAATTTCATGTCTACCAACACTAAAAATCTAACGATCGTTCAAATGAACGATACTCATGCTTATTTTGACTTGCATCCGGAATGGTTTTTTGAAAATGATCAGTTTGTTTACCGTAAAGCAGGCGGTTATGCCCGAATTGCTACTCTTTTAAAAGAAATACGAGAAAATTCCAACGATGTTCTTTTTTGTGATAACGGAGACACACTGAATGGAACGATGCCGGCAGTACGGTCGGAAGGTGAAGCTGTCATCCCAGTTTTAAATGAACTGGGCATCGATGCGATGACACTGCATTGGGAATTTGGTCACGGCCCGGAAACGCTTATCGAAAAATCAAAGAAACTGAAGGTTCCCATGCTCGCCGACAATGTGTACAAACTGGACGACGATAAGCGTCTCTTCCCGGCAAGCATTGTAAAGGAATATGGTGACTTGAGCGTTGGTATCATTGGTATTGCGTCCAACATCGTTGACAAGACCATGCCTGATTCTTTCAGCAAAGGGCTCAGGTTCACACTAGGTAAAGATGAACTGACTGAAATCATTCGTGACCTTAAAGAAAATAAAAAAGCTGACCTGATCGTGCTGCTCTCTCATCTGGGCTTTCCTCAGGATATCAAGCTAGTCAATGAAATTGAGGGGATCGATGTATGCCTGAGCGGTCATACGCATAACCGCCTTTTTGAACCAGTTATTGAAAACGACACGATAGTGATCCAGTCAGGCTGTCATGGCTCATTCCTCGGTCAGCTGGACTTGGAGGTAACGGACGGACGGATCACGGATTTCAGTCATCAGCTGATCGAAGTGTCCGAAGACATCGAGCCCGATCCAAAAATTTCGAAAATTATTGAACAGTCCCTCTCTCCATACAAAGATGAGCTCGCTGCCGTTGTCGGAGAAACAAAATCAGCTTTGAATCGTGCAACGATGCTTGAATCGACGATGGATAACTTTCTTTTATCCGCGATAAAAGAAAGTACAGGAGCTCAGATGGCCTTTTCTAATGGCTGGCGATATGGAGCCCCGATCGTTCCGGGACCAGTAACGATGAACGATTTGTATAATATCACACCTATGGATCCGCCTATCATGACGGCTGATCTAACCGGACAAGAACTACTTGATATGATCGAACAGAATCTGGAACGTTCATTTGCCTCTGATCCCTATGAGCAGATGGGTGGTTTCGTCAAACGTTCTTTAGGATTGAAAGTTTATATAAAGATCGAGAATCCAAAAGGGCATCGTATCCAGGCTCTATATGTAGGGGATGAGCCGGTCAAAAAGACCGAAACATATAAGGTCGCCTACATTACGAAACAAGGCGTTGGCGATGATTTCGGCAGCAATAAAGAAAGATTTAACAGGCATGCAATTGAGAGCATGAAAGCATATCTTGAAAAGCATAGTCCAGTGACTATTGATTATCTCGACACTTACAAACCTGTATAAGAAAGATAGGTGAACGTTCATTTTAGACCTTACTTTATTCCAATCACTCCTGCTTGCAGCGATAGGGGCAGTGAATCTATTTACCCTTGCTCTGTTCTATGTCGATAAGCAGCGCGCGATAAAAAGAAAGTATCGTATTCCTGAGAAGAAACTTCTAGTTTTTTCATTTGCCTTCGGGGGGCTCGGGGCATGGTGCGGTATGGTCTTGTTCAGGCATAAAACCAAACATCTGTTATTTAGAATCAGTCTCCCTGCAGCGGCACTGATCACGGTTTTAACAATCATCTTTGTATTGAACAAGTAAAAAACCCCCAACCTGCGGAAGGATTTCTCAGGTTGGGTCTTTTTTGTAATCATTTATTGGACAGTCTGAAATTGTCTCATTGAGGATTGGATCATTTCTTTCAGGTTTACCCATATGCCTGTCTTTCCGTTTCGGAACTGAGTCTTTTTGCTGTTAGAACTGATTTAAATCAATGACCTTTTCTTCGAGCGGATCTGGAAGAGGCTTTCCGAATAAATAGCCCTGAAATAAATCATAACCTTTTTCTTTCAGCCACTTAAAGTCCTTTATATCTTCAATGCCTTCAGCTAAACACAAGGCACCGTACTTTTTGGCAGTACTTAAAAATGCACTGGCTATAGCCTGTTTTTTTGTAGAGCGACTCACACCTTGAGTAACAGTCATATCGAGTTTTATATAAGGAGGCTTTAACTCGTCAAGTAACCCAAGGGTATTATAGCCTGATCCCACATCATCAAGAGCATAGTTAAATCCATTGTTCCGATAGTATGTCAGTATGGATTTCAAGTGTTCTACATCATCGACTTTCTCAGTCTCAACGACTTCAAAAATGAAACGACTACTCTCGATAGACAAACTTTCTGCTAGGGCAGTCGTTGTTCTCAAACAATACTCTGGCTCATAAATGGCCGTGGGGATGAAATTGATAAAGGCTTTTTGATGGTCGTACAATCGCTTGACCTGTCTGACTCCCTGCATCCGGCACAGACGGTCGAGTGCGAAAGTCCGGCCCCGCAATTTTGCGGCAGGGAAGACTTTATCCGGATAAATGATCGTCCCCTCATCGTCAAAAAATCTCGCCAGCATTTCATAAGCGTAGATTTTGCCATTACTAGCAATGATCGGCTGGAAATACATCTGAATATTTTTAGATTCTATAAGATCATCAAGCCAAGAAGAATGACGGTATTCGTCGAAGCGGTCCAGAGACAACCAGTCTTTGTAAGGTGCTTTGAAGAAAACCTTGGAATCGAGGTTCATTTCTCTTAAAAAATCCACTAAATCATTGCTGGCTGGTTCAGTAGTATGTAAGATATTTTTATTCCAGGTGTAGGAGGAGTTATGGTGAATGAAATCTCGGATGATTATATCTTGCAAGTGTCGCGGCAATTTAAACGATAAGCCGCTCTCAGTTGACTGACAGTTGGGGCATTGCATAATTATTCTCCTTTTTATACTATTTTATCATCAATAGAGATAAAAAGGTATGATGAAATCAAAAAGGCAGTCCAGGTAGATCTACCCACCTGGACTGCTTTAAGTTAGTCATATATCACTCTGTCACGGTTTTCTTCTGCCAGAAATCATGTTCCAGATAAAGACCAGTAAGGCAATGACAAGAAGAATATGGATTATTCCGCCTCCAATTTCAAAAATCAGTCCTAATAGCCAGAACAGGATCAATAACCCAATCAGTGTCCACAACATTGTATGACCTCCTCATTTTTTGATAATTTTATTATACCAAATAACTTTTATATTTATGAATAATAAGCCTCGTCTATTCAGTTCTTATTATTCGTTTCAAGTGATTGTGAATGGTAAACTTATAGTAGATAACTATTGAGAGAAGGAGAGGCACATGAGTATAGGCTATGCATGTTTGACGAAGGGCGTACCGGAAGCCAATTACAAAACCTGTCGAAAAAGTAATGCGACAAACGAAAATCTGATATCTCTGATCGAACATAACCTCAATGTTTTAGAAAGGATGATCGATTATAATCACCAGGAGGGGATCAGGCTATTTCGTATCAGTTCGGATATCATCCCCTTCGGTTCGGACTTCCTTGTCAATGATTTGGACTGGACAAAATTATTTGAAGCTTCATTTACCCAGATCGGTGAGAAGATAAAACGCTACAGTATTCGGGTATCGATGCATCCCGGCCAGTATACCGTTTTGAACTCACCCAGAAAAGAAGTAGTCGACCGGGCGATCGATGACCTTACATACCACACACTTTTTCTGAATGCTCTGGGCGTGGATGCAGAGAGTAAACTCATTCTGCATGTTGGCGGTGTCTATGGTGACAAATCAAGTGCGATGGACCGATTTGCGGTTGTCTATGAACAATTGGATAACCGCATAAAAGAGCGGCTCATCATTGAAAATGATGACCGGTCTTATACGATCGAAGATGTATTGTCTCTAAGCCGGCGGACTGGCGCCCCTGTCGTGTATGATAATCTTCATCACAGGTTGAATAACGATGGCGAGCTCTACTCGGATGCTTATTGGATAAATAAAGCAAAAAAGACCTGGCACAAAAAAGACGGCCGTCCCAAAGTACATTATTCCCAGCAGCAGCTGAATGGAAGAGAAGGGGCCCATTCCCAATTTATACGCATCGATGAGTTTATGGCTTTCTATGAAGAGGTCAAACCGAGTGATGTGGATATTATGCTGGAAGTAAAAGACAAGAACCTTTCCGCAGTCAAGTGCCATTTAGCCACAACGACTGAACCTAAAATAAAGGATCTGGAAAAAGAATGGTCACGCTATAAGTACACAGTACTGGAACGCTCCCCTGAGATTTATGCAAGTATAAGAAATCTATTAAAAGATAAGTCTTCCTATCCCGTGATTCAGTTTTATCGTCTGATCGAAGCAGCGCTCAGTCAGGATATCGATATGAATAAAGCGATAAACAGTCTGGATCATGTATGGGGCTATCTGAATAAACAAGCCACAGCGAAAGAGAAAGAGCGGTATCGGAAATATAAAGCTGATATTTTGGAAGAACCGAAGAATCTCGACAGAGTCAAACGCTTTTTATATAAACTGGCATTAAAGTATAACGAGGCTTATCTGCTTGGATCCTTATATTTCGAATTATAGGACTTTAGAGGAGGGTATAACAATGACAATCAAAAAGAGACTAGGCATTATTTACAGTGTTACGTTCATCCTTATGCTGGCTGTCAATTACTTGACAGCTACAGATGTGGGGATGGTTGCTGACGAAAATCCGGCGATCATTCAACCCGCCGGTTACGTCTTTTCGATCTGGGGAGTGATATACTTATTACTGTTTGTCTGGATCGTCCGGATGTTCTTTAAACATAATGATAGTGATCGTGTTTATGAAAGCATTCATTACTGGCTCGTGGCCAATTTTATTCTGAACGGATTATGGATCATTGCATTTACACAGCTTTGGTATCTAACTTCGGTCATCATAATAATCGGATTGCTCGTTACATTGTTCGTTATCTATAAAAAAATATCACATGTTTCGACAAACTGGTTTGACCGGGTACCCTTCTCCATCTACTTTGGATGGGGAACAGTCGCAACGATCGTAAATATCGTGACCTGGGTCAAAGAGATGGGCGTAGAAGAGGTAGTCGGATTTAACGAATACCAGTGGACTCTGGCTCTCCTTATTATCGGAACCGGCATCGCCGTTTTTGTTTCTCTGGTACATCATGACTGGCTTTATCCATTAGTTTTTGCCTGGGCTTTTGCTGGAATCATAGTGAGAAATGATTATGAAATGTTCTGGCTGACAGTCGTCTGTGGCGTAAGTATCCTGATCCACCTGGGTATCTCCTTGTATACGGGGATCAAACGGGCAAGAAGATAGGCAGTAAATCATCCTTCACTTCAAGGGAAGTACAGTTATTTGTACATTTCCTTGGGGGAAGGTTTTTTGTTTGCACACAAGTTTCCCTTAAGAATAGTCAAAAAAATGGTATAATAATTCAAGACTTATATGGAAGGATGACAGATGTGCAGCAAATGTTAAAAGTATTACCAGGGATCATCTTATCCTTAATGATCGCCATACTGGCTGTTTACATAGAAAGTATTTTGCCGGGACACTATATAGGATCCACGGTAATTGCCATGTTTCTGGGGATTCTTTTCCGTACCGTTTATTATGACGAGGACCGGCTCCAGGAAGGTGTCCAGTACGCTTCCAAAAAAATCCTAAAAGGAGCGATCATTTTATTAGGGGCTTCTTTGAATTTTTCTATTATATTGGAAGTAGGGAGCCAGACTCTACTTGTGCTGGTCTTTACACTTCTGACAGCATTCGGTGGAGGATATCTCTTAGGCAGATTATTCAATATCAACTGGAAATTGAGTAACATGATAGCTGCCGGGACAGCTATCTGTGGAGGCTCAGCCATCGCTGCACTGGCTCCGGTCATCGAAGCGGAAGACAGCGATGTATCCTATGCTATTTCGTCCACGTTTTTATTTGACGTCTTGATGATCGTTTTATATCCGATCATTGGGACTCTGCTTTCATTAAGTGACACCTTTTTCGGTTATTGGGCCGGGACATCGATCAATGATACATCAAGTGTCGTTGCAGCAAGTTTTGCTTTTTCTGAAGTTGCCGGAGAAGTGGCAACGATGGTCAAGCTGACACGTACGTTAGCGATCATCCCGACTGTTCTGATATTCTCGACTATTTATTACAGAAAAAAACGGGAACAGCCGCACTTGAGAAAAGCAAGAGTCTCATTATCTGGTCTGGTTCCATGGTTTATCATTATATTTGTCCTGATGGCCCTTTTCAATTCAGTAGGGGTGATCAGTCCGGAAGTATCTGGTGGAATGAAAACGGTCAGCCGCTTTTTGATGGTTGTGGCTCTAGCAGCCATTGGACTTAAAACGAATATTTCTGTCTTCATTAAAACGGGGTTCAAGCCCTTTATCCATGGGTTTATCTTGTCGTCTCTGGTAGTTGTCGTGTCATATATCGTCGTTTTTTTCGTCATTGGCTGATTTTTATTGTTTTGGAGAGTGAGAAACATGAAAAAAATGTTGAAAGTTTTCGGAATCATATTGATAAGTGTATGCATGCTCTGGTTCCTGCTCTTTTTATTTCCGCTGTCTTCAAAGACTGATCATGCTTATTTTGAAGTCGAAGAAGAACCACTTGTCATCGCCCATCGGGGAGGAAAGGCCCTGGCACCTGAAAACACACTGGAAGCATTTAGAAATGCATCCGAAATCGGTGCTGATGTACTGGAGTATGATGTGCATATCACAGCAGATGGTCACCTGGTCGTCAACCATGATGATACGGTGGACCGCACGACAAACGGTTCCGGGAACATCAATAAAATGACCCTGAAAGAAGTGAAAGCATTGGATGCCGGTTACCATTTCGAAGATGAAACCGGTGACTATCCCTATAGAGGGACCGGTGTACAGATCCCTACAGTGGAAGAGGTCTTTTCGGAATTCGGCGACAAGAAACACCTGATCGAACTCAAAGATACCAATATGCCTGTTATGTATGGTGCACTGGTCGATGAGATGTGGAATCATATTCAAGACTATGACATGAAAGAGAATGTTTTGATTGCCAGTTTCGATCACGATATCAACCTCAGATTTGAAGATGTATCAAACGGTGAAGTGGCCATTGGGGCAGGCGAGGAAGAAACACGTCATTTCGTCATGATGCACAAAGCGTTTCTCAACGCTCTTTACCAGCCCAAGGCTTCTGCCTTCCAGTTGCCCACTGAAAGAGAAGGATATGATCTGGCAGACTGGAAACTGATTCGTGGGGCAAATAATCGGGGCATGCATGTTTATTACTGGACGATCAATGAGGAAGAGACAATGAAAGAGCTCATAGAACTGGGTGCCCACGGTATTATGACAGATGATCCGCGTCTACTATTGAATGTGTTGTCAGAGTGAGAGAATTAGTTGAAAAAATTACAGACAGAGAGGGACATTGGATGAAGCTGACTTTATTTGAAGCAAGTGATATTCATGGTTATGTCTATCCCACAGACTATCAGTCTCGTATCCAGGATGCGGAATATGGCTTACTGAAACTTGCTTCTTTATTGAAAAAGGAAAGAAAGGCAGCGACAGGAGCAAGCCTGGCGATTGAAAATGGAGACATCATTCAGGGATCTCCCTTCACGCATTATCTCGTCAAGCACAAACATTCTGCCGGACTTTTAATGGAAATCGTCAATGATCTTAAGTTCGATGCCGGAATCATTGGCAACCATGAGTTTAATTATGGTCTGGAATACCTGGAATCTGCAGTATCATCAGCAGATCACCCTGTTTTATGTGCCAATATCCTGACGGGTGAAGGAAACACAGCTTTCGGTGAACCGTATAAAATTTTTGAGTTAGAAGGCATAAGTGTGGCGGTTCTGGGGTTGACTACGCAATACATACCGCACTGGGAACATCCCGAAAACTATTCGGGACTGACTTTTGAGTCAGCTTTAAAAACAGCAAAAACCTATGTCCCTCTGTTGAAAGAAAAAGCAGATATCGTCGTGGTCAGTTACCATGGCGGATTTGAAAAAGACCTCCATACGGGTCAGCCGACTGAAACACTCACAGGAGAAAATGAAGGATATGCTATATTAAGTGAAGTTCCCGGCATCGATGTTCTTCTTGCCGGACACCAGCATCGGCTCATTGCAGAAGTGGTCAATGGTACAGCTGTTATAATGCCGGGCAGTAAAGGTGAATATCTTGGGAAAGTCGTACTCGACCTGGAGAAAACTAAAGGGAAAGTAACGATCAAGTCGATGGAAGCTGAGCTGCTGTCTGTTAAAAATGAACAATTGGATGAACAGCTTGCTGCGGAATATCTTTGGGTGAATGATGAGGTGGAAGACTGGCTGGACCAGCCGATCGGACGTGTTGAAGGCGACATGACGATCGACGATGTTGAAACAGCGAGAAAAGAAGAACATCCTTATATCGAATTCATTCAGCGTGTTCAAATGTATTATTCAGACTGTGATATTTCAGGTACAGCTTTATTTAATAATAGGGTCAAAGGATTCTCTAATTCGGTCACGATGAGGGATGTCGTTTTAAATTATATTTACCCTAACACGCTGGCTGTGTTGAGTGTTTCAGGACAGGATCTGAAAGCAGCGCTTGAACGGTCTGCGTCCTACTTTACACTGAATAATGAAAACGAAATAGTTGTAAATCCGGAGTTCATGGATCCGAAACCGCAGATGTACAATTATGACATGTACGAAGGCATCGATTATGTCATAGATGTGGCTCAACCGGAGGGAGAACGTATTGTTTCGTTTATGTATCAGGGTAGAGAGATTCTGCCTGAAGACAGTCTTGATATCGTCATTAATCAGTACCGTGCCGTCGGTGGAGGCAACTACACTATGTTCGAGGCGGGTAAAATAATACGGGAAGTGACGATCCCCATGAATGAATTGATTGGCGATTATTTTGCAGCTTTTTCTCCAGTAAAAGCTGGAGTGAATAATAATTTCAAAGTCATATCTTCAAAATAAAGAGGATGGGAAGAATAACTCCCAGCCTTTTTGTTTTGTGAGGTCTTTTTTAGAAAGAAAAATAATCTCATGATTGATTATACTGTAGTGCGACCAGTTCCTGGAGAATCACAGCTTTAACTGGTTGCTAAACAGCTATTGTGACCACTTCTTGGAGAATCACAGCATAAACTAGTCACAAAACAGCTATTGTGACCACTTCCTAAAGGATTACAGGATTAACTGGTCTCAATAAGGATATTGCGACCAGTTCTTGAAAAATTTTTAGCGTAAACTCGTTACAATATTGTTAGATAAACATAGGAAGAAGCTGGGAGACATGTCCCAGATTCGTTTACGAGAAATCGTAACTATTTGCTGATAAGATAATCCATAATGCAGTTCGATATATGCGAGTCGTTAACAACTATCAGTAGAAATAGATTCTATATACTCTGACTATCTGAACACGTTCGGGAAAATCATTACACGTTTTAATGAAAAACAGCAGGTACAACCTCTATTAAAGGTTATACCTGCTGTTTTTAGTATGTTATCACATTTGTTCCCGATTGAACTGTTCTGTTAAATCAAAAGGTTCCACATGCACATCTGTATGCATCACATCGAATTCTTCATAAAGCAATTTTTCGATGATTTCGGTGATGTCATGACCTTCCTGCACGGTCATCTCGCCATCCACTAGAATAGTTACATCCACATAAGTATTCGCTCCGTACATCCGCGCTTTTATCGACGGCACGCTTTTTACTCTAGGGATCATGAGTATTTTGCTTTTATAAAGGTAAAGATGTTTATCTTTGAACCCATCGGATAATGAGAAGGTACTTTCCTTAAATACTTCCACACCCGTTTTGACAATGATAATAGCGACGATGGAGGCCATGATACTGTCCAGCCACACCCAGCCGATAGAGGCACCCAAAATAGCAGCAGCCGTCGCCAGACTCGTCAGACTGTCCGCCAGATTATCCTGAGAAACAGCCTTTAAACCAGTACTTTTTGCCTTTTTTGCTAAATTCAGATTGTAGCGATAGAGTATAAACAGTATTAAAGAACTGATCAGCGCAACGACAGCAGCCAGCCGGTTAGGCGGGATCAGTTCACCTCTATAGAGGCGTATGATACTGCTTTGGAATACCTGAAATCCCACAAAAAGCATAATAAAGGATGTGATCAGGCTGGCTATGGGTTCGGCCTTCCAATGGCCATAAGGGTGATTTTCATCAGCAGGTTTTCGTGCGGTTTTCAGTCCCACCAGAACGGTTACAGAGGAAAGGACATCGGTCAGATTATTAAACCCGTCGGCTGATAAAGAGGTCGAACGCATAAAGTAACCCACTGCCAACTTTACAACAGCAAGAAGAACATAAACAGCGATAGAAACTCTTGCACCTTGCTCGGCGATTTTGACACGTTTTATTTGGCTTTTCAAACTATCCCTACTTTTTCATTAGTTCATTCGATATTTTTCAATATACTTATTTATTCTATAAGAATGACAGTGAAAAAACAACAAAGAGCTTTTTTAGATAAGGAGTGATCGCTAAAATAATCCTGGGATGAGAGGGTTAAGCATATCAGGATGTTTGTTTACCAGTCTTGTACGTCAGACCGAGCCCCTTTGAAATTATTCTTTTTTTCGTGACGGGAAGCTAAAACGGCTTCGACGTCTTCGATCGACACGCCGGTATGATAGAGCAGTACACCCAGATGATACAAGACATCTGCGGCTTCACTGGCCACTTCGCTTTTATCTTTATTTTTTGCTCCGATCACGACTTCAAAGGCTTCTTCACCGAACTTCTTGGCGATTTTATCGATACCTTCATTCAGAAGATATGTCGTATAGGATTTCTCTTCACCAGTCTCTGCCCGGTTTTCTATCGTTGCTTCGATATCTTTCAGGGTGAAAGAGGGACCGAGATCGAAACAGCTTTTTGACCCCGTGTGACAGGTCGGACCGGCCGGATCGATCATAACGAGGAGGGCATCCTGGTCACAATCCAGGTACATGTCTTTGACGTACTGGACATTACCGCTGGATTCGCCTTTTTTCCATAATCTGTTTTTAGACCGGGAAAAGAACCAGACAACGTCATCCTGTTTTGTCTTTTCAAATGCTTCTTCGTTCATATAGCCCATCATGCGAACATCTTTTGTGGTGTAGTGCTGAAGGATAACGGGAAGTAATCCTTTTGAAAAATCAGGCTGCAGTGAATCGTAGTTAGTCATGGCGCATCGGCACTCCTTTTAATTGGCATAGATCTTTGACTTCGTGTATGGAGACATCTTCATCGTGGAAAATGGAGGCGGCAAGCCCAGCTGACACATCAGTATTCTGGAAAAGGTCTGCAAAATGCTGGGCATTTCCTGCACCGCCGGAAGCGATGACCGGGATTGACACGGTTTCTTTGATTTTTTTAAGCAGTTCGTGGTCAAAGCCCTGCTGCATGCCGTCATAATCCATGCTGGTGATCAGTAATTCTCCGGCTCCTCGTGCTTCCACTTCCTTGACCCAATCCAGAGCTTTGACATCAGTTCTTTTCTTGCCGCCATGGGTGTAGCAGTACCAGTCCTGTTCTGTTTCTTCCCATTTCGCGTCGATGGCGATGCAGATACACTGTGAACCGAACTTTTCGCTGGTTTCATTTATCAGGGACGGATCATTTAATGCAGCCGAATTCAGACTTACCTTATCTGCGCCTGCATTCAGCACAGCTGAGATGTCTTCCGAAGATTTCAAGCCGCCCCCGATAGTCATGGGGATAAAGAGTTCTTTAGCAGTTTTCCGGATAACATCGAGCATCAGGGCATTTCCCGTATGTGTTGCTGAGATGTCAAGAAAAACCAGCTCATCGGCACCTAATGTATTATAGCGTTTCGCTAATTCGACTGGATCGCCGATCTCCCGAAGTCCTTTGAATTGGATTCCTTTGACTACGACACCATCTCTGACGTCCAGACAAGGGATGATACGTTTTTTTATCATGAAATTCCCTCCCAGAAAGCTTCTGTATTCGCAGCTTTTCCAACAATGGCCGCTTTGATACCGGCTTGTTCCAGGCGTTTCAAATCGTCTAAACTGCGAATACCACCTGAAGCAGTAACTGGATGAGGGGTAAGCTCGACCAGTTTTTCTGTGAGTTCGAAGTTAGGTCCCTGCATTTTACCGTCTTTAGAGATGTCCGTATAAATGATGCCTCCCAAAGCAAGCGAAGCCGTTTCTTCAGCGACATCGTATATCGTTTTATCCACGGATTCTGTCCAGCCGTTCACTGCGACCTGATCTTTTTTTGCATCAAGGCCCAGATAGATCTTGCCTGGATAGAGCGTAGTCATTTCTTCCAGCCACTGACTGTCCTGCAGTCCCCGTGTGCCGACGATGACGTAAGAGGCACCACTGGAGAGGTAGTAGTCGATCGTCTCTTTTGAACGGATACCGCCCCCGATTTCGACAGGGTAAGCACTGGATGCGATCAGTTCCTTGATGAACGATTTTTCGCTAGGTTTTTTGTGCAAGGCACCCATGAGATCGACGATATGGATGCGTGTGACCTGTTTGAATCGATTGTAAAAAGAGATGGCTTCTTTTGGGGACCGTTTCATAACTTCTTTTGAATCATAAATACCTTCTGTCAGTCGTACACTCTGCTGATCGATCAAATCGATTGCCGGCCAGATTTCTATCATAAATCAAAACCACCTTTCAAAGCCTGATCGAGAATGTGGAGACCCTGGTCACCACTTTTTTCCGGATGGAACTGGATACCGATCAGATTGTCTTTCTGTACGATAGCGACAACAGGATTTCCATAATTCGCTGTGGCAACAACATTTTCATCTGTGTGTACTTTGTATGAATGGATAAAGTAGACGTCTCCCTGAAGTGATGGGAGAGATGAATTCAGTTTATTCCATCCCAGATGAGGAACGGGAAGAGACCCAGTGATTTTTTTGACTGTACCCGGGAGATAACTCAATCCCTCAGCATCTCCTTCTTCGCTGTGTTCGAAAAGAAGCTGCATCCCGAGACAGATTCCGATGAAGGGTTTCTGCTTTTTTAATTCAGTCAATACGGGTACCAGATCGAGTTCGTTTAAACGGTTCATGGCATCTTTAAAATGTCCGACACCAGGGAGTATGATCGTATCGGCCGCTTTTAGTTTAGTGACATCATGCGTCACAATGGTCTCATATCCTAAATAGTGAAGAGCGTTAGACAAGTTGGCGATATTACCTAGACCGTAATCTACAATGGCAATCATTCTTCAATGACTCCTTTCGAAGAGGGGAGTCTGGAAACATCCGAAGACTGCGATGCTTTTCTCAGAGCCTGGGCAAAAGACTTGAACAGGGCTTCGATTTCATGATGGGTATTTCCGCCACGTAAAAGATCCATGTGCACGGTCAGTCGGGCATGCATAGTCAGAGCATAGAAAAATTCTTTGACCAGCTGAACATCAAATCTTCCCACTTTCTGGCTGGAAAAATCCGCATCAAAATGCAGATAGGGACGACCGCTTATGTCAACAACCGTCCGTGCCAGCGTCTCATCCATCGGCACATAGGCGGTTCCATAACGTTCGATCGATGACTTGTCCTGATTCAATTCAGCGATAGCCTGCCCGAGCAGGATACCGATATCCTCAGTTGTATGGTGGTCATCTACATCAGTATCGCCATCAACTGTGACATCCAAAACGTAATGCCCATGGAAGGCAAACAGGTCAAGCATGTGATTCAAAAAGCCCACACCTGTATCGATCGATGATTCTTTCAATCCTTTGTCTACGCTTAATCTGATTTTTGTTTCTTTTGTATTGCGTTCTTTAGTTACAGTCATTGCGAGTCACTCCATTTTCTGACGATTTGTCTTAGCTCTGCCATTTCTTCAGTGGTTGCGATCGAATATCTCACGGCTTCTTTGAGCGTCGGATGATCCAATTCGGGATACATTCTGGGCTGAAAGCCGTGCTGCTTAACATAAGCTCCCAGCTCCAGTGCTTTTTTTCCATGTGTGAATAAAAAGTTCGTATGGCTTTTCAGTATGCTGATATGTTCTCCCGCTTCTTCATGAAAGATAAGCTGAAGTTCTTTTGCCAGTTTTCGGTTCAATTCTATGAAATCACTGAGTCTCTCCGGCTGATTCAGTAAATAATGAGCAATATTTAAAGAAAACGTATTGAGCGGGTAAGGATGCGCTATGGAATTCAGAACATTCATTGTTTTTTCAGTCGACATGGCAACACCGATCCTCAACCCCGCCAGCCCGTAAACTTTGGAAAGCGTACGAAAGCGAATGACATGATCGCCTTCCGGATAAGAGGGAAGCTCTTCCAGAAATTCGGCGTAGGCTTCATCAATGATCAGGTAGCCTTTTACTTCTTCCATCAATTCTGCAGCTTTTTCAATGAATTCGACTGGATGCATCATGCCAAACGGATTACTCGGCTGTGAGAAAATGAAGACGGAAGGGCGGTACTCTTTTATTTTCTCAAAGACTTCTTCATAGTCAAAAGTCATGTCTGCCTTGGCATCCACTTTGATCAGGGGACGCTTGAACTGGATGGCGTATTCTTCATACATGACAAAATCCGGATCTAAAATCAAGGCAGGGCCTTCACCTAATATGATCATGGCTTTTTGGATCCATTCATCAGAGCCGTTCGCAAAAGAGACTAAATGGGGATCCAGTCCATTATAGGCAGCATAGCTTTCCTGCAGCTTCTCGTATTCATTATCCGCATACTTATTGAAGTGTGTGTCTATTGCGAGAGCGCTGATTTCATCTTCAGCCAGTGCTCTATAAGGACTTTCATTTTTATCTATACGTATCATTTGTTTTCCTCCATTCGACAGGCTAATGAATCATGGTGGGCCTGCAGTGATTCCTCCAGAGCTAGACGCATACCGCTTGGAGCCATGTGCTTGAACGACTCTTCTTTCAATGCAATGATCGAATTGGTCCGCAAAAAATCATTGACCGTCAGACCGCTGCTGAAACGTGCGGTACCTCCTGTTGGCAAAACGTGACTGGGTCCTGCCACATAGTCACCGATGGCTTCTGGAGAATAGTCACCGATGAATAAAGCGCCGGCTGTATTGATGCGATCGATATAGGAGCTGGCATCTTTCGTTTGAATGGATACATGTTCACCTGCGATGGTATTGACGCAGTCGATGGTTTCTTCTTTATCAGCTGTCAGAATAGAGTAGTGATGATCTCTGAGACTGGTTTTTATAATAGCGGTACGCGGCTGGTCATCGACCAGATCATCGACTTTTTGCTGGATCTCTTCAAGTTTTTCCTTGCTTTCACTGATCAGAAACGTACGGGCAAGAACGTCATGTTCTGCTTGAGCAAGCAGATCGTAAGCAACGAATTCTGCACGTGTGTCCTCATCAGCAACCACAACGATCTCGCTTGGCCCTGCGATCGAGTCGATACCGACATCACCGTAGACCATTTTCTTGGCTAAGGCAACATACTGATTACCTGGCCCAGCGATTTTATCAACGGCCGGAATGCTTTCTGTTCCATAAGCTAAAGCGGCAATGGCCTGTGCGCCACCGACTTGAAAGACACGATCGACTTTAGCGATATGGCATGCCGCAAGGATCGCCTGATTCACGCCACTTTTTTGGGGTGGTGTCGTCACAATGATTTCATTAACACCTGCGACCTTTGCTAAAACTGCTGTCATCAAGACGGTCGAAACCAGAGGGGCGGTTCCTCCAGGGACATAGACGCCGACGCGATTCAGTGGATGTACTTTCTGATAAAGCTCCGATGTTTTACCGTCTGAGATTTTTATAGACTGCTGATAATCCCATATATTTTGATAGGCCAGTTCTAAAGATGTTCTTAATTCATCCTCAATGGCATGATAGGCTGATTCAAGCTCAGTCTGCATGACTTCAAGTGTATCCAGTTTGACGTTGTCGAATGTTTCAGAATAATCATAGAGAGCCTGATCTTTGTTCTCCTGCACCGATTGGATGATCGTCATGACTTGTTTCAATTTATCCCAATCTGTTTTATTCGTGGAAGCGGTCACTTCTTTGAATGAATCGAATGTATACATATCATCTAACCCCGTTTTTTAATTGATTTATGATGGATTGTATTTCTGCATTTTTTGAAAAGAATGCGTGTTTGTTGGCTATCAGCCGGGCATTGATGTGATCCAGACAGACTTGTTCCTCCAGACCATTTTCCCGGAGAGTGGTTCCCGTCTGAACGATATCCATAATGGCATCAGCCATATCGATCGTAGCGGCCAGTTCCACAGACCCTTTCAAGGGAATGATTTTAACGGGCTGTCTGATGGAGTCAAAGTAGTCCTGTGTATATTTGACATATTTTGTTGCGACGATCGGATACGTATCTTTTTCTGATTTTGCCGCCAGCGCAAAGTGACAGTAACCGAAAGGCAGATCCATCAGGTTATTTATCTGACGGTTCTGCTCATAGAGAACATCACTTCCAGTGATACCCAGATCCGCAACGCCTTCTTCGACATAAACCGGCACATCTTCACCCTTCACTAAAAGGAAACGGGTGTCTTCTGTCTCGATCAACAGTTCTCTCGAGATGGATTCAAGCGCAGTGTACCACTGTCTTAATTTCTGTTGCTTCAAAAAAGCTATAAAATCTTCTAGTTGTCTCCCTTTGGATAGTGCAATGGTTATCACGATGATTTTCCTCTCTGAACATTAGTCTTTAAAAATAAGCTGGATAAATTAATAGCCATACCGAATGCCCGGGTAGGACTGGAGTACTGTCCGCCGGTCAAAACAGGTTCAACGGAGTAGTCGGCATAGAATTGCAAAAAGATACCTTTATAATAAGATTGGGGAGGGATGGAAAACAGGTCGCAGTAAACGACCCGGATATTGTTTTCAATAAGCTGATCCTGCCAGCGCTGAATCTCTTCCACAGGTTTTCTTAAATCGGGGAAATATTCTTTTGCATAATCCAGCTGATCTGGTACCGGCTGACTCATGAGTCTGACGACTGGATGTGAGTCACCCAGTCTTTTGGTCAGTCCATCCAGGTTGCGTTCACCAAGATACTGCATGATCTCAGAGTTCTGCCGTTCACTTTTAGACAAAAGTTTTTTCAGCAGGGAATAGTGACTGATCACAGCAACATCCAGAGAGAGAGCAAGATTTTCCTTGATATATTGGAGAAGGTCCTCCATTGTAGAGAGCTGTCGGGAAATGTCATCTGTAAAAATTTCCATTCCAAACTGCATTTTTTCTTGATCCATAGGAAAAACCGGACCGGAGTAGGCGATTTTATCCGTTTGCAGTTTGTATTTTTTTCTATAACGCACGATGGCATCAGTCCAGTCGCTTCGCAGCGATAAGAGTGAATCACCTACCTGCCAAATGTGTCTTGATTTCATCATTTTCAGATCATCTTCTGAAAGCCGGTCCCATTCGAATCGTTCCAGTAGAGACAAATCCAGCAAATCATATCCTAAGAAATGGAAATGATGAAGAAAATCCATTTCTTTTCGCTTTTTCTCTAATAAATACTGACTATTTTTCTCAAGACTCATCCAGCAGCTCCTCATTTCCATTTATTTATTATTTTGATACAATGATTTTATATTATAATATAAAATCATATAGATTAGAAAATTTTAACATAAAAGATGTTTTTATGAAAGATTTCAAATTTGAAGGTTTGGAGAAGATCATTATGCCAGCAGATAATCATGTTCATACTCATTTCTGTCCTCATGGCAGCGAGGACGAGATGGAAGCCTATATCAAGACAGCATTGAGTAAAGGATTGAAGCAGCTCACGTTTACTGAGCATGCGCCGCTTCCAATAGAAGACACCACACCTCAAAAAGACAGTGCCATGAGAGCTGAAGATGTTGAAGCCTACTTGAAACGGGGCGAAGACCTGAAAGAAAAATACAAAGAAAAGATCACTATAAATACTGGATTCGAGATCGATTATTTAGAAGGGATGGAGGAAGAAACGAAAACATTCCTGCAACGCTATCCTGAAACAGTACCGCATTCTATATTGAGTGTCCATTTTTTAAAGATACCGGATTCCGGTTACTTCTGTATCGATTACAGTAAAGAGGAATTCCTGAAAAAAATGAAAGAAACCGGTTATGAAAAATTAACCACATTGTATGAGGAAACACTCATGAAGGCTCTGGCGGTTCCTTATGGCAAATGGACCCCTAAAAGGATCGGTCATATCACCTTGATAAATAAGTTTAGTGAAGCTCATGACCATCAAGATATGGTCGACTGGGAAGTTATACTGGAACAGGTGAAAAATAACGGGTATGATCTGGATTATAACTTTGCTGGAATAGACAAACCTTACTATAAAAAGACCTATCCTGACGCAGCACTTGTTGAACGAGCCGTAAAAAAAGGCATCCGGCTAGTTTATGGCTCGGATGCACATCAGTCAAAAGATATTGGAAGATATTTTGAAAGGGGAATGAATAATGGATAAAATTTCATACGAGGTAGTCGAACATCTTGCCGTTCTTTCTGAAACACCCAAAGGATGGAAGAAAGAGCTGAATTTAGTGAGCTGGAATAACCGCCCGCCGAAGTTTGACATCAGAGAGTGGAGTCCGGATCACACGAAAATGAGCAAGGGACTGACGTTCAATAATGATGAATTAGCTCAGCTGAAAAAGGTACTATCTGAAATCGATCTCTAAATGAATTGGAAAAAGGGATGACAGATTTGTTATAATCAATAAAAATAATATATACTTTAACAAGGGAGCGATAAAATGGAATATGTACGCTTGAACAATGGTACGACAATGCCTTACTTAGGAACAGGGACAAATACGTATGGGAAGGAGAATAACGACTATAACGGTGAACTGAATGGCGACTTTTCTGCTTTGGAGTCTGCGATAAAAATGGGTTACCGATTGATCGATACGGCTATATCCTACAGGAATGAAGCAGGAGTAGGAAAAACAGTCAAAGAAAGTGGTATCGACCGCAGTGAATTCTACCTCACTACCAAGATTCCTCCTCAGGATGACTATGTGAAAGACAAAGAGACGGTAAGAAAGACGCTGAATCAGAGCCTTAAAAACTTGCAGAGTGACTATATCGATTTATATCTCATTCATAAACCGATCGAAGATGAAGATAAATTGAAATTGACATGGGAAGTACTGGAAGAATTTGTAGGCAAAGGAAAAATCAGAACGATCGGCGTGTCTAATTTTACGAATGAGGATTTGGAAAAACTGGGCCAGTTTGCAACGATCAAACCGGCTGTTAATCAGATCAAGTCTAATCCTGTAGAATGGAATAATGAATGGATCAAGTTTATGCTTGATCGTGACATCAGACCGCAGGCTTGGGGACCGATGAAAACGACGGACAAACACCGTGACGTTTTAACTGAGATTGGTGGACATTATGGAAAAACGTGGGCACAGGTCCTGCTTCGCTATCAGACCCAGCGAGGCATCATCGTCATCCCAAAATCGCATGATCAAAAAAATCAGAAAGCAAATCTGGAAAGTCTGGACTTTCTGCTCTCTGATGATGATATGAAAAAAATAACTCAGCTGTAAAATGTAAAACAGGGTATTTTCCTCTTAAAGAGGAAAATACCCTGTTATTAACTTGTTCAGGAAGAGGTAGTGAGTGCCTGCTTAGCCAGTTCATCTGCTCTTTCGTTATAAATGACGCCAGTGTGAGCTTTCACTTTCACAAAAGAGATGTTTATCTTGTTTTTAAAAGCTTTAAAGAACTTAACATAATCCTTGGACACTGTTTTATTTGCCTTCCACTGCCCCGTTGCCCACATTTCGATGCCCAGATAGTCATAATAAATGATGATATCTTTGTAACTGTTGTCGATTGCCCACTTGATAGCGTTTAATGCACCAAAACATTCTCCGGCTATCTGGAAACTTTCTGCATATTCAGGATCGCGTGCTGAATTATTCAGTTCTGCCAGAACCTTGTTGTTTTTAAGTAACACCACTCCATAGCTGTAAGTCTGTGTCCGCTTGTCAAAAGAACCATCAACGTAGGCAATAAGTGAATCTGGCGTGACCAGACTGGGTGTTTTCAAGTCACCATTTACATATTCCTGTGCTTCGCGTTCAGTCTGAAACGATTTAAACTGAGCGCTGGGATATCCTGACACTTGTTTTTGAGCGTCCGGCCAAGTAGAATATATACCCGGCTTGCGTCCTTTTTTTACTGCGTAATATTTTTTCGGCATAACTTCTCCTTCAGTCAAAACTATTTATTCTACTACTTTAGAAGAAGAGGGGCGTCTTGTCAATTCAGTAATAATAGAAAAAGCAGGTAATGTAAAAAGGATTATATACGTACAGTGATTGTATGTTAGAATAAGTGGAGATAATAGAAGAGTTTTTTAAGATAATAACAGGTGCAGGAGTCGAGGGGCTCTGGCATTTTTGAAAGGAAAGAATACACGTGAGCAATCAAGACAAAAAAGATAAACAGCCTGAACTGTCTACTGATGCACTGGATAAGGTCATCAATCCGGAAGATAAAACAGTTAAAAAAATCGATTCAGATCATATCTCTATTAAAGACGACAAGTATAAGATCGTGAAAAATTATAGAGAAGCTCTGGACCTTGAATTATTGGAAGAGAGATACAGTGATTTTCTGGAAAAGTATGATTACATCGTAGGAGATATGTCTTACGGGAAATTAAGATTGCGAGGATTTTATCAGGATGAGGTAAAGAAGATCCCAATCGATATGCGCATCTCATATCTGGAAGATTATTTGCTGGAGTACTGCAGCTTCGGTTGTGCTTATTTCGTACTGGAAAACTTGGAACCGAATAAAAAGCAGTCGACTCGTCAGTATGAGTCCAGCAGCAACACTCAGTCACAAAGTAAAGGCAAAAAGAACCGTGGCGGAAAAAAACCTTATAAAAAAAAGAAGGCGTCTCATCCTTCAAAAAAATCAGATAAAAAGGAAAAAACGACTTCCAGCACCAATTCAAGCGGTAAACGATCATTTACAAAAAAGAACCGGAACAAAACTGAGGATTCTAATCAGAAAAAAGAAGAAGTCAAAGAAGTAAAAAGTAATAGCGGCAAGACCCGCTTCCAGATCAGAAAAAAGAAAGATTAGGAGTCAAATCATGCAGGATATCAAATATCGCGGTTATTTTATCGATCTCGACGGCACAATGTATAAAGGAACAGAACCAATCAAGGAAGCCCCATATTTTGTAAAAAAACTGAAAAATAGTAAAATTCCCTATCTATTCCTCACTAACAATTCGACCAGTACCCCCGAAGAAGTTGCGGATAGATTAAATAAAACATTCAATATACCGGCAAAAGCCGAGAATATTTACACAAGTGCTCTTGCCACAGCCGATTACGTTAAAGCGTTGAAAGGGAACCGTGTCTACGTGGTCGGAGAAGATGGATTAAGACAGGCTCTGACTGACGTCGGATGTGAACTGGTAGATGAGGACATCGATCATGTCGTTGTAGGACTTGACAGGCATCTGACATATGATAAATGTGAAGTTGCCAGTCTGGCTATCCAAAAAGGGGCGACGTTTGTAGCAACGAATAAAGATACCAATATCCCTACAGAAAGAGGGATGAGCCCCGGAGCAGGATCTGTGATAGCCATGATCGAAAGAGCCTCTCATACTAAGCCGATATTTGTTGGAAAACCCGAAAAAATCATGATGGCTTCAGCATTGGATAAACTGAACCTTTCTAAAAAAGAGGTACTCATGGTCGGGGACAATTACGAAACGGATATTATGGCGGGAATAAACAGTCAGATCGATACACTGCTTGTACTCACAGGATTTACGAAGAAAGAAGACCTTGAGTATCTGGAGATCCAACCAACGTACGTAATCAATACACTGGATGAGTGGGGCGATGATCGTGCCTGACATTAAAAAAATTGCAGGTGTAATCAGTCTGATTCTATTTATTATTACTGTCAGCATAGCCTTTGTCATATTATTCACACCTTTGTACTACTATTCAGCCTGGTCTCTTGGCCTGCCGGAACAGCTGGGTATGTCAATGGAAACATTAATGGAGAACTATCATGTTTTACTAAGGTATCTTCATTTCCCGTGGATAACCGAACTGAACTTTCCGGACTTCATAAGTTCTGACAGTGGGTTGTTTCATTTCTATGAAGTGAAGCTTCTGTTTTATCTCAATTATTTTGTCCTGATCGTTTCGTCAATTGGCAGCTTCTTTTATTTGAAATCACTGAAGAAGAAGAAACGCTTCTGGACACTTCAGAAAACTTTTTTCATAGCAGCACTTGTTCCGCCGCTGCTCCTCACCTTTTTAGCTGTAAGTTTTGACAGAATGTTTGTGCTGTTTCATGAAATATTCTTCAATAATGATGACTGGCTGTTCAATCCAGCCACAGATCCTATCATCATGGCGCTACCGCAGGAATTTTTTATGTACACCTTTTTGCTGTTTTTCCTGCTTATAGAAGTATTCTTTATTGTTGCTTATCAGTACAGCAAGAGAAATGCTTTCAAATAAACTACACAGGTCAAGTCCGCATATATGGTGTATGACTTGACCTGTTTATTACAGGTAAGGTATAACGCAACTGCAGGATTTGGTGACGGAACATTTCTTTGAATAGATGTTTAATTGTTACACGAAAATACAGAAATAGCCGAGACTAAGAGTCCCGGCTATTTCTGTATTTTATATTCTATTTCATTATTTTAGAAATACCCGGATTATCATGAGCAAGGCGGCTGGCAGCCGCTGCAGCAATGGCGCCTACAATATCATCTAAAAAAGTGTGTGTTTGATTGGAGTGAGTATGATCATCCAGACGCTTGATCAGTTTCGGCTTGGTTTTATCCAGAAAGCCGTAATTGGTAAACCCAATAGAACCGTAAACATTCACGATGGATAGAGCCAGTATCTCATCGATACCATACAAACTTTCATCTTCTTCAATGATTTCCTGAAGGGGACTGGAAAGTTTGCCTTCTTCTGTCAATACATCCAATTCAATGCCTGTGAGTATAGCGTTCTGCACTTCTCTTTTTCTGATAACAGCCTTGACATTTTCCAGGCAGAGATCCACCGATATCTCAGTCAGGTAAGGGGACTGTAAATCGTATACCAGCTCAGCGATCTCTTCTAACTCAACACCACGGTCGTTCAATCTTTTCAATGCAACTTCATGTAATTTAGATCCTGATTGTACCATAATGATTCCTCCTTTTTATTCTTCGAATGACAACTTAGTACTCTGTATAGGTTGGGCATGTTCTTTTGGATGAATGGAATGTACAGCGTGATTGACAGCGGTGGGGGCTTCCCCGAAACCGGTAGCGATCAGCTTGATTTTTCCATCAAAAGTGATACTGTCTCCTGCGGCATAGATACCGTCGATCGATGTTTCCATTTTACTGTTTACGATAATGTCTGTCCGGTCAAGGTCCAGTCCCCATTGTTTAACAGGTCCAAGCTTAGAAACAAAGCCATAGTTGACGATGAAATGATCCACATCGATTTTTTTTAGTTTATTTCCTCTTGTTTCCTTGAAAACCACAGAACTCAATGTGTTTCCCTCTCCCAGCAGTTCATGAGGAACATAAGGAGTGAGCAGTTCTATACTCGAAGACTTAAGCATCTCGACGGATCCTTCATGAGCCCTGAATCGGTCGCGTCGATGGACTAAGTATACCTTTTCGGCAATAGATTCTAAAGTAAGAGCCCAGTCGACGGCGGTGTCACCACCGCCACAGATAACAACCGTCTTATCTCTGTATTGCTCGATTTGTTTGACGATATAGTGCAGATTATTCTCTTCATAGATATCCGCATCAGGGATAGTCAGCTTTCTGGGATTAAAAGAGCCTTGTCCGGTAGCTATCACGATGGTTTTGGAATAATGGATGCCTTTAGAAGTTGTCAGTTCAAACAGATGGTCATCCAGTTTCTGTATGTGCGTGACTTCTTCCTCAAGACAGATGGTCTGATCGAAGTGCTGCATTTGAGCGGTCAACTGGTGAACCAGTTCTTTTCCAGTGACCCCCGCGTAACCCCCCACGTCATACAGTGTTTTTTCGGGATACAAGAGGGCGACCTGTCCGCCCAAAACTGGCAGGGATTCAATCATTTTTGTTTTTGCATTCCGCATACCGGCGTAAAATGCGGCAAACATGCCGATCGGGCCACCCCCGATAATGGTTATATCGTATATTTCTTCTGAATCAGTCAAACTTAACCCTCCGTATACAGTTCCTAGTGATAGTGTTTAATAAAAGAGACTAATGACAAGTGCAATAATGATTCCTGAAATGATCCCAAAAAAGACTTCGATCGGTTTGTGGCCAAGGAAACCTCTTGATCTCAGTTCTTCGTCATCTTCCTTCAGCACTTCTTCATGATGGTATTTGGAGAAAGATTTTTGCAGATCATCAAAGTCTCTGATCAGTTCATTGATGATGATCCCATGCTCCCCGCTTTGGCGTCTCACACCCATAGAGTCAAACATAACAATGACCCCGAAAGTGAAGGCGATGGCGACGTAAGGAGAAGCCACTCCATATTCGATCAGTAGACTCGTAACCAGGGCCGTGACTCCTGCTGAGTGTGAGCTGGGCATGCCGCCTGTCGACATAGCCAAGGCTACGGTGGACGGGCGTTTCAAGAAATAGGCAACGGGTATTTTAATAAGTTGAGATAAAATAATGGCTGACAAAGCAGCGACCAAGGGGTAATTTTCCAGTAGTGTCATTTAACAACGTCCTTTATAAGATTTATGAGCACCTTTTAATAATAACATGAACAATAGAAAAAAATTATAAAAAAGTTTCACTAAAGTAAAACTTATTGGAAAACGAAATGAACTACGGTAAACTAAAGACACATCTAAAATAGGAGGAATTAAAACATGAGTGAATTTCCACAGTTAAATGTTGATAAAAATACAGGATTAAGAGCAGTGATCAAAACGAACAAAGGGGACATGACGGTCCGTTTATTCCCTGAACATGCACCCAAAACGGTCGAAAACTTTGTTGGTCTTGCAAAAAAAGGATATTATGATGGGGTCATCTTCCATCGCGTCATCCCTAACTTCATGATCCAGGGAGGCGATCCTACCGGAAGCGGCATGGGGGGAGAAAGCTTCTTCGGCGGAAATTTTGAAGATGAATTCAGTCCGGAACTGTTCAATTTAAACGGAGCCCTTTCAATGGCAAATGCGGGTCCAAATACCAACTCAAGTCAGTTTTTTGTTGTCACCATGTCAGAGCTTCCTGAACAAATGGTCTCCCAATTGGAAGCTGCCGGTTTCCCTGATGAAATCATCGAAGCCTATAAGGAAAAAGGCGGAACACCTTGGCTGGATCAGAAACATACGGTTTTCGGACAACTTGTAGAAGGTTATGATGTAGCTGATACCATCCAGAATGTAGACAGAAACGCTATGGACAAACCGAATGAAGATGTTGTAATCGAAACAGTGACGATATTGGATGACAAATAAAAACCAGTTGATATGAGAAAAGAGGTATTTCATGTTAGGTGCGATCGAAGCAGGTGGAACAAAATTCGTTCTTGCAGTGAGCGACAACACTCTTGAACATGTGGAAAAGCTCTCTATTCCAACCACGACACCTGAAGAAACGTTTGATAAGGTTTTTGAATTTTTTGATAATTACACTCTGGAAGCCATCGGTGTTGGATCATTTGGTCCGATCGATGTAAATAAGAACTCTTCTACCTACGGCTATGTCACATCTACACCTAAGCTGGCATGGCAGAATGTCGATTTTTTAGGAAAACTGAAAGAAAGATACGCTGTCCCCGTCGCATGGACAACAGATGTCAACGCAGCGGCATACGGTGAACTGAAAAAAGGTGCTGCCGTTGGTAAAAACTCTTGCCTTTATCTCACGGTCGGGACAGGTATCGGAGGAGGAGCCGTAATTAACGGAGAGCCTCTTGAAGGCTACGGACATCCTGAAATGGGGCACATTCCGGTCAGAATGCACGAAGAAGATTCCTTTAAAGGCACCTGTCCTTATCACAGCAACTGTCTGGAAGGACTTGCTGCCGGTCCAGCGATAGAACAGCGATACAATAAAAAAGCTCAGTATCTGACCGACAGGAAAGACGTATGGGACATTGAAGCCTACTATCTTGCGCAAGCGCTGATGACTTACACGTTGACACTTAGTCCTGAAAAAATCATTTTAGGCGGTGGGGTCATGAAACAGTCACAGCTGTACCCGCTTATCAGGAAAGAATTTTCCAAGCTGGTAAATGGTTATGTGGCGACACCAGACCTAGACGAGTATATTGTCTCGCCGGGACTGGATGACAATGCGGGCGTAACTGGGTGCCTGCTCCTGGCACAAAAAGAATTATAGCAAGTAAAAAAGCATTTCTCTAAGTCGAGAAATGCTTTTTTACATATATTAGTTACTATTTTAGTTACTATAATGATCGAAAACAGTCTTGATCCGCTCCAGGCCATCCATAAGAAGAGACTTGGGGACAGCAAAATTCAGTCGCATATATGATTTTCCGCTTGGACCGTAGCTGATGCCATCGTTCAGTCCAATTTTTCCTTTTTGAGCAAACGTTTCTCTCAACTTATCATCGTCAACGCCTAAACGAGAAGCATCGAACCAGAAAAGGTAAGTGGCTTCAGGGACCATATAGGAGACCTCGGGAAGTTCTTTGTCAAAAAAATCGGTGACGATCGAACGGTTGGCTTCCAGTTTTTCAAGTAAGGCTTCATGCCATTCATTTGACTCTGACAAGGCAGCTTCAGTCGCTCTCATCCCAAATGTGTTAACGATATCCAGTTCGGTTTCTTCCTGGACCTTTACCAGCTTAGCCTTTAAAACTTCATTAAAGACTAGGATGAAAGAAGTCTTAACCCCTGCAATGTTAAAAGTCTTAGTAGCTGAATGAAGGGTGACCACCCAGTCCTTATATGAATCATCTAAAGTAACAGGTGATACACAAGTCTTCTCACTGTATACAAGATCACTGTGGATCTCATCGCTGATCAGGATCACCTTATATTTTTTACACAATTCTACCAGTTGGACCAGCTCATCTTCTGACCATACTCTTCCGCCGGGATTATGCGGATTACTTAAAACAAATAACCTGATATTTTCATCTTTAAACTGACGTTCTATATCATCAAAATCCATTGTGTACTGTCCATCTTCAATATCCAGAGAAGTGCGGAAAACACGCCGTTCGTTTTTGTTGACCATTGAAAAGAACGGGGGGTAAACTGGTTCATGTATCAGTACACTCTCTCCGGGTTCAGTGAAAGCCTGGACAGCTACAGCAATGGATGACAGCACACCAGGCGACAACAGGATGTTCTCTCTTTCCGTGGGCATGTTATGCTTGGTTTTCTGCCAGTTACTGATAGAAGTGAAGAGTGAATCCGGGGGAAAAGTATATCCGAGGACTTCTTCATCGATCATTTTTCGGAGGGCATCTTTAATGGGGCGGGCATTATCGAAATCCATGTCAGCTACCCACATAGGTAAAACATCAGGACTGCCGAAAATCTTCTCAGCTCTGTCCCATTTGACACTGCTCGTCTGTTTCCGGTCAACTATCTTCTCAAAATCCATGTGATCGCTCCTTTAACATAATAGTATAGTTTAAGTATCTTTCATCTGACTTATGATATCAAGGGGGTAAATACATAAGATGGTTTCCAAAACTGCCTTTTTCATGCTATACTATTTTATGATAATTCGAATCATGCCATGATAGTAAAGAGGTGAGTTCATGGTCTACAAAATCGGTCAGAAAGTAAGAGGAACCGTTACTGGAATTCAACCGTACGGAGCCTTCGTTTCCATAGATGAGGACACACAGGGGCTTATTCATATATCAGAACTGAAACATGGATATATAAAAGATATAGCTGAAATTGTTTCTAAAGGAGACGAAATCGATGTCATGATCATGGATATTGATGAATATTCTAACAAAATCAGTTTATCTCTAAGGAGTCTTCAGAAACCTAAATACCATCCTTTTGCAAACCGGAAAAACATCTCCAGATATGGAAGGAAAACAGGTGTCGGATTTAAATCGATCGATGATAAGATGCCTGAATGGACAGAACGAGCTCTGAAGGAAATCGAAAACAGCAGAAAATAGCCAGTCCTTAAAATTTAGTAATAGAAGGGTGTAAATAATAGTGATTAAGGGAAACCATTATGTAGCCAGTACTATCTTAGTTAAAGATGAAGAAGGTCGTTATGTATTTTTGGTTAAAGAAGAGAAAGATGGATATTCGTTTCCAGCCGCTGTCGTTGAACCTAAAAAGACAGGGCTAGCCTGTGTGATAAACAGACTGAAAGAAATCGTCGATATTAATATCGAGAATTTAGAGTTGAACGAGTTGACCAATGCGATCGTTCACGACAATCGTATTCCCTTATTCGTGTTTATTTATGAAGACGATGACCTTTCATCCCCCCAAGATCTCTTGATAGAAAATAATGATTTATCATGGGTCCATTCAGAAAATATCGTCTCTACACTGGAAGAGTGGAAAATTTCCGGTGTTCCACAATTTTTACTTATATAAAATATAAAAAAATGGAGGAAAAAATTTATGTCACACATTACATTTGATGACTCTAAGGTAATGGGTCAGTTTATCAATAAAGAGGAATTGGATTATATGCAGCCGCAAGTCACTGCTGCACACAAGTTGCTGCGCGAAAAGACTGGTCCCGGTAGTGACTTTCTGGGATGGGTAGATTTACCGGAAGATTATGACAAGGAAGAGTTCAGCCGCATTAAAAAGGCTGCTGATAAAATCAAATCTGATTCAGAAGTTCTTGTTGTTATCGGTATCGGTGGCTCTTATTTGGGTGCAAAAGCCGCCCTCGACTTTTTAAATCACTCTTTCTATAATGAACTGAGTGCAGATAAACGTGATACACCTCAGATTTTCTTTGCAGGTAATAGTATCAGTTCTACCTACTTATCAGATCTGATCGAAGTGATTGGAGAGAAAGATTTCTCTGTCAACATTATTTCTAAATCTGGAACGACAACTGAACCTGCTTTGGCGTTTAGAGTGTTCAAAAACCTTCTGATCGAAAAATATGGTGAAGAAGAAGCAAAATCACGTATTTTTGCTACAACAGACAAAGAGAAGGGTGCACTGAAATCATTAGCTGACGCTGAAGGCTATGAATCTTTTGTTATCCCTGATGATGTCGGCGGACGCTTTTCTGTATTGACTGCTGTAGGTCTGCTGCCGATTGCTGTAGGCGGGGGAGATGTAGACAAGCTGATGGAAGGTGCAAATCAGGCTCGTGTGGATTTCGCTAATGAGAATATAACTGAAAACAGTGCGTACCAATATGCTGCTTTAAGAAACATCCTGTATAGAAAAGGAAAAGTGACAGAACTGCTGATCAATTATGAACCAAACTTGCAGTACCTTTCAGAATGGTGGAAACAATTATTCGGTGAATCAGAAGGCAAAGATCAAAAAGGCATCTACCCATCAAGTGCAAACTTCTCTACTGATCTGCACTCTTTAGGGCAGTATATCCAAGACGGTAGAAGAAACTTATTTGAAACAGTTATTAAAGTGGATAAGCCTAAGAAGTCATTGACCATCCCTAAAGAAAAAGAAGATCTGGACGGTTTAGGTTATCTTGAAGGAAAAGAAATCGACTTCGTGAATACGAAAGCTTTTGAAGGAACTGTTTTGGCTCATACAGATGGCGAAGTGCCAAACTTTGTATTGACCATCCCAGATACATCAGCTTATACATTAGGTTATCTCTTTTATTTCTTCGAAGCTGCTGTAGCAATCTCAGGCTATTTAAACAGTGTCAATCCGTTTGACCAGCCGGGTGTAGAAGCTTATAAGAAAAATATGTTTGCACTATTAGGAAAACCTGGATTTGAAGATCTGGCAAAAGAACTGAATAACAGATTATAATCTGCTTTAAAAGAGAAAAGAGCATTTGCTCTTTTCTCTTTTTTTAATATCGTGTATTCTATTAATTAAATAGCTTTGAGAGAGGGGTTCTTTATGATGAATATTAATGTAGTGCCAGCACAGTTAAAGGATTTGAGTCTTGTAAAACGGTTATTATTCGAAACGGCGGAGTGGCTGAATAAAAAAGGATCCACTCAGTGGGCAGGTTTGTTAAAAGGAGAAGACGTTCATAATATTGAAGGAGCTATCGAACGTCAGGAGGTATTCCTCGTATACCGGTCTGAAAATATAGTAGGAACGTTTGCCTTGTGGAGTAAGCAGACAGCCTGGGATAAAGACTTTTGGGGAATAGATGAAACGAGTGATGTCTATTATTTGCACCGATTGGCTTTGTCAGCAGATGAACACGGCCGGAATTCCGGAAGTCTATTGCTGGATAAAGCAATAGAGGTTGCGGTAAGAGATGAAAAATCCGGACTCCGTTTAGACTGTGTAGCGTCTAATGACTATTTGAACTCGTTTTATAAAAGAAATGGGTTCATATTCGTTGGATCGGTCGAGCAATATGACAATGGTGAAGACCTGCAGGATTATCATTTATACTTCTGGGAAAATAAAATATAAAATAGTATTGACTATAGTTGAATTACCTGTTATTATTAATCTCGTTGCTGCAAAACAACGATTGAATTCCAGCAGCGAGGTTTTATAAATTTGTTGTTGACATTTTACTCACGACCAGATATACTTAAGTAGTTGTCGTAGAGGCAAAGGGAACGCTTACAACTTTGAAATGTTTTCTAAAATAATTTCAAAAAGTTCTTGACAACGAAAACGAAAGCCTGTAATATTATATGAGTTGACACGAAACGTCGTCAACGTCTGAACGAGTGAGATCTTTGAAAACTGAACAAAGTAAAACAACCAAATGTGCAGGGGTCTTCGATCCGTTTTATCGGATCAGGACAACACAAACGAGTTAACATGTTTAACTCACATTATTTAAATTGAGCTATTTCAAACTACCAAAATGAGAGTTTGATCCTGGCTCAGGACGAACGCTGGCGGCATGCCTAATACATGCAAGTCGAACGATGAAGCACTCTGCTTGCAGAGTGCGGAAGAGTGGCGAACGGGTGAGTAACACGTGGGGAACCTGCCCATAAGAGGGGGATAACATCCGGAAACGGGTGCTAATACCGCATAGGTGATCATAGCGCATGCTTAGATCATTAAAGATGGCTTCGGCTATCGCTTATGGATGGCCCCGCGGCGTATTAGCTAGTTGGTAAGGTAATGGCTTACCAAGGCAGTGATACGTAGCCGACCTGAGAGGGTGATCGGCCACACTGGGACTGAGACACGGCCCAGACTCCTACGGGAGGCAGCAGTAGGGAATCTTCCACAATGGGCGAAAGCCTGATGGAGCAATGCCGCGTGAGTGAAGAAGGTCTTCGGATCGTAAAGCTCTGTTGTTAGAGAAGAACAAGAGGTGTAGTAACTGGCACCTCCTTGACGGTATCTAACCAGAAAGTCACGGCTAACTACGTGCCAGCAGCCGCGGTAATACGTAGGTGACAAGCGTTGTCCGGATTTATTGGGCGTAAAGCGAGCGCAGGCGGTCTTTTAAGTCTGATGTGAAAGCCCACGGCTCAACCGTGGATGGTCATTGGAAACTGGAAGACTTGAATGCAGAAGAGGAAAGTGGAATTCCATGTGTAGCGGTGAAATGCGTAGATATATGGAGGAACACCAGTGGCGAAGGCGACTTTCTGGTCTGTAATTGACGCTGAGGCTCGAAAGCGTGGGGAGCGAACAGGATTAGATACCCTGGTAGTCCACGCCGTAAACGATGAGTGCTAAGTGTTGGAGGGTTTCCGCCCTTCAGTGCTGGAGCTAACGCATTAAGCACTCCGCCTGGGGAGTACGGCCGCAAGGCTGAAACTCAAAGGAATTGACGGGGACCCGCACAAGCGGTGGAGCATGTGGTTTAATTCGAAGCAACGCGAAGAACCTTACCAGATCTTGACATCCTCTGACCACCCAGGAAACTGGGCTTTCCCTTCGGGGACAGAGTGACAGGTGGTGCATGGTTGTCGTCAGCTCGTGTCGTGAGATGTTGGGTTAAGTCCCGTAACGAGCGCAACCCTTATTGTTAGTTGCCAGCATTCAGTTGGGCACTCTAGCGAGACTGCCGGTGATAAACCGGAGGAAGGCGGGGATGACGTCAAATCATCATGCCCCTTATGATCTGGGCTACACACGTGCTACAATGGATGGTACAACGAGTTGCGAGACCGCGAGGTTTAGCTAATCTCCTAAAGCCATTCTCAGTTCGGATTGCAGGCTGCAACTCGCCTGCATGAAGCTGGAATCGCTAGTAATCGCGAATCAGAACGTCGCGGTGAATACGTTCCCGGGTCTTGTACACACCGCCCGTCACACCACGAGAGTTTGTAACACCCGAAGTCGGTAGGGTAACCCTTTATTGGGAGCCAGCCGCCGAAGGTGGGATGGATGATTGGGGTGAAGTCGTAACAAGGTAGCCGTATCGGAAGGTGCGGCTGGATCACCTCCTTTCTAAGGATATTGCCATTAGGGCAAACGGAACCTTGCACAGGTTGCTTTTACTTTGTTTAGTTTTGAGGGATACTTTTCCTTCAGACTTTGTTCTTTGAAAACTAGATAGTTGATTTTATAACAAACACAAATGTTAAGAAACAACACCGAGAAATAGAAATTGAGAACAGTTTTGTTTTAAGACGAAACTCTCATCGCTATAATTACCCTTAACCGTCAGGTTAAGTGAATAAGGGCGCACGGTGGATGCCTTGGCACTAGGAGCCGATGAAGGACGGGACGAACACCGATATGCTTCGGGGAGCTGTAAGTAAGCTTTGATCCGGAGATTTCCGAATGGGGGAACCCATCACTTTTCATCAAGTGATATATCCATAGTGAATACATAGCTATGGATAAGGTAGACGTGGGGAACTGAAACATCTCAGTACCTGCAGGAAGAGAAAGCAAAATGCGATTCCCTGAGTAGCGGCGAGCGAAACGGGAAGAGGCCAAACCAGAAGGCTTGCCTTCTGGGGTTGTAGGACTGGCGACATGGACAAGCGAGAATAGCAGAAATAACTGGAAAGTTATGCGAGACAGGGTGAAAGCCCCGTATGCGACATTCAACCTTGCCTAGCCGGGATCCTGAGTACGGCGGAACACGAGAAATTCCGTCGGAATCCGGGAGGACCATCTCCCAAGCCTAAATACTCCCTAGTGACCGATAGTGAACCAGTACCGTGAGGGAAAGGTGAAAAGAACCCCGGAAGGGGAGTGAAACAGCACCTGAAACCGTGTGCTTACAAGTAGTCAGAGCCCGTTAATGGGTGATGGCGTACCTTTTGTAGAATGGACCGGCGAGTGACGATGTCATGCAAGGTTAAACCGAAGAGGTGGAGCCGCAGCGAAAGCGAGTCTGAATAGGGCGTAGAGTATGCCGTCGTCGACCCGAAACCAAGTGACCTACCCATGTCCAGGGTGAAGGTGCAGTGAAATGCACTGGAGGCCCGAACCCAAGTATGTTGAAAAATGCTGGGATGAGGTGTGGGTAGCGGAGAAATTCCAATCGAACTTGGAGATAGCTGGTTCTCTCCGAAATAGCTTTAGGGCTAGCCTCGGATAATATGCATCGTGGAGGTAGAGCGACTGTTTGGACTAGGGGCCCTTATCGGGTTACCGAATCCTGATAAACTCCGAATGCCACAGATGTAGATCCGGGAGTCACACTGCGAGTGATAAGATCCGTAGTGGAAAGGGAAACAGCCCAGACCGTCGGCTAAGGTCCCCAAATTCTTGTTAAGTGGAAAAGGATGTGGGGCTGCTTAGACAACTAGGATGTTGGCTTAGAAGCAGCCATCATTTAAAGAGTGCGTAATAGCTCACTAGTCGAGTGGCCCTGCGCCGAAAATGTACCGGGGCTAAACAAGATACCGAAGCCACGGATAGAACCAATGGTTCTATGGTAGGAGAGCGTTCTAAGGGCGTTGAAGCAAGATCGTGAGGACTTGTGGAGCGCTTAGAAGTGAGAATGCCGGTATGAGTAGCGAAAGACGGGTGAGAATCCCGTCCACCGAATGACTAAGGTTTCCTGGGGAAGGCTCGTCCGCCCAGGGTTAGTCGGGACCTAAGCTGAGGCCGAAAGGCGTAGGCGATGGACAACAGGTTGATATTCCTGTACCAGTCTGCTTTGTTTGAGCAATGGAGGGACGCAGGAGGCTAAGATGTGCACGCTGCTGGAATAGCGTGTCCAAGCAACAAGTCTGAGAAAGAGTCAAATGCTTTTTCTCTTAAGGACAAGTTGTGATGGGGAGGGAAATTAAGTACCGAAGTATCCGATGTCACACTGCCGAGAAAAGCTTCTAGTGAGAAGTAGGCTGCCCGTACCGCAAACCGACACAGGTAGTCGAGGAGAGAATCCTAAGGTGATCGAGAGAACTCTCGTTAAGGAACTCGGCAAAATGACCCCGTAACTTCGGGAGAAGGGGTGCTGACCAATTGGTCAGCCGCAGTGAATAGGCCCAAGCGACTGTTTACCAAAAACACAGGTCTCTGCTAATTCGTAAGAAGATGTATAGGGGCTGACACCTGCCCGGTGCTGGAAGGTTAAGAGGAAGGGTTAGCTTCGGCGAAGCTCTGAATTGAAGCCCCAGTAAACGGCGGCCGTAACTATAACGGTCCTAAGGTAGCGAAATTCCTTGTCGGGTAAGTTCCGACCCGCACGAAAGGTGTAACGATTTGGGCACTGTCTCAACGAGAGACTCGGTGAAATTATAGTACCTGTGAAAATGCAGGTTACCCGCGACAGGACGGAAAGACCCCATGGAGCTTTACTGTAGTTTGATATTGAGTGTCTGTACAGCTTGTACAGGATAGGTAGGAGCCTATGAAGCCAGGACGCCAGTCTTGGTGGAGGCGTTGGTGGGATACTACCCTCGCTGTATGGCCACTCTAACCCACGACCGTTAACCGGTCGGGAGACAGTGTCAGATGGGCAGTTTGACTGGGGCGGTCGCCTCCCAAAATGTAACGGAGGCGCCCAAAGGTTCCCTCAGAATGGTTGGAAATCATTCGTAGAGTGTAAAGGCAGAAGGGAGCTTGACTGCGAGACCTACAAGTCGAGCAGGGACGAAAGTCGGGCTTAGTGATCCGGTGGTACCATATGGAAGGGCCATCGCTCAACGGATAAAAGCTACCCTGGGGATAACAGGCTTATCTCCCCCAAGAGTTCACATCGACGGGGAGGTTTGGCACCTCGATGTCGGCTCATCGCATCCTGGGGCTGTAGTCGGTCCCAAGGGTTGGGCTGTTCGCCCATTAAAGCGGTACGCGAGCTGGGTTCAGAACGTCGTGAGACAGTTCGGTCCCTATCCGTCGCGGGCGTTGGAGATTTGAGAAGAGCTATCCTTAGTACGAGAGGACCGGGATGGACACACCGCTGGTGTACCAGTTGTCAAGCCATTGGCATCGCTGGGTAGCTATGTGTGGACGGGATAAACGCTGAAAGCATCTAAGCGTGAAGCCCCCTTCAAGATGAGATCTCCCATTCCTTTAAGGAAGTAAGACCCCTGAAAGATGATCAGGTAGATAGGCTGGAAGTGGAAGCATAGTGATATGTGGAGCGGACCAGTACTAATCGGTCGAGGACTTAACCACCAAAGGTGGCTTAAGGGTAAGATGCGGTGTTGTAGAAAAACGTTGTGTGTACGTAAAATCAACTGTCTAGTTTTGAGAGAACAGAGTTCTCAAAAAAATAAAAAGAAGAGTCACTGTGCGGTGACGATGGCGGGAAGGACCCACCTGTTCCCATTCCGAACACAGCCGTTAAGCTTCCCAGCGCCGAGGATAGTGAAGGGTTTCCCTTTGTGAAAGCAGGACGTTGCCGTGCAGACTTTTACTTTTTATGTTACACTGGAGGCTTAGCTCAGTTGGGAGAGCATCTGCCTTACAAGCAGAGGGTCAGCGGTTCGAGCCCGTTAGCCTCCATTTCATTTTTAGAGCCGTTAGCTCAGTTGGTAGAGCATCTGACTTTTAATCAGAGGGTCGCTGGTTCGAGCCCAGCACGGCTCATATATTGTGAGAAGCAAGCGGATGTGGCGGAATTGGCAGACGCACTAGATTTAGGATCTAGCGCTTCACGGCGTGGGGGTTCAAGTCCCTCCATCCGCATAAGTGTTTCTCCATAATATTAAGCCGGCTTAGCTCAGTTGGTAGAGCAACTGATTTGTAATCAGTGGGTCGAGGGTTCAACTCCTTTAGCCGGCATATTTTTTTTGCGGAAGTAGTTCAGTGGTAGAACATCACCTTGCCAAGGTGGGGGTCGCGGGTTCGAATCCCGTCTTCCGCTTTCCAATTCTTATATTTGAGAGTTATCCCAGGCCGGGGTGGCGGAATTGGTAGACGCACAGGACTTAAAATCCTGCGGAGAGTTTTCTCCGTGCCGGTTCGACTCCGGCCCTCGGCATCATCTATGCATAATAGATCACGCACCCTTAGCTCAATTGGATAGAGTACCTGACTACGAATCAGGCGGTTAGAGGTTCGACTCCTCTAGGGTGCATGTAACAAAGAAAGTACGGGAAGTAGCTCAGCTTGGTAGAGCACCTGGTTTGGGACCAGGGGGTCGCAGGTTCGAATCCTGTCTTCCCGATGTGTTAAAATGGCGGTGTAGCTCAGCTGGCTAGAGCGTACGGTTCATACCCGTGAGGTCGTGGGTTCGATTCCCTCCGCCGCTATGGAAGCGGACCTTTAGCTCAGTTGGTTAGAGCAAACGGCTCATAACCGTTCGGTCGCAGGTTCGAGTCCTGCAAGGTCCATTTTAACCATTACTATTATCGCGGAGTAGAGCAGTTGGCAGCTCGTCGGGCTCATAACCCGGAGGTCGCAGGTTCGAGTCCTGCCTCCGCAATGTCATGGCTGTTGCTTCTTTAGAAGCTTACAGACATGATACACTCGAGCGTCAGCTCGCAGTGTGTCCGAATTAAAGCATTTCAAGGTCCCGTAGTGTAGCGGTTATCACGCCTGCCTGTCACGCAGGAGATCGCGGGTTCGATTCCCGTCGGGACCGTTGATATGCGGGTGTAGTTTAGTGGTAAAACCACAGCCTTCCAAGCTGTTGTCGGGAGTTCGATTCTCCTCACCCGCTTTATACAAAATGTATAATAAAGTTATTTGGGGCCTATAGCTCAGTCCGGTTAGAGCGCACGCCTGATAAGCGTGAGGTCGGTGGTTCGAGTCCACTTAGGCCCATTTATATCAATAATTATTATTGGTATGGGGAAGTACTCAAGTGGCTGAAGAGGCGCCCCTGCTAAGGGTGTAGGTCGGTTTAGCCGGCGCGAGGGTTCAAATCCCTCCTTCTCCGTTTTTTCTTTTGTATATGCAAGGCCCCTTGGTCAAGCGGTTAAGACACCGCCCTTTCACGGCGGTAACACGGGTTCGAATCCCGTAGGGGTCATCATACAACACTTGAGGTGTTGTATATTATTTTACATGGAGGATTACCCAAGTCCGGCTTAAGGGAACGGTCTTGAAAACCGTCAGGCGTGTCAAAGCGCGCGTGGGTTCGAATCCCACATCCTCCTTTGCCATGATTGTTGCTTCTTCAGAAGCTTACAAGCATGGTACACTCAGTCGTTAGACTGCAGTGTCTCATATTCATGACTGTTGAAGCTTCAGCGATTACAGGCATGATACACTTGGACGTAAGTCCACAGTGTTTCTTTTAAAAATGATTGTTGCTTCTTCAGAAGCTTACAAGCATGATACACTCAGTCGTTAGACTGGAGTGTTACCTATGAAAAAAGGTCCCGTAGTGTAGCGGTTATCACGCCTGCCTGTCACGCAGGAGATCGCGGGTTCGATTCCCGTCGGGACCGTTTTTTTATTTGGCGCAGTAGCTCAGTTGGTAGAGCAACGGATTGAAGCTCCGTGTGTCGGCAGTTCGACTCTGTCCTGCGCCATCATACAAAAAAGACGACAGTAACTGGCAATCCGCCTCTTACTTGTCGTCTTTTTTTTGGGTTCTACGTCAACTAACGTTGGTGAAGAATAATAGCTAAATATTTTTAAGTTATCGGAGAGTACATCTCAGCTACCTAGGCAGCTGATGTGTGCTCTTCATTTTTTTTGACAGATTTCTGTTCTATTTGTTGATTAAGCTTGAAGTGCAATATGATTCGATTTTTGTAATTGGCAAAGTTGCGGTAGCCGTAGGCTACTCGGTTCAGGACCTTTATTTTATTATTGATGCCCTCGATCAGTCCGTTGTTGTACGGATAAATAAATGTATGGCATATCGCGCTTAGATGTTTTCTCAATGTCCGTAAGCTTGTCTTCATTTGAGGGGACACATCCGGTGAACAGGGCTGATTCAATATAGCCGACAATTGTTCAAAGTCGTTCGCTTCAACGGCCGCGATGATGGACTGATACAAATTATAAGTGGTCTTGAGAGTTGAATCATAATTCAGTATTTCCGATAGGATTGCTGCTTCTGTTCGTTGACCGAAAAGACGGTAGAAGGTATAGGTCGTGTAAGTAATATTTTTTTCTTTCTTAAGTAGCTTCTTCCAGTAGCGTTTTAACCGTCGATACTTTTTCTGATCTTCGCCATTTGAGTTATTCAGTTGGTTCATTATTGTCACCCGGGTCTTGTTCATGGAGCGATTAATAAGTTGGATGATGTGGAAACGATCGATGATGACATGAGCGTTAGGAAATAACGTGGGTATGAAGCTGATATAACTGGCATTCATGTCTATCGTTATCGTCTTCACTTCACTTCTTTGCTTGAGGCTGTATCGTGATAAAAAGTGTTGAGTGACATGACGACTGTCTTTAGCTGGCAAGATATCCAGAATATCGCCCGTCTCCGCATCAATGTATTCAAAGGCCATGCGCCCACTGGCGTATTTAAATTCGTCAAAAGACAAGTTTTTGGGAAGTGAATGATAATGTGGACGGTAACGTTCACCTTCCGCTGTAAGGACACGTTGAACACTCGCTTCTGAGACATTAGTGTGCTTGGCTATATCTTTGATTGAGCGGGTTTCACCGGATTGAGTCAAGATTTGTGCTTTTATGTAGTTCGAGATGAAGCAGTTACGTTCAACGACGGGAGTTCGAGCAGTAAAACTTTTACCACAGCCCTTGCACATAAAGCGCTGTTTTCTGATACGTAAGTATGTAGGCAAAATTCCTGCCATGGGAAAGGTTACCCGAGAGGTCTGAGTGCCGTTTTTATAGATACTGAACCCTACATTGGGTGCCTCGCAGTGTGCACATCCTTTAGGGACGTAGGACAATGTGCAGTCAATGAACTTACATTTTCTCCCCTTGAAGTCACCTTTGGTGACGCAATTATCGGAAAAAGTTAGATGTTTATCTTGAATATCTAGAACGTTTCGCATATCATTTGAAGTAGGCAAGTGAGTTCCTCCTTAGGTGATGTTTTCGTCGACTATTATTCTACAGGAGAACTCACTTGTTTTCTAATATAAACAAAAAGACGTTAGTGAGATTCTCTCTCACCAACGTCTTTTATTGTACAACCTTTTTTTGTCTATCAAGTACTTTTTCGTTTTAGAAAGTGTTTAACGAGTGCTGTAATTAGTAAAAATGTTGTGACAACGGCAGCTATTTTTAAAGTCACTGATAATGAGAGATAACGGACCTGGAGATAATAGGACAATAGATTGAAGATGATGACTGTTACATACGAGTACAGAAAAGTATACAGGTGTTGTAGCTTCATGGTATTAAAAATTGTCTTTGTCTGTATAAAGAATGTCAGAATCAGAAAAATAGGTAAGAGAAAGAAAGAAAAACGCATACTAAAATAAAGTAAAATCACAACATTCATAAATATAACGAAGGCTCTTACTTTTTCAGATTCTGGATGATCGTGTAGTCGCTTTAACAATACTTGTGTAGTTGTATAGATCATCAATACCGCTAAAGGCAGTATTGCAATTTCAGTTTGCATGTATGCAAATAGAGCGCCTATGATTGTTGTGGTCAATGGATAGAGTCTATCGAATTTGGTTAGGGTATGGTTTTGAGACATGTATTCACTACTTTCAAAAGAACTTGTTTTGAACTGTTTTTTCATTTTACCATATTTTCCAGTTAAATAATAAGGCGACTTGATACTGAATCTTATTTAAATTTCAATGAATATTGATGTATTATATGTTAAAATGGTAGAGGTTTACAATGAATTCCCGATAGGACGGCCACAACCGGTCGGAAGCCTTGTAACCGCAAATTAAGGGGGAATAAAAATGACAGAAAAAAGACTATTTACTTCTGAATCAGTTACTGAAGGACATCCGGATAAAATAGCAGACCAGATCAGTGATGCTATTTTAGATGAGATACTCACTAAGGATCCGGAAGCCCGCGTCGCTTGTGAAACGATAGTGACGACTGGCCTTGTACTGATAGCGGGAGAAATCCGAACCGAAACCTATGTAGATATGCAGAAAGTTGCAAGAGATACGATCAGAGAAATTGGCTATACCCGAGCCAAATATGGTTTTGATGCGGATACATGTGCGGTGCTCGTTTCCATAGATGATCAGTCACCCGACATTGCAGTGGGTGTTGATGATTCGGTAGAATATAAATCTAAAGTTCATGATGAATTAGATAAGATAGGTGCCGGAGATCAAGGACTAATGTTTGGCTATGCAACGAATGAGACAGAGGAATTGATGCCTCTTCCAATCTCTTTAAGTCATAAACTGACAAAACAGCTGGCATCAGTGAGAAAAAGCAAGGAACTTGGTTACCTCAGACCTGATGGTAAAGCACAAGTGACCGTTGAGTATGATGAAGACGATAAACCGTTCCGTGTAGACGCTATTGTTATCAGCACTCAGCATCATCCGGATATCACTTATGAAATACTTAAGGAAGACATATTGGAAAAAGTGATCAAACCAGTTATTCCTGAAGAATACCTCGATGAAAATACTAAGTATTATATTAATCCAACAGGTCGCTTCGTCATAGGAGGGCCACAGGGAGACGCCGGCTTGACAGGCCGAAAGATTATTGTGGATACTTATGGTGGATATGCACGTCATGGCGGGGGGGCCTTCTCTGGTAAAGACGCCACGAAAGTCGATCGATCAGCGAGTTATGCTGCAAGGTATATTGCCAAGAATATAGTTGCTGCAAATCTGGCTGAGAAAGTTGAAGTGCAGTTAGCTTACGCAATCGGTGTGGCTCAACCGGTGTCCATTTCTATTGACACTTTCGAAACAGGGAAGGTAGCTAACTCAGTATTGATCAATGCTGTCAGAGACATATTTGATTTGAGACCAGCCGGAATCATAAAAATGCTGGATCTAAAACGACCGATCTACAGACAAACGGCTGCATACGGTCATTTTGGCAGAACCGATATTTCACTGCCATGGGAAGAGACAGATAAAGTTGATGAACTGGTCAGGTTCGTAAAATAAAGTCACTGGGATACGGGATTTCTTAAGGGATCCCGTATTTTTAGTACTTTAAATTAGAATTGATCAGCATCTTAACGGAGGAAAATATGATAAAACTAAAACAGGGAATATACTTGCATATTCTACCTACGACTAAATTCAAGACTTTATCGATACAACTGAAATTCAGATCACCACTTGGAGCTGATCAGATCACCAGGCGCACGCTATTAGCCAATATGATGGATATCAACAGTAAATATTACCCGACACAGATAGACTTTAGAAAAAAGCTAAGTGAGTTGTATGGAGCAAGTTTTTTTACTGATGTTTCACGATATGGCAACTACCATGTTTTATCACTACACATGGACTGTATAGATGAGGAAATCATTCAAGAAACTGGTGTTTTTGAAAAGGTGATGGATTTTATGCGTCAGGTGATTTTTTTCCCTAACGTATATAATGGGGCATTTCATGATGCCACTTTTAAAAGAGAAGTAGAAAAGTTAAGAGATGACTATTTATCAAGGTACGATGATAAAGCAGTGTATGCAGATGATAAATTGAACACATTGTATTTTGATTCACCTGAGCATCAAATGCTGAGCTATGGCCAGATTTCTGATTTGAATGATGTGGCTTCATCAGAAGTTTATGAGACGTATCTAAAAATGATCCATGAAGATCAAATCGATATTTTTATTGTGGGAAATGTGTCTGAACAGGAAGTCCTCTCATCCTTGCAGGCATTTGATTTTCATCCTAGAGACCCTGAGTGGAGAGACCCTTTTTATAAATTAAATAGACATAGAGAGTTAAAAGAAGAAACAGAGAGTCATGATATCAATCAGACTATACTGACTATGGGGTTTTCGACACCTGTCTATTACCAAGAGGATTTTTATTGCACAGGTTTAGTGTTTAATGGACTGTTTGGCGGGATGACTCATTCAAAGCTCTTTCAGACTATAAGAGAAGAAGAAAATATCGCTTATGCCATTTCAAGTGATATCGATGCATTTAGAGGGTTATTATCTGTTGAAGCAGGTATCGAATTTAAGGATATGGAAAAGACTCAGACAATCATACTGCAACAACTGAAGGAAATGCGTGAGGGGCGTTTTACAGATTATGAGCTGTTTCAGACAAAAGAATTACTTAAGAGTGAACTGCATCAAATCGATGATTCTCCCCATGCAATGATCGAGAATCGTTACAGTTTGTCTTTGATCGGAAAAGGGGATTTGACCATAAAAGACTGGATAAGAAGGATCGACAGTGTGGAGAGAGAAGACGTGTCTCATCTGGCAGAATCGATAAATCTTGAAGCGATATTTAATTTAATTGGGGAGAACAACTAGTGGATATAAAGACATACGCAGAATTAAATGAGGTTATTTACAGTGAACGATTAAAAAACGGACTGACCGTTAAGCTTGTACCGAAAAGTGACTATAATAGTGTCTACGCTGTTTTGTTTACTGAATATGGATCCATTGACCATCGATTCATACCAAGAGGAGAAAGAGAATATCATGCCTTTCCTTACGGTGTCGCACACTTTCTGGAACATAAACTTTTTGAGACCAGGAAAGGAGATATTTCACAGGTATTCTCTTCTCAAGGGGCATCAGTAAATGCCTATACAAGTAATACAAAGACGGCCTTTCTTTGCTCGTTTACCACTAATGGCAGGCAAAATATCGAAACGCTTCTGGATTTCATCCAAGACCCTTTCTTCTCTCATCAATCAGTTGAAGATGAAAAGAGTATCATATCACAGGAAATCCAAATGTATAAAGATGATCCGGAGTGGGCCCTGACCCAAGGATTGATTGAAAACTTATATCCTGAGCATCCTGTACGTATTGATGTTGCAGGGACAACTGAAAGTGTTCAGTCAGTTACTGTAGAGATGTTGAAACAGAATTATCAGACATTTTATCATCCAGACAATATGCAGATGATCATAGTCGGGAACATAGATCCAGCTGAAACACTTCAATGGATCAAGGATAATCAGACAAAGAAAGTCTTTCCACTGCCAATGAAAATAGAGCGCCGTATAAAAACTGAGGCAAAAGAGCCGATCACAAAGTCCAGAGAAGTTCATTTATCCGTAAACTTGGCGAAGGTAAGTGTGGGGGTCAAAGGTCATTACTATAAGTTGAATGAGAGAGAAGCTTTCCGGCATGTCATTTGTATGGAAATTATCCTGGATTTACTTTTTGGTGAAACCTCGGCTACTTACTTATCCTTGTATAATGATAACCTGATCGATGATAGTTTCAGTTATGATTATGTTTTTGAGAGAGGATTTGATTATGTCAGTATAGGTGGAGATTCCAGAAATCCAAAAGAGCTGGCTGGAAGTATTCAAAATATACTGTTGAATACTGGCTTAAATCCTGATTTGACGTTTGGACACTATTCTATAGTAAAGAACAAACTGATCGGTGAATACATTCAGGATCTGAATTCTCTTGGTTACATCGCGCATCAGTTTATCGACCTGCCCTCTGATAAGGTCTCTGTTTTTGACTATCTCTCTGTATTGAAGTCGATTACTTTTGAAGAGTTGAAGGTGGTTGCTGAATATTACTTTAAATCTGAACGTATTTCTGTCTTTACAGTCAAACCAAAGATGGATTGAGGATTGAGGGACGTATAAGTTCGAACTGATGATTCACTCATTTTTGAATAATTAAAAAGTCTGTAAAACAATTTTAAAAAACCTTTAGTTTTAATCCTTTGGATGCTCTATACTCGCTTTATTTCGTATGGTATACTTTGAGAGATGGGATCCGATTAAATGGAATCTTTCATTTAGTATTTTTCTCAATCAGAATATTTCGTTAAAGTATTATGCTAGGTAGGTGAAATCGATTGAACGAAATAGGAGATAAACTTAAAGAAGCAAGAAAAGCAAAAGGATACACACTTGATGACTTACAACAAAAGACTAAAATTCAAAAACGCTATTTAATCGCTGTTGAAGAAGGCAACCTTGATGTTTTGCCCGGCAACTTTTATGCTCGTGCTTTCATCAAACAATATGCTGATTCTGTCGGTTTAAATGGTGACGATCTGATAAGAGAACATATGGATGCGTTACCTCAGACCAACAACAGTAATTACTCAAAAAGTGTTCATAAAACACAGACACGATCAAAAACTAAAAACAGTGGCTTTGTAGCTACTCTTAGAGATAGTCTTCCGACGCTGCTTATCGTTCTGCTGGTTATTGCGATTGTATTTGCAATATATTTGGCCATTACAACGGGTAGCGATTCTGACCTTGATTCTTTTATCAATGAAGACGAACCCTCAACAGTCATTGAAGTGGATGACAATGAGGAAGCTGCTAGTGATCCGGAGGAAGAATCTGAAACTGAAGAAGTGAATGACGAACAGACTGACACTGATACTGAAGAAACTGCAGATGAAGAAGAGTCTGTTGAAGACCAGTCACAGACGTTGACTGAAGTCAGCAGTACAGAAACGTCCACAACATACACTGTATCCGGACCACATCCTTCTGAACAGACCATTATTTTGAATGCTGAAGGCGGCGATTCCTGGTCAAGCATCACTATCGACGGGGAAACAGCTTCAGGGCTCATCGCTGATGGTGAATCCCTTTCAGGTTCCTTTGACGAGAATGTAGCTGAAGTAAGTATCGTTATAGGGAATGCTGCTGTCACGACTATCGAGTTGAACGGACAGGAAGTGCCATATAACACGTCAGAAGCTGAAGCAGTGAGACAAGAAGTTACTATAGAATTTGAATAAACAGTCCTTTTAGACCAGTGTTTGAAGCTTGACAACTGGTCTGTTTTTTAGGAATCCGGAGGTTTTGACAGTGAATTTACCGAATAAAATAACCCTTTTTCGTATATTTTTAATTCCGATTTTTATCATTATTTTGGTTTTACCCTTTGAATGGGGAACTCTCGAAATACTTTCTTCAAATATAGAAATCAATTATCTGATTGCAACTATCGTCTTTTCAATAGCAAGTTTTACTGACTGGCTGGACGGATACTTAGCAAGAAAAATGAATATCGTCTCGAACTTCGGCAAATTTGCCGATCCTCTGGCTGATAAAATGCTGGTCATGACGGCGCTGGTCTTCCTGATCGAATTTTCTTTGGCTCCAGCCTGGATCGTTGCCATCATTGTTTCCCGTGAACTGGCGGTGACCGGTCTGCGTCTGCTGCTGGTAGAGCAGGGTGGGCAGGTCATGGCCGCCGGCTGGCCTGGTAAAATAAAAACAAATACACAGATGCTGGCGATCATCTTTTTATTCCTGGATGATTTTCCGCTTGCCTTTACAGGGATCCCTGTAGGTATCTTGTTATTATACATCTGTCTATTTTTCACCATCTACTCGGGTGTTTTATATTTCTATGAAGCCCGTTTCGTTTTTAAAGGAACATTTTCAAGATGAAAATTAAATAAAAAAGAAGCTCGAAAAGTCATTTGTACTTTTTGAGCTTTTTTAATTGAAATAGCTAAAATCGAAAAAAAGTTTGCGCTTATGCTAAAATAAAAAGTGAGAAATTATTTAACTGGACAATAGTTATATTAGGAGGAATCACAGTGCGAGCTGAAATCATCTCGATCGGAACAGAACTTTTACTCGGGCAGGTCGTGAATTCGAATGCGGCCTTTATATCCAGGGAACTGGCGGCATTGGGAATAGAAGTCTATCATCATGTCACTGTTGGTGATAACCCCGACCGCCTGACTGCAGCTGTGAAAGAGGCAGAAGAACGTGCGGATCTGATTGTTCTGTCAGGAGGACTGGGACCGACAGAAGACGATATCACGAAACAGACGATGTCTAATCATTTGGATATGGATCTGATCCTGCACGAGGAGACAGAGGACCGGATCATTACTTATCACAAGAACTCAGATTTTGAAATGCCTGAAAACAATCAGCTCCAGGCACTGATACTGGCTGAGTCCACTCCGCTGAAAAACGATACAGGACTAGCTGTAGGTATGATGCTGGATCATGGTGACCATCAGTATGTCCTACTTCCAGGGCCCCCTGATGAACTTCAACCTATGGTCGAGAATCATTTGAAAGATGAACTGATCAAACGGCTTCTTGACAAGCAGGTCCTTGTGTCACGTGTGCTTCGCTTTTTCGGCATAACTGAAGCTCAGTTAGCGAAGAAAATCGAAGCAGTAGTTAAAGGTCAGACAAATCCTACAGTAGCTGTGTATGCCAATGAGGGAGAAATAACTGTAAGGATCACTGCACGGGCAGAAACGGAAAAAGAAGGTAACCAGTGCATTGATGAAGTCGAGTCGCAGATACTGGAACCTCTGACTGATTACTTTTTTGGCTATGGAGAAAAAAAGCTGGATGAAGTTGTAAGAGATTTACTCATGGAGCAGGGCTTGACCATTACTGCAGCAGAAAGTCTGACTGGCGGAGCCTTTCTGAGCTCGATTACGTCGGATATATCAGCTGGCTCAGTATTTGAAGGAGGCATAGTTACTTATAGTACAGAAAAAAAACATGATGTTTTAAATGTTTCTCAAAAAACCATCGACAACTTTGGAGTAGTCAGCCCGGAATGTGCCATAGAAATGGCTGAAAATTCCAGGAAAATGTTTGAGGCAGATATTGGAGTGGGCTTGACTGGTGTAGCAGGTCCGGGGTCTTTGGAAGGGCAGATACCAGGTACTGTTTATATTGGCCTGTCATACAAGGGAAACACCTCCTTTGCCAAGCATTTTCATTTCGGTTACAAGCGCAACAAAAACCGGCGACTCGCTGTTCTGAATGCTCATGATATGGTAAGACGTCTTATATTAGATAAGCCGATCGAAAAACGGCTAAATTATGACGAAGATCAGTAAAGCGAATAAATGTTCGAAAAACACTTGATTTTTTACTCCTTGAAGCTTAAAATATAGAGAGTAAAGAACAAGATAATCTCGTATTAGATAGTGATGATTACAGGAGGAAAATAAATGGCAGATGATCGAGCAAAAGCGTTAGAAACAGCACTGAAAAAAATAGAAAAAGCTTACGGTAAGGGTTCTATAATGAAAATGGGAGAAAAAGTCGATACACAGATCAAAAGTGTTTCAAGTGGCTCACTCGCATTGGATGTAGCTCTAGGTATAGGCGGGTATCCTCGTGGAAGGATCATTGAAGTATATGGACCCGAGAGTTCCGGTAAAACGACGGTCTCACTCCATGCTATTGCATCTGTTCAGGCCAATGGCGGTATTGCCGCGTTTATCGATGCGGAGCATGCTTTGGATCCAAAATATGCTACTGCATTAGGTGTAAATATCGATGAATTACTTTTATCTCAGCCTGACACAGGGGAACAGGCGCTGGAAATCGCCGATGCCCTGGTTTCAAGTGGAGCGGTGGATATCGTTGTTATCGACTCGGTAGCGGCACTGGTTCCTAGAGCAGAGATCGATGGAGAAATGGGTGCCTCTCATATGGGCTTGCAGGCACGCTTGATGTCTCAGGCACTGCGTAAACTCTCCGGATCTATCAATAAAACGAAGACGATCGCCTTATTCATTAACCAGGTCCGTGAGAAAATCGGCGTTATGTTTGGTAACCCGGAAACAACACCTGGTGGACGTGCGCTGAAATTCTATTCTACCGTTCGTTTAGAGGTCCGACGTGGTGAATCCATTAAATCCGGTTCTGATATGACAGGGAACCGTACGAAAATCAAGATAGTTAAAAATAAAATCGCGCCCCCATTCAAAACAGCTATGGTCGATATCATGTATGGTGAAGGTATTTCCCAAATCGGAGAAATCGTTGATATGGGTGCAGAAGTGGATATTATCACAAAAGCCGGCGCATGGTACTCTTATGGTGATGAAAGAATCGGACAGGGTAGAGAAAATGCTAAACAGTATCTTAAGGACCACCCTGAATTAAGAATCGAGATCGAGAAAAAAGTCAGAACGGCTTATGGTGTCGGTGATGAACTTCCTGTTGAAGAAAGTGCAGAAGATGCAGAAGCTGCACCGGAAGCCTTAGAATTAGATTGATAGATTGATCTCTGGATTGAATTTCTATACTCGCTTACCGGGTGAGATAGGAATTCAATCTTTTTTTGAGAAAACGCCGTTTTTGTCAGTCTCATCATTGAAATAAAACGGGCAGAGTAAAATCTATGTTGACAGAAGAACGAAAGAACTATAAAATTAGAGTAGTATGTTGCTTTATTTATTAAAGCAAACGTCATCGTGTACTACAAATTAAATATGATATTATCAGTTAATGAGATATCTGATTATTTTTTATTGCATGAAAAACTAAATAATGATACGGAGGTGATGAGATGGAGATAATACTTTCAACAGCCGCCGCTATCGTTACTTTAATTATTGGTTTAGTCGCAGGATCTTATTTTACGAAACAAAATTTTGAAAAAAGATTAGCTAATTCTAAACAAACAGCTGAAGACATTATTGAAGACGCAAATAAAGAAGCTGAAACTTTGAAAAAGGAAGCGTTGCTGGAGGCAAAGGAAGAAATCCATTCTTATCGAACAGAAATTGAGTGGGAGCTAAAAGAACGCCGATCTGAAGTGTCTCGTCAAGAAAACCGAATTGCGCAGCGTGAAGACAACATGGAGCGTAAAGAGACTACTATAGATAAAAGAGAAAGTTCATTGCAAAGCAGAGAAGATAAACTATCTGCTCGTCAGAAAAAAGTGGAAGAGCTGGAGCAAGCTGCAAAAGACTTATTAGAAGAGCAGAACGAAAAACTTCTAAGTATTGCAGGTTTATCAGAAGAAGAGGCAAAATCTGTCGTGCTCAAACAAGCAGAACAAGAGTTGACACGTGATATGGCCATCATGGTGAAACGTTATGAGGATCAGGCAAAAGTTGAAGCTGATAGAAAAGCGAAAAACATTGTCACTCAAGCGATCCAGCGCTGTGCTGCCGACCAGGTCACTGAGTCGACTGTTAGTGTCATCAATCTGCCGAATGATGATATGAAAGGACGTATTATCGGACGCGAAGGACGTAATATCCGAACGCTTGAAAGTCTGACTGGTATGGACCTGATTATCGATGATACACCTGAAGCTGTCGTTCTAAGCGGATATGATCCGATTAGACGAGAAGTGGCTAAGATGGCGTTAGAGAAATTGATCTCTGACGGACGTATCCATCCAGGCAGGATTGAAGAAGCTGTAGAAAAATCACGAAAAGAAATGGACGAACGAATTAGAGAAATCGGTGAAGAAGCCATGTTTGAGCTTGGTATTCACTCGATCCACCCTGATTTGATGAAAATTATCGGACGTTTGCACTTTAGAACAAGTTATGGTCAAAATGTATTGAATCATTCAATCGAGGTCGCAAAACTTGCTGGTGTAATGGCTGCTGAGCTAGGCGAAGATGTTCAACTGGCGAAACGTGCCGGCTTGCTTCACGATATAGGTAAAGCACTAGATAGTGAAGTAGAAGGTTCGCATGTTGAGATCGGCGCACAAATAGCAATGAAATATCAGGAAAATGAAACAGTTATCAATGCGATTGCATCTCACCACGGTGATGTTGATGCAACTTCAGTCATTGCTGTCTTAGTCGAATCGGCAGATTCTATTTCTGCTGCCAGACCGGGCGCAAGAAGTGAATCCTTGGAGCATTATTTACAACGACTTGAAAATCTAGAGCGAATCTCTAACAGCTTCAAAGGTGTTAAAGAAAGTTATGCAATTCAGGCTGGACGAGAAGTTAGAATCATCGTTAAACCAGATGAATTGGATGACAGCATGGCATCCAAGTTAGCTAGAGATGTACGTAAACAAATCGAAGATGATATGGACTATCCTGGACATATTAAAGTAACGGTTATACGCGAAACTAGAGCAGTTGAATATGCTAAATAAAAGTTAATTTTATAAGATCAGTCAATGAAGGTAAACTTCTTGACTGATCTTTTTTCTATTCAGTGTCTTGAGGCTCCTGGGGAAATGTCATGCTCACTATGCCGGGTCTCACTGGGTAAGCACATGAATCAGCAAAATGTCTTACTCAGCCATTAAGAAATCGACGAGCGAGCATTATAAACTCTAAAATGTATTGCTCACGATCCTAACCGCAAATAAGTGAACACTTTTTGAGTAATGATGTCTTACTCAGGTCATTGAAGAGTTCTGAGCGAACAGTTTCTATGCTGAAATGTCTTGCTCAGCTCTATAAAAGTTCTGAGCGGACAGTTTTTACGCTGAAATGTCTTGCTCAGCTCTATAAAAGTTCTGAGCGGACAGTTTTTACGCTGAAATGTCTTACTCAGTCCCATAAAAGTTCTGAGCAAACAGATTTCATATAAAATTGTCGAACTCAATGCAGATCAGGTCGGTGACTAAGCACTTCAAGCAAAATGTCTTCATAGGTCCTGACTACTCTTTGCTTTTATCAATGGCCTGGCAAGCGGGGTGCAATAAGACTGCTTTCTAAAGAGAAGAGCCTGCTCACCTATGTGTAAAATAAATGTCGGAAGAGGGAAAATCCGACCTAGACAAAAAGAAAGAAGACCCTTAATCTAGAGATAACGACAACGCTAGAGAAAGAGGTCTTCTTATGAATGAAATTATAACAGAAATCATCGAAACGATAAAGGATTCTTCCACATTATTAGAAGGAGAATTAGCCCTGGAAAGACTTTTACAACAGGTGAATCAACAATTGCTTAACGCAGCCTTTAAACAGATTGATTTAGAACTGCTTCCGAAATATAAAGAGCAGGGATATGAAATTGATAGTATACCTAAGCGTACACTTCACATGACCGTTGGTCCTGTAGAGATTGCAAGACATCGTATGCGAAAAGAAGGCGAAAAAAGTGTCATTCCTTTTGATCAAGCTGTCGGCCTAGAGCCACGTAAACGCCATTCTCCTCTTGTCGAAATGAAAGCAGCTCAAATAGCTTCTGATGGAACTTATCGCAAAGCCGAAGAAGCGATTGATCTGCTTACGCCGTTTTCATTGAGCCATACGACTATACATAAGATGACTCAAAAAATAGGTACAACTATTCAAGAATGGACGGATACGGCCCCTCTTCAAGACGAAACGGTTCAAAAGGACAAGACTAAGACGCCGGTACTGTTTATCGAAGGTGATGGTTTAATGCTCACTAAAGGTAAAGAAAAGAAACGTCCTGAAATTCATCGTGTTCAGTTCCATGAAGGTGTTGAGTATAAAGGCAAACAGAAAAGGCCCGTTTTAATTAATTCGAGAATGTTCGAGAGCACTATATCGAGTTCAGAAGCATTTAAACGCGCAAGTCTATGGCTGGAATCAATCTATGACTTACGGGAAACGATTGTCATCTCTAACAGTGATGGAGGTAGTGGTTACGATAAAGATAAATTCTATCGGATTATCGGAAAATGCCAGCGTCATGAGCATTTTAGAGATGCCTATCATGTCAATGAAAAAATCAAACAACGGATGTATTTTGATAAAAAAATGGAAGAAAAAATGAGGAAAGCTGTGCGTACATACAATCTGGATCTGGTTGAAGCGATTATAGCGACGACTGAGAGTCGTATCAAAGGCAACGATGAAAAAGCACCGGAATATAAAGAAGAACTTTCAAAATTAAAAGCCTACCTATATAGAAATTGGGACAGTCTTAAACCCTTAAAAATGAGAAATTTACCTGTAAACAGAGGACTAGGTGTATGTGAAAGTAATCATCGCCCTTATAGTTATCGCATGAAACGGCAAGGCCGAGGGTTTTCAGCTAAAGGTGCTGGAAATGTCGCAGCGATCATTTCTGCACGAAAGAATGGAACGTTTCTCCGAGCGCTAACCGAAAAGATTCCCGAACTATTAACGGAACTCCGACCGGAGTTCAAAGGCGCTGTACGAGCAGCTTTGAAGAAGAGCAAGACAAAACCATCAATCGGTGTAAAAATTGGGAGTATAGCTAATTACAGCTCTTCATCAAGTCCTATAGGACAATTGCAAAAAATGTTTAGTTAGAACCCTCTTTCTCAATCGTTTTGGGAGCTCAAAGAGCGATCAAGCGATTGAGAAAGAGAAAAAATAGAAACAGCGTTTCAGATTTCTAGAATAAATTTCCGAGATTAACTTTACACATACCCTGCTCACTCTGTTTTGATTTTAGGGGCTTAAAACTGGTAAAATGAATGAAGTGAAGAGAAATGAGGAATAATAATGAAACTGCTGTTTATTGGTGACATCGTAGGGTCACTGGGAAGAGAAAAACTGAGTGAATGGCTCCCTAAATTAAAAGATAAATACAAACCCCAAGCTACCATAGCCAATGGCGAGAATGCTGCAGATGGCCGCGGCATCACTGAAAAAATCTACAAAGAGATCCTTCAGTCAGGTGTGGATCTGGTCACGATGGGCAATCACACCTGGGATAAGAGAGAGATTTATGATTTTATCGATGACGCAAAGAAAATGATAAGACCCGCTAACTATCCTGCAGCGGCCAACGTACCGGGCAGAGGGATAGCCTATATAAAAATAAACCAGCTGGAACTGGCCGTGATCAATCTGCACGGACGTTCATTCATGGGAGACTATGAGGATCCTTTCCGTGTGGGTCAGGAACTTGTGGAAGAAGCAGCCAAGCGGACCAGTCATATTTTCATCGACTTCCATGCGGAAGCAACGAGTGAAAAAGAAGCCATGGGATGGTTTATGGACGGCAAGGTGTCTGCTGTTGTCGGGACGCATACGCATGTGCAGACCAATGATGCCCGCATCCTGCCAGGGGGAACAGCGTATCAGACAGATGTCGGTATGACAGGATTTTATGATGGGGTCCTGGGGATGAGAAAAGAACCGATCTTACATAAGTTCACGACTCAGATGCCTCAGCGATTTGAAGTGCCTGATAAAGGCAGAAGCAGACTGAATGCCTGCTATATCGAAATAGATGACAAAACGGGTAAAGCGAAGAAAATCAAGCCTATACGAATCGATGATGATATGTCATTGTTTGAATTATAGAAATCAATGAGAGAGTGATAGAAGTGCCGCAAAAAACAAAGCAGACACCTATGATGCAGCAGTATCTGGAAATCAAAAAGAAATATCCGCATGCCTATTTATTTTACCGCTTAGGTGACTTTTATGAATTATTTTTTGAAGATGCGGTCGAAGTTTCCCGCTTGCTGGAACTGACTTTGACGAGCCGCAATAAAAACGCCGATGAGCAGATACCGATGTGCGGCGTGCCGCATCATTCGGCTAAAGGCTATATTGACAGCCTGATAGATATGGGTCACAAAGTAGCGATTTGTGAACAAGTGGAAGACCCCAAAACGACCAAAGGAATGGTCAAACGGGAAGTCGTACAAGTCGTGACACCGGGAACGGTCATGCAGTCAAAAACGGTCGATGCCAAAGAGAACAACTATATCGCGGCGGTCATGCAGCTGGATGAGACGATAGGGATCGCACTGGCTGATCTGACTACAGGCGAGATGAAAGTCACGCACGTAGAAGAGTCAGGTGCGGCGATCAGCGAACTCACCTCCTTGAACTGCAGGGAAGTTGTTTTTCTTCCCGGAAAATATCTGGCAATGCAGGAATCACTAAAGAATAGATGGAATATATCTGTTTCTCATGCATCAGAAGAAATCGGCGAACATAAACTGAATCATCTGACTTCCAGCTTTGCAGACTCCAAGCTGAAGCCAGTCATCGATCTGCTGCTTTCTTATTTGTCTGACACGCAGATGCGGCGACTGGACCATCTGCAGGAAATCGAGAAATATGAGACTAGCCAGTTTCTGATATTTGGCCAGGAAGCGAGAAGAAACCTTGAGTTATCCGCATCCTTGAGGGACGGGAGTAAAAACGGGACCCTGCTGTGGCTGCTGGATGAAACGAAAACGGCCATGGGTGGACGCATGCTGAAGTCCTGGCTGGATAAACCGTTAATTCAGAAAAACAAGATCGAAGAGAGGATGGATTATGTTGAAAGTCTACTGAATCACTTCTTCGAAAGAAGTGATTTGAAAGAGACACTGAAAAAAGTCTATGATCTGGAACGGCTGGCCGGACGAACAGCCTTTGGTACAGTGAATGCCCGTGATCTTGTTCAGCTGAAGCATTCGCTCGAACAGATCCCTCTCATCAGAGAAATTATAGAACTCTTGAATGACGAAGGCGACTGGACAGGTTACCTAAACCAGCTGGATCCGATCCAGGATGTGAAGGACCTGATCGAACAGGCGATCGAAGACGAACCGCCCTTGTCTACGACAGACGGTGAGATCATCAAAAAAGGTTATCATAAAAAGCTGGATGAGTATAAAGAAGCCATGACGAACGGGAAGCAGTGGATGGCTGAACTGGAACAGCGTGAACGACAAGCTACAGGTATCAGGAATCTCAAGATCGGCTTCAACAAGGTGTTCGGCTATTATATCGAAGTGTCCAAAGCGAATGTGGCTAAACTGGAAGAAGGACGTTATGAACGAAAACAGACGCTGACGAACGCCGAAAGATACAGTACGCCAGAGTTGAAAGAGAAGGAAGCTCTGATCCTGGAGGCAGAAGAAAAATCTAAGAATCTGGAATATGAATTATTTGTAGATATCAGAAATCAGGTGAAAGATCAGATCGACCGGCTTCAGCAGCTGGCTAAAGTCATCGCACATATCGATGTCTTGCAGAGCTTTGCGACCGTGAGTGAAGAGTATAATTACGTCAGACCGTCATTTTCGCTGGATAGTCAGGATGTGGCGATCTATAAAGGCAGACATCCTGTAGTAGAAAAAGTCATGGGAGAGCAGGCTTATGTGCCTAATGACGTGGAACTGATCGACGAGACATCTGTTCTTTTGATCACCGGTCCGAATATGTCAGGTAAAAGCACCTATATGCGTCAGCTCGCCCTTACCATAATCATGGCGCAGATGGGCTGTTTTGTACCGGCAGAGAAAGCGCAGCTGCCGATTTTTGACCGGTTATATACCCGCATAGGTGCCATGGATGATCTCATCGGCGGCCAGAGTACCTTTATGGTCGAAATGACGGAAACGAACCAGGCGCTGGCTAATGCCACACCGAAAAGTCTGCTTCTATTCGATGAGATCGGACGAGGCACTGCAACCTACGATGGTATGGCTCTGGCAGAAGCAATCATCGAGTACGTGCATGACAAAATCAAAGCCAAAACGCTGTTTTCGACCCACTACCATGAGCTGACTGTTTTAGATGAACGGTTGCCTAAACTGAAGAATGTTCATGTCGGAGCAGTAGAAGAAGACGGAGACCTTGTTTTTCTTCACCAAATGCTCCCAGGACCGGCTGATAAAAGCTACGGTGTACAGGTTGCCAAGCTGGCCGGTTTGCCGCATCCTTTACTCAAGCGGGCTGAGAATATCTTAAACGAGCTGGAAATGAAGGAAGAACACTTATTTGAGGATGAAAAAGCAGGACAAACGACTGAGGTGGAGACGCAAGCATCGTCTCAGGAACAGCTGAGCTTATTTGCGTCACTGGATAAAAACGAAAAAGCTGTGATCGAACAGCTTGAGAAAATGAATATCCTGGCAACGACGCCATTGGATGCCATACAGATTTTAAGTGAACTGCAGCAGAAATTGAAGGATCAGGAATAGAAATGAAAGTTGGTTGAGTAAAATGACAGCTAAAATCCAAATCATGTCTTCCACACTGGCCAATCAGATCGCGGCCGGTGAAGTGATCGAACGTCCGGCTTCGGTCGTGAAAGAACTTCTGGAAAACGCCATCGATGCCGGTAGTTCACGTATTGAGATGTTTGTTGAAGAAGCGGGACTGAAAAGTATTCAGGTCATTGATGATGGTGAAGGGATCCCTTCAGAAGAAGTGGTGTCAGCTTTCGAACGCCATGCGACATCTAAACTGATTTCAGATGAAGATCTGTTCAGGATACGCACACTGGGCTTTAGAGGGGAAGCCCTCCCGAGTATTGCTTCGGTTTCCAAAATCACCCTCGAATCGGCTGAAGAAGGAAAACCAGGTGCTCAGCTCGTCATTCACGGCGGAGAGATCGTTGATCAGGGGACATCTTCTTCCAGGCAAGGGGTCAATATCAAAGTTGAAGAACTCTTTTACAACACCCCTGCCCGACTGAAGTATGTCAAAACTTTGCAGACTGAGCTGGCTCACATTAATGATACCGTCAATCGATTGGCTCTTTCCCATCCGGAAATCGCCTTCAGACTGGTTTCAGATGGAAATACCATGATCAAGACGGTCGGAAATGGTGATCTGAAACAGGCTGTCGCCGGTGTGTACGGGGTGAGTATCGCTAAAAAGATGCGTGAAATTAAAGAAACATCTTTTGATTTTGACGTGACAGGATATGTATCTCTGCCGGAAATCACCCGGTCCAACAACAAATATATCACGGTGATCATCAATGGAAGGTATATCAAGAACTTTATCTTAAATAAAGCCATCGTGGAGGGTTTTGGATCCAAGCTGATGATCGGACGTTATCCCATTGCGGTCATCAATGTCACGCTCGATCCACAGCTTTTGGATGTCAATGTGCATCCGACCAAACAGCAGATCCGTATCAGTAATGAGAAAGAACTTGGACAGCTGATCAGTTCGGCCATAGAAAAGAGAATGGATCAGGAAGTCAGGATACCGAATGCGCTGGACAATCTGACTCAGCGCACAAACCGTTCAGTGCAGTATCCGAAAGATGAACAGACACGGCTCACTTTCGACCGCGAAGACACATCGGCTGTTTCTCAGACATCAGCTGGTGAATCCGACATCCCTCAACAAGATGATCCTGATAAAGAAGAGTCGGATTCAACGCCTCAGGCATTTAAGCATTTTGTAGATGAATCGGCTTCTAGAAGTTACGAAGACACTGGTCAAGAGAGTAGCCAGACATACAGGTTCCCTTCTGAAAATAAAGCGGACACTCATGAAGAACCGGTACTTAAGACAGTAGAGAAAGTGAATAGTTTCAATGGACAAATTGAACAGTTCCCGGATTTAGAGTATATCGGGCAGATGCACGGGACTTATTTATTTGCTCAAAATGAGGAAGGCTTGTATATCATTGACCAGCACGCTGCTCAGGAACGAATCAAGTACGAATATTACAGAGACACCATCGATCAGTCCGGAACGGAACTTCAGGAACTGCTTATACCGATAGTCGTCGAGTATCCTTCCAACGAAGCGATCACGATCAGAGAGAATAAAGACAAGCTGGCCGAAGCTTCCGTTTTCCTTGAAGATTTTGGTCAGAACAGTTTCATCATAAGGCATCATCCAACGTGGATGCCTGCTGGACAAGTCGAAGAGACGATAAAAGAAATGATCGACTTTTTCCTTGAAAAGTCAACGCTGACTGTGAATAAATTTCGAGAAGCGACAGCGATCATGATGAGCTGTAAACGTTCGATAAAAGCCAATCATCATTTGTCTGATGAAGAAGCAAGAGAACTGCTGAGACAGCTGAGACACACAAAAAACCCGTATAACTGTCCGCACGGCAGACCGGTCACAGTGAACTTCACAACGAATGATATGGAGAAAATGTTTAAACGTATCCAGGATCCTCATTAAAACGAGGGTCCTCTTTATTTGATCTGTAAAAAGTTGATTTAATTGCTATTTCGCCTGCTGTTCACTTACAATTATAGTAGAGCGTTTAGACAAATTATAAGAAAGAGGGAATCAACTATGGATATCGTATCAATGATCATGAGCCAGTTAGGAAACCAGAATAGTGTAGATTCAGTAGCGAAAAGAGCCAACACGGATACATCGACCGTGCAGAAGATTGCACAAATGGGACTGCCAATGATCATGGACGGCTTGAACAAGCGAACTTCTGAAGATTCCAAAGCCTCAGAGGAACTGGCCAGCACCGCATCACGACATGCTGACGATGACACAGACAATCTGAACCACCTGCTGCAGAACACGGACGAAAACGAAGGGAACCGCCTGCTGAACATGGCATTCGGATCCAATGAACAGGAAGTAGAAAAACGCGTAGCTGAAAAAACAGGCACAGATTCATCTAAAGTCAAATCTGTTTTGTCCATGCTTGCACCTCTGGCATTGAGCATGGTGGCTAAACGAAGCACAAATAGCCAGTCACTAACTGGTTCAGGTGTTTCCCAGCTGCTTGGCGGTTTGACAGATAATGTGAAGCAGCAGTCATCAAGTTCTGGTTATGGAGATATCTTGTCTTCCGTTCTTGGCGGTTCATCTGATAATAAAAACAGCTCAGGCAGCAATAGTGCTGTCGATAAGGCAAAAGACGCTTTAGGCGATCTATTCAACAAGTAAGGAGAATTACTATGGCAGGATCTCAAGATAAAGAAAAGTTGAAAGAAAAACTCACTCCGATTCAATATGAAGTGACTCAGAACAACGCGACAGAACGACCAGGCACAGGGGAATATGATGAATTTTTCGAAGAGGGCATTTATGTCGATGTCGTTAGCGGAGAGCCGCTGTTCTCCTCAAACGATAAATATGATGCCGGATGTGGCTGGCCATCTTTTACAAAACCTATAAAGAAACGCACAGTGAAAGAAAAAAGAGACCGTACTTTTGGTATGGAACGGACAGAAGTGAGGAGTCAAGAAGCAGATTCTCATCTGGGACACGTGTTTACGGACGGACCGCAAGATAAAGGCGGGCTGAGGTACTGTATCAACTCTGCGGCAATGAGATTCGTTCCGAAATCTGAGTTGAAAGAAAAAGGATATGAAGAATATTTAGCTGAATTTGAATAATAGAAACTAGAAATATAGAAACATCTGTTCATAGAGTTGTTTAATGAACAGATGTTTTTATGTTATAATATTATAGATTGACTATAAGTGGAATGAGGAAATGATATGTACGAATACATAAAAGGAACGATCGAGCATATTTACCCGGGTTATGTTGTTCTGGAAGCAAACAATATCGGTTATAAAATACTGATGGCCAACCCTTTCCGTTACTCTGAAAAGCTGAATAATGAAGAAACACTCTATATATACCATGACGTGAAACAGGACGCCATGAATCTGTTCGGGTTCGTTTCGCTTCAGGAAAAGAACCTTTTTCTAAAACTGATCAACGTTTCAGGGATCGGTCCAAAATCTGCGCTGGCCATTTTAGCTAATGAAGATCACAACGGCTTCGTCCAGGCGATCGAAGACGAAAATAAAACCTATCTAACGAAATTTCCAGGCGTCGGCAAGAAAACAGCGGCTCAGATCGTTCTGGATCTGAAAGGGAAACTGTCGGAATTCGATACATCAGAAACCAAGACACACATCTCTGTAGAGCGAACGGACGATTCCGGCAATGCAGCTTTTGAAGAAGCGATGGAAGCACTGCTTGTTCTAGGCTATACCAGCCGTGATGTGAAAAAGGTACGCAAGCAGCTGGATACAGATTCAGAGCTCACGACAGATGCCTATATAAGAGAAGCATTAAGCAAACTGATGAAAAAGTAAAGCTGTCCTACTCGTTTAAAAGGAGAAAGATATGGAAGAAAATCAGCACGTCACTTCTGACCAGCTACTGAATGAGAATGAATACTCTCTCGAGCGGTCGCTAAGACCCCAGACGCTGGCCGATTACCTTGGTCAGGGGAAAATAAAAAAAGAGCTAGCGATATATATCGAAGCAGCAAGACTGCGAGAAGAAGCGCTGGACCATGTCCTTCTTTATGGTCCGCCAGGGTTGGGTAAGACAACTATGGCTATGGTCATTGCCAACGAAATGGATGCCGATATAAGAACAACAAGCGGTCCGGCTATCGAAAAGCCAGGCGACTTAGTTGCGTTGCTCAACGATCTGGAGCCAGGCGGCATTCTTTTCATAGACGAAATACACCGCATGCCGCGTATCGCCGAAGAAATGTTGTATTCTGCAATGGAAGATTTCTATGTCGACATCATTATCGGTCAAGGTGACACGGCACATCCGGTGCACTTTCCGCTGCCGCCGTTCACACTGATAGGTGCAACGACCCGAGCCGGTTCGCTTTCTGCGCCTTTGAGAGACCGTTTCGGCATACTGGCTCATATGGAGTACTATCATAAAGATGAGCTTAAGGATATCGTCCTTCGGTCGGCGAGTGTCCTCCAGACAGACATAAACACAAAAGGCGCGTATGAAATAGCCCGCCGATCCAGAGGAACCCCTCGGATCGCTAACCGTTTATTAAAGCGTGTCCGCGACTATGCGGAAGTCAAGGGTGAAGGGGTCGTAACGGAGCCGATCGCAGCATTGGCCCTCGATCTCCTGCGAGTGGATCATGAAGGACTTGATATCGTGGATCAGAAATTCCTGTCCACCCTTATTAAACTTTATAATGGGGGGCCGGTGGGACTGAATACTCTTTCAGCCAATATCGGAGAAGAGGTCGATACCATCGAAGATATGGTGGAGCCTTATCTACTTCAGGAAGGCTTTATCCAGCGGACATCCAGAGGGCGTATGGCTACAGCTAAAGCCTACGAACATCTGGAACTGGCACATTTAATGGCAGATTAATTTATAAAAGGAGAAACAGGATGACCTTATCAACAAAAGATTTTGATTTTCAATTACCCGATGAGCTGATTGCTCAAACACCATTAGAAGATCGATCATCATCACGAATGATGGTACTGACTAAAGAAACGGAAAAAATAGAAGACAAGCAGTTTGAGGAAATCGTGGATGAGCTCAATCCGGGAGATGCGCTGGTCATGAACAATACACGTGTTCTGCCTGCTCGTCTGTATGGCACGAAAGAAGAAACCCATGCGCACATCGAAGTGCTTTTACTTAAAAATACTGAAGGCGACACATGGGAAACACTGATGAAGCCGGCTAAAAAAGCCAAAACGGGTACGGTGATCTCTTTCGGTGACGGCAGACTTAAAGCCACTGTTGTCGGTGAACTGGAACATGGCGGACGAATGGTGGAGTTTTCTTATGAAGGGATTTTTCTGGAAACTCTGGAATCTTTAGGAGAAATGCCCTTACCGCCGTATATCAAAGAGCGTCTGGAAAACCAGGAACGTTATCAGACCGTTTATGCAAAAGAAAACGGTTCTGCTGCTGCTCCGACTGCCGGTTTGCACTTTACTGAAGCCATCCTCGATAAAATCAAAGCTAAAGATGTTAAAATCGTCTTTCTGACGCTGCATGTCGGACTGGGTACTTTCCGTCCTGTGAGTGTTGAGAATATCGATGAACATAAAATGCATGCAGAATTTTATCAGCTGTCAGAAGAGGCAGCAGAAGAATTGAATGAAACAAGAAAGAGCGGCGGACGTATCATCGCTGTGGGGACAACATCCATACGGACACTGGAAACCATTGGCAAAGCGAACGACGGCCTATTGAAAGCAACAAGCGGCTGGACAGATATTTTTATCTCTCCAGGGTATGAATTCAGCGTCGTGGATGGGTTCCTGACCAATTTCCACCTGCCTAAATCAACACTGATCATGCTGGTCAGCGCGTTTGCCGGCAGAGAGTTCGTACTGCAGGCATATAATCATGCCGTAGAAGAGAAATACAGGTTCTTCAGTTTCGGCGATGCTATGTTCGTGAAAAAAGAAGAGTATAAAGAGGATTAGGAGAATAGTAAATGAGTAATCATCCGGTCACATATAAGTTAGAAAAAAAAGAAAAACATACGGGGGCGCGTCTAGGTACGATAACGACACCTCATGGGACGTTTGAAACACCCATGTTCATGCCAGTAGGGACACTGGCTACAGTGAAGACCATAGCGCCCGAAGAACTGGAAGAAATGGGTGCAGGGATCATATTGAGCAATACCTATCATTTATGGCTGCGTCCCGGTGCTGATATCGTGGAAGAAGCCGGGGGTCTGCATAAATTCATGAATTGGGATAAGGGTATCCTGACCGATTCAGGCGGGTTTCAGGTTTTCTCCCTTTCAGACCTGCGGGATATCAAAGAAGAAGGCGTACACTTCAGAAGCCATCTCGACGGATCCAAGCTCTTTTTATCACCGGAAAAAGCGATCAATGTACAGAATCAGCTGGGACCGGATATTATGATGAGCTTCGATGAATGCCCACCTTATGATGAAAGTTACGACTACGTGAAAAAATCTGTGGAACGAACATCTAGATGGGCGGAAAGAGGACTTGAAGCGCATAAGAATCGAGACACACAGGGACTATTCGGTATCGTCCAGGGTGCAGGATTTGAAGATTTGAGAAGACAGTCAGCCAAGGATCTGACGAGCATGGACTTTGCCGGCTATTCCATCGGTGGTCTGTCAGTGGGAGAACCAAAATCAGAAATGTACCGAGTGTTGGACTTTACAACGCCTCTGCTGCCTGAAGACAAACCGCGTTATCTGATGGGTGTCGGTACGCCAGATGCCCTGATCGAAGGGGTCATGCGCGGTGTGGACATGTTCGACTGTGTCCTGCCTACGCGTATTGCGAGAAACGGGACAACGATGACGAGCAAAGGCCGTTTAGTTGTTAAGAATGCCGCATATGCCAGAGACTTCAGACCTTTGGATGAAAAGTGCGACTGCTATACTTGCCGTAACTATTCACGGGCTTATTTGAGACACTTGATCAAGTCCAATGAGACATTTGGCTTGAGACTGACAAGCTACCATAACCTATACTTCCTGCTTAATTTAATGAAAAATGTGCGTCAGGCTATCCGTGAAGATAACTTGCTTGAATTTAAAGAACAGTTTTTTGAAGAATATGGATATAATGAGCCAAATGCGAAAAACTTCTAAAGTTTACTATTTGTCCTAGTAATTCATATGGAAATTTGCTAAGGTAAGTAATGACACATTAATCAAACAGATTAATCTGTACGCAGTTTAAGACTGACGAATATAAATCAACAAATTAACGGAGGAATGTTTAAATGGAACTAATAGGAGCAATGCTGCCCTTTATCGTTATTATGGGGTTGATGTATTTACTAATGATCAGACCGCAGCAAAAGAAAGCAAAAGAAACGCAAAACATGTTGAGTTCTCTTAAAAAAGGTGACTCAGTCGTCACTATCGGTGGCCTGCACGGGATCGTTGATGAAGTCGTTGAAGCAAACAATACAGTCGTGATCGACTGCGAAGGGATCTACCTGACATTTGAACGTCGTGCCATTGCACGAATCGTTACAAAAGGAGAAACCGCAACGGCAACACAAACTGAAGAGCTGGGAACAAATACTCCAGAAGACTCAGTTGACGGCGAATAGATCGAGGGACACGTGTTTTACTCCCTTTTCTATTAAGTGAAGGAGGTAAATTCTTGGACATGACATCCAAAGATTTTTCCCGATATGATGTGTGGTTAAATCAGAAATTAAACGAATTCAAACAGCATGGATACGATCAGGTCAGTCTCGATGACTTATGGGAATACTGCCTTCGTTTCATGTGGAAACATCATAAGCGTGAGAGATATTACCAGGAAGTTAATGATATTATGTCTATTAATGCTAATGATTACTTTAATTATGCGTCACTTAAAGCTCAAGTATATAGTGTCTCATCCCTTGATGAGATGGAATTCGATGATTTGTTAAGCTAATAACTAAACAAGAACAAGTAGAGCGTTTATGACTCTGCTTGTTTTTTCTTATATCAGATAAAAATCAACGGGTCATTCCTTTGAGAGGTTCGTTATTTTAACAAATTTTTAGTATAATACGTGTAAGCAGTAAGGCAGGGAGGGAGAACAATGCGCTATGGCATCCTGACATTCGATGAACCAAAAAAAGATACATCGCGAAAAATCATTCATATCGACATGGATGCCTTTTATGCTTCAGTAGAAATAAGGGAAGACCCTTCTCTGAAAAACAAACCTGTGGTCATAGCCAGACATCCTAAGGATACTGGCGGAAGGGGAGTGGTGACCACAGCCAATTATGAAGCGCGAAAATACGGTATCCATTCTGCAATGAGTGCACAGAAAGCCTTTGAATTGTGTCCGAAAGCGCTGTTTGTTCCCCCTAACTTTGACTTGTACAGAGAAGCATCCAGTAAGATGCATCAGATTTTCAGGCGCTATACAGATAAAATACAGCCTCTATCCCTGGATGAGGCCTATCTGGATGTAACGACTAATCGTATCGATCAGAAAAGTGCGACGCTTATTGCGGAGAGGATAAGAAAAGAGATCCACTCCGAACTGAACTTAACCTGTTCGGCCGGAGTCTCTTATAATAAATTCCTGGCTAAGCTGGCCTCCGATTACAACAAACCGAACGGGATCACGGTGATTCCACCGGATAAAGCGCATGATTTTCTGGTTCATCTCCCCATTGAGAAATACCATGGTGTCGGAGAGAAGTCTGTAGAAAAAATGCATGCCATAGGTATCTACAATGGGCAGGATCTGTTTGATAAAGAAGAACTTGAGCTGGTCAGACATTTCGGGAAAATGGGACATTCCCTCTACAGAAAAGTGAGAGGCATCGACAACAGTGAAGTGAAAAATGACCGCGAACCTAAGTCCATAGGTAAAGAGTCGACCTTTGCTCATAATCTGATTTCTGAAAATGAAGTCATAGGTGCTTTAAGAGAGTTATCAGCTAAAGTAATGAGGAATATGAGTAAAAAGCAGAAACATGGGAAAACCGTGGTCCTGAAGATTCGCTATGAAGATTTTCAGACCTATACCAGACGGCGGACTTTTCCTGATTATATCGATGATGAAGAGGAGTTGTTTCAGATCGCCGTCTCCATCTGGGAAGAGGAAAGCCTGGACTTGAGTGTGAGGCTTCTGGGAATAACGGTTACTGGTTTAGACTCCGTTGTCTTTGAAAATATCCCCTTGCCTTTATGGCAAAAATTTCCTGATGAAAGGAATACTGATTAAAAATGAAAACTAAGCATGAGCAGATCTTAACATTTATTGAAGCACTCCCGGTCGGCGAAAAATTATCTGTACGTCTGATCGCTAAAGAATTGAATGTCAGTGAAGGGACAGCCTACCGTGCGATCAAAGAAGCTGACAATCTCGGCCTGGTTTCAACGATCGAACGCGTCGGGACCGTTCGGATCGAATCAAAAAATAGTGAGAATATCGAGAATCTGACTTACGAAGAAATCGTAAAAATCATTGATGGCGAGGTTCACGGCGGCTTTCAGGGACTGAGAAAAACATTGGCTAAATTTGTCATTGGAGCCATGACGGAAGAAGCGATGCTTCGCTATATCTCTGGGGAATCACTGATGATCATCGGGAACCGGGACGAAGCTCAGGAACTCTCATTACTTCACGGCGCAGCTGTGTTGATCACTGGAGGATTCAAGCCGAGTGAGCATGTTATCCAGCTGGCAAATCAAAAAGAACTGCCGCTGATCAGTACGTCGTATGACACCTTTACTGTTGGAACAATGATCAATCGGGCAATGACGGATCAGTTAATAAAAAAGGAAATACTACGTATACACAATATATACACTCCCCTTGAACGAACGCAGTACCTGAAAAAAGAAAACACTGTCTATACGTATCGCATGCTCAATCAGGAAAGCACCCATTCCAGATTCCCTGTGGTACTTCCGGATATGAGACTGGCAGGCATTGTCACTGCGAAAGATGTTGTTGGACAGGATGATTCTGTTCAGATAGAGAAAGTGATGACAAGAAATCCGGCTTATGCAAAAAAACATATGAGCGTAGCTTCCGTTGCGCATACAATGATATGGGACGGTTTAGAGGTCATGCCGGTCGTGTCGGATGATATGACACTGGTCGGTGTCATATCTCGTCAGGATATCATGAAAGCCATGCAGTCTGTTCAGAAACAGCCCCAGTCTGGGGATACTATTGCCGATCAGATCAATCAGATGATCAAAGAATCGGATGACGAAAGTTATGTTTTTCAAGTCACCCCCCAATCGACAGATAGCATGGGAACTATATCTTTCGGGGTCTTGAGTGAAGTGATCACGGAGTCTGTGTACAATTACTTATCAAAATTAAAAAAGAAAAATCTGGTTGTTGAACAGATGAACCTGCATTATTTCAATATGATACACTTAGGGAACGCGCTGACGATCAAACCTCTTGTATTTGATGAAAACAGGCGTTCAGCACGATTGGATGTGCAGGTTTATTCAGAAAAAGTACTGGCGGCCAAAGCGCTGGTCGTATGTCAGCTTATCCAAAAAAAATAGCAGGAAAAAGGAGCAATATCTATGAAATTGAAATCTGAGAATTTACAGGATCTCGATCTGAAGAAAGCGGTCTGGGATATCATAAAAAAATGGGATACGATCATCATTCATCGGCATGTCAGACCTGATCCGGATGCTATTGGTTCTCAATGTGGACTAAAGGAACTCATAAAAGCCAATTTTCCTGAAAAAACAGTCTATGCTGCTGGAGCTTCAGTGGATGACTTGAATTATCTGGATACAATGGATTATGTCGAACAGGACCTTTACGATGAGGCACTGGTCATTGTAACGGATACAGCGAACATCAAGCGTATTGATGGTGATCATTATAAACTGGCCAAACAGTGGATCAAAATCGATCATCATCCGCTCGATGATCCTTATGGAGAAGTCGAATGGGTCAACACACAAGCAAGCAGCTGCAGTGAAATGATCGCCGACTTATGGCTGACATTCCCGGATGAAATAACGATGACCAGTAAAGCGGCACGCCTTCTTTATGGAGGGATCGTCGGCGATACGAACCGTTTCCTATATGACGGGACATCGCCTTATACGATGAAGGTAGCCAGTGAACTGATGACGTTTGATTTCTCACATACAGAATTGAACAATAAAATGAACGAGATCCAGCCGCATACGAGTAAACTGATGGGGTATGCTCTAGAAAATTTCACCTTGTCTGAAGATGGCGTAGGACATATCATTCTCACACAGGATATATTGAAGTCACTTGGAAATGAAGATGGAGATACACATCCGATCGTGCCTTTTCTTGGAAAAATCGCAGGTGTTAAAATATGGGCTGTATTTGTGGAACAGCCAGAAGGAGCTTTCCGCGCCCGCTTAAGATCTAAAGGACCAGTGATCAATACCGTAGCCTCACAGCATCGCGGTGGAGGCCATCCTCTGGCAAGCGGTGCCCATGCGGAAGATATGGGTGAAATAGAAGATATTCTAAAAGAGCTCAGGGAAAGTGTTTGATCGATCGCATCATTTATCATCCTAAGGTCTGATAGACTAATGCGGTGAATATGGTAACCTTGAGATAAGAGATGATAAAAGCTATAGAGGGATTATTATGACTAAAAATGAAATGAAGAACAGGGTTAAAAAAGGTTTCAGTCGAGTCCATGCATACGTATCACCAGGACTCCAGCGCATGTTCCTTCTTTTAAGAAGAAAGTGGAAAAAGCTGCATATGACTAAATTGCTGATGCTTATCGGATTGACAGTAGCCTTAGTATTTAGTGTTTATTTAGCCATCCTGGCAGAAGCGGCAGATGTGGATTCTCTGCACGCCGGTCTGGCTCAGCCCACAACGGTCATTGATGACTCGGGAGAAGAAGCGGGACAGCTTTATGCACAAAAAGGAACATATAGTGAAATCGATGAAATATCGAAAAATATCACCGATGCCGTCATTGCTACTGAGGATCAGCGATTCCGTCAACATAGAGGATTCGATCCTATCGGTCTGGGTCGGGCAGCAATAGGCTATGTGGTCAACCGAGGTCGTATCGTCGGTGGCGGGAGTACCATTACGCAGCAGCTGGCAAAAAATGCTTATTTATCAGCTGACCAGACGATCATGAGGAAACTGAAAGAACTGTTTCTGGCCATCGAAATAGAAAAGAATTACAACAAGGATTATATCCTTGAAATGTATTTGAACAATGCCTACTTCGGCAATGGCGTTTGGGGCGTGGAAGATGCCTCGCTTAAATATTTTGGGAAATCGGCTGATGAAGTGACGGTTCCGGAAGCCGCTTCTCTGGCAGCTATGCTGAAAGCGCCGAGTCACTATAACCCGATCGATGACTATGAACGGGCGATCGAACGGCGAAATGTCGTTCTGAAATTAATGGAAGATACAGAAGTTATAACCACAGAGGAAAAACTGGCTTATCAGAAAACAGAGCTGGATTTGTCAGACGGCTATAACAGGCAGGATAATTACCGTTACCCGTATTATTTTGATGCGGTGATCAATGAAGCCAGTAATGACTATGGAATCGAAGAAGAAGATCTGCTGAACAATGGTTATACGATCTACACTTCACTCAATCAGACACATCAGCAGCAGATGGATGCTGTCTATGAAAATAACCGCCTGTTTGAGACGGCTCCAGATGGCACGATAGCACAAAGCGCCTCCATAGCATTGAACCCGAAAACGGGCGGGGTGACAGCTGTTGTTGGCGGGCGTGGCGAGTACACGTTTAGAGGTCTGAACAGAGCGACACAGAGTTACAGGCAGCCAGGATCTGTCATCAAGCCGCTTGGTGTTTATGCTCCTGCTCTGGAAGAAGGGTATGATCCCTATTCCATGCTGGTAGATGAAGAACTGTCATATGGAGAAACAGAGTATACCCCTACGAATCTATCTGGAACATATGAGGGAGAAGTCCCAATGTATAATGCCTTATCCAGAAGTTTGAACGCACCGACAGTCTGGCTGCTCAATGAAATAGGCATCGATAAAAGTGTCAGAAAACTGGAACGATTCGGTATCGATGTTGAAGAAGGGGAACGGACCCTTGGTACCCTTGCGTTAGGCGGCGGATGGCATAAAGGCGTTTCTCCACTGGAGATCGCAAGTGCCTACAGTGTCTTTTCGAATGACGGACTGCGAGCCGAACCGCGTTTCATTACAAAAATCGTGGATGCTACCGGGGCTATCATCGTAGACAATACAGAAGCAAATATGACACGTGTCCTGTCCAAGGATGTGACCAGTGAAATGAACAGTATGCTGTTGAGTGTCTTTGAATCAGGTACAGCAAGAAATAATCAGCCTGATGGCTTTAAAGTTGCCGGCAAAACTGGAACTACCCAGACAGCAACCGGTGTCGGTTCCAATGATCAATGGATCGTCGGCTATACACCTGATATCGTGCTGGCAAGCTGGACGGGTTATGACCGCAATGCCTACCATCTGACTACTTATAGTTCACAAGGGATCGGTATGGTGTTAAAGGCTCAAATGGAAGGGATCCTTCCTCACACTGAACAGTCCACTTTCTTAGTTGAAGAGGCTGGCGAAGGCTATCAGCAAGAACAGGATTCAACCATTTTTGAACAGTTCACCGGCGGAATGGAAGAAGCTGGGGAAATAATAAAAGAGGGAGCCTCTCTCTTTAAAGATAAAACCAGCGAGCTGTTCGAACGATTCAGAAACAGAACACAAAACGAGTAGGTAAAGCGAAAATGAATCTTTTCTGGTATCTGTTTTCTATTCATGATACACTTGTAAAGGAAGAAAAAACGTTCGTATAGGAACGAAAACTGAAGGGATGATAGTATGTCCGTAAATATTTATGACACGGCTAACCAATTGGAACAAGATTTAAGAAAAACTGATGAATTTCAAAAACTTGATGCAGCATTCAAAGCTGTAAAAGAAGATGAAGAAGCAAATCAGGTATTCAATGAATTCAGACAAGTTCAGCAACTGATTCAACAGAAACAAATGAGTGGTCAGGAAATCACTGAAGAAGAAGCTCAACAGGCACAGGAAGTTTCAAATAAGATCGGTGAGAACGAACTGATCACTAACTTGCTCGAAGCTGAAAAAAGTGTTGGACAAATGATCGATGATATCAATCAGACAGTTCTGAAACCTGTCAGAGAATTATATCAATAAGAGTTTTTAGAAAGGACTTACTCGTGGAGTGGGTCCTTTTCCTGAAAACTATAAAGAACATACGTGCCCGAAAAAGGATGGATGAAAATGGTTCGATACATACATGCAGCTGATTTACATTTAGACAGTCCTTTCAAAGGATTAAAAAACATACCAGAAGAGCTTTTCAACAAAATTAAAGCGTCGACATTTGAGTCACTAAGAAATATTGTCGATGCAGCCCTTTCCCATCACGTCGACTTTGTTCTGCTTGCAGGTGATATTTACGACATAGAAGACCGTAGTATCCGTGCACAGGTCCACCTGAGAAAGGAAATGGACCGTTTGAATGAAGCTGATATCAGTGTTTTTCTCATACATGGTAATCATGATTTTTTGACCAATGATGAACTGCACCTTGCGCTGCCGGAGAATGTCGTTGTGTTCGGTCCGGAAGTCGAAACGAAGATACTGGAGACAGCGAGTCATGAAAATGTGGCAGTCAGTGGCTTCAGTTATGACCGGAACTGGATAGAAGAAAGAAAAATCAGCGACTATCCTTCCAGGAATGTAAAATGCGATTTCCATATAGGAATGCTTCATGGCTTCATGGAAGGTCAGGCCGCAGAACATGCACGGTATGCTCCCTTTAGCTTGTCAGAGCTTAAGGAAAAGAATTATGACTACTGGGCACTGGGGCATATCCACAAAAGACAGCAGCTCTCAAAGGATCCGCTTGTCTATTACAGCGGAAATACTCAAGGGAGACACAAAAATGAAGCGGGTGAAAAAGGATGTCTGCTCGTGGAACTGACAAAATCTCATGAAGACGTGACGTTTATCCCAACTGCAGATATCAGATGGCAGACAGTGGATCTGGATGTCACCTCTCATGAATCTATGAACGGGATTTTTGATAAAATAAAAGAAGGTCTGGCTAATGAAGAGTTAACCAATTCGCTGATCAGTCTTAATCTGTCAATTTCACCAGATACTCCGCAGACAGTTATTCAGAAGCTGGAAGATGAAGCTTTTTATCAGGTTTTCCAAAAAATCGGCCCGTCCGGATTCGTTTATATTGTTTCAGCCCAAATCAAAGTGAATAATACTGATCAACAGGTGCTTTCGCTTGAAAGTTCCTTTCCCTCCGCTTGGGAAAAGGCTGTGAGTGATGTCAGTAGAGACGAAACGTTTCAGGAAATGACTCAGGAGCTGTTTTCTCAGCATGCTTATGCCAAGTATGTTGATGATGATCAGGAAAAAATAAAAAATGACAGCATTGATGCAGCCAAGCAGTTACTGGTGCAGGATTTAGGAGACGAGATCAGTTATGATAATTAAGAAATTGATTATTTATGGCTATGGCAAATGGATCGATACTGAGTTTGATATACAAGCTCCTTTTCATTTGTTCATGGGAGAAAATGAAGCAGGGAAATCGACATTGATGTCATTCATCCATAGTATGTTTTTTGGCTTTCCCACGCGGCACAGCTCCGCCAAGCGTTACGAACCAAAAGAAAGCAGCCGTTACGGTGGTAAAATAATCATCCAGGATGAACGGTTTGGGGAAGTCAGCATTGAACGTGTTTCTGGAAAAGTGACCGGGGATGTCACTGTAACGCTTGAGGACGGGACGACCGGTGATGAGGCAATGTTAGCCATGCTCTTTTACAGCAAGTCCCGCTCTTTTTATGAAAGCATCTATTCATTTGACCTGAAAGGTATCGAAAATGTTCAGGATTTAAGCAAAGAACAGTTGAATCGCTTTTTCTTGAGTATTGGAGCACTCGGCCATGAGAAATACTTAAAGCAGGCGGACCATTATCATGTCCAGGCGGGAAAATTATTTAAGCCGATGGGAAGAAAACCTGAAATCAATCAGCTGCAACTGAAATTGAAAGAAAAGCAGCGTGGAGTAGAAAAAGCTAAAGAGAAGAATGAATCCTATATCAATCTGATAAAGTCTCACTTATCTAAACAGGAAACGATGAAAGAAATAGAAAAGGAACTGGCCAGTACCCTGGATGAACTGAACCACTTGAATGAGCTATCGAAGTATAAAGAGACCTTAGAGGAAATCGATTTGATAAAAAATCAGTTGAAAAAGATGCCGGATCCAGATCTGCCCGAAGATGGACTTTATCAGTTGAAGCAGACAAACAGTGAAGTCGAAACATATCAGCAGAAAATCAATGAACTGCAGGATAAACAGAAAACCTTGCAGCATCAATACAAACCGTCTAAAGAACTTATCCTGTATCAGCAGAATGAAGAGGAATTAAGCCAGTTCGAAAAAGAACTGGATCGCTGGGAAGATAGTGTACAGGCGCTGCAGCTGAAAAGGAAAGATTTATCAAATCTCGAACAGATGATAACTGAAATCAAAATCCGAGAAGATATCTCTCTTGCGGACGAGATTCCACCTGCACTGGAACAGTCGGGTATCAGTTATCTGAACAGTACTCGCAATCGGAGGAAGGAACTGGAAAAGAAACGTCTGGCGCTTGAGGAAAACAAACGAAACCTCATGCATCGAATCAACATAAATAATGATATGATGGATAAAATCGAACCAAAACTAATGTCTCTTTCAGAATTCAATTCCCTCGATGCAATGGAAGAGGATTTTGAGCTTAAGAAAGAAGAGAAGAATACTAATTTGCCTGTAATGGCGGTATTTTCAGCTGCTCTTCTTTTGAGTGCCTATTTGATCACAGTAGATGTGATGGTAGGTCTGGGGACTTCATTACTTGTGCTCATAGTAGCCTTTTATACCGGTTTTCGAACAAAAAATACAGCCTCAAAAAGCACTTCTGATAATCAGCGGGATCTGTTTTATCAGCAGAGAAACTTGCGTGATCAGTGGAAAGAGCTTCTTGCCATGAATGATGATTATCAGTCAAAACAGGAAGATATCGTCAAGGAACTTGATAACATAAAAACGACACAAGCATCGATCGAAGAGGACTTCAACCAATGGAAACTGAACCATTCATTTTCAGTGAAAGTCGCTCTTGATGACGTCGAGGACAAGTGGACTGTTTATCAGAAACTTAGAGAACTTGAAAAAAGAAAATCTGCATTACAACAGCAGACTGACGACATTGAAACTAGACTGAAGACACAACTGGATGCTTTTGAAGAAGCCTTTGCCCGTAAGTTCCTGTCTGGAAATGTTCTTGAAAAATTCAAAGAAATGCGGAGTATTTTTAGAGAGATAAAGAGAGAACAGCGCGGAATGAAGGAGTACATCAAACAGACAGAAGCAGTTCAGCATGAAATCAATTATTATGTACAGAAGTTGAATGAACTGAAAAAGACCAAACGGCAGTTTATTGATTCGCTGAATAGTGTAAACGAAGAAGACGTATACAGACTCTACTCTACACAGAAAGAAAAACAGGGAAAAGAAGCCAGGTTGTCTGTATTGTCAGCGAAAGTCCCTGTTAAAGACGGCGAGGAAACTATTCAATATAAACTGAATGATGTGAATAAAAATATGAATGAATTAAACGAACAGCATCAGAAATTAAGTGAACGACAGAAAGAATGCATGAAAGAAATCATGACGGATGAAATGAAGATCAGACGGCTAGAAGATGGCGGAGTATATACTGAACTTCTTCAGGAATTTGAAAACGAAAAGAGCTATTATCAGGAAGTGGTAACTAAATGGTCATCACTGAAAACGGCAGCAGGGATCATCGAAAAAACTCTGCATTATGCTAAAGAAGATAAACTGCCTCAGGCACTCTCAGTTGCTGAATCCTTTTTCAGTTTTTTGACAAATGGCAGATATCAGAAATTGTTTTTTGAGGATGACGTACTGTATATCATCGACCGATTCGGCAGCAGATGGCGAAGCGACGATTTATCCAGAGGAACAGTCGAACCGCTGTATATTTCGATGAGACTGGCTTTTATAAAAGCGACTAAAGAAAGCATACGATTTCCTGTATTGATCGATGATCCTTTTGTCAACCTTGATGATGAGCGTGTCAGAAAAATGTATCAGCTCCTTAGTGAATTTGATCTTGACGTTCAAGTCATCTACTTTTCTTTTGATTCTCGAATACAGGCTTTCATCGAGGAAGATAAGTGCGTATACTTAACAAAACAAGCTGGAAAAGGAGAGATGATCCATGAAGAAAATTTATGATTATCAAAAAGATGATCAAGTCAATTTGTATGTGCTCATAAAATCAGCAGACGAGAAAATAACACGTACCAATAAACCTTATTTGTCTTTTACATTTCAGGATACAAGCGGTGAAATAAGTGCCAATTACTGGGATGTCACCCCTGAAGATATTGAAAAATTCAAGCCGGGGACGGTCATAAGACTTGAAGGCAAACGTGAAGAATATAAAGGGAATCCTCAGATCCGCATCAATGCCATCCGTCCTGCCAAAGAAGATGAACCGAACAATCCAGAACTCTACGTCGAACGGGCACCGATCAACAAAGATAAAATGGTGGAAGAGTTCAATCATGCTCTCTTTGATATCACAAATGCCAATATGAATCGTATCGTTCGTTTCATCATGAAAAAGTATCAGCATGATTTTTTTCAGAGCCCGGCAGCCAAGACCAATCATCATGCCTTTATGGGCGGACTGGCATATCACACAGTCAGCATGCTGCGTATCGCGCGTTCACTTTCCGAAATCTACACCGACTTGGATGTTTCACTGCTGTTTTCTGGGGTCATCCTGCATGATGTAGGTAAAGTAGTCGAACTCAGTGGTCCAACGGCTACTGACTATACTCTGGAAGGGAAACTGATCGGACATATCGTGATGATCAATGAAGACATTGTCAGAGCATGCAGAGAACTGAAAATCGATGAGGATCACGAGGATGTCCTGCTCCTGAAACATACAGTCCTTGCCCATCACGGGGAACTGGAGTATGGCTCGCCCGTACGACCACTCATACCTGAAGCAGAAGTGATCCATTATATCGATCAGATCGATGCAAAAATGAACATGATTTCTTCGGCTCTCAGAAAAACAGAACCAGGTGAGTTTTCAGAGCGCGTCTGGGCAATGAATAACCGTTCATTCTACAAGAAAACGTATATAAATCCGGCTTCAGATTCTGAATAAAAAAAGAAGGATTTATGAATTGTTAATGAAAAAATCAAAAGTTTGATTTATACGTTTTCATTTTTAAATGACCTATGGTATATTTATCTAGGTACCGCTTGTTAATCCGTTAATAAGAGGAAATAAAAGAATATAATAGGATGTGTATGAGTTAGTATGAAAAAATGGTTAGTAGGCGCTATGGCTTGTTCAGGCTTATTGCTGGCAAGCTGCGCAAATAGTGAAGGCGAAGAAGTTGCATCAACTGAAGCTGGAAGAGTTCGTGAAAGTGAATTATATGAACGTATGAAAAGCGAACCTACCCAAGGCGGCATGACATACGGCGAGCAAATGCTTCAGCAAATTCTTTTAGAAGATATCCTTGAAAATGAATTTAAAGAAGATGTCACAGATGAAGAAGTAGATGCAGCGTTTGAAGAAGAAGCAGAACAGTATGGCGGCGTTGAGGCTTTTGAAGAAATGTTGACTCAACAAGGCATGTCTGCTGATGATGTAAAAGAGAACATACGCACGTCATTGTATGTGGAAGAAGCAATCATGCAGCATACTGAAATGACCGAAGAAGATGTTCAGGCTGCATATGACGAGTATGTTGTTAATTCTACAGTTGCTCATATTCTTGTCGAAGAAGAAGAACTGGCTAAAGATATCATCGATCAATTGAATGAGGGCGCTGATTTTGGTGAACTCGTAGCTGAATACTCAACCGATACAGGTACCGTTCAATCAGGTGGAGAGTTAGAATTAGAGGCGGGACGTTTTGTTCCAGAATTTGAAGAAGCCGCATTGAAGCTCGAAGAGGGCGAAATCACTCAAGAGCCAGTGGAATCTGAATTCGGATACCATATTATCAAAATGGTGGAAAAGGGAGAAAAAGGTACCCTTGAAGAAGAGCGAGAAAACATTGAAACAATGATCATTGAAGGCTATATGCAGGACCAGGAAATGGTCCAGCAGGCTATCAGCCAAGTCGTTCAGGATGCTAATGTCCAGATAGCCGATGAAGATTTATCTGGAGCTATGCAGCAGTTCATGCAAATGCCTGAAGCGGAAGAACCTGCGGAAGAATCACCGGATACAGCTATAGAAGAAAATGAAGAACCTGCAGAAGATACAGATACATCGGAAGAAGATACAGAAGACACAGAAGACGCAGAGTAATAAATGAAGTAGCGTAACAAACGTAAAACACCTTTTCACCTTTCAGCTTGAGTAAACTGCTGAAAGTGAAAAGGTGTTTTTTATGACCATAGTTAATTGTCAGTAGTTGATATTGTCTGTCGTTTCCTGAGCTTCTGTCTGTATTTTTTCTGTTTTTTCCTGAATCCTGCGTAAACGAGGTTCAGCTTCATGCTGGAATTCTTTGGCAATGAGTGTCATTTCATCCATGACATCATTTTGAACGAATGATACTTCAGCTTTTAACTGGTTGATGGAATCTTTTAAATCACTCACTTTATCCGAGACATCCTGCAGGTGGTCTGATGTTTCATCTGCATAATTTCTCAGCGCCTGCTGGTTTTCTTTTCCCGAGCGTGGTGTTTTGATCAATCCGTAGATTCCCCCGGCGACTAAACCGGATAAACTTCCTAATATGAAATGTTTCATTTAAATCCTCCTCTTTCAGTTCAATTCTTTTTTGATGGCGTGCATGATTTGATCCAGGTCTTCGCCTGAATAATCATTCGTATGGGTTTCCCATTTCAAACCAAAACCATCTGTCTCATCGTATCTCGGCAGTAAGTGGACATGACTGTGAAAAACACTCTGACTGGCTATCTCTTCATTGTTCATCAGCACATTCAGTCCCTTGCAGTCCGGATCAAAGGATTTAACTGCTCTGGCTATTTTGGGTACTTTTGAAAAAACACGAGCCGCCAGTTCATCTGAGTAGTCCAGGATGTTCCTGACGTGCTCTTTAGATATGACCAGTGTATGACCTTTGGTGACTTGAGACATATCCAGAATCGCAATAACATCTTCATCTTCATATATTTTACGGGAAGGGATGTCTCCTTCAATGATTTTGCAGAAAATACAATCGTCCATATAATCCCTCTTTCAGTCATTTTGTATACACTCAGTTTATCATATAATAGTGGTAAATAATAAAAAGAAGCCTAAAATCCATTTTACTCTGTTGAGATATGGTAAAATAATTACAATAAATGCAAGGAAGGAACGTTTAAATGAGTCTTAAAGTCACGAACCTGACAGGTGGATACAGTCGGACGCCTGTCCTGAAAGGTATATCGTTCGATTTAGACGATGGCGAGCTGATCGGTCTGATCGGATTGAATGGGGCTGGCAAAAGTACGACGATCAAACACATCATCGGATTGATGGATCCTTTTGAAGGGCAGATACAGTTGGACGGTAAAACGCTGAAAGAGGATCCTCCTCTTTATAGAAAGAAAATAGGGTTCATTCCTGAAACACCCTTACTTTATGATGAGCTGACTTTGAAAGAACATATCGAAATAACGGCAATGGCCTATGATGTGCCACTTTCTACAGTTATGGAGAGAGCGATGCCTCTATTGGATAAATTTCGCCTGACCGACCGTTTAGAATGGTTTCCCAGCGATTTTTCGAAAGGCATGAAGCAGAAAGTGATGATCGTGTGTGCCTTCATCATTGAACCGTCGCTGTATATCATTGATGAACCATTTTTAGGACTTGATCCTATAGCGATCAGAGATCTTATCCAGATGATGGAACAGAAGAAGAAAGAAGGGGCTTCGCTGCTGATGTCGACGCATGTGCTGGCAAATGCAGAACGGATCTGCGATAAATTTGTGATCATCGACAATGGAGAAGTTTATGCTCAAGGGACTCTAGATGAGCTGCGTGAAAAATTTGGCATGCCGGGAGCCACGCTGGATGAAATGTATACCCAGCTGGCGGATAAAGAAGGTTTCTTAAAATGACGATAGGAGATTTATTCAAAACAAGACAATCTATTTATTACAAAAAAATGAGTAAATATCTTAAATATGTCTTGAATGATCACTTTGTCATCTTACTGCTTTTTCTGGGCGGGGCTACAGGTCTGGCTTACCAGAACTATCTGGAAGCTGTCGAGTATAATGCGTTGGTTCCCAGGCTCCTGCTTCTTATAGTTATCGGACTCACGGTTTTTTCTGGTAGTATCCGCACGCTTGTTGAACCTGCGGATGCCGTGTTCCTCTTGCCTAAAGAAAAAGCCTTCGATAAGGTGATGAAAAAAAATCTGATCTACAGTCTTATTTTTCATAGTTTCTATACTTTGTTAATAGGCGTATTAGCTGCGCCTTTACTTTCAGCGATCGGTCATATGGAGAGCAATGGTCTTGTTTTCTGGCTGCTGACGCTGGTATGCTGGAAAGTCATTCATGGCATCCACGCTTATTATTCACTGAAGCAGCACAGAAGTGAAAGGGGCAGAACTATCCGCCTCATCATTGGATCGGTTTCTATAGTGGGTATCATGGTGAGTCTTTTTATTTCCGTTATAACAGGATTTCTTATTTCAGTTGTCACGCTGGGACTATTCTTTTTATTTGTGTTTCAATATAGTCAGTCAGACAGCTGGAACTGGGAAACGCTGATCGAAACGGAACAGAGACGAATACAGAAGATATATTCCATCATCAACCTGTTTATAGAAACCCCTTATTCAAAACATAAGGTGAAACGGCTAAAATTTATGGATTTTTTGTATACACTTCCTGTACTTGACCGGAATACCGAAATGTATTTTCTGTCGCGCATGTTTGTCAGAAACTACAATTTCAGCGGCTTGTATCTAAGACTGCTGCTGATTGGAAGTGTTGTTATTTATTTTTCTGAGAACTGGATCATCAATAGTCTGATCAGCATACTTTTTTTGTATCTGATCGGGTTCCAGCTGATACCGTTAAGACAAACATTCAAAAAAACGGTGTATTTCAATTTGTATCCTAATACAGATACTGATAAAATAAAAACTATTCAAAAATTAATTTTGCTGCTACTGACAGGTGGGTCTATTATTTATAGTATATCTTTTGTCAATAGCGGTATCCTGGCATTTATGAGGTTACTGTTGCTGAATGGTATCTTCAGCCTGTTCTTTACTTATATTTATATGCCGAGACGATTAAAAAAATAAAAAGGGGATTTTTATATGAAAGTCATTTGGGGAAAAGAAATAGTAGACAGAGACAAAGTTAATATCGATTTTGAAGATAGAGGTTACCAATTCGGTGACGGAGTATATGAAGTCATTAGAATATATAATCATACCTATTTTTGTGTTGATGAACATATCGATCGTTTTTTTACAAGTGCAGAAAAAATAGAGATGCGCATGCCGCTTACAAAGGCTGAATTAAAAGCTTTGATCACGGAGCTTCTAAAGGAGTCTGCAGTGAAAAATGGATCTATTTACATTCAAATGACGAGAGGGAATGCTTCACCAAGAGATCATTCTTATCCGTCTCAGGATGTTGTCCCGCTTCTGACAGGATCTATAACAGCAAGTGAAAGAAAAATCGAGAAAATGAAAAATGGTATGAGAACCACCCTTGAAGACGATATACGCTGGTTGAGATGTGACATTAAGATGATTTCCCTGCTCGGAAACATCATGCTTAAACACGAAGCGCATAAAAAGAATGCAGATGAAGCCATTCTGCACCGAGGCGATATCATCACAGAGTGTTCGTCTTCAAACATTGCGATGGTCAAAAACGGTGCTATATATACACATCCTGATGGCAACCTTATTTTACCCGGAATCACTAAAATCGTCTGGAAATCCTGTGCTGAAAAGTTGAACATCCCAGTCTATGAGCAAGCCTTTACGACCGAAGAACTTCTGAATGCAGATGAAGTGTTCATTTCAAGTACAACAAAAGAAGTCATGCCGATCAGTAAAATCGATGATAAAACGTTTGATGTATCGAAAAAAGGCTCGATCACTCGCTTGTTACAGAGTTGTTATGAAAAAGAGATCGTTAAACAATGTGGCGATTTAACGAATTAATGGAGACATTTCTACACTGAAAAATAAAAAAGAACATGCATGCGCTTGACGATAACTGATTTTCTTTCTACAATAGAAGGTGCATCAATGTCTTTACCATTGTTTGACTAATGAGATAAAAAAGGATTGAGTGAGTATGGAGTTGGAGAGAGAATCGGGGTGGCAACTGCATCCTATCGGAGGAGAAACAGGTCAGGCATATATGGGGACGCGAAATGAAGAACGGTTATTTTTAAAGCGCAATTCTTCTCCATTTTTAGCAGCTTTATCGCTGGAAGGTATATCACCTAAACTCGTCTGGACAAAGAGAATAGGAAACGGAGATGTACTGACTGCTCAGGAATGGTGCAGCGGGCGTACGCTTCATAAAGAAGAAATGCACATGACGAGTGTATTCAATATTATTCGCAAGGTTCATGGATCCCAAAGTTTAAAACGCATGCTGATGCGACTTGGGGGCAATGTTTTAAATCCAACTGATCTCTATAATCAATCGCTTGCCGATTTAGCTCCAGACCTCAGAATCCATCCTTTAATCAAAGAAGCCATCGTTTATTTAAAAGAGAATCTACCTGATGAAACAAGTACCGAGAATAAAGTCGTCTGTCATGGCGATATCTCGCACAAGAATTTACTTCTTTCCACTGATAATCATCTCTATCTCGTGGATTGGGATTCTGTCGTTATCTCGGATCCTTGTCATGATATCAGTCAGCTTATGGAGCGGTATATCCATCCAGAGAAATGGGATGCCTGGCTGGAATCAGTCGAATTTGCTGCAGAAGGGTATGCGAAAGAAAAAGTATACTGGTATAGCCTGCTGAATCTGCTTAATGACTTGAAACATAATCATAAAAAACAGGATTATATCAGAATGAACAATGATTTGATCAAATTAAATACAGTCTTAAATCGTATAAAAACATAAAATTGGGTCAGGTCTTTCAATCTGGCCTCTTTTTTAATGAGTACTAAAGGAGAATTCAAATGAGATTACGTCACAAACCATACGCTAAAGAGAAACTGGCAGAGTATGATCAGTATGTTGTCACAGAAGCGTTAGGACTTAAAGGACGCTGGCAGGAAAGATTTGGGAATGAAAATCCGATACATGTGGAAATAGGCTGCGGAAAAGGCCAGTTCATCATCAATATGGCGAAACAGCATCCCGAAATAAACTTTATTGGTATCGAACTGCAGACTAGTGTCATCGTCACTGCTCTGGAGAAACAGATAGAAGAAGACTTGCCGAATGTACAGCTGCTTCAAGCAAATGCAAGTGATCTGGCAGAGTATTTTGAAGAAAATAAAGTCGATCGTATCTATCTCACCTTTTCTGATCCTTGGCCAAAAAACCGTCATGAAAAACGACGCTTGACTTACAAGTCGTTTTTAAAGGTCTACGAAACGATTTTGAATCCGGAAGGCGAACTTCATTTTAAAACAGATAATCAGAAACTGTTTGAATACTCTCTGGTCAGCTTCTCGCATTATTCTGCAAAACTGAACGAAGTGTATCTTGATCTGCACAACAGTGATGTGACAGACAACGTCATGACTGAGTATGAAGAAAAATTCTCTAAAAAAGGCAACAGGATATATAAAGCAGTTCTTACTTTTGACAGCTCTGAATAAACGTAGGAAAGGAGTCTGGGACATTTGTCCGAGGCTCCTTTCGTTTTTTTTAAAATCAGCACAGTACCGCTCAACTTGATTTGGCCTGTTTTGTTAGCTGGCCGTACGATGCCTGCTGTAAGATTGCAGCCATCTACTATCTGCTAGTGAACCAGTCGATCTAGGCCATTGGCACACCTTTTTACGAGTAGCGGCGACCAAACTTGTCATAATAGCGAAATAGGCACACCTTTTTATGAGTAGCGGTGATAAAACTTGTCGCAAAAGCGAAATAGGCACACCTTTTTGTGAGGAGCGGCAACAAAACTTGTCACAACAGATCTCGAAAGATATATCCATAGGATTTGAGTAAGGGTAGGATAGAAGTTAGTTCTGGAAACGGCATTTTTTATTTAAATAGGCCAAATCCGTTGTAGTGAGTTGGTGCAGAGCATTCTATGAAGAGTTGAAAATAAATGCTAGCGATTATACATAAGTAAATGCAGAAGAGGGTGGGACAAAAGTCCCACCCTCTCTCTAACTGTTCATAAATTTTGTCACACACGGTAGATATCGATGATACTGCCTGTGTAGGCATCAGCGATGAATTCATACTGGACAAGTTTGTTCTCTTCATAACGGGATATCCCGCCATAGTAAACATCTGTTTTGTGCGCAAATTTTTTCCACGGTACTTTTGTCAGTTCGATCCAGGATCCGTCTAATGGGCCTTCTTCGAGGAAATCCTTTTTAATATCTTTTAAGATATCATCGGCTTTTAAAGCTTTTTTCTTACTGTATTGTCTGAATGATAGAGCACCAATTAGAAAGGACAACACAAGAACGAGGGAAAGCAGTGCCCATTCTTGCGAAGAATAACGGGACCCTTTCATTTTTTCTGACTGAAACACAGCGACTCCTCCTTTAAAATTATAGGTTAGGTCTATTTTATCACACAAGTGAGTGAAGTGTAATAGAAAAGGAATAGGAAAGCTTAAAATCCAACAGATTTTTGTGTATAATAATTAAGAATAGGTACAATACTATGTTTAGTGAGAGGAAACAGATAAATGACATCAACACACACAGATCTGAATACGAGAGAACTTATAAAAAAGACGACTGAATTACAGGGAACAAGTGGATTTGAACATGATGTGAGAGCGTTTATGCGTGACGAAATGACCCCCTACGTGGACAGCATCGATTATGATGGACTTGGTGGACTTTTTGGCGTGAAAGAATCATCGGAAAAAGAGGCACCAAAACTGATGGTGGCAGCTCATATGGATGAAGTAGGCTTTATGGTCTCTTCGATCACGGAAAAAGGGCTGATCAGAGTCCTGCCTCTGGGTGGATGGAATCCTTACGTCGTTTCATCTCAACGGTTCACACTACAGACCCGTATGGGGAATTACCCTGTCGTTTCTTCCTCAGTCCCGCCACATCTGCTGAAAAATAAAGAGGCATCCAAGTTATCTATTGAAGATATCCTGTTTGACGGTGGCTTTGAATCCAAAGAAGAAGCAGAGTCGTTTGGCGTGAGACCTGGAGATGCACTTGTACCGGACGTAGAGACGATAGAAATGGCAAATGGCAAATCCTTCATTGGTAAAGCCTGGGATAATCGCTTTGGTGTCACCTTGGTCTTGGAACTGCTTAAAATGCTGAAAGATGAATCACTCAAGAGTACGCTGATCGCGGGTGCGAATGTTCAGGAAGAAGTAGGTCTCCGTGGAACAAAGGGGGCAGTAAGGAAATTTGATCCAGATGCTTTTTTTGCTGTGGATTGTTCACCTGCTAATGATTTAAATGGTGACAAGGAAGCTTTTGGACGCTTGGGTGAAGGCTTCTTGCTGAGGATCCAGGACCCTGGGATGATATTGTCGAAAGAAATGAAAGAGTTTCTACTTGATACAGCTGAGACGAACGATATCCCTTATCAGTATTTTGTCTCAAAAGGCGGAACAGACGCAGTTGCGGCACATCAGCTGAATCAGGGGATCCCGAGTGCTGTCATTGGTGTTCCGGCACGTTATATCCATACCCACCAGTCACTGTTTCGAATCGATGATTATGAAGCTGCGCGGGAAATGGTTTATCGTGTCGTAAAGGCCTTCGATCGTTCCACACTGGAAACATTAAAGCTGAAATAATAAAATACAGAAGATTAAAGGAGAACATAAAATGTTTGTAAGTACGTATAATAATAACGGTTTGAAAGATGTATTGATGGTTTTACTTGAAAAAAGTGAAAGTGATGTACAGGAATTCAAAAGAGTCGACGATCTGGTCGAAATCACGAATAAAGAAACTGGAAGAGTCGTTGGTTACAACGTATTTAATGCTTCGTCTATTATAAATGATCTGACGAACGGGCCAGTTTCTTTATCAGAAGAAGATGTCGCTGAACTGAATAAGTTGATCGAAAAAGCTGGCTTCAATGTGACACTTGAACTGCAGGAGGGACCAAACTTTGTCGTCGGTCATGTTCAAACATGTAAACCGGTAGAAGGTTCTGACCATTTAAATGTCACTCAAACTGAAATCAATGACGGTAAAATCGTTCAGATCGTCTGCGGTGCGGGCAATATTGCTGAAGGACAGAAAGTTGTGGTTGCAAAGGTTGGCGCAGTCATGCCCGACGGAATGATCATCTGGCCTGGAGAACTCAAAGGAGTCAAGAGTGAAGGAATGGTATGTTCAGCAAGAGAACTCGGCCTTCCCCAGGAGTCAAAAGGAATCATGGTTCTGGATGATGACCGTGAAACGGGTGCTGAATTCAAACTCTAAACCAGTCATTCCATTAAGATAGAGGAGGGAAACGATGTCTTCCAAATATACAGATTTTTTTGAAACCAGCAGTAAAGCAGAAAAAAATCAGAAAAACAAAAAGACGAAACAGGTATCTTTTGATGACGCCTATTCACTTCCTAAGCATGTCAAAAGCAGAGAAACCGTAGAAAAAGGGTTTAAAGAATACTTGAGTCATAAAGAGGAAGATAGACGTAGAGGTTATATTACTCCTCCTTTTGAAGTGAGCAAAGTGCCTTCACCTATCTATGGCTACCATAAACCAAAAAAAGAGACGAAACCGGCTGTGGATTACGAGAGATTAAAAGAAGAAATGAAAAAAGAGGCCCGTGATCTGATTGTATACGAAGAGTACTTGACAGAAGAACTTGAAAATGAGTGGCGGACAGAAAAAGCGAAAGTTGAACAGCCTCCAGAACAGTATAGGACTAGCAAGCCAGGGTTGAATAAGAAGAAAAAGATGACCAGAAAAGCCTATGGCCTAAACCGTACGCTGGAAGCGATCATGGAAGAGGAAAAAGGCGGGAATAACCGGAATAGACGGAACGTTCCCGGATTATTTGAAAACAAAAAGGATCGGTAGTCCTATTGTATCGGAGATTTTACAAACGCATTAGCATATTTTAACTTTAGAATCTGAGGACTAGCTTTTATCATTCATTTGTCATATAGTATATAACGATGTGATTTTAGCTTGTTAGAGATAATTGGAGGACTACAAAAATGATACAAAATACGCTATACCATTTTGTTGGAATTAAAGGGTCAGGTATGAGTGCGCTGGCACTGATTCTGCATGATAAAGGTTATGACGTACAGGGATCTGACGTAAAGAAATATTTTTTCACTCAAAAGAATCTAGAAGAAGCCGGTATTCCGATGTTCGTTTTTGATAAGGATAATATCAAAGAAGGGATGACCATTATTGCCGGTAATGCATTCCCTGATTCGCATGAAGAAATCGTCCGTGCAAAAGAACTGGGCCTGCCCATCAAACGTTACCATGACTTCTTGGGCGAGTTAAGTAATCAGTATACCAGTATCGCTGTCACAGGGGCACACGGTAAAACCAGTACGACCGGTTTGCTTTCCCATGTGTTAAGCGGCATCAAAGATACCAGTTACCTGATAGGCGACGGAACCGGCAGTGGTGTGAAAGATGCGGAATACTTTGTTCTGGAAGCCTGTGAATACAGAAGACACTTCCTGGCTTATGCGACAGATTACGCAATCATCACCAATATAGATTTTGACCATCCAGATTACTATAAGAGTATCGATGATGTTCAGGACGCCTTTTTACAGTTTTCACAGCAGATAAAAAAAGCGATCTTTGCCTGCGGGGATGATGAAAGACTGCAGAAGTTACATGCTTCTGTACCTATCGTTTATTATGGCTTTGATGAATATAATGATTTTCAGGCAAAAAATATTGAACGGTCGACACACGGTTCATCGTTTGATGTCTACGTGCGCGGCGACTTTTATGGACGCTTCACTATCCCTTCGTTCGGTAAGCATAATATCCAGAATGCCTTATCCGTTATTGCCTTTGCCCACTATGACGGTCTGGATCAGGACAAAGTTAAAGAACGTCTGATGTCTTTTGCAGGAGTCAAAAGACGTTTCACTGAAAAAACGGTGATGGACACTGTGATCATTGATGATTACGCCCATCATCCTGCTGAAATCAAAGCGACTCTGGATGCTGCCCATCAGAAATATCCGGATAAAGAAATCGTCGCTGTTTTTCAGCCACATACATTCAGCCGGACGATCGCTTTGATGGATGAATTCGGAGAAGCCCTCGATCTGGCAGATGCCGTTTATCTGTGTGACATTTTTACATCTGCTAGAGAGCAGAATGGTGAAGTCACTATCCAAGATCTGCTGGAAAAGACTGAAAAAGGAAAAGAGATCATATCAGAAGACGATATGTCCCCACTTTTAAAACATAAAAATGAGGTCGTTATTTTTATGGGGGCAGGAGATGTCGAAAAATTCGAACATGCTTTTGAACGGATTTTGAGTCAGTCTGAAGCTGTGAATTAAAATATTTAGAGAAGGTACTGAAGAGAAGACGGAGTATCTGGAACGCCTAGCGTGTTCGAGATGTTTCCTGCTCTGAGGTACGTTCTCTTTTTCTATCCCTGAAATTTTGGTACTATAGTCATAGGAATAACAACTGGGAGTGGAGTAAATTGACCGATAATAAAAAACTGCTATTGATAGATGGGCATAGCGTAGCTTTTCGCGCATTCTATGGACTGCATAGCCAACTGGAAAGAATGAAGAACAGGAATGGATTGCACACCAATGCGTTATACGGTTTTCATAACATGCTTGAAGTCATTGTGGACAAGGAAAAACCGACGCATGCACTCGTCGCATTTGATGCCGGGAAGACCACTTTTAGACATAAATATTTTGAAGAGTATAAGGGCGGACGCTCTAAAATGCCCTCTGAGTTTGCTGAACAGATCCCCTATATGAAAGATCTTTTAAAGGGGTTCGGTCTGAAAAGCTATGAATTGCCGGATTATGAAGCGGATGACATTATCGGTACACTGGCCAGAGAAGCGGAAGAAAAAGGCTTCGAGGTCGTCGTTCTGACAGGAGACAGAGATTTGACCCAGCTGGCTTCTGACCACGTGCGTATCGATATAACCAAAAAAGGTGTCAAAGACCTTAAAGAACATACAAAAGATTCCATTCAGGAAGAGATGGGGATAACGCCTGAGCAGATCGTCGATATGAAAGGTTTAGCCGGTGATGCTTCAGACAATATACCCGGGGTCACTAAAATCGGAGAAAAGACAGCACTTAAACTTTTGCATGAATATGGATCCGTTGAAAATCTGTATGAACATATTGATGAAATGAAAAAATCAAAACGTAAAGAGTATCTGATAGATGAAAAAGAAACGGCCTTTTTAAGTAAGAAACTTGCTACGATAGACCGGGATGCACCTGTTGAGATCTCTCTGGATGAGCTGGATTATGATGGTCAGGACATGGAAGCCCTCATCTCTTTTTACAAGGAAATGGATTTCAATTCTCATTTAAGCAAGCTGGATACGACCGACTATATGGAAGAACTGGCTGAAGAGCTCACGGAGATCGATTCTACTTTCGTGGAAGAAATCGATGCATCCATGTTTAAAGATGGTATGGCGCTTTATACAGAAATGCTTGATGAGAACTATCATCATTCGGAGATCATATGTGTGGCCTGGGGAAACAAGGACAATGTATATGTTGCAGATCCGAAGACCGCTTTCCAGTCTGACGCATTCAAAAACTGGATCGAAGATGAAGCCATGCAAAAAGTCGTCTATGATGCAAAACAGACCTATGTTGCACTGAATAGAAATGAGTTGACCATAAAGGGAATAAGCTTCGATATCATGCTGGCGTCATATCTGCTCACCGCTGAGGACAGCAGCAGTGGTGACCTTGTGGATGTTGCAGTCAAACATGATTATCAGGGTGTTTCGCCGGATGAAATGGTTTATGGAAAAGGCAAGAAAATCAGCAGGCCGGAAGACGAATCGCGGATGCATGATCACTTAGCCCGAAAAGTTTTAGCTATTAATACTCTTTCAGAAACGCTCGACAAAGAACTGAAAGAAAACGAACAGGAAGATCTACTGAAGAAAATGGAGCTGCCGCTTGCCATGGTGCTCGCAGAAATGGAGATTCAAGGGATTACAGCAGATGCTGAGCGACTGGAAAAAATGAAAGGTGAGTTCCAGGAAACCCTTGATAGAGTCGAAAAGCAGATATTTAAAGAGGCTGGAGAAGAATTTAATATCAATTCACCCAAACAGTTGAGTGTGATTCTCTTTGAGAAAATGGGATATCCAGTGATCAAAAAAACGAAAACAGGCTATTCAACCGCTCAGGATGTCCTTGAGAAATTGAGAGACCAGGCACCGATCGTTGAGTATATTCTGGAATATCGTCAGATTTCTAAAATTCAATCGACCTATATCGAAGGTCTCTTGAAAGTGATCGACCCGGAAACGAGCAAGATACACACCCGTTACCTGCAGACTGTTGCGCGGACCGGCCGGTTGAGTTCGGTGGATCCTAACCTGCAGAACATACCGATCCGACTGGAAGAGGGCAGGAAAATCCGTCAGGCCTTTGTGCCTAGAGAAAAAGGGTGGAAAATATACGCTTCCGATTATTCTCAGATCGAGCTGCGCATTCTGGCACATATTTCAGAAGACGAGCATTTCATCAAAGCCTTTAATGATGACGAGGATATTCATACCACGACTGCTATGCGAGTATTTGATGTGGATGATGCTTCAAAGATCACTCCCAACATGCGTCGTGACGCAAAAGCCGTGAATTTTGGTATCGTCTATGGCATCAGTGACTATGGTTTGTCACAGAATCTGAACATCACGAGGAAAGAAGCAAAAGAGTATATCGACACCTATTTTGAACGTTTTCCTGGCGTGAAGACATTCATAGATGAAATAATCCGTCAGGCCAAGGAACAAGGCTATGTCGAGACGCTGTTCCATCGCCGACGCTATCTGCCGGATATCAATTCAAGGAATTTCAATTTACGTTCCTTTGCTGAGCGTACCGCTATGAACACACCTATACAGGGAAGCGCTGCGGATATACTGAAAATGGCAATGATCGAAATGAATAAACGGATCAAAGAAGAAAAGATGCAGGCGACGATGCTTCTGCAGGTCCACGATGAACTGATATTTGAAGTGCCTGAAGCCGAGATCGAAAAACTGGAAAAACTTGTAGAAGAAGTTATGGAAAATACAGTACAGCTCTCTGTGCCTTTGAAGGTCGATAGCAGTTATGGAGACAGCTGGTACGACGCAAAATGATAAAGATAAGAAGCGGGATCGATTCCCGCTTCTTTTATTGAATTTAACACTAGAGAAAGAGTTGAAAATATGCCTGAATTACCCGAAGTGGAAAATGTTCGAAACGGATTAAAAAAGCTGATCATCGGCAAAAGGATCGTCAATACCCGAGTACTGTGGGATAATATAATTAAAGATCCTCAGGTTTCTGAATTTCAGCAGAGGATACAGGGACAGAAAATCGAGGACATCCGCCGTCGAGGCAAGTTTTTATTGTTTGTCTTGAGTCGTGACGTTCTGATCAGTCATTTGAGGATGGAAGGGAAGTACCGTCTGGAAAGACCTGAAGTCCCCTTGACTAAGCATACACACGTCGTCTTTGAACTTGACAGCGGGGAAGAATTGAGATATCTGGATGTAAGGAAATTCGGTAAGATGAGTCTAGTTGAAAAAGCTGACTTGGAGTTGCATCCATCGATGAAAGATCTGGGCCCTGAACCCACAGATGATACTTTGGAAACAGCCTATTTAATAAACGCTTTGAAAAAAACGGAGCGTCCCATAAAAGCCTGTCTGCTTGATCAGAAGATCGTAGTGGGAATAGGTAATATATACGCTGATGAAATCCTTTATGATGCTTATATCCATCCAGAAAGAAAAGGAAATGAACTGAATGAAAGTGAAATCAAGCGACTGAGAGCTTCGATCATCAGTATCATGAACAAAGCCGTCGAAAAAGGTGGAACGACCATCCGTACGTATTCAAATGCTTATGGAGATGAGGGCAGTTACCAGAATTATCTTTCGGTTTATGGAAAAACCGAAGAAGTGTGTCCGCGATGTCAGCATACGATTAGAAAAATCAAAGTTGGCCAGCGGGGGACTCATTATTGTCCGCAGTGCCAAAAAGCAGGGAGTGACAAGCCATAGCACACGTATTAGGATTGACGGGAGGCATTGCCAGCGGGAAATCCACAGTCAGTCGTTATTTGAAAGAATCAGGTTTTCCTGTCATTGATGCGGATGTGATCGCCCGAGAAGTCATGGAACCGGGAGAACCTGCCTATTTAAAAGTCATTGAATGCTTTGGCCGGGAGATCCTGAACAAGGACCGGTCCATAGATAGAAAGACATTAGGGGATATCGTTTTTAATGACAGCAAGAAGCTGCAGCAGCTCAATACGCTTGTTCAAAAAGAGATCTTCACTGAAATAATGAAGAAGAAGAGTGAATTGAGTGCAGATGAACATAAACTGATCGTTCTTGACATCCCCCTTTTGTATGAGGCCGGTTATGATAAGGCAGTGGATGAAGTCATGGTGGTGTATGTGGATTATTCAACCCAATTAAGTCGATTGAAGAAACGAGATCAGCTGACAGAATCAGCCGCTGTTAGACGCATAGAAGCGCAGGAACCATTAAAATCAAAAAAAGACAAAGCGGATGTCGTCATCGACAACAGTGGAACACGCGAGCAGACCAAGCGGCAGATCGATGACTGGTTGACAAAAAATGACTATTCGTCACCACTTTAGTCATATGGTATAATAAGCATAAGAAATCCAAAGTAAAGGGCTGAAATATATGCATTGTCCAAGATGTCAGCACAATGGAAGCAGAGTGATAGACAGTCGACCGGCTGACGACGGCCGGGCTATCAGAAGACGACGTGAATGTGAGAACTGCTCGTTTAGATTTACTACATTTGAGAGAATCGAACAAAGTGCTATTCTAGTTGTCAAAAAGAATGGCAACCGTGAAGAATTCAGCAGAGAAAAATTGCTCAGAGGTATTAGACGAGCATGTGAAAAACGACCAGTGACAGCAGAAGATCAGGAAAATGTCGTAAACAAAGTAGAGCGGAAGATCCGTGATTTAGGACTTAGTGAGGTTCCATCAACAAAAATCGGAGAATTTGTCATGGAAGAACTTGTCGATTTGGATGATGTCGCCTATATTCGTTTTGCAAGTGTTTACCGTCAGTTCAAAGACATTGAAGTCTTCATGCAGGAGATGAAGGAACTGGAGAAAAAGAGAAAAGATAAAGAGTAAGTGAAAGGATAAACACATAATGAGTTACCCATGGAAAAATCTTCGCCCGAAAGATAGTCTGATACTGACAAAGTCAGACATTTTATCTGATTTAAATGTATCCACTGTTCTTTCTTTGTATCAGCCTTTAATGGGCGTGCAGGCAGCAAGTCTGTATCTGCTGATCAAGGAGTATCTGGATACATCTGAGGTCAGAGAATTGACCCTGTCAGATGTCATCACTCAACTGGATATAGGCCTGCGGGAATATTATGAGTCACGGATCAAACTTGAAGCCTATGGCTTGCTGAAAGTCTACAAGCATAAGGAGAATGAAGAGACTTATTTATTAAATATCGAAGCCCCCCTGCATCCGAAGCAGTTCTTCCAGGACACGATGTTGAGAATGCTGCTTACTGAAAAAGTGGGAGAACGTCTCGTTTCTGAATTAAAGAAAAAATACATTAAAACGGCTCATTCAACAGATCGATACCAGGAAATAACAAAGTCTTTCCATGAAGTGGTCCATTTCAATATGGAAAACTATACTGAAACATTTAATTCTATCGATATACCCAGTCAAACGACTAAACGCTCTCTGGTGGACGATGTATTAAAAGACAGTGATTTTGACTGGGACTTTTTCATGTCGGGATTAAACAAACATTTTATCCGTTCCAGATCACTTACCCCTGATATCAAAAAACTGATCGAGACCTTTCATTCGATCTACGCTATCAATGAACTGGATATGCAGAAATTCGTCATGGAATCGGCAGATATTACTTCTGGAGAAGTCAGTGAAAAAAATCTGACCCGCATTATCCATAATCATTTTTTAGGTAAATCGAAACAACTTAAATCATCTTCTCAAGGAAGCCTGGATGACGGGAGAAGAGCGCAGGAACTGCAAGCGAAAGGATTTAAAAGGGAAGAAATCGAAGTCGTCTTACATGCTGAAAAGACACAGCCCTATGCATACTTGAAATCCATCAAACAGCAAAAAGGCGGTTATGTCACGTCAAATGAAACGTGGCTGTTGAAGGAACTGGTCGAACAGGCCCCGTTATCCACAGCTGTGATCAATATATTGATGAATTATATACTGGTCGTGAAAAACGCTCCGATGCTGGAGAAAAATCTAGCCAGTAAAATTGCCAATGACTGGGCTCAGAATAAAGTGAGTTCGCCCGAAGAGGCTATGCTGAAAGTGAAGGAATTATACGATTCGGTCCGGGATAAAAGCAGTCAGAAACAATCCCGGCCTAAGACCAGCTACAAATCGGGCTATAAATCTTCTGCCAGCAGTAGAAAAGAAACCTTACCCTCATGGGCTAAGGAAGCTCAGCAGACTGATGAAAAACTAAGCACAGAAGAAGAAGAAGCCTTCAGAGAAAAATTGAGAAGAATCCGAAAACAGAAAAGTGGTGACCAATAATGGAAAGTCTCAAAAGTCAACTGGAAAAGATGATGGATGCCAGCAAACTGAATCAGACTTACAGAGATATCATGAAAAATCAGGTATTCACCGATCCTGACGTCCGTGAATTCCTGGCAGCAAATAAAGAGCTTCTGGATAAAACAGCGATCGAAAGAAGTGCCTCCAAACTTTATGAATTCGTTTCTGAAAAGCAGAAAGCAGAAAACATGAGCGGAGGTCTTGCTCCAGGGTATGAGCCAAAGCTTATCCTGAACAATCATCGAATCGATGTAACGTATGAACCGACACCTGAACTGATCAGCAGGCGCTCAAAAGAGAGGATCATGAATCGAATAAACTCTGTATTCATGCCCAAAGACTTAAAAACAGCTTCTTTTGAATCCTTTGAAGTAACGAAAAAAAGACAGGCGGCTGTAGAAAAAGCGATGATGTTTATTTCATCATATATTAATAATCCCAAGGCTTTTCACAAAGGCTTGTATTTACACGGAGCATTCGGTGTAGGGAAAACATACCTGCTGGGAGCCATCGCTCATGAACTATCCGAAGAGGGACACCCATCGACGATCGTACACTTCCCAACGTTCGCTGTGGAAATGAAAAATTCGATAGGAAAAAACACAACGGAAGACAAACTGGACAGTTTCAAGCGAGCAAAGATCCTGATGATCGATGATATTGGAGCAGACTCCATGTCTTCGTGGATCAGAGATGATATCCTTGGTGTCATCCTTCAATACCGTATGCAGCAGGAACTCCCGACTTTCTTCACGTCTAATTTTGATATGGATCAGCTGGAAAACGAACACCTGACTTTTTCACAGCGTGGAGAAAACGAACCGCTGAAGGCGAAGCGTATCATGGAAAGAATCAGATTCCTGGCTGAAGAAGTAGAGATGTCCGGAGAAAACAGAAGACATAAATAGGGTGGGAGTATTGTAAAACGAATGAACTTATGATACGATCATTACAATAAAACGAAGAGAAAGACAGCTGTGACAGCATAGCTTTTCAGAGAGAGAATGACTGCTGGGACATTCTTAAGACTAACTGCCGCAGACCCCTTTCGAGTACTATTTTGAATCCTGAGTAAAAATAGTCGCAGCCTCAGCGTTATCGAGTAATGAAGATAGAAAGTACACGTGTACTTTTCTATAAATTTTGGGTGGAACCGCGTATGATTCTGACGTCCCATTGAATGAGGTAAACTTATTCAATGGGACGTTTTTTATATATAAGGAGGAATAAAAATGGTCGAACAAATCAATGTCACACTGCCTGACGGTACAGTTAAAGAAGTGGAACAGGGCTCAACACCGAAAGATATAGCCGGGAGTATTGCCAAGTCTTTAGAAAAGAAGGGGCTGGCCGCCAAATGGAATGGTGAACTCATAGACTTCAGCCGTTCTTTAGACGAAGACGGGATGCTCGAGATCATCACACAAGATCATGAAGATGCCTTGTCAGTCCTTCGCCATTCAACAGCTCATCTGATGGCCCAGGCCATCAAGCGCCTGTATCCGGATGCGAAATTTGGCGTAGGTCCAGCTATCGAGAATGGTTTTTACTATGATACAGATACGAGCGAACCGATCACAGACGAAGATTTAGGTAAGATCGAAGATGAAATGATGGCAATCGTCAAAGAGAATCTTCCTATCGTAAGAAAAGAAATCAGCAGGGAAGAGGCATTAGAATTTTTTAAAAATGATCCATATAAAACGGAACTGATCAATGACTTGCCGGAAGATGAAGTCATCTCGATTTACGTACAAGGTGAGTTTGCCGATCTCTGCCGTGGGGTGCATGTTCCGTCGACGGGACGGATCCAGGTCTTTAAACTTCTTTCTCTGGCAGGCGCCTACTGGAGAGGTAATTCAGATAATAAAATGATGCAGCGCGTCTACGGTACTGCCTTTTTTGATAAAAAAGCACTGAAAGAATATCTGAAGATGCGTGAAGAAGCGAAGCAGAGAGACCACCGCAAACTGGGTAAAGAGCTGGACCTGTTTATGCTCAATCCGGAAGTCGGTTCTGGTCTGCCTTTCTGGCTGCCTAAAGGGGCAACGATCAGACGTATCATCGAGCGGTACATTACAGATAAAGAAATCAATCTTGGATATGAACATGTCTACACACCGATTATGGCCAACGTGGATTTCTATAAAAAATCAGGTCACTGGGATCACTATCATGAAGACATGTTTCCGCCGATGGACATGGGTGATGGAGAAATGCTTGTCCTGCGTCCAATGAACTGTCCACATCACATGATGGTCTTTAAAAATGATGTTCGCAGTTACCGAGACTTGCCTATCCGAATTGCCGAACTTGGTCAGATGCACCGTTATGAAAAGAGTGGGGCGCTATCCGGTCTGCAGCGAGTACGTGAAATGACCCTGAACGATGCGCATGTCTTTGTCCGTCCAGATCAGATCAAGGAAGAATTCAGACGTGTGGTCAATTTGATGCTGGCTGTATACGAAGATTTCGATATAACGGACTATCGTTTCCGCCTGAGTTATCGTGATCCTGAGAATACTGAAAAGTATTTCGACGACGATGCCATGTGGCTGAAAGCAGAATCCATGCTGAAAGATACTCTGGACGAAATGGGTCTGGAATACTTTGAAGCCATGGGAGAAGCTGCCTTTTACGGTCCTAAACTCGATGTACAGGTGAAAACAGCTTTAGGCACAGAAGAAACATTGTCCACCGTTCAGCTGGACTTCCTGCTCCCTGAACGCTTTGATCTGACATATGTCGGGGAAGATGGCCAGGACAATCACCGTCCAGTCGTTATCCACAGAGGGATCGTTTCGACAATGGAACGTTTTGTGGCTTACCTGATCGAACGTTACAAAGGGGCATTCCCTACTTGGCTGGCACCAGTCCAGGCTAAAATCATTCCTGTTAATCTGGATATCCACGGCGACTATGCCAAAGACCTGCAGGAAAAATTGTCATTACAAGGTCTGCGTGTGGAAGTAGATATGCGTAATGAGAAAATGGGTTATAAAATAAGAGAAGCTCAGACACTCAAGGTCCCTTATCAGCTTGTCATTGGTGACAATGAGATGGAAGAGGGCACGATTGCTGTACGTAGTTATGGTGAGAAGAAAACAGAGACTGTCGCATTGGATGCATTCATTGAGAAACTGAAAACAGAAGGTAAAAAATGAAGAGTTAAATAATGATTTGACAACACAGATCATTGATGGTATTATTAGAAAGTTGAGAAAACAAAGCAGAAGCCCCCGCTTCTCGCCTAAGTGATGCAAATCTCTGGGCAGATATGAACGTATATATAATTAAACGCAATGACTTGTGTTTTTATGCGGAGATAAGGCGGGATTTCTATAGCTAATAGAAATGTCGTCTTTTTCTGTGTTTTTCTCGCAAATACTTTGGAGGTGACCACCATAGCTAAAGACATGATTGTCAACGATCGTATTCGCGCTAATGAGGTACGGTTGATAGGTAAAGACGGTGAACAGATAGGAGTCATTTCACGTAACGAAGCATTGAGATTAGCAGAAGATGCCAGTATGGACCTGGTTCTTGTTTCTCCTAATGCTAAACCCCCAGTGGCTCGTATAATGGATTACGGAAAATATCGCTATGAACAACAGAAAAAAGAACGTGAAGCAAGAAAAAATCAGAAAATCGTCAATGTTAAAGAGATTCGTTTGAGCCCAACCATTGATGACCACGATTTCAACACTAAATTGCGTAACGCTCGTAAATTCTTGGATAAAGGCGATAAAGTAAAAGTTTCTATTCGTTTTAGAGGTCGAGCTATTACTCATAAGGAAATTGGACGTGAAGTATTAGAACGTATGGCGGAAGAAACATCTGATATTTCACAAGTTGAATCTAAAGCTAAAATGGATGGCCGCAGCATGTTCTTGATGCTCGCACCGAAAAGTGAGAAGTAATAAGCAATAGAATCATCACTTTATGATTCTGCTTAAAATTTTAGAGAAGAGTATTGGAGGAAAAGTATAATGCCTAAGCAAAAAACGCATAGAGGATCAGCAAAACGTTTCAAAAGAACAGGTTCTGGAAAACTAAAAAGAAGTCACGCAAAACGTAGCCATATGTTTGCGAACAAAACGCAGAAACAAAAACGTAAATTACGTAAATCTGCTATGGTTTCAGACAGTGATTACAAACGCATCAAACAGCAATTAGCTTACATGAAATAAAAATTTAGATTTCTAGGATTGTATTGAAGGAGGAAAAACAATGGCACGAGTAAAAGGTGGAGTCGTCACTCGCAGACGCCGTAATCGCGTATTAAAATTAGCTAAAGGATATTATGGTGCAAAACATCGCTTGTTCAAAGTTGCAAAACAGCAAGTAATGAAATCATATATGTATTCTTACAGAGACCGTAAGCAAAACAAACGTAATTTCCGTAAATTATGGATTGCACGTATCAATGCAGCGGCACGTATGAATGGTTTGAGCTACTCTAAATTCATGCACGGACTAAAAGTTGCAGGCATCGATATGAACCGTAAAATGCTGGCTGACTTGGCGATCAACGATGCAGCAGCATTCACATCATTGACAGATCAAGCTAAAGACGCATTAAACAAATAATAAAACTGGACCATATGATTTTGAGCATCGAATGCTCAAAGTCATATGGTTTTTTATTAATATAATGTTAACCGTATAGTAAAATAACTTTAATGTATTTTATCTGCTTCATGGTATAATAGAAAAGATTGCTTCAATTATAAGTGCTTTTCAAAATCCTCTTAGAATCAAATGCTCTAAGATAAGATAAAGAAAGCCTGGATTGATTTTAGTAATGAAGTAGAATCGTAAAAATATCATTATAGTATGTGAGGTATGACGAATGGACAAAAACAAAAAACGAATCGCCATTATTGGGAGCGGAGTGACCGGCCTCACTATTGCGTATCGCTTACAGCAGCAGGTCGATAAGGAAGAGCTACCTGTGGAAATAATCGTTTTAGAATCATCCATCCGTTCTGGAGGAAAACTGTATACCATGAAGTTTGGAGAAGAGTTTATTGATTTAGGAGCCGAGTCGATCGATACACGGCTACCTGAAGCAATGGAACTGATTAAAGAATTAGGCCTCAAGGATGAAATAGAGTTAAGTCAGAATGGCAAACAAGATGTGTATGCTTTCAATAAGTTGTATAACTTCGATTGTCCTACGTATAAAGGGATTCCCGTCAGGCGGACAGATATATGGAAGCTTGACTTGATTTCATTCCAAGGGAAATTGGATTTTTTAAGGAATACATATTTTTCCGGAAAAGAAGCGAATGAAGAAATCACAACCAAAGAGTACCTCGCACAACGTATCGGGGAAGAAATGGCTGAATATGCAGCCGAACCGTACTTTGCTAAAATCTATACAAGTGATATTGATGAGATCGGGATCCATGGATTCAATGAACCCATCGTAGAACTGGAACAGGAATACGGAACCTGGACAAAAGTTCTGGAGAACCACCCTGACATGCGTGATAGAGATGGTATGTATGCTACATTCAAAGAGGGACTGGAAACACTGACCAGAGAATTGACCGATAAAGTAAGCGGGAAAATAAGATTTTCCAAAAAGGTCACTGAAATAAAAAGAAGTATCAACAATACGTACATCCTTGATATAAATAAGAAAGAGCAGTTGAGAGTAGATTCCCTCGTTGTGGCAACGGATCCTGGATCTTATAATGAACTGTTCATAGACATCGAGTTAAGTGATTACTTCAAAGAAATCAAGATGGGGTCCGTGGGTTTTTTGCTGCTCAGCTTTCCAAAAGGTTCCTTGAAGAATCCGCCTAAAGGCAACGGGGTCCTGTCTGTCAGAAGGAATAATTCATATATTCAAAGCATTGTGTGGCTGAATAGAAAATGGAACCATTTTAAAGATAAGGACGAAGAGCTTTTGGGGATTTACTTCGGGCGTAGCGTAGACGGGGTCATGATGTCTTTAAGTAACAAGCAAATAGAAGAAGAAATCATCCAAGATGTGTCCAGCATGTTAAAAATCGATAGTGAACCCAACTACAAGATAATTAAGCGCTGGCCGAATGCTATTCCTCAGTTTACATTGACACACGAAGAAAAAAGAAAGAACTTGTTCGAGTTTTTGAGTGAAAAATATCCTGGTCTATATTTGGCCGGGAATGGAATCAAAGGATTTGGAATCAATAACTGTATAGCTCAAGCGAACGAAGTCAGCCAACAGGCTCTCGAACACCTTAAAAAAACAATATAGTATTTTTATAGCGTGATATTGAGTTGAATGGAAAAAAAACAACTAATTCTCTGTAAGAAAAAGAGATTTAGTTGTTTTTTTTTATGCTGAAACGTATTCTAGTAATAGAGATAAAGGAAAGAAGGGACAATATTATGAAGTTAACAGTGCTGGGTTACTATGGTGGTTATCCTACCAAAGGCGTAGGGACGAGTGCTTACCTAATTGAATCAGAGGGATTTCATCTTCTCTTAGATGCCGGCAGTGGAAGTCTGCTTGCCTTGGAAAAATATGTCGATCCTATAAAACTGGATGCTGTTCTGATCTCTCATTATCATCATGACCATATTGCTGATCTGGGTGTTCTGCAGTTCACACGATTACTAAAAAAAGACGAGCATGGGAATAAACCCCATCTGCTGCCAATATATTGTCACGATGAAGATAAAGATAGTTTTGCAAAAATGACATTTGAAAATGTCAGTCAGGGAATTGCTTATACAAAAGAACCAGAGCTGACGATCGGACCATTTAAAATAGAACATATGAAAACGATTCACCCTGTACCCTGCTATGCTTTTCGGATCACGGAGGAAAAAACAGGTAAAGCATTAGTGTTCACAGCTGATTCAGGTTATAAAAAAGATTTTATAGCCTTTTCAACAAAGGCTGACTTACTCCTTGCAGACAGCAATTTCTTCAGAGGGATGGAAAACCATTCTGTCCACATGACGGCTAAAGAATGTGGCAGAATTGCAGCTCGGGCCGGAGTGCAGAACCTGATGCTTACTCATTTGCCGCAAAAAGGCGATCTGAACCAGCTGGTCGCAGAGGCAAGGGAAGAAGCACCGGATGTGTCTGTACAACTGGCACAAAAAGATATGACAGTAACTATTTAAGAGGAGAGATATGGATGTATTATGTTAAGAATGAACGTGACGGTAAGGAAATACACGATCCTAAATTAAATTTAGCTATAGAGTATTATCTGCTCAATGAAGTGAAACTGGATGAACCGATATTGCTCTTTTATATCAATGACAATTCGATCATTATAGGAAGAAACCAGAACACATATGAAGAAGTCAATACAGCTTATGTGGAAGAGAACGGAGTAGATGTTGTCCGTCGATTTTCCGGAGGCGGGGCCGTGTATCATGACATGGGCGTCTTATGTTTCTGCTTCATTACTGAAGATGATGGTAATTCTTTCCGGGACTTTAAAAAGTTCACATCGCCAGTGATAGATGCTCTGCACCAGATGGGGGTAGAAGGGGCTGAATTAAAAGGTAGAAATGATCTGATCATAGATGGGAAAAAATTCTCCGGTAATGCCATGTATTCCAAGAATGGTAGAATGACTGCGCATGGAACCTTGATGTTTGATTCTCAAATCGAGGCAGTCGTTAAAGCACTGAAACCCAAAAAGCATAAGCTGGAATCAAAAGGTATAAAATCCATCCGCAGCCGTGTGACGAACATCAAACCCTTCCTTGATGATTCATATCAGTATATGAATGCCAAGGATTTCAGAGAACAGCTGCTTCTGCATATCTACGATACAGATTCCAAAGAAAATGTGAAGGAGTACGTCCTGACAGAAGAAGACTGGAAAAAAATCGATGCGTTTGCTGCTGAATATACAGCTAACTGGAATTGGAATTACGGCAAGTCACCTGCATTTGATATGGAGCGCAGCGAACGTCTATCTGTAGGGACAGTGGAAGTGAAGATGAATGTCAGAAAAGGTAAAATCGAAGATATCCGCATCTTCGGAGATTTCTTTGGCTTAGGTGAAATCGAAGACGTAGAAAAAGAACTGCAAGGTATACCCTATACCAAAGAAGCGATAAGAGATGCAATCAGTAAAGTAGATGTGAATAAATATTTCGGTAAAGTGGAGACTGAGGAGTTAGTCGATCTCTTTTACTGATCGTCAATAAAAATAAGAAGAGGTGTATTCGATGGACTGTCGTGTACACCTCTTTTTATTTGAATAGGCGTTTATTTATAATAATTATAAACAGTTAAAACACACAAAATTAAATTTGATTTTATAGACGACGTTGTTAAGGGTTTTTTTAAAAAAATATAAAATCGATATGTAAATTTGACAAAAAAAAGACAAAAAGGGGTTTACATTTTGTCACATTTAAGCTACTATTATAACTGTAGACAGATTCATTAGAAACTATTAATCAAACAAGCGAAGGGAGAAATACATAATGGTTACATTATTTACAACACCCAGCTGCACATCTTGTCGAAAAGCAAAGGCCTGGTTAGAGGAGTACGATATCCCTTACACAGAGAAAAACATGGCCCACACACCACTCGAAATCAATGAAATCAAAGCAATCATGCGTTTAACTGAGGATGGGACGGAAGATATCATATCTACACGTTCAAAAGCGTTTAAAGATCTGAACATCGATATAGACGAACTTTCAATGAAAGAATTATTTGTTCTGATCCAGGAAAATCCGACTTTGATCAGAAGACCGATAATCCTCGATGACAGAAGATTACAGATCGGTTATAACGAAGATGAGATCCGCCAATTCGTGCCTCGAGCAATCAGAGAAATAGAACTTCAAAAAGCACAGCAGTTGGTAGCACTAAAACAAAGCTGAATATAAAAAAGAATCGGCAAATCATTTGCCGATTTTTTTTTAAAAGTGAGAAAGGTATGATAATTATGAAAGTTGTGACTTGTATTTAAACAGTACCTTTTGTATAATAATTGGAGTGCAGTCTTTTCGACTGTACATTACCAGACAAGAAAATTTATCCCACAGGGACGTTTATTCCAAGGAAATGTGAGGTGTGGAATAATGGAAATTGAACATATCAACGATGATACGATTCGTGTAGTCATTGAAAATACTGATTTAGAAGAACGTGGTATCACTTTTCTTGATCTGCTGGGAAATCAGAAACAGATCGAAAAATTCTTTTATAGTATATTAGAAGAAGTGGATATCGATGAAGAATTTCAAGAATCTGAAGCAGTTACTTTTCAAGTCATGCCGAATAATAACGGATTAGAATTATTTATCAGTAAAGGGACCAATTTTAAAGAGGAAATAAATTCTTTGGACACGCTGAAGGACCAGTTAAATAAAAACGCGAATCAGAATGAAGAATCACTAGATGAAATTGATGAATACACTAAAGGTAATAACCCGACCAAAGAAGTAGTGGTTGCTTTAGAGAGTTTTGAACAACTGATAGCTTTATCTAAATCTCTGTATTTGGAAAGCGGGATGTCGACTCTTTACAGCTATAAAAACAAGTATTACCTCCACATAACATTCTTTGTCGAAGAAATGGTCGAAAAGACAAGTGATGAAGAACTGGCAGTTGCTCTTGAGTATGGAAACAAGACCAAAACAACACCTGAAGTATTAAATGAATATGCTGAAAAAATAATGGAAACAAACGCACTGGAATTGACACGCTATTACTTCAAATAAACTGAAAATCAATGAAGATCCTGCAGAATTTATTTCTGCGGGATCTTTTTTCGTTAAAAAATAAATAAACAGTAAATATTAATAAGTGAAGATAATAAAATGTGAAGAAGGGATAGCATGTTTACAGCAGTGGATAAGCAGCATAATTTAGTAACAGCGAACGAGTACACCAGAGAGAGTCAATGCTACTGCCCGGGATGCCGGGAAGAAGTGATATTCAAAAAAGGTGAAATCTATCAGGCTCATTTTGCTCATAAAAACAACAGTCGCTGCCAGATGTTCTCGGAAGGTGAGACAGCAGCACACATTGAGGGGAAATTACTTCTGTATCACTGGTTTAAAAAGGAAGAAATCACAGTTGAGCTGGAAGCCTATCTACCTGTATTGAATCAGAGACCAGATCTGCTGATTCAATATAACGGCGTTTCTGTGGCGGTCGAGTACCAGTGCAGTCCTATCTCAATAGAAAAAATCAGAAGCAGGACAGCTGGGTATGTACAGAATAATATAAAAGTGATCTGGATACTTGGTGAGAAATTAAAAGTGAATAAAACACTTTCCACGCGTCACTATGACTATCTTTTCGTGAATAAAAGTGGGGCATTCACTCTGTTTCAGCTCAATGAGAAAAAGCAGCAGCTTGAAGTTATCACAGATATTAGATGTTCCAATGCAGGACAGGCATTTAAGAGAAGCAGAGTCGATTTTGATGATGATATCTTCTATGTGAAAAAAATAGTTGAGCAACCAAACCACAACAGGGTTCCTGTTGTAAAGTCCAGAATAAATGAGGAAAAGAACTTATACCGACTTTCATATTATAAAGATAAAAGAGCAAGACGTTTTTTTGAACTTCTCTATTGTAATGATATGCATATAAAAACCTTACCTGATGTACTATTTTACAGTGTATCAAAGGAATGGTTCATCAGGACCTTATCGTATCAATGGAAACTGATAATCGTAATGTGGTTGGACGAACTGCACCCGACGCAGGTCATTACAGACGCCGGTCTCAGCCGAAAGATAAAAGAATGGGAGAACGAGGGAGAAATCATTTTTCATTATTTGCCGGATATAAAGCACAGTGTCCTGATCCAGCCATTGTTTCAGTTCATGGATCTTTTGTGTAACAAAGGTTATCTGAATGAAATAGCTGAGCGTAAATGGGTCCGCACTGAAACGATTTTATAACTATGAATATTTAATGAGTGAAGATAACGAAAAGATTAACAAACATAAAGATATTCTATTCGTTTTCAAATTATGTTATCATTAATATGTTGATAAAATTTTAGGAGGATATTTAATGGCTGAATCAAAAGCTTTACCCTTACGAGAAGAAATACCAGTCGAACAGACTTGGGATCTTACTGTCATCTATAAATCCGATGAGAAGTGGGAAGAAGACTTTAATGAGACTCAAAAATCAGTAGAAGAAGTGAAAACCTATCAGGGTCAATTAGCTTTCGGCAGCGGGACTTTCCTTGAAGCACTTGAAGCGATGTTGAATCTGTCAAGAAAAGTAAGCGCTCTTTATGTCTATGCGCACCTTAAAAATGATCAGGATACAGCGAATAGTACATATCAGGCGATGAATGACCGGGCACGCTACCTTGCAGCCTTGTCTCAGGAAGCGACGTCCTGGTTTGAACCTGAATTGATCGCACTGCCTGAAGAACAGCTATCCGGTTATTTTGATGAACAGGAAGAACTGAAACAATACAAACATTATATTACCCAGCTGACTGCAAACAAAGCACATGTTCTTTCAGCAGAAATGGAAGCACTGCTGGCAGCAGCAAGTGAAGTCCTGACCTCTTCCAGTCAGACCTTCAGTGTGCTGAACAACGCAGATCTGAAATTTCCAATGGTCAAAGGAGAAGACGGGGAAGAGGTCCAGTTGTCTCATGGGATGTATGGAGAACTTCTGGAAAGCACGGACAGAGAAGTAAGAAAAGAAGCCTTTGAAAAAATGTACGAGGTTTACGAAAGTTTCAAGAATACATTTGCCAGCACGCTCTCAGCAAATGTCAAGCATCATAATTATCAGGCTAAAGTCCATCATTATAATTCTGCAAGAGAAAGTGCCTTGTCAGATAATCACATACCTGAAGCCGTGCATGATACACTGATAGAAGTCGTTAATGATCATCTGCCGCTGCTGCACAGATACATGGATCTGAGAAAACAGGTCCTGGAACTGGATGAACTGCATATGTATGACTTATATACACCGATCACCGGTGAAGCCAGCCTGAAGTTCACATACGATGAAGCAAGAGACAAAACATTTGAGGGACTGGATGTTCTTGGTCCTGAATACAGAGCTGTACTCGACGATGCCTTTAACAGCCGCTGGATCGATGTCGTTGAAAATAAAGGGAAGCGCAGTGGTGCCTATTCTTCAGGTATGTATGATACTAATCCATATATCCTGCTAAACTGGCATGATTCACTCAATCATCTATATACACTCGTCCACGAGCTTGGACATAGTGCCCATAGCTACTTCACGAGAAAAAATCAGCCTTATGTTTATGGGAACTATTCGATTTTTCTGGCTGAAATTGCTTCAACGACCAATGAAAATCTGCTGACTGACTATCTCTTGGAGACAACAGAAGACCCTAAAGCAAGAGCTTACGTGCTGAACCATTATCTGGATGGGTTTAAAGGAACGGTATTCCGTCAGACACAGTTTGCAGAATTCGAACATTTTATGCATGAAGAAGCTGCAAAAGGCACGCCGCTTACAGCCGATTATTTGAGCGAAAGTTACAGAGAACTGAACAGCAAGTATTATGGTGATGCTGTTGAAAAAGATGAGGCCATTCAATATGAGTGGGCGCGTATCCCGCATTTCTACTATAACTACTATGTCTATCAATATTCTACAGGCTTCTGTGCCGCGACAGCTTTGGCTGATAAGATCCTTAACAAAGAAGAAGGGGCATTGGATAAATATCTGTCTTACCTGAAAGCAGGAAGCAGTGACTATCCGATCGAAGTAATGAAAAAAGCAGGCGTGGATATGACGGAAAGAGATTATCTGGAAAGAGCCATGAAAGTCTTTGAAGAACGACTGGATGAACTAGAAAAAGCGCTGGACTCTATTTAACTCATTAAATCATCAATGTGTTAGTTTTCTCTTTTATATCTTTTGAACACAATAAACAACCCGTCTCGAGCTGATCGCAATAGCTGAGGCGGGTTGTTTTTATATATTTAGATCAATGATCCTATACCATCTGAATCAGTGACAGATGCTTTGGCGTCGTTTTCTTGAGCTGGATCTTTTCATCAGAGAAACCGTGAAGTATCTGTTTAGTAATGACGGTATCTAAACGATAACCATATTCGTCATCGCCACTAGGATACAATACACAGGAGGGAGCGTTTTGTATATCCATTTCCTGTGCCAGTTTCTGATCTTTTTTGAATGCTGCTTTTGTAAAATCTGATTCGAAATCTTCTTCGAACATTTCCAGATCCAGTTTGATCAACTCGGCGATCTGAGTAAATAATTCTTTGGTAACATCTTTGCCTTCATTGATGACTTTATCCTGCAGCGCCATCAGGAATTTTCTGCCTTTTTTCTTGCCCTGCATCGAAGCGGCCTGAAAAGCTAAGCTGGCATGAAAAGAATCAGTGTAAAGCTGATTGCGATTGGATAACGTTTGGTTCTCTTTTTCTTTCATAATATTACCTATTGTATGGAAATTGAGTAATGGAATAAAACGCACCTTAACTTTTTCGTCTCGTTCATTGGAAAATGACTCTATAATTTTTTCGGTTTCATAACATGTTGTCCCCAAGGGATTTACAAATAAGAAAACTTCGATCATATTATTTAAAAACATCTTTAGCACACACCTAATTTGTATTTTTGTCAGTCATAACAGTTGTGATTCTTAATGGTTGCTTAATTTACTGCCGATACCCAACAGATTAAAATGAAACGGATTCTCGGGCAATAGTAATAGAGTTTCGAATATTTAATGTAAGCTGTAAAATCTTGTTGATTACATTATATAGACTAACAAATATATCAGGTATTTTGTAATGTTCTGCTTGATTACAGCATAAAAAAGACTGTTATTGTGACTAAAATGTCACAAACATCATAAATGTATGAAATCTAGTGGGCAGCATTAAAGGCACGGGCAATTTTATTTTGAGTCTCTCTTTTTGGAATAGCATGTTCTTTTAGGATCTGAGCAAACAATTTTTCACCCGTAGATTTTGAATCAGATTCCACTTCAAGTTCATAATCGATCTGATTCGAGTAATAACTCTTATCGAGTACGATAATGGAATGGGGGTTTTCAGCTTCAAGACGTTCGGTTTTCAGCTGGGCAATCTTGAAAACATCCTGATCGATCTCAATGCCCTCCTGAACCAGAACGGTGTGAATAGCTTCAGGAAGAGAAAACGATCCGGCTGTAATCAGTTCCCTGGCTTTTACTGGAGTCATATCCAGGGTCGTTTCAGTGTGATGTCCTTCAAAAGGTGTTTTGAGCGTCATTTCAGCTGAGCTGTCTTTTATACGGATACGGAGTGCGCAACGTGCATCTTTTAACTTGGCGTCTTGCGTATCGAAATAATAATTTTCCTGAATAACAGGAGAGGACACATCAGCAAAAAAAATGGTCTTTAGTTTATCGTATTCCTGCTGAGTTAAAAGGTTTTTGTACTCGATTTCTACTTCTTGTCTCATATTGATTATTAAACCCCTTGCTACGGTATTTTTTAAAAATATGTTACAATGATATCAATAATATTGACTAAATTAAAGTAAAGAAGGTATAGGATATGAATAGAGATTGGGAACTTTTCCTGCTTCCTTACAGACAGACAGTGGATGAACTGAAAGTTAAACTTCGCGGCCTGAGAGGAATGTATCAGTTGAGGAAAGAACACGGGCCGATTGAATTCGTCACCGGTAGAGTGAAACCGATAAAGAGTATTATAATGAAATCAAGAACAAGAGGTATTTCTTTAGATAAACTGGAGACTGATATGGAGGATCTGGCAGGCATAAGGATCATGTGCCCGTTCGTGGAAGATATTCATGACGTCGTATCTATGCTGAAGAACCGGAATGATTTAACAGTTGTTTATGAAAAAGATTATGTCACCAATAAAAAAGACAGCGGGTATCGTTCCTACCATCTGATATGTGAATATCCTGTCCAGCTGATCGATGAAGTAAAAATGGTTTTAGTGGAAATCCAAATCAGAACCCTTGCTATGAACTTCTGGGCTTCCATCGAGCACTCGCTGAATTATAAATATCAGGGAGAATTTCCTGAAGAAATCAATACCCGATTACAGAAAGCGGCAGAATCAGCTTTTCAGTTAGATGAAGAAATGTCTACGATCAGAGAAGAAATCAAAGAAATCCAAAAAAACTTCCGTTATTCTCAAGAGTAATTGACGTAAAGGAAGGAAAATCAACGTGAAAATAGCCATTGTACAGAATAATACTCAGGAATCATTACCTGTCGTAAGGCAGCTTAGAGAACTGCTAAATGAATCAGAATTGGAAATCGTAACTCAAAAACCGGATATCATCATTTCAGTTGGCGGAGACGGGACGTTATTGTCCGCTTTTCACCGTTACGCACATTTACTGGACAGTGTTCGTTTCATCGGTGTGCACACAGGACATTTAGGGTTCTATACCGATTGGAGACAGTACAACCTGAAAGAACTGGTCAACAGTCTGGAAAACGATAACGGTGAATTCATCCAGTATCCGCTTCTGGATGTTGAGGTCGTATATAAAAGTAGACACAAGAACAAGCATTTTCTGGCATTGAATGAATCCATCGTCAAAATCACTGACGGCACACTTGTTGGAGATGTCTATATCAAAGAAGAACACTTTGAGCGGTTTAGAGGTGATGGCTTATGTATTTCTACGCCAACAGGTTCAACCGGCTATAATAAATCGATCGGTGGAGCAGTCCTCCATCCAAGACTGGAAGCCCTACAGCTGACTGAAATCGCGTCTTTGAATAATCGCATTTTTCGAACACTCAGTTCGCCGATGATCATAGCACCGGATGAATGGATAAAAATCAAACCGATCGATACGAACACATTCACTTTAACGATAGATCAGTTAGTTTCATCAGAAACTGATGTTGATTACATACGTTTTCAAATTGCAAAAGAACGTATCCGATTTGCTCAATATCAGCATACGCATTTCTGGGATCGTGTGGAAGACGCATTTTTAGGAGCTAAAACGAATAATGAAAATCGAATGGACAGTCACTAGTCAGTCCCCTATGACATTAAAATCATTTTTAAAAACGAAACGTATTTCCAAGCGTCTGCTTGCGAAAGTCAAGTTTCAGGGAGGTCGTCTGGAAGTTAATCAGGAGCTGAGCAGGGTCAGAAAACAGGTATCAGAAGGGGATCGCGTTTCTCTTAGCTTGCCGGATGAGCCTGCAAATGACCACTTGGAGATCTCAGACAAGAAAATCGTTGTCTTGTTTGAGGACGAACATTTTCTTCTGGTCGACAAGCCAAGCAACGTTCCTTCTGTACCCTCATCACTTTACAGGAATCACACGATGGCTAACCGTGTAAAAGGTTATATTGAAAAAAAGGATTATCGTCATAAAACGATACACATCGTTACACGATTAGATAAAGATACTTCAGGAGTTATGATTTTTGCCAAACATGGCTTAGCACACTCTTATCTGGACCAGCTCTTAAAAGGAAAAGAATTATACAAGGAATACGTTGCGTTTGTAAATGGGAAACTCGAGAAACGATGGGACCTCATAGACAGACCGATCGGTCGTATGGAGGATTCTATAATAAAAAGACAAGTGGTTGAAACCGGAAAACCTTCAAAAACTGAATACTGGGTAAAAAAGAGGTACAGGGACTCGACACTGGTTAAAATTCAACTGCATACGGGACGCACACATCAGATCAGAGTGCATTTTTCTGATATCGGCCATGCTTTGCTGGGGGACACCCTTTATAATCCGGGATCGGCTGAAAAGTGGATAGACAGACAGGCTCTTCATTGTGCTAAAGTCGTTTTTGACCATCCATTCACTGGCAAAGAACTTTCAGTGGAATCCCCCTTACCAGATGATTTAAAGAGATTATCTAATCAATTGGAGAGTGTGAGCAGTGAAAAGAAAAGTTAAACGAAAAAAAACAACGAAAAGTGGCAAACGATCTGTTCTGCTGACAACACTACTTGTTAGTGTTGCTTTTTTATTGGGATCGTGGGCAGAAAGGAGTAACCTATCCTTTCAATGGATCGATACTTATGTAAGTGAAATAAAAGTGTATATAAGGTCCATCCCTATTCCATTTACTGACGATGAGATAAAAGGAAATACAGCTGAACTGCATTTTTTTGACGTTGGCCAAGGTTCAGCGACACTGCTGCAGGCCCATGACGGAACAACTATTCTGATCGATACCGGAAGATATGATGACAGCGAGCCTAGGATCATCAATTATCTTAATGATGAGATCGGTGTAGGGGGTAAGATCGACCTTATGATTTTCACTCACAATGATGCCGATCATATTGGTAATGGGGATATCGTCCTGGAATATTTTCAAGTAGAAGAAGTTTGGATGAATGGCATGGATCATACCTCTCAAACCTACAGTGATGTATTGGATGCAATGCTGGACACAGACGTAGCATACAAAGAACCCAAAGCCGGAGATGAAGCCGAAGTGGGACCTTTCTCGATTCAGGTCCTGCATCCTCTTTTAAATGAAACAGAAGAGAATCAGAATGACGAGTCGATCGTTACGCGTATCGCAATAGGGGATACATCTCTTGTACATTCTGGAGATGTGGATGCGCAAGTGGAAAAACGCATGATATTAGATAATCCAGCCTCGCTGCAGTCGGATATCATGGTTTTAGGGCATCACGGCTCAAGCACCAGTACAAGTATAGAGTGGCTGGAAGCAGTTGAGCCTAAAGTGGCTGTCTATCAGGCAGGCCCTGATAATCATTATGGCCATCCTCACAAAGAAACGATAGAGAAATTTACTGATCGTTCCGCTGCGTTACTTGGAACAGACACACATGGGACGATCCAGATCAACGTGACAAAGGATGATCAGCTGGAGATTTTAACTGAGGAGGGAAACTGATGTATGTGGTGTTAGAAGAAATAGAAGGCGAAACCGCCCGTCTCGTTCCCGATTCATCTAAAGAGCCTCTATATGTACCGGTTGGGGAACTCCCCGAAGATTACGAACTCGGGGATGTTTTTCTCGTTGAGAAGAAACAGGACCGGGCAGCTATTTACTTGAAGAGAGATATCAAAGAAAAAGAAAGAAGACTTGAGGTCAACCGCTGTAAAAGAAAAAGGCTTCTTAATAAGTCGCTTAATAAGAAACCGGATAAACACTGATTATATTTTTTTCTGCATAAAATGATGAGGGATGCCGGCATCTAAAAAACCTTCACCGTGGACTGTAAATCCTTCTTTTTCATAGAAAGAAATGGCGTGGTCTTGTGAATCCAGAATAAGGCTTGAACCATGCAACTGCTCTTTGGCGATTTTCTCGATATGTTTAAGCAGCAGTCTTCCCATACCTCGTTTACGATAAGGTGAAAGAACGGCTACCCGCTGAACCTTGACAGAATTATCAGCCTTTTTCAGTAAACGAGCGGTACAGACAGGTTTATCATCTTCATAACCGACGATATGCAGCGTCTGATCTTCTAATTCGTCTATCTCCAAGGATGGATCCACTTTTTGTTCCTCGATAAACACTTCTGCTCTGATAGCGATCGAATCACGATAGACTTCAGATAATATATCTGTGGTTGTTTTAAAATCCATACTATCCCTCTTTTCTGAAATTATGTCTTACTATAGCAATATTTACGTTTGTCGTCAATGTATCACCGAACTTACTCTTTCAATAGAAGGCTGTGTCGCTTATAATGTAAGAGAAACAAGTAAAAGAGGGGGATAAAGTGATCAACTGGAAAGAATCTAAATTAATGTTCTGGACAGTATGGCTCTTAGCAGCAGCCATACTCATTTACGTGCTTCAACGTATTGATTTTATATTAAATCCTTTAGTCGGCATTCTAACTGCGTTATTTATGCCACTGCTGATAGCGGGATTCCTGTATTATTTATTGAATCCTTTAGTCGAACTGCTGGAACGTTTTAGAGTAAAACGGATCATCGGCGTGGCTGTCGTGATGATCTTACTGATCGGATTTATTGCTCTATCGATCCTTCTCGGCATACCTATGCTCATTGAACAGACTTCCAATCTGATTTCCGGTATACCAATGTTTATCAGTGAACTGGAAATATACGCTAATCGTTTAGCTGAAGAGCCATGGATGCAGCAGATCGATATCACTATGGCTCTTGACAATCTTGAAATATGGTTGAGAGATATCGGATCGCGTTTCCTGTCTGGAATGGCTTCAGGTGTCGGCAGTGCTATCCAGGCCTTCACGGAACTGGCCTTTCTGTTTATTACAGTACCGGTGATCTTATTCTATATGCTTCATGACGGTCATAAATTTTTGCCTCTTGTAGTAGACATGACTCCTGCAAAATACAAAAAAAATATAAAAGAAATGATCATTCAGACAGACAATACCATTTCAAGCTATATCAGCGGAAAAGGTTTGGCCTCTTTACTGGTTGGGGTACTGCTCTTTTTTATGTATTCCATCATAGGTTTGCCTTCCGCTTTCCTGCTGTCATTTTTTGCCGCTATCACTAATTTCATACCATATGTCGGTCCGTTTATCGGAGCAGGACCAGCAATCGTTGTCGGACTGATCGAATCTCCTGCACGGGCCATACTGGCTGCTGTTTTTGTACTCGTCGCACAGCAGCTGGATAGTAACTTATTCACACCGTTCCTTGTCGGGAAGTCCCTGGCTATCCATCCGCTGACTGTCATACTGGTACTGCTGGCTTCTGCCAATATAGCAGGGCTTATCGGGATGCTGATCGGGGTCCCTGTTTTTGCGATCCTGAAAACGATCGGGACATACCTGATCAAAATGTATCATGAACAGAAACTGATTAAGTATTCAATAGACAAAAATAATTTTAAAGAGTAAGGACGTTTATATTGACTGATAATAAAAGTAATGAATTGACTAAAGAAGTAAAAAGAAGACGGACATTCGCTATCATCTCCCATCCGGATGCAGGGAAAACGACAATTACCGAACAGCTGCTTCTGTTTGGCGGAGCAATCAGACAGGCTGGAACTGTAAAGGCCAAGAAATCGGGTAAATTCGCCAAATCTGACTGGATGGAAATCGAAAAGCAAAGAGGGATCTCAGTAACGAGTTCTGTCATGCAGTTCGAGTATCAGAATAAACGGATCAATATCCTGGATACTCCGGGGCATGAAGATTTCTCTGAAGACACCTATCGTACATTGATGGCTGTCGATGCGGCTGTCATGGTCGTGGACAGCGCAAAAGGTATCGAAGAACAGACGAAAAAACTATTCAAAGTCTGTCGAATGAGAGGCATTCCTATTTTTACATTTATGAATAAACTAGACAGAGACGGTAGAGAACCCCTTGAGCTGATAGAAGAACTGGAAGAAGTTCTTGAAATCGATGCCTACCCCATGAACTGGCCGATCGGTTCCGGAAAGACACTTTTGGGCTTATACGACCTTTATCACAATCGGATCGAAGCATTCAGACCTGAAGAAACCAATAATGGCGAACGTTTCATCCCGTTGAATAAAGAGGGAGAGATAGAGGGAGAGCACAGGATCAAAAAGGAATCACTCTATGATCAAGTGCTTGAAGAAGCTTTACTCCTGAAAGAAGCGGGGAACGAATTTTCAACTGAAGCAATCGCTGCAGGGAAATTGAGCCCCGTATTCTTTGGTTCGGCTTTGACTAATTTCGGGGTCCAGACTTTTCTTGAAACGTTCCTGCAGTTTGCTCCAGAACCGTCTGCTCACGAAACGAGAGCGAACGATATCATTAAACCGACAGAACCAACATTTTCTGGATTTGTTTTCAAAATACAAGCCAATATGGACCCACGTCATCGTGACCGTATTGCATTTTTGAGAATCTGTTCTGGAAAATTTGAACGGGGAATGGACGTTACTCTGCCACGTACTGGGAAGAAAATCAGGTTGTCCAATTCCACTCAGTTTATGGCAGAGAGTAGAGAAACAGTGACAGATGCAGTTGCTGGAGATATCATCGGACTTTATGACACAGGGAATTTCCAGATAGGAGATACGCTGTACGCAGGTAAAGATGAAATAGAATTCCAGGAACTGCCACAGTTTACACCAGAACTTTTCATGAAGGTAGAACCAAAAAATGTAATGAAACAGAAGTCGTTCCACAAAGGGATCAACCAGCTGGTTCAGGAAGGTGCCATTCAGCTGTATAAATCGTATCACACCGAAACCTATATCATTGGAGCGGTAGGCCAGCTCCAGTTTGAAGTCTTCCAGCACCGCATGCTCAATGAATATAATTCTGAAGTCGTCATGACCTCTATCGGCAGCCGTATTGCCCGCTGGGTAAATCCGGATCAACTGGATGAGAACATGGGATCGAGCCGTAATATGCTTGTCAGAGACCGTTTCGATCAGCCGTTGTTCTTATTCGAAAATAAGTTTGCTGAGAGATGGTTCAGTGATAAATATCCTGAAGTAGAATTGACCTCTCTACTATAAAAAAACAGAAAAACACATATCCCTTTTCACGTTCATTCTGAACTGCACCCTGTCAAGTAGACAGTAAAAAAATAAAAAACTCTATGCCGCAGCCTGATACCGATATTCCATTGGTGTCAGGCTGTTTCTTGTCTCTTGAAATCGTTCGTAGTTGTAAAACTTCATGTACTTCTGTATATCTCTTTCAAGTTCCTTATAGGTTGAATAATGTTTCAGTTTGTAAGATTCACACTTGAAATGACCAAAAAAGCTCTCCATCGGTCCGTTGTCAATACATTTACCAACACGCGACATACTTCGTGTTATCCCAGCTTCTGTTGTAAGCTGACGATACGTTTTTGAGGTATACTGCGACCCTCGGTCGCTGTGTAAAAGCGGAGTGGCATTTGGATTAGTTTCTAATGCATCTTTTAGTGTGGCCATGACCAGAGGATTATCATTATGTTTTCTGAGTTTATAGGCAATGATCGATCCGTCATACAGGTCTTTAATGGCACTAAGATAGGCTTTTTGGCCGTCGCCATAATGGAGATGGGTGATGTCTGTGACCCACTTCTCGTTAGGTTTATCAGCTTCAAATTCACGGTTCAGATGATTCTCTTCGATATTTTTGTAGCTGGTTCGTGTACAGTATCCGTTAGAACGTCGAATATAGGACTTTAATCCCATTTGAATCATGAGGCGACGTACACGTTTCTTATTGTACCGTTTGGTCTTTGAGGCACGATTTAAATCGATTGTGAGGCGACGATATCCAAAGATGCCATTATAGTGATAAAAACGTTCTTTTATCCACGACATCAATCGTTCCGTTTCCTCTTCCCACCGAGAGGGAGTATGGTTCAACCATTTATAGTAGCCGGATCGAGAGACGTCTAAGATGTTACAGAGCATAAGTATAGAAACATCCGTTTCTTTATTATATTCATAGATAGCCTGAAATTCGTTCAGGCAGGATCCTATCCGCGCCGATTCCTCCTTTCGATAACTTTTAGCTTTTTTATCAAACCGTTCTCCGCTTCCAAATACTCATTTCTCTGCTTTAATCTTTTCACCTCAAGCTGAAGTTCTTCTTCTTCAGTCAACGTTTCTTTTGATTCTAAAGAACGCCCACGGCGGTCTTTAAGTGCTTCTGGTCCGCCATTTTTGTACTTGCGTACCCATTGATAGACTTGTTGATACGAAACATTATATTCTGCTTCGGCTTTATGATAATTCAGTTCATTAGCGATGGTGAATTGTGCAATTTCAATTCGTTCTTTCCATGTTGTTTTGCGCCCAGTATTCATTTTCTGACTTCCTCTACTAGTAGATTTAAATCCCTTTCCACTAGTATAAAGCTTAATCCATTTTCTTAAAACCGAACTGGACGAGATGTTGTACGTATCACAAGTCGATTCTAATCCCGCAGATGTATTTAGGTAGTGTTCAACTGCTTTTGTTTTCACTTCATCCGAATAGACTTTCCACCCTCTGGATTCTTTTAACCCTTCAATGCCATTGGCATTATATTTCCTAATCCAGCTTTTAAGCGCCGATTTACTTATCCCTTCATTCTTTATTAGAGAATTAATTGAACATCTTTCTTCCAGTATCGCGATGACCATCTCATATCGTTCATTTAAATTATGTGATGTAGTTCTTTTTGACATGACAAAAACTCCCCTTATAGTGTCAGAGAATTTTTTATTATTTCTCTGTCTACTATAAGGGGAGCATATCATTCATCTGAACCGGAAGGGGATATGTGTTTTTTACTTTATTTTAATTTTCAGGAAGTCGATTACTGTTCAGTGCTGTCAGTTTTATTCGTTTCTTCATTTGCTTTCTGCGACTCGCCGTTAGATGACTGTTCTTTTGATTTCTTAGTGATCACAATGGCATCATCTTCGACTGTTGCTGATATTTTACCTGGTTCTGGATTGTTGATATAAAACTCAGCGATTTTATCTTCGATGTGTTCTTCTATAACCCGTCTTAAAGGACGTGCACCCATCTTAGGATCATACCCTAAGTCGACAAGTTTCTCTTTAGCTGACTGATCGACGTGTACCGTTATATCATGCTGCTTCAATGCTTCATTGACATCTTCAAGCATCAGATCCACGATTTCCAGCAGATTTTCTTTTGAGAGGGGATGGAATTCAACGATTCCGTCAAAGCGGTTCAACAGTTCGGGTCTGAAATAATCCTGAAGACGATTTTTTATCGAATGCTGTTCTCCGCTCATCTGAGCTCCAAAACCTACGCTTGATTCGACATTGGTCGTTCCGGCATTGCTTGTCATGATAATGATCGTTTCTTTGAAGTTGACTGTACGCCCTTGAGCATCTGTCAAGCGTCCATCATCGAGGATCTGCAGGAACATATGCAGGACGTCTGGGTGTGCTTTTTCTACTTCATCGACCAGGATCAGACTATATGGATTACGTCTGACTTTTTCAGTAAGCTGTCCCGCTTCATCATAGCCAACATAGCCTGGAGGCGAACCGATCAGTTTGGATGTACTGTGTTTTTCCATATATTCGCTCATGTCCAGCCGAACATAGGAATCTTTGCTTCCAAACAATTCAAGAGCGAGAGTTTTTGCCAATTCTGTTTTTCCGACACCAGTAGGCCCCACGAACATAAATGAACCGATCGGGCGGTTTTTCTGTCTGAGACCAATACGGTTCCGGCGGATGGCTTTAGCTACTTTGTCAACAGCCTCATCTTGACCAATGACATGGTGTCTGAGCGCTTTGTCCAGATCTTTCAGCTGAGCCTGTTCTTTTTCTTTTAACTCACCTACAGGGATACCTGTTTTTATTTCGATGATATTTATAATATCCTGTTCTGTCACTTCGGGCTGTTCGGACTGAGGAGTCTGCTGTTCGATCATTTCTTTGTATTTTGTGACTTGATCACGATAAAAAGCAGCCTTTTCATAATCTTCTTTTTCTAAGGATTCCTGTTTCTGCTTTTCTGCTTCATCAATTTTTTCTTCCAGTGATTTCGGATCAACAGATTGAATCGTCAGATTCTTTTTAGATCCGGATTCATCCAACAGATCGATCGCCTTATCAGGCAGGAAACGATCTTGGATATAACGGTGAGATAATTCTACTGCACTTTTGATCGCTTTATCTGAATACTTAACGTGGTGGTAATCCTCATACTGTTTCTGGATACCTTTTAAAATCGTCAGTGTTTCTTCTATGGTCGGTTCATTAACTCTGACAGGTTGTAAACGGCGTTCCAGTGCGGGATCTTTTTCGATTTTTCTATACTCGTTTAAAGTCGTCGCACCGACCATTTGAAGTTCGCCTCTGGCTAAAGCGGGTTTTAAAATATTCCCGGCATCCATGCTGCTGCCTTCTGCAGAACCGGCACCGACGATTTCATGCACTTCATCGATGAACAAGATAATGTTGTCGTTATCTTTCAATTCATTCATCAACTGTTGCATACGCTCTTCAAACTGACCTCTGATTCCTGTTCCTTGAACAAGGGAGGCAACATCGAGACGGATAACTTCTTTATCCTGCAGTTTATGCGGCACTTCATCATTGACTATCTTCATCGCAAGACCTTCAACGATGGCTGTTTTACCTACACCCGCTTCTCCAGTGAGGACAGGATTATTTTTAGTTCGTCTGTTCAAAATTTCAATGACACGTTCGATTTCCTTGTCACGCCCGATCACCGGGTCTATCTTCCCGTCCTTAGCCATTTGAGTGAGGTCCACACCATATTCGCCAAGTAAACCGCCACGTCCTCCGCCGTTTGTCGGAGGCTGCTGATTATTGCCGGAGAACTGCCTATTAGGGGGAGTGGGTCTCTCTGTATTTGGATTCTGATTCTGAGACAGGGCACGGAAGAGGTCATCAAATTGATTGAAGCCAAACGGATCCTGGCTGTTTCCCTGATTCAAACGTCCTTGCTGTTCTTGCTGTTTTATTTCACGATAACATTTCTGACAAAGGTCAATTTCTCGTCGTCGTCCATTGACGCTTGTGGTTAAATGAATTGTTGCAGGTCGCTCCATACAGCGTTGACATATCATGATAAGAAAACTTCCTTTCTATATAAAGTTCTAATTTTATTATACGTATTATCTGTTCAAAGGTCAGTTCAAAGGGGTTGAGTTCACGCGAAAAACCTTGACCAATATTGACCTTTGATAGATTTATTATACATTGACCATTTTTGACTTTCAAGGATAAGTTATATGAGTTGAGAAAAAACAGTTGTAGGTAAAGGAGAAAAGTGGTAATCTGTATAGGAAGAAAGAATAAAATGGCGGTTTAATGGAAAAGTACGGAAAAAAAGTACACATCCATGACAGACTGAGGTTCTATTCTTTTCATAATAAAAAAACTTTTTTTAAAAGGAGCAGTTCAAATGGAAAAAAGAGAATACACGATTATTGCAGATACAGGGATCCACGCTAGACCCGCAACGTTGTTAGTACAGCAGGCAAGCAAATTCAATTCAGATATTACATTAGATTATAAAGGTAAGTCTGTTAACTTGAAATCTATCATGGGCGTTATGTCTTTAGGCGTAGGTAAAGGTGCAGAAGTTTCGATCACAGCTGATGGAGCTGACGAAAAAGAAGCCATCGCAGGAATCGAAGAAACAATTAAAAATGAGGGAATGGCTGAATAATGACTTCAAAAGTATCCGGAATTGCAGCAAGTGATGGAATCGCTCACGCAAAAGCCTACTTACTCGTTGAACCAGACTTAACAATCGAGAAAAATGAAATTTCTGATACTGATGCTGAAATGAAACGTTTAACAGAAGCAACTGATAAAGCTAAAGAACAATTAACTAAAATCAGAGCTATTGCTGCTGAATCGTTAGGCGAAGAAGAAGCACAAGTATTCGATGCTCATATCATGGTGTTGTCAGATCCAGATCTAATGGATCAGACAAAAGCTGTTATCGACAGTGAGAACGTAAATGCGGAATATGCTTTTAAACAGGTGACGAATACATTCATCACTATGTTTGAGGGGATGGAAGACAACGCATACATGCAGGAACGTGCTGCCGATATCCGCGATGTCAGAAAACGTGTGATCGCAAATCTCTTGAATGTGACCTTGCCTTCACCAGCAACCATTGAAGAAGAAGTTATCATCATTGCAGAAGATTTAACACCGAGTGACACAGCTCAGTTAAATAAGAAATATGTCAAAGCATTCGTCACGAATGTCGGCGGACGTACATCTCATTCTGCTATCATGGCCAGATCACTTGAAATCCCAGCGATCGTTGGGACTAAAGATATCACTGAACGCGTGTCTGAAAATGACCAGCTTATCGTTGATGGTTTAGAAGGGGACGTTTACATCAATCCTTCTGAAGAGGAAATATCTTCATTCAACAAGAAAGCTGAAGACTATGACAAGCTGAAACTGGAATGGGATCAGCTGTTGAATGAGCCGAGTGTGACCAAAGACGGCAAACATGTCGAATTGGCTGCAAATATCGGAACACCAAAAGACTTAGTCGGTGTCAAAGACAATGGCGGAGAAGGTATCGGTCTATATCGTACAGAATTCTTATATATGGATTCTGCTGAACTTCCTACAGAAGAGGATCAGTATGAAGCGTATAAAAAAGTTCTGGAAGGTATGGAAGGTAAGCCGGTCGTCGTGAGAACGATGGACATCGGTGGGGATAAAGAGCTTCCTTATTTAGAATTGCCTAAAGAAATGAATCCGTTCCTTGGCTACCGCGCTATCCGCGTCAGTTTAGATCAGGATTCTATTTTCAGAACCCAGTTAAGAGCGTTGCTTCGCGCTTCTGTTCATGGAACGTTACGAATCATGTTCCCAATGATCGCGACCCTGCAGGAGTTTAGAGAAGCAAAAGCTATACTGGAAGAAGAAAAAGCTTTGTTGATCAAAAAAGGTGTGGAAGTTTCTGATTCGATCGAAGTCGGAATAATGATCGAAATTCCTGCTGCAGCAGTGTTAGCTGATCAGTTCGCTAAAGAAGTGGATTTCTTCAGTATCGGCACAAATGATTTGATTCAATATACAATGGCTGCGGACAGAATGAACGAGCAGGTTTCTTACCTGTATCAACCATATAACCCATCTATTCTGCGTCTTGTGAAAATGGTTATAGATGCTGCTCATAACGAAGGTAAATGGGCCGGCATGTGCGGAGAAATGGCTGGAGATCAAATCGCAGTTCCATTACTGATCGGACTGGGATTAGATGAATTCTCAATGAGTGCAACAAGTATTCTTAAAACCAGAAGTCTGCTTAAAAAGCTGGATTCTGATGAAATGAAAGAATTGTCTCATAAAGCTGTTACAGAATGCACAACGGTAGATGAAGTTATTGAGTTAGTTAACCAATATGTAAAAGATTGATCAGACAGATTGGGTTCCATTTGGAGCTCAATCTGTTTTTCTATATTAAAAATTCAGGAGTGAGCGTATGACTAACATCGGATTCATAGGAACAGGCGTTATGGGAATTTCTGTAGTTGAACACCTGCTAAAAAATGATCACACCGTTACTGTGTATAACCGTACAAAGGCAAAAGCCGAAACACTTTTAACCAAAGGTGCGGTGTGGGCTGAAACCCCTCAGAATGTTGCGGAAACATCGGATATCATTTTTACGATGGTAGGGTATCCTGTAGATGTAGAAGATGTCTATTACGGAGAAAAAGGCATATTCAAGGCGGATGTAGCGAATAAAGTACTGATCGATTTGACGACCAGTACACCTTCTCTGGCAGAAAAGATCAATCAGACAGCAAAAGAAAAGCATGCAGAGGCCTTGGATGCACCGGTTTCCGGTGGAGACCTCGGTGCGAAAAAAGGAACGCTTACGATAATGGTCGGTGGGGATGAACAAGTATTCAATGATATGAAAGAGATTTTCAAGCTCTTCTCATCGTCGCTGGAACTGCATGGACCTGCTGGTAGTGGTCAGCATACAAAAATGGCTAATCAGATAATGGTCGCAGGCACGATGACTGGGCTGACAGAGATGCTTGTGTATGCAGAAAAAGCTGAGCTGGATCTAAAAAAAGTGGTGAAAACGTTGAGTGGCGGTGCAGCAGGTAACTGGTCACTGGAAAATTATTCTCCGAGGATATTAAAAGAGGATTATTCGGCTGGTTTTTTTGTCAAACACTTTATAAAAGATTTGAGTATAGCGCTGGATGAAGCAGAGAAGATGGGATTGAACTTACCGTCCACTATGTTAGCAAAAGAATTATACGAGCAATTGAGTCAGAAGGGCCATGCAGAAGATGGAACGCAAGCACTCATCAAATTGTGGTGGGAAAACGAATAGGGTAGCAAATTGTATTTTAAAGTTAAAGAAGCTGGGAAGAAAGTATAGTGACCTCAGAAAGTCTAACTTTTTGAGGTTACACTAAACTCCCAGCTTCTTTCTTAGTTTAGTGAAGGCGAAGTGTTCTCTGAAGGTATTGTGACCAGTTAATGATGTAATTCTGCAGGAAGTAGTCGCAAAAACCGTTTAGTGACCAGTTCATGCTGTGATTCTCCAGAAAGTAGTCACAATAACCGTTTTAGAGATCCGTTGATACAATAAATTCTAAATTCACCCAAAAGTGACTGCGATACTAGGCAATAAGTCATCAGGTTGATTTTTCTCTCTAAAGGATTTCACAAAAAGCAAAAAGACTGGGGATTCTCTTCCCAGTCTTAATTCTCTATCACCTTTATTTTCTTAACGTATTTACATATTCAGTCAGTCGGACCATTGCTGTCTTGATATCCTCTAAATTCGATGCGTAGCTGATCCGGAAGTAGCCTTCACCGGCAGCTCCAAATGCATCACCGGGGATCATGGCTACGCGGTATCCTTCAGCAAAGCCGTAGCAGAAGTCGTAGCTGCTCATCTTCAGTCCTTTTGGAAGGGCCGCAAAAATATAAAAGGCTCCTTTAGGTTCTGTTACTTCCAGATTCAATTCCTGAAGCGTCTGCATGACGACCCTGCGACGTTCTTTATAAGCAGCCTTCATCGGCAAAGCATCATCCTGACCATTTACCAGTGCCTCGATACCGGCATATTGTGTAACTGTCGAAGCGCTCGTGACCAGCGACTGATGGGTTTTGACAAGTTCAGATGTGATTAGCTCAGGCGCAAAAATGAGTCCTAAGCGCCAGCCGGTCATGGCATGTGATTTTGACAGGCCATTAATAACGATCGTCTGATCTCTCAGGTGTTTCCCTAACGAAACATGAGTGTCATCGTAAACCAGTTCACTATATATTTCATCACTGACCGCAAGCATTTTTGGATAGTTTGAAAGAGTGAGAGCAATTCCTTTCACTTCAGCTTCTGTCCACGTTATGCCTGTCGGATTGTTAGGGTAATTCAAAATGATGGCTTTTGGTGTTTTATCCAGAGACTGGATCGTTTTCTCTATCAAGTCAGGCGTGACCATAAAGCCGGTTTCAGATGTGTCCATGTAAATCGGGGTCGCTTGACTCATTTTTACCAGAGAGTCGTAAAGAGAAAAGAAAGGCGAGGGGATCAAAACATAGTCTCCAGGATTAAGCAAAGTAAATAGGGTCGTGGCCAATGCCTCGGTGGCGCCAACTGTTGCAATGATTTCCGTTTCCGGATCGTAAGACAGATCATATTTGGCTGCTGCAAAGGCCGAAGCAGCTTCTCTTAGTTTAATGTCTCCGGCAGTACGGGTATAGAACGAATAATCAGAATCGATCGCTTTTTTAGCAGCTTCCTTGACGTGTTCGGGTGTCGGGAAATCAGGCTGTCCGAGTGTCAGTCGGATCAATGGTTCGAATGTACTGACCTGATCATCAAATTGCCTGATTTTAGATATTTCGAGATTTCTTATCTGGTGATTTAAATTGAAGTGGGTAGTTTTATTCATGTGTTTTTCCTCCTGTATCGTATTAGTTTACCATAATGCAAATTCAATAAAACAGTATAAAATATCGTCATAGTCTCATATAAGACAATAATCAGCTTAAATCACAGCGCATCTAATGTAATTTGGGCTGAAATCTGTTAAAATGTAGAAGTGAAGTGACAAAAGAAGAGAAAGGGGAAAACAAATGAAACCATCCCAACTTATACCTATTATCAGAAGACTGGATGCAATGCGCGAAGATCAGTCGGATGAAGTTCAAGTAAGACGTTTTGAACGAAACGGCCAGGAAAAGTGCATCGTACGCTATGATAATAAATCTAATATGTTTGAACTTGAAGACCGAACGACAGAACAGACTTATGAATTCGATAATATCGATTATGTAGCTGTTGAAATACTTGAACTGGTCCAGCCCGCAACATCTACAGAAGAGTAAGAAGTGCACAAAAGGAAGTGCTTTGTGTGCTTCCTTTTTTTTAGAAACTCCCCTTTCGTGCATGTTGATTTCAGTCAGGAGGGAAAATATGCTGAGTAGTTTTAAGCCAACGTGGATGGTTGAATCCATATATCAAATCACCCCGGAACAATTAAAAAGAGAAAATATAAAAGCGGTATTGACCGATCTAGATAACACACTTATTGCCTGGAACAATCCGGAGGCAACGGAAGAAACGATCGCATGGATCAAATTAATGAAAAAGAATGATATCAAAGTGGTCATATTATCCAATAACTCTAGAAAAAGAGTAAAGAAGATCGCAAGTATTCTTGAACTGGATTTTATACCTAGAGCGTTGAAACCATTAACGAGAGGTTTCAAGAAAGCGCTGAAAGACTATTCTTATTCCGAAGAAGAATGGCTGATGGTCGGCGATCAAGTCATCACCGATATCAGAGGAGCTAATAAAGCCGGGATAAGAACGGTATTGGTCAAGCCTATACTAGATTCTGATGCTTGGAATACGCGATTGAACAGGTTCGTGGAGCTGAAGATCATGAACTATCTGATAAAAAAAGATCCCGAAATGAAATGGAGAGATACGATACATGGCAGACGAATTAAAGAATAATGAACTAAGGTGTATTGGCTGCGGAGCAGTTTTGCAGTCACAAGATGAAACGAAATCGGGTTATCTTCCTGCCTCTGTCCTGGAGAAAAAAAGCGCTGAAGATCTAGTGTACTGCAAACGCTGTTTTCGTCTGAGACATTACAATGAAGTTCAGGACATCGAACTGAGCGATGATGACTTTTTGAACATGCTTCATGAATTGAACGAAGAGAACGCACTCATAGTCAATGTCATTGATTTATTCGATTTTAACGGCAGTATCATCTCGGGGATTCAGAGGTTTGCCGGAAGCAACCCGATCGTTATCGTAGCCAACAAGAGTGATTTGCTGCCCAAATCGCTTGGTGAAGGCAAAATGCGTCAGTGGGTGACAGAGCAGGTTCAAAGCTATGGAATCAGACCACAAAATGTCTATCTGCTCAGCGCCTTGAATAAAGCCTCTGTTGAAAAATTTATGGAAGCTCTGGACAAGGAACGTCAAGGGAAAGATGTGTACGTCGTCGGAACGACCAACGTTGGGAAGTCCACACTGATCAATCAAATCATAAACATCGCTACAGATTCAGAAGATACGATCACGACTTCCTATTTCCCAGGGACCACATTGGGTAAAATCGAAATACCCCTGGACGATGAAAAAGTACTTGTAGATACGCCGGGAATCATTCAGAAAAGTCAGTTGTCACACTATTTAGATGCCAAAGATTTAAAGGTCGTGACACCGAGAAAAGAAGTGAAACCGAAAAATTATCAGTTGAACGATAATCAGACATTATTCTTCGGAGGATTGGCTCGCTTTGACTACCTGATGGGTGAAGGAAAAGAATCCTTTGTCTGTTATGTATCCAATGAACTTTATATTCATCGCACAAAAACGGAAAGAGCAGATGAACTGTATGAAAACCAGTTAGGGGAACTGCTGACACCGCCGAATGCTGCTTCGGCTGCTGATTTCCCGGCACTGAAGCGTCATGAATTTAAAATAAAGGAACCCTCTGACATCGTCTTCAGCGGCTTGGGGTGGGTTTCGATCGATGCTGTAGATATCACAGTAGCAGGATGGGCGCCTCTAGGTGTCGATGTTACCGTGAGAAAACAGCTTATTTAAATAATTATACTCAGAAAAGAGGATGGATATGAATTTAACAGGTAAACAGAAACGTTTCTTGAGATCAGAAGCAAACAGTCTGACGCCTATTTTCCAAATTGGGAAAAATGGATTAACAGTCGAGATGGTCAGGGAATTTGAAGATTCACTTGAAAATAAGGAATTAATGAAGGTCCAGTTACTTCAGAACACAGAGTGGACAGCCGGTGAAGCTGTCGAGTTTATAGAAGAACATTCAGACATTACTGTCGTGCAGAAAATAGGCAGGGTATTAGTGTTGTTTAAACCTTCTGACAAAGAAAAATATCAGCGCTATTCTTCTCGCCTGCCTAAATCCAATCATTCATAAAGGAGAGAACGAGCGTTGGTCAATAAAGTTGCAAATGTCATCGAACCGGAAGTTCTAAGTGAATTGATCGGGGCACTCCCTAAAAGGAAAATCGGGATTTTGGGCGGAACGTTTAATCCGCCGCATTTGGGACATTTAATTATAGCCGATCAGGTCAAAGACCAGCTTGGCTTAGAAGAGATTCTGTTTATGCCAAGTGCAGAACCACCGCATAAGAAAGAAAAGAAGACCATTGACGCCAGTCATCGGTCAGTTATGCTGACTGAGTCTGTGAAAGACAATGGTTCGTTTTCTGTGGAAAAAGCAGAACTTAAGCGCGGAGGAAAAAGCTACACGTATGATACGATCGTGGAACTTAAAGAAAAGAATCCCGATGTAGAATATTACTTTATTATTGGAGCAGATATGGTTCAGGATTTGAAAAACTGGTATAAAATCGATGAACTTGTAAATATGGTTCAGTTTGTGGCTGTCAACCGTCCCTATTACAGTCTGGAAACTCCCTATCCTGTTATTGGTGTCGATGTACCGAATATTGATATTAGTTCAACGTTGATCCGTCAGAAAGTGAAAGATGGTTGTTCTATTAGATATTTGGTTCCTCCCGAAGTAGAGAATTATATCGAAAGTAAAGGATTATATAAAAATGAAGAAAATTCAGATGGAATACCAGAATAACTATATTCGCTTAAACAGAGAAGAACTGGTTGAACTTATGCATGAATCCATGAGCTATCGCCGATATAAACATGTTTTAAGAGTGGAACAGACAGCTTTATATCTCGCAGATAAATATGACATAGACATGGAGAAAGTCAGCATCGCCGCCTTGGCACATGATTATGCAAAGGAAAGGCCTGATGCTGAAATGCGTGATCTGATCATCAGTGAAAATCTGGAATTGGATATGCTTCAGTTCGGAAGTAATATCTGGCATGGGCCTGTAGGGGCTATACTGATGAAGAACGAATATCAGCTTGAGAATGAAGAAATCCTTGAAGCTATCAAGGCCCATACCATTGGCAGTCCGACAATGAGTGAGGTGGCACAAATCATTTATGTTGCTGACTATATCGAACCCAAACGTTCTCACAGCGGTGTGGATAAAGCACGGAAACTGGCAGACAAAGATTTGACTAAAACAGTTTCTTACATTACCCGACAAACGCTGAAACATTTAGTCAAAAGAGAAAATAAAATATATCCCAAGGCAGTTGAAACGTATAACGCCTGGGTAGTAGACAACTAAGGAGAGAAAATATGAAACAAACACCAATGGAAGTACTAGAATACGTAGTGAAAGCAGCAGATGCCAAACAAGCCGAAGATATCGTTGCGCTTGATATGAAGAATGTTTCACTGCTGGCAGATTATTTCGTTATTCTGCATGCAAATAATGACAGACAGCTTAATGCCATTGCACAAAGCATATTAGATGAAGCTTCTAAGCACGACCAGGACATTAAACGAGTAGAAGGTAAAGATGATGCTAAATGGGTCCTCATTGATTTAGGCGATGTGATCGTTCATTTGTTCAATCAGGAAGAACGTGAATTTTATAAACTGGAACGCTTGTGGTCTGATGCAGATTATGTTGACATAGAGAAATGGCTGGACTAATGACATACAATTGGTTTGCAAAAGTATACGATGATTTGATGGATGACAGCCTTTATGAAAAATGGCTGAACTATACAAAAAAATACATTCCTGAAGGTGAAGCGATACTTGAACTTGGAAGCGGGACGGGCATACTGGGATTGAAGCTGAAAGAAAGCGGATATGATATTACCGGGCTTGACTTGTCTGATGAAATGTTGAGCCTGGCTTATAACCGACAACTCGAAGAAGGTGTGACGTTCCCTCTCGTCCAAGGAGATATGAGGGATTTAAAAGATCTGCCTGTGTATGCGAATGTCATCTGCTACAGTGATGCACTTTGCTACATGAAAGATGAAAATGAACTGTATGCAGTGTTTAAAGAAGTTTACAGCAAGCTTGAAAATGAAGGCTTGTTTCTTTTTGACGTCCACTCCATCTATCAGATCGAAGCTTTTCTAAATACGTCTTTTCATGCCGAAACTGATGGTATCGTATTTTTGTGGGACAGCTTTGAAGGAGAAGAACCTTATTCGGTGGAACATGAACTGTCATTTTTTGTGAATAGTGAAGATAACAGTTATGACCGATATGAAGAAACACATAAAGAAAGAACTTATCCGCTGGACATGTATAAAAAGTTATTACAAAAAGCCGGCTTCAACAAGATCGAAGTCTGTGCTGATTTTACAGAAGAAGTAAAAGAGGACAGCCGACGCTGGTTCTTCGCCTGTAAGAAGTAAGGAGTACGTTTATGAAAGTATGTGGAGTCGTTGCGGAATACAATCCGTTTCACAATGGACACTTATATCAGCTTGCAGAAGCCAAAAAGAAGACAGGAGCCGATGTTCTGATCGTAGCGATGTCCGGTAATTTTCTTCAGCGAGGTGAACCGGCTGTTATAGATAAATGGCAGAGAGCTCAAACTGCGCTTAGCCATGGGGCTGATATCGTTCTTGAAATACCTGCTGCCTTCAGTGTTCAGCCAGCTGATCTGTTCGCAAAAGGTGCAGTCGAACTCCTGGATCTTATGGGTATCGATGTTTTAAGCTTTGGAAGTGAATCCGGCGACGGTTCTGATTTTCTATTATCAGCAGCGATGTACCTGGAAAAAGAAGAAGAAATCAATGAACTGTTTAAACCTGAGCAGGAACAAAAACTGACCTATGCCAAAAACATGAGCAGACTTCTTGCGAAATACTTACCGGAAATCAAATTGGATCTTACCCAACCGAACAACATACTCGGATTTGCGTATGCAAAAGAACTGCAGAAGAAAAATAGATCTATCGGTATTCAGACTGTGAGAAGGAAAAGCAGTCATTATCATGATCAGGAAATCGGATCCGGTGACGAAATTGCCAGTGCAACAGCGATAAGGAAAATGTTGTCTTCTTCAAAGGAGTGGGAAACTGCCTCCAGTCTTCCATTTCCAGAAGAAACCAAAACCAGTTTAGTTAACAGCAAATTGGTTAAATGGGATGATTTTTTCCCGTATTTGAAATACAGGATAACAACGACTTCGCTGGAGGGATTGAGTCAAATCTATTTGATGGAACAAGGTCTGGAGTACAGAGTGAAGGCAGTGATAAAAGAAGCTGAGGATATGGCTGGTTTTCTGACGGCGCTCAAAACTAAACAGCTTTCCTGGACGAGACTTCAGCGCATATGTTTTTATATTCTTCTCGATAAAACAAAAGAAGAAATGGAAAAAAGAATAGACCATCTCAATTTCATCCGGTTGCTCGGATTCAACCGTACCGGACAGACTTATCTAAGTGAGATAAAGCGGCAGTTAGAGATTCCGCTGGTCACTAATGTCAGTCAGAAGAACAGTGCACTGGTTGCACACGATATCACTGTGAGCGAAGTATATAGACTAGCGGAGCATGACAGGATAAAATCTCAGGATTATAAAAGAAAGCCTATAAAAATGGATTGACTTTATCTGTTTAAAATAGTATAATTATTTTTGTTGCTCATTAAGTGAAAACTTTTAAAAGTAATGATGTTTGTGCCTATGACATTGTTTGATAAAAGACGTTAAACACTGAGGTGAAGTCTATGAAAATAAAATGGGCATTAAATGAATTGAAAAAGTATCAGGATTCTCCATTAACATTAAATGGATCGGTCGATTTAGAGGCGTCATTGAAAGAAAGAGACAATGATATAATCGCGGCAAGTCCGGTTTCCCTTCAAGGGATGTTGACTGTTGATGAGAAATCTGTATATTATGTTGATATGACGATGAAAGTGAAAGTGACGTTACCTTCTTCACGTTCGTTAGAACCTGTTGAATTGGTCATGACTATTCCATTTTCAGAGATCTATCTGGCCCCTGACTCTCCTGTTAGTCTGGAACAGTTTGCAGAAGAAGAACTGGCTGAACGCTTGACCACCGATACATTGAATCTCAAGAAGCCGATCGAAGATGCTATATTGACCAGTAAACCCAGTCAAATCTTCACAGCGGAAGAACTTGAATCAGATGATATGCCAAGTGGAAAAGATTGGATAGTTTTACCGGAAGATCAGCATAACAATGATATGCATTCATCTAATGGTGAAGGAGATCCGAGATTTGCAGTACTTAAAGATCTCTTCAAAGAAGATAACGAGTAAGCAATAGAATTCGAAACCTTTTAAGGAGGTGTGTTGGAAAATGGCAGTACCTAAAAGAAGAACTTCTACTAGCAGAAAAGCAAAAAGACGTACTCATATCAAATTGGACCTTCCAAACATGAGTGATTGTCCTAATTGTGGTGAAGTTAAACGTAATCACCACGTATGCCCTTCATGCGGACATTACGCAGGCAAAGAGGTAATCAACAAAGAAGCATAATTTAATCAGTCTATACGATGATTTAAATTATAGAAAAAGTGTTTATGACTCTTGTTCATAAGCACTTTTTTGCTTTTCTCTATGGTGAACACTACATAATAAAGAACTATCAATATATGAAAAGAAACGGATGTGACTGTGTGAATACATTATCGGACCAGCTCCTATTGATCGGTTTTTATTCTGTCCCATTTATAACGCTCCTTTTTTCAGGATGGATTAATAAGCAGTTTAAGCAGCTGCGGCTGTCTTTGAAAGTAGTCGATCTTATTATTCCCTATATGCTCGTACTCCTGTTCATTATGAGCGAGCTTTATTTCCCCATCAATCTCATTCCTTACTTCGTTATGGTCATATCTTTAGTGGGGATCATTCTGGCCACTTATTATACGTTTTACCTGAAAGAGCTGAAGCTTTATCTTTTTTTCAGAATATGGTGGCGGATCGTATTTATTACCTGTCTGCTTTTCTATATCAGTGCAGGTGTCTGGGTGCTTTTTTCCTAGCTGACCACGACCTGTCCTTAGTCATGAAACTTTAATAAACATGCGTTCCCTAGCCATATGTATCAGTGGCTAGGTTTTTTTTATTTTTGAGCAGAAATCCCAGTTTTTTTACCGGAAATGGTGTGGTAGAAAGTGGGGAATTGTGGTAGACTTTAACATATAAGTGGGGAAAGGGGATAGTGAAATGTTGCTGGGAGAGTATAAACATGCAATCGATGCAAAAGGACGTTTGATCGTTCCAGCAAAATTCCGAGATGATCTTGGAGAGAATTTCATTGTGACCCGCGGATTAGACGGCTGTCTTTTCGGCTATCCCATGAGAGAGTGGAGAGAACTCGAATCCAAGCTGAAACAGCTCCCTCTCGCCAAAAAAGAATCGAGAGCGTTTACACGCTTCCTTTATTCAGCAGCTACTGAATGCTCACTGGATAAACAGGGGAGGATAAACCTGCCTAATACATTGATCGATCACGCAGCACTTGAAAAATCGTGTTTCATTATAGGCGTGTCCGACCGTATAGAAATATGGAGCGAAGAGAGATGGACGTCATTTGCTGAAGACGCGAATGAATCATTTGAAGACATAGCAGAGGAAATGATCGACTTTGGTTTCTGATATGAAATCAGCAGAGGAGTATAGAAATGGCAGAATTCAAACATGAAACAGTATTACTTAACGAGACTGTAGACGGACTAAATGTAAAACGAGACGGGATATACGTTGACTGCACCTTGGGAGGAGCAGGACATACAGCCCTCATTTTAAGCCAGCTTGGTCCAGAGGGTCATTTATATGCATTCGATCAAGATATGACTGCTATCGAAAATGCCCGCAAGTTTTTGTCTGATGAATTGGAGAGCGGCAAACTGACCTTTATTCATGATAACTTCAGGCATTTGAAAAGTGCGCTTGAAGCAGAGCATGTCTATAAGGTCGATGGTGTTTTATATGATCTAGGTGTTTCATCACCGCAGCTCGATGTCACAGAAAGAGGATTCAGCTATCATAAAGATGCTAGGCTGGACATGCGGATGGATCAGACACAGGAGCTGACTGCTTATGACATCGTAAATCACTGGGAATACAGTGATCTGGTTCGCATATTTTTCCGTTATGGTGAAGAAAAGTTTTCAAAGCAAATTGCGAGAAAAATCGAAGCCAGACGATCAGAACGACCGATAGATACGACTCATGAACTGGTAGATATTATCAAAGAAGCCATTCCGGCTCCGGCCCGAAGAAAAGGCGGACATCCTGCTAAACGCGTGTTTCAGGCACTGCGTATAGCAGTCAATGACGAGCTTGGCGCATTGGAAGACTCACTTGAACAGGCAGTTGATTTGATAAATGTCGGGGGACGAATCAGTGCGATCACCTTTCATTCTTTAGAAGACCGTATAGTCAAACAGCTGTATAAAAGTTACTCAGAACTTCCGGAGCTGCCTCGCGGTCTACCGGTCATCCCTGATAGTAAGCAGCCCATACTGAAAATGGTGAACAGAAAGCCGATACTGCCTTCAGAGGAAGAGCTGAACAGCAATAACCGCTCACGCAGTGCTAAGCTTAGAGTCGCCGAAAAACAAAGAGAAAAATAAGTCACCTCTGAATAATCAGCAGAATGGAGAAGGTTACCTATGATGAATGATAACTTAGCTAGACAGTTGGCGAACAAGACCCAGCCGCTCAATCAGCCATTAACTCAACCTAAAACGACACAAACGAGAGAAACTGAAAAAAGATTACATAAAAAGGGATTGACCCGACTAGAGATGCTGGTAAGCAGTATGTTCGGTATCGTTCTTTTCGTTTTGGCAGTAGGGCATATCGCCTTATCTATGCAGGTCTCAACAACGAATAGAACGATCCAGGATATAGAAGCTCAGGCAGCAATGGTTCAAGTGGAAAACAGCAATTACGAACAGAACGTTCAGGAACTTTCACGCTATGACCGAGTGTATGCTATCGCAAAAGACAATGGTCTGGAAATGAATGAAGAGCAGATCAGGAATGTATTTAAATGAAACAGATAAAGAGAAAAATCAAAGAATCGAATCCCTTTCGTAATAGAAAATATATAGCGATCATGCTGTATATTTTTTGTTTTATCTTGTTTTTCAGTGTGTTCTCACGGTTTGCATGGATAATGGTCACGGGAGAAGTCAATGGGGAAAATTTAGTATCCAATGTGCACAAGCTTTATACGCGCAACAATGTCCTGCGGGCCAACCGTGGAACGATTTATGATTCCAGCGGCAACCCCATCGCTATGGATGCAAATACCTATAAAATGATTGCTGTTTTGACTGACGACTGGTCGACGCCTAAGCGTCCGATCCACATTCAAGAGCCGGAAGCAGTAGCAGAAGTCCTCGCAAGACATTTATCAATGAGTGAGACAGAACTTCTGGACAGGCTGACTAAAGACAGCAGCCAGGTCGAATTCGGCAGTGCAGGAAATAACCTGACCTATGAGATCGTGAGTAACATCGAAGAAGATCTCGAAAAAGAAGAATTGACAGGCATAACGTTTGAGGAGAAGAAAAGCAGGCTATACCCTAATGGAACCTTTGCTTCTCATACGGTCGGATTGGCACAGAGAGATGCGGAAAACGAAGAAGATCAGTCCCTTAAAGGCGTTCTCGGACTGGAAAAAGAATACGATGAAATCTTAAGAGGTGAAGACGGTTATATCGAATACCAGAGAGACCGTTTCGGCTACGTCATCCCTAATCAGGAAATCGAAGAAGTCCTCCCTACAGATGGTAATGATATTCAACTTACTCTAGATAGACGCATGCAGATCTTTCTAGAAAGCATCGTGGAAGACGTTGAGGAAGAGCATGCGCCAGAGGTCTTAACAGCGACTTTGATGCATGCTAAAACAGGTGAGATCCTTGCCACGACACAAAGACCTACATTCAATGCGACATCAAAAGAGGGGATCGACCAGACGTGGCAGAACTACCTTGTTGAATACCAATTTGAACCTGGATCGACATTGAAAGTAATGACCTTGGCTGCGGCTATCCAAGAAGGGACGTTCAAACCCTATGATTATTATAAATCCGGTAAAATAGAGGTCGGCGGAGAACTGATCAGAGACGTCAAGCCTGAAGGGTGGGGGTATATTTCATACCTGGAAGGACTCGCACGTTCAAGTAACGTGGGCTTTGTGCACCAGACAGAAAAGATGGGATACGATGTATGGGAGACCTACCTAGATAACTTTGGTTTCGGTCAGCCGACAGGCATTTCTCTACCGAATGAATATAGCGGATCAAATCCTTATGCCACGCTGAGCCAGCAGGCAAATACAGCATTCGGACAAGGTATATCAGTGACACCTATTCAAATGCTGCGTGCATTTTCTGCTATAACGAATGATGGGAAAATGGTTGAACCTCATTTAGTTAAGAAAATCGTGGATACTCAAACGGGTGAAGAAGATATTTTTCAGCCTGAAGAATCAGACGCAGTGATTTCTAAAGAAACTGCTGATCAGGCACTTGAATATTTGACCGAAACAGTATACAGTGATGTAGGTACAGCTCAGGGATATGCTGTCGAAGGCTTTGAGATTGGTGCTAAGACTGGTACTGCTCAAATGGTCGGCTATAATGGTCGCTACCTGTCCGGAGGATCCAATTACATCTATTCAGTTGTTGGTATGGGACCGGTAGAAGATCCTGAACTGATCTTCTATGTGACCGTCCAGCAGCCTGAACTGAATGGAGTCGGACATGGCAGCTACGTCGTTCGGAAAGTTTTTAATCCAGTCATGAAGCGTGCACTGGAATATTACTCTTCTGAAGAAACGGTCACTGATTTTGAAGAAACACCTGAACGGATGGAGAACGTCATCCAGGAAAATACTCAGACAGTTATCGAAACACTTACGAGTGAAGAGAAAGAATTCAGCATCATTGGCTCTGGAGACACGATCGTCCAACAGTATCCTGCCACAGACGCTGAGCTGAATGAGTCAGACAGGATCATGCTGATGACTAACGGTGCGATGACTCTGCCTGATCTAACAGGCTGGTCCAAGAGTGACGTATTGAAACTTTCAGAAATGACAGGGGTCGAAGTGATCATTAAAGGAGAAGGATTCGTCAATTCTCAAGACCTTGCTCCACACTCTTTCATAGAGAGTGAGACCGAACTCACGGTGACTTTATCACCGAATGGATAATTTTTCGGAAAGAAAGGAAAAAAATAGTGCAAAGCATTCAATTACTTTACCCGCTGATTTTGAGCGGGGCGATCGTCGCAGGCTTGACGCCTGTATTTATAAAAGTGTTCAAAGAAAAGCAGTTAGGGCAAACGACGAGGGGGGAAGGACCTTCCTGGCATGAAGTGAAATCCGGGACACCGACGATGGGCGGTATTTCTATCCTGATCGCTGTGTCGATCGCTATGCTGATATTCAGTATGGTGTTTTCTGTGAACGGTTTGCTGGTCCTTCTGCTTACCTTTATTTTGCTTGTATATGGAAGCATTGGCTTCATCGATGACTATATAAAAGTAATGATGAAGCGAAACCTCGGTCTGACAAGTCTGCAGAAACTGATTGGACAAATTGCTGCAGCTGTTTTATTTTATATAGGCGTTTCCCAAGTGCTGGACATACAGAGTGTCGCTCTGCCTCTTGGAACAGAACTGGATCTTGGTTTCTTTTATGTCCTGTTTATCCTTTTCTGGCTGGTTGGCTTTTCTAACGCTACCAATTTGACTGACGGTATCGACGGTCTGCTGACCACTACAGCATTTATTGCATATTTGACTTACACTGTGATCGCAGTCATGCAGGAACAGTATGAAGTAGCTGTCTTCACAAGTGCTGTTCTAGGTGCTTTGATCGTTTTTTTCCTTTTTAACAGGAAACCGGCCCGCATATTTATGGGTGATGTCGGCTCGCTTGCGCTGGGTGCCGGCTTGGCTGCTGTCTCGATCGTTCTGAATCAGGAATGGACCCTGCTATTGATCGGTATAATATTTGTCATTGAGACAGCAAGTGTCATGATGCAGGTGACGTCGTTCAAGTTGACGGGAAAACGATTATTTAAAATGAGTCCGATCCATCACCATTTTGAAATGGTTGGATGGGATGAATGGAAAATCGTCATCATCTTTTCGCTGATCACTCTGGCTGCTTCGCTGTTGACCTTGCTGATTTTATAATGTAAAAAACTGGTAGTAGTTATTCTACTTCCAGTTTTTTAAATTCACTGTACACTTATACATAGGCTAGATAGTAAAAATGAGGGGTTTTATGATGAAGAATGTAGAATATTTTGAAAATAAATCTGTTCTAGTCCTGGGACTTGCAGTCTCCGGCTATAACGCTGCACTGCTGCTTAATAGGCTGGGTGCAGAAGTCATCGTCAATGACTTCAAAGATCTTAGTGACAACGAGGAAGCGATGGATCTGACTGATAAAGGTATCGAAGTTATTTCTGGGGGACACCCTATGGATATCCTTGAAAGGCCGTTGGATTTTATTGTTAAAAATCCTGGCATTCCGTATTCCAACCCTCTGGTCAAGCGGGCAGTAAGTAAAAATATAAAAATCATTACTGAAATCGAACAGGCATACTTAATATCAGAAAGTCCAGTCATAGCTATCACAGGTACAAATGGTAAAACAACGACCACCATGATGGTGGAAACCCTCTTAAATGAGAACCGGTCTGCAGGTAAAGCATACGCAGTGGGTAATATAGGGACCCCGGCTAGTCTGATTGCTCAGAAATCCAAGCCAATAGATGACCTGGTCATGGAAGTCTCCAGTTTTCAGCTGATGGGCATCGATTCGTTCCATCCATCGATCGCTGTCATCACCAATATCTATTCTGCTCACTTGGATTATCACAAAACACGAGATGAGTATGTCAATGCAAAAATAGCTATAACAAAAAATCAAACATCATCTGATTATCTTATCTTCAATCGAGACCAGGATGAACTTACCGAATTAGTTGAAAGTACAAGCGAAGCACAGCTTGTCCCATTCTCTCGAAAAAGAGAACTGGAAAACGGCGTTTATGTAAAAAATAAAATGATCATGTACAAGAAAGAAGCCATTATGCCGACGGACAAGGTACTGATCCCCGGCGAACATAACCTGGAAAATGCACTGGCCGCAATAGCGGTCGCTAAGCTGAAAAAAATGGAAAACGAAGATATCCAAGCGGCATTCTCACAGTTCAAAGGCGTCAAACACAGGATGCAGCTAGTAGATAAGGTAGAGGGTCGAAGTTTCTATAATGATTCCAAGGCGACCAATTCATTAGCAACGATCCATGCCCTGGAAGGTTTTTCCGACCCAGTCATTTTGATTACTGGGGGACTGGATAGGGATGAGTCGTTCGACGACTTGATTCCTCTGCTGAAAGAGCATGTCAAAGCAGTTATTGCATTCGGTGAAACGAAGGATCAGCTGGCTGAGGTAGCCAGAAAAGCAGATATTGAATCGGTTATCGTAGTGGATACAGTAAGTGAAGCGACCGTAGATGCTTTTAGAAAAAGTGAAAAGGGCGATGTGATACTGTTGTCACCTGCATGTGCAAGCTGGGATCAGTATGCGAATTTCGAAGAACGCGGTGATGATTTCATAGAGACCGTAAAAACGATTCAACAGTCGGTTAAAGGAGGATAAGCACTTTAGTGCGTAAATAATGAAAATATTAGTAACAGGTGGAGGCACGGGCGGACATATCTATCCTGCCCTAGCGTTGATGAACAGGATGAAAGAACTCGATGACCACGCTGAATTTTTATATGTCGGAACCCATCGCGGACTTGAAAGTTCGATCGTTCCCGAGAAAGGCTATGCATTCGAGCCCCTTAAAGTAGAAGGTTTTAAACGCGATATCAGCTTTAAAGGGTTGATGTACAATATGAATACCGTGAAGCTGTTTCTTTCCTCTATATCTAAAGCAAAAAAAATAGTACGTCAATTTGATCCGGATGTTGTGATCGGTACGGGTGGGTACGTTAGTGCACCTGTTTGTTATGCAGCCGCTAAATTAAATGTCCCCACGCTGATCCATGAACAGAACAGCGTTGTAGGCTTAACAAATAAGTTTCTCGCCAGACATGTCTCTGCGATCGCCATATGCTTTGAGGAAGCCCGCGAACAGTTCGGATCCAATCAGGATAAGGTCGTCTATACCGGCAATCCTCGTGCCCAGGAAGTAGCTGGGTTTGTTAAAACGGATATCCTGAAAGAATACAGTCTTGATCCGGATAAACCGACGGTGCTGATTTTCGGAGGAAGCAGAGGCGCATTCAAGATAAATGAAACGATCGTCGACAGCGGGACAGATCTAACCAAGAAATCGTATCAGACGCTCTTTATAACCGGTAAGCATCATTATGCTTCTATAATGGAGAAATGGAATAAGTCAACGACTGTGTCTGAGGAAGATTCTAAGAACGTAAAAATCGTTCCCTATATCAACGAGCTGCCTGAAGTGTTTGCTTCGGTTTCGCTTGTGGTCTCCAGAAGCGGGGCAACAACACTTGCTGAACTCACTGCTCTAGGCATCCCGAGCGTCCTTATCCCGAGTCCCAATGTAACTGAAGATCATCAGACAAAGAATGCACAAAGCCTTGTGGACAAGGGAGCTGCATTGATGCTTGAAGAATCAGATCTGAATGGAGAGAAACTGATTGAAAAAATCGACCTTCTAATGGCTGACAAGCTTAAGCGAGAAGAAATGAGTCGGGCTGCAAAAGGATTAGGTAAACCCAATGCTTCAGACCTCATTATCGATACGATTTTGAAACTTTTGAAAATCAAGAAAGTTTAGGAGAAAATGCCATGAGCAAACAAGAGGAGAATTTCACTAAAAATGAAAAGAAGGTATCCGTGCCTGAATCCTCGGTCGTTTATCTAAAGAAGGATAGGAGAAGACTGCTCAAGTATGGAATAGTCGTTACTTTATTTTTGGCTGCAGGTCTTCTGTCGTACTATTTTGTCAGTCCATATCGTCTAGTAGAAGAGGTTTCGGTTACTGGGACAGATGAAGTATATGATCAGACTGTCCTTGATTCGAGCGGTTTGAGCTCTGGACAATCGATCTGGGAAAACTATCTGAATAGAGGCAAGATAGAAGAGCAGATCGTTGAATCCAATCCACAGGTCAAAAAAGCAGAGCTGACCCTCACTGGCATGCAAGCTCTCACAATTACGATCGAAGAGCACCAGGCAGTAGCCTATTTAGCCAGTGACAATACGTACAGAAAAATACTGGAAAACGGTGTTATTCTGGATGAAACAGTCCCTCGTATCAATTCTGGTCAGCCTATACTCAATGATTTTGAGGAAGGCAGAGCTTTAAACCAGGTTCTTGATGAATATGAAAAGATAGATGAAGAGGTAAAAGAATTGATTTCCGAAATAGACTATCTGAATGATGAACGTAATAGCCTGCTCTTACGAGTCTTCATGAACGACGGGAATGAAGTGCTGGTCAATGCACCGAATTTTTCGGAGCGGTTGAATTACTATGAGGAAATGAAAAATACGGTCGATGATGTGAAGGGTTTATTCGATTTGGAAGCGGGAGCATATTTTATACCTTTTTCAGATGAAGAAGAATCAGAAGAAATTGAAGATTTTGAATAAAAGCAAGAGTGAAGAGCGGATTTCACTCTTGCTTTTTTCGCGAATGCCGGATATTTTTGAATGTTACACAAAAGTAATCGAAAAATACTGATAAATCAGCAAACACTCTTCATAATAGCTGTCATTTTATGGTAAAATGAATTGGAGTAATAACTTTAAAATAAATATAATCTTTAAAAGATAGTTGAACAGTAAGATTTTTGAGATAGGAGGTTTCAATAAATTGAAAAATGGTGTGTATACAAGTTTAGATATTGGAACCACTTCAATTAAAGTCATTGTTTCTGAAGTTCTAAATGGTCAGATGAATGTTATTGGAGTTGGAAGTGAACGAACCAGCGGGATGAGTAAAGGCTTGATCATTGATATTGACGAGACCGCTCAGTCGATCAAAAAAGCTGTCGATCAAGCTCAAGAAAAAGCGGGTGTGAAAATCGATGCGCTGATCGTAGGCGTACCTGCTTTAAACATCGAGATCAATCCGTTTCACGTCAGTGTCGATGTCTCGAGTGCCAATCAGGAAGTCGATGATGAGGTCATCGAGAAAATGGTCAAACAGATCCGCGAGAAAAAAGTTGCTTCAGATCAGACACTCTTGTCTGTAATGATCGAAGAATTTATTGTGGACGGCTTTGACGGCATCAAAGATCCGAGAAAAATGGTCGGAGATCAAGTTGAATGTTACGGCACTGCGTTGAGTGTTTCAAAAACTGTGCTGCACAATATCAAAAAAAGTGTAAACAATGCAGGCTATGCAGTTGAAGACCTGATTTTCCAGCCTAAGGCGATGTCAGAGCTGATAATGACTGAAGATGAAAGACGATTTGGCACGATCCAGATCGATTTAGGCGGCGGACAGTCCACTGTATCGGCCGTTCATGATCAACAGGTGAAGTTTTCCAGCATAATCAAAGAGGGTGGAGCGAATATAACTAAAGATATATCGGTCGTCTTGAATACCTCGTTAAAAAATGCGGAAAAAATCAAAAGGGAAGTTGGCTATAGCTTTATTGATGATGAGGCGCTGGAAAATGATCAGTCTATCTCCGTTGATGTGGTAGGTCAGGATCAAACCGTTCAGGTCAAAGAGTCTTATATAGCTGAGATCATTGAAGCCAGAGTCGCTCAGATCTTTGAACAGATCAAGGCGGAACTGGATGAGATCGGCGCTTTGGAGCTCCCCGGAGGAATTATTTTGACAGGCGGGACTTCAGCGATTCCCAAAATAGAGGAGTTAGCAGAAGAGATCTTCAATGTACACGTAAAAAAATATGTCCCTGATTTTATGGGCGTGCGTTATCCGTCGTTTACGAATGCGATCGCACTGGTCCATTACAAGGCGATTATGGATGATATCCATAGCGTGATGAATCATTATGTCTTGTTCGACAAGGAGAAACCTTCTCAGAACATCGTCAAGAAACAGGATACGAGTCCGGTACAGGCGATTTCAAAACCGACTAAAAACAGTAACGAAAACAGCGAAACGTTTTTAGATAAAATAAAGAATTTCTTAGCACATTTCTTTGATTAAAACATATATTTTCTACAGGAGGATAAAACAGTATGGATTTAGAATTTGATTCTTTTGCTGCAAATGGAGCAAAAATAAAAGTGATCGGCGTTGGCGGAGCAGGTGGTAATGCTGTCAATCGCATGATCGAAGACGGTGTACAGGGTGTTGAATTTATCGTGGCAAATACAGACCTTCAAGCTCTGGACATGATGAGTGCGGAAACTAAAATTCAACTCGGACCTAAATTGACGCGTGGACTAGGTGCCGGTGCCAATCCGGAAGTTGGAAGAAAATCTGCTGAAGAAAGTGAAGAAGCATTGGCTGAAGCGCTGAGCGGAGCAGACATGGTCTTTGTCACCGCCGGCATGGGCGGAGGTACGGGTACAGGTGCCGCCGGGATCGTTGCACGTATCGCCAAGGAACAAGGTGCTTTAACAGTCGGTGTGATCACGCGACCATTCACGTTCGAAGGACCTAAAAAAGGCCGCTTTGCTGCAGAAGGAATTGCTTCGATGCGTGAACACGTAGACACCTTAGTCACGATCTCCAACAATCGACTGCTTGAAATCGTAGACAAGAAAACACCGATGATGGAAGCATTCAGAGAAGCCGATAATGTACTGAGACAAGGCGTTCAAGGTATCTCTGATCTGATTACCAATCCTGGCTATGTCAACCTGGACTTTGCTGATGTCAAGACAGTCATGGAGAATCAGGGATCAGCACTAATGGGGATCGGGACAGCTACTGGAGAAAATAGAACTGCAGAAGCGACTAAAAAAGCGATCTCTTCACCACTGCTTGAAGTCTCTCTTGACGGAGCAGAAAATGTGCTGTTGAATATTACAGGCGGATCTGACTTGACATTGTTTGAAGCGCAGGATGCTTCTGATATCGTATCAGCTGCAGCAACCAATGAAGTCAATATCATTTTTGGTACATCAGTCAACGAAGAACTGGGTGACGAAGTGGTCGTCACTGTTATCGCTACAGGCATAGATCCTGAAAAACGAGGCTCTCAGGCCAAGCAGTCAAAACAGAAAGCATCAGGACAGACACCAGCTGCCGCTCAGGAAAAAGATCCTTTCGGTAATTGGGATATTCGCAAAGAACCAAATCTAAGAGACCGTCACAACGCTGATTTAGATGAAAAGGCTGAAAGCAGATCAGAATCTTCTAAAAATCTCTTCGATCGTGAAGATTCAGCAGAAGACAAGTCTAACGAAGATGAAATGGATACACCGCCTTTCTTTAGAAGAAGACGTAAATAATCCATTTGAAAGGAAGAGTATAAATGAGTTTGAAGGATAAATTCAATGATTATTTTTCTCTGAATGATACCGATGATGATATGGATTATGAAACACCAGTCGCACCAGTGAAAAAAGAGAATAAAAAGTCATCAGCTCCTTTACCAGCGGAAAATAAAAAAGTTAGCTATAAAGGATCCAATCAGAATATAGTAGCGATCAATCAGCAGCAGGCTATAAAGAAACCTAGAATCAAAGTGGTTGAACCTCGTTTATACTCAGAAGTTCAATCGATCGCCGATGTTTTGCTGAACAATCAATCTGTTATCCTGAATTTCAGAAGGATGGAGAAAGAACAGGCCAAGAAGATGCTGGATTTTCTGATGGGGACGACTTATGCCATCAAAGGAGATATTCAGCGTTTGGGTGAGGAGATATTCATCTGTACACCACAGTCGTTTGAAGTCGATGGATCCGAACTGCAGGCGTTAAAAAATACTGATTTTTAATTAGAATGGAGTCCCAAAAGTTACTATGTTAGTACAAATATTATCAGCAGTCTATAGATTGGTCATGCAAGGGATCGATCTTTATAGGATTGCACTCGTTGTTTATTTCCTGCTGTCCTGGATGCCAGGCGGCTATCAGTCGAAGCTGGGTCAATTTCTTATCCGTATCTGTGAACCCTACGTTGGGGTGTTCCGTCAATTCGTTCCGCCTATCGGCATGATCAGCTTAGCCGGAATCGTGGCATTTTTTGCCTTGAACTTTATCGAGTACGGTGTGACTGCTGTATTTCAGCTTATTTTCAATCTCTTGATTTAAGATTGGATGATGAATGAATGGAAGAACTATACCAGCACTTTAGAGAAGACGAAAAATACTTTATCGATCAGGTAATGGACTGGGTCCAGCAGGTGGAATTTCAGTATTCTCCCTATCTCACTCCCTTTTTAGATCCAAGGGAACAGTATATCGTGGAAGCGATCATAGGTCAGCACAGTGAAGTAAAGGCTGAGGCCTTTGGCGGGTATGAAACAGCTGAAAGAAAAAGGCTGTTTCTATCACCTTCCTATTTCGATCCTAAACAGGAGGATTATGAAATCAAAATCACCGAGATCCGGTACCCTAAAAAGTTTGCCGAATTGTCTCATGGAAAGATTTTAGGCACACTTATGGGGACAGGCATCAAGCGGGAAATGATCGGTGATATTATCTCAGATGGAGAAGACTGGCAGTTTTTTGCAGATGCGTCTATCATGCAGTACCTGCTCACGTCCTTGACTAAAATCGACAATATCACTGTACAGCTCGAAGAAGTTCCGTATACGGCTATCCTTATGCCTAAAGACTCCTGGGACGAGCGACTTGAAATCGTTTCTTCATTAAGGCTTGACGTTGTATTGGCAGGTGTCTTCAATGTGTCCAGACAAAAGTCAAAGGAACTTATCTCTTCAAACAAAGTCAAAGTAAACTGGAATGAGACAGAAAGACCGGATATCATTTTAGATATACATGATGTCGTCTCTATCCGAGGATATGGCCGGATACGAATAGAAGCGATAGAAGGAAAAACAAAAAAAGAGAAAATCAGGCTTAAACTAGGTGTGCTTGATCGGAACAGATAAATCGTAAGTTTTAAATGATATTTGAATCAGGAATCAATAGATCTTGGAATAAAATAATTATGGAGGTGTCATTCCATGGCGTTAACACCAATGGATATACATAACAAAGAGTTTCCAGTGAGAATGAGAGGATATGACCAGGATGAAGTCAACGACTATCTTGATCAGATCATCAAAGAGTATGAAATGCTTTTAAAACAGAAAAAAGAGACAGAGAAAAAGTTGGATCTGGCAGAAGAAAAACTGGCTAATTATGATCAGATGCATGATTCTTTGAATAAATCGATCCTTGTAGCTCAGGAAGCGGCGGACAGATTAAAACTCAATGCTGAAAAAGAAGCTGAAATGATTGCAAAAGAAGCAAATACAGAAGCGTCTAACCTGAAACATGATGCTGAAAACAATGCAGATGAGCTATTGAAAGATGCAGTGAATAAAGCACGCAAAATCGAACAGGAAACAGAAGAGCTTAGAAAACAGAGCAGAATCTTTAGACAAAGGCTTCAATTAATGATAGAATCTCAATTGGAGTTAGTAAAAAAAGAAGAGTGGGATGATATTTTACAGCCACCCGCTTCAGAACAGCCTGAAATAGAAACAATCAAAGAAGTGAAAAAAGAACTGGATGAAAAAGACGGCGAAGAAACTGCAGATCTAAAACATGACTCTGAACCTTCAGTGTCCGTGGAAGAAGAATATGAAGAAGGCATGACGCCGGCAGTTGAACTTCCATAACAGAATAAATAAAAGAATCTTGAACCACCTTTTTTAGTGAAAGCTTTACAGAGAGTCAAATAATGCTGAGATTTTGACAAGTGGAAACTTTGATCGATCATTCAAGTTAACGGATAATGAATAAAGTAGTTATTCGCGCTTTCCCGCGTTAAAGGACTGAGGAAAAGTTAATAAACTTTTCAAACTAAGGTGGTACCACGAAGATTTCGTCCTTCCGGATGGGATCTTTTTTTTGCATCAAAAAATTTAAAATCGAGGGTGATGAAATGGAAATGAAAGAAACCTTGAATTTGCTTAAAACGAAGTTTCCAATGCGGGCAAATTTACCAAATAAAGAACCAGAAAGACAACAGGAATGGAAAGAACAGGATATTTACGGCCAGAGACAGGAACTGAACAAAGACAAACCTTCTTTTATCCTGCATGACGGACCTCCTTATGCGAATGGAAATATCCATATCGGTCATGCGTTGAATAAAATTTCAAAAGATATTATTGTCAGATACAAGTCTATGTCAGGTTTCCGTTCACCATATGTACCAGGATGGGATACACACGGACTACCTATTGAACAGGCCCTTACAAATACAGGGGTGGACAGAAAATCAATGTCTGTGGCGGAGTTCAGAAAACTCTGTGAAGACTATGCCTGGAAGCAGATCAATAAACAGCGTGATGACTTTAAACGCTTAGGTGTGGCCGGGGAATGGGACAATCCTTATGTGACGCTAACGAAAGATTATGAAGCGGAACAGATCCGTGTATTCGGAAAAATGGCAGAAAAAGGTTATATCTACAGAGGATTGAAACCTATATACTGGTCTCCTTCAAGTGAATCTGCACTGGCTGAAGCGGAAATCGAATATCATGATGTACGTTCTCCAAATATCTATGTAGCCTTTAATGTCAACGATGGCAAGTCTGTCCTTGACAATGACACATCTTTCGTAATCTGGACGACGACACCGTGGACACTGCCGGCTAACTTAGCTATTGCTGTAAAACCCGATGCCACTTACGGTGTCTATAAAGCGGACGGTAGAAAATTCGTCGTTGCAGCTGAGCTTGCAGATAAAGTAGCTGAAACGCTGGAGTGGAACGAGGTAAAACTGGTAAAAGAAATTCCTGGTAAAGACCTGGAAGGCATCACGGCCAGTCATCCATTCTATGACAGAGACTCACTGCTGATCTTGGGAGACCACGTTACATTGGAAGATGGTACGGGCTTAGTCCACACTGCTCCCGGACATGGTGAAGATGACTATATCGTCTGTCAGAACTACGATCTGCCAGTCCTTTCGCCAGTTGACGGAAAAGGATTGTTTACAGATGAAGCGCCTGGATTAGAGGGAATCTTCTATGATAAAGCAAATAAGACGATCACTGAATGGCTGGATGAAAATAATGCGCTATTGAAACTCGATTTCTTCACGCATAGTTATCCGCATGACTGGCGTACTAAAAAACCGGTCATCTTCAGAGCGACACCACAATGGTTTGCTTCGATCAAAGATTTCAGGCAAGATATTCTTGAAGCTGTCGAAGAGGTAGACTGGTTGCAGCCTTGGGGCATGCAGCGTATCTATAACATGGTCAGAGATCGTGGCGACTGGGTCATATCGCGACAACGTGCCTGGGGAGTCCCACTGCCTATTTTCTATGGTGAAAACGGCGAACCGATCATTACGCCAGAATTAACTGAACATGTTGCTGAATTGTTTGCGGAACATGGGTCTAATGTCTGGTTTGAAAGAGAAGCTAAAGACCTTCTGCCTGAAGGATTTGAGCATCCGTCCAGTCCTAACGGCCAGTTTGAAAAAGAGACCGACATCATGGATGTCTGGTTTGATTCTGGATCATCCCACCATGCAGTGCTTCGTCAGCGGGATAATCTGGAATTTCCGGCGGATATGTATCTGGAAGGGTCCGACCAGTACCGAGGATGGTTCAACTCCAGTCTAACGACTTCAGTAGCCATAAACGGGGTACCACCGTACAAATCAGTCTTGTCACAAGGCATGGTCCTGGATGGTGCCGGCAAGAAAATGAGTAAATCCATCGGGAATGTCATTGATCCAAACAAGGTGATCAAACAGATGGGTGCCGATTTGATCCGGTTATGGGTGTCGAGTGTCGATACGCAAGCGGATGTCAGAGTAAGTATGGATATCCTGAAACAAGTATCAGAAGTCTATAGAAAAATCAGAAACACGATCCGATTCCTGATTCAAAATACAGAGGACTTTGATTTCAATAAAGATGGCATTGCCTACGAAGACTTAAGACCTGTAGACCAGTATCTAATGAATAAACTCAATCTAACTGTTGAACATGTGATCGACGGTTACGAACGTTACAATTTCTCAGATATCTTTAAAGAAATCAATCATTTCCTGACCCTGGACGTCTCTAATTTCTATGCAAACTTTGCAAAAGATATCCTTTATATCGATGCACCGGAAGCGTATGACAGACGAGCAATGCAGACTGTCTTTTATCATATCGTTAGAGATCTGACTAAACTGCTTACTCCGATCCTGCCTCATACAGCTGAAGAAATCTGGAGCTATCTTGAAGAAGAGGAAAGCTATGTTCAGTTAGCCGAATTCCCGGAAGTTAAAGAATATGACAACTCAAAAGAACTTCTGGATCAGTGGAGCCGATTCATGTCGCTGCGGGATAACGTATTGAAAGCAAACGAAGTAGCACGTGAAAATAAAATCATCGGTAAAGATTTTGAAGCAAAAACGACGATTTATGCATCACAGTCTGTGAAAAATCTGCTGGATAGCCTGAATAGTGATATCAGACAAATACTGATCGCTTCTGAAATCAACATTAAAGATTTAGAAGAGAAACCTGAAGACGAACGCATTTTAGATTTTGAAAATGTATCGATCCTTGTAGAAAGAATGCAGGGAGACGTATGTACACGCTGCCGTATAACAACTGAAGACAGCATCAAGCTTTCTGAAGATGAATACCTGTGCCAGCGTTGTCATGATATTTGTGAAGAACATTATCCTGAAGTGTTGAACAACAATTAAACTGTAGTGGAACATTTCCTGTTGAATTAACAGGAAATGTTCTTTTTTTATGCATTAATGTATTGAAATAAAACGGTTTCTTTTGTATAATTTGATTGTGATAGAAAGTGAAAAAGACGATATAATACATTTGTATCATGTTTCATGTCTGTTGCAATATATTTTTGGGAGGATATACAATGGTTGAAGGTACAGTAAAGTGGTTTAATGCAGAAAAAGGTTTCGGTTTTATTGAAGTTGAAGGACAGGAAGATGTCTTTGTTCATTTCAGCGCAATCAACAGCGAAGGCTACAAGTCATTAGATGACGGCCAGGCAGTAGAATTTGAAATCGTTGACGGCGAAAGAGGCCCTCAAGCTGCAAACGTAAATAAAATATAAAAGAAAAAGACTTCCTCAAAACGAGGAAGTCTTTTTTAGTAATTGGAAAAGATTATAAACGGCTGGCAATCAGGTCATACAAGAATACGATCAGGATCGCGCCGACGATAGCTGGTATAATATAAAAATTAGCTATTTCCGGACCCCACTGGAACAAAGCATGTCCTGCCCATGCACCGATGAAACCTATAATAATGTTACCAATAATACCGCCTGGAACATCGGTACCAACAATAGCCTGGCCGATTGCACCAATGATGCCTCCAACTATAAGTGACCAAATAAATCCTAACATACTTATCTCTCCTCTTTCTTTATTATGATCTTACAAATAAAGTATAGGACACTGTCACATTTTGTTCAAATATTTTGACTTATTGATTTACTGATTATTGGTATCACTAGGTTCAGTGAGTTTGAGCAACTGATCTCTCAAGCGGCTTTCCAGTTGGGTAAGCTGCACTTCAGCCTCTTTACGTTTTGAACGTCCTTCTTTTTGTATGTTCAAGGTTTCTTCCAGCGTTTCCACTAAATCTGACTGTGTCTTTTCAAGCGTTTCGATATCGATAATACTGCGTTCGTTTTCTCTTGCTGTTTCGATAGAAGACTGTTTGAGCATTTCAGAATTTTTCGTCAAGAGATCATTGGTGGTCTCAGACACTTGTCTCTGTGCTGTGACAGCTTCTTTTTGTCGAAGAAGAGTCAAAGCCACCACGATCTGATTTTTCCATAAAGGAATAGCTGTGTTGATCGAAGTCTGTATTTTCTCGGATAAAGCCTGATTCGTGTTCTGGATAAGACGAATCTGCGGTGCCTGCTGAATAGTCATCTGACGTGCTGTTTTCAAGTCATACACACGTTTATCCAGACGATTTTGAAATTGGTTCAAGTCATTGACTTTTTGAACGTCCATCTGATTATTGCTGGTCTCAGCATGTTCAATGGCTTTTGGGATGATCTCGTTCTGCAGTTCTTCCATCTTGACTTCGCCGGCAGCAATATACACATTCAGCGCTTCAAAGTAATCGTAGTTATTGTCGTACAGTTCTTCAAGCATTTCGTTGTCTTTTAAAAGCAGTTCTCGCTCTTTATCGAGCTTGACGGCTATCTTATCGACCTGGGCACCGATCTTCTGATACTTGGCTGTGGTTTCGTAGATCGACCGATTGATTTTTCTGAATATTTTTTTGAAGAGATTCTTGTTCTCAGCCTTCAGTTCATTTGGGTCGGCTTCATTCAAGCGGAACATCAAATCGTTAAGTGTTTCTCCAATATGATTGGTTTCCTGATTCTGAACATGATTTAAAACACTGTGAGAAAATTCGCCCAATTTCTGCTGCGCCTGAGCACCATAATTGAGTAGTGAATCTGTGTCTGATATATCGATCTGTTTAGCCAGCTCATAGGCCTGGTTCCTGCGCTGTTCGCTGAGTGTATCGATGACTTTTTTTGATTCAGTCTTTTTTACCAAAGGCTGTTTTGTTTTTTTTGATTCATTGATCCCGGACTGTTCAGAGCCGAAGGGGTCGGCCAGTAAATCATCGATTTCTGCAGATTTTTGAGTATCAAACTGATTTTCATGATTAGTTGACATAGTTTGCACCTCTTATAAGTAGTCTGTTGGATAAGCTGATCGTCACTTTATATCGTTTTATCGAATATCTGGTCATCTGATTTGTCTTTATTGAACGTACGTTTTGCTAATTCTACTTCCACTGACATATCCTGAATATCATCTGCTTTAAATTTTACATAATCTTCAGCAATCAGTTCACACATCTTGTCAATTGTATTTGCTGACTTTTCAAGAATATCGTAGGTGGTTTTGCTTTTAGCTTTATGCCCTTCGATTTCGACATATTTTTCAGATAGATCTGCCAGTGAAGGGAGATGGACGTAAAGAAATTTATCGACATCATGCAGTCTGTTTGGCTCCTGCGTGATGTTTTTAAATAATTCCTTGGCCAGTGAGACAGTATTGTTGCGGTGTTCGATCGCTCTCAGTTTTCCGGATCGCTGCATATTCTGTTCAATAGTGATGATCTGTTGTTGAGCCTGAAACATTGTGCGTCTGAAATAATCGATATCTTCTTTCGATAATCCTTTTGAAGAATAGAATTCTTCCTTTTCTTTAGTCAGCCGGGGAAGCTTTTCTTTAGTCAGCCGGGGAAGCTTTTCTTTAGTATTTCCTCGAGAGTTTTTAGTCAAAACGTTTAACAGCAGTACACCGATCCCGATGCTCAATAAAAAGGAAATCAGGATATTGACTTCAAACCCCACCAGCAGTAAAAAGATGAACATGATTATAAATAAGATGAACGCGTAAGTTAAGTTTAAGCGTGTATTTGATTGTTTCATTTAAATCCTCCATTCCATTTAAGTGATAAATTTCTTCTACCCTAATAATATCATAAATGATGAATTTTTTTATATAAGACCTTAGATGGATTTATAAAGTTAAAATTCAAAACAGGATGAAAATCTTAAGTAAATAAGTTATGATAAAAAATATAACTAAGGAGATGACTTCATGGAGTTCTACGAAGAAACAATAAAGAGTACATCGATATACAAAGGAAATGTGACTGAATATATTGTCGAGGACGTGAAACTGCCAAACGGAGAAATGTCTCAGAGAGAGATCGTTCGTCATGACGGTGCTGCAGCTGTTCTGCCTTTTACCGAGGCAGGTGAACTGATATTAGTTAAACAGTACCGCAAGGCTATCGATCAGTTGAGTATTGAGATACCGGCTGGATTAAAGGATAAAACTGACGGCGACGGATTGGAGACCGCCAAACGCGAGCTGGAAGAAGAAACGGGTTATAACGCGAAAAACTGGAAATTCATCACGTCTTTTTACAGTACTCCGGGTTTCACTGATGAATTTTTAGAGATATATGAAGCCACTGGTTTATATCTGGCTGAGAATCCCTTGAGCCTGGATGAAGACGAGACGGTCGAAGTGGTTATCGCAACTTATGATGAAGCCTGGGAGTTTTATCATAAGGGTTTGCTGAGAGATTCGAAGACTGTTTTTGCCCTGTTTTACTGGAAAATGAAAAAATTAGAAAGAGAGCTAGGGAAATAATCATGTCATCAAGAATACAAAAGAAAGAAGAAGAAAAGATAAAAAAAAAAGAAAGAAAGAAAATAAGCAGGAAAAAAAGAAAAGAGAAGAAGAACAAAGAAAGGAAACTGAATAAAACGGGACGTACAGCTAAAAAGCGGTCAAAAGAAATGGACAGGTATCGACTGGTTGAAAAGCGTCTGAACCTGGCGATCATCATTGTCGCATTACTGCTGCTGATCGTTTTGTCCTATGTTTTCTTTATATAATAGACGAGGAAGGTATAATATGAAAATCGGTATCATTGCTGCTATGGAACAAGAAGCACGTGAAATCATCAGTAAACTAGAAAGTCCTAAGGAAACGACCAAAGCAAATCAGCATTTTTATGAAGGGAAAATCAATGATGTTCCGATCGTCCTTGTGCGATCCGGTATCGGGAAAGTCAATGCCGCCATTGCAGCGACATTATTGATCGAAGTGTATAAAGTGGAGGCTGTCATTAACACAGGATCTGCAGGTGGAATCGGAGACGGATTGACAGTGGAAGATCTGGTCATCTCAAGAGAGCTCTCATATAACGATGCAGATGCCCGGGCTTTTGGATATGATTTTGGTCAGATACCACAAATGCCCAGCAGATATACATCAGATCAGCCACTCGTGGAAGTTTTCAAGCAGGCCGCTCTAAAGAAGAACTGGACCATTAAAGAAGGACTAATCGTCACAGGGGATTCCTTTATCAGTGACCGTAAAAAAGTCGCGGAGATCCGGGAACAGTTTACTGATGTCCTGGTAACTGAAATGGAAGGCGCCGCGATAGCGCAAACCTGTTATCAGTTTGATATTCCATTTGTAGTTATTCGTGCTGTGTCTGATGTTTCTGACGAAGAAGCCTCACTCTCCTTTGATGAATTCATCGAGAAAGTTGGAAAAAAATCAGCAGAAACCGTACTGGAATTTATTTCTCTGGTAAACTAAGCAATTTAATAGATTTATAATAAGCAAGTATAATACAGGCAGGCTTTCGGTATCCTTTTGTCGAGAGTCTGTTCTTTTTTTGGTACAATAGCGAGTGAACTCAAGGAGGCAATAAGATGAAAAATTATTTTGAAAAATCAGATTTTGATTTGTTCGATATTAACGGACTGGACGAACGGATGCATGTCATCAGAGAATCTATCCAGCCAGTGTTCCAGCATTTCGGTGATACTTACATAGATCATGTAAATAAATACACCGGTTTTGAAGGAAGCTTTCATATAGCACAACATAGAAGACGCACAACAAACCCACCCGAATCAACTTGGAGCGCTCTAGGAGGCAATAAGCGCGGATATAAAAAATACCCGCATATCCAGATCGGTATCAATGAAGAGTATATTTTTATGTTTCTTTCGCTGATCGATAACCCCAAACATGAAAAACTGATGGCCCAGTATCTTTTATCTCATCCTGCGTTGTGGAATGATCTGCCCGAAGATTACTATGTCTCCGGAGATCATACCAAGACAGCCGTAAACAAAGCAGAAGAAGAGATGATCGAAAAAACGCTGCACCGCCTGGTCAAAGTTAAAAAAGGCGAGATCATGCTGGGACGTATCATCAGACCGGATAACGACGTGCTGGGGGATGGCGAAAAACAGGAAACATTCTTTAAAGAGACCTTGGATGTCCTCCTTCCTGTATATAAGGAATTACTGGATCTTTATCAAGAAGAGGAGAGAAAATGAAAACTGAAAAAGAAAAAATGACCGGCGGAGAAATGTACAGACCTGATGACCAGCAATTAGTAACAGAAAGAAGGGCTGCTCATCTGAAGGCGCAGGCATTTAACCGTGCGGAGACAGATCAGGAGAGACAGGAAATCATTAAAGAACTGTTCGGGAGTACAGGAGAAAACATCACAGTGGAACCGACTTTCAGAACGGACTATGGACAGAACATCCATGTAGGAGAAAATTTCTATGCCAATTTCAATTGTGTCTTTCTAGACGTCTGTCCGATCAGAATCGGAAAAAATGCGATGCTAGGACCCGGAGTCAGCTTAGTAACACCAGAGCATCCATTAGAAGCAGAAGCCCGGAATTCAGGCTATGAATTCGGTAGGCCGATAGTGATCGGAGACAACTGCTGGATCGGTACAAATGCAACCATCGTCGGTGGAGTGACACTTGGCGATAATGTGGTTGTGGCAGCCGGGGCTGTCGTAAAAAAATCATTTCCAGATAATGTTATTATCGGGGGGGTTCCGGCTGGAATCATCCGGACGATCGATAATGATTAGGGTATAAAGGGTCATAGATTCATTATTTAATGTTATGTACACGAGTTTTCTGCATATCTTTAGACATTTTTTGCTTGTTTAGATATGATGTAAGTATAGAACTCTTCTTAAACTGCTTTGAATAAATGGGCAGTTATGAAGAAAATAATGAATGGAAGGTGAAGCACATGAAAGAACTGTTTACATTTCCAACTGATGAACTTCTGCAAGAAAATGAGGTCGTAGTATCGATATCGCTTAACTCTGAATCAAACTCTTTTGAAACAGAAGCTAATCAGATTCAATTTCAAAATTTATTAAAAGAAGCTAAAGAGAAACTCTGTGAAAAATATGACGAAAAATATTGTGATTCATTACTTGAAAAAGTCGAAGGGCTTAGAACAAATACTGATTTCTGGAGAAAGGTGACGGATAGTGTAATCATCTATATTACTCCAGATGATGTGTATTACTATAGACTAAGTGTCCCTGTCCACAATGGAACAGTGGTATCTGACCAGGCTTATATTTTACCCCTGATTTCAAACTTTCAATACATCAGTTACTATCATTTACTGTGCCTGAATCATGATAAATTCAGATTGTTCAATGGTCGCGGTAATAAAGTTCAGGAAATTGAATTGCCTGAAGATGCACCAACGACATTGACTAAAGCATTGGGTGAAGAGCTGACAGGCGGCGCATTGAATGTTGCTGATTATGCTGGCGGTGCAGGAACAGGTATGTTCCACGGTCACAATGAGAAAAGCAACGAGGTGGAAATCGATCAGGTAAACTACTTCAGAGCAGTTGACAAATATATTTATGAGAATTTTTCTAAACCAACTGAACTCCCACTAGTACTGTTTGCTTTACCTGAAAATATTGCTGATTTTGAAAAAATATCCAAAAATGAATTTCTGGATGACACAAAAGTTGAAGCTTCACCAGCCCAACTTTCCGTCAACGACATACAGGATAAAACCAGTGAAGTCGTGAATGAAATCGTCAATAGACGCTACCAGAAACTGGTAGACCGTTACGAAGAAACCACACCGGAATTCAAGCTTGGTGCCCAGTATGCTGACTTGGCAATGGCGAGCATTCAAGGGAAAATCGATACACTACTACTGGAAGACCATTATCAGGTACATGGTCGTATCGATGAGAATGGACAATACCACGAAGGTACGGAAACGAATATTTACGTCAATCAGCTTGTCCACAACGTTTTGAAAACGAACGGTCAGGTATATGTACTGGAAACGGCCAGCATGCCATCAGATACAGGTATCGCTGCTCTGTTAAGATTCTAGGTCCAGACACTATTTGAATGATTAAAAAGAAACCTCTCAAAATCAGATACACTTCTGGTTTTGAGAGGTTCTTTAATTAGAAGACTATTGTGTGTTGACTAATCGGTTTAATACAGGTATACTAGAAGTTGTGTAAAATACCGCAGCAGAAAGTGGTAACCGCGTCAACAGTTTCTTGCCATGTTAGTTATGAGCTCAATTGTGTAACCAGCGGCTGCAAAGGTGAAGATTGAAAAGAAACTGCACGTATTACTGAGCTTTCACACGTTATTTTACTCCATATACTATAACAATGGAGGAATTTTATTATGTCAAGATATACAGGACCATCATGGAAAAAATCAAGACGTTTAGGTATTTCTTTAACAGGAACTGGTAAAGAAATCGCACGTCGTCCTTACGCACCTGGTCAACACGGACCTACAGCCCGTATCAAATTATCAGAATACGGACTACAATTAAAAGAAAAACAAAAATTACGTTTCATGTATGGATTAAATGAACGTCAATTCTTTAACTTGTTTACAGAAGCAGGTAAAATTCGTGAAGGAAAACACGGTGTCAACTTCATGATCTTACTTGAACAACGTCTGGACAACGTCGTTTACAGACTTGGTCTGGCAACAACTCGTCGTCAAGCACGTCAATTAGTAAACCACGGACACATCACTGTTAACGGTAAACGCGTTGATATCCCATCATTCCGCGTATCAGTTAATGATGTCGTTGGTGTTAGAGAAAAATCTAGAGACATGAAAATCATCAAAGAATCTGTCGAATCATTATTTGGTCGTCCGGACTTTATTTCATTCGATGATGAAAAATTAGAAGGAACACTTACACGTTTACCATTACGTGAAGAAATGCCTGCTGAAATCGAAGAAGCATTTATCGTTGAGTACTACAACAGATAATAAAAGACAAGATAATAATGAAAAGGCTGAGACATTCAAATGTCTCAGCCTTTTTTTGAGCCAGCAGGATAGCTAAACTAGTTTTATCATCTTAAAATAACTATCTTAATAAAGAAGAAGTCTTGTTTAGCAGGTTGGATTAGTGACTTGAATTTTTTTATGGAAGAATCAAGTTCAGCACATGATAAACGTCCTGAACTTAACTATTTTCTGAAAAAGTGGAGTACAGCACTTTTTGAACGGTCTGAACTCAACGATTCAGTGAAAAAGTGAAGTACAGCAATTTACGGACGTCCTGAACTCGACTATTCACTGAAAAAATGGAGGCAGAACCGATAATGGATATAAAAAGACCAAAAGAAATCTCTCTTTTACAGAAGATTCTTTCGGTCTTTTTATATTTTCATTTTTTCTAGTCAGATTACACGTAATAGTAAGAAACGACAGGTCATTTAGATATGCAGGTGCTGCAATAATACACTGACAAATTCTTCCAACATTAAACGGTCCTCTTCTGTGAAGCGGTTTTTAACCGGTGCATCCATATCCAAGACACCAATTTTCTTTCCGTCTTTTATCATAGGCACAACGATTTCAGACTGACTTGCCGCGTCACAGGCGATATGACCAGGGAAAAGGTGAACATCGTCGACGATAAGTGAACGCTGTTCTTTCAAAGCTGTTCCACAGACGCCGTCGCCTTCTTTGATCCTGATACAGGCTACTTTTCCCTGGAAGGGGCCAAGAATCAGTTCATTATCATTTTCATCCCACAGGTAAAAACCTGCCCAGTTGATATTTGAAAACTGTTCTGAGAGGAGTGCAGAGGCGTTACTCAGATTTGCGATCATATTTGTTTCGTCTGCTATAATGGCCGCCAGTTGTTTATTCAGCATGTATTTGATTTCGTTCGACATAAGTTAATCCTTTCTCTATTAAATTTATTTAATTTGCTTGCTAGTATAACATAATTCACTTAAGTTTGATATACTAGACAAAAGAGTGAGAATGCCATAAAAGGCAAAGATGTGTTGGAGGCGAAAGAATGACAGTTGAATTAATCATTACATTAAGTATTGTTATACTTGCTATATTGATCTATACCGTTACATATTTTATCAGAAAGAAACATTACGAGAGAATCGATGAGCTGGATCGCATAAAAAAAGAGTTGTATTCTAAAATGCCTTCGGACAAGATCCGGACTTTAGACAAAATGATGATTACAGGCCAGTCAAAAGAAGTCGCTGACAGTGTCATAGCTGACGTCAATATTATTGAGGGCAAGAATCTCCCGGCTGTCGAATCGCACTTGTTTGATGCTGAACAGGCAACGGACCGGTACCGTTTCAACCAGTCCACCAAAAGCGAACAGAAGGCTGAGGAATTACTGAAAGAGACTGAGGAAAATATCCTGCTCACCTCTGAAAAAATGGATGAACTTTTACAGAGAGAACAGGCAAATCTGCGAAAAATTGATTCGATCAAAAAACGTTATCATAAAGTAAGGAAAGAATTATTGGCGAAGAGCTTTACATTTGGTGAATCGATCAACAGCCTGGAAGATAGGTTGGGTGTAATGGAAAATCTCTTCACTTCGTTTTCTGATTTAACTGCTTCCGGTGACCATGAAGAAGCTAAAAAAGTGGTCAATCAGCTGGAATCCCGGTTGACAGAAATGGAAGCTATGATAGTTTCCATACCGGAACTCAACAGTAAGATCGAGAATGATTATGAGAAACAGCTTGAGGAAATTAAAGAAGGATACGAAAAGCTGATCGAACAGGATTATATTTTCCCAGAATCTTTTGATATTGAAGAACATATCAGTCAACTGTCAACTAAAATCGTCCAGTTGAAAGGTCTGCTTGCTCAACTTGAATTAGAAGAAATAGAATCTGAACAAGCCAATGTAGAACAGATTATTGATGAGCTGTATGATGCTATGGAAAAAGAAATCAATGCCAAGTACTCGCTTGAAAAACTTTTGAGAAAATTACCAAAGATCATTTATTACGTTACAAATCAGAGCAAGGAATTAAGTCTTGAGATCGATCGTATCGGACAGAGCTACCAGCTTTATCAGGGAGAACAGGAAACTTATGGTGAAATGAACAATGCGATGCAGGAACAGAAAAACGTAGTAGCAAGCCTGACCGAACAAATCGAAAAAAATAGTATCGCTTATTCAGATGCTGAAGAACTGCTGCTCCAAGCCTTTAGTCAACTGGAAAACCTCTCACATTCTTACGATACATTGTCAGAGAGTTTGTATGCTTACCGTGATAAAGAAAAAGAAATCAAAAAAGATTTGGAAGAGATGGAGCATGCGCTGAGAGAGATGAAGAGATATATTCAGGGAAAACACCTTCCTGGGCTGCCGGATGATTATCTTGACCTATTCTTTTACACAACGGATCATCTTGAACAGTTGTCAGTGGAATTAGCCAGACCAAGATTGGATCTAGAAGAAGTGACTCGTCTTCATGCCCTTAGTGATGAAGATATCGAGCATCTGGCAGATAAAACAGAAGAGACAGTAGACAATGCGTTACTTACTGAATTGACAAGTCAGCGTCTCTATCGATACAAAGAAGACTATCCTGGAGTCATGGAAACGATCAAGTACAGTGAAGCCTTGTTCCTGGATGAATATAACTATGAAACCTCACTTAAAATGGTGAGAGAGAAACTTGAATCGATAGAACCGGGGGCTTTTGAAGAAGTGAAGTCTCTTTATAAGAAAGAAATGTCAAACGCTCAATAATGACATACACAGACTCTTGGACCGTAGGATGTTTTACGGCTGAGAGTTTTTTTTTAGGTGTGTTTCGATAAGTGACGAATATAGCTTGAAGCTTGTAAGGATTTTGTTATAATATATAGAGTTTGATGATAACGAGAATCAAGAAGAGGTGCAAGATGATTTATTTTGATAATTCTGCAACGACAAAAATCGATCCATCCGTGTTAGCGACGTATCGATCTGTCAGTGAGCAGTACTACGGCAATCCGTCAAGCCTGCATCAGTTGGGAGAGCAGTCGAGGCAGTTATTAACTCAGTCGAGAAAACAGATAGCGGAGTTATTAGATGTCAGCAAAGAAGAGATTTATTTCACCAGCGGCGGAACCGAAGGGGATAACCTGGCTATAAAAGGCACTGCTATAGAAAAGATGGACTACGGACGCCATATCATCACTTCGTCCACGGAACATCCAGCCGTTATACAAAGCATGGAGCAGCTGGAAGCACTGGGGTGGGATGTTACTTATCTATCAGTTGATGAAAAAGGGCAAATAAGCCTTGAGGAACTCGAGCAGTCACTGAGAAAAGATACGGTTTTAGTATCGTTGATGGCAGTCAACAACGAAACAGGTAGTCTTCAGCCACTTAAAGAAGTAGGAGAACTGCTGGAACTTTATCCGTCTGTGCACTTTCATGTGGATGCTGTTCAGGCTATCGGAAAAATAGATCTGGATTTAAATGAGTCAAGAATCGATATAGCTGTCTTTTCCGGTCATAAATTTCATGCACCCAAAGGAACTGGATTTATATATGTGAAGAGTGGAAGAAAACTGGCGCCCTTGTTAAGTGGCGGCGGACAGGAAACAGGTCTTCGAAATGGAACCGAGAATGTTCCTGGCAATGTAGCGCTGGCAAAATCACTGAGATTGCTGATGGAGAATAAAGAGGAGACTGCACAAAAATTATTAGATATGAGGAAATCGCTGTTGGCGTATTTTGCCGACCTTGACAGAGTGACTGTTTTTTCACCAGAAGAAAGTGCTCCCCATATTGTCTGTTTTGGAATAAAAAATATCAAGGGAGAAGTCGTGGTTCATGCCCTTGAAAAACACGGCATTTATATTTCAACAACAAGTGCCTGCTCGAGCAGAAAAAAAGATAATATCCATTCGATCAGAGAAATGGGTTATTCATTAAAAGAAGCGGAGTCTGCCGTACGAATAAGCTGGAGTCAAATAAACACGCTGCAGGAAGTCGATGCATTCAAGAGCGCAGTCGATACCGTTTATTCACAGTTGAAATCAATTGAGTAGAGGAGAACAAATTTGGAAATCACAGAATTAATGATAAGATACGGTGAATTATCCACCAAAGGCAAAAACAAAAAGATATTTATTAAGAAATTAAATAAAAACGTTACAAAAAAACTGAAAAAATATGACCAGGTAAAGGTGAGTTACAATCGCGACCGCATGCATGTCAAACTTCATGGTGAAAATGCTGAACCGATTATTTCAGAATTGAATGACATATTTGGTATACAATCATTTTCGCCTATAGTCAGGGTCGAAAAGTCAGTCGAAGAAGCTGAAAAAGCCGTCATCGAACTGATCAGGAAAAACTATACTCCGGGCATGTCATTCAAGATCAACACCCGACGCTCAGACCATTCATTTGAATACGATACTAACGACATCAATCGCATGCTGGGCACAGCAGTGGAAGATGCTATGGCAGATATCCATGTACAAATGAAAAACCCGACAGTGACCGTTAGGGTCGAAGTTAGAAATAGGGGGATCTTTATATCGGTAGATACCATTCAGGGGCAGGGGGGGCTGCCAGTCGGTTCTTCCGGCAAAGGGATGCTTATGCTTTCTGGAGGTATTGATTCACCTGTAGCCGGTTATCTTTCAATGAAAAGGGGCATGGAAATAGAAGCAGTCCATTTTCATAGCCCTCCATACACGAGCCCGCAGGCTTTAAAGAAAGCCAAAGATCTGACGGCCAAGCTGTCTCGTTTTGCTGGAGAAATTATATTTATAGAAGTTCCTTTCACTGAGATCCAGGAACAGATCAAGAAAGAAGTTCCAGATGAGTATTCCATGACGATCACAAGAAGAATGATGATGCGACTGACGGATGAGATCCGTAGAAAACGTAATGGCTTAGCTATCGTTAATGGAGAGTCTCTGGGGCAGGTCGCATCCCAGACACTTGAAAGTATGCTGGCGATAAATGCTGTGACCAGCACGCCTGTCCTGCGTCCGCTTATTTCCACAGACAAGAATGATATTATAGATATCGCGAAACAAATCGATACGTATGAACTGGCCGTACAGCCTTTCGAAGACTGCTGTACGATTTTTGCACCAACCAGACCGAAAACGAAACCGAAATTACAGAAAGTGGAAGACTTTGAGAAAGCGATCGACGTTAATGGGTTGATGGACCGCGCATTAGAAGGTATGAAGATCGAAAAGATCGGCATAGAAACGGACGAGAACAAAGAACGCGAAAAAACCTTTGCTGACTTGTTATGATGTTTTAGTTGCAAAACCTCTTCCGAAACAGTTAAACTAAGGGTATACTATAGGAAAGAAGGGGAAACAATGGACGTAATGATGAAAGGTGAAAAATTTCAGACAAACGGACCCGTTCCAGAAGTAGGAGATAACGCTCCTTCCTTTAATCTTAAAAACCTGAACAATGAAGACGTTAAACTTTCCGATTATGAAGGAGAAGTCGTTATTTTAAGTACTTTCCCGGATATAACGACGAGTACGTGTGCAAGACAGACGGATACCTTTAATACAGAAGGTAAAGAGCTGAAAAATACCACAGTCCTCTCGATCTCTGCCAATACTGTTGAAGAGCAGGAAAAGTGGGGGCAGGCAAAAGATGTGGACACTGTTTTACTGCATGACAGCGAACGCAACTTTGCCAAGGAATATGGTCTATATATTGAAGATATGGACAAAATCGCACGTGCCGTATTTGTCTTAAATAGACACGGACAAATCGTTTATAGAGAAATCGTGAAAGAAATGTCCGGTGACCCAAATTACGAAGATGCTTTATCAGCTGCGCGTCACGAAGAAGCTGAACTGAGTTAATATAAATGAATAAATCAAGGCAATGATCATGAGTAGTATCAATAAAGAGGATCTTAGAGAATGGGTGTCTGGTGGAAATCCCTGATCGATCATATTGAGAAGTAGCATGTGAGCTATACAGTGAACAAAGAAGTAGCTGTAACTGGACTGACAGACCATTAAAACTGTTGTTAAGAGATCACTGTTTTTTAATTACAGTGATAATTTAGGTGGTACCGCGAAGCATTCGTCCTATATCCATAGGATGAATGCTTTTTTTATGAGAAAAAAGGAGTGATCATTTTGGAAAAATCGTTAGACATGTCAAAGAAGTATGAGCCGTCAAAAGTAGAAGAAGGGCGTTATGAAAAATGGCTGAAGGAAGATTTGTTCAGACCGGATGGTAAAGGGACAGAACCTTATTCCGTCGTTATTCCTCCACCCAACGTGACCGGAAAGCTGCACTTAGGTCACGCATGGGATACAACACTTCAGGATATCATTATCCGTCAGAAGAGAATGCAGGGGTATGATGCATTGTGGCTGCCGGGGATGGATCACGCTGGAATCGCGACGCAGGCAAAAGTAGAAGAAAAACTAGCTCAGGATTCCATTTCAAGATATGACCTGGGTAGAGAGAAATTTCTCGAAAAAGTTTGGGAATGGAAAGAAGAATATGCTGGAAATATCCGCAGACAGTGGTCGAAAGTAGGTATTTCCGTCGATTATTCAAGAGAACGTTTCACTTTAGACGAAGGTCTGAATGATGCTGTAAACAGAGTATTTGTCGACTTATATAATAAAGGACTTATTTATCGCGGCGAATACATTATCAACTGGGATCCCAAGGCACAGACTGCCTTGTCAGACATCGAAGTGGACCATAAAGATGTCAATGGTGCATTCTACCATATCACGTATCCTATCGTGGATGGTGAAGGCGAAGTGGAGATCGCAACGACACGGCCGGAAACCATGCTTGGTGATACAGCCGTAGCTGTTCATCCTGAAGATGAAAGATATCAGCACCTCATAGGTAAAAAAGTGCTGCTCCCAGTGGTCGAAAGAGAACTGACTGTCGTAGCAGACGATTATGTGGACCGGGAGTTCGGGACAGGTGTGGTCAAAATCACTCCAGCACACGACCCGAATGACTTTGAAATAGGTAAACGACATAACCTGGAACAAGTGAATGTCATGAATGATGACGGCTCAATGAATGAACTAGCTGGAAAGTATGAAGGCATGGACCGCTTCGAAGCACGAAAAGCTCTTGTCAAAGATTTGAAGGAAGCCGGCAACCTCATCAAGGTTGAAGAAATGACACATAGCGTCGGTCATTCCGAACGTACAGGTGTGATCGTTGAACCTAGACTATCCACACAATGGTTTGTTAAAATGCAGCCGCTGGCAGAACAGGCGCTGAGAAATCAGCAGACTGAAGACAAGGTCAACTTTGTCCCTGAACGGTTCGAAAAAACATTCAACAACTGGATGGAAAGCGTTCATGACTGGGTCATTTCAAGACAGTTATGGTGGGGGCACCGCATCCCAGCCTGGTATCATAAAGAAACCGGTGAACTGTATGTGGGAGAAACAGCTCCAGAAGACAGCGAAAACTGGGAGCAGGACAATGATGTTCTGGATACATGGTTCAGTTCAGCTTTGTGGCCGTTTTCTACCATGGGATGGCCGGATACAGATTCAGAAGACTTCAAAAAATATTTTCCGACTAGTACGCTGGTTACGGGCTATGATATCATCTTTTTCTGGGTCAGCCGCATGATTTTCCAGAGTCTGGAATTTACCGGCAAGGCGCCGTTCAAGAATGTACTGATCCATGGATTGATTCGAGATGAACAGGGCAGAAAAATGAGCAAGTCGTTAGGCAACGGTATCGATCCGATGGAAGTCATCGATCAGTACGGCGCTGATGCCTTGAGATGGTTCTTATCCAATGGTTCAGCACCTGGGCAAGATGTGCGCTTCAGTTATGAAAAAATGGATGCTTCTTGGAACTTCATCAACAAGATCTGGAATGCCAGCCGCTATGTTATCATGAATCTCGAAGATTTCTCATTTGAGGATATCGATCTTTCGGGAGAAAAATCTATAGCAGACAAATGGATACTCGCTCGCTTGAATCAGACCATCAGACAGGTGACTGAGCTGTTTGAAAAATTTGAATTTGGTGAAGCCGGCAGAAGACTGTATACCTTTATCTGGGATGATTATTGTGACTGGTATATTGAAATGAGTAAAGAACTGCTTATTCAGGGTACAGATGAACAGAAAGTGACGACCCAATCTGTCCTGGTCCATGTACTGGATCAGACACTGCGTCTCCTGCATCCTATCATGCCGTTTGTGACAGAAGAGATATGGGAACATATCCCGCATGAAGGTCAGTCTCTTGTCGTTGCAGAATATCCTGAAACGGTAAGTGAGTTTGACGATCAGGAAGCGATCACCAACATGGAGATGCTTATTGAACTGATCCGTTCTGTTCGTTCCATTCGTCTGGATGCCAATCGTCCGCTATCTAAAAAAATCGATATCCTGATAAAAACTAAAGGTGAAAAAGAGAAAGCCTTCTTAGTCGAGAACCGTTCCTTTATCGAACGTTTCTGTAATCCCAATGAACTGGTGATCGATACGGAAGTGGAAATACCTGGAGAAGTGAAGTCCGCAGTCATTTCTGGAGCGGAAGTATATCTTCCACTAGCGGGTCTAGTCGATATTCAGGAAGAAATCCAGCGTCTGGAACAGGAAAAAGCCAAATGGCAGCAGGAAATGGATAGAGTAGAGAAAAAACTGGCAAATGAAAAATTCGTGCAGAATGCACCGGAAAAAATCGTGAATGCTGAAAAAGAAAAAGGACAAGATTACAAAGAGAAGTACGAGGCGGTAACGAACCAGATCGAAAAATTAAAACAAGTCAAAGAAGGGTAAACATGAATAAAGTAGTCGTATTTGACATGGATGGTTTGATGTTTGATACAGAACCGCTATACTATAAAGCGAATCAGAAAACGGCTGATGCCTTAAGCATTCCGTTTGACTATTCCTTTTATGAGAAGTATATCGGAGCAAGTGAAACTGATTTTTTCCAGGCCATGTTTGATCAGTTTCCTAAAAACAATGTCCAGCAGTTCATCATTGACAGCAAAAAAGATGTTGAGGACCTTCTGTCATCTGAACCGCCTGCGATAAAAAAAGGCCTAGTCGAACTGCTCGCTTATTTAAAAGAGCAGGGGTATAAGACGGTCGTGGCTTCCAGTTCAGAACGGAAGTTAGTGGAAAAACTTTTAGAGATGACCGATCTCAAAGGCTACTTCGATGCGTATATTGGAGGAGACGAAGTCGCGAAATCCAAGCCTCATCCTGAAATATTCCAGAAAGCAGTCCAGCTTGTCGGGGGATGCACAGTCTGATGTGCTGGTTCTTGAAGATTCGCTCAATGGTGTTCGGGCAGCATATGAAGCCGGTTATAAAGTAGTCATGGTCCCCGATCTTTTAAAACCGTCGAAAGAAGCTAAAGCTAAAGCATTAGAAATCTGTGAGGACTTGGAGAAAATTCTTATCAAAATAAAAAGTGAGAATTTTTTTTAAATGACAGTATATATTGAAGAGAAGATAAAATCTTCTCTTCTTTTTTATTGGAGGGAATTCTATGCTTAATCAGAAATTTGTTGATGTTCCACAAGAGTCAAGACCTAGAGAAAGGATGGCCGAATATGGTCCTGAAGCACTCGCTAACCATGAACTGCTGGCAATACTGCTTCGAACGGGAACAAGAGATCAGAATGTCCTGCAGCTCAGCATGCAGGTTTTTTCAAACTTTGATGATTTGTACATGTTCAAAAATGCTACTCTGGAAGAACTTTTAGCCATACCGGGAATAGGGAAAGCAAAAGCCTTCGAACTGTTGGCAACGATCGAATTGGGTAAGCGTCTGGCTAAAACAACAGTTCTAAAAGAAGGAGCAGTCACGTCTAGCCAGTATGTAGGAAAGCTGTTACTGGAAGAACTGAAAGGCTTGCAGCAGGAACTGGTGGTGGGGTTATTTTTAAATACAAAGAACGAAATAATAAAAAAAGAAACGATTTTTAAAGGTGGGTTGAATTCTAGTGTTGCTCATCCAAGAGAGATATTCAAAGCGGCTATAAAATATTCCTCTGCACGTATAATCATAGCCCATAATCATCCTTCCGGGAATCCTGAACCTTCAGACGCTGACCTGCGATTTACAGAGAGGATGTGTGAAGTGGGAAAAATCGTCGGTATAGAACTTCTTGATCATTTCATTATTGGGGAGGACCAGTACATCAGTTTGAAAGAATATGGAGCCTTGTGAATTTCGATGTTTTTGACAGAGTGGTCATAAGATATTTCCCATAAAAAAGTGCTAAATACTTGCATAAAATAATATGGCGTGGTACTATGAATTTAGCATTTTGTTAGGGAAAGAAAAAAGTAATGTGTAATAACATTCCGATTCGTACCTATAGCAATAATGTGAAATAAATTGTGCTTTAAGGCACGAGGAGGAACAGTAAACATGGAAAACGGTACAGTAAAATGGTTTAACGCAGAAAAAGGATTTGGATTTATCGAGCGCGAAGGTGCAGACGATGTATTCGTACACTTCTCAGCTATCAACGAAGAAGGATTCAAATCATTAGAAGAAGGTCAAGCAGTTACTTTCGATATCGAAGAAGGCGCACGCGGACCTCAAGCAGCTAACGTAGAAAAAGCTTAATACTAAACTATTATAATTTTTTAACCGAGTAGGGTATCTATCCTGCTCGGTTTTTTAGTGCATAGAAATAATTAATGTGACGTTTCAAATATTAAATTTAAAATAAAGTGTAAGTTAGCTAGTGCATATTGATTAATAAAAAGGTACAATTGTATAATGTAAGTTTAGGATTTATTATGCTAGTATGTGAAAGTGTTGAAAGGAGATTTTTTAGTGTTCTGGTTCAGAAAAAAAGGGGTCGGTATTGATTTAGGTACCGCTAATACAAATGTTTATATAGAAGGAAAAGGTATCGTCCTTGGCGAACCTTCAGTTGTAGCTAAAGATAAAACAAAGGATGAAGTCGTATCTGTTGGTATAGATGCTCAAAAAATGATAGGTCGTACACCTGGTAGTATCGTTGCCTTGCGTCCGATGAAAGATGGCGTAATCGCAGATTTCGATACAACAGCAGCCATGCTTGAATACTTCATAACGAAAGCCGTAGGAAAACGTGGTTCTAAACCTGAAGTCGTTGTCTGTGTTCCCGGTGGTGGAACAGAAGTTGAAAAGAGAGCCATCATCGATGCGGCAAAAATGGCTGGAGCGAGAGATGCCTACTTGATAGAAGAACCGTTTGCTGCTGCAATAGGAGCAGGGTTACCTGTCAATGAACCTACAGGCAGCATGGTCGTGGATATCGGAGGCGGGACCACTGACGTTGCTACAATATCATTAGGCGGGATCGTCAGCAGCCGTACGATCAAAATGGCGGGTGATCAAATGGATCAGTCCATCATTCAATACATCAGAAACAAATTTAATCTGCTCATAGGTGAACGAACGGCTGAAGCGGTGAAAATGGAATTGGGCAGTGCCTCTATTGAAGCTGCTAAAGACATGGGCTCTATGGATATTCGCGGAAGGGACTTATTGACCGGTTTACCTAAGACGATATCGATTCCGGCTATCGATGTGGCAGAAGCCATCAAAGAAGTGATCGAAAGTATTCTTGTCGCTGTGAAGGGAACCCTTGAAGATACATCGCCTGAAATCTCAGCGGATGTTATCGACCGTGGTATCGTCTTGACAGGGGGCGGCGCTTTGTTGAAGCATCTAAGCGATGTTATTGCAGAAGAAACGGATGTTCCTGTATTTGTTGCAAGCAATCCTTTAGATTGTGTAGCGATAGGGACCGGAGAAGCATTGAACCACATGAATATATATAGAAAGCAATCGAGATAAATATGTAAACTAGCGGGAAGATATTCTTCCCGCTAGTTTAATGATACCGTGTATGCGTGTTCTAAAATTAGACACATATACCAGCTGTTCATTTCAAACTGCCTCTACGAACTGACTATAATCTATGGTAAAATAAGCGAAGTTAAATTATAAGAGGTGTCGCAATTGAACCAGTTTTTTACAAATAAAAAATTAATCGTCCTGCTTATCAGTGTGATCATGTTTGTTTCGCTGATTTCGTTATCCATGCGAAACACAGGGAACATCCCCTTTTTTCAACAGGCGACCAACGACATTACTGCGGTTCTGGGAAGGATTTATTCCAAACCTGCCAATGCTATAATCGGCGTGTTTGATTCGATAGATGATCTACAGGATACGTACACTGAAAATCAGAGATTAAAAATAGAAATCGATCAGATATATGAACGTCAAGCAGAATTGAATACACTAAAAGATGAGAACGCTCGCTTGGAAGAAGAACTGGATCTGAAACAGTCTTTAACCGATTACCGGACCATCTCAGGGACCGTAATCTCTCGAAATCCGGATAACTGGGTCGACCAGTTAGTTGTTGATCGCGGAAGTCAGGATGGTGTGGAAGTTGGGATGCCTGTCATGTCCGGAAATGGTCTGATCGGTCGTATCGCTGAAACAAATCCGACCAGTTCAAAAGTCGTTCTACTGACAAACATCGAGCAGACGGCTAATCAGGTTTCTTCAGAAATCGTCATGGGAGATGAGACAGTATACGGAATAATCAGCGACTATGATGCCGATGCGAATCAGCTTCTGATGTCTCAGATTACATCAACGGTAGAAATCAGCGAGGGAGAACTTGTGACCACTTCCGGTTTGGGTGGAACTATCCCACGAGGTCTGGTTATCGGTGAAGTGGAAGAGGTCTCAATGGATTCACATGGCCTTGCTCAACAGGTATATGTAAAACCTTCAGCTGATTTTAACGCTATCCGTTTTGTAACCATTATCCATCGTATGGCCGAGAGCGGTGAAGAGTGATGACTAACTGGAAAAAAATAACGATTCCCGTTTTTCTACTGTTTTTCACTTTGCTCATAGACGGAGGGTTGTCGTATTTATTTCGTGAACAGTTAAGTACGTCTTTCGGTGTAATGATCCCCAGACTGGTCATTATTACACTTATCATGCTTTCTTTCTATCTGGAACCAAAGCAGTTGTTCATCCTTGCTTTTGTTTTCGGTTTTATTTATGACAGTTACTACAGTGGGATTTTAGGCATATATATTGCAGCATTTGTGTTGATTCCATATCTGGTCATTCAAATCCGCCAGATAATCAATCCTTACTTCTCTGCTATATTGCTGATCAATATTGTTGTACTGACTTTAATGGAATTATTTGTTTTTAGTGTGTACAGAGTCATCGGACTGTCCGATATGACGCTGCAACTCTTCCTGGTCAGTCGCTTGAATGGCACATTGATATTCAATACACTTGCTTTTATAGTCATTGGGTATCCGCTCAAGGAATGGATCAAAGTGTTAGTCAGCTTAGAAGAAAACAAGGCTGGATCGAGTAGAAAAAACAATGTATCAATAAGATAAAACTAGAGGTGGAACAGAATGAAGAGTGCGGTATCACTAAAAGGGACCCAAGAAGGTTATCAGCTTATTATTCAGTCTTCAGCTTCCCTGCAGGATGTGTATGAAGAACTGGAAACATTAACATTACAGATGAAAAAAGATTCTCATACTGGGAGAAAAATCAATTTTCATGTCAAAACGGGTCAGAGAGAATTAACAGATGCAGAAAAAGAAAAGGTATCAGCAATCGTTGAAGATGAGTATTTTAAAGTCTCATCATTTGAATCAGAAGTTTTGTCGCTGGAAAAGTGTCTGCAGTGGCATAAAGAAGCGAGTCCCACGCTGGAAGTCAGGACAGTTCGAAGTGGACAGATCGTCGAGGCTGAAGGAGACATGCTGCTCATTGGTGTTGTTCACCCTGGAGGCATGGTTCGTGCCACGGGAAGTATTTATATTATAGGAGAACTGAAAGGCATTGCACATGCAGGGGTCAATGGGAAAGAAAGTGCTGTTGTCGTTGCTAATTTCCGGTATAATGCACAAGTACGGATAGGAGACAATGTTCATGTCATAGAAAAAAAAGATCAGCCAACGGATGAAGATTCTGACACAACAGAATTTGTATATGTTAATGACTTACATATCATTGAAGTTTCCAGCTTGGAAAACTTAAAAACTATTCGACCAGAAATAGGTAAACATGCAGGAGGTATTTATAATGGGTAAAGCCATAGTTATAACATCAGGTAAAGGTGGAGTAGGCAAGACGACTTCGACCGCAAATATTGGAACAGCACTGGCGCTTCAAGGGAAAAAAGTATGTCTCGTTGATATGGATATAGGGTTGAGAAACCTTGATGTTATTTTGGGTTTGGAAAACAGAATAATATATGACATCATCGATGTGGTAGAAGGAAGAGCAAAGCTTCATCAGGCACTTATAAAAGATAAACGTTTCAACGATCAGCTTTTTCTACTACCAGCAGCTCAACATGCAGATAAAAATGCAATAAATGAGATCCAGATGGTGGACATGGTCGAAGAACTGAAAAAAGACTTTGAGTATATTTTAATCGATTGTCCGGCAGGCATTGAACAAGGGTTTAAAAATTCCATTGCTGCTGCTGATGATGCTATTTTAGTCACGACGCCAGAAATTTCTGCTATCAGAGATGCGGACAGGATCATCGGACTGATAGAGCAGACGGCTATAGAAGCACCTCAGCTTGTAATCAATCGTATCCGTAAAGGAATGATGGAAGCAGGAGATGTTATGGACGTAGAAGAAATCACCCGTCATCTGTCTATTAAACTGTTGGGGATCATCTTTGAAGATGATGAAGTTGTTCGGGCATCCAATAAAGGGAACCCTGTTGTGTTAGACCCCAACCACCCGTCATCGCAAGGCTATCGTAATATTGCAAGAAGAATACTTGGCGATACGGTACCTCTCATGACGATGAAAGAAGAAAAAGTAAGTATTTGGAAAAAAATATTTGGCTTTGGAAAATAAATATGCTATGATATAAAAAATAATAAATAGCTATGATGAGAAAAAGTAAAAGTCACTCCTTTTCAGAGAGGTTACGGTCGGTGAGAGTAACTATAGGCGTACTTTGAAAACACATCTCTAAGCTAAAAGCTGAACTCGAGTAGGCTTATCGGATGCACCCGTTATCGTGCCAGCGTTTAGTCGTTTTGAACGTGTTGAGGTGACGATTTTTTATATTGTCACGAATAAAGGTGGGACCACGATATTTAATCGTCCTTTAATTCTCTTATATAAGAGGATTAAAGGGCGTTTTTTTTGTTTGTACAGGAACTGCAGTCTTGTATGAACACTTGCTGTAGAACTAAAAAAGTATAAATAACTCTAGGAGGAACACGAATGAAAAATTCAAAAATGCTATTAATGGGATTGATTGTTTCTGGGATCGTCTTAACAGGATGTCAGACTAATGAGACAGAAAGCAGTACAGATGAAAAGGCCTATGTGGTTGGTTTGGATGATACCTTTGCTCCAATGGGATTCAGAGATGATGACGGCGATCTGGTTGGCTTCGATATCGACCTGGCAGAGGCAGTAGCTGATGACTTGGGGTATTCCATCAGCTTTCAGCCTATCGATTGGGCTATGAAAGAGACCGAACTAAACACGGGTAATATCGATATGATATGGAATGGTTATACGATTACTGATGAACGTGCTGAAAAAGTAGACTTTGGCACACCATATCTGGAGAATAGTCAACTGATCGTTACCTTGGAGGAAAACGGGATCGATTCTAAATCTGATTTGGCTGGCAAAAAAGTTGCTGCCCAGCAGTCATCGAGTGCCATCAGTGCAATTGAGAGCGATCCATCTGATATCATGAGTGAATTTGATAACAGCGAAGTCATACAGTTCCCATCAAATAATGATGTGTTCAATGACCTGATATCCGGTCGAAGTGAAGCCATTGTGGTGGATGAAACGCTGGGAAGATTCTATATGTCACAGAATCCGTCACCGGATTACAAAGTGCTGGAAGAGGATTTTGGCAAAGAAGAGTATGCAGTAGGCTTCAGGCAGGATGATGATGCATTGAGAGAAGAATTTAATGCATCTTTAGAAAGACTCATGGAAGATGGAACGTACGATGATATTTATCAGGAATGGTTCAGTGAACAGGAATAATTTATAGGAGTGAAAGTTATGTTATGGTCAGCCTTGCCTTCGATCATTGGAGGCTTAGAGTTAACGTTGAAGTTGTTCGGGTTAGTACTGGTGCTTTCACTGCCGATAGGGTTGGCAGTGGCAGTTATAAAAGTGTATGGACCTAAATTTTTACAGGGTATCATTACGCTCTATATATATGTAATGCGGGGAACACCGTTGCTGCTTCAGTTAATGTTTGTATTCTTCGGCTTACCTTACATCGGCTTGACACTTGACCGGTTCCCAGCCGCTGTTTTTGCTTTCATCCTGAATTATGCTGCTTATTTCGCAGAGATATTCAGAGGTGGCATGGTAGGTGTACCGACTGGTCAGTTTGAAGCACTGAAAGTGCTTGGTATCAGCCACTTTAAAGGGTACCGGAAAGTCATCTTTCCACAGGTTTTGAAAACCACATTGCCCAGCATAGGAAATGAGGTACTGGCATTGGTGAAAGATACCTCTCTTGTTTATATTTTAGGATTAGGAGAAGTATTGAGAGCTGGCCAGATAGCAGCTAATCGCTATGCATCGCTGATTCCGTTTATATTCGTAGGTATCCTTTACCTTATTGTCACCGGCATTATTTCATATCTGTTGAATAAAATCGAGAAACAGTACCAAATATAAAAAGGGGGGAACGAGATGCTTGTCATAGAAAACCTGGGTAAAAAAATGAATGGTATCGATTTGATCAAAGATTTCTCATTAACAGTCAGGAAGAGAGAGATCGTATCCATAGTAGGGGAATCGGGATCAGGCAAGACGACTTTTATCCGATTGCTGAACCAGCTGGATATGCCAGATGAAGGACAAATCAAACTTGATGATGATGTTTTATTTACTAGCCAGGAAAGCGATAAAAAAGTAAACAAAAAAATTGGACTGGTTTTTCAGGATTTTCAGCTATTTCCTAATCTGACAGTTAAAGAAAACTGCACACTCAGTCCGGTCCTCAATAAGGATCTCAGTAAAAAAGAAGCGGAAATAAAAGCTGAAGAATTACTGAAAAAATTAGCTATCTTTGACAAACAGGAAGCATACCCTAAAGAGTTGTCAGGGGGACAGAAGCAGCGTGTAGCTATAGCACGGGCGCTTATGCTGGAACCGCAGATTTTATGTCTGGATGAACCTACTTCTGCACTGGATCAGGAGACTGCCAACCGGTTCGGTGAGCTGCTCATGTCCATCATCAAGAATGATGTCGGAGTCATTATGATCACCCATGATATAAATTTTGCTGAAAAGTTCAGTGATCGAATCGTTTCTTCCCGAAATTTTTTAAAATGAACGTGTACTCAATTGAAACTGGGTATCAGCTGTCATGGATATTAATTTAATGATTGACTATGGCTGGTCGATTTGGTATGCTAGTAATGTTGTAAATGTGTAGCACCACAACTACAACCGCTCGTATATAAGTCTGAAAAGCAGGAGACTGCTACTTATAACGGCGAGTCTAAGTGCTTAAGAATAAAACTGAACGTTTTATTCATTAATTAAAGGAGGTGCAGCAAACATGTACGCAATTATCAAAACAGGTGGAAAACAGTTTAAAGTTGAAGAAGGCCAAGATATCTTCGTAGAAAAATTAGACGGAGAAGCTGGTGATTCAGTTACTTTTGACGAAGTTTTGTTTGTTGGAGGAGATAATACTGTAGTAGGTAATCCCTTCATCGAAGGCGCGTCTGTAGAAGGTAAGATCGAGAAACAAGGTCGTGCTAAAAAAGTAACGACTTACAAATACCGTCGCAGAAAAGATTCCCATAATAAAAAGGGACATCGTCAGCCTTATACAAAAGTTTCTATCACATCAATCAAATCAAACTAATCATTGAGAAAGTGAGACTGAAATGATAGATATTCAATTTCGCCGTAAAGGTTCAAATTTTATGTCAGTCGAAATGTCTGGACATGCTGAAGCTGGCCCGTACGGTTATGATGTTGTCTGTGCTGCCGTTTCAGCCTTAAGTATCGGAACAGTCAATAGTCTGTCAGAGATAGCTGAAATACCCGTAGAGGTCGTTTCTGCTGAAGATTCTGGCGGCTATCTGGAATTTACTATTCCTGCTGGTATTTCTCAAAAACAAATGGAAACAGGCCAGATACTCATGAAAAGCCTTCATCTGTCTTTAAAAAGTATAGAAGAAGAATACAGTGAGTATGTGAAAATTAATTCCCTAAAAGGGAAATAATGGAGGTGCATTGAATATGTTGAAAATGAATCTACAATTTTTCGCTCATAAAAAAGGTGGCGGTTCAACAACCAACGGCCGTGATTCACAATCAAAACGTTTAGGAGCTAAACGTGGAGATGGACAAGTTGTCTCTGGAGGATCTATTTTATTCCGCCAACGTGGAACTAAGATCTACCCAGGTGAAAACGTGGGTCGAGGTGGAGACGACACTTTATTCGCTAAAATTGATGGTGTTGTTCGCTTTGAACGTAAAGGAAAAAACAAAAAGCAAGTTTCTGTTTATCCTGTAGCAAACTAATTATCATAGAAATTGGAATCATAAATCTTTACGATTTTGATTCCTTTTTTTCTATCATTAAAACTGACACTGTGTCATAACGTGTGCTCTGATTCCTACATACGTGCGGCTTAAATCTTGTGCAGGACAATCGAATGAGTTAGAATAATAGTAGAGTTTTATGGTATTTTCAACTCTGTCGGATCTCTGGCAGAGGGTTGAAATGAAAGGATTGTTGCAGTGGATACATCTAAAGTTGAGAAGTTTTATAACGTTTTACTTGGATCGACCCAGCTTATCAAGGAAGATCTGGATTCGACATTTATAGAAGCCTTTATTGAAACAGGTGAAAACATTCTGGACAATGGGCACATTCACATTGAAGATGGGCTCCCTGAACCAGAAACAAGAGATAAATTGAAAGAGTTATATGATTCGATATCTCTGAGCGAGCTGTCGCTGGAAGAAAAGAAAAAGGCTGTTCAAATGATTTTGATCAGTATGGTGAAAGAAGATCAGCTGCAAGTCAACCACCAGCCAACACCCGATGGTATCGGGGTCATCTTGTCTTATTTTATAGACCTTTTCTTTGATAGAGACAAACCGCTTCATATCGCCGATTTATCTGTCGGAAGCGGGAATTTGCTCTATACACTGTTTACGACCCTCTTTTCAAGAAACAAGCAGCTTAAATTGACAGGTGTAGACAACGACGAACTGCTCATATCGCTTGCGTCAACGCTCTCAGCTATGCTGGATATCCCTGTTCATTTGATGCATCAGGATGCCCTGCAGCCCTTGCTGCTCGAACCTGCAGACCTAATGATATCGGATCTGCCTGTTGGCTACTATCCGAAAGAGGTTCAAAGTGAGGAATTTCAGACTCGCTTCGAAGAGGGGTACTCCTACAGTCATTTCCTGCTCATTGAACAAGGATTCAAATACTTGAAAGAAAGCGGCTATGCCTTTTACCTGCTTCCGACGAATGTGTTTGAATCAGAAGAAGTAAAAAGCCTGCTGAAATATGTTCATTCTGTCGGGCACGTCCAAGGGATCGTTCATATGCCGCTGGAATGGTTCAGTTCAGCCAAGGCCAGAAAATCTCTGTTTATTGTTCAGAAAAAGGGAGCAGACAGTAAACAGGTATCTGAAGTGCTTGTTTCTGATGTACCGAACATCAAAGATCAGGAAGCATTCCAATCGTTTATCATCAATATAAAAAAATGGAAAAAAGAGCAGAACATTTAAAAATGGGAGAGAATACAATATGTCAAAAACTATTGCTATCAATGCAGGAAGTTCAAGTTTGAAATGGAAATTATTCACTATGCCTCAGGAAGAAGTCCTTGCTTCAGGCATCGTTGAACGTATCGGATTGAACGATTCGATCTTCACTATCAAATACAACGATGGTGAAAAATACGAAGAAGTCGTAGATATTGCGGACCATGAAATTGCTGTAGAAATGCTTTTAAAACAGCTGACTGAACTAGGTATCATCGAAGACTTCAACGAGATCACTGGTGTTGGACACCGTGTCGTTGCCGGCGGAGAAATCTTCAAGGATTCCGCTTTAGTGACTGATGAAGTCGTGGAACAGATCGAAAGTTTATCTGAGTTTGCACCGCTGCATAACCCTGCCAATGCGACAGGCATCAAGGCGTTCCGTAAGATTTTACCGGATATCACAAGTGTTGCAGTATTTGACACGTCTTTCCATCAGACCATGCCTAAAGTGAACTACTTGTACAGCATTCCTTTAGAATACTATGAGAAACACAATGCACGTAAATACGGCGCACACGGAACCAGTCATAAATATGTTGCCCAGCAAGCAGCTGAAATGCTGGAAAAACCGATTGAAGACTTGAAAATCATCACCTGCCACTTGGGTAACGGTGCATCGATCACTGCGGTCGACGGCGGAAAATCAGTTGATACTTCAATGGGCTTCACTCCTTTAGCTGGAGTAACGATGGGCACACGTTCAGGTGACATCGATGCTTCACTGCTTCCATTCTTGATGGAAAAAGAAGGCATTGAAACGATCAATGACATGATCTATATTCTGAATAACGAATCCGGTCTTAAAGGCCTTTCTGGGATTTCAAGTGATATGAGGGACTTGGAAGACGCAGAGGAAACAAATGAACGTGCAGCCTTGGCTCTGCGTATCTTTGAAGACAGAGTAATCAAATACATCGGTTCTTATGCAGCAACGATGAATGGTGTCGATGCGATCGTATTTACTGCGGGTATCGGTGAAAATGGTATAGAGACACGTGAGAACATCATCAATGGTGTTTCATTCCTTGGTGTCAACATCGATAAGGAAAAAAATGATGTCCGCGGCAAACAGAGAGTTATTTCTACAGACGATTCTAAAGTTAAAGTGCTGCTCATTCCTACAGATGAAGAACTTATGATTGCCCGTGATGTACAGAAATTAAGTAAGTAAAACAAACAAAAAAACGTCTCTTTCACGGTAAAGGAAAGAGACGTTTTTTATTTGAATCGCTTGGTCGATCAGTCTTCTGTGAACTCGTTGTTCAGGTCAGTACGTACGATCAGCACGTCACACTCAGCCTGACGGATCACATATTCAGAAACGGACCCTACAAAGATTCGTTCTACCGCATTCAAACCGGTCGCACCCAGCATGATCAAATCGATGCTTTCAGCTTCAGGGATCTGTTTGGCGATCATTATTTTCGGTGAGCCGTATTCTAGTACAGTCTTGACTTGTGACAAGCCTTCTTTTTCCGCATATTCTTTGTAGTCGTTAAGGGTATTCTTGGCTTCTTCACGCGCATTATCTGCGATCGATCCATCAAACGTACTGAATGACTGATAAGCCCGCGTATCGATAACGTGAGCAAGAACCAGAACAGCATCATTTCGCTTAGCCACTTCGACAGCTTTCTTGAACGCTTTCTCTGCCTGCTGAGACCCGTCTATCGCTACCAATATCTTCTTGTACTCTTGTAACATGTGACACACAACCCTTCATATTTTCTTACCTTCATTATACTAAAAAAGTAAGCGATTACCTAATAAAAGGAAAAAAGAGCCAGGACGCTAGGTCCTGGCTCAGTTTATGACTAAGTATAAGAAATCCGATGGTGCCGGTTGAATGCCATGTTAGGTTGAACCCGCTATTGGCAGGTGGGCTTCACCAGAAAAATATTTGACTTCCAAGTGATAAGGCGTGTCAGCAATTCTTCCTTTAGAATCCCAATGTTTTAATAAAATGTTCGGTCAACACAGTTTGTAGGCATCGCGTACACCTCAGAATTCTTATCTTTATATTAGCACAGAGGTCTAGTTTAGTCAACGCAGAGTGCTCGGTTACGAAAAAAATTATTTGTTGTTGAACTTGGATAATTGACTGTTCAAAGCATTCTCAAATTTAGATGTAGCTGCCGGTGAATAGTACCGTTTATTCTTGATGGTGTCTGGGAGGTACTGCTGTTTGATCCAGTGATCGTCATGGTTATGGGGATACTGATAGCCGATCCCGCTGCCTAGTTTTTCAGCTCCAGAATAATGGGCATCTTTCAGGTGATCAGGGACATCTCCGGATAGACCGTTTCTTACATCGCTTAAAGCGGCATCTATAGCGGAAATGGCACTATTGGACTTGGGTGACAGACACATCTCTATCACCGCATTGGCCAAGGGGATACGGGCTTCTGGAAAGCCAATTTTTTCTGCTGCTTCTGCTGCAGTGACGACACGGGCGACCCCTGCCGGATTGGCTAGACCGATATCTTCATATGCTGTGACGATAAGGCGTCTGATGATGACTTTGAGTTCGCCAGCCTCGATCAAGCGAGCTAAATAGTGAAGTGCAGCATGGACATCACTGCCGCGAATGGACTTCTGAAAAGCAGAGATAGCATTGTAATGGGCATCGCCATCTTTATCATGACTCAACGCCTTCCTTTGAAGACATTCTTCGGCCGTTTCTTTCGTGATGACGATCTTACCGCTGCTGTCTGCTTCGGTTGACTTTACAGCCAGCTCCAAGGCATTCAAGGCACTTCGCAGATCCCCTTGAGTGGCCCGGGCAAAGTAGGCCAGTACATTTTTTTCAATAGCGATAGAATAGGAGCCGAGACCATCTTCCTCGTCGGTCAGCGCCCTGTTTAAGGCAGAGATGATTTGGTCCTCCGCCAGAGGTTTCAGTTCAAAGATCTGTGCCCGACTTCTGATCGCTGGGTGAATAGAAATATAGGGATTTTCCGTCGTAGCCCCGATCAAAACGATCCGTCCGTTTTCAAGATGTGGGAGCAGAAAATCCTGTTTGGGTTTATCTAGACGATGGACCTCATCGAGGAGCAGAACCACCGTTCCGCTCATTTTTGCTTCTTCGACTACGATCTCCAGATCCTTTTTCTTGTCTGTCGCTGCATTCAGCATGCGAAAGGCATATTGAGTGGATCCGGCTATGGCGCTTGCTATGCTCGTTTTTCCGATACCGGGAGGACCATATAAAATCATGGAGGAAAGCTGTTTGGCTTTTACCATCCGCCATATGATCTTTCCTTCTCCCACGAGGTGCGTCTGTCCTACGATGTTGTCAATGGTTTTTGGCCGCATGCGGTAGGCTAATGGTTTGTTCAATGTGATTCTCCTTAATGAAACGCGTAATTTCAGGTGATACAAGTATAGCATTCTTTCTTCTACAATGGAACAAAAGTGAACGAATGTTTGCTATGGAAAAGACTAATTTTTTATGTTGGATGAGACCTTTTGTGATATGATATAAATTGATATCAACAGCATATTATATTAAGAGGAAGTATAAAATGAATCTAAAGAAAATAATACAGAACAATCAGCTTGAACCTTATTTTGTAAAAGGATCCTTCGGTATAGAGAAGGAAGGGCTAAGAACCGATGAATCAGGACATCTCGCTCAAACAGATCATCCGGCCGGATTCGGTAGCCGTAATCATCATCCTTATGTCCAGACAGACTTCAGTGAGGCGCAGCTTGAATTAGTTACGCCGGCTCTCGACACGTTGAAGCAGCAGTATCAATGGCTGAAGGCTTTGCATGATGTCGTCAACCGTACGATCGATGAAGATGAATTTGTCTGGCCATTCAGCATGGCTAATATCCTGCCGGAAGAAGAGGATATTCCTCTGATCAAAGTGGATGATTACAGAGAAATCCGGTATCGTGAAAAATTGGCTGAAAAATATGGCAGAAAAAAACAGATGATCAGCGGTGTCCATTATAATTTCTCTTTTACCCCTGAGTTTCTGGAGAAAATCAACAGTCATGTTCAGTCAGAAGAAAATGTCGATGAGTGGTGCAATGACTTGTACCTGAAGATGTCACGAAATTATCTAAGGTATCAGTGGGTCCTGACTTACCTGTTCGGAGCATCTCCCACAAGTCATCCTTCGCTTTTGGACAGTGAGACTATCGGTCCTGTAAGAAGTCTTAGAAACAGCCAGTACGGCTATCACAACACGTTCAGCGATAATGTTTCTTATGAATCCATAGAGAATTATATTCGTGATATCGAAGAGTTAGTACAAAACAATACTTTATATGAAGAAAGAGAATATTACGGTTCATCGCGTTTACGGGGCGCCGGAAAAAACGTGTGCCAGTTAGTCAATAACGGCACACGCTACGTTGAATTCCGGTCATTCGACCTGAACCCGCTCGATCCGCTTGGATTTTCTTATGAGCAGTCTCTATTTGTTCATGTCTTTCTACTGACAATGGTTTGGATGGATGAAGACAACACTGATGAGGATATCAAGGTAGGTATAGCTAAGAACGCAGCCACTGCGCTTGAACATCCCTTTGAACCTTCGCAGTATAAAGAAGAAGGTCTTGCATTATTGAAACGTATGAAGGAGACCAGTCTGGAACTGGATCTGAGTGATGACTATACAGCTGTGATAGACAAAGCGATCCATCTGTTTCATCATCCAAAAGAGACGCTGTCCGCTCGGATCGTCGAGGAACAGAAAGACAGAGGCTCATTTATTGAATATGGTATCGCGCTCGGGAAAAGCTATAAACAGCTTTCTCTTGAGAAACCTTTCCTTTTGAATGGGTTTGAAACACTGGAAATGAGCACCCAGCTCCTTTTGTTCGATGCTCTGCAGCTCGGTGTGAAAACGACGGTGCTGGATGAACAGGACCAGTTTCTTGCCTTTAATCATAAAGGGGATAAAGAGTACGTCAGAAACGGAAATATGACATCAAGAGATACGTATATTTCCCATTGGATCATGGCGAATAAAACCGTGACGAAGAAACTACTCAAAGACAATGATTTTGCTGTCCCTGAAGGTGAAGAGTTTTCTTCACTAGAAGAGGCTAAAGATTATTATCCTATTGCCAGAGACAAAGCCATCGTCATCAAGCCCAAATCGACCAACTACGGTATCGGCATCACGATTTTTAAACAAAGACCTGAAAGAGCTGATTATGAAGAAGCACTGAACTTCGCCTTTACAGAAGATGACAGCATCCTCATAGAAGAATATATCGAAGGGACTGAATATCGCTTCTTTGTACTGAATGGGAAAGTTGAAGCTGTCCTGCTGCGCGAACCGGCCAATGTTACGGGGGACGGTGAGCACACGGTCAGAGAGCTTATCGAAATGAAAAACACTCATCCTTACAGAGGAGAGAATCACCGTGCTCCGCTGGCAAAAATAAAAATGGGTGAGATCGAAGCACTCATGCTAAAAGAACAAGGTTACACTTTCGACAGTGTCATAGCTAAAAAAGAAAAAGTATATCTCAGGGAAAATTCAAATATCTCTACGGGTGGTGACTCTATCGATGTGACTGACGACATGCATGAAAGTTATAAACGCATTGCAGAAGAAATCGCAAGTGCATTAGATGTTAAAGTAACTGGTTTGGATCTGATCGTCCCTGACATTAAAGTACCGAGTACAGAAGAGAATAAAGGCTATACTGTCATAGAAGCCAACTTTAACCCGGCGATGAATATGCATGCCTATGTACAAAAAGGAAAAGGCAGACGCTTATCAAGAAAAGTGCTGGATATGTTATATCCTAACATCGAACTCTCTTAGTTTAGAAAGGATAAATTATGAGCGAAACAGTCTATTTAGATCATGCAGCGACTACTCCCATGCACCCTGAAGTAATTGAAATTATGACAGAGGCTATGAAAAGAAATTTTGGAAATGCCTCAAGCATTCATCAAATCGGACGTGAAAGCAGAGGCCTGGTTGAAGAAGCGCGCCGAACGTTTGCGGAAAGTATACATGCCAAGCCTCAAGAAATTGTCATTACGAGCGGCGGGACCGAAAGTGATAATATCGCCATATTAAAGACTGCTGAAAAGTACAAAGATAAGGGGAAACATATTATAACGACTGTGGTCGAACATCCGGCTGTCTTGAAACCCATGGCATATCTAAATGAAACAGGATTTGATATCACTTATTTGCCTGTCAATGAAGATGGGGAAGTAACCGTGGAACAAGTCAAAGAAGCTCTCCGGGAAGAGACTATACTTGTTTCGATCATGTATGGGAATAATGAAATCGGAAGTCTTATGCCTATCAAAGCAGTAGGTCAATATTTGAAAGAAACTGCTCCTGAAGTGGTCTTTCATACAGATGCTGTTCAGGCTTATGGGACTGAGGATATCGACGTAAGAGATGAAAATATTGACTTACTCTCAGTCTCCGCGCATAAAATCAACGGACCCAAAGGGATAGGCTTTCTCTATATAAATGAGGATATCTCAATCCCCCGTCTAATTATGGGTGGAGAACAGGAGAACAACAAACGAGCGGGAACTGAAAACATCCCTGGTATTGCGGGCTTTAAAAAAGCAGTAGAACTGAGAATGACAAACAAAACAGATCTAAGAGATTCTTATAGTTATTTCAAAAAACTGTTTATTAATAAACTAGAAGAAACTGATATAGACTTTAGCGTAAATGGATCAATGGAAAGAAGTCTACCACATATACTGAGCATTCATTTGAAGGGAGTACCGTCAGATAAACTGCTCATCCACTTGGATTTAGCTCGAATCGCCGTATCGACAGGTTCCGCCTGCTCAGCAGGGAATGTTGACCCTAGTCATGTATTGATTGCTTTATATGATAAGGGACACCCGGCAATCGAAGAAACAATAAGAGTGAGTTTTGGTTTGGGTGTGACAGAAGAAGCTATTATAAAAACAGTTGAAAAAATTCAGGACGCCTGTACTTTTTTAAAGGGAAGTTGATGTATAATAAAGACAGTAGAACTTTAAAGGAGGAATAAATGAATGGCAACATACAAGACAGATCATTTATTAGGCAGTGAGGATCATTATGCTGTACATGAGGATGCAAAACGGTACACGCTTAGAGACAACGGGTTCCTGGAAAGTAAAAACGGTTCGTTTCAATATGAGCGTGTCCTTTCTCTGCATAGTCAGGACAAGAAAGTCCCTAAACTGAAACTGGTTATTTCCAAGGAGATCAATGAGCTGAAACTGTCTGCTGTGACCTCGAACGGGTTGAAGAAAGTCGACCTATACAAATCCGATCAGCTGGAAGAGGAAAGAAAATTTGCCGAAGGGATCATTGAATCGCTTGTCAACGCCAATGTTCTTAAAAAGGTTTAAAACCCTCTTTCAACCTAAAAACCTGCTCCAGAGAAAAGACACACAATCCAATTGTGTGTCTTTTCTTTTAATAATCCCCGCTATCCCTTGATTTATTCATGATAGACAGTATAATAGTACAGACTGGAAACATACGAACCTTCAATTCGTGCAAGTACAGAATCTTTACAGAAATGATGGTGAAAAAATGTCAAATGCAAGTACAAGAGTGGTCGTAGGCATGAGCGGTGGAGTCGATTCATCCGTTACAGCTTTACTGCTTAAAGAGCAAGGGTATGACGTTATTGGCGTTTTTATGAAAAACTGGGACGATACAGACGAAAATGGTTTCTGTACCGCTACAGAAGATTATAAGGACGTCGCTCTCGTAGCCAATAAAATAGGCATCCCTTATTATTCGATCAATTTCGAGAAGGAATATTGGAACAAAGTCTTCCAGTATTTCCTGGATGAATATAAAAAAGGACGCACACCGAATCCGGATGTCATGTGCAACAAGGAAATCAAATTTAAAGCCTTCCTTGATTATGCCATGAGTCTTGGCGCTGAATATGTCGCTACCGGGCATTATGCCAGGGTCAGCAGAGACGAAGACGGAACGACTCACATGCTGCGCGGTGTGGATAACAACAAGGACCAGACCTATTTCCTGAATCAGCTGTCTCAGGATCAGCTGTCTAAAGTCATGTTCCCTCTAGGTGAAATGGATAAAAGTGAAGTCAGAAAGATAGCTGAAGAAGCTGGACTGGCCACAGCCAAGAAGAAAGATTCAACAGGCATCTGTTTTATCGGAGAAAAAGACTTTAAAGAATTTTTGATGAATTATCTTCCTGCTCAGCCAGGTAACATGGTGACCGAAGCAGGCGAAGTCATGGGACGTCATGACGGGCTGATGTACTATACTATTGGACAAAGAAAAGGTCTGGGTATAGGTGGAACAGGTCAGTCCAATGAACCGTGGTTTGTTATTGGGAAAAATCTGGAAAAGAATGAACTGATCGTCGGCCAGGGATTCACTCATCCCCACCTTTATGCGACGCATCTGGAAGCTAGTGACTTCTCCTTTACAATTGGTAAAGAGTATCCTGAAACGTTCAGATGCTCTGCTAAATTCAGATACAGACAAAAAGACGTCGATGTAACTGTTCACTATAATAAAGAAGAAGATACAGCAGTAGTAGAATTCGATGAACCGGCACGTGCAATCACTCCCGGTCAGGCTATCGTCTTTTATGATGGAGACGAATGTCTGGGCGGCGGAACGATAGACCGTGCCTACAAGGAAACTGAATTACTGCAATACATTTAAGTGAGATGATGATAAAAGAGCTGCTCTGTTGATCAGACAGCTCTTTTTTTACTTTCTGGATGAACCCTTCAAAATGAATGTCCTTTCTGTTTCAGATGTAGTATACTGATAGACAATATTAGTGATAAAAGGAGCGGTACGCATGTACTTATTCGAGCAGTATGGTATGGAAGGAGAAGAACAGTTCACCTATTCTTCATTGAAAGATTTGAACTTTCCACTTCATTTTCATCGGGCATATGAAATCATTATTGTAGAGAAAGGTGAAATGGTCATTGCTGTTGAAGAAAGAGACTATCACCTTAAAGAGGGGGAGGCTGTATTCATTTTCCCTAATCAGCTGCATAAACTGTCTACACCAGAATATTCTGTCTGTAGAGTACTTATTTTTTCACCAGAACTGATTGGACATTTTTTTTCATCTTACAAAAGTTCTGTACCAGAAGATAACCGCTTTGCAGTGACAGAGATACCGGAAAAACAGGCACTGTCCTCTATTTATGCACAGAAAGCAGTCTTATATGGGTATTGTGATACACTGATCCGTTCGACATCTTTTGAAGAAATAAAAGTATCCTCAAAACGGAAGATCATCCAGAACGTCCTTATTTATATCGACAATCACTATCAGGATGACTGTACATTAAAAGATGTCACAAAAGCCATCCAATATGATTATGCCTATGTCTCAAAACTGTTTTACACTTACACGAACCTGACATTCACGACCTATATAAACAGATACCGTTTAACTCAGGCAACTTATCTCCTGCTCAATACGGAAGAGACGATAAGTGATATTTCTCAAAAATGCGGGTATAAGACACTGCGCACGTTCAACCGTAATTTCAAGGAATTAAAGTCTGTTTCACCCTCTAAATTCAGAGAAGAAAATAAAGTTTCTGGTAAAAACCTCTAGATTAATGAGCGAGTATTAGATAAACTATTCAAGGAAGGAGGACGTCTCATGCAGCAGCTTGATTTTTCAAACGAAATGGGTTCAGAAGAATATATCAGTGGTGAAATAGCCGCGGTATATTTCTCCAGTCCTTCTAATTATTATAAAGTGATGCTTGTCAAGATCGATTCAACGAACACAAAAGTAAATGAGACACAGACTGTGGTCACAGGTAACTTTGGTCAGATCCAAGAAGGGGACAGTTACAAGTTCTTTGGAAAGTGGACGGATCATCCGAAATACGGACTACAGTTTCAGTCTTCAAAATATATCAAAGAAAAACCCTCTACTGAAGAAGCGATCGTAACCTATCTTTCCAGTCCACGCTTTAGAGGAATCGGAAAGAAGTCTGCTGAAAAAATAGTGGATACTTTAGGTCTGAACTGTATTGATATGATCCTTGATGATGAAAAGGTGCTGGACAGCATCCCTGGATTGAATGAATCAAAAAAAGAAATGATCCTTTCTGTTCTGGACAAAGAACAGGGGATGCAGAAAGTCATCATAGCCTTAAATAATTACGGGATATCCAATAAACTGGCTTATAAGATATATCAGCGCTTCGAAGGGGACACACTCTCTGTCATTCAGTCAAATCCATACCGGCTGATCGAAGAAATCGAGGGTATCGGTTTCAGCCGGGCGGATGCAGTAGCTGAGGAGATCGGGATCGTTGGTGATGCACCTGAACGAGTGAAAGCAGGCATCGTTTATACGCTTGAAGAACAGACCATGAAATCCGGCGATACTTATGTAGAAGCAGAATTTTTATTGAATAACAGCATCGCTGTACTGGAAAAAAGCCGGCCATTTATCATAGATCCGGATCTGATCGCTGAGAATATTATTGAACTAGTCGATTCTCAAAGCATCATCCAGGAGGAAGATGCCTTTTACCTGCCTTCACTGTATGCTTCAGAGTGGGGGATAGCCAATGCGCTAGAGCGGTTGAAGATAAATGCTGAAAAAGAAACTGTAAAAGAAGCTGCCATAAACAAAAAAATAAAGCAGTTTGAAAAGCGTCGGGGTATTTCTTTCGGATCGTCTCAGAAAGAAGCGATAAAAAAAGCTTTAACGTCACCGGTATTCCTGCTGACCGGAGGGCCTGGAACAGGGAAGACGACGGTCCTTGAAGTCATCGTATCCATTTATGCTGAACTGGAAGATATCAGCCTGGATCCGGCAGACTATCCCAATGACCCTTTCCCTGTCCTGCTGGCTGCACCGACTGGACGTGCAGCTAAACGAATGAAAGAAACGACCGGACTGCCATCAAGCACCATTCATCGACTTCTTGGCTTGACGGGTTCCGATGATGATCCGCTTCAGGAATCTGATCGGATGCTGAAAGGTTCCCTCCTGATCATTGATGAGATGTCGATGGTCGACACCTGGTTAGCTTATCAGCTCTTGAAAGCTGTCCCAGATAATATGAAAGTCATCATGGTCGGAGATAAAGACCAGCTGCCTTCAGTGGGGCCAGGTCAGGTCCTCAGAGATTTGATTGCGAGTGAAGAAATCGAGAAAAAAGAACTCACTGAGATCTATCGCCAGAATGACGGCTCATCGATCGTCTCGCTGGCCCATGAAATTAAAAGAGGCGATATACCCGATGATTTCACTTCAAAGAAAAATGACCGGAATTTTTTTCCGTGCGGGACGAATCAGGTCGTCGATATCGTGTCATTATTAGTTTCAAAAGCGATCGAAAAAGGGTACACAGCTCAGGATATCCAGGTGCTGGCCCCGATATACAAAGGCAGTGCCGGGATCGATCGGCTGAATAAAAATCTTCAGGATCTTTTCAATCCTAAAAAAGAAAAAACCAAAGAAGTCGAATTCATGGATAAAAACTACCGTATAGGAGATAAAGTTCTGCAGCTCATCAATGAGCCCGAGCGCAATGTTTTCAACGGAGATATGGGAATCATTACCGGGATCGTCTCAAAGAAAGAATCAGAAAACAATGTGGAAGAACTGGTCATAGATTTTGACGGTAATGAAGTCAACTATCTGAGAAATGAGTGGAATAAAATCACACTCTCATACTGCTGCTCTATCCATAAGTCTCAAGGCAGTGAATATCCGATGGTCATTCTGCCTATCGTATACGGGTATGGCCGTATGCTCAAAAAGGATATCATTTATACTGCCATCACACGTGCCAGTCAGACATTGCTTTTATGCGGAGAACAGAATGCATTTCTGAAGAGCGTTTCTGAAAATACAACGGAACGGCTGACCTCATTAGCCAGTCGGATCAGTACCAGTTCAAAAGAAGAGAACCCGGTTCTGGAAATCAAGAGAAAGAAAATAGAAACACCTCAGTCAAGAGCCGACTATGTCCTGACGCCTTCAGATGTTGAAACTGATGCAGTGGATCCGATGATCGGCATGGAAGGTATCAAACCTTAAAGAAGCGACCTCATAAACTGAGATCGCTTCTTGCGTTTTATATCCAGAATGGCCGTTTGACTGTTCGGACCGACATGTTTTGTATGTTTTTCTCTATAAGCTCGCCGTCACGCTGACCATACTGGGGAGTGTACAGCGTGAAGCTGCAGGAAGCAACTCGATGACTATGCAGCTTGGGATGCTTCAGATGACTCTGAGTTGTCAGGATCGAAAAAAGAATACTGAGAAGCTCTTTAAAGCTCACTTTTTCAGCAATAACCAAATCGATCATGCCGTCAGTTGCAACAGCCTCCGGATGAATAGGAATGCCTCCTCCAAAAAATTTGTTATTTGTACATACGATAAGTAGGGATTCACCATAAATATAATTCTGTTTATCAGTCACCAGCTTCAGCGGGAAGGCTTTCTGGGAAAAATAGGCAGAGAGAACGGAAGCGAGATAAGAGAACTTTCCGATGGTCTGCTTGTTTTTCGTCTTGTCTATTTTATTGATAACCATGCCATCCAGTCCAAAGCCTATGCTGTTTACAGCAACAATATTTGAATAGTCCGATGTACCGATCAGTACATCCAGATAGGTAGGGGAATCGGTATCGAGTATATTGTTAACTGAGGCTTCGATCGTTAATGGCAGTCCAAGCGACCGGGCAAAATCGTTGCCGGATCCCGTAGCTATATAGGCCAAAGGAATAGGAGCGTCAACATTCAGCAATCCCTGCACAGCTTCATTTAACGTGCCATCGCCTCCCACAGCAACGATCAACGTGTCATTTTCTACCTTGTCTGCTAAATGTTCAGCGAGTACAGTGGCATGCTTGGGGTATTGGGTGATATGTATTTCGTAGGTACTATTAGAACGCTGCATGACCTGTCGGATCTGGTGCGTTGTTTTTTTGCCGTTTCTGGAAAATTCGTTCACGATAAAAATCAAATGTTTATTCTTCACGTAATCACCAATTCTTGTTTTATAACCATAGTATACGTGAAATATATAGAAAAGAAAGATAATCTTAGTAAATACACAGAAACAGAACTTGTCCTTGTCATTGTGACACTTAAAGTGTTAGAATGTTTCGAGTTGACTAATAGCGATTTAAAAGGAGGATATTAAATGTTACGAGTAGCAAAAAAATATACATTAAGCGCGGTGGACTATGTCTATATCATTTTCGGATCATTTTTAGCGGCTGTGTCTTTTCAGGTGTTTTTATTACCTAATAATATAGTCTCAGGTGGTGTTTCCGGCTTATCCATTGCAGCGAATGCCACGTTCGGCTGGGATCCGGCGATGTTCCAGTATGCACTTAATATTCCTCTACTGATCCTGTGCTTTTTACTGCTGGGGAAAGAAGCGGGATATAAAACGATCCTGGGCAGCCTGCTGATTCCCTTTTTCCTGATGTTCATTGGAGATTGGGATCCTGTCACTAGAGAGCCGCTTCTGGCAGCTTTGTTTGGCGGCGGTATTACCGGTTTAGGTCTCGGTATCGTTTTTCGGGCAAAATCGTCGACTGGCGGAACGAGTATCATAGTACAAATTTTATATCAGTACCTCCACCTCCAGCTGGGACTTAGCACTATAATGGTGGACGGTGTTGTCATCCTTATAGCCTTGCTGGTCTTTGATGTCGAAACAGTGATGTTTTCACTGATAGCCTTGTACATCGTTTCCAGAACGATCGACATGGTCCAGCTTGGCTTCAATAGAAATAAAAATGTCTTCATCATCTCAGACAATCCAGAAGACATCAGACAGGAAATCCTGCATACCATGGAACGTGGAGTCACGAATCTTGGGATACGCGGAGGATATGGCAATACAGACAAAGATATGCTGATGGCTGTTATACAGGAAAGAGAATTCACGCTCCTGAAAGAGGCAGTCATAAAAGCCGATCCTGATGCCTTTGTCGTTGCCATGCCGGCCAGTGAAGTGCTGGGACGCGGATTTTCGATGCATAAATATTTTCCTGCGCATGAAACAGATTGGACAGATGAAGTGTAGAGACTTGTATGCTTTAATCATTGGCTTTTTAGTAGTAAACTGTCCGGAGAATATTGACTAATGGACCGATCTGCGCTATACTTTTAACATTCACAGAAGGACATGCTGAAGCTTTACTAAAAGAGAGATATTCCGCTGGTGAAAGAATATCACAGACTTCAGTGCTACCTTTGGATCATTTATACGAAAGTATAACGTTACTTGGCGTTAACAAGTCTCAAGAGGTAATGGCTGACTGAATAAGTTATTACAAACAAGGTGGTACCGCGAGCACTCGTCCTTGTCTGTAGTAATTTATTCAGTTTTTTTGTTTATATAAATTGTTTATAAAAGGAGAAATGAAAAATGAAAGAACTATCAAGTGCTGAGTTGAGACAACTTTTTTTAGACTTTTTCAAAGAAAAAGGACATAAAGTAGAAAAAAGTGCCTCACTGGTTCCCGTAGAAGATCCGACGCTGCTCTGGATCAATTCAGGAGTCGCTACGATGAAGAAATATTTTGACGGCACCGTCCGACCGGATAACCCTAGAATAGCCAGTTCACAAAAGAGTATTCGGACAAATGACATCGAGAATGTCGGTGTGACGGCCAGACATCACACATTGTTCGAAATGCTGGGAAACTTCTCTATAGGAGATTACTTTAAAGAAGAAGCAATCGAATGGGCATGGGAATTCCTGACTGGGGACAAGTGGCTGGCGCTGGACCCGGATAAACTATATATTACGGTCTACCCTCAGGATGTAGAGACGTATAACATCTGGAAAGACAAGATCGGTGTTGACGAGTCTCATCTTATAGAGGAAGAGGGTAATTTCTGGGATATCGGAGAAGGACCGTGCGGCCCCGATTCTGAGATTTTTTATGACAGGGGAGAAGCCTTTAATGATCTGCCTGAAGGACACGAAGAGAATTATCCAGGCGGAGAAAATGAACGCTGGCTGGAAATATGGAACTTGGTTTTCTCGGAGTTCAACCATAAATCCGATGATACGTATGTGCCATTACCTAATAAAAATATTGATACGGGTATGGGACTTGAACGAATCGTATCTGTCGTCCAGAATGCACCGACAAACTTTGAAACAGATTTGTTCATGCCTATCATAAACAAAGTCGAAGATATTTCCGGTCACGAATATAACAAGAACAAAAAGGATAGAGTCAGTTTTAAAGTAATCGCGGATCATATCCGTACACTGGTTTTTGCCATCAGCGATGGGGCACTGCCTTCCAACGAAGGACGGGGTTACGTGTTAAGACGCCTGCTGAGAAGAAGTGTCATGCATGGCAGAAGGCTGTCCATCGAAAAACCATTCCTGACCCAGCTGATTCCAGTAGTCGGGGAAATCATGCAGGCACATTATCCTGAAGTCAGTGAGAACACTGAATTTATTGAGAAAGTTATTTTAAACGAAGAAGAACGATTCCTTGAAACGCTCTCTGCCGGTTTAGACAAGGTAAAAGAAATCGTCGAAGAATTAAAGGCTGAGGGGCAGACCATTATTTCAGGAAAAGATGTTTTCCAGTTGTATGACACATATGGTTTCCCTCTGGAATTAACAGAGGAAGTTGTTGATGAGGAAGACATCACAATCAACTATGAAGAATTCGAAGTGGAAATGGAAAAACAGCGTGAACGAGCACGATCTGCCCGCCAGGCAGAAGGGTCCATGGCCGTTCAGTCTTCTCTCTTAAGTGATGTGTCAGTTGAAAGTGATTTTATAGGTTATAATCACGACGAAACGTCGAGTGAACTCGTTAGGATTATTAAAGAGGAGAGCTTTGTCCAGACAGCTGAGCCGGGAGAATCAGTCAGACTTATATTCAGCGAAAGTCCTTTTTATGCTGAAAAAGGTGGACAGGTGGGCGACAGCGGCCTGATCCTGAATGATGAACAAACCGTGATGGCAGAGGTGACGAATGTCAAATCTGGCCCTGATGGACAGCCTATTCACGAAGCAGAGATAAGACACAAGCTGAATGTCAATGAGACCTATTATCTAGTCATAGACAGAAAACGTAGAAGACTGATCGAACGGAACCACACGGCTACGCATCTATTGCATCAGGCATTAAAAGATGTTCTGGGGGATCATGCGAATCAGGCTGGCTCTCTAGTGGAAGACAGTCAGTTAAGATTTGACTTTACTCATTTTGGGCAAGTGACTGAAGAAGAGCTCAAGAAAATGGAAGAGCAGGTCAATCAGAAGATCCAGGAAAATATTATGGTCGAAACAGTTGAAACAGACATCGATACGGCAAAAGAAATGGGCGCAATGGCCTTATTTGGTGAAAAATACGGGAAGCATGTCCGAGTCGTATTGATAGATGACTATTCAAAAGAGTTATGCGGTGGAACACATGTCAAAACCACTTCAGAAATCGGCTTATTCAAGATCTTATCCGAAACAGGTATCGGTGCCGGAACACGACGTATTATCGCGAGAACAAGCGAAGGGGCCTACCGCTGGATGGAAGAACAGCTGACTATCTTAAAGCAGGTCTCAAAATTAATGAAACTGCAATCGCACAGTGATCTGCCTATTAGAGTAGAAGGTCTTCAGAAAGAAATAAAAGAGATCAGTCAGGCAAATGAATCGCTGCATGCCAAACTGGCGAATGCTCAGGCGGAAGATATCTTTACAAAAACGGAAACAGTTGGAGACTTAACTGTTATCGCTGAAGAAATCAAAGCTAAAGACATGAACCAGCTGAGACAGCTGGCAGATAAATGGAAGCAGAATAACTATTCGGATATCCTGGTCCTTGGACTGAGAAATGAGGATAAGGTCAATCTCATAGCTTCTCTTAATGAGAAAGCAAGAGAGAAAAATCTGAAAGCTAGCCATCTTATCAAAACGATTTCTCCTTATGTCAAAGGCGGCGGTGGCGGCCGGGACGACTTTGCACAGGCAGGCGGAAAAAATCCGGACGGACTTCCGGAGGCATTACAGGCCGTTTCTGAATGGGTAAGAGAAAACAGCTGATCTGTGTAGTAAATGAATAAGTATATTCATATTTCGATTTCACATCATAGAATGCATTGTACTTTGGGTTGATTTCTAGTAAAATGGACATACTAGAAACTTTCAGAAAGAATATGATCAACTAGCCACTTATATTCTGTAATGAAAAGACGGAGGGAACATTAGATGACTTCAAATGACCATACTGTTCGATTTAATGTAGATAATATCGATGAACACAGTGTTGAAGAAACATTGAAACTCGTATATACTGCATTAGAAGAAAAAGGGTATAATCCTATCAATCAGATCGTCGGCTATCTATTATCCGGAGATCCGGCATATATACCTCGTCATAACGATGCCAGAAACCTGATCAAGCGGCACGAGAGAGACGAAGTCCTGGAAGAACTCGTTACGCGATATATTGAGACAAAAAAATAATATGCGGATAATGGGTTTGGACGTCGGATCAAAAACGGTAGGTGTGGCTGTCAGTGATTATTTTGGATGGACGGCACAGGGAATAGAAACAATAAAAATAAATGAATCCAGAGAAGAATTCGGACTGGACCGTTTAAAAGAACTCATCGAAGAGTATGAAGTAGAGTCGTTCGTTGTCGGGCTCCCGAAAAATATGGATGGCACGATCGGCGAACGGGCAGAAATCTCTATGGAATACGGTGACAGGATAAAAGAATGTTTCGGTTTGCCGGTCACGTATGTCGATGAACGGCTGACAACCATGCAGGCAACAAGAATGCTGATAGAAGAAGGAAATACTTCCCGTAAAAAACGAAAAAAAGTAATCGATAAACTTGCGGCTGTGATGATATTACAAAATTATTTAGATCAGCAGTCAAAAAGCTAAAGGAGGAAATAACTATGTCAACTGACCACAACCATGATCACAACCACGACCATGAGCACATAACGATCATAGATGAAGAGGGTAATGAAGAATTATATGAGATCCTTTTCACTTTTGAATCAGAAGACTTCGATAAATCCTATGTCCTTGTCTATCCAGCTGGAACAAGTGAAGGTGATGAAGTCGAATTGTCTGCATTTTCTTATAAAGAATCAGAAGGCGGGCTTGAAGGAACATTAAGTTCCATCGATTCTGATGAAGAATGGGAAATGATCGAAGAAGTATTAAATACATTTATAAGTGATGAAGAAGAAGATTAAGTAAAAAAGCAAACAGAAAGACGGATATCAGTAGTGAGTCGCTTTCATCTGGAAGCAGTTATGAAAGTCTCACGGCTATCCGTCTTTTTTTTTGAGTCAGATATAAAGTAATCTTGAAAGTACAACATTAACGTGCGGAAAATTCGATTGTAGCATAGAATTATCTTTTCTATACACTGGATATTGTGTATAATGATTAAGATAACTATCTTAACAAAAAAGGATGGACAGTTCATGCCTGATAGAAAGTCAACCAAGACGGTAAGAAAAATTGTATTGAGTATCGTTTCAATTCTGATCATATTAATTATTGTGCTCGTTGTATCGGGGTATCAGTACTATACCTCCTCACTGGAACCGCTAGAGCCGGAAAGAAACACAGATGTCCCGGTAGAAATCCCTATTGGTTCATCACGGACAGATATTGCTCGTATACTTGAGGAAAATAATATCATACGGAGTGCATTCGTCTTTAATTATCATTTAAGATTTACTGGAGAAGAGGGCTTCCAAGCAGGCTACTATCTATTTTCACCTTCGATGTCTACAGAAGAAATCGTGTCCCAGCTTCAAGAGGGTGGCACACCGATCATGGAAGAATCGGCAGGGAGCATCACGATCCCCGAAGGATTTACTGTAGAACAGGTGGCTATCGTTATTGAACAACAGACAGATTATTCAGTCGATGAATTCTTTGAACTGATCGAAAGCGATGCTTTTCTGGAAGAAAAATTGGAAGAATATCCGGATCTTTTGACTGGAGCAATGGAAGTCAAGGAAGAAACACTGTATACATTGGAAGGGTATCTTTTTCCTGCTACATACGAGTTTCTTGATGATACAACAATGGAACAGTTAGTTACACAAATGATCAGTCGAATGGATCAAGTGTTCCAGGAACATTATACTGAAATCAAAGAACAGGAAACGACTGTTCACGACATATTGACACTGGCTTCTTTTGTTGAACGAGAAGGTATTACTTATGAAGACCGTGAACTGATCGCTGGTGTCTTTTACAATCGTCTTGATGTCGGCATGGCCCTTCAGACAGATGTGAGTGTAACCTATGCTCTTGGAGAGCATCAGGAAAGAATAACCTATGATGATCTGGAAGTTGATTCCCCCTATAATTTGTATCAAAACACAGGGCTTGGACCTGGACCGGTAAATAATCCGTCTGAAGAAGCCATTCAAGCCACTCTTTATCCTGCTGAAACAGATTATATGTATTTTCTCGCTGATTTAGCGACACGAGAAGTATATTTTTCAGAGACATATGAGCAGCATTTGGACTATAGAGATGAATATTTACGATAATAATTAAAAGCATTGAGTCTTTATTGACTCAGTGCTTTTGTTAAGACCACTATACCGTCAATTTAAGAAAGGAATTGTGTAATGAATAAGAATCAAAAAGACAAACCTATTGTCATAGGAGTAACTGGAGGATCGGGCAGCGGGAAGACGAGTGTCAGTCAGGCTATTTACAACTATTTTCCCGGTAAATCGATCATGATGCTTGAACAGGACTCTTATTATAAAAATCAGGATCATCTAAGTTTCGAAGAGCGTTTAAAAACAAATTATGATCATCCTTTTGCTTTTGATACAGACTTACTTATTTCTCATCTACACGATTTATTAAACTACAAAAGTATCAATAAACCGGTTTATGATTACACTCGACATACAAGAAGCGACAAAACGATCCTGCAGGAACCGAAAGAAGTCATCATTCTCGAGGGAATCCTGATACTTGAAGATGCCCGCTTGAGAGACTTAATGGATATCAAAGTCTATGTCGATACGGATGATGATATAAGGATCATTCGTCGCATTAAAAGAGACATCGAGGAGCGGGGGAGGACACTGGACAATGTCATTGAACAGTATCTAACTGTTGTAAAGCCGATGCACTCCCAATTCATAGAACCAACAAAAAAATACGCAGATATTATTATCCCCGAAGGTGGAAGAAATCAAGTGGCCATTGATTTGATGACGACGAAGATACATACCATCTTTCAAGAGCGCTCCTTGTAAAAGAGGGGCTCTAATTTTATAAAAACGCTTTACATCGACAAACGTTCATGGTATCTTAATTCCATTGAGAATTTAGTTGACATTAAATTTTTTGATATATAGCTATTATTAGACTAAAGTATTTTATGAGGTGAATGATAATGATGACAGAAAAAGTATATCCAATGACAGCTCAAGGAAAAGAAAAGCTGGAAAACGAATTAAACGAACTAAAGTCAGTAAAGAGAAAAGAAGTTGTTGAACGGATCAAGATAGCTAGAGGATTCGGAGATTTATCCGAGAACTCAGAGTATGAATCTGCTAAAGATGAGCAGGCGTTTATCGAAGGCCGAATAAGCACTCTTGAAAACATGCTGCAAAATGCTGAAATTATTGACAGTTCCAATTCTAAAGAAGGAGAAGTGACTTTAGGGCGATCAGTTATGTTCAAAGAACTCCCGGATGGAATTGAAGAAGAATATACCATTGTCGGTAAAGCTGAAGCGGATCCTTTCTCAGGTAAAATTTCAAATGAATCTCCTATAGCACAAGCCTTGCTTGGAAAAAAAGTTGGAGATAAAGTTGATATCCAAACACCTGGCGGGACGATGTCAGTAGAAATCACAAAAGTTGTCTAAATAAAAAAATAAGCTAAAGACTTGTCTGAGAAGGATGAGCCTTTAGCTTTTTTATCAGTCTTAGGACCTATCTTTATGATAAAGTGATGCTATTTTGAAAAAATTTCGCTATACTTGCTGTAGACTAAATAAAGGAGAGTGAAGGCTATGAGTACCTATGCTTATAAAGCAACGCTGGTAGTGTTATTCGTCTGGATGTTATATCAAATCGTTCATAATTTTGTTTTTCTCTTATTTTTGATATTAGCTTTAGGTTTTCTTATTCTATATAAATCCTCTCCTAAAGAAACGCAGCGTCACACCAACTATCTTTGGACAAGCATTGCTTTCTTTCTAGCCTCGTTTGTTTTTACAAGTGCCTTTTGGGTATTGCTTGTCCTGTTTCTTCTTTTTCAATTAAGCTCTGATGAGAAGCTGCTCAATACGATGCGTGATCCTTTTTTTAGAAAAAAACAGTACTGGCGCGATAAAGAATTCATCTCGATTCAGTGGAATGAACTGGAAGCCAATGAACTGAAGCTGTATCGAAACAAATGGATCGGTGATGATTTTGTAGGTAAAGATATCTTTGAATGGGAAGATCATAATCATCAGAAAATCATGGGTGATACATTTTTTGATTTGGGGAACACTGTTTTGCCGATGAAAGAAAATGTTTTGATGCTGAGAAAAGGTTTCGGTGATACGAAATTATTCATACCGAAAGATGTAGCTATATCTCTAGATGTCAGTATCATTCTAGGGAAGCTTATTATTGAGGATGAAGTTTTTGACTTGAAAAACGAAACAGTCAAATGGCAGTCTCAGAATTATGGGAAAGCTTTGCGAAAAATCAAAGTCGTTTCCAGTACGATCATAGGGGAAGTAGAGGTCGTCTATTTATGAAAAAGACCTTGTCCCACTTATTTAAGTATTTTTTGCTGTTCTTTTTTATTCTTCTCTTTATTACAGTGTTTATTTTCTTGTCCCTTTCTGAATATCAGTGGGTCACGGCGCTTTACAGGGCAAACATTGTCGGTGTTTCTCTAATTTTTTATCTCATTTTCTTTTCGTTTATCCTGGCAGTCGTGACGCTTTCTTATTTAAGATCATTTGAGAAAAAGAAGCTGAGAAAAGTGGAAGAATGTTTGAGGATGATGAGTCAAGGGCATTACTCTGCCTCGATTTTTCTAAATATGTATTCACTGGATACGCCGTTGCAGATAAATGAGGATATTGACAGACAGTTCCTGAAACTGCATGAAAAATTGATGTTCATGGCTGATGAAGCGTTGAAAAATGCAGAAGAATCCAAGACACTGGATAATGAAACAAAAAACGATATCCTGGAAGGCGAAAGAAAACGCATTGCTAGAGAACTGCATGACTCTGTATCTCAGCAGTTATTTGCTGCGTCCATGATGCTTTCTGCAGCTAATCAGCAGGCAGGCGACTGTCCTGAATCTTTAATAAAACAGTTGAAGATGGTCGAGCAGACGATCAATGCTTCTCAGACAGAAATGCGTGCGCTGCTTCTTCATCTTAGACCGGTACAGCTAGACGGGAAGTCTTTGAAAGAGGGCGTAGAACAGCTGCTGAAAGAACTCTCGTCCAAAATCGAAGTGGATATTCATTATCAGATAGAAAGAATCGTCATGCCCACTATTATGGAGGATCATTTTTTCAGAATTCTGCAGGAACTGTTGTCGAATGTTCTGAGACATGCAAAAGCGGAAGTACTGGAAGTTTATTTAACACAAAACAGCAGTGGGATCCAGCTTAGAGTGAATGATGACGGTGTCGGATTTGATGTCAACAATAAAAAAGCGGGCAGTTACGGGCTACATAATATAAAAGAACGGATAGAAGGTATGGGAGGGAGCGTTAAAATTGTGTCTCTTCCAAACTTTGGGACACGTATTGAAATAAATGTACCTTTAGTATGAGGAGAGTGATCATGTGATACGATTGATGCTGGTGGACGACCATGAAATGGTGAGATTAGGCTTGTCATCCTTTTTCTCTATTCAGGAAGATTTTGAAGTGGTGGCAGAAGCTGCAGATGGAGAGGCAAGTATTGAACTGGCTGTAGAAGAAAAGCCGGATATCATTTTAATGGATCTTGTTATGGAAGTGATGGATGGAACCGAAGCCACTATTGAAATAATGAAGAGGTGGCCTGAAGCAAAAATCATTATTTTAACTAGTTTTATTGATGATGAGAAAGTCTATCCGGCGATGGAAGCCGGTGCATGCGGTTATATCCTGAAGACGTCTTCTGCAACAGAGATAGCTCAGGCGATCAGAGAAACCTATAATGGACAATACTATATTGAAGATGAAGTGACGAGCATTCTTGAAGAAAAAAGACATGAAGAGAATGAAGGACACTTGCATGACAGACTAACAAGTCGTGAAAACGAAGTCGTCCAACTCATATCCAAGGGCTACACTAATCAGGATATCGCGGATGAATTGTTTATTACATTGAAAACTGTGAAAACACATGTCTCTAATATCTTGTCAAAATTGGAAGTGGAAGACCGTACGCAGGTAGCGATTTATGCGTTCAGACATGACATCGTTGAAAATGAATAGTAAAAAGGCCTCAGTCAAGTAAAGCGTACTCACTTGACTGAGGCCTTTTCATCTAATTAGTTCGTTAAAATGACGGGTAAAATAATGGGACGACGTTCTGTCTCTGCAAAGAGAAAGGCTTTAATGTCATCGATCAATTCATTTCTCATTTTATATTCATTCAGTTGTTTATGTTTGAATGAGCGCTGAATACTGTCATAAGCAACTTTTTGTGCTTTCTGGATCAGTTCTTCAGATTCTCTCATATAAATGAATCCTCTGGAAATGATATCGGGACCGGCGAGGACCTGTTTCTTCTTAGCGTCGATCGTAGCAACAACGACGACAAGTCCGTTATCAGAAAGGATCTTACGGTCTCTAAGGACAACGTTGCCGATATCCCCAACGCCACTGCCGTCTACATAAACATCTCTTGCTTCGATTTCACCTGCGCGTCTGGCGGTGTCTTCGGTGAAAGCAAGGATATCTCCATTATCCAGTATGAAACAGTTGTCTTTTGGTACACCAGTTTGCTGAGCAAGCTGGGCGTGGATACGCTGCATACGATGTTCTCCATGAATAGGGACAAAGTATTTTGGCTTCATAAGCTGCAGCATTAATTTCTGTTCCTGCTGGCCACCATGACCGGATGTGTGGATGTTATTTATTTTACCATGAATAACGTTTGCTCCAGCTTCAAGCAATTGATTAATGACACGGTTGACGCTCATTGTATTGCCTGGAATAGGAGAGCTTGAAAAGATAACGTTATCTCCAGGCTGAATAGAAATTTGTCTGTGTGTACCGTTTGCGATCCTGCTCAAGGCTGCCATCGGTTCTCCCTGAGACCCAGTACATAAAATCAGAACTTCATTTGCTTTATAGTTCTTTATTTCATTCGGATGGATAAATGTTCCTTCATCTGCCTGAATATATCCTAACTCTTTACCTGTTTCCAAATTGTTGACCATGCTGCGCCCAAACACGGCAATTTTGCGCCCTGTTTTGTTTGCCGCCTCAATGGCTTGCTGGACTCTTGAAATATTTGAGGCAAAAGTAGCAAAGATGATACGCCCGTCGATTTTTTTGAATAAGCTTCTGATCGAGTCACCGACTACTTTCTCGGATTTTGTGAAGTTGGGGATCTCAGCATTTGTACTGTCTGACAGTAAGGCGAGCACGCCTTCTTCGCCGATACGAGCCATCTTATGCAGGTTGGCAGGTTCTCCCACGGGTGTGAAATCGAATTTAAAGTCTCCAGTTTCTACAATGTTTCCATTTGGTGTTTTAACAACGATGCCGTAAGCTTCAGGAACACTATGGGTGGTTCTGAAGAAAGATACCTGAGTCTTTCTGAACTTGATTACAGTGTCTTCATTTATCTCGTGCAGGGTTGCTGAACGGAGCAGATGGTGTTCGCTTAATTTGTTTCTGATCAAAGCAAGTGCCAGTTTTCCTGCATATATAGGAATATTGAGTTCTCTCAACAGATAAGGCGTTCCACCTACATGGTCTTCATGTCCATGAGTGATGAAGAGTCCCTGGATCTTATCCTTATTTTCTACCAGATAAGAGTAATCAGGTATAACATAATCGATTCCCAGCAGATCATCTTCCGGAAACTTGATTCCGGCATCGATCAAGATGATTTCATCTTGAAATTGTATAGCATAGGTATTTTTACCTATCTCGTTTAAGCCGCCTAATGCAAAGATGGCCGTTTCGTTGTTTTTTATATTTGGTTTCATTATATAACTCCCTTGTCATAATTATTGATCTATTAAAAATCTTACTTTGCCTAACTGTGATATATAGTAAATTAAAAAGGTAAACCTATTTTGATAATCTCCGCTCGGTGCGTGGTGTAAGAAACCACTGTTATAATTATTCTACCATACTAAAAATAATAAGTATAGAATAAGGAAAACAGCATAGAGGAGAACAAATCAGAAAAATCGGATTGTAGTTTGCCGGAAATTTAGATATAGTAGAACGTGTATGTATAGTGAAGGAGTGTCTGGCATTGGAAAATAAAAAGCTTTTTATATTTGATATCGATGGAACTGTCCTGGATAATAGCAAGTCCATCCCGTTAGAAACGAAGCAGGCGATCAAAGAGTTAAGCGAATCACATGAAGTTGCAATAGCGACCGGAAGGAATCGTACGATGGCGAAAGAAGTCATTGAGGAATTAGGGATTTCCAGTTACATCGTATGTAACGGTGCGGCGGCATACTATAAAGATGAAGCTATTTATACAAATTTTCTAAATGAAGAGGATTTGGAAAAGTTGATTGACATTGCCGATGCACATGACCACCAACTGGTCTATGAAACAATAGATGATTTAAGACGCAGGAATGAAGTGCCCGGTAAACGTATGACAAACGGTATGACATTTGTAGGCTTTGATGTTCCAGCTTATGACAAAGAATTTTACAAGAAAAATCCGCTTGTTCAGTGTCTGTTATTTATTTCTGAAGAAGAAATGGATATTTACGCTGATAAGTTCAGTCATTTCAGATTTGTACGCTGGTATAAAGAGGGGATAGACGTGTTACCTGCAGACGGATCGAAATATCTGACTATAAAGATATTAGCTAATCATATGGGGATAAATCTGAACGATGTCATAGCTTTCGGTGATGGCATGAATGATATTGAAATGATCAGACATGTAGGTACAGGAATTGCTATGGGAAATGCAGAAAAAGAAGTAAAAGATGTTGCAGATAGTGTAACAGAATCTAATGAGAATAATGGCATTCCCAGTGCTTTACGTAAAATGAAGTACATTAAATAATAAAGTTGCCAATATAAATAAATCAAAAAAATCAAAAAAAGAATCAAAAAAAGAATGTTCAAAATAAAATTTACTCTGGACAAATAGATTGAAATAAGTAATAATATAAAAGGACATTCTTTTTGGGGGTATAGCTCAGTTGGGAGAGCGCTTCGCTGGCAGCGAAGAGGTCAGCGGTTCGAGCCCGCTTATCTCCATAATTTTTTAAGAACTGCAGAACAAAACACACGTTTTTGTGTTTTGTTCTGCAGTTCTTTTTTTATTCCGACAGCTTATTAGTGTTCGATCACAGTCGGTGCAGCTGGAATTAACAGACGACTTCACTAGAAGATAAGGTACAATCGCGAAGTACCGGTAATTGAATTAAAGTTTCAAATATATTTATTGAAACGCTTACATTTTTAGTATATAATCTACACTTACAGTGAAATATGAGAATGGAGGCGATGAAATGCTGACAGATAGACAGGTAGCTGAACTGAAAGCACTTATGGAAAAACATAAGAATAGTAAAGAGTCACTTCGAATCGCCGATGTAACCAAGGTGATTTATCCCGTTGATAAGTACAAGAAGCAACATAAAATTAAAAGTTAAACTTAAAATCAGAGAACTAAAAGATATGCCTTAAAGTTAAAGCATAAAAATCAATTTTAGATTTTTTAAAGTTAAGCCAAGGTAAAGATTTCCTGTTACTATGCAGAATCTACACACATTTTACTTAATTTGAAATTCTAGTGTGGTATTTTGTTGTTGAACAGTATTCCTTTCAGCACAGAGCTATGCTAAGATATAACTAAACATAATCGGAAAATTATTACTATGTTGAGCTCCCCTCTAGAATGGTTGCTGAAAATTCAGATGACCATAACCACTTTTAAATGAATATTTCTATTAGATTGATAAAAAAACTATCTTCATCTATTGAAAAGTGGTATATTAGTATACGACATTATTTTAAATATCTACAAAAGCATTATGGTGTTAAGTCAAGAGAATAGATTAAAAATGACAACCTATTTTCATAAAAAAGGGTACACTGAACTAAACCGCCACGTATTCGAAAATACGTTCGGTTTATATCTTCGGATAGTCGTCCTTAAGAAATAGTTTCTCTTAAGACTCCATCGCCTCCGATCTTGCGATATAGAGTTGGTGATCGCTTAGGAGTGCAAACACCAGACGCACTAATTTTCGTGCAGTTAAGACGAGGGCTCGTTTGTGTTGTGTTTTCGGTACTTCTTTATATTTTTTCTGGTAATAGGCTTCATACTCAGGAATATATCGTCTTACAGAGTTGGCAGCTTGAACTAAGTAATAACGTAAATAACGGTTTCCTGACTTAGACATTGGTGTCTTTTCTTTTTGATAGTTACCAGATTGATGTTTTGGCCAATAAAGACCAGCGTATTTTGCCAATTGAGCTTCGTGGTTAAATCGGTCGATTTGACCAACTTCAGCGATAATGCCTGCGGCATAAACAGGTCCAATGCCTGGAATGCTTAACAATGTTTTGGCGCTATCGATGGTTTCCATAATATTCTCAATAGCTTTATCAATGATTTTTATTTCTTGTTCAAATCCACGTATAACACGCATTTGAACACCTAGATTGATATCAATACTGTCTTGTGCTAGTTTGCCTAAGCGATAAGAGTCTGAGACAGATTTTCTAATGACTTTAGCTAATTTGACAGGATCTTTAAAGCGTCCTCGCCCAAACTTTTGAAGTAAAGCAGCTAGCTCAACGCTATTCATTGTCCGAATCTCAGCCATTGAAATATCGCCATTCATTAATTGAATCATCGTTGAACTAAACACAGAGGTGCTTATATTTTCAGCTTTTAAGTCACTCGAAAGAGTGTTGCACTTGTAATAAAGATTTTCCACGTAGTGCTGCTGGGCTTCGGTCATCTGACGAATCAACTGATAGCGTGTACGAGTAAAACGTAGTAGAGCAACGAATTTTTCCTCTCGTGGTTGAGTTTTCGTATGCTTTCCAGTTGTCAAAAACTCAGCAATGATTTGGGCGTCTAATTTATCATTCTTTTCTTCTGTCCAGACTTTAGAAAAACGATGAATAACCCGCGGATTTTCTACAATGGTTTCAACGTTAATCAGTTTCAACTCTGGATCATTTGAGAAGAATAAGGACGGATGCATACTGTATTGACCAGTCGCTTCCATACCTACAAGTATTTTGTCAAAATTCAACTCCTCGTGAAAGCGAAGGATTTGGTCTTTAATCATTGTGGCGCCTGACTCACTATTCGCTACTGTCTCTTGCCAAAGAATCGTATTGGTATCATCTTCACGTAAGAGAAAACAAGCATCAAGCTTCGCTTTACTTACGTCTAAACCGACAAATAATTTCATGGAAGGGTTCCCCCTTTCGTTATAAATTTGGAAGGTAAGCTTGGTCACTCCGGGCTATCCCTGTAACACAATGCGTGCCTTAACCTCGCGCATAAGTATTTAACTCGTTTCTTGTGTAGCTGCCAAAACCGAAGGTTTCCTAAGACCAACGGACACAAGAACCAAGCCATACAGCTTATGAGTAAATAGTCTCAACATTGTGACGGGAAGCATGCTTAATGAGTAGTCGAACTACAAGGAGAGGAAAGCTTCATCCCATTTAGAACCATCTTCCATCTAGTTCTATTTTACACAGAAACAGCACGGAATGACCAAGCGATAACCAAGATATTTAATTATCAAAGAACTAAAGTGAATGGATCATCAAAAGCGACTTTTTGAAATTTTTCTCCCCCATGGGGGAGAAAGCTCCATTCTTTCAAACAGTTAATCAATCAACTAAGTTAAGAACAATTCTTAACTACAAACTTATTATACGAGGAGAGGACTTGATGAACTTAGAAAATAAATCATCTCAAATAGAATTTACAACGGCTTCTCAAACATTAAAGTATGGATTTTTTTGGTTTATTGCTTTCTTTTTCGCTATTCTGGCTTTTCTATTTAATTCACCGGAGGAAATACTGGAAGGGCAAATCGTTATACTCCTGTCTCCTTCAAATTTAGTAACAGATTATTTTGCTATATCAAACGTCGGAGCAACACTTTTCAATTCAGCAATATTAACAGCTCATTCAATATTGATCATTAAAATGTCAAAGGCAAGGATCAATGGAGCTGTCATTGCCGGCGTATTAACAGTTGCTGCTTTTTCCTTTTTTGGTAAGAATCTTTATAACTCTACGCCGATAGTTTTAGGTGCTTTTGCATATGCATGGTCAACTAAAGCACCGGCTGAACATTCATTACTTGCTGCATTGTTTGGTACTGCTTTAGGCCCACTTGTTAGTGAGATCTCATTTAATATCGGTCTATCCTTGTTGTCCGGTATCTTCTACGGATACCTAGCCGGCTTTATTGCCGGCTATATTATTCCTCCTTTAGCTCATCATATCGTTAAATTTACTAAGGGCTTTAGTGTTTATAATATAGGATTTACATGCGGTGTTATAGGTACCTTATTCGTTTCTATTATTCGTAGCACAGGGAGAGAAGTAGAGCCGGTATCGCTCTTATCTTCCGGTCATAATGAACCTTTCATCATCATTTTTCTTGTTTTATTCTCAATTATGATGATCACTGGGCTTCACTTTAATCATTGGACGTTAAAGGGATACGGAGAATTGCTGCAACATTCCGGTCAGCTTTCAACTGATTTTCTTGATCTGAATGGTTTTAGCATTACTTTGATCAATATGTCATTACTAGGATATCTATCCCTGGGCTATGTTCTGTTTCATGGCGGAGAATTAAATGGACCAGTTATAGGTGGTATCTTAACTGTGGTCGGTTTTGGAGCTTTTGGTAAACATATCAGAAATGTCATACCTATCCTTATAGGAGTGACTTTGATGGGATATTTGAACAATTATGACATGAGTTTAACAGGAGTAGTCACTGCAGGGTTGTTTGGAACAACCATTGCCCCGATAGCTGGAAGATATGGCGTAGTGATCGGTATGTTAGCTGGAGCGTTCCATTTAAGTATTGTAAGTAATACAGACACTCTTCATGGCGGGATAAATCTTTATAATAATGGCTTTTCTGGGGGATTCGTTGCAGCAATAATGATTCCCATATTGGAGGCTTTCCATTATCATAAGGAAAAAAGGAAGGAACTTCGAGAACCAGTGGATCCAGCAGATGAGATGAAAGGCGAGTCATAATTAGAGAACCAGAATAACTGGGATAAGAAAGGTAGACAAAAACCGCGTTCCCGGTTCAGCATGCATACTACATGCTGAACCGGGAACGCGGTTTTTTAACGAATATTGATAAATAAGCAGGCAGAGTCTATACCGGAGTATATTGTTCTATTCTGCTGATCCTAATACTTCCAAATCATCAGGGAGGGCTAAAGGGTTATCTGGATCGATGTGGTCATAAAACATGACGCCGTTCAAGTGGTCAATTTCATGTTGAACCACAATGGCAGGAAAGTTCTTCAAACGTTTTTTCTGTGTGTTGCCGTCAATATCGACATATTCAACTTTGATACGTTTATGTCTGGGGACATATCCCGGCACTTCCCGGTCCACAGACAAGCATCCTTCTCCTTCTGACAGGCAAGTCTGCTGAACAGAATGACTGACGATCTTTGGGTTGATCAATACCCCGCTGAATTCGGGTTCAGACTCTTCGGGATCATCAGAAGGAACATGAACGGCGATCATGCGCTTGGAAACATTTACTTGCGGAGCCGCTATACCGACTCCTGGTCGTAATTCATATTTTTCAGCTGTTTCAGGGTCCTGGCTGTTCTTTAAAAATTCCAACATTTTATCTGCCAAATCTTTTTCTTCATCAGTCAAGGGAAGAGTCATTTTACCCGCTACTTTACGTAAAGTAGGGTGTCCTTCACGTATAACATCATTCATGGTCAACATTTTCATTTCCTCCTTAAGCAAGTTCACTAGTATTTTAACAGTTTTTCCTAATTTCTGCACCTTTATTATTAAATTTATAAAAATAGCTGATAAGTTATGTTTGTTTATTAAGAGTGATGGATTTCACATGATAATTTTTCTGAAAAATCAACTGGTACACTTTTTTTTTTTCGGGTCTTTTATATAACAGTTTTTTTCCCTGTATTACTTTATTAAAATAAATTTTAAAATCTCATCATTCCAGAGAGTATAACAGTAACGTTGTGCTTTGTATCACAATGACCCGACAATCCTTTTGTGCCGGTATTTCTTCCCGGTCAATTAAGACGCTATCGCTTGCATTTCACTTAAAAAAATGATAAATTGGAAAAGGAATAGATAAAAATGTAACAGTCAAAAAGCGCTGTAACACTTAATTATATAAAGAGAGAGGAATGGGTAATCTATGGCAAAGCAACCAGTTGATTACGAAGCATTATTAAGTTCGATCGAAGCTTCGTTTCCGATGGTTCAAATATTAGATAAAGATGGGAACGTTGTTAACAACGACATCATGCCGGATTTATCTGATGATGAATTAGTAGAATTAATGACAAGAATGGTGTGGTCACGAGTCCTTCACGACCGCTCAATGGCGTTAGCTCGTCAAGGAAGATTAGGTTTCTATGCTCCAACAATGGGACAGGAAGCTTCACAGCTAGCAAGTCATTTCGCATTCAAAAAACAAGATTGGCTATATCCGGGATATCGTGATATTCCACAATTGATTCAACACGGCTTATCAGTATCCCAAGCATTCTTATGGTCAAGAGGACATGTGGAAGGCAATAACTATCCTGAAGATTTACATGCAATGGGTCCTCAAATCATTATCGGTGCACAGTATATCCAAGCGATGGGTAATGCAGTAGGACAGAAACTGGCTGGAAAAGAAGATGAAGTAACCTTCACTTATACTGGTGACGGCGGATCTTCACAGGGTGATGTATACGAAGGTATGAACTTTGCCGGTCGTTACAAAGCACCTATCGTCTTCTTCATTCAAAACAACGGCTATGCTATTTCCACTCCTCGTGAGAAACAGTCCGCTGCTAATACGCTGGCTCAAAAAGCTGCTGCTGCTGGTATCCCTGGAATCCAGGTCGATGGTATGGATCCATTGGCAGTATATGCAGTAACTAAGCAGGCACGTGAATGGGCTGCTTCAGGTAATGGTCCAGTACTGATCGAAACGATCACATCCCGTTTCGGACCACACTCAACATCTGGTGATGATCCAACGCGTTACCGTGAACAAGAATCGTTCGATTACTGGGAACAAAGAGATCCGCTTATTCGCTTCCGTAACTTCCTGAAAGAAAAAGGACTATGGACTGACGAAAAAGAAGAAGAGCTGATCGAAAAAACTAAAGAAGAAATCAAACAAGCTGCCAAAGAAGCAGATCAAGCTCCAAAAATGAAAGTTTCAGAATTCCTGAAAAACATGCACGGCGAGCCTGGTCAGAATATCGTTGAGCAGATCGAGAAATATGAAGCAAAGGAGAGTAAATAATCATGGCGAATCTTACAATGATTCAAGCGATCACGGAAGCCTTAGATCAAGAAATGGCTCGTGATGAAAAAGTCCTGGTATTCGGTGAAGACGTAGGTAAAAACGGCGGTGTTTTCCGTGCGACTCAAGGTCTTTTTGATAAACACGGTGAAGACCGTGTCAATGACACTCCGCTTGCTGAATCTGGAATCGGCGGTATGGCATTTGGTTTAGCTGTTCAAGGCTTCCGTCCAGTAATGGAAATCCAGTTCTTCGGATTCGTTTTCGAAGTCATGGATTCAATTGTTGGTCAAATGGCGCGTACACGTTACCGTACAGGCGGCAAATTAAACTTGCCAGCCGTAGTTCGTTCACCATTTGGTGGCGGTGTTCACACACCAGAAATGCACGCAGACAGTTTAGAAGGTTTGATGGCTCAGTCACCAGGACTTAAAGTCGTTATCCCTTCAAACCCATACGATGCTAAAGGGTTGCTAACTTCAGCTATCCGCGATGAAGATCCTGTTGTATTTCTTGAACACATGAAATTATACCGTTCATTCCGTGATGAAGTTCCTGAAGAACAGTACACGGTCCCTCTAGGAAAAGCGGGAGTTGCTAAAGAAGGTTCTGACGTTACTGTAGTAGCCTACGGTTATATGGTACGTGAAGCACTTAAAGCTGCAGAACAGCTGGAAAAAGACAATGTATCAGTTGAAGTACTTGACCTGCGCACAGTCTCACCAGTTGATTATGAAACAGTAGTTAAATCTGTTGAAAAAACTGGCCGTATGGTTATGGTTCAGGAAGCTCAACGTCAGGCCGGTGTCGGAAACACTGTTATTTCTGAAGTTTCTCAGCGTGCTATTCTTTCATTAGAAGCACCTATCGGCTTCGTTTCTGCCCCTGATACGGTATATCCATTTGGTCAAATCGAGAACACCTGGTTACCAAACGCTAAAGATATTACTGCAGCAATCAAAGAAACAGTTGAATTTTAATTAACGTTAACTGTCAGTACTGAATGAACACATTCAAAGTAAAATCATTTTAGAAGGGAAGAAAATTACAATGGCTTTTACATTTAAACTCCCTGATGTCGGGGAAGGCATGGCTGAAGGAGAAATCGTCAGCTGGTTAGTTTCTGAAGGAGACACCATCGAAGAAGGCGATTCTATTGCTGAAATCCAAAACGATAAATCAGTTGAGGAACTAGCCTCTCCAGTAGATGGAACGATCAAGAAATTCTTGGTAGAACCAGGAACAGTCGCTTCTGTAGGTGATCCTATTGTTGAGATCGATGCTGAAGGACACGAAGGTGACAGTGAGGATTCAGAAGAAGCAGCAGAAGAAACAGCTGCTAAATCAGAAGTATCGTCTGAAGAAGCTAAAGCCGGCGCTGAAAAAACAGATCCGGCGCAATCAGAAGCAAGTGTTTCTGATGATGTTGTTAAGACTGCTGATTCTAACAAACGCGTTCTTGCCATGCCGTCTGTCAGACAGTATGCACGTGAAAAAGATGTTGATATCAGCCTTGTAGAAGCATCAGGCAAAGGCGGGCGTACGACACGCGACGATATCGATAACTTCCTTCAAGGTGGCGGACAAGCTGCAGCTTCTCAAGAAACAGCTGCTACTGAAGATAGCTCACAGAGTGAAGCTAAAGGAACGACTTCTGCGGTTTCCACTAATGTCAAACCATTTAAATCTGGTCGTTCTGATGAAGAAACCAGAGAAAAAATGTCAACGACCCGTAAAGCAATTTCAAAAGCAATGGTCAACAGCAGCTTGACGATTCCATCTGTATCATTGTTTGATGAAGTAGATGTAACGAAATTGATGGCACACCGTACGAAATTCAAGACGATTGCAGCTGAGCAAGATGTTAAATTGACTTTCTTGCCATATGTTGTTAAAGCGATCATCGCTGTCATGAAGAAATTCCCGGCACTTAACTCATCTATCGATGATACGACTGATGAAGTTGTTTACAAAAACTACTTCAACATCGGTATTGCTGCGGATACTGATCAAGGACTTTATGTTCCGGTTGTTTCAGATGCTGATAAGAAATCAATGTTCAACATCGCTTCTGAAATTTCAGAACTAGGCGCTAAAGCACATGAAGGCAAATTGAAATCAAGTGATATGGCAGACGGATCGATTTCAATTTCTAATATTGGTTCAGTAGGCGGCGGTTGGTTCACGCCGATCATCAACCATCCAGAAGTCGCTATTTTAGGTGTTGGACGTATCGCTAAAAAAGCAATCGTAAATGACGAAGGAGAAGTCGTTGCTGCTCCAATGCTGGCATTGTCGTTAGTGTTCGATCATCGTGTTATTGACGGTGCAACAGGTCAAAAAGCCATGAACGAATTAAAACGTCTGTTGGCAGATCCTGAGTTATTATTAATGGAAGGATAAGGTGAATCATAAATGGTAGTAGGAGATTTCGCAATTGAACTGGATACAGTAGTTGTCGGAGCTGGACCTGGTGGATATGTGGCAGCTATTCGTGCCGCACAAATGGGACAGAAAGTCGCTATTGTAGAGAAAGAATTTATAGGTGGCGTATGCTTGAACGTTGGATGTATTCCTTCAAAAGCATTGATCACTGCTGGACATAAGTATCAGGAATCACTTGATTCAACAGTATTCGGTGTTACTTCTAAAAATGTTGAAATCGACTTTGCGAAAACACAGGAATGGAAAAACACTCAAGTCGTCAATAAACTGACTAAAGGTGTTGAAGGCCTTCTTAAGAAGAACAAAGTAGAGATCTTACGTGGGGAAGCATTCTTTAATGACGAGAATACAATGCGTGTCATGGGAGAAGATAGTGCGCAAACCTATTCCTTCAACAATGCGATCATCGCAACAGGCAGCCGTCCAATCGAAATTCCAGGATTTAAATTCAGTGACCGTGTTTTAGACTCTACCGGTGCATTGAATCTGACTGAGATTCCTAAAAAAATGGCTATCGTTGGCGGTGGATACATCGGTTCTGAATTAGCGGGTGTCTATGCCAATTTAGGTACTGAAATCACGATTCTTGAAGGTCTTCCTTCAATCTTGAATGGTTTCGACAAAGACATGGTCAAGCTTGTAGAGAAAAACTTCAAGAACCGCGGAGTAGATATCATTACTAACGCAATGGCTAAAGAGTCAACTGTTACAGATAACGGCGTAACTGTTAAGTATGAAGCTGATGGAGAAGAAAAATCTCTGGATGTGGATTATGTATTGGTTACAGTAGGACGTAAGCCAAATACTGATGAATTAGGTCTTGAACAAGCTGGTGTTAAAGTCAGTGATCGTGGATTGATTGAAGTCAACGAACAAGGCAGAACGAACATTAATAGTATCTATGCTATCGGTGACGTCGTTCCAGGACCTGCTTTAGCACACAAAGCAAGTTATGAAGCTAAAATAGCTGCTGAAGCTATTTCCGGTAAAAAAGTAGCTGTGGATTACCGCGCACTTCCAGCCGTAGCTTTCACAGATCCTGAAATCGCATCTGTTGGATACACTGAAAGTGAAGCAAAAGAAAAAGATCTTGATGTTAAAGTCACAAAATTCCCACTTGGTGGTAACGGTCGTGCATTATCTCTTAACGCTACTGAAGGTTTCGTACGTTTAGTAACAACGAAAGAAGACAATGTCATCGTTGGTGCTCAAGTTGCGGGGATCAGTGCTTCAGACATCATAGCTGAGCTTGGTTTAGCTATTGAAAGTGGTATGAACGCTGAAGATATCGCCTTAACGATCCACGGACATCCTTCATTAGGTGAAGTTGTCATGGACGCGGCTGAAGCAGCATTAGGTTTACCTATCCACATGTAATAAGTGTAAGGTTGTAAACACGGGAGATTCTCGGCTTAAAAGCCGGGAATCTCTTTGTTTTTGCAATTTGCTGTCTACTCATTTAAACTTAGATTAAAGATGTGTGAAATGAGGAGAAATTATGTCGGAGAATAGAATGAATAGAGATAAAACGGTCATTAAATGGATCGATGAGATAAGTCGGGTCATTATTCAAAAAAAAGATAATCAATTGGAAATCGAACAGAAGACATCGGCCAATGATTTAGTAACGAACATGGACAAGTGGGTGGAGAAAGAGTTGGTTGAAAGAATCCGCTCAGCTTATCCTGAAGATCGTATTTTAGGAGAAGAAGGATTCGGAGATGCTGTTGAAAACATGAGCGGGACAGTCTGGTTCGTGGATCCTATTGATGGAACATTGAATTTTATACTTCAGAACGAAAATTTCGCTTTGATGTTAGCTGTTTACGAAGATGGAGTACCGGTGCAAAGCTATATCTATGACCTTACCCTCAATAAATTGTACAAGGCAATTAAAGGCGAAGGGGTCAGTTGTAACGAACAACTGTTAAGTGAACCAGCGAATGTATCCTTGAGTGAAGGTATGCTCGCTACGAATTCTAGTATTATGATTGAAGACAAATATGATAAAGTCAGAAAAATAGCTAGAAAGAGTTTAGGTTTAAGACTGGTCGGTTCTGCCGGGCTTGAGACAGTTGAAGTGGCGAAAGGAAGTATTGCGGCTTATATCGCTACGAACTTAAAGCCTTGGGATATTGCTCCAGGCATTTTATTTATGGAAGAACTCGGATTGAAAGCTACTCAATTTAATAATGAACCATTAGATTTACTCAAGAATAACAATATCGTTTTTGCGACCCCAAAAGCTCATGACGAAATTATGAAACTTATGAATATATAATGAGGGAATAGCTTGTAATTTTGTTTGTATTACTGTTATAATACTTGGGGCAACAATATAGGATATTTGGAGAGCATTTATTCTTGAGTGTGAATCTATCAAGAATAAGTGCTTTTTATGATGAACATAAAAGAAAGCTCTATGAAAACGACAACAAATAATTAGATTCTAAGGTAATGAATTCGGAGGAATATTATGAAAAAAAGAGATGATATAAGAAATATTGCAATAATAGCTCACGTTGACCATGGTAAAACGACGCTGGTTGACGAGTTGCTGAAACAGTCTGATACGTTGGATGCTCATGGTGAATTAAGTGAAAGAGCCATGGATAATAATGATCTGGAAAAAGAACGTGGCATCACGATACTGGCTAAAAATACAGCTGTTAAATATAAGGACCACAACATCAACATTCTGGACACACCAGGACATGCCGACTTCGGTGGAGAAGTGGAACGTATCATGAAAATGGTCGACGGTGTTATTCTTGTCGTAGATGCTTACGAAGGAACGATGCCTCAGACACGTTTTGTTCTAAAAAAAGCGCTGGAAATGAAATTGAGACCGATTGTTGTTGTTAACAAAATTGATAAAGATACTGCTCGACCAGCAGAAGTCGTTGACGAAGTTGTAGACCTGCTTATTGAGTTAGACGCAGATGAAGATCAGCTGGAATTCCCGGTTGTTTACGCTTCTGCAATCAATGGGACAAGCAGTCTTTCGGATGACCTGGCAGATCAGCAGGACACGATGGAGCCTATCTTTGAAAGTATTTTAAAAGAAATTCCTGCCCCTGTGGATAACAGTGACGAACCTTTACAATTCCAAGTATCGTTGCTTGATTACAATGACTACGTTGGAAGAATAGGTATCGGTCGTGTATTCAGAGGGAAAATAAAAGTTGGAGACAACGTTACGTTAAGTAAACTGGACGGGTCAACCAAGAATTTCCGTGTAACAAAACTGTTTGGTTTCTTTGGACTCGATCGTGTAGAAATCGAAGAAGCTAAAGCCGGAGATTTAATTGCTGTTTCAGGATTTGAAGACATTTTCGTTGGAGAAACAGTGACACCTGCAGACCATGTAGATCCGTTGCCTATTCTTCACATCGATGAGCCAACGTTACAAATGACTTTCTTAGTGAATAACTCTCCGTTTGCAGGCCGAGAAGGTAAATGGGTAACATCAAGAAAGATCGAAGAACGTCTAATGATGCAGCTTCAGACCGATGTATCACTTCGTGTAGAACAAACTGAATCTCCTGATGCGTGGATCGTTTCTGGACGAGGTGAGTTACACTTATCTATCCTGATCGAGAATCTGCGTCGTGAAGGCTTTGAGTTACAGGTATCCAAACCTGAAGTTATCGTTAAGGAAATTGATGGTGTGAAATGTGAACCATTTGAACGTGTACAAATCGACACACCCGAAGAGTACATGGGTTCAGTTATTGAGAACTTGAGCCAGCGTAAAGGTGAAATGCAGGACATGATCCATACTGGAAATGGACAGGTTCGTTTGATATTCCTGGCGCCTGCTCGTGGTTTGATCGGTTTCACAAATGATTTCTTATCTCTGACTCGTGGCTATGGTATCATGAACCACACCTTTGATCAGTATTTACCGTTGGCACAAGGTAAGACTGGTGAACGTCGTTATGGTGCGTTGGTTTCTATGGAAAACGGTGCAGCAACGACCTATAGTATTATGAATCTGGAAGACCGTGGGGTCATCTTCGTAGAACCTGGTACAGAAGTTTATGAAGGGATGATCGTCGGGCAGCATAACAGAGATACAGATATAGCTGTTAACGTCACTAAAGAAAAACAGAAGACGAATGTCCGTTCTGCAAATAAAGATCAGACTAATGTTATCAAACGTCCGCGCATCATGACACTTGAAGAATCTTTGGAATTCTTAGCTGATGACGAATATTGCGAAGTTACACCCGAATCTATCCGATTAAGAAAGAAAATCTTGAATAAAAACGAACGTGAGAAAGCAGCGAAACGTTCACTGTAAGCTATTGAATTTGAACTGAATCTCATCTCATTTCTTTTATATTTTCAACTCAGTACAGTTATGATATACTTGTAAAAAGAAAGCGATGGAAATAGTTTGAGGAAGGATAGACTTATGGATCAATTACAGATTGCTCTTGCTAAAGACGTTTTAAATGAAGACGCTAGAAAAATAGCTTCTTTGATCGAAAACCAGCAGCATTTGTGTGTTGCTTGCCCTGCTTTTGAAGAAGTCATTGATACCCAAATGTTTGGTTTTTCAAAAAAAGTGGAGTTTGCGATCGCTATGGGCATGATGGATGAAGAAGAAGGACATTTAATGTTGAGTTCTTTAGAAAAACATTTAAATGATTTATACACAGACGCTTTTAATTCCAACTAAAAAGAGTGAAACAGATTAAAAGTCCCTCTCGTGTGGAGGGACTTTTTTGTTATAATGAAAAAAACAGAAGAAGGTGAAAAACTTGGAACAGGAAAAAAGCACCAGAGCCGGATTAGTTGTCTGGCTGTATACCACAAAATATGTAAACAAGTTAAAGCGTTATGGTCTTGTCCATTATGTGTCGAAAAGTATGAACTATGCAATCATTTATGTGAACCGGGAGGATATGGAAGCAACCGCCGGCACGATCGCAAAACAGCATTTCGTGAGAAAGGTTGAAGAGTCTTATCGATGTGACCTGCCAAATACTTTTGACGGCATCTTGGATGAAGTTGCAGCATTATCAGAAAAAGAAGATGAAGATAATATGTTGGGCAGTATGTTTAAATAATAGTGAAGGGTGATCGTGCATGAGAATTATATCAGGAGAATTCGGGGGTAGAAGACTCAAAGCTGTTCCCGGTCAGAGTACCCGTCCTACTACAGATAAAGTGAAAGAATCCTTATTCCACATGATCGGTCCGTATTTTGATGGCGGTCATGCTCTGGATCTTTATTCGGGAAGCGGGGCTCTTGGGATCGAAGCGGTATCGAGAGGTATGAAGAAAGCGTATCTAGTCGATCACAGCCACCAGTCAATAAAGACGATCAATGAGAATGTCAAGATAACGAAAGAGCAGGAAAAATTTATTGTCTGGAAGAAAAAGGATACTCAGGCTCTGGAAAATCTTAGACAGCTTGGGGAATCTTTCGATCTGGTGCTGCTTGATCCTCCTTATGGCAGACAAGAGCTGGAACAGGTAGTGAAACAGCTTCTTGACTACCAGTTAGTGAATGATCGTGCTGTCATAGTGTGTGAAACAGATAAAGACGTGTCGCTGGACTTCGATGCCCCAACTCTGAGATTTATAAAAGATAAGATATATGGTACCACGCGCATTTCTCTGTATGAAAAGGTGGCCGCCGAATGAAAAGAGCCCTGTATGTAGGAAGCTTTGATCCGTTGACGTATGGTCATTTGAACATTATGGAAAGAGCAGCAGACCTGGTGGATGAGCTGATCGTCGTGGTAAGTGCGAGTACGGCAAAAAACTATTTGTTTTCTGAAGAAGAACGGCTCTCAATGGTTAAAGACAGTTTGCTGGACAGGAATATTGAAAACTGTCAGATCATTGCCCATGATGGATTGACCGTTAAACTGGCAAGAGAAAAAAATGCCAGACTGCTGATTCGAGGTATCCGATCCGTAAAGGATTTTGAATATGAACGGGATATAGCCGATCTGAATTCTCTCATGGATGAGGGTATCGAGACCCTTTGTCTGATTTCTGATGCAGAGTACCAGTCCATCAGTTCGACCATGGTGAAAGAAATTGCCTTTTACGGAGGCGATGTACACCAACTTGTCCCCAGCGGTGTAGAGGATAGATTGAAGAAAGCAATGATGAAGGTGGATAAAGACAAGTGAATAAGAAACGATTTATTTTAAAAACATTTCTTCTGGGACTGGCCGTTTATCTTTTATTTTTTCTGCCTATTCCATATTTTATCGAAAGACCCGGAAGTGCTGTGGTCATTAACGATAAAGTAGAGGTAGATGGACAAACAGATGGCTCAGACAGTCAGTATATGCTGACGACCATTGAGGTTTTCAGAGCTACGCCGTTTTCTTCGCTCTTTCAGTTTTTACCCTATCATTCCGGAGTTAGCGAAGCAGATATGCTTGGCAGTTATGATGATTATGATGATTATCGTATGCTACAGCAGTATTACATGGATTATTCCATTGACACAGCTAAAGCCGCAGCATTTAATGCAGCTGAGTTACCTTATGATATAGAATATGAAGGAGTTTATGTGATGTCGGTGTCTCCGGAATCCAACTTCTATGATGAGCTGGAGATGGGGGACAGTATTTCTGAAATCAATGGAGAATCTTTTGAGAACACAGACGGGTTCATCGAGTATATCAGCCAGCAGTCTGTGGGAGATGAAGTGACCCTCACTGTTGTCAGAAGCGGAGAGACGACCCAAGTGAGTGGCGAACTGATTTTGATCGAGGAAACTGGTAATCCGGGTATCGGCATTACGCTGGTGACGCAATCTTCAGTTACGACATCTCCAGAGGTTTCAATAGATGCTGGGAATATCGGTGGCCCCTCAGCTGGACTGATGTTCTCGCTGCAAATTTATAAAATGCTTGTTGAAGACTTTGACAGCGATCTGGTAGTTGCCGGAACGGGCACTATTGCTGAAAATGGTGATGTTGGCCGCATAGGAGGAATTGACAAGAAAGTTGTAGCTGCACATGAAGAAGGAGCTGCCGTTTTCTTTGCTCCGGATGATGAAATCGACAGTCAGGTACTGGAAGAGTATCCTGATCTGCAATCGAATTATGAAACGGCACTCGAAGCAGCAGAAGACATTAACACAGATATGGAGATCGTACCTGTTGACCACATCAGTGATGCTATTGATTATCTAAATAATATCGATTAAATAATAATACGAAGAGGTAGGGACTAATATCCTTGCCTCTTCGTTTTTTTCTAAGATCTGTATACTTTAAGTAGCCAGTCTAGCGTTCATGTATCAATATAATCAGAGCATTCCTAAGTCATTATTTAATGACGCAATAAAATTGTATTTTGATCAGAGTTTTAAAGTGAGTTTTTATTTTTTTGGATAATATAATAGGTGAGGAGTTGAAGGAGGGGTTCGACAAGACATGAAGCAAATCAGATACGTTAAGGAAATAAGTATAGGCATTCTCGTTATCGGGATACTTTTAATTGGTTATTTCGGGGTGTTATCAGATTCTGATGAGGGTGATGAAACGGCAGATACTGTCTTATTGGAGTCGTTGATGGAAAATCCTTCTCAGATGCCTGAGGAAGAGGAGAAAGAAGAAAATGAAGAGCTCCTGCATCAGGAGGGGAAATCACAGGAAACAGTGACTGTAGTCGTTGATGTGAAAGGGGCTGTAAAGTATCCGGGGGTTTTTTCTCTCAATGCAGAACAGCGCGTGATCGATGCAGTAGAGGCGGCAGGTGGTCTGACAGAAGAAGCCGATTCTAAGACTATTAATTTTGCACAGCTACTGGTAGATGAAATGTATGTCTATATACCGGCAACGGGCGAGGAAACGACACAGTTGTCCGGCATGTCTGAAAATCATCTGACAAAAGAAACTATCATTGATATCAATTCAGCAGATGAAACAGAGATGCTTCAGTTGGATGGCATTGGTCCGAGTAAAGCGGCGGAAATCATTAAGTATAGAGAGACGAACGGTCCATTTAAGTCAATAGAAGAACTGATGAACGTGTCCGGTATAGGAGAAAAAACGTTTGAACGAATAAAAGAAATGATAAAAGCTGATTAAATAGCATGCTGTTGAAATATTTTTCAAGACGGGTGGTTTAAATTGTGAATAGAGAAAAAGGCAGCAGTATAAAAATACAGGTATCTACAAATATCAGTAAAAGAAATAAGACATCTAGATGTTTACAGGAAAACTGATTTTTATCGCGTTGTCACTCTTGTCTGTCGCGGTAGGTATAAGTAGTGGATTTACTCTGCCAGTGCTGATAGTGACAGCTTTTATCTGGCAGAGAGTGCTCATCCAAAAGAACGGTGTCCTCCTTATCGTCTCCATTTTAGTGACGCTATTATTCAGTATGAGATTTGCTTATTTCTATCCGACTGGCTCTTCCATAACTCTGTCTGAGAATGAATGGGTAAGTGTGGCTGTGAAAGAAACCAGCTGGAAAGTTGACGGAGATAAGTTGGAATTTGAAGGTCTGATTCAGCAGGACAGTGTCCGTGAAAAAGTCAAAGTGATCTATTACATTAAGAGCGAAGGTGAAAAGCATCGACTGGCTGCATCGATTCCTAAAAGTGCCGCCATTAAAGGTGTTCTGTCGATACCTGAGGAACCTTCTAACTTTAACCAGTTTAATTATGGGACGTATCTGAAAAATAAAAAAATCTTTAATATACTAAAAGCTTCCGAACTTGCTGTTTGGGAACACGAACAGGAAAAACCAAGGGATGTGTATGTATTCGATTCCTTTAGACAAGAGATACTATCGCACATTGATCGTACATTGACACCGAAGACGAGCGCTTATACCAAGACCCTCTTGTTTGCTGATAAACGTTCATTCTCGAGCGATGTCATGGATTCCTTTAAAGAGTTAGGAATCGTGCATCTGCTGAGTATTTCCGGGCTGCATGTCGTTTTTCTGATCGATTTGATACGGCTTTCGCTTTTGAGGATGAAAATAAGCAAGGAGGCCACGGCTTCAAGTCTTTTACTGATCCTGCCGCTTTATGGCATAGCGACAGGCTTTGGGGTGAGTGTCTTCAGAGCTGTAGGCCAGGCCTGGCTAAAACTGTTAGGGGACAAACTGAATCTGACGGTGACAGCACTAGACAGCTGGTCTATGATGCTGATCCTGACTCTTTTCATTCAGCCATACAGTCTGTATATGATCGGTTTTCAATTAAGCTATCTTATAAGTTTTATGATTATTGCACTGGCACATCAGCCTTTTTTTAAACAAGGGACTAAAGTGGAGACATATGTGACTATGAATCTTCTGCTGCTTGTCTCTTCCATCCCCGTATTAAGTTATCATTTTTATGAGTTTTCCTGGGGTGTCCTTGTTTTGAACAGTCTGTTCATTCCTTTGGTGGGCAGTCTGCTGTTGCCGCTGCTGATAGTCAGTCTTTTGCTCTCGTTACTGATCCCCAGTTCTTTAATCTTTGAAGGCATTCTATTTATGATAGATAAGCTGATAACTGCCATGGAAACCATTGTCAGTGAGACTGCATCGAGTCTGACTTTTACTTTCGTTACCGGGAGACTCTCACAGGCAGCCTATTTTCTGCTGGCTTTATTCATTTTAGTGTTACTCGTAATGATCGAAAAGAATAGACCGAAAAGATTTCTTCCTTTTCCCGTTATCGGCATAATCATATGTGTGCTTTCTGTCAGGTTTTCACCTTTAGGACAAGTTCTAATGATCGATGTGGGTCAGGGAGAAGCTATCCTGATAAAAGAACCTTGGGGGAGAGGGAATTATCTCATTGATACCGGTGGACAGGCAGAATTTCCGGTCGAAGAATGGCAAAATAGGGAAAAAATGTTTAATGTGGGTGAAAATATCATCCTGCCTGTGCTAAAATCAGAAGGAGTACATAAACTGGAATCCATTATTATTACCCATCCGGATATAGACCATTATGGAGCGATGATGGATATCATCAGTCATATGCGCACAGAACAAGTGGTTTCCGCTAAAACCACCTTTCTGGAGGAAAATTTTCAGAGTCAGTTTTCTTCTATCGTCAAATTTGGCACTGTAATCAAAGAAGCAGCTGAAGGCAGCGGCATCTATCTTCCGAAAAACACATTCGCCGTCCTGTCTAATGAAGAAATGACAACTGCTTCAAAAAATGACAGTTCATTGGTCCTGTATGGGTTGATCGGCAGAAAAACGTGGCTTTTTACGGGTGACTTGGAAGCTGAAGGTGAAAAAGTCCTGCTGGAAAAATATCCGAATATGACGGCTGATATTTTGAAAGTCGGCCATCACGGAAGTCAGACATCCTCCCACGATGGATTTATCAATCAGCTCAGGCCTGAAACAGCCTGGATTTCCGCCGGCAAGTCTAACAGATACGGGCACCCGCATGATAATGTAACTGAGAAGCTAAGAGATCGGGATATTAACATTTATCGGACAGACACTAATGGAGCAGTCAGATATAGATTCACAGACCAGTATCCATTAGTAATTATAGACAGTTACCTGTTTTCTTTTGAACAGAAAAGAGGACAAAGAGGAGAATGAGATGAAAACCGTATTAAAACAGATCGATAAAATAAAAAAAGGACAGCTGAAGCCTGTTTATGCTGTCATCGGCACTGAAAGAATGCTGATAGAAGAGGTGACGGCTTCTTTGACTGAGACGATCCGGGCCGGTCAGGAAGATGACATGAATATCATGCATTTTGATCTCACCGAGACCAGTATAGACGATGTGATATTTGAAGCCGAAAGTTTTCCTTTTTTCGGCGGGAAGAAACTTATCTTCGTTCATTCAAGCTATATCTTTACCGGAAAGAAAGTCTCAGCGGCTGTTAAACACACGCCGTCACTGGTTGAGAACTACTTGAATGATCCATCGGACTTCTCCATACTCGTTTTTATTGCTCCTTACGATAAGCTGGATAAACGAAAGAAAGTGACTAAAACCCTTTTGAAATCAGCCGAAGTCATCGATGTGACCCCGGCATCTGAAAAAGATACAGCTGACTATTTGAAAAGTTACTGCCAGAGCAGCGGATACAGTATGTCCAGAGAATCTTTTGAGCGGCTGCTGCAGTTGACAGATAGGAATCTGTCAAAAGCTAAAAATGAACTGGATAAGCTGATGGTATATCACATAGAAGACAAAGAAATCAGCATGGAGTCGATCGACAAACTGGTATCGAAATCGCTGGAACAGAATATCTTTGAGCTGAATGAAAGGGTATTGAAGAAAAATGTCAAACAGTCAATAGTACTTTATCAGGATCTTCTCCATCAGAAAGAGGATCCAATAAAAATCCTTGCTTTAATGATCAGTCAGTTCAGATTACTGCTGCAGGTAAAGATTTTACGGAAAAAAGGATACCAGCAGGCTGATATAGCGGGTATACTAAAAATACACCCCTATCGTGTCAAGCTGGCATTGCAGACGGAGAAAAGATTCAAGCAGGAGATCCTGTCACAAGCGCATCGCTATCTGATTACTGCAGACTACGAAATCAAGAGCGGGAAAGTGAACGCAGAGATGCAGATCGAACTCTTTATATGGAAATTTTCCACAATGACGGAATAAACCTGAAATGAGCAAAAGTTTTCATTGAAAATATAAGTCATGTGATGTAAAATGGAGAATGTTGAACTAATCAACTCACATGGTCTAGATAGTGCTGTTTAGTTACAGTAACCATTTAATTCCAACTATATGTTTACTAAATAAGGAGTGTTTTACAATGCCAAATATGGATCAAGCAATCAAACGTCAAAGACAAGACGTGAAAAAAAGAGCAACTAACCAAAGTCAAGTCACATCAATGAGATCAGCTAAGAAAAAATTCTTAACAGCTGTTGATACTGATGCTGACAATGCAAAAGACTTATATGAAGATGCTGTTAAAGCAATCGATAAAGCTTCATCAAAAGGATTAATTCACGAAAACAAAGCTGCCCGTGATAAATCACGTTTAAGCAAAAAATTAGCTAAATAAGTATGAAAAGTATTCTCTAAAGACACTTAGTCTTCGGGAATACTTTTTTTATGATAAACTGATAGCGACTAGTTTATACAAGGAGTGTTAGAATGGCTGAACAGAGCTTTAATTTAAAATCGCTATATAAACCAAGCGGAGACCAGCCTGAAGCGATCAAGCAGCTGGTAAAGGGTATCAAGGATGATCAGAAAGAACAGGTACTTCTTGGCGCCACCGGAACAGGTAAAACGTTTACGATGTCCAATGTCATTCAGCAGGTCAATAAACCAACGCTGGTGATGGCTCATAATAAAACATTGGCGGGACAGCTGTATACAGAGTTCAAGGAATTTTTCCCCGACAATGCAGTGGAATATTTCGTCAGTTATTATGACTACTATCAGCCGGAAGCCTATGTTCCTTCAACGGATACCTTTATTGAAAAAGATGCGAGCATCAATGATGAAATCGACAAGCTGCGGCACTCTGCCACCAGTTCTCTGCTCGAACGACGGGACGTTATCGTCGTTTCTTCAGTGTCCTGTATCTATGGGTTAGTTAATCCGAAAGATTACGAGGAACATGTCCTTTCATTGCGATCAGGGATGGAGATCAGTAGAGAGGACTTATTGCGCCGATTGGTGGACATGCAGTTCGAACGCAATGATATCGATTTTCAGCGTGGTCGGTTCAGAGTGCGCGGGGACATTGTCGAGATATTCCTGGCTTCCAGGGAGAGCGAAGCGATACGTGTCGAGTTTTTCGGTGATGAAATCGACAGGATCAGGGAAGTGGATGTTTTGACAGGTGAAGTCAAAGCGGATCTTGCTCATGCAGCGATTTTCCCTGCGACTCACTTTGTATCAAACGATGAACAGACACGGTCTGCTATTGAATCGATCCAGGCTGAATTAAAGGACAGGCTTGAAGAACTTCATAAAGAGAACAAGCTTCTGGAAGCACAGCGACTCGAACAGCGGACGAATTATGACATTGAAATGATGATGGAAATGGGCTACTGTTCCGGGATAGAAAACTATTCCAGACATCTCGACGGACGGAAGCCGGGAGAATCGCCTTATACACTGCTGGACTTCTTTCCAGAAGACTCGCTTTTCATCATCGATGAATCCCATATGACTATGCCGCAGATACGGGGCATGTATAAAGGGGACAGAGCCCGTAAACAGCAGCTGATCGATCACGGATTCAGATTGCCGAGCGCACTCGATAATCGACCGCTGCGTCTGGAAGAGTTTGAAGAACGAGTACCACAGATCACTTATATTTCAGCTACGCCGGCCGAATACGAAATGAGCCGTTCGAGCCAGGTCGTGGAACAGATCATCCGTCCGACAGGCTTGCTGGATCCGATCGTTGAAGTCAGACCTATCAAGGGACAGATCGATGATATCATCGAAGAAATAAACAAGCGTATCGAGAAGAACGAGCGGGTGTTTATCACGACCCTGACCAAAAAAATGTCAGAAGACTTAACGGATTATCTGAAAGAAGTGGGGATAAAAGTCCAGTATCTGCACAGTGATGTCAAGACGCTGGAGCGGACACAGATCATCCGTGACCTGAGAGTCGGGAAGTTTGATGTGCTGATCGGTATCAACCTGCTGCGAGAAGGGCTGGACGTGCCGGAAGTCTCGCTGGTCACGATTTTGGATGCTGATAAAGAAGGGTTCCTCAGAAGTTCACGTGCGCTGATACAGACCATGGGACGTGCCGCACGTAACGAGAATGGCCGGGTCATCATGTATGCGGATCATATCACTGATTCTATGCGCAATGCGATTGATGAAACAGAAAGGCGCCGTGCCATCCAGGAAGAATATAACGAAAAACACGGCATCACCCCGACGACCATCAAAAAAGAAGTACGGGATCTTATTAAGATCACGACTGCTGTGGATGAAGAGGAAAAAGATCTGTCGGAAGAAACGATCAAAAACTTATCCAGAAGAGAAAGAATGGAACTTATTGAAACGATCGAACTTGAGATGAAAGAGGCAGCTAAGGATCTTAACTTTGAGAAGGCCGCAGATTTAAGAGATGTCGTCATGGAACTGAAAACGAAATATATGAAGTAGAAACTGAACAGACTTCTGTATGTTTACCGGTGAAATCACTTGATTTTTCCTCAGGACTAGTGTACTCTTTAGAGTGTGCATGACGCACAGACCGTTACTTGGTTTGCCGCATCACCAGCGCCTACTCAGTAACAGGATTCACAATATGGAAAGAGGTGGAAAAAAATGGCAATTTCAAAGGAAAGAAAAAATGAAATCATTAATGAATATGCCCGTCACGAAGGAGACACTGGTTCTCCGGAAGTGCAGATCGCAGTTTTAACTGCTGATATTAATGAATTGAATGAACACGCAAAAACACACAAAAAAGATTTTCATTCAATGCGCGGACTAATGAAAAAAATTGGTCACCGTCGTAACCTGTTGGCTTATTTACGTAACAAAGACATCACGCGTTACCGTGAATTGATCCAAAGACTTGGTTTACGTCGTTAATTTATATCTTAAGCAGGGCTGCTTATTCATATAAGTGAAGTCATGTTTAATATTTATGATAAATACAAAGCGGGATTCTATGGAATCTCGCTTTATTTATAATAAAGATCAGGATGCCTGTCATACTACTAACCAAACGTGATGAGTCTGAATCGTCAGAAAAATGACGTTTGTTTAGTAGATACGGCTTCCTGTCAAAATGAAGGAGAGAAATGAATGACTGAAAAAAAAGTTTTCACAACTGAACTCGGTGGACGTAAATTAACTGTTGAGATCGGCCAAATGGCAAAACAGGCTAACGGAGCCGTTCTCGTCCGCTATGAAGACACTGTGGTTTTAACTGCTGCAGTGGCAAGCAAGAAAGCCAGTACCCTGCCATTCTTCCCGCTGATGGTGAATTACGAAGAAAAAATGTATTCTGTCGGAAAGATACCTGGAGGATTCATAAAACGTGAAGGAAGACCATCTGAAAACGCCACATTGACTGCGCGTCTGATCGACAGACCGATCCGTCCAATGTTCGCCGAAGGTTTCCGTAACGAAGTGCAGGTCATGAATACTGTATTGTCTGTCAATCCGGACAATTCTCCTGAAATGACAGCAATGTTCGGTTCATCACTGGCATTATGCGTATCAGATATTCCGTTCAACGGTCCTATTGCCGGCGTTAATGTCGGACGTATCGATGGCGAATTTATCATCAACCCGTCAGAAGAGCAAATGAATGAATCAGATATCCAGCTGACTGTTGCCGGAACAAAAGATGCCATCAACATGGTGGAAAGTGGCGCGGATCAGGTTGCTGAAGAAGACATGCTGGAAGCTTTACTGTTCGGACATGAAGCAATCAAAGAACTTGTTGCTTTCCAGGAAGAAGTCGTAGAAGCGGCAGGAAAAGATAAGATGGATGTCACTTTACTGCTTCCTGACAAGGAATTGAAAAATGAAATCGTCAATGAATATAATGACAAGATGAAAGAAGCGATCCAGACGTTTGACAAGCAGGAACGTGCTGAAAAAACAGAAGCGCTTAAAAATGAAATCGTTGAGAAGTATGAAAGCGAATATATGGATGCACCGGATTATGAAGCTGTCATCAAGGATGTCAAAGCGATCATCAATGGTATGGAAAAAGATGAAGTGCGTCGTCTGATCACTGAAGAAAATACACGTCCAGACGGTCGTAAAGTGGATGAAATCAGACCGCTTGATTCAGAAGTAACGATACTGCCGCGTGTCCATGGTTCAGGTCTGTTTACCAGAGGTCAGACTCAGGCATTATCTGTCGCAACGCTTGCACCGCTGACAGAACATCAGCACATCGACGGATTAAGCAGCGAAGACAGCAAACATTTCATGCATCACTATAACTTCCCGAACTACTCTGTCGGAGAAACAGGTCCAGTCAGAGGACCGGGTCGTCGAGAAATCGGACACGGGGCTTTAGGAGAACGTGCCTTACTGCCGATCATTCCTAACGAAGAAGATTTCCCATATACCATTCGTTTAGTAGCTGAGGTGCTTGAATCAAACGGGTCATCATCTCAGGCAAGTATCTGTGCTGGTACGCTGGCACTGATGGATGCAGGTGTTCCGATCAAAGCACCAGTCGGCGGTATCGCCATGGGACTTGTGATGGAGGGAGACAATTACACTGTCTTGACCGACATTCAGGGACTGGAAGATCACCTGGGGGATATGGACTTTAAAGTAGCCGGTACCCGTCAGGGAATCACTGCCCTGCAGATGGATATCAAAATCGAAGGGATCACGAAAGAGATCCTTGAGGAAGCTTTAGTTCAAGCTAAAAAAGCAAGACTTGAGATCCTGGACAATCTTGAAGCAACGATCGACGCACCGCGTTCTGAGTTGAGTCAGTATGCGCCTAAGATCGAATCGATCAAGATCAAGCCGGCTCAAATCAAAGTGGTCATTGGTAAAGGTGGAGAAACCATCAATGGCATCATCGATGAAACAGGTGTTAAAATCGATATCGATGAAGAAGGCAATGTCTCGATCTACGGTCAAGATGCCGAAGCAATCAAACGTGCCATAACGATCATCGAAGAACTGACAGAAGAAGTCGAAGTCGGTAAAGTGTATTCCGGTACAGTTAAGCGTATCGAAAACTTTGGGGCATTTGTCGAAATTATCAAAGGTACAGATGGCTTGGTCCATGTATCTGAATTGTCAGACAAGTACATCAAAAATGTTTCGGATGTCATTTCTGTCGGTGACAAACTTGATGTTAAAGTAACAGAGATCGATAATCGCGGTCGAGTCAACTTATCACGTAAAGCTGTTCTGGCAGAACAAGAAGAAAAAGAGAATAAATAATTTTCTACAGTAAGCAGAAAAAGCATGTCTCTCATAAAACGGGAGACATGCTTTTTGTTTTTCTGGTTCTTTTACTATAAAGTATTAAATAGAACAAATGGTACAGACAGTACGGGCAAAAAATGATACAAAAGGAGCAGAGAGTGTGGATAAAACGTTCAGTCACAAGTTGAATACAATAAAATGGGTAGGCATACTCACAATGACTATCGATCATATTGGGTATTTTTTACTTCCGAATCTGCTGCTATTACGTATTATCGGCCGCATCGCATTTCCTTGTTTTCTCTACAGTACGATAGAAGGAACGAGACGGACACATTACTATGGAAGCTATATATTTCGATTGATCCTGCTTGGGATCCTGTCCATGCCAATTACTCCAAATACTGTCAATGTGCTCTTCTTACTAGCTTTATTTTCTTTATCGTTGAGATTTAAAAAGTTTACTTTGGTGTTCGCTCTGTTAAGTGTGTTTGCTGAGTACAGTATCTACGGGTTTTTGCTCGGATGGAGCATATACTGGCTGAAAGAACGCAGCTGGCTTCAGGGGACTGGCCTTGCAGCGCTGACACAACTGCTTGTAGGGGCATCGATCCAGCTCTTTTCTCTGTTGTCCCTTCCACTTTTAGTTATGGACAAAGGGTTGAAACTTCCTAAACTGCCGAGATACTTTTTTTATGTTTATTACCCGCTGCACCAGCTGGTTTTGATAGTGATCGCTGCCAGTCTTTAAAAAAATGAAGAAATCCAGCTCAGCAAAGACTGTCTGCTGGTTTTCAAATACTAAACATAGGTGTGTTCTCCACGAATGGAGAGATCAGTAGAGGTGATGACTTCTGTTTTATTTGTATCGTGATAGGTCACGACAAGCCCGCCTGTTGGATCGATCGTTCTGATAGACGCTTTTCTTTTTTGTTCTTTATCTATGATCCAATAATCTTTTCCGATCAGGACAGACTGCTCTCGGCAGATAGATAAGAAAGGTTCAGTATGCTGAGAACCCAGGAAAGCTACATAGAAATTTTCGAAATGTTTTAGAAAACGGGCTACCAGCTTATTGGGATCGATCTCTCCAGCCTTTTCTTCTCTGATCGAGGTTGCCTTACTCTGCAGGTCTTCCGGTATGTCCATTTGATCCACGTTTGTATTGATCCCGATCCCAATAACGATACCTTTAAGAGAACGGCCGGAAAATTCAGTCTCTACTAAGACACCGGCTATTTTTTTGTTGTTCAGAATAATATCGTTCGGCCATTTGATTTTCACATCAGCCCATGCGTCCAGTGCTTTTACAAGTGAGGCAGCTGTCAGCTGGGTAAGCAGTGGAATCCTTTCAAAAGGAATATCCGATTTCAGGACGAGCGATAAGGAAATACTGGCACCCGCAGGAGATGTCCAGTTCCGGCCCAGTCGTCCTTTACCGGCAGTCTGTTCATGTGCCAGGATGATTTCCCCGTTTATCAGATCTGTCAGATTTTCTTTTGCGTAGCTGTTCGTTGAGTCCAGCCTGGCGTGCAGCTGAACAGGTTTACCTATAAAATCAGTCTCCAGCTGCTTTAAAATGGCCGGAACGGAGAGCAGGGGATAAGCTAAATGAATGTCTCTACCTTGTGTGCTGATCGGATAATTTTGCTCCTGCAGCTCAGTAACAGACTTCACTACCCTTTCCTGGCTTGCCATGAGCTCACTGGCCAAGTTCTCAAATGTAAGTATCTGTGGATAGGCTAAGGTCAGTGCATCGATAATATCTTGTTTAAAAGTCATGTCTTGGGGTCTCCTTAATAATAATATCTGTAAAAACAATTACAGGATATTCGGGTCTTGTATATATTCTATCAGAAGTGAAGGGGCATTTGGAGAGCGGAGGATAAGGGAGGCAGAGTTTCACTCACAGATGCTAACGAGATTTATCCGTATTGTAAGTAGTGAAGAACTGAAATAGCCTCGGAGTATGAAAATGACCCTATCTGTGCTATACTTTAAATACGAGTGTGAACGAACGGGCAATACATAGGTGAAAAAAACTATAAATAAAACAAGCTGAAAAAGCTTTTTAGAGGTGGAAAAAATAGTGAGTAATATAAAAATTATTCCTCTTGGAGGAGTAAGAGAAAATGGTAAAAACTTATACGTTGTGGAATCGGGAGAGGATATCTTTGTCCTTGACTGCGGTCTGATTTATCCGGAAGATGAACTTTTCGGTATCGATGCCGTTATTCCTGATTTTAGTTATTTAGAAGAGAATAAAGACAGAATAGCCGGTGTCTTTCTGACACATGGCCACGAAGATGCTATCGGAGCACTGCCTTATTTCCTTGATTTATTTGAAGTACCCGTATTCGGTTCAGAACTGACGATCGAACTGGCTAAATTATTTGTGAATGAATCGAGCCTGACACCCTCATTTGATGACTATCACGTCATTGATGAGAAAACGGAAATCGATTTTAACGGTACGCTGGTCAAATTCTTCCGTACAACACATACTATTCCCGACTCTATGGGGATCGCTGTGCAGACTGAAGAAGGAAACATCGTCTACACCGGTAACTTTAAGTTTGATCAAAGTGCCCAGGATATGTACAGCAGCGATTTGTCTCAAATAGCCGATTTAGGTAAAGAAGGCGTCCTCGCACTGCTGAGTGATTCGGGAGAAGCAGAAAGCCCATATGAAAACGTTTCTGAGAAAAAGGTTCAGGAAGAAGTTCTGGATACATTCCAGAACACTGAAGGCAGGATCATTGTAGCGGCTGTAGCCAGTAACATTCTGCGTATCCAGCAGGTATTGAATGCGGCACATCGCTCCAATCGAAAAGTGTTTATAACCGGAAAGAATCTTGAAGCTATACTTGAAACAGCTATGAAGTTGAATAAACTGACACTGCCGGATGAAGACCTGATCGTACCGGTCGACCAGATCGGTAAATATGATGATGATCGGGTGCTGGTTCTTGAAACGGGAGCTGCAGGTGAACCGATCAAAACCCTCAATCGTATGGCCGCAGGCAGCCACCCTCAAGTCAACATTAAAGAGGGGGATCTGATTTTTATTGCGACAAGTCCTTCTATAGCAATGGAAGTGATGGTTGCAGAAACTGAAAACTTGATCTACCGTGCAGGAGCTACGGTGAAACAGATTTCAGATAATATGAAAGCTTCTGGACATGCCACGCCAAATGATCTGCAGTTAATGATCAACCTGCTGAAACCGACCTATTTCATTCCTATCCAGGGTGAGTATAGAATGCTGGCTGCGCATGCCGATTTAGCTCATGAAACAGGTATTCCTTATCAGAACATCTTCATCTTGAGCAACGGGGACGTCGTAAGCTATTCTAAAAATAAAATGACTCAAAGTGGACAAGTATCTGCAGATAACACACTGATCGATGGTATCGGCATCGGGGATATCGGAAATATCGTCCTGCGTGACAGACGTCTGTTGTCTGAAGACGGGATCTTTGTTGCCGTAGTGACGATCGACCGTAAGAAACAGAAAATCGTCTCAAATCCGCATATTGTTACAAGAGGCTTCGTCTTTGTTAAGGAAAGTCAGGACTTGATAGACGAATCTTCTGACATTGTTAAAGACATCGTGAAGAAGAACCTCAAGCACAATGACTTCGACTGGGGTTCGATCAAACATGATATAAGAGAAGCATTGAATAGTCATTTATGGAAAAAAACAAAGAGACGTCCGATCATTCTTCCTGTTATCATGGAAGTCAATCAGAACAGACGCTTCAACAGATAAATTTAATTAAATAATCATACTGTACTAGGGGAGTCAATGATATTGACTGAGAGTGAACTGAAAGTTTAGACCCTTTGAACCTGTACGTTAATGCGTGCGTAGGAAGAGTACTTGATGTGAGAACTAAAGCTTCTGGGTTTCTAGCTCAGGTAAGCCTGAAATCTCCTCCTAGTTCAGTTATAGACTATGGAGGAGATTTTTTATGCAAAACAGAAAACTGCGTATTTATTTGGAAGGGACATTATTTGCCGCGATAGCGATGGTTTTATCATTTATTCCGACAGGTATCGGATCATCATTCAGTGTCTCTCTAGGAATGATTCCACTGACATTCTATGCGATCAGAAGAGGACTCGTACCGGGCCTGTATGCTGGTTTTCTTTGGGGGCTTCTGCATTTTGTCACTGGTTCAGTATACATGCTGAATATTTATCAGGTCATGATCGAATATACGCTGGCTTATGCCTTTGTTGGACTGGCCGGCTTCTACAGTAAAGACATACTGAAGAATATTTCTTTAAATAATCACAAAACTGTTCAATTTTACATTCTCGTCGCCGTCTTTTTCGGAGCTCTAGGACGCTATTTCTGGCATTTTATCGCCGGCTGGATCTTCTGGGGGGATTATGCTCTCTGGGGAATGAGTGCGGTATTGTTTTCACTCGTTATGAACGGTTTAAGTATGCTGGTGACCGGATTTGTGACTATGATCGTCATGCTGATACTTTATAGAAATTCACCTGTTATCTTTCATCCGAAAAAATAATGAGTCAGATAACCGTCTATATTTCTAGACAGAGAGTGCAGAGCTAATGTAAACTAAAAGAAATGAAGGTTTTTAGAAGGAGTCAAACATGGACATTATTTCTGCACTTTTTTGGATAACTATCCTATTAAATTCAGCCTTAGCCATATTTACCGTTTTTCGTGAAAAAGAAAGAGATATTGCAGCGATATGGGCCTGGCTGCTGGTGATCATCATGCTGCCAGGCTTTGGGTTCGTCATTTACTTGTTTTTAGGGAGGAAAATATCAAAAGAAAAAATATTTGATATTCAATCTCAGGAACGTATCGGAATGGTCCAGTTAGTTGAGTCACAGAAAAAGTTGATAGAAACAGAAAATCTTGATGTCCCTGAATCCAAGTATCAGGACAAGACCTTTGAACTTATCCAGTTATTTCTAAACGGGAATCAGGCAGTTCTGACAAAAGGAAATAAAGTGAAACTGATAAATGACGGCAATGATAAATTTGATCAGATGCTGGAAGATATCAGAAAAGCAAAAGATCATATCCATGTGACCTATTATATATTTCGGGGGGACTCGATAGGAAAGAAACTGCTTAAAGCACTGGAAGACCGTGCAAAGCAAGGTGTTAAAGTAAGGGTACTCTATGATCCTGTGGGTGCAAGAGTACTGGGTAAGCATTTTTTTGATGGTCTGCGTCAATATGGCGGTCAGGCGGAACCTTTTTTTGGCTCCCGCTTTTTTCTTATCAATTTAAGACTGAATTATAGAAACCATAGGAAAATCGTGGTGATTGACGGAAAAATTGCTTATACTGGTGGATTCAATGTCGGAGACGATTATCTTGGTTTGTATGAAGAGATGGGGTACTGGCGTGATACTCATTTAAGGATCGAGGGGAACGGCGTACTTTCTCTCCAGACACGCTTTTTGATGGACTGGAATGCATCGACAAAACAAAAAACGATCGAATATGACGAAAGTTATTTTCCATTTTCTGGATTAAAAGGTGATACAGATTTGCAGATCGTCTCAAGCGGACCGGACAACGAGATGCACGCCATTAAAAAAGGATTCATCAAAATGATCAGTATGGCCAAAGAATCTGTCTATATTCAAACGCCTTATTTCATACCTGATGAAGCATTGATGGAAACCCTTAAAGTGGCGATCCTGTCTGGGATCGATGTCAAGGTCATGCTTCCCAACAAGCCTGACCATCCTTTTATTTACCGGGCGACCTTGAGCTATGCTGCAGAACTGATCGATTATGGGGGGGAAGTTTACATCTATGACAATGGCTTTCTGCACTCCAAGACGATCGTCATAGATGAAGAAATCCTGTCAGTAGGCACAGCCAATTTTGATATCAGAAGTTTCAAACTGAATTTCGAAGTCAATGCCTTTATTTATGACAGGGTGCTGGCTCAGAGTCAGGTCCAGCTCTTTAAAAAAGATGCTGCGCAGTCGTTTTTACTTACCGAAGAAATCGTCGACGGCTACTCCACGTGGGAACTGTTCAAACAGCAGTTCAGCCGTTTGTTTTCTCCCATTCTATAAGGTGGCTTGAACTTTCAGACGGGGTAATGCGATCAAAAGAGACGATAAAGATCATTTTAAAGATAGTGATGACATTAAGGTCAGCGTGTATAGAGAAGGATAAATATAAAAATGCTGGGAAAAGCGAACAAAGGGATACGACCTTTGTCAACTTTCTCCAGCATTTTATTTTCGTCTATATAATCGTCTGATATGCCTGATATCTCGAGCATTGATCAAGTAAGTAATAGATTGAAGCTCTGACTTGATAATGACTTGAGTCGTTTTTGGTGAAAAATAAGCGATGCCTGTAAATTCACTTATACTTTCTGACTGCGAAGTAGGATTGACCTGTATCGCGACAAGGAACCGATTTTTAACCGCTTGTTTTAAAAAAGTCGTGATCTGTTCTTTAGGCATCTGGGGCTGAACATTAGTAATGGATGGAAATAGCGAACCGTATCCCTTTTTCAAGTAATGAACGATGGACTGTCTGTTCTCGGCTAATCTGTTCATATTTATCCTCTCCCGAACATATGTTACCTATATTATATCTAACGAACATACATTCGTCAATGGAATTTATTTTATTTAGTGGATATTGTTTCTATTTATTGACGGAATAAGTATAATATAAAGTGTAGTGAAAAAGGGGTGATAAAAAATATGAACTACCAGATTATTACTGATTCTTGTAGTGATTTGCCTTTAGAGCTGGTCGAGAGATATAATCTGGCGATCGTCAATTTTACTATTAGAATCGGCGATGAAGAATTAGCAGATGACATGGGAGAAAAATTTGATAAAGAGGATTTTTTTCAACGTCTCAAAGAAGGAGAAACGGCCTCCACTTCTCAAGTCAACGTGCATTCATACTTAGAGAAATTCAAATATTATATTGAGCAGGGGATGCCGGTTCTTTATTTAGCTTTTTCTTCAGCTCTGTCAGGCTCATTCAACTCAGCCGTTCAGGCTAAAAGAATGCTCGAGGAAGAGTTTGGTGAAGTGGATATAGATATTATAGACACGAAAGCTGCCAGTCTAGGGCAAGGGCTGCTGGTTTATGAGGCGGTCCAGAAGCAGGAAGAAGGGTATACGAAAGAAGAACTCATTAACTGGGTGGAAGAAAACAAACTGAATTATCATTCCTGGGTGACAGTCGATGATATCAAGCACCTGCATCGTGGTGGCAGAATCTCTTCCACGGCTGCTACAGTCGGTTCTCTGCTTCATGTCAAACCGATCCTTATTATGGATCCCGAAGGCAGACTTGTACCAGCTACTAAATTGAGAGGCAGGAAAAAATCCCTAAACTATCTTGTCGAACAGACGATCAAGGGCGTGAACGATCCTGAAAACCACTCGATTTTCATTGGCCATGTCGGTGTACAAGAGGAAGCTGACTTGATCAGGGATAAAATACTTGAAAGAGTCAGTCCAAAAGAAATGATTGTTTCCAGTTATGGTCCGACAGTAGCGGCACATACAGGCTTTGGCTCGATTGCTGTTTTCAGTTATGGACACAGTCGAACAGACTGATTCCATAAATTAATACAATAAGCTTAACCCAACCCGGAAAACTAGTATACTAGTTGACAAGTCATATGTTGTATGGTATTATTCTAGAGTAAGACATAAATAATAATTTTTATACGGTTGGGCGTTAGCTTTCAAGGATAATTTCTTCTGGGGTGAGAAGAAGCTTGTTAGCTGCGCCCACTTTTTTTGAAAGGGGGAAGAAAATGAACCGGGAAGCTATAAATTATGTTAAAGAAGCTGAAGCGAGAGTAGAAGAACTGCGTGCTAACGCTAAGGCGGAAATCAAGGAAATAAATGCAAAAAAAGAAGAGGAAATCTCACATCATCAGGCAATCACGAAACAGGAAGTGGAAGCCTACAAGGAAAAGAAACACGATGAAATGAGACAGGCCTTGGAAAAAGATGAGCAGGAAATGGAAGAAGCCGTTCAGGCTGAGACCGTTAAGTTCGATGTTGCTTATAAAGAAAAAAAAGATGTGTTAGCCAATCGAATAGCAGAGGAGGTATTGCGTCGATATGGCAATAGCTAAAATGAAAAAGTTGACATTATTAGCAGAACATGCTCATAAAGAGGATGTTTTAAAAAGAGTACAGGAGATGCAGAGTCTCGAAGTTACTTCACTTGCTGATAAAGACGATGAAGATTTACTAAAAGAGTTCATAAGAGAAACACCTGTTTCAAAAACCCAGGATCTACAGGGGAAACTTCAGGATATCGAGTATGCTATCGATTACCTGGATGACTATGTTATTCAGCCGGGACTGATCGAAAAACTGAAATCTAAAAGAGACGTTTATACGCTCTCCGAATTGGAAACACATGTTGAGGCGGCGAATATAGATACATCACTCGATCTTGTGTCAGTTAAAGAACAGGAAATAAATACACTCGGCGAAGAGCTTAAAAGATTAAAACAAGAAGAACAGTTCCTGAGAAAATGGCGGGGACTTAATTTCATGCCGAATGAAGTCGACCGGTTCAACCTGATGCACATCATGATCGGTACGGTGGATATAGAGCATGCCGAGCCCCTTATCGATACATTGAAAGAAAATGGCAAGATATATTACGAGGAAGTTTACAGACGCAGTGATGAAGTGGCGTATCTCTTTATTCTTCCTAAAGATGATGTGGAAACATTGACGGATAGTATCAGTCAGTACAGTTTTCAAGAACTAAACTATGACTACGAAATGCTGCCGGAAGATGCGCTGTACAGAAATCTGCTGGAACAGAAAGAAAAAAGAGAGACGCTGGCTGATCATAAAAAAGAAATGGAAGGCTGGAAGTCAGTTTATAAAGACTTGCAGTTAGCGGAAGAATACTACTACAATTTATCCGAAAGAAACAAAGCGAAGGATATCCTAGTCGATAGTCCTCACTTGTTCATGTTGACTGGATGGATAGAGGAAGAAAAAGTTGAGGAATTGAAGTCCAGCATCAACCTGGCAGTCGGCGAAAACGATGTTGTTATACTCACGGATGAAATTAAGATGGAAGAATACAGAGATGTACCTATTGTTCTTAAGAACAACAAATTAATCCAGCCGTTTGAAATGATCACTGAGATGTTCAGTTACCCACAATACAATGAAGTCGATCCTACTCCTTATATGTTCCCGTTCTTTCTGATTTTCTTTGGGATGATCGGTGCCGATCTGGGTTATGGTCTAATATTATGGGTTGCAACGTTTGGTGCTTTAAAATACTTTAACATTGAAGGGTCTACAAAAAGATTTCTCAAGTTCCTGTATATACTTTCGTATCCGACTATGGCTTTTGGATTATTTTTCGGAAGTTTCTTCGGGATAGAACTGCCCATACAAGTGCTTTCTCTTCAAGACGATGTAATTGAAATCATGATTATTTCCGTCGCCATCGGAATTTTCCAGTTGGTATTCGGCTTGATCATGAATGGTATCATCAAAGGGCGTCAAGGACAGAGAGCCTCAAGTTATATCGATGGGTATGCATGGGCTATGATGCTCGTAGGTGTCGTGCTCTATGTGCTAGGGTCAATGGTCTGGGATATTTCTTTACTGTCTCAAATCGGTATTGGTCTGGCATTGCTCAATGTAGTCGGTATTCTAGTCGTTTCCACTATCTCAAGCAAGAACAAAGGACTTGGGTTTGGACTCGGTCTATATAACTTATATGGAGTCTCTGGGTATATCGGAGATATCGTAAGTTATACGCGATTAATGGCTCTTGGTGTAGCAAGTGCGAACATTGCTATGGCATTTAACCTGATCATCGGTTTCTTGCCACCGTTGATCAGATTCACTGTCGGTGTCGTACTGATCATTGCATTACAGGCTTTAAATATTGCACTGGCTTTCTTAAGTGCGTATGTTCATTCATCTAGGTTACAATATGTAGAATTTTTCGGTAAATTCTTTGAGGGTGGCGGCAAACCGTTGCTTCCTCTGAGAACACTTGAAAAACATATATGGTTAAAAAAAGAAGCTAATTATAAAATGGAGGAATAAATTATGGATTTTGTACAAACACTTTTCGGAGACAACATGGGTCAGGTATTTGCGGCGATAGGGATTGCAGTAGCAGTTATCTTTTCAGGAATCGGTTCATCACGCGGGGTTTCAACTGCCGGTGAAGCAGCAGCAGCTTTAACTAAAGAACAACCAGAATCATTTGGTCGTGCATTGGTACTACAAATGCTACCAGCAACACAAGGTCTTTACGGTTTCGTAATCGGGCTGTTGATCCTGCTTGAAATCACTCCTGACATGGCTGTATCTCAAGGATGGTATTTATTGATGGCTGGTCTTCCAGTTGGGATCACAAGTTTATCTTCTGGTGGTAACCAAGGACGCGTTTCTGCAGCTGCTATGCAGATCTTGGCTCAAAAACCAGAACATACAACTAAAGGGATCATCTACTCAGCGATGGTTGAGACTTACGCAATTCTAGGTTTCGTTATTTCCTTAGTAATGATTATCTTATAATACCAAAATAGAATCACTTCTTTAACAGAGTATAGTCCTTTTCAGGTCTATACTCTTCGTAAAAAAAGAACTACTAAGGAGGTTCAGTATGGCAGATTTAAAACTGTTGACAGAAAGAGTTGTTGAGAAAGAAAAAACAGCGATCCGTCAGCGTGTAGAAGAAGCACGTGAAAATGCTGAAGACGAGATCCAGGCTGCTCGTGCAAAAGAAGAACAAGATAAAATTGTACGTAAACAAACAATCGATGAACAAACTCAACAAAAGTATAAAATACGTCTAAACACGTTAGAAGTTCAGAAAAGAAACAATATCCTAGCAGCAAAACAAAGGGTTCTTTCAAAAGTATTGGAAGATGCAAATCAGGAACTGAATCAGATCCAGGCCCCTGCATTCAAGAAATTTCTTGCTGACATCCTGACTCAGTTCAAAGCTGAAGGCAGCGTTGAACTCTTATTAGGAGAAAAAACATCTGGTCTTGTTTCTCAGGAATGGATCGATGAAACAACGGGTACACAGCTGCAGGCAACACTTTCAAACGAAACCGTTGATGATAAAGCAGGTGTACTTGTGCAGAAAGAAGGAGTCGAGTACAACTTCATGTTTGATGCATTGATCGAAGATTCAAGATCGGAGCTCATTCGCATCATAGCTAAAGAATTATTCAATTAAGGAGGAGAAAGATTTGAAAGATACCGCTTATAGTTCAAGTAATGTTCTCATACGTGTCTACGAGAACAACCTCCTCACTCGTGCTCATTTTGAAAGGATGCTGACAGCAGATTCATTTGAAGAGGCTGTTAATGTACTTCGTGAAACACCTTATCGTAATGATGTTGATAGAATAAAAGAAGACAAAAATTACGACTCAATGTTCATGAATGAGCTGCATCAGACGTATAATGAGATGCTTAATATTGTACCGAACAAGGAATTGATTGAACTTTTTGGATTACGCTATGCATATCACAACATGAAAGTCCTTTTTAAGGAAGAAATAACTGATCAGGATTTGGATCATTTGTTTATTCCTATCGGACGGTATCCCATCTCTGAATTACGTCAGGCTGTTCGTACACGAGAGTCAGACGTTCTACCTGAAGAATATATGAACAGTATAAACGAAGTGAAAACTGATTATGAGGAATACCACAATGTGCAGGCAGTAGACATCATACTGGACAGACGCTATTTTACGCATGCCCGTCTGTTAGCTGATGAAACTGGCGAATCTGGTGTGCCGGAATTGATTGAACGCCACATCGATTATAATAATTTTTCAACACTTGTTAGAGGGATACAGCAGAATCGTACGCGCAACTTTATGCTGACGATTTTGTCAAGTTCCGGATCCATACCGAAAGCAGATTTGCTTGAGCTAGTTGAAAAAGATCTAAATGCTGTAGCCGAGTACTATAAAAAGACTGATTATCGTGATATCGTAAGTAGAGCGATCGATAAGGATACCGGAGAATTGTCAACGGTCAATGTTGACTATGAGACTGACAATGCTTACATGGAAAAAATGCGTGAAGCACGTCTGGAATCATTTGGGCCAAAGCCTGTTATTGCTTATCTGTATGCGAAAGAAACAGAAGTGATGAATTTACGCTTGATTCTTTCAGGTAAAGAAAATGGCTTGACCGCGGATGAAATTAGAGAAAGGATGCGATTAAACTATGCCTAATAAAATTGGTGTTGTTGGAGATAAAGAGTCCGTATTGGCTTTTAAAATGCTTGGATTCTCTGTGTCTTTCGCATCTGAAGCTAAAGAAGCGCGCCGTATCATCGACAGTATGGCAGATAAAGATTATGGAGTAATATATTTAACAGAACAATTGGCAGAGATGATACCAGAAACCATTACACGCTACGATGCAAAAATGAAACCTGCCATCATTTTGATCCCGAATCATGCCGGGTCACGAGGAATCGGTAAAAAACGTGTCCAGGATAATGTGGAAAAAGCTGTGGGTCAAAATATCTTATAGGAGGGTACGAATTTGAGTAAAGGAACGATTGTGAGTGTTTCCGGCCCACTGGTTACAGCTAGTGGTATGGAAACAGCAAATATACAAGATATTTGTCGAGTAGGTGAATTAGGACTGATCGGCGAAATTATTGAAATGAGAGGCGACGTAGCCTCAATTCAGGTTTATGAAGAAACATCAATGGTCGGACCTGGCGAAACTGTGGAAACGACTGGAGAAGCTTTATCAGTAGAATTAGCACCCGGTATGATTTCACAGATGTTTGACGGGATCCAGAGACCTCTTGATGAATTTATGGAAAAAACGCAAAGTAATTACCTTGAAAGAGGAATGACTATTGCCCCTTTGAATCGTGATAAAAAATGGGAGTTTGTTCCTTCTGTAGAAGTCGGGACAGATTTGACTGAAGGCGATATCGTGGGGACCGTTCAGGAAACAAACGTTATCGAACATCGCATCATGGTTCCATATGGTGTTAAAGGGAAATTGAAATCGATCGAAACAGGGTCTTTCACTGTTACCGATACGATTTATGTCTTAGAAACTGATCAAGGCGATAAAGAATTTACAATGATTCAGAAATGGCCTGTACGTCAGGGTAGACCGATTGCAGAAAAACTGAATCCGGTCGAACCACTGATCACTGGTCAGCGTGTTATCGATACCTTGTTCCCTGTAGCTAAGGGTGGCGCAGCTGCTGTACCAGGTCCGTTCGGAGCGGGTAAAACAGTTGTTCAGCACCAGATCGCTAAATGGGCCGACGTTGACTTAGTTGTCTACGTAGGTTGTGGTGAACGTGGGAATGAAATGACCGACGTTATTAATGAATTCCCTGAACTGATCGACCCGAATACTGGCGAATCGATCATGGCAAGAACTGTGCTGATCGCTAACACGTCTAACATGCCCGTGGCAGCCCGTGAGGCTTCTATTTATACCGGTATCACGATCGCAGAATATTTCCGTGACATGGGTTATTCAGTAGCGATCATGGCTGATTCAACATCCCGTTGGGCTGAGGCTCTGCGTGAGATGTCTGGACGTCTTGAAGAAATGCCTGGTGATGAAGGGTATCCTGCTTATCTAGGAAGTCGTATAGCTGAGTACTATGAACGTGCCGGAAAAGTCGTTTCCTTAGGAAGCACCGGCAGAGAAGGAAGTATCACAGCGATCGGAGCCGTGTCACCTCCAGGGGGAGATACATCTGAACCTGTTACGCAGAACACTTTGCGTGTCGCTAAAGTATTCTGGGGACTAGACAGTTCACTGGCGCAGCGTCGTCACTTCCCGTCTATCAACTGGCTGAATTCATATTCATTATATTCGAATGATATGAATTCCTTTGTCGGCAGCAAACTGAACGTCGACTGGAGCGGTATGGTCACCCATACAAAATCATTGCTTCAGGATGAGTCGGAACTGCAGGAAATCGTTCGTCTGGTCGGTGTGGAATCCTTATCTGAAAGAGACCGTTTAAAACTGGTCACAGCTCGTATGGTCCGTGAAGACTATCTGCAGCAGAATGCCTTTGATGATGTCGATACCTATACATCCAGAAATAAACAGTATGAAATGCTGAATGCTATCCTTAAGTATCAGCAGGAAGCCGAAAAGGCAATGGATCTAGGCGCATACTACGACGAAATCATTAAAGGGACCGAAGACGTACGTGAAAGAATCGGACGTATGAAATTTGTTCCTGAAGAAGAATTATCCCGCATTCAAGAAATAAACACACAAATCGAAAACGATATGAAAGTAGTACTTGAGAAAGGTGGTGTAGAATCAGATGCTTAAAGAATATAAAACAGTTTCTGAAATCGTTGGACCGTTAATGACCGTTCAAGGTGTTGAAGGAGTTAAATTCGACGAATTAGTAGATATCGAACTCCAGACAGGTGAACGTCGTCGTGGACAAGTACTGGAAATCAATGGCGATAAAGCTGTCGTTCAGTTGTTTGAAGGATCATCTGGTATCAACTTGGATGAGACGAAGGTTCGTTTCCTTGGAAAGCCTCTATCTCTTGACGTCTCAGAAGATATGATCGGCCGTACATTTGATGGTATGGGACGCGTGAGTGACGGCGGACCGGATCTGATCCCGGAAAAAAGTCTGGATATCAATGGACAAGCGATCAATCCGATCGCCCGTGAATATCCGGATGAATTTATTCAGACTGGTATTTCAACGATCGACCATCTGAATACATTGGTACGTGGACAAAAACTACCGGTATTCTCTGGTTCTGGACTGCCACATAAAGAACTGGCTGCCCAAATAGCTAGACAGGCCAGCGTTAAAAATAAAGATGAAAAGTTCGCGGTTGTTTTTGCAGCTATCGGTATCACGTTTGAGGAAGCTGAGTTCTTTATGAACGACTTTAAAGAAACAGGCGCTATCGACCGTTCTGTGCTGTTCATCAACCTGGCTAATGATCCGGCGATCGAACGTATTGCGACACCGCGTATGGCTTTGACAGCGGCTGAATATCTGGCTTTTGAAAAAGACATGCACGTTCTTGTTATCATGACAGATATGACCAACTATGCTGAGGCACTTCGTGAAATCTCAGCGGCCCGTCGTGAAGTTCCTGGTCGTCGTGGTTATCCCGGGTATCTGTATACCAACCTGGCAACCTTATATGAACGTGCCGGAAGACTGGAAGGAACGAAAGGATCAGTAACGCAGATTCCGATCTTGACGATGCCGGAAGATGACATCACTCACCCGATCCCTGACTTGACAGGTTATATCACTGAGGGACAGATCATCCTGTCGCGTGAACTTTATAACCAGGGTTATCAGCCTCCAATCGATGTCCTGCCATCCTTGTCCCGTCTGAAAGACAAAGGGACCGGTGAAGGCAAAACACGAGAAGACCACGCGCCAACCATGAACCAGATGTTCTCTGCTTATGCTCAAGGTAAAGAAGCAAAAGAACTGTCTGCCGTGCTTGGTGAAGCAGCCTTGTCTGACGAGGATAAGAAATACGTTGAATTTACCAATAAATTTGAGAAAGAATATGTTAACCAGGGGAATTATACCAACAGATCTATCGAAGAAACTCTGGATTTAGGCTGGGACTTGCTGAGAGTTCTACCAAGACCTGAATTGAAACGTATTAAAGACGATATGTTAGACAAATATATGCCCAAAGGAGAGTGAGGTAAATGGCCAAGTTAGACGTCAACCCCACTCGAATGGAACTTGCGAAATTAAAGAAACGATTAGGTGTAGCAAGTCGTGGTCATAAGCTACTGAAAGACAAGCAGGATGAGCTTATGCGTCAGTTTATTGAACTGATCAGAAAAAATAATGAATTAAGAAACCAGGTCGAAGAAAAACTGGAGAAAGCCATGCAGTCTTTTGCTATGGCAAAATCATTATTACACGAAAACTATATTGAAGAACTGATGGCTGTTCCAACACGAAGTGTCTCTTTAAATATGGGGCGTCGAAACATTATGAGTGTCAGAGTACCTCAAATGAACTTTCAATATGATGAAAGTGTCGAAGATGCGACAGAGTTAACATACGGCTATTTAAATTCGAATGGTGAACTGGATTTGACATTTGAATATCTTGTAGAAGTCATGCCGCAAATGTTAGAATTGGCAGAAATTGAAAAAACATGTCAACTGATGGCGGATGAAATCGAAAAAACAAGACGTCGTGTAAACGCATTGGAATATATGACGATTCCTCAACTTGAAGAAACCATTTACTTCATTCAAATGAAACTGGATGAAAGTGAACGTGCAGCAATCACCCGTCTGATGAAAGTGAAGGACATGGGTTAATAAGATGCAGCAGTATTCAAACCACTGAAAGAAGTTATTTAACTTCTTTCGGTGTTTTTTTTGTACTCTGAAAGAGTATTTGAGTTATAATAAATATAACTATGAATAACGGCTGATAAATATATGGAAGATCAAAAGCATGAAGAGAGGGGGATATCATTGGAACCGGCATTTTTTGAGAAAGAAAATGTTAGACGGGCCATCGTTTTTGGCGGCGGGGGTGCCAGAGGAGCTTTTGAAATAGGCGTGTGGAAAGCACTGGATGAACTGAGTTATCATGCCGATATCGTCACGGGGACATCGGTGGGAGCATTGAACGGAGCTTTATATCTACTTGGCAATCAAAAAGCGGCAGAAGAGATGTGGAAAGAAATCGAAACAAACGATATCCTGGGATTTGAATCTCCAGCAGAAGTTGCGGGGTTTGGTGATTATGGTAAAACAGTTTCAGAATTTATAATGAAAGTCATTAAGGAAAAAGGATTGAGCACCAAGCCTCTGAAAGAAATGGTCATCAAATATATTGATGATGAGCAGGAAATAAGAAATAAAAGTATCATATTTGGTCTCTCTACTGTCAGTTTTAAAACAATGAAAGTCGAAAACTTTTACCTGGAAGATATAGAAAAAGGCAAGTTGAGAGATTATCTTCTTGCCAGCTCTGCACTTTATCCGGCTATGGAAAAGTATTACATCAACGGAATACCTTACATCGACGGGGGTTATGGAAACAATATACCGATCGATATGGCGCTGGATAAACAGCCGGACCAGCTGGTTGTAGTGGATGTCCATGGCCCGCATTTGTTCAAACGCGATCCGCGTATCGATAATTGCGAGTATATATGGATCAGAACGAACTGGCCTCTAGGAGATATGCTACTATTCGATAAGCAGAGGACAGAACTGAATATTCGACTGGGCTATCTGGAAACCATGAAACAGGCGCATGCTAATGATTACATGGGATACTGGTATACATTCGATCCCGAAAGTCAGGATACTGAAAAAGAGGCATTCTATGTTGCTCTACATCAGTTATTGATCGGCCAGCGTTCCAGTCATTTATTGAGTCAGATCGATAAGGAGAATTACCAGAAGACGTTATTGAAGGAACTTTCAAGAAAATGGGGAAAAGTGGTCGATAAAAACACGCTTATGCTGGCTCTGCTTGAGATGACCGGCAGAACGTTTAAAGTTTCACCTGATAAAAGGTATGTAATAAGCGACTTTCAGGATCGGATAATGGAAAGAGTGAGAAAACTGCTGGAAGCTGAAGAAAAACAGCCGATCGAAGTCTTTGAACCCTCCTATATCCTCAGTGGAAAGGAATGGAGCAAAGAATTCTTTGAACAGTTGCCTCTAGTGTCTAACCGCAGAATGACTGTACAGATACTCCGGTGGATATCTGATGATTTGATTTCTTCGGACCACCCGCTTTTTAATATCATTATGAGAGTGAAGCCATATCCTCTGATCCTGGCTCTTTACTGCAAGTTTTTATTTTCGAAAGAAAATGAATAATTTTAAAAATTTGTTCATTTCCACTCTGAAATATGGTAGAATTGAGGATAAGTTTTTAAAGATAGTATGTGTCAGGAAGGAAGTTCAAATGGAAGATCGTGGTTTACTCATCGTATTATCTGGACCCTCAGGTGTCGGTAAAGGGACAGTACGGAAAGCTATTTTCGAAAATCATTCCAATAACTTTGATTATTCTATCTCAATGACTACACGCAAAAAGCGTGAAGGTGAAGTAGAAGGTGTCGATTACTTCTTTAGAACAAAAGAAGAGTTCGAAAAACTTATCGAAGAAGATGGTTTGCTTGAATATGCTAATTATGTAGGTAATTATTACGGCACACCGATGAAATACGTCAATCAGACTTTGGATCAGGGAAGAGATGTCTTTTTAGAAATCGAAGTTCAAGGAGCATTGAAAGTAAGAGAAAAAATGCCGGAAGCTATTTTTATTTTTCTATCCCCGCCTAACCTGGAAGAACTGAATTCCCGCATAGTGAATCGCGGCACAGACAGCGATGAAATGATTGAAAAAAGAATGAAAAAAGCAGTAGAAGAGTTAAAGCTCATTCAGTACTATGATTATGTTGTTGAAAATGATACCGTTGAGAATGCTGCGCGAAAAATACGCAATATCATTGAGAGCGAGCATTTGAAAGTGACAAGAAATCTGAAAGAGTACGCACATATAATCGAGGAGATGGAATAAATGTTATTATACCCTTCACAAGATGATTTACTGAAAAAAATCAATTCTAAATATTCATTGGTGATTTTAGCTGCTAAACGAGCTAAACAGTTACATAATGAAGATGACACACACATGCTGGAAGACTATCAGAGTGTAAAAAACGTCGGTAAATCCCTCGAGGAAATCATTTCGGGAGATTTAGTTATCGATCCGGACAGCATAGAAAAATAAATAATCAGTAGCCTCTGTTTTAGGTCTTTTATAAGAGAATCTCTTTAAAAGACCAAGTGCAGAGGTTTTTTCTAGTATGCGAAATTGACAGAATGGTTAAAGACAGCGATGTGTTTTACTGATAAAATAAGAAAAAGACGTGTGAGGTGTAATAGATGTTAAAAGGGAAAAAAATAGCACTGTATGTTACTGGAGGAATAGCGGTATATAAAGTCGTTGATCTGATGCGAACGCTGATCAAAGCGGGTGCAGAAGTTAAAGTCGCTATGACGGAGTCTGCGACGCAGTTCGTCTCTCCATTGACCTTTCAAGTCTTAAGTAAAAGCGCCGTTTATACCAATACATTTTCAGAAGATGATCCCGAACGGGTCAATCACATATACTTTGCTGACTGGGCAGATTTAGCGATCGTTGCCCCATTGACAGCGAATACACTGGCTAAACTGGCTAATGGGATAGCTGATAATTTTGTCAGCTCAGCTTTACTAGCCAGCACCTGTCCTGTTTTCACCATCCCTGCAATGAATGAGCATATGTGGGAGAATCAGGCAACACAGGCCAATATCGAAACACTTAGGGGAAGACAGATGTATGTGATGAATCCTGATGAAGGCTTTCTGGCTGAAGGTTATTCAGGAAAAGGCCGGTTTCCGGCCCAGGAACGTATAGTGGACGAATTGCGTCTGTTTATACGCGAAGCGGCCGTGGATCTGCCGCTTAAAGGGAAATCTGTGCTGGTGACTGCCGGTGGAACGAAGGAGCGTATAGATCCCGTACGATTCATTTCCAATGATTCCTCTGGGAAAATGGGCCATGCAGTAGCAGAGGCCGCCTGGGAAAGTGGAGCCAAAGTGACGCTGATCACTGCCAGTTCGTTAGACGTGTCCGAGAATATTACCGTTGTCCGGGTAGAATCCGCTGAAGAGATGTATGATGCCGTATCCAGCCGCTTTGATTCAAGTGATGCACTGGTCATGGCTGCAGCGGTATCTGATTATTCACCAGAAACGGCAAGTCCGCATAAAATGAAAAAGCAGGATCAGTTGACTATAACATTTAAAAAGAACCCTGATATTTTGAAAGAGATGGGGAATCGTAAACATTCATCCCAGTGTCTGGTCGGTTTCGCGGCGGAAACAGACAACATAGAAGTGTATGCAAACAAGAAACTGAAAGAAAAGAAGGCGGATCTGATCGTGGCTAACGATGTGGGCAAGAAAGACCGCGGGTTTAACGTGGACAAAAATGAAGTGATTTTCTTCAGTCAAGCTCGAGAGCCACAGATCATTCAACTCAAAGAAAAAACAGAAATTGCAAAAGACATTATCGATTGGATCAGTGAATTTTTAAATTAAGAGGAGAAGTCACATGTCTCTAGTAGCTAATATAATAGTGGATGTCCCTACGCTCCAGACAAATAGACCCTATACTTACAGTATCCCTGAAGCTTTCAGTGACGTCATAGAACCAGGCATGCGGGTCGTTGTTCCTTTTGGGAACGGGTCGAGAAAAATACAGGGTTTTGTCGTTGAAATCAAAGAACAAAAGACAACGGAAATGGAATTGAAGCCTGTCGAGTCTTTGATGGATAGCTATCCGGTCCTGACAGAAGAACTCCTTCGATTAGGTGGATTTCTGGCCTATCAGACATTCAGTTTTCAGGTCAAATGTTACCAGACTATGCTGCCGGCAGTGATGCGAGCCAAGTACAGTAAAAAAATAAAAATCATTGATGAAATACCTGAGTCTTTGTTATGGGATGTCTTTAAAGGTAAAGACGAAGTGAGCTGGGAAGATGCAGAGAAGCAGAACGCTTTAACACAGCTCATTCAGCTGGAAAAAGAAGATAAAGTCGAAATCGACTATGATGTACAGGATAAAGCAGCAGTCAAAAAAGTAAAAAAAGTCAGATCCATACTGAGTTTCGAGACCTATGAAGAAATCAAGGCCGATATCCGGTCCAATGCAAAAAAACAGAAACTCTTTTTGGATATCCTGCAGTCTACGGATAATGAAACGGCACTGACTTATGCGGAACTGAAAGAGTGGGGGATAACCTCCTCGACTATCCAGTCGGGCGTCAAAAAAGGCTGGTGTGAGGTTTATCATGAGGAAGTATATCGGGATCCTTACGCTTCAAGCACTTTCGAACGAAGCACTCCATTGTCCTTAACGGAAGATCAGGCGCACGCGTTCAATGAGATCCATCAGACGATCAAAGACGAGCAGCACAAGGTCTTTCTTCTAAAAGGAGTCACGGGAAGCGGGAAAACAGAGGTCTACCTGCAGACGATTTCTGAAGTGATCGATAAAGATGAAGGCGCGCTTATGCTGGTGCCCGAGATCGCTCTGACCCCTCAGATGGTCCAGCGTTTCAAAAGCCGTTTCGGTGATCAGGTGGCTGTACTGCACAGTGGCCTGTCGAATGGCGAGAAGTATGATGAATGGCGCAAGATAGAAAAAGAAGAAGCCAAAGTTGTCGTCGGTGCACGTTCAAGTATCTTTGCACCGTTGAAGAACATTGGCATCATTATTATAGACGAGGAACACGAAACAAGCTACAAGCAGGAAGAATTTCCTAAATACCATGCCAGAGATGTGGCGATCTGGCGGGGCGAGTACCATGATTGTCCGGTCGTTTTGGGCAGTGCCACGCCTTCTCTGGAGTCCAGAGCCCGGGCAACTAAAGAGGTGTATACTCTTCTTGAACTGAAAAGTCGTGTCAATGACTATCCCATGCCCGAAGTCGACGTGATCGACATGAGAGAAGAAGCGAAGAGCGGCAACCATTCGATCTTTTCCGAAGCGCTGCTTGACGGTCTGAAAAAGCGGATCGAACGGAACGAACAGTCTGTGCTCCTTTTGAACAGACGCGGCTTTTCCTCATTCGTCATGTGCCGAGACTGCGGTTATGTACTGGAATGCCCGAACTGTGACATCTCTCAGACGCTGCATATGGACACGAAGACCATGAAGTGTCATTACTGCGGACATGAAGAAGGCATCCCCAAGAAGTGTCCGAAGTGTGAGAGCCGGTCCATCCGGTATTATGGCACAGGCACGCAAAAAGTAGAAAAAGAACTGAAAGAATTGATCCCGGAAGCGGGGATCATACGCATGGATGTGGATACGACCCGTAAAAAAGGTGCTCATGAAAAACTGTTCAATCAGTTTGAGAGAAAAGAAGCGAATATCCTGCTGGGCACACAGATGATCGCCAAAGGTCTGGATTTTCCAGATGTGACGCTTGTCGGTGTGATCAATGCAGATACGGCTCTTGGATTGCCGGATTTCCGTTCTGCCGAAAAAACGTTCCAGCTGCTGACTCAAGTGAGCGGTCGTTCGGGGCGGGGAGAAAAAGAAGGCAAAGTGATCATTCAGTCTTATAATCCTGAACATTATGCCATCCAGTATGCAAAGCAGCACGATTATGATTCATTCTATAAAAGAGAAATGCATTTACGGCATATAAGTGAATATAGTCCGTACTATTTTCTTTTAAAGATCTCTGTGAGTCATGAAAATGAAATGACGGCTGCCAAAAAAATCAGACAGTATACGGATTATATCCGTCCAGCCTTGTCAGATAAAGCCATCGTCCTTGGACCTACGCCTAAATCGATCGCCCGGACACACAACCGCTATCATTTTCAAGTCCTGATCAAGTACAAACAAGAGACCGGACTGACAGATAAAATACATCAGTTACTGCAGGAAACGCAGAAAGAACAGGCTAAAGGCATCTTTATATCGATAGATTATCAGCCTTTAGACTTTATTTAGAATTGAGGTTTTAACATGTATAAAGTTATTTTTATGGGCACACCGGATTTTTCAGTCCCGATTCTGGAAGCTTTGGCAGAAAATTCTCTGTGCGAAGTTATCGGCGTGGTAACACAGCCGGATAGAAAAGTCGGAAGAAAAAAACGGCTGACTGCTCCTCCCGTCAAGAAAAAAGCTTTGGAATACGATATTCCTGTTTTCCAGCCTGAGAAATTGTCTGGAAGTGATGAACTGAAAGACATTTTAAATTTGAGCCCGGATCTGGTGATTACTGCCGCGTACGGTCAATATGTCCCGACCGTCCTGCTCCATACACCGCCATTCAAAGCGATCAATGTCCATGCGTCGCTCCTCCCGAAATACAGAGGAGCTGCGCCGATCCATTACGCCTTGATCAACGGGGAACCAGAGACAGGTGTAACGATCATGTATATGGAGAAAGAAATGGATGCTGGAGATATCCTCTCACAGCGAAGCCTGCCGATTGAAGAGACAGACACAGTCGGGAGTTTATTTGATAAACTCAGTCTGCTCGGCAGGGATCTGCTGATGGACACGCTTCCTGACCTGTTCAGCGGTGAAATCGTTCCGACGAAACAAAAAGAATCGGAAGTCACTTATGCTCCAATGATCAAGCCTTCTGAAGAAAAGGTCGACTGGGAAGAATCAGCTGAAACGATCCATAACAAAATACGGGGAATGAATCCTTTTCCGGGTGCCTATACGCTCTTGAGCGGTCAGCGATTCAAACTGTGGAAAGCTGAACCGATAAAGAGAAAGAATGAAGAGGTGCCGGGAACGATCGTCGTGTTGAATAAAAATGAATGCATCGTGGCCTGTGGAGACGATACAGCCTTGTCACTTCATGAAGTTCAGTCTTTCGGCAAACCGAAAATGCCGATCAGAAATTTTCTGGCTGGTGCTTTAAATTATTTAAAAGAGGGAATGCACTTTGACAACGAATAATCTGAAACACAGCAGCCGATACATTGCTGTTACGATACTGGAAAAAATCGAAAAGAATCAGTCTTTCAGCAATCTGCTGCTCACAGAAGCGGTTAAAAAGAATCAGTTGTCAGACAAGGATAGAGGACTGCTGACGGAACTCGTATATGGCGTGATCCAGAACAAGCTGCTTCTGGACTATCAGCTCGAGCCGTTCATCAAACAGCCGGAGAAAGTTGAAAACTGGGTCAGACAGCTGCTCAGACTTTCCTTGTATCAGATGACCCAGCTGGATAAAGTGCCTGCACATGCAACCGTGAACGAAGCGGTGCGTATTGCTAAAGCCAGGGGACACAAAGGGATTGCCGGATTCGTCAATGGTGTCCTGCGTAGTATCGACCGCCAGGGTGTGCGTTCTCCAGAAGAAATCACGGACTCGGTTAAGTACTTGTCGATCAGATACAGCTTTCCGGTTTGGATGATCGAACTCCTCATAGAAGAAGTAGGCATCGTTGAAACTGAAAAAATCATTCAGTCTTTGTCTAAACGAGCGAAAGTGAGCCTGCGCGTCAATACTCAGATGAAGCCGATGGACGAGGTCATTGACCAATTGAATGATGAAGGATACGAAGTCAGACCCAGCCAGATCGCCAGAGATGGACTGATATGCGAGAACGGACTGCCGGTGAGCTCGGAACTGTTTAAAAACGGCACCATTACGATTCAGGATGAAAGCTCCATGCTGGTCGCAGAAGCGATGCAGATAGACGAGGGTGACAATATCCTGGATGCCTGTGCTGCACCGGGCGGAAAGACTACACATATGGCCTCTTATCTCGACGGCTCGTCCGGATCTGTCACTGCTCTGGATCTGAATAAAAACAAGCTGAAAAAAGTTGAGGAAAATGCTGAACGTCTTGGAATGTCGTCACTGATCAGGACACGTCCGATGGATGCAAGAAAAGTCAGCGATGCATTTGAGGCTCAGTCATTCGATAAGATCCTTGTCGATGCGCCGTGTTCCGGTCTGGGACTGATGAAACGGAAGCCGGATATCAGATATCAGAAAACACTGGATGATATCTATGCTCTGCAGAAAGTTCAGGGAGATATCCTGGACAGTGTCGCACCCCTTTTGAAAAAAGGCGGACGACTGATATACAGTACCTGTACCATCACACTCAAAGAGAACAACGAAGTGATCGAAGCATTTTTGAAAGAACACCAGGAGTTCAAACTTGAACCGGTCTTTACACATAAAAAGGCTGTTCAGCTTTCCAAAGAAGGTCTTGTCAATTTATACCCGCATTATTTTGATACAGACGGATTCTTTATAGCAAGTTTAGTTAAATACTGAACCTAAGGTGGTGGGAAGTCTCTGACACTTAAAGTCAGGCTTTCCGCCATTACATAGCAATCATGAAATCAAGTTAAGCAGGAGTGAGAGAAACTGAAAATTTTTAAGAAAACCCACATCGGTAAACGTTCGATCAATCAGGATTACGTTGAGACGTTTTTAAATAAAGACAACCAGCTCTTAGCTGTCCTGTGTGATGGTATGGGAGGACATAAAGCTGGGGATATAGCAAGTGAAATGGCTGTGCTTCAGATAGGTAACCACTGGAAAGAAACATCGTTCAGCAATGGGCCTGAAGCAAGCGAATGGCTTGATCAGCATATCAATCTGGAGAATCAGAGAATCTACAGGATAGCAAAGACTTACAGTGATCTGGATGGAATGGGCACAACGCTCGTCACATCAGCATTTATAAATGATGAAATCGTCGTCGGGAATGTTGGGGACAGTCGCGCTTATTATCTGGACCAGAACGGACTGGAGCTCGTGACCGAAGATCACTCGTTTGCCAATGAACTGAGACTAAAAGGAGAAATATCTGATGAAGAAGCCAGAAATCATCGCCAACGCCATACACTTACCCGCTCGCTGGGTGTGTTCGACAAAGTGGCTGTCGATTTTTTCTATTTAAAGCAGACCGATGACTCGCTGCTCATGCTTTGTTCAGATGGTTTGTCAAACGGTGTTGATCAGCCATTGATGGACAAGGTGCTTAGAGGAAAGCGGTCTTTAAGTGACAAGGCGAATATCATGACTGAATATGCTTTACAGAACGGTTCGACCGATAACATAACCATGTGTCTGATCGAAAATAAATCAGATTCAACTGATAAAGGAAAGGAGGATGAATAAATGAAGGCTGGAGAAAGAATAAATGACCGGTATAAGCTGATCAGGGAAATCGGCTCAGGTGGCATGGCCAAAGTGTTTTTAGCTGAAGATCTGATCCTTGAGCGTCAGGTGGCTGTTAAGCTTATGGCTTATAATTTCCACAATGACGAAGCCAGTATTCGCCGATTCAAAAGAGAGGCCTTGTCCACCACGGAGCTGCTTCATTCGAACATCGTGAATGTCGTCGATGTTGGAGAAGACGAAACCCCCTATATCGTTATGGAATATGTGGAAGGTTATGACTTAAAAGAATACATTAAAGCTCATCACCCTATTCCGTACAAGAAAACCGTGAATTTCATGACACAGATATTGAATGCCGTAGAGTATGCGCACAGACACAATATCATCCATAGAGATCTAAAGCCCCAGAACATACTTATCGCACATGATGAAACGATAAAGATAACAGACTTTGGGATTGCTGTGGCGCTGTCAGAAAACTCGATCACACAGACCAACTCGCTGCTGGGTTCTGTGCATTATATTTCTCCTGAACAGGCACGAGGAAGTATGGCGACCAAGCAGTCAGATATTTACTCGCTTGGCATACTCCTTTATGAGCTGTTGGCCGGACATGTCCCTTTTGACGGAGAGTCGCCGGTTTCCATAGCACTCAAGCACTTTCAGAATGAGATACCTTCTCTTAGAGAGAAGGACGCCTCCCTCCCTCAGGCTCTTGAGAACGTGGTCTTGAAAGCGACGGCCAAAGAACCTGAGAAGCGGTATCAGTCTGTGCATGCAATGAAAGAAGATTTGCAGACCGCTCTTTCTTCAGATAGAACCAGAGAACCTAAATTTGTACCAGAAGATATGAGTGACGACAGAACTCGGATCCTTAAACCGTTCATACCACCCAAGCAGAAAGAAGAATCGGAGGAGTCAGCGCCTGTAGGTGAAAAGACATCCGCAAAGAAAAAGGCGCTTAATCGCTCACAATCAGTAAAAACGACGAAACGCAAGAAAGTCTTAGTGCTTATCATCATCTTTTTAATCATCTCTGTGCTGAGTGTACTCGCCTTTATTTTTTCTCAACCTCAAGAGGTTCAAGTACCGGATTTAGCTGGACTGACCACAGAAGAGGCATTGACGGAACTGGAAACACTCAACTTGGGTATAGGGGAAAGGGTCGAACAAAATGATGAAGAAATAGAGGAAGGCCGGATCATTAAGTCAAATCCTGCAGCTGGCTCAACTTTAAGAGAAACCAGCGAGGTCGATGTGTATGTCAGTCTTGGAAAGATGCCGGTAACGGTCGGGGATTATGAGGGCGAAGTTTATGAAGAGTCCAGAGCCGAATTGACAGACCTTGGTTTTACTGTGGAAAGAGAAAATGACAACCATCCTTCTATTCCTGAAGGGGATATCATTTCACAGAGTATCGATTCAGGAGAAGAAGTGATCCCAAGTGAATCCACGATGGTCTTTACTGTCAGTGAAGGCCCGGAAGGTCATGATCTGATTAATCTTACCGGTTATTCTCTTGAAGGAGTCGAGAGATATGCAGATGATTATAATCTTTCTGTCACGATCACACGCGAACCGCACGATTCCATTCCTGAAGGACAAGTTGCAAGTCAGTCGCCAGAACCGGGCTCCCTTGTTTATAACGGTTCCCGTATATCTGTGGTCTTCTCCACAGGGCCAGAGGAACCGGAGATCATTTCTTTTGACCGGGGTATAACGATCGAATACGTCGATACCCAGGAAGAGACTGAGACGGAGACTACAGAAGAAAATGGCGGAACGCAGCCCGAAGAGATTGTTGAAGAACCGAATCATATCGAGATTTATGTCGACGATGCTGAAAATACGTACGACGACATCTACCGTGAGTTTGATATTTATGAAGACACTATGGAAATCATTTCCTTCAGCGTCCTGGAAGATGAGACGGCTAGTTACAGAGTCTTGAGGAATGGTGAAATAATCATGGAAGAATCTGGAATAACACCGAATAATTAGAAAGGATGTGAGAGCGTGAATAAAGGCCAGATCATAAAAGCGTTAAGCGGGTTTTACTATATCAAAACAGCAGAAGGTACAGTCTATCAGACACGCGCACGGGGGATTTTTCGAAAGAAAAAGATCACACCTCTAGTTGGTGATTATGTCGAATTCAGTTTTGGAACCGAACAGGAAGGTAGTCTGGAAACCATTCTTCCGAGAAAAAACGAACTGGAAAGACCATCAGTGTCCAATATTGATTTGGGGATCATTGTGATGTCCATAAGTGATCCTGATTTCTCAACGTCTCTATTAGATCGATTCCTGGTTTCGGTTGAATATAAAGACATTCAACCGCTCATCTATGTAACAAAAACAGACATTGCCAGCGAAGCAGAGTATAATAGGGTCAAGACCATCTGTAAAGATTATGAAAAAATCGGTTATGCAGTCATCTTGCCTGAACAGTGCAAGACTATGGAGCCGGAAGATATCAAAGAAAGCCTGCAACCTTATGTAGAAGATAAAACGGTCGTCTTTATAGGACAGTCTGGAGCAGGGAAATCCACGCTGCTGAACAAGATAGACCCGCAGTTGAATATCAAAACCGCCGGCACATCAAAATCTCTGGGCAGAGGGCGCCATACGACCCGCCACGTGGAGCTGATCCCTGTGATGGGAAGTCTGATCGCGGATACACCGGGGTTCAGTGCTATTCAGTTTGATGACATCACAGAGCAGGAACTGAGCGAATGTTTTCCTGAAATTTGGGAAAAGGGCAAAGACTGCCGATTCAGCAGCTGTATTCACCAGAATGAACCGGATTGTGCAGTGAAAGCTGCTGTAGAAGAAGGAGAAATCGCAAATCATAGATATAAGAATTATTTACAGGTATTAGAAGAGATTCAAAACAGAAAACCACGTTATGGAAAGAAAGGGGAAAAATAATGAAAATCGCACCTTCGATATTAAGTGCTGACTTTGCAAATCTAAAAGATGACATCCTCACGGCTCAGGAAGGGGGAGCTGACTGGATCCATGTCGATTCGATGGATGGTCATTTTGTTCCTAACCTGACTTTTGGCGCCAATGTAGTGAAGGCTATCCGGCCTCATACCAGCTTGCCGATCGATTGTCACTTGATGGTGGAAAATCCGGGGAATTTTGTCGAGGATTTCGCTCAGGCTGGAGCAGATTATATATCGATCCAGTACGAAAGCACAGCCCATGTCAATCTTGCACTTCAGCTGATCAAGAGTTTTGATGTCAAAGCCGGCATCGTTATTAACCCTTCTACCCCAGTCAGTTTGCTGGAAGATGTTCTTTCTATGGTAGACATGGTCCTTGTTATGACCGTGAACCCAGGATTCGGTGGCCAGTCGTTTATTCCGGAAACATTGAACAAAATCAGAAAACTCGATCAGATGAGAACAGAGAATGACTATCACTTTCTTATTGAAGTCGACGGCGGGATCAATCCTGAGACTATAAAAGAATGTGCCGAAGCAGGCGCGAATGTTTTTGTGGCAGGTTCTTACGTATTCAATTCTGATGATCCTGGGGAACGCATCGAAGCCTTGAAAAATGCGGTGAGGGATAGTGCCTAAGACGGCTCACATCGTTCTTGGAGCACCGGCAGAACAAGCGGTGTTCCCTGAACCCAGGCAGGGAGATAGCGTGATAGGAGTGGACAGAGGCGCGTTTGAGTGCCTGTCCAGGGATATCGGCGTCACTATAGCGGTTGGGGATTTTGATTCCGTGACACCTGAAGAAAAAGCGGCTCTTCGGTCATCAGCGGAATCCTTCCATGAATTTGATTCCGATAAAGATGATACAGATGCCGAAATTGCCTTAAAGATCGCTGTTAATGATGAAACAGTAAGTGACATCAGGATCTATAACTGGTCTGGCGGTCGACTGGATCATCTGTTGAGTATTTTCTATATGGTCTATCAGCCGAGGTTCAAAAAAGCGATCGGCCGGATGACGTTATACAATAAAACAAACACGATCACGTTTTATCCACCGGGAAGTCATACGCTCGTGAAGGACACAGCCCGGCAATACTTATCCTTCATTGGCATGACGCCGATCGAAGAGCTGACGCTTAGAGGTGTCAAATATCCTCTTGATAAAGAGTCTTATTCCTATCCAAGAGCGCTGGTCAGTAATGAATTTCTGGAGAAGGAATGCCGGTTTTCATTCAGCACAGGTCTGCTGGCCGTGATCCAAAGCGGTGATAAATAAAAAGAACGGATATCTAAAGGAATTGTTCCCTTGATATCCGTTCTTTTTCGTTTTTAAACGCGTTCAACTTTACCTGATTTCAAAGCGCGAGCTGAAACCCAAACTTTTTGAGGTTTACCATCAACCATAATACGAACTTTTTGTAAGTTCGCACCGAAGGTACGTTTAGATTTGTTATTAGCGTGAGAGCGATTATTTCCGCTTCTAGCTTTACGTCCAGTTACAAAACATTCTTTAGCCATTCTTTTTCTCCTCCTTCGTGCCTAGCTCAAATAAATAAAGCTAACTCATACTTATATAAAATATCATAATTATGCGTATGAAGCAAGTGGTTTTTAAAAAAAGAATCAAGTGTTTTACCTTTACAGAGGCCGGGTAAGTAGACGGAAAACAACTTTTTATACATTAAACTGGAATACTCCCTACAAAATCTAACCATTACAGTGTATACTAGGTAGAGTGTGTACTACACAAAACTTTTGGATGCATAAGCAAACAGGCATAGAGACACCATCTTTTTTTATCAGGTGCAGTATGCTAAAATATGTTTGAATATCAGAGGAAATTAACAATGTAAAAAAAATCTTGTAAACCGAAAGGAGATTGCAATATGAGCGTTCAAATGAATACAGAATACGGGAACATAGAAATGGCCAGTGATGTGATATCCACTGTAGTTGGTGGTGCTGCAACGGAGATTTTCGGAATCGTAGGAATGGCGAGCCGCAATCAAGTACGTGATGGTATCAATGAGATCCTGAATAGAGACAATTATTCCAAAGGTGTCGTTGTAAGACAGGAAGACAAAGATATAGCGGTAGACGTTTATATCATTGTCAGTTATGGTACGAAAATCACGGAAGTATCTAAAAATGTACAGGAAAGAGTTGGATATCAGCTTGAACATGATCTGGGCATCAAAGCCAGTTCTGTCAATGTGTTCGTCCAAGGCGTCAGAGTTCAAAACGATTTTTAAGCCAACGTCACATGTGTTGAGTGACAAAGGAGGATAATGAAAAAGTGGATGTAAATAGTTTGAAAGCAAAGAAATTTAAAGAAATGGTGGCTCTCGGGAGACAGCGCCTGGATGAACACACAGAATATGTTAACTCGCTGAATGTCTTTCCTGTGCCGGATGGCGATACGGGAACGAATATGAACCTCTCATTTACGAGTGGAGCCAATGCGGTAAAGGAATCTTCAAGTGAAAAAATGGGAGAAATCACCCAGTCCTTAGCTAAAGGTCTATTGATGGGGGCACGCGGAAATTCAGGTGTTATCCTTTCTCAGTTATTTAGAGGGTTTTCAAAAGCTCTGGAAGGAAAAGAAGAAGTAAATGCGTCAGATCTTGCTCAGGCCTTTCAGGCAGGTGTGGATACAGCGTATAACGCTGTCATGAAACCTGTTGAAGGGACGATCTTGACGGTGGCTAGACAATCGGCAAAAGCCGGTATCCAGAAAGCTGAAGAAACAGACGATGTGATCGTTCTGATGGAAACAGTTCTTGAAGCCGCAAAACGTTCATTGAAGAAGACCCCAGATCTCTTGCCCATACTGAAAGAAGTGGGCGTCGTGGATAGTGGCGGTCAAGGTCTTGTCTATATATATGAAGGGTTCCTGTCATCACTGACGGGTGAAAAACCATCCGAAGATGCAGAGCCGAATCTCGATGAATTAGTACGCGCCGAACACCACAGAAGCGGTGTACACGAGCATGTAAATACTGAAGATATCACGTATGGCTACTGTACAGAGATCATGGTGCACATTGGCGAAGGTGAAACGGTCGAAAAAGAATTCGATTATGAAGAATTCCGTAATTATCTGAATGAACTGGGCGATTCCCTGCTGGTCGTAGCAGATGACGAAATCATTAAAGTGCATGTGCATACAGAACGTCCGGGAGAAGTCATGAATTATGGGCAGAAGTTCGGTTCGTTAATGAAAATCAAAGTCGATAACATGCGTGAACAGCATTCTGCTTTGTCCGGAGATGAACTCGAGGGATCAGAAGCAAAACCAGCAAAAGAAGAAAAAGACTTTGCGGTCGTCGCGATCGCTCCCGGCGAAGGACTGAAGGAACTGTTCGAAAGTCTGGGTGTCGATTATGTTCTGCAGGGTGGACAGACGATGAATCCAAGTACTGAAGATATCGTCAAGGCAATGGAAAGTGTTCCTGCCAGACAGTATATCATCCTTCCCAACAATAAAAATATCTTTATGGCTGCTGAACAGGCTACGGACGTCATTGAAGCCGAAGCTGCCGTTGTTCCTACACGCACCATCCAGCAGGGACTGACAGCCATGCTGGGGTATAACCCGGGACAGGACCTTGAAGCGAATAAATCAGCCATGTCTGATGAAATCGAGATGGTCAAATCCGGTCAGGTGACGTTTGCGGTCAGAGATACTGAGTTGAATGGATTGACTATCAAAAAAGATGATTACATGGGAATCATTGATGGAGATATCAAAGTAACGGCTCCCGAACTCTTTGAAGTCACTTTAGAGACAGTTAGAGCGATGCTGGACGACGAAAGCGAAATCGTGACTGTGCTGATAGGCGAAGAAGGTTCTGAGGAAGACGCGGAAAAATTAGCTGAAATCCTGGAAGATGAATTTTCTGATATCGAAGTGGAGATCCATCAGGGTGGACAGCCGGTCTATCCTTATCTTATTTCTGTAGAATAAAAGGAGACAAATAGAGAAACGACTTGAACGTCCGTTGTTTTCTCTATTTTTCTTTATTTAAAAAGAAAGGAGGAGCCTATGACTCTGTCGATGGAAGATTCGGTTGCACGTTTGAGCGGAGTCGGAGAAAAAAGAGTGGAAGCGTTGAATGAGCTGGGAATAATCACAATCCTCGATCTGCTGACCTATTATCCTTTCCGCTTTGAAGATCTGACAGCTAAAGCGATCGAAGAGATCGAAGACAATGAAAAAGTCGTTCTGGAAGGAACAGCAATATCGGAAGGAACAGTTTCTTATTTTGGCAGAAAAAGAAACAGGCTGACTTTCCGGATGAACTGTGATCATGTCATCGTCTCGGTCACCTTCTTCAATCAGCCTTATCTTAAAAAGCAGATCGAAGCGGGGAAGGAAATCAAGGTCTTCGGTAAATGGGATGGGCATAGAAAGCAGCTGAGCGGAATCAAGATCCTTTCTTCCGACTCTGCGAATGACCAGGAAGCTATCTATCATTCCTCGAAAAAAATCAGACAGTCTACGATCTTTAAATTGATCGAAAAGGCCTGGGAAATTTACAAGGACATCATACCGGAAGATATGCCCAAGCCCCTTCGCCGGCAGCACAACCTCCTGTCACGCAGAGAAATGATCTATCACATGCATTTTCCTTCTGACAGTAGAGAGCTGGAGGAGGCCAGATATTCTGTTATCTTCCGGGAGTTCTTCATTTATCAGTTAAGGATGGCCTGGATAAAACGACAGACTAAACTAGCACAGAACGGGCTGACGATCGATTATGATGTCAGACAGTTGAAGGCATTTTTTGATACACTCCCATATGAGCTGACCCAGGCTCAAAAGCGGGTCGTGAATGAAGTGTGCAAAGATTTGAAAATACCAGGACAGATGTTCAGACTCCTCCAGGGAGATGTAGGGAGCGGGAAAACGGTTGTTGCAGCTTCAGCCATACTGGCAGCCAAGACAGCAGGGAAACAGTCAGCCTTGATGGCACCGACAGAAATCCTCGCGACCCAGCACAAACAGTCACTGGATGAGATGTTTAAAAAAACGGCAATCAATGTGGAACTGCTGACTGGATCGACCAAACGCAAAGAACGGGAGAAGATTTTAGAAAGGTTGAGAACAGGTGATATCGATTGTATCATCGGTACACATGCTCTGATCCAGGAAGATGTCGTGTTTCACTCGCTGGCTTTAGTGATCACGGATGAACAGCACCGGTTTGGGGTCAACCAGCGCAGAACACTTAGAGAAAAAGGCTTGAACCCTGATGTGCTGTTTATGACAGCCACGCCGATTCCCCGAACCCTTTCCATTACCGCATATGGGGAAATGGATGTCTCGGTCATCGATGAGATGCCTCTTGGAAGGAAGCCGATCTCGACTTACTGGATCAGACCGAAGCACTTTGACCGGATGACCGGTTTTTTGAAGAAAGAGCTGGCAAAAGGACATCAGGTTTATGTCATCAGTCCACTGATCGAAGAGTCGGAAATGATGGATCTGGAAAATGTCACAGCCCTTTACCATACGTATCAGGAGATCCTTGGCGAGTCATTTAACGTGGGCCTTCTCCATGGGAAAATGTCTGCTGCAGAAAAAGAAGCGACCATGGACGAGTTTCAGCGTAATGCTATCCAAGTGCTTGTGTCCACAACAGTTATTGAAGTAGGTGTCAACGTCCCGAATGCGACGCTGATGATCATTCATGATGCCGACCGCTTTGGACTGGCCCAGCTTCATCAGCTGAGAGGACGCGTCGGACGAGGGGAGCAGGAATCCTACTGTATTCTGATCGCGGATCCCAAAGGTGAAAAAGGGGCAGAACGGATGCAGATCATTACCGAAACCTCAGACGGCTTTGCCTTGAGTCAGCGGGATCTGGAAATGCGCGGACCGGGTAATATTTTCGGCAAAAAACAATCGGGTCTCCCTGAATTTAAAGTGGCGGATATCGTTGAAGATTTCAGTATACTTGAAGAAGCCAGGATGTCAGCCCAGCAGTTGATCCAATCTTCAGAGTTTTTCCAGAACACTGAGTTTGAACCGCTGAGAACCAGTCTGGGTATCACTGGAGAAAACGAAATGATACTGGACTAGAATATATCGAGGAGGAAAATAATATGAGAATAGCCGTAGATGCGATGGGTGGAGACAATGCCCCATCAGAAATCGTAAAAGGGTGTGTAAAGGCCGCCCGTGAATTTAGTGATGTCACGCTGGTATTATATGGAAAAGAAGACCTTATCCGTAAAGAATTGGATGAGTCACTGACCAATATAGAGATCGTGCATACGGATGAGAAAATATTAAGTGAGGATGATCCTGTCCGTTCGATCAGAAGAAAAAAAGAGGCGTCTATGGTCAAAGCCGCTTTATCAGTGAAAAACGGTGAAAACCATGCGCTGTTCTCAGCTGGGAACACAGGTGCACTTCTGGCAGCCGGGACATTGCTGATCGGGAGGATGAAAGGCGTCGACCGCCCTGGACTTTTAGCCACTTTCCCGTCGCTTTCTGACAAGCGATCTGTCTTTCACATGATAGATGTAGGAGCTAATGCTGATTCCAAGCCCGTGAATATCGATCAGTATGCAACTTTAGGTTCACAGTATGCCAGATTTGTCCATGGCATCGAATCCCCGACTGTCGGTCTATTGAATAATGGCACAGAAGAAAACAAAGGGAGCATGCTGACCAAAGAAGCGTATCAGTTATTAGAAAATAATAAGGATATTAATTTTGTTGGTAATGTCGAAGCCAGAGAACTCCTGAATGGTGTCGCCGATGTCATCGTGACAGATGGCTTTACCGGCAATGCTGTATTGAAGACGATCGAAGGGACCGCCATGTCTATGATGACTGTTCTGAAAAATTCCATTTATAATAATGGGATAAAGTCTAAAGTCGGCGGACTACTGCTTAAAGACAGTCTGAAAGGCATGAAAGACTTACTGGATTATTCAAAATACGGTGGAGCGGTTCTTTTCGGTGTCAAAGCCCCGGTCATCAAAACACACGGGTCCGCTACATCTGAGCCAGTTTATCATACGATCCGTCAAATCAGAGAGATGCTGGATTCTAAGCTTCTGGAAGAATTGATTGGTCACTTTGAACAGAATGAAGAGTGAAAGCGGCTCAGACCCTTCGTCAGTTATGAAGAAAAATATATTTTTCCCAAAAAAGATGGAAATTGAAAAAAGAATGCGCTACAATTACAATTGTGCATTAAATGATAATTTGATAACAGGCTTATGAAAAAAAAGTAACAGATCACTATTACTCTTCAAAGGAGCGAAAAAAATGACAGAACAAGAAGTTTTTGAAAAAGTACAAGCAATCATCGTTGAACGATTAGGTGTAGATGAAGATAAAATTTCTAGAGATACAACCTTTAAAGACGATTTAGGTGCCGACTCTCTGGATGTAGTTGAACTCGTTATGGAGATGGAAGATACATTTGGCAGAGAGATTTCTGATGAAGATGCAGAACAAATCACAACAGTTGGGAAAGCAGTCGATTACATATATTCAAACCTATAATATTTAGTTGAACAAAATTTGACTATTATAATATAATGAGAAATAAATGATAATAAAATGCTTGAATTTTAAACCAATTGTTATAAAATGAGAAATAAGCATTGATATGCTAATAAATACAGTGTATAATTCAATTTATATTATTAAGCTTTTGATTAGAAAAGAATGAAAGTTTGGTAATCTTCTTTCGGGGAGTTATAAATCACTTTTCGTAGAAGGAAAGCATAGGAGGTTAAGTAGTGGCCGTCGAACGTAGTTTGTTAGAGGTTAACAACTTAGAGACAGGGTTTCGTTTTGGTGATGTGTATCATAACGCAGTAGATGGTGTTTCATTAACATTAGAGAACAATGAAATACTTGCTATCGTAGGAGAATCCGGATGTGGGAAATCCACACTGGCTACATCCATTATGGGACTGCATGATCCAAAGAATACCGAAATCAAGGGAGAAGTTATCTATAAAGATTTAAACCTTCTTGATTTGAACGAAAAGTTGTATAACCGTATCAGAGGAAATGACATTGGAATGATTTTCCAGGATCCGCTTGGCTCATTGAATCCATTAATGACCATATATAATCAAATTTCGGAATCACTTGAATATCATTCAGATTTAAATGAACAGCAGAGAAAAGATAGAGTATTAGAATTACTCAATCAGGTCGGCATTCCAAGACCTGAACAAATCATGAAAAATTATCCGCATGAATTATCTGGCGGGATGAGACAAAGAGTAGTCATTGCCATTGCTCTCGCGAACAAGCCCCCAGTCATTATTGCAGATGAACCGACAACAGCCTTGGATGTTACGATTCAAGCTCAGATCCTTGACTTGATGGTCGATATCCAGGATGAAACAGGCTCTGGAATCATCCTGATCACCCATGACTTAGGTGTTGTTGCAGAAACAGCAGACAGAGTAGCAGTAATGTATGCGGGACAAATCGTGGAAGAAGCACCAGTTGAAGAACTGTTTGCCAATCCTAAACATCCATACACACGTTCACTCTTGAATTCCATTCCACACGAACTGGAAGATGACGATGATGAATTGCATGTCATTCATGGCACAGTGCCTTCATTACAGAAATTACCAAGAAAAGGGTGCCGATTCGCTCCGCGTATTCCGTGGATACCAGAAGAAGCACACGAAGAAAATCCAGTCTTGCATGAAATCAGTCCCAACCACAAAGTGAGATGTACGTGCTGGAAACATTTCCACTTTGAAGGGGAGGATAAATAATATGGCTTTCTTAGAAGTTCAGGATCTAAAAGTGCACTACCCGATCCGTGGAGGGGTGCTTAACACGATCCAAGATTATGTCAAAGCGGTCGATGGTGTCAACTTATCCATTGAAAGCGGAAAAACATACGGTCTAGTTGGTGAATCCGGTTCAGGAAAAACAACGATCGGTAAAACGATCATCGGACTGGAAAAAGCAACAGCCGGCAAGATCATATATGAAGGTGAAAACGTAACAAATAAAGCGCGCAGCCGAAAGAAAAAATACGCCAATTACAACAAAGACGTTCAGATGATTTTTCAGGATTCCACCTCATCTATGAACCCTAAAAAGCGTATTATCGATGTCATGGCTGAACCCATGCGCAATTACTTTGATTACACTCCGGATGAAATCAAGAGAAGAGTCGCAGACTTACTTGAAATCGTCGGGATGAATGCAGAAGCGATGTATAAATATCCTCATGAATTCTCAGGAGGACAGAGACAGAGGATCGGTGTTGCCCGAGCGGTAGCGAGTGATCCAAAACTAATCATTGCAGATGAACCGACTTCAGCACTTGACCTGTCAGTACAAGCTCAGGTACTTAACTTTATGAGACGTATCCAGAAAGAATACGGATTGAGTTACCTCTTTATTTCACACGATTTAGGTGTGGTTCAGCACATGTCTGATGATATAGCGATCATGCATAGAGGACGTTTTGTTGAGCAGGGATCTAAAGAGGCTATTTATAACAATCCTCAACATATCTACACGAAACGATTATTATCAGCCATTCCCGATATGGATCCAAAAACACGGGATGCGCATAAAGTCGAAAGACAGCGTGTGGAAGCAGAATATGATGCACAGGAAACAGAGTACTACGATCCTAAGGGACGTGTTTACGACCTTCAACGATTTGACGAAGATCATTTTGTGGCTTTGAAACCTGAAGAACCTAACGCATCTCTGCAAAATGAGAAAGTCAACACAGGAGGGGGAAATTAATCATGTGGAAAACAATTATCAGGCGTGTACTCTTAATGATTCCTCAAATCCTGATCCTGAGTATCCTCATCTTTATTATTGCTGACTTCATGCCAGGAGATCCTTTTACTGGACTGATCGATCCCAACTTGGATCCGGCTCAGCTGGAAATAATGAGAGAGAGATATGGTCTGAATGATCCGCTTCCGGTTAAATATGTGAGATGGATGACTAATGCCTTTCAGGGCGACTTTGGACGAAGCTTCAATTATCAGCAGCCTGTTACCGCGGTTATTGCCGGGCGTATAGGCAATACAATACGATTGTCCTTACTATCAGTTATTTTAACTTACCTGATCGGTCTACCATTAGGCATCTTGGCTGGACGATTCAATGAGTCTGTTTTGGATAAAACGATTCTTGTCTATAACTTTGTCAGTTTCGCTGTTCCGATTTTCGTTTTAGCTTTACTTATGGTTTGGATCTTCGGTTACAACCTGAACTGGTTCCCGGCTCGAGGAAGTATCGACATCAATGCTGATACACAATGGGAGATATGGACGAGTCAGTTTTATCACCTCTTACTTCCATCGATAACGACCGCTATTTTAGGAACGACTTCGATCATCCAATATTTGAGAAGTGAGATCATCGATGCGAAAGTTTCTGACTATGTAAAAACAGCACGCTCAAAAGGTGTGCCGATACAGAAAGTGTATACGAAACATATCTTCAGAAATGCTTCACTTCCGATTGCATCAGGATTCGGTTTTACTATTGTAAGTTTATTTACAGGATCGATTTTCATCGAACAGATCTTTACGTACCGTGGGATGGGATATTTATTCCTCCAATCAATCAATACGAGAGATTACAGCGTCATTTTTGTTCTAGTCTTGTTCTATGGGTTCCTGGCATTAATAGGAACGCTTCTATCTGACTTGATTCTTATGGCTGTAGATCCGCGTATCCGCATTGATTAATCTGATATTTTTGTAGAAAGGAATGAATATGTCTTATGGCAACAAAAAAAGATGCAGAAGCTGCGGTTTTATCTGATGATATGGCTGCATCTGCCCCACCGATGGGTATGAAAGTAATTGCTCGAGAGTTTATGAGAGATAAACTGGCTTTAGTTTCACTGATCTTGCTGATCGTGATTTTAGCGACAGTCTTTATCTGGTCATTCATAGTTGATCAGGATGTCGTACAAACCGTAAGTTTATGGGATTCTTATTTACCGCCGATGTCAATGAGTGAAGATCCTCTTTATGAAGGAACAAGATATATACTGGGTACAGATTCGGCAGGACGAGACATTTTCGGCTTACTGCTTATAGGAGCACGTAACTCACTGCTCTTGGGCTGGACAGTTACCGTTGTAACGAGTGCCATTGGTATCGTTGTCGGCATCCTGGCCGCTTACTATGCAGGTATGGTGGATAACATCATCATGCGTATAATCGATTTCATCATGATCTTACCTCAATTAATGATCATTATTATCTTTGTAACGATCGTTCCAAACTACAACGTCGTTACATTTGCAGCAATACTGATACTCTTTAACTGGCATGGACAGGCTCGATTTATTCGTGGGCGTGCACTGACTGTTGGACGTCTGGATTTCATCAGCGCTTCTAAAACAATGGGTACACCGTCACTTGTCATTATGCTTCGCGAAATGATGCCTAATATAAGTTCACTGATCATTGTCAACCTGACACTGAACTTTGCAGGCAGTATCGGCTTAGAAACAGGGTTATCCTATCTTGGATTCGGTTTACCGACCGGTACACCAAGTTTAGGGACGTTAGTTTCCTATGCCACTAATCCAGATATTCTGGAAAATAAAGCTTGGGTTTGGTTACCAGCTTCAACCTTGATACTCGTGTTGGTGCTGTGTATAAACTACGTCGGTCGCGCGCTACAACGTGCAGCAGACGCTAAACAAAGATTAGGATAAGAGAAGGGGAGAAAAATTATGTCAAACAAGAAAAGATATAGCATGCTTGCAAGTACAGCAGCTGTTGCATTTATTTTAGCAGCTTGTGGTAATGGGGATACCGAAGATACAACAGAAGAAACTGGAAATGGCACGGACACTTCAGAAGAAGTTGAAGAAGGTTCTGATGAAGAAGCTTCTGCCGGGGACGAAGTACAACCGGTCGAATTCGACACACGTGTTGAAAACGAAGGGGAAGCCATTGAAGGTGGAACATTAAGTGTTGGTTATGTATCTGATTCACCATTTACAGGGATCTTCAGTACAGAACTTTACACAGGTAATCCAGACGCTATCGTTATGGGTTACATGATGGGTACTTTACTAGGTTACGATGAAAACTATCAAATCGATGATTCAGGTGCAGCGACATTTGAATTGGATCAAGAAACGAATACCGTAACAATGACTGTTAAAGATGATGTTTTATGGCATGACGGTGAACCAGTTAAAGCTGGAGACATCGCCTTTGCACACGAAATCATTGGTCACCCGGACTACACTGGTGTACGTTACAGTGGAGATCTGGCTAATATCGTCGGTATGGAAGACTTCAAGAACGGTGAAGCTGACAGTATTGCCGGGATCACTGTGGTAGATGATAAAACAATAGAAATCGAATACCAAACCGTTGGTGTTCAAATGCTTCAAGCTGGTGGTGGCGTATGGGGTTATGCTGCACCTCGTCACTATCTGGAAGATATTCCCGTTGCTGAACTGGAATCTGCTCCTGAGATCCGCGAAAACCCAATCGGGTTCGGACCATTCATGGTGGACAATATCGTCCCTGGTGAATCAGTATCTTATACTGCTTTCGAAGATTACTACCGTGGTGCACCAAGACTTGACCGTATCGAATTAGAAACTGTTCCGACTACAACAGCTGTTGCAGCTATGGAAAATGCATCATATGATGTATTTGTAGGTATGCCTACCGATCAGTTCGAAAACTATGAAAATATCCCTGGTTACACGAACTTAGGTGTCGACGATACAGCCTACACTTATATCGGTTTCAAACTGGGTGAATGGCAGGAAGCTGAAACAGACGAAGACGGAAACATTACAGAACCAGCTCAGAACGTTTATAATCCGGATGCTAAAATGGCAGACAAGAGCTTACGTCAGGCCATGGCTTACGCTATCGACAATGATGCTGTTGGCTCACGTTTCTACCAGGGCTTGCGTCGTCGTGCTAATTCTCCGATCATCCCTAACTTCTCAGATTACTATGCTGAAGATCTAGAAGGCTATCCATTCGACCAGGAACGTGCAAACGAACTCCTTGACGAAGCTGGATATGTAGATACTAATGGTGATGATTTCCGTGAAACACCTGAAGGCGAAGAGTTAGTTATCAACTTTGCATCTATGTCTGGTGGAGAAGTTGCTGAACCGATCGTTGAGTACTACATGCAGTCATGGGAACGTGTCGGCTTGAATGTTCAACTTCTTGATGGCCGTCTACATGAATTCAACTCATTCTATGACCGTGTTGAAGCAGACGATCCAGATATCGATATCTATCAAGGAGCATGGGGAACAGGATTTGACCCAACTCCAGAAGGCTTATATGGCCGTTTCGCACCATTCAACTACACGCGTTGGGCTACAGAAGAAAACGATGAGTTTATGGAAGCAATGACAAGTACCGAAGGCTTCGATATCGACTGGCGTGCAGAACAGTTCCAGGAATGGCAGGAATACTTCATGGAAGAATTACCAGTTATTCCTACATTGTTCCGTAAAGCTGTAACACCTGTCAACAATCGTGTTGGTGCTTACGACATCACTGTTGGTGAAAATCCAGATACTGAAGGTGTAGGTCTACACACGCTTTACCTGATCAGTGAAGACCGCGCAACTGAATAACTTCTAGCAGTTGTTCAAGACAAGAATCACTATCTGAATATTCTGAAAAACCACCTGGACTATTTTTCAGGTGGTTTTTTGGTATTAAATATTTGAAGTTATTTTATAATTAATGTAATATAAGATGTAGATTTCGTGTTTTTTTCACAAAAAACTTCGAATTAAAACTAAAGAATGATGAGGGTTACATATGTTTTTAGCATGGCGAGAAATAAAGTATTCAAAAACACGTTTTGCATTGATTATAGGCGTGGTTATTTTAATTGCTTATCTGGTTTTCTTTTTGACCGGACTGGCATACGGTTTAGCTCAGGAAAACCGTATGAGTATCGACAAGTGGGATTCTGACGGCATCGTGCTGGCAGATGAATCTAATTTAAATATCAATATGTCGATGTTTCCAAAGGAACAGATCGACGACATCGAAGCATCTGAGAAAGCGTCTCTGGGTGTCGCATCCAGTGTGGTGCAGCCAGCGGATGAGAGTGACGAAGAAAGTAAGATAAATGTCACGTTTTTCGGTATCGATAAAGAAGAATTCATTTTCCCGGAAGTCGTTGAAGGGGAAGAATTTGAAAGCAACAGGGAAGTTATTGCAGATATAAGCTTGAGAGAAGAAGAAGGTATCGAGATCGGAGATGAATTGTCATTAGCCGGAATGGATCTTACTGTCGAGATCGTTGGCTTTACTGAGAATGCGAAGTTCAGTGTCGGTCCTGTTCTTTACACAAACCATCCAACATATCAGGAAATAAGAGCGAGCGGCTTTGGTGAAAGAGAAGAAGAAATTATCAGTGCCATAGTGGTCCGCAGTGATTCAGAAGAACTGGCTGATGTCGAGACAAACAGCGAAGACCTGAATGTCTACTCTACAAGCGAGTTCATTTCTAACTTGCCCGGCTACACAGCTCAGGTATTGACGTTTGGATTAATGATCGGCTTTTTAGTTCTGATAGCAGCCATGATCATCGGGATCTTCATTTACGTTCTTACTTTACAGAAATCATCCATGCTTGGGGTAATGAAAGCCCAGGGGATATCATCCAGCTATATTGCTAAATCTGTAATAGGTCAGACGTTCCTGCTTTCCTTTATAGGTGTATTCACAGGCTTGGGATTGACCCTGCTTACTGGATTACTTTTACCGGCAGCTGTACCGTATCAGAACAACTTTATCTTTTTAGCTTCGATTACAAGCTTGCTGATAATAGTAGCTGTGGCGGGAGCCTTTTTCTCAGTTAGAACGGTAGTTAATATAGATCCACTAGAAGCGATAGATTAGGAGATTGTTATGAAGCTGATTGAATTGAAAGATGTAAAGAAAACCTTCCAGGATGGGAGAAAAACGATCGAAGCATTAAAACCGACAAATTTCTCAGTAGAAGAGGGAGAATTTGTTGCAGTCATCGGGCCAAGTGGATCGGGGAAAAGCACCTTTCTTACGATCATTGGAGGCTTGCAGACACCAACTGAAGGAAATGTTTTTATCAGAGAAGACAAATTCAGTGAGTTAGATGAAAAAGAACGGGCAAAAAAAAGGTTCGATGAAATAGGATTTATCCTGCAGGCATCTAATCTCATCCCCTTTCTGACGGTTAAAGATCAGTTGAAGTTAGTCAATAAGATAGAAAAATCAAAACTCGATGAAGATAAAGTACAAAATTTGTTATCCGAACTAGGGATCGATCATTTAATGGATAAATACCCAAGTGATCTCTCGGGTGGCGAAAAACAGCGTGCGGCGATCGCCCGGGCGATGTATCACAATCCTGCCGTCATACTGGCTGATGAACCGACAGCCAGTTTGGATACCGATCGTGCGTTTGAAGTGGTGGAAATACTGGCTCGAGAAACAAAGAAGGAGAAGAAAGCGACTATCATGGTCACTCATGATGAACGGTTGACCGATTATTGTGATGCCGTTTATACAATGAAAGATGGCGTATTAACAAAAAATCAGAAAAAGTAGGCGATATAAATGGCAAAAACAGTAAGTGTTATTGGGGCCGGTGTGGCCGGTCTGGCAAGTGCTATCCGTTTACAGAATCAAGGTTATGACGTAACGCTATACGAAAAAGAAGCCTTGCCGGGCGGAAAAATGAATCAGATAAAAAAGGACGGCTTTACGTTCGATTTGGGTCCGAGTATCGTCATGATGCCGGAAATTTATAATGAAGTATTTGAGGTGGCCGGACGCGACCCCAAGGACTACATACCGATGACACGACTTGATCCTATGTATTCTGCTTATTTCGAAGACGAGCGTATCGATGTATCCAATGATTTGGTTAAGTTGATCGACCATTTAGAAGGGATAAGCGATGAGGATGCGGTCGGTTTCCTTGCTTATCTGAAAGATATATATGAACGATTCATCATTGCTAAAAAGTATTTTATCCAGCGTCCATTCAGGAATGCGAGCGATTTTTATAACCCATTCATGATCCGACAAGCAATGAAACTGAAGACCTTTGACAGTGCCAACCATTCGATTGGTAAATTCGTGAAAGACAAACGTCTGCAGCAGATTTTAAGCTTTCAGACACTCTATATCGGTATATCGCCCTCAAACGGACCTTCCCTGTATACCATCATTCCTATGATCGAATACCTGTATGGTATCTGGTTCATTAAAGGCGGAATGCATACGATGGCAAGTTCAATGGAACGTCTGTTTTTAGAATTGGGCGGCACAGTGAACTACAATACACCGGTAGACGAAATCGTTATCGAAAATAAAAGGGCAACAGGCATCAAAGTCAACGGTGAAAAAATACTTTCTGACTATGTCATGTGTAACGCCGATTTTCCTTACGCAATGAAAAATCTGGTGAAAGATAAAAAGGCAAAAGGCAAGTATACAGATAAAAAAATAGATGAGATGAAGTATTCATGTTCTTGCTTTGTCATGTATCTTGGTATGAACAAAAAATATGATGATGTGGAAAACGTTCATAGTTTTATCTTCTCTCAGGAACTGGACCAGAACCTGGAAGATATTTTCGAAGGGAAACTGCTGGAGAAGGCCTCATTTTATGTGTACATCGCTTCGAAGATGGACGAAGATCTGGCACCTGAAAATAAAGACGGTATCTATGTACTGCTGCCTGTTTCGGATCTGGCCACGGCGAATTACGAATGGACAGAAGAAACGAAAGCTTATTACCGTGATCAAGTACTGTCCAAGCTTAAAACCATTGAGGGTTTCGAAACGGTCGAAGAAGACATCATATCTGAAAGTTATATGACGCCAGTCGACTTTGAACAGAAATACAATGCCTACAATGGAGCGACCTTTGGATTAAGACCGACCTTGACTCAAAGCAACCACTTCAGACCCCAGGCTAAAGCCAAACATACAGAGAACCTTTATTTCACTGGAAGCAGCACGCATCCTGGAGCAGGGGTACCGATCGTTCTGACTTCTGCCAAAATTGCCACAGACGAATTGATCAAAGACGATAAATAGAATATTAAAAAGGAGGACAGAGCCGAAGCTCTGTCCTCCTTTTATGGACTATAATTTAAAATAGTTTTCTAAATACTCAGCCAGTCCATCTTCGTGGTTAGAATGTCTGGTAATATCATTACTTATTGACTGTAGACGTTCAGAACCATTTGACATAACGACTCCGTGTCCGGCGTACTGGATCATTTCATAATCATTTTCCTGATCACCAAAGGCCAGTATGTCCTCACGGGCGAAATGATAGTATCTGGCTATGCGTTCCAATCCCATGGCTTTCTGTACACCTGCAGCTACGACTTCAAGACATGGCGTATTACCGCCCCACATACGGACCTCTACCGAATTTTTGTAAGTATCGATGATTTTCTGCTCGATTTCCGGCTGGAAATTTCGGGTAGTGGTAAATACGCCGACAGAAGTGGGATCTTCCAGCAGGATCTCCGGTCTTAGTTGTCTGCTCATATGGATCCCTTCAGGAAAGAAGTCAGGATAAGGAACATATTGTCCTTCGATATAAATGGCTGTCTGGGATTCAGCTGCTATAAGTTGAACTTCGGGATTATCCTTAAGAGACAGCATGGACAAAGCAAGGTCTTTGCTTAGTGTCTTATGGTAACCATGATCCCAGGATTTCTGTGAAGGATTATGTAACCAGGCCCCATTGAAATTCACGATCGGCGTATCCAGTTCAAGCTGCTTGTAGTAATAATAACTGTTCCTATAAGGCCTTCCTGTAACGATAGAAACGATATGGCCATCTTTTCTTAGTCGCTGTATTGTCTGTAACGTCCTGTTTGATATTTCAGACTGGTCGTTAAGGGTCGTACCATCCAAATCCAGGGCAATTAATTTTCTTTGCATATTATATCATCCTTTTAGTTCATCGCTTTTCAGTATCTTTATCAGTATAGCAAAGCTGCATGAAAATGTATAATAGTAATTATAAAGGAAAGCTACTCCTGATTTGATTAAAAAAGTCAGACATATGTATGAATTCTCAAGCATGAATATGGTAAAATATAGGAGTGTAAGGAGGAAATTTCATGACTGAAAAGAAATCAGTATGGACTGAAGAAGAAATTGAAGATATAAAAAAACGCATAATGGAAGCCATGGAGCAGGTTATTGACCCGGAACTCGGAATCGATATCGTTAATTTAGGCTTAGTGTATGAAGTGAATGTATTTAACGGCGGTTATTGCGAAATAAAAATCACACTGACCACTATGGGCTGTCCACTAGCTGATGTCATAACTGGAGATATTCTAAACGCTATGAAAAACATACCGGAAGTAACAGAAACTGATGTTAAATTAGTATGGTATCCGGCTTGGGATACCTCCAGAATGAGTCGCTATGCACGTATTGCTTTAGGAATCAGATAATCCATACTCTCAGTAAAGTCCAGGAATCGTTTTTTTATTCCTTAGGCTTTAATGAGAGTTTTTTACTGTTATAATAAAAGATGAAACCTGCCGATAAAGGAAAATGTAAAGAGGTGAAACCATTGTTGAACTACATACCCTTGAATATAATAAGTGCTTATTCTTTACTGGAAAGCACAGTTACTGTCAAACAGCTGGTGTCCAGGGCCAAAGAGCTCGGATACAGCACGATCGCACTAACGGATAATGAAGTCTTGCATGGGGCAGTTGAATTCTATCAGGAAGCAAAAAAACAGGATGTTAAGCCGATCATTGGTATAACGGTCGATATATACGAGAACGAGGGGACAGAAAAAGGTTTATCTGCTGTTTTACTTGCTGAAAATGACGAAGGATATCAGAACCTTCTGTCCTTATCCAGTAAAATAAAAGTCGATCACGTAAGAGTTACAGCCGATATATTGAAGGCTCATGCCAGTCATTTAACGGCCATCGTTGCTTTTCAAAGTTTAAATGAACTTCTTTCTGATAAAGATGCCCGTCTGAGGGAACGTTTAGAAAGAATCAGAAGAGAGATCAGTCATACTTATTTAGGGGTGGCCTATAACGGAAAAAATAATGATGACGTAAAGAATATTATTAAATTTGCTGAAGAAATCGCTATGCCTACTGTGGTCAGTGAACCTGTCAAGTCACTGGAAGCAAAAGACTCCCTGTCGTTGAAGGTTCTGAATGCAATAAAAAATCAGACTACGCTGGATTCTGATGAGCATCAGGATGAACTTCCTTTCTTTTTTTTAAAGCAGCCGAAAAATATAGTTGACAAATACACGCAGATCGGTTTAAATGACGCATTGACCAACTCAGTGAGGATTGCTGATTCGATAAATCTGGAGTTGAGCTGGGAGAGTGTCCTTCCTCAGTTTGATACACCAGATGGAAAAAAATCATCCCATTACCTTAGGGAAATAGTCTATTCTCATTTAGAGGATAAATTACCTGGACATTCTGAAGTATATGACCATCGAATCCAGAAAGAACTCGATGTGATCATCAAAATGGGATTTGCTGATTATTTTCTGATCGTCTGGGATCTGATGAAGTATGCACACGGCAAGGGAATCGTTACAGGAGCGGGAAGAGGATCGGCAGCCGGTTCACTGGTATCCTATGTACTGAACATAACAGATGTGGACCCTGTTGCGTACGATCTGCTTTTTGACCGTTTTCTTAACGAAGAAAGATATACCATGCCCGATATCGATTTAGATTTTCCTGATGATAAGCGGGATAGTATATTAAACTATGTCTTAAATAAATATGGGAAAGAACATGTTGCCCAAATCGCCACGTTCGGAACATTTGCTGCCAAAATGGCTGTCCGGGATACTGCCCGAGTGTTTGGTTTTTCAGCTGTCGAACTCAAAAAGTGGTCTGATGCTATACCGAGTTCTCTGGGGATAACTTTAAGAAAAGCCTATAAAGAGTCGGGAGAACTTCGAAAACTAGTCAATGAGAATGATAAAAACAAAGCACTATTTAAAACAGCATTAAGTTTAGAGGGCTTACCTAGACATGTATCTACGCATGCAGCAGGCGTCGTCATTTCCAGAGATCCTCTTGTTAAAACGTCCCCTCTGCTGGAAGGGAATGGTGCGATGCCGCTCACTCAATTTACAATGAATGATGTCGAAGCTGTCGGGTTACTTAAAATGGACTTCTTAGGTCTTAAAAATCTGTCCATCTTAGCCGATTGTCTCAATAATGTGAGGGAATTAAGAGGGGGTGTCAGAGAGAAACTGGCAGCCATTCCACTCGATGACCAGAAGACCATGGATTTATTCAGAAATGGCGATACAAATGGTATTTTTCAATTTGAATCGAGAGGCATACGGAATGTCCTGAGAAAACTTCAGCCGACAACTTTTGAGGATATAGTGGCGGTCAATGCACTGTATAGACCAGGTCCCATGGAACAAATCGATGTGTATATCCGAAGAAAAAATAAAGAGGAAGATATCGCGTATATTCATGAGGATCTTAAAGAAATCCTGGAAGTGACGAATGGGGTTATGGTCTATCAGGAACAGGTCATGAAAGTAGCCTCTAAAATAGCGGGCTATAGTTTGTCGGAAGCCGATATTTTGAGACGAGCGATATCTAAAAAAATAAAATCGGAGATAGATGCAGGGCGCAAACAGTTTGTTGCAGGGGCCAAATGTAAAGGGTACAGCCCAGATGTTGCTGCTCGTATATATGAACACATCGAGCGTTTTGCTGACTATGGCTTTAACCGATCGCATGCCGTGTCTTATTCTAAACTTGCTTTTCAGCTTGCTTATTTTAAAGCAAATCATCCGGCCGCTTTTTTCGTTTCGCTTATGCGTGCCTCGGCAAACAATAAAGATAAATTAAGTGCTTATCTATTGGAGGCAAAACAGAGACATATCGAACTTGTCCATCCTGATATCAATAAAAGTGATGAGAATTTCAAAGTTGAGAATGGCAAGATCTGCTTCGGCTTCAACTCGATCAAAGGTATGCGAAAAGATTTTGTGCATCACATTCTGTTCGTGAGAAGAAAAAAGGGAAAGTTCAAGGACTTGCTATCTTTCATAAATAGTATCGATGAAAGATGGAGAAAAGAACAACTCATTCTGCCTCTCATATATGCAGGAAGTTTTGACAAGTTGGAGTACAACCGGCGTACATTGGTCGACTCATTGGAATCGATGCTGAATAGTGTGAATATGAGTAGCGGGAATATCGAGCTGTTCGAATCGCTCGCGCCAAAAATACATGAAAAACAGGAATACAGTTTGGAAGAACGTCTGAAACAGGAATTTGAAGTCACAGGTTTTTATCTCTCGGGGCATCCAGCGGATAAATTTATGGATATGAGAGATAACAGACAAATCATCTATATAACTGATTCTATTCAGAATAAAGTGCAGACATATATTGTCTCTGTTCAGGGAATCAAGAAAATACAAACAAAAAGAGGCGAACCCATGGCCTTTTTAGAAGTGACTGATGCCTCTGGAGAAGCGACATGCGTTTTGTTTCCAGATGTATATAGAAGATACTCAAAAGTGCTTGAAAAAAACAGTATATTCTTAGTGAAAGGCAAAGCTGAATTTAAAAAAAATAAGTGGAACGTGCTCGTGTCACAGATGCAGGATCCTGGATCCATTACTAAAGCCGTTCAAAAGTATTTATATTTAAGATTTGAAGACCTGAAAGAACAAAGAGAAGTATTTAATGAAATTTTAGAAATATTGGAAAAAGATCAAGGGGATACAGAAGTTATTATTTATGATCAGTCGCTGGACAAAAAAGAAAAACTGAAAGCAAAATATAAGGTGGATAGCCATACAACAAGTGTTAACTCGATTGCAGAAATTTTGGGTGAAAAGAATGTGATTTTAAAATAATTATAAAATTTTCGCTGTATATCTGTATTTTATAAGACAATTAGACAAAAAAGTGATAAGATAAGAGATGGATGAAATAAAAATGATGATTTTGAAGTTTCTTGAGTGGAGAGAGAGTTTTCTTTACTCAAGGTGTTTTACATATCTTTACCGGATTGTCCGGTGAGTGTGGAAAGAAAAATTGCATTGAAGGTGGATATAAAGATGAAAAGAATTGGAGTTCTTACAAGTGGAGGAGACGCTCCGGGAATGAATGCTGCTATTCGGGCAGTTGTCCGAAAAGCACTTCATGAAGGTATGGAAGTTTACGGTGTTAATTATGGTTTTGCCGGACTTGTAGCTGGAGACATTAGAAAACTGACCAGAAGAGATGTAGGTGATATGATCCAGCGTGGAGGAACATTCCTTTATTCCGCGCGTTATCCTCAATTTGCTACAGAAGAAGGACAATTAAAAGGTATCGAACAACTTAAACGCTTTGGGATAGAAGGGTTAGTTGTCATCGGTGGAGACGGATCATATAGAGGTGCTTACGCACTGACTAAACACGGGTACCCTTGTGTCGGCGTGCCTGGAACGATCGATAATGACATTCCTGGAACGGACTATACAATAGGTTTCGATACGACGATCAACACAGTGCTTGAGGCACTTGACAGAATCAGAGATACAGCCACGTCTCATATCCGTACGTTCGTTATTGAAGTAATGGGAAGAGATGCGGGAGATATCGCTTTATGGTCAGGCGTAGCCAGTGGTGCTGAGCAGATCATTATTCCTGAAAAGGAATTTGATATCACCGAAGTTGCGGAAACGATCCGCGTCGGTCGAGAAAAAGGTAAAAAGCATTCGATCATCGTACTGGCCGAAGGCGTTATGGACGGTCAGGAGTTTGCTGAGAAACTGGATGCGATCGATAATTTCCATGTCAGAGTAACTGTTTTAGGACACGTACAAAGGGGTGGTTCTCCTACAGCAAGAGATAGAGTTCTGGCTTCTCAGTTCGGTGCTAAAGCTGTCGAGGCCCTTAAAGACGGACATGGCGGCGTATGCATAGGGTTGGATAAAGAAGAATATGTAGTCAGAGATATCGTAGATACCTTAGACAATATGAAGCATAAACCAAACCTGGACCTGTATAAGCTGAATGAGGAAATCTCAAACTGATCAGCGCTATACTTGTTTAGAACTTTAAATCATCATTACTATTTAAAAAATATAAATATAGGAGAGTTAACGTATGAAAAAAACAAAAATCGTTTGTACCATAGGTCCGGCTAGTGAATCATTAGATACACTGGTAAAGTTAATCGAATCAGGAATGAACGTTGCACGCTTGAACTTCTCTCACGGAGATCACGCAGAGCACTTAGCCCGTATTGAAAATATCCGCAAAGCTTCTGAAAAAACGGGTAAAATGGTCGGTATCATGTTGGATACCAAAGGTCCTGAAATCAGAACGCATAACATGAAAGACGGCGCGATCACTTTGACAAAAGGAGATACAGTACGTATTTCTATGTCAGAAGTTGAAGGAACAAAAGAAAAATTCTCCGTCACTTATACGGACTTGATCAATGATGTAACACCTGGCTCAAGCATTCTTCTTGACGACGGTCTGATCAACCTGCAAGTGACAGATATTGAACACGATAAAGGTGAAATCGTGACTGTAGCCCAGAATACAGGTGTTCTGAAAAACAAAAAAGGTGTAAACGTACCTGGCGTTTCAGTTAACTTACCTGGTCTGACAGAAAAAGACCGTTCAGATATTCAGTTTGGTTTAGACAACAATGTTGATTATATCGCTGCTTCATTTGTAAGACGTCCGTCAGATGTATTGGAAATCACTGAAATTCTGGAAAAACAAGACAAAATGCATGTTCAGATCATTCCTAAAATCGAGAACCAGGAAGGTGTAGACAACCTTGAAGAAATCCTGGCTATTGCTGACGGATTGATGGTTGCCCGTGGTGACTTAGGCGTGGAAATCCCAACAGAGGACGTGCCGATCGTTCAGAAACGCATGATTTCTCTATGTAATAATGCCGGCAAACCGGTCATTACTGCTACTCAAATGCTGGACTCCATGCAGGTCAACCCTCGCCCGACAAGAGCAGAAGCATCAGACGTCGCTAACGCTATCTTTGACGGAACAGATGCGATCATGCTTTCTGGTGAAACAGCTGCCGGAGACTACCCTGTTGAGTCAGTACAGACCATGTACAACATTGCTATACGTACTGAATCGTCACTGGTCAACCAGGACGCCTTTGCTCTTAAAGCGTATGACCGAAACGACATGACAGAAGCGATCGGTCAAGCTGTCGGACATACAGCAAAAAATCTGAATATCCATACGATCGTTGCAGCGACTGAATCCGGACACACTGCACGTATGATTTCTAAGTTCAGACCAAAAGCTGATATTTTAGCCGTAACATTCAGCGAAGAAACAGCAAGAGGTTTGGCTCTGCAGTGGGGCGTTCAACCGACTGTTTCAGAAAAACCTACATCAACTGATGATATGTTCAACTTGGCCACTCAAACAACAGTTGAAAAAGGCTTTGCTAAAGAAGGCGATCTGATCATTATTACAGCCGGCGTACCTGTTGGAGAACGCGGAACTACGAATGTCATGAAGATCCAATTGATCGGATCAAAACTGACAAGCGGCCAAGGTGTCGGTTCTGAATCAGTTATCGGTAAAGCGATCGTGGCTGAAACAGCTGACGAAGCGATCGAACGTGCAATCGAAGGCGGCATTTTAGTCGTGAAGAGCACAGATAAGGATTACCTGCCGGCAATCGAGAAATCTGCTGCTATCGTAGTAGAACAAGGCGGACTGACTTCACATGCAGCCGTGATCGGTATTGCTATGGGTATCCCAGTTATCGTTTCTGCTGAAAATGCAACAGAATTGATCGAACAGGATGAATTGATCACTGTCGATGCTCGTCGTGGTATTATCTACCGTGGCGCAACTACAGCAATTTAATCCACCGATTAAACTAGAAAAATAAGTTATAAATGAGACAATGGTTGATAGAATTCGTAGGATTGATGTTCTTGAGCATCTTCGAAATGACATTCAATCATTGTCTCATTTTTTATTTTTACTTTATAGTTACAAAAAGGAGACAGACATGAATAAAGATTTGGCAACAATCATTACAGCTATCGTCACAGACAAAAATGATAAAGAAGCATTTGTGCAGAAGAATGGGATCACATACAGAGTCGTTTCAGAAGATGAGGTTTCTGTTGGGGATACATTAAAAGGATTTGTATATATCGATAAACAGGATCAGGCAGTATTTACGACGGATCTCCCTGAAATCAATAAAGAAACGTTCGGCTGGGGGACAGTCGTCAAGGTGAACAGAAAATTAGGCGTTTTTGTAGATGTAAACTGGCAGGATAAGGATGTTGTCGTTTCCATGGATGATCTGCCTGCAGAAGGGCGTCTCTGGCCAAAAGAAGGGGATAAGCTCTTCGTTTCCATTAAAGTAGATGACAAGGATCGCATATGGGGTGATCTGGCAGACGAAGAAAAATTCTTTGAAGACTACGTCGAAGGCACGAAACAAATGCATAATCAGGATGTTACGGGTATCGTCTTCCATCTTAAGAAAAGCGGGACCTACATTATTACAGAAGACAAATACATTCTGTTTGTTCATCCGAGTGAACAGGATCAGGAGCCAAGACTAGGTCAGGAAGTTTCAGGCCGGATCATCGGGGTAAGAGAAGACGGCGTCCTTTATGCTTCCAGACAACCGCGGGCGCATGAAGTCATTGAAGATGATGCACTTATGCTGCTTGAGATGCTGAAACGTTCTGAAGATGGTCGTATCCCATTCCATAATAAAACGGAGCCTGAGCTTATCAAAAAGCAATTCGGGATCAGTAAGGGACAATTTAAGCGTGCTGTCGGCAGACTGATGAAAAAAGGGTTAGTCACTCAGGACGAAGAAGGTACAAAATTGATCAAAGATCCCGCAGATGAACAATAAACAGGTTGAGACTTTGGAGATATTCTTTTATACTTATTCTAATGAGGAATAGGTATAGCAGGGTATAGATAAGAATCAATATAATCTAAGGGAGTTCGGCATGAATAAATTAGACTCTTCGTTTAAAGTAATAAAAAAGAAATTGCAAGAGGCAGGGTTCAAACTGACCCCTCAAAGAGAGCTGACCGTTGAGGTTTTGCTTGAAAAGGAAAAAGACCACTTGAGTGCCGAAGAAGTGTACCTTTTGGTGAAATCAAAAAACGCCGGTATCGGACTGGCGACAGTTTATCGTACGCTTGAGATCCTGACCGAGCTTCAGATCATCAATAAGCTGACTTTTCAGGATGGAATCGCTCGATATGACCTCAATATGAATGGTGGTAAACATCAACACCACCACTTATTGTGTCTGAAATGCGGGAAGATCGAAGAAGTGAAAAATGATATGCTCCTAGAAATCGAAATGGAGATCGAGAAGGAATATCACTTTATAGTGAAAGATCATCGCCTGACTTTCCACGGTATTTGCAGCAATTGTACCAGTAACCAATTGAGTAAATGAGGTTGAGTGTATGTTGAATAGAGAACCATTTGATGACTATATCGTCTTTCTTAAAATCGAAAAAGGCTTATCTGTTAATACAGTCAACAGTTACAGGAGAGATATCGAACAATACATCAGTTACCTGGATGAACATGAAATAATGTCGTGGGAGGGGATAGACCGCTATCTCCTTCTCGCTTATTTCAGTGATCAGAAGAACATGAATAAGGCAGACAATACGATCATCCGTATGTTTTCTAGTATCAGAAAATTTCATCAGTACTTAAAACAGGAAGGATATACGCAGGAAGACCCCATGCTGTACGTGAAAACGCCTAAGAAGGCAGATAGCTTGCCTAAAATCGTATCCATGCAGCAGATCGATCAGCTCCTGCAGACACCAGACACCACCAGACCTTTAGGTATTAGGGATCGCGCGATACTGGAAGTGATGTATGCCACGGGCCTGCGCATTACCGAATTGATAGAGTTGACGACCAATGACATTCATATGTCCATGAAGCTCATTCAAATAGTCGGCAAGGGAAACAAAGAACGGCTGATACCCATCGGTGATATGGGCTGTAAGTGGCTGGACTACTATATGACCACGACCAGACCGAAACTGCTGGGAAAAGCGAAGCAGGAGACTGCTGTTATTTTTTTGAATTCTCGTGGAAGCCCTTTAAGCCGGCAGGGTGTCTGGAAAAACATAAAAAAAATCGCTCAAAAAGCCGGGTTGAAAAAATCGATCACGCCACATACGCTGAGACACTCTTTCGCCACTCATCTACTTGAGAATGGTGCGGATCTGAGAGTGGTACAGGAGCTTTTGGGCCATGCGAATGTTTCTACGACCCAGATCTATACACACATAACCAAGCACAGACTGAAAGATGTCTATACGACCTACCATCCGAGGGCTTGACAGTAATAATGAGTGTAATCTAAAAATGTTATCATAAAAGCGCTGAACACCGCGTCATTCTTGCATTCTTAAGAAGAAACATATATTCTAAAAGTATGAGAAAATAAAAGGAGGAAGTTTTTTTATGAATTTTGATCGTGTCCATTTAGTCGTTTTAGATTCAGTCGGTATCGGTGAAGCACCCGATGCTAAAGATTTCAATGATGAAGGCGCACACACGTTAGGCCACATTGCAGAAGAGGCAGGCTTAAGTGTCCCGAACATGCAGTCTTTAGGTTTAGGAAATATTGCACCTTTAAAAGGGATCGATCCCGTCGATTCAGCAAAAGGCTACTATACAAAACTGGAAGAAAAATCTGTAGGTAAAGATACGATGACGGGCCACTGGGAATTAATGGGTCTGCATATCAAAACACCGTTCAGAGTCTTCCCTGATGGCTTTCCTGATGACTTGATCAAGCAGATCGAAGAGCACACAGGAAGAAAAGTCGTCGGCAACAAACCGGCGTCTGGAACGGAGATCATTGATGAGCTCGGTGAACACCAGATGGAAACAGGTGACCTGATCGTTTACACATCTGCTGACCCTGTTCTCCAGATCGCAGCACATGAAGAGGTGATCCCTCTGGAAGAGCTATACGAGATCTGTGAATATGTCAGAGAAATCACAAAAGATGATCCTTATATGATCGGTCGTATCATTGCCCGTCCATATGTGGGCGAACCTGGTGATTTCAATCGTACAAGCAACCGTCACGACTATGCATTAAGTCCTTTCGGTGATACGGTACTGGATTCTCTTAAAGAAGACGGTAAAGATGTCATTGCAGTCGGCAAGATCAATGATATCTTCAACGGCAAAGGCATTACAGAATCTGTACGTACGAAATCCAATATGGATGGTGTGGACCAGCTGTTGAAAGTCATGAAAAAAGATTTCAACGGTATGAGCTTTACTAACCTTGTTGATTTTGATGCTCTTTACGGCCACAGAAGGAATGTTGAAGGATATAGAGACGCTCTGGAAGCTTTCGATGCCCGCATGCCGGAAATCTATGATGCTCTAGAAGATAACGATCTTCTGATCATTACGGCTGACCATGGTAACGATCCGACAGCTTCTGGAACAGATCATACGAGAGAGTACGTTCCTGTTCTGATTTATTCTCCAAAATTTAATACTGGAGAAGAATTACCTCAGGGACTGTTTGCAGATATCAGTGCAACGATCGCAGACAACTTCAACGTCAAAGCCACTGGTTTCGGCGACAGCTTCCTCGGCAAACTAAAATAAATATTTAAAAGGAGAAAAATGAATGACTGAAAAATATACTGAAGCAATTGAGAAAGCATCTTCATTCCTTAAATCTAAAGGGATGGAAAAACCCGAAATAGGACTGATCCTGGGATCCGGTTTAGGAGAGCTGGCAAACGAAGCAGAAAATGCTGTTGTTGTTCCTTATGAAGATATCCCTGAATTCCCTGTTTCCACAGTTCAAGGACATGCCGGCCAGCTGGTTTACGGTGACCTCGGCGGGAAAAAAGTCCTGGCTATGCAGGGACGTTTCCACTACTATGAAGGCTATTCCATGCAGGAAGTTACTTTCCCAGTCAGAGTAATGAAAGCTCTTGGCGTAGAATCACTGGTCGTTACGAATGCCGCAGGCGGAGTAAATGAAGACTTTACACCAGGCGATCTGATGATCATTACTGATCACATCAACATGATCGGTGTGAACCCGCTGCACGGGCCGAACGATAACGATCTAGGTCCAAGATTTACTGATATGAGCAGTGCCTACAACAAAGAATATCAGCGTCTTATTGAAGAGGCAGCTTCTGAAAAGGACATCAACGTTCAAAAAGGTGTGTACATGGGCTTTTCAGGTCCGACGTACGAAACGCCAGCTGAAGTCCGAATGGCGCGTACTTTAGGCGGAGATGCTGTCGGTATGTCAACTGTGCCTGAAGTGATCGTTGCTAATCATGCCGGTCTTAAAGTTGCAGGTATTTCATGTATCACGAACTATGCTGCAGGCATGCAGGAAAATCTGAATCACGACGAAGTGGTAGAAGTCACCACACGTGTAAGAGAGACATTTAAGTCCCTAGTCAAATCAGTCATTTCAAAACTTTAAACCGTTTGGACTAAGTCATATCGGGAGAAAGAGCGAAAGTGTAGAAGCTTTCGCTCTTTCTCTGTCTGTATATCAGTATCTGTTTGATTTTTGAGTGATAAGTAGGTATGATTATCATGAATGATTTTCTTTCGTTGTAAACAACCAATTTAACAAGGAATGTGGGAAATGATGAATAAACAGACTTATAATAAACGAATGATGAGCAACATGGAAGTCAACAGTCAGAATCATTTAGTCATTGATGGTGTGGATACAGTAGATATCGTCAATAAATACGGTACGCCTGTCAATGTCTATGATATCTCTTTGGTCAAACAGAAAATCAGTGCATTTAAAGAAGCCTTTAAAACGTATGAAAACAAAACGCAGGTTGCTTATGCCAGTAAAGCGTTCTCTTCGCTGGCTCTTTATGAAATACTGGCTAAAGAAGATGTATCCCTGGACGTTGTATCCGGTGGTGAACTTTTTTTAGCTCTAAAAGCTGGCTTTCCAAAAGAGCGTATTCATTTCCATGGAAACAATAAATCACATGAAGAACTGGAAGCTGCTATATCCGAACAGATCGGCTGCATAGTGATCGATAATTTCTATGAAATCGGCATGATCGAAGAGCTTACAGAGAAACTCGACGCCACAGTGGATGTCCTGATACGAGTCACTCCAGGTGTAGAAGCACATACGCATGAATATATCACAACTGGACAGGCAGATTCTAAGTTCGGCTTTGATTTGGCATCCGGTCAGGTCGAAGCAGCCATCAAAGAGATCAAGTCCATTGACAGGATCAATATGATCGGTCTGCATGCTCATATCGGTTCTCAGATTTTTGAGGTCGACGGATATCAAGTAGTGATAGAGAAACTTATAGGTAAAGCTAAAGAGTGGAAAGAGGCCTATGACTTTAAATTAGATGTTCTGAATGTAGGTGGAGGATTCGGTATACGCTACACGGATGAAGATGCTCCTCTTCCGCTGGATGAGTATGCAAAAGCTATTATGAGTGCTGTGAGAAAACATGCAGACGTGAATGATTTGGTCTTACCCGAGATCTGGATCGAGCCGGGAAGAAGTATCGTCGGCGAAGCAGGGACGAGCCTGTATACCATTGGAACGCAAAAAACGATCCCCTCGATCAGAAAATATGTGTCTGTTGACGGTGGGATGGCAGATAATATCAGACCAGCCTTATATCAGGCGGAGTATACAGGCGTATTGGCAAACAGAGTCAACGAAGAGGAAGAAGAAAAAGTCTCTATTGCCGGAAAAGCCTGCGAAAGCGGAGATATGCTGATCTGGGATATCACCTTACCGCAGCCGGACCAGAATGATATCCTTGCTGTCTTCAGTACGGGTGCTTATGGCTATTCTATGGCCAGCAATTACAATCGTCTTCCAAGACCAGCTGTTGTATTTGTAGAAAACGGGAAAGACTTTTTAGCGATTCGACGAGAAACAGTTCAGGATTTCCTGAAGCTGGAAAATAGTATGGAAAACTGGAACTAAAATAGGAGGGCTTTTATGCTCATCAGATATAAAGCTGATTATCAGAAAATAACGATGGGATTACTGTCCTACGTTCCTGATTTAAAAGAGACAGCTCGTTTGACAAAGGAAATGGAATGGTACAATCAGGAAGATAACAGGCAGCTGTTTTTATGGAAAAGTGAGGAAACAGGAGATTTAGCCGGTGTTGTCGGTATAGAAGAGGATGAAGAAATCGTTCTCTTGAGACACATTGCGGTCAATCCTTCCTATCGTGAAGAAGGGATGGCATACCGTATGCTGACGGCGCTGTCAAAAATCTATGCATCGAAGCGTATTGTCGGTACACTTGAAACGGCCTCGATTGTTACGAAATGGCAAAAAGGAACAGATCATCAATAACACAACAAAGTAGGAATCCGAATGAGCGAAAAATGGAAAGTAAACTTGGATATATTTGAAGGTCCACTTGATTTGCTGCTTCATTTGATCAATAAACTGGAGATAGATATCTATGATATCCCCATTAAAGAAATAACTGAACAGTATTTAAATTATATCCATGCCATGCAGATGCTCCGGCTGGACGTGGCAGGGGAATATCTTGTCATGGCCGCTACTCTGATGTCGATCAAGAGTCAACTGCTTCTTCCAAGAAATGAATCATGGGAAGAAGAAGGGGAAGAGTATGCCGTTGAAGAAGATTCCATCGAGAATCTTCAGCAGAAACTCCTCGAGTATCGCAAGATAAAATATGCATCGACTAAACTTAATGAGCACCGGAAAACCAGGGAGCAGCATTACTCGAAACCACATGAAGACTTGACCCATTTCCAGCAATTTGTTCCTATGGAAGCGGGAGAACTGGAACTGAGAGATCTTATTGGAGCTTTTGGTGAAATGTTTAGAAGAAAAGAATGGCTGGATCCCGCACCCAGCACGATCGATCTGGAAGAAATCACAGTGAATGAGAAAATCGAGTGGCTTGAAAGAAGGATGCTGAAAAGCACACAGGCCATTCCTTTTAGACTGCTCTTTTCCAGACCGACCAAAAGAGAATATGTCGTCACCTTTCTGGCTCTACTGGAGATGATGAAAGACAACCGGGTCATCATCAAACAGAGTGAGAGCTTTGGTGAAATTTATTTATCACGTGTACAGCAGGAGGAGAAAGGACTGAGTCAGCCAGATGAATGAGTTTGCTACATATGAAGCTTTATTATTCATAGCCGGGGAAGAGGGGATGAGGCTGAATGATTTGGCTCAGTTGACCAAATCGACCCCCGAGCATGTTAAAGCGTGTCTTGAAGAACTATCTGAACGTTACTTGAACGAGGAAAACAGTGGTCTCAAGCTTATAGAAACCGCAGAAACCTATCGTCTGGTCACGAAGAAAGAATTTTCAGCGGTCATCGAACAGTATGCTCAGTCTCCTTTATCGAAAAAATTAAGCAAGGCTTCAGTTGAAACCTTAGCCGTTATTGCGTATAAGCAGCCGATCACGCGAATGGAAATCGAAGATATCAGAGGCGTTCAATTGTCTTCAAGTCTTCAGAAACTGAAATTAAGAAATCTGATTCAAGAAATAGGACGTGTGGAGGCGCCCGGACGTCCGGTACTTTATGGTACGACCGACTATTTCCTGGATTATTTTGGATTGAACGATCTGACAGAATTACCTGAACTTGAAGTCGAAGAAAAAATTGAAAATCAGCGTTTATTTGATGAAGAATTAGAATTTTAAAGGAGATTATTATGGAACGTCTACAAAAAGTTATGGCACATGCGGGAATCGCTTCCCGTAGAGGCTCAGAAAAATTGATCAAAGAAGGCCGAGTACAAGTTAATGGTAAAGTGGTTACCGAGATGGGGCTGAATGTAAGTCATGCGGATACGATCGCAGTAGACGGTGTTCCGATCACTAAAGAAGAAAAATTATATTTCATATTGAATAAACCTAGAGGAGTCATCTCAAGTGCTGATGATCCTAAAGGCAGAAAAACAGTGGTCGACTTTTTCTCTCACGTCGATCAGCGCGTTTATCCTGTTGGTCGTCTGGATTACGATACAACTGGTGTGCTTTTATTAACGAATGACGGTGAACTGACCAACCAGCTTACTCATCCCAAATACGGGATAGAGAAAACGTATATCGCTAAAGTAGAGGGACTTATTCATAAATCATCCATTTCAAAACTGGAAAAAGGGCTGGAAATCGATGGCTACAAAACGCGTCCTGCAAAGGCGAGGATTATAGATATCGATATCAAAAAGAATAAGAGTATGGTCGAGCTGACCATTCACGAAGGAAAAAATCATCAGGTCAAAAAAATGCTTAAGGCAGTGGGGCATCCTGTTGAAAAACTGAATAGAGACCGGTATGGCTTCTTGACGACTGAAGGGCTGCAGTCTGGAGAATGGCGTGAACTGAAAACATTTGAAGTGAACAAGCTGAAACAGCTCGTTAAAGAAAACTCTTAAAAGCGAATATATTGGCGGAAACAAAGCGCATTCGTTATAATAGTTATAGATGATATTTGCTGAACAGAAGAGATACTAGCAATGACTAAAGTATGAATTAGAGGAGTGTCTAAACGTGACCGAAGAGACTAATCAAGACAACAAAAAGAAATTGCTAGTAGTTGATGATGAAGATAGAATCAGAAGACTACTAAAAATGTATTTGGAAAAAGCCGATTACAGCATTGAAGAAGCTGAAAATGGACAAAAAGCTTTGGATTTGGCTCTCGAAAATGATTATGATCTGATCCTTCTGGATGTCATGATGCCGGAAATGGACGGACTTGAGGTAGCAGAAGAAATCAGAAAAGAAAAAGAAACCCCGATCATGATGCTGACGGCGAAAGGGGAAGAATTGAACCGTATACAGGGCTTTGAAGCGGGTGTGGATGATTATATCGTCAAGCCATTCAGTCCAAGAGAAATCGTCCTGCGTGTGGCCGCTATTATCAAACGGACAAAAAGTGAATCGCCTGCCGGAACGAACGGAGATGTTTCAGATACATTGACATTGCCTCATCTGGAAATCGACAATGATTCCAGAAGAGTAACAGCAGACGGGAAATCGGTCAATTTGACGCCTAAAGAGTACGACCTGCTGCATTATCTCATGTCGTCGCCGGATCAGATTTTTGGAAGGGAACAGCTGCTCCGAGAAGTGTGGAAGTATGAATTCTTCGGAGATCTGAGGACGGTGGATACACATATCAAGCGTCTGAGAGAAAAGCTCAAAAAGGAATCAGAAGTCGCATCTAAGATGATCGAAACCGTTTGGGGATTAGGGTACAAACTGAATTCTTATCCAGACGAAGAGGAGTAAGCGTATGAAGATAAATGTAGTGGCAATCAGGATCTGGCTCATTACGTTTGGGATCACGTTATTGTCATTCGTCTTCACAACTGTATTTTACGGTGTTTTCTATTCTCAGGAGATCAAAGAGAACTATATGGATGAATATGAACAGATCATAGAAAATGTGGAACGCCTGGCAACTGCGGATCCGCATTTTTTATTGGAAAATATCGAGCCGATCAATAATTTTCATTCACAAGTGAATTTCGCCTTGTTACTGGAGGATACTTACACCCCGAACGACGATGAGTGGGTCTTACCCTTTGATGAACAGGAACAGGAAATGATCGCTGAGGAACCAGGGATCATGGACGTTATTGATTCCAGTGAGTCCGTTAAGATGCGCTCAGACCAAAATGACGAATACGATGCTACGATCCCCTATGTCTTTCACATACAGCCAACGGTCATCGATGGGGAAGATGCGCTGCTGTATTCCTGGGCAGACTTGTCTTTTCTCGTAACGCTGGAAAGACGCATCAGTTATCTGCTTACCGGTCTTGTGCTGGCGCATATCTTTGCGGCTGTATATTATTATATCTACCTTAAACGAAATGTTTCAGAACCGATCAACGCCATGACTAATATCGCTTTCGACTTTGCGCGGGATGATTTCAGTCATCAGCTCCCGATCTCAGGACGGGATGACTTGTCTGAGCTGGCCATGGCGATGAATAAGATGGGACATTCTCTTGAGACGAACCGGATGGTCGTTAAACAGGAAAAAGAATTATTGTCTCATATACTGGATAATATCGAGACCGGGATCATCTATTACGATTCTGATAAAACGCTTCTGTTATCCAATCCTGTTGGTGATCTGTTTCTCACACATTATCAGATCGAAGAATCGAATTTTTCAGATCAGGATGAATTTGTTGATATAGAAGCAAAACTGGATGAAGTCATTCAAGAGAAAGCATCGGTCGAGTTTACCATTGAGATGGAAGAAACGTATTATGTGGTGACTGTGCTGCCTCTACTGGAAAGTGAAAGCCAGGATCTCCGTGGTCTGGTCGTTTCCACAAAAGATCTGACTAAGGAACATCGTCTGGACAGGATGAGAGTCGACTTTATCAATAATATCTCTCATGAATTACGTACCCCTCTAGTGATGGTCCAGGGCTATAGTGAAGCCATACTCGATGACGTAGCGGAAAGCATAGAAGAAAAGAAAGAAATGGCTCAGATCATTCGAGATGAATCTCAGCGTATGAACCGGATGGTGAACGAAATGCTGGACTTGTCACGGATGGAAGCCGGCTATATTGAATTGCAGAAGACGGAAGTCAATATGAACAGTTATCTGCGTAATCTTCTGTTCCGTTTTGATAATATGGCGAGTGATGTTGAGGTGTCACTCCAGATGGAAGCGCCGAAAGAAACGATCCACCAGATGCTTGACAAAGATAAGATGGATCAGGTTTTTGTGAACTTGATCAATAATGCAATCAGACATACCAGCATGACAGAGAAAAGTGAAAAAATCGTCACCCTTCAGCTGCTTAAAGAAGAAGAACTGGATGAAGTGGTGATGATCGTTAAGGATACCGGGACAGGCATACCCGAAGACGATCTGCCATATATCTTTGACCGGTTTTTCAAAGCAGATAAGTCTCGGAATAATTATTCGTCCAATGCCAAAGGAACAGGTATCGGCTTGTCTCTGGTCAAGAATATCATTGAAGCTCATGGTGGATTCATTGAAGTGGAGTCGACATTTGGTGAAGGTTCTGCCTTTATCATCCACATCCCTATGTCTGACGAGGAAGACGATTCAGAAGAGTGACCGGGATGTCAATTCAAACACTTGACTAATTCTGTTATTCCATTATAATAAGTAGTGAAAATAAAATAATTATGATTCATCTTCAGGGGCAGGGTGCAAATCCCTACCGGTGGTATAGTCCACGAGCGAGTAAAATTGCTGAACTGGTGTAATTCCAGTACCGACAGTATAGTCTGGATAAAGAAGATGGAGCTTTTTGACTGAATATAAATCTGTCTATAGCTCTGTTTGCTTCCTGAAATATGGAGACAAGCAGAGTTTTTTTGTTTCTTCATCTTTCGGGGGCAGCAGCATGTCAGTGGTATTCAGTGGAGTTCACCCTAAGTAGGATGAATCCTTTCAGGAGGATTTATTATGTCAAACAGCAAGACGAAGAAATTAGTAGGTGTCGCCATGTTAGCATCATTAGCCTGGGTGATATCCATGTTAGCTTTTCCGGTACTGCCTGGTTCACCATTTTTGAAGGTGGATTTCAGTGATTTAGCCGTGTTATTCGGCATGTATGTATATGGGCCAGCAGCAGGAATCACGATTGCGTTTATTCGCTCACTCTTATCCTATGCCCAAAAAGGTGGAGAAATGGGATTCCCGATCGGTGATACTGCGGCATTTATAGCTTCAGTTTCGTTTACACTGCCGATCTACCTTGTACTCATCAAACATGGTTCATCGTTAAAAAATAAAATAGCGGGTATCTTTTCATCAACGTTGTCCTTGACAGTCATGATGTCGGTACTGAACTGGCTGTTTATTGCTCCAGCCTATATGGCTGTTATGGGATTCGATGTCGGTCCTATGCGTACGTATCTACTATTAGCCGTGGTTCCTTTTAACCTGATCAAAGGTGTACTGGTTGGACTTGTTTTCTACGTTGCCTTTAGCAAACTTAAACCTTGGCTGGATAAAACGAAGAAAAAATATAAAAAAAAGCGGGCGCACAGAATGGTCGCTAATGAAACGCACTAATTAAAAAAACTTTTTCTAAAAAAGAATAAATCATACCCGATTGATTCAAGGTATGGTTTGTTCTCTTTTTTTGTTTTGACAAAAGTCATATTTCTCATTAAGACATTCTTGAAATAATGTTATAATAGGAATCAAATATGCAAGGATATCCGCGGAGGTGTCATAAGAGTGAGAGAAGATTTTATTTTCAAATTCATACTGAGTTTGTTTAACGAGCAAACGCGTGTGACAGCTAAACAGCTCAGTCTAATCGCGGGAGGAAAGCGTACCCCTTCAGTCCTGTTTAATGTTGAGAAAAATAAGCTCTACACTCTGTTTGGCCTATTTCCGGATCTTTCTTTAAAAGAATGGGAGAGTCTGACAAATACTCTTCTTGAGAACGAGCTCGTTGATTTGAATGAAGGGAGTCTGTGCCAGACTGCGAAGGGGGCGAAAGTCAAAAAAATTTTACGGATGCTTTTCCAGTGAACAACGAATTGGATCAGTTGCGCTATTCGGCGACTAAGCCGCTTTTTTGGCATCGTCTGATTTTCACAACACAGGTCTTCTCAGAGTACAGTAATAATAATAAGCATTACCTGCCTTATCTTTCGTCACTGGATGATCAGCAAAGCCTGAAAAAGTGGCTGGGAGAACAGGGGAGGTCAATGGATGAATTGACTGCAGACTGGTTCAAAGAGCTGAGAGCCTTCTTCCAGACGTTGCTGCCCAAAGAGGCTGACTTTATTGCCGGCCATCTCACTGGTTACAATGTCAGCGGGAGTACCAGCCGTCAGATGCAGGAAACATTTGGATTATCCCAAAAACACTATGCCGTCTTCATTGATCAGCTCAGTTACAAATCAGCTCGATTAGATGGAGACCGATATCCTCTGCTTAAGTCACTATGGGAAACGACCCATATGGATTGTGAGGAGGGCTTAAGTCACAGTGCAAGAATATCAAAGCATCTGCTTGAAGAAGGTAAGGGCATAGAAGAAATTGCCAGAAGAAGAAAACTGAAAGCCAATACCATTAAAGAGCACATACTGGAATGCGTTCTGATAACCGACTGGCCGTACTTTAAACGGTATATCCGAGCTCAACACTTTACTGCCTGCCATGAATTACTTGAAACAAATCCCTCGGTGAAATATGCTGAAGCGAAAACTCTGATCGATGATCTGGATTTTTTCACTTTTCGTTTAGTCGAGATCGAAAGGATGCGACGTTATGGATGACTTACTTGAAAAACAGATGTATGAGAGGCTCGAATCAAGGTTCGGTTTTACTTCATTCAGGCCGGGACAAAAAGAGGCGATCGAAACGGCTTTGACTGGATATCATTCTCTGGTCATGTTGCCTACAGGAACAGGGAAGTCACTTTGTTATCAGCTGCCGTCCTATTTCCTGCCCGGAGCTACGCTTATCGTTTCGCCACTGCTTTCTCTTATGGAAGACCAAGTCGAAACGATGAAAAAGAACGGGGAGAAGTCAGTCGTTGCTTTGAACAGTTTTATGTCTCAAAAGGAAAAAAAGCTGGTCGTCAGCTCTCTACATACGTATAAGTTCATTTTCATGTCGCCGGAGATGCTGCAGCAGGAGTGGATTCTTGACCACTTGAAGAACTTGACCGTCTCTTTGCTTGTTGTAGATGAAGCGCATTGTATTTCTCAGTGGGGTATGGACTTTCGCCCCGATTATCTGAAACTGGGAGAGTTAAGAAACCATTTAAATGATCCTTTGACTATGGCGCTGACGGCGACTGCTGTGAAAACGGTCAGAGATGAAATCATCGAAAATCTGAATCTCCATGGAAAGGTAAAGGAAGTGATTTATTCTGTTGATCGTCCATCAATACAATTAAGAGTGGAACAGTGTACGGGAGATAAAGATACCAGGCTCTTTAATGCGATCGAAGCATTCGGACGTTCAGGCATCATATATTTTTCCAGTAAAAAAGGTGCAGATGCGATCGCCAGAAGGATCAGAGAAACCACCGAATATACTGCTGAAAGTTACCACAGTGATATTGAAGCAAAAGACAAGAAAAAAATACAGGCACAGTTTCTGACGAACGAGATGGATATCATCTGTGCAACGAGTGCCTTTGGGATGGGGATCGACAAACCCGATATCAGGTACGTGATCCACTATCATATGCCAGCAAATCCAGAAATGTATCTTCAGGAAATCGGCCGGGCAAGCAGAGACAGGAAAGGCGGCATTGCGCTGCTCCTTTATGAGAACGGGGATGAATATCTTCAGAATAGGCTGCAGGAAGAGTCACTGCCTGAAGAGAACGAATTGAGATATGCCTATAGACATCCAAAGGCACTGGAAGCTCTGAATGATGACAGCAAAACCAGACTCGCAAAATACTTTATAAAACAAAATATAGATATCAATGAAGCATTAAATCGTATATCAGAACGAAAACGGTATAAAAAACAACAGTTGAGTGTCATGGTTCAGTATGCTTCTGCAGACAGATGTAAACGAAAAATGCTATTGAATTATTTTAACGAAGAACTCAACGAATATCCCGGTGACTGTTGTTCTAGCTGTGACTCTCAATTAAGCTTACCTTATCAGCGGCAGCCTGGTCATATAGAACAAAAGAGAGAACTGGCCTGGGAAGTGATTTTGAACAAATTATTTAAATTTAACGAGCTGCCTAAAAAGTAATCGTATCTATGCTATAATAAATATCGAATCGTATGAGAGGAGTCACACTATGGGGAAAAAAGATCGTCAATCCATGGAAGAGCTTTGGTCAAAACGCTTTGACGAAGAAGTTGAATCCGATGAAGAAGAGCCACTGTCAAGAAAAGCTAAACGCGAAAGAGAAAAAAGCATTTCTCCGATCCTAACTGCCTTTTTAGTCTTTTTACTGCTGCTTGCCATCCTGCCGATATCCGCTTATCTCTGGTGGTCAAGTAGAGACAGCTTGTCTGAAGAACCAACAAGTCCTGCGGTCGAACAAGTCGCAGAAAATGAGCAAAATGAAGAGCCAGAGGAATCAGATGATATAGTACTTGAAGACACCGAGGAATCAGATACAAGAGATTCAGAGGAAGAGGAATCACAGAACGAAAGCGAAGTGGCTGCAGAAGCTGACGACGGATCCGATGAAGAATCAGGTGAAGGCGTAACCGGCACTGAAGATGGGTCTGAACCAGCAGCCAGCTCAGATGAGACTGGTTCCGATGAAGAAACAACGGACAGTTCGCAGGAAGAGATCGGCAATACCGGATCTTCCGATACAGTTCCCGCTGCTGAAGAAGAACCGGCAGAAACAGGGGATGCTACTTATTATACTGTTGAAGCGGGAGATAATATGTACCGCATTGCACTCAATCATGGGATGAGTACGGAAGAACTCATGCAGCTGAATGGCATCCAGGATGAAACCGTGTATGTAGGGCAGGAATTGAGAGTAAACTAATCAGATAACGAAAGTGTGGAGAGAATGGACAATAAATCATTAACCATTGCTATAGACGGACCGGCTTCTTCAGGTAAAAGCACAGTAGCTAAGCGGATCGCGGCCGACCTGGGCCTTATCTATGTGGATACGGGTGCGATGTATCGGACATTGACGTTTGAAGCCTTAAAAAACAATGTGAATATAAAAGACCAGAAGGCTTTGGTCGATTTGCTGGAGAAAACTGAGATCACATTTGAACCGGATGAAAAAGGCCAGTCTGTTTTTTCAAATGGCGTGGATGTCACATATGGCATCAGAGATAATAATGTGACAAACACCGTTTCTGTTGTTGCCGCACATTCCAAAGTCCGTCAGTTGATGGTCAAGCGACAGCAGGACATGGCCCAGGATAATGGCGTCGTCATGGATGGCCGTGATATCGGTACGGTCGTATTGCCGGATGCCGACCTTAAAATCTTTTTAGTGGCCAGTGTCAAGGAAAGAGCTGAACGCCGGCACAAGGAAAATAAGGAAAAAGGCATTTTTTCTGATCTGGATCAGCTGAAGAAAGATATTGCAGAAAGAGATTATAAAGACTCCACGCGTGATTCATCTCCTTTGAAGCAGGCAGAGGATGCGGTCAGGATCGATACGACAAAAATGACGATCGATGAAGTCGTCGATACTATAAAAAATTTGATCAAAAAAGCCTGATTTCAAGGATTTACACAAGATAGTATGTTTTAGTGGAAATTATTTTATATATTCGGTACAATTAAAGATGTAGGAATTATTGGTTTTGGGAGGCAAATATTATGACAGAAGAAAATAGAAACGAAGTAGAGAACACAGAGGTGACTGAAGAAGAAGCAGTCGAAACTGCAAACGAGCAGGTACAGGTCAATACACCTGGCGACACTTCTCCTGAAGATGTCATGGCTGAGAATGAAGAAGCAGATGTACAGCCTGCAGTGGAAACAGATAATGCAGCATCTGAATCAATGTCAGATGTCATGAATGCCGTCGACGATATCACTCCTGGTGATCTTGTCAAAGGTGAAGTATTGACTATTGATAAAGATAAACAGGTCATTGTCGGTTTAGAAGGTGGACAGGAAGGCGTTATTCCACCAAGAGAACTGGCAACCGAACGTTTCGACCATCCGTCTGATGTTGTGTCCATTGGTGACACTATCGATGTGGTCGTTTTAAGAGACGTCAAGGATAAAGAGCAAGGCAGCTTTATTTTATCTAAAAAACGCGTCGACCAGCGTAAAGTATGGGAAGAACTTCAGCAGAAATACGATAACGACGAAGTGATCGAAGCAACTGTTTCACGTGTCGTTAAAGGTGGTCTGACTGTTGATTTAGGCGTAAGAGGTTTCGTTCCCGCTTCACAGATCGACACCCACTTTGTCAATGACTTGAATCAGTTTGAAGGCAACACCTATGACTTTAAAATCATTGAAATCGACCCTAAAGAACGTCAGCTGATCCTTTCCCGTAAAGTCCTTCTTGAAAAAGAACAGGCTGCAGAGAGAGAAAAAGCGCTTGAGAATCTTGAAGAAGGATCAGTTGTTGAAGGTGAAGTCGTTCGTCTGACTAACTTTGGTGCTTTCGTAAATGTCGGTGGCGTAGACGGACTGGTTCACATTTCTGAAATCGCTCATGAGCGTATCGATTCTCCTAAAGATAAACTATCTAAAGGGGACAAAGTCGACGTGAAAGTCCTTAAAGTAGACAAAGAGCAGGAACGTGTTTCTCTATCTATTAAAGAAACTCTAGCTGGACCTTGGGATAATCTTGAAGAAGAACTGCCGGCCGGTACAGTAACTAAAGGCACGGTCAAACGTGTGACTGACTTTGGTGCGTTTGTTGAAGTCAAACCGGGTGTTGAAGGACTTGTTCATATTTCTGAAATGGCACACAAACATGTGGAAACACCGCATGAAGTGGTAGCTAAAGATGAAGAAATCGAAGTCAAAGTCTTGAGTGTCAATCCTGAAGAAGAACGTATTTCTCTAAGCATCAAAGCATTAGAAGAAAATACGAATGAATCAGCGGACACTGAAAAACCAAAAGAAAAGTCAAACAAACAGTCTAAAAACAAACCTGAAATCAAACAGCCGTCACTGCGTGATGATGAAGACGACGAAGGTGCATTCACATTAGGCGATCAGATCGGTGATCAGCTTTCTGGCTTCATGACTGATGAAGACGAAGAGTAATAAATAAAAGGGTATATTTTACCGCACCCAACTGTATCTAGGTATAATGCCTATTTCAGTTGGGTGTGCTGTTTTTACTGAGTAAATTAGAAATGAGAAAGAAGGTGTTTTAGTAGTGAAACCAACTGTAGCAATTGTAGGTAGACCGAACGTAGGGAAATCAACGATTTTTAACCGTGTTGTAGGTGAACGAATATCCATCGTCGAAGATACATCCGGCGTGACGAGAGACAGGATTTATGCCGATGCTGAATGGCTCGGTCGCGAATTTGCTTTAATAGACACGGGTGGCATCACTTTGGAAGATGAGCCGCTGAATGTTCAAATCAGACAGCAGGCACAGATCGCCATAGAAGAAGCCGACGTCATCATCATGATGACAAGTGTGAAAGAAGGCGTCACATATGAAGATCAGCAGGTTGCTCCGATTTTATTCAAATCAGGAAAACCTGTTATTCTGGCAGTCAATAAAGCCGACAACCCTGAGTTGAGAAATGATGTGTACGAGTTTTATTCTTTAGGCCTGGGAGATCCCTATCCTATATCAGGCTCTCATGGTTTGGGTCTTGGAGATGTTCTGGATGAAGTCATCAAGCACTTCCCGGCTGACAATGAAAGTGACTATGATGAATCAACGATCAAATTCAGTGTCATCGGACGTCCGAATGTAGGAAAATCCAGTCTGGTCAATGCCATTATCGGCGAGGAACGCGTGATCGTTTCCAACATCGCCGGTACGACACGTGAAGCTGTCGATACACGTTTTCAGACCAATGAAGGACGAGACTTTGTCGTCATAGACACGGCCGGGATGCGTAAAAAAGGAAAGATCTATGAAACGACTGAAAAGTACAGCGTTTTAAGAGCGCTTAGAGCCATTGAGCGTTCCGATGTCGTCTTATGTGTCATTAATGCTGAGGAAGGTATCAGAGAACAGGATAAGCGAGTCTTTGGCTATGCACATGAAGCAGGCAAAGGAATCATTCTTGTTGTGAATAAATGGGATACCGTTGAAAAAGAAACAAATACCATGAAAGAGTTCGAACTGGATGTCAGAGATGAGTTCCAGTATCTAAGTTACGCACCTATCGTGTTTGTTTCCGCATTAACGAAGAAACGTCTGCATTTATTGCCTGAACGTATCGAAGAGGTCTTTATGAACCGCAACCTGCGCATACAGTCATCTATCCTTAACGACGTAGTCATGGATGCTGTAGCGACCAATCCGACACCAACGGACAAAGGCCGACGTCTTAAAATTTATTATACGACGCAGGTGTCTGTTTCACCTCCGACGTTCATTATTTTCGTCAACGATCCGGATCTGCTCCACTTTTCATATGCACGTTTCCTGGAGAACAGATTCAGAGATACGTTTAATTTTGAAGGAACACCTATTCGGATCATTCCCCGCAGACGAAAATAGAAAGAATAGAAAATCCTTAAAAGTCAACTATATTTTCTTCTCTAAATTAGCTATAATTTCAAGAGAATAGTATAAAAGCATTGCAGTATCAAGGATTCTATGGTATCTTTTTAATTGAAATGTCATAACAGACTATTTCACCCAAGTGCATTTTTATAAAAGAGAGTGCAGTAAGATCGCACGTTAATTCCTTAAATTGGCATGCATCGATCTTCTTTTGAGGAGGTGAAAGATAACGATGGCAAATAAAGCAGAATTAATCGAAAAAGTAGCAACTTCAGCTGACCTTACTAAAAAGGACGCAACAGCTGCAGTAGAAGCAGTTTTCGAATCAATCAAAGATACATTAGCTGACGGCGAAAAAGTACAAATCATTGGTTTTGGTAACTTTGAAGTACGCGACCGCGCAGCACGTAAAGGACGTAATCCTCAAACTGGGGAAGAAATCCAAATTCCTGCAACTAAAGTTCCAGCATTCAAAGCTGGTAAAGCTTTAAAAGACGCAGTTAAATCATAAAAGTTTAATACTTTTTAATTGTCGAGATCAGCCGATCTCGACTTTTTTTTGTACACACTCATCATCGCAGAGTAAAGGTCTTGAATGACATGTTAACTGAGAATCAGGAAATGATGGCCGAGACGGAGGAGAGCGAGAGGTGTAGTTGGTGTTTATCGCTGAAATCTAAGGGATTTTTGAAAAAAAGAGAAATTAATTGACAAATAAATAAGATGTACGTACTCTTAATAATGAAGAAGATCAAACAATCTGAAAGGATGATGAATGGACAATGTCCTCCAATCGAAAAGAGGAAATTAAGAACGAGGCAAAAGAGAGAAACGTCAGGTTTTTGAGGTTGATGTTTACGGATATAGATGGGGTCATCAAGAATGTGGAGGTCCCTATCAGTCAGCTTGATAAAGTTATGGACAACGAAATGGCTTTTGACGGTTCTTCTATAGATGGTTTTGTGGAAATCGATCAAAGTGATATGAAATTGCACCCGGATCTGGATACATGGCTGATTTTTCCTTGGGAACTTGATTCAAGTGACGGCCGTATCGCACGTTTTATCTGCGATGTTTATATGCCTACTGGAGAACCGTTTGAAGGGGATCCGCGAAGCAACCTTAAACGTGTCTTGAATGAAATGGAACATATGGGATTCACTGAATTCAATTTAGGACCTGAACCCGAGTTCTTCCTGTTTAAACTAGACGAAAACGGGAATCCAAGCAAGAATCTGAATGACCACGGAGGGTATTTCGATCTGGCTCCCACTGATTTGGCTGAAAACTGCCGAAGGGACATCGTTTTGGAACTGGAAGCACTGGGCTTTGAAATCGAGGCCAGTCATCACGAAGCCGCACCCGGACAGCACGAAATCGACTGGAAATATGCGGATGCCGTAGAAGCCTGTGATAATATCCAGACGTTCAAGCTGATCGTCAAAACGGTTGCCAGAAAACACGGACTCCATGCCACGTTCATGCCTAAACCGATTGAAGAAATCAGCGGCTCGGGCATGCATTTCAATATGTCTTTATTCAAAGACGGAAAGAATGCCTTTTTCGATGAAAGCAATGAAGATGGGCTGAGCAGGACTGCCTATCAGTTTATTGCGGGACTATTGGATCATGCACAGGCCTATACAGCTGTATGCAATCCGATCATCAACTCCTATAAACGTCTCACGCCTGGATTTGAGGCGCCTGTGTACGTTGCCTGGTCTGGAACGAACAGAACCCCTCTGATCCGTGTACCGGCGTCCAGAGGACAATCTACGCGTGTTGAGCTGAGAAGTGTCGATCCGACAGCCAATCCTTATCTCGCTCTGGCTGTTCTCTTAAAAGCAGGGATGAAAGGTATAGCTGAAGCTAAGAGTGCACCCAGCCCAGTAAATAAGAACATCTATAACATGAGTCAGTTTGAACGGGATGAAAACCAGATCCAGTCACTGCCAAAAACCCTTGCTGAAGCTCTTGAAGCATTGAAAAAGGACGAGACAATTAAAGATGCCATTGGTCAGCACATCTTTGAACGGTTTGTGGCTGCCAAAGAAGCAGACTGGAGAAAATATTCCACCGCTGTATCTCAATATGAAATGGACCGTTATTTTAAACTTTACTAAAAAATTCAAAATGAGAAAATGCCCTCTGAAAGAAGTTTTCTATGCTTCTTTCAGAGGTTTTTTTATGATCAGGTGATCGATAAAAAATCAGACATTTTTTCTTGCACTCTAAAAGTAAAAGTGGTATCATTCAAAAGTACTTATTAACAAAGGCATTATAAGCGATAAAAATACATTGGTATACACGAGGAGAGATTGAGATGAATGAAATAACTAGAGAAAAGATCGTCGATGACGTCAAGAAAGAGAATGTCCGTTTTTTAAGGCTGATGTTTACAGATATACTGGGGATCATTAAGAATGTAGAAGTACCTGTGAGTCAGCTCGAGAAAGTATTGGATGGAAAAATGATGTTTGATGGTTCTTCGATCGAAGGCTTTGTCCGAATCCATGAATCAGATATGTATTTAAAACCGGATCTGGATACCTGGCTCGTTTTTCCATGGGAAATCGAAACGTCAAGAAGTGGTCGGGTGGCACGCCTGATCTGTGATATTGCCAATCCAGACGGCTCGCCTTTCTCTGGTGACCCGCGTACCAATCTGAAAAGAATGATGAACGAAGCAAAAGAAATGGGCTTTACTTCATTCAATCTTGGGCCGGAACCTGAATTTTTCTTGTTTAAACTGAATGAAGAGCATGAGATCACAGAAAACTTGAATGACAAAGGCGGGTATTTTGATTTGGCCCCGACCGACTTAGCTGAAAACTGTCGTCGTGATATCGTGCTGGAACTGGAAGATTTAGGTTTTGAGATCGAAGCGAGTCATCATGAAGTTGCGCCTGGTCAGCACGAGATCGACTGGAAGTATGCAGATGCAGTAGAGGCCTGTGATAATATCCAGACGTTCAAGCTGATCGTCAAGACAGTCGCCCGTAAATATGGGCTGCACGCTACTTTCATGGCGAAGCCCTTATTCGGTATCAATGGTTCAGGAATGCACTGTAATATGTCTCTGTTTAAAGAGGAAAAGAACGCGTTTTATGATGAATCGGATGAAAGAGAGCTGAGCCAAACGGCCTATCAGTTTTTGGCGGGCCTGCTGCACCATGCGCCAGCTTACACAGCGATAACTAATCCAACTGTCAACTCATACAAGCGACTTGTTCCCGGTTATGAAGCACCTGTATATATCGCCTGGTCTGGTAGTAACCGAACACCAATGATCAGGATCCCTGCTTCAAGAGGCTTGTCTACACGACTGGAAGTACGTTCTGTCGATCCGACAGCTAATCCTTATCTGGCATTGGCAGTGATGCTGAAAGCAGGCCTTGACGGCGTGAAAAACGAGTGGATGCCGCCAGAAGAAACGTGTGACAATATTTATGAAATGAATGAGCATGAGCTGGAAGAACATGGCATCAAGTCTCTACCTACGAGTCTGCATAGTGCCTTGAAAGTGCTGAAAAGCGATGAAACAATACAGTCAGCTTTAGGCAATCATATATACAAAAACTTTTATCAGTCTAAAATGGTGGAATGGGATGCTTATAAAGCTTCTATCAGTCAATGGGAGAAAGACAACTACCTGCATTTATATTAAAAAGTTGAAAAAACATGATCCTTCTCTGAGGGGTCATGTTTTTTGTTTGCTAAGACTAGGGTAAAAGCATTACAATAAAAGGTATTATGATGAATGTATGGGGTGCTAGAATGAAAATATATACTGGTAGAGGAGATCATGGCAATACGAATCTGATCGGCGGCCAGACGGTCAGGAAAACGGATGTAAGGGTGGATGCCTATGGGAGTATTGATGAATTGAATGCCCAAGTGGGATTGCTTGCCAGTCTGGTCGATGAGGAAAAGACTGTATCGAGGAATATTATCAAAGAATCACTGAGTCGGATCCAGCACAACTTATTTGATATCGGCAGCATTCTGGCTGATAAGGGGAATAAACTGGGGATGCAGTTTAACCTTTCTGAGATCCAAACGATCGAACAGGAAATCGATGAACTGACAGAAAAAGTAAGTGAAATCAACTATTTCATCTTGCCGGGAGGAGCAAAACAGGCGTCGCAGGCTCATATAGCGAGAACAGTGACACGCCGGGTCGAACGAACAGTCATGAAGTTGAATGAAAAAGAACCTGTGGCGGAACCTCCCTTGATTTACCTTAACCGCTTGTCTGATTACTTTTTTGTATTAGCCAGATACTTGAATAAACTGGCTGAAAAAGAAGAAGTGTATTATACAAAAACAGGAAAAGTTTTTCATAATGACGAACGTCCTAAAAGGAAAGACGAGAAGTAAGTGAAAACAGGTTCGGGCAAATAGCTCAAACCTGTTTTTAATCAGATAGAATGGGTAGAACCAAGATAGCAGTGCTGTTTTCCCATTAAATACATATAGAATAGAAAAAAGAGGAGGAGACGAAAGTCTCCTCCTCTTTTTTCTATTTTGATCATTGACGTTCTGGGAGGGATTCGAACCCCCGACCGTTCGCTTAGAAGGCGAATGCTCTATCCAGCTGAGCTACCAGAACAATTTTACCAACAGAATTTATTATATAGTGATTTTATGAAAAAGTCAATAACTATTTTTAGATCATAAAACGACCGGGACGGGCAAAGAATGGTTCTGTTCGAACAACAATCTAATATCGTTTCAATCACACCGGTTTTTCGCTATAATATATAGGAACTGATAATCAAAGGAGAATGAAAAATGGATTGGTTTATTACTTTGCATCCTGTACTGCAGGCCCTGCTGGCCACATTATTTACCTGGGGCGTTACAGCACTTGGTGCATCTTTAGTCTTTTTAGTGAAAGAAATGAACAAAAATCTTTTAACGGCAATGCTTGGTTTTGCCGCCGGCGTAATGATTGCAGCCAGTTTCTGGTCTTTGCTCGCTCCGGCCATTGAGCTGGCAGAAGCGACAGGTGTTCCTGGATGGATCCCTGCTGTCGTGGGCTTTTTATCCGGCGGACTGTTTCTGTTCATCACGGATAAGCTATTGCCCCATCTGCATCCGAGTTTAAATGATAGCAATGGGAAAGAAGAAGGGATAAAAACAGACTTGAGACGCAGTGTCCTTCTCGTTTTAGCTATCACACTGCACAACATCCCAGAAGGACTTGCCGTAGGGGTGGCTTTTGGCGCTGCTGCTGCCGGCTTTCCAGCCTCTACGGTAGCGAGTGCTATTGCCCTTGCAGTGGGGATCGGACTGCAAAACTTCCCGGAAGGTGCTTCGGTATCCCTTCCTTTACGAAAAGAGGGGTTCAGCCGGTTTAAAGCCTTCGCTTATGGGCAAGCTTCAGGGATCGTCGAACCATTTGCCGGTGTCATTGGGGCGGCCTTAGTCTTATCCATGCGCCCGCTCCTGCCTTACGCCTTATCTTTTGCTGCCGGGGCCATGATTTATGTTGTGGTTGAAGAGCTGATTCCTGAAGCAAAAGTTGAACGGCATAACGATATCGGGACGATAGGAGCTATGATCGGCTTCACAGTCATGATGTTTTTAGACGTCGCTTTAGGTTAGTGATCATCTGCTCCAGTTGTTATAGTTGGTGACAGCTCATCAACTCTGTTAAAATTATAGTGAAGAACAGCAATTCATAGGAGGAATCAGAATGAAATTTTTAAAGGCTCAGCAGCAATTAGGCCATATAGTGTCGGATATCGAAAGATTCATTCAAGAGGGACATTACTCAAAAGATGAGCTGGTACTTATTTGTACAGAGGAAGAAAGAGCGAACTGTGAAGCGATGGTCGATATCGATGTGGAAACCGTCAGCAGAGAAAAATTGGATAAAGAGAGTAATTATCCGCTGGAAAAGTACCATCTTGAAGAGAAGGACATGGCTGTACACGAAGATACGATCGGCAGAGGCGGATTCATCCTTCTAGCCAAAGATGCTTCAACCTCTTCACACAGGAACGACAAGGACGCTAGGCTGGACAGCGACCAGTCAGGCGGGGCAGACGACTCTCATACAAAAGAGATAAAGAAGACCTCAGACGAATCAGATATGTCTTCGGCGGAAGATCTCACACCTCCGGGCTTCGGCGTTGATTTCAACGTGCCACAGTCTGATGCAGAGACCCATGAAGATGTTTTTAACCCGGAAGATCCCGATCCTGATCACTATAGAGAATGATTAGACAGGAGACTGCATACCGAACCCATTCAGTGTGCAGTCCCTTTTCTTTTTTTCATTGAAATAAGTCGGGAAATTAGATATACTAGAGCTTGTAAGTGCGAGAGTTACCCAAGTCCGGCTGAAGGGGACGGACTCGAAATCCGTTAGGCGGCTTTGTGCTGTGCGAGGGTTCGAATCCCTCACTCTCGGTATATAACCTTATAATCCTTGTGATTATAAGGTTTTTCCATTTTTGACTACCTTTTTGACTACCCCCTGTCTAAAAATCGATATAATTTGCAAATTTTTCAGCAAATGTGTCACGGGCTTCTTTGGTGACGTGAGTGTACACTTCCATCGTCACGCTTGCTTTTGAATGTCCTAGACGTTTTTGGACTTCTTTGATACTAGCACCAGCTTCAAAGAGGAGAGAAGCGTGAGTGTGTCTAAATCCATGAATAGGGATAGGTTCAAGATCTGTGTTCTTTATGATGCTTCTGAACCAGCGACGAGGTTTAGAAGGAGTGAGAAAGGCACCTTTGGTATTGTTAAATATGCGACTATGATTATTATATTTTTTCCAATCCAACAAAATATCTAAGGTTTTATCATCAATGGAGATGGTCCGCTTGGATGCTTTCGTTTTTGGGGTTTCGATATATAGTCCTTTTTCGCTTTCTGAGAGAGTTTTAGATACTTCTAGGGTTCTAGCCTCAAAGTCAATATCATTCCAGTCTAAAGCTAGTGCTTCACCTCTACGTAGACCAGTAAAAGCTAAGAGCCTGAAGTAAACGAGTGCTTGAGGGTGATTCCAATCTTCAAGAGCCTCCATGAATATTTTGAGTTCATGCCGATCATAGAATTTTTTCTTAGGAGCTTTTTTTACTTTCGGACGAATGACACCTTGCATAGGATTTTTCTCAATCATTCCGTTGATCAAAGCATAATCAAATATTTTATTTACATAGTTTAACCATTTCGATACATTTGAATACTTTTTCCATTCGTTTGCTTGCTGCTGAATCATATGCGTTGTTATTTTATCTATTTTGTAATTTCCAAAACTCGGTAAGATGTGATTTTCAAAGATACGCATGACAGAGAAGAAGGTGGAGGCTTTGACTGTATTCTTGTACCCGGGGGCCCAGCGCTCAAATACTTCTTTATAAGTCATTCCTCTGATATAACTATCCTGGAAATAAGTTCCTTCAGCAACTTGTTTTTCAATACGAAACAGTGCAATTTTTGCTTCACGTTTAGTATTAAATCCTCTACGAGTTGTCCGCTTCTTTTTTCCTGTTCTTGGATCGATTCCTAGATATGCTTGAAACTGATAAGCCGTTTCACCGTTTTTCTTTTTATATTTCTGTATTTCAGCCATTTTCATTCACCTCACATATGTTATAATAGGTACACAAAAGAGACCTACACTGTAGGCTTCTTTTTCTTGAACACACCTAGTACTTCTTGGCGGGAGGGTAGGTGTGTTTTTTTAATTTGCTTTTTTATAGATAACAGCAATTCTCGTATGCAGAGCTAAACCTTCTTCAGGTTTTCCAATGTTGACAATTTCAAGGTTATGATTGTTAGCATATGCTGCAATTTGGGGGTATAACTGAGTAGTTGCATATTTTTCTCCAACTATTTGAAATTCAGCAGCAACATATTTACCTTTGATACTGTTAATATATTCTCTTTCTGCTTCTAGCTTTATTTCTATTTTTTCTTCTTTATTTCCTCCAAATAAACCCATTAAATCACTTCTTTCTATAAATTTATTTTACAGTATAATTCTCAAAGTCTTCTCTGAACTCATTTTTGTATTGTGAAGTATCAGAGTAAAATTTTAATCCTAATAAACGGACATCATCATTTTCCGATAACACCTCAATATCATTCCGTTCTAATAGAGAAGTCAGGAAGTCTTCTTTCCATTTATCAGTCAATCTTAAATGATCACCTTTAGGTTCGAGGAAGACTTGGTAGGTGTAGTTTTCGTCTCGTAAGTAGAGCAGGAAGTCGGGCATAAATCCTCGTACACCGTCTATTTCCACTATTTTTATCTTACGTTCGTTTCTGATTAAATAGACATCATCGTATTTCTTCTTCAATTCCTCAATATAATCATTGATAAAATCGATAAAAGAATCTTCAAGGTTATTCACTATAGCTTTATCATATATAAACCAATCAAAGTGTCTCATAGATCGAGGCTGTTTGACTTCTGTCATGTCTGACACATTTGCATTCACTTTATTCATCTCTACATAATAATTATTGATAAGCTCAGAGAATGCTACTCCTTCAAAGACAGGCGTACCACGTTCTTTAGAATAGTTCAGACGTATTTTTTTCTCGAGATACTCAAAGAACTGATCAACCATTTTAAGTCTTTCTTTTGGGGTTAGATCTTCAAGGTTCATTGAGATGGGTGCAGATATATTTAACGTTGCTTTACCTAAAAAATCAGGACTATTTAAAAAGTCTTTCATGCTGGATAAAGAAGGTACATAGTTCTTGAAGTTCTCAAACCTAAAGAACGTATTACGTTGGATTGCTTTTTGTTTATATATGGAATCTATTTTCCAGGACAGAAGATGTGTATCGAAATTGACTTTAGATTTTACATTTCTACCGAATTGTTGCTCAATAGCGGGTTGAAAACTAATATCGTACGAATCATAAGCATTATATTTCTCCAACGTATCAAAGTCATCAGGAGTCGTTTCAACAAGTTTATTGATATAAATCTTCCCATCCTTAAAGATTGGATGCTTTCTAAAGCTAGGCTTTATTTTAGCTTCTAGTCGTTCGTAACTATCTTCTTTGACTTGGATGTTAGCAGCTTCAAGTGACTTATTGAGATTATTGATATAAGAGTTCTTATTAATTGTATGGTAGTGCAGTGATTCTATAGCTTTCATATCTGATCCGATAGCATCAAAACGTCTTTTATACGATTGTTCACCTTGATGTTCAAAAGGAAAGTAACGGGCGCCACGGCCAATAAGTTGAGCTTCACTATCGGTAGTCGTTTTTGTAGTGGATGCACCTTCACTCACTCGAACGATATCAAAAAGGTTCAAGACATCCCAGCCTTCATTTAGCTTAGCTACAGCAAATATTGTTCTAATTGGATTATTAGGCTCCTCAAGACTATTAAGCATGAGGGCATTGTCTTCAGAAAGAAATTCTTTACTATTTGCATTGATAGTCGTTGCATCAGTAAAGTCCCATTTGAGATCTTGGAGAACGTGATTCATATCTTTTGTCTTATAGTAATGGAACATTTTCCCCCAGATACCTTGGTTATGCTGGTAGAGTGCATATCCATGTTCGATTGTGTCTGTTAGTTTATCCAGTGTTAATGATTGAATCATATTAAGCAATATTTCGTTAGCTTTTACAGATGTAGCAATTTTATTTGATTTAAATAAAATAACAGGTTTTATCGATACATTGTTATCATGAGCTATATATTTACGGTATTGGCTGAGTAAGATAGCATGAAACATTTTATTATCGTCATCTTCATCAGCTCGAAGGAGCATTACGTTTTTAGAATAGCCATCATTCATAAAATGTTTTAAGTCATATTGGTATACGATTTTGTCACGGTATTTATCAAAGAGGGTGTCTTTAGTTAAATCGATAGTAGCAGTAAATTCCAGGAGTCTATTTTCCGGATTCAGTGCTAACAACTTACTTACAGTGTTTTCCCAGGTTTTTTCTTCAGCTTCTTTTGTATTAAGTTTCCGTTTGTCACGTTTTGTTAAAGCGTTGATATGATGAGCCTCATCAGCAAGCAAAATAACTTTATCCTCTTCTAACGAATCAAAAGTTAATGAATTTTCTCTAGGTTCAGTTAAATCCACGTGTAGTTTCTGAATAGTCGTTAGCTTAAGATATATCGTGTTTTTGTCTGGCAGTGAAGGAAAGACCTCAACAATTTGAATATTAATCTTTTCTCCATCAATAGTGATGCCATCTTTTGTAAAAAGATATTTAGATGAGGACAGGTTCGTTAAATTATCAAATGTTTTTCTGATAATAGCATCTGTATTAACAAAGAAGATAAAGTTTTGATGATTATGCTGCTTGAACAAGTAAAGCATAGTTCCAGCAAGCACCAAAGTCTTGCCTGATCCAGTAGCCATATGGAATAAAAGGTGATTAAAACTCATATTCGAATTTTCTAATTCCTGAGTATAAATTAGATGGCTAAGCGCCTCTTCTTGATATGGTCTTAAATCATGACTCAAGTTATCCGTTATATAGTTAGGAATTTCCTTAGGTGGTTCAAAAATGTTGAATGAATCAGCTATTTTTTTGTGTAGTAGTTCTTCAGCCAATTTATTCGCCTCCTTGACCATAGAATGAATGATTAAATTGTTTAACTTCGTCTGATATATCATATTGAGTATCATCAATTTCTGAATAATTTAGATACAGTTGATTCATATCTAAGACATCGATTAATACTTTTTTCTTTTCGTCTATGGATAGGGTAGAGAAGTGCTTATCTTCTACGGTTACTTTATTCAGCTCAACTTTGAAGTTTAAGTAGGCAGATGACTTCATTTCCTCCAATATGGATTCTAACACTTCCTCAGAGGTAATCTTAGTCAATTTATCGATATAATGTTGATTTAGACTATCTAATTCAGCATAAATAAAACTTCCACCGCCTCGCCAATTAACTTGGTTAGTTATACCGCTGCTTTCACCATTGATTGTATTTATTAGTCTCTTAGTGGTTAATTCTTTAATATAACTCAATTGTTCAATTGCTATAAACTGTCTCTTCTTTTTTATTGAGACCGCAGCTGTAGTGCCACTCCCGACAAAAAAGTCCAATACAATGTCATTTTCGGTGGTACATAAATCAATTATTCGAGAAATTAATTTTTCTGGTTTTTTTCCTTTTCTGAGTACTACGCCACCTTCATTATGAATATCATTTGGTAAAACATCATCCCATATATCAGTAGCGGGTTGAGCAAAAGTGTTTTCTCCATCAATATTTACCATTCTATCCTTAATAAATAGTATTAGTTTTCCATTTACGATGTAGTAAGGTTTTCTTCCCTCTCTTTCCATATAGAAAATCTTTTGGGGGTGCTCAAGTGATTCTTTTTTTAATTCAATCGCTTTTTTACTTATGCTATTTTCGTCTAGAGTTGCTAATTGAGCAATCCGATCAGAATTTTTATATACAAAATTACTTAACAACTCTTCATAATCCTCTTCGAGTTCTTTTTTTAATCTTGATTTACTAATTCCCATTTCTCTTGAAAATTCTTCTAAGACTGTAGTGAATTCCCATTTTTCAATTCCCCCGTCATAGTTTTTAATGAACTGATTGTATCTTTTATCCCAACCGTTCTTATTTTCCATAAATACTCTATTAGGACTCCAGTAATCCTCATCTTTGGAATAAATTACTACATACTCTGCAATGTTTACTACACCAGGGTTAATAACCTTGGCTCCAGTAACTGATCCTCGTTTAATAGTTATTATATTTTTCCGATTGTTTCTTCCGAATAACTCATCCAGCATGACTAACAAATAACCTAATTCGTTATTATCAATTGAAATTGCTATAGTACCATCTTTTTGTAACAATTCTCGCGCTATTTCCAAGCGAGTATTTATAAATGCTAACCAAGTTGAATGGTTAAATCGGTCATTGTATCTGAAACTATCATTACCAGTGTTATATGGTGGATCAATATAAATCAATTTTACTTTGCCAGCATAACGTTCTTTCAGAGTATGTAAAGCTAAGAGATTATTACCTTTAATGATTAAGTTATCCTCGTCATTGAATTCGGTAATCTCGTGTTCTCCATCTTCATCATACTTCTTAATATTAGTTAGTACTTTAGGAGATAAGAGGGTATCAATTTCTTCTTTTGCAATAACATTATGATAATAGACTTCTTTTTTACCTTCATCCTCATTGGACATGCCGCCTTCTAACACACAATCTTTAAAAGGGAAGTCTAGGACCACATCTGTATTGTAATTCAAATATTTACCATCGCTGGTCAATCCAATTTCATTCCGGTATTTTGTATAACTATTTTCCCAATAATTTTTATATCTTAGCATTTCGATGAATTCTTCAACTTTAAAAATAGTCATGTCTGCAACTGAAAGGGCATAGGCTTCTTTAATTTTATCGTTAGATAATAAAGCAGTAATGACTTTTTCATCGTAGTGTCTAAGATCTTCAATAACTTTATTTTTCAGTAGTGTTTCTTCGTCCCAATATTCAGGGAAATCCGAAAGCACAGATTTTATGTTATTCAATAGTGTTGTCTCTATTGTTGAGTTCACTGAACATTCTCCTTATTACAAATTAGAGTTCTACATCTACTCTTAAAGCTTTCCCTACAATCTTGGCAAGATTATCTTCCGTCACTATGTAAGGGCATAAACCTAGTTAGTAGTACCTTTTTCATTCTAACTTTACCATTGTATATGTTTTATCTCAATATAATATACAAGGATAACCCAATGGAATTAAAGCGGGAGTGTCAATAATTATGTGTAAATGAAGTACTCCTTCTATAAAATCGATTTATTAATTTGTTAATCTTTCAAACATTTTTTCTAGCTCTGCTTCAGCTTGTTGGAAGCCGCGGTGAATCCGTGTCAAAAACTTCTGATTGTACGTATCAAAACGGGAAACCAAAAAGCGATCCATAGATTCTTCATTCTGAAATTGCTCTTTACGTCGACTATACTTTTTAATTTGTTTATTAAAGGATTCAATCAAATTAGTGGAATACAAGCTCCTACGGATTGATAAAGGGAAATCGTAAAATGTAAGTAAGTTATCATTTTCTAGAATAGACTTGGCCAGTTTAGAGTAGCTACTGCGCCATTTTTCTGAGAAAGCAAGGCGAGCTTCAAGGGCCGTCTCTCGTGAATCTGCTTGATAAATCGTCTTAAAGTCTTCGCATATTTCCTTGCGATCAGCGACGCGTACTTTACTAGAAATGTTGCGAGAAACATGGACACAACAGTGTTGGTAAGCTGCTTGAGGAAAAACGTGATGAATCGTATCTTTAATACCCTTGAGACCGTCGGTCACGAAAAGAAGAACATCATTGACACCACGGTCGGATAAATCTTCCAATATCTCTTTCCATGTGACGGTCGATTCATTAGGGGCAATAGCGTATCCTAGGACTTCTTTGGCACCATCTGGTCGAATTCCCACCGCAATGTGTATGGCTTCTTTCTCAACGGTTTTCCGCTTCAAAGGAATATAGGTAGCGTCCAGATAAATGACTGCATAATGACTGTTTAGTTTACGCTTTTTGAACGCTGATACTTCTTCAGTAAAGACTTTAGTCATATTGGACATCGTTTGTGGTGTATAGTGATGACCGTACATTTTCTCAATCAAATCAGCAATTTCAGACATGGTAATACCTTTTTGAAAAAGATGAATGACGGTTTCTTCTAACGTACCATTGATTCGCTTATATGCAGGAAGAGTCTGTTGTTTAAATTCACCGTTGCGGTCGCGCGGAATCTGTAGATGAAGTTCGCCGTATTCTGTCTTGACCGTACGGTCATAGGACCCATTGCGTGAGTTCCCTGAATGGAAACCAATCCGATCATACTTTTCGTAATCCAAAAAGGCAGTCAGCTCTGTTCTCAGGAGCGTATTTACGGCTAATTCCAAGTGCGAACGGAATAATTCGTTCAAATCACCTTTTGTAGCTAGAGTCTGTAAGATATCTGTAGTAAGATTGTTCATAGGGAAGTCCTCTTTTCTGTGAATTTAGTGTGGTAACTCTATTCTACAGAAGGGACTTCCTTTTTTCTATTTACACAAAATATTTTACACTCTCATTAAAGCAATTCTACATCCTATACTTATATTAAACGAATAAACAAATACTAACCGTTGATATAATTATCAGAGTACTGAGATGAAAAACGAGTAAAATAATTATGTATAAATCTCATACAATAATGAATGGTCTGAGTTATCTACTTAACCATTATTATTAAAATGCATGTATCTGGTACGTCCAAGATAAACTCAAAGGTTTTGTAAACATTAATTTTGCCATACGATTTTCTTAGATGGAGTCATAATAGTACAAAATTAACCTAATGATAGGAGGAATGAATTTCAAAGCATTGCTAATGGCACAGATGAAATGGAAGATTAAAGAAGAGATGGAAGCTGAAAAAACTAGAAGAAAAAAGAAAACAAGAGAAACGCCCACTCTTGATGAACGCATTGAGATGCTGGAGCAGGCTATTTTAATTTTAAGTATGGAATAGATGTGAAAGGAAGTGAGAAGTGATATGTACGGATGTATTCTCAATATGTGGATCATGGGACGTATAGAAGAAACATACGTTATTGAACAGGCAAAACGTGGCCGCATTACTGAAGAAGAGCGAGATATGATTTTGGCTACGCCTAAAATATAACGAGCTATTAATTATCATACGAATTTAGTATTATTAAGTAAACGTATAAGTAGGTGTGTTGATTGAATCCATTAAGATTAAACAAAATGGAAAAAGATATTGTAGAAATTCAAAATGAAACTAGTGAATTGACAAATGAGTTAAATGAAATAAACGATGATCTTGAAAAAGTGATCTCTAATATTGAAGATATAAGCAATGATATTGAAAAGACCAAAAAGAATATACGATTGAAAGATAAAGATGTATTAACAGAACTGAATAAAGAAATAATGTTTTTACTAAGAAAAGATTTAGAATTAGAAAATGACAAATTGGAAAATCAATATGATATTTTAGAAGAACTTGAAAAATCTAAGGAAAAGCTTGAAAGTGCAGATAATAGCCTCCGAGAGCGGATAACACAACATAAATCATCTCTAAACATATTTAAAGAAGAAGTAAAGGTTGCTATTGCGATAAGGAATATTGGATGGTTTTTTTATTCTACAGCATTCGTAATTATTTTAGGAACAATACTTGCTACTTTAATACAAAATAACTTTGACTTAGTACAAAGATTTATTCACGATATTCAAGGAGGTGCGAAGCTTCTTTATTTCTTTTGTATAATATTGATAGTAGAGGGTGGTGCTATTGCTCGAAAATCTACAAGATATAAAGATGTAAAGGCTTTTTATGAGAAGGATAAGAATGTAAAAATCAAAAATGTTCTAACGCGACTGAGTTTTAATGATTTATATTTTGGATTATCATTTATTCTACTGTTATTTTTTCCAGACATTTTTATAAGCAGCTTTAGTAGTAGTTGGGGATTTTTAGCTCTTTCTATATTGAGTAGTCTATTAATTGCAGTGTTAATCCTTCATATAATTGATTTTGTTAAATTAATAATAGATACTTTCAATGATGCAATAGAGGATCCGAAAGATAGAATACTAGCTTTAATTGCAGCCGCTGGGACTGTCATTTCAGTAATTGCATTATTTAAATAAATTATACATTAGAGTAGTCCAATCGGGCTACTCTATTTATATAAATAAATATAAGAAGGAAAGGGTACAATTTGGTTGATTTTAGAATTAAACGATATAACTCATCAGATTCACTCAATATATACGAACGGATTCATGCAAACACTTATCTCGTGTGTGTTTTTTGATATCTTCACAGAGATGTTAAAGTCTTTTAAGCAGAAGGAAACAAGTTCGAGCGTCAGTTTGTTTGGCATTGCAAAACATTCTTTAGTTGTATTACTCATATTCGTTTTAAATGTGTATCTACCATTATTCGGATTCCAGGTATATGCACAAGGTTTTACTTTATGGATGGTAGTAACATATTTAATCAGTATTGCAGAAAACTGGGGAGCCTTGGGCTTACCATTACCAGATGCAGTTGAGAAGACGTTGATTAAATTGAAAGAACACACTGAAGATAAGATCCATATTGATGCAGATGTAATGAAGGTAGAAGAAAAAGAGAAAGTCATTACTAAGGAGGAAGAATAATGATACACGGATTATTTCCAGATCTACCAAAATTTAAAGACTTCAGGCTCCAAGTTGATCGACATTCAACCAAACGTTTCCCGGTATTAGATATGAATGGGAAGACAGAAATAGCTATCCATCACTCATTAACTAGACAGGGCTTATCAGGATCCAATGCAGAAGGTTTTGCTAGATATCATGTTAACGCTAATGGATGGCCATCTATTGGTTACTCATATGTCATTGAACCTGATGGAACAATTAAATTTTGTAACCCTGTTAATTGGAGAACCTACCACGTCGGAAACTCAAATAACTTTTCTATTGGAATTTGTTTGACTGGTGACTTCAGATATGAGGATCCAACAGATGAGCAGAAGAAGTCCCTAGTATTACTAGTAGAGCGTTTAAAGAAAGAATATCCTCAAATCAATCGTGTTCGTTCACATAATGAGTACCCGGATTATGCCTGGAAGAAATGTTGTGAGTTTGACTATAAGAAAGTATTATCTGAAGGTAATAAAGAAGCTTCTAAAGAAGAACTAGGCAGCACATATAAAGTCCAAGAAGGTGATACTTTTTGGAGCATAGCAAAAGGACGAGAATTTGATGTAATTGATTTAGAACACGCTAATCCAAAAGTTGATCCGCAAAAACTACAAATCGGACAAATGATAAATATTCCTGCTTCTGAGAAAGAAAAAGCAACGGCAGAAGAGAAGGAATCCAATGAGTATCATGGAAATTCCATAGTTAAGTATCTTGAATCACTAGGGCTAGATAGTTCTTACAATCATCGAGCTAGATTAGCAGTTAAAAATGGTGTAGTTAGTTCAACTTCTTCATATAAAGGAACAGCACAACAAAACATTAAGCTATTAAACATTCTGAGAGATGCCAATACTAAAGCTGAGCAAAAATATGAGGAATTAGTAATAGACGGATCATGGGGCGTAGCTACAACTAGACGATTGCAGCAAGTTCTTGGTATTGTTGTTGATGGTGTTATTAGTGGTCAAGTAATCAATGGAGTAACTCGAAACATTCATAGTGTTGAGTTTGGAAGAGGTGGATCATTATTAATTAGAGAAATGCAGAAAGTCTTGGGAGTGAAGGTTGATGGTTATATTGGAATTAATACGACTAAGGCCTTACAGCGACGAATGGGAACAACAGTTACTGGTAGGATTTCTCGCATGAATTCAGCAGTTGTCAGAGCAATGCAGCGTAGATTAAATAAAAATATATTTTAGATATTAAAAAGCCCTTACCTTAATTAGTGGGGGTTTTTAAATATTATGTGGAAATTAGTAATAGTAATTTGGTATACTACTCCCTAGAACCCTTAAGTAGGGAGAGATAGTATGGAAAAAGTTAGTTATTTTCAAAGAGCAATTGAAAACGGTATTACACGTCCTTCTTTAGTACAAGCAACGGATAGTAAAGAATATGTTTTAAAAGCTCGGAACGAAGAGGGAACTAGTGGAAAAACGTTACTTAATGAATTAATAGGATACAGATTGGGTAAGTTGTTAGATATTCCAATACCTAATCTCAAGCTATTGAGATTAGAAAAAGAGTTCATTGAAAACAATGATTATTATAGAGATATTGGGGCTAAACCAGGTATTTGTATAGGTAGTGAATATCTAAAAGGTAATGCTAAGGTAAACCCAGTTATACTTGATAAAGCGTCGAATATAAATGAAATACCAGGAATAATATTATTTGATCAAGTTATAATGAATAATGATAGAGCAGAGAATGATGGGAATCTATTTTTCGAAAGAAAAACAAAAAGAATTATAGCAATTGATCACTCTCATGTATTTACCTCTGATATATGGGATATAGGTCAAATTAATAGATTAAACAGCACTATTCCAAGTATAGTTAAAAATATAGATGGACCGGTGTATAAATATTGCTCTCCATTTATAAATGGGAATTCTCCTTTCCACTATTGCAAAACGAAATACGATAGTATAACATTAGAAAGATTAGACGAGGTGTTTTCTAACATCCCTTCAGAATGGAATATTTTAGAAGAAGAAATAATAGGGTTAAAAGAGTTTGTATGGGGACAAATACAGCAAATTGATGAGATATTAGAGGAAATAAAACCACACTTTAGTTATTGGAAAGGAAGTGTTTGATAATGAGTAAAATAAAGTTGAATTATGCGATTTGTCAGTATACTCCTGATCCTCTAAGAGCAGAGACTATTAATGTGGGTATGGTATTTCATTACTGGGATAATAAAGATGCATTCTCTGAATTTAGAAGAATAAGGAATAGAAGTAGACTTGCTTCTTTTGATGATGAGTATGATAAAGAGTATATAGATATGATGTTTGATTCCTTCAGTTATGATTTTGATTATAACTTAATTCATAGATTTGAGAACGTAATGGTTGATGAATTTAAAGGAATTAAAGATGACAACTTTTTATATTCTAAAACAAAATATTATGTTAACGAATTTAGTTTTACAAACATTAGAAGTATCTATACTACCTCGAAAGACGTTAATGAGGATATTAATGATTTACAGTCAACCTACTTATATTATGACAAAGCTAAAAACGAAAGAATATCAACTGATAAAGTTAGAAAATTAGTTAGTAAGCACATTATTAAGTATGGGTTGAGCAAAAAGTTAAAAGAACCAAAAGTTTCGGATATGTTTAATAATAAAATATTTGATTTTGAATATGACGACACGTACATTAAAGCATTCTCTTTGGATTATAAACGGCAGAGTGATCTTCATAAAAATATAAAAATTTTACTACATGACCTTCATCAAAACCAAGAAATTTTAAGTAATAAAAACTTAAAAATGATTATCGATAAGAGCTATAGTGATGATAATAAGTATATCGAAATTATAAACAATTCTATTGACAATAAATCTTTTCATTTAGAGATTGAACCTCTAAATGAATATCTTGAGGAGATAACGTCAAAAGGATTAAGTTAAATGTTTAAAGCCCTCACCTTAATCGGCAGGGGCTTTTTTTAATGACAAACGGTGGTATAATTAACTTTTAAATACATTATTAGCATCAGTAACTAATCTTTCCAAAAAGTTATAATAATAGTAAAGTTTATCTTTTGTACTATAGTCTCGATCATCTAAATTTTCTCCAGGGATATTTGGAAGGTCTTTTAATTCAATACTATGGTTAATTTTTACAGAATTTGGTAATTCTACATAATATTTATTCGTAGAAGAATCATCAACTTTTATTTCCCATCCTGAACCACCATATTGGTCTCCAATAAAAAAATTTGTAGCATTAGGTGGCGGATTATCTAATATTGGTTTCAAATCGCTAGTGTCTAAATGTTCTATATGCATAGATATAGAAGAATTAATAACACCTTCTTTTGAGATCTCTGATCTCATGGTATAAAAAGCTTTCATTAAAGGGTCGGACTTCATATCTGTCTGCCACGGATCATACCATTTGTTAAATTCTTCTTTACCAACAGTAGACCGCAAATTTTGCAATACATTGGTGACTGATCTAGAAAAAACAATAAAGTTTCTTAATCCGCTATCCCTTCTTTCGGGGCTTGAACCTAAAAAATCATTTAATCCAAACTTGGCAGTATTTAAAGTTCTTTCTGCATTCATTAATATAGAATTAGTTGTTTTTGCCATGTTTTTTCTCCTTTCACAAAAGAACGAACCAACATTTTTTATCAGTCTATTCGGCTTTTTTTATTTATTCAGATGGGCCGCTTAGTATAATGAAATTATAACATAAGGTAATAATTAGTTAAGAAAGAATGTAAAAAAAAAGACATCAGCATTCTTTTTTATTGCGCTTTTAACTTCTCATACTTCTTCAGAAACCGCGTATCATGCTGCAAATATCCACCATATAACTCCTTAGTATCTAGATCCACCATCAGAATCCAATCCGTGGTTTCGTCAACCTTCTTCAATGAAGGCCAGATCAAATCAAACCTAAATCCATCAATTTCCAGTATGTCTGCCATGAATTCCGAACCCATGTTGATCACCTCATGATTATTAAACTATCATCAGCCAAATATCTCATCATTTTTTCTATAAGCAAGCATTAGAGCAGTGGCTGCAATAATCGCATCATCCTCTGTAGGTCTAACTACCATGATTATTCGTTTATATATTTGAACAATGATAGTCCTGTAGTTAATATGTATAGAGACGGTCCCTCTATGTATAACATTATCCACTTGTTTATAGTATAATTCTGTCCATCCGTTCATGTAACACCTCCATAAAGATTATTATACGCTCACTTTAAATCTGTGGCTATATTCTATTAGAATTTTTTACTAGTTATGATATACTAAGAAAAGAAAAAGAAGCCAGAGGAATCATCAAAAGAAATGACTACCCTTTTGACTACCCTTTGACTTCCTTCATTAAGTCTTGTAGCACTATAAATATAATAAAGTTAGTGGTATTATAGGGAATACAGACCGTATTATTCTTGTAACTTGTCTGTAAGTGAATCCCTCACTCTCGGTATATAATTGAAAGGAATGATGATATGGCTAAGAGAGACTGGTTTACAATACCGAATCTTCTATCTTACTTTAGGCTTATCCTCATTCCTTTTTTCGTGTATTATTATGTCATTGCAGATACACAGGCGGATTATATGCTGGCGACAGGGATCCTGCTTATTTCAGGCATTACAGATGCGGCAGACGGATTCATTGCCAGAAAATTCAACCAGGGGACGAAAATCGGACAGCTGCTCGATCCAATTGCAGATAAACTGACACAGATCGCCGTCGTTGCGGTATTGATGATGAAGTGGCGGGCATTTATTTTTCTGTTCAGCTTATTCCTGATCAAAGAAACCTATATGACGGTCCAGAATATCCGCTTATACCGGAAAGACAAAAGGCTCGACGGGGCTGAATGGTATGGAAAAATAGCCACGATCGTTTTCTATCTGACGATGTTCATCGCCGTCTTTTTCCCGAATCTATCGGATGTGACCGTGACTTCATTAGTTGTACTGGCCAGTGCCTATCAGCTGCTTGCGTTTTTCTATTACGCCAGACTCTTCAAACAAATGCACAAAGGATGAAAGAATGAGACAGTTATTTTTATCACCTCTCATTTATGGTAAAATATGATTTGCTGATCTTCTGACTAAGTAAAGTCAGCGGCAGAAACAGTTAAAAATTCGTCAACATACAAAGGTGATTAAAAGATGACTATAAATCAGAATGAACTGAAAGCACTAACGATACTATTAAAAGCGTCTTCGAGCGTTGAAAAGGTAGTCAAGAAAGACATGTCTTCATACGGACTCAACGCCACAGAATTTACGGTACTTGAACTCCTGTACAGCAAAGGGAGACAGCCGATACAGAGAATCGGTCAGCAGGTTTTGCTTGCGTCGAGCAGCATCACTTATGTGGTCGATCGTCTGGAAGAAAAGAAATTCGTCAACCGCGTAGCTGATGAAAGCGATAGACGGGTCACCTTCTGTGAACTCTCTGATGAAGGGGAAACGTTGATGCAGGAGATCTTCCCGCGACATGCAGAGAAGATTGCTGAGATATTCGAATCCTGTACCGAAGAAGAAGTGCTGGCTTTACAGTCGACACTGAAAAAAATCGGATACAAAGCGGCTGATTTACTGAAGTAAACATCAGTCGTTTTTTCTTTTGATCCTTAATATCATCGGCCCGGAAGTGTTTAGTCGATAAACACTTTTTTTTATGGTATAATGGTTAAAGGTATATAAAAACTTTATGAAAGAATTGAGGGATGAAAGTGGCAAAAGTCGAAATAACCGCTGAAGTTCAAGAACTAGTGGAAACAGAACTTCGAAAAGGCGCCAGCAATTCCCGTATTGCTAATCTACTGGATTTGCCTTACAAAGAAGCAGTTGAAATCATAGATACGATCAAAGAAAATCTCCGACCAGATGTAGGGGATGAAATCATTTTTACTTTCCGTGAAGAACCGATGGAAGGCAAGATCGAAAAACTGCTGACGAACAGTGCAATAGTAAAAATCAACTGGACACATTCAGCTGAACGCATGCATGATTTAGTTGAAGAAAAAACAGTTGTCAATTTCAAAGATATCGAAGGATTCAAGAGTCAGATCAACGAAGATGACGAACAAGAAGAATAACTTTTCGATAAGCCATTATAGTGATGGCTTATTTTTTTGGAATCTTTTCTTGACAGCAGATGAAATCTGAGTTAGTATTTTGATTGTCAAATAGTTTGATGTTCAAACAATATTTGAAAGTTGAGATTTGGAGGGGTTGATGTGGATCAACGAATAAACGAAGTCAATGGATACTTGGTATCCATCTTCAATGATGTCCTTATGATCGAAGAACGTACTTTACAAATGAGTCAATTCAAAGATGTCTCAATCAAAGAAATGCATACGATAGATGCGATCGGCATGTATCAGGAACACACCACAAGTGAAGTCGCCAAAAAACTGGGGATCACAGTGGGGACCTTGACTGTTTCTGTCAACAACCTGGTAAGAAAAGGGTATGTTGATCGGGTGAGAAGCGAAACAGACCGCCGCGTCGTTCAACTGGCTTTGACTAAACGAGGTCGGCTGCTTTATCGTCTGCATGATAAATTCCATCGTGATATGGTAAAAGAAACGATCAATGAGATGGGTGAAAAAGAATCTGAAGTACTCATGCAAGGGTTGAAAAATCTACATGGGTACTTGGAGCGTACAAAGGAGCAGTTACCAGACTAATGAAAACCTTTGGAGTGACGATCCACTCAACAGGCAGATATGTTCCTGATAATGAGGTCTATAACGAGACGCTGACTCATTGGATGGAGACATCTGATGAATGGATCAGAAAAAGAACTGGGATCAAAAAAAGACACCTTTCAACAGGTGAGGATACAAGTGATTTATGTATCCGCGCCAGTCAGGCTGCTCTTTCGAAACAAAAAATAGATGTCAGTCAGATCGGTCTCGTCATTGTCGCAACCATGACGCCTGACAGTCAGTCGCCATCTGTTGCAAGTAAAGTTCAGGCAGCTATCAAAGCTGAGAATGCGGTCGCTTTTGACTTGAGTGCCGCCTGTTCAGGCTTTATCTACGGTTTGTCTGCAGCAGAAAAAATGCTGCGCCACATGGCCCATCCTTATGCACTTGTGATCGGCGGGGAAGTCATGTCAAAAACACTGGACTGGAGCGACCGAAAAACATCGGTCCTGTTCGGCGACGGAGCCGGAGCTGTTCTGTTAAAAAGAGATGGGGATACAGAGGCTTTCATTGCTGAAGATCTACACACAGACGGTGGAAAAGGGAGTGCCCTGGTCTCAGGAGAACAGGAAGTGACCAATCCCGTCTGTACAAGTGATGCTAAAAATGGTTTTCTGACGATGGACGGCCGGGCTATTTTCAACTTTGTAACTAAATCGATCCCAAAAAGTATCACGCAAGTAGTAAAAAAAGGATCGATTGACCTTGAGGAAGTGGATTTTTTCCTGCTTCATCAAGCCAATGCAAGAATTATAGAAATCGTTTCAAAGAAAATAGACAGACCATTATATAAATTTCCGATGAATATCGAAAATTACGGTAACACCTCTGCTGCCAGTTTACCTATCCTGCTGGACGAATCCATCGAAAACGGGACGATCAGACTGGGCAGTGGGCAAACAATCGTTTTAAGCGCGTTCGGCGGGGGATTGACCTGGGGAACGCTGTTAATAAAAATATAAAAATTCAAACAACATAAATGGAGGAAATTAAAATGACAACATTCGAACAAATACAGGAAATCATCGTGGATCAGTTAGACAAAGAAGAAAGCGAAGTACAATTGGATACAAACTTCAGAGATGAACTTGAAGCTGACAGCCTTGATCTGTTCCAGATCATCAACGATATCGAAGATGAATTTGACATCAAAATCGAATCTGAAGAAGGCTTGAACACTGTAAAAGATCTCGTTGATTACGTAGAAAAACAAAAAGAAGCAAAATAATTCTGGAAGGAGCTCCTAGATGAATCAATCATTAATAGAACAGATAGGGATCGATTATCCTATCATACAAGGAGCCATGTCTTGGGTAGCTACACCGAGTCTCGCAGCAGCCGTCTCTAATGCCGGTGGTTTAGGTATGCTGGGGTCAGGTCATGAGCCGAGCGAAGTGATAAGAAAAGCGATCAAAGAAACGAAAGAAATGACAGACAAGCCTTTTGGCGTCAACGTCTTACTCTTATCTCCATACGTGGATGATGTGGTGGATGTCGTGTGTGAGGAAAACATTAAAGTCGTCACCACAGGTGCAGGCACACCGGGTAAGTACATGAAACGATTTAAAGAAGCCGGAGTCACTGTTATTCCGGTCGTTGCCTCTGTAGCCTTGGCCCGCCGCATGGAAAAAGAAGGTGCGGATGCTATCATCTGCGAAGGAATGGAAGCCGGTGGTCATATCGGTAAACTGACAACGATGACCCTTGTTCCTCAAGTGGTCGATGCTGTAGATATTCCGGTCATTGCAGCTGGTGGCATAGCAGACGGACGTGGAATGGCAGCAGCAATGTTTCTTGGAGCTGCAGCTGTTCAGTTAGGCACCCGTTTTGTCGTTGCTCATGAAAGTATCGCACATGATACTTTCAAACAGCGTATCATCAAAGCCCGTGACATCGATACGGTCGTTACTGGACAGATCACCGGACATCCAGTAAGGGTCTTGAGAAATAAACTGACTAGAGAATATTTAAAAGTAGAAAAAGAAATGTCGAGTGATGAGAATCCTGACTTTTCCCGTCTTGAAGTACTGGCTAAAGGTGCTTTGAGAAAAGCGGTCGTTGAGGGAGATAAAGACGGCGGCTCATTCATGTCCGGTCAGATCGCTGGACTGGTCAAAAAAGAGCAGAGCTGTCATGACATCATTCAGGAACTAATGAGTGAATATGATGAACTGGTTTGACATCCGAGACTTTTTTAGACTATTACTTTGATTATCAAACTAATAACGAGTAAGCTTATCAGAATGAAGTTGACTAAAAGAACAGGAGCGATAGCTTGAAAACAGCGTTTTTATTCAGTGGACAAGGTGCACAGTATAATGAGATGGGGAAAGACTTCTATGATGAATTCAGTGAAGTCAGAGAAATCTTTGATTCAGCAAGCAGACAGCTGGATACGGACCTAGCTGAGATATGTTTCAATAGTGATGTCCGACTCAACGAAACACCTTTTACACAGCCTGCTATATTGACTGTCAGCTATGCGATCGAACACATCCTGAAAAAGTCTATGGACATTACGCCGGATGCTGTCGCTGGGTTGAGTTTAGGTGAGTATACAGCTCTGGTATCTTCTGGAGCTTTAAGTTTTGAAGAAGCGGTGCCGCTGGTGCACCAGCGCGGATCCTTGATGGAGAAAGCTGTCCCGGCTGATGAAGGGGCAATGGCTGCCATTCTTGGTCTGAAAGCTGAAACACTGATTCAGATATGTGACGAAGTATCCAAAGAGTCCTATGTGGCCATCGCCAACTTCAATACACCCGACCAACTGGTTATTTCCGGTAAGGCCGCAGGTGTTAAAAAAGCCATGGAAAAAGCAGTGGAAAGTGGAGCGAAAAGAGCCATCCCACTTAATGTGAGCGGACCTTTTCATACTGAGCTACTGGAGCCGGCAGGACAGGCCTTTTCAAAAAGCCTCGAAAAAGTCGATTTCAAGGCATTCACTGTCCCTGTGTATTCTAATGTGACGGCAGACGTTTATCCGGATACAGAAGCGATACAACTACTTCTGACCCGACAGATCTCTTCGCCGGTGAAGTTCGAACAGATGGTCAGCCAGATGATTTCTGATGGAGTGACGACCTTTATCGAAATAGGACCAGGAAAAACACTGCGTTCATTTGTTAAAAGCATCGATAAAAGTGTCGCAGTCAAGAACATAGAAAAAGTCAAACAAATAGATACGATCAGGAAAGTAATACAGTCTTAAAGGAGTCGAGTATGGACAATAAAAAAGTTGTTATTGTGACGGGGAGTTCAAGAGGTATAGGTAAAGCGATCGCGACCTTGTACTTAAAACAGGGACATACGGTCGTCGTCAATGGTCGAAGCGAGTTCACGCCTGAACTGATGGACTATTTTAACAGTCTCGGTGGCAAAGTCCACCCGATCGTTGGAGATATCAGTGATGAGTCGTTTGTCAAGCAGATGATAAAAGAAACGAAAAAAACACATAAGAGAATCGATGTCCTTGTGAATAACGCCGGACGTACCAAAGATAATCTGCTTATCCGCATGTCGGAAGAAGATTTTGATTCTACACTGACCGTCAACCTGAAAGGAACCTTCTTTACCGCAAGAGAAGCAGCAAAAGTCATGCTGAAACAGCGTTGCGGACATATCATCAATATTTCAAGCGTTGTCGGTACAGTCGGAAATGTCGGCCAGGCGAATTATGCAGCCAGTAAAGCTGGAGTCATCGGCTTCACTAAATCCATTGCTAAAGAACTAGCACCACGTGGAGTCGTTGCCAATGCGATCGCACCTGGATTTATAGAATCGGACATGACTGAGAGCTTAACGGATGCTATCAAGGAACAGGCTTTACAGTCCATACCACTTAAACGGCTGGGTACAGCAGAAGAAGTTGCGGAATTAGTGAACTTTTTGAGCGACCAGAAATACATCACCGGTCAAGTCCTGCACGTTGACGGTGGAATGGTCATGAATGGTTAAATCTAGGAGGATATAAATGGAAAGAGTTGTCGTTACTGGGCTAGGGGCTATTACTCCTTTAGGAAACTCAGTTGAAGAATTTTGGACAGGATTAAAGACTGGCAGGAACGGTATCGTTCCTTTAACTAAATTTGATGGAGAAGCCATTAATGTAAGTGTTGCCGGCGAAGTGAAAGATTTCGTGGCCAAGGAATTAATGGACAGAAAACTGGCTAAGCGAATGGATCCCTTCTCGCAGTATGGTGTCGCAGCGGCACTTGAAGCGATGAGAGACAGCGGTTTGGATGATTATGCATTCGATGCCGACCGTTTAGGCGTGATCGTAGGATCGGGTATAGGCGGATTGTCAGCAATGCAGAGTCAGATCATTAAAATGCATGAAAAGGGTCTCGACAGAGTCGAACCGCTTTTTGTGCCGAAAGCCATCGGAAACATGGTCGCCGGAAACATTTCTATAGCAACAGGCGCCAAAGGACCAAATTTATCCATCGTGACGGCATGTGCCTCAGGGAATAATTCCATTGGCGAAGCCTTCAGACAGATCAAACACGGCTATGCAGACTATATGCTGGCCGGCGGCTCGGAAGCCAGTGTGAATGAAATCGGCATGTCAGGTTTTGCCGCACTGAATGCCTTGTCAACAAGTGAAGATGTCAATGCTGCTTCAATACCTTTCGATAAAAACCGTCATGGTTTCGTCATGGGCGAAGGGGCAGGCGTGATCATTCTTGAGAGCCTGACCTCTGCTAAAGAACGGGGCGCACATATCTATGCCGAGATCGTCGGATACGGTGCAACGGGAGACAGCTTCCATATGACAGCTCCTACACCAGACGGCGAAGGAGCTGCTAAAGCGATGAAACTGGCAATGAAAGAGGCCGGAATCGAACCTGGTGAAGTTGGGTACATCAATGCGCATGGCACATCGACACCGGCAAACGACTCCGCTGAAACAAGTGCGATAAAAATGGCTCTTGGTGAAGCAGCGTCCAAAACGGTGGCTGTCTCAAGTACGAAGAGTATGACAGGTCACTTGTTAGGTGGAGCAGGCGCGATAGAGGCTATTGCAACTGTGATGTCTCTGCAGGAAAGCATCTTGCCTCCAACTATCAACACGAAAGAACTGGATGAAAACTGCGATCTGGATTATATCCTTGGAGAAGCCCGCGAAAAAGATTATCTGTTTGCCTTAAACAACTCTCTTGGTTTTGGCGGACATAATGCTGTGACCTGCTTTAAAAAATGGAGTGACTCTGAATGAACAACAAAGAAATAAAAGAACTGATCCATCTGATCGACCAGTCGAGCCTGATGCATTTTGAATTTGAGAATGCATCGGCTTCATTGACGCTCAGTAAGCGTGAATCAGGCGAAGACAGTCAGAAAATCGAATCATCCAGATCCGATGATCAGACTGCATTAACTAGACCGGAAAGCTCTATGCAGCAATCAGATAGAGTGGAAGTAGAAGCTGATTCAGTTGACGCAGTCAATGCAGAAGACGAACACTTTCATCTGATCAACTCACCGATCGTCGGTACGAGTTACCGGTCCAGTTCACCGGACTCTCCAGCTTTTATCAAAGTAGGAGATACCGTTGAAGAAGGACAGACGATTCTGATCATCGAAGCCATGAAAGTGATGAACGAGATCAAAAGTGATGTCCAGGGGACGGTAGAGGAAATACTTGTCGAAGACGGACAGGCCATCGAATTTGATCAGACCCTTGTAAAAATCAAAGCCAATTAAAAGGAGAATACAATGACAACAATGAATATTGCGGAGATTCAGGAACTGATCCCGAATCGTTATCCCATCTATTATATTGACAAAGTGACTGAACTGATTCCTGGAGAACATGTGACAGCGATCAAGAATGTCACGATCAACGAAGAATTTTTCCAAGGTCATTTCCCGGGAGACCCTGTCATGCCAGGTGTATTGATCGTGGAAAGTCTGGCTCAAGCCGGATCGATCCCGCTTTTGAAACTGGATCGCTTCAAATCTCAGACAGCTTATCTGGGCGGCCTGAACAAAGTCAAGTTCAGAAAAAAAGTCCAGCCGGGTGATGTCCTGGAACTTAAAGTGGACATCGTTAAGCTGAAAGACTATGCTGGTATCGGTAAAGGTGTTGCATATGTGGACGGCAAAAAAGTATGTGAAGCAGAACTGACATTCATTATCGGAAGATGATCTGTTTGACGCTTAAAAATGTATAAGGAAGGTATGTGCATGTTTCAAAAAATACTTATAGCCAATCGAGGAGAAATCGCTGTCCGGATCATTCGGGCATGTCAGGAAATGAATATAAAAACAGTGGCTGTATACTCAACGGCGGATAAGGATGCTCTTCATATGCAGCTGGCAGATGAAGCGGTGTGCATAGGCCCTTCTAAAGCAAACGAATCCTACTTGAATATACATAATATTCTAAGTGCAGCGGTTCTGACCGGCGCAGAAGCGATCCATCCTGGCTTTGGTTTTCTTTCGGAAAACAGTACGTTCGCGGCCATGTGTGAGGAAGTCAATGTCGCGTTCATCGGTCCGAAAAAAGAAGTCATCGATCAGATGGGCAACAAATCCAATGCACGGGATATGATGAAAAAAGCCGATGTCCCGGTCGTTCCGGGAAGTGATCATGCCATCACAGAATTCAAAGATGTCAAAGAAATGGTCGATGAGATCGGCATGCCCGTCATTATTAAAGCTGTAGCCGGAGGTGGCGGAAAAGGTATGCGGATGGTCTTTGAGGAAAAAGACCTTGAAGCGAAGTTCCTCCAGGCTCAGTCTGAATCGAAAGCGGCTTTTGATGATGACCGGATGTATGTCGAACGGATCATCACACCGGCGAAACATATCGAAGTACAGATATTAGCCGATCATTTTGGGAATGTCATCCATCTTGGTGAACGTGACTGTTCGCTGCAGCGGAATCATCAGAAAATACTGGAAGAAGCACCAAGTCCGACATTATCGGAAGAAACAAGGCAGCGTATTTGTCAGAGTGCTGTGGATGCAGCTGAAACAGTGGGGTATGAGAATGCGGGCACGATCGAATTCCTGGTGGATACGGATGAGAACTTCTATTTTATGGAAATGAACACCCGGATCCAAGTGGAACATCCGATCACTGAAATGATCACTGCTTTCGATATCGTTAAAGAGCAGATCAGGATCGCTTCCGGCGAACGTCTGTCCATCTCCCAGGACGATGTGACATTAACGGGACATGCGATCGAATGCCGGATCAATGCTGAAAATCCGTTGTTCAATTTCGCGCCGTCTCCAGGGAATATAGACTTTCTGAACATACCTTCGGGTGGCTTAGGGTTGCGTGTGGATACAGCGATGTTTGCCGGATCTGTGATCCCGCCGTACTATGATGCGATGGTAGCTAAAGTCATTACCCATGGCAACACGAGGGATGAAGCAATCAGTAAGATGAAACGTGCCTTGAATGAAATGGTGATCGAAGGGATCCAGACAAATCTGGACTTTCATATCGATCTGCTTCATGATGAGCACTTTAGAAACGGCCGATACACCACTGACACGCTTTCACAAGTCATTATTCCCGACTGGCTGAAAAGCAAGGAGGCTAATGGATGAGGTTATTCAAGAAACGGCCTTATATATCCCTGCAGAAGACCGAGGCACAGAATGGTCCTCAGGTACCGGACGGCATGTTTGAAAAATGCCCGAACTGTCAGAAACCGATCTATGTCAAATCATTAGGTAAAGCAAGACGGTGCCCGAACTGTCACTATACTTTTCGGATCAGTGCACAGGAAAGACTGGCCATCACGGTGGATGCTTCTTCATTCAATGAATGGGATACGGAAGTCACGACAGGTAATCCACTTGATTTTCCTGACTATGAAAATAAAATTGCCAAAATACAGATCAGAACGGGTCTGCGTGAAGCAGTGATGACGGGCGAAGCGCGTATAGGTGGACATGAAACGGCTATCGGCATCATGGATTCTCATTTCATTATGGGGAGCATGGGGCAGGCTGTCGGGGAGAAAATCACCCGCTTATTCGAACGAGCAGCTGAAAAAAATCTGCCGGTCGTGCTTTTTACCGCTTCAGGCGGAGCACGGATGCAGGAAGGGATCTTTTCTCTAATGCAGATGGCCAAGACGAGTGCAGCGATCAAACGCTTTTCCGATAAAGGGCTGTTTTATCTGACTGTACTTACCGACCCGACAACGGGCGGTGTAACGGCGAGCTTTGCCATGGAAGGCGATATCATTCTAGCTGAACCAGGTGCTCTCGTGGGATTTGCCGGCAAGCGTGTCATCGAACAGACGATCAAAGCTTCTTTGCCGGATGACTTTCAGCTAGCAGAAACAGTTATGAAAAACGGGTTTATCGATCAGATCGTCGAGAGAGAGAAACTCAAGCAAGTCATCACCGATCTTATCGATATGCATACCTATCCAACTGGAAAAGAAGGTGATCACGATGAGTAACGCAATGGATATCGTCAATCAGGCCCGCAGAACGGACCGGCTCAGCATGAAGGATATAACGACTGGATTAGTTGAAGGATTCATTGAGCTGCATGGTGACCGGCTCTATAAAGACGATGAAGCCATCATCGGTGGCATAGGTAAAATCAGCGGCATGCCGGTAACGGTCATCGGAAATGAGAAAGGGACGGACGTCAATGAAAGTGTCAGACGCAATTTCGGTTCCCCTCATCCCGAAGGCTACCGCAAGTCTTTAAGACTGATGAAGCAGGCTGAAAAATTCAATCGTCCCATCGTTAATTTCATCAACACATCCGGTGCTTACTGTGGTGTGGAAGCGGAAGAACGGGGACAGGGCGAAGCCATTGCCCACAATCTCTTTGAGATGAGCAATCTTAAGGTACCAGTTCTCTCCATCATCATGGGAGAAGGCGGGAGTGGTGGAGCGCTGGCTTTAGCTCTGGCAGATGAAGTGTGGATGATGGAATTTTCCATTTACTCTATCCTGTCTCCGGAAGGGTTTGCCTCTATCCTGTGGAAAGACGCCAAACGGTCATCTGAAGCAGCCGAGTTGATGAAGCTGACAAGTTACGATTTAAAAGAACTAGGGATCGTAGAAAAAGTCATCAATGAGAAAAATAATGATCAGTGGATCGACAAACAGCTGCTGATGAAACAGATGAAAAGTGACATCACAAAAAAACTGAATGAACTTGCAGCACTGCCAGTAGAGCACTTACTCGAAAACAGATATCAGAGATTCAGAAACTTTTAAGCAATGGGGCAGCACGATCCTGTTGCTTTTTTTTCGTCTCTTCTAGAATAAGATATGATACACTAGTTAAGAGGTGAGTGAAAACATGGGAGAACAGATAGAATTTCCAAAAAACTTCAATATGTATATGTCACAGGTCATGGAGCACTTAAGAAAAGGGAACGTCGTCGAGGCCATCGACTATATGAAAAAAGCTTACACCATCAAAGATGAAGACAGCTTGAATGTCCTGCTTGTCTCTTCGCTATTGCAGGCGGGCGAGTATGAAGAGGCACTGCGGCTGGCCGATGAGAAGAATGACTTTTATACATCCGATGAAAAAAGACTGCTGATTTACGTCGAGGTGCTGCTGGAAAATAACCAAATGCTCCAGGCAGAAAAACACATAAAAGAGCAGCTGGATAATCAGGCAGTCAAGTATGTCGATTCCTGGAATCGCCTGGACAGTCAGCTGGCTAAAATAAAAAGAGTGCAGGAAGAGAACAAACGAAAAGAAGAAGACAGGATCGTTAAGCAGCTCTTTTCCTTAGCATCGCTGAATACGCTTGAACAATTTGCTGCGATGAAAAACATCTACACTTTGCCGAATGCCAAACTGAAACAGCTCGCACCACAGCTACTGGTCAATCCTTATGTTCATCCGCTGGTCCGTGCGACCTTATTTTCTCTACTGGCAGAAAGGGGCGTGGATGGCTCTTATCCGTATCTCTGGTTTGGTGAGGTCAAAGAAGCGACCCCTAGCGAAACCTATCCCCTGGAGCAGCATCCGACTGCCAAAGCGATCGCTGCCGATCTGAACGAATGCCTGTCTCAAAATCCGTCGCTGTATCAGCTGGCTGAAAATGAGGTCGATACGGTCTTGTTGATGCTGTATCCGTTCGAGGCTGAAATCATTGCTCCGGGGGAAGAAAAAGCATGGGTCACGTCTTTAATCCGGATGATCGATCCGACTTTCGAATCTGCTGAAATGAATGAAAACGGAGATTCTGATCATATTTTAAGCTGGATCGAAAAAATCCATAGCGAATTGCTTAGATTTGAGTAACCACAGTTTACATCTGAGCTTAAATATTGTATGATATGTAAGTATGTTTAATAAATATGTGTAATAAAACGATCGTAACTGGAAAGAATTTTGTCCGGATACATCCTTTTATAACGTTTAAAATAAAAACAATGTCGGAGGTTAATAGTAATGGAAACAAATTTTGAAAAAACTGGGCCAACTACTGGTCGCTTAGAATTTACAATTGATCAGGAAACAGTTAAACAAGGGTTGGATAAAACCTTTAAAAAAGTTCAGAAAAACCTGAATGTCCCTGGTTTCCGTAAAGGACGTGTCCCTCGCCGTATCTTCAACCAAATGTATGGTGAAGCAGCATTATACGAAGATACATTAAATGATCTTTTACCTGATGCTTATTCTAAAGCACTCGATGAAGTGGATGTTGAACCAGTGGCTCAGCCCAATATCGATATCAAATCAGTAGGTAAAAATCAGGACTGGGAATTAGTTGCTGAATTGACATTGAAACCTGATGTTGAATTAGGTCAGTACAAAGACCTGGATGTTGCCAAACAAGATAGAGAAGTAACAGAAGAAGAAGTTGAAGAAAGCATTGAAAGACGTCGTCAAGGCATGGCAGAACTTGTCATTAAAGAAGACGCTGCAGAAGAAGGCGACACCGTCGTTATCGACTACAAAGGCTTTAAAGGCGAAGAAGCATTTGAAGGCGGCGAAGGTGAAAATCATTCACTGGAACTTGGATCAAATTCTTTCATTCCCGGATTTGAAGAGCAGTTAGTTGGCGTTAAAGCCGGTGACGAAAAAGAAGTCAATCTGACTTTCCCTGAAGAGTACCATTCAGATGAATTGGCTGGACAGGAAGCAACATTTAAAGTCAAAGTACATGAAGTCAAATCTAAAGAATTACCTGAATTAGATGATGAATTTGTTAAAGACTTGGACGAAGACGTTGAAACTGTGGATGAATTAAAAGAAAAAGCTCGCAAAGAGCTTGAAGAGCGTAAAGAAACAGCTGCAAATGATGCCCGCGACGATGAAGCAATCAGAAAAGCTGTAGAGAACGCAAAAATCGAAGAAATCCCACATGAAATGGCACACGAAGAAGTGCATCGTCAAATGGAAATGTTCCTGAACAACTTGAAACAGCAAGGTATCTCAGCGGACATGTACTATCAGATGACAGGTTCTACGGAAGCTGACCTGCATAAGCAGTTCGAAGGCGAAGCTGAATTCAACGTTCGCACAAACTTAGTGCTGGAAGCAATCGTTGAAGAAGAAAACCTTGAAGCGACTGAAGAAGACATGGAAAAAGAAATTTCCGAATTAGCTGAACAATATAATATGGACGTTGAGCAGGTACGTAATGTTCTTTCTCCACAACTTTTAAATAGAGATATCTCATTGAAAAAAGCCATTGATCTGATAACATCAACGGCTAATGAAACTTTAGAATCTAAAGAAGATTCTGACTCTGAATAATTTTTTAAATAAAATGGGGGATGCTGATAAAGCATTCCCGTTTTTCTTAATAGGAACAAAAAATCAAGGAACAAACTTGAAACGAGGTGACCAAAAAAATGTTTGATGATGAAGGACAAAACGGCAATATTTCATGTTCTTTTTGCGGAAAATCACAAGACCAAGTGAAGAAAATCGTCGCTGGTCCCGGAGTGTACATCTGTAATGAGTGTGTGGATCTCTGCCAGGAAATTATGGAAGAAGAGTTCAGTAAGCAATCGTTTGAAGGCGACATGACTGTACCCAAGCCATTTGAAATCAGAGAGATTTTAAATGAATACATTATTGGTCAGGAGTCTGCCAAGAAAACGTTATCTGTAGCCGTATATAATCATTATAAGCGTATCAACAGCATGGTTGATGCGGAGGACGATGATATCGAACTGCAGAAAAGCAATATCTGTCTGATCGGTCCGACTGGGTCTGGTAAGACCTATCTGGCTCAGACACTTGCCCGTTTATTGAATGTACCGTTTGCTATCGCAGATGCGACGAACTTGACGGAAGCTGGATATGTCGGTGAAGATGTCGAAAATATCCTGCTCAAACTCCTGCAGTCTGCTGATTATGATGTAGAAAGAGCTCAGCACGGCATCATTTACGTGGATGAAATCGATAAAATCGCGCGTAAATCAGAAAACGTCTCGATCACACGTGACGTGAGTGGTGAAGGGGTCCAGCAGGCGCTCTTGAAGATTTTAGAAGGCACGACAGCCAGCGTTCCTCCCCAGGGGGGACGTAAGCACCCGCATCAGGAACTGATCCAGATCGATACGACGAATATCCTATTTATCGTCGGTGGAGCTTTTGACGGTATCGAAACGATCGTTAAAAACCGTTTAGGTGATAAAGTCATCGGTTTCGGGGCGTCAACGCAACGTAAAGATGCTGAAGATAAAGGCAGCATCATGCAGCAGATCATTCCAGAGGATCTCCTGAAATATGGACTGATCCCAGAGTTTATTGGCCGTCTGCCGATCACTGCTGTTCTTGATAAGCTGGATGAAGATGATTTAGTCGAGATTCTGACTAAACCGAAGAATTCGCTCGTCAAGCAGTACAAAAAACTCCTTAAAATCGACGATGTCGACCTGGAATTTGAAGAAGATGCTTTGCGCAGCATAGGCAGAAAAGCAATCGAACGAGACACAGGCGCACGAGGTCTGCGCTCGATCATCGAGAGCATCATGATGGATATCATGTTCGAAGTACCGAGCCGATCAGAAATCAAGAAAGTCCGTATCACTGAAGAAACGGTCGAAACAAAGAAACATCCTGTTTTCTATAACGAAGACGGAGAAATGGTCAGTTAAGTGACTAGACTTTAACGAAAAAAGCCCTGCTTATCCGATTGACGGAGAAGCAGGGCTTTTTCATGTCTCAGCTGTAAAAATAGGATAAATCACTGGCAATGGTCGGGTAAGCAAACACAATGTCTGACAGCTCTTCAGTTTTCACTTTTTTATTTATAAGTATACTGAAGTAGTTGATCAGTTCATCTGCTTCGCTGTTCAGGCAAGTCGCTCCGACCAGCTGTCCGGATCCTTTCTCAGTGATGACCTTTGCTTTGGATACCGGTTCATTTTTTCTTGCGTAACTGAACCAGCTCGTTGCATCGATCTCTGAACATTCATACGTGTCGTCCGCTTCTGCTTCTTCTGCCGTCACACCGATCTGAGCCAGTTTCGGGCTCGTAAAGACGATGCTTGGGATAGTAGGGTAAACGAGGGGGGCATCATTCTTTCCTGTAAACTGAGAAACGATATAGCTGGCTTCCAGACTTGAAACGGGGGTCAGTTTAGGTTGTTTTTTAGATAAGACGTCTCCTATGGCATACACGGCTTGATTGCTCGTCTGGAGATAGTCGTTGACTATGATCCCCATTTTATCATAGTCGACCCCAGCTTTTTCCAGATTCAGTTTATCGACACTTGGCACGCGGCCAGTCGTGCCGAAAACCAGGTCTGTGCGGAGCGAAAAGTCGTTGTCTCCACTCAGCAGATACCCGTCCGCCTTGGTACTGATTTCAGTAACGTTGGTATCTAAATGAAAGGTGACACCTTTGGATTCCAGCTGATCCATGATTTCTTTTACAAATACCTGATCATATTCTTTAAGCGGTGTGGAGTTATGCTGGATCACATGCACCTTTGCTCCGGCAGCAGAAGCGATCGCCGCAAATTCAAAGGCGATATAACCAGCACCAATAAATGTGATGGTTTCCGGCATGTCAGCCAGAGACAGAAAGTCATCACTCGTGAGGAAATGTTCGTTTCCCCTGATATCTAAAATAAACGGGTGTGCACCTGTAGCAATAATGAAACGTTCAGCTTCCAGTACATCGTCATTGATTTGAAGAGAAGTTTCATCGATGAATGCAGCGGTACCGGTATAGACATCTGCACCGGCAGACTTCAGACTCTCTTTACTCTGTTCAGGTACAGGATCTGTGAAGGTCTTTTTGAACGCCATCAGATCCGGCCAGTGGACTGGAGGTGTATCGGTGACTCCTTTTCCTTTCATCTGTGCCGCCATGGTTTGAGCCTCTACTGCAGAAACGAGGACCTTTTTGGGGTCACAGCCGCGATTCGGACACGTTCCTCCCCAAAGGTCATTTTCAATGACAGCTACCTTTCTTTGAGTAGAAGCGAGCCCCGATGCGGCTGCCTTTCCGGCAACACCACTGCCGATCACAACGATATCATATGTCTTTTTCACCGTATCATCTCCTTGATTGTAGTTGAATGAAGGGTCTCCATGAAAAGCTAGGTTAGTCTTAAAAGCGTCCGATGTCTGATCGGATAGTAAGTTGTGTCTAGTATCTTAAACGTGTGATATTTGCGCAGAGACCTGATATGAAAAAGACACGAACTGTTAGTATTATATAGGGGAGATTGATCTTTCTCTCGACTAACTCTTTTAATTGAAACCCTTATTTTTTGTTGACAGACGCATCATAAATGGATTCGATTGCTTTTCTCAATGACTCATTGAATTCCTCATCGGACTGGTCGACACGCAGATCCTGTGTGAGTGCTCTTGAAAAGCTGGCGATCAGGCCTTCATTATGTCTGAGTTTTTCATTTGCTTCTTTCCGTGTATATCCGCCTGAGAGGGCAACGACTCGAACCACACGAGGGTGTTCGGTGGCTTCCTTATAGAGATTTGGTGTCTCTGGAAGTGTCAGTTTCAACATGACTTTTTCATCTTCAGCCAACTTATCAAGATGTTTCATGATCTCATCTTTTAAGATATTTTCGGCTTCTTCTTTTTCTTTACTGTGGATATTCACTTCCGGTTCAACGATAGGGACCAGGCCGGCATCGGTGATCTCTTTGGCAAATTTGAACTGCTGATCCACGATTTCTTTGATTCCTTCGGCATTTGCTTCATGTATCACTGAACGCATTTTTGTACCGAAGATATGACGTTCGTTGGCACGAACAAGCGTGTCTTTCAAGTTCGGGATAGGTTTCATCATCTGAACGCCTTTAGATTTTTCGGCTAGTCCATTGTCGACTTTAAGGAAAGGGGCGATCCCTTTTTCCTCCGCCAGATAATCCGCCGTATATTTTCCTTCTATTTTGCTGTCCATCGTCTGCTTGAACAGGATGGCACCCAAAATATGTTCCGAATCAAAGGCGGGGGCCGTGATGATCCGCGTTCTCATTTCATGGACAAGATCGAACATTTCGTCTTCAGTAGAATAGGCCTCTTCCATGACGCCGTATGCTGCAAGTGCTTTTGGTGTGCTGCCGCCACTCTGATCCAAAGCTGCTATAAAACCTTTACCATTTGAAACGTTATCAAAATGATTCTCTCTCATTATATCCGCTCCTTTAGAGTTTGTGTGTTCCTGTAAGTGATGAAAGAAAAATCTCCTAATCTCAGTTTATCACTAGTCATAAAAAACGTGTAGTAAAGCACATTATAGGTCGCATTTAGTCTATAGAGCTGACTGCTGTGGAGATGGCTTCCGGGTTTTAAGAAGAAACAGATCGGGTATAGAATAGCTCTGGATCGTCAAATGGTTTTTGACACTGTTTTGTAACAGAAAACATATTTGTCATTAATATTTAATATTTATCTTTATGTTTTTCGAAAATGTGGTATACTAACAAGTGATTTATTAAACGATTCAAGGAGAGATGACAATGAATAGCAATAAAATAGATTATGCTGAAATAACAATAAGTGCAGTTTCTCCTACTCAATATCCGGAAGATGGCTTACCAGAAATCGTATTAGCAGGACGTTCCAACGTCGGGAAATCTTCATTTATAAATACAATGGTCAATCGAAAAAAGCTTGCGCGAACTTCCGGAAAACCCGGGAAAACAAGAACTCTGAATTTTTTCAATATTGAAAACGAACTCTTCTTTGTAGATGTTCCCGGTTATGGCTATGCCAAAGCTTCTAATGCGGAGCAGGAAAAGTGGGGACGCATGATGGAAGATTACTTTTCCACTCGTGAAGAACTGGTGCTGGGGATACTGCTCGTCGATTTCAGACATGAACCTTCAGAACACGATATCTTGATGTATGATTTTTACAAACATTATGATGTGCCGGTGTTTGTTGTGGCTACAAAATCAGATAAAATTAAAAAATCTAAATACAACAAACATGAGAGTTTGATCAGAAAAACGCTTAAGATCAGTTCTGAGGACAAATTCTTCACGTTCTCTTCGTTTACAAGAGAAGGAAGACAAGAGGTCTGGGATGCTATTCTGGCACATATATCAAAGGATGAGAATGCATGAAGCTGATTATGTATGGTGTGAACCGGGATACTGTTTCTTCCGTTGACATTCATAAGTATGGACTGGATGAATCGCTGCGCATGCGTCATTTAAATGACATCAGTCGATTTGACGGGGTTTCTGAAATCGTTCTGGTCACTACAGATAATAGAAACGAATATTATTTATACATCGATGAACAGAGTTTCAGGCATGGTGACTTGCTGAGATATCTGTCTTCTCACACAGGGAAGTGTTTGGAAGAGATCATCCTGGAGACTTACAGTAAATTCAATAACGATGTGGTGAAGCATTTATTCACTTTGACTAGTGCTGCAAATGAACAGTCAGAGTCGGTGAATGTACTGGAACAGGCCTTATATGAGAGTAGTATCCAGGGAACAGCTGGGGACACACTGACCGGTCTGTTCAAGAAGGCCATAGAGTTCTCGCTTTCACTGTTTGATAACGAAACCTTATATCCGATCGTGAGCGGATATGAAACCAGGACTATTCAGTCACTAAAACAGTATTATCCCATAAAAGAGGATATGAATTTCCTTATAATAGGAAGCAATGACAGTATAAATCAGATAACCAAGTACATTATTGGAAAAACGAGTGCCTATTTGACCTTTCTGGAAAAGAATGAAAAGTCGAAAGCAATGGTAGCAAATATAAAAAAATGGATGAGCCTTACCAGTGACAGCCGATGGGAAAGCGAGATCCAGTCCGTTGAATTGAGTCAGCTGGTCTATCGTTTATCAAAAGCCGATATAGTGATCATAGGACCGTCTATTCAAAATGCCTGGCTTTCTGAAGAACTGCTGGATGATATGTTCGAAATGAGGCCGACAGCAAAGAAACAGCTGATCATAGATTTGTGCGGGTCTCAGGATGAAACACTCTTTTCTGATTATCCTGCCTTAAAGTATACTCAAATCGGTGACACTCCTGAGCAGGACTATTCCCTGGAGAAGATCGAAGAAGCCAGAACGTATTATGAGGAGTATTTAAGCAGTAAGACGAATGAATTCATGGAAATCTTCAATCGGAAAAATGAAGATAAAACCAGAGTATTGCCTTCGCGAGAGCCGGCCAGTCATAATGTCAGCTTTATCAAAAGAATAAGTTATAAAGTATAAGAAGAGTCAGCCGATGACTCTTCTTTTTTCGTAATAAATCCAATTAGATATCACCTGTCATTTAGTGTAAAATGAATAGATGGTAGAGAAGTGTTTTATAGAAAGAAGGGATATAAGTGTCTATGTTTTTGGATCAAGTTAAAGTTAATGTAAAAGCTGGTAATGGCGGAGACGGCATGGTAGCTTTCAGACGTGAAAAATATGTGCCTGACGGTGGACCCGCAGGTGGAGACGGTGGCGAAGGCGGAGATGTCATTTTCATCGTTGATGAAGGATTAAGAACGCTAATGGATTTCCGGTACAATCGTCATTTTAAAGCAGAACATGGTGAAAACGGTATGTCTAAAGGCATGCACGGTAGAGGAGCAAAAGATCTATTCGTTAAAGTTCCTCCCGGTACGATCGTTAAAGATGCGGTCACAGGAACGATGTATGCTGATTTGACGGAACATGATCAGAAAGCAGTGATTGCTAAAGGTGGACGCGGAGGCAGAGGCAACATCCGATTCGCTTCTCCAAGAAACCCTGCTCCGGAAATTGCTGAAAACGGCGAACCCGGGGAAGAAAAAGAAATCGAGCTGGAATTGAAAGTGTTGGCAGATGTCGGGCTTATAGGTTTCCCTTCCGTTGGGAAATCAACTCTATTATCAGTCGTGTCTGCAGCCCGTCCTAAAATAGGGGCTTACCACTTTACAACACTCGTTCCCAATCTTGGAATGGTCAAAACAGAAGACGGACGAAGCTTTGTCCTGGCAGATATGCCTGGATTGATTGAAGGAGCTTCTCAAGGTGTCGGCTTGGGCATTGAATTCCTGCGCCACATCGAGCGAACCCGTGTCCTTCTGCATGTGATCGATATGAGTGGAGTGGAAGGCAGAGACCCTGTCGAAGACTACTACACGATCAATCAGGAACTAGAAGAATATGATCTGAAACTGCGTGAAAGACCTCAGTTAGTGATCGCTAATAAAATGGATATGCCTGACTCGCAAGAGAATCTGGCGAACTTCAGAAAAGCTCTTGAGAAAGATGATCAGGATGTTGAGATATTCGAAGTTTCCGCCCTGACTCAAACAGGTCTTAACACTGTGATGTCAAGGACGGCAGAGCTGCTGGAAACCACACCTGAATTTCCTATGTATGAAGAAGAGACGGAGAAAGAAGAACGAGTCCTTTATAAATTCATACCTGAAAATAAAGAATATGCTATTACAAGAGAACCTGATGGTACATGGGTGATATCTGGTGATAAAGTCGAGAAACTTTATCAGATGACCAATTTCCAGTTCGATGAGTCTGTTATGCGATTTGCCCGTCAGCTAAGAGGGATGGGGATCGATCAGGCACTTAGAGATCGAGGTGCCCGTAATGGCGACACAGTCAGAATCGATAACTTTGAATTTGATTTTGTAGAATAAAGAAAGTAAAGGAATGTTTTATGGAATTATTATTTTTAGGTACCGGGTCAGGCGTTCCAGCGAAACACAGAAATTTGTCAAGCATTGTACTGAAACTGCTTGATGAAAGAAACAGTATGTGGCTGTTTGACTGCGGAGAATCTTCGCAGCATCAGATCCTGAACACAACGGTCAAACCACGGAAAATCGATAAGATATTTATCACGCATATGCATGGTGATCATATCTTTGGTTTGCCGGGACTTTTAAGCAGCCGTGCGTTCCAGGGGGGAGACACCCCGTTAACGATATATGGACCTAAGGGGATAAAACAGTACGTAACCATGACGTTAAAGTTGTCCCAGTCTGGTTTGAGATACGGTATACGCTTTGTTGAGATCGAAAAGGATGGCGTATTGTTTGAGGATGAACAGTTTGTTGTTACAACTAAGCGATTGCATCATGGTATACCATCCTATGGATACCGGATCGTCGAAAAGGACCGCGAAGGTGAACTCATGGCAGATAAACTGCATGAGATAGGTGTGCCTTTTGGTCCCTTGTTCGGCCGGCTGAAAAAAGGTGAAACGATCACTTTGGATAATGGGCAGGAAATCAGTGGCAAAGACTTTATCGGGGCCAAGCAAAAAGGGCGCATCGTCACTATTCTTGGAGATACTAAGTACAGTGAAAGCAGTATCGAACTGGCTCAAAATGCTGATGTTCTTGTACATGAAAGTACGTTCATGCATAAAGATAAAGATCTGGCACACAGTTACAATCATTCGACTAATCTCGAAGCAGTCACAGTTGCTCAAAAGGCCGGAGCAACTAAACTTCTGTTGACGCATATCAGTGCACGCTATCTTTATGCTGAAAGTAAACTGATGGAGAAAGCTGCACAGGAGAAGTTTCCAAATGCCTTTGTCATGAACGATTTAACAGAAGTTTCTATTCCACTAAAAAGAGAAGAGGGATGAGATGCGTTCATTAAAAGATAAAACAGTATGGATAACAGGAGCATCTTCAGGTATAGGAGAGGCGCTTGCTTATGGGCTGGCTGAAGAAGGTGCCATCCTCATACTTAGTGCCAGAAGAAAAGAAGAGCTGGAACGTGTGAAACAGGAATGTGTCAGGAGATACGACGCTCAGGTGATCGTCTGTCCGCTGGATGTTTCAGACAGAAACGAGATCGATCGTGTGATGGACATCCTTTATTCAAAACTGGATAAGATCGATGTACTGATCAACAATGCAGGGTATGGACATACTGAGAACTTTATCGATTATGATTTTTCCAAGGTCGAAAATATGTTCAAAGTCAATGTACTGGGACTGATGTATATGTCACAGCAGGTTGCCGGTAAAATGGCAGACCGCCGTTCCGGTCATATCATCAACATTGCTTCGATCGCCGGAAAAATCGCTACACCCAAGTCTGCAGTCTATTCATCTTCCAAGTTTGCAGTGATCGGTTTCAGTGATGCATTGAGACTGGAACTCCGTAAACACAACATTAAAGTGACGACCATCAATCCGGGACCAGTGGATACAGCTTTCTTTGATACATTCGATCCTGAAGGAAGTTATCTGGAACGAGTGGAACCGTTCGTGCTGACACCTGAAAAAGTAGCAGAAAAGACGATTGCTGTTATTGGAACGAACAAGAGAGAAGTCAATATACCGAAACTGCTGGAAGTATCTTCCAAATTCTATTCTCTCTTTCCTGTTCTGGGCGATTTTTTTGTCGAGCACGTATTCGATAAAAAGTAATATATATCAATGTAATATCTGAAAAATATGTGTTATTCTTATGTATATAAAGTGGTGTATTGGAGGAGAACGAAATGAAAAAACAATGGAGTATGGTTGGTGCTATCATATTGTTTTTAGGGGTCGCTATTCTATCTGTGTTAAATGTTGACCCTGTACCTGTTAATTTCGGATTTGCTGTCGTGGAATGGCCATTGATCGTCATAATATTCGTATCCGTATTACTTGGAGCACTGATCGCAACCTTGCTGTCTACTTACAAAGCATTCAAGGATCAGCGTAAAAACAAACACAAAAACTCAACTGATAAGACAGATGCCAGTGAGGGGCCAGGACTAAGAACGACACGTTCAGATAAGAGTGTCAAGGATAAACCGAATAGCGATGAGCCTGATTCAAAGTCCAAGTCACAGGATGATGACTTAGTGTAAAGCTGAAAATTATGGTAGGGGGAATAAGCATGAATGAAAATAAAATTGCTATCTTAACTGATTCAGGGTCTGATGTACCTCAAGAAATCAAAGAAAAGTATGATGTGAAAGTCATTCCGCTGAAAATCATTTTCAGTGATGGGGAATATATCGACAAAAAAACCATCACAGCTCAGGAAGTTTATGATCGCATGGAAGAGGAAATTCCAAAAACGTCGTTGCCTGATGGTGAAATGATCAAAGAAATGTTTGATGAAATCAAAGCTGAGGGCTATGAAAAAGTGGTTGCCGTGACTATTTCAAGTGGCTTAAGTGGAACGAATAACATGGTAAGAGTCGTTGCCGAACAATATGAAGGTCTTGATATCTTCGTGCTGGATACGAAAAATATTGGTATTGGCTCTGGGTTTTCTGTAGCCGAAGCTGCCATACAGTCCAACAGCGGAGTCGAATGGGAAACACTCAAAACGAACCTTAAAGAAGGTGTAGACAAGGCGAAAATCTTTTTCCATGTCCCTACACTTGAATATCTCCAAAAAGGTGGAAGAATCGGACTTGTTCAGTCTATTGTCGGAAGTATGATGAATCTGAAACCTATTATTACGTGTAATGACGAAGGCATTTATCATACTGTCGCTAAAGTCAGAGGAAAGTCTAAATCAGTGAAGAAAACACTTGAGCTCGTACAGGAATTTGCTGAAGGGTCTCAAAAATATCATTTAGCTATCGCTTACGGTGGGGAATCCGCACGTGAAGAGTCTGAAGCGATCAGGGAAGAAATGAAAGAGTTATTACCGTACTACGAACATTTTTACTATGATCAGGTCAGCCCTGCTTTAGGTGTCCATACTGGTCCTGGACTAATCGGTATCGGGGTACAGATTCTCGATTGATCAGTCTGAAAATAGAAATGTTTCAAGACACAATGAAGTCTATTCTTTATTGTGTCTTTTTTTTGTTATAATATAAGTCTGTGAGTAATACGAGGAGTGACAGAATGCAAAATAAAAAAACTGTATGGAAATTGAATAAACAGATAGACGAAGCAAAACGTGATCAGCTGGCATCAGAACTTGGTCGATCAAAAACATTCGCAGAGCTGTGCTTGAAAAGAGGCTTGGAGACGAAAGAGGCGGTCGAACAGTTTATTACCCCCAGTATGGATCTGATCGGAGACCCTTTTTTATTTTATGATATGGAAAAAGCAGTAGAGCGGATAATGGCTGCTGTGGAAAGTCATGAGCAGATAACTGTTTATGGTGATTATGATGCCGATGGCGTAACGAGTACGGCCATTCTTTATGAAGCCATCGAACTGCTCGGGGGACAAGTCGATTATTTTATTCCCAACCGATTCAAAGAAGGCTATGGTCCGAATGTCGAAGCATTTGATCAGTTAATTGATAATGGAACACACTTGATCGTGACCGTGGATAACGGTGTATCTGGTCATGAGGCTATTTCACATGCTCGGTCCAGAGGCGTGGATGTCATTGTGACGGATCACCACGAATGTCCGGATGTTCTCCCGGAGGCCTATGCGGTCATACATCCTAGACATCCGGAACAACATTATACAACACCGGACCTCTCCGGAGCGGGAGTCAGTATGAAAATGGCACAGGCTCTGCTTGGTGAAAATTCAATGGAGTTTCTTGAACTGGCAGCTATCGGAACGATTGCAGATCTGGTTTCATTGACCGGAGAAAACAGAGCGATCGCCTACTATGGTCTGAAAGTCCTGCAGCAGACGCAGCGTCTGGGATTGATCACTTTGATGCAGGCCAGTAATATCAAACCTGATTCAGTGGATGAAGAAACAGTAGGTTTTCAGCTGGCTCCCCCCATCAATGCGGTGGGACGATTAGGGGATGCCTCGTTGGTGGTAGACTTGTTGACCACCTTTGATGAAGAAAAAGCCGTTAAACTGAGTCATGAGATCCTGGCAAAAAATGATGAGCGGAAAGCTATTGTCGAGGCGATCACTGAAGAAGCGATGATCATGGCTGAAGATAAAAAAAATCAGTCCCTGATGGTTCTGGCAAAGAAAAACTGGCATGAAGGTGTGTTGGGGATCGTTGCAAGTAAGATCACTGAGAAATTCCATAAACCCGTGCTCGTTCTGACAGTCAATGAATCTGAAAATAAAATAAAAGGTTCCGGCAGGAGTATTGAAGGGTTCAATCTTTATGAGTGCGTTAATGACTTCAGGGATAAACTTCAAAGTTTTGGCGGGCACGAAATGGCCTGCGGTCTCAGCCTGGATCGAAGCTACTTGTCAGAATTCACAGAAGAAGTCAACAAAAAAGCGGAACAGCTGTCAGGTTCACTTAAAAGTGAAAAAACGTTTCATATCGCAACTGAAATCGACTGGAGAGATATCGATACACAAACTATCGAAGACATCGAGCAGCTGAAACCGTTCGGACAGGATAACACGAAACCACTGGTGAAAATCGGGTCAGTTTTTCCTGAAAATACAAAAAAAATCGGCGCGAATCAGACGCATTTCAAAGCCACTTTACAAAAAGACGATAGCCAGCTGGACATGATCGCCTTTAACAGCGCAGACTGGTCTGACATCCTGAAGTCCTCGCCGGAAATCGATATCATCGGTTACTTGTCGATAAATGAATGGAACGGATTCAGAAAAGTACAGCTTCAGGCTCTCGACTACAAGTCAAAAGAACCCTTGATCATTGATCAGCGGAAAAGTGCCATTCAGGACAAGATGTTTAAAGCATCGAATGTTCATTTCATCTTTTTCCAGAAAGCTATTGCCGCACAATGGACGCCACGTATCGATAGTGGGTCCACTCATCAAATCGCAGACAGTGAATCAGAATTAAAAGAAATTCCTTCCGGGACGCCGATCATCATCGTGGATACCCCAGAAGATGTTGAACATTTCAAATCGATTTATCAGACATATCAGTCACATCCGATCTACCTCTATTTTCATTCGCCTAATGACTATTATCTGAAAGGGATGCCCAAAAAACAGCATTTTCAGAAATTATACAAGTGGTTGATGAAAAAGCAGGAAGTCGTTCTGTCTAAAGACACGAAACACATGGTGAAAAGTATGAATTTAGATAAAGATACATTAAAATTCATGTTAATGGTGTTTTTAGAGAACGAATTTGTTACAATGGAAGATGGGAAGTTGAGTTTAGTGTCGAATCCGAGTAAAAAACAGCTGGAAGATACGCTGACTTATAAAAAAAGGCTGAAGCAGATAGAAGCAGAAGAAGTACTTGTCTACAGTTCTTTTAAAGAGTTGCTTGCTTACCTGAAAAAATAATGATGAACGATTCAAATGATGGAGGAAGACAAATGGATTTTAAGAAATATATTGCGGATGTTCCTGATTTTCCGGAAAAAGGTATCATATTTAGAGATATTTCACCATTGATGGCAGATGGGGAAGCCTATAAGGCCGCAACGGATAAAATCGTTGAATATGCTAAAGACAAAGGCGTTGAAATGATCGTAGGTCCTGAAGCAAGAGGCTTTATCGTAGGATGTCCAGTAGCTTATGAGCTGGAAATTGGTTTCTCACCCTGCCGTAAAAAAGGGAAGCTGCCAAGAGAAACGATCGAAGTAAACTACGGTCTTGAATACGGTACCGATGTTTTGCAATTACACAAAGACTCTATTAAACCTGGTCAGAAAGTGCTGATCACAGATGATCTTCTCGCAACTGGTGGGACCATCGCTGCTACGATCGAACTCGTAGAGAAACTTGGAGGCGTCGTCGTTGGTGCAGCATTCTTTATTGAATTGGAAGAGCTTAGAGGCCGAGACAAAATCAAAGGTTACGATATCTTCACCTTGATGAAGTATTAATAGACATTCTGAAATCTGCAGGTAAAGACCACGAGGGTGGTTTTTACCTGTTTTTTTTATTTAAGCATAGTAAGGGGAAAGAGGTCTTAAAGAAGGCTTAGAGTTAGAGTCTGAACCTAAAAAGCTTCAGCTTTTCAGCTGATTCGGTAAGTACGATTTGGGTTACGAAAAGAACTTGCCGAAGTTCTCACTATTCAGTAAGTAGGGAATAAAGAGCAGCACCTAATTACCGAAGTGGACCTGTACTCGACACATTGAAACTCATCCTGTCAACCTAATTACCGAAGTGAGCCTTCTTCGGTAATTAGGTTACTGCCAGCTAACCCTATCGACCGAATAACAGTAGAATTCGACAGTTAGAAAAAAATCGAACCTGCCTATCTGCCGAAGTTTGCTTTATTCGTCACTTAGGGAAGCGAGACCTGATCCTAATCGTCTAAGGTAGCTGGAGCGATCAAGAGTAACCTTAACGGAAATAGCTTTTATAGTCCTGCAGGAGATCTAGCTATCTCATGTAAAACGGCAAAGCATCGACTTATGATAAAGCGGAAGACGGACTGGTTTTTATCACGCGTTTGCGGGAGGAATCGATAAGGAAACACGAAAGAGGCTGGGACATTTCTGCCCCAGCCTCTTTCCTACGTTTAGTCAAGGAAAAACATTCCTCCTGCAGTTTTGTAACCAGTTCACACCGTAAATTTACAGGAAGTAGTCACAATAGCCGTTTAGTGACCAGTTGATACCGTGATTCACTAGGAAGTGGTTGTCATGCAGCGAAATCACTCATCTGAATGTCCTCACTCTCCAACAGTTTCAAAAAAGCAAAAAGGCCGGGAGTTTTTATCCCAGCCTTTTTCATTTCGTATGATATTTCTTAAAAAATGTGACTTCTGTATAATGAAACAACTTTCCCAAGGATTTTTACATCATTAAGTATGATAGGAGCCATCGTTTCATTCTCCGGCTGTAATCGGATATGATTGGCTTCTTTGTAGAATCGTTTACAGGTCGCTTCATCTTCATCAGTCATAGCGATAACGATATCACCATTATTGGCAGCTTCCTGTTTTCTGACAATGACCTGGTCGCCGTCTAAAATGCCGACATCCATCATACTGTCTCCGCGAATGGTCAGCATGAACAGATTGCCTTTTTCTATCTCAAGGTCATTGGGGATAGGGAAGTAGTCCGTTGCTTCTTCGATCGCAAGGATCGGTTCCCCGGCTGTGACGATACCCAGAAGGGGGATCTTATCCTCGTCCGGGTCGATGCCCAGCTTATCCAGTCCTAAAGGAGTAAATTCAATGGCTCGCGGTTTAGAAGGGTCACGCAGGATAAAGCCGTTTTTTTCAAGTCTGGCCAGGTGTCCGTGCACTGTAGAGGTAGATGATAGTGCCGTGGCTTCACCGATTTCTCTAACAGTAGGTGGATAACCTTTCTTTTTTACTTGTTTATAGATGAAATTCAGGATCTCCAGCTGTTTCTCACCTTTACGCCCTCTTGTCGTCATACTAAAACCCTCTCTGTTATTTGTTCAGTATATGGAACAACCGTTCTATATTTTATTAAAGTATAGCATAGTATATACCCTGAATCAAACGAATGTTCGAATAAAAGGAGGGGAGTGGAATTCTTAGAAGCTATACCTGGAAAAATGTCATTATTTTGATAAATAAATGAGAATGCTATCTATAACTACCACTTTATTGTCACAAATGGTATGATAGGTAATGTGAGAAATAAATGACTTAAATGGTGTAAGGAGGATAACATGCTTGAGAAACAAAAGCTCGACCGCATCAATGAATTAGTAAGAAAAGAGCGCAATGACGGCTTAACTGATGAGGAAAAGCAGGAACAAAAAGGTTTAAGAGACGAGTACATCAAAGCGTTCCGTTCTGGTATGAGAAACCATATAGAAGGCATGAAAATAGTAGATCCTGACGGAAACGATGTGACTCCTGATAAAGTGAAGGAAATCCAGAAAGATAAAGGCCTTCACGATCGTGGGTGAACGCCACTTACGTTTTCTTCTATTGATAGAGTTTACATTGAAATGAAAGCGTAATGATAGTACACTAATATAGTGAGTTTAAATTTTAAACAAACGGAAGGAATGAAGTTCATTGTTCGATAAAACCGATCAAATGGCAGTCGATACGATTCGTACATTAAGTATTGATGGCGTACAGAAAGCAAATTCAGGTCACCCGGGGTTACCTATGGGGGCAGCACCAATGGCGTATACATTATGGACACGTCACTTGAATGTCAATCCTAAAAACCCGAGATGGTTCGACCGTGACCGTTTCGTATTAAGTGCAGGACACGGTTCTATGATGCTTTACAGCTTGCTTCACTTGTCTGGCTACAAGGTCAGTGTTGACGATCTTAAAAATTTCCGTCAACTTGAAGGCAATACACCAGGGCACCCAGAAGTACATGTCACAGACGGCGTGGAAGCAACAACTGGACCGCTTGGACAAGGTATCGCGAATGCGGTAGGTATGGCAATGGCTGAAGCACACTTATCAGCTACTTACAATAAAGAGGGCTATTCTATCGTCGACCATTACACCTATGCATTATGTGGAGACGGCGATCTTCAGGAAGGTGTATCTCAAGAAGCTGCATCTCTTGCCGGACACCTTAAGTTGGGTAAACTGGTTATGTTATACGATTCCAATGACATTCAGCTGGACGGACCAACATCTAAAGCTTTCACGGAAGATGTCGGCAAACGCTTTGAAGCTTATGGATGGGAACATATCTTAGTCGAAGATGGCAACGATCTGGACGCTATCGACAAAGCGATCACAAAAGCAAAAGAATCAACAGACAAACCAACCTTGATCGAAATCAAAACAGTTATCGGCTTCGGAGCGCCCAACGCTGGAACACATAATGTCCACGGTGCACCATTAGGACCTGAAGGCGTTGAAGCAGCTAAAAAAGCTTACGGATGGGAAGGCGAAGATTTCTTCGTCCCTGAAGAAGTAGCTAAACGCTTTAAAGAGCACATGATCGATAAAGGCGATAAACTTGAATCAGAATGGAACAAAAAGCTTGAAGACTATCGCAATACCCATTCAGATCTAGCTGCCCAGTTTGAAGATTCATTGTCTGGTAAATTACCAGAGAACTGGGATAAAGAACTGCCAGTCTTTTCAGAAGGCGACGGGGCTGCTGCTACACGTTCAACAAGTGGTGAAGTGTTGAATTCCATCGCTAAAGCTGTTCCTAACCTATGGGGCGGATCTGCCGACTTGTCTGGATCTAACAAAACAACCATCGACGGTGTTGAAGATTTCCAGGCTGGACAATATGAAGGACGCAACATCTGGTACGGTGTACGTGAATTTGCCATGGCTGCTGCCTTAAATGGTATCATGCTGCATGGAGGGACCAAATCTTACGTCTCAACATTCTTCGTATTCACTGACTACTTGAGACCAGCTGTCCGTTTAGCTGCCTTATCAGAAATCCCAGCTATTTATGTCATGACACATGACTCTATTGCTGTAGGTGAAGACGGTCCGACACACGAGCCTGTCGAACAGCTTTCAAGTTTCCGCGGCATGCACAACTTATCTGTTGTGAGACCTGCTGACGGCAACGAAGTAGCAGCTGCATGGGAAGTTGCACTGACTTCACAAAGCAGACCAACCATGCTTGTGTTGACTCGTCAAAATCTTCCAGTCCTTGCCGGTTCAAAAGAATTGGCTAGAGAAAACCTTAAAAAAGGCGCCTACGTCCTGTCACCAGCTGACAAAGAAACACCGGACGGCATCCTGATCGCGACTGGGTCAGAAGTTTCATTGGCAATGGATGCTCAAAAAGAGCTTAAAGCACAAGGCAAAGACGTATCAGTCGTCTCAATGCCAAGTTTCGACTTGTTTGAAGATCAGTCTGACGAGTATAAAGAGTCAGTTCTTCCAAGTGCTGTTAAAAATCGTGTAGCGATCGAAATGGGCTCATCATTCGGCTGGCATAAATATGTCAAAGATGCCGGTAAAGTGATGGCTATAGATAAATTCGGTGCCAGTGGTAACGGCGAAGCAGTTGTTGAAGCTTACGGCTTTACACCTGAGAACGTTGTGAACACTTTTCTATCTTTAAACAGCTAAATCGTTCAAATACTGAATAAAGATCTGGAAAACTTCCTTTCAATTTCTTAATTGAAAGGAAGTTTTTTAAAAATCAAATCTTGAATCAAACGTATAATATACACTAAATTACGTTTATAGGTTTATTTTTCCATGTTAATTGTGTAAAATAGTTCAGTGAGCAGTTTTATTGGAATGTATAAAACGGGCGACAGGTTTATTAGTAACAAGTAATAGCTGAGAGGAGTGAATATGTATGGATATGTGGTTAGCGATAGTATTAATTTTATTGGCACTGATCGGTGGACTTGCTGGCGGATTCTTCATTGCCAGAAAATATATGATGGACTACTTTGAGAAAAATCCTCCTATCGATGAAAACATGCTGCGCATGATGATGATGCAGATGGGTCAGAAACCTTCTGAAAGAAAAATCAATCAGATGATGAGCCAGATGAAGACGCAACAGAAAAGTAAAAGCACAAAAAACAAAAAGAAATAGGTTGAATTGACGGACAGATAGCCTGTCCGTTCAACTTTAACCCAATATGACATATTGTCACATTGAAGAATGTAACCGGTAGAAAAATGTAAAATGTGGGAGATTAGAATTATGGATATATTTAAACGGTTAGGATGGTTTTTCAAGCAAGAGAAAAAATCCTATTTATTAGGGGTCGCAGGTTTAATGATCGTGGCTGTTCTGCAGCTGATACCGCCTCGGATCATCGGGATCGTGGTAGATGAGATCGAGACAGATGTCTTGACTGAACAATCATTACTGCAGTGGATGCTCATTTTGACTTCTACAGCTGTGCTGCAGTATATTTTGCGGTACATGTGGCGTGTGAATATATGGGGGAATGCCGCCAAGCTGGAACAAATAGTCAGAAAACAGTTATACGACCATTTTACAAACATGGATAATACATTTTTCCAGAAATACAGAGCCGGCGATTTAATGGCGCATGCAACCAACGACTTGCGTGGGCTGCGCATGGTCGCCGGTGGGGGAGTCCTGACGATGGCAGATGCCATAAGCGTAGGGCTGACAACGCTTTTGGCTATGCTGTTCGTCGTTGACTGGCGTCTGACACTGATCGCCGTCATTCCTTTGCCATTTCTGGCACTGACGTCACGTATTCTAGGCCAGCGTCTGCACTTGCGGTTTAGGGATGCTCAAGCTGCCTTTTCTCAGTTGAATGATAAAGTCCAGGAAAGCATTCAAGGGATCAAAGTCATGAAGACGTTTGGTCAGGAAAAGGAAGATGTCGAGAAATTCGAGAATCAGACGGATAATGTCGTTTTGAAAAACAAAGCAGTTTATAAAATCGATTCGCTTTTTGACCCGGCTATCACGCTGATCATGGGGCTCTCTTATGTCCTGACGATCATTGTCGGTGGATACCTTATTATGGGAGATGAAATTTCTATCGGTGATTTTGTCACCTTCATCAATTATATCGGTATGCTGGTCTGGCCGATGTTCGCTATCGGACGTTTGTTCAACATCATCGAACGCGGATCGGCAAGCTATGACCGTATTGAAAATCTTTTAAGAGAAGACAGTGCGATCAATGAAAGACAAGGGGCGATCGATGAACCTATTTCAGGCACACTTTCATTCGATATCGACGCTTTCAGTTATCCGGACGACGAAATGGTTGCTCTGCATCATGTGTCATTCAATATCGAACGGGGGCAGACTTTAGGGATCGTCGGTAAAACCGGTGCCGGCAAAACGTCGATCATGAAACTGCTCCTGCGCGAATATGATAACTATAAAGGAACGATCCGTTATGGCGGGTACGATATCAAGGATTACACACTTGATGCTCTTTTAAAACAAATCGGTTATGTCCCACAGGATAACTATCTCTTTTCGACAACGATCAGAGAAAACATCCGCTTTGCTGATCCGACATTGTCCCAGGAAGCTGTCGAAGCAGCTGCTAAACTGGCTGATATTCATGACGATATCATGGAATTACCAGAAGGCTATGATACCGAAGTAGGGGAACGAGGCGTCTCTCTTTCTGGCGGTCAAAAACAGCGTATTTCCATTGCGCGCGCCATTCTGATCAACCCTGAGCTCATGATCCTGGATGATTCATTATCTGCAGTGGATGCCAAAACTGAGGAGTCGATTTTATCGGGCTTGAAAGAGATCCGGGAAGGTCAGACAACGATCATTGCGGCGCACCGGATCAGTTCCGTCATGCATGCCGAAGAAATCATCGTTATAGAGAAGGGCACGATCATCGAGCGAGGCACGCACAGCGAACTGCTTGCTCATGGCGGCTGGTATGAAGATATGTATAATCAGCAGCAGCTGGAACGTAAACTGGAAGGAGAGGATTACTAATGATGGAACAGAAAGAGTTGTCAGTTAGACGATCCATACCTTTCAAAGAGCAGATGCATATCCTGAAACGCATCATGACCTTCGGCAAGCCATATAAGAAGCAGTTTGCTGTTGCTATCTTTTTCAGTGTCGCTCTTGCTATATCGACAGCTGCACTACCGCGTATCATTCAGCTGTTTATCGACAATCATTTGACGACAGGCGATTTGTCACTTTCGATCATTCTAACCTTTGCAGGGCTGCACTTTGGTGTGACGCTGATCCGGTTGACTGTCTGGTATCTGGAATTGTATCTTTTCAATATGGCTTCAGAGAAAACGGTCCAGAACATCCGTAATCAGCTATTTGAAAAGCTTCATACACTGGGGATGCGCTTCTTTGACCAGACCTCGACAGGCTGGCTCATCACGCGTGTCACTAATGATACGGAAGCAATGAAAGATTTCTGGAACGTCTTTTTGAACATCATGCAGGGAGTCTTTGGTGTCGTCATTTCATTAGGAGCGATGTTCCTCTTGGATGTGACCGTGACACTTTGGATCCTGATTTTTGCACCGGTGTTACTCATCGTGATACGTATCTATCAGGTTTACAGTTCAAAGACTTACAGTGAAATGAAGTCGAAACTGAGTCTGCTGAATACGAAGCTGGCTGAGACGATCAATGGGATCTCGATCATCCAGCAGTTCCGTCAGGAGAAACGTCTTCAGAAGGAATTCGAGGAGACGAACCAGTCTTACTTTGATTCGCGTTTTTCAATGACGAAAATCAATGCCCTGCTTTTGAGCCCGGTCATCAATCTGCTTTATACCTTGTCAGCCGTCGTTATTTTGACGATTTTTGGCCTGGAAGCACTGACGGGTCCGGTCGAAGTCGGGATCATTTATGCATTCACGACTTACGCCAACAACTTTTTCCGGCCACTGACACGCCTTATGGACAGCATGAGCTTGTTCCAGGACGGTATCGTATCCAGCAGCCGGATCTTGACGGTCATGGACAATGAGCAGTATGCACCGGCGCAATTGGATAAGGAAGACGCGCATATCGAAGAAGGAAAAATCGAATTCAAGAATGTATCATTTTCTTATGATGGCAAGAACAACGTACTGAAAAATATTTCCTTCACCGTCAATCCAGGCGAGACCATCGCTCTGGTCGGCCATACGGGAAGCGGGAAGTCTTCCATCATCAATGTACTGATGCGTTTCTACGATTTTGGTGAAGGGGAAGTCCTGATCGACGGCAGATCGATCAAAGAGTTTCCCATGCGTGAACTGCGTCAGCGTACCGGACTCGTCCTTCAGGATTCCTTCCTTTTCTACGGAACAATCAAAGATAATATCCGTTTACTGAATGAATCGATCACCGACAGAGAAATCATTGAGGCGGCACGTTTCGTTCAGGCAGACAAATTTATCGAAGAACTTCCGGGGCAGTATGATGCCAAAGTGGTCGAGCGTGGAGCCAGCTTCTCAAGTGGACAGAAGCAGCTGATCTCGTTTGCCAGTACGATCGTCAGAGATCCGAAGATCCTTATACTGGATGAAGCGACGGCCAATATCGATACGGAAACCGAAGCACTCATTCAAGAAGGTCTACAGCGAATGAGAAAAGGGCGTACCACAGTTGCGATCGCTCACAGATTGTCGACGATCAGAGATGCTGACCAGATCCTCGTACTGGATAACGGACATATCATTGAACGCGGCACACATGATGAGCTCATCGATAGCGGTGGACAATATAAAGACATGTACGAACTTCAGAATCTTGGGTTACAGACACAATAAATGAATAAGAACGCATGACTGCAGCGGAACGTCATCTTAGGATGAACGTTCCGCTGCTTTTTTGCTGGTTCTGAAGTTCAGACGGCAAAGTGAGCAGGATTTATTGGATGACTTTGTCTTTTTATGCTCGGAATGACAGTGTCAGGCGTCGAATGTTGCCGAGCTTGTCATTCTAAGCTTGAAATGACCAGGTGGAGAAGGAAAATATTTTGAGCCGGTCATTTTGAATCAGAAATGGCAGAGTCATGGTTAAAATATTTTTGAGCTTGTCATTTTGGAAAAAATATGACAGAGTCGAGGATGGGAGTCATGATGAGCTTGTCATCGTACCCCTGAAATGACAAGCCCGGAGTGAAATTATTACTGACTTTGTCATTTTGCGTCAAGAATGGCTCAGTCAGGAATAAAGCTTAGATGAGCTTGTCATTTTATGCTGCAAATGACAAAGTCATCGCCGGAAAGCTGACGAGCTGGTCATACAAAGAGGGGGGAGTGATGAAAAGTGTCAAGTCAAAGAGATACTGTGAGCGGGTGCGACATCATGTGGAGAAAAATGTTCACTCATGGTTCAGATGCTTACCGAGCACGACATTCTGAAGAGGAAACTGCTCACTGATGAGAGTAGTGGTCCATGAGTACGACATTCGGGGGCCAAAACTGTTTACTGGATAGAGGTGTGGTCTATGAGTACGACATTTGAAAGCGAAATCTGTTCACTGGGGGGAGTCGTGGTTCGTGAGTGCGACATCATGTGGAGAAAAATGTTCACTCATGGTTCAAATGTTTACCGAGCACGACATTCGAGAGCGGAATCTGTTCACTGATGAGTGTAGTGGTCCGTGAGCGAACAATACCGTCATAAATAGAAGGAAATACTGATATATAGCGCAACGATCGTTTCATTATTTCAGCATAAATGAACCTTTATAATGAAACAGGCTGACGCAGCAGCGCCAGCCTGTTCTGATCAAGTATAAGATTCTAGTTTCGGTCGAGTTCTTCAAACGCCTGCTGGATCTTTTCAGAATAGTATGCGTTCGTGTCTTTAATGCCTTCGACTTTACGTTCCACATAGAAAGGCTCGCCGATACGGACAACAGCTTTTTTACGTTTCACCAAGTCACTGAAGGTTAAAGGACCGCTGTATACAGCAGGGACGATCGGTTTCTTGCTCAACTTGGCTATAGTCACGGCGCCACCTTTCAATTCATTTGAATGACGCGTGCCTGTCGGGAAAATGATCAGACCCAGATCGGTTTCTTTTAAGGATTTGACAGGGGTTTTGATGGCGCTTGGGCCGGGATTGTCTCTATCGACCGGGAAAGCATTCATGTGCGTAATGATCCATCTGAAAACTGGATTCTTGAACAGTTCTTTTTTGGCCATGACACTGAACTGCTTGGGCGTGGTCGCCAGAACAAGATAGACCGGATCGATCCATGAACGATGTGGGGCGATTAAAATGTAATTGTCATCCTGTGGGAGGTTCTCTTTGCCGATCACCTTAAACTTGCCATTCAGTATCCAGACAAGTACCAGAATGATACTGCGTACAAATGAGAAAAACATAGTCGTCACTTCCTTTTCATATTTCTTCTAATAGTATGCGATAGGTTAGTCGAATTAGCAAGATTTTTTTAACACTTTATTGCATTATGCTGATGAATGTTGTATACTTAATGGCGGTGCATAACGCACTGATTTCACACCTTGACCGATGCCTTGAATGGTGCTCTGTATGCCATGGAGTGTTCAGGCAGATGACGTCAGGGGAGGAAAATACAAAAACCAAATGGAGGAATGACAAATGGCAGTAGTATCAATGAAACAATTATTAGAATCAGGGGTACATTTCGGACACCAGACTAGACGCTGGAACCCTAAAATGAAACCTTTCATCTTTACAGAAAGAAACGGTATTTACATCATCGACTTGCAGAAAACTGTTAAGCTGATCGACAAAGCTTACAACTATGTACGCGAAGTTGCAGAAGATGGCGGAACTGTTCTTTTTGTAGGAACTAAAAAACAAGCTCAAGATGCGATCAAAGAAGAAGCACAAAGAGCCGGCGCTTTCTACATCAACCACCGTTGGTTGGGTGGAACGTTAACTAACTGGGACACGATCCAAAGACGTATCAAACGTTTGAAAGATTTAGAAAAAATGGAAGAAGACGGAACATTCGAAGTCTTACCTAAAAAAGAAGTTGGTCTATTGATCAAAGAACGTGACCGCTTAGACAAATTCTTAGGCGGAATCAAAGACATGCCTGGCAAACCAGATGTCTTGTTCGTTGTAGATCCTCGTAAAGAACACATTGCAGTTAAAGAAGCTCAAAAATTGAACATTCCTATCGTTGCAATGGTAGATACAAACTGTGATCCAGATGATATCGATGTCATCATCCCTTCAAACGACGACGCTATCCGTGCAGTTAAATTATTAACTAAAACAATGGCTGACGCTGTTATCGAAGGTAACCAGGGAGAAGAAGGCTTTGAAGAAGAAGCTAAATCTGATTCTTTAGATGAAATCGTTGAAGTTGTAGAAGGCGACAACGAATAATTTAAACTTACAGGTTAGAATCATAATCTACTGAGGAGGAAGAAAAATAGTGGCAAATATTAAAGCGGCTCAAGTTAAAGAATTACGTGATAAAACAGGCGTAGGTATGATGGATGCGAAAAAAGCATTAGTGGAAACTGATGGCGATATGGACGCAGCTGTTGACTACCTAAGAGAAAAAGGCGTTTCTAAAGCAGCTAAAAAAGCAGACCGTATTGCGGCTGAAGGATTAGCAAACATTCACGTTGAAGGTAATGTTGCAGCGATCGCTGAAATCAACTCTGAAACGGACTTCGTTTCTAAAAACGATAAATTCCAGAACCTAGTTAAAGGTATCACTAAAACAGTGGCACAGGAAAACCCTGCTTCTGTTGAAGATGCTTTGAAACTGGAATTGAATGGTGAAACGATCCAGGACACGATCACTGAAGCAACAACAACGATCGGTGAAAAAATCACTTTCCGTCGTTTTGCAGTCGTTGAAAAAACAGACAACGATGTGTTTGGTGACTACGAGCACATGGGTGGACGTATCACTGTGTTGACTGTATTAGAAGGCGCTGACGAAGAAGTAGCACGTAACGTTGCCATGCACGTTGCAGCTATCAATCCTAAATACATTACACGTGAAGATGTAGCTCAAGAAGACAGAGATCACGAATTAAGTGTATTGACTGAACAAGCTAAAAATGAAGGCAAACCAGCAAACATCGTTGAAAAAATGGTTCAGGGACGTTTGAACAAATGGTTGGCTGAGGTAAGCTTGGTCGATCAGCCTTACGTTAAAAATCCTGACTTGACAGTTGGAGAATACTTGAAAGAGAACAACTCTTCAATCAAATCATTCATCCGCTATGAAGTCGGAGAAGGAATTGAAAAACGTTCTGAAGACTTCGCTGCTGAAGTACAAAGTCAATTAGGTAAAAAATAAGAAGAGTAAAGCAGGGATAGTTAACTATCCCTGCTTTTTTTTAGAGTGATAACGCTATGATTGTAAGATTTATTAATGACGCTACCTGTTAAATATGGTAAAATTATTGTGTATGAATGATGGAGGGAAAGATTTTATGGATGAGCCGAAATACAAACGCGTTATATTGAAACTAAGTGGTGAAGCACTTGCTGGTGATACCGGATTTGGTATACAACCACCAACCATTCACGAAATTTGTCAGGAAATTAAAGAAGTACATGAACTGGGCATTGAGATAGCTATCGTAGTGGGTGGCGGAAATATCTGGCGCGGTCATGTTGGGGCAGAAATGGGAATGGAACGTTCTCAGGCAGATTATATGGGTATGATCGCAACGATCATGAACGGACTGGCCCTGCAGGACGCACTTGAAAACATCGGGGTGCCTACGCGTGTTCAGACGTCGATCGAAATGAGACAGGTCGCTGAACCTTATATCAGAAGAAAAGCGATCAGACACCTGGAAAAAGGCAGAGTCGTCATTTTTGCCGGAGGAACGGGAAGCCCGTACTTCTCTACAGATACAACGGCGGCACTCAGAGCTGCTGAAATGCAGGCGGATGTCATCATGATGGCTAAGAACAATGTGGATGGGGTCTATTCTTCGGATCCGAACATCGATGTCGATGCCGTTAAATATGAGGAACTGACTTATCTCGATATTATAAATAAATCACTTCAGGTCATGGATACAACGGCTTCATCATTAAGCATGGACAATGATATCCCTCTAGTCGTATTCAAGTTGAATGAAAAAGGAAATATCAAGCGTGTTGTTCTGGGAGAAACGATCGGAACAACTGTCAGGAGGAAAAAATAATGACACAGGAAATTTTGAAAGAAACACAGGCACGTATGAAACAATCAGAACAGGCTTATATTAGAGAATTAGGTTCGATCAGAGCCGGGCGCGCTAATCCAAGTTTGTTGAACCGTGTAAATGTCGAGTATTACGGGGCACCGACACCACTTAACCAGCTGGCACAGATTTCTGTTCCTGAGCCTCGTGTACTTCTGATCACGCCTTACGATAAAAGTGCTTTAGGTAACATTGAAAAAGCGATCAACCAGTCGGATGTCGGTATTCCACCTTCCAATGACGGGAACGTTATCAGATTAGTTGTTCCTGCGCTGACTGCAGAACGCCGTAGAGAAATTGCCAAGCAAGTGGGCAAAGAAGCTGAAAATGCAAAAATCGCGGTACGTAACATTCGTCGTGATGCCATGGATTCACTTAAAAAAGCAGAAAAATCCGGTGATCTGACCGAAGACGATCTGCGTCAGTATGAAGAAGAAGTACAGAAACTGACAGATGCAAGTGTCAAAGCTATCGACAAATTATCTTCCGAAAAAGAAAAAGAAATTATTGAAGGTTAAGATCGAAGGTTAAAAAAGTAAGGAGAGTAGCACAGGGAAACTTAACAGAATGCCCGTTCAAGGTGTCATTCTCTAAGTTTATGAGCTTACTCTCCTTTTTCTTCTTTTTGATTACAGTTTATCGATGATGTATTTATTGACGAGTTTAGTGACAACAGCCGTTACAACTAAACCCATCAGGTATTTACTTATACGTTTCATGTGGGCGTTCCTCCCTTTATAAACTTTTTTAAACGACAATATTTCTACATATAGTATAGCAAACCAGCCTTTTCTGATAAACTATTAGGATCAGGACGGTTTATTCTTATATAATATTTAATGGTAATTCATGCTTTTTTTTACTACAATAGAAGAGATGTCACAGACTTTAGGAGGTATGGTGCAGTTAGTCTAAGCACCGATTATTATGAGTGAACAAGAAAAAAACATTCCAGATCACGTTGCAGTCATTATGGATGGCAATGGCAGATGGGCTCAAAAACAGGGCAAACCCAGAAAGTTTGGACATGAAGAAGGTATGGAAGCGATACGCAGAGTAACGATGCGTGCGAGTGAACGAGGAGTAAAAGTGCTCACGCTATATGCTTTTTCAACTGAAAACTGGAAAAGGCCTCCTCAGGAAGTCCATTTTCTCATGCAGCTGCCTATCCGCTTCTTTGACCGTTTCGTACCTGAACTGCAGGAAAAGAATGTGAAAGTGAATATGATCGGGTTTGAAGAAAAAGTTCCTCATTCTACTAAGAAAGCGATCAGCAGAGCAATGGATCAGACCAAAGACAATACAGGAATGGTACTGAACTTTGCCTTCAACTATGGTGGACGAGCTGAAATCGTCGAGGCGACACAGGCTCTGTGCCAGAAGGTTTTGAATAAAGAAATCTCCTGCAGTGATATTTCTGAAGAACGCATTGAAGAACATTTATTTACACGATCGATCGCTCCATACCAGAATGTTGATTTGCTCATCAGAAGCAGCGGCGAACAGAGGTTAAGTAATTTTCTACTGTGGCAGAATGCCTACAGTGAATTTTATTTTACAAACTTACTGTGGCCTGACTTCGATGGTGAAGTTTTTGATCAGGCTATCCTGGAATACCAGAAAAGACAAAGACGATACGGAGCAATTTAACATACAGAAAGCTGAGGATTGCATATGTTTACTAGAGTCATTACAGCGCTCATAGCTGTAGCACTGTTTATACCATTGATATGGATTGGGTCATGGCCGCTTGTTATCGGAATGGCCATACTAGCTGTCATTGGTCTTTCAGAATTTCTTCACATGAAAAAAATGAAAATGTCTTCACCCCCTGCGGTACTTTCTTTGATCGGCGTAGCCCTTATGGTTCTCTCTATTTACTTTCCGATCCTCTTTGCAGTGGAAGTATTCTCGCGGATCATTATTTTAACCATGGTGCTGCTCTTTTTATATTCACTCGCTTTTCAGGAAACGACCACAAAGGATATCTCAGAGATGATCCTGATGATGATCTATATCGGGATAGGCTTTTATGCCTTTGTCTCATTGAGACTCACTAATGTATCCCTGCTCGTTCTGATCCTGCTGGTCATCTGGGCAACCGACTCCGGAGCCTACCTGATCGGCAGAAAAATAGGCAGAACAAAACTGGCTCCAGCAATCTCCCCCAATAAAACGGTTGAAGGTGCGCTGGGAGGTACGGTATTGGCGTCAGTGCTGGTCTTCATTTTTCTTCAGTACTTCCCTCAGTCAGAACATGTCTTTGCTACATTTTTACTGATGGTCGTAATATCCATTACTGGACAAGTTGGAGATCTACTTGAATCCAAGATAAAAAGAGAGTACCATACTAAGGATTCCGGCACGATATTGCCGGGACATGGAGGCATACTCGATCGTTTTGACAGTCTGCTCCTTGTTTTGAATGTGTTGTTTATTCTTGGTGTCGTATGATCTATAAAGGAGTTTTGATATGATTCAAAATATTTTAGCATTTATTTTAGTTTTTGGGATCATCGTAGTGGTGCATGAGTTCGGGCATTTTTATTTTGCCAAGCGAGCCGGCATACTTGTACGTGAATTTGCGATCGGTTTCGGACCGAAACTTTTTTATCACAGAAAAGGTGAGACGACCTATACTGTGCGCATGCTGCCGGTCGGCGGGTATGTCAGAATGGCCGGTTATGAAGAAGAGGCCGATCTGAGACCCGGGATGGCTGTCCAGCTGTCACTTGATGCAGAGGACAATGTTGAAAAAATAGACATTCAGGGCTCTGACGAATCGGTCGATTCAGTGCCTGTTGAAGTTTCCTCTTTTGACTTTGATGAAAAAATGTATCTGACGGGACGAGTCGGCATGGATACAGAAGAAACCACCTTCAATGTCAATCGCGATGCCCTGCTAGTGGAAAAAGACGGAACGATCCTACAGATCGCGCCTAAAGACAGACAGTTCCAGAGTGCCTCGTTGCCTAACCGCATGCTGACGAACTTTGCAGGTCCATTGAATAACTTTATATTAGCTATTGTTGCTTTTACACTCTTGGCTTTTGTTCAGGGCGGTGTACGCTCGGACGAAGCTAGGTTCGGGAATGTGGAAGAAAATACCCCTGCGGCCGAAGCTGGCGTCGAAACAGGAGATAGAGTCTTGTCTATAGATGGTCAGGACGTCGATTCCTGGAATGAAATGGTCATGATCATTCAGGAGAATCCGAACGAAGAACTTTCCTTTACCCTGGAAACTGAAGAAGGTGACGTCTATGAAGAGACGATCGTGCCTTCAGGGGTGGAGGTAGAAGGAGACACCATTGGAAGGATCGGAGTAGAAGCCTACATGGAAGACGATTTAGGAGCCAAACTGACTTATGGTTTCACTGAGACCTTCTTTATCATCAGTCAGATCTTTACGCTGCTTGCGTCCTTCTTTACCGGAGGGTTCAGTGTCGATCAGCTTGGTGGTCCTGTTGCGATCTATGCTACGACAGAACAGGTCGTGCAGGCTGGAACCGTTGGACTGATCAGCTGGCTGGGCTTTTTAAGTGTCAATCTAGGCATTATGAATCTTCTGCCGATACCGGCTTTAGATGGCGGCAAGTTGTTACTCAATATTATCGAAGGCGTCCGTAAAAAGCCTTTGAGTCAGGAAAAAGAGGGTTATATCACATTGGTGGGCGTTTTATTCCTGCTTATCCTCATGCTGCTTGTCACATGGAATGATATACAGACATTCTTTTTAAATTAATCATTGAAGGAGATATCAGTTTATAATGAAGCAGTCAAAATTATTCGCACCTACATTAAGAGATGTTCCAAATGATGCTGAGGTCATCAGCCATCAGTTACTATTACGCGCGGGGTATATCCGTCAGCTGTCATCAGGTATCTACAGTTATCTGCCGCTGGCCAACCGCGTACTGGAAAAAATCAAAACGATCATTCGGGAAGAACTCGATGCGATCGACGGGGCTGAAATGCTGCTGCCGGCTTTACTGCCTGCAGACTTATGGAAAGAATCAGGCCGTTATGAGACCTATGGCGAAGATCTGATCAAGTTAAAGGACCGCCACGAACGGGATTTCATCCTCGGTCCGACACACGAAGAAACCTTTGCCAAGCTGATCAGTGAAGAAATCAAATCTTACAAAAAACTGCCGCTGCTCTTGTACCAGTTTCAGACGAAATACCGTGATGAAAAGCGTCCACGTTTTGGTCTGATGCGAGGAAGAGAATTTATCATGAAGGATGCTTATACCTTCCATGACAGTTATGAAAGTCTAGCTGATTCTTATGATGCGATCGCCCAGGCATATACGAACTCATTTACGAGACTTGGACTGGATTTCCGAGCCATCATCGGTGATGCAGGGGCGATGGGCGGGAGAGACTCCATTGAATTCATGGCACTGGCTGACGCCGGGGAAGATACCGTTGTCTATTCCGATTCAACGGATTATGCTGCGAACCTGGAAATGGCAGCCAGTTATTATAAAAAATCACCCAAAACAGATGTCCAGCTGGAACTTAAAGAAGTGGACACACCTGACACAAAAACGATCGAAGAAGTTTCTGACTACCTGAAAGTGGCTAAGGAAAAAATCTTCAAAAGTGTGTTATATATGGCTGACAAGGAGACCCCTGTTCTGGCCATCGTACCTGGAGATCAGGAAGTCAATGATGTGAAGCTGCGCATTGCTCTTGATGCTGAAGAAGTCGAACCGGCTACCGAAGAAGAGATCGAAAGTAAATTTAAATCGTATCCTGGCTACGTCGGACCTGTAGGCTTGGATAAAGATGTCAAGATCGTTGCTGATCTTCATGTTCAGGACATGGTCAATGGTGTCACTGGAGCCAACAAGGAAGACATGCACTACACGAACGTCAACACGGATAGAGATTTCACGGTAGATACCTATGCGGACATCCGCGTCGTTAAAGAAGGCGATCCGGCTCCGGACAACAAAGGGACTCTTCGTTTCACTAAAGGAATCGAGATCGGACACATCTTCAAGCTGGGCACACGCTACAGCGATGCCATGAATGCGACTGTACTGGATAACAACGGCAGACAGACCTCTGTCATCATGGGAAGCTATGGTATCGGCGTGAGCCGTCTGTTGTCGGCCATCGCAGAGCAGTATGCGGATGACAAAGGTCTCGTATGGCCATCTGCGGTCGCACCGTTTGACGTGCATATCATCCCTGTCCAGGTCAAGAAAGCAGAACAAATGGATCTGGCTCAAAAGCTGACTAAACAGTTCGAGGAACGCGGCTACTCTGTACTGATCGATGACCGCAAAGAGCGCCCCGGCGTCAAGTTCACGGATGCTGAACTGATCGGGATCCCCGTACAGATCACTGTCGGTAAAAAAGCGTCAGAAGGTATTGTTGAAGTAACGATTAGAGAATCTGGAGAGATGGTCGAAACGAAAGTGGATGATCTATTCCATACCGTCGAGATCCTAACTTCCAGTACAAACCAGAAATAAGCAAAGAGAGAACTGAGGCATTTTATGTCTCAGTTTTCTATGCTATTATCTTAAGACGAGCGAAGACTTTAGAAAGAAGGATCGAATGTGAGCTTAAGTAAACAGGAATTATTTCAAACCCTCTTGAAACAAATCGGATTTTCTCCTTCTCCAGAGGAAGCGGAATGGCTGAGAGAAGGAAAAGTAGAATCCGTGACCGTATATAAAAAACAGAGAAAATGGCACATCACCTTAAAACTGATGAACATTTTGCCTTTTTCTCTCTTCTTGTCTCTGAAAAATGCATTAAAAGCCTCTTTTGATGTTTTATCCGAGATCGAATTGTCCATACAGACGGAAGAGCCGGTAGTCACTGAAGAAAAAGTCCAGCATTACTGGAAATATGCCTGTCACCTGAGTGGGGTGGATTCGCCGATCTGTAATCGGGCATTTGCGGAAAACTATCCGACGAAAGACGGCAATCACTGGGTCTTTCTGATCGATCAGGAACTGGCTAAAGATAAATACGAGAATGACTTTCTTCCTAAAATCTCTCAGAGTTATCATCAGCTGGGTTTCCCCAAGCAGTTCAAACTCACACCTGTCGTCGATTCCCATGCTCACCAGAAAAAAGTCGAGCAGTTCAAGCTTCAAAAAGAAGAAGACGACCAGATCATGGCGCAGGAATACACGCGTCTGGTAGAAAAAGCTGAAAAGAAAAAAGAAGAGAACAAAGAAATCAAAGCGGATGGTCCGATAAAGCTGGGACGACCGATCCCCGCGAATGAAGAAATCAAACAAATGATAGCCATTGAAGAAGAAGAGCGTCGCGTCACCCTGGAAGGGTATGTCTTCGATTCGGAAATCAGAGAACTGCGCTCAGGCCGCAAGTTGCTTATTTTTAAGATCACAGATTACTCCTCATCCTTCTCATGCAAACGATTTTCCAATAATGAACAGGACGAAGCCATGTTCGAACGGATCAAACCGGGGACTTGGGTCAAGGTCAGAGGAAGCATTCAGGAAGACACCTTTATGCGCGATCTGGTCATGAACGTCCAGGATATCACTCAGACTTTTCATGCGAGCCGAAAAGATACATATCCGGAAGATAGAAAACGGGTCGAGCTGCATGCGCACACGAACATGAGTCAGATGGATGCCACACCAAGTGCAACAGATCTTGTCAAGCAGGCGGCTGAGTGGGGACACAAAGCTATAGCCATAACGGATCATGGTGTTGCTCAGTCGTATCCGGAAGCTCATTCTGCCGGCAGCAAGAACAATGTCAAAATCATTTACGGCGTGGAAGCCAATCTGGTGGATGACGGTGTGCCCATTGCCTATAATGAATCAGAAGACGATCTGCATGAAGCCACCTATGTCGTGTTTGACGTGGAGACCACAGGCTTGTCAGCTATTTATGACAACATCATCGAGCTGGCCGCTGTCAAGATGCATAAAGGGAACGTGGTGGCAGAGTTTCAGGAATTCATCGATCCTGGACATCGTTTATCGAATACGACTATCAATCTGACAGGGATCACGGATGAAATGGTCCGCGGGTCGAAATCGGAAAAAGACGTGCTGGAACAGTTCAAGGCCTTTTCAGAAGGCAGCATTCTAGTTGCCCATAACGCAACCTTTGATATGGGCTTTTTGAACACCGCCTATAAAAAGCATGATATGCCGATGTCTGAACTGCCGGTCATCGATACCCTTGAATTTTCACGCTTCATCAATCCGACCTTTAAAAGTCACCGTCTGAACACCCTTGCGAAAAAATTCAAAGTGAATCTGGAACAGCATCACCGGGCCATTTACGATTCACAGACGACGGGACAGCTGCTCTGGATCTTTGTGAAAATGGCAAAGAAAGAATATAATATCGAACGCCACAGTGAACTGAACCAATATATGGGCGGGGGAGATGCTTATAAAAAATCCCGTCCCAGTCACGTAACGATCTGGGCAAAAGATCAGGCCGGGCTTAAAAACCTATTCAAACTCATATCCGGTTCGCTGGTCGATTATTTTTACCGGGTCCCTCGCGTACCCCGGTCATTTTTGGACAAGTACAGAGAAGGTCTGATCATAGGATCCGGTTGTGCACAGGGCGAAGTCTTTGAAGCCATGATGCAGCGCGGGTATGAAGAAGCCAAAAAGAAAGCAGCTTATTACGATTACCTTGAAATCATGCCGAAAGAAGCCTATTTGAATCTCATCAACCGCGAACTGGTCAGAAATAAAGATGACCTGGAAGACATCATCACAAATATCGTGAAGCTGGGTAAGGAACTGGACAAAAAGGTCATCGCGACCGGAAACGTACATTTCGTGAACCCGGAAGACGGTGTCTACCGCGATATCCTGCTTGAAACACAAAATAAATCGCATGTCAGCCAGCATAAGAATCCGCCGGTGTATTTCCGGACCACGGATGAAATGATGGAAAGCCTGGCCTTTTTAGGCGAGGAAACAGCAGAAGAAGTGGTGATCACCAATCCGAATGAATTTGTCGACAGTGTCGCGGATGATATCACACCTGTGAAACAGGACCTGTACACGCCGAAAATGGAAGGGTCCGAAGAAGAGATCCGTAAAATGAGCTACGATAAGGCGCATGAACTGTATGGTGAAGATCTACCAGAAATCATCGAAGCCAGGATCGAGAAGGAACTCGACAGTATCATCGGGAATGGCTTCTCGGTTATTTACCTGATTTCTCAGAAACTGGTGCATAAAAGTGTGGAAGACGGCTATCTGGTTGGTTCAAGGGGGTCGGTCGGCTCCAGTCTGGTCGCTACCCTGACAGGGATCACCGAAGTCAATCCCATGCCGCCGCATTACCGCTGCATAGGATGTAAGCATTCTGAATTCTTTACGAACGGCGAATACGGCTCCGGTTTTGATCTCCCTGAAAAAGCCTGTCCCAAGTGTGGTGAGTCCTTATACAGAGACGGTCAGGACATTCCCTTTGAGACATTCCTGGGCTTTAATGGAGACAAAGTTCCCGATATCGATCTGAACTTCTCCGGTGAATACCAGGCGAGAGCCCACTTGTATACGAAGGAACTGTTTGGAGAAGAGTATGTTTATCGTGCCGGCACGATCGGTACCATTGCCGACCGGACAGCATTCGGCTTCGTCAAAGGCTACGAACGCGACCATCAGCTGAATTACCGTTCGGCTGAAGTGGACCGGTTGTCCAAAGGTCTGACTGGTGTCAAACGGACGACAGGCCAGCATCCGGGCGGGATCATCGTTATCCCGGACTATATGGATGTCTATGATTTCTCTCCGATCCAGTTCCCCGCGGACGATCAGGAGTCCGAATGGAAAACGACCCACTTTGACTTCCACTCGATCCATGACAATGTCCTGAAACTGGATATCCTGGGTCACGATGATCCGAGTATGATCCGTATGCTCCAGGACTTATCGGGGATCGATCCATTAGACATCCCGGTTAATGATCCGGATGTCATGAAACTGTTCAGCGGGACAGAAGTTTTGGGCGTTACAGAAGAGCAGATCTTCTCAAAAACCGGAACCTTAGGCGTCCCCGAGTTCGGTACGCGTTTCGTTCGTCAGATGCTGGAACAGACGAAACCGACGACCTTTGCGGAACTGCTCCAGATCTCAGGTTTGTCTCACGGGACCGATGTATGGCTTGGGAATGCTGAAGAACTGATCAGACAGCACAATATCCCCTTGTCGGAAGTAATCGGGTGTCGAGATGACATCATGATCTATCTGCAGCATAAGGGACTGGAAGACGGTCTGGCCTTTCAGATCATGGAATATGTCAGAAAAGGTCGCGGGATCCCTGATGACTGGCAGAAAGAAATGCGAAACAATGACGTCCCGGAATGGTATATCGCTTCCTGTCTGAAAATCAAGTACATGTTCCCTAAAGCCCATGCCGCTGCCTATATCCTTATGGCTCTGCGTGTGGCCTACTTTAAAGTGCACCATCCTTTATATTATTACGCGGCTTACTTTTCGATTCGGGCCAGTGACTTCGACCTGGAAGCCATGTCCAAAGGGAAAGAAGGCATCAAAGCTTGTATGAAGGAAATCACCGCTAAAGGCATGGATGCATCGACGAAAGAGAAGAACCTTTTAACTGTGCTTGAAATAGCGAATGAAATGGTCGAACGCGGTTTTTCATTCAAGATGGTCAACATCGATGAATCGGACGCGAAAGATTTTCTGATCCAGGACGATGCCCTGCTGGCACCGTTCAGAGCTGTCCCTTCGCTTGGTGGAAGTGTGGCCAATGCTATCGTGGAAGCCAGAAAAGACGGACCTTTCTTGTCTAAAGAGGACTTGTCCAGAAGAGGGAAAGTCTCTAAAACAGTCATGGAATACCTGGAAACCAATCAGGCGCTGGTAGGCCTGCCTGATGAGAATCAATTATCGTTATTTGATTTGTAATGTAAAAGTGTCAAAGTTGCGACAGCGTCGTATCTATGGTACACTGATAACGAATCGAGCGAGATAGACTGAGGAAAGAGTGAGCGAATCCGCTCACTCTTTTTCACAGCCTTTATTTAAAAAGAAATTAACCGGACAGTATGTCTGAGAGGAGTGAAGATGTCGTTGAATACAGTGGAAAAAGTGAAAGAATTATCTCGACCTGTGGCAGCAGACCTTGGGTATGAGCTAGTCGATGTCGAGTATGTAAAAGAAGGTAAAAACTGGTTTTTACGTTTATATATCGATAAAGCAAACGGCGTAGATCTGGATGATTGTGCTCTGTTCAGTGAAAAAGTTGGAGAAATGTTGGATGCGATCGAACCAGACCCGATCCCTCATGCTTATTATCTGGAAGTCTCTTCTCCAGGTGCTGAAAGACCGCTTCGTTCAGACGAAGATATGAAAAACGCAGTGGGTCAGTATATCCATGTCAAGTTACATGGTGAAATAAATGGCCAGAATGCCTATGAAGGCACACTGAAAGAGTGGCACGACAGTCATATCATATTGACCATCAAAGATAAGACCAGACGTAAAGATTTGGAGATCGAAAAGAAACACATAGCTAAGGCTCGATTAGCTATCGAATTTTAAATCCACACTGCGTCAGGAAATGATTAAAAGGAGTAAAAATATGAGTAAAGAATTAATATCTGCTCTTGAGACTTTAGAAAAAGAAAAGGGTATTTCTAAAGAGGTTGTTATCGATGCACTTGAAGCTGCCCTTGTATCAGCGTATAAGCGCAATTATGGGACGTCTCAGAACGTTGAAGTCGATTTCAATGAGAAGAAAGGCTCGATCACTGTTTATCAGGTCAAGGAAGTCGTTGAAGATGTCTATGACTCACAGCTTGAGATCAGCCTGGAAGAAGCGCGTGAACGCAAAAAAGCGTATGAAATCGGAGACAAGATCAAATTCGAAGTCACGCCGAAAAACTTCGGACGTATTGCTGCTCAGACGGCCAAGCAGGTCATCATGCAGCGTATGAGAGAAGCTGAACGCTCGATCATCTACAATGAATACATTCAGTATGAAGACGACCTGATGACTGGGACAGTAGAACGACAGGACAACAAGTTCATCTACATCAACCTAGGTAAAGTTGAAGCCGTTCTGTCCAAGCGTGACCAGATCGAGAATGAAACCTATGAAACGCATGACCGCATCAAAGTCTACGTCAGCAAGGTCGAAAACTCGACGAAAGGCCCGCAGGTTTTTGTCAGCCGTACACATCCTAACCTGATCAAACGTCTGTTTGAACAGGAAGTGCCGGAGATATATGATGGCATCGTTGAAATCGTGTCGATCGCCCGTGAAGCCGGCGACCGTTCCAAGATCGCTGTCTTCTCCCGTGATGAGAACGTTGATCCGGTCGGTACCTGTGTCGGGCCAAGAGGCTCACGTGTACAAGCTATTGTAAACGAGCTGAACGGTGAGAACATGGATATCGTTGAATGGGACAAAGATCCTTCAGTCTACATCAAGAATGCTCTGAATCCAGCGCAAGTCGTTGATGTTCAGTTTGACGAAGACCAGCACTCCTGCGTCATCGTCGTTCCGGATTATCAGCTGTCGCTGGCGATCGGCAAGCGCGGTCAAAATGTGCGTCTGGCAGCGAAACTGACAGGATTCAAGATCGATATCAAATCTGAATCCGACATGGAAGCTCTGGCGGAAGAGTCTGATGAATTGAAAGATGATTCATTCTTTGAAGCGTTGAGTGAAAACGATGCGGATGCAGCGAATGACCTTGAATCGATCTCTGAGGCACCTTCACTATTTGAAGATGACGAATCTACAGATGTAAAAGCCTACAATGATGACAATGTATCGGATGATGCAGATTCAACTGTATTAGCCGAAGACAGTAATCAGATGGACAGACAGCCTGGAGAACCAGTCATGGAAACAGACTTTCAGACCGGCGAACTTGATCCCAATGATACCGAAGACTTGATCGAATTCGCAGAAGAAAGAGACGGCATGGGCGAAGAAGAAGGTTATGAAGCGTCAATGGAAGAAGTTGAAGAAGCGACTTTTTCAGAAGACGATGAGCCGACCCCGACAAGTGGTGGACAAGGCGAGCCGCCGTTTACTGATAATGAGGAACGACGATTCCCTGAAAATCAGGAAACGACATTCTCTGATGATGAAAATATTGGAAAATAAAACAATGCGGAATAAGGTGGGGAATTATGCAGAAGCGTAAGATACCTATGAGAAAATGTGTTGTCTCCGGCGAAATGAAACCAAAGAAAGACATGGTGCGTATCGTTAGAAATAAAGAAGGCGAGGTCTCGATCGATCCGACAGGCAAGAAAAACGGACGCGGTGCTTATGTCTCTTTAGACACTGAACTCGTTATGAAAGCTAAAAAGAAAAAGATGCTGGACCAGGCATTGAATGCGCAGGTCGATGACTCTTTTTACGATGAACTGATCGACTACATTGAGTATAAGAAGGCAAGAATGGAAATCGAAAATGAACAATAACGAACGGGCTTTAAATCTGTTAGGATTGGCTCAACGTGCGGGCAAGCTGATATCAGGTGAATCGCTCGTTTTACAATCCGTAAGATCGAACAAGGCGAAGATTGTCTGTCTCGCGTCTGACGCAAGCGACAATACGTCAAAACAATTTTTGAATAAGTGTGAGTATTATGATGTGCCTCTCGTAACAGCTTTTACACGGGATCAGATCTCTCATGCTTTGGGGAAGGACCGGACAGTATGTGCCCTCATGGATGATGGTTTTATGCATTCCCTTCAAAAATTGCTCTAATTAAGAACGGGAAGGTGATTAAATGGGCAAAAAGAGAGTCTATGAATTCGCGAAAGAAAATAATGTAGCAAGCAAAGATGTGCTGGATAAAGCAAAAAAACTGGGGTTCGATTACAGCAGCCACATGTCTTCAATGGAAGACAATGAGGTCAGTAAGCTGAAAACGGCATTGAGTCAGAAAGAATCTCCAAAAGAAAAGCCGGCAAAACCTCAAGGTCAGACTGATAAGAAAAACAGTTCAGATCAGAACAAACCGGCTGCAAAAAAACAGTCTAATGAATCATACAAAGCGGCTGGCAAACGTGATGCTCGTCCAAACTCGAATCAGCGTCAAAACAACCAATCAAAACCCGCTGACCGATCTAAACAAGGAACACAAAGCAACCAGTCAAACAAAAAAAATGAGAAAACTTCTCAACACAGTAAAGGACAAAAGAATATAAATAATAAAAAAACGTCATCTCAACCAAAAAACACTAAGAAAAAAGCTGCGCCTAAAGCTAACCAAAGTCAGACACCGGAATTACCTAAACGAACGACTGATGAAAAACAGAAACAGTCATTTGAAAACAAACGCAGACGTAATTCAAGACAGCACAGAGGTATCCACGGTGGACCTGCCGGAGCAAGAAGACGTAAGGGTAAGAAGAACCAGAAGCCGCAGACACCTGTGACTCCGCGTAAGCATAAAGAGCTGCCGGAAGTCCTGGAGTATACGGACGGCATGACTATTGCCGAACTAGCGAAAAAACTCCACCGTGAACCAGCTGAAATCGTGAAAAAACTGTTCATGATGGGTGTTATGGCTACTCAGAACCAGTCACTTGACAGTGAAACGATCGAGTTGCTGGCTACTGAATACGGTATCGAAACGGAAGAGAAAGTTCAGATCGATATGACCGACTTCGACACCTTCTTCGATCAGGAACCTAACGAAGAAAACATGGTCACTCGTCCACCTACTGTTACGATCATGGGACACGTTGACCATGGTAAAACGACCTTACTTGACAGTCTGCGTGAAACGAAAGTAACGGAAGGCGAAGCCGGCGGGATCACTCAGCATATCGGTGCCTATCAGGTCAAAGAAAACGGCAAGACGATCACTTTCCTAGATACACCTGGACACGCCGCATTTACAACGATGCGTGCCCGTGGTGCTGATGTTACTGATATCGCGATCATAGTCGTTGCTGCAGACGATGGGGTCATGCCTCAAACCGTTGAAGCGATCAATCACGCTAAAGCTGCTGAAGTACCGATCATTGTTGCAGTCAATAAAGTCGATAAGCCTGGAGCAAATCCTGACCGTGTGATGCAGGAACTGACAGAATACGGACTTATCCCTGAAGCATGGGGCGGAGAAACGATCTTTGTTCAGATCTCAGCGTTATTCAATCAGAATCTGGACGAACTGCTTGAAATGATCCTGCTTGTTGCTGAAGTCGAAGAACTGAAAGCCGATCCTAAACGCTTGGCTATCGGAACAGTTATTGAAGCAAGACTAGATAAATCACAGGGCTCTATTGCCACACTGCTTGTACAGGAAGGTACACTCCATCAGGGAGAACCTATTGTTGTAGGGAATACTTTTGGGCGTGTGAGAACGATGACAAACGACAAAGGACGTCGCGTCAAAGAAGCCGGACCATCGACTCCAGTCGAGATAACTGGCTTGAACGATACGCCACAAGCTGGCGACCGTTTCGTTGTCTTTGAAGATGAAAAAACAGCAAGACAAGTGGGCGAATCAAGAGCATCAGCTGCAACTGAAGCACAACGTTCAACGAAAAGTAAAGTTACGCTGGAAAACTTGTTCGACAGCCTGGAAGAAGGCGAACTGAAATCAGTAAATGTCATCATCAAAGCTGACGTACAAGGTTCAGCAGAAGCACTGGCAGCAAGTCTTGAGAAAATCGAAGTCGAAGGTGTCAAGATCGACATCATCCATACTGGTGTTGGTGCCATCAACGAGAGTGATATCACTTTAGCTTCTGCAAGTTCAGCGATCATCATTGGCTTTAATGTCAGACCGACTGTTCAGGCTAAAGAAAGTGCCAGCCGTGAAGAAGTCGATATCCGTACGCACCGTGTCATCTATAATGCCATCGATGAAATCGAAGCAGCGATGACAGGTATGCTGGATCCTGAATTCGAAGAAAAAGTTACCGGTCAGGTCACTGTCCGAGAAACATATGATGTTTCCAACGTTGGTACGATTGCCGGCTGTTTCGTCACTGACGGAGTCATTAAACGCAGCAGTTCGATTCGTCTGATCAGAAACGGCGTGGTCAAGCATGAAGGCGAACTTTCAAGCCTGAAACGCTTCAAAGATGATGCGAAAGAAGTCAGAAACGGCTACGAATGTGGTCTGACGATCGCAGGATACAACGACATCGAAATTGACGATGTAATCGAAGCCTATGAAATGGTCGAAGTTGAAAGAAAGAGATAAAATCTTAAGGACAGGTGAATAATATGCCTAACTATAGAGTGGGTAGAGTCTCACAGGAAATACAGAAAGAAGTCACGGACATCCTGCGCAAGCGTGTCCGTGATCCACGTGTCGAAGGTGTGACCGTAACGGGTGTTGATGTGACAGGCGACCTGCAGCAGGCAACGATCTATTACAGCACACTTTCTGACGACAAAGACAGCGTCAATCAGACACAGACGGGTCTTGAAAAAGCGACAGGTCTGATCAGGAAAGAATTGGGTAATCGACTGTCTCTTTATAAGACGCCTGAATTAACGTTTGCCCGCGACGAATCTGTTGCATACGGCAGCAAGATCGATCAGTTATTGAACAAAATAAAAGAAGAGCAAGACGAATAAGTCTATAAGTAAGATTTGAAGTCGTTTTTCTTAGCAAAAGAAAAGAGGAGAATCTTTGTTTAGTGAACATTGATTCTCTTTTCTTTTGTAAATTTTTAATATGGAATAGATCAAGGAGGATACGATGGAAGGATTATTACCTATATGGAAAGAAAGAGGCATGACAAGTCACGATTGTGTTTTTAAATTAAGAAAAATACTTAATATGAAAAAAATCGGCCATTCCGGTACGCTGGATCCGGATGTTGACGGAGTTCTGCCTGTAGCGATCGGTAAAGCAACAAAAGTCATCGAATACATGATGGATTCTGAAAAGATCTATACCGGAGAGATCACGCTTGGATTCTCAACGACGACAGAAGACCGTTCGGGCGAGATCGTTGAAAAGGAACCTGTGAGCAGTGAAATCGATGAAGCGTCTATCGACAGGGTATTATCCGAATTCGATGGGGTCATCACGCAGACACCTCCGATGTATTCCGCAGTGAAGATAAACGGCAAACGCTTATATGAATATGCCAGAGAAGGAAAAGTCATTGACAGACCTTCCAGAGAAGTGATGATCCATTCCTTCGACCGGACTTCCGACGTAAAGAGGGATGAGGAGAACGCCACATTGTCTTTTTCTTTCAAGGTCGTATGCGGCAAAGGAACCTATGTGAGGACCCTTGCTGTCGATGTCGGCAGAAAACTGGGTGTTCCATCACATATGTCAGATCTGACCAGAGAAGCAAGCAGTGGCTTTGACCGAGAAGAAGCATTGACGCTCTCTCAGATCCAGTCACTGGTCGATGATGGCAGCATTGATGATCACATTCTTCCGCTTGAACGTGCACTCGTTCATATGCCGAGATATGATCTGACTAAAGAAGAATACCTTCTGGTCAAAAACGGAAGCCGTCTTGAACGGGAGAAGTATATGAAAAATAAAGAAGACGAAATCGTCTTCTATTATATGAACAAGGCCGCAGCCATTTATAAGGTCCACCCGACCAAGAAAGACCTTATAAAACCGGCAAAGGTTTTGAGAAATGAAATGGTGGTGTAAAGATGGATATCAGAAGAATTCATCATCCCTATAAAAAAGAAGAGATAGGCAGCGAAGAAATCGTTCTGGTCTTAGGTTTTTTTGATGGCGTACACCGAGGGCATCAGGCGGTTATCAGCAAAGGTGTAGAAATAGCAAAGGAAAAAGGACTGAAATGTGCTGTCATGACGTTCAACCGGCACCCTGCTTTTGTCTACCGCAGTTTCGATCCGGATAAACATACGTATCTGACGCCTCTTGATCGTAAAGAAGAAATCATCAGAAATTTAGATGTCGATATTCTTTATGAAGTGGCGTTCACTGCACGCTTTGGCCGCTTGTCTCCTCAGGACTTTGTCGATCAGTATATCGTTGGATGGAATGCCAAAGTCGTTGTCGCCGGCTTTGATTATACCTACGGAAAAGCAGCAGAAGCGAATATGAACACCATGCCGGTATATGCAAAAGGGCGCTTTGAAATCGTCAAAGTGGATAAAAAAGTCGATGCTGAAGATAAAATCAGTTCAACGCGTATTCGCCGGTATATCAGTGAAGGAAAACTGAAACAGGCGAATGAACTCCTCGGTTATATCTATGAAACGAGCGGATTCGTCATTCACGGAGATGCCAGAGGAAGAGACCTTGGATACCCGACTGCAAACATCTATCCTCACCCCTATGTTATGGTACCTAAACGCGGAGTTTATGCCGTTAAATTATGGGTAGACGGAAAATGGCTGGATGGGATGGCATCGATCGGTTACAACCCAACATTCGGACATCGACCAAGTTATTCCATAGAAGTACATATCTTTGACTTCAATGAAGATATATACGGCGAGGACGTCAAAGTGAAATGGGTCGATTATCTGAGAGATGAAGTAAAATTCAATTCTGCCGAAGAGCTGATCGAAAGACTGGACCAGGATGAACTGGATGCTAAAGAAAGTTTGTCAAAGGTCAAAATAAATCAGATTTAATTGTTGACAGTAATCAATAGATTTGTTAAATTATAGATGTGTTAGCACTCGATAACTTCGAGTGCTAATTTAATGAAAGCTCACAGAAACAAAGCGCAGAGGACCTTTACTGTGCTTTGCCTAGTCTCTAATGATGCAGGATGCATCAAGGAGTGATTACACATGTTAACAAAGAGACAATTAATTATTCTAGATGCTCTCATTCGACTGTATACATCAACGGGTCAGCCGATCGGTTCGAAAACCATTCTGATCGACACGGCTATCGAAGCCAGTTCAGCTACGATAAGAAATGAACTGAGTCAGCTTGAAAAGCTGGGATTCATTCAGAAGACACATTCGTCGTCTGGAAGAATACCTTCTCTCAAGGGATACCGTTTCTATATCGACCATCTTATGCGGCCGCAGGAAGTGGCTAAGGATAAGATGAAGATCATCAGTGACGTATTAGGGAACCATGTAAAGCAAATGGACGATATCATGCATCAGTCGGCTCAGCTATTGTCTGATCTGACAAATTACACGGCTATTGTCTTGGGACCAAGGGCTGAAACAAGTCGCCTGACTGGGTTTAGACTTCTGGCATTGAATGACAACCATGTCATGGCTATCATTCAGACAGACAAAGGGACGATAGAAAATAAAGTATTCCGCATGCCTAAGACGATCAATGAGGCTGATCTGGTAAAAGTCACTAACATATTCAACCACCATTTAGTTGGTCATACGTTAACTGAAGTGGCCAGAAGACTCCAGCGTGACATTCCTCTCTTGATCAGGAAATACGCGTCAAATGCCGCAGAAATGTTTTTATCCATCGAATCAGTCTTTAAGGAATCAACTGAGTCGAGACATCACATTTCCGGCAAACTGAATATTCTGGATTTTTCTGAGAATATTGACACCCAAAAACTGAAATCGTTGTATACGATGCTGGATAGCAGTGGCGATCTATACGCGCTGGTCGATCAGATCAATGATGACTTCGTTGTAAAAATCGGGGAAGAAATAAATCATGACTTACTGAAAGACTTCAGTCTGGTCACGACGACTTACAACGTGAGCAGCTATGGAAAAGGTGTCATCGCAGTACTTGGACCAACGAGTATGGCTTATGATGAAACGTTCGGTGTACTTGATGTGTTTAGAAAAAAGTTGACACACACACTACTGGAGTATTATTTAGAATAATCAGGAAATGAGGAAGAGTTGTGAAAGATAATAAAGAGAAGCGCAAGCAGGAAGAGACAGACGAAACGTCACAGGAAGATGCTGCTGAGAAAGAATCAGTGATCATCGAAGAAGAAACAGCAGGCACAGATCCAGCTGAAAAATCAGAACAGAGTGAACTGGATAAAGTTTACAAAGAACTGGATGACGTGACTGACCGTTACCTTAGACTTCAGGCAGAACTGGCTAACATACGCAAGCGCCAGGAGCGTGAACGTCAGGATCTTCGTCGTTTCAGCTCTCAGTCACTGGCCAAGGAACTTATTCCTGTTCTGGATAATCTGGAAAGAGCCTTGACGATAGAAGCTGATACTGAAGCTGGAGAGAACCTGAAAAAAGGAATCGAAATGGTTCACAGCAGTTTCCTTCAGGCTTTTGAAAAAGAAGGGATCGAAGTGATCGATCCGTTGGGCGAACCGTTCGATCCTAACTATCATGAAGCCTATACGCAAGTACCGGCTAATGAAGGTCAGGAAAGCAATGAAGTCGCTCAAGTATTTGAAAAAGGATATAAACTGCACGAACGTGTCTTACGTGCTGCAAAAGTATCTGTTACATTATAAAAATCAAAGTAAAGGTGAGATAAATCATGGGAAAAATCATTGGTATCGACTTAGGAACAACAAACTCAGCAGTTGCCGTTTTAGAAGGCGGAGAAGCTAAAATCATCCCTAATAAAGAAGGGAACCGTACAACACCATCTGTCGTTTCATTTAAAAACGGCGAAGTACAAGTGGGCGAGGTTGCTAAACGTCAGGCGATCACTAACCCGAATACGGTCAGCTCGATCAAACGTCACATGGGTGAAGACTACAAAGTTGAAGCAGAAGGCAAGAGCTATTCACCACAGCAGATCTCAGCATTCATTTTACAGCACATCAAAGATTATGCTGAAGACTATCTAGGTGAAACAGTAACAAATGCTGTTATTACTGTCCCTGCTTACTTCAACGATTCACAGCGTCAGGCAACTAAAGATGCCGGTAAGATCGCTGGACTTGAAGTAGACCGTATCGTTAATGAACCAACAGCTGCATCACTGGCTTATGGTCTTGATAAAGTAGAAAAAGATGAAAAAATCCTGGTCTTTGACTTAGGCGGCGGAACATTCGACGTTTCTATTCTTGAACTGGGCGACGGTGTCTTTGAAGTTATGGCTACTGCAGGTGACAACCACCTGGGTGGAGATGACTTTGACGAGAAAATCATCGACTATCTTGTTGCTGAATTCAAAAAAGAAAACGGCGTAGATCTGTCTAAAGACAAAATGGCTGTTCAGCGTTTGAAAGATGCTGCTGAAAAAGCTAAAAAAGACTTGTCAGGTGTTTCTCAGACACAAATCAGCCTGCCATTCATTTCTGCCGGCGAATCAGGTCCATTGCACCTGGAAATCACTCTGACACGTGCTAAATTTGATGAAATCACAGACAGCCTGGTTGAACGTACGAAACAACCTGTCCGTCAAGCATTGAAAGATGCCGGTTTATCAAAATCAGACATTGACGAAGTTATCCTTGTTGGTGGATCCACACGTATCCCAGCAGTCGTTGATACAGTGAAAAAAGAAACAGGCAAAGAGCCTAACCGTTCAGTCAACCCTGACGAAGTTGTAGCGATGGGTGCTGCGATCCAGGGCGGCGTCATCTCAGGTGATGTGAAAGATATCGTCCTGCTTGACGTTACACCGTTATCGTTAGGTATCGAAACGATGGGCGGCGTCTTTACTAAGCTGATCGACAGAAACACAACGATCCCTACAAGCAAGTCACAAGTCTTCTCAACAGCTGCTGACAATCAGCCAGCCGTAGATGTACACGTGCTTCAAGGTGAACGTCCAATGGCTAAAGACAACAAAACACTTGGACGCTTCCAGTTAACGGATATTCCACCAGCACCACGTGGCGTTCCTCAAATCGAAGTATCTTTCGATATCGACAAAAACGGTATCGTCAACGTATCTGCGAAAGACTTAGGTACAGGTAAAGAGCAGAAGATCACGATCAAATCTTCTTCAGGTCTATCTGATGAAGATATCGAGCGTATGGTCAAAGAAGCGGAAGAAAATGCTGAAGCAGACAAGAAACGTAAAGAAGAAGTGGAATTACGTAACGAAGCTGATCAGTTAGTCTTCCAGATCGACAAGACCTTGAAAGAACTGGAAGGTAAAGTCGACGAAGCAGACGTCAAAAAAGCGGAAGAAGCACGCGACGAACTGAAAGCAGCCTTGGAAAATGATGACACTGAAGAAATCAAGACGAAACGTGATGCATTAAACGAAATCGTTCAGGAAATGTCAGTGAAGTTGTATGAACAGGCAGCTCAGCAGCAGGAACAAGCTCAAGGTGCTGAAGCTGGAGACACAGCTGACGCCGGTTCTTCAGATGATGTCGTAGATGCAGACTTCGAAGAAGTAGACGACGAAGAAAAATAATAGAATAAGAAAAGCGATATAAGCCTGTTCTGACTCCTACGAAAAAAAGGAAATCAATCCCTGAATGAGCATACTGCGCAATGGGTTGATTTATCTTTTTTCGTAAGGAGTCAGGCTTAGATCGCTGGACAATGTATATCTATTTGATAATGATTTTTATAGATACTGATATTCAAACAGGAGAAAGCACTTATGCTAAGTTTTCAAAAGTGCTTTCTTTCTTTTTGGTATCCATCTGATCGTTCTTTATCGACGTGAGAGATGGTTTACCGGATCGATCATAACGATGGAGGAATACTATGGCTGAGAAAGAAGATTTTTATGACCTGCTGGGTGTCTCGAAAGATGCCTCCCAGGATGAAATAAAAAAAGCTTACCGCAAGCTTTCAAAGAAATATCACCCGGATATCAACAAAGCAGACGATGCGGAAGATAAGTTCAAGAAGATATCTGAGGCATATGAAGTATTAAGCGATGAACAGAAACGAGCAGCATATGACCAGTACGGACACGCGTCTACCGATCCTAACTTTGGGGCCGGGGGCGGTTTCGGCGGGGGCTTCGGAGGCGCTGGCGGCGGCTTCGGCGGAGGCGGCGGTTTCGAAGACATCTTCGAGCAGTTCTTCGGCGGAGGCGGCAGACGCAGGAATCCGAATGCACCACGTCAGGGAGAAGACCTGCAGTATGTCATGGATCTGGAATTCGAGGAAGCGATCTTCGGTAAAGAAACGACGATCCGTTACAATCGCCAGGAAGAATGTGACAACTGCAACGGCAGCGGAGCAAAACCCGGAACAAGTCCGCAGACCTGTTCGACCTGTCATGGGGCCGGACAAGTGAATGCTGAAAGAAACACACCATTCGGCCGTGTCATGACACAGCAAGTCTGTCCGACATGTAATGGAACAGGAAAAGAAATAAAGGAAAAATGTCCGGTCTGTCACGGTGATGGACACACGAAACAGCAGCATTCTGTAAAAGTGACGGTCCCTGCCGGTGTGGAAGACGGTAATCAGATGCGTCTGCAGAATCAGGGTGATGCGGGTGAAAACGGCGGACCTTACGGCGATCTGTACGTCATTTTCAGAGTGAAAGCATCGAAAACATTCGACCGCAGAGGTTCCGAGATCTACTACGAACTGCCGATCAATATGGTTCAGGCTACTCTGGGTGACGAACTGGAAGTGCCGACCGTACATGGCAAAGTCAAGTTTAAGATACCGGCTGGAACCCAGCCCGGCACGACTTTCCGTTTAAGAGGAAAAGGCGCACCACGCCTTAGAGGAACGGGCAACGGGGATCAGCACATCAAAGTGAAGGTCGTCGTACCGGACAAGCTGACTCAAGACCAGGCTGAACACTTGCGAAAATTTGCTGAAGCCAGTGATTACGATAACGTCGTTGAACAGGGAGACAGCTCATTTTTTTCGAAAGTAAAAGACGCCTTTAAAGACAAACGCTAAATTTCAGGAAAAGCGTAACAAGCCGTTTTGACCTCGACAAAAATTGCTTTTCAACTAGCATGTTCCTACTTAGTTGAAAAGTACCAGGGGAGCATAGCGACCGTGGTTACCTTTTAATCGATCACAAAGCTTGATATTGTTTCACTAGTGTAGTCGGTCAACATGCATAAACTGGTAGTTTATTTCTCTTTTTTGTGAGAGGTCAGGCTAGTTTTCGCTGGACAGGAAAAGCGAAACAAGGTAAATAACATGTTATTTGAAAAGAAGAGGCCACTCTTAGCGATTTTGAGAGTGTTCCTCTTCTTTTTGTCTTAGTGAAAGTAATTGTACTCTGCCTTAATCGTTGGTATAATAGGATGGAATGTTTTAGAGGAATGAGGAAACAGAGAAATGGATAAAAAACAAGCGCGAGCACGACAGAAACAAATCAGAAACTTTTCTATCATCGCACATATCGACCATGGGAAATCGACCCTTGCTGACCGTATTCTTCAGCTGACACACACCGTTGCTGACCGTGAAATGCAGGACCAGTTACTTGATTCTATGGACTTGGAGCGTGAACGCGGTATCACGATCAAATTGAATACAGTTGAAGTGATCTATAAAGCCAAAAATGGTGAAACCTATATTCTGCATCTGATAGATACACCGGGACACGTGGACTTTACGTATGAAGTATCCAGAAGTCTGGCTGCCTGTGAAGGGGCCGTTTTAGTCGTTGATGCAGCTCAGGGCGTGGAAGCGCAGACTTTAGCCAATGTTTATTTAGCCTTGGATAATGATCTTGAGATCCTTCCAGTCATCAATAAAATCGACCTGCCTGCTGCCGATCCGGAACGTGTCCGTAAAGAAGTCGAAGACGTTGTCGGACTGGATGCCAGTGAAGCCGTATTGACGAGTGCCAAGACCGGGATCGGTATCGAAGAGATCCTGGAACAGATCGTCGAGAAAGTCCCCGCACCTGAAGGGGATATCGACAATCCGTTGAAAGCTCTTATTTTTGACTCAGCCTACGACCCGTATAGAGGCGTCGTTTTAAGTATACGTCTAATGGATGGTACACTGAAAAAAGGCGACACGATCCAATTGATGAGTAACGGCAAGACCTTTGAAGTCACAGAAGTCGGTGTATTCTCGCCTAAACCGATCGAACGGGATTATCTGATGGTCGGTGACGTCGGATATGTCACAGCGAATATCAAGACCGTTCGTGAAACACGTGTCGGTGATACGGTGACTTTAGCCAACAATCCGACAGAAAAAGCACTCCCAGGTTACCGTCACATGAATCCGATGGTATTCTGCGGAATGTATCCGACTGATTCTTCAAAATATGAAGATTTAAGAGAAGCGCTTGAACGCCTGCAGCTGAATGATGCAGCTCTGCAGTATGAAGCAGAAACATCTCAGGCATTAGGCTTCGGTTTCCGCTGCGGTTTCTTAGGTATGCTGCATATGGATGTTGTCCAGGAACGACTGGAACGTGAATTCAACTTGGACTTGATCACGACCGCGCCTTCCGTTATCTACAAGATCAATAAGACTGACGGTGAAACGATCATGGTTTCTAACCCGTCAGAAATGCCGGAACCTCAGGAAGTTGAGACGATCGAAGAACCCTATGTCAAGGCCACGATCACTGTGCCCAATGATTATGTAGGAGCAGTCATGGAGATCTCTCAGCGCAAGCGTGGAGAATTTTTGACTATGGAGTATCTTGATGACGTCCGAGTCAATGTCATGTACAATATCCCGCTGTCAGAAATCGTCTATGACTTCTTTGACCGCCTGAAATCAAGTACCAAAGGCTATGCTTCACTCGATTACAGTGAAGCGGGGTACCGTCAGAGCAACCTTGTGAAGATGGACATCCTGATCCATGGTGAAAGAGTGGATGCACTGAGCTTTATCGTGCATAAAGACTTCTCCTATGACCGCGGACGTTCAGTCGTTGAACAGTTGAAGAAAACCATCCCGAGACAGCAGTTCGAGATCCCGATCCAGGCGACCATCGGACAGAGCATCGTCGCCCGTTCGACCGTCAAAGCTTACCGTAAAGACGTTACAGCCAAGCTGTACGGCGGGGACGTCACACGTCGCCAGAAACTTCTCAAGAAACAAAAAGCCGGTAAGAAACGCATGAAGAATGTCGGGAACGTAGAGATCCCGCAGGAAGCTTTCATGGCTGTTCTTGATCTGGATGAAGAATAAACGTTGATATATCAACAACTGTAATAAGTAACTAACTTTAAAAATAGTAAACTTCCATCATTTTGCCATCATAAGACGGCAGATGATGGAAGTTTTTTGCTATTTCATCAGATTTTCAAAAATATCGTTTGTACAATTAAGGACGCTGGTGAGATTTTCTCTCACCAGCGTCCTTAATTGTACAAACTTAATTGCTTAATAATGCAATGTTATCTTCTAATTCTGAAACTCTAATGGGAGAAATATTTACATTATACTGATCATTAACTTCTCCATATATGGAAACGATTTCTGAATAATTAGTAAGAGTATGGCTAATGTCATCTAATATTGCGTAAAATGAAGCATCTTTTGTTCCTTTTAGCATACTCACATCCATACCTAACACTTTAGAATAAGTCAAATCATTGGGAGAGTTTATAATTCTAATAAGTTTATCGTGTTTTTGTCTGGTGGGGATTGAAAAATCAAATATGAAAGTAATACCACCTTTACCTATAGCGGGATATTTTGTTGAATATAGAATATTATGTTTATCCAATGCTTTAGATACTGTTTCAAAAGTAGCATTAGGCTCATAGTTGGGGCGTAATAAAAACATATCATTGATTTTTAGAACTGCTTGTAACAATCTATGTTTTGACACAGCAAATTTATTAAAGTTTGTTTCGATAAATATTTCGTTCGATTCTGGATTAAAGTCTACTCCATAATCTTCACATATATCATTAACCATATTTATTCTTTTTCTAGAACGATTAGTGATTGAGTAACCTAATGAACGCAAGTTAGCAAGAGTGTATCCGTCATCAGATATAACCAACTTATTATTTTTTAACAAATCAACATAAAGAATAATATCATCAAAATCATTATCCATAAAAGGGGTATCGATCCGAATGGTTTTGCTGTCAACCTCAGAATACTTCATGCTATCCATTATCCAATTAGAATACTGCTTTTTTAATTCTAAGATGGTGCTCATATTACCCCTCCTTTTTATTAACCTAGATTCTCTTTAATGCTAGTATACAGTGTAAAATTAGAAAAAGCATCGATTATATTCTGTACATTTGGAAATTCATGAGAATCTAAAGGGTAGGCAACCCTATCTCTTTTTGGATACTCTCTACTGTAAATATGAATATGATCTCCATCGATTCTAGTGCCATCAGGATTGTTGTGACCACTGCCAATATCAATTCTGATTAACTGATGATGTTTACTTGCAAAGCGTAAGTTAATTGTATATCTATTCATATCTCTATTGCCACGATAAATATGTAAGATATATTCTATTTCATCTGCAATACCAACAATTTTCTCGTTAACTTCTAATGAGCCCAACATTGGTGATATTTTGGCATTAATTTCTTGTATACCGAAAATTTTACTAGGATTTTTCAAAGAAGAAATTAATCCTTGGACTTCATTGTCATGAAGTTCATCTAAGTTCATTTATTACTTCTCCTTTCTAATCAAGCTACTCAACCTCTTTGACGGAGAAGAGTGGTTTTTTAGTTATCAAACACATTCCCGCAATTCTTGCAGTGCTATTTGTCCGTTTTCCCTTTTTTTCCAGCAAAACCAGCTAACTTTCCAAATCAACTAGTTAACAAAGCACCACCTAAACTTCCTCTACAGTAATACCTCCGACAATTCCAACGGCACTCCATACAACGCAGCTAAATCAGTTTTTGTAAAAAGACTTCAATCCATTTTCCTCAATGTATAAGTTATAGCATAAGTACAGGGCAAATTTATTCACTTCTTGTTCCATCTTAGAACGAGAGAGGGCATTTAACGTATATTAACTAGCAATCTCTTCATGTTCCAGCGCATGGTGTAATTCATGAGAAGCAACGAAATATTCTTGCGGTGAATTTTCAATCGATTTGTTTAATAAGATTGTAGGGTTGTTAAATAATTTTATGTACTGGCCAAGCGGATTGGCTCCGAAATCAACATAATGCAAGTCAATGCCAGCATGGTCAATAATAGCGAAGCGGTCTAGTGTACCGATTTCCTCATACAGGTCCTCAACCATATATTTTATTCTTTAACTCACGGTTCCCACCTTCTTTTTTCTCCTGTAGCTTGTCCCAGAAGAGGGTGGTTAAAACGTCTTCCACACGTTATTTTTCTGCTTCAGTGAGAGATTCGCCGCCGAAAGCAATGTTGACGTTGGAATTTAGCAATTCTTCTAGATTAATGACATATTTAGAGTATCCAGCAAGAATCATTAACTTAGGATAAGAAACATTATACACAACTGCAAATGCTTTTAACTTGTCCGGTGAGAGTGTATAAGAGTTTCCATGCGTACCACCACCTTTTTCAGCTGTACTAATAACATTATGACTAAGCCTGAAATTAGATCTTTTAGCAACGTGTCGACCTAATAAAATTATAACACAAGGAGTGGCGTAATGTTTCCAGAAATTGACAAAGAACAGACAAAGAAGATTGTCCATCGATTATTATCAAATTACAGCACAATGGCAAGGTTAGCAGATGAAGAGTACACTCCTGAAATTACCGCTACCTTCTCATTGGAATTGAAAGGCTGGGGAGGTAAGCCAAGTGATCAAGTAGGTAACGCAGTCGCTAGGAAGGTAACGGCTGAGCAGGAACTATGGAAGATTGGTAGAGCCATGAATCAATTGAATGCGTATAAAAGCCAAAATCTCCACTATAGGTACATAGATAGTCGAGAAATGATGGACACCATGATTTATTATGATTTGAACATGAGTGAACGGAGGTTTTACAGAGAATTAGGGAAAGCGCAGACTGAGTTTGCTGAGAGTTATGACAATGGCAGACTCCTGGCAGAGATATGACTGACATGTGGCTGACTTAAGGCAGTGAGACGGATTATAATTATATTGTGGTAAAGTATAGAGCTGGAGAAAAACACCTCCTGAAGACCTCCGATGACATATATTCTCGACGCCTATACTTAAGATTAAAGGGCTATCCGATCTGGTAGCTATTTTATTAGCATTTGGAGGCTCCTTTTTTGATATAATAAAAAGAAAAAGGAGTTATAGTATGAATTTTAATATTAATATTGACTATGATTTAGGTAACATTTGGGAACTTCTAACAGCAATAGGAACCGTGTCGGCAGTGGTCATTTCGTTATGGTTCACCTTTAGAAAACCAAAATATAAAAATGTGGAAATTTCTGGGAAAATTTTTTCTTCAGCTAGTAGAAATATTTCATTTACTATTGATAATGACGGCGGAAAATTATTGAAAATAATAGATGCTGGTGTATATATTTATTCTGGAAGTAAATGGCCAAAGAAACTAAAAAAAATAAATGAACCGACTATTAAATATTATTTGAGAAATGTCGGTTTATTAGGGCCTAAAGTAAATGTGGTTAAGAGTGTTGAAGATGAAGAAATAAGAATGAAAAGAATAATAAATCCTTATGAAAATGTAGGATATGTGTCAAGTTGGAGTTTAGAAAAATTTGAAGAACAATTTTCAGATTCTCCTAAAAATACCACCTATAAGTATTATGTAAAATTTGATGATGGGCATGAAATTCTTTCTAGTTTTTTTACTGTTGATAATAATCAAATAATAAATATAATCAACTAATCATTTTTAGGTTTTTTATACTTAGTTACAAAACAAACACAAATCGTGAGGTGGTGAAGATGTGCCTAAAAAACGGAATCCGAAAGGGGATGAACCCTATCAAATATGGTTAAAATCCAAAGGGAATAAGCTTTTAAAAGACATAGCAAAAGAAGTGGGGGGAGCATCTTCCACTCTCAGGAAATGGGAGTCCCAAGATAGTTGGGATTACGAAACGGAGCGCTCCGAATAAAAAGAGCGTTACGAATCGATGAGAGATAATAAAAACGCTAAAGGCAACCCCGGAGGAAAAGCTCCACCAGGAAAATCAAATTCGGTCACTCATGTCCTTTTTGCTAAGTGTCTTTTTGAAAACCCTGAAAGATGAAGCAGGTACCTTATGTGAAGACGAGTAAAGGCTGAAGTGTTCAAGTTTAAAAAGTTCAGCAAGAGATAGAAGAAAATTATCAACTGGTCGGTGAAAACAAGCCCAGTCAAAGATAAGAACGGATTATTGCAGACGGGGCCATCCGGAGCAGTAAGACAATCTCTATGAGCCGTTCTTCTGTGATGTGGGCGATGGAAACATTTAGCGGTCAGAACATGGGAATGGCTAGTAAGACGATTGGACCCTTTAGACGAAACGTGTTCTTCTGGTTACGGCTTATTCTGCTATTCCGTGGCTACAGAGTTAAAGATCATCAGACCGATAACATGGTGGAAGTCATAACTAAAGCATTACGAATTACTTCTTTATCTTTGGTGGTAAGGATGAACGGTCACAAGTCTTGATCCAAAGGATATCCTTATCCGGTATAATCTTTGATGAAGTGGCTCTAATGCCTCAGTCATTCGTTAACTAGGCAATAAGTCGTTGTTCAGTAGACGGCTCCAAGTTCTGGTTTATATGTAACCCGGACGGACCTTATCACTGGTTCAAGACGGAATGGATAGATAAGCTGGTTGAAAAGAATCTGATCTATCTTCACTTCAACACGGAAGACAATTTAGGCCTGTCTGAGCGTATTAAAGAACTTAATCGCTCAATGTATTCAGGCGTTTTCTATAAATGTTAGATCGGAGTATTATGGACCGTTGCGAAGGTATCATTTATGTTATCTTCGACCAGAGCAAACGTGTTTATAACGAGCTCTTAGAATATATCTTTGGAGGGAACTATATATCCAGTGAATACGGTACGCCAAACGCTACCGGTCTTTTATTGTGGAAGAAAGATAAAGAAGGCGTATGGTGCGGCACAAAAGAATACTATTATTAGGACGTGACCAAAAGAAACAAAAAACAGATAAAGAGTTCGCTGATGATCTATATGAGTTTACAAAAGGTATCAAGATAAAACCAGTCATTTTGTATCCAGCGGCTGCTTCTTTCAGAACAGAATTGAAACAAAATGGGTTTAACATCAAAAACGCTAGCAATAATGTGTTGGATGGTATAAGACTGTTCGGTACATTGTAAACTGAGAGTAAAATTCGATTCTATGCAAGTTGCAAGAACACAATAAAAGAATTTAATGCATATATTCGGGGTGAAAAGGCTGCAGATAATGGGAATGACAAACCAATAAAGATTAATGACCATACTATGGACGCGGTTAGATAATGCGGCTATATGATTCTTAGAAATGGTTCTAGATGGCTTTGTTAGGGGAGAAAGGAATAGTGTATTAAATGGTCTGTGATAACCTACAGAAACATCTAGAGAAAAAAGGGTTGAAAATTAAAGAGAAGAAAAACCAATCTTTTAAAACACTCACCACAAAGGAAAAAGACGATTTATTTGAAGAAATGGCACGTGAATTAGGCTATATCGATTAGAACTAAATAACAAAAAATCGTTTTCGAACTATAAATAGTAACAAAAACGATTCTCATAATATTACATTATGATTTATTGCTTTGAATCAAAACATTAATATAGTAATTCGTGAAGACCTAAAATTTCAGAGTAACAGTATCTGGTTCAACCGAAAAAGAATACGAATACTCAGCGTTAGAGGAAACGTAAAGATGTCCATCTCCACCTTGAGTGTAAAGAGCGGCTCCGTCATTTCTTATTACTAAAGAAGCATTATCACTGAGCAAAAACTGTGTTTCAATGTTCTGATCTGTAAAATCTGCACACTTCATTTGTTTTGCTTTACCTGAAAAATCATTTGAATAACCTAGTTCAATTTTATTCATTATTCTTACCTCCTTTGGTTAGAGTATATCAAAATAGGTAGAGAATGTATAAATACTTTTAGTTTGTATGGATGAATAAGTTTATTACCACGACTAACAGCATGTGAATCTATAAGGATAAGTATTAAAGAGTAATCCATGAGTAAATCATTAGTAAGTAAAGTACTAAAAGAAACAGGACCGGCCAAGATAATTTTATAAATAATTTTATTAATTCAAACTTGTTTTTGTAATGTTTGTGATTTATCCTATAACTTGAGTTTCTTAAAGGGATGCCAATATCCTTGCATAATCTATCATATCTATAGCTGAAACGTTCAGAAAAGTAAGTCCAATGTTTCATGTAGTCTTTATCGTTAGAACGTTTTAATTTCAATGCATAGTCTTTTACAGAAGGGTGGTAATATCCATCAGAGTTAGATAAGAGAATAATTATTTGGTTAGCTATTTCATGAGCTTCTTTTACGGTAATTGATTTGCTATACAAATCATTCTCAACATAATTGAAAATTGGTAAAAAAGATTTTTCATATAACAGTCTGGATGTTTTTTGTTTTTCCGGCTTAATTCCAATTTTAAATGTTGCGTAAGAACTAATGATGGTTAATAAAACTGGTATAAACAACTCATTTAAATTAATAGTGATCATTTGAATCAGCTCCTCCTAAAAGGAGTATATCAAAAGCAGTTTCAAACGTATATTAATTTTTTATTGAAAAAGAGCATTCTGTTTCATTTTAAATAGAAAATTTAAACTAAAAAAGAGAAGGGCTTTCTCTTTTTTTACATGACTATTTTTTCGTAACAGTCAAGTTTTATAACAATCTATGCTATAATAAAAGGGAAAAACAATGAAAGTAGGGAATGCAATTAAATGGATAGTGATAATATAAGGAGTATCATCATTCTTGTCATACTGGTCTTGCTATCTGCTTATTTTTCTTCTTCCGAAACCGCTTTTACTTCAGCCAATCGGATCAGGTTACGGAATGAAGCAGAAAAAGGGGATAAACGCGCGGAGCTCACGCTGAAGTTAGCAGAAAATTTTGATGCGGTGCTCTCAACGATACTGATCGGAAATAACATCGTGAATATTGCCATGTCGGCGATCGCCACGTTACTTTTTGTCAGCTGGTTCCCGGTATATGGACCGACGATCGCTACAGTGGTCATGACCATCATCATCCTTATCTTTGGTGAGATCACACCCAAATCGATCGCTAAAGCAAAGAGTGAACCCCTTGCTAAAGCCTCCACACCTTATATTTATTTTCTAATGACCATTTTTAAACCTGTATTATGGCTGCTAAGGCGCTGGAAACTCATGATCGACAGAGTGTTTCAATTGGATGAGACGGAGATCATCAGTGAAGACGAGCTGCTTTCTATCGTTGAAGAAGCTGAAAGCGGCGGAAGTATCGAAGGACATGAAAGCCAGCTGGTCAAGGCAGCGATCGAGTTTGATGATATGGAAGTAAATGTGATCCTCACACCGCGTGTGGATGTCGTGAGTGCCGAACTGGATTCGACGGATGCAGAGATCGAAGAGATTTTTATGAATCATAATTTCTCACGCTTGATCATATACGATGAATCCATTGATAATGTAGTAGGTGTCCTGCATGAAAAGGACTTTAACAGGTATCTGCGAGCTAAACAGGCGAAACAAAAAGCCGTTTCTTTACTCTCAGTGGTAAAGGATGTTATTTTTGTGCCCCCGGTCATGAATTTATCAAAACTGCTTAGATTGATGCAGAAGAGTAAGACACATATGGCTATCGTAGCTGATGAACATGGCGGAACCATCGGTATTGCCACCATGGAAGATGTCCTGGAAGAACTTGTCGGAGAAATTTGGGACGAATCGGATATCATTGAAGAAGAGGTCGTTGAACTGAAGGCCGGAAAACGATACAAGGTCAAAGGCACAGCGAGTCTGGAGAAGATATTTGAACTATTCGGTCTGACCGGCTATGAATCGTATGTCTCCAATTCAATGAGTGGTTTCGTCATCGAAGAATTAGGTCAGTTCCCGCAGGTCGGGGATGCATTTAAATATTACAATATGAAAGTATCCGTCACAGCTGTCAGGAACAGACGTGTCTTGGAGGTCCAGATCGATTATCTGCCGACGGATATGACTGAAGAAACAGAAGATTAAGTAATGGAGTGAATGAAAAATAGCATGTCATTTTTAACAGATCCGTCCTTATCAACGGTAGAGATAGCTGAACAGCTTCTTGGCTGTCTGCTGGTAAAAGAAGTAGATGGTGTCATTACATCCGGACATATCGTCGAAACAGAAGCTTATGTCGGTATAGAGGATCAGGCCAGTCACAGTTATAACAGCAGGAAGACACCGAGGATGACGGCCATGTATGAACCGGCCGGTACTATTTATATTTACAAAATGCACACCCATCTGATGCTGAATGTCGTGACTAAAGATAAAGGCGATCCGCAGGCAGTCCTTATTCGGGCGATCGAGCCTCACGCTGGAACACAGCTGATGGAGGAAAGACGACAAAAACAGGGTGTTGAAGCCACGAGTGGGCCCGGAAAACTGACGAAAGCAATGGGGATCGCGATGGACGATCATGAAACATCGATCCTGAAGCCTTCTCTTTATATTGATACACATGAGAAAAAATCACCTGTCAGTATCGAAAGATCTAAGCGTATCGGGATCCCGAATAAAGGCGAATGGACAGACGCGCTGCTGCGTTTCACCGTCAAAGGAAACCCTTACCTCTCGAGAAAAAAAGGACAGGTAAGAGTAGATAATGGATGGGATGCTATGTTAGACTAAAAGGAGGGATTATTATGTCGAAGGACTTATCAGGATACATTGATAATGAATTGAAAGAGATGTTGCCTAACTTTAAGTGGAAAATAGTCAAAGAGAGCAAAAAGAACCTGATCGAGCTTTTTCTGACGTTTCATGTCGAAACAGATGAAGAGTATCAGGTCCAGGATATGATCGGGAAGAACAACGAACCCGGACTGGTTCAGTTTGAAGATGTCATCTGCTTTTATGATCCGGCTTATGCACATGTCAAACCTCAAAATTATCTCGCTTCTTTCTCTATCGACAGTCATACGGGTGTCGAGAAAGGTTATGTCGATGCTATTCTCAGACAGTTGAATTACACAACAAAAAAAGGCAAAGTTGAGCTGACTGAATTTTTAAGAGATGATTTTGCCGATTCATTTGCATTGACCTGGAAAGAAAGTAATCTACAGAATATGGTCGATACATTGAAAGAAACTGGGCGTTACAGTGAAGAAAAAATACCAATGAATCTGGATGATGAACAATCATTCTTAGAAAAGTTGAAAAAGGGTGACGCGAATGACGGAGTGGAAAGAGTTTAGTGTCGCAATTAATAATGAGGCCGCAGAAGCGGTATCTTCTATTTTCACAGAGCTTGGCTCGTCAGGAGTCTCTATCAGCGACCGCAATGATTTTCTGCATATGCCGGAATACGGTAAAGATACATTATGGGAACTGAATGAAGAAGACTTTCCTGAAGATGGGGTGATCATCAAGGGATACTTCACAGAACATGACGACCTGGATCAGATCAGAGAAGATTTGACACAGCAAGTGAAACAGCTGGAGACTTTTGGTATACAGATCACACATCTGGATATCACTGTGAGTGATGTCAAAGAAGAAGACTGGTCGAATGCCTGGAAAAAATACTATCATCCGGTAAATATCACCCGATTTCTGACTATCGTCCCTCAATGGGAAACCTACGAGAAACGATTTGATGATGAACGTATCGTGTACCTGGATCCGGGGCTGGCTTTCGGTACAGGGACACACCCAACGACTCAGTTATGCATCCAGGCTCTGGAAACATGTGTGTTTCCGGAAGCTAAACTTTTTGACGTCGGTACAGGGTCAGGTGTCTTGTCGATTGCGGCAGAGTTATATGGAGCAAAAGAAGTCAGAGCCTATGATCTGGATGAAGTGGCTGTGACATCTGCGAGAGACAACATCAAGCTCAATCAGCTCGAAGATGCTATTGATGTTCAAACGAATAATTTGCTGAAAGACGTCAGTGACAAAGCAGACATTATCGTCGCTAATATACTGACAGAAGTCATCTTACCTTTTATCCCTGATGCCTATGCGCATTTAGAGGATGACGGGTTGTTTATTACCTCAGGCATTATTTTAGATAAAAAAGATGAAGTGATTGATTCTTTGATCCGACATGACTTTGAGATCCTTCAAGTCAATCAGATGAAAGATTGGATAGCTGTCATCGCTAAAAAAACAAAAAAGGAAGAGTGAATTAAATGGAAAAAATGGAAAAATATATCGATCACACACTATTAAAACCGGAATCAACAGACATGGATGTACAAAAAATCTGTCTGGATGCAAAGAAATATAACTTTAAATCTGTCTGCATCAACCCAGGCTGGGTAAAATATGCAGCTGACTTATTAAAAGATTCAGAAGTTGAAACCTGTACGGTCATCGGTTTTCCTTTAGGAGCCAATACGTCTAAAGTCAAAGCCTTTGAAGCGGAACAAGCAGTCAAAGAAGGCGCAACTGAAGTCGATATGGTTATCAACATCGGCGCTCTGAAAAGCGAAGATTACAGCTTAGTACATGATGATATCAAAGCTGTTGTCGATGCTGTGAACGGTAAAGCGCTAGTTAAAGTGATCATTGAAGCCTCTCTATTGAATGAGCATGAAAAAGTAAGAGCCTGCGAAGCAGCTAAACGTGCCGGTGCAGACTTTGTCAAGACATCTACTGGCTTTTCAACGGGTGGAGCTACCCTTGAAGACGTTAAACTGATGCGTAAAACTGTCGGACCTGATATGGGAGTTAAAGCGTCAGGCGGCGTGCGTTCGATCGAAGACGCGAAAGCCATGATCGAAGCGGGTGCAACACGTATCGGTACATCTAACGGTGTTGCGATCGTTGAAGGAAATGAAGCGACTGAAGATTATTAAGGTGTCATACATACAGCCTGCCTTGAAGTAAGAGCTGAAAAGTTTTATAATTAAAAAGAAGAAGTAACCAGCACTCCTATAAGTGCTGGTTTTCTTATCAGGAAAGGCCAATCAACTATGATAACCTCAAAGAATGAAGGTGACACCTATGCCACAAAATAAAGATTATGCCCCACAGGAAGTTATTGCACTATGTCTGACGTATATGAGCAGCGAACATGTCGGCTTTGTCAAAAAAGCCTATGATTTAGCTAATGAAGCTCATAAAGGTCAGATGCGAAAATCCGGGGAAGAGTACATTATGCATCCGGTGCAGGTTGCAGGGATCCTCGCTGAATTGAAAATGGATCCTGTTACTGTTGCAACGGGTTTTCTGCATGATGTTGTTGAAGATACAGACTACACCTATGCCCAGCTGGCTAAACTGTTCACGCCGGAAGTCGCAGATCTCGTCGATGGTGTAACAAAGCTGGGTAAAATCAAATTCAAATCCAAACAGGAGCACCAGGCTGAGAACCATCGGAAAATGCTTTTAGCTATGGCTCAGGATGTTCGGGTCATTCTTGTCAAACTAGCTGACCGTGTACACAACATGAGAACCCTTAAGCATCACCGGCCTGAAAAACAGCGGGAGATCGCCAGAGAAACGCTGGATATCTATGCACCGTTGGCGGACCGTTTGGGTATCAACCGCATGAAATGGGAACTGGAAGATACCTCATTGAGATATTTAAATCCCCAGCAGTATTATCGTATCGTTCACCTGATGAACTCCAGACGTGAAGACAGAGAGAACTATATTGAAGATGCGAAAACGGCTATTCAGAAATCAGTTAAAGAACTGGGTGTCGAAGCCCAGATAACGGGAAGACCTAAACATATTTATTCGATCTATAAAAAAATGAAGAGTCAAAAAAAGCAGTTCAACGAAATCTATGATTTACTGGCGATCCGGATCATCGTCGATTCCATCAAGGACTGCTATGCCGTGCTGGGTGCCATCCATACACGATGGAAGCCGATGCCGGGACGATTCAAGGATTATATCGCCATGCCAAAAGCTAATATGTACCAGTCACTGCACACCACAGTTCTTGGCCCCCATGCAACGCCTCTTGAGGTCCAGATCAGAACGATGAAAATGCATGAGATCGCTGAGTACGGGGTTGCGGCTCACTGGGCATATAAAGAAGGTATCACCCAAAAAATAGATAACGATGAACTAAGTGAACACATTTCGTGGTTCCGCGATATCCTTGAGCTTCAAAGCGAGTCCCGCGATGCCAGTGATTTCATGGATTCCATCAAGCAGGATATCTTTAAGGATAAAGTCTACGTGTTCAGCCCTAAAGGTGACGTTATGGAGCTGCCTAGCGGATCCAGTACACTGGACTTTGCGTATCATGTCCACACTGAAGTTGGAAATAAATCGATGGGAGCGAAAGTGAACGGTAAGATCGTTCCATTGAATTATAAATTAAAGACAGGCGATATCGTCGAGATGCTGACCTCAGCCAATTCATTCGGTCCAAGCCGAGACTGGCTGAATTATGTCAACACATCAAAAGCTAAAAATAAAATCAAACGCTTCTTTAAAACACAGGAAAAAGAGCAGAATATCGAACGCGGGAAAGAGATCCTTGAGAAGCTGCTATTGGAAATGGAATTCAATCCAAAAGATATCCTGAAAAAGGATAAACTGAGAAAAACAGCGGAACGGTTCAACTTCCAGACTATTGACGACCTGTATGCCGGTATCGGTTATGGTGAAGTCAAGAGTGCAACAGTAGCCAATCGTTTAACGGATAAAGAACGTCGTGATCGAGAAAAGGAATCATTCCAGCTGGATGAATCGACCAATACGATCGAACTTAAGAATAAAAAAGAACCAGAACGTATGAAGATCCGTCACGAAGGCGGCGTTGTGATCCAAGGGGCTGACAATCTCCTTGTCCGTTTAAGCAAGTGCTGTAATCCGGTTCCCGGAGATGAAATCGTGGGCTATATCACACGTGGTCGTGGAGTGTCGATCCACAGAAAGGACTGTCCGAACCTTCATTCGTCTGATGAAAATGAAGACCGTCTTATCGACGTTGAGTGGGAATCGACCAAGGCCAGTGCGAATAAGGACTACAATGCTGAAGTACAGGTCGAAGGGTATGACCGCAGCGGATTCTTAAATGAGATCCTGCAGGTCATCAACTCCCAGACCAATAAGCTGAGCAATATCAATGGCCGAGTGGATAAAAATGGAACAGCCATCATTAAATTCACGATTGCTATCCAGAACCTGAAAGAGCTGGAACTGATCGTAGATAAGGTGAAGTCTGTGCCGGATGTGTATTCAGTTAAACGGATAACGACATAAATTTTCAGATCGACTAGGAGGATTTAAGTGAGAGCAGTGATTCAGCGTGCGAAAGAAGCACGGGTGCGCGTCGAAAACGAAGTAGTGGGTGAAATCACTCATGGACTGGTTGTTTTATTAGGTGTAGAAGATGCAGATACACAGGAAGATATCGCTTATCTGGTACGCAAAATAAGCAAGCTGCGCATTTTTGAAGATGACGAAGAAAAGATGAATCTGTCAGTTCAGGATGTAAAGGGGGATATTTTATCTATTTCCCAGTTCACTCTGCATGCAGACACCAGAAAAGGCAATCGTCCCAGCTTTACTGGGGCAGCCAAACCAGAACATGCTGATGAATTGTACAAACAGTTCAATGCTGAACTGGCTGATGAAGGAATCCATGTTGAAACCGGAAAATTCGGGGCACACATGGAGATCGATTTTATCAATGATGGTCCGGTGACCATTTTGATCGATTCAAAAAACAAATAAAGACAAAAAAAGACGGGGAAAACTCCCCGTCTTTTTTTTGTCTTTAGCCAAGTATTCAACTGTGGAACGGGAACCTCACCAAGCTCTGACTCATTTCACATAGTAAGAGGTCGAAACGTTACTCTCAACCACTTTTTTGTTGTTCATAAAACGATCAACGCTGGGAAAAATACTGGTCCAGTGCACTGTATACAGCATCTGCAACTGCTGACTGATAAGCGTGCGTGTTGACGACAGAAATATCATAATCGTTGTTCAGATACCCTAGCTCAAGCAGGACAGATGGCTGGGCATTTTGGCGCAGTACCTGATAATTACCATGCCTTACACCATTGTTATCGAGTCTGATATCCTGAGCAAGTCGCTGGTTGATGACCTCTGCCAGCGGTTGTTCGTTGTCTGAATAATAGTAAGTAGTCGTACCGGATACTGTATTGGCCTCTTCGACGGAATCGTAATGGAGGCTGATAAAGGCATCTGCATTGGCCTGATGGGCGTAGTAGACCCGATCATTCAGTGAAATATACTCGTCTGTGCTGCGGGTCAGGATCACGTTGACGCCGGCTTTTTTTAGTCGGTCCGCCAGCAGCAGTCCAGTATTGAGCGTCACTTCTTTTTCCGAGAAGCCACTGGAAGCGACGGCACCAGGATCATGTCCGCCATGCCCTGGATCGATAACGATTGTTGCTTCAGCTAAGGTCGTTGCATAATGTGAGGCCGAGGCGTTTGGCAGAGCTTCTTCTGCACTGACTGTTTCAGCAGAGATGGTTTCCGCTACCCAGCTGGCTACGAAACCGCGTGAGCCATCGGTCAATTCTATTTCATACCATTCATTTTTTTCGTCTAATACGTCGAACTCTTCAGCGCTTCTCAGTGTGGTCAGAATTTCGGCGTCTGTAGACGGCTCGTATCGAATATTTGTCGGCGTGCTGCCCACTTTGATTTTAAGTGACGTATCTGTTTCTTCTTCTGTGGCCGCACGTTCAGTGGGCTGATCGATGACAGCAATCAAGTCGGCATGAAGCCAGGCTACACGTTGATCATAAAGGATCTGGACCCAGTCATCTTCTCTATATAAAATAGGGAATTCTTCACCTTGTCTGACAGTACCAATAACGTTAGAGTCTGTCGTTGAGAATTGTCTCACGTTGACTTCCGGTGAAGTGACGCGTCCATAAAACTGATTATCTAAAGATACTTCTTCATTTTCCACGAGCCAGCTGGCGACCCAGCCGATCTGATCTGATTCCAGTCGTACTTTATACCATTCATTTTCTTCGCCGAGGACATTCAGCTGATCCTGCTCATTCACTTGAGTGAGGATCTCGTGGGATAAGCCGGGGCCGTATCTGACATTCAGTGTCGATGCCAATACGGTTACTTTGTTTTCATTAGCTAATGCAACGATGGAACCCAATAGCAGAACGATGAGACCGGTAACTAGGAGAATAAATAAAGAACGGTTATTTTTACTATGTAAGTGACTCTGATCCATGACTATACCTCCTCTTTTTAAGGTTTGTTCTTATTATACCGATAGAGACACTTTCATAGCAATAGGAAAGACACATTTTCTACACATTTTCAAAAAAATGTATAATTATGAAAGATATCTTCATACAGGACCTAAGGCTGCGAATAAATAGTGAAACAGAAGTGTATTGACATCGGTCTTCTATTCTTGTAAGCTTATAAGAAGCGAATTAAATAACCATCCGGATTTAGATGAAGTAGCTGATGACTGATCCTTAAAGAGAGAACCTTCCTGGCTGAAAAAGGTTTATATCATCATGAGTGAAAGACAGTCTGAGTAGGAATGACAGGAAAACTGTCACGCGTGAGCGTTAACTCTAAGAGAGAAAGCGAAGGCTTTCTGAATTTAAGGTGGCACCACGTAATGACTACGTCCTTTTTCTATGATCGACATAGAAAGGGGTCTTTTTTTATGGACAAATATATATTTAAGTGAATTATTATGGTTCTTTGTCAAATCGTGTTGGTCAGAATTCCCGGAGGTAGAAACTTAAATGTTTCTACCTCTTTTTATACGACTTTTAAGTTTCTTTGTTTTTCTATTTCCTTTTCTTCTTCAAATGTTAAAGGTCTGTTTGATTTTTCAGTTTTTTCTGTTAACTTAAAGCTGATGAGAATACGGGCTCTCAAATGTCTGAAATTATGGTAACCATAGCCGCTTCGTTTCAATGTTTTAATTTTATTGTTAATGCCTTCTAAATGTCCGTTGGACAAGGTATAAGTGCAAGAATTTTCTATTGAATCTAAGTATTTTTCTAGTGTCTGGAAGGTAGTCCTAACATATCTTTTGATAGATCTTTCCTTACTTCGTTCAAGCTGATTGACGAATTCCTCATAGTTACCGGTAGAGAGGTGCCATTTCAAGTCATTGATTAAATCATAAATCCACTGGAATTGGTCATCGATTGACAAGAGATAATTGACCATCATTTTTTCTGTGACCTGGCCATCGTAAAGTCGATGAGTAAAGTAGTGTTCAAAATCAACACTCCAGACATTCTTTAAAATGATTTTCCATTGTTTCTTTAGTTTAGAATAATCCCGAGGGCGAGTATATTTAACAGTTTTCATAATCTCTATACGTAAACGATTTAAGGCTCTATTCATATGTTGGACAATGTGGAATCGATCAATAATTAGTTCGGCATTCGGGAAACAGTCATGTATAACTTTTAAATAGGGGCTATACATATCCAACGTTACTGTCTTGACTTTTTTTCGTAGGTCATAGGGATAACGTTGGAAATAAGCAATGAGTTCTTTCTGCTGCCTATTTTCAACGATATCTATAATGTCATGGGTTTGAGAATTAGTAAAAATAAAACTCATAGAACCAGCAGCTTCCTTCACTGATTTAAACTCATCAAAAGAAAGGTGTTCAGGTAGTTCGAACCTTGAAGGTTCGAGGGTTTCTCCAGTACTTTCCAGCAGTCTTATAACTGTAGATGATGATACTGAAACACGTTTAGCAATAGTTTTCATACTTTGTGTTTCGGATAATTCATAAGAAACAACATTCTTGATAGGGTTAGAAATGAAACAGTATTTATTCACCAGAGATGTTTTTGCCATAAAAGTTCGCCCACATTCGTGACACATATAGCGTTGCTTTCTTAACCTTAACAAGGCAGGTTTAAAGAGGATGTTCCCTAATTTTATTGTAGATATTTTTGTACCATGCTTAGTGATGGAATAATCTTGGTTTACAGCCCCGCAGTGATGACAGGCCTTCGGCTTGTATGTAAGAGTTCCTTGGTAAACAATATAGTTTGTATCTTTAATAGTTTCTTCTGGGCAAAGATAGTCATTGATATCAAAAATAATATTTTCATCTTTAATATTTAATGAATTTCGTATAATATGAGAGTAGGTCATGTAGATTCTCCTTTGTTTGGTTTTCGTCGACTTAATTATAAGGGAATCTACTGGCCTTTTTCTATTGATATACAAAAAACCGTGCCAGCGAGTTCGTTAGAACTCACCAACACGATTTATTATAGAACCATTATTATGGGAGGTTTGAGGATTGAATTATAAAAAATTAAAAGGGACCGTTGATATTTTACCTGTTGAATCTGAAAAGTGGCAGATCGTAGAAAAGCAGGCGAGAACGATCCTGCACAACTATCAGTTTAAAGAAATCCGCTCACCGCTTTTTGAACAGTTTGATTTGTATGCAAGAGGCGTCGGTGAAACAAGTGATATTGTTTCCAAAGAGATGTATGACTTTAAAGATAAAGGGGATCGTCACCTGGCTTTAAGACCTGAAGGTACAGCTGGTGTGGTCCGTGCCTATGTCGAAAATAAACTGTATGCACCAGAGTACCACAAACCGATGAAGCTTTATTATCTTGGCTCGATGTTCAGATATGAACGTCCTCAAAGCGGACGACAGCGTCAGTTCAATCAGCTGGGTGTCGAAGTGTTCGGAAGCAAGAATCCCGCTGTTGATGTCGAAACGATGGCGCTGGCCATGGATTTGTTCAAATCTTTCGATATCAAGGATCTGAAACTGGTCATTAATTCACTGGGTGATACAGAATCAAGGCTCCAGTACCGTGAAGCACTGATTGCTTTTCTTGAGCCGCATTTTGACGACTTAAGCAAGGATTCAAAAGAACGCTTATACAAAAATCCATTGCGTGTTTTAGACAGCAAAGATAAAAAAGATAAAGCCATCGTCGCTGATGCGCCGTCTGTCCTGGACTTTTTGAATGACGAATCCAGAGCACACTTTGAAGCAGTGAAGGATATGCTTGATGAACTGGATATCCCTTATGAAATCGATAAGAACATGGTCAGAGGTCTGGATTACTACAACGACACGATTTTTGAGGTCATGACGACTCATCCGAAATTCGGCTCTAATGCGACGATTTGTGCAGGGGGTAGATATGACGGACTGGTTGAAGAAGTCGGCGGACCGTCGACACCGGCATTCGGCTTTGGATTCGGCTTGGAGCGTCTCCTGATCCTGCTGGAATTCATGGACTATGATTATCCGAAGACACAAGTCATCGATGCCTACGTGGTCACGATCGGAGAGAAAGTAAATACAGCAGCGACGAAGCTGACTCAGTATCTTCGTCAGAACGATCTGTCTGTTGAACGGGAATTCATGAACAGAAAACCGGGGAAGCAATTCAAGACCGCCGATAAATGGCATGCCAGATATGTCTTTACCTTAGGCGAAGAAGAAGTGAATCAGAATAAAGTCACAGTGAAAGATCTGGAGACCGGCAAGCAGACAGACATCGGTCTTGACGATTTGTACAGTGATTTTAAAGAAACATTCAGGAAAGCAGAAACAAAATTAAAGAAAAAGGGTGAATAACATGAAACGTACAGCATATTGTGGACAGATTACGAAGGAATATCATGAAGAAATGATTACTGTTACTGGCTGGGTACAAAAACGCCGTGACTTGGGGGGCATGATTTTCATTGATTTAAGAGATCGTGAAGGTATCGTGCAGGTCGTCTTTAATAGTAATCAAAACAAAGAAGCCCTTGAAATTGCAGAAAAAATCCGTTCAGAATATGTGATCGCTGTTAAAGGAACTGTTGTTTTAAGAGAAGAAGGTCAGATCAATAGAGAATTGGCGACGGGTGAAATAGAAATCATGGCCGAAGAGGTAGAGATTTTAAGTGAAGCCAAAACGCCAGCGTTTGAGATCACGGATGCTGTGGAAGTGTCTGATGATCTTCGTCTAAAATACCGTTATCTAGACCTTAGAAGACCGAAGATGCAGGAAAACATGAAACTGCGTCATCAGGTCAAGAAAGTATTCAGAGATTTTCTGGATGACGAAGGCTTTTTGGATATCGAAACACCTTATCTGACAAAATCCACACCTGAAGGGGCTCGTGACTATCTCGTACCTTCGCGCGTCAATCAGGGTAAATTTTTTGCCTTGCCGCAGTCTCCGCAGCTATTTAAACAGCTGTTGATGAGCTCGGGCTATGACCGTTACTATCAGATCGTTCGCTGTTTCAGAGATGAAGATCTGCGTGGTGACCGTCAGCCTGAATTTACACAGGTGGATATCGAGACCAGCTTTACGGATAAAGAAGACATCCAGAACACGATGGAAAACCTGCTTGTCCGTTTAGTCGAAGAAGTCAAAGGGATCACTCTGAAAACACCGTTCCCGCGTCTGACGTACAGAGAAGCGATGGAACGCTTCGGCAGCGACAAGCCGGATCTGCGGTTCGCTATGGAACTGGTCGATCTGAATGAAGTAGCGAAGGATTCAACCTTCAAAGTCTTTTCATCTGCTGTAGAAAACGGTGGCATGGTCAAAGGTCTGACCGTCAAGGGAGCTGCCAAGCAGTTTTCACGCAAAAACATCGATGCTCTGGAAAGTATCGCAAAAATTTACGGAGCCAAAGGACTAGCGTGGATGAAGATGACGGATGAGGGATTGACTGGACCTATCGCAAAATTCTTCAGTGATGAAGAGGCTCAGTCATCACTGGTAGAAACGATGGATGCCGAAGATGGCGACTTACTGCTGTTCGTCGCTGACAATTCAACTGTTGTCTATGATGCCTTAGGCGCATTAAGGGTGCATTTAGGTAAAGAACTGAACCTGATCGATGAATCTCAGCTGGCTTTTGCCTGGATCGTCGAGTGGCCACTATTGGAGTATGATGAAGAAGCCGGACGCTATAATGCCGCTCATCACCCATTCACCAAACCGGTCGAGGCGGATATAGAAAAACTCGCTGCCGAACCGGAAAACGTCATGGCTGATGCTTACGACATCGTCTTGAACGGTTATGAGATCGGCGGGGGTTCTATCCGTATCCACCAAAGAGCACTGCAGGAAGAAATGCTGTCTGCCTTGGGATTCTCTAAAGAAGAAGCCTACAGTCAGTTCGGTTTCCTCTTAGATGCTTTAGACTACGGTTTTCCACCACATGGTGGGATCGCATTCGGACTGGATCGTCTAGTGATGATCCTTGCCAATGAAAACAATATCCGTGAAGTCATCGCCTTTCCTAAAAACGGGAAAGCCATGGATCCATTGACTGATGCTCCGTCACTGGTGTCAAATGACCAGCTGATTGAACTGGGTCTGGAGTTAAGAGACAGTAAGCAAACGGAGGAAGATTAATGGTTTTACTGGGTTCACATGTATCGATGAAAGGCAAGAAGATGCTGCTAGGGGCCGCTGAAGATGCAGCCGCTTATGGCTCGTCTACTTTCATGATCTACACCGGTGCGCCTCAGAACACACGTCGTAAAGATGTCAGTGAAATGAATATCGAAGCCGGGCATGCCTTTATGGAAGACCATGCGATCAAGGTCTCAGACATCGTCGTTCATGCACCCTATATCATCAATTTGGGTAATACGATCAAAAAACAGAACTATGGTTTCGCTGTTCAGTTCATGCGGGAAGAAATCAAACGTGCCGAAGCCCTTGGCGTTACCCAGATGACGATGCATCCTGGGGCTCACGTCGGTGCCGGACCGGATGCTGCTATCGCACAGATCGCTCAGGGACTGAATGAGATCCTGCATGAAGATCAGACCCTTCAGATCGCTTTGGAAACCATGGCTGGCAAGGGGACCGAGATCGGACGATCGTTTGAAGAGCTGGCACAGATCATTGATCAAGTCGAATTAAAAGACAAGGTTTCTGTTACTTTAGATACGTGTCATATCCACGATGCGGGGTATAATGTCAAAGAAGACTTTGATGGGGTACTTGAAGAATTCGACCGAATCGTAGGCCTGGATAAGCTTAAAGTGATCCACGTCAATGATTCAAAAAATATCCGGGGTGCAGGCAAGGACAGACATGCCAATATCGGTTTCGGCGAGATCGGCTTTGACGCGCTCAGTCATGTCGTTCATCACGAAAAGCTGGCTCATCTGCCGAAGATCCTTGAAACACCTTTCGTCGGTGAGGATAAGAAAAATAAAAAACCGCCTTACAGTCACGAAATCGCGATGCTGAAAGCTAGAACGTTCAACCCGGATTTACTGGAAGATATTTTAAATAGTTAAGTTCAAAAAGGAATCTGTTCGTAAACAGGTTCCTTTTTGTTATACTTGATATAACTAAGGTAAATGGGGTGGAACAGATGAATGAAGGATTGGCAAGCCAGACTATAAAAGCGATCGATACCTATACAATAAATGAAGTAGGGATCCCCTCGATGGTCCTGATGGAACGGGCTGCATTAGCCATTACTGAAGAGCTGCTAAAAAACGATAGTGGATCTGCAGCTTCTTATGCTGTGATCTGCGGAACGGGAAATAATGGAGGAGACGGTCTGGCTATTGGACGCATCCTCCACCAGGCGGGCAAGACAGTAGATATCTATCTGGTCGGTAATGTAGAAAAAGCTTCAGATGAATGCAGGAAACAGTTAAGGATCGCAAAAAATCTGGGTTTATCTATTGAGTTTTTTGATGAAAGTGCTGAGGCATTCCATGCAGACGTCGTGCTGGATGCACTATTTGGGATCGGACTGGATAGGGATGTTGAAGAACCGCATAAAATAGCAATAGAGAGAATCAATCGTTCCCATGGACAAATCGTTGCAGTGGATGTGCCATCTGGATTATCAGCAGATACCGGTGGGGCGCTGGGTACGGCTGTTAAAGCCGATACAACGCTGACGATAGGGTTCATGAAAAAAGGTTTCACAGCCAAAGAGGCTAAGGCTTATATTGGTGAGCTGAAAGTCATGGCGATCGGCTATCCTGACAGTTCTCTACTAAAAGACATCATAAAAAAGGAGCAGGCGAATGACTAATCGATTTGATTTTAAAGGAGTAAATGCAAAAGCGCCTTATTTTGAAGGATGGTATGTTAAAACAACAGATGCTGCTCAGGATTTTTCCCTGGCACTGATCCCGGGGATGGCACGTTTTTCCGAGACTGAATGTTTTGTCCAGTACAATCTTTTTTATAAAGGGAAGTCTCTAAGCGGGAAAATAACTTTTCCGATAGATGACTTCATAGTCGTCAGTGAACCCTATTCCATCCTGATGCCTTTATTTGTATTGAGTGAAAAAGGCGTTAAAGCGCATATAAAAGATGAAGAAAATGACATACTTATTGATCTGACGTTTGGAAAACTCCTGCCATTGAAACAGGATCTCTATTCTCCGAGTATCATGGGACCGTTTGAGTATATAAAAATGCCCTGTTCTCATGATGTGATCAGCATGAATCATGCAGTAAGTGGAACAGTCATCATAAATGGTGAAAAAATCGATTTGACCGCTGGTGATGGGTATATGGAAAAAGACCGCGGATCGACATTTCCAAGTAAGTATGTATGGGCACAGTCAAACAGTTTTGAGGAAGACAGAGATAGTTCGTTTTTTATATCTATAGCTGATATTGGTCTGAAGTTTATTCAATTTACGGGAGCGATCGGAGTTTTTCATGACGGGATCAAGGAACATCGCTTCGCTACTTATTCAGGAACCAAGGCAGAAGTGAAAGTGAGTGAGAATCAGCAGGAATACACAGTCTGTTTAAAAGACTCAGATAAAAAACTGACAGCCCAGGTCAGTTTTCTTGTCAGCGATGAGCTTATTGCTCCAATGAATGATAAGATGGATTATGCAATAAAAGAAGCGATAAAAGCAAAGATTATTCTTACATTTCAGGAAAAAAACAAAGAACCCATCCAGCTGACAACTGAAAATGGGGCTGCGGAAAGAGTGAACTGGAATTAAAAAACGAAGCTGGATTTTTTTTCCAGCTTCGTTTTTTAATATCTTAAATTGTAAAATTAAGCTAGACAAAAAATAAATCAGTATTTAAACTTTTTCGTTGACCGGTATTTCTTTTAGATATTTTGTTGGAGTTTTTCCAGTCATTTTCTTAAATACTTTAGTGAAATAAGAATGACTGTTAAAACCTGCGAGATTAGCGACTTCGCTTAACTGATGTTCGCCGAGGTGGAAATAGTATTTTGCCAGGTAGATACGCTGCTGATTGACATAGCCGATAAATGTGTTACCGGTTTCCTGCTTGAATTTACGCGCTAAGTGCACAGGGTGCATGCCATAAATCGAAGCGATATTGGTCAAAGTCAATTCGCTTGTAAGGTTATCAGTTATATATGTAACGATTTCTTTCATAACTGAAGAGTAATTGGACGTAGAGAAATATACCACGGCATGACAGTATTCTCTGAATATATCAAAGTATACATGCTCGATCAGGTAGTCCAGGGAATAAGTATCTTTTATGATCATAGAGAAACGTTCAAAAATCAAATGTAGATATAAAGGAATAACGCCACCATTTTTAGCTGCTATACGCGTATAAGTATTGACAGTCATTAAATGGTTTTTAAATGACTCGAGTCGGTCGCAGTCATTTTCTTTTTCCAAATAATTAAATACACGATCCATATCTATCAATTTCAGTGTTTCTTCTAATTTTTCCTGATTTCCAGAACTTATAGCTTCCGCTAACTGGTCCTGCATAAGATAACGGTAATCCATAGATTCATTAGTCAGTTCTTTTAGTTTATTTAAACGTTCCTGTTTTAATTTTTCTTTCTCCTCTTGCTTATTCATTTTGCATGATCCTTCCTAACAATCTAAATTAGATAACACTTATTATGTTAAATATACCATAAACCGTGTGAAAAAAAACACTTAATAACGAAAAAAAGTGGATTCAGCCTTTATTTTATACCACTTATGTAAATGTATCAATTCAAATTTGTAACAATCATTAGGATAAAAATGGCGAGACAGGAAAAACCGGTACAAGACAAAGGTAAAGGCCCTCTTATTTATGTCCTGATTCCAGCCGATTGCTCTCACTAAGCGTTTTCTTTTACATGCCCAGGGTCTAATGATACCATTAGACATAGATAAGTGAACAAATTATGACAATATATATAGGAAGGGTGAAGGTATGGATCGCCATATTTTAGGAACATTTAAAAATGAGGAGGATGCTGTTTCTCAAGTAGAAAAACTTCTAAATGAAGAAGGTTATTCACCGAATGAACTGATGCTTGTCATGGATGAAAATACCCAGTATGACAAAAAGATCGCGTCCATTAAGAATGTGAAAGTCAATAAAGTGGAAGTAGAAGATGAGAGCATCTGGGAAAAAGTTAAAGAAGCCTTCTCCTTTGGCACGTATGACAGCGAAGGCAGCAGTACGACACTTGAAGAATATGGTGTTCCTCATGACCGGGCTGATCATTACACAGAAGCTTTGAAAGCAGGCGAAATCGTCCTTCTTGCGGATACTGATGCACCTAAACAAAGCGAACTATCTGAAGTGAATGAAGAAATCATTGAAAACGGGGAGAGAGAAGATATCATGACTGATAAAAAAGAGACACCCATAGATGAAGTGAATTCTGAAGAACCAGAAGCGATCAAGGATAAAAATACGAATGGCGTAGAAACTTCTGAGAATAAAGAAGTCAACGGTTCTGTTGACCCAAGTCAGGCGAACGACATGCGTAAAGAGACAAAAAGTGATAATAACAAAACTAAAGGAAAAAATGAATCGACACAGGGCACAGGGTCTAAAGAAGAACCGGATCTGACGGGACAGGAAGATACTGTTGAAAAAGAAGAGTCTGAACACGGATATGGTAATACGGTAGCTGAAGGTGTAGTGCGTCCAGAAGCAAAAAGCCCTTTGAACACGGATAAGAAAGACATCAAAGAAGCTGATGAAAATACTGAAGCGCCTGAAGCAGAAGCTAATTATTCTGAGGAAATGGAAGAACAAGGTAAAAAATCATGGGAAGATAACAAGTAAGTGGATCAAATGAAATCAGGTCAGAAAGGTGAGATGGCATGAAAAAAGATAATGAACCAAACAAATCGGACTTTAAATCTAAAAGAGATGCAGAGAAAATATCAGCCTCTGATGAGGTGGTGGCTCCGGACTATAGTTTGCCCAATACGAGTGCACCGAACAGTGCACCGAACCCAAATGCCTCAATGGCTTATGGTAAAGACAGACCCGTGAAAGAAGGGCTGGATGAATCTCAAGTCGCGGCTCAAAAAGCCAAAGGCGAGACGCCGGGAAATGAAGTCGAAGCATCCCTGAACCCGGATGAAGAGAACATCGAAGAAGAAAAAACAGATCAGTAGATTGAAAGTGCCTAAATTATTTTAGGCGCTTTTTTTACGGATGGATGCATTAATTAATCGTCTGGTAAATGGTATACTTAGTAAAGAAAGAATCGAGGTGCAGGTCATGAATCGACGAACAGAATCAGAAAAAAATGAACCATCTCTCCCAAATTTAATTGAACTTGGTCCGAGCAAGAAGGAAATTAAGCCAAGTGAGAAAAAGAATATCACCCTGGAAGATGTAAAAAATCTGAAAAAAGATGACACAGAAGAAACAGATGCAGAGTTTGTCATTACAAAAGTGCAGGCTCAGAAGGCTAAGAACCGGTACAATATCTTCATCAATGATTCGTATGCCTTTGCTGTGGATGATTCCATACTGGTGAAGCATCGTCTCATTAAAGGTAAAGAACTCGACAAAGAAATGATCGAAGAGCTAAAGCAGCAGGGAGAAATGAGCAAAGCTTATCAGGCTGCGCTTCATTATTTGAATTACAAAATGCGTTCAGAAAAAGAAATCAGAGAACATTTGGCCAAAAAAGACTATGCAGAGATCGATGCGGTCATTGAACGCTTAAGAGAACATCTACTGATCAATGACATGGAATATGCTAAGAGTTTCGTTCGTACCAACTATAAATTGAAGACAGAAGGGCCGAAAAAAATCGAACGGTCACTATACGCGAAAGGTTTGTCGCCGGAGGAAATCGCTTATGGTCTGGAAGAATATTCAGATGAGGATCAGCTGGAGAATGCCAAGAAACTGACAGAGAAAACACTGAAGAGACAACGAAATAAATCGAACCGGGAAATCGAACAGAAAATCAAAGAGCAGTTGATGATAAAAGGCTTTGACAGAGATGTCATCGCACAAGTGCTGGAAGACATGACGTTGGAACAGCCTGAAGAAGATGAGTATGATGCGTTAGTCAAACAAGGGGATACAGCGTACAGGCGTTATGCGCGTAAACATGACCCCTATGGTGCTAGACGTAAAACCAAGGCTTTCTTGTATTCAAAAGGCTACCCGTTTGACTTGATCGAACAATTTTTATCAGAAAAAGAGGGAGATTCGTGAAACAGAAGGATTTATTAGAAAAAAACGAGATAACCATGTGGTCCGAGGAAAAAATACGTGATTTCCGGGCGACATTACTGCAGTGGTATGATGAGAATAAAAGAGATCTACCCTGGCGCAGTACAAGTGACCCTTACTATATCTGGGTATCTGAAATCATGCTGCAGCAGACCCAAGTGGATACGGTGATCCCCTATTATAAACGGTTCATAGAAACCCTGCCGACCATTGAAGATCTGGCCAAGGCATCAGAAGAGACCCTGTTGAAGTTATGGGAAGGACTGGGGTATTATTCGAGAGTAAGGAATATGAATGTGGCGGCCAATCAGATCCTGGAAAAGCATGAAGGAAAGTTTCCGACGGCACATAAAGATGTTCTGACTTTGAAGGGAATCGGTCCTTACACAGCCGGAGCTGTAACCAGCATCGCCTTTAACCAGCCCCAGCCTGCTGTAGACGGTAATGTGATGCGTGTCTTGAGCCGGCTGTTCGAGATCGATCTGGATATCAGCAAGGCCTCTACGCGTAAGGTATTTGAGGAAATGATCCGGCGCTTGATCGATCCCGATCGGCCGGGGGATTTTAATCAGGCCCTGATGGATCTGGGAGCGACCATCTGCACGCCGAAGAATTATTCGCCGGAAAATAGTCCGGTCAAAGAGTTCAATGCTTCCTACCTCAATAAATCCTGGGAAAAATACCCGGTGAAAAAGAAAAAAAACAAAGTGACGGAACAGACTTACTATACTGTTATGGTAAAGAATAAAGAGGGGGAGTACCTTTATAAGAAGCGTCCCAGTAAAGGGGTACTTGCCGGCATGCATACACCTCTCATGATCGACCGAAAGGACCTGAATGAGGAAGGATGGAAAGCGTTCAATCAAAAAGAGCTTTACGACAGTCGTCTCAGCCAGGAACTGGAACAGATCATAAAGGAGACACATGATCTGAAAGTGACGGTGAATGAACAGCCAAAAGGAGTCGTTGCTCATGTCTTTTCACATCTCAAGTGGGAGATGATCGTATTCGAAGCAGTATTGATTGAAGAACTGAGTCATTCTTCCGAATTGAAATGGATACACGCCGACCGGTTCGATGAAGAAATGTTTCCTATGCCAACACAAAAAGTCAATAAACTGGTCAACACCTTAACGCTTTTTTAGTAAATCTTATTTTAAATCCTTATTCATTATATTATCATCCATCGTTTATGATATAATGACACATGAGATTGAAGGAACAAGCTGCACCATGTAAAAAAGACTAGAAAGTTGGTAAAAAGATGACATTTCCAAAAGAAGGGGAATTCATCACAATCAAAAGTTACAAACATGATGGGAGTCTGCATCGGACATGGCGTGACACAATGGTGTTAAAAACAACTGAAAACGCGCTGATCGGCTGCAATGATCATACTCTGGTCATCGAGTCTGATGGTAGAAGGTGGAAAACGCGTGAACCGGCCCTCGTTTATTTTCATAAGCATTACTGGTTCAATATCGTTACGATGATCCGCCAGAAAGGCACATCTTATTATTGTAATATGGCGTCTCCCTTTTTGATCGACGAAGAAGGGGCCAAGTATATTGATTATGACCTGGACGTGAAGGTCTTTCCTGATGGAGAAAAACGCTTGTTGGATGTCGATGAATATGAGGAACACGGCAAAAAATGGGACTATCCGGATGAAATAGACTTGATTTTGAAGGAACATATCAAAATATTGGTCGACTGGATAAATGAGGAAAAGGGGCCCTTTTCTGAAGGGTATGTCGATTTATGGTACAACCGTTACAAACAGTTAACGGGAAAAAAATGATTGTGATGCGAACAGTAGCAAGACGTCAATGTCTGCTGCTGTTTTCCTTGTCTAGTTTTTAAAAAGCAGCAAATTTAAATAGAGAGGAATAAGCAGTGTGAAAAAAAGTGTGATGATGATGCCATTATTATTCACCGCAGTACTGGGTACTATCTTTTTTGGTCGACGTTACTCTGCAGGCCAGAGTGAAGAAATGGCTGAAGAACAGATGACGGTTTCTCAAAGAGAGGATGAAACAGAAAAGCTTGCAGTAGAACAAGTGCCTGACAACGGAGATAAACTACCCGCAGGAAGTAGTCCGGCAGAATTGCTGGAATATTATGAAGCAAACAGCGAAATCCTTTCACTTTACCAATACTTAGATTATGTGTCATTGAAAAAGGAAAACGTAACGCTTGCGTATTATGGTGAGATCGATACAAATAATACCTGGGTCAGTAAAGTGACTGAAAAGATGCAGGACTCAGTCAGTGGAGAGTTCACGATGATCGATCTAAGCTTTCCAGGCTATGATTCATACGAATTATACATAGAACAGACAGCTCAAACAGTGGCCGACGAGGACCCGGATGTCGTTATATATGGCTTGCCGGCCTTGTCTGATCAGATGAGAGATATGGGACTGGAAGAAACAGAAGAGTTCATGAGCTATGTCCTTGACCGGCTTTTAATGATAGAGGATGCAAAACTCATAACTCTTGAACCCTTCCCGGTACCTGGACAAATGAGTCAGTTGAATTCACGTTCTCTGGATTACAGGAACTATATAAGCCGGATGCAGAAGGTGAGTGAAGAGTACAACCTGCCTTTAATACCTTTACATGCAGATTTCACTGCTGAAGTCCCAGAGGATCAACTCGATGATTATTATGATGAGACGAATGAGTTGAATGAAACAGGTAACGAGCAGGTGTTCTCATTATTAGATGATTGGTTCAGCGAAGAGATGTAATGAAACAAAAACAGGGAACCCTTTTATTTAAGGGCACCCTGTTTTTTAATGTAACGAGCGGATCTCAGACTGATTATCTGGATGATTTGTTTTAAAACTGCTGACAAGCTTGTTCAAGTGCTGAAGCTGTTCCTCATACTCGAGGACCGATGACATGAGATGGATCACGGTATTGCTTTGTCCATAGTCATTTTGAAGATAAGACTCCAGACTGGCTTCGTTGAAAAAGGAATGCATGAATGTTTTCCTCAAATCAGATTTGTAAGCGATGAAATTCACTTCTTTTGGCAGCACACGACCGTTCCACTTTAAGATGATCTGTTCATGAGCCGACATGAGCGTCTCAAGCCTCTCCCTTAATAAGGTACGTAACTCTTCAGGGAAATGATTGTAAACATGTTCTGACTTATGAAGAGTTAGAACAAGAAAATAGGCGGATTCTGTTGTACGAATGAACTGGCGGTATATAACCAGGGTCCGTTTGAAAGACTGGCCCCGTTTCTTTCCTAACGGATGCCATTCACCGTCTTTCAAGAAACTGAGCAGACGCTTCATTTCTCTTATCGCTTGTTCGATGGATTCAAGATCTGTACGCATAAGTGAATACTGACTGTTTTTCCTCAGATTCACACGCATGAACCGGGTCAGATCATCAGTTACCTGATTAGTGGTGTGAAAAAGTTTTTCTTCATAGTTTGGTGGCAAGATGACACGATTGACAATAAAGGCGACGGCTACCCCTGTGAATGTAGCCAGGACTCTATAAACGGCATTGGAGAGGATATCCCCGTCTGTCGAGAGCATAATGATGATCAGAGTCATGGCGGACAGACCGATCACATTATTAAGTTTCAGCTGATGCAAAAGAGAAATAAGAATGGCTGTTGCCACACTAACGACAATGAAAGACGTACCGAACCCTAAGGCCATGATGACAGCGACAACGCCTCCGATAGTATTGGCGACAAGTCTTTCCTTAAAGGTGGTGAAAGATCTTTTTACCGACGGCTGCATGGATGCAACGACAGATATCCCGGCCAGCGAAAGCACCTCATACATGCCGAGTAAAGAAGGAATCAGTAAAGCAAAAAATACGGCGATACTGGTTTTAAAGGTTCTTGCTCCGATTTTCATAAACTAAAGTCACAACTTTCCTGATTCATTTTTGTTTGTTACATTATACTACAAATCCTTCTCTAAATTCATTAAATTAGAAACTTGCTATTTTAACAAATGTATGTGTAAAGTATACATATTCTTGCAAAGTTTGTATTAAAACTGTATCATTTGAGTATACAAGTAAACTAATGAAGGATTGATAGAGATGAGTTATTTAGTTGAACAATCCATTGAACGGTTAAAATACAACAATGTACGAATCACGCCTCAACGCCATGCGATCTTAGAATATCTGATCGACCAGGATAGTCATCCTACTGCTGATGAAATATATAAGGCTTTAGAAGTAGATTTCCCAAGCATGAGTGTCGCAACAGTATACAATAATCTACGTTTATTTACCAAAATGGGTCTAGTGAAAGAAATGATGTTCGGTGACAACTCCAGTCGGTTCGATTTCGCTTCGACTGAACATTACCATGCCATATGTACACGATGTGGTAAAATCGAAGATATCTATTATCCAGGACTGGATGATGTCGAAGTCGTTGCCAGCAACTTAACAGGATACGATGTCAATTCACATCGTCTGGAAATTTACGGCTTATGTCCTGACTGTCAGGAAGAAGTCGGCGAATAACTGGTACGAAAGTGTACCGGGTCATTATGATATAAGAAAGAGCTTTTGAGTGTGGATAGCTATCCAGATTCAGAAGCTCTTTCTATCTTTTCAGGGCAAGTAAAGGTCTTAACTGCTATGAACAGTTAATGGGTGGTATAATGAAGAAATATAAGCAGAGTATCAAAAAAAATAGGGAGTCTATCCGGCTGTATTCCTGGTGTCGAATCAGAAGAAGATGGGGAAAAGTTTTCTGATCGTGAACCTCAGAGAGAAACGACACCGTCCGGAACACTAATATTTTTTTCGAGCTGATGACTGTAGTACAATGGTTGTATGAACTAATCAGTTGGAAGGGGACAAACAAATGAAAGATGTTATGATTATCGCAAATCCTTCTTCTGGTAAAAGAAAAGCTGAAGAATATGCAGACGACATGGAAAAAACATTTTTAAAGCACGAGCGAAAAGTAGACATAAAGTGGACGGAAAAAATCGAAGATGTATCCAGATTTTCCATTCAAGCCAGTGAGGAAGCATATCAGCTCCTGGTGATTATAGGCGGGGATGGTACAGTGTCGGAAGCTGCCAATGGATTGAGCAGCCAGAAATATCGGCCTGCTATGGGGATCATCCCAGCAGGTACAGTCAATAATATAGCCAAGGGTCTGAATGTTCCCGCTGATCCAGCGGAAACGATCGCACAGATGCCCCGGTTCAAAGAAAAAAAAGCTGATGTCGGCAGAGTCAATGACCGGATATTCCTCAGTTCTGTTTCAGCTGGACCAGTTCCGGAAACGGTGTGGGAAGTCAGTGAAGAACAAAAAGGTAAGTTCGGACAGGCTGCTTACTTTATGGAAGGAATAAAATCTCTAAGAGACGAAGAAACATATGCAATGGAACTGACTATTGATGAAAAGAAGGTCGATATCGATTTGAATTTACTTCTTGTCGGCGTAAACAGCTCGATCGCAGGCATTCCGAACTTCTTCGATGAAGCAGAAGTCGATGACGGTAAGCTCTATTTGTTTGGATTGAAACGTTCGACTATCGGACAGAAACTGACGGTTCTGCAGGCACTGCTTTTCAGTAACAAAGAGTTCAATGATATGCAGGATGTTGCTTTTACCGTATCATTTAAACGAGCTGTTTTCACTGTGAAAAATAAAGAGACGTTCACAACAGTAGATGGTGATCAGGGCCCGGCCTTCCCGATCATTGTGGAAATACTCCCACAGCATTTTACTTTTCTTGTGCCTGTTGATGATTGACAGGGAGAATCGCATCTTCAGATATATAGTTAATGCTAGTGTGGCAAGAAGAGGAAAGTCGGGTCATTCAAAAAATCGAAACAAAAATCACTGAATAGATTGACACATCTTTGTAACCATGTTACGATATAACAGTTGCTGAAGAAAAAATTTATCCGCAATAGCTCAGTTGGTAGAGCGCATGACTGTTAATCATGATGTCGCAGGTTCGAGCCCTGCTTGCGGAGTTTCAATATGGAGAATTGTCCGAGTGGCTGAAGGAGCACGCCTGGAAAGCGTGTATACGGTTTTTCCGTATCGAGGGTTCGAATCCCTCATTCTCCGTTTTTTATTTTTACCGGCCCCTTGGTCAAGCGGTTAAGACACCGCCCTTTCACGGCGGTAACACGGGTTCGAATCCCGTAGGGGTCATACATAATGAAATTGGCGCAGTAGCTCAGTTGGTAGAGCAACGGATTGAAGCTCCGTGTGTCGGCAGTTCGACTCTGTCCTGCGCCATTCAACTTAATATTCTGGAGGGATAGCGAAGTGGCCAAACGCAGCGGACTGTAAATCCGTTCCTTCGGGTTCGTAGGTTCAAATCCTACTCCCTCCATTAGTTAGGGGTATAGTTTAATGGTAAAACTATGGTCTCCAAAACCATCGATGTGGGTTCAATTCCTACTACCCCTGTTCAGTAAATTTACTAGTGAATCTTCTGGATTTTTATGGTATACTATTTATTGAAAAACCAATATGGCGACTGTGGCGAAGTGGTTAACGCACCGGGTTGTGGTCTCGGCATGCGTGGGTTCGAACCCCATCAGTCGCCCTTATATTGGGCTATAGCCAAGCGGTAAGGCAGCAGGTTTTGATCCTGTCATTCCTAGGTTCGAATCCTAGTAGCCCAGTAAGTTTGAAACTCAATGCAGCTGCATTGAGTTTTCTTTTTATTTAAATAAATAGGAAAGAGTGAATATGATGACAGAAAAACACGGGAAGTTTTTTATTATAATGGGTATCCTGATATTCCTGCTTTCTCTTTATGTAGTTACCAAAGACCCGATCATTGGTGGAGTTGGAGTTCTGATAGGGTTATGGAATATGCTGATGGGTTACCGGACCTCTAAAGGAAAAACATTTTTCACACCAAAAGATGAATAGTAAAAAGGAAGAGACAAGGGTCATTGACGATCCTTGTCTCTTCCTTTTTATTTACATGTTATTCTTCATCATTAGTATTGGTTGACTCATCGGAATCATCGGGTGTTTCATCGGTGTTATTCTGATTATTAGAAGTATCTTGTTCAGGATTTTCGTCTCCATCTGAGGTTTCTTCGTCCTGATCCTCATCAGACGGAGGAGGGGTACCGTTTCCGGCATCCTCTTCCTGGTCTGATTCTTCATTATCATTATTCTGATTGTTATCAGTGTTTGTTTCTTCGTCTTCCGAAGGATTATCTTCTTCCGGTTCAGTTTGAGGTTCTTCTTCAGTCTCTTCCTCTTCCGGTTCTTCTTCCACAGGTTCAGGTACCGTCACCGTTGTGGTAGCTTCCGGACCAGTGGAGTCATAAGCTGAAACGGATAATGTGATAGTCAGATCGCCTGCCGGAGGTCCAGTCAGCGTGAGTTCATTATCTGAGAGAGTGCTGGACTCGCCGTCAATAGAGAGGTTATATGAGACGCTTTCGTCTTCATTCTCGAGGGTATATTCATCCCAAGTGACAGTCAGTTCGTCGTTCTCTTCATCGTATTCAGCTGTCAGTCCTGTCGGTGCTTCCAGTTCTTCACCGTAATTCAGTGATTGTTCAGTTGGCTCAGTTCCTTCTACAAAGAGTTCCGTGACTCGTTCACTTTCTGGTGTGTTTGGACCAGGAAGCTGGGCAGGGTCTGTTCCATCTTCAACCGTTACTTCTGTAACTGATGAAGGCATCTGCCAGTCAGTGTTTTCGACATCTTGAGAAACATACTGCATGATTTCTCTATAGATATGACGGGGGAGGAGACGAGAGCCGTCATTGAAGGTCAGATAACCCTTTCTGTTATTGTCATAGCCAGTCCATACGGATAAGGAGTAATTAGAGGTATAACCGGCGTACCAGGAAGCAGGCACAGCATCTGAAGGATATCCCAATTCGCTTAATTGTTCATCGGTGAAATTGGTCGTTCCTGTTTTTCCAGCCTGTGGGATGCCACCCAAGCCTACAATATTATTGTAATTGGACGCGACATCTTTCAGCATATCCGTCACCATATAGGCAGTATAATCAGACATGGCCTGATTCGTTTCTGGAGTCAAATCGATTTCCTGTCCGTCTTGAGTGATCACTTTAGAGACGGTATAGGGTTCGGTATACTGTCCGCCATTTGCAAAAGCTGCATATGAGGCCGACATTTGTAAAGGAGACATCTGTCCACTTATAGCGTTAGAAGGAACCAATTCGCCTTCTAGAGACATCGGATCGATCGGGATACCTAACTGGGTCATGAATTCTTCGACTTGATTCATCTCCAGATCTTCATTGAAAAGTTTCGCCGTCGGGACATTCCGTGAGTCTACCAGAGCTTCTCGCATGCTGATTTGACCTCTGTACTGACCGTCATAATTTCTCAAGGAAGTCCCATCCGGGTAACTATAGGCTTCGTCAACAACCTGATGATACGTCGAGTATTTTAAATATTCGATCGCCGGACCATAAGTCGATAAAGGTTTGATCGTTGACCCAGTAGCCTTGGTTTGAGTGGCGCGGTTAACCCCTCTAAGGACCTCTGTATTTCTTCCGCCACCCAAGGCTCTTACTTTTCCTGTATCAGCTTCTACTAGGGAGACTGCCGCCTGAACTTCGTCATTGATATAATTCACATATTCATCTGAATTTAATACATCAAAGACGCGCTGCTGGGCATCTATATCGATATTGGTCTCTATAGTCAACCCTGCGGTAGCGGGATTTAAATCTGTTTTTTCTTCTACTTCATCCAATACACGCTGGACATATGAATCAGTGACTAAGGCAGTGTTGTCTGACTCACTTAATTCAACGAGCCCTGCATCGATCGGTGTGTTATAGGCTTGTTCAGCTTCTTCACTCGTGATGTGGCCCTCTTCAGCCATGACACTGATTACGGTGTCCCGTCTTTCTTTTGCAAGTTCAGGATTGGCGTAAGGGCTGTAGCGGTTAGGCGCTTTGGCCATGCCGGCGAACAGTGCGGCTTCATGGATCTCCAGCTCACTGACTGATTTACCATAATATTCTTCTGCCGCAGTAGCCACGCCGTACACGTTACCGGCCATATGGATTTTATTCAAATATAAAGTCATAATCTGTTCTTTAGATAATTCGCGCTCCAGCTGCAGTGCAAGCCAGGCTTCCTGAGCTTTTCTCTCCAGAGTCTGGTCTGCTCTTGTTGTAGAGAAGACGGACAGTTTGACCAACTGCTGGGTGATGGTGCTTCCGCCACCAACGATCTGTCCCTGGTTCGTAACGTAACCAATAGCCGCCCGTGCGATACCGATAGGGTCTATCCCCATGTGGTCATCAAAACGCTGATCTTCAATGGCCGTCATGGCATCAGTCATCACATCGGGGTATTCATTGGCTTCAGCATACTCACGGTTTTCACCGCCGAGAGTATAGAAAACATTGCCGTCTTTATCAAGCAACTCTGATGAGAATGTTCCAACCAGATCTTCTTCGGTCAGTTCAGGTGCAGATGATGCATAGTAAGCAAATAAGGCTCCACCGGCCACGACAACGAGTAAGAAGACAGTGATAAAGGTCAGTATAATACGTTTGAACCATTTTTTCGGCTGCTTCGATTCTTTTTTCTTGGTATTTTTCTTATAGTCTTTACGAGACATTTTATCTTTTTGTGACATGTTACGCTCCTTTACTTTCTACTTAGTTGAAATCCAGTAAAAAGGTTCATTTCATTTCGTTTCATTAGAGAATGACTTTACACTATTTAATGAAGAGAGTCAATAAAGCTGTATTTTTCTTAAAACACTCTTAAGCATTTCGTTCACTGATCAACTGATCCACAATTTTTAAATAAGGCAGACGCGGAGAGAGGCTATAATTGATTTCGAACGCATCCGTTTCGATTTCTTTTAGAGGGATCGACTTCTTTCCTTTTTCCTCAAGCTGCTGATTCCACCATTTGTAAAGCAGCGGGAAATTCAGTAAAAAGACCCGATTCAAGGTGCTGAACCGGATAATAACGAAGCAGACCCCGCCATGCTCATGACACATCTCCATATGAGTCAGCTGATGGTCATGAAAATTCTTCAATGGAAAAGACGTTTTGTTGCGCGTTTCTTTGGCTTCAAAATCGATATAATGCCCTTTATAGATCCCATTATAGTCAGTGGTCGAAGCGCGTTTGTAGTAAGCCTCGGTAATCTTAGCTGCACTTCGTCTGGGGTAATCCACGTTGACCACCTGGATGGGGATGGGCTTTTTATGAATGACTGCTTGTTTTCGCAAAAGATAATAATCATTCGTCGCGTTCAAATCTTCTTCCAATGTCATTCCGCGATTACTGTAAGACACTTTCTTTTTCTTTGGTTGATTTTCATTCGTCTTTTTGTCATTATTAATACGATAAGGTTTACCGTTAGGGTACCGAATAGTCATTGTGTTCACAACCTTAAATTAAGTTAACTCTAGTTTACCAAACAACGACAGGCGAATGTAGAATGGAGGACAAATTTATTAAAAACTTATATGTTAGTGGTTACCGATCCTACGAGCTGTCTATTTTTCAGGCAGATGATCCCAAGATTGATTACATCAAAAAGTTTTTCAAGCGAAAACTGATCGAATATATCGAAGAGGGACTTGAATGGGTGATCATATCAGGCAATCTGGGCACAGAGCTATGGATGGGTGAAGTCGCACTGGATCTGAAAGGCGATTACCCGGAGCTTCGCCTGGCCGTTCTGCTTCCGTATACGAACTTTTCCAGCAAGTGGAATGAAGTGAATCAGATGTACTACAACTCGATCATTGAACGGGCTGATTATATCAACTATACATCAAATCAGGACTACGCCAATCCCGGTCAGTTGAAGAACAATCAAGCCTTCATCGTAAAAAACACTGATGGCTGCCTGCTGTTCTATGATTCCGAACACGAAGGGAAAGTCGGTTACTTCTATGAACAGGCGCTGAAGTATCAGGAACGGCATCCCTATGAAATAGAAACCACTTCCTTTGATGAGTTACAGTGGTTCATCAATGATCTACTGGAAGAAGAACGATTTGAGTAGTATTCAATAGTGAAAGGTTAGGACGGCTGTCCTAACCTTTTCCTTATAAATAAGGGATTTTTTTGTGTATTCAGTTTTAACGGAGTAAAAGTGGAAACTGCCTGCTGATTAGGTCTAGTCAGAATAAAATTATTCTGAGCGATGCCAATGAGGAGCTCATTAGACGTACTCGAGAAAAAATAGCGCTGGGTAATGCCAATGAGGAGCTCATTGGGCGTACTCCAGAAAAAATAGCGCTGGGTGATGCCAATGAGGAGCTCATTGGGCGTACTCCAGAAAAAATAGCGCTGGGTAATGCCAATGAGGAGCTCATTGGACGTACTCCAGAAAGAATAACGCTGGGTAATGCCAATGAGGAGCTCATTGGGCGTACTCACGGTCTATCGGATTTGAGCAGGGCCAATGCGGTAGTGATTGAGCGTGCTCAATCACTTTCTTAGTTGAGTTGTACTAATTAGTTTAATAGGTAATTGATAGAATCCTTGACCTTGACGCAACGTTAAGGTTTAAACTTAGAATATAAAGGAAGCGTGAGTGAATGTATACAGTGAAAGAGCTCGGAGACCTGACCGGGCTATCTTCCCGGACCCTCAGGTATTATGATTCGATAAACTTACTATCTCCAGCAGAATTAAGTGAATCTGGATATCGGTTATATGATAAAAGAAGTGTCGATCGGCTGCAGCAGATCCTTTTTTACAGAGAGAGGGGCTTGCCGCTTAAAGAAATCAAACGAATACTGGACGACCCGTCTTTTGATGAGATTAAAGCTTTGCAAAAACACAGAAGACAGCTCATTGAAGAACAGAAAAAACTCTCTCAGTTGATCAGCACTCTTGAAAAAACACTGATTGAAAAGAAAGGAACGATCACTATGTCAGATAAAGAAAAGTTTGAAGGTTTCAAAAAAGTGATGGTCGATGAAAACAGCAGAATATATGGAGAAGAAGTGGAAGCTGCATATGGTTCAGAAAAACTGAATAAAGCAAACAAACAGATCTTAAAAATGTCAGAAAAAGACTTTGATAAGTGGAAAATTTTGGAGAAGTCCATTATTTCAACGCTAAAAGATCTGCTTGAAAGAGATGTTATATCTGATGAAGAAAAATCGACCCTTGGCGGAATGCACCGCGAATGGCTCAGTTTTACTTGGGATACGTATTCTACAGCTATGCATGAAGGACTAGTCGAGATGTATCTGGCTGATGATCGGTTCAAGGCTTACTACGATGACCGAGCAGGAAACGGTGCAGCTGAAGTCCTTGTGAACGCAGTGAAAGTGTATACAAAAGAATTACATGAGAATCAGCCAAAATAAAACAAGTTTAAACCGGGAAATCTTCACTTTTCAGCTTATATTTGCTATAATAGAAATATAGTAATAGATTTGTAGAAATGAATAATTTTGACTAATTCTGTTATAATATTATTGAGATGAGAAGATGGGGTGTAGGTATGGATAGAGAGTTGACCCAAAAAGAGATTTTAGAGAAAGACTTTAAATCTAAAATGCGCGGGTATGATCCAACTGAAGTGGATGAATTTCTTGATGTCGTGATCAGAGACTACGACAATTTCCAGAAAGAAATCGAACAGCTTAAAGCTGAAAATGACCGGCTGCTTGACAAGGTCGATGAACAAGCTAAACAATTGAGCACACAAAGCTCAAGTTCTAACCAGACAAATTCAACAGTATCCAACTTTGATATTCTAAAACGACTATCTAACCTTGAACGTCATGTTTTCGGATCAAAATTAGATAACGACTAATACAACTGAATAGTGTACATCACGGATGATCGCGCAGTTTTTATAGAACTGTGAGGAAAGTCCATGCTCACACAGGCTGCGATGCCTGTAGTGTTCGTGCGCAGCGAAACAATAAGCTGCGGCTCCCAGTAATGGGATGACGGCAGGAAAAAGAGCTACGGGTATATACCTATGCTCGAGTACCCTTGAAAGTGCCACAGTGACGAAGCAGACGTGGAAACGCGTCTGGTGGAACGCGGTAAACCCCTCGAGTGAGCAACCCAAACTTTGGTCGGGGCACTTTTCTCCTGGAATTGAACAGAGAGAAGAGGCAGGGCATTTATGCTCGTGCAGACAGATGATCATCTCTGATAAGACTTCACCGTCTTATCTAGACAGAACATGGCTTACAGTGGTGTACATAGTGGCGGAATCCTCTCTTTTTAGGGAGGATTTCTTTACGTAAACAAATGTATAAGGCATACTAGAAGTATAAGAGAGGTGGCAGATAGATGACGTATAAATTACTCGCTACAGCCGCAAGCGGCATTGAGGCCCTTGTCGGAGATGAACTGAAAAATTTAGGGTATGAGGTCCAAGTAGAAAACGGACGCGCACGCTTTGAAGGCGGCAAAGAAGATATCGCTAAAGCCAATTTATGGCTCCGAACAGCCGACAGAGTGAAGATCATTGTGGGTGAATTCGAGGCTAAAACCTTTGACGACTTATTTGAACAGACGAAAGCTCTGCCATGGGATGATTATTTATCCATGGACGCAGCGTTTCCGGTCAGCGGCAAATCGATCAAGTCGACCCTTTACAGTGTTCCAGACGTTCAGCGTATCGTGAATAAGGCGATCGCTGAAAAAATCAAAGACGTGTATCACAGAAGAGGCATGCTTCCGGAAACAGGTGCCAAGTTCCCGATCGAAGTGGCCATTAGAAAAGACAAGGTCATGCTGACGATCGACACGACCGGACCAAGTTTATTCAAGCGCGGCTACCGTATCGACAAAGGCGGGGCGCCGATCAAGGAAAATATGGCGGCGGCACTCATCATGCTCACGACCTGGCGCAAAGACCGTCCGTTCGTTGATCCGACCTGTGGTTCTGGAACGATCCCGATCGAAGCGGCGCTGATCGGACACAACATCGCTCCTGGCTTCAACCGCTCCTTCCTATGTGAAGAGTGGGACTGGATGCCGAAAGAATTATGGCAGAAAGTGCGTCAGGACGCTGAAGATCAGGCAGATTATGATGTGGAACTCGATATCCTGGGAACAGACATCGACGGTCACATGATCGAGATCGCTAAAGCGAATGCGATGGAAGCAGGCCTTGCACATAGTATCGAATTCAAACAGATGCAGGTGGCTGACTTTACAACTGACAAAGAGTTCGGTATCATCGTTTCCAACCCGCCATACGGTGAACGTCTCGGTGACCCGGAAGAAGCCTATCAGATCTACCGCGACATGGGTAAAGCCTTCAGACCGCTTGAAACATGGAGCAAGTACATCATTACAAGTGACCTGGACTTTGAAGAGCATTACGGAAAAAGAGCCACTAAAAAACGCAAGCTCTATAACGGTTATCTCCGTACGGATTACTTCCAGTACTGGGGCAAACGTCCGTCTAGAAAATAATAAACTGATTAATCCCCCCAAAAACAGCTAGAGAAAATATTCTTCTATTTTGGGGGCTTTTCTTATGGAGATTTATATTTTGAAAACGTGTCAAGACAGTTGATCATAGCCCTGAATGTATTGTATCATGATTTTTTATTACTTAATGTGGTCGACTGATATATGATATTAGTTGAAAGGGGATTATATGAGTAGAAAAGAGAACAAAAAACAGAAAAAGCAAGAAAGGCAAAAGCAGGAATACGCAAGTATGACTGAGAAAGAGCGCCTACTTGAGTCAGAACGTCAGTTAGCTAAAAAACTAAGAAAAGAAGAAGTAAACGCACGTAAAGAAGCCATAAATAACCGTGAACGTTTTAAAGGGTTACAGATAAGACCAACGGTGTCGTTGTTTGATGAAAAGGGAAGGGAAAAGGTTGGAGAACGTAACTGGGAGGGTTACGGGTTTGATATCCATCCACAGGTCACGATTCCAGCTACCATTATTTTGACTCTATTTATTGCGGCAACATTGACGTTCCCTGTTGAAGCCAATAATTTATTTGACAGTTTGTTGACTGTTATTACTAATTATGCAGGCTGGTTTATGATTTTTGCGGCCAACATCTTTATAATAGCTGCTGTTTATTTTGCATTTGGGCGGTATGGTTCGATAGTGATCGGAGGAAAGGAAGCTAAACCAGAGTTTTCCCGGTTTGCCTGGTATGCCATGCTGTTAAGTGCGGGAATGGGGATTGGACTGCTGTTCTGGAGTGTGGCAGAACCTATTTCACACTTAGGGAATCCTTCCCCGATGTTTAATTTGATAGAACCGAATTCCCCACAGGCTGCTCAGGCAGCCATGGCAACAACCTTTTTCCACTGGGGTATTCATCCCTGGTCGATTTATGCGATCGTTGGATTAGGACTGGCCTTTTTTTCTTATAACAAAGGACTGCCTTTGACTATACGTTCGCTGTTTTATCCATTGATCGGGAATAAGATATTCGGTTTCTGGGGCAATGCGATCGATATTTTATCTGTCCTGGCTACATTGACCGGCCTTGCTACCTCCTTAGGTTTAGGTGTGGCACAAGTGAATGCAGGCTTGAATTACCTCTTTGGATTCAGTATTAGTGTCACTACTCAAGTCATACTGATTGCCGTGATTACAGCTTTTGCTACGATCTCAGTAGTTATGGGACTTGACGGCGGAGTAAAACGGTTAAGTGAAATCAATATGATTCTTGCAGGTGTTTTCTTAGTGTTTGTTCTTGTGGCAGGACCAACTATATATATTTTAAGCGGGTTCACTCAGAATATAGGCTATTATATCTCTAACTTCATGGAGATGAGCATGTGGGCGGAAACCTTTAGAGATACTTCTTGGCAGGGAGGCTGGACGATATTCTATTGGGCCTGGTGGATTTCCTGGTCACCGTTTGTCGGTATGTTCATAGCTCGTATATCAAAAGGACGTTCCGTGAGAGAGTTTATTATCGGTGTCATCATCATTCCGACTGCTATTTCTTTCCTGTTTATGAGTGTGTTCGGTGGAACAGCTATTTTCCAGCAGTTGAATGGCATAGGGAATCTCAGTACGATTGTCGATCTCGATGAATCACTAGCCTTGTTTGCATTGGTTGAGAATCTGCCATTCTCCAACTTATTATCGTTGATAGGTGTTATTCTCGTTATCGTCTTCTTTGTAACCTCGTCTGACTCAGGATCATTGGTGGTCGATCATTTAACTTCTGGTGGGAAATTGGATTCCCCAGTACCTCAGCGTGTGTTCTGGGCTGTCATGGAAGGTGTCGTTGCAGCAACTTTACTGATCGGTGGCGGACTGACTGCTTTGCAGACTGCTTCGATCGTCACAGGTTTGCCGTTTACGATTATCCTGCTCGTCATGGTCTATTCTCTATATCTTGGATTGAGGCAGGAATTCCTGATCGAACGAGCGGTCAAACAAAAACTACAGCGCGTAAGAGATGACCATATCATTACAGAAGTTATCCAAACAAGAGTGGATGATGATGTATTGATAGATAATGTCGTTGAAGTCTTGGCTAAAAAAGAGAACGATGAAATCGAAGAGTTTGAAGAGATTGCAGAGATCGAAGAAATAAGCGATGAAGATAAACCCGATTCATAAAACTTTCATTGAGGCATGAGTTTTAAAAGAAATGACTGGATAATGGGTGACCGATATAAATAGTTCCAGGATCAACCAGCTAAGTGTCATGGCTGATCCTGGAACTATTTTAAAACTCTTATGAAATCTCTCTACACAGATAGAGTCCCCTTGACTGTTATTAGAGAAAACTACTGTGCGTGTCAATTATTATACTAACTGGGAGAAAGCATTCACCACTACCTCAAGAAAATAGTAAAAGGAGTGACCGTCTTGGCGGGAATGGTGATAGTTCAATTTGATGTGTTAAACTAAGATAAACGCAGATAATTAATTGAAAAGAGATGAAAATGAAAAAGAGAAAATTAATTCTTATCGTTGTGATTATAGCTGCTTTATTTTTTGTCGGTGGAGGCATGTATGCCACGCAAGAGGACACAGAGCTGCGAATAAAATTAAATACAAATAAGACTGTACCTCAAGGCGAGGAAATGGATATACTCATTGCCTCAGATATTCATTATCTTTCACCGGATTTAATGGAAGAAGGGCTGCTGGAAAAGGTCTTGCTCGAAACTGGTGATGGGAAGATAACGCATTATAGCGAGGAAATCATGGATGCCTTTATCGAAGAAGTATTAGAAAGACAACCGGATCTTCTGGTCTTGAGCGGTGATTTGACTTTTGATGGTGAAAAAGAAAGCCATATAGCTCTAGCAGAGAAGTTGAGTGTACTGAAAGATAATGACATAGAGGTGAGCGTGATTCCCGGGAATCACGATATCAATGCATATAATGCCCGTGGTTTTTCAGAAGAATCGACGTATAAAGTGGACTCAGTTTCTGCTGAAGAATTTGAAGAGGTCTATTTTGAACTTGGATATGAAACAGCCGTCAGTCAGGATCCAAGTTCTTTAAGTTATGTAACTGAGCTCTCTGAAGATGCATGGGTCATCATGCTGGATTCCAATAAATACGCCTTTCATAATCAACAGCGCAAGTCGATCTCATCTGGCGAGATCAAAGAAGGAACCTTGGAGTGGCTCGCGTTTGTTTTAGAGGAAAGTAAAAAACGAGGTATTCAGCCGCTTGTGGTCAATCACCATAATTTTTTGAATCACCATCGAAGCACCAATAATAGTTTTACTTTAGATAACAGTGAAGAAGTGGTCGAGCTTTTAAATCGCTATCAGGTGAACTTAACCTTTTCGGGTCATATTCATTTACAGGATATCGCTAATGAAGGGGACTTTTATGATATTGCTTCCGGTTCTTTGAGTGTGTATCCGCATTATTTTGGTGAAGTGACCGTTAATCCCTCTAAAAATAATCTAACGTATGGAACATCACGACTAAACCTAGGTGAGACATTGACCGACTATTCTAAAGATTTCTTTAATGACGTTTCTCGGAAGAAAGTCTTCAGTCATCTGCTTTATTTTGAACTTGATGACTCGGTCACAGAGAGGATGACGGATACGTTTGTTCAGTTCAACCATGCTTATTTTACAGGTACCATTGATGAAGCGTATGATTCTATAAAAGCCAGCACAGGATTCAGTCACTGGGAAAGGATTTCCGGAACAAGATACAAAGATTACATCCTGCAGGGGCTAGAAGAAAACAGACATAACAGCCGAAATTTAGAAAAGTCTTTTATTAGTGATAACTAAAATAGTTAAGCAGTCTGGTTTCTCAAAAAAAGCAGAAAAGACGCAAGGCATTCTTATAGCAGAATGCCTTGCGTCTTTTACTTGTTTTAGATCACCTATTTTATTTTTAATCTCGAGCAGGCAGGTCTTCGATCGAATCGATATCTTCCATATAAGCGGGAACAACAAAACCGACAACGGTACCATTCAGGTTAGGGCCTAAGTCGACAATGTTTTCACCGTATGTTTCCATAAATGCACCTTGAGCAGTCGGGAGCCACGCGCCTACGGTTGCATCCACTTCGCCCTGATTCAAGGCCTGATAAAGAACAGCGGGGTCAAGGTTCGTGATCTTGACATCGTAGCCTATTTCTTCAAGGACACGAGCCATAACATTGGAAGATGATCGTTCAGTGTCCCATGGAATAGAGCCTAATTCAAACGACTCGCCATCGACTTTATCGATGCCTGCTGTCCATTCATCAACCAATTCGCGATTGTCTTCGACCCATTCAGCGGTTACTTCTTCAAAGTCTCTTTCCAAAGCTTCAAGCATGATTGCCTGCATGTGTTCTGGTTCCCATTCAAATCGGCTAAGTACTTCAAAGGCTTCAGGCATCTCTTCTTCGAGACCTGTACGTGTTAATGTATAGATGCCCTCAGCATCGCCAAAGACATTCTTCGGATCATCCAGTATCTTCAAGTCGTATTGTTCAAACTTGTAATGAGGTGTCCAGCCTGCCACAACGATAGGTTCTTTATTATTGATCGCCTGCTCTAGTTCTGTCAGCATGCCGGCAGTCGAACTCTCCTGAATTTCCCAGCCTTCTAGATTGTCATATTCTTCAAGTGTCTGACGAGCGATTTGAGACATCCCTGCGCCAGGTTCTATGCCAGTGATCGTATACTCCATAGCTTCTCCGACATTTTCTTCCTGAGAAGCCTCGCTGTCGCTGTCTCCACATCCTGTCAGCAGTAAAGGTGCAGCAAGCAGTACCGCAGTTTTTGATAACGTAATCTTTTTCATTTTATCTCCTCCTAAGATTAATAAAATCACAACTCATCCATCATAACATAGATAGTTGCAACTGACAAATTTCCTTCTGTGATATAAAACCCTTTGAATACTATAAATAAAAAAAGAAGAGGGGGGACATTTATGCTCAGTCTAAAATGTTTACCGATGCAAAGTCTGGAGTTTAAATTTTTCATTTTTTATTCTACTTGGTATAGGAAGGACAAAAGGTTAAACGAGTTGTTGTATTATAAAAGGTTCAGGAGTGGCTTAATAATGAGCAAAAAGACAGATGGGGGAAAATATTTAGTAATCAGCTTTCCATCTGCAAGTAAGTATGCGTTCATATTATTGAATGTATTACACAACCATTTGTTTGTTTCCACGTATTATTTTTGGAAGTCATAGAACTCATTTCTTCAATGCGTTCAGATTGTATATCTAGAAAACAGATGGGTAGATACAAGGGACTGGGTGAGAGTAAGAACCGGTATAAACTGCCCTAGATTAGAGCATTGATTAATGAAAGATTTGATCTATTTTAGTTGTGACCAACAATTATCTGTTGATTACTTTAGGTTGGATGTTTTGTATCCACCTGTACCTTTTCCGGAAAAGGAAGAGCAGCGCCGGTTATACCTCGCCTGTTTCTTACAGCTAACGTAGCAATGGGAGACGTACTGGATCAGTATATGTATGAAAGAATAGGGGAGGATCCAGAGCGAGTTCTGGGTATGCTTCAAGAGATATGCCAAACGAGTAAGCCTGAAAAAATCTTGGTACGTCAGGACTCGATGGAATGGGTCATTGAAGATTTCTGTTATAAAGTCAGCATCGAACATGTGTTGAAAGAAGATTTATATGCTGTTGATGAAGTAATGTATGAACTGATGAGTATGAATGATCCTCTCTAACACATTTGAATCAAAATAGAAAAAGAGCTTGAAAAGACTTATCATTCAGTCCTTTCAAGCTCTTTTGTTAGTTGAACAGAAAAATCTTTATTTAGTCAGGTTTACCTTTATTTTTTACAGTACGAGCGCACCGATGATCCCGAAAATCATGATAGGGATATTATAGTGCATAAAGGTAGGAACGCACGTATCCCAGATGTGATCGTGCTGGCCATCGACATTCAAACCGGCCGTTGGTCCAAGCGTACTGTCAGAAGCAGGAGAGCCGGCATCGCCTAATGCAGCAGCTGAACCAATGAGTAAAACAGTTGCCATCGGGCTGAAGCCCAGTTCCAAAGCTAACGGAACATATATGGCCGCGATGATAGGGATGGTACCAAAAGAAGTTCCGATCCCCATGGTGATCAAAAGGCCGAGGGTGATCATTCCTGTGGCAGCGATGAACTGATTGCCCGCAAACGAACCGCTGACGGATTCAACGAGGGGTTCGATACCGCCGGTTGCCCGGATGACATCACCGTAACCTGAAGCAACGAGCATGACAAAGGCGATGAAGCCCATCATGCTGATCCCGCTGTGGATCATATCGTCCAGACTGTACCACTTGATGGCTCCACCGGCCAGCATGATCAGCAGACCAAGGATAGCTCCCAGCACTAACGAACCGATGGTCAGTTGAACAATGAGTGCAGACAAGGCACCGGCAACCGCAAAGGCGTGATCTCGGTTGAAAGTCACTTCTTCCCATTCGTGATCCTTAAAGCCGAACTTGAAACCAGTTTTTTCACTATCCTGATAGTCGCGTGGCTTGCGGTAAGTAACTAGGATAGCGATCAAAAGGCCTGTTACCATGGCCAAGCCAGGTATCCACATGACATGCCAGACTTCTGCATCACCGAGGTCTAAACCACTGAGTGCCATTTCATCCCGGATGATGTTATGGAAGATCAGGCCGTATCCTACAGGCAGAGCGACATAGGGCGCTTTGAGTCCGAACGTCAAAGCTGAAGCAACAGCACGTCTGTCTATCCGTAGTTTATTCATGACCATGATAAGGGGAGGGATCAGTATGGGGATAAAGGCGATGTGTACAGGGATCAGGTTTTGAGAAAAGATACTGATAAAAGCGATAAGGAAGACCAAAGACTTGCCTGTTCCTTTCATGCTTTTTGATAATTTTTGAGTGATGATGGTTGCCGCTCCGGTTTTTTCAATAGCCGCAGCCAGCGCACCGAGTAAAATATAATTCAGGGCTGTTTCAGCATTTCCGCCCATACCGCCAAGCAGAGTTTCCATCGTTTCGATCAGAGGCATGCCCGCAGCCAGTCCACCAGTCAATGCGGCTATAATGAGAGCCAGCAGGACATTGAGTTTAAATAGAGATAATATCACCATGACTATAACTGATATTAAAACAGGATTTAGTAGCATAGAATCACTTCTTTCAAAATTTTATTAAGTAAGCGTACCATACATTAGCTGTTCTGGCGATATAAAATCAGCAATTTATCACTAAAAAAGAAAGCAGACCCTCCTGTAAGATCAGGGGTGGCGTATAAACAAAAAAAGAGTATGAACGATTCAACCCGTCCATACTCTTTTTAGTTTAAATTTCTTCCTGTAAAACCAGGCTTGTATCGTTCATCATCGATTCATCAAATTGTTTGATGGTTTTCGATGAAATGATACCTGCAACGATACTGTCGTTGACATTTAAGAAGGTTCTAGCCATGTCGATGATCGGTTCAACCGAGATGACAAGTCCAACGATCGATATCGGAAGACCAAGTGAACCTAAAACGATCAGGGCAGCAAAGGTCGCACCGCCACCGACACCGGCAACACCAAACGAACTGATGGCTACCACAGCCATGATCGTCAGGATATACATGGGATTGGTGATGTCGATGCCCATTGTTGGAGCAATGATCGCTACAAGCGTTGCGGGGAAGATACCGGCACAGCCATTTTGACCGATCGATAAACCGAATGTTCCCGCAAAGTTGGCTGAGGCATAATCGACACCCAATACTTTTGTTTGAGTTTCAATATTTAACGGCAGTGTTCCAGCGCTTGAACGTGAAGTGAAAGCAAAACTGAGAACGGGCCAAACTTTTTTAACATACGTGACTGGATTGACTTTGAATCCGGCTAATATGAGTAAGTGAATGATAAACATGACAGCAATGGCAACGTAAGAGGCGACAACGAACAGCCCCAGATTCAAAAGTGCCTGGAAATTGCTGGTCGCAATGGCTTTGGTCATCAAAGCGAAAATTCCATAAGGGGACAAGCGCAGTACTAAGGTAACGATACGCATGACGATAGCGTATAAGCTGTCAATGATCGATTTGAATGTTTCGGCCTGTTCAGGCTCTTTTCGTTTGATACCGAGATAAGCCGTACCGACAAAAGCTGAGAAAACAACCACAGCAATGGTACTCGTGCTTCTTGCATTAGATAAATCGGCAAAAACGTTACGTGGGATAAAGTTAGTGATTTGTTCCGGAATAGACAGATCTTCAACGGCCGTCTGACTTTCCTGGAGCTGTTCGATACGCGCCGTTTCCTGCTCGCCTTGAACGAATTCTGCACCATCCAGATTGAAAGCCATCACACTCAATATACCGATCAGTGCAGCAACAGCTGTCGTCGCAATCAACGTGATCAGTACGGATGAACTGATTTTCCCTAAATCTTTACTTCCTTGTATCTTAGTGAATGCACCGATGATCGAAACAAAGATCAAAGGCATGATCAGCATCTGCAGGAAGCCTACATAGCCATTCCCTACGATATTGATCCATTCCATCGCACCACTCGTGATGCTGCTCTCTGTTCCAAATAAGACCTGAAGAGCACCACCAAATAAAATACCTGCGCCCAGACCGACAAATACACGTGTCGAAAACTTAACATGTTTCTGCTGAAGTTTCCATAAGCCGAACAATGTCAGCACAAAGGCGACTAAAACACCAACTATTCCTAAAATAGTCATAAAAAATCTCTCCTTTAATGTTCTTTTCCGAAGAAAAGAGATGGGTCATAGGGTTAAAGGCCCTAGATAAAGATTTTTTCCGAAATCAGTATCCGTTCCGTATACTCTTGTAAACAGGGAACGTGACTAATCTATAATAACTAGCGCACAACTGAATTGCAACCAATATTAAAAAATAAAAATATTTAAACCTTATATATGAAGAAAAGTTCATTACCTGCCTCTTTGAAATCGCTAGGAAAATTCATTATAAATCTAGGGAATGGTGTGTTATGATAGAAAAGCTGCATCAATTCTTACATTATAAAAGGAGAAGATTTTAAATGGATTGGATCAATCTTGTTGTTGAAATGGCGATGCCTGTCGTACTGGCCATCGTCACACTTTTAGTAGGGCTTGCCGTGATAAAAGTCCTAGTGAATATCATAAGCAAGCAGATTTACAAGTCGAAGCTGGATGAAAGCCTGAAACCTTTCATCATGTCGGTCATCAGCATCGGATTGAAACTGCTGCTTGTGGTCAGTGTCGTTGGCATTTTAGGTATCCCGACAGCCTCATTCGTAGCGATACTGGGTTCTTTTGGTCTTGCTTTAGGCTTGGCTTTCCAGGGATCCTTGTCGAACCTGGCCGGGGGCGTACTGCTTTTGACCATGCGTCCGTTCAAAGTGGGAGATTATATAGAAGGAGCCGGATACAGCGGTACGGTCAAAGCGATTCAAATCTTGTATACGGAATTAGTGACGCCGGATAATAAAATGATATACGTACCGAACGGCAACATGTCTAATTCAGGCATCGTCAATTATTCTGTTCATGACACACGTCGCGTCGACTTCACGTTCGGCGTAGGCTATGAAGCTGACAACCAGCATGTCCTCGATACACTGAAGCAGATCGTACTGAAGCACCCGAAAGTCCTGCTGGATCCAGAACCCTTTGTCCGCCTTTCCGGTCATGGAGACAGCGCCGTAGAGTATACGGTCAGAGCCTGGACCAAAGCGGACGATTACTGGGACGTTCATTTCGACCTGCTTGAAGAAGTGAAAACGACCTTTGATAAGGAAAGCATCTCGATCCCTTATCCGCAGATGGCTATTCATACCGTAAATGATTAAAAGGTCACTCTGACCATGCTTGTTGAAAACACGACCCGGATCCGGGTCGTGTTTTTTTTGAATATATATCCAGTGATTGTCTATAATTGAAAAGCTAAAAAGGACGTTGACGTTTAAAAGTATGACTGCATAAAAGAATATATTTTATGGATGTCGTTCATTTACTCGTTTACAGTCCAGTTGTCCTGGGCGGTTTTCAGCTTGTTCAAAATAGGGGAATAGTTTACTTGAAAGTGCAAAGCAGAGTATAGTAGAATATTTCTTTAAACATCTTTCATGTTTTTGATGAACCGGGTGTATAAAGAACAAAAGGTATTCGGTCTTTTGAGATTGAGTGATATAATAGAAGAGATAGAAAAAGAAAACTGGAGGACGGTTATGTATAAAGTGGGTTTTGATACAGAGAAGTATCTGAAGGAACAGTCTGCGTATATTTTAGAACGCGTAGAAAATAGTGAGAAATTGTATCTGGAATTTGGCGGTAAGCTGATCGGGGACAAACACGCCAAACGGGTCCTGCCGGGTTTTGATGAAGATGCAAAAATGAAACTGCTGGCTACGCTGAAAGATAAAGCAGAGATCATTATCTGCGTTTATGCCGGAGATATCGAAAGAAACAAGGTCCGCGGAGACTACGGGATCACTTATGACCGGGATGTTTTACGCTTGATCGATGAATATAGAGCCTACGGTATCCCTGTAAACAGTGTGCTCATTACACGTTATCAGGAACAGCCGAACGTAAAAATATTCATGTCCAAACTCGAACGCAGCGGGATCGATGTACATACGCATCGCGCTATCGACGGCTATCCAACCAACGTGGAGGCCATCGTCGGTGAAGAAGGCTTTGCCAAAAACACCTATATCGAAACGACAAAACCACTTGTGGTCGTGACGGCCCCCGGAGCTGGAAGCGGGAAACTGGCGACCTGTCTGAATCAGCTTTATCATGAATATGCTCACGGACACAAGGCTAGTTACGCAAAATTTGAAACCTTCCCTGTCTGGAACATGCCGATCAAACACCCAGTCAATATTGCCTATGAAGCAGCTACAGTGGATCTGAAGGATGTCAACATGATGGATAACTACCACTTTGAAGCTTATGGCGAAGTGGCCGTTAATTATAACCGGGATATTGAAATGTTCCCTGTTATCAAACGGATCATTGAAAAAATCACCGGCAAGCCATCCGTCTACAAGTCACCAACGGATATGGGGGTCAACCGGATCAAATCTGGTATCATAGATGAAGCAGTTGTCGTTAAAGCAGCGAATGAAGAAATCATCAGACGGGCCTTTTCAGTAGAAAATGATTATAAAAAAGGACTGGCAGATGAAGACACTTTGCGCCGGATACAGCTGATCCTTGAGGAATCGGATCTGAAAAAAGAACACCGGGGTCCTGTAAGGATCGCACGAAACTATGCAAAAAAACTGCAGGAAAGAAATGAAGATGCTAACCTTCAGGCTGTCATAGCGATAGAGCTGAACAACGGGGACATCATTACCGGACGCACCACCACGCTTATGGATGCTTCCGCTGCAGCAGTCGTCAATGGCCTGAAAGTCCTGGCTAACATTTCGGATGAAATCGATTTGCTGGCTCCAATGATCCTTGAGACGATCCAGCGTCTGAAAACGGACGAACTGAACAGTAAAGTCCCGACGCTGTCAGCGAACGAACTGCTCATCGCTCTGGCGATCAGTGCGGTAACGAATCCGACAGCTCAGCTGGCTTACAATCAGTTAGCTAAACTGAAAGATACCCAGGCCCATTCGACCGTCATCATGAACCATGAAAATGAACAGACGCTAAAAATGCTCGGGATAGATATTACAAACGATCCTGTTTATCCAACTGAAAATTTGTTTTATAACTAATCTCTGTTGATAATAAAAGCTGAAAAGCAAAAATGGAAAGAGAGTGATTCGATGTCAAACACACGTATTGGTATAGTGGGTTACGGTAACTTGGGTAAAGGGGTCGAAGCGGGGCTAAAGCAGTCATCAGATTTGGAGTTGGCCGGTATTTTTTCCCGGCGTCAGCCCGAACAGCTGGAAACGACTTCTCCCGCTTATCACATGGATGATCTTTTGGGATTTAAAGACAGCATTGACGTACTGATTCTTTGCGGGGGTTCACAAAAAGATATTCCTGTTCAGGGGCCTGAACTGGCAAAGACGTTCAACACAGTCGATACGTATGATAATCACAATGAAATTCCTGTACATTTTGCAAAACTTGACCAAGTCGCAAGAGAAAACGACACGGTCGCTGTTATTTCAACCGGATGGGATCCAGGTCTGTTCTCCCTGAATCGACTGATTGCAGAATCCATTTTACCTAAAGGTGAGACGTATACGTTCTGGGGTCCTGGACTCAGTCAAGGTCACAGCGATGCGGTCAGACGCGTAGCGGGTGTCAAGAATGCCGTCCAGTACACGGTTTCTAAAGAAGAACTGGTGGACGCAGTCAAAGACAAGCAGTCTATCGAGTATAATAAACTGGATGCCCATAAACGTGTGGTCTATCTTGTATTGGAAGAGGATGCTGACGAAAGTAAAGTCAGAGAGACGATCTTAACGATGCCTGACTATTTCGAAGGCTATGAAACGGAGATCCATGTCATCGATCAGGAGACCTTTGATCAAGAGCATGCCGGAATGCCTCACGGGGGAACGGTGATGAGACAAGGGAAGACGACAGATGACCATACAGCAATCTACCAGTTCGGACTGGATCTGGAATCAAATCCGGAATTTACGGCAGCCGTGGCGATCGCCTATGCCCGTGCAGCCGGAAAACTGGCACGTGAAAAACAATACGGGGCCAAAACGGTATTCGATATCGCACTCGGCTACCTTTCACCGAAAAGTGGCGCACAGTTAAGAAAAGAATTACTTTAAAAAGAAAAACAGAAAGTGAGATCTAAACTCACTTTCTGTTTTTTCTTTGTTTAGCCAATGCCTGTTTGGCTAAATTATCTGTCCCTTTATTTTCTTTTTCAGGAATCCATTTCACTTCATAGAAGGACAATTTTTCCAATGACGCGATGATTTCATCAAAGATTTCTTTATAGGTGCTGTTCTTCATATGATTTTTTCTGATTGCTTGGGCAACGAGCTGACTATCTGTATGGAAAATGGTCCACTCTTTTAAGCGGTCCTGTTCGATCGGCCAGTTCACAGCGTGGTGGAAAGCCATGAGCTCTGCCAGATGATTATCTTCTGTAGAGGAGAGAGGAATGGAAAGCTGTTCATACACCCCTTCACCGACGATGACAAGCCCGGCACCGGCTAAATGCTCTTTGGGCGAAACTGCTGCATCACTGTAGATTCTTAACATTTTAAACACTCCATCATATAAAATAGAAAAAAGTCAGTCTCATAGGAGAACTGACTTTAACCGTTCTTAACTATTTTCGTTAACTGCTTCGACGACATTCACATTCGTAGCTTGAGGACCACGAGACCCGTCTACGATATCAAATTCTACTGACTGGCCTTCATTTAATGCTTTATAGCCGTCCATGTTGATACCAGTAAAATGAACGAAAACATCATCTTCTTCGTTGTATTCGATGAAACCATAACCTTTTTGGTTATTAAACCACTTAACAGTCCCTTTAGTCATCGTTTTCCCCCTAATGATTCCTTAAGTTTAGTCGTCTACAACCTTCAGTATAAAGGATACCGTTTTCATAGTCAACGATTGATAGGATTCAAAGTTTAAGTGAAAAAGGGTCCTTTGGTATGCTAAAATAAGAAGGACTCTAATGTTAAGGAGAAAGTGATAATGAAAGAATGGAAAATCGAACACCTGACACATTCATATGGAATAAAAAAATTATTTGATGACGTATCCTTTTCGATTCAGGAAAATCAGAGAATCGGGCTGATCGGAGTGAATGGAACCGGGAAAACAACCTTTTTACGTATCGTTGCCGGCGTCCTGAAACCGGACGAAGGTGAAAAGACTCACCCTGGAGATTACGAAATCAGCTACTTGAGTCAGAAAAATGAACTGGATACTGACAAGAGTATTTTCGATGTGGTCTTTGACGGCGATTCACCCATGATCAGAGCTGCAAGAAATTATGAAGAAGTACTGAAAAAATTTAGTAATGACCCAACCAATCCAAAGTTTCAGCAGATGTTTACGGAAGCAGAGAAACGAATGAATCAGGAAGATGCCTGGAATGTCAATGCACGCGCGAAAGCCATTCTTAATAAACTGGGTCTGGAAGACACGGATAAGCGTGTGAGCGATCTATCCGGCGGTCAGCAGAAACGGGCCGCCTTGGCTCAAGTCCTTGTTCAGGAACCCGACCTATTGATCCTTGATGAACCAACCAACCATTTAGATTTTCAGATGATCGAATGGCTGGAAGGGTATCTGTCAAGTTACCGCGGGTCCCTCCTGATGGTCACCCATGACCGATATTTTCTGGATAGAGTGTCTAATGAAATCGTGGAACTGGATAACGGGAAGCTGGAACAATACCCTGGGAACTACCAGCAGTATATTCAGTTGAAAGCAGAAAAAGAAGCCACCGAACAGCGGATCGCTCACAAGCAGAAACAGCTTTACAAGCAGGAACTGGCCTGGATGCGCGAAGGAGTCAGGGCACGAGGGACAAAACAGGAGGCACGCAAGCAGCGCTTCTCTGAGCTTGAAGGACAGGTGAAAGGACATGAGGAGAAGGCAGAGCTTGAACTCCAGCTTTCCGGTACCCGTTTAGGAAAAAAAGTCCTGGAACTGGAAGCGGCGGAGAAACAGCTTGATGATACAGTGATCCTCGATGATTTTGAGCTGCTTATCCAGCAGACAGATCGCATCGGGATCACTGGGACGAATGGGTCTGGAAAGACTACTTTTTTAAATATCCTTGCCGGAGAAGAAGCGTTGGACAATGGTGTGCTGATCATGGGAGAAACGGTCAAGATCGGTTACTACAAGCAGATCAATGAGGAGTTTGATGAAGACAAGCGGGTGATCACTTATTTAAGAGAGATCGCAGAAGAAGTCAAGTTGTCAGACGGTTCCTCGATAAGTGTGTCTCAATTGCTTGAACGCTTTCTCTTTAAACGTTCCATGCATGGATCGCCCATCAATAAATTGTCGGGGGGCGAGAAACGCCGTCTGTATCTGCTGAAGATCCTCATGCAGCAGCCAAATGTTCTACTCTTGGATGAGCCGACGAATGATCTGGATGTCCAGACCTTGACGATTTTAGAAGAATTTATCGGTCAGTTCAGCGGTGCTGTGATCGCGGTTTCCCATGACAGATATTTCTTGGATAAAATCGCCAGCAAACTGCTCATTTTTAAAGGAGAAGGAAAGATCGAAGAATCCTATGCTTCATTGACTGAATATCTGGAGCAGAACGATCTGACTAAAAAAGAAAAACAGTCCAAGCTACAATCGAACACAGTGAGTTCTGGGAACGATCGAAGAGAAAAGAAAGAAAAAACATCACTGACCTATATGGAAAAGAAAGAATGGGAAACGATCGAGTCAGAGATCGAAGCACTGGAGTCAGAACTCGAAGATGTGCAATCTGAGATAGAACTGGTCGTCACGGATCATGTCAAGTTGAACGAACTGACGGAAAAACAAACGGAACTCAGTCATCAGCTGGAAGAGAAGTACAGCCGCTGGGAATATCTGGCACAGTATGTATAAGGAGTGAAGCAAAATGGAAAAAGAATATCTGGATTTAGCTAGACGCATATTAGAAGAAGGAACAGAACGACAGGACAGAACAGGAACGGGGACAAAGTCGGTCTTTGGTCATCAGATGCGTTTTGATCTGCAGAAAGGTTTCCCGCTTTTAACGACGAAGCGGGTCTATTTTAAACTCATCAAGAGTGAACTTTTATGGTTTTTAAAAGGAGATACCAATATTCGTTTCCTGCTTGAGAATAATAATCATATCTGGGACGAGTGGGCTTTTGAGAAATATGTCAAGAGTCCCGACTACAAAGGGCCTGATATGACCGACTTTGGGCTGCGATCTCAAAAAGATCCTGAGTTTAAAGAAGAATACAAGAAGCAGATGGCACTATTCAGAGAGAGCGTCCTGAACGATGATGTCTTTGCTGAACAGTATGGTTCTTTAGGGAATGTTTACGGAGCCCAGTGGCGGGCATGGCAGAAAAAAGACGGTGGTGTGATCGATCAGATCAAGAATGTCATTGAATCCATCAAAACCAATCCACAGTCCAGACGTCATATCGTCTCAGCCTGGAACCCGGAAGAAGTACCCACAATGGCGTTGCCGCCATGCCATACATTATTCCAGTTCTATGTAGAAGGAAATAAATTAAGCTGTCAGCTGTATCAGCGTAGCGGGGATGTCTTTTTGGGCGTACCGTTCAACATTGCGAGCTATGCACTGCTGACTCATCTTGTCGCTCAGGAGACAGGGCTGGAAGTCGGAGAATTTGTGCATACATTAGGAGATGCGCATTTATACATGAACCACATGGACCAGATCTATGAACAGCTATCAAGAGAACCTAAAGTTTTCCCAACGATCAAATTAAACAAAGAGAAAAGTATTTTTGATTTTGAGATGGATGACATAGAAGTGCTGGATTACCATCCGCATAAAGCCATAAAAGCACCAATAGCTGTCTAAAAAAAGGTGTCGTTGACACACGCAACTATATAGTTGCGTGTTGCAAATTATGAAAGAGGTGCTGATATGATAACGTTTGTCTGGGCAGAAGATAAAAATGGACTGATTGGAAAAGATGGCGAGCTTCCCTGGCATTTGCCGGCTGACATGCAGTTTTTTAAAGAAGTGACGTTAACTGGTGACGTCGTGATGGGAAGGAAAACGCTGGAGAGTATTCCTAAACCGCCTCTGAAAAAAAGAGAAAATTTTGTGCTGACATCGAACCCTTCATTCGAGCTGGAAGGTATCCATGTCTGTCATTCCAAAGAAGAGATCCTGGAGAAAACCAAGGATTCAGAAAAGCCCCTGCATGTAATCGGCGGTGTTTCCCTGTTTGAACTTTTTAAAGACGATGTGGATATGCTATATCGTACGGTGATCCATGAGTCGTTCGAAGGAGATACCTATATGCCTGCAATCGACTATTCACAGTTCGAATTGATTGAGGAAAAAGAGGGAACTGTTGATGTAAAAAATAAACATGCCCATACTTTTCAGATTTTCAAGAGAAATTAAAAAGGCAGATAAACACTGATCATCAGTGTTTATCTGCCTTTAATTTACTTTTAAGTGTAGAGATAAATGGAGAAGAACATGCAGATAGTTCCGGACATGACAAACAAATGCCAGACGACATGCATAAATTTAATATGCTTTAAACGGTAAAAGAGAGCACCTACCGTGAACGAGAGTCCACCGGCGAGCAGCCACAAGAAGCCGCTTGTTCCGAGCCCCTGATACAGGTAATGCATGAAGAACAAGGATATCCAGCCCATTGCAATGTACAGCCAGAGAGACAGCCCCTGAAATTTCTTGAACCAGATCGTTTTATATAAAACGCCCAGAAAAGCGATCGTCCATATGAGTGTCGTTAAGAACACACCTAGCTTACCACCTATAGTGATCAGTGTGTAAGGTGTATACGTACCGGCGATAAGCAGGAAGATACTGCTGTGGTCGATGATGCGAAACACATATCTGGCACGGGTAAAAGTGAAACTGTGGTAAAGCGTGCTGGACAAGTAAAGAAGTATGAGTGTGACTCCATATACGGTATAAGAGGTTACTTTTAAAACTCCGCCCATTTCGAGTCCTTTTTGCACAAGAAAGATCAAAGCAATGATACTCAAAATCACTCCGATGCCATGTGTCACGGCGTTTAAGACTTCATTTGTGATTTGATATTTTTTTGAAAATGAGGATGATTCGGTTTGGTTTGACATGATTACCTCCTTAAAACGGTTACTTTCTGTACGAATAGTTGAAATTTTGTTATACTACTTAAGAAAGACTATCGTTTTTTCTGATTTTTATTTATTATAACACAGATAAAATGTTAACACATAAATTAAAATCAAGTAGAAATGTGCAGTTATAAAGGAGGGTATGCGATTTGGCGGATACGCGTGGAAATCGAACAGCAGGACAACATGGATCTGGCTGGAAATGGGCATTCATCATACTGCTGGTGGTCAATATCGGCATTTTTATATGGCTTGCTGTGCAGCTGAATATCCTTTCAGACAATGAAATGATCCAGACCGATACAGAAGAAATCGCTGTGTCGGATGAGGCGATGGACTTTGAGTTAGTCACAGACAAAACTCAAGTCGAACGAGTCGCTAATTTGTATCTGCAGGAAGAGTTAGATGAACGATTTAACGGTTACACGGTTACAGTTGATGAGCTGGTCGAGATGGAAGGGGCGTTGAATGTGTTTGGCTTTGATGTCGATTTCGGTTTGTACATGGAACCTTTAGTCATGGATAATGGTAACCTGCAGTTGCGTGCGCAGCGTATCCAGCTTGGGGCGTTTGACCTGCCGATTGACATCGCGCTGAATATTTTAGATCAGCAGCTGGAACTACCGGAATGGATCCGCATAAACAGCGATGACGCGTTTGTCCTTGTTGCATTTAATGAATTCAGTCTGAAAAATGATATGCAGCTGCGGATGAAAAAAATCGATCTAGAAGCGGATGATATCAGACTGGATATTATTTTGCCTGAAGAAGCTATAAAATGATATAATAGTTTTGTTTCGTATCTTTATATTTAGAGAGGATTTTTTGATTGGAAAAGGCATTATTTGCAGGCGGATGTTTCTGGTGCATGGTCCAGCCTTTTGAAACGATGAAAGGAATAAGTAAAGTTGTTTCGGGCTATACTGGCGGACACGTTTTGAATCCGACGTATGAACAAGTCAAGGCACAGGAAACCGGTCATACCGAAGCGGTGATGGTCCATTACGATGAAGAGGAGCTTTCTTACGAAGACCTCCTGACGATTTACTGGCAGCAGACGGATCCGACAGACGCCATGGGTCAGTTCATGGATCGCGGTGAGAGTTATCGTCCGGTCATCTTCTATTTTAATGAAGAACAGAGAGTCAAGGCTGAAGCTTCTAGAACTCAGCTTCAGACATCGAACGATTACGATAAACCTATTGTGACCACAATAGAAAAAGCCGGCCCTTTTTATCCGGCTGAAGAAGAACACCAGCAGTTTTATAAAAAAAATCCGGCTGCTTATGCACGTGAACAAGAACAGCGGAGACAATGGGCAGAATCACATCCTCAGGAGGTCTGTGAATGAGACGCTCATTTTACCACTATGTCAAAACGTTAAGAGATCCGTATAAAAAAGACGATATCACACGTTTTGCGAATGCGGTTGATCATGACGGCACATTTCCAAAGCAGTCAACTGATTATAATGAACTTTCCGATTATCTGGAAATGAATGGGGATTACGTCGTCTCGATGGAAGTCTTTGACAAAGTTTATCAAATGTATAAAGATAATAATAAATAAAAAAATATGTTTAAAGGAGAATGTCAAATGAGTGTACACATAGAAGCAAAAAAAGGTGAAATCGCAAAAACAGTCTTGATGCCGGGGGATCCTCTTCGTGCTAAATATATCGCTGAAACATTTTTAGAAGATGTCAAGCAGTACAATACTGTCAGAAACGCCTTTGGTTATACAGGAACCTACAAAGGGACTGAAATCTCAGTTCAAGGAACAGGTATGGGGATCCCGTCACTGATGATCTATGGTGAAGAATTGATTCAGGAATATGGTGTAGAGAACCTTATCCGTGTTGGTTCAGCCGGGGCATTGAAAAAAGAAGTGAAGATCCGCGACGTCGTTCTCGCTCAAGCAGCAACGACCGATTCAAGTATCCACCGTCACATTTTTAAAAATCAGGTGGATTTTGCACCGATCGCAGACTTTGACTTGCTGAGACATTCCTACGATATCGGTATGGAAAAAGAAATGAACATTCGTGTCGGGAATGTTTTGAGTGCAGACCGCTTTTATAATGAAGAGCTGGACAAGCAGAAACTGGCTGATTACGGCATCATGGCTGTAGAAATGGAAGCTGCAGGTCTTTACTCCCTGGCTGCCAAGCACAATAAGAGAGCTTTGGCATTGTTGACGATCAGTGATCATATCCTGACCGGAGAAGAAACGACTTCCGAAGAGAGACAGACGACCTTTAACGATATGATGATCATTGCACTCGAAGCAGCATTAAGAATGGAAGACAACAAGTAAATTTAAGAGAAGAGGGCTTTCATGCAGCACGAACCGGAGAATAAAGAGACGAAAAAAGTCAGTTTGACTGTATATATAGCATCCTTACTGATCGTACTTCTGGTTGCGGTTTTAGGAACAGTCCTGGCCCTGAATGTCACTGGAGATTCAGACGATCAGGCCGACCTTCAAAACGAAACGGAAGAAGCAGATTCTTTACTGGGAACAGAATCAGAGGACCTGGCAGATGAGGTGGATTTTGAACCTTTGAGAGAAGTCTACTCGATTTTAATGACCCAGTATCTGGAAGAAGTAGATTCGGATACCTTGATCGAAGGAGCGCTTCAAGGAATGGCTGAAGCTGTGGAAGATCCTTATACGACGTATCTTGATGAAGTGGAAGCCACTTCAATGAACGAAGATATTGAAGGTTCTTTTGAAGGTATCGGTGCTGAAGTGATGAAAGAAGGCGAATACGTACGTATCATCTCACCAATATCTGGATCGCCTGCTGAAGAAGCCGGCTTACTGCCCAACGATCTGATTGATGAGGTGAACGGTGAATCCGTAGCTGAACTGTCGATCAATGAAGCGGTCGCTTTGATCCGTGGCCCTCAAGGGACAGAAGTAGAATTGTCGATCATCAGAGGAGACAATGAATTTACTGTTAACATCATCAGAGATTCCATCCCGCTCGAGTCAGTGGTATATGAAATAGACGCAGATAATCCGACGATCGGTTATGTGCACATCACGAATTTCAATCGACCGACCTACGAGGAACTGGTAGACGCGATCGAGGCCCTTCAGGCAGAAGGCGCTGAAGAATTTATTTTTGATGTGAGAGGAAATCCGGGCGGACTGCTCGATTCTGCTCTGCAGCTTTCTAACATTTTTGTTGAAAACGGCGAACCACTGATGCAGTCTCAAGGTAGAGGTGAAGAACCTTATGTCTATACGGCGTCGGATGAACTCGGAGAATTTAAATTGGATCAGGAAAGTGTCCTGCTGATCAACGGCGGCAGCGCCAGTGCTTCTGAGATCCTTGCCGGAGCAATGAGTCAGTCGGCTGATATCCCACTGATCGGAACGACCACTTTCGGCAAAGGGACCATACAGAATGTCCTGGATATTACCGGTGATGGTGAAATCAAGTTCACAGCCGGAAAATGGCTGACAGCTGATGGGACATGGATCAATGAAGAAGGCATCGCTCCGGATATGGAAGTTGAAATGCCTGACTATATAAACCTTATGCTCGTGAATTCAGAAGAAACGTATGAAACGGGTGATGTATCCGAAGAAGTGTATAATCTGGAACAGATCCTGGATGTCCTTGATTATGATGTGGGGTCAGTCGACTTCACTTATGATGAAGAAACGGTAGAAGCTGTAGAATCTTTCCAGGCTGAAAATGAACTGGATCAGGATGGCATCGTGACCGGTGATACCGCACGTACGCTCGTCGAGAGACTGCGTGAGCTGATAGAAGCAAATGATGCACAGTACGATGCGGCAGTCGATTATTTATTGGAAAATTAAGAAGGAAGAGAAAGAAAATATCGCGTGTCTTCTGATGCCCGATCATTTTCTTTCTCTATCTTTTTTAAATATGTATAAGAGAGAGTAGGTCATTGTATGGAAGATTCATCTTTTACTCCCCGAAGAGACAAATATAATAAGAAGCCCCAAAAAGAAAAAACACTGTTTCAAGAAATCATAAGTACATTTATTTATATTGTTGTCATCACCGGTATATTCTTAAGCATCAGACTCTACGTTATAGCTCCCGTCAGAGTTGAAGGGGCGTCTATGGAACCGACTCTGCATGATGGAGACCGCTTGATTTTGAATAAAGTGGGTGATATCGACCGTTTTGATGTGATCGTCTTCCCTTCACCTGAAGATAACGATAAACAGTTTATCAAGCGGGTGATCGGTCTGCCGGGAGATGAGATCACATTTTCTGATCAGACCCTTTATATCAACGGAGATACTATTGAAGAAGACTACATCGATCTCTCCGGAGTCAGTGAATCGGACCTGCAGTCATTGAACAGCAACTTCAGTCTGGCTTCCATCGAAGGTGTCGAGGAAGTGCCTGATGATGCTTACTTTGTCCTGGGCGATAACCGCGTGAATTCAAAGGACAGCCGTTCCTTCGGTTTCATCGATAAGGATACCGTGACTGGAAAGACGAGTCTCCGAATCTGGCCGCTGGATCGTTTCGGCTTCATCGATGACGATGAATAAAAAGCGGGAGCTGTTATAAAGCACGCATGGAAGGAGAGGACAGACGCATGATACAATGGTACCCCGGCCACATGGCCAAAGCTAAAAGACAATTTCTGGAAAAACTGAAAATGGTCGATGTCGTATACGAACTGATCGATGCACGGATACCTTATTCAAGTAAGAACCCGGATGTCAAAGAGATGATCGGTGAAAAACCGCATATCGTCGTATTGATGAAAAGTGATCTAGCAGATCCCAGACAGACATCTGCCTGGCTTAGAGATTACGAAGAAAGAGGCATTCCTGCGATCTCGATCAACGCGAAAGAAGGACAGGGCCTCAAAGAAATTTTGAAACTGACAAAAAAAGTGCTGAAGCCTTTCTTTGAAAAACGCGAAGCGAAAGGCATGAAACCACGTGCGATCAGAGCAGTCTGCGTAGGCATACCGAACGTTGGGAAATCCACACTGATCAATCGGTTTGCACACAAGAACATTGCCCGGACTGGGAACAAACCGGGTGTAACTAAAGCTCAGCAGTGGATCAAGTATGGTAAAGAACTGGAGCTTCTGGATACTCCAGGGATCCTATGGCCGAAATTCGAAGATCAGGATGTCGGGAAACGACTGGCCGTAACTGGCGCAATCAAAGATACCCTGCTGCATCTGGACGATATCGCTCTGTATGCCATGGGTTATTTGAAAGAACATTACCCAGGGGCGATGACAGAACGCTATAACTTAAAAGAGGGCAGAGAAGAGGAACTCGACCTGCCGGAATTACTTTTAGAGATAACAAAAGTCAGAGGGTTCAGGGATGATTATGACCGAGGAGCAGAAATGTTCATTCACGAACTTAGAAATGGATTGTTAGGAAGGATCACACTTGAGCGACCAGAAGATATCTATGGAAAAGACACAGACGATTAAAGAAATAAAAGAACTCTTAAGCAGTGGAACAGAAATATCCAGCGATTATCTTGCACTGTTGAAACAAGACGCGAGAAAAGGTGTTCAAACGGCATTGAAGCAGTATGAAAACCGGTTGAAGAAACAGGCCCTGATACAGGAGAATTACCATAAGATGCAGTCGTATGAGCGTGCTCTAAGGGAACAGGGTAAAGGATATATCGCCGGTATCGATGAAGTGGGACGCGGTCCTCTGGCTGGTCCTGTCGTTTCTGCTGCAGTCATTTTGCCGGAAGAACCTGATTTGGCTGGTATCAATGATTCCAAGCAACTCAGTGAGGTAGAACGGGAACACTGGGCTGAAAAGATAAAAAAAGTGGCGCTGGCTATCAATTATTCGGTCATCTCTCCAGAAATGATCGATAGTTTGAACATCTATGAAGCGACCCGCGTATCGATGAAAGAATCTGTTGAAGGTCTGGGCATCCGTCCTGACTGTCTGCTGATCGATGCCATGCGTATCGACAGCCGGATCCCTCAGGAGAAAATCATCAAGGGCGATGCTAAAAGCATATCGATCGCCGCTGCTTCCATTATTGCAAAAGTCACACGCGATAATATAATGAAGGAATTGGCGGAAAAATATCCGGGATACGGTTTTGAGAGAAATGCCGGGTACGGTACAAAAGATCACCTTGATGGGCTGAAAAAGCATGGAGTGACACCTATCCACAGGAAGTCGTTCCGGCCGGTCAAAGACCTTCTGTAAAAAAATCGAATAAAATTAGTGAGTTTTTATTTCTTTTAACAATAAAAGAGATAGGAACTCAATTTTTTTATTTAAGGAGATAATGTTTTGCAGACGATCCAGACAGAAGATTACTTATATGCGTTAGCTTATTGCCCGTTTTTAAGTCATAAGGAAAAATGGAAGGTCTTGATCAGTGACCATCCGGAATTTAGTGACTACACGTTAGTATCTGACCGGTCACTTGCCATGACTTTTCAGAAGAAAACAGCTTTCTGGCGATATTTGAAAGAATTCGATTATGTTACATCCATGGAAGAAGAGAAAGCGGCAGGTATCCATACCGTTTATCTCAGTCAGGAAGATTACCCGCATGCCTTGAGGAAAAGTTATGAACCCCCGTTGGTCCTCTTTTATAAAGGAGATTTTTCTCTCGTATATAAAGGGACGATAGGCATTGTCGGTGCACGTGACTGCACAGAGTACGGTGAGCGATTCCTCAAAGAGCTGCTTCCTCCCCTTGTCTGCCATGATTTGGTGACAGTGAGCGGTCTGGCGAGAGGCATTGATACGTATGTGCATACCAAGACTATTGAAAATGGAGGAAAAACGATCGCGGTCTTAGGGAATGGGATCGGATATGCTTATCCAAGGGAAAATAAACCGCTGCAGGAGGAAATCGGCAAGAACCATCTGATCCTTTCTGAGTATCCGCTGAACAGAACACCTAAGAAGCAGTATTTTCCTCTGCGTAACCGGATCATTGCCGGCCTCTCCCGTGGTATCTTAGTCGTTGAGGCCAGAGAACGGAGCGGAAGTCTCATCACGGCACGACTGGCTCTTGAAGAAGGACGTGATGTTTTTGCCGTTCCTGGTTCTGTTTTCAGCGAGCAGTCAAAAGGATGTCTGGATCTGATCAAAGCAGGAGCAATACTCTGCCAGTCGTACGACGATATTTTATCAGAATGGCACATGACTGTGTGAAGTTTTTAATTAAATATAGTTTTAAAAGTTGACAAAGTGAATTCATATGCCCTATGATAGATTACGATTCTTGTGAAGACCAAGAATATGACGCAATTATAGAAAATCAGCGTAAAAAATATGGTATATGAGGAAGGAGCCTGCAATTTGGCTTATAAATATTTAGTCATTGTAGAATCGCCCGCAAAAGCAAAAACGATCGAAAAGTATCTTGGAAGAAATTATAAAGTGGTGGCCAGTTTAGGTCATATCAGAGACTTGCCCAAAAGTCGTATGGGTGTGGATTTTGAACATGATTACCAGCCCGATTACATTACGATCCGCGGTAAAGGCCCGGTCATCAAGGATCTAAAGAAACATGCAAAAAAAGCGGAAAAAGTTTTTCTCGCAGCTGACCCGGACAGAGAAGGGGAAGCCATTGCCTGGCACTTAAGCCACATCCTAAAACTGGATAATGAAGAAAAAAACCGTGTCGTCTTTAACGAGATCACCAAAGACGCCGTGAAGAACGCTTTAAAAAATCCGAGAAATCTGAATGAGGATCTCATTGATTCCCAGCAGGCCCGACGTATCCTTGACCGTATCGTGGGATATCAGATCAGCCCGCTGCTCTGGAAAAAAGTCAAGCGTGGTCTGAGTGCCGGACGGGTACAGTCTGTTGCTTTGAAAATGATCTGCGACCGCGAAGAAGAGATCAAGAACTTCGTGCCTGAAGAATACTGGTCCATCGAAGCCAAATTCAAAAAGGCAAAAAATGTGTTTGATGCGAATTTTTACGGCTTGAACAACAAGAAAACCAAACTGCCGGATAACGATGCCGTACAGAATGTGCTGGAGAAACTGGATCAAAAGGCTGACTTTGATGTCACCAAGGTCGTCAAGAAGGAACGCAAGCGTAATCCTTATGCACCGTTCACGACCAGCAGCCTGCAGCAGGAAGCCGCCGGCAAGCTGAACTTCCGGACCCGAAAAACCATGATGATCGCCCAGCAGCTTTATGAAGGGATCTCATTGGGTAAAGGCGGGACCACAGGACTAATCACCTATATGCGTACGGACTCCACGCGTCTGTCTGAAACGGCGAAACAGGAAGCCCATGAAGTGATCCTCAGCGAGTTCGGTGCAGAATATGCGGCCACTAAACCCAGAAAGCAGAAAAACGCCCAGTCTGCCCAGGATGCGCACGAAGCCATCCGTGCGACCAGCGCCATGCGCAAACCGTCTGACATCAAGCAGTATCTCTCAAAAGATCAGTACAAACTGTATTCGCTGATCTGGTCACGTTTTATTGCCAGTCAGATGAAACCGGCTGTTTATGATACCGTCCGCGTGGATATCGAGCAGAACGGTGTGAGATTCAGAGCGAACGGTTCGCAGATTAAATTCAAAGGGTATCAGCTGGCTTATGCTGAAAGCAAGAAAGACAAGGACAACATCTTGCCGGACCTTGCTGAAGGCGATAAGATCAAAATGGATGCGATCGAACCGAACCAGCACTTTACACAACCGCCTGCCCGCTACAGTGAAGCCACATTGATCAAAACACTGGAGGAAAACGGTGTGGGGCGTCCGTCGACTTATGCACCGACGCTTGAAACCATCCAGCGCCGCTACTATGTGACACTGGCGAACAAACGGTTTGAACCGACAGAGCTCGGTACCATCGTCAATACGATCATCGGTGAATTCTTCCCGAATATCGTCGATGTCAACTTTACAGCGGATATGGAGAAAGATCTGGATGCCGTTGAAGAAGGGACCAAAGAATGGGTCGAAGTCATCGATCAGTTTTATAAACCCTTTAAAGAAGAAGTCACGACGGCAGAAAAAGAACTCGAAGAAGTGGAGATCGAGGATGAACCGGCTGGCTTTGACTGTGAAAAATGCGGGTCGCCAATGGTTATTAAAATGGGCCGCTACGGCAAGTTCTATGCCTGTTCCAATTTCCCTGACTGCCGAAACACCAAACCGATCGTCAAGAAAATCGGTGTGACATGTCCGGTATGTAAAAAAGGTGAAGTGGTGGAGCGCAAGTCCAAGAAGAAACGTATCTTCTACGGATGCGAAAACTACCCGGAATGCGAATTCACGTCATGGGACAAACCGATCGGTCGCGATTGTCCGAAATGCGATCACTATCTGGTCGAGAAGAAAACGAAAAAACAGAAGCAAGTCATTTGTTCCAATTGTGATTACAAGGAAGAACCACAAAAATAAAGATCGTTATACGGTGGAAAGAGGCTGGAGACAGCCTCTTTCTTCGTCTTTAGAGAGCTCATTGAGGGGTGAAACTTACAAGGCTGGCCTGTTGGGTTTAAATGCAGCGAGAACTTTAGGAATGTTGTGCTTGAATTTCCCGCTATGCCGGTATTGCGACAGGTTTTGAGTACTGTGCGGCATAAAAGGTGTTCTAATCACGGTATTGCGACAGGTTTTGAAGAGCATAGGGCATAAAAGATGTTCCAATAACGATATTGCGACAGGTTTTGAGTACTGTGCGGCATAAAAGGTGTTCTAATAACGGTATTGCAACAGGTTTTGAAGAGCATAAGGCATAAAAGATGTTCCAATAACGATATTGCGACAGGTTTTAAAGAGCATAAGGCATAAAAGGTGTTCTAATCACGATATTGCGACAGGTTTTAAAGAATATAAGGCATAAAAGATGTTCCAATAACGGTATTGCGACCAGTTCCAGAGCCCTAAATGTTTGAAAGTGTCACTATATCGGTTTTGTACCCACTTTCCGCTTGAATCAGTGGAAGAATCGGTTGCTAAGAGACTTGAACAACCGATTCTCGAAATTGTGATAGGCTAAGCCTGTGCTGACCTTCCAGATACTAAAGGGATCGAGCATGATCGATCCTTCATTTCAAATGTTCTTAAATCTTCATTGTTTTATCCCACTTTCTTTATGTGCCTCAGTGTCTCACATATGGTAAAATAGAGAAGGTGAGGAGAGATAGGCATGGAAAATAAATGGATCACCCTTTTTTCGAATTATCTGACCAATGAACGTCACTATTCTGAGCATACGACTCTTGCTTATATTGACGATTTAACGGCCTTTGAGCGATTTTTAAAAGAAACAGGGGAAGAAGACATCTTGACAGTTGAATTGTCTGATGCACGGATATATCTGAGTTATTTGACAGATAAAGAGTACTCGCGTGCATCGATTTCGCGAAAAATCTCCAGTATCCGTGCTTTTTATCAGTTTTTACTCAACAACGAAATCGTTAAGGACAACCCGTTTTCTTATCTGCATCTAAAAAAACGCGGGTCACGATTGCCCAGCTTTTTCTATGAAGAAGAAATGAAGGTGCTGTTCGAAGCGACAGAAGGGGATGCCCCGCTCGACCAGCGCAATCAGGCTCTGCTGGAACTGCTTTACGGTACCGGTATCCGGGTAAGCGAATGCCAGGGCATCCAGCTGGAAGATATCGATTTTGAAATGGGGATGCTTTTCGTTAAAGGAAAAGGACGGAAGGAACGCTATATTCCTTTCGGTCATTATGCGAGTGAAGCCGTGAAAGCTTATATTGAAGATGGACGTCAAGTCGTAATGTCGAAATACAAGAAAGACCACGACTATCTGTTCATCAATCATCATGGCGATCAGATCACGCAGAACGGCATTCAGTTCGTGCTGACACAGCTGATCAAAAAGAGTTCGCTGTCTCATAACATCACTCCTCACATGCTGCGTCACACGTTTGCGACTCATTTACTTAATAATGGCGCCGACATACGGACGGTACAGGAACTGCTGGGGCATAAGAGTCTGGCTTCGACGCAGATCTATACGCATGTGACCACTGAGCACCTGCAGAAGGATTATAATTCTTATCACCCCAGAGCATAAACTAAACACTTTTAAATGGAGGAATACAAAATGACAGAGTTTCATGCAACCACGATTTTAGCTATTCAACACAATGGCGAATGTGCCATGGCTGGAGACGGTCAGGTCACGATGGGCGAGAAAGTCATTATGAAAGGCTCAGCCCGTAAAGTAAGAAAGATCTATAACAATGAAGTCCTCGTCGGCTTTGCCGGCAGTGTGGCTGATGCATTCACACTCGAAGAAAAATTTGAAGGCTATCTGAACCAGTACAACGGTCACCTCATGCGTGCTGCCGTGGAACTGGCCAAGGAATGGCGTACAGACAAGATGATGAAAAACCTGGAAGCTTTGCTCATCGTCATGAACAAGGAACAGATGCTTCTGGTTTCCGGTAATGGTGAAGTCATCCAGCCGGACGATGGTATTTTAGGTATCGGTTCAGGCGGAAACTTTGCCTTGTCAGCTGCCCGTGCCTTGAAGAAACACGGAGAAACCCTGTCCGCAGAAGAAATCGCCAAAGACAGTTTGACGATTGCAGCGGATATCTGTGTATACACCAACCATAATATCGTAACCGAAAAACTGTAAGGAGACTGATGACATGAAAGCAAGAAATGATTTAACACCAAGAGAAATCGTAACCAAACTGGATAAATACATCGTGGGCCAGAAGGACGCTAAAAAAGCGGTCGCAGTCGCACTGCGTAATCGCTACCGTCGTCTGAAGCTCGATGATGACATGCAGAAAGAAATCACACCCAAAAACATCCTGATGATCGGTGCAACGGGTATCGGTAAAACAGAGATCGCCCGTCGTCTGGCTGCTATCGTGGATGCCCCTTTCATCAAAGTGGAAGCCACAAAATTCACAGAAGTCGGCTACATCGGCCGGGACGTTGAATCAATGGTCCGTGACCTCACAGAATCGGCCATCCAGCTGGTCCGTGAAGAGTACCGTAAAAACGTACGCGGACGTGCAGAAAGACGTGCCATCGAACGCGTCGCTAAAGCCCTGGCTCCAGGGATCAAGAAGGAAAAAAGCGGCTATGACAACAATCCTTTAGCGGGAATGTTCAAAGGGATGGGCATGGACCCGAACCAGTTCAATCAGAATGCCGAAGAGGAAGAAGAAACTGTCACGGAAGAGATCTCTTCCAAACGTGACGCCCTGATCGACCAGATCAGCCGCGGGATCCTTGACTCACGCGAAGTCGAGATCAAAGTCGAAGAAAAGAAAAAAGCGTCGAATAGTCCGATGAGCCAGCCGCTGGAATCGATGGGTATCGACTTGTCAGAAACATTCGGCCAGCTGACCCCGACTAAAAAAGTGAAGCGTAAAGTCACGGTTAAAGAAGCGGTCGATATCTTTACGGAAGAAGAAGCAGACAAGCTGATCAACACGGAAGATATTTATTCCGATGCGATCAACTTGACAGAGAACTCAGGGATCATCTTTGTGGATGAGATCGATAAGATCACGTCTAAAGGACAGCAGAACAGCGGTCAGGTCTCCCGAGAAGGTGTTCAGAGAGACATCCTGCCGATCGTTGAAGGATCCAGTGTGCGTACGAAATATGGAACAGTCAATACCGACCATATCCTGTTCATCGGTTCCGGCGCTTTTCACCTGTCTAAACCAAGCGATCTGATCCCTGAACTGCAGGGACGTTTCCCGATCCGCGTGGAACTGAATGACTTGACGAAAGACGATTTCGTGAAGATCCTGACAGAACCGGAAAATGCTTTAGTGAAGCAGTACCGTGCCTTGCTTGAAACAGAAAATATCAACGTGATCTTTACGATGGAAGCAGTCGAAAAAATCGCTGAGATCGCCTATGACGTGAATGAATCCACGGATAATATCGGGGCACGTCGTCTGCATACGATCCTTGAGCGCCTGCTTGAAGATCTGCTGTTCGAATCTCCGGACATGACGATGGGCGAAGTGAAGATCACAGAAAAATATGTTGAAGATAAAATCGGCCATATCGTCGAGAACAAGGACCTTAGCCGCTATATCTTATAAGACATTTATTGGGGTGCAGAAGTGATGAGTGAGCAATTACATGAGCGGACTAAAGAGGAACTGCTCTTTAAGATCAAGGAACAGCAAATGCTGATCGATGAACTGCTGGCCGAAAAAGCAGCCGAAGCGAAGCTGGACTATCCCTGGAAAGGAAATCTCGGTCACTGGTACTGGAATATCCAGACCAATGACGTGGTCTTTAATCCTTTGAAAGTGGAAGCGCTCGGCTATTCTGTCGATCAGCTGCCTGAAAAGATCCCTTATGATTTTTTTACAAACAAACTGCATCCCGATGATTATGAAACTGTGATGGATAATATGCGGCAGCACTTGAAAGGCGTGACGCCTGTTTATGAGGTCGAATACCGCATCAAAGCCAAGGATGGAACCTGGAAATGGTTTTATGACCGCGGGAAAGTCACGAAAAGAGCAGAAGACGGGGCACCTTTATTTGCTGTAGGCATCGTATTTGATGTCTCCAAGCAGAAAAGCAAAGTGGAAAATCTGGAGGATCTGACGTCTTCACTGATCGAACTTGTCGACAAAGATGAACTCACACAGATCAGGAACCGGCGTGCAGTCATCAGAGAACTGAAGACCCATATGATCGATTCGGCTGTCAAAGGCAAACAGCTGGCAGTGAGCATGGTGGACATTGACGATTTCAAGCATCTCAATGACACGAAAGGCCATGTCTTTGGGGACTACGTGCTCAAAGAAATCGCGAAGACACTGGAATGTAAACTGGATAGAAAAGGGATCGTCGGCCGTTACGGCGGTGAAGAATTCCTGATCCTTTTACCCGACACTTCAAAAGAGGCAGCAGAAAAACAGCTTAATGACTGCCGGTTAGCGATAGAAACCAATGAATTCCTGAAACTGGAATCGCTGACTATCAGCGGGAAATTCACTCTGTACACCCAAGGGGACCATCAGGATGTTCTCAGAGAAGCGGATAAAAACTTGTACAAAGCTAAAGCGAACGGAAAAAACCGGGTAATCGGATAAAAAAGACCTTTTCCACACTCAGTCGTATTAAACAGACTGAGCTGGAAAAGGTCTTTTACTCTTTATTTATCTGATTGATTCAATCCAAAAGGGACCTTGTTTTCTTCGCCCTTTCTGATCCGGTCGATGTTTGCCCGGTGCCTCACGACAACTAAAATCATAGCGATCCAGACGATGGCAGTGAAGACCCAGTCCCCTACAAAGAGAGCGGCTCCGGCAGCGATGATCAGGGTCAGTACGCTTGCAAGGCTGACCATACTCGATGTATACAGGATGGCCGCGAACACCATGATCAAAACCAGGACAAAAAGGGGTTGGACTCCCAGAGCGACACCAGCAGTCGTCGCCACGGCTTTTCCGCCTTTAAATCCGGCAAAAATTGGATAAACGTGGCCGATGATCGCAAATAAACCGAAAATCATCGGATGAATCGTGACGCCAAACCATAGCGGCAGCAAAACAGCTAGTGTTCCTTTGGCGATATCCATGACCAAAACGACTGTGCCGGCCCATTTCCCGAGGACCCGGTAAGTATTCGTAGTCCCTGAGTTCCCGCTTCCCTGTTCTCTTATATCTGTTTTAAAAAAAGCTTTACCTATCCATACGCCCGAGGGGATCGATCCGAGCAGGTAAGCTGCAGCAATGAGTATTAGTTCAATCAAACATGTTTCCTCCTTAAGTTCACCCTTAATCCTTTATTATTCTACCATGACAGGACGGTGACAACAATAAAAGATGGCAGGTGAGGGCACATAACATGCCTCTGGCGTTAGGGGAACAAAGGTTTTTTACACATGCTACTTAAATTATGGTAAGATTAATAGTGCTTGGCTTTTAACGAAAGAATACACAATCTATTTTTATTATAAAAAGTTGAATAACGAAATATCAGCATGTGAAGAATCAAAGGAGAATCTGTGGTAATGGCAAAAAATAATTACGATGATAGTTCAATTCAAGTGTTGGAAGGCCTGGACGCGGTCAGAAAACGTCCGGGTATGTATATTGGATCGACAGACTCCAGAGGGCTGCACCATCTCGTCTATGAGATCGTTGACAACGCCGTAGATGAAGTGCTGGCCGGATATGGGACACGGATCGACGTTACCATCCACAAAGACAACAGCATCACAGTCAAAGACGATGGACGCGGGATGCCGACGGGAATGCATAAGTCTGGTGTGCCGACTATACAAGTTATTTTTACAGTCCTGCACGCCGGTGGCAAGTTCGGCCAGAGCGGCGGATACAAAACATCCGGTGGTCTGCATGGTGTAGGGGCTTCTGTTGTGAATGCGCTGTCTGAAGAGTTGACGGTCCAAGTCAACCGCGACGGCTTTGAGTACACGCAGCATTTTAAAAAGGGCGGAAAGCCTGCCGGTAAACTGACGAAGAAAAAAGGCCAGAAAAAAGCGACTGGGACCACGGTGCATTTCAAACCGGATCCTGAAATCTTTTCAACAACGGACTATTCTTTCTCACAGTTGAGTGAACGCTTGAGAGAATCGGCCTTCCTTTTGAAAGACGTGACGATCTCGGTCAAAGATGAACGCAAAGAAGATGCCGAAGAAATCTTTCATTACGAAGAAGGCATCAAGGAATTCGTCAAATATATCAATGAAGAAAAAGATACACTGACACCGATCGCCTACTTTGAAGGTGAATATAAAGGCATCGAAGTGGAATGTGCCTTTCAGTACAACGATGGCTACTCCGAGAACCTGCTGAGCTTTGTCAATAACGTACGCACGAAAGATGGCGGGACGCATGAGATTGGTACAAAAACGGCGATCACAAAGACCTTCAATGAATACGCCAAACGCGTGAACCTTTTGAAAGAGCGGGACAAGAACCTGGAAGGGACCGATGTGCGTGAAGGGATCGCGATCATTCTATCCGTTCGTATCCCTGAGAACCTGCTGCAGTTTGAAGGTCAGACGAAGAGCAAGCTGGGGACGACTGAAGCCCGTGCGGCGTGCGATACGGTGATTTCAGAGCAGTTCAACTTCTGGCTGGCTGAAAATGGCGAAATGAGCCAGCAGATCGTCCGTAAAGCGATCAAAGCGAGAGAAGCCCGGGAAGCGGCACGCAAGGCGAAAGATGAATCCCGAAACGGCAAGAAGAAAAAACGCAAAGAGACACTCTTGTCCGGCAAGCTGACACCGGCTCAAAGTAAAAACGCTAAGAAGAACGAATTGTATCTCGTTGAGGGGGATTCTGCCGGCGGTTCAGCCAAGCAAGGCCGGGACAGAAAGTTCCAGGCGATTCTGCCGCTGCGAGGAAAGGTCATCAATACAGAAAAAGCGAACATGCAGGATATCCTGAAAAATGAAGAGATCAGCACGATGATCTACACGATCGGTGCAGGTGTCGGACCTGAATTCGATATCAAAGACTGTAATTACGATAAAGTCGTCATCATGACCGATGCGGATACAGACGGTGCGCATATCCAGGTCCTGCTTTTGACCTTCTTCTACCGTTATATGAAACCCCTGATCGAAGAAGGCAAAGTGTATCTCGCCCTGCCGCCTTTATATAAAGTGTCTAAAGGTAAAGGCAAGAAAGAGGTCATCGAGTATGCCTGGACGGATGAAGAACTGGACAAACTCCTGAAGACATTCGGTAAAGGCTACATCATCCAGCGCTACAAAGGTTTGGGTGAAATGAACGCCGACCAGTTGTGGGATACAACGATGAATCCTGAGTCACGGACGCTCATACGTGTGACGATCGATGACGTCGCACAGGCTGAACGCCGGGTGTCTGTCCTCATGGGGAACAAAGTCGATCCCCGTCGTAAGTGGATCGAAGAGAATGTGGAATTCTCGCTTGAAGAAGAAGGCAGCATTCTGGAAACGAATGACATCCTTGAAGAAGTGGAAGAAACTGTAGAGTTGTGAGAAAGGTTTGACTTACTGATATGGCAAAACAACGAGAAGAAATCCAAGAGTTAACACTAGAAGAAGTAATGGGCGACCGTTTCGGGAGATATTCGAAGTATATCATCCAGGAACGGGCACTGCCGGACATCAGAGACGGTCTCAAGCCCGTACAGCGCCGAATCCTGTATGCGATGTATTCAGAAGGCAACACGCACGACAAGGGCTTCAGAAAATCAGCGAAAACGGTGGGGAACGTTATCGGTAACTTCCACCCGCACGGCGACAGCAGTGTTTATGAAGCCATGGTCCGAATGAGCCAGGACTGGAAAATGAAGACACCTTTAGTTACGATGCACGGCAACAACGGGAGCATGGACGGCGATCCACCGGCAGCCATGCGTTATACCGAGGCGCGACTGTCAAAAGTGGCTAATGAATTATTGAAAGACATCGATAAAGAAACGGTCGAGTTCGTCCTGAACTTTGACGATACGACCAATGAACCGACCGTCCTGCCGGCACGTTTCCCTAACCTTTTAGTTAATGGGGCAACGGGTATTTCTGCCGGTTATGCTACCGATATCCCGCCCCATAATCTGGGCGAAGTCATCGATGCCTGCATCTACCAAATCCAGCATCCGAATGCATCCGTCGACAAACTGATGGACTTTATCAAAGGACCGGATTTCCCGACCGGCGGCATCATTCAAGGCGTCAAAGGACTTAAAAATGCCTATAAAACGGGTAAAGGGAAAATCGTCATCCGTTCAAAGACCGAGATCGAAAAAGTGAGAGGCGGCAAAGAACAGATCGTCATCACCGAGATCCCTTATGAAGTGAACAAAGCGACGATGGTCCGTAAAATGGACGAGATCCGCATCAACAAGAAAATCGATGGCATCGCAGACGTGCGTGATGAAAGTGACCGTACCGGCTTGCGTATCGTGGTCGAGCTGAAAAAAGATACGCCGACTCAGGGGATTTTGACTTACTTATTCAAAAATACGGATCTTCAGGTCTCTTATAACCTGAATATGATCGCCATCAGCGACCGTCGTCCGCAGCAGGTCGGACTGAAAGAGTTTTTATCTGCTTATATCGCTCACAAGAAAGATATCATCAGAAAGCGTACGAAGTTCCTGCTCAACAAAGACCAGAAACGTGCGCATATCGTTGAAGGTCTGATAAAAGCTATTTCTATCCTGGATCAGGTCATCAAGACCATCCGGGCCAGCAAGAACAAAGGCGACGCGAAGGACAATATCATTAGTGCGTATGACTTTACTGCAATGCAGGCTGAAGCCATCGTAAGTCTGCAGTTGTACCGCTTGACCAATACAGATATCACGCAGCTTCAAAAAGAAGCAGACGAGCTGGCAGCGCGTATCGACGAATATAATAAGATCTTGAACGATGAAAAAACACTGGAATCAGTCATGAAAAAAGAACTGAGAGAAGTGAAGAAAGAAAACGCCAAAGACAGACAGACGGTGATTGAAGACAAGATCGAAGAGCTGAAAGTCGAAAAAGAAGTGCTCGTCACTGAAGAGGAAGTCGTTGTGTCAGTGACCAAAGAGGGCTACCTGAAACGGACCAGTCTGCGTTCTTATGGTGCTTCGAACGCTGAAGAGATTGCTTTGAGAGACGGGGATTACTCAGTCTTCACTGAAAAAATCTCGACGCTGGATCATGTAGTTCTGTTCACGACGAAAGGGAATGTCATCAACCGACCGGTCCATGAGATCCCTGAGATCAAATGGAAAGATCTGGGCGAACATATTTCCCAGACGATCAGCATACAGCCTGACGAGAAAATCATTGCGGCTTACGGCCTGAAAGAATTCTCGGAGCAGCAGAAGTTTGTCTTCATCACCAAAGCGGGGTATATCAAGCAGACGCTGGTTTCCGAGTATGCACCGAAACGGACGTATCGTTCCCGTTCCGCAACAGCGATCAAGTTAAAAGGGAAAACGGATGAATTGCTGTCCGTGTATCTGATCAATGACGAATCACTCTATGATGTATTCTTAGTCACCCAGCTGGGATTCGGCCTGCGCTATACCTTGCCTGAAGTTTCGACCGTGGGTGCCAACGCCAGTGGTGTGAAGTCCATCAACTTGAAGAAAGAAGATCAAGTGGCCGGTGGACTCATCTTTGATCCTTCTGAAGGAAACAAGAGCGTCCTGATGGTCACTCACCGCGGATCTGTCAAGCGGATGAATGTCGCAGATTTCGATGTTATTTCACGAGCCAAACGCGGCCTGCTGGTATTAAGAGAACTGAAAAACAAACCTCACCGTATGGCGCTGATGATCGATATCGAACAATTGGATGCTGAATGGACCATCGTGACGGATAAAGGCAATGATTTCACAGTCAGAGCGAAAGATTATGCCTTCAGCGACCGGTACAGCAACGGTTCATTCATTTTAGACGAAGATTCCGACGGCGTACCCGTGGATGCGTATAAAGAAAGCATCGTGCGGATAGAGGAAGAAAAAGAAGTAAAATAATCGAACGAGGTAGATAGGAAGGCCCGCATTCCCGGTGGATGCGGGCCTCTTTTTGATGTGAGACCGAGAGAAAATGTCCCTATGTGGAACTGGAAAGTGTTCACTGATGAACCGTTTGAGTCGCGAGTGAGACATTTCAAGGATAAATGTGTCCACTCGCGTCCGTGAGATTAGGTGAGTACGACATCTCGGCAGGAAAAATGTTCACTGAGGAACCGTTTGAGTCGCGAGTGAGACATTCCAAGGGAGAAAGTGTCCACTCGCGTCCGTGAGATTAGGTGAGTACGACATCTCGGCAGGAAAAGTGTTCACTGAGGAACCGTTTGAGTCGCGAGTGAGACATTCCAAGGGAGAAAGTGTCCACTCGCGTCCGTGAGATTAGATGAGTACGACATCTTGGCAGTAAAAGTGTTCACTGACGAACCGTTTGGGTCGCGAGTGAGACATTCCAAGGGAGAAGGTGTTCACTCGCGTCTGTGAGATTAGATGAGTACGACATTTTGGCAGTAAAAGTGTTCACTGATGAACCGTTTGGGACGCGAGTGAGACATTCCAAGGATAAAAGTGTTCACTTGTGAATCTTAGAAATCATGAGTGAACACTTTCCTGTATAAAAATGATGAACAGGTGTTTTTCGTTAAGATAATCGGGATGTGAAAAGAACATAAATACTTGATGAAGATTCTGTCCAGACTGCTCCAGGTTCATACGGTAACGAAGGGAATCAAAAAAAGGCTGAACAGAAAAATCCATTCAGCCTTTTTTGTTTGATACCACTCAAGCCCCGGCTAACTTTTTTAGTTTTTTGAGATCGTCATTATCTCCGAGGGCGATAAGTGTCTGGCCGGGTTTCAGTAGATGATCTTTTGTCGGATTAAAGACGATGCCATCATCCTCTTTTTCCTTAATGGCAATAATGATCAAATCAGTCTGTTCCGGAATATTAGCCTGCATCAGTGTTTTGTTACTGATCGCTGAAGAAGGTTGGATCACCACTTCATTTAAGTTCAGATCGATCTTTCCTGAGTGAGTGATTGTGTCTAAGAATGCAATAACTGATGGTTTCAGCAGCATGGAAGCCATACGGTGTCCGCCGATTTCATTCGGAGAGACCGTTTTGTCTGCTCCGGCTCGAATCAGTTTTTCATGCGAATTATGAGTAATAGCACGGGCAACAATAAGCAAATCAGGTTTTAGCTGACGTGCCGTAAGTACGGTGTAAAGATTGTTTGCATCACTATTCAGTGCGGCTATCAATCCTTTGGCACGATGGATCCCAGCTTTTTCAAGGACCTCATCTTGAGTCGCATCCCCTTGAAAGGCTATGACATTATCATATTCTTTAATGGCTTCTAACTTGTCTTCCTCAAATTCGATAACTACGAACTCTACATTTTCCCGCTCTAGAGACTGTATAATGTGCTGACCTGTTTCGCCAGCACCACATACGATGATATGATCGTTTAAATCGGCAAGCCGATCTTTCATTTTTTGTTCCCTCCAAACTTCCTGCAGCGTACCTCCAAAGAAAAAACTGATCAGCTGTGAACCGGTATACCCAAGGGTCCCCAAACTGAAGAAAATCAGGATAATGGTAAAGAGCTGAGCAGGTACAGTCAATGGTACAACTTCCTGGAAGCCAACTGTGGATATAGTTATCACTGTCATATAGAAGGCATCCATTAAACTGATATCAAGCAACAGATAATATCCACCAATGCCTATCAGAATAATCGCTACCAGCAAATATAATATATATAAGGTTCGTTTATGCTGCTGCATATATTCAACTCCTTGAGAGATAAGCGAAATCTAACTCTACTCTATTATTTTATCACTTAAAGCAGGAAAGATATAGAGGATTCGCTTATGAAGTCATGAATATAGATAAAAGGGAGGGCGGTTTAACTTCACTAAAAAAGTACGTACTGAAAAAGTGACGAAAACAAAAAAGAAGAGACCGGCAATACCTGTCTCTTCTTTCTTGTTCTTCTTTTCTTATCCTTTATAGGCGTCTCGGTAAACTTGAGCAAGTTCTGTGACTAAAGGTAATTTAGGGTTAGCTGTTGTACATTGATCTTCGAATGCACGGTCAGCCATAGCGTCGACAACTTTCTCAAAGTCTTTTTTATCTACGCCATTTTCTTTGATACTCATTGGAATATTCAGTTCTTTGGCTAGATCATAGATTGCTTTGATCAGACTTTCTACGCCTTCTTCGGTTGTGCTGGCAGGCAGGCCCAATGCTTTAGCGATTTCTGCATAACGTTCATCCGCAATGAAGTGTTCATATTTAGGAAACGCGACGAATTTTGTCGGTTTCTTCGCATTGTAGCGGATGACATGCGGCATCAGGATGGCATTTGAACGGCCGTGAGCGATATGGAACTGTGCTCCCAGTTTGTGAGCCAGACTGTGGTTGATTCCTAAGAATGCATTGGCGAAAGCCATACCTGCAATAGTTGAGGCATTATGCATTTTTTCTCGTGCTGTTTCATCAGCGCCATTCTTGTAGGCGGTAGGCAGATGCTTGAAGACTAACTGGATCGCTTTAATGGCCAATCCATCTGTATAGTCGTTAGCCATATTGGAAACATAAGCTTCGATCGCATGAGTCAGTACATCCATCCCGGTATCAGCTGTCACGACAGGAGGGACGGTCATAACAAATTGTGGATCGATGATCGCAACGTCCGGAGTCAGCTCATAATCAGCCAGTGGATATTTGGTCGATGTTTCTTTATCAGTGATGACTGAGAATGATGTAACTTCTGAACCCGTTCCTGATGTTGTCGGGATGGCTACAAATTGAGATTTCCCGCCCAGTTTAGGGAACTTGTAAACACGTTTTCTGATATCCAGGAATTTTTGTTTGATGCCGTTGAAATCTGTATCCGGCTGTTCATAGAATAACCACATACCTTTAGCAGCATCCATAGGTGATCCACCGCCTAAAGCAATAATGACGTCAGGCTGGAAAGCAGCCATGGCTTCTGCACCTCTCATCACGGTTTCCTTTGAAGGATCCGCTTCGACGTCAGAAAAGATCTCACAGTGGACATAATCCGGACGGTTTCTCAAGTGATAGAGGACACGATCGACATAGCCGAGCTCGACCATCATCGGGTCAGTCACAATAAAGGCCTTCTTGATGTCTGGCATTTTAGCAAGGTATTGAACAGAGTTACGTTCGAAATAAACTTTTGGTGGAATCTTGAACCACTGCATATTGTTTGTACGTTTGGCACGTTTCTTGACATTGATCAGATGCATGGTACCGACATTTGTTGACACAGAATTCCCTCCGTATGAACCACATCCAAGAGTAAGAGAAGGGATGTAGGCGTTATAGATATCTCCGATGGCGCCTTGACTTGAAGGTGCATTGACGATGAGACGGCCGGCTTTCATGCGGCGGTCAAATGCCTGAATGACGTCATCGTTGTGAGAGTGGATGACAGCTGAATGTCCCAATCCACCGTAAGCCAGCATTTCTTCGGCCCGTTTGATGCCTTCTTCAGAACTGTTTACTTTATAGGCTGCAAGTACCGGGCTCAGTTTTTCTCTTGATAGTGGATATTTTTTACCCACACCAGCGTATTCCGCAATGAGGATCTTCGTATCCTGTGGTACTTTGATACCTGCCATTTCGGCGATCTGGTAGGCTGAACGCCCGACGATAGCTGCATTCAACTGACCTTCTTCTGAGACCATCAATTGTTCGACTTTCTGTCTTTCTTCATTGTTCAGGTAGTGACAGCCGTTATCTGTCAACTCTTTTTTAACGTCAGAGTAAATTTCTTTATCCACGATGACTGCTTGTTCAGAGGCACAGATCATGCCGTTATCGAATGTTTTTGATAAGATCAGATCGTTAGTGGCACGCTTGACGTTTGCTGTTTTTTCTATATAACACGGAACGTTACCAGCACCCACACCTAGAGCGGGTTTCCCTGAACTGTAAGCAGATTTGACCATGCCAGGTCCACCGGTAGCCAGGATCGTGGCGACACCGTCATGTTTCATCAAGGCCTGTGTTGCTTCAAGTGAAGGCTTGTCGATCCACTGGATGCAGTTTTCAGGTGCACCTGCTTTGACGGCTGCTTCATATAAGGCACGGGCAGCTGCAGCACTCGATTTTTGAGCAGAAGGGTGGAAAGCAAAGATGATCGGGTTTCCTGTTTTGATCGCGATCATGGACTTGAAGATCGTCGTTGATGTCGGGTTAGTGACGGGGGTCACACCAGCGACCACTCCGATAGGTTCAGCGATCTCGACCGTTTCTTCATGTTTGTTCTCGTTGATGACACCGATCGTTTTATCTGATTTAATGCTGTGATAGACGTATTCAGAAGCAAAAAGATTTTTGATGATCTTATCTTCGTAAACGCCGCGGCCCGTTTCTTCGACAGCCATTTTAGCCAGTGTCATGTGCTGATCCAGTCCTGCCAGCGCCATCTGCTTGACGATTTCATCAACTTGTTCCTGATTTAATTCATACATTCCTTCTAATGCTTTCTGTGCTTTCGTGACTAACTGATCGATAGTCTCGTTCACATTCGTTTCTTTTTTGTTTTTTTCTAAAACCTTTACCATAATCATTTCCTCCTATAGTTAGTGAAGTATTGAGCAATACACTTTAAAAATAAAAGCCTTTCTCATATTTAATGTTGTGGGCCCTGAAAAAGACAGTATATTCTAGAAACAAAGCGATTGAACTTTTTTCACTTTTTTACCACAAACCTAGAGTACCATAGTGAATTCGCTTTCGCAAAGAGGAAAATGTGTCCATATTGTTACAGATTACACAAATCGATAAAAACGTTGATTTTAAAGTAAAACGTCATATAATGTTCATTGATTCACTTGTATATAGTGAGTTAATGTGATACTATGAACTTGTCGAAATTGATATACACACAAAGGAGAATTAATTATGGAAAAACAGCGTACCGAAGAGTTTTCTCTTGAATCCATTTGGAATGGTTTCACAGGCAAGACTTGGAAAGAAGAAATCGATGTTCGTAACTTTATTCAAAGTAACTACCACCCATACGACGGCAACGAATCCTTTTTAGAAGGTCCAACTAAAGAAACAGAAAAATTGTGGGACCAGGTCATGGACCTCAACAAAAAAGAACGTGAAGCTGGCGGCGTACTGGATATGGATACCCATGTCGTTTCTACCATCACTTCTCACGGTCCTGGCTACTTGTCTAAGGACATGGAGAAAGTTGTCGGTTTCCAGACAGATGAACCCTTCAAACGTTCACTCCAGCCATTCGGCGGCATCCGCATGAGTGAAATAGCAGCTGAGTCTTATGGTTATGAAGTGGATCCTTTCCTGTCACATGTATTTAGAGACTGGAGAAAAACACATAATCAGGGCGTTTTCGATGCCTACACACCTGAAATGCGTAATGCCCGCCGTACAGGGATCATTACAGGACTTCCTGATGCTTATGGCCGTGGACGTATCATCGGCGATTACCGTCGCGTTGCCCTTTATGGTTTAGATCGTCTGATAGCTGAAAAAGAAGCAGACAAAACTAACACAGATAAAGCAATGATGAACGAAAAAATGATCAGAAAACGTGAAGAGATCAGTGATCAGCTGAAAGCTTTACATGAGCTGAAAGAACTGGGTAATATTTACGGTTTTGATCTTTCGCGTCCTGCTCAAAATGCTAAAGAAGCATTCCAGTGGTTGTACCTTGGATATCTTGCAGCGGTCAAAGAACAGAACGGTGCTGCAATGTCATTGGGACGTACATCAACATTCTTAGATATTTATATTGAAAGAGATCTTGAAAATGGAACGATGACTGAAGTGGAAGCACAGGAATTAGTGGATCACTTTGTCATGAAACTCCGTCTGGTCAAATTTGCCCGTACACCAGAATATAACGAACTGTTCTCAGGGGATCCAACTTGGGTAACCGAAGTGATCGCGGGTGTCGGTTTAGACGGCCGTCACATGGTCACTAAAAATAGCTTCCGTTTCCTGAATACTTTAACAAACTTAGGACCAGCTCCAGAACCTAACTTGACTGTTTTATGGTCAACAAAACTGCCTCAGTCATTTAAAAATTACTGCTCACGCGTTTCTATAGAAAGCAGCGCGATCCAGTATGAAAACGATGATATGATGCGTGAAGAATGGGGCGACGACTACGGAATCGCCTGCTGTGTGTCAGCTATGCCTATCGGTAAGCAAATGCAGTTCTTCGGTGCCCGTGCCAACTTGGCTAAAGCCTTATTATATGCCATCAATGGCGGTGTGGATGAGAAATCTAAAGCACAAGTTGCACCTGAATTCCGTCCGATCACTTCTGAGTATCTTGATTATGATGAAGTCACTGAAAAATATGACCAGATCCTTGACTGGTTAGCTGAAATGTATATCAACACATTGAACATCATTCACTACATGCACGACAAATACAGCTATGAAAGTCTTGAAATGGGCTTACATGATTCAGACGTTGCCCGTACGATGGCTACAGGTATTGCCGGATTCTCAGTCGCAGTGGACTCACTTTCAGCTATCAAACATGCGAAAGTCAAAGTCATCCGTGATGAAGACGGACTTGCTGTAGACTACGAAATCGAAGGCGACTATCCAAAATATGGTAACGATGATGATAGAGTCGATGACATTGCTGTTGAACTGCTGAAAACATTCATGAACAAAGTCAGACAGTTCCCAACTTATCGTGATGCAACACACACAACATCTATCCTGACGATCACATCAAACGTTGTTTACGGTAAGAAAACAGGTAACACACCTGACGGACGTCGTGCCGGCGTGCCATTCGCACCTGGTGCCAACCCATTACACGGTAGAGATACGAACGGTGCTCTGGCAAGTTTGAACTCCGTTGCCAAATTGCCTTACAAAGAGTCACTGGACGGCATTTCAAACACCTTCTCGATCGTACCAAAAGCTTTAGGTAAAGAAGACAGCGTTCAGCAGAACAACCTGTCAACGATGCTTGACGGTTACGTGAAAACAGGTGGACACCACTTGAACGTCAATGCCTTGAACCGTGAAACACTTGAAGATGCGATGGAGCATCCTGAAGAGTATCCGCAACTGACGATCCGTGTGTCCGGATACGCTGTAAACTTCATCAAACTGACGAAAGAACAGCAAATGGACGTACTGAGACGTACATTCCACGACTCATTATAAGAAAAGCAGTTTAAACTTTATTAGGGGGAAGTAATAATGACAGATTCACCAATAGGCTATGTACATTCAACAGAAAGCTTCGGCTCTGTTGACGGACCTGGGATCCGCTTCGTAGTGTTCATGCAGGGGTGCCGTATGCGTTGTGAGTTCTGTCATAACCCTGATACCTGGAATATGGGCGGCGGCACACCTTACGCACCTCAGGAACTTCTGGATCAAGCATTGAAGTATAAGAACTACTGGGGAGAAGAAGGAGGGATCACCGTCAGTGGCGGTGAACCGCTCATCCATATCGATTTTCTGATCGAATTTTTCAAACTGGCGAAAGAAGCAGGCGTCAGCGTCTCTTTAGATACCTGCGGGCAGCCGTTCACGTATGACGAGCCTTTCTTCAGTCGATTTGAAGAATTGATGAAGTATACGGATCTTGTCCTGATGGATATCAAGCATATCGACAACGAGATCCATAAGAAATATACGATGCATTCCAATACCAGTATTTTAGACATGGCGAACTACCTGTCCGAAATAGGTAAACCCATGTGGCTGCGACACGTGCTTGTTCCTGAACGTTCAGATTTTGATGAGCACTTGGAACGCTTGAGTGAGTTTATTGAACAGCTGGACAGTGTGGAAAAAGTGGAAATACTGCCTTACCACCGTCTGGGCGTTTATAAATACGAAGAACTGGGTATCCCCTATAAACTGAAAGATATCGATCCTCCTACGGCTGAACGTGTTGAAAATGCCAACCGTATTTTGAAAACACATAAATATCAGACGCAAAATTAAGTCGAACGTGCCGGCTGTGTCCATAGTGAGTCATTCACTTGGTACAGCCGGCACGTTTTTTCATTTATTGAAATTTCATGGGTTTTACTATATTCTATAAGAAGAGAATGCAAAACAAAGGAGAATGACAGTGAGTAAAATATTGATTTTTGGACATCAAAGTCCAGATACAGACGCCATCACATCAGCAATAACTTTTTCCTATCTGCAGAATGCCTTAGGAAAAGAAACAGAAGCTGTTGCTTTAGGAAAAACAACAGCGGAAACACAGTATGCATTGGATTACTTCGAGGTTGAGACACCTCGCGTCGTGACCACAGTGGCACAGGAAACACCGGAAGTTATGCTGGTCGATCATAATGAAGCACAGCAGAGTGTTCCGGACATTGAGAAGGTTAAAGTCCTGGCTGTTGTCGATCATCACCGTATTGCCAACTTCCAGACGGCCAATCCGCTTTATTATCGAGCCGAACCGGTCGGCTGCACGAACACGATCATCCTTAAGATGTTTAAGGAAAATAACATCGACGTCCCTAAACATATTGCCGGATTGATGCTTTCAGCAATCATTTCAGATACGTTATTGTTGAAATCACCAACCTGCACACAAGAAGACGTGAAAGCAGCAGAAGAATTAGCAGAAACCGCTGGCGTGGACTTGGAAGCTTACGGTAAAGAACTGCTGAAAGCCGGTACGGATACTTCAAGCAAAGATGCCGACATGATCCTGAACGACGATGCGAAGAACTTCCCAATGGGCGGATTGACTGTACGTATTGGTCAGGTAAATGTCGTGGACGTGGATGATATCCTGGACCGCAAACAGGAACTGCTCGATGAAATGGCAGCTCAATCCGAAAACAATGAGATAGATCTATTTATCCTTGTAACCACCGATGTATTGAACAGTAATTCAGTTGCTCTTGTTTATGGAGAAGAGAAAGCTCAAGTAGCGCAGGCCTTTAATAAAGAGCTGAAAGACGACACGCTTATGCTTGAAGGTGTCGTATCAAGAAAAAAACAAGTCGTACCACCGTTGACTGTAAAATTCGGTTAATTGGAGATGTAAATAAAAAATGGTCGTCCTCAAAACGAGGACGACCATTTTTTTATGCATCATATATATGAAGAGCAGGACAAGCTGGGGCAACAAACATAGCGATATATCGCTCATCTCGTAAAGAAGCAGAGGAGATTGCCCAGCTTCGAATGAGAATGATTAGATTAGATGCAGGACACGTCAAATGTCTGTTTATTGAGACTGGACATCTGCTGGGAAAACGAGCCAATACCGTTTTTCGTTAACCAGTCAAAGCGCAGGTCATCGTCATAAAGCGTGACTGTATCACCGATTTCAATATCTTCGTCCACTTCGATAAGGATATGACTCATCATCATGACGCGGATGGGATATTCTTTATCGTTGATTTTGACTGGAAAGTCTTTGCGTCCTTTCAGCAGGCCATTGCCGTAACCGATGTCGCAGACGGCGATCGTGATGTCCTTATCTGTCTGATATTCTGCAGAATAGCCGATCGATCGGCCGGCTTTCACGGGAGTCAATTCGATGACGCTGGCCTCGATGCTCACTGCCTGTTCAGCTATAGTCGTATCCAGACCATCATAATAAGGACGCGTCCCATATAAGATCACACCGCCGCGTATATGGGTGTGATAGGGAAGCAGATCATCACGCAGATAGGAAGAGCTGTTCTGAGCGTGGATATAGGTCAGATCCGGGAGGTAAGCTTTTAATTGATCCAATATGATCAGCCAATTTTGGACTTCTTCCTCGTAACGCTCCACACCAAAATCATCGGCCGAAGCGAAATGCGTCCAGATGCCGCTGATATTCATGTCGGGATCGTCCAGGATCTGTTTCATCTGGTCACTCGACGTAAACCCCAGCCGGTTAAGGTCATTTCTGTAAACCAGCTGGATATCTATGTCTTTGAGTTCCTCTCTGTACTTATCATAGAAAGCCATAGAGGACACAGTCAAGGTCAAGTGATACTTTCTGATCTGGTCAAAATCGGCACCCGGATCGAGCAGTAGGATAAAAATATCATTATCCCATTTTCTCAACTGAATAGCTTCAGCCAGGCTGGTCGTTGCGAATGCCCGGATGCCGCCTTTGTAAAAAGCCTGATAGACTGTCTCGAGCCCATGGTTATACCCATCGTTTTTTACGATGGCAATGGTGTCGACCTGCGATTGAAAGCGACGGGCTTGCCGGGTCAGTCTTTCGGTGTTCAGTATCAAACGAGCAGTCATCCAACCAACCCTAACGTATTAGCAATAGACTGGTAATATTTCACACCGTTCAGCAAAATCTTTTCGTCAAAGTTGAATAAGGCGGTATGCAGTCCGTGAATGTAGCCTTTTTCTTCATTACGGACTCCCAGGAAGGCAAAGTTCGTTTTGGCGATGGATGAATAGAACGAGAAGTCTTCCCCGAACAGATAAGGGACATTTAGAAGTTCCAGTGTCAAACCGGCCTGGTCCGCACTTGTTTTAACGGTATCCATCAGGGACTCGTCGTTATAAACAGCCGGATAACCTTTGGCAAAGTCGAGTGCGGTTTCCGTTCCAAAAAGGGCATCGGTACTGGCTACGATAGTTTCCATTTTATTCTGGATGTGTACGAGATCCTCTGGCACATACGTACGGATCGTTCCCTGGATATGACCGTCCGTAGCCACTGTATTGATGGCTTCACCGGCATGGAGTTTACCGATATGGAGGATATTCTGGTGCAGGCCGTTTAAAAAGTACTGCTGGACCTGACCGAGCTGGTTCGCGATGTGAGTCACTGCACCGAGGGCACTGTAGCCTTTTTCTTTCTGTGCGACATGAGCGGACAACCCTTTGACGTTGATTCGGTATTCGGTGGCGCTGGCCATGAGAAAGCCCGGTTTAGTAGCCAGAGTATGTTCGGGAATATCCGGACCTAAGTGCAGGCCGTAGATCTCTTTGATCTTATAGTCTTCAAAAGGAAACGCACGGATCAGTGCATCGGCACCGGCATTGGATTCTTCAGATGGCTGAAAAATCAGCAGCATGTTTTTCTCGAGTTTTCCTTCGTCCTGTTTCTCCTTGCACCATTCGGCGAATGCCAACAGCATGGATGTGTGACCGTCATGGCCACAGGCGTGCATGGCGCTTTCGTGCTGCGATTTGAACGGGACATCTGTTTCTTCCTGGATCGGCAGAGCATCGATGTCCGCACGAAAACCGATCGTTTCTTCTGAACCGGAACGGCCTTCAAAGAAGACCACAGTTGCAGTATCCAAGGGTGTAAAATAAGGGATGGACAGGTTATCTAACGTATTTCTGATATACGCGGTCGTTTTGTATTCATGAAAAGACAGTTCGGGGATCTGGTGCAGGTTTCTTCGATGTTCTGTTAAGGTTTCGGGTAGGTGATCCATACATTCCTCCTGTAAGTGATGACTGTGTAAAATTGCGGGTCGTAAGTGATTTATGAGTCAAGCTCTCTCAACGCGGAGATGATCGCTACTTTTTCAGAGGCCACATCGGACGTGTTTTTGATTTTCCGGGCAGGCACGCCGGCTACGACGGTATCTGCCGGGACGTCTTCTGTGACGATGGCGCCGGCAGCGACCACGGAGCCTTTGCCGACACGGACACCTTCTAAAATAACGGCGTTCGCACCGATGAGGACGTTGTCTTCGATAATGACCGGCGTAGCGTTAGCGGGTTCGATGACACCGGACAGGACAGCTCCAGCCCCCACATGGACGTTTTTACCGGTCGTTGCGCGGCCGCCTAAAACAGCGCCCATGTCGATCATGGTCCCTTCGCCGACGACAGCCCCGATATTGATGACTGCGCCCATCATGACGACAGCATTTTTGCCGATCGTGGCGTGGTCTCTTATGAATGACCCCGGTTCGATCCGTGCATCCACTTTAGAGGTATCCAGAAGGGGGATAGCGGAATGGCGTCTGTCCTGTTCGATTTCAAGCTCGCTGATCTGTTCGCTGTTAACTTCGTAAAACGGACTCCAGTCTTTTAGATCGGCAAAGATCGTATAGCTGCCTTCTGATCCGAATACTTTAAACGTCTTCGGGAAAGCATCTCGTTCAAGCATCGTATTAACGTAAATCTTTAACGGTGTTGATTTTTTTGATTGACTGATATAGGCGATGATTTCTTCCGGGTTGAATGTCTGCATTTTTACACTCCTAAATTGTTATACGTATAATATCCATTTTCTTTCTTTATCAGTTGTTCGGCTACTTTCAAGGCGCCACGCGCAAAGATATCTTTCGACTGGGCAGAATGTTTCACGGAGATGACTTCATCGTGTCCGGCAAACAGGACTTCATGTTCGCCCACGATCGTTCCGCCGCGGATCGTTGAAATGCCGATATCTTTTTTATCACGTTTTTCCGTGACCTGACTGCGGTCATAGACTTCTCTGGCATCGGGACGGGCTTTGTCTTTGATGGCGTCCAGGAGCTTGATAAGTGTGCCGCTTGGGGCATCGATCTTCTGATTATGGTGTTTTTCGATCATCTCGATATCGTAGTCGTCCATCAAGGGAGCGATCGTTTCAAGGAGCTGGGTCACGATATGGACGCCGTAGCTCATGTTGGCGCTGAAAAAGACCGGCGCCGTTTCCGCTTTTTTATCCATCAGGTCGAGCAGCGTCTCTTTTTCGCCCGTGGTGGCGATGACCATGGGGATATTAAGGTCAGACGTCAGGACCTTTTTCGTCACTGTCGGGTGAGAAAAGTCGATCAGACAGTCTGCTTCGGGCAAGTCTTCATTTACAGAGTCAAAAAGCGGATAGGGACAGTCATTCTCTTCAGCGGGTGAAAGAACACCGACGATCTCGTGTCCGTTCGCTTCAGCCAGCTTGGCGACCCGTTTATTCATCGCGCCGTATCCAATAAGTAATAGTTTCATCTCAACCGTCCTTTCTTGTGTGGTCAAAGAGTTCAGTCAGGACATCCTGAGCAGACGATTCCAGTGGAACTAAAGGCAGACGCAGAGAATAGTCGCCGAACCCCAAGTGACTGGTCAATACTTTGATCGGGATCGGATTGACATCCACGCCCAAGGCATCCACTAAGGGGAAAAGTCTGTGACTGAGTTCAGCTGCTTTTTTCGGATATTTCTGAGCCGCTTCATACATCGCTTGATATTCTTCCGGCAGAGCATTGGCCAGCACGGAGATCAGACCGTGTCCGCCCATTGAATAGAAAGGCAGGGCCAGGTCATCGTTGCCGCTGTAGAAGGAAAAGCTGTCATCCACGACATACTGGAGACGATTCAGATGAGCCAGATCACCGGTCGCATCTTTCAGACCCACGATATTGGGATGCTGAGCCAGGACTTCCAGAGTTTCTGGAGCGATGGTCATGCCTGTACGGGCCGGCACATCGTATAAGATGATTGGGATGGTCACAGCTTCAGCAATCGCTGTAAAGTGAGCCAGCAGGCCTTTCTGACTGGTTTTATTGTAATAAGGCGTGATCACTAAAAGGGCATCCACACCGAGTTTTTCTGCCTCTCTGGAATGGGCGATGGCATCGGCCGTGTTGTTCGAACCTGTTCCGGCAATGACCGGGATGTCTCCGTCAGCCACATCGATCGCGATGGACAAGAGGGTGGATTTCTCTTTCTTTGTCAGTGTGGAACTTTCGCCTGTCGTACCATTGACGACGAAGGCCTGGATGCGGTTCTTTTTAAGAAACGTCAGGTGACTCTTGAAGCTGTCATAGTCGACGCTTTCATCTGTAAAGGGTGTGGTGACAGCAGCAGCTGCTCCGGTGAATAATCGTTTCATTAGCGTTCTTCCTTTCTGAGTAGGAGTTCTTCAAGAATCTGTACGGCATTCAGTGCGGCACCTTTCAAGATGTTGTCACTCACTGACCATAAATGATAGGTGTTTTTAAGACTGTTGTCTTTTCTGATCCGTCCGACAAAGACGCCTTCTTTACCGGCGGCATCCAGTGGTGTCGGATACATGCCGTTTGACGGGTCGTCCATAAGAATGATACCAGGGAAGTCGGCCAGGACAACTTTCAGTTCTTGAACAGTCGGTTCTGCTTCCAGCGTAACATTGATGGCCACTGCATGTGCGTGAGGGACAGGGACACGGACGCAGGTCGCTGTCACGGCAATGGATGCATCGTTCAGTATTTTCTGTGTCTCCCTGATCATTTTGTCTTCTTCTTTCGTGTAGCCATTGTCTAAAAAGACATCAATCTGGGGGATCACATTATGATAGATCGGTTTAGGATAATTCAAAGGTCCTTCGCCATGCTCACCGCGCTCCAGATCCTCGATACCCTTCCAGCCGGAACCGGAGACGGACTGATAGGTCGTGTAGGCCACACGCTTGAGGCCAAAGGCATCCGCAAGAGGCTTCAGAGGAACCACAGACTGGATGGTCGAACAGTTCGGGTTGGCGATGATGCGGCGCTTGAGACTGGCCTTGTTGACTTCAGGAACGACCAGGTCGATGGCCTGATCCATGCGCCAGGCGCTTGAATTGTCGATCACGACGGCTCCGGCCTGTTCAAAAAGGGGAGCGAACTGCAGGCTGGTGTCCCCGCCGGCAGACATCAGGACATAGTCGAAACCGCCGTCTGTTTTTTCCTCCGTCAGTTCTTCAACGGTGTAACTCTTTCCTTTGAATGTCACTTCCTTACCGGCTGAGCGGGCGGAAGAAAAAAGGGTGAGAGATGAATAAGGGATGTTTTTTTGTTCAAGCATTTCCAGCATGGTCTTTCCCACAAGACCTGTGGCACCGACTATGGCAATATTCATCATTAAATCGTCCTTTCATGTTTAAATAGTATTTTATAAATTGAAGGCCTGACACAAAAGACGGGTGGCTTTTTCGCCGTTTTCTTCGTCTACAACGTAAGACACACTGATCTCGGAGGTCGTGACCTGATAAAAGGGGATGTCTGAGGCCAGGAGCGTCTTGAATATTTTCGAAGCGACCCCGGTCATGTCGCGCATGCCGGCCCCGATGACCGACAGCTTGCAGTAAGTGGTCTCTATTTTAACGTAAAGATTCGCATAGGACTCTTTCAATGAATCAAAAAGCTGACTGAGTTCGCGTTCTTCGGATTCTTTAAAGGTAAACGACAGCTGCAGGCCTTCCTGATTCTGGATCTGAGAAATCATATCGATGTTGATTTCAGCTTCTTCCAGTTTAACGAACAAATCAGTCAGGAATGTCTTGGTTTCCAGAGGGTAAGTAATCGTGACGTGAGCCATTTCTTTATCTAAAGCAACCCCCGTGACAGCTTTGCGTTCGAGCATTTGATCATTCGGCACAATCCATGTTCCTTTCTCTTCTGACAATGTTTTCCCCAAGTAGATCGGGATGTTATGGTTATTGGCTAATTCGACGCTGCGTGTTTCAAGCACACCGGCACCCAGGGCGGACATTTCCATCATTTCTTCAAATGAGATCATTTCCCAGCGTTTAGCCTCCGGGAAAATACGGGGATCTGTACTGAACACCCCTGTGACATCGGTGTAGATCTCGCACGGGCAGTCTAGAGCAGAAGCGATGGCGACCGCCGTGGTATCAGAACCGCCGCGACCAAGTGTCGTCAGTTCGCCGGCTTTATTGAAGCCTTGAAAACCGGCGACGATAAGCAGGTCATGGGTTTCAAACAGTTCTTCCAGGAACTCTGTTTTAATGGAAGAAATTTTACTTTTCAGATGTTTGCCTGTCGTTTCGATCCCGGCCTGATAGCCCGTCAGCGGTCTGGCCCGGACACTCAAGTCATTCAAGGCCAGGGACAGGAACGAGATCGTCTGCTGCTCGCCTGTATTCAATAGCATGGCTATATCCTTATCGTTGGGATTATTAGTCAGGTGACTCACAGACGCCAGCAGGTCATCGGTGGTTTTTCCCATAGCTGAAACGACAACGATCAGCTGTTCATCTTGTTCGATACGTGATTTGAGGTAGCCGGCGATCTCTTTGATTTTCATGAAATCCGCCACACTGGATCCTCCAAATTTTAAAACACTTCGTTTCATAGCGACTCCTTTTCTATATATGAGAGGGGAGAGCAGGGCGTTTTATATACAAAAAAACAAGCCGGGAATGCCGGCTTGTTCGCAAATAGATATCGTCACAAGCGGAAGCACTCCGTTAAGCCTAAAGCTTTACGGCAGTCTGCATATTTTTCATATACAGCCCAACGGCCTGTTTTCTGTAAAAAACAGACGATTTCGGCAAATTTCCCTTTCCTCAGCTTCGAACTTACAGGTCCATACAAAGTGAGTACTTATGATTTTTGCGCCTCATCCAGTCATTTAATTATTAACTTATGTTTATAAGCTTATCAAACTTTAATGTTAATGTAAACAATGAATCACCGTTAGTTAAATATCCATGCGTACAGGCTAGGGTTTCTCTGCTTCGTATTGATTGAGATTTATAGTTATGCAAGGTATGATAAAAGAAGTGAAAATCTCATGAGTAAAAGGAGGACCTAAATTATCCAATAAACTGATTATGGTCAAGTTAACTTAAATATCGATATATCGCTAATAAAGAACTAAAATAATTCATGTGAGAAATTGTGATTTTTCTAATAAACTTATTAGTATAAATTTAAAATTAATATTTTTTGTATATAAAAGCATAATATACAACGGTATTCCTATGATACACCATTAAATATACAAATAATTGATTATTATACAAAACTAGCTCGAAAATAGTTTAGGGAAGCGTTACCAAACTGTTAACAAAGGGCTTTGTAAGTGTTATCATATGGGTATCAAAGCAAATAAGGAGGAACGAGAGTGAAGTCAACGACTGAAACAGAAAGTATATCTAACGAGACAGGAGAGAATACAATGGAAACGAACAAGAAGTCAATTCACGTCTTTTCAGAAATCGGTGAACTGCAGACTGTCCTTTTGAAACGTCCGGGCAGAGAAATTGAAAATTTGACCCCTGATATTATGGAACGCCTGCTTTTCGATGACATTCCACATTTGCCCGTCATTCAAAAAGAACATGACAAGTTCGCAGAAACATTAAGAGAAAACGGTGTAGAAGTTTTATACCTTGAAAAATTATCAGCGGAAGCCATCGATGCATCCGACACGAAAGAATCCTTTGTGGAAACGATGCTGGATGAATCCGGTATTTCTTCCAAGAATGTATATAAAGTGCTCAAGGATTATCTGCTGTCTATGGACACTCTGGAAATGGTCGAAAAAATCATGGCTGGGGTACGTAAGAACGAAGTAGAAGTAGACTCCAACCATCTGGCAGATATCAGTGATCGTCATCAGTATCCGTTTTACATGGATCCAATGCCTAACCTTTACTTTACTCGTGATCCGGGTGCCTCAATGGGCAACGGCATGACTATCAATAACATGACCTATCAGGCACGTAAGCGTGAGACCTTATTCCTTGAAACGATCATGAAACATCACCCACGGTTCAAAGACGGCGGCACCGATATCTGGCGGGACCGTAATGTGACGACTCATATGGAAGGCGGAGATGAACTCGTCTTAAATGAAAAAGTCCTGGCTATCGGCATTTCTCAGCGAACAGAAGCAAAAGCTGTTGAAGACCTGGCTATTGAATTATTTGAGAAGGGTGCTTCATTCGAAAAAGTCCTGGCTATCAAGATCCCGAATGTGCGGGCCATGATGCATCTGGACACAGTATTTACAATGATCGATCATAATAAATTTACGATCCATCCGGGCATCCTGGAACTTGACGGTTCGATCGATACCTATATCCTGGAAAAATCAGATGAAGCCGGGAAGGTCAAGATTACGCATGAAACGGATCTGGGAAAAGTGCTGAAAGATGCACTAGGCGTGGATGACATCGAACTGATTCAGTGTGGCGGAGGCGACGCGATCGCAGCACCTAGAGAACAGTGGAACGACGGATCCAATACTTTGGCAATCGCACCGGGCGTCGTAGTGACTTATGACCGCAACTATGTTTCAAATGAACTGCTGAGAGAAAAAGGGGTCAAAGTCATTGAAGTGGAGTCAAGTGAATTATCCAGAGGTCGTGGGGGTCCCCGATGCATGAGCATGCCACTGATCAGAAAAGATATAAACTAAAAAATCAGAAAAACTATTAGGAGGAAACACTATGCAAAACGTATTTCAAGGACGCAGCTTATTAAAGGAAAAAGATTTCACTAAAGAAGAATTGATGTATTTCATCGATTTTTCAGCTCATTTAAAAGATATGAAGAAAAAAGGCATCCCTCACCGTTACCTGGAAGGAAAAAACATCGCCCTTTTATTTGAAAAAGCTTCTACACGTACCCGTTCATCCTTTACCGTGGCAGCCATCGACTTGGGTGCACATCCTGAATATTTAGGCAAGAACGACATTCAAATCGGTAAAAAAGAATCGGTCGAAGATACAGCTAAGGTACTTGGCGGTATGTTTGACGGCATCGAGTTCCGTGGATTCAAACAGGAAAGCGTGGAACTTCTGGCTGAACACTCTGGCGTACCAGTCTGGAACGGTCTGACGGATGAATGGCACCCAACACAGATGATCGCGGACTATCTGACGCTGAAGGAAAACTTCGGCAAACTGGAAGGCCTGACATTAGCCTATACTGGTGACGGCCGTAACAACGTTGCCAACAGTCTATTGATCACCGGAGCCATCCTGGGTGTAAATGTGCACATCGTTTCACCTGAATCTCTCTTCCCAGATGAAGAACTCGTCGATCTGGCCAAAGAATATGCCGAGAAATCCGGCAGCCGAGTCCTGATCACTGACGATGTGAAAGAAGGCGTGAAAGGTGCCGATGCTTTATACGCCGATGTTTGGGTATCCATGGGTGAAGAAGATAAATTCGAAGAACGCGTCAACCTGCTTAAACCATATCAGATCAATATGGATATGATCAACGCCACCGGCAAAGAGGATACTATCCTCCTGCACTGCCTGCCAGCTTTCCATGATACAGAAACAGAATACGGGAAAATGGTTGAAAAAGAATTTGGCGAAGTCGAAATGGAAGTCACAGACGAAGCCTTCCGAAGCAAGCATGCCCGTCAGTTCGACCAGGCTGAAAACCGCATGCATTCCATCAAAGCCATCATGGCCGCAACTTTGGGCAACTTATTTATTCCACGCGTGTAAAAAAACGAATAAACTGGCTGGTCAGTCCGGTCAGTTTATTTGACTATAATTAATCGATGAAAGAGAGTGATCATTTTGTCAAAACGAAAAATCGTTGTCGCTTTGGGCGGCAATGCTATCTTAACGAATGATTCATCCGCAAAGGCTCAGCAGAAAGCACTGGAACATACCGCTGAGTATCTCGTTCAGTTTGTTGAAAATGGGGATGCCATCGCTGTTTCACACGGAAACGGTCCTCAAGTGGGCAATCTCCTCCTGCAGCAGGAAGCCGCACACAGCGAAAAGAATCCGGCGATGCCTCTGGATACCTGTGTTGCCATGACACAGGGAAGCATCGGCTACTGGCTTCAGTCTGCCATGGCTAAAGCGCTGAAAGTCAAAGGCATAGACAAAGAAGTGGCTTCGATCGTGACGCAGGTCATAGTATCTGAAGAGGACCCTGCTTTTAAGAGCCCTTCAAAACCCGTAGGCCCTTTCCTTTCTAAAGAGGAAGCTGAAAAACAGATGGAAGAAACCGGAGCTAAATTCATCGAAGATGCAGGCCGTGGATGGAGAAAAGTCGTTCCTTCGCCTAAACCCATCGACATAAAAGAAGTCAAAGTGATCAAGACGCTGATCGAGAACGATATCATCCCTATCACTGTTGGTGGCGGCGGTGTGCCGGTCATCAAACAGAATGATGACTATATCGGTGTAGAAGCTGTGATCGATAAAGATTTCGCCTCAGAAACCTTGGCAGTCAGCATAGAAGCTGATCTGCTGGTCATTTTGACCGGGGTCGACAATGTGATGATCAATTATCACACACCGGATGAAAAAGTATTGAACGAGGTGACCGTGGATGAAATGAAAAAATACGTCGATGAGAAGCAGTTCGCTGCCGGCAGCATGCTCCCTAAAGTGGAAGCAGCCATCAAGTTCGTTGAAGGGAACCCAAAAGGGAAAGCGATCATCACGTCGCTGGAAAACATAGAGGCAGCAATATCAGAAAGTGGTGGTACGATAATCACGCGTTAAAGAATAAAAATAATGAGTTGGAGGGTTTAACATGTCAGAGAATAAGATCAAAGATAGATTGATGTCCTTGCCATCATCGTTTACCATACTATTTATTATTATTGTTATCATGGCTATCCTTACCTGGTTCGTCCCGGCAGGCAGCTATGAAGTGAATGAAGCCGGAGAGATCATTGCCGGCACATTCGCTTATACTGAACAGCAGCCTCAGGGCCTGTGGGATATCTTCATGGCTCCCGTCAAAGGGATGCTTGGGACAGACACCACACCGGGAGCGATCGAAGTGTCGCTGTTCATTCTAGTCGTCGGTGGATTTTTGGGCGTCGTTGATAAAACGGGTGCCCTAGATTCAGCTATCGCACAAGTCGTCGGTGCAAACCGCGGACGTGAAAAAATGCTCATTCCTATTTTGATGTTCATCTTCGCCTTAGGTGGAACCACATACGGGATGGCAGAAGAAACACTGGCCTTTTATCCATTAATCATTCCCGTCATGATCGCTGTCGGGTTCGATATGCTCGTTGCAGTGTCCGTGATACTCCTGGGTGCCGGTGTCGGTGTGCTTGCGTCGACAGTCAACCCGTTCGCCACTGGGGTAGCGTCGCAGGCTTTGGGTATCAGTCCGGGTAACGGGATCGTTCTCCGTCTAGTCTTCTTCGTGGTGATGTATGCCATAGCGACAGCGTATGTCTATCGTTATGCCACAAAAGTTCAGAAAGACAGAGAAAAATCGATGGTATCAGAAGACTACGAAGAAAACAAGAAGAAATTCAAGCCAAAAGATACCAATGAAAAAATGAATACCAGACAGAAAATCGTTATTTTCCTGTTTGCCTTGACCTTCATTCTGATGGTCCTTGGACTTATTCCATGGACACTGCTTAATGAAAACTGGACGATGTTTGAAAACTTCAATGCCTGGCTGATGGGTCTTCCGGTGATCGGAACAGTCCTTGGCCAGCAGATGGTCCCATTAGGCGACTGGTATTTCGTTGAGATCACGATGCTCTTCCTTGCCATGGCTATTATTATCGGCATCGTCTACAGAGTACCTGAAGAAGATATCGTTTCAGGCTTTGTCAACGGTGCAAAAGACCTCTTGAGTGTTGCCCTGATCGTGGCGCTTGCCCGTGGGATCCAGGTCATCATGAATGAAGGGATGATAACTGCGACCATCCTGCACTTCGGTGAAGAAACACTGTCTGGCTTATCGCCAGTCGTCTTCTCCGTGCTGACGTATATCTTCTATATTCCGTTGTCCTTCCTTATCCCTTCAACGTCCGGACTTGCTTCTGCGACGATGGGGATCATGGGACCTTTAGGAACATTCGTTGGCGTTGCCGAACATATCGTCGTCACTGCCTTCCAGTCAGCCAGTGGTATCGTGAACCTGATCACACCGACATCGGGTGTCGTTATGGGGGCGCTGGCGATCGCCGGAGTCGAACTGACTACCTGGTGGAAGTTTACCGCTAAACTGATCGGCATCATCTTCGTCGTGACCTGTATCCTCATGGCACTGGGTGTCCTGATTTTTTAAAACTTGATTCATCAGTGCGTCATAGATGCTGCTCAGAGTATGTTAGAGCAGGACGATGACTGACTGTGTCATAAGCAATCGAATAGAAACGAAAAGATCTCTGATCCGGCAGTCCTGTCGAGTCAGGGATCTTTTTTATGGATAACTTCAGATGAAATTTAAATACGATGAATGTTTTTGAGCGTTTTAGGATGATGATGATTGATTTATAACATTGCTTATGTTAGAATTCAATGGAAGAGGTGAAGAAAGTGCTTACAGATGAGAGACATTCATTTATTCTCGAGCAGCTTGAACAGAAAAGCACGCTGACGGTACAAGAGCTGGTCGAACAGCTGGGGCATTCAGAATCAACGATCCGGCGCGATCTGACGACGCTGGAGGATCAGGATAAGCTCGTCCGCATACACGGCGGCGCCAGAAAAAAACGCAAACCCGTGGATGAACCGACGATGGATGAAAAAACGGTCAAATTCATGCAGAAAAAAGAAAAAGTCAGTCAGCTGGCTGCTTATCTGGTCAATGACTTTGATGTGATCTACCTGGATGCCGGAACCACGACCTATGCCATGATCCCTTATCTTGAAGGAAAAAATATCACGGTCGTGACCAACGGTGTCCCGCATGCGGCTTTATTAACGGACTATAATATCGAGACTATTCTAGTGGGAGGGAAAATCAAACAGCGGACAAAAGCAGTCATCGGTTCTATTGCAGAACGGCAACTGGATGAAGTGAACTTTACCAAAGCCTTTATGGGCATGAATGGGGTCGACATCACTCAAGGCTTCACTACCCCTGATACGGAAGAGGCAGCCATCAAGAGAAAAGCGATCAGACAGTCCAATCAGTCGTATGTCCTGGTGGATGTATCAAAACTGGATGAAGTCAGCTTCTCGAAAGTGGCAGATATCGATGAATGCACGGTCATCACCAATCACCTGTCGGACAAACAGCAGCGTTTGAAAGACTATACTCGAATAATGGAGGCATAAAAATGATTTATACAGTAACATTGAATCCCTCGATCGATTACGTTATTTACCCCAACAGCCCGATCAAACTGGGTCAATTGAACCGGATTGAGAAGGATCAGAAAACTCCCGGAGGTAAGGGCATCAACGTATCCCGAATCCTTACACAACTGAATACAACGAATGTGGCGCTTGGCTTTGTTGGCGGACACATCGGCCAACTGCTGATCGAACAGCTGCATGACGAGAGTGTAAAGACAGACTTTACTCACATCGATGCCGATACACGCATCAATGTGAAAATCAAAGGCGGACAGGAAACAGAGATCAACGATGACGGGCCACTCGTGACCGAAGCGGACAGTCAGCATTTCTACACCAAGCTGGACAAACTCTCTGAAGATGATCTCGTCGTTATCGCCGGAAGTAAACCCAAAGGTCTGTCAGAGGACTACTACCAGCGTCTGATCGATCATGTGAAAAGCAAAAAAGCCGATTTCATCATCGATACGACCGGTGAAGAACTGCAGATGGCATTGGCTCAGAACCCGCTCTTAGTCAAGCCGAATATCCATGAACTGGAAGACTTGTATGGCGTGACATTGGATGGTTTAAGTGATATCGTCCCTTACGGCAAGAAAATGCTGGAAGCGGGCGCCCAATATGCCATCATCTCTCTTGGCGGAGACGGTGCGTTGTTCTTTATGGGCGATGACGTGTATTACAGTGCCCCTCCAAAAGGACAGCTAGTCAATTCGGTCGGTTCCGGAGATTCCATGATCGGCGGATTCATTGGTGAATACCAGAAAAATGGCGATCCATTGGCTGCCTTCAAGATGAGCCTGGCCTGCGGCAGTGCGACAGCGTTCAAGGAAGATCTGGCTAAAAAGGAAGAAATAGATAAACTCTTACCACAAATCACAATTGAAAAATGGGAGGAAAAATAAATGAAGATAAATGATGTCCTGAAAAAAGACTTGATGATCATGGATCTGAAGGCCCGAACAAAAGAATCCGCTATCGACGAGATGGTCAAACGTCTCGTGGATGAAGGAGCTGTCAGTGACTTTGATACCTTTAAAGAAGGGATCATGGCCCGTGAAGCGCAGACGTCAACAGGTTTAGGCGACGGGATCGCCATGCCTCACTCGAAAAACAAAGCGGTCAAAGAACCAGCTGTCTTATTTGCAAAATCATCCAGCGGGGTGAATTATAACGCCTTGGACGGACAGCCGGTCGAGATCTTCTTTATGATCGCTGCACCAGAGGGCGGGAATGACTTGCACCTGGAAGTGCTGGCTTCACTATCAAGACGTCTCGTGGATGCAGATGTCGTCCAGGCTTTGAAAACAACTCAGACGCCGGAAGACGTACAGACTATTTTTGACGAAAGCCAGGAAGAAGAAAAAGTGACAGAAGCGCAGGCCCATGAAGAAGGCAAGAAATTCGTCGTCGCTGTCACCGCATGTCCAACGGGTATCGCCCATACCTATATGGCGGAAGATTCATTGAAGAAAAAAGCAGCGGAGATGGGCGTCGAGATCCGTGTGGAAACAAACGGAACAGACGGGGCCAAGAATAAGTTAACAGAAGAGGAGATCAGACGCGCAGACGGTGTCATCGTCGCCGCAGACAAGAAGGTAGACATGGCTCGCTTCAACGGCAAACCTTTAGTTCAGCGTCCAGTCTCTGACGGGATCAAAAAAGCTGAAGAGCTGATCACAAAAGCCAGTACAGGCAATGCCCCTGTGTTTGATTCTGGAGAGAGCTACAGTTCAGAACGTTCATCTGAAACGGATGAAGGCGGATCTGTCTGGCAGTCGGTTTATAAAGACTTGATGAACGGGATCTCCCACATGCTGCCATTCGTTGTCGGTGGTGGTATCTTACTCGCTGTATCATTCTTATTTGAATCTTTATTAGGATCTGACAGTGTGTTCTTTACATCACTGAACTCTATCGGAGGTTCTGCTTTCCAGTTCCTTATTCCGATATTGGCTGGATATATTGCCTACAGTATTGCTGACCGTCCCGGCCTACTTCCCGGTATGGCAGGTGGTTTACTGGCCGTTAACAGTAATGCCGGCTTCTTAGGCGGACTGGTTGCTGGTTTCGTTGCCGGTTACGTGATGAACTGGATCAAGAAAATGCTCAGAAATGTACCGAAAACATTTGAAGGTCTTAAAGCGATCTTACTTTATCCAGTACTCGGTCTATTAGTTGTCGGTTTACTGATGTTCTTCCTGATCGGTCCATTCTTCGCTGTTATCAACAATGCGATGCTGGACTTCCTGAACAACCTGGGAACAGGGAATGCAGTCGTTTTAGGCGCAGTTCTAGGCGGCATGATGGCTGTAGATATGGGCGGTCCTGTAAACAAGGCAGCCTACGCCTTCTCGATCGGTATCTTTACAGATACAGGCGAGGGTGCACTGATGGCCGCGGTAATGGTCGGTGGTATGATCCCACCACTTGCAATCGCGATTTCTACAGTATTATTCAAGTCTAAGTTTACTGATCTTGAAAGACAGTCTGGATTATCCAACTTTGTCTTAGGCGCTTCATTCATCACTGAAGGAGCGATCCCGTTCGCAGCCGCAGATCCATTGCGTGTCATCGGTTCATCTATCTTAGGTGCGGCCGTCGGTGGCGGACTGACTCAACTATGGAACGTTTCTATACCAGCACCTCACGGCGGATTGTTCGTTGTCGGTATCGGAGAGAATCCACTGCTGTTCATTGTGGCGTTACTCATCGGTTCCATTATTACAGCAGTCGTTATGGGCTTATGGAAACCTCGCGTTGAAGATACACAGAAAAACGTTACCGCAAGTGATATGAACTAAGGATTGTAGTGGAAAAGGGCTTCTCTTTGGAGAAGTTCTTTTTTATTTATAGAACATGAACAAATGTTCGTGACGGCGATTTTGGGCAATGAGTCAGCACGAAGGTGAGGGAAGAGGCGTAAACAAACGTTGTTAGAAGTGGATGTATGGTAAAATGAAGGAGTATTATGAGTAAGGACCAGTAGTTTTAAATATGGAACGATCAAAGTGACAGAGTCAGCGACTATTGTGTTTTGAGATGGTCATGAGACTGACGAAATGACAGACCCAGACTTTTCTAAATGATGACCTTGTCATTTTTCCTTATAAATGACAAACTCCACATATTGTCGCATTTGACCTTGTCATTTTAAACAGAGAGTAACAGACTCATCCCTTAGCTAGCAGTGACTCGGTCGTATAGGTTAAATAATGATACAGTGACGACAGATCAGTCTTTGAGCAAGTCATAATTCCTAGTTAATGATTTATCGACGGTTTAAAAGTGTGATCAAGTCCAGTATCAGCAAAACAGCAAAAAATCAGGAGAAAAGGAGATTAAATCAATGGCGAAGCACAGGATATTTACTATGAGTTTTTCGAAAGTTTACCCAAATTATGTAAAAAAAGCAGAGAAAAAAGGCAAGACAAAGGATGAAGTGGATGAACTCATTCGCTGGCTGACAGGCTATACGCAAAAAGGCTTGGAAGAGCAGCTGGAAAAAGATAATGACTTTGAAACGTTTTTTGCCGAAGCACCTCAAATGAACCCTGCACGTCGATCGATCAAAGGTGTGATCTGCGGTATCCGTGTAGAAGAAATCGAGGATCCGCTGATGCAGGAGATCCGTTATTTAGACAAACTGATCGATGAACTGGCGAGAGGTAAAAAGTTTGAAAATATTAAACGAGACCAGATATAAGTTTCATTAAGTACTTGATAGGAAAGATCATCTGCGGATGATCTTTTTCTATTTAAAGGTTTAAGTGTAATAAAAGTATGAATAAAGAGAAGAAGTTTCAAATCGTAACTATTACGATTTGTTAAAAAATAATCACGACTATAGTAACTGTAAATCAACTTTTAAACAGTGAAGCCAACATAGACAGCCAGATGAATAAACAAATCATAATCTGAAAGCAGATGATCAAGAGTGTGTATGATGTAAAATAGAAGAAAATTCAAAGTTTTGACTTTGTCCAGCACGAGCAGCAAATAATAGATCATTTAGAAAAATACGGATCAGCGCAGATATTCAGGACGATTCTATGAAACGCTGATGGCTAATCATACGTGGATCGAACTGAAATCAGCTTGTAAAGCTTGCTGAAATGATGGAATTGAATCCGAAGTCATGCAAAGCGAGACAAACGCGACAGATGGAAATTATTACGATAGAAAATTATAAAAATAAAATCAGCAGTTTGAAATGATACGATAGACAGAAAAAACTAAATCATACATAATTATTAAATAAAACAGCTGTAAATCAGGTTGAATTGAATTCAATTCAGAACGGAATCAAGAGAGACTTGAATTTGATCTATAATGATCCCGAGAGAGGCTTATCTCATATAATCTACTTGGTATAATATATATTATGTAAACTAAAATAAAGAAAATGAAACCAGCCGTCAAGATACGTTAAAAATTGAATTAATCCCCTATTTATTGCTTTATTTTCCTATAAATTTCTTTACTTAAGATAAATCATGGATTAATCATGGATTTATGTGTTATTTATTGTCGTTAACTCAACTTAAAAGAGAAATAAATCCGAAGCGCTGTCACCGGCCTGAGACTTACAAGAAATCTATCATATATTCTGCTCGATCAGTAAAGTTGAATTTTTTTGAGGCTTTCTTTGCTGCCGATCTGATTTTATTCCAGATATTTTTATTCTTCGTATTTTCTGAATCTCACTGTATTTTTTAAAAAATTGATTCCAGTCATTATTTAATGTTTTAGACCAGAATATCTGCTGAAATGGTCAATCCATCAATAAATCCTTTATCAGATCAATGAATCATTTCAATCAGTTCAATCAGTCGATCAGTGATCCCAAAATAAAAACCATCTCGACGACGATTAGCTATAAACTTAGTCGTTGAGATGGTTTCACGTGCATTCTATGACGATTTCAGCTGTCTATACTGATACAGTACTCGAATAGTAATCACAGCGCGCCAAAAAGAGTTTCTTCGACTTTATCCAAGCGTTCCAGTGCGTCATCACGGTCACTTATCAAAGCATCCTTAATCTGGTCCAATTCGTCACGCATTTCTTCAACTTTAGAAACCCGTCTGTAAACGACAAAAATCGATACTGGAAAACGTCGGTCAATTTTCGACCTCAAAAGCGCTTCACGACGGTCCAAAGCATAATGCACATGGTTTATTCTTTCATCTAAAAACATGTTACCAACTCCTTTTCTCAATTTAAATCACAAAAAAAGCACCACTTGAAATAAAGTCGTGCCTGAAGGCGTTGGACTCATCTTTCAAGATTTCTCTTGTTGGATTTAGCACAGTGCCGGTTACGGTCTGCTGCTGAAGCTTCACAGGGCCAATTCCCTCCGCTTGCTCTTGATAAGGTGTTTATGTGATTAGCTATAAGATACCGTATAAACGCTTATTTGTCAACGTTTAAGTCCTGTCAGACATGCTGTCAGAAATAGAAAAAGAGAAGAGTCTCCTCTTCTCCCCCCTCCTCCCTCACCTCTATCCAGTTCAAGAGATGCTGATAAACTGAATGGTACAGGGTGAAGCTTTATTAAAGACTGCGGCGTATCTCATCGATCTCGTTTGAGAATTCTGGAATGATCGGTTCGAAATAAATGCCAAGCTTTGGATCACGCTCGACGGTCGTGCTGTGTCGCAGTGATTTTTCGATATAATCCGAGCTTTTAATGACCGCTTCTTTGACTGAGTAACCCAGCAGATAATAAGCGGTGATGAAACTGACTGAAATGTCACCGACGCCTTTGAACCACACATCCTCTTTTTCGTGCATATGGTAAAAAGGTTTGCTGTCCTCGGAGTAAATATAATACCCTGTCTCTCCTTCGCGCTTGTCTCTGTTTTGATAAACGCTCGTCAACACCACATTTTTTGCCCCTAAGTCACATAGCTTTTGAGCGATCTTTGGATAATCCTCCGGTCCCAAGTCGTCTGAATACGGGTAATCGGTGATCAGACAGGCTTCAGTTAAGTTGGGAACGATAATGTCGGCGTACTTAACAAGCTTGCGGAATTTCTCAGGAAAATCTTCACTGAAGCCTGCATACAGTTTGCCGAAATCAGCCATGATCGGATCGATGATGACCGGCATGGCACGATCCACAGAGTCCAGGTAATCGATCACCGTGGTTATCTGCCTGCTGTCCGCAAAGTAACCGGTCAGTGTCCCTTTGAATTGGATATCCAGATCTTTCCAGTGAGCCAGTATCGCATCAAAGGATTCATTCAAATAGTGCTTCACGATACCGGGATAACCCAAGGTATGCGTCGACAGCAGCAAGGTCGGCAGCAAGGCGACTTCGAACTGAGCTGCTTCTAAGATAGGCAGATTGGACATGCCGGCAACCTTTGCGACGCCGGGCAAGTCGTTGATCACTAATACCTGTTCACTCATATGTTTCCACTCCTTTTTTAAAGTCAGTGACCGTTAACCTTCATTCGTTAAGGCGATGACCTCTATTTCGATTCGGGCATCCAGTGGTAAAGCCCCCACTTCGAAGGCGGTTCTTGACGGATACTCCCCTTCTTCAAAGAAGCCGGCATAGACGGCGTTGAAGGCTTTGAAATCGCTGATGTCTTTTAAAAGGACAGTAGTTTTGATGATTCTATTCATACTGCTGCTGTTTTCTTCCAGGATTGCTTTGATGTTTTTCAAGGCCTGTTCGGTCTGGCTCTCGATCGTTTCATCAACGAGTGAACCCGTGCTGGGATCCATGCCCAGCTGTCCTGAAGTGTAGATCATGTCTTTCACTTGTGTTGCGATAGAATACGCCCCAATGGCTTTTGGTCCATTTTCTGCAGATAGTCTTTTCATTTTAAAAACCCCTTTTTAGTTTGATATTTTTACTCCTTCGCCTAAGCGTTCCACCTGTCGTGCGATTTCGATTTCTTCATTTGTCGGCACATTCAAGACAGCGACTTTTGCCCCTTTTTTCGAGATGATCGCTTCTTTACGCGTGTCATTCCTCTGCTCGTCTATCTCCATGCCGAACCAGGACAGTCCACTGACGATCGCCTGTCGGATGCTCGACGAGTTCTCCCCTATCCCTGCGGTAAAGACGACCGCATCTGCCCCGTTCATTTCAGCCATATAGCTTCCGATATATTTCTGAACGCGGTTGACGAATATCTCTAATGCCAGTTTGGCCCGGACGTTGCCGGATACTGCAGCCGTTTCGATATCGCGCATATCACTTGAAATACCGGACAAGCCTAAAAGGCCGGATTTGTTGTTGAGGATAGCGATCATGTCATCGACCTCATCAAGTCCAAGTTTTTCCATCAGGAATGGCAGGATAGACGGATCCACATCTCCGGACCGTGTCCCCATCGTCAGACCGGCAAGGGGCGTGAAACCCATCGATGTATCGACCGAACGTCCGCCTTCAACAGCAGCGACCGAGGCACCGTTTCCAAGATGACACGTCACGATCTTCAGATCCTCTATCGGTCTGTTTAGGAGCTCTGCCGCACGTTTGGCGACATAACTGTGACTCGTTCCGTGAAAACCATATTTACGCACGCCGTATTTCTCATAGTATTCATAAGGGATACTGTAGAGATAGTTCTCTGAAGGCAGCGTGGCATGAAAGGACGTATCGAACACAGCGACCATGAGCGTTGCAGGCAGCACGTCTTTGAATGAACGGATGACTTTTGCCTGAGCCGGGTTATGCAAAGGAGCCAGATAACCCAGCGAGTCGATCTGATCGATGACGTCTTCAGTGATCACTACAGAATCCGGGAACAGTTCCCCACCTGATGCCACTCTATGCCCTACCCCTTTGATCTCGCTGCTGTCATTAACTATCGACAAGATATAAAACAGCTTGAACAGGAGATCCACGGCTTCCTCGTGATTGGCGATATCTTTCGTCTGTTTAAAGTTTTTTTCTTCCCCGTCGGCATGATAAGCGATAGAAATGATCGAATGACTCAAGCCTATCCGTTCGATCAGTCCTTTGGCAATGACCTTTTCGTTTGGCATTTTAAAGAGCTGAAATTTCAGACTGGAACTCCCTGCATTGACCGATAGTATTTTTTTCATATGATGATCTCCTTATTAAGTTGGCATTGAATAGGAATAAGCCAGAGAGAAAGATAAAAGGTTCATTCCTCTTCTGGCTTAAACGTATTTATCTAACCGTGATGACTTACCTTAAGCTTTTTTAACTAGTTTGACTTGCTTTTTTCTAGAAGTCACGACCAGCTTATAAAGTCGGTAGGCGATGGCCACAGCATACACGCCTAAGCCGATACGTCCGGAAACAGACATCAGTACATTGATGATTTGAGCGTAAGATCCCAGGAAGCTGATACCAAAGGCAAGCAGAATAATGAGGATACCGGTGATCTTGTAACGCGTTGTGCCGCGCTCGGCAAAGTAGTCCGCTGCGATCAGAGCGATCGGTGCTGTTGTTGTATAAGAAGCAGCCACGATCATGGCGACTAAAGCAACAGCCAGTCTTGGTGTGTGTGCCATTGCGACGCTCACGTTCGGTGCAGCAGCTCCGATAACTAAACTGATGTTGGCGACCTGAGAAGTGATCATTAAGCCTGTGAGCAGTGCCAGAATGATAAAGGCAGCGGCCAGCCAGGTCACGGTTTCACGGTTGGACGCATCTGGATCAACAGTATACGTGCTGACAAAGTAAGGAACTAGGAATAAAATCAGATAAGAGTGATGCAGGACCGTTGAGACGAGCCAGGAATCACTGGTTCTGAAGACATCCTGATTTGCCAGGATAAGTTCTGAACCGCCGGCGATACCGTCAACCGGATCGATCAGGCTGATGACGAATACCAGGATCATTGCGATAAGAATAAACGGTGCAATTTTACTGATGATATCGATCATCTTCTTGAACCCGACAAGGACAGACATGATCAGCAGAAGGACAAGCCCGGTCGACCCGACGATATATGGCAGACCATAGAACTGATTCACTATCGAACCCGTTCCCGAGATGAGCTGGAGCAGTGTGAAAAAGACAAAAGCTGCCGTGTAGTAATAGACCGCTGTCCCGACATACTTTCCTAAGAACCAGATAAAGACGTCTTTAGGTTCTGATAGTTTGTGTTTCTTGGCGACAAAGATAACGACAAAGGCAAGTGCTGCGATCGAGATCTGGTTGATCACGACCCCCAGGATGCCCATGATGCCGTGCGTCCCGTACGACTGGAAGAATTCCTGGCCAGTCCCTGTCGACGCCCCGATATAATAAGCGATCATTGCACCTGTCATAGCTAAAACAAAGGACGGTCGTACACTTCTATTTTTTTCTTTCATAATAATAGCTCCTTTAAATATGATTAAGTTCAAAATAAGTGACCTTGCGTTTCCTGTCATCAGCGATCCCTTTAAAGTAGACAGATGGACTGAATACTTTATTAAAAACACGCCCGTTTGCAGGATGACGGTACCGCAAAGGGCGTATGCTGTTTTTAATAAGAGATATCTGACGGTGCAGCGAGTCGGATTCGGGTACTCCTTTGCAGTCTACACAATTTGTTTAAACAGTGAACAATTTACGTGGGAAGTTAGCCAATGTTTCATAGCCGTCTTCCGTGATAACGACCGATTCACTGATCGATACGCCGAAGTTGTCCAAGTACATACCTGGAATACAGTGGAACGTCATGCCAGGCTCAAAGATAGTTTTGTCTCCAGGACGCAGGCTGGCAGTATGCTCGCCCCAGTCAGGCGGGAAGTTGAGGCCCATTGAATAGCCGATGCGTGACTCTTTATGGAAGCCGTGTTTCTTGAGCACTTTGTTCCAGGCCGCTTCGACCATTTCTGCTGTGTTGCCAGGCTTGAACTGTTCCAAAGCAGCGTTCAGTCCTTCGATCGTGATGTCAGCTGTTCGCTTCACTTCTTCGCTTGGTTCGCCGATAGCGATCGTACGCGCAAGTGGTGAGTGATAACGCTGGTGTGCACCTGCGATCTCGACCGCTACAACAGTGTTGTCCGGATATTTCTTGTCAGACCAGGTCAAGTGCGGTGCACCGGCTGTTTCGCCTTCAGGAAGCATCGGCACGATCGCTGTATAGTCGCCGCCGAACTCTTCTGTTCCTTTGATTTGTGCGTTGTAGATAGCCGCAACGACGTCGTTTTCACGCACTCCGGCAGCCATGGTGTCGATCGTTGCCTGCATGGCTTTTTCAACGATCTTGCCGGCACGTTTCATCAGTTTGATTTCTGCTGGTGATTTCACGATGCGGACCCAGTTGACGATCAAGTCGCCGTTTTTGAAGTTGGCATCCGGCAGGCCTTTTTGCAGCTGCTCGTAAGCTTTGGCTGTGAAGTAATAGTTGTCCATCTCTAGACCGATGTTTTTCTTGTCTAAGCCGAGTTCTTTAACCACTTTAGCGACATAGTCCATTGGGTGCTTGGTCAAGCTCTGTACGTGATCATCGCTGTAAGCACGGACATGCGCTTCGTCTAAGTAAGTCGTTTTCACGACGCCGCTGAAAGCATCCATGTATCGTCCGATGAAGTAAGGCATTTCTTCGTTCACGTCGACCAGAACCATCTGATGGACGTAGAATGACCAGGCATTGTGGCCAGTCAGATAGCACATGTTTGCTGGGTCAGTGATCAAAAGGACATCGATATCTTTCTCTTTCATGCTCTTTTTCACTTTGTCTAAACGGGTCATGAATTCTTCTCTTGGAAACATTGTCATTGTATTGCACTCCTTTAAAATTGTATTTTTTATAGTTTAAGGCTGTAGATTATTTCAAGAACTCCAGGGCTGAATGGACATGGAACTTCACGCCGGTGATCAGTGTATCTTCATCGATGTCAAAGTTTGGTGCATGATGCGGATACGTGGTCCCTTTGCTTTCATCACCCGTACCGATAAAGACGAACGCACCGGGTACGTTGTTGCGGTTGATGAATTCGGAGAAGTCTTCTCCGGCAAGACAGAAGTAAGGCTGGATCTGGTCCGCTGTGGTGAAGTTAGGCAGCACGCGCTCTTTCAAGAAGGCCACACTGTCTTCATCATTGATGACTGAATAGCTGCTTGGCACGATCTCGATGTCGTAGTCGATATCATGGGCCGCACAGATTCCGTCGATCAGACGTCTGAACCGTTTTCGTGGATGCTGAGGCGTATCATCGTCGCCGTCGTACAAGTAACGCAGCGTGCCTTCCATTGTTACTGTGTTGGCTAGGGCATTATATGACCCATCAGAAACCACTTTGCCGAAAGCAATAACAGTTGGATCAAGAACGGAGATCTCACGTGTCTGCAAGGTTTGTGCTGACGTGATGATGTTCGCTGCACACGGCACGGGATCTTTGGCTTCGTGAGGAGCTGACGTATGTCCGCCGCGACCTTTCAAGATCAGCTTGAAGATAAACATTTCTGCCATGACCGGTCCGGACTGGATGCCGATCTTGCCGCTTTCCACCTGCGACCAGAGATGGACACCGAAGGAAGCGTCGACTTTAGGGTTTTCAAGGACGCCCTCTTCGACCATGAACTTGGCTCCTTCTTCTTCTTCGTTTGGCTGGAAGACGAGTTTCACGTTACCTTTCAGTTCGCTTTGGTGATTCTTCAGGACTTTGGCTGCGATCATCAGCATAGACGTATGACCGTCGTGACCACAAGCATGCATCACACCAGGGTTCTCTGATTTGAATGGCAGATCAGTCTCTTCCGTTACTGGAAGCGCATCCATATCTCCGCGCAGTAAAATCGTTTTGCCGGGCTTCGGTCCTTCGATCAAGCCAACGACACCGGTATTGAACATGCGCTGAGTCGGGATACCCAGGTCATTCAGGTATTTCTCGACGATTTCAGAGGTGCGGAACTCTTTCGTCCCCAGTTCCGGGTGACGGTGAAAGTCACGACGCAGTTCGATCAGTTCATCATGGTGAGACAAGATCTCTTCTTCTAAAACAGTTAAATCCAATACATTTTGAGCCATAGATTTTATCCTCCTGTCATATCCTTTAACTGGAGCCTGCCTGCATGCCGTAAATCTTGACACGCAGGGTCAGGTCAGCAGTTTATTTATTTTTTAGTTTGTGTTAGATAAGGGCCAGTGACTGTTCCAGGTCTTCGATCAAGTCTTCCACATCTTCGATACCCACAGAGATTCTGATCTGTCCGTCGTAGATGCTTGATGCTTCTCTTTCTTCAGGCGACATGTCGAAGTGACTCATGGATGGTGAGTGCTGGATCAGCGAGTCGACGTTGCCTAAACTTGTGGCCAGACTGAAGACTTTCATGTTGTTCATCACGGTACGGACTGAATCCATGCCGCCGTCCAAGTCGAAACTCATCAAGCCGCCGAAGCCGCCGTTCATTTGCTTTTTGGCGATCTCGTGTGTCGGGTGGCTTTCAAGTCCTGGGTAATAAACGTTCGTGATCTTTGGATGTTTCTCCAGGTATTCAGCGACCTTCATTGCGTTCTGACACGTGCGTTCCATGCGGATGCCCAAAGTCTTCATCCCTTGTGTGACCTGCCATGCACCGAACGGGTCGATGACTGAGCCAAGCGTCTGCAGATATGGCATGCGGCAGCGGTCGATGCGTTTCTTGTCGCCGACGATCACACCAGCTGTAACGGAACCATGTCCAGCCAGGAATTTCGTTGCTGAGTGAACGACCAGGTGTGCCCCGAGTGTCAGTGGGTTCTGCAGATAAGGTGAAGCGAACGTTGAGTCAACGATCAATGTCATACCTTCGTGTTCTTCTACGATGTCAGCGACAGCTCTAATGTCTGTGATCTTGAGCGTTGGGTTCGCAGGTGTTTCCACGTAGACGACTTTCGTGTTTTCCTTGATGGCGTCTTTGATGTTCTGCGGATCAGTTGTATCGACTCGAGTGATCTCGATCCCGTAGTTGTTCAGAACTTGTGCGAACAAGGTGTAGCTGCAGCCGTAGATAACATCACCGATGACAGCATGGTCGCCGGCTTTCAGTGAACTCATGACAGCGATGGAGATAGCGCCCATACCTGAAGCAACGGCCAGTCCAGCGTCGCCTTTTTCAAGGACTGCCATTCTTTTTTCCAGTTCGTCAGCGTTAGGTCCGCCAAAGCGAGTGTAGACATACCCTTCGTCCACGTTCTGGTTCAAGTGGACAGCACTATCAAAATCCTTCAGTATGTATGTGGATGTTTGATAGATCGGGCTCACGTGAGTCATGGCTGATGGCTTGTAGCTTCCTTCTACCACCGCGTGTTTTTGTGCTGAATGTAACAAGTCTGTATTCATTCCCATTTTCTATTCCTCCATTTTCGTATTTTTTAATTTGTAGTGATGGTTTATCAATTTGTCGAAATCGATAGGTCAGTATTGTTTCCGCTTACATCTTTTGATGAAAAAATTTGATTCGTTCATTATCATCTGCTTTCTTTTCTCTTTGTTTCTTTGATTAACCTTATGATATACTAACGGTAACGCTTCATCAACGTACAATAGTGAAGGAATTATCAATCGGTTTGTACTACACATTGTAGGAGGAAAAAATGTTAACTCTTAAAGATATCATGGATATGGACATCCTGAAAGACGCCACGGTAATCAATGAACCAGAAGATTTTTCAGAAGTAAAGGTTGATTATATCTCTGTCCAGGAACCTCCTGTAGAAGGCTTTGTACGTGAGAACGAGATCGTTATCTCGACAGCGGCCGCCCTGGACGATACGGCTGAACTGACCCGATTCATACAAGATGTCTATCAGGCAAAGGCTGCAGCCCTCATCTTCTCTTTCAAACCCGGTTCACAGAACGAACTCAGCCCGGACGTCATCGACTTGGCGAATGCGCACCAGCTCCCGCTAATAGAGATCCCCTGGAACGTGCGTTTTTCTGATGTCATCGAGGCTGTGACAAAGGAACTGAAAGCAAAGGACTTACATAACGAATCCACATGCATCAAGCTGCAGGAAAAACTGCTTCAGCTTTATTTTATGGATGAATCGCTGGAACATGTAGCCGAACGCGTTGCCGTGTCGACCGGTCATTCCATTAAAATTACGGATAAGCACAAAAATGAAAAAGGGCGCTACATTTTTGACGATGCAGAAGCCTTTCATGAAATAGAAATAAAAGTAAACAGCACCTTGTATGGCTATTTATATATTGCTGAATCTCCCCATACAGATGAAGAGCCAGTCGACATCGACCTTCTGAACCATTATATCAATGTCCCCCTGTCCCTCTGGTTTGAAAAAGAGGAAGTCATCAATATAACAGGGCTGAAACTCAAAAATGATTATATCTGGAAACTGGCTATCGAAAAAGACACGACACCGGAGATAGTGAATCAAGGCGTTCAACTTGGTTTCAACATGGATGCGCTCTACTTCTGTGTGCTTCTGAAGATTCATTCAGTCGATCATGCTGCGGAAAATTATAGTTCGCTGACGATAACAAAGGTCGAAAAGAAAATCATCGGTCTGCTGCAGGAGAAAAACATTCAGGCTATGATCAGTTTCAAAAACGATAGATTTATTCTGTTTCTGGAAAATCAGCCGGAACTGAATACGACGGCCCTCCTTGACGAGATCGAAAAGGTCCTTTCAGAAATGGATCCCTCATTCAGATATCACTGGGGCATTGCGGAACGCACGTCAGAAAAAAATGCCTTCCCCGAACAATACCGGAAAGCAAAAATCGCTCTGGAACAAGCACTGGACTTGAACATCTCGCGTCTGGACTTCAGGCAAAGCCGTATCACCAGCCTGATCAACCAGATGACGCCACGCCATAAAGTGCGCGAACAAGCCTATGCCCTTTTGGATGTGATCATACAGAATGACCGCTATAACGAAAATGGCATGGACCTCATCCAGACAGTGATCGTGTATATCAAAACGAATTTGAATACCAGTGAAACGTCACGTGAATTAAGTATCCACAGACAGTCCCTCCTTTACCGGTTAGCTAAATTCGAAGAACTGACTACATTGTCTCTGAGTAACGCCGATGATTTATTTATACTTCAATATTATCTGAGGCTCCTGGGCAAGTTTCAGTGAATGCCGGTTTTCAAAGAGCCACTCGCATATAGTTAAGTAAACGAGTGCACAGGTATATAAAGAAAAACACGATGATCCTATACTCCTGTGTGGCGGAATAGGATCATCGTGTTTTAACTGACAAGGATCAGCTTTTGCTTTTTCTACAGAAGTGCTTACATATACTGGCGCGTCAGTATTCGTTTACTTCAGGACTTTTTTGATCGATTCGATAAACAATTCAAAATGTCCCACATTGAATACGGGCAAAAATTCTTTTTTATTGCATATCTCGGAAGTGATGAAGATATCAATATCGCGATTCAAGTATTCCTGTTCCAGGTCGCTGATCAGTTGTATGTCAGCTGAATCATATGTATAAGCAACGGACCCGTTTCTTCCGTGTTTTTTGGCTATAACATAGGCCATAATTCAGTTTCCTTTCTCTATGTAGATAATGATATATACTATTTCTTTAGTTAGTTAAGGTCTATACATGTTAACAACGTACAAAAGATGTCAACATTTGTATTTTACGCTATTCTGTTTGGTTAATCCATACACTTATAAACAAAATGATGAATAAAATCAGTTTGAAGCACGTTTATGGATCTCTACCCTTCTCGATATGAAAACTATCTGAGGAAAAAGTTCTGTATTTCAAAGACTCAGTGTTCAGTTGGCTTTTTAGTTAAGGGAATAGACGTCTATTTCAGGAAGTCACTGGCTTGTTATCCGATGAGTATGGGCTATACGCGCATATAACAGGAACTCGAGTGTGAGTGTATTGGTGAGATGCGGTTATAGAGGCGTATAACTGGAACTGATGGGTGATCTTCTTGCTGAGTATCGGTTATAACGATGTATATCATTAACTGACGCGTGGTCGTCTTACTGAGTTGCGGCTATAGGGGTATATAATAGGAACTGGCGCATGACAGTCTTGCCGAGTTCCGGTAATAGAGACGTATAACCTGAACTGGGGCGCGATTGCCCCACCGAGATACGGATATGAAGACACATAACGGTAATTCAAAACGTATTCCTCTTCTGAGTTCCGGTTTCATGGACCATAAAGATATTAGAGTGCTAGTTCTCGTGTCGAGATCCGTTAACTTCTATGCTACAGTCGCTTTCTATACTATTTATCCAAACTTAGCGTTATAATTAGACTAAACCTGGCACAAGGAGGTCCTTATCTTGATCGATGCACTCCATCTACATACAAACAATACCATTCCCATAGACGAACTGATGGCTTCGGCTGTGGGTGAATACACTAAAGAAAGACCCTTCCCTGCCGACAGATTCAAAACGGTTCCTTTATGGAAAAAGCTCTGGAATGAGCGGCGTCTTAAGAAGCTGATCAATAAGCTTTTGGATGACATCGAACCGTATCTTCCTGAAATAAAGGAGCATAGGGATGCTCCTTCAGAATTGTCTGCTTCAACATTGAATGCATTGAAGGTTCTCGTTACAGGGACCATGCACGCGATCGATGCGGAATACCTTTTGTTCGAGCGGCCCTTCCTGACTCACTTTATCGATCAGGGTTATCTGGATGTCGCTGAAGCCTTTATCTTTAAAGCCAGCAAAGAAGATGGCCAGTTAAGTCACGAGGAAGTGTTTCAGGCTCTTCGTAATGTCTGGATCATGAACAGCCTTCAGTTATGCTGGAATCTTCCTCTTGAACTGACGCCGCCGATATATGCCTACAGCATGCTTTATCCTTATACCGATAATTTACTGGATAATCCCATGATCAGTCCCGAGACTAAAGACGACTTCAACCAGCGTCTGGGCAAAGCACTGGCCGGTGAGCGTCTTTCATCTAACGATAAAGCGGAACAAAGGATCTTCACGTTAGTCGAACACATCAGCACACATTTTCCGCCGACCCGCTTTCCCCTCGTGACTGAAAGTATCCAGCTTATTCATGAAGGACAAGTCAAAAGTCTACTTCAAAGCAATGGGATGTCTTTAGACCAAGAGGAAATAAGGACGATCAGTTTTTTTAAAGGAGGTACCTCAGTTCTTGCTGATGCCTATTTGGTCAAAGGAACACTCACAAGTGATGAGATGGCTTTTGCCTTTCACTATGGGGCCTTTCTCCAGCTGCTGGATGACCTACAGGATAAAGAAACGGATGAAGAAGTGGGAAGTCAGACTCTCTTCAGTTCAAAAAAGGATAAGGCAGCAGTTGACCAGGAAATCCGACGGTTGATCACGTATATCTTTACTGTAAATAAGAGAGATCCAGAGGAGTCTGTTCCTTTCTCTCGTATGAAAGACGTGATCAGCCAGTGTACTCTTTTGATGGTGATGGAAGCGGTCGGAAAAAGTCCGGAGATCGTGACACGGTCCCTTTATAAAGAACTGGAGACTTTTTCACATGTCCGTTTGACGTTTTATAAAGAACTGGAAAATAGACTGAGTGAAATTTTTAAGAATGAATAGACAAAAACGGACAGGAAGAGAAGCTCTTCCTGTCCGTTTTAAAGTTTTTCAGATCATCAGATTACAGTAGACTCTCCAGTGGGTGGAAAATAATATAAGCCAATCCCAAAATGAATTTTTTATACCAGGGTGTCGGAACGTTCTCTGCCGTATCCTCAACAAGTTGTTCGGCGTAGTCGTTGTACGGGACACTGTTTCGGGCGATATCTTTAAGACTCTCTTCCAGTGCCGTTGACAGTTCCGGACTGTCTATAACAACCAGATTTTCCTGACTTAAGAACGAACTGCGCGGGTCAAAGTTAAAGGACCCCACTAAACTCAAACGGCGGTCGAACATATAGGCTTTCGCGTGAATGTAGCCTTTCCCCTGAAAATGATAAAATTGCGTGGTGTCATTACTCAATTCTCTTAAATACTTACGCTGACCGGCGATGGCAGGAAAGTTAGTCGACACAGCCATCGAGTTAGTGATGAAGAAAATCTTGGCGGTCGTATGCTTCAGCGAGATGTATTCTCTCATCTCTTCACTTGGTACGACATAGGGACTTTGGAAGATCACACTGTTTTCGGCTTCATCAAACAGTCTTCCAAGCGTTGCCAGGATATGCGGATCTTTTTTCCAGCGCTGGATTCCATTTGTGACCAGACTCACCTTGCGAGTCGGGTACATGTGCTCTTCCCAGTCGATCGTTCTGCCAGCACCGTATTGATTGTTTTTTTCGGCTTCTTTAACGGTCGATACCAGTTTTTCATAGGTCTCATTTGCAAGCTTCTCATATCTGTTCATGATATGACTCGGTCTGACACTTGTATACGGATGGAACCACATGGATTCAAAGTACTCTGTATACTGCTTCACGACACTTTCGTCATAGCGATCGGGGTCTTTATTGATGATCACCACATCGCGGTCGTAAACTGCTTCTTCATTATCTTTGACAAAGAACGCATCTTCCAGATTGACGCCACCGGTTAAAACATAACATTCATCGATGATCATGTACTTGTCATGCATCCGATTTTGCCATGTCCAGGGACGCAGCCAGTCAAACTCTTCATAAAACGCCAGATTGACATTCGGATGAGCCATCAGTGCCCAGTATTTGCCATTACTGATCCCAAACAGGTTATGCCCTTTGCCATCAAACAGGATATAGACTTCAACCCCTCTGTCTGCGGCTTTCAACAGTTTACCGTAGAACAAATCACTGGCGGCACCGTCTTCGATGGAAAAGTTGGCAAATTTTATTGTTTTCTTTGCGGACTCAATCAGGTTCAGGTGCAGTGTCAGCAGGATATCCTGGGTATCAAAGAATGCGGCCTTGTCCGGACCCTCGTCTTCATCGTCACCATAATAATACGGCAAACCCTTTTCTTCCAGTTCTTCTCTGCTTTTCGGTTTCTTATAGTGAAGCAGGACATTAGAAGTGAAAAAAGCATACCCTAAATAAGCACCGAGACCGATCAACCCACCTTTAGCTATCTTTTTTAACATGTTCATCAACCCTCTCCGGTCCTTTCAAAGTGTTCATTAGTAACTTTAGTATAACATTTATTATTGTAACGATAAAAAATAGTGATTCTACTTGAGAGATGAAAAAACAGGAGCTGTACGCCCTCTATGTTAGAGTGATCGTCCAGCTCCTGTTTCTTTAAAGTGATTAGATATTTACCCAGCACATGACTTACACGTTTTGTCGTCAGTCGTCGTGTCCCTGCATACACAGTCTTCAGTATGTGAGAGGTAATGCTCCGTCTGTTTAAGAAACTGGCTGGCTGTGTCTTGGCTGATCGAATAGTGGTTCCATGTCCCCTCTTTTCGGACAGTGACCAGACCAGCTTGCGTCAAAGCTTTGATATGATGCGAGAGTGTCGGCTGAGTAAAGTCGAAGTGCTCCAGTATACCGCAGGCACACATCGAACCGCAGGACAGCATATCAAGGATTTTGACACGTTTCGGATCGGATAAGGCCTTGGCTATTTGTGCGTAATTTTCATAAGTCATTCGTCTCGTCTCCATTCAAAGGTCACTTTATCTTTAGTGTGATTTATAAATCTAGGTCAGCTGATACACTTGCATACCTTCCATTTCCAAACCGTTACGGTGATTTACTTTTCATCCTCATCGTCTTTCTGTGCAAAATACATGACGATCATCGTCCATACGATAAAAATGGCAGTGACTGGTGTGGGAGGAACACTGATTCCCATGTATTCCAACAAGGCCAGAAGAAGGAAAATCCCCCCCGTGATGTATCCATAATAACCCAGGATCTTTCGGTAGCTTTCCGTATTTTTATTGTTCTTTTTTGCATTAGGCTTCGTATTATAATAAGCGATCAGTATGTTCCACTTCAGGACATGTACAGCAAAGCCGATCGCCAGCAACACGATACCCATGAAAAGGTATGTCAGCATGGTTTTCCTTCTTTCTAGGTGGTTTCATGTAGAACTCAAAGTGTAGATTTAATGCTAGCAGAATGCCATAAGATGTGAATTTACGATATAAGAAATTAAGTCTGATGCGTAGAGAAACTAATTATGATATTTTTAATGATAATATTTTATTAATATCTAAGAACCAATTCCGAAAATTATTTATAATTTTGTTTATCTGTTTATGTGTTTTTCTATTTTCGATGATATTTGGATCCTTCAATAGTTTATCAATCATAATAGACTTTGTCATATTATCGAAATTTGTATAATTTTGAATCGTTAATAATTCTTTGCAAGTCTTAGACATACATATTATTTTTATTATTTCTAGATATTTATCTTCAGGATTTTCGTTTGCCATTTTTTTAAATATATCACTAAAAAAATATTTATTATCATAATCTTCTTCTTTATAATGTACAATACCGAAATAAGTTAAAGCATCAATTAAATCAAAAGTGGATTCTTCAAAGTGATTTAAACTTGTAATCAACCATTCATCAGTAAAATAACTCTTACTTAATAAGTTCAATGGTAGGCTAGACAATTCATATACTAAAAAAATAAATTCATTTATATTTTCTATATCAGGAAAATGCTCGCCAGGATAGATTGATCTCGAATTAGTTTGTTCAATTCTAGTAATCCAATTTTCTACAAATTTAGTATTATGTTTGAGCTTATCAAAACTATATATAAAAAAGATCTCTTCATTCAATGGTTCTGCTGACACATCAATATTAATATTATTATTATTTTTCAACATATAACTAGATACTTGAGCAGATGTATTTCTTTCATCATCCAAACTCATTAAATTGACGTTAAGGAATTCATCCCAATTTAAATCATTTGAAGATTCCATTATGACCCTCCTATATTATTTACAGAATTTAATATCGATTCTACTTCTTCTTGATCATCAATGTCAGTTTTAATTTCACTTAAATGTTGATCTACATTCAACTTAATATCTTCTTCTGTTTCAAGTAAATTATCTTCCGCATATTGTATTAGATTATCTATACTAAATCCACTATCTAAACCCGTATAGTCTTTATTTAATAATTCAATACCGTAATAAGCGTATTCCTTTAACTCTTGTAACAGTTCCCTAGTATCTATAGAATTTAGACTCATATTAAAAACTTCAGCGGTTTCAATTGGTTGATTTTTTAGTACCTTCTCATGTTGAAGGAAGACAAATAATGAATTTTCTAGATCCGCTCGTTTACCCCAAATTGTTCTCGATATTTCAACTTTATCATTGGATGAAGTATCCATTTGACTCCTTGTTCCGTGATAGATACCTAACAGACATGCGTCTATAAAAACTTCATAACCTTCTTTATAAACGTTGTTATCAATTAGATAATTAACGATAGAAGCATGTTTTCCTCTAATGATTATATCTGTATTTATTATAGACAAATTATTTACCTCCTATGGTTAATGCAGTAAGTTCGTTATTGGTTAACTGGTTTTCATTTTCACCTGTAGGAATAGTTAATTTATACAATTTACCTAAATAAGGTTGTAAACTTTTCTTAACAGGTCCCTCGTACTGCCTCAAAGTACTAAATAATATAACTTGTTCAATAGATTCTGGTAATTTTTTTGATATTCTAGATGAAAACTGTTCATCTAGAGTGGCAAAAGCGGCATCCATAAGAATTGAAAATTTCTTGTCAACTTCTGTACTTAATTCGTTAGCGGTACTATTATTAAATCTTTCTTTATGAGCATCAATTATAGCTAGGATTAAGGAAATACTTATTGAAACTCGTTCTCCCTCAGAGGGAGACGCCACCTGATTATTTTCTTCTCTAACTGTATATTCAAATTTATTGTTGAGATTTATGGTTTTGTTCTTATATATAATCTCATTTAAATGTTTATTAGCTTTATTTTGAATATTTCTTTTTCTTTCGAGCTTGTCGCTATTATTTTTTTCTTCTAAAAACTTGATACTTTGATTAACTAAGTCTACTTTGAGTTTTTTTACATCATTTAAACCTTTTAGTTTACTTTTGATATTATAGTCTTGTATAATATCTTCCAATTGTTTAGTATAAAAATTTAGTTTTTCTTTCTGTTTGCCCAACTCTTCTAAATCTCTTGCTATACTATTTTTTAATACTTTTCTACGATCATTTTTCTTTTTTATTTCTTCGGAATCTGCATTACCTATTCGAGTGTTAAGCTCCTCAATTTTTTCATTGTAAGTTTCAAGAGTATCTACTTGGTTATAATAATACCCAATCTGATCTAATAGATTATCATAAGATTCATTGATACCTTTAGATAAGTAGTCAACATTTCTGTTAAAATCCTTTATTAACTGTGCATTTGAAATAGGTGGTTGATAATCACGTTGCTCTTTCAAGTGAAGAATATGATTTTCAGTTAACTCTTCACCACATATGCATACCCCTCGATTTATAATCGTATCAATTGAATCAGCTTGCATATTAGGAATAGTTTTTTCCCTATAAGATTCGTTGAAGGTTAAGTTCTTGTATTTTCTATTTAATTGAAAAATAAAAGTTTTTCTTCTGTGATCTTTTATATTTTTTAATATCGAACCCTGAAGTTCAGGGTTCGATTTATTTAAAGAGTCAACATTTGTTTCTAATTTTTTTCGTTCTTTTATCAATAAGTCGATTTTATCATAATGACTAAGACTTTCATCCAGATTATCTTTTTCAGAGTTTTGTTCATTCAATTTAGTTTCAAGATTTGTAATTTCGTTCTCAACTTTCTCTATACTAATTTCTAAAGTGTTTCTTTTATTATTTAATCTTGATAAGTCGGCATCGTTAGTTGAATCAGTTAAATCATTCCTATAGGACCTTTCTATTTTTTTTAACGAAGAGATTGCATTTTCTAATATAGGCATTCCACTAATTGCACTTATGGCCTTCTGAATATCTTTTCTAGACTTTGTATTGTTACTTCCTAAATTATTTATACGTTCTCCATCAAACAAAAAGTACTTAGACATTTCCTTAGTTAAAATATTATTAATCATTCTGTTTATTTTCTTTTCTTCTTCTAGTCCATCAGAACTATTTATTATAATTGTTTCACCTAGATCGTTCTTATACTCTAACGTTTGATACTCATCGCTGTATCGATGATTTTTAGTGAATACAACCTTTGTCCTTCTAACTTTGTATAATACATCGTCTTCGAAGACTTGAACCTCTACCCAATAACTTTCTTTCTCTTTAGTGCTATATTTTTGTACCGCCTGATTAAGCATGCTATTTTTATTCTCAAGTTCAGTTTCGTCTTCTCCGTAAAGGCACCAGTTAACAGATTGCATTAGTGTAGTTTTTCCTGTTGAATTTCTAGCTAAAATAACAGTTACGTTTTTGTTTACATCCGTTGAAAAATCTATAGTAAAATCTTTGAATTGCCTAAAGTTATGCAATGTTAATTTATGAATTTTCATAATCTAATCCCTCTTTTTCTGCTATTTCTTTAACAATTTCATTTACCTTTCTTCTATATTTATTTTCATTCTCGTTAATTTCTTTAGCGGTCGGTGTTGGATTCAATTTGTAAGTTTCTTTTTCCTGACTTAAAACATATTTAAGTAATGTAAATTTATGGCTATCTTCAAGCATTTTCATTATCCTCCATTTCAATAACTTCTTTATACGCTTCTTCAATATCTTCAATTAACTCTCTATTTTCATTATTATTTGAAGCTGCACTATTGTATGATTTCATTCTTCTCAACTCTCTAGAGACAAAATAACCATCTGCTTCTTCAGGTGAGAATAAAAGACTTCTAAAATCTTGAGGTAACATTACAAAATCATATATTACTGAGGTTGGTTTACCCTCAAATGTTCTCAAAATTCTCCCTCTTCTTTGTATAAACTCCGTTTCGGAATCGGTACTTGATAATATATAGGCAATTGCAACCTCAGGAAGATTAATACCTTGATCTAAACATTTTATAGCTAATAATGAATTTAACTGTTTTTCTTTAAATTGAGATAGTATTTTTTTTCTGTCTTCACTCTCTACACCACTTCTTATTATTCGAAAGGAAAGTTCCTCTTCACTGAGTTTGTTCGCGGTGTATTCTATATGTTTTTGATCAAATTTGTTTTGCCCATCATTATAAACACCCGGGGCACAATAAATAATTGATTGCTTATCTTTACCATTATTATCAATGTGATTGATCAATTCCTCCACTTTAGCAGTAGATGAATTAGCTATTGATGAAGTTAATCTTTCGATCGTTTGTATAGCGATGGCATCGTTCTTTTTTATAAGTTCTAAATTATTGTTAACTGACTTTCTGTATTCATACAAAGTTTCTTGATCGAAGTACAACAAAACTGGTTTATATACATACTCATTTAAGAAGCCATTTCTTATAGCTTCCTTTAAGCTATAAGAAAATACTACTTTGTCAAAAAAACTAATTAGTTGTTTACTCTCGGAATCTGATTTTCTAAATGGGGTTGCACTTACACCGAGTCTGTAAGGGAATTTTTCCATAAGGTTATCATAAATATTACGTGTAGTAGTTGAACCAAAACTGTGAACTTCATCGGCTATTAATAGTGTGGAAAAATCATTGGAGTTACTAATTAAATCTTGGAATTTTTTTCCAATAAAAGTATCTCGAGTTACAATAGCAGTTAGATATCCTGTTTTTTTCCTTTTTAACATTCTTAACTTGCTATTAAGTTTCCTTTCCCAATGTTTATTATCCGAAGAACATATAATTCCAGTAGTGCCACCATCCAATAAGTCTTTTTCCCACTGATATAAAAGCTCAATTTGAGGAACAACTATTACTGTAACTAATTTTTTAGTAGTGTCAGCTAGCTTTTGGTTACAAGCTAAAGATGTAATAGTTTTTCCGGTTCCAGTTGCCATTTCGAGTAATCCTTTAAAATTATTTTCCTTCCACTTTTCTACAGCCTCTTCTTGGTAATCATGCAAATTGTAAACTGATGCAATGTTGATTTTAGTAAAAGAATCGATTTCAGTATTTTCTTTGATTCTATTGGATTTCTGTTTGAGTTTCTCAATAATCTTATCTGAAACGTTTAGAACTTCTAACTCATTTAATTCATTGTTCCAAATCAAATCGAAGTTATTTTCAATTACCTCTACGTGTTTATAATTATCGGATTGAGTTAAGACGGTTAGTGATTCATAATTGTTGTATATTGCACTATAGGTTTCGTTATTAGACCCAGTAAAGGCAATTTTATAATTATCTTTATCGATGAATACACCCTTTTTGTCATGAAATAGGCCACTTTTATTTTTTAAGTAAACAAATTTTATATCCAAAGTATTTTCTGCTATTAATTTAGTAACAAAAGGAATAGCATCATTATCTTCAGAAAAATTCTCGATTTCAGTAATAATTTGTTTTTCCATTAGGTCGCGAATTTTATATCCTTTAGCTATCTTTTCTTTATCTTCACTTTTCATATTTGGCGAACAAAGGATACTTATTTTAATTTTATTATTTAATGTAGAAGATTTAATCTCATCAGCAAGTATATTAAGAAATTCTGCTGAAAAATATCCTGTTATTCGCTTATAAGTAGTAGAATTCAGTATTGCTGGTTTATAAAAATCACGTATGATACTTCCATCGTCGGATGAATACATAGGTTCCCATTCGATACTATTTAAACTCATTTTTCAATACTCCCTTATTATTAAGAATATACATATTTTAATCATATCATACATATGATTATGATTGGAATCCTTTCCAAACGAAAAATAAAAAACTGCCATTTTACGGCAGTTCTCATTATATATTATTGTGATACTTTTTAGGTTGTTCATAGGATAGAATCTTAACAAAAATAGTTTAATGAAAGATCGCTTAAGATAATGTTTGATTTGAATTAATTAACTGTTCAATCCATGAGGCTATTGTTCGACTACGTCTTCTTATTGTGTAGGGAGAGTATTTTTCTTTTAAAAAAGGCTTTAAAAGATATTCGCTTTCAGTAGGAGTAGACTTTCTTCCAGTCCGTAGTCGATGCTCGATTAACACTCTAAAGGATTTATATTTAGCAAGTTGAGAAAGCAATTCAATCTTTTGTTCTCTTTTAGTTAGTCTAGCAATTTCTTTGCCTCTTTCAGTTAAAGTAGCTGTTCTATCATTAAATCGAAATAAGTTTAAGTAGTATCCTGCATTTAAGTAATAAGCCGCCTGTCTGGAATGAACACCAAACATGATACTAACTCCATCATTGGTAATTTCATCATTATCTTCGATATAAGCCATAATATCTTTAACTTTAATAAAATCATCTGCTTGAGGGAAAGGAATACCCTCTGGCTCTTTTTCTAAATTTGAAGACTTCAATGCTCTTTCTATATCACCATCATCTAATATATCTATCTGATTCACTAGAATAAAATTCCTTCTTTCTTTTAAATATATTGAACTGTATTCTTCAAAATTATCAAACTCAAAAATAGAAAAATTATAAACTCCATCTCTGTATTGCAGGTAGACTGGTATAACTGGTTTATCTATAATGTTTTTCCATCGACGATAGGGATAATACAATTGACGTATCAAAAAGTTATCAGTTATATTATTTTTTGCTTCAATTATATAAAATGCTTTTTCTGTTTCTATACTTCCATCAATTTCTAATTGACTATTTTTGACTGATATTTGGTGATATTCAGAATTGAATTTAGTATTTTTAATTTTAAAATCGAACGTCCCTGTAGTCATTCTGCCACTAACTGTTTGAATTGCTTTTTCAGTATTTGTTAACTTGTTAAGCATACCACTCACTGTAGCAGCATTGATCATTGTTGATTCAGATGTTATATTTTCGTAATCCAAAGTTTTAATCCATTGAGGAAATTGAATGTATTCATAAGTATCTCCAAAATTTTTATCAATAGTTTGATATGCTTCGAATGGACCTATAATATATTCACCTCGTCTAGTGGGTAATATGGAAATTTTATTGTCATAAAACAGATCAGGTAGAGAATCAATATAATCGAATTTTGTCATCAGACGAGCTTCTTTAAATTCATTGATTTGACTCGATGTGATGATAAAGAAACCATGCATGTCTATTTGATTTAATATATCGTATTTATCAAATAGAAGTTTCCAATTCTTATCAATTATTCTTGTACTGTTTCTATTTTTAGACATATAAATCTCCTTTTAGTAGTTTGTTATTATGACTTCTTCCACAGCACCTCTACCTTTACTGTTACTATTAATGGCTCTATTCGCTTGAACGATATCAATATTGTAATCCTTATATAAGTCGGTAATAATCGGAGTATTGGAATTACTATGCATAAACTTAGCACCTTTAATTGTTATATAATCACATATTTCTTTTAACTCCTCTTGATCTTTCAAATCAAAACCAACATCTGTATAACTCGTAAAATAAGATGTTGCATTTAACGGAACATAAGGAGGATCTAAGTATACAAAATCTCCTTTATTTACTTTAGATAACGCATCTTTATAATCTTGTGATGTGAAATGTATCTCATTATTATTGAAGTATTTATTTAGTGTTCTTAATAAAGGTTCATTTAAAATTTTAGGATTCTTGTAACGTCCAAAGGGGGTATTAAACTGTCCTTTTCGGTTCACTCGATATAGCCCGTTATAACATGTCTTATTTAAAAATAAAAATCGTGAAGCTCTCTGGACATTACTCCATTGTTCAATCGCTCCAGTCCTATCAACTTCTCGAATACTATAAAAGTATTCTTTTTCGTTTTTATGTTGTTTTAATTCTTCAATTAGTTCCTCTACATTGTTTTGAATAACCTTGTAAGTAGTTATTAATTCACTATTAACATCATTTAAATATGCAATATTAGGTTTTAATTCAAAAAACATAGCCCCTCCACCTAGGAATGGCTCGTAATATTCTTCAAAGTTGGTTGGGGCTCTTTTAATTAACTCAGGAAGAAGTTGCCTCTTCCCTCCAGCCCATTTAACTACTGGTTGTATTTCATTCATACTATCTCTCCTTATCTAATCTATTTTATCATTAAGATTTCTTAGTGTCCATAATATTTATGCATACTAGAAATTCAATTATCGTAGAAGTAGTATTCAATAGTATTAATTACTACTTCCTCTTATAATTAAAACTTTGATATTTTTAAAGTTTGATTTATAAAATATCTCATTTATAAAATTTATTAAACTAGAAGAATCACTAAGTTCATTAATGTTTTTATAGAAATCTCTATTATTGAACGTAACTTCTATGAATTGTTCATCTAAATTAATATCATAAGTACTTAACCTTTCGTAGCAATGATAGAAGCTTTCATTAGTAACAATAGAAAAGTAATCGTTAAAGTCTAGATACTTATATATATCAAAAAGTATTTCTCCCTGATCTTCTGTTGAGATAATCAGACGTTCTCCTTTAAAGTACTCATCTATTATTTCGATATCTATTTTTATAGGATCAGTTTCTGTTTGCTTGATATGTTCAGTTAAAAGAACAGGCTCAAAGCATACACTAGAATTAATGATATAATAATCATCAAGTGACAAACTGTCTATTTTAACTGGTTCTATCCATTTATATAAATTTTTATTCTGAATTCGGCATTGAAAGTTAACATATTCTTCGGTTAATATATATATGAGATCGGACCCTTTTATAATTAATAGGTTACTCATCTCCAATTCTTCCAGTGTTTGATTCAATTTAGTCCGAGAGAGCTTTAAGTTTCTTTTATCTAAATATAATCGATATACATCATTTAATGAAAAAGCAGTTTTCATTTACTCACTCCTAAATAAAGAATAAAAAAATAATTACGGTCTATATTATATAAACTGTTAAAATAAATTTTTTATCACTTTTTTTATTTGTGTAATTTGTAATAATGAATCATAGTATGAAAAAACCTATTTAATTAATTTTTATTCTGAAAAATCCATCTGCGGACGCCATTTTCCGTCAGAAGCTTCTTTCAAGAAGTCGTAGGTCTGGAAGGCACTCTTATTTGCACCAAAAACGTCAGGGCCTTTTTCTTTGCTGATGGCTCCTAATTCAAATAATATCCAGGTCATGTACTTCTCAGCCCATTCTGGGTCACTGACCTGGTACAGGCGTGCCAGAGCGATAGCATCTTTGTCTTCAAAGATGTCTTCAAGCGTTCTGCCTTTGTCTTTTTCACTTTTAATGTGGGCACTCAGCATATCAAAGAATAGTTCCTGCTGCTCGAGTGTCGCCGGTCCTCTCCGTGTGGTTACTTTGAAGACAGCTAAAAGTTCGATGACATCTTTATAGTCCGGGAGTTTGTACCGTGTCAGGAGCTCCTTGCTGTTCGTGCGCACTTCTTCCATGGCATCAAGGAAAATTTCGAATTTCTCTAAGTTGGCTGGATACACGACCCCGGTTTCATTCAAATCTGGATCAAAATAGAGGTATTCTCGAGCCCAGGGTCTTTCATCTAATATTTCTATTAATGTCATCCCGCTTCCTTTTCCTCTCATAAAGTTTCTAGTGGTCATTCTCTAAGTAGCATTTTAGCTCTTGTATGCGTGTTGTGGCATCTTTGACTCCCAGGTCATACATGGACTGCAGTTTATCCGGATCGCGCTCCAGCCGCTTGATCGGGACAGTCATAGACGGTCGGATGACGAACGTTTTTCCTTGTTTCTCATCTTCAATGATTTTTTCGATCGTCGCGTTGTAATTTTTATATCTGTTTTTCAGTGCTTCTTTGAAAGCCGGATACTTTTTGTACCAGCGGTCGATGATAAAGTCATTGGGCTTCGTCTTTCTGTAATCGAGTGGCCGTGTCAAAATGACAATGTTTTTCTCATAACCCAAAGCCTCTGCTTTTTCCAGCGGGATACTGTCACTGACACCGCCGTCCAGATACTTCGTTCCTTTGTGCTCGATGGGTCTGGAGACAAAGGGCATGGATCCGGATGCACGTAAAGCCTCCATCTGTTTGAAGGGTTCCGTTATATGGATATATTCAGGGTGACCCGTTTCCATATTGGTAACTGTGGCATAGAAAGCGATCCCCGATCGTTTGAAAGCAGCTTCATCAAAGACATCCAGTGAAAATGGGACCGTATAGTAAGCAAACTCTTTATTCACCATATCGCCTGTTTTCAACCAGCTTCTCATGCTGATGTAGCGCTTGTCTCTTATGTACGTTTTATTGTAGCGTAGGGCTCGGCCTTTCTGTCTGGACGCAAAGTTGATGCCAAAGAGCGCACCTGCAGATACCGTCAGCATACCGTCGATATGGATCTCTTCATCCAATAACGTGTCCAGCACACCTGCCGTATAGAGACCGCGCATCCCTCCGCCTTCTAAAACCATTCCTGTACTCATGTTCTCACCTTTTCATTCGTCATTCATAAATAGTTATATAGTCAACTACACAAAAACTGTTCCTCTTAACTATACCATTTTTAGTGTTTACAAAGAAAGAACCCATGCTGAAAATCCAACATGGGTTTACAATACTTTAGTTTAAGTTATCAATAGCATAATCTGCTTCTTCTTGAGTAAACTGTTCACCGTATTCGGATGTTAACTGATCTCTGATTGCTTCAGGAGACATGTCCATGGTTTCCTGATAACTTTCTGCTTTCTTTAATGCATTCTCTTTATAATCCGTTACAAGATTCTCCACAGCAAAATTCGCTTCTTCTTCAGTGAATTGTTCGCCATATTCAGAAGTTAATTGTTCCATTATGCCTTTCTTAGACATGTGCATAGTGTCACTATATGATTCTGCTTTAGCAAGAGCATTCGCATTATAATCAGCTTCTATGGTATCAATAGCATATTGTGCTGCCTCTGCGGAGAACTGATCTCCATATTCAGAAGTTAATTGATCATATAGTCCTTGCTTCGACATGTTCATTAAGCTGGAATAAGATTCAGCTTTATTTAGAGCTGATTTATGTTCAGTCGGAATATCATTATCCACTTTCTCTGGTTCCTCTTCGACAACTTCTTCCACTTCAGCTTCTTCTTCCGGTTCTTCTTCAACAACTTCTTCTACTTCAGCCTCTTCTTCCGTTTCCTCTTCAATAACTTCATCTATATCCTCTTCCGCTGCTTCCGTTTCTTCACTCTCTGCGACTTCCTCTGTTGCCGCCTCTTCTGCAACATCTTCATCCCCCTCACCCATGGATGAAAAAACATTGAACATAAATATCACCACTATGGCAATAAACCACCATCTTTTATAAAAAGGTTTTACTTTCTTTGCTTTAACTTGTTTTCCCTCTGCATCGTAAAACTTTTTCTTGGACAAAATGATTCCTCCTTCATTTATTTGTATATATATTAACACTAAAATAGATTTATAACTAGTGATTATGTAAAGGTTTTCTAAAACTTTATTCTGTGCAAACTGAAGTAAGAGCCTCAAAAGATTTTCACGTTTTAATAAGTTGACACTAGAGTGGTCCTTTATAAAGAAAGAACCCATGCTGAAAATTCAACATGGGTTTACAGTCTTATTCTATATTATCCATGGCGTACTGGGCCTGTTCAGGAGTGAAACCTTCAAAGATGAGCTGGTCGTAGAGTTCACTGTCCGTGTAAATGGAATAATCCAGGTAGTCCTGGGCTTGCTTCAGAGCATGTTTGTTCCAGTCTGCTTCGATATTCGAGATAGCATACTTGGCCTGTTCTTCGGTATATTCGTCATAAATGAGCTGGTCGTATAAACTGTCTTCTGAAAAAGAGGTGTACATCAGGTAATCTTCTGCCTGTTTCAGTGCCTGCTGGTTCCAGTCGGCCTCTATATTTTCGACGGCATAAAGAGCAGCATCATCCGAATATCCTTCAAATACCAGCTGATCATATAAAGCAAATTTAGGGTATGGCGAGTAATTTAAATAGTCACGTGCTTTAAGCAAGGCGGCTTCCTGTTCAAGTGAGACCTCAGTTTGAGCTTCTTCCGTCACTGCCGCACTGTCGTTTTCAGCAGCTTCCTCTGTTTCAGTGTCCGCTTCTTGTGTGTCTTCTTCAACTACCACTTCAGTGTCAGTGCCCTCATCCTCAACGGTTTCCTGTGGCTCTTCTTCTGTGACTTCTTCAGCGACTTCCTCTGTTTCCTCTTGAGTACTGTCTTCTGTTTCCGTTTCTTCTGCTGGTTCAGCTTCTTCTACAGCAGGTTCTGTATCGGTTTTTTCGACGAGTTCAGGCTCGGTGTCTTCAGGCTGAACATTATCTGAGCCTCCCAATCCTGCGCCGGCAGCGCCGATTCCAATAAGTGCTGCGATCAGCCACACCCACCATTTTTTATAGAAGGGTTTCTTCTTTTTCATTTGATTGCTGCGTGTTTTTCGTGGCGTATTTCTTGACATCGTCATTTCTCCTCGGCTTATTACTTTATTCAATATAGGCATTATTCTACACTATTCATAAGTGTTTGACAGACGATTTTGTGTCGTTTCAGTGAAAAGTTTACTGATAAGAAAGACCCTGTTCCCATCGCGTTGATAACACGTGATAAGGAACAGGGTCTGACGTTTAATCTAATATGATCATTTTAAATTCGTTGTCTGCGTTGGCTTCTCCTTCGATGACTTGACCTTCTTCTACGAAAGGCAAGGCATCGTGTAAGGTGATGTCGGCTTTATAGATACTGCCGTCGATCATGAAGTAGTAGATGGTGTTGCCGGAAACGACAGCTTGGGAGATGTTCTCCACTTGGCCGCTGACTTCGCTTAGGTTTTCATCGACCACCTCGACGATATCTTCTTCAGCATCCTCTGAATCAGTGAGTGTTTCGCCGTTCAGCTGAGTGATCAAACCGTCCACGGTTTCGCTGGTGATGACTTTCTGATAATCCTGTGCATCGACCAGGGCATATGAACGGACAAGGCCGGAATCATCTTTCAGTGATGAAATGTAATACGGGCGTTCGTTTAGGCTGATCAGCAGCGGGAAGGTCGATTCAAAGCGCATCTGCTGAAGTGACCCCTCGGCAGAATCCATGGCTGAAAATTCATCCGCCGATGTGACGGGATAAAACTCGGCTGCTTTGGTACGCATATTGACCAGATAGAAACCGATATTCGAAGCATCGTTATTAACTGAGGTCACACCTGTGTAAAGATAGACATCATCATTCATCGGGATATAGTTATACCCTTCTGTTGTTTGCGTGACGCCGCGCTTGCCAAAGAGTGCATTAAAGAAGCCGCCGCTGTACTGACCTCTATAGTTCAGCTGCTGCAGGATCAGATTGGATGAATATACACGGTCGACCCAAGTCGGCATCGTATCCAGGGTATACTCTTCTGTTTCGCCTGTCACGGCATCCAAGACGATCAGACCGGTCGGTTCGAGCTGCTTGAACCAGAAAATATTTTCATATGTCGTTGCGATGTAATGCGGGTGTCCTTCATTATCGACTTCAAAAGACGGATCTTCAAAGAGTTTGGTCGGGTGTTTGAAGCGCAAGTGACGTTTCACATTGCGGTTCAAATATTCTGAATCCGAATACTTGATGTTCTCGTCCAGGTCTTCCACTTCGACTTCCCCCGTCACCATATCGACTTTCAGGTAATTAGGGATCCCTTCGCTGCGGTTATTAAGCCAGCGGATGAAACTTGCGTACTGCAGCGGCGTTACACGATACGGATCGTTATCGATATTGATCTGTGTGTAGGTTTCAGCCGGCACAAATTGCGACACCAGTTCACTGATCGAACCGATGCGTCGGTCGCCTAAGCGCTGAGCGGTGTCTTTATCCATCAAGGGGATAGACGATTCGTCCATGGCCGGGAAATCTTCCTGGAAGCTCTTCTCTTCCACTTCGATCAACTCAGCATAGTCCGTTGCCCGGAACATGACGCCGTTCACTAGGTTACCGACCGCAATGACGATGACAGCCAGGATCGGCAAGGCCAATGCGCCATACTTCATCTTTTTCAGATAGAAACCTTGGCCGTCTATAGACACCTCGATACCGATGACTGCCACAGTAAACAGCAGGATGTAAAACCTGAATTCCTGCGAGTGGATATTGAGCGCTGGTGTATATATGTAAAATACAACTAACGTAAGGATAAATAGAGTGAGATATAAAGCTAAACGTTTCTTGGTTGTTTTCATAAAACCTTCCTTTTTCTGTATCGTTCATCCACTAATGGATAAACAAGTGATTTCTGGGTAGTGTTCAGTTGCTGGCAAAGCGTTTCAAGGTGAGGACGAGCTGGATGATGTAGAGATATAACGGGATGACCGCTGCATAGATACCGATGTTGAACAGTTTTACCGGTGTCCACTCCATCCATTCAAGTGCGATGCGTCCCGCTACTCCCAGCAGATGCAGCAGAGTGACGATCTTCAGTACTTTCAGTGGCTGATTCTTGTAGAGTCCATACAGGATGACGCCGACAATAAAATAAAAGACGGCATATCTCAAGATCATCGAAAAATCGATAAAATCGAAGGGCACCATGAACATCCCAAAGAGTCCAACATAGATAAATGTGGCGAATCTAAACTGTTTTCTATACGTATCGATAGCAGTGAATAATTTATCCACTTCTTCTTTATCACTTAAAAACAAAGTGACGCCACCCGCGACCAGGGCGAAATAAAACAGTCCCATTTTGTCCTCTTCCTTCCCATGCAGAACGAAACACTACCTTACCTAAGTATAAACGTCTTTTGACATTAATCAATATGTGATTTAAATATAAAAAACGCCCTCCAGATCCGGCTGAGATGATCAGCCGTGATCAGAAAGACGTTCTGTCACTAGCGATATGAAAATAATTTTCGCTGCATTCCTTTTATATGTTATCACTAATCAAAGGATACTTAAGCTTTCTCGATCTCGCCCACGCCGATTGGAAGGGTCGTATGCGGACCATACTCTTTTACGGTGCCTTCAACTGTATCTGGGAGGTCCAGAGACTCTGGTACGCCATGAATGATAATCGTTCGGGATTCTAACTGCAGATCTTCTGAGCCAAATTTCTCTATAAATTTGGCTTTCAATGGAACTATAGGCACCTCAAACTCATAATTCCAGTTCCCGTCTGCATCAGAATGTGGATAATTATCATGTGGCACATTGATATCTTGAGGGGCGTTGTCAAACGGGACCATGGTCTGGCCCGCTACTTTATAGACTTCGGGCAAGTCAATAAACCCGTCACCATTTAAATCAGCCTCTTTTCCAGGCACGCGCCCCTTCTTCCCATCTAAGAACCCATGGAAGTGGCTCCAATGCATCATGTTTGGTGGCGTCCCCTTAGCTTCGATTTTGATTTTCAAGGTATCGTCTTCTTCAATAAGTTCTGCCTTGCCCGTAACGGACGTACCGATCGCCTCTGCGTTCACCGGTTTAATGTCTGCAACGTATCTTTTTGCCATACTGAACATCCTCCTTATATGATTGATCCCTTTTAAAACCTTACTAGATTCAGTTTAACACGCTTCTTTAGTAAGTTCAGGCTTTAACACTTGTGATAGCTATAGGTGTCTCGAGGATGATTTGTTTGTCAATAAGCTAACATCGATGCCGCCTATTTAATATGCTTGATCAGAAAATCTCTGATGATTCCAACGACTTCATCGGTATAAAAGATGCTTCCGCCGTGATCGGCTTCGTCCACGCAGAAAAACTCTGCTTTTAAGTCATATTCAAGGCAGACTTCATAGAGCAGGACGCTTTGCTCGAAAGGAACCACGGTGTCTTTATTGCCGTGGAGGATCAAAAGCGGAATAGTCGGTTTGTTTTTCTCCAAGTAATACTGGACGGACGCCTGCTTGACGTGTGCGTCATCGTTCCCTCTGATGAATTCTGTGAGCAGCAGGTTCGGCGGGCTCGTCGGCTTGGCGTGATCCGTCGCGGATGGCTGATTCACAATGGCCTCAAAATCAGTGACGCCGTATATATCGATACAGGCCTTGATATCTGGAAGCGGTTCGGTCGAGTTGTCCAGCATGTCTGTCTGCCAGGTCGCCCATGTCATTACGGCGGTGTGTCCGCCGCTCGAGTCGCCGGATAGGAAGAGATTTTCCATATCGAGCTGAAGTTCATCGGCGTGCGCATTCAGATAACGGACAGCCGTTTTAGCGTCATGGATATGACTCGGGAAACTGGCATCAGGTATTGGCAGATACTCCACCACCGCCAACACGAACCCGCGCTTAACGATCGGCATGAGGTCTGTGATAATGTTATTCAGATCCTGCTGGAACCAGCCAGACCCTTGGATATGTACTAGGATTGGATAAGGCCCCTCGAGTTCGTAGCCTTCCGGATAGACCAGTCGGATACGCAGGTTCCGGCCGTTTTTGCGCTGGTAAATATGGTCTTCGGGTAATATGCGCGCCCGGATATTTTGCTTGTCGCCTTGGACTGTCTGCATTCCTTCTGGGTGAGCGTTCGATTTTGGCATATTTTCGTAACTGTCGATCATGTGTAACCGTCTCCATTCTGTTAGTTAGTTTATGTACGTTTTTATAAAAGCCTCAGTGAATCAGGCTCTTATAAAAACGAGTATGTAATTAGTCCAGTTATTGCTTCTATTCGATCGGGTTAATCAGTTCAGCCAGTCCCATAAGAATCCGTCTTCCATCTGTATAAGCTGGCCGGCAATACCAAAGACTCGGATGGTGAATGACTCGCCGTTTTCATCCTGAAAAACTTTTTCCTCGCTCGCAAAGAGACCCGTATTCCTGTAGTGACTGAACATCTCCTGGATCTGTTTCCCGTCTTTTTTGAATAAGCCAAAGGCGATTGCTTCGTTCGAGTCATCTTTTTGCGTGATGCCCTGTTCACTGGCCAGCCAGTCATAGATATCGTCCTTATCCGGCTGGGTCAGGAACAAGATAGAACAGAGAAGCAGCAGGACAATCACCGCGCGTTTTTTTTTCATGTCATCCCTCCTGAATGGCTATATTCTTTAGTATATCTTTATTCATTATATGGATTAATGAAGGCATTTTCAATGCGTACTCGACTAAATGAGAAAAATGGCAAATGGCGAACAGATGTTTCTGTGCAAAAAAAGGTGTCCGCTCCTATAGTCTGGAGCGGACACCTTTTTGAGTTCTCTATTGGTTTATTGACCAAGCATATCTTCGATCTCCTGGACTTTTTCTTCCATGGCGTTCTCACGTCCAGGACGAATATCGCCTTTCAGAACGACTTCCGTGCGGATCCCTTCATCAGCCAGGACCATCACAGCGTCTTTGACCACTTTCATTACCTCATCCCAGGGGCCTTCGATTTCTGTAAACATCGAGGTCGTTTTATTGGGCAGGCCGGAGTCTCTGATGATCTTGATCGACTTCGACACATGCGGGGCAAGAGCTTCCTCTGTTCCGATGGGCACGATAGAAACGGCAACAAGTGTATTCATGTTTTATCCCTCCTCCTTAGTTATAGTCATAGTGATAAACTATTTCTTCCTCAGTGATCTATATGCTCAGTATACAGCGTGGCTTTTTGGAGATGCAAAGGATAGCTATTGAGAGTAAAAACCAGACCAGTAGCGTGTGATGGCTGCTAGTCTGATCCTGATTTTATTCTGATTTGGTCCTGATCGATCGGATCGATCGGATCAGTAAAGGTCGTACACTTTGTCGAACAGCTCTTTTTCGTTTTCGATCTGCGCCTTGTTGCCGATGACCACCACAGAGCCTGAGTCGATAACTGTTCTGAAGTCGTCATGCAGGGCTGACAGTTTGTCTGAATCGGTCGCCAATATCTCTTCTTTCAGCTGAACGATATCCTCTTTTTTGATGTCGCGCTGCAGTCGGTTGAAAGCAGTGAGTCCTTTGCTGTGGGCAGATTTCGGCTGCTCCAGCGGGCTGAGTGAACCGATGATGTATTTCAATAGTTCCGACTCAGGCAGTTCCAGACCTTTAACGAAGTCCGGGATGCCTTTATAGACGTCCAGCGTTTTTTTGATATTTGGATCGCGGTAAGAACCAAGTGCCACGCTGCCGTTACGTGTATGACGGTATAGAGAGCCGTATGCCCCGCCTTTGACGCGGATCGCGTTCCACAGGTAATCGAAGCGGAAAGCGGTCGACAGGACTTGCGACGTGCCTGAATAGTCGAGCGTCCCTTTGGCATCACTGCCAAGCCCCACGTAGTTCACGTCCTGAGCTGTGACGTAGGCTTCGTTTTGCTTCGGACCTGGCTGATACGTGACTTTGTCACCGAGGTCTTCATTCGGTAGGGATTCAAAGGCTGTTTTCAGCGCGTCCTTGACCGTGTTCTTGCGGTTTGCTTCACCCGTATACAAGACGTTCAAGCGGCGCTTGTTCATCAGTTTATTGAGGAGCTGCGCGAGACTGTCCGTCAGCTCAGTGGCATCCTTTTTCAGTTCATCGCGGACGGTTTTCAGATAATTGAACTGGTCGATTCCGCCGATGCGTTCGCTCAGCTTGGCTGTCGGTTTCACCTGGCTCAAAGCTCGGTTTGCGACGATGCCGTGTGAGCTGAAGTTGATCTTGTTCTCAAAGTTCGAGATCAGACGCTGCGTGATTTTTAACAGTTCAGCTTTGTTGTCGAACTGGGTGTAAAGCGTGATTTCTTTCATCAGACCGATCAGATCGTCTAATGAAGCTGCCAAAGCTTTCCCGCTGACTTTGAAGAACGGCTTGATGTTGCCGTCAACGTCTTCATAAATAGACACATTGCCGTAGATGCCGCCTGTGTGGGTATCCATCTCTGTCTGCAGGGCCGCTTCGTCATAGTTGTCCGTCGCCAGTTTGCCTAGGAGGTTGCTGAAGTAGCCTAGGAGTTCATACTCGTCTGCTTCAAAGTCTTCGATGTTGAAGTACAGGTCGATATAGTCGATGCCTGACGTAAACTGCTCGGCATGGTAGAAACTGGTGTCTTCGCCGAACACTTCTTCATCGATCGGATAATCCTGCTCGTCTGTTGTCAAGTCTTCGCGCTTCAGCGTCGGGATCTTGGCCAGGTCTACTGCCTTATCCGGTGTTTCCTGACGTTCGATCAAAGCAAGCGTCTCTTTAATGATCCGCTGACGCTCGTCTTCTGAGATATTCGCTTTGTATTCCTGGAGCTTTTTAAGTGTTTCCTCTTCCTGCTTGTCACTCTTTCCGGGCTCGGCTTTCAGAATGACTTGCGTGAAGACGTCGTTATCGATCAGTTTGCGCTGGATCAATTCTTCAAAGTAGCCGTCTTCTGCGACTTTAGCCAGTTCTTCCAGGTAATGGTTGAACTGGAGGTTCACGAACGGATCCTTGTCATACAGCCAGGTGTTCAGTGACTGGATGGCATAAATGACGCCGCGCGGGTTGTCTTCCGAAATCGCTGCTTCCCGTGTCTGGAAAGTGATCTTGTTCAGAGCCGCCTGAATAAGATCTTTACTGATGCCGTTTTTGACTAAGTCAGTAAGTGTCTCCTGTACCACTTCTTTGAACTTCGCCATCTTGTCGGCGCTTGAGTACTTCGCCATGATCAGGAAAGCCGTCGGATAGCCGATGTCTGAGACGTCACTGTTGATATCACCGCCGATCTCTGCGTCAAGGAGAGCCTTCTTAAGCGGTGACTGGTTGTTCCCGAAAAGGATCTCGTCCAGGACTTCCAGGCCGAAGATGTCCAGTGTTTCATCCGGCAAAGCGCCGTGCCAGCCGAGGGCCAGGTAGTCTTTCCCGGTCGGATCGTCGCCGGCTGTAATGGAATACGTATCCGTATAGACAGCTTCTTTAGGCTCCGTGGGTTCGATGGACAAGTCCACTGTTTCGCTATGTCTGCCCATGCCCGTGAAGTACTCTTCCAGACGGTCGAAAACGTCGGTGATGTTCACGTCGCCGTAAACGGTCGTTAAGGAATTGCTTGGGTGATAGTAGCGCTGATGGAAGGCAATGAACTCTTCCTGGGTCAGTGTCGGGATCGCTTTGGGATCGCCGCCTGAATTCTTGCTGTAAGTGGTGTCTGGATACAGCTGGCTCGACACGTGGTCATAGACCTGGCGCTCCGGTGAAGCAGACGCCCCTTTCATCTCATTGTAAACGACGCCTTTGTAGATCAGCTCATCGTCTTCGTTTTCCAAGTGGTAGTGCCAGCCTTCCTGAGCCAGGATCTGCGGGTCCTGATAGAGTTTCGGCTGGAAGACTGCGTCTAAATAAACGCCGACCAGGTGGCCGAAATCTTTTTCGTTAGTGGATGCGACCGGATAAATGGTTTTGTCCGAGAAAGTCATCGCGTTGACAAAAGTGTTCAAGGACCCTTTGATCAGTTCCACGAACGGTTCTTTTGACGGGTATTTCTTTGAGCCGTTGAGGACCGAATGCTCCAAGATGTGTGCAATACCGTTGTCGTTGTACGGCGGTGTTCTGAAACCGATCGTAAAGGACTTGTTGGTATCATCGTTTTCTAAATAAAGGACCTGCGCCCCTGTTTCTTCGTGCTCATATAAATGACCCTCCGAATGGATATCTGGAAGGCTCTGTGTTTCGATTTTCTTAAAAACCATACGTATCTCCTTCATATTCTCATTATTTTTTCATATAAGACCATTGTACACGATTTTAGTCCGCTTTGACTAGAGGAAGAGATTGAAAGCCTTCAATCTCTCCCCTTTAAAGCTTTGGATAAGGAAAGAAACGAGGCGCGTGCCTCGTTTCAGCATCATCGCATAGGGATTTTGTTCGTTTAATCTCGTTGTTTGTGTCTCTGAGAAAAGGTTTGGTGGAGAAGTGCTGGCTCAGTCTTCGGGTATACGTGAGTGAACACTTTTGTTGGCAAAATGTATCACCCACGTCATGACTGTTCATGAGTGAACATTTTCCCGCCCTAAATGTCGCGCTCATCGAAGCACTCGGCCGCGACTGAACACTTTCGTACTTAAAATGTCGCACTCACTGAATCGCTGATCCACAAGTGAACACTTTCGAGCTTTAAATGTCGTACTCATGACAACGTACCCTTACGACTGAACACTTCTCTACAAAATTGTTCAACCCGCTCCTCACTAGAGGCGCGGGTTGTTCCTTATTGGCTTTTTAAAATGCAGTAACCTATTTTCTGAACGCCACACCGTTGGCTTTCAGTTCTTTGATGGTCACTGGCCCGATACCATCCAGGCCAAGAACGTCTTTCTCACTCACTTCTGCAAAATCTTCGAACGTTATCAGTCCTGCCTGGTAAAGGATGCGGACACGGTCTATTTTTATCCCCCGAAGCGGATTGGATGAATCTTCACTGAGAGATTCGAAGAAATTTCCCAGTTCTAACGAGCCGTAGGGATCGATTTCACCGTAAAAAGGCTGATGCATTATTTCATTTTTCTGATCTTCAGGAAGTAGCTTAAAGGTTTCCCGCTTTAGCCATTTGAAGAGATATTCGTTCTCGATGATGACGTAAAGAATATCTCTTAAAGCCATGAGTAGGCTCTGATAGGAAAATGGCTGGAAAGATGGTGCTGATGTTATCTCGTCATCATACAACTCTTCTATCGGCCACATGTCATCGATGAATACCATGCCGATTTCCGGATTCACTTCAACCAGTTTCTCCAGCAGGCTTTTGGCCAGATCTTGACGGTCTGTTAGGACAGCAAGAATAATGATGGGCAACAGCAACTGATCATCTTCGTCAGCCCCCTCGGCTTTCTGATAAAAGCGCCAGGCACTTTTCCAGTCGAATTTGCGTACATAGAGTGCCATGATTTTGTAACGCGTACCTAAAGCATCGGATTCATCTATTTTATATAATTCAAGTAGATGCTCCAGGGCATGGTCGACCATACCTATATCCATGAATAGAAAAGCCAGTTTACCTTTTAGTCTCAAGTAAGGACGTTCTTCAACATTACGGTAGCCGACTCTGTCAGTATTTTTCTGCCAGTCTTTGTGTGCTCTTTTTTCCAGATACTTATAGTGGTCCACAAGTTGGAACATGTCTATATCGGGATCCGAATCGATCAGCATACTTTGTGCGTCCCAGTTTTCGGGCCAGAGCTCAACGGCTTCTTTGAGCAGCTTTCTACTGCGTTTGAATGAATCAGTAGACATTGCTTCATCCAGTTTATCCATTGAACGCGTTTCGGTAGTTGCTGACTGGGTAAAATCCCCTCCAGCTCTGTTTTCTTCATTATATTTTCGGGTAAAGTAGTCCACAGCCTCCATTGGCGAATCGAATTCATCACCGTGTTCGTTTAAGAACTGCTGGACCATTCTCTGAAATTGCTCCATACCGTTTGCCATTAGTTCAGCTCCTTAGGTGTATTAGGTTTATTATAGTAAAAAGTTTTCAGGTCTTGCAATACTTTAAAGACTTAATCAAACAAGCAGCAAAACGAGTAGGGCATAGCATGAGAAGGTTATCAGGACACTTAACATCGTCCCGATAACAAAGTATTCAGAAAAATACGGGTCTTCGGCGATCAGCTTGTAGCGGGCGAAGGCTTTGATGGACAAGATCGCGACCACTGACAAGAGGCTGCCAAAGAAAAACGACAGCAGAATCAGCAGGCGTTCAAGGTTCCCGATCATCGCACCGGCTCCTTTGAAACCTGAATCCTGTTCCGTCTGTGAAGCCAGCGCCGCGTCTTTTTTCGGGTCATACTTGGAACTGACCGCACGGATGACCAAGTTTGTCGGTTTCATCAACAACAACAGCACGAAACTTAAGGCAATGAGCATCCGATACGGCGACTGTGTGACGAACGCTCCGACTGGAAACGTTGCAAGCTGGAGCAACTCTAGCCCCTGCAACAGGATCTGCAGAAGGATCAGTGTCACCGCGCTCAACACGATGTATGTACTCGCATGCTTGAGCAGTCTGTTCCAGGGGTAGTGGCTGCCGGATTCTTTCCTGTTGAGTGCATAAAGACTGACCATAAAAATAAGGAGGAAGACTATCCCGATCCCCACTAGAATCCATGGATCATCACTCACAGTCACTAATTCATTCAATATGAAAATCCAGAGCAGGTAGAGCATCTGCTGGATAACGAACTGGACGATGGACCTGTTTTTTACATAAAACATGTGGAGCGCGTGTTCACTGCTCAAGTTACTCGTGAAAAAGAAGTTCAGCGGGTTTTTGATTTTATTTTCGAATAAGATATACCCAAAAAGTAAACCCGAAACGATCACGAGCCACTTCAAAGTGAAACCGTCGCTGCCGTCATGCAGACCGTAAATGATCACACTGGTAAAGAGCAGTCCGCAGACAAAGTGAAGCGATTGAGACACAGCGTATTTTTCTTTTGGATCCCCCGTACGTGTCGGCTGAAAGTAAAAGTAACTCACGACATGGGCGATCAGCGTTTCAATGATCATTTTGCCACTCTCCCCTCTTCGATCTTTTCGGCTAAGAGCTTGCGTGACTGGATGTATTGTTTGATCTGGGTCGAGATGATGCGCTTGCTGACGGTCTGGGCACTGAAGGACTTACCCAGGCCTTCTTTCAATGTATCGGTGACCTGCTGATTACTGACATTCCCGTAGCCACCGGCTTTCAATACATAATAGACCGTCTCTTTCTGCGTGGCTGTCCACTGATTGCGGATGACACTCTGAAGCCTTACGATACTGTTGTAGAAGAGGTCATCTGGGTGTTCTGTCCTGATTTTTTCATTGAGCAGACCGTAGTCGTTATCTTCATGGACGGATTCGATGGCTTCTCTCGCATGCCAGTATGCCGGACCGTCTGCACCGATGCTCACTTCTTTATCCTTGATCGGCGTGATGAGCTCCCCTATACCGATCCCCCACCGAAGCGATATCTCTTCATCCAGCTGCGCTATAGTCATGAGCTGGAGTTCCAGTGTGATGCGGTCAATAAGTAAAAAGGCCGTTTCCATCTCGCTGACGATGCACTGGAATTCATCTCCTAAAGTGATGGTCAGTTTAGACTCGATCTGTTCCGAGAATTCCTCATTCATTTTATCGAGTATATCTGAAAGGATCTGCTGGGTCTGTGCCCGTTCTTTCATCTTCTTTGACGCAATGATGTCGGCGATCAAAGCGATTTTTGACTGGTTTTCCACCGTGTTCTCTCCTTTCCTATATACTTCTTAAATATAAACCATATATCGTTGATTTTCAAGTTTCAACCATTTTTAGTTTATTGAGATAGTTGGAAACTAAACTAGCGACTATATATCAAGCGCTTATTTGGATAACAACTTTCCCGCCTCCTAGAATAGGACGTACTCACGTAGAATACAGCTTGAGTGATGTCAACGAGAGGCTCATTGAGCGCACCCACGGATAACGTAGCTTGAGCACGGCTAATATGAAGCTCATTGAGCGTACCCACAGAGAATATAGCTTGAGTACTGCCAATTAGAGGATCATTGAGCGTACCCATGGAGGATACAGTTTGAGTACTGCCAATGAGAGGCTCATTGAGCGCACCCACAGAGAATATAGCTTGAGTGATGCCAATGAGAAGCCCATTGAACGTACTTACGGAGGATTCAGTTTGAGTACTGCCAATGAGAGGCTCATTGAGCGTGCCCACGGAGGATACAGTTTGAGTGATGCCAATGAGCGAATCATTGAGCTTGCTCAAAACAAATGCAACCTCAGCACTGCTAATAAACGGAGTATTGCTCTCACATAGTAATAGAATCAGGTCGATAAGATCTAATAAGGTCTGGATTAGGCCGCTGCCTAATCCCACATCACAAATTGCTTCTATGTCTTTAACAAGTCATTTTAATAGAAATATGTAAGAGGTATTGATACACTTTAACTGTCCATTGGTTAAAATGGATATAAAATCATAAAAGGAGTCGAACGTTAATGACAGAGAGAAAATTAACTGATCCGCGTACGAAGTATTACAATGAGAAGTTTCCTGATCAAGAACAAGATACTCCCGCACTGCAGAACGAAATGGACCCGCAACCAGATTCAGGAGAAAAATCTTATAAAGGCCACAACCGTCTGGAAGGACGCAATGCCCTGATCACAGGTGGCGATTCCGGTATCGGACGTGCGGCGGCGATCGCTTATGCCCGAGAAGGCGCCAACGTGGCCATACAGTTTTATCCTGGCGAAGAAAAAGATGCCAACGATGTCAAAGAGATCATTGAAGCGGAAGGAAGAAAAGCCCTGCTTCTCCCATACGATCTGCGTGACGATCATGCCGCGACAGAAATCGTAGAGAAAACTGTGGAAGCTTTCGGCCTGCTGGATATTTTAGTCCTGAATGCCGCGCAGCAGATCGCTCAGCCGGATCTGGAAAGTTTATCCATGAAACAGGTCAATGATACATTCAAAATCAACATCATCAGTATGTTTGAAACGGTGAAAGCGGCCGAAAAACATCTGGAACCGGGAAGTGCGATCATCACGACCACGTCTGTCCAGTCATTCAGTCCGAGCACGAGCCTGCTGGATTATGCGGCCACGAAAGGATCGATCAGTAACTTTACCGTTACGCTATCCGAGTACTTCGGCCCTAAAGGTATTCGTGTGAATGGCGTGGCACCTGGCCCTGTATGGACGCCGCTTCAGTTGGACAATGGCAAACTACCTGGCGATATCCCGACTTTCGGTCAGAATACACCACTTGGACGAGCCGCTCAGCCGGTCGAACTGGCTCCCCTCTATGTTTTCTTTGCATCAGACGAAGGAAGCTATGTGAATGGACAAATCTACGGTATCACTGGTGGGAAGCCGATTGCCCTGTAATCCTTATATTAGCTAAGAATAGAAAAGAAAAGACCTTTAAGTCAATAGGATTTAAAGGTCTTTTCCTATACAGTCTTAAACCTTATATAGTTGAAAACAACGATTCAACCATAAAGTGTTTACTTTTTTTCAGGGCATAGACCTCACAGTAAACTCTATCAGTACAGACAATGTGGCGAGTACAACCATTAAGGATGTGGTGGATAATAAAAGTGTTTTGACCAGCTGTTTCTTCGATGCTTCTTGGGTCTGCCTAAAGAAGAGGCAAACAATTATTCCCATGACAGTTGACAGAATCCAGAAAATTATACCCTTTACAGTAACTAAATGTTCCCAATCAACCATCCAGAAGTAAAAAATAAGAGTATGTATAAAGATTAGTACAAAGGCTCCAGTGTTCAAGAGATGTGTTTTCAAAGTATTCCCCGGCTTTCTCTTTGTGATGCTTATAGTATAGTTGAATTATATTAAGAATGATTAAAAATTTAAAAAAAGACCCTGTGAATTCATTAGAGAATTCATAGGGTCCGGTATTATTCAGTTTTCATAAGGAACCGTTTTGAGTGTGATAGTGGATGCATTCTGTGTCAGTTTAGCAACAGGACATCGCTTGTCTGCCGACTGAACGATCGCATCGGCACGGTCGAGTTCCATCCCTTCGATCGCCGCAAAAACATAAACCTGGAAGTAATACCCCACGCCGCTGTCTTCGCGTCTGAGTTGGATCTTGGCCGTGACTTTACTTCTGTTCGTCAGGCCGCGAGCCTTTAACAGGGATTCGATTGTCGCATTCAGACAGGTGGTCAGTGCCAGACCGAACAACTCTTCCGGATTCGTTCCCGGCTTAGAGTTTACCGGACTGGAAACTGTGACGGATAACTTATCATCACCTTCGACATAAGCTGTCCCATCGACCCCATCCTCATTATGAACGGTTGCTTCAAACAAATACTCTGCCACTTGTCTCACCTTCGTTTCTTAGGATTTAACTTGAGAAACGTCGACACCGTCGATTTGTTCAAGTTGTGGTAATAAGGCTCTTAAAATACGTCCGCCGTATACAAAGACGTCCATCATAGGGCTAGCGTCTTCACCAGTGATGCCTAGGTGACGCATAACGATTTCACCGTCGCCTGAGACAACGAAACGATAGTAGCCGGAACGCATGGCATTGATTTCGTTCAAGGCTGTTGTGATTTCAGGCATTTTGTTGCGGTCTGTAACCTGACCGATCTTGTTGTATGTGATCTGATAGTTTACACGAGGCTGTTCTGAATCATGAATGATCACGCCGCATGCGACAGCTTTCTTATCTTGGATACGCAAAGCCGTCTGGAAAACGATTTGTTTCTGTTTCACTTGTTCGCCGTCTTGTGTACGGATCGGTGTTTCGATATCTTTCGTTTTGAATTGGATCTTTCTATCTTGCGCTAAGTGCTTAAAATTATCTGTAATTTTGCTCATTATATAAATCCTCCAATAATTATAGTTTCGCGTGTCTGTGTTCCACACAAAAATTATTATATCATAAAACGCTTACTAAATATAGACATCTTGAAGGATTGACTCATGGTTTTTTAATGATGCTATATTAGGGGGCTATACCGGGCTGTTTCTATTAAAATTGGGTGAGCGAAGAGGGCTCTTCGATTCCTTCTTATTAATGGCTTCTCGAATGCCAGGACCTCATCGAGATGCTATTATATTACGTGATAATAGAGATTCAGATTAAATAATAGTGTTGAGTTACCGTTATACCCTCTTATAGTAGTAGCTTACCTTCATTTTGTAAATTGACTTCTTGTTATAACCTCTTATAAAGGGAACTCGCTGTCTAGACTAGAATCGACTTCCTGTTATCACAGTTTATAATGGCAACTTAAAGGATTAGAACAAATCGAGCTACTATTATATCGGCTGATAGTGGCAACTCAAAGTCGTTATTCATTTAACTAACTGTTATACCCGTCTTTCAAATAGGGTGACTGAGAGCCCGCTCTCAGTCGTCTATCTTAGCTCTGCCGCCCTCTTTTTCCGGATAACAGAAAAACACCGGATCCTCGAAAGGTTCCGGTGTTTCAATAGCATACTATTTGTTTTTACGTACGCGTTCTGGAATACGAGCTGCTTTACCACGTAGGTTACGTAGGTAGTATAGCTTCGCACGACGTACACGACCTTGACGAGTTACAACAATTTTTGCAACACGTGGGGAATGTACTGGGAAAGTACGTTCAACGCCGACACCGCCAGAAATCTTACGGACAGTGTACATTTCGCTGATACCTTTACCACGACGGCTGATTACGACGCCTTCAAAAAGCTGAATACGTTCACGTTCACCCTCAACAATACGCGCATGAACAGTAACGTTGTCTCCTGGACGGAAGTCCGGTAAGTCAGAACGTAATTGTTCTTTTGTGATATCTTCGATCAATTGATTCATCTTTACATCTCCTCTCGCGCAACACTCATAAAGAGCACGTCCCAGCGGAATATTGCGAAAATAAGAGTGGTTGCCCACTCAATTATTAACTTTACCATACTACTAATTAGGTGTAAAGGACTTTTACTTACTTTCTCTAAAAATACTCCCGTTTACTGACTTATTCGCCGGTCTCGTCTGCTTCGTTTTGCCACTTTTCGATCAAGGATTTATCCCTGTCTGACAAGTCATAAGACTCCAGCATATCGGGTCGGCGTTCAAAGGTGCGTTTCAGCGATTCCTCATGACGCCAGGCTTCTATGAGCCCGTGATTGCCGTTCATCAGGACTTCCGGTACTTTCATGCCTTTGTATTCAGCCGGCCGGGTATAATGCGGGTGCTCAAGCAAACCGCTGGAATGCGAATCGGTCTGAGCAGACGATGCGTTCCCTAAAACTTCCGGAAGCAGGCGCACGGTCGCATCGATCATGACCATGGCGGCCAGTTCGCCTCCTGTGAGGACATAGTCGCCCAGAGAGACCTCATCCGTCACGAGCGAGCGGATACGCTCGTCATAGCCTTCATAATGCCCACAGAGGAAGACTAGGTGCTCTTCTTCTGAAAAGTCTTCCGCCATCGCCTGATTAAAAGGTTTGCCGGCCGGATCCATCAAGATCACGCGTTTTTTCGTTTCAGGATCACGTTCGTTGATCGAATCCATTGCTTCAAACAGAGGTTCCGGTTTTAAGAGCATCCCTGCTCCGCCACCATATGGCGTATCATCAACGACCTGGTGCTTCCCTTTACCGAACTGGCGGAAATTCACTTTATTGACTTCAACGATATCCTTTTCAATGGCTCGCTTGACGATCGAATGACCGAGCGGCCCGTCAAACATTTCCGGAAAAAGTGTCACAACATCTATTTTCATCAATCTAACCCTTCCATCACATGTACACGAACGACTTGATTTTCGATATCCACGTCAAGAATCACCGGTTCGATATAAGGAAGCAGTAAGTCTTTCTTGTTCGGTCTCTCTACGACCCAGACATCATTGGCGCCGGGCGACAGGATCTCTTTGATCTTGCCGATCTCTTCACCCGAATAATCATCGATGACGGTACTCCCGATAACTTCGTGAATGTAAAATTCATTCTCAGGCAGCTCCAAAAGCATATCTTCGCTCACGCGCAAGGTCCCGCCGACGAACTGTTCCACATCATTGACATTGCCGTATCCTTCAAAAGATAACAGGTCAAAAGTCTTATGCGTACGGTGGGTCTTGACGGTCAGTGCTTCCTGCTCGCCCTTTTTACCGAACCAGATTAAAGGCGCCCCTTCATAATATCGTTCTTCAGGATTGGTCGTCGTTGATAGCACGCGCACTTCCCCTTTGATCCCGTGGGTGTTGACGATTTTTCCAACATCATAATATTCCATCGTTTATCTCCCTTTTTCTCAATATCGATACAAAAAAAGGATGAACTCAAAGAGCCATCCCCGTTTTACTGTTCAATTCACTAGTCGACGATCGTCAGACGGACACGTTTAGGTCCATCGAACTGGATACTGTAAACGATGGAACGGATCGCCTTGGCAATACGCCCGCGCTTACCGATCACACGACCGACATCATCCGAATGAACAGATAACAAATATTCATGAAAGTCATCTGTGTCTTTCAAATCAAGTTTAACGTCTTCAGGATGACTTACCAATGGTTCGACAATGGTTCTGATTAACTCTCTCATCTCTGTATCAGTCATACTACCATCCTTTGCTTAAATGCTCTCTATATAGAATGAAGAAAAGACATGGAACAGTAATAATAATATTAGCGCTCCATCCTTTTCTTCTTAAGTGATTCATTTAATTCGAACGATTATTTGCTGTACTTCTCATCGTGGAATCGTTTGATGATTCCTTTTTCTGATAATAAGTTTTTAACTGTATCAGAAGGCTTAGCGCCATCTCTCAACCATTTCATAACGAGTTCTTCGTCAACTTTAACTTCAGCTGGTTTTGATACAGGGTTGTAAGTTCCAACTTGTTCAATAATGCGTCCATCACGTGGAGCACGAGAATCAGCGACTACCAAACGGTAAAACGGATTTCTTTTTGAACCCATACGTTTCATGCGGATTTTTACTGCCATTATACTTGCACCTCCTGTTGATATGATGATAAGGCGTTCTTTTCATTTTAAAGACCCTTTTGCTTGAGTTTAGTTCTCTTTCAAACTCACAATAGCAATCTTATCATGGAATGAAATGCTCGTCAAGTGTTTTTTCTTTACAGAGTAAAATTTGTAAGGCAGATATGTATTTTGATCTGACTTTTCCAGAAGCTGGTGAAAGTGAGCACTGAATATCTGGCTTCTTTCTCCATAAAATCTCCATATTCCCACAGTATACTAAAAACTGTAAAAGATTTTTAGGAGGACTATGATATGATGCATTCGATGTACGGTTTGTTTGGAGGAGGTTTCAATATGATGTTTGGAGGCCTGTTTTGGCTGGTACTCATTATCATTTTTCTGTATCTGCTATTCAGAAAGGTATCTGAAGATAATTCGCACCACCATACGCGTTCAAGAAAACAGTCAGCGTTAGATATCCTGGATGAGGAATACGCTAAAGGAAACCTGTCAGAAGAAGAGTATATGAGAAAAAAGAATAACTTAAGACAATAACCGGTCGAAAAAAGACTGAAAAGGCTGAAAGTTCCCCCTTCCCTTTTCAGTCTTTTTTAGCTTGAGAGAAAGGGATTCGTGCTATAGTAAAGGTGAAAGTAAAAGGAGTGAGCAGGATGTATGAAGATCAGGACTTTATCATGCGCCAGATCAAAGGCTATGCGAAAGGCCTTGGGGTGCTTTTGGATATCTCTTCCTTAAAAGAATTGCTGAAGCTGGAGTTTTCGGTGGAAGAAGATTTGACGGACAGAGAGATCGAATCCATTATTTACACTGCCCGAGTGGAAGATTATATCAACCGGCGCCTGCTGTCTGAGGAGGAACTCGAAAAAATGCTGGGTCTGCCTCCAGAACAGCTGGACAGATTGACCACCACCACTGAAACGGCATCCGAAGATGAACTGGACAAACTTAAAAAACTGATTGAAGATGAACAGTACTGGCTGAATCAGGACACGAGTGACCAGTAACCAGATTGTGTTGCCACTGTTCCCCCGATCCAATGATCTTGTCGGGAATAGACATATATTTCAGTGTCAACCCCATCGCTGCGCCCTAAAATATAATCACAGGCATATCATTTCTATTCTCTGGGATTGTTTGATATACTAATATAGGTATGTGAACCGTACATATTCAAACTATATTAGGAGGAATTTACAATGAAATTTATCGTTGTAGGAACATCTCACGCAGGCTATGAAGCAACTGAAACACTCTTACAGGAAAATCCGGATGCAGAAGTGCATCTTTATGAACGCGGGTCTACTGCCTCATTCTTATCTTGCGGAATCCAAAGCTATTTAGAAGGCATTAGTAAAAATGCTGACCAGCTTCATTACGCAACAGAACATTCTTTTAAAGAACAAGGCGTCATCGTTCACATGAACAGTGATGTTGTCGGTATCGACGCAGCCAATAAAACGATCACAGTGAAGTCTGAAGACGGCGAATCTGAAGAGTCTTATGACAAGCTATTCCTCTCTCCTGGGGCCAAACCACTGGAATTACCGGTTCCTGGAACAGATCTTGAGAATGCGTTCTACGTTCGTGGACGAAACTGGGCAGAAAAAATCAAGGACCGTATGGCAGAATCCAAAAAAGCCGTTGTTGTAGGTGCAGGATATATTGGTATCGAAGTTGTTGAAGCCTTTGCCAAAGCCGGTATCGAAGTAACTGTTATCGATGCACTCGATCGCATCCTGAAAACATATCTGGACAAAGAATTCACTGATATTCTTGAAGATGAGATGCGCGACCAGGGAATCACTGTCCGTACAGATGAAATGGTCAAAGAAATCGTTGAAGAAGATGGTAAAGTCAAAAAAGTCATTACCAACAAAGGTGAATATGAAGCAGACACGGTTATCCTTTCTGCCGGTGTTCGTCCAAATACCAAGTGGCTGGACGGCATTATCGAACTGGATAAAGACGGGACAGTCGTTGTGGACGAATATATGGAAACATCTGAAAAAGACATCTTCGCAGCAGGCGACGCTACTAAGATCCCATTCGCTCCAACACATGGCGGTAAACTTATCGCTTTAGCCTCAAACGCCCGTCGTCAGGCAGTCGTTGCAGCTAAAAACATGAGTGATAAAAAAATGAAAATGCCTGAAGTGACCGGGACATCTGGTCTCTCTCTCTTCTCGCATAAGTTTGCTTCAACAGGTGTCAAAGACATCGACAGTGACTCAGTAGAAGCTGAAGTAACAAGTAAATTTGTAGAAGAAAAATTACGTCCTTCATTCATGGGAGACGATGAAAAAGTTCTCATGAAAGTGCATTATGAGAAGGACAGTCACCGTATCGTTGGCGCACAATTGATGTCGACCTATGATATTACGCCTGCAATCAATACACTTTCTGTAGTGATCACAGCAGGATGGACATTGGAGCAGTTAGCCTTTGCCGACTTCTTCTTCCAACCTGAATTCAACCGTCCATGGAACTTCCTTAACGTCCTTGCCCACCAGGCATTGGAAGAACCATACGGCAGTGACAACATGTTATTCTAAAACTTTATAGACTTAATCATAAAACCCGGTTCACCTGTGTAAGAACAGTGTGAATCGGGTTTTTCACTCTCCTCTCTTCTATCATAAAGCGTTGAATAAGCTGAATCAGCCTTTATTCGGTTTGTTCAGTCATCACAGTATTTCGAAAGAGCCGAACTTCAACTGAGTTCGGCTCTTTCGTTCAGCACGTGCCATTCAATGAACCGAACCTGCCCTACTTCGGTTGGTACAAATCATTTACAAAAACGAACAGACCGAACACCTACAAGGTTCGGTCTATTCGTACAATTTTTACAGTCGAAGACACCGAACCGTCAGCTGTTCGACGTCTTCCACACTCTTATCCGGCTGAATAAGCCGAACCTGGGAGTTACTGATTTTAATGTGTCCATTAAGTCAGCATATCTCCCATCACTCGTATAACAGATGAATCAGCGGATTATAACCCACCGTGTAGTAGTCCTCACCGATTTGAAGCTCACTCCCATTAAAGTAAATCGTTTCTGAATCACCGTTTTCGAATGCAAAGACCAGAGAAAATGTGTCTTTTTCAATTTCACCGAACAGTTGCTTGCTGATCGGTGTATCCCATAACCAGAAAGTGTAAGTATGAACAACTGGACCATCATTCGGATCATTCGTGTCGTACCCTTCCAGACTTGCCACAAAATCATCAGTTTGTTGATCAGACAGTTCGATACTTTCTGTAATTTCCTCTGAATCTTCTCTAAAAGTTACACGACTTACATCTCTTTCATCGATAACTTCAAGAAGTGTTTCATATATCGGCCGTTCACTCCAGCTTCTGTATAAGAGTGGTAGTATTAGATATACAAATAGTATAGTAATTAAGATCATGTTCGCCTTGTTCACATTGCTTATCACTTTATCACTCACCTGGCTGTTCTATATTTATGCTGTAGAAGTGCGCATCTACTGGAACTGTATTTTTTTTGCGCGGAAGCGTGCCTCACTGCTTATGCTTCCAATTATAAATAAACTGCTGGAGCCCGAACTTAATTATCTGATAGATGTACCAGAGGATACCGAAAAATAAACCATAGAAGCTTATCGTCAGCATGACATCGCCCACGAAGGTATCAAGGACGTTATGTAACAGTATGGTTAATAGTGTATAGCCAATCGCAAGCGACCAGATCGTCTTTTTTTGCATAGTTATTTATCCTCCAAAAATAATATATATGTATCATGTTATCTTAATCCTACCATTAATAAGTTAAAAAGTGTATAGAAAAAGCAGGCGGATTTCCGCCTGCTTCCTTTTCGTTCTTGTCTAGTGATACGAACCTGATCCCCTGCGAGAAAAGATGACTGCACCCAGACCCAGCTATGAAGAACACTACGCATACGATGCTTGTAAGCGGCTGAAGAAGCCACAACAATCAATCGCAATTGCGCGCAAGCTGCTCATTCGGGGCGCAGTCCCTTTTTTTCGCAGGGATCAAATCGGCTCGTCTCACTTTTCTTTTTATTTCTTGCGTTTGACGATTTTTTTCTTCTTCTTTTTCTTCTTTTTGCTGCCGGAGTTGCCTCCGCCGCCAAGACCGCCGAGCATGTCGCCCATGCCGCCGCCCATCTTGCCCATTTTACCAAGCTTGCCTTTGCCGCCGCCCATTTTACCGAGCATTTTTTCCATACCGCCCATTTTACCGTTGGACATTTTGCTCATCATATCTTTGGACTGTTTGAACTGCTTGATCAGGCGGTTGACTTCCGCGATGTCACGGGCTGACCCTTTAGCGATACGGCGTCTACGTTTCTGTGACAGTAGATCCGGGTTTTCACGTTCTTCTTTGGTCATGGACATCACGATGGCTTTCATGTGCGCCATGTCTTTGGGATCGACTTCGAAATTATCCATGCCTGGCAGATTGTTCATACCGGGGATCATCTTGATGATGTCTTCCAGCGGTCCCATGTTCTGCATCTGGTCCATCTGCTCGATGAAGTCGTTGAAGTCATAGCGGTTCTCACGCATCTTCGCGGCCATTTCTTCGGCGCGTTCTTCATCGACTTCCTGCTGAGCCCGTTCGATCAGGGTAAGGATGTCGCCCATCCCCAAGATTCGGTTGGCCATACGGTCCGGATAGAACGGTTCTAAAGCGTCAAGCTTCTCTCCGGTACCGGTGAATTTGATCGGTTTGTTGGTCACGGAACGAATAGACAGTGCCGCACCCCCACGTGTGTCTCCGTCCAGTTTGGTCAGGATGACACTGGTGATGTTCAGGTGTTCATTAAAGGAATCCGCCACATTGACGGCGTCCTGACCGGTCATCGCATCAACGACCAGGAAGATCTCATGCGGATTGACGGCCGCTTTCACGTCTTCCAGTTCGTCCATCAATTTTTCGTCGATATGCAGACGACCGGCCGTATCGATGATCACGACGTCACGGTTGTCCGCGATCGCTTCTTCAAGACCACGCTTGGCGATCTCGACCGGGCTGACCTGGTCGCCCATGCTGAACACAGGGATATCCAAGTCGCGTCCCACAGTCTGGAGCTGGTCGATCGCAGCCGGACGGTAAATATCCGCCGCCACCATCATCGGTTTCTTCTTCTCGTATTTACGGAGATAATTGGCCAGTTTACCAGCGGTGGTCGTTTTACCGGCACCCTGCAGACCTGTCATCATGTAAACCGTTGGACCTTGTCCAGGTTCAGCGAAGATGATCTTCTCCTGTTCGCCACCCATCAGTTCTGTGAGTTCGTCGTTAACGATCTTGACGACCTGCTGCCCGCCGTTCAGACTTCCAAGAACTTCTTCTCCGAGTGATTTTTCACGAACGGTTTTAACAAAATTTCTTACCACTTTATAGTTAACGTCGGCTTCAAGTAAAGCGAGCCTGACTTCGCGCATCACATCTTTGACATCGGCTTCGGTTACTTTCCCTTTTTTACGCAGTCCGGAAAAGGCATCCTGCAGACGTCCGGTTAATCCTTCAAAAGGCATACGTGCTTCATTCCTCTCTCATGGTTTCTAAACTGATTGCCTGAATATAGTCAAACAGCTGAGAATCCTCATTATAATTTTCTTTCACATAGTCACTTAAATCTTCTACAGCTTTTTGCTTTTTCTCAAAGTCCTCTACGAGGTGCAGTTTCTTTTCATAATCCGTCAGAATCGTTTCTGAGCGCTTGATGTTGTCGTACACCGCTTGACGGCTCACAGAAAAGGCATCGGCGATCTCACCCAGTGAGTAATCATCGCCGTAGTAAAGCTGCATATATTCCTGCTGTTTCTTGGTGAGCAGCGGACGGTAGAACGAGAACAACCGGTTCATGCGTAACGTTTTTTCCAGTTCCATTGATCTTTCGTCTCCTTTATCCCTGCCCAAGCATTCACAAAAGCCTTTAGGCAGTCTGTTCGATCAGTTCCTTGAATAAACCGTAAGCGAATTTCTCCGTGTCGAATGGGTGTAAGTCGTTCATCGTTTCACCCAAGCCGACGAATTTCACTGGCACACCGAGTTCTTTCCCAATCGCCAGAACGATCCCACCTTTGGCCGTACCGTCCATTTTCGTCAAAACGATACCGGTGACATCGGTGGTCTCTTTAAAAATCTTGGCCTGGTTCAAGGCGTTCTGTCCGGTCGTCGCATCTAGAACTAAAAGTGTTTCATGCGGCGCGTCCGGGATCTCTCTTGAAATGACGCGTTTCATTTTTTCCAGTTCGTTCATTAAATTCTTCTTGTTCTGAAGACGTCCGGCCGTATCGATGAGGAGGATATCTGCGCCGGAATTTCTAGCGGTTTCGATCCCGTCATAAACAACAGCCGCAGGATCGCCGCCTTGTTTGGTGGACACGACTTCTGCCCCCACGCGGTCGCCCCAGACATGGAGCTGTTCGATCGCTCCGGCACGGAAGGTATCTCCCGCTGCCATGACGACTTTCTGGCCTTTTTCGATATACTGGTGTGCCATTTTAGCGATCGTGGTCGTTTTACCGACACCGTTGACTCCGACGAACAGCACGACCGTCAAGCCGTCTTTGTTTTCATTGAAAAAGTGGTGGTCCGGGTTGGTTTCGCCGTACATGTCCACCATCGTCTGGACGATCACGCGCTCCGCGTCTTTCATGCTGCGCACATTCTGCACTTTTGATTCATAGCGCAGCGTATCGGCGATATGCATGGTCGCTTCAAAGCCGACGTCCGACTCGATCAGAAGATCTTCCAGTTCTTCGAAGAACTCTTCATCTTCATAACGGAAGTTGGCTAACAGTTCATTCAGGCGACGGGTGAAGCTCACACGGGATTTTTTCAGTCCTTTTTCATACTGTTCCGTTTCCCGGCGGTCGTTGTCCGGCTCAAGCGTGGTATCTTTGGCCGTGGACTGTTCACTGATCTCAGTGACTTTCTCGACTTTTTCGTCCTCGGTGACCTCAGAAACTTCAGCAACCTCACTGACCTTTTCCTCTTCCTTGACTTCCGGCTGTTTCGGTTCTTCTTTCTTATCCGCACCAGTAAAAGCTGATTTGATCTTGTCAAATAATCCCATAGTGGATTCACTCTTTCTATAGCTTATTTATCTTGAAGTGTTTGTCTTAATAAAATCAGTTTAACACATATTTCTCGATAGCATAACCGACACCGTGCTCATCATTCGTTTTCGTGATGATCTGTGCGGCATCTTTGACGAGCGGTATCGCGTTCGCCATCGCCACGCCGGTACCGGCACGCTGGACCATGGCCAGGTCGTTTTCCTGATCCCCGATGGCCATCATATCGGCCACCTCGATGCCTAATATTTCAGAAAGAAGGTCGAGTCCTTTTCCTTTATCGATCGATTTCGGCATGAATTCCAGCAGCTGCGGACGTGATTTGATCAAGTTGTAACGCTCACGGTAAATATCCGGGATCTCTTTGATCTTTTCGTCGAGCTCTTCCTGATGCCAGCAGTAGACGATCTTGTTGATCGGAAACTCTTCCGGCAGGTTCGTCATATCGATCGGCTCAAAAGGCAAAGCATTCATGACTTTCGGATACTGTGACGGTTTCCCTTCAGGATAAGGCGGCGCATGAACGGTATCCAAGTCGATAAAGTTGCACGGCAGTCCCAGATCCTGACTGAGCTTGTAGATATCCAGGGAGTCTTCTTTAGGAAAAGTGATCTGACGGACGGATTCACCGGTTTGTGTCCACTGGACTAAACCGCCGTTATACGTCAAAGCGATATCGCCGGCTTCTGTGAGTCCGCAGTCTTCCAGGATATGCAGCATGGCTTTCAAAGGGCGTCCGGTAACTAAAACGACTTTCACGCCCTGTGCTTTCGCCTTTCTAATTGCGGCTTTATTTTCTTCTGATACTTCATGATCACTGTTTAGTAGTGTGCCATCTAGATCGATGGCAACGAGTTTGATAGACATAAAATCCTCCAAAGTTTGTTATTGGGTCACTGTTTCTTCGATATCCTGCAGGTGCACGGAAACGAGTCGTGACACGCCTTTTTCGCGCATGGTCACTCCATAGAGCGAATCGGCTTCTTCCATCGTGCCTTTTCTGTGCGTGATCACGATGAACTGGGTATCAGACGCAAATTCATGCAGATAACGCCCGAAACGGGTGACATTGGCTTCATCTAAGGCCGCTTCCGCTTCATCTAAAATACAAAATGGGATCGGTTTGACCTGGATGATGGCAAAGAGCAGCGACAAGGCTGTCAGTGCGCGCTCGCCACCGGACAATAGACTCAGTGACTGCAGTCTTTTTCCGGGTGGCTGGGCAATGATATCGATCCCTGAGTGCAGGAGATCATCCGGATCGGTCAGACGCAGTTCCGCTTTCCCGCCCCCGAACATGCGTGGGAAGACGAGTGCGAACTGTTCTTTCACTTGACTGAAGGTCTCGTAAAAGCGGCGTTCCACTTCTGAATCCATCTGATCCATCGTATCATATAATTTCTCTTTCGCTTCTAAAAGATCCTGCTGCTGAGCGGCTAAGAAGTCATGGCGTTCGGCCACGCGTTCATACTCTTCGATGGCCCCCAAGTTGACAGGACCCAGTTCTTCGATTCCGCGTTTCAAAAGTTTCACACGTTTTTGAGTCGCTTCGGCATCGATCTCAGCCGGCTGAATGCTTTTGGCTTCTTCATAGCTTGTTGTGTATTCTTCTGACAGATACTCAAGCAGATGATCCATCGAGACATCCAGACGGGACTGGGCGATATCCAGCTGATTCTTGTTTTCTGTGAGTTCAGTTTTATATTGGATCGCATAGGACACAGATTCATCCAGCTGACTGACCGTTTCGTCAAGCTGACTATGCGACTCTTTCAAGTCGCTTTCCTGAGCTTTCAGTTTAACGGCTTCTTTCTGCAAGGTTCCCAGCTTCTCGCCCAAGTCTTCTTTCGACTCCAGCTCCACGCCTTCTTCCAGCTGGGTGAGTTCTGCTTTGATGTTCTCAATCGACTGGTCGACGTCGCTGATCTGTGCTTCCATACTTTCGCGTTTGGAACGGGTGAAAGCCAGGGTCTCACGCTCAGCATTCCACTGCTCGCTCAACTCGTCGCGTTCGCCTTCCAGGCGCTCTTTCTGGACCTGCTTGTCTTCTTTTTCATTGGTCAACTGGTCCAGTTCCTGCTTGAGATGTTCCAGATCAGCTTCCGCACGGGTGCGTTTTTCCTTGACCTCTTTCAAGTCCGTTTCGACTTGAATCTCTTCTTTTTCGGCCTCCTGCTGTTCATAGCGCAGACCTTTACATTCGCGTTCCAGACGGTTCACGGTTTCGGTCAGACTTTCGACCACTTGTTCCAGCTGGCGTTCTTCCAGACGTTTGTCTTCGCCGGAAGTCCGCAGCTCTTCCAGGTCTTTCGTCAGAGACTCGATCGTGTCTCTGTCCGACTGGTTTTCGTCTTCACGCAGTTTGATGGTTTTTTCCAGCTCATCGATCTCGATGCGCAGGGCTTTCTGTTCTTTCTTCTGAGAGAACAGATGGGCATTAGAGGAACGCTTGCCACCGCCGCCGGTCATCGAACCGCCGGCATTCATCACGTCGCCGTCCAGACTGACGATCCGGACAGAATAGCGCAAAGCTTTCGCGATGGCATTCGCTGACTGGAGATCTCTGGCTACGATCGTTTGACCGAGCAGGTTCTCCATGACATTTCTGACTTTGTCGTCAAAGTTGATCAGGTCACTCGCGATACCGATAAAGCCGTCCACGTCTTGTGCCTGCTGTCGCATTTGTGGTGAAACAAAACGTTTTTTGATGGTGGTCAAAGGCAGGAAAGTCGCCCGGCCGGCCTTTTTGTTTTTCAAATAAGAGATCGCATCGCGTCCGGCTTTTTCGTCTTCCACGATGACGAACTGACTGGCTGCGCCTAAAACCACATCGATGGCTTCGGTCACGTCTGTCGGCACATCCATCATGTCTGCGACCGTCCCGACGATCCCTTCCAGCCTGTCTTTGCCGCGCATGACGGCTTTGACTCCGGCGAAGTAGCCGGCATAATTCTCCTGCATTTCCTTGAGACTGGCCTGTTTGGCCTGGGCTCGCTGCAGCTGCTGGTTCAACTGATTCAGTCGATTAGCTTTCTGCTTGAAGGACCCTTGCGTGTCGTCCATCAAGGCTTTTTTAGACGTATACGTTTCTAGAAGCTCGTCGATTTCTGTTTTGATCGCTTTGAGAGCCGCTTCTTTTTCTGTGTGAGAGGTTTTGGCCTCAGCCAGCTTCTCTGACACGTCTTTGAGTGACTTTTTGTGCTTTTCAGCATTGATCGTCGCCTGCTGACGCTCGCGTTCCAGATACATCTCTTCGTTTTTCAGAGACGTCTTGTTCTGCATCGCATCGATATACTCGCCGCGCAGCTCCTCGATGGCTTCTTCCTTGTTCCCCATCAGACGGGCCAGACGCTCGTCGTACTTCTTGACTTCATCTTTCAGTTTTTTTACATGTTCAGCTTGTTCCTGATAAGTGGCCTCAAGCTTTTCGTAGTCGTTGTTCAAAGTAGCCAGACGAGTTTCTTCTTTTTTCAGACTGGCCTGTTTTTCAGACAGGAAAGCATCCTGATGCCGCTCTTTTTCTTCGACCAGACGCAGCTGAGCTTCTGTCCGTTCGATCTGCTGCACAGATGTGATGGTCTGCGCCTGCAGTTTTTCACGTTTGTCCTCGATGGCATGAAGTTCGGTGCGCTTCTCTTTCAGTTCCGCTGACTCACGGTCGATCTTTGCCTGGACGCGTCTAAGATCCTCGTTCAGTGCTTCGATCTTGGTTTTATTTTCTTTCTGTTCCTTAGCATACTGATCGATCTTCAAGACCGACAAGGCGATGTCCAGATCTGTGAGTTCTTCTTTCTGTGACACAAAGGACTGGGCGATGTCTTTCTGTTTCTTCAAGGGTTCCAGCTGGTCGTTCAGTTCATACAGGATGTCCTGAACCCGGTCCAGATTGTCCTGGGTCTCAAAGAGCTTGCGCTCCGCTTTCTCTTTCTGAAGTTTGTACTTGAATACGCCGGCAGCTTCTTCAAAAATGGCTCGGCGGTCTTCCGCTTTACTGTTGAAGACTGCTTCGACCTGCCCCTGACTGATGATGGAAAAGGATTCTTTCCCAAGTCCCGAATCCATGAACAGGTCCACGACGTCTTTCAGCCGGCAGCTTTCTTTATTGATGAAGTAGTCGCTGTCTCCGTTCCGGTTGATCCGGCGGCCGATGCTCACTTCTTCAAAGTCGATCGGTAAAAAACTGTCCGAGTTATCCAGGATCAGGGTGACTTCAGCGATATTGATGGCTTTACGGGAATCGGTCCCTGAAAAAATAATGTCATGCATGCGTCCGCCTCGTAAGGTCTTGGCCGACTGTTCACCCATGACCCAGCGGATCGCTTCGATGATATTCGATTTTCCGCTGCCGTTGGGTCCCACAACTGCTGTGATGCCGTCGGTAAAGTCGATGACGGTCTTGTCGGCAAAGGATTTGAACCCTTTGATTTCTAATCGTTTTAATTGCACGTTTAAAGTCTCTCCTCTCTAGCATTTAAAGACTCTTGAAACAGGTTTAAACACTAGGACTGATTCGCGTCTTCCAGGCTCTCCAGGGCATGCTTGGCCGCATTCTGTTCCGCCGCCTTTTTGGATCGGCCGGCACCACGACCGTATGAATCTCCTTCAACAAACACCTCGACCACAAACTCGCGCTGGTGATCAGGTCCGCGTTTATCAACGACCTTATACTGGATCGTCACGACGCCGTTCTGCTGAAGCAGTTCCTGTAGAGCAGTTTTGTGATCCATCCCATGAGAGAAAGCACCGGAATCGATTTTCGGAAACAAGATCTGTTTCAACACCTCAAGCACAACGTCCATTCCCTGGTCAACAAAGACCGACCCGATAAAGGCTTCGAACACATCACACAAAAGTGACGGACGGTTCCTTCCATTCATCTGTTCTTCCCCTTTGCCTAAGCGGACAAATTCATGCAGCTGATACTCTTTGGCCAATTTGGCTAAGCTTTCTGCACGGACGATCGACGCACGTTTGCGTGTCAGCTGTCCTTCAGGCTGTGTCGGATATTTGTGGTAAAGGTAATCGGAGACGGTGAGTTCTAAAACGGCATCGCCGAGAAACTCCAGTCGTTCCAGATTCTTGATATTCTGTTCACGATGATCATTCGCATAGGATGAATGGGTAAACGCTTCGACTAAGACAGACTCGTCATCGAACGTCACACCAAACGTTTTTTCAACATGGTTCACTAACTTTTTCGTCATATAACTTCCCTCCCTTACAAAAAAATTCTATACCCTGTTAATTATACTTGATTTCATGGGAAAAATAAACAAGGGACTGCAAGGAAAGCCGGTTCTGTTCGGTTTTTTGCGACGTTTTCGGCTTTTTTCGGTCGCGTATCCTGAAATGAACGATCAGCTGGCTGTTTATGCGTCCGATTTCGCTTTTATTATGCCTGCTGGCGCCCCTCTGTTCGCTTCGATAAGGACCAGACTGATCATTTCATAATGGTCATATGCGCTAGCCAGCGCGTATGGTCTTCTATATAAAATCGAAATCACTAAAATTGTCTATTCAAAGACAAGCCGGGTGTCTGTTATCTCTTTTTTGGAAGCGTTATAATAGGAGTTAAAGACAAGGAGGAATTTAATTTGGTAACTGAATATCACGTAGCAAAAAATGGTTCAGATCAAGCTGAAGGCACGAAACAGGCGCCTTTCTTGACCATCAATAAAGCGGCAGCTGTCGCCATGGCCGGCGATACGGTCATCGTTCATGAAGGGGTCTATAGAGAACTCGTCGACCCGCAGAATCCCGGCTTAAGCAACTGGAGACGCATCACGTATAAAGCGGCTGACGGTGAAAAAGTTGTGATCAAAGGTTCCGAACAGATCGATTCCTGGGAAAAAGTGGAAGGATCCGTCTGGCAGGTCGTTATTCCAAACGCCTTCTTCGGCAACTACAACCCGTATAAAGAAGAAATCTACGGCGACTGGGTCGTTTATAACCCAAACCGTCACCTGGGTGAAGTCTACGTCAACGGCAAGTCCTTCTATGAAGCGGAATCCCTGGACGAAGTGAAAAAACCTGAAGTCAAAACAGAAGCCACAGAATTCTGGCAAGGCATCACGATCCCGGCTCATGATCCGGAAGGTCAGAAATACGTCTGGCACGCTGAAGTTGATGACATGAACACCACGATCTATGCCAACTTCCAGGACTTTGATCCGAATGAAGAACTGACAGAGATCAACGTACGTAAAGCCTGCTTCTTCCCTGAAAAAACCGGGATGGACTATATCACTGTTCAAGGGTTTGAGATGGCTCAAGCCGCAACACCTTGGACGCCCCCTACTGCTGACCAGCCCGGACTTATCGGACCGCACTGGAGCAAAGGCTGGATCATCGAGAACAACGATATCCACGATGCCAAATGTTCCGGTATCAGTATGGGTAAAGAAGCCTCGACCGGCGACAACTTCTCGAGCAAGCGCCGCGACAAGCCGGGCTATCATTATCAGATCGAAACGGTCTTTTCTGCCAAGAAAGCGGGCTGGAGCAAGGAAAAAATCGGCTCGCACATCATCCGTAACAACAAGATCCATGACTGCGGACAGAACGGTGTGGTCGGTCACTTAGGCTGTATCTTCAGTGAAGTGTCGGGCAACCACATTTACAACATCGCCATCAAACGTCAGTTCTATGGACACGAGATCGCCGGCATCAAACTGCACGCCGCTATCGATACGCAGATCGAAGACAACCGTATCCACGACTGCACTTTAGGCATCTGGCTCGACTGGCAGCTGCAAGGCACACGTGTGACACGTAACCTGTTCTACCGTAACAGCCGTGACTTGTTCGTCGAAGTCAGCAGCGGTCCGTTCATCGTTGACCACAATATCCTGACAGCCGATTACGCGATCGACAACCATGCCCAGGGCGGTGCTTTCGTCAATAATATCGTCCGCGGACACATGGAGCACCGCAAGATGCTGGACCGTTCGACCCCTTACCATGTCGCACACAGCACGGACATCAAAGGCTTCTCCCCTGTTTATGGCGGAGACGACCGCTGGTACAACAACATCTTTATCGGAGCTGAAGACATCAAAGAAGTCGGGACCGATCATTACAATGGCTACACCACGTCCCTTGATGAGTACATTGGCAGTGTCCACAATGACAAAGGCAGTGATCACGGTGCTTACAATGTGGTCGAACAGCCGGTCTACATCAACCAGAACGCTTACCTGAACGGCGCGAACCCCTTCGACCGTGAAGAAGAGAACCTGGTGACGGATCATGACCCGGAAATCAATATCGTTGAAGATGGCGATGAAGTGTATCTGGAACTGAACCTGCCTGACAACTTTGAGGATCTGAAAGGTCACGTTCACTTCACGCATACACTGGAACGCGTCCGACTCACAGATGTCGATTTTGAAAATCCAGATGGTAGTGACGTTGTTCTGAACCTTGATTTATTAAGTAATATGAAAGCAGCGCCGACAGTATTAGGCCCTCTATCAGAGCTTAAGAGCGGCAAGAATCGCATCAAAGTCTGGGGATAACCCTAGCGATGAATAAAAAAAGTGTAAGGCGACTGTATGAAACAGTTGCCTTACACTTTTTTCTCATTCTTTTGCTTCCTCGATCGCTTTCTCTAAGTCTCTTTGATAGCCGTGAACCGTTTCAGGCAGATCACTGCGTTTTTTTAATATGGAATGAGACTCATCCTTATCGACATAAAAAATGACTGTTCCTTCGTTTCCCCGTATATCCGACCATTCCAGTGTTCCCCTTGTACCTATAACAGCAACCTCCTCGATGACAAGTTCGTTGTCATTAATCTCTTCTAGCGGATCATTGGGTTTCCTTTTGTGGGATGCGATCCAACGGTCTTCTACAGCAGACCGTTCTTCTTCGCGTGCATCGAGTCGGTCATTTGAAATGTCCAAACGCGCTGACATGAATGAGACGACCGCAAAGCCGATCAGGACCAGTGCCGAAAGAGACACCACTCCGACTGCGATATAAATACAAAGCTTCTTCATTCGTTCACTACCTCTTTACTCATTGTTTCTGAAATTTTATTCATCACATGACGATGCTTGTGGATATCATCGCCTGAACGGCCGAAAAACTGGAAAGATGTACCGTCCCTGATGAAAAGCACCTTGCCCTTTTCGCCGCTTTCGGCATCTGACCACATAACGACTCCGGGTTTGTTATCCAGGACATTATAGGCATCGATATATTCTGCCTGCTCAACCGAAGCTTCTTCTTCTGCCTGTTTCGGCTCATTCATCAGCAAACTGATCACCACGCCAAGCATGAATAAGGCGATCGCCGCTAGCATAAATGAAAAGAGGAGCGCTGCCGACTTGCCTGCATATGTAAAAAACTTTTTCATACGTCCTCCCCTTCCCGACCGTTCACAGTCGCCAAACTTCGAACTATTTTTATGTATATACATATATGATAATAGAACTATGAATAAAAGTCAAGAAAACACGTGTTTTTATAAAGTGGGTTGGCCCTGCGAGTGTTCTTTGTTAATATAAAAATGAATTATCAACACGGAAGGTGATTCGTATCATTGAACAGATTGCTGGCGTAATAGTGCTACTACCCATTGTTTTTTTGCTGCTCGGGATGTTGATACAAACAATATATACTCTTATAGTCATTCTAGTATATGCACTGAGATTTGCAGTTGAGACACTTTACTATCTTTTCATTTGGTTCATGTATCTTATCCATTTCATCTTAGACATTATCGGAGTCGCACTAGATATTATTCATGATCAATTAAAAAAACTTCTCAGCAAATTGAATGATGAGGAAACATAAAATCGGGCAGAAGAAACTTATAGAACAGGGTTGCGTCACTGTGATAAGTAACGCAGCCCTGTTCTTATTTTAAGATCGCTTTTGTCTTCTTTTTTCAGCAGTGAAAAAAACTTTCTCGTCTTCCCTTTTTCCGATCGACACGATTCCAATGATTTCTACTTTACCGTCTTTAGTCGGTTTAAAGATAAGCCGAATACCCAGTTTATTGTTTTTGAGTTCCTTGAATCCTGCTAATTTGGCATAATTTGTGTTACCCAGGTCTTTACCGATTTCTGAGCCTCTAAGACTAAGACGATCTACAGCTATATCTACCCATTGTTTTAAAGAACCGTCCAACTTTTTGTAGTCTTTTTTCGCTTCTCTCCAAAAATAGACGTCCGCCATCAGTCGAAGAGATCCATATCTGTCAAAGCATCAAAAGGATTTTTGTCTTTTTTCGATTCCAGGACTTCCCTAGCAGGAATCAGTTTCCCGGGCCCCTCATTGACACGGGCGTTCAACTGAGCATAGAAAAGACGATTTTCTAACTCTTCATTTTTTTTAACTAGATCTTCATAGACATTTACACTGATGATGACTGCCTCGGGTTTGTTATGATTGAATACAAAAGTAGGCTCTCCTGTTTCATTTGCTTCACTGACGATTTTTGAGAATTCTCTTTTCACTTCTGTTACTGATCTTGTCTTCACATCAAGTGTTTTCATTTTCTGCACCTCTTTCTCGTATATCTTCTTGCAACTATTATACTTCATTAAAACACTTAATTCAAATCATAAAAAAGAACTTATTTAAGTGCCTTTTTTTAAAAGATCAGTCATATATCTCATTTCTTGTTTTTAAATAAAAAAAGACCAGGCTGCTGCACCTGGTCTTGATCTGTTCTGTTACTCTTCCATACGCAAAATGGTCTGTATAAACGCATGATACGTCTTGCTTTTGATCAGTTTCTGAATCAGCTGTTCATCATTGACGATGCGGCTCAAAATCTTGTACATCTCCTGCAGGTCTTCCTGACTGTTCTTCTCTACATTTAAGAGGCAGACGAACTGCACTTTTCGGTCGGCCCACTCGATGGGTTTTTCTAAAGTACAGACGGTCAAAAACGTCTTGGAGGTCTGCGGTGAGATCGGATGAGGCACCGCGATCATGTTGCCGTAAGCGGTCGGCGCAATTTTTTCCCGTTCATAGATCAGCTGGGTGTAATCTTCCGGAAGATCGTCGACTGATTTGGTGTAGTCGGCCAGGAATTCAATAACGTCTTTTTTTGAAGTGAGTTTCTGATTCAAGAAGACATTGGCTTCCGGGAAATAGTCGGTGATGCTCTTTTCTTCAAAGGACACATACTGCTCGATCCGCGCTAAATCTTTCTGACCCAGTATCGCGTTCACTTCGATCACCGGGATCGGCAGGTCTTCTTTGACCGGGACCGAACTGATGATGAAGTCCGTTTCTTCAAAAGGGATATCTTTGATCTTGTAATACTCTGTCGTGCCCAGAACGTGGATCTGCGAACGGAAAGCGGCTTCGATGCGGTACTTGATCAGCTGGGCACTGCCGACGCCTGACGCACAGACGATATAGCACTGCTTCGGCCGGTTCGCTGCTTTCTTGCGTTCGATCGCGGCCCCGATGTGTAAAGCCAGATAGGCCACCTCGTTCTCGTCGATCGATACGTTAAGCTGCTCGTTTAGGGCCATGGCGGCAATGATCCCTGCTTCAAAGGCCAGCGGATAATTATTCTTGATATCCTCCAGCATAGGATTCCGGATCGTCATGCCGAATGTGTAGCGATTGATGGCCGGCTTGAGATGCAGCCCCAGTCCGATGATCAGTTCCCTGTCATTCTGGATACCTAAAGAGAAGCGCTCTTCGACGGCATTCAACATCTTTAAAGTGAGTGCATGAATGCCTTCGTCCATCACGGTTTCGATCTCCTGATTGATCGACCGGTCTTCACTGACCAGCTTGGTGCCCAAGAGATGAATGGCAATGTAGATCACTTCGATCTTCGGAAATGACACATTCAGTGCCTTCTCCACTTGTTTCACGATATTGTGAGCCACGGTATACTCTTTCTTTGTCTTGATGCTCTCGATATCCTGGTCGATCAAGGCGATATGATGCCCTTCTGTGATCCGTTTGTAAGCGATGATGATATGAACGAACAGATTATTGATGGCAATGTCTGATAAGGTCACCTGATTGATGCGGAGTTGTTCCAGAAGGAGTTCCCAGACATTGTCCAGTTCTTCCTGACTGAGGTCGGCGACTGTCGTCAGCTGATCCAGCCACATGAGATCTGGGGTAAGTCGTTCGCGGTCAAAGAGATATTCCGACATGGCGAAGCGGCGGTTCAGTTCGCTCCCTGAAAGCTTAAGTCCATAACCGGGCCGGCTGACTAAGGCCAGTGAGTACGTGTTCAGACGCTGTTTCACTTCTTTCAGATCGACTTGAAGAGTGGATTTGCTGACATGGATCTCGTCGGCCAGATCATCGAGCTTGATAGAATCTTCAGACAGCAGAAAACGCCGGATGACATAAGCCAGACGGTTGTCTGGTGTTGTCGGGACCGTCGCCTGCTGCTCTGCGTCCTGAGTCAGGTTATTGAGATAAGCGCGAAAGAGTTTCGGTTCATCGATGCTCAGTTCATACCCGACGCCTCTTTTAGAATGGATCGCGGCACCATAGCCATTCAGCTCGTCATTGATCACTTTGATATCGTCTCTGATCGTCCGGGAACTGACATCCAGCCGGTTCGCCAGCTGTTTTCCAGTCAACGGGTGGTTGGATCCCATCAGTTCTCTCAATATGGCTTCTATTCGATCGTCCATCGTATCCTCCTTCCTCTAAAACCTAGCTGTTTTTCATGCACAAAAGCGCAGCAATCGTTATCGCTACGCTAAAGCACTTTTCTCTCATCTATCTTAAACGTTAATCGTTGAATCCGTTCTGTTTTGAAACTTCAGCGATCCACTCGGCACTTTTCTTGGCCGTCCGTTCGCCGGTCTCCAGGTCCACGGAGAAGAAACCGTATCGGTTCTTATAGGCATTCATCCATGACCAGTTATCCATAAAGGTCCATAGGTGGTAGCCTTTCACGTTACAGCCTTCTTCCGCTGCTTTATGGAGCCATTTCAGATGCTCTTTGATAAAATCGATGCGGTAATCATCTTCGATACGTCCATCTTTGATAAAACGTTCTTCGTTCTGGACACCCATGCCGTTCTCAGAGATAAAGGAGTCGATGTTGCCGTAATTTTCTTTCAAGTTGATCATGATATCGTAGATGCCTTTTTCATAGATCTCCCAGCCGCGGTACACATTCATCTTGCGGCCCGGCATCTCATAGTTGTCGAAGAACCAGTCCGGCATGAAGGGTGCATACGGATTCGGCAGATGCTCTTTCGCTTTCACACGTCTCGGCTGATAATAGTTTACCCCTAGTATATCAATGATATTGTTTTTAAGTAAATCCTTATCGTCAACTTTTGTTTCAGGCAGCTGTCCATGCTCTTCTAAAAGCTCGATCAGATCGTCCGGATACTCGCCTAAAACTGCCGGGTCCAGGAAACTGCGGTTGAAGAACAGATCACAGATATGTGCGGCCTTGAGATCGGCCGGGTTCTGGCTTCTTGGATAAGACGGGGTCAGGTTCAATACGATACCGATCTTGCCGTCCTGTGCCTCATGATAGAGTTTCACTGCACGGGCATGAGCGATCATCGTATTATAAGCGACTTGAATGGCGCGTCTGGCGTCCACCACATTAGGATAATGGAAGTCGTACAGATAACCCCCTTCTACAGGCACGATCGGTTCATTGAAGGTGAACCAGGTCTTGACCCGATCGCCGAACAGATCAAACGCTATTTTTGCATAATCAGCATACGCCTCGATGACCTCTCTGTTTTCCCAGCCGCCGATGTCCTGAAGTTCGATCGGCATGTCAAAGTGGTACAAGTTGACGAAGGGTTCGATGCCCTGATTCAACAGCTCGTCGATCACCTCGTTATAGAAACGGACGGCGTCATCGTTCACGTCACCTTTGCCTTCGGGGATCAGCCGTGCCCAGGAGATCGACAGGCGGAAACTGTTATGGCCGATCGCTTTCATGTTTGTGATGTCTTCTTTATAGCGGTGATAAAAGTCAGACGTCTGGTCTGGACCGACACCTTCAAAGAAACGGTTCGGTGCTTCCTTGTACCATCGATCCCAGATCGTTGCGCCGGAGATACCGTTCGTGCTGCCTTCTGTCTGTGTAGCGGAAGCGGCACTGCCCCACCAGAAGTCTTTCGGGAATTGGTAATCTAAAGTCATTAACGGACCTCCTGTCTCAGTCTGTGCAGTTCGATGATTTCAACGGCCATGTCTCTTAACGTCATCGCCGTCATCAGGTGGTCCTGTGAGTGGACTAAAATAACATTCACGCCTGCACCGTTTCCTTTAGCTTCTTCCTGCAGAAGTTCGGTCTGGACGCCGTGAGCCTTGCTTAACTCTTCACCGGCTTCTTTGATTTTCTGATCCGCTTCTTCAAAATTACCATCTTTCGCTTCCTGGATGGCTTCCATCGCACTGGACTTGCCGTTTCCAGCAAACAAGATGATCTGGAAAGCGATCTCGTTCATTCTATCGTTCATAAATATCCCCCTTTGATGTTTTAAAAGAAAGGCGAATCCCCTATGCCGGGATTCGTCTTCTTAAATGTTTATTGGTTTGTTGCTTGAGCACTCAGTTCTTCACCATAGTATTGCTTATCCAGCAGTTTGACGAATGGCAGCCAGATGACAAAGACGATACTCATACTGATCAGCTGCATGACAGATCCCATGATGTTGTTCCCGGTCGCCAGATACCCGCTGAGTAGTGGTGGCGTGGTCCATGGTACGATGACCCCGGCCGGTTTTGGAGCAAAGCCAGTTGACATCAGGAAGTAAGTCACAGCCGCAACCACAACTGGGGCTAACAGCCAAGGAATAAGAACTAGTGGATTCATGATGATCGGTAATCCGAAGATGACCGGTTCATTCACGTTGAATAGTCCCGGAGGTCCACCCAATTTACCCAATTCACGCATCTGTCTGCTTTTTGCTGCGACAAAGATAGCGATGATAACAGCTAAGGTCATCCCAGATCCGCCGATACCTACGATAAAGGTATCGATAAACTGTTTTGTGACGATGTGCGGCAGTTCTTCACCGGCTTGGAATGCAGCCAGGTTTTCATCGTTCAGTGAATACCAGATCGGGTCAAACACAGAGTTGATGATGATTTGACCGTGCAGGCCGAAGAACCAGAAGACTTGTATCAGCAAGACGGCTACTAATGTTGCAGGTAATCCACTTCCTAAAGCCGTTAGTGGCTGCTGGATGATCGTATAGATAAAGTTCTGTACCGTTTCAAACGGTGTGAAAGTGAAAATCAGACGAATGACTAAGAAAATCGTCAGAGTCAGTGTGATCGGGATCAAGGCACTGAAGGAACGTGAGACCGCACTTGGGACACCTTCAGGCATTTTGATCGTCAGATTTCTTCTTACAAAGAAGTGATACAATTCAGCCGAAATAAAAGCAGTAAAGATTCCTAAGAACATCCCTTGTGCACCAAGTGAAGCAGTCGGGATAACACCGCCGACGCCTTCAACGACTTGGGGTGTCAGGATAAGGAAAGAAGCCAAGGCGACAACACCGCCGTAAATAGCTTCGCCTCCACGGCCTTCGACCATTTTATAGCCGATACCGATCATGACGAACAAGCCCATGATGCTCAATGTCGCTGCAGAAGCAGGACCCAAGGCATTTTGATACGCCGCATACCCTTCTTCGCCAAGCACTCGATCTATAAATGGCAGGTTCGCAATAACAACGAAGATGGATCCGAAGATAATGAGCGGCAAAGCCACCATGAAACCATTACGCAAAGCCGTTAAGTATCGGTTGTTGTTCAGTTTGTCAGCGACGGGCATCAGTACATTTTCAAGCACTTCCATAAATTTATTCATGTGATCCCCTCCTTATTTATTGTTTTCGATCAATTCTAATGCCGTATCCAGGACAGCTTTTCCGTTCACGCGACCATAGTCGACCGGGTTGATGACATCCAGTGGAATACCGGCTTCTTCTGCATTAACAGACAGTTTTTTCTTCATGAAGCGCATTTGCGGTCCGATCAGCAATACGTCTGCTTTCTTCATATCTTCAGCAGCCTTGTCTTGAGCCACTGCCCAGATCTCTGCATCCAATCCGCGTTCCTGTGCTTCCGCTTCCATTTTCTGGACCAGTAAGCTTGTTGACATACCTGATGAACAGGCTAATAAAATTTTGACCATGTTATTTCCCCTTTTCTGTTGTTTGTTTTTGACTCTATAAACATCTTAGTATAAGACCGCTTTCATCACCACACGTAGAATTTCCGTTGACTAACGGAAAAAGAATAGAGGCAGTTAAAGCAGCTGCAAACTTTTTTTACATTTTAGAATGACGGAACACCCTGTTTGCCCCACCAGAGGCATTCATCGGCAAATGAACACCACCGCATTATGTAGGGTTACATTTTAACATATAAAAAGCATCAGAGATTGTGCCGATCACAGCCTCTGATGCTTTCTGCTTCATTTTCATTTATTTAAATAGATGTCTTCCGCTTCTCCTATCACGACTCATTCAAATCGGGTTCGTCATCGATCACGTCTTCGCGCTGACTCAGCTGCCGGTCTGCGAGCGTAGTGAACGCCTCTTCAAGCTTAGGATCATCCACTTTCTCGGCATAATCTTTGAGCCATTCGCTGTTGACATACAGATCCCCGATCTCGCCCAGCTCGTCTTTGATAGTCTTCAGTTTCTTCTTCGCCTTTTTCGCTTTCTTTTTAGGCAGAAGGTCTTTGTAGCCCTTGACGGCATAACGCAGTTTTTTCGCTTGCTTCCTGACGTTATGAGCGGCTTCATGGTCCGAGTGGTCGGCTTTCTCAAAAGCTTTGTACACCTTTTTCTTTCTGGATTTGAAGCGGTCTTTCAAATAAGCCTCAATATCGCCGTCGTCTGTTTTGTCCAGATCGAAAGAGAGCTGCCTGATCCCCTCTTTTGTATCGGCAAGCATGTCTTCGATCGCGGCCGTCATGCCCTTGGTCAGACGCGTTCGCATCCACTTGCGCCGTTCGTTATGCAAGTAACGGAACACTTCAAAATAATCGTCGACCAGCTCCGGTTCCTTTAGGGCCCGCTCGCTGCAGGACTCGATCAGGACATCCCCTTCACGCAGCGGCTCCAGTCGGTGATATGAATCTTTGATCTGGTCATTCATTTCCTTGTACGTCTCTTTGCCGATCAGTGGTTTCACGAAATGCAGCAGGGACCGCAGTTTTCGCATATTCACCCGAAATTCGTGGGTCCGCTCCGGAGAATAAGGGTTGTTCTGGAAGTGCCAGTAGGACTCTTCCATCGCTTCTGCACGATGCATAAGGATCTTTCTGATCGGTGCGACTGTTTCATCTACTTTTTTTTTACTCTTCGGGTCACTTTCCCAAAGGAGTTTACCTTGAGTCCGGTCATCGTTCAAACGGATCAGAGCTGCTCCGCCTTTTTTGAATGAATACGGTCTGCTGGTCAAGAGGCCGACCCAGTCTCCCTGGATAGGTTTATGCCCGACACACACAACTCGAGTATCGTCATCCAGTGTCTTGACTTCATTCCTGAAAGCTGTGTAGTCGCCGCTCTCTAAAAACTCTTTCTCATCCGCTGCCGGCCAACCCATCTCTTCAGTCAGGATAGCAGCCGTCTGTTTGGCGCGGGTTAAGGGACTGGTCCACACGAAAACGTTCCGTTCGGTCGCCAGATTTTTCTTGACGGACGAGATGAAAGCGTCAAACGCCTCCTTGCCTTCTTCAGTCAGCTGACGCTTGCTGTCGTCTACATCCGCTGAGCGGTCTTCGGCTATTCCATGACGGATCATAAGTAGCTCTATTGACATATCGATCTCTCCTTTAGTCGATGCCTGTTCAAGTTGATACTTCTCCCTTTAGTATACCAAAAGTGGCCAAAGAGTTGAGTAATAAGCATTTTCTATCAAAAAAGCGGCTCCGCCCATCGATCAGAAGACCACATGAGCAGAGCCGTTTCATTTATGCATTTATTCTTTCACGAATTTCTTGTCGAAACAGATATGTCCCGTGATGTGTCTGGCCTTTTCTTTGGGATCTTCATACGACCAGGCGCCGTTATCTATTTGTTCGTCATCCACGATAATATGGTAATAGGTCGCTTCGCCCTTCCATGGACACGTGTACTCTTTATCGCTTTCTGTGAGACATTCCATTTTCACGTCTTCTCTTGGGAAATAATGATTGTTCTCTACCACTTCTGTGTTGTCACTTTCTGCAAGGACGGTATTTTTATAGACAGCTTTCATCTTGACTCCTCCTCTTTTCATTTCTCCTACTCTAGTATACGCCAAGAGGCTGCTTCATGAAAAGTATGAGCGCTTGACGAAGGCCCACTGAACGTTGCGGTCCGAATGATTGCAACTGGCGCGGTGACCGGCTACAATTAAAGTGACAGTAAAAATCCGCACACGATGGAGGAAGATCATGAACCGTTTTTTAAAGTCATTAGTCGTAATGAACAGTGTTTCCCTTGTTTTAAGTCTCTTTTATGTCTTATCCCCCGGAGAAGGTATCTTCTGGAATGCCTATGGGATACTGGCGATCCTGACGCTGACCGGGAATATAGCCGCCAGTATAATCAAGCCCGATCAGAAGAAATGGTCTGCCTTGTACCTGGTCTTGTCTAGTGCCGGCATGATCGGCATTATGGTTTTAACGACGCTTGCCTCTCTGGACCCCGCCGACACAGCATCCAGAAGTCTGGTGGCGATCGTCCTGTTCTTATCGCTCTTTGTAGTCGGCACCCTGCTGGCCGGGATCTCGTTCCTACATACAAACCGGCGAGGACATACACGCCGCACTCTTTCACGACAGACAGAAACAACATTCGTCAAAGTCGTGCGCATCACGCTCCGTGTTTTGTTGGGGTTCGTCTTACTGGTCGGCGTCTTTCTGGCCGTTACGATGGTCACGAGCGTCAGTGTCGGTGTGATCGAAGCCGCCGTCTCCCCGTACAGTCTGTTTTTCAGTTTCATCTTTTTAAGTACGGCCGGGCTTTTCCTCAAGGTCTCGCCTTTTGACTGGCGGTCATTAAAAGGGATGAGCGTGTTGCTCATTGGCACCACCCTGTACGTGGTCTTTGGGCTCCCCTTCTTCTCTATCCCTGCCATGCTGGAGGAAGCGGAAGAAAATTATACAGCGGCGTTTGGAGACGACTGGCAGGACGATGACGAAACGGTCCCCGCCTTCAAAGAACTGCCTGTGTCGCTGCCCGCCTTCTTCTTCGGCACTCCTTCAGGCAACTATGAGCTGGAAGAAGATGTGCAGTATTATCAAGGTGACAGCGGCGTGGATGAAGGCCTAGACCTGCGCTTTGATGTCTACACACCCACAGAAAACGCAGCCGACCTACCGGGACAAGGGTCGGTGCTGATCCGGATCCATGGCGGCGGCTGGAATTCCGGCGATAAGGGTCCTGAGAACTTTTCCCAGGTCAACAAATACTTTGCCGAACAAGGCTATGTGGTGTTCGACGTCCAGTATGGCTTGAATGCGGCGAGACAGTTCTCTGGCCTGCTGTCTGCTCCCGATGATGTCACCGGGGACTTTTCCGTCAAAGACATGGTACGCCATCTGGGTCTGTTCACGACGTATCTGGCCGATCATCATGAACGGTATGACGCAGACATCGATTCTGTCTTCGTTTCAGGCGGCTCGGCCGGCGGACACCTGGCGAACGCGCTGGCACTGGGAGCCTCCAGCGGCCAGTACACCGAACTCATCGACACACGGATCACGGTAAAAGGCATCATTCCCTTCTACCCGGCCAACGATCTGGCAAGCTTCCCAGGTGTGGGTGATGCAGAGGAACTGATCGACCCGGCTCTGTTGGTGGAAGAAGACAGTCCGCCGGCATTAGTCTATCAGGGAACCCTTGATACCCTTGTCGAGCCGCAGGTGACAATTGCTTTCAAAGAAGCGTATGTAGAAGCGAATAACAGTGACATCGCCATCATCTGGCTGCCGTATGGGTCACACGCCAGCGACCTCTATTTTACCGGCGTCTACAATCAGACCTTCCTATATTACATGGAGCGGTTCATGTATCAGTTCCGGTGAGCTCAAAATCCCTTTTAAAAAATGACAAAGAAAACACGTGTATCGAGAGAGAGGATATTTCCTCTGTCCGATATACGTGTTTTTAAATGCGATGACGCTGCATTATTTAATTAAGGTGTGCTTAAACGTTCTTCACTCTCACCCAGATCTCGTTTTTCTTGAATGGCGGGAGCGTGAACGGACCGCTGTATGAGGCCACCATAAAGGCCGACTGTTTATCCAGTCCTTTGTCGGCGATCCACTTGTCGAGCTTTTCTTTCATGCTCGTTTCTTTGGTGCTGCTCCGCTTGCCGGAAAATTGGATGACCGCAAACACGCCTTCATTAAATTTTTTGATACTCAAATTCGGATCAGTCGGCTCCGGTACCTGTCCCCAGTACTTCTCCGGCACAACAAATGCCATTTTCCTGTTCTCGTTGGTCTCCTCCTGGATCACCGGTATGGTCATCGATATCTTTTCATTGTCCTTATTTTCACTGGATATATACTTGAACAAGGTCCGGAAGCCGCGGTCGACATCCGGGTCTGCTCGGTTGTCATACTCCACGATATAGAACTGACCATACTTCCGCAGTTCAAAGCTGTCCTCTTTTTCCAGCACCTCATAATCGGGTGTCTCATAATTTCCCATCGTCTCACTCAGTTCCCTAAAGGTTGATGATCTTACGGACAGTATATCATTTTTGATACAAAACCCTTAATGATCGCTTCCGGACTGATGGATTTGGCATGCTGTTTCAGCTTTTTTAGACAGGCTTTCGGACAGCCAAAACAGACGCCACCCCACAGGATCACGCCCTAAAATTATTAGTCGATGTCTATCCGTCTGATCGGTCAGCGGTTATATGCGCCCCAGTTTACAAGCATACTTTTGGCGGTCGATTTGAAATCCTGCAATGTCCGTTCGTCTGTTTCCGGTAATGCGTCCCAGTCGGATGCGTTCGCAATGATTTCGCCGTCTGCTTCGAACGTGAACCGTACTTCGCCCATAATTTGTTCGCTGCTTGCGTACTGCATCGTGCCTTCCGTCATGTCGTCATTCATATAGCCTTCCATGAAATGAATAGCACGTGCATCCTGTTCGTGCTTACTTTTAATCGCGCCGACGAGTCGGTTGTAAACGGTTTCGTCGGTTGGCCGGTCCAGAATGAATACGACATCCCCCTCCGGAGAGATTTCGAATCCTGACGTCGTCACTTCTTCGTGATCGATCGGTTCGCCTTGGACTGTATAATACCACGTGATGAATCCATGACCGGCTGGATGAATTGCCGTTATCTGGACTTGAAGTTCAGGTTCCGGTTCGTCCTGAATTTTTACAACCTCAGTCTCTTGTGCAATCTGATATTCTTCAGCCCGGGCCTCGTTTTCAGCTGCTAATTCAAGACCCACATTAACGATCAAGGCGCTAAGAATAACGATGTCAACATAGCCACAACTAGTGCGGCTATGTTGACATATCTTTTCATTTTCCATATCCCCTCCTGGTATTTGTTGGCTTGTCTCACGGTCAGGAAAAGTGACTGATCGTGCAATATCATCATTTATGTATATATATTAACAATAAAAAACATGTAAAAAATTGTCAAGTAAAGCTGTTACTTGTTTTTAAGTCCGCTGCATGCTGAAAATAAACAACCCAAGATTGGAACCATGCTGACCTGTGCGACCCAAAATAAGTCGTCTACGGGGTGCTGTCTCGTTTCTATGACTTGCAGCACCGGAATCTTTCCCGGACACTGTAAACGGCTATTTTCCTGCACAAGGGACAGAAGGTACAATTCCATCCAGACTTATTTTTTGCTTCTTATGCCTTCAAGGGTGTCTTTGATATTCTGAATCGTCGCTTCGTCGACCGGCTCATCTTTGACTTTATAATCTGGCGATGCCCACAGTGGGAAGGATTCCTGCTTGGCTGTCTGTTTAGCGGAGCCTTGTTTATGGCGTTTGAACGACTGATCATAAGCCACGATGTCTTGCAATGTCTTCACGCCTTTACGGTTGAAGTCTGAAAGGATGGCAGTCAGATAACTGAAAGACTTTCCGTTCTTATGTGTACGGCTGATGGCTTCATGGATCACTGCAGCTTCAAAGACCGTGAGCCAATAGGCGAGTTGCTGCTCGACCTGTCTTGTCGGGTTCTCGATTTTTATCTTGTAAGCATCGATTAGAGTCGACACATCATCATCGGTTTTCAATGGTCCTCTTTCACTCACGGATGATAATATACTTTCCTTTTCTTTACTTTCCTTTCCTCTACTATACTTTGTGTTGGATAGGTTACACTGAGTTGGACAGAAAAGATAAGGTGTGTATACTAAAAGAAACACACTGGAGGAATCTATTATGTCAACGCGTAGAAAGAGACGCAATTACTCAGATGAATTTAAACATCAAATCGTAGACCTGCACAAAGCAGGAAAACCTAGAAATGAAATCATTTCAGAATACGAACTCACTCCTTCCACTTTTGACCGCTGGGTCCGCGAAAATACTAACTCTGGTTCTTTCAAAGCACAGGATAATTTGACCCCTGAACAAAAGGAACTGAGAGAGTTAAAGAAGCGAAATGCTCAACTAGAAATGGAAAATGATATTTTAAAGCAAGCGGCGCTGATATTCGGGCGAAGGTCGAAGTAATTAAAGCAAATAAACATAAGTATTCTATATCAGCGATGTGCCGTGCCCTTAAAATCAACAGAGGATCTTATTATTATGAAGCCAAAAAGAAAGAAAGTGAGTCAGAACTCGAACAAGCAATCATTGAAGAATTCGCAAGAAGTAATAATGCCTTCGGCACGCGAAAATTGAAGCCTGTACTTGAAAAGAGAGGATTTACTGTCTCTCGCCGTCGTATCGGTCGTATAATGAGAAAATTTCATCTCGTCTCAAAATATAATCACCCCTCGTACAAACCCCAGAGAACCGGTGTTAATCAAGCTAGAATAGAAAACATCCTGAACCGTGAGTTCTCTCAAGAAGAACCGATGAAAGTAATCGTCACAGATTTGACCTACGTCAAAGTCGCAACCAGCTGGTTTTATGTGTGTTTCATCCTGGATTTATTTAATCGTGAAATCATTGGTTATTCCGCTGGACCGCATAAGACCGCTGAATTAGTCATGCAGGCCATGGCGACAGTTAAGGGCGATCTACATATGGTGAACACTTTTCATACCGATCGAGGAAAAGAGTTTGATAACCATACGATTGATGAATTATTGGATACCTTTGATATTGAACGCTCGTTAAGTAGAAAAGGAAACCCGTATGATAATGCCGTAGCGGAATCGACATATAAATCGTTTAAGTTTGAATTTGTCTACGACAACCGATTCGATACACTCTATGAACTGCAGGTCCAACTTATGGACTACGTCCATTGGTGGAATAATTTTCGTCCGCATGGCGCACTAAACTACGAATCTCCCATAGACTATCGTAAAACTTGGGAAGAAGAACAGTCTGAAAATGGAAAATCTAAGTCATTCGTCTATCGGTCGGCCACTGAGTCAAAACAGTATGGGACCAGGACGGAAAGGGTGGTCTTGCCCTTGTAGTCGTGGACACAGACTGTTACATTAATTAGCCGATCGATTGAACGAAAGGCTTCCGCCATTCGGTTGAGAGAGGCAAAAGGAACGTGAACTTAATTATCTTTTACACTTTATATTTTCTGTTCAATAATGTGTTGACATTCCAGTGTAGTTAATGTTGACATTAACTCGGCTGAGTTCAAAGACGGCTCTTCTTCAACTGTTTCTAAAGTTATTTCAGAATAAAGGGATACGATAGATAAATTGGTGTACTTTTCAGTTTCCTGTTCAGACAGCAGGAAATACTCTTTCACGGCATTCACGTTTTTGCGTCGGCTCACGGCTTCAAAGTAGCGCTTCTGGATCCCGTGGCTGGTCAAGATACCGTAGTCATCGAACAAAGACTGACTAAAGAGGCCCCACCTTAGCCCTGCAGCAGCGACCGCAGACACGAGTGACACCTCCACACCAATTTTTCAACTGAAGAGCTTCAGTTCTTTCTCGCCCCAGTGGTACATATACCCTTCCGCATAGATCTTCATCATTAAGGGTATTCGGATTTTATGGTGGAAAAGGGCTTATAACTCACCCTTCTCCAAATTCTTAATAAGTGTGGAAAAATCGACACCAAAGTTGTCTGTAATGTTATGATCATTCACTTCATACCAATTGAAATTATCGTGTAACATAGCTTTATTGAAAGCACTTGAATTAAATCGTGGCTTACGCTTTTTATGGAGCTTCTCATTGAAAAGGATTTTGGCTCGTAAGGCATCAAACGAGTAACCTCTACCCATTCGCTCTACCTGCCTAATAATGCTGTTAATTGACTCCGTATAAGCGTTAGTGAGCCTTTTATCAAAGTAGTTGAATATTTCGACATGCCAGTTGTCTACGGCTCTCACGAGGTCTTTATATGCATCTTTAGAGTTACTGGACATACAACGGTGTCTCCATTGACTATAACGAAGACGACCTTCATCTGAATCAGGAGTATCCCATATCCAGTAAAACTCTTCTTTGAGTTCATAGGCTTTTTTTAAGGCAGGAAGATTACCTAACCAAGTCTCTAAGAGGAATGATTCACGTTCATTTAGATCGTGTTTACGCTTTAGAAGGATAAACCTTTCACGCATAAGGGTACGTCTTTCTTTCTGGCTCATATGAGCTTTCAAAGACTTTCTGACGTTATCTAAGGCTTGATTAGCCATTCTAACTACATGAAACTTATCTACGACCACTTTAGCGTGTGGAAGGATAGTGTACACTGCGTCTTTGTAGGGCTTCCACATATCCATTGTGACGTACTCAATATAAGTCCTGTCACTGATTTCTGAAAGACGTTGGATGACTGTTTCCTTGTTACGGTTAGGCTTGATGTCATAAATAGTCCTGCGTTCAATATTAGTCAATACAAGCCGAGGTCTTCGGATAATATGTATCTCGTCTATCCCAAGCCACTTAGGAGTTTCAAACTGGTATTCACGTTCTTTGAGTGCCACATAGTCCTTAAAAACGTTCCTAATAGTTTTCTCGTCAACGCCAACGCTTTCTGCGACTTCTACAAAGGTCTTAGACATGGATTGCTCTTGAATAGACTTTAAAAGCCTTTTGGTCATACTACGCTTTTCATCTACAGATACTAGGCGTTCCCAGAAGGTAGATCCGCATTCACGACACTTGTATCGTCTACGGTTCAATTGTAAGCCCACTCGCTTTAAACGAATGGGCAAATCCATAATTAGTTGATTTCTTGAACTGTGTTTGTACAACTTGTCAAAACCACATTCAGGACAACGTTCAGGTGGTCCGACTGCTTCAACTTTAAACATCATATCGGTTTCATTTTCTTGTGGTGATTCTATTGTTTTAATGTCTGGTAGGGATAATAAGTCTGACATATTGTTCATCCTTTATTACTCTGCGGTGTTAAGGTATCAAATATAGATTTGATGTCGAAATCATCAGTGTTAAATTATTTTTGTGACCACAAATGCACTTAGAAAATCCCTTAAAGCATTTATATAATGAGTGATCGCAAAATAGTGTATGAAATCCTTTTGTAGACTTTGCTAAACTACTGCACACTTTAGTACAGTATTAGCTGGTTCACTTGAATAGGGAATTGTAAAAAAAGTTCCCTTAGCCTGCACAACAAGATAATTTCGAAACATTTTTATCGAACGTAAGTGCAGCTAATTTTAGCCCTTCAGCCATTGTTAAATATGGTGCTAGGGTTTCTGTTAAATCTTCTATCGTTAAGTTAAATTTAACAGCTAATGATGCTGCATAGATGACATCTCCTGCATTCTCAGATACAATATGAACCCCTAATACTTTTAGTGTTTCTGCATCTGCTACTAGTTTAAATACACCGGTTGTTTCACGGTTTACAATTGCTCTTGGAACAGCATCTAAAGGTAATACAGATGTCTTCACATCATACCCTTTCTCTTTTGCTTGTTCTTCTGTTAAACCAACCGTTGCAACCGTTGGATTCGTAAACGTAACAGCAGGAACTACCGATAAATCTATTTTTTTGTTTAACCCACCGATAGCATTATCAGTAATAATTCCACCTTCATAGGCTGCTACATATACAAATTGCGGTCCTAACGTCACATCTCCTGCTGCATAAATCTTTTCATTACTTGTTTGACCAAAATCATTGATCAGGATTTCATTATTTTTTCCGGTTTCAACACCTGCCGCACTTAAATTTAAAGAATCCGTATTTGGTTTTCTTCCAGTGGCAACAAGTAACTGATCTGATTCAATAACTTCTTTACTGCCATTTACTGTTACGTAAACCTTTTTTATCTCTCCACTTTGTACAACACGCTCAAAAGTTGCCCCTTTGACAAGGTTTATACCCTGTTCAATTAACGCTTTTTCAACTGACTCTGAAATCTCAGGATCATACTCCTTTAAAAGTCGCTCACTTCTTTGCATAAGCGTTATTTCTGAACCTAAATGATGAAATAGTTGTCCAAGCTCCATTCCAATGTATCCTGAACCAATTACAGTTAATCGTTTTGGTATTTTCTTTAACTCAAGAAGTGTTGTACTAGTTAAATAGTCCATTTCTTCAAGTCCTGAAATTTGGGGCAACGAAGGAGATGCACCTGTTGCAATTAAAAAGCGTTTTGCAGATAACTTTGCCCCATTGACCTCAACCGTACTAGCATCAACGAATTTTGCTTCACCTTTAATTAAATCAAAATTATATTCATCAATTAAATCCACATATTTTTGATTCCGAAGTTCGCTCACCAATTTATCCTTTTGCGTGATTAAACTAGCTAAATCCACTTCTCCAGCGGATGTTTGTAAACCTATAAACGGGTTGTCTTTTGATAAATGATTGATTTCCCCTGCCCTAAGAAGAGTTTTTGACGGAACACAGCCAATATTCACACAGGTTCCCCCAACCGTTCCACGCTCAATCATTCCAACTTTTGCACCGTATTCTATAGCTTTAATTGCCGATGAAAAGGCAGCAGCACCAGAACCAATAATAAGAAGGTCATAATTGTCTTCATTACTTAACGCCACGTTTTCTAGTGATGATACTTCTTCAATTTCTCTGGCTTTGTAATTTGCTTCATCAATCGCCTTTATTGCACTTTCAACCTCAATATCATTGGGTAGTTCAAATACTGCTTCACCACGACGAAAACTAGACTCAATATTTTTAGCACCTATCTTTTCAAGTGCTGATTCAACGTGTTTTTCACAACCCGCACAGGTCATTCCTTGAATGTTTACCTTAAATTTATTCATAATAAAGCCCCTTTCGTTAATCTCTCATGTTAATGTTTCTATTATTGGACACGAATGTAATTGCTTTTCATCTGGACATCGTTGTTTTAAGTCGTCTAACATAGTTTCAATTCGTTTTAAATCCTCTATTTGTTTTTGAACTTCCTTTTGTTTTTTAGAAACAAATTCGAACATATCTTGACAACGAACTTCATCTTTATCTACAACACCAAGTAATTTATAAATCTCGTTTAAAGAAAATCCAAGTTCCTGTATTCGTTTAATAAACCCAACACGCTTAACGTCATCATATGAATATATCCGATAACCAGCTTCCGTTCGGTGAGGTTCTTGTAGTAAATTTTTTCGCTCGTAATATCTAATCGTTTCTTTATTAACGCCACATTTTTCTGCAAACTCACTAATGCGGTAAATCATCTTATTTCACCCCATGAATATTATAAACCGTGTACCATAGTACACGGTCAAGTAAATTGGACTATTTTATTTTTTTCCCAACGTATCACTCGTATGTGATTGATACTTTTATAATACTATTGATTGTCCTAACATCCCACTAGAAAATCCGATTTAAACACCAGTTGTTTTTAAACTATTAAAAAAGTAATTCCACTATATATTCCGAAGACCCATCATTAATTTGATCGTCACCGCAAAACCTTCGAGACCAAAATCCGATTCGATCAAAGCGATCTTGTCATCCTGATCGATCGAAACGTCCAGCGGAAAATAAGTCAAACCTGTCTGTAGTGGTCGCGCCATTTTAAACACTCTCTTTTCGTTTTTAATTTTTGGGAACAGTCTCTCCCTTAGTAATAACGAAAAGAAATTGGGAAGTGTTACCATATCTGTGCATTTTTATATAACAGCTCTCAGAAATATGAGTATTAGTAGCAAATTAGGACTCGGTTTTCTCTTCATACTTCTCAGGATGAATATTTTTAATGTTCTTTTTATGCCGATGATCTTTAAAAGATTTAAGATATTCTATTTAGTCTCACGTAACATGATTTCAGTAATAAACAAATGAGTAAACACTATTAAAAGAAAAATAATTAAAGATCATTTGGAGGAATTAGTAATTACAAAAAGTTGAAAAAGTCTCCCCCTTGTTCTGTTAACATTACTAAATAGCATATCTATAAAGAAGAAAGCAGCAATTCGGAAGGAACTAATCTGTGTATAACTGCAAGACACATTCACTGGGACGCAGTCTAAATAGGATATTAAGAAACCCCGTAGTTCTTTGTTTGATGCCTCTGGTGATTTGAAATAGTGGGAAATGAAGGATAGTTCTACGCTAGGTATGTGGACTCATTGAAGTAGGCGATCATTCTTATATATCCAATTATCATAACAGTCTTAAGAGCAATAATTATTGGTATTACGTCAATATCTTGGACACGATTTAAGAGAATTTCTTAATGAAACATGGACCCGTTTTGAGGCCTCAAGGTTTCGGTAAACGTTCTAACCGCTGACGCTTTTTAGAACATTTACCGAAACCATGAGGATAGCTAAAGTCTTTCTATTTAACCGTCCTATGGTTCCGTCTAACTTAAATGACTGCTTGATCTAAGTATGCTTGCTCAATGGCCAGGGGTGTTCGGTTCCCAAGTGCCGAGTGGATTCTCTTCCGATTGTAGAAGGCTTCAATGTATTGAAATAATTCTCTATAAGCCGTATCGAAATCAGGATAATTCTTTTGGTAAACTTCTTCCTTTTTTACGATAGAATGAAAGGATTCGATTACGGCATTATCGTGAGGACTCCCTTTCCGACTGAAACTATGACGAATCCCTTGTTTTTCCAGCGCAGATTCATACGCTTCGCTTGTGTACTGCGAACCAAGATCAGAATGGAGAATGAGGCCTTCGGCCGCACCGTATCGTTGGGTTGCCTTGGTTAAAGTATCTAAGACCAGATCTACAGTCATCTGTCGGCTAAATGACCAAATGGCTTTCCGTGAATATAAATCAAGGATCGTGGAGAGGTAACTCCATTCATCTTTCCCTGTCCAAATGTAGGTAATATCCGTTACCCATATTTGGTTCAATCCAGTGGTAGAAAAATCTTGATTTAATAAGTTTACCCGATCGTCTGGCACAGGATCAGCGGACCTATGTGGCCGCCATTTCTTTTGTGTAATGGAACGAATACCTTGTTTATGCATCAGTTTTTGGACACGTTTGAGACTGCAGTCTTCGTTTTCGTGAGTAACCAAAAGTGCGTGAATTTTCGGGGCACCATACACACGTCCACTTGATTCCCATATGCGTTCAATTTTTTCAAGGATACGCCGATTTTCACGCTCTCTATGCGATTCCTCGCGATTAATACGTTCATAAAAACTTGATCGTGGGATCTCAAACAATTCCAGTGTTCGCTTTAAATTGATGTCGTCTTTGATTGCGTCGAGTTCGAAAATAAAGTCATCGCGGTCTATTTTTGAGTGAACATGGCTAAGACCTTTTTTAGGATATCATTGTCTGTCTTAAGACGGGCATTCTCTGCTTTGATTTTTTCGATATCTGCTTCAGAATACCCGGTTTTTTCATCCGTGGAATATTTTTTGATCCACCGATAAATGGTTTGTTCTGCTATGCCATGTTCCTCACTTAAATTCTTTACTGAATGACCATTTTCGTACAAACTGACTAGCGTTTTTTTATAGTCGACATCATAGGTTCTTCGGTTTGACATCGATAGACACTCCTTCTCGATAGTTTATATTCTATCAAAACGTGTCCAGGATTTCATACTAACATCATATTTACTCAAAAAATACAGGGTTCTCCCTTTGAGTAAAGTCCTGTATTTATTAGCAACAAATTATCAAGTGCTTTACCCTTAGGCTCACTATGTGAATAAACAAAACTTCCACTAAAGTAGTTTACGTTGTTAACAAACTACTTTAGTGGAAGCATATCTCTAATTAATAATTGGTATTACGTCAATATCTTGGACACGATTTAAGAGAATTTCTTAATGAAACATGGACCCGTTTTGAGGCCTCAAGGTTTCGGTAAACGTTCTAACCGCTGACGCTTTTTAGAACATTTACCGAAACCATGAGGAAAGCTAAAGTCTTTCTATTTAACCGTCCTATGATTCCGTCTAACTTAAATGACTGCTTGATCTAAGTATCCTTGCTCAATGGCTAGGGGCGTTCGGTTCCCAAGTGCCGAGTGGATTCTCTTCCGATTGTAGAAGGCTTCAATGTATTGAAATAATTCTCTATAAGCCGTATCGAAATCAGGATAATTCTTTTGATAAACTTCTTCCTTTTTTACGATAGAATGAAAGGATTCGATTACGGCATTATCGTGAGGACTCCCTTTCCGACTGAAACTATGACGAATCCCTTGTTTTTCCAGCGCAGATTCATACGCTTCGCTTGTGTACTGCGAACCAAGATCAGAATGGAGAATGAGGCCTTCGGCCGCACCGTATCGTTGGGTTGCCTTTATTAAAGTATCTAAGACCAGATCCACAGTCATCTGTCGGCTAAATGACCAAATGGCTTTCCGTGAATATAAATCAATAATCGTAGATAGATAACTCCATTCATCTTTGCCTGTCCAGATATAGGTGATATCCGTTACCCATACTTGGTTCAATCCGGTGGTAGAAAAATCTTGATTTAACAAGTTTACTCGATCGTCTGGCACAGGATCAGCGGACCTGTGTGGCCGCCATTTCTTTTGTGTAATGGAACGAATACCTTGTTTATGCATCAGTTTTTGGACACGTTTGAGACTGCAGTCTTCGTTTTCTTGAGTAACCAAGATTGCATGAATTTTCGGGGCACCATACACACACCCACTTGATTCCCATATGCGTTCAATTTTTTTGAGGATACGCCGATTTTCACGCTCTCTATGCGATTCCTCGCGATTAACACGTTCATAAAAACTTGAGCGTGGAATATCAAACAATTCCAGTGTTCGCTTTAAATTGATGTCGTCTTTGATTGCGTTGAGTTCGAAAATAAAGTCATCGCGGTCTATTTTTGAGTGAACATGGCTAAGACCTTTTTTAGGATATCATTGTCTGTCTTAAGACGGGCATTCTCTACTTTAATTTTTTCGATATCTGCTTCAGAATACCCGGTTTTTTCATCTGTGGAATATTTTTTGATCCACCGATAAATGGTTTGTTCTGCTATGCCATGTTCCTCACTTAAATTCTTTACTGAATGACCATTTTCGTACAAACTGACTAGCGTTTTCTTATAGTCGACATCATAGGTTCTTCGGTTTGACATCGATAGACACTCCTTTTCGATAGTTTTTATTCTATCAAAACGTGTCCAGGATTTCATACTAACATCAAATGAGTATCTTTTTGTTCTTTAGTGAGACTCGGAATATCCCCTTATGGGTTCCGTACCCTTATTAATAAAAATATAATATTGACTCAACTTATTACTAAACTGTAATCTTTGGAATCCCAATTTTTCATAGTATAGATTCAGTTTGTCATTACTTTTTTCACATTCTAACAATATAGTGGTTAAACCACCAATCTTTTTTTGTGTTTCTATAGACAAATCGATTGCATAACCTAATAATTGCTTTGGATCACATTCGTGTATTTCATTCTGGTTTTTACCATATTGAGCAATCAATAAAGCGATAAACGAGTCCTCATCCGGGGATACTCCTAATCTTCCTTTTTTACGATTGCTAATTACTGTATTCTCTTCTATATATACAGATTTGAAAGATAAAGAAATATACCCTCTTAGTTTGGTGATTGCAGCATCCGTTTCTAATAATAAATATACTCTGGAAATATTATACTTATCAAATGTTATGGCTTTTCTCTTGTCAGTTAAAAAAGATTCAACATCCTCGTTTCTACTTTTAAAAGTAGCCAGAAGTTGTTGAATCTTTTTTTCCCCATGTATCTCAATTAAGTCTGACAAACTTTGAATTGTAGTTTCACTCATATTTTTAAAGACTTAATGATATCACGGTTACCTATATTTTTGTATACGTCTCTATTCTTGACCATAATTTCAACCATTGTAGAACTAAGCTGGGTTTTATCATTAAGTTCCTTCAATTGGCTTGCTTTTATGTGCATAGGTTGTGTAATTGAATTTGTTGACATGATATCATCTCCAATCATTTAAGCTGTTCCTCTAATAAGTTAAATATAGAACAAATATTGTATTCTGTCAAGATTATTAACTTGACAAAGGTTAACAAAAAGCGTTTGAAAGGACCACTTACTAAAGAATATTCTAACCAATTTCAAAGTTTGTCCATCACCTCAAAACCTTTAAGTCCAAAATCAGCCTCGATCAAAGCGATCTTGTCTTCCTAATCGATCGAAACATCCAGTGGAAAATAAGTTTAATCTGTCTGTAGTGGTGGTGGTATCTTAAATACTCTCTTTTCATTTTATTTGGGAAAATCTCTCCCATAGTGTTAACGAAAAGAAAGTCGGAAGTGTAACCTAAATGAAGTAGTTTTTTATGAAAGTTATGAAATATATTTTAATAGGAGATATAATCACAGACATCGTATCACCTATTAACAAAGTTTCACTCAATTGTATTTTTAGAAAAATTGTCTACAAATAAATCAATTAAAAAAAAGACTCGATCGCTTGTTTTAAACTGGACCCCATGTCAAGGACAGTTTGATAAAAACCCCTTATAATTTATTATCGCTCCTTCTATGATAACGTCATAGGAGGAGCGATAATACGTTTAAGCCTGGATCAATACTTAGATTTTGGGTGGGGATTATCCAACAAAAAAATGAATAAGAAGGATTTTAATAGCCTAGAAACCCTTGGTTTCTCAATCTTTAGAGACATGCATACAGAACGCGTTTATCCAAACTGGATGTTATGTTATTTTGAAACATTGACTGAAAGCGAACAGAGGGTGTACTTCCACTCCTTTCGCCAGGTGACTGATCAAATGTATTCCGAAGATTATTTGATTGATCGGTTGAAATGGATTTTAAAATATCCAGCTATCGAAATGGAATACGACCTCTATGTTCATGCAAAACTGGATTTAGATTTTTATTATCCTGCTGTTTTCAAACCCGAAAAATGGACACAATTAGAGGAAAAATATTTTGATCGCTTTAATGAGGATATTCTATCGGTACTTGAATCTCAGGAAAATCAGGCGTTTTCACCAAATGACTCAGGGGATACACACCCGTTTTAAAATAATCATAATATTGATTAGGAGATAATTTCGCCAGTTTCCACTGATAGCGTTCTGTATTATGATAATCCATATAGTCATCAATAATGGGGTGAAGGTCTGAGAACGCCTCAACATCACCAAGATAAGCTATTTCGTCTTTCATGTGTCCAAAGAAGGATTCTTGGGGAGCGTTATCCCAACAGTTTCCTCTTCGTGACATAGATTGACGCAGTTCTTTATCCGCGAGTAATTTTTGAAATTTTATACTTGTATAGTGAATGCCCTGGTCGGAATGGATCAGGGTTTTCTGTTGTTTTGAAATGTCATGGTTGATCAAAAGGTCTTCAATCATCTCTAAAACAAAATCAATACTTAAGGATTCACTTAATTGATACGCTAAGACCTGGTTCGTGAATGCATCAATCACGGCAGATAAATAAGCTTTCCTTCCTCGCCCGTAAAAGAGATAGGTGATATCTGTTAAGAGGATCGTTCGTGGACCGTAGGCTCTAAATTCTCTGTTAACGAGATTAGGTTTTAACGCATGTTCCTGGCGTACTTTTGCCATGCGCTTATACGGATTCGGTTTTCTTATAGGGCAGAACAGTCCAAACTTTCTCATTAAGCGCTGGATTTTCTTCCGGTTCATGAGTATCTCCATGTGTAACAGTCGCATATGGATCCCTCTGGATCCTTTATCATAGCCGCGATGTGTATAGGCTTCAAGTATCAAATTAAAATCGTGCTGATCTTGTTCTTCTTTTTTCTTTCGACTCTCTTCAGATTTCAACCAGTTGTAATACCCCGAACGTGAAACTAAAGCAATCTCACATAGCCATGATATATTTAACAAATTATGATCTCGTTTTGTTAGGTCTTTAATGAGTTGGAATTTTTCTTGTGTGAAGCCCTCTTGGCCTTCCGATGGATAAAATTTGTTTTTTTTAGGGCATCTATCTGTTGTTTTTGAAGGGCGACTTTATGTTTCAAGTGTGCGATTTCTTCTTCTTGAGTTCTTTCTTTAGTACGGGGTCTTCCACTGGATTCACTACGTAAATCCATAAATCCTTCTGGGCGATGGCTCATATTTTTAATTCGTCTGGAAAAAGTCTTTATACGGTCTTTCCTTAACGCTATCACATCAAAGTCTGCGTCTCTAAAAATTTGCGTAGGTCCTTTTCCGAGAGCTTTTTCTTTAGCGAAATGGTCTTTGAATGCCTCTGAGTAAGTTACTGCTTTAGTTGATGCTTTCTCTACAAAAGGATTTTCTTCAAGTTCTCTTCGCTCTTCCTCTGTAAAATAATTTCTTCCCATGTCAACGCTCTCCTTTGAACTCATATAGTTGGGTTCATTATACAATAAAGAACCCTATAAAATAGAGAACGAATAAGGGTTTTTTATCCGTGTCTATTCTATAGGGTCCAGTTTATTTCTTCAATAGAGTCTTTTCGACCTGACCATATAAAATTATCGGGCGTTCATTTTCTGATCTTTATCAAGACAACACTTTTTATATTTCTTTCCGCTCCCGCAGTGACAGGGATCGTTGCGCCCTAATTTTTTGGTTAGTACTTGATTGCCAGCAGATGCATTACCAGCAGTACTGTACCCCAAATCTTTTAATTCTTGATTCGTATGCCCTTTATTTGTCCATAGTCTTACGTTATCCTGAAGCTTCCTGACTAATCGCTTGACTTTATCTCGCTGCTGTTTGCTATTAAATTCCACACCCATGTTATCGAGTGTAGACATAACTGTTCCAAAACTAGCATTGACTTCAATCATTCCCTCAGCGTCTTCGCAGGCGGCTTCAGCTCGTTCTTCATTACCATCCACGTGATATTTTAATACATGATCATACAGTTTTTTGTATGCTTCAGATTTATAGAAGTAAAACTCATCCATATACTTCATTAATTCATTCTTATCAGGAATGTACCGCGGTTTACCTGCTTGCTTAGACAAGGTCTCATCCAAATCATCATATACGAGAATTGTCTCATGAACGAAATAATTGCCTTCTTTATAAGCAAAGTGCTTTTCGATTTCTTGAACCGATGCATCGAAAAAGTCTTCAACTTCTTGAGAAGTGATCTGCTCGTCCTGTTGTTCATTATAGATTTCAGCGACCACATCTTTGTGTACCGCACCGTAAAGACGGGTCAAAGTTACAATATATTGAGAAAGTGAATTCATGTATTTCCTCCAGTCAGTCTTTTAGAAAATCTTTCCATCTAATCGAGCCAATTTCATATTTATCGTTTATAGTACTTAATAAAGCAAAGTTTTCCAGAACAAGAACACCAGAATATAAAAAGGAACCCCTCCATATGGCACATTTAGGTTGTCTAAAAAAGACAAGTACTCCAGGAGGGATTCCCTAAGTTTATTATACAACATCTAACTTAATTTGGCATTAATTTTTTTGAATTGATGTTGAAGAGAGCTCAAAAAAAACAGCCATTTTTAAATTATATGCGTGTTCCATTTATTCCAATGATCAATTTAGCGTATATAGATATGTGTTGTTATTTTTTAAAACGACTAAACATCTTCTCCACCCATAAACGAAAATACATATTCCCTGCACTCATCAAGTAGTGATGCTGGAGCAGATTCTATAATTTTAAACGTTTTTCTTTTTAAGTCAACATAGCGGAGGTGATCTGTTAGAATAACTCCAGTAGTTGTCATTCCATCGCTCAGATTTACTTCAAATGGATAGTCTTTCTTATGGTTGGTAATCTGTGCGACGATACTTAAACCAAGGACTTTATTAAATCTTGAATCTGAAAGAGATATGCACGGTCAAAATCCGCTTTGTTCGTACCCTTTAGTTGGGGAAAGATTTAACATAATGATATCGCCCTCATTAGGAAAGTTTACCATTTCTCTCTACCTACTTCTTCACCCCAGTCAGTCATGTCATGTCTATTATCATCCGTCACTTGACTGAGTAGTTCGTCTAAGGATAGTTTCTGCTTTTCTGGTTCAACCACCAATTTACCATTCACAAGTTCTATCGATACGTTAGTTTTATTTATAATGTGCAAATCATCTGCCATCTCTTTTGGAATGCGTATTGCTATACTGTTTCCCCATTTTTGAGCTTGTTTATAAACTTTTTTACTAACTGTAGCCATAACTGTGCCCTCCTCGTATTTTATACCTTGATTTTACCATTGTTTATACAGCGTGGCTACATTGGCGATCAGTATAAGCGAAAGATGACCTTCAAGGGATAAGTATTGTCTCCTTGAAGGTCATCTGCAATTTAAAACGGCAACTCTAAATCTTCATCATCTTCATCACTGCTCAACTCATTTTCTTCCAGCAGTCCTTGTTCTCTGGCTTCTTCCATAGTTATGCTGTAATGAGCCCCTCCACTGGTATGACTTGCGATGAAGAAGTAGCTATCGCTATAAACAAAATCTTCAAAATTTTCCTCTTCAGATTTCTTCATATCGTCCCTCGCTTCGTTAATTTGAAACTATTGTATCATGAGTTGAATGGAATAAAATAGGTTTAGAAGATAAATAATAATCTAGCACTTAAAAACCAATAAAATATTTTGAGGATATTTTTCATCATACCGTAAATATTCTCGAGTTATTTTATAAACTATTCCATAGAGAAGTGATGGTAATATTTATTTGATTCCAGGAAATTTCATCAGCATAATTGTATTTCTTTTGATACCTTGTCCAGTGATTTAATAATAAGCTGCTTTGAAAAATTTCTAAAAGAATTTCTTTGCCTTCTAAAAGTACATGGGTTGTACCTCTATGTTCTGCTGTTTCATTGAGTGCATCAGCTAATGATTCTCTATCTAACTGGTCCCCATGAACGTTTAGTAGAATGTAAATGTCGTAGTAATCCCTCATGCGCGTATTTGCAGTTGATCTTGTGATGATGGTCTCTAATTTTTCGGCTATAACTGTTTCTAGATTATATGAAAGAACATTTATATTTCTATCCTCCAGCAATAACTCGTACTTATAGGAAATTTCTTTGGGGGTGATTTTATCCCCTGTAGTTATATCTACTTTTATGGGGACTTTTGCATTTTCTAAAAACGCATTAAGCGATATCCTGAATCCGTCATACTCATCGTCGGCTCTTGTTTGTTCTATTTTGCTTACTTCCATATAGACCCCGTCATCCACATCCACAGCCAGTATAGTTTTGAGTGCAGCCTCTATAGATTCTAAATTAACAGGGAAATGCTTTGCTGTAACATCCATATCGATGGTAGATCGCTTGTTCTCACCTACCATCGCCATTACCAACATCCCACCTTTTAATATAAATTTATTCTTGTATTCAGATAAGGAAATTCTTTCAAGGAGTCTTTCCAGCATATAGTTTCTTAGGAGGACCTGTGCATTCACATTATCTTCTTTTGCCCTATTTCTAATTAAGTCTTTGACTTGTCTTAAACTTTTCATAGCAACATCTCCAAATATTCCCTTAAAATACTTTCTATATTTAATTTCTTTGCGTATCTTAATAAAAGAGGGATGTTTTTATCTTTCAGATTAAGATATCTTTTTATAGATTCAGTCAAGATAGCAGGATCCATGTTCTTTCGATTTCTAATAATATCGCAAATCGTTCGTTCTTTATTGTAAGCTTTAATATCTCTACCAAACATTGTCTTCATGTCTATAGTACCAAGTTGATGAAATGATTTTTTTACGGTGTGAATGACAAGACCGTCTTCTTTGAGATGAGTCGCATTATATCCAGTTGGGACGGTCACAGTTAGTTCAAGAGGATCTCTGTCGGTAAGATCATGCAGATATAATGCTGTTTCATGAGAGAAAATCACTCTTTGGTTTTTCGCTTGGATACGGTACATCTCGTCATCAAATGTAGTTGGACTCAAATATACGCCTTGAGCTACTCGTTCCAGTTTATCTTCTTTAGTGAAAATAGTGAGATACTGTCTAGGGATCCCTGCATTAACGACATCTTTAGTCAAGACTAACCCGTCACTATCATTTATTAAGTCTTCTAACATCTCTCGATAATCCATTCTTCTCACGCTCCTTTTACATTCTCGCTATAATTATACTTAATATTAGCGTAAATGTAAAAAATGAGATTCTATGGTATTCAGCTAGATTTTATACTCGTACCTTAGAGTACTATGTTTCGATCGCTAATGGTAAAATTTACTTTGCTATGGCTAATTAGTAACCTATCACTTCTTTTGATACAACACTGATCAGTTCTTTATCGATATCTTCTGTATTTTTTTCATAAGCTATATTAAGCTTTGGGTTAAATAGTCCTATGGTTTCAAGGTTTTCAAAGTGTTCTTTGTGTATGGATCTCAACCCCATAAGGTAATACACGAGTATTTGTAACGTGTGTTTTGAAGAAATAGAATTTTTCGACACTTTTAAGTCCCATAACGTCTTTGAAGTCAAGAAATCTGCATCTCCTGTAGTAATTATCGATGAATAACCCTCTTCAAAAGTAAAGCCGCTTAAGATGATTGGTCCATTGTCGTTGAAGAAATTGATCGTTCTATTAACCATGATTTTAATGTCCTCGATTGATTCGTCGCTAGGCATTATATTTTCTATGGGTTTATAAGTCGCAGGACCCGCTCTGAATACCGTATCAAAACCAACTAATTTGCATGCATTGACTATTGAACGGCTGTCAAGGCCGTTGATATTCTCTAGTAATTCTATAGCTTGAGTATGCTTTTTTATGAACTGTGCACCTCTAAGACTAATGTAGAAAACATCTTTCTTGTTGTTACCAAGCATTAACCGTGTAAGATAATCCACTGCCAAGCCAGTTATAACAGGCGACAAGAAGTCATCTTTTGTATTATTTAATTCAAAATCATCCTCATATTTAAACTTATCCATTTGCTTGACTGGCAAATAGCCGCCATATGGCTGTTTTACTTTTCTTGTTCTACTTGTAACTGATACCATTTGACACCTCCTGAAGCTATTATATAATTGGTACTTTTAAGTACGTAATATGAGCTCATTCATTTAAGCTATTCAGTTCTTCTTGTCTCTCCATATACTCTTTTCGAATCTCAGATAATGACTTTCCGGTTTCTTTATGAAATGCGAATACATAAGTTTGGATACTTGACCAGCCGTATAATGCTTTTAACCAGGCTTGCATCGACTTTTCTTCACCATCGACGATCACATTCCCATTTTTGAGAAGCTCTGCTTCATCTCCCTTTCCTTTAGCAATTATTGTATCTCCTTCTTTTACTACTCCCCACTCGAGCATAGTATCTATTTTAGGTAAGGAACGACGTGTGCTCTGTTTTTCAGATTTTCTTTTGAATGAAGATGACTTATCTATTAAGTTAACAAAGTAATCCATATAATCTGTTACAGGCAAAAGCTTTTCTACAGAGAATAAGATATTTTCATTAACTTTATAAGGGACAAGCTGATAGCAGCTGATATCCACCCCGTTGTTGTTCAACCATGCCACAGCTGATAACGTCTGTTCATCAAATTCAGAGGCAACTAGTATAATCCGCTGTTTTTCATTAAAACTTTTATCTGCGTTATTTGTTTCAAGAAACTCATTAAGCTTACGAATACCTAACTCATAGGATGTCAGTTCTCCAATATCAAATTCAGATTTGTTTTTTTCTATATATGGTGAATATACTTTTTTGACAAGATCATCTGTATCATTGATCGTTGCATAACTCGCAGCGTACCTGATTGCCTGGAATTCAAAAGCTTCTTTTCGGCTAACTATATCTCTCATATCACGTTTAATTTCTATAAGTACAATATTGCCATTGTTATCAACGGCTGTTAAATCGCTTCTACCGTTTCTTTCATTTCTAACTTGTTTACCTACAATAAGCATCGATTCTTCTTCATCGCAGATCATCTCTATATTATTACGAATCAATTCTTCGATATCATTTTCCAAAAGGTTTAATTCAGAAAAAGTAACAGATGGAATTTTTTCGGCTTCTTTACCATTGATGCTATACACTATTTTCACTCCTTAAATCTAATTAACTAAGAGGAGATTGTTCTACCTCGATATCCTCGTCGTAGGTTTTATTAATAGTTTCATCTTGTACTTGAGTTTCTTGTTTTTTTCTTTTGATTACATCTTCTGCAATAGATCTTACTATCATCAACATTAAACTTTCTAGTTCTTTCTGATGATTTTTTAAAAATTGAATTAAAAAATTTATGATGCCCTTAAAAAATGCATTCATTTTTTTCCAACTTTCTTAATTAATTTTTTAGCGATTTTTCTCATTAATTTGTTCTTATTAGTAGTAGCTATTAATTGTAAAAGTACAATACTTAGTTCATCTTTACTGATATCTTCATATTCATCTACGGTTCTATCAGCAACGGAATATAATCTATCAATGTCAAGGGACAACGAATTATTTATAGTTGTCGTTAATTCTAGTTTTTCTTTAACAGTTATCTTATGATCCTTGATATTTTCAAGAAAGTAAGTAGATGTCTCATTAATGTATTCTTCTTGTTCATTCTTAATTGTTTTAGCCAAAGGATATTTTTGTTCAATTTCTGTTATAAGCTCCGAACTTTCTTTTGTTTTGTGTTTAGGCGTAGTTGTCATTTAGTCTCCTCCTGTTATTAATTATATTAATCAATTAAGATTTTTGAATTTCTTACTTTTAATGATAGCATTAGTAATATTGATTTGTAATCGTTTTCTTATTTTAATAATAAAAGGCATAATTTCTATTATACCTTTTATTTTATGTTATTCTATTTCCTCTGTAGCGGCAGTATCTCTTTATCCATAACTTCTTTTAAATCAGAGCGTACGGTTTTCCAGTAGCGGAGTTTCGGTACTGGTTCATCGACTTTTTCGCGGTAGGCGTAATAGTCGGCGCTTTGTTTAAGTTCGTTTTCTCCGTTTTGTTTGTCTCTCTTTGGATTGTAGTTAGCGACGACATAGGTTAGCTCGTCTTCTTCGAGTTCCCATCGGTCAGAGAAATCTTGAATGATCGCTTGTTCTTCTGATTGGACCATGTCTTCCAGCACATTAGAGACATTCTTGTCACGATAGTCTTCTGGGTTATCTAAGACATTGTCCCACAGCTTGCGCATGATGATAGAAATCTTTGGATTACTCTTGGCCAGTTCTTCGATGTATTTATTGACTTCTTCAGTTGCTTTTTTATTTTCTCTGGCAACCAGTTCATATTCGTCGTCTCCACTTGGGACAAAGGCTTGAATGAGCATCAGAATATACTCGTAGTTGATCTCTTCCGTCTTGATGGATTCGAGTTCGTACTCGATATCAATATCAAGTGGTTCTTCTTCTGTAGATTCTGTTCTTAGCTCTTCCAGCGCATTGACATACTTCCCGTGGAAGGCCTCGATTACTTTGACCTCTATTGGAAATTCAGTCCCCATCTGTTCCGGTTCGTAATCACTGTATACTTGGACAGCCGTATAAGTCTTATCCAGCCTCTGGTAAGCTTTGATGAATTTTTTGAGCTGCGGTTTAGTGAAGTCGTCCAAATCACTTGGCGAAGACACGAGGTCTTTCAACTCTCTTATTGCATCGATGAAAGCGAGCTTGGCTTCTTCCCAAGTCGGAGCCAGGACATCATTTTCCCCACCATTTGAATATAAGACGAGAGCTTCTTTGACTTTTTGTTCAAAGGTCTTCGGTGTCTGGAAGGTAACGATCTGGCCGTACTTTTTTGGTTTGTCAAAAAGTCGGTTCGTCCTTGAGAACGCCTGGATCAAGTCGTGCGGCTTCATCGGTGCTCGGTCCATGAACAAGGTCGACAGACACGGTGCATCAAAGCCAGTGAGCAAGCGGTCCACCACAATGACTAAATCGAGCTGTTCGCTGCGCGCCAGATACTTGTCTTTCTTTCTGACGATGCGTTCATTGACGTTACTGTTATAGGGGCGCATATTGTCTATTGTGTATTTTGTCCCGAATTCATTGTTAAAGTCTTTCAGTGATTCTTTCATTTTCTCTTGATTCGTGATAGACGCTTCTTCGTTCTCGCTGATCGAATACGTGATAGCGATTTTTGGAAAGTCCGGCAAGACACGTTTCGTCTGTTCATCGATCGTTACTCTGGTCTCTCCCGCTTTCACTTGTTTGAACAGGTCATAATACCTTTGTGCCTGAGCGATCGAGGTCGTGGTCAGGATGGCGCTGTTCGTCTGACCGGAGCCTTTAGGAAAGCCTAGTTTTTTTCGAGACTTATTGATGATCGAGTCGATAACTTCAAGCATATGGTCGTCTTTTTCATAAATGGCTTTGGGCAGACGGGCTTCTTTGTCTTCAATCGCCATGTCATCCATATCGAGTTCATTCGTCCCAGCTAAAGTAAGCAAGGTCCGGTCGAGTTCTTCTTCAGAAAAAGTCGACTTGTATTCTACCTGGAAGCCTAAGACCGCTTTGTCGTGGATCGCTTCTTTCACGGTGTATTCATGCAGGCGTTCGCCGTACTGCTGGGTTGTTGTCCGCGGCAGATCCCCGACGACTTTCTTGGCATTTTTAGAGAAGATCGGCGTGCCTGTGAAGCCATACCATAAGGAATAGACAAAGAACTCCTCGATCTCTCGTTTTTTAGACGGACTGATGGCGCGGTGACACTCATCCACGACAAAAGCGATATTGAGTTGTGTCAGTTTGTTGTAGCGCTTGGAACCATCCTGATAACTCATACGCTTCATCACATGATTCAACTTTTGAATCGTCGTGACGATCACGGTCCGGTCGTCTGAGACTAGTTTTTTGATCAAGTCTCTGACGTTTTCCGTTTCATCGATCTCGATTACGTCATTTTCAGCATAAGACGTAAAAGATGACGTGGTCTGCTGGTCCAAATCCACGCGGTCAACGATGAAAATCGTTTTTTGTAAAGACGGAATTTGGAGTAGGTTTCGAGCGACTTTATAGGATGTCAGAGTTTTCCCTGACCCAGTCGTATGCCACACGTAACCAGATTTCCGTTGTTTAGACGCCTGCTTGACTGCTTCAATCGCATGGACTTGATACGGACGCAAAAGGATCAGTGACTTCTTGTCGTTATCAATGACAGTATATTGGGTGACCATCTTATGTGCCATAGGGATCGACAGCACTTTTTCTGCAAAGTCTAAGTAATCATTCACGGGTTCGTTATCTTTATCGACCCACTTCGTTAAGAACTGTTCGTTCAGTTTGGTGTCTTGGGCAGAGGCGATGTAGCGTGTATCTGTCCCGTTGGTGACCACGAACATTTGAAGGGTCGAAAAGATCCCTGTGAACTTACCTTCTTTCAGATACTTTTTGATCTGACGATATGCATCCATATACGGATGGGCACGGTTCTTCAATTCGATATGGATCATTGGCAAACCGTTGATCAACAGAGTCACATCAAAGCGACGATTCATGTCTTCTACGGTTCGTTTGTCCGACTTGTACTGATTGATCACTTCATAAGAAGAAATCCCTCCAGCAACGTCTTGACGGTTGATAACGCGCAGGCGAATCGTCCCAAGCGACGCATCTTCCCGCTGGACCTGTACTTTTGCGATCCCGTTCTCCCCTGCCAGCCATTTAGCGGCAGAATAGAAGTTAGGAAACATTAGTTGATTCTGTATTTGGCGGAATTCCTGTTCCGTTAAAGGGACACCGTCTAAAACATCTTTATTGTTTGATTCCAGCTTCTGACGGAAGTTCTCCCACAGTTCATCTTCGGTATGCAGATCATCCCGGTAGGTCCACTGTGATTCACTAGAGATGAGCTTTTTTATTAAATTGTCTTCTAAGACTTGTTCAGCTGTAAAAGTTGCCATATCATTCACCTCGTTTCTATATTAAAGTTATTAGACAAACATCTTCTGCAAGAAGGCTTTTTTCATTTGTTTGAGTGATTCTATTTTTTCTTCTTGAAGAGTAATGGAGTTGTCTAATTCTTTGAAGAAGTTACCGATTTTTTGTTGTTCCTTAAGTGAAGGGATTTTCACTTCAAGTTTCATAACCTTTTTCTTTGATATGTTATATCTTGAAATACCTTGAGCTAATATAGCAATTTTTCTTCTCACTAATGGCGATCTCAAAAAGAATGCTAAAAATAATTGGTCTATTTCTGAATGGGGGCGAAATCCGAAACAAAAGCTATTTAAATATACATTCTTTCTTGAATCTAACCATACAGAGGACATACCTACTTCCTCGGGAGTTTCAGAAGACGTTGTAAATAATGCATCCCCAAAATGTACTTCATTTTGCTTTGCATCAATTTCCACATTCTCAGTTCCTTCAGTATCAGCGATAGCATTATTAAAAATATTCTTGTATGTTATAAACTCTGCCTCACCATGACCAAAGTCTTTTTTTGTTTTTCCTGATAAACCAGTAAATGTTTTTCCTATACTTCCTAATGTTGTACTAGTCCATTTTTCATTGTAGCCCTTAAAACGAACGGAGGGTACATCCTCATCTTCTGTTGGAAACATCTTTTGAAAAAAGGCTTTTTTTCTTTGTTTTAGAAGGTTTAGGGCATGCTGATGGAGTTCAATAGTGTCATCCAACTTGGTTAGAAACTTACTTATTTTCTTCTGTTCATCTTTATTCGGCACTAATGATTTAATTTCTTTTAATGTCCCTACCGCCAATCCTGGTTGCGCGGATTGCGTGACCCACCTCTCTAATCTCAATTTACTCATTAAGTAATATAAATATTTAGTTTCATTTTCTTTATTTGCTTTAACAGCGATGGCATGTTCAGTAAAATAAGCTTTTCCAACAGAATAATTCATATTCCCACTTAAAGCTCCTTGCCTTCCAATTAAAGCAAATTCACCATCGTGATTATACGTATCAGTATAGCCACGGACATCATTTCCGCCATAAACCGGAAAATCACCAGTCTTATAGATATATTCTGCTTTAATATTCATGCCGCTTTTAAAATTTTCAGTCAGATCTCCCAATCTACGCTTTTCCCACTCTTTAGAAAACCCTTTAAACCTAACAGAAGGGACTTTTTTAACCATTGAAAGTACCTCCATAAGATTTATTTTTTGCGATAAATTCAATAAACTGGTCCAATTCCTCTTGTATTTCACTTGATGTTGCTGTCAGTTCTTGGACCATTTCATTTAATGATTCTGTCGACTTTTCTAGCTTTAGTTCTATTTCTGCTAACTCTTCAGTGACTTCTGATAAGGAAATTGGCTCATCTTCTTCAAATGTATCGACATACCTAGGAATATTTAAGTTGTAGTCGTTTTCTACTATTTCTTCATATCCGGCTACATAGGCATATTTCTCTACTGCTTCACGTTTTTTATATGTCTTTAGAATTTTGTCAATATGGTTATCTTCAAGCATATTCTGAGCTTTAACCTTAGTGTATTCTTCTGAAGCATTTATAAATAAGACATCTTTATTATCTCTATTCTTTTTAAGAATAATAACCGTTGTTGGGATGCTAGTATTGAAGAAGATGTTCGCTGGCAAACCGATTACTGTGTCTATCGATCCATTCTCAAGTAAACTTTGACGAATCTTACCTTCTGCTCCGCCTCTGAATAAGACGCCATGAGGTAAAACAATCGCCATAACTCCAGAATCTTTCAAGTGATAGTACCCATGTAGTAAGAATGCAAAGTCTGCTTTAGATTTAGGTGCTAGTCTTCCGTACATGGAAAAGCGTGGATCATCTAAAAAGCCTTTATCCGCTGACCATTTTGCACTATAAGGTGGATTCATTAAGACAGCATCAAAGTTAGTAGGCTCTTCCGTTGGCCAATCCGCATCCAATGTATCTGCATTATGTAAGTGCTGGTTAGCGACATCCACTTTATGCAGGAACATATTCATACGTGCCAAGTTATAAGTTGATGTATTCAATTCTTGACCAAAGTAATTGACGGTCCCTGGTTCATTGGAATACTTCTTAACGTTTAAGAGCAGAGATCCTGAACCCATGGTCGGATCGTATACTGAAAAACCTTTCTGATCTTCTTTTCCTTGAAGAACGATTTGTGTCATCAATTTAGAAACGGCTTGAGGTGTATAGAACTCCCCTGCTTTTTTACCTGAGTCAGAGGCAAACTGTCCGATCAAGTATTCATAGGCATCGCCTAAGACATCACCTTGATAAGCCATATCCAACGTAGCCATTTCTTTCATCACTGCAGAAATTGTCTGGTTTTGTTTCTGAGCAGAAGCGCCTAATTTTCTAGAATAGAGATCGATGTCTTCAAATAAGTTCTCAAACAAATCGCTGCTTTGTTCGATATTACGGAAACCTTGAGCCAAGTCTTCTAACTGGAACTTTCCTTTGTAGATAGACTGCATCAAAGCAGTGAATGTTAGTTTTGGTTCTAATGAATAGGAGAAATCAAAGTTCAATTCGTAAATCAAATCATCTTTGATCTCCGGATCGTTATAAGCTTTTTCATATACGGCTTGTGCTTCATCTAAATCCTTAACGTCCTCTTCCAGCAACTCTGCCGCATGATGCAGCATGTTATCGGATAAGTACTTGTAGAAAATCAGTCCCAGCATGTAGTTCTTGTATTCACTAGCATCCATTTTAGAACGCAGAATATCCGCACTGTTCCATAAAATCTGATAAATTGTTTTCGGGTTTTCTTTAGCCATTGAGTAATTGCTCCTTAAATTATTGAATTCCTATTTTTCTAATATATGATGCAACATCATCTGTAGGATACCTTTAATAAAATTTAAATCAAATATAAATTAATTACTTAGCGTCTCTTTAAATCCATAACGTCTAGCCCTTTTTGCAAATGCATCTTGTCCGCCTTCCATGACATCACAAATTCTTTCTTTAATAGTTGTGTTATCTACAGAGCCTCGACTACTTATTGTTATTTTCTTTGTATCTCCCATACAAACAACCCATTCTGAATCTCCATTGACCGGTATATTAGGATTGTGAGTTATAATGATTATCTGTCTGTTCTCTTTTTTGGTTACGAGACTATTAACTATTAGAGTATTAATTAATTGACTATCCAAGTCATCCTCGGGTTGGTCCATAATCAAGGGAGATTCTCCATAAGCTAATATCATGGAGAGGATTGCAGAAGTTCTTTGTCCGGCAGATGCATTAGTAAGTTTCACTCTTTTACCGTTTACATTAAGCGTAATTCCTATTACATCGGAGGGGACAAGTGTTTTTAGTTCTAGTAGTTGTTCTGCTCTTAGTTTCGTAAAAGCGTTCACCAATCTTGTATCGCTTATTATTTCTGGAGGATTATCGTTAAAAATATTCTCGAATTCACTATACAATTCTTTGTATGTTATTACATTAGTATATAATAAATCAGAAATCTTATTAAATTCACCTTCAAATGTATCTTGTTTATTAGTAATATCTCTTACTTTTAAAATATAAGCTTCAAAATCACGCTGAGGTGATATATTAACTATAATTCCATCCATTTCAGAAAAGATGTTGTCTATGAACTCTCTTCTAACGAAAGTTAGATTAGCATAGTTTTCATCCAATTCGTTCTGCAGAACTGATAGTTCTTCTCTGTTTCTAATTAATAAATCTTCTTTTTCATTTATAACATTTAATTTCTGATCTAATTCACTTAATTCTTTGCTTAAAGAGTCTAAATCTGTAACTTTTCTTAATTCTTCATCAGTTAGTTCTTCTTTAAGATCGTTATATCTACCCTTAGTTGTTTTAAAATTCTCTACCCAAGTAGATTTACCCAGTTGCTTTTTATATTTTTCTAGATCTTTCTTCATTTCAGCTACTGTATTCTTTAAGTCTTCTTGGCGCTTATCTAAAGTATCTTTTAGATCTCTTTGTAAAGTGTTTAGTTCTGAATCAACGTCTGATATATTTCTGAAAGTTGGAGCTATAAGATTTTTCGAGATACTTTCTATAGTTTCGTCTAGCTTGGTAATATCTGTTTTAATAATTTCATATACCTTAGACTGCTTTCTAAAATTATCAATTATCTCTTTGTATTTATTATCCGATAGTTTTGTTAACTGTTGGTTGACATCTTCTTTGTTTAACTCTAGTGTTTTTTTATCTGCAATATCTTGACTTATAGAATTGATTTCTCTCATTACTTTATTAATGGATAATTTGTTTTCTCTGATTCTCTCTTTTACTGGTTTTATGTCTTCAATATTATAACTGTCCAATATATCTCTAATGCTATCTTGGTTTTTAGAAATTTCATAAATTTGCTTTTGTGCATAAAGATCGATCTTTCTGGATATCATGTTCATACGTTCGATTTCAGTAGGCACTTTTTCATTGTTTTTGATGATAGATATTTCGTGGCTGTTTTCACTTCTTGAAATCTCATATTTTTCGTCTAAATAGCTTAATTCTAAACCTATTTTTGTTTCTGGCTTCAAGACTCCTGTGTTCCCATCGTCTTTCTGAATGAACTTTTTATACTCTTTGGATATTTCTGAGAATGGACCTAATTCATCTTCTTTACCAAGAACATATAATAAAAATCTTGTTATACAAGACTTTCCTGTGCCTCTTCCGCCAATTACTGTGGTAAGGTTATTACTAAAATCTATTACTAATTCTTCATCGTTTAATTCTGTATTTTGTATTAATAATCTATTTAACACTAATTCCTTGCTGTTGTCTTTAAACTCCTCAAAGTCAGACACTACTCTAATATTTTTAAATAAGAAAGCTTCTCTAAGCGAATGAATATTTGGTTCTTCTCTCATTTTAATATATGTATATCTTCTACCGATACCCCATAGTCCATGTTTTGAATCGCCATTCTTATGAGGATTATCTGAAAAAGTAACTATACCTAAATCATTTTTGTGAGCTTTCTTAACACCATTGTACCAACCTTTTATTTTAGAAAGTTCAATGTCATTCCCATATTTTTCACTAACTTGTTTTTTCAATGACTTAACTTCTTCAGTCGGTAAATTATTTTGTCGATTTTCGTAAAATTCTTTTTGAACAACCTGTACTGCTTGTATTTCTGCGCTTTCCATAACTTCATCTAACCATTTATTTCTAATCTCAGATAATCCATTGTATTCATCAATATGAGCTGGTATAACAATGGCACCTTCATTAGTGGCAGCTTCGACAACATCAACAACACTTTTGGGAGAACATGCAAGAGACTTTGCAAAATCTTTTCTACTAATATCCATTCTTATTAAAAAGTCTTCTACTGTGCTAGTGCTGGCGTTAGTATCAAAGATAACAAGTAAATGTGTTCCTTGATCGCCACATGTAATTTCTACACCGGGGAAAAAGACTAACCCAGCTTTCTCAGCAATGAGTTTATATTCATCAATATTTTTCCCCGTGTTATGATCGGTAAGTGCAACACAATCTAATCCTTTATCTAAACATTCATTTACCCACTGTTCTCCGGTCACTAATTGATCTCTAAAACATTCACTAGCAGTTGAATGTAAATGTAAGTCACATTTATACCATCTATTTCCAACCATATTGTTTTGACTCCTTTTAATATATATTTATATCATATTACCATAAACAAATAACTCTACAAAAAAATGATAGGAGTATCTTTAAGTTCACCCATAAGTAATAAATTTAATGTTGTTATCACAAATAGGAAAATTCTATATGTCTTTAAATCCTGTATCAGTTTGTTCTCCAATAATGTTTTTAAATCTAGTTTCAGCCAATGTCATCTCGACCTCGAATTCTTTAAACGTTTCAGCATGTGAAGGAATCTGTATGCCTAATTTAATAACGGAGATATCACTTTCTATTGCTCTCATGCGCGACATTCCATTTACACCTCGCAACAAATGGAATGTTTCATGATGTGATCGTGTTTCGCTGCTTTGATAGGGATAAATATAAAAGCCTTTATTCGAATCGAACCGGTACATATAAGCTAATAATTGGAGGTAATCTTTACCATAAATATTGTCAAATGGTTTGTATTTTGCATCCGCAATAATTCTTTCATTTTCATTTTTAGAAATAAAATCAGGGTATATGGCGCCTAACTTACCAGCAGATTGTTTTCCAAATAGTTGCTGTCTGTTTTGGTGCTGTTTATTTTTAGGATGCAAAAAATCAGCCTGTATCAGTAAGTTGACGTATTCTTCAAAAAGCCACGCCCCATCAAAGAGAAAGCCATACAGCTTGTCTTTGCCATTTTTATTGTGTATGACTGTCTCCTGGCTTAAAATGGACAGGCACAACTGTTGTAAAAAACGGTACTCAAAATAGTATGCGTGCCGAACGGGCTTTCTTAAATTGTGAGAATAGATCTGATGCAGTCCTTGCTGCTGATAGTTCTGGCTTTTCTCCTCGATGGCTTTAATGTTCTCTCTAGTTACTGCGTCGTGGGTAAGGACTTTTCTGTATTCTTTATGCTTTTTTATATATTCAATAGTGTAGCGGATCAAATGAATAAGCGAATTCTCATAACTATACTCTCTAGAACGGTAAGCCATTTTACCTGTAAAGGGTACATTCTCTTTTATTTGACGTTTGACATCGATGGTTCCTCTTACATTGAAGTCATTATACTGATAGGTACGATATTCTTTATACAACCCTTTTTTTAGTGATTCATTCAAGTATTTAGGGAAAAGATAGATAAGCCAGTCCATGTAGTTACGCTGATTTTTTGAGCCCACTTCTAAATTCAAAAAGTTAAAATTTAATACTCGCTTCAGTAAATAATAAAAGAAAAAATTAGTGCCATTATCGAATCGGGAGCCGATAAACAATTGTTCTTGATTATAACCGACTATCCCCATGATATTGGTTGTCTTAAATATATCTGCATTCGTTTCAATCACTTTTTGATTATCAGATAAGCTGCTATCCTCTGAGATGTGAGGGGGGAAAAGAAACAGATTATCCTGCTGGAGCTCTTGCAGGTCTTTGTTTCCAATTTTACGAAGAAACTCGGAAGATAATGTTATATCTTCTAACTTATGGCTCGTATTATCTGTAGTCTTCATCTGCTAATCCCTCAGTTTCTACAGAAGCAAATTCGTATGCTTCTCGTAGTTCCTGCAATATTTCTTCTTCATCCAAGAATCCTCTAACATACTCTTCAAGAAGTGGCTCTAGATAATCTTCCCAAAGTAAATCAAAATCACTATCTAATTCATCCAGTTTGAGGAAGTAACTTGGACCGATATGATAGTGGTCGTTTAATCCTTCTATACTACTGATTCTTTTATTTAACTGTTCTAAACGTTCTACTGCCTCGTCATAGTAATCCAGTGAAGACAACATTCCCAACTGATCAGGATCATTAGCTTTGATTTTAACAAATCGGAAACGGCGACGCATGGCAAAATCAAAGTTTTCAACACTTCGGTCTATATCATTCATTGTTCCGATAATGTAGACATTTTCAGGGATATAAAAAAGTTCCTCTTCATCTTCATGAAGTGAAGCATATTGAGTTTTAACTGCCCCTCTCATTCCACGATATCCTGGGTCAATGGAGAAGAATAATTCGCCAAAAATTTTCGAAATTTCATCCCGGTTGATTTCATCAATTACAAAAACGAAAGGTACTTCTTTAGCTTCTTCATGTTTAGGTACATAATCCTGCAGGCCGAAGTTTTCCCTTAAGTGTTTGACTATTGCTTTTCTATAGTTATCCAGCCCACCTTTAGGAACACCTGGCTTGTTTTGGTAGATAAGATAACATTGATTTTTGTTATAATATCCATGCGTACCTACTTCCTGCACCCCCTCCATTCCATGATGTACATAAGCTTGTAGATGCATATCTTTTCCAGTAAGAGTTTTAATATCATAAGTCGCATCGCTATCATCACTTGTGATGTCATGTACCTCTTCAAAAAACTTACTCCATGCTTCATCGAAGTTATCGTTCCCACCAATTAGCTTTGATTCCTTTGCTAAGGTTACAAACTTTTTAAATACACCTGGTACTAATTCAAAACCGATTTGTCCATTTGTCTCATCGTTAATAGGCCGCAATCCCTCAACAAAATCGGTATAATCATAACTCGGATGAAACTGGACGAATTCGAACTGTCTCTGTTCATCATTTGAAAGTTCATTAAAATCCTTAGTACGCCCACCGCTAATAATTTCGGCTGCAATTCTTCTTGCCAAATAGGTCTTTCCCGTCCCCGGTGCTCCACGTAAAATAATGTTTTTGGATGATAGTAACTTACGTCTGTATTTCGAAACTGGATTAGAAGATCGAACGTTTGATTCATTCAGAAATGTTAAGTACTCATTGGCAAAAGCCGTATTCTTAAATATACTATATCCCCATCGACGACTACCATCTAGATTCGTATTATTAATGATTTCTCGAAGTTCTTTTGAATGTTTTTTGTAAAAGTTATTAATGTATTCATGTGCTTCGATAAACTTGTCTTTCTCCAGAGAAAACAAATTGTTCGGTAGACTATTTAGCTCTTCGATTTCAGCAGTGTTTAAATTGCTGACTTTAAGGAGTAAATCCTTTATAGGCATCAAATCAATATTCTTTTTGAACTTTACTAATTCTGTAGAGCCTCTCAGCCAGATTGTCTTAGGAACTGTTGCATCCCAGTCTGTTTCCTTTTTTCCTTTATTAACTCTTCTCTGAATTGCCCAATCTTTGAATTCTTTCTCGTGTTTTTCTGCCAAGCTCATGCTATTATCATCTGAATCTGCATTCTTTACACCAACATAAGATTTTTCGATAAGCGGAATGACATCATTTAATTCATTTATATTTGTCACGGATACTTCGCCGTTTAAAGTCCATCGAAAGTTTTCTGGTTTGATATCAACAGACTGTTTCTCTTCGTCATTTAGAAATTTAGCTATCAACGCAATTTTTACATTGTTTTGATAAAAATGCAGTTCTACAAAATTTCTTTTGATCCCCTTACTATTAATCACTTGTAGTGAAGTGTAGTATTTAGTCTTATCTAGTTTACTTGATGGGAAAATTTCCTGTAATCTAGTTATTACTTGTTCTTCAGTCAGCATGCAATCACTACTTTCTGTTTAGTTTGTATATTTAAAAAAATTTAGAAAAAATTATTTTATTCTGACACTTGATAACAATTCTTTTGTTTAGATAATTATGTAATCGAGTTACTTAATAGTATAGAACTAATAATGTTTCTAGTCCATTAACCTTTAACTGATTCTCATAACTTGTTTACTGTTATTATCCATTTTTTTGTCTATGGGAGAGGTATATTTTCTAAGGATTAGATCTTTATTGAAATAGTTTTGACAGGCTTCGATTCTGCCATTTGAATATCTTATTCCCTTTCTTGTTCATTAATATTATCAATTGTATCTTTTCAGTTGTATTTAGATTTTAGTTATTATTCTTATCCTACATCCACTAATATATTTTTCACTGTGGTAAATAGCAAAAGAACTGAGAATGATTTATCTCTCAGTTCTTTTGCTATTTATTAATGGTGTTTGTTTTTATGCTTCGCTAAAGTTGCTGCTGCTTTTGACTTTGCAGCTTTACTTTTTGATGTGGACAAAGTTTTACCAGCTTTACTCAATTGACCACCTTTACATTGCTTTTTAGCCATACGCACTCACTCCTTTCATCAATGTTAAAGAAGTGAGTTAATTGAAATTAGTATATTCTTTATGTATACTATGCTCAATGAGAATTGAGTAACATCATTCACTCGCAAAGAGTAACGAATTGGCAGATTCGTTGCTCTTTTCTTCACACTACTATTATAGCAAATTTTCAGAAATAAACACAACATGTATGTGCTTATTGAATTATCGTTATACTATATGTTGTGTTTTTTTTAATATTGATGTGTTATGAGTGACAATTGACATTTTAAAAATGAATCTACATTTATTTTCTTGATTTGTGATTTTAGTGCTTTATACATTTGCTTTATACATTTATAAAAAAGAGTGATATTTAAGGTAGCTGCCAACATGTTATGATTTTATTACTTGAATTTATTCAATTTTATCTTTGTTTCCTGCTATTTTCATTATTGGATAATACATATAATTGCTATTGCCCCCATTCGGATTTTCATAAACGAACAAGACCAAAAAATATCCTTTATAACAAGGATTATTAACTAAGCGGTCATTCTAGCTCCGATCATTTTCACCTTCTTCATATTCGTTTGATACACATTCGACGATGTCTTTGACACCGGTTTTAAATAAATAAACGAGAGATAAAAACTCAGTGGCATCAACTGAATGGTTCTCCCCTTCAGTTGATGCCACTGAGTACTTATTTTAAAAGCACTGTTTCATGCCAACTATTTTAGTTTCATTAATTACTTTCAACTATATTAAACAAACAAAGTACACCATTTCTCATTTTTTAATTTTGTTAATCCTTCAACAAACTCTCCTAATAACATCGAATTATCGAATATTACAAGAAATTATAAAGCTTGTGAAATTTATCCTCATTATTACACTGTGAATTTACCATTCTGGATATCTTGCATTAATTCTTCCATAATATTTATTCTCTCGAGGTAATTATTTTCATCATACTCAATGTAACCTATTGTGACCGTTTTACCATAACCAAATCTCTTAGGTTTTTTAAAATCAGGTATATTGCAATCCTTAATTATAGTGTTAAATATATCCCATTTAACGTTATTTTTAAGTGGGATTTCACTTTGGACTTTTAAAGTTATTTTATTTTTTTCTATTTGTAAGTGTATTGCTGTAACACCTTCATATTGTAAACCAGTATTAATTAAATCTTTTCCCTCAATAAAAAACCACCACAATCCGATGAAACCTCCTGAGGGATTTGACACGTACTTCCAACCCCATATTCCATCAGTGTTAATTACTTCGGCATCTTCTTTGGTTAAGAACTCATAAAACCCTCTATATGCGTTATGAGACCAATCATCGATTGGAGCACTTTTAAATAAGTTAAACTCACTGTCAATATAACTAATATACTCATAATAATTTTTAATTATTGTATTCTTCGTTTTATTAATGTAAGGTTTTAGTATTTCTATCATATCTTTTCGTCCAATATTTACATCTACTTGTTCTGGTCGATCTTGTCCTATCATTTTATAATACACAGTAATTATATTATTCTTACCCTCTTTTTTGAGTTTGTTTTTATAGTTCTCAATCTGTTTTATTTTCTGATAAGTATAAACTTTATCTTCTATTAGAATATGAAACTTTTTATTTACTTCCACTAAAATATCGATATGGTGATGCTGTCTCTTTATATCTGTAACTAAGATATTTTCTTTTATAGGATTCTTCTCAGTTATTTTTTCTAAAAAGTCTATTGCACAATTTTGAAGTTCCTTATCTTCTCCTATATTATCCTCGTGAACAAAATTTAGTAAATAACATATAAAAGCATCCTGAGATAATTCTTTAGTTGCAAAATCAAATAAATTATTCATATAGTATTACCTCCTATTTAAATAGAGATTCATAAAATAATAAAAGCCAGTCAAGTAACTGTTTGTAAAGTTAATGCTAAATGGTTTTATATCGTTAGTATTAAAATGGAAGATAAGCCTTAACTTCATAATAATAAAAAAATCATACCAGGTATATTTTGTTCTATTACTTCTGAATAAACTTTTCCAACCTTCTCCAAAGCCCATTCCAGAAACTTTATTTATCGTATATTACTTAAACAATTTTTCTATACAGTTAATTACCTTCTTATAACCATCCCCCCAGCCATTAATAATATTTATTTTTAATGTTTAATGGGTAGTAAAAATGACATATGAATAGCCACCCCTAAAATCTCTTTATAAGGGCTCTATTCATATGTCTCTGTCAATTTACTTCGTTTCTTCAACCATCTCCAATGCTTCTTCTAAACTCTTCCCTCTATAATCCTGAGCGGCCATCCACTGTCCGGTGACTGTTTTTGGTACGAAGGCTCCTAGAATCATTCCGGGAATGACGGTATCGACCTCATTTGAGGCTTTTTCTCCGCCCATGTCTGTTTTGATCCAGCCGGGGTCGACGGCATTGATGGTGACGTTTTTAGCTTTCAGTCTGCTTGCGTAGTCTTTGGTCAGTTTGTCCAGCGCAGCTTTTGACGCAGCGTAGGCGCCTACCGCCGGCTGATTCCTGACGCCGCTCGTGGTATTGATGATGCGTCCGAATTTCTGGTCCAGCATGCCCGGCACGAATTTCTCTATCAGGATCATGGGCGCGATGACGTTGACTTGATACGTCTTGATATAATCCCTGGCATCGACTTGCCACTGCGGGTTTTGACTCGTTGACATGACGCCGGCATTGTTGAACAGGATATCGACCGTTGTTTTCTCTAAAACCGACTCGGCCATTTCTCTGACGTCTTCTTCCTTCGACAGTTCCGCAGCGACCGGAAAGACCTCGACACCCAGGTCTGTGATCTCTTCGACTAGCGCTTCCGTGTGCGAAAGATCCCGGCTGTGAAGGATCATATTTGCACCTCTATTGGCCATCGCTAAAGCGATCTCCCGTCCGATCCCCCGACTTGCTCCTGTGACCAGGACCCATTTATTTTTGACCTCTAACATGTTCGCTTCCTCCTTAGTTATACTTGATATGTCTATCCGCTACCTTCTTTTTGCCTTACTGCTCTTCTTCGACCATTTCTAAAGCTTCTTCCAGACTCTTTCCTCTATAGTCCTGAGCAGCCAGCCACTGGCCAGTGACGCCTTTGGGTACGAAGGCCCCGACGATCATGCCTGGGATGACGGTTTCCACATCGTGAGAGGCATTTTCTCCACCCAGGTCTGTTTTGATCGAACCGGGGTCTATGGCATTGATCGTGACGTTTTTGGCTTTCAGTTTCTTGGCATCGTCCTTGGATAGTTTATCGAGCGCCCCTTTTGATGCCGCATAGGCGCCTTTGCTCGGGCTGTTCTTGATGCCGCTCGTTGTGTTGATGATGCGTCCGAATTTCTGGTCCAGCATGGCCGGCAGGAATTTCTCGATCAGGATCATAGGCGCGATCACATTGACCTGATACGTCCAGATATACTCATTGGCATCCAATTGCCAGTAAGGGTCCTGACTCTTTGGCATGACTCCGGCGTTATTGAACAGGATATCGACGTTTACTTTCTCTAAAACGGAATCGGCCATCTTCCTCACGTCTTCTTCCTTCGACAGTTCTGCGGCTACAGCGAAGGCTTCCACACCGTGTCCTTTGATTTCTTCAACTAAATCCTCTGTATGCTTAAGCTCCCGGCTGTGAACGATGAGGTTCGCCCCATATTTGGCCATCGCTAAAGCGATCTCTCGTCCGATCCCGCGGCTGGCTCCTGTGACGAGTACCCATTTGTTTTTAACATCTTGACTACTGCCACACATTTGTACCGCTGGTACATTTCGCTGGCGGTAGTCACATCTAACATATTTTTCCTCCTTATTTAAATAATAAAGCTTTCACTCAATCCTTTTTCTAGCGTTACACGTTTAGACAATCCAGTTTATTCGTCCGCTTAAAATAAATATACTCTCTTTGGAATCGCTTACGCAAGGAATGAGTGGTTCGTTCAGCACTTACTTCTGCGTGTTTTTTCTATAAGAAGATCCTGTGGTGATTTACCTTTCTGCGGCAATGACGATAACGAATACTGATCGAGTTTAAAGTCCCGCTCCTATCCTAGATGTAAGCGAATAGCTGCGGTCAGATAGCAAAAAAGGCAGAAAATCAGAATGATCCACCTGATTCCCTGCCATAAATGTATTATCCTTCGAACTTGCTTTTATCAAATCTGTATACGGCATAGCCTTTTTTATTGTCATCCGCTTTAGTGATATAAGGGATATTATGTTTTACTTTGCTTGCAAAGGCTTGGCCTAAACGCCAGTTGCCCGGCCATACAGCCACTTCGTCCCATTCGCTTTCTATGAACAGATCTTTCAATTCGAATTCAAAGCCGTCTTCAACTAAGCCCTGTTTGATACTCTCCTTGAAGTAATGCAGTCTTTCTCTGAGAATCAATTCCCTGACATCTTTCTGCAAATCTTTACTTATCTTGCTTGTATCCATATCCTAATCGCCCTTTCCGTCCTGTGTAGTTTGTATTATGTAATCCCTTAATTAAATTTATCACAATAGGATATAAATAGAAAGGGTATAATTATAAAAATGTTAGTATATATAAAAAACGTACCAGTGAGTCACGTTCATCTCACTGGTACGATAGCATTGGTTTTGATTCTTTTAGACTCATAGTCAAAGGATAGCTGTTTCGTGTAACTTTGATCCCTTGCTTAACTGCCGTATATGCAGCTAAGCATCCACCATTTACACATGCAGCAGTATATTCTAGCTCTTTACAGTGCGCCAGTGGTTAAGATAATATCCATACCTGCTAGGACGACACTGACGATAATAATGGCTCTTTTGATATGCTGTGGTTTGTTTTCTCCAGAAATATATAAGAAAAGGAACAGTGCCGTCGTAAAGATGCTTACGAGTATCGAAAACACGATATTGCCTTGAAAGTCTAATAATGTAGCAAGTAATTCTAGGATGATGCCAATGGCTGATGAGTAAAACAAGGCAGACCAAATTTCATTTTTATAAACATGCGTGTCTTTGGCGATCCACTGCGTTGGGAATTTTGTCACGAGGTACTGAAACCCCACGCCAAGCAACCCTCCTATCAAACCAATTACGGCTCCGAAAATGAGCCCTAAGGACCGCACGCCTGGATTCGTTTCAAATAGCTCAGCAACTTCCGGTTCAGCTGAAATATCTAATGTACTGAAATTGATCAGGATGGAAGCAATCAAAACAACACTAAAAACAGCGAGTGCTAACCACGGAAATCTTTTTTTATTGTTCGTTACATTTTCATTCATCTGTGTTTCCTCCAATTTTTAACGTTATCATAAAACATCTTGCTTGTTGAAGGCGTAGTAGGACAGTCCTAAAAACACCCCGACATACACCACATTAACGATCGCGGAAAAAGGTAAACTTACCCCTTCGATGTATGTCATGCGTCCCGGTAAGTAGTTTTCCAAACTCCAATTGGCCGTTATTAAATACTTTGCCAGATCCGTTTGTGATGCCAAGTATTGAGTTACCCCGGTACCTAGGAAGATTGCGCCGAGTGTCGCACCCAAGGACAATGAGGTGTTTCGCGTTAGGGTCGACAGCATAAAAGCCAGTGACGCGATAATGACTAGATAAACCAGGTTGCTGGCCACTAAGCCGGCAAAATAGCTCAAAAACTGCACATGTTCATACGTGCCATTCATCGTCATGAAGACATATTCCGATGTTGGATTCATATCTGTGGTGAATAGCGCAAAGATCGCCGTCGATAAATATAACAGTCCATAATAAAAGAACGCCAAGAGTACGGTCGTGATGTATTTAGACGTCAATATTTTTGTTCGGGACTGGGTACGTATCAGCAGCAATTTAATGGTGCCCATAGAAAATTCCTTTGACACCATAGCGCTCGCAATGATCGTTACAAAAATACCTGTCAGTGCATTCACGCTTGATGCGCTGACTAAGCTGCTATAGAAATTATTCGAAGCAGGCGGTTCGATCCCCGCCTCTAAATGATAACCGAGTCGCGCTATTTCCGTTTGATTGTTACTCACTGTAATGCTCTCGTTAAAGGATAACTCAGTGTCCTGGTTCAGCAACTCCTCTGCTTCTTCCTGCAAGGTGTCTATCTCTTGAGACACGTCACTTTCCCAGTTCTCGCTGTATGTACTCGTTTCGTTTGCCTGTTCATTTTGGAAAATCAGCGGCATAAAACTCATCAATGCGGCAATGCCGACAATAAATACCATGATTATGATGTTGCTTTTTCTTGAAAACACTTTTTGCCATTCGTTTATAATTAGGTTTATCATCATATCCTCCTCTTATTCAGCTGTCAGATGTAAAAAGCGGTCTTCGAGTGAATGATTTTTCGGTTCCACACTGTATATCGCGATACCGTTGTTCACGAACGCTTTCACTAGGCTGGAAACATCGGACAGTTCAGCTGGTAATTCGACCACTAAATAGTCCTCCAGCAGCTGACTTATGATGTCGAACTGTTCTTGCAGCAGCCCTTGCGCTTTTTCTGGTTCAGAAACCTTAAAGTGGTAAACCTGTTTCGCTTCATCCCTAACGTTTTCTACCGCAATGAGTTCCCCTTTTTTGATGATAGCGATGCGATCACACATCAGTTCGATCTCACTTAATAAATGACTCGATACGATCACTGTGACGTTTTTCTCTTTTGCAAGCAAACGAATGTGACGGCGTAATTCTTGCATGCCAGCTGGGTCTAGACCGTTGGTTGGTTCATCAAGGATCAACACCTTAGGATCATTCATCAACGCTTGAGCGATCCCTAAACGCTGTTTCATCCCAAGTGAATAGTCCTTGACCTTGTCATTGATTCTATCGGTCAAATTGACAAAGTCTACAAGCTCCGCAATTTTCTCTTTGGACACACCGTTGTCCATGCGTGCAAAATAGTCCAGGTTTTTTTGTCCTGAGAAAAAAGGATACATCTCGGGATTTTCAACGATCGCTCCGATGTTTCCCAAAGCGTCCCGGTGTTCGTTTTCCACATCATGGCCGCAGACACTGATCTGCCCTTCTGTTATGTCGATCAATCCAACGATCATGCGAATCAGCGTGGTTTTCCCTGCGCCATTCGGACCAAGCAGCCCTAACACTTCCCCCTCGTTGATCGTTAACGAGAGATCTTTAATGATTTCTTTTCTATTGATGGTCTTTCCTACCTTATCTATTGCGATGGTTGTCGTCATAGTATCTCCTTTTTCTGTTTATCTTAATGCGCCATTGAAAACTGCATTATTAAAAGTCTATCATAATGTGAACTTACATACAATCAGTGATGGGGATTAGTATAGTATTATCTGCTTGATGAATGCCTCATGTTCTGTTCAATATTTTCAGTGGGTGGCACCTGCTTTTGTTTTAAAAAAGGCTTTTAACAGGCTTCAAAAAAACCCTTAGTCGAAAACTTAAGCACTTCTTTTAAAAAGCGCCTAAACTGAAATCGGCCAAGGGTCAATATCGTTAAATTCTCTCAAATGTGTTTACGGTGTTTGAGTGATGATTTCTTTATTGCAACATTGAAGATTACATGGATATGAAATTAAATGTTGTCTATTCTTGCAGTTCAAATTCAGAAGGTACCAGCACCGTGTCAATGGCATGGATCACACCATTACTCGCGTCGATATCGGTCATGGTTATGGCTGCATCGTTTACCGTCGGATCTCCCGACAAGTCAAAGGTCAATTCTTCGCCATGAACGGTTGCTGCGGTCTGACCGTCTTCCAGATCTCCTGCCAATACCTCACCTGGTACAACGTGATACGTCAATATAGATTCCAGGTCAGGCTGGGCAAGCAGTTCTTCTGCTGTAATGTCCAAGTCAGTCAGCAGTGCCTCGAATGCTTCATCAGTTGGAGCAAAGACGGTAAACGGTCCCTCTCCCTGAAGTGTCTCAACAAGTTCTGCTTCCTGCAGGGCAGAAACTAAGATACTGAAATCAGGATTACCTTGTGCAATGGCCACAATGTCTTCTTCAGTTTCTTCAATATTGTCTTCAGTGTCTTCGGTATCTTCATCTAAGTCTAATTCTTCTTCTACGTTTTCTTCAACATCTTCTATTTCTTCTTCTGCAGTATCAGGGTCTAAATCCGTATCTGCATCATCATCGGTTGCACAGCCAGCTAAAAATCCGACGGTTGCAAATGAAAGGACGCCTGCTCGTAACATCTTAACTAATTCTTTAGTCATCATCTATTCTCCCTCTCTTATGCTACAAAATGAACACTCAAACAGATAGAAAATACAATTATCTTCTATACGTCCAAAGAATAGCAAGCGGTTTCATTAAAGTCAATTGATAGAATTGCAGTGACTGCCTTTCTTCCCGCTTACCATCGAGGAATGGATTTTTCCAATCACTTAGTTTAAGTCAGCTGAAGGTTTTTATGCAGAACTTCACCCTTTTTCATGTATACTTATTTAATATAGAGAAAAAGTATACATGAACAATGAAAGAACCAACATTTAAGTCGAGTATAAAGGAGAATGGTATGGTTAATACGCATCCAATGTGGGACGATTTCCCCAATATCCAGGCCCCTTTAGTGGCGTGCCTTGAACTGATCATAGAAAAAACGACGATTGAAAATAAGGACATAGAAAAAACAGTCACTGCTCTGATAGAGAGTCAGGGAAAACTACTTAGACCCGCCTACTTCTTGCTTTTTTCACAGTTAGGCAATGCCCAAAAGGCTGCATATGACAATATCATCGCTGCGGCTGCCTCGACGGAGGTGCTGCATCTGGCCACGCTCATTCATGACGACATCATCGATGAGGCGGCATTACGGCGCGGGAGCGAAACGGTCCACTCCAAACACGGTCAGGATGTGGCGGTGTATACAGGCGATCTAATGATCTCCGTGTATTTCGAATTACTGGCTGATGCGACGGACTCGGTCGATATCATTCAATTGAATACCCAGTCGATGAAGCAGGTGTTATTAGGTGAAATCAATCAGATGACGAATGCCTATGATACAGCTATCACCTTTGACACGTACTTGAACAGCATTAAAGGAAAGACCGCTCAGCTGTTTGAGTTGAGCTGTTACGAAGGCGCCTACTTTGGCCAGTGCAAACCTGAAGTCATTGAACAAAGCGGTGTAATCGGTCAGCATATCGGGATCGCCTTTCAGATGTTGGATGATATTTTGGATTACACGCAAACACCTGAGAACTTATCCAAGCCTGTTTTGAACGATGTCAAACAAGGGATCTATACTCTGCCCCTCATTTTAGGCTTGGAGGCGAATAAAGACGCCTTCCTTCCTCTACTGGAAAAAGGAGAACAGTTGTCGGACAGTGATCTGGCTGAATTAGTTGCGCTGCTGCATGAACACGACTGCATCGAACGCGCACACGGTATTGCCAGGGAATACATCGATAAAGCGCTGGCCTTGATCGAGCAGCTTCTCGATCAGCCAGAAAAAGAGGTTCTGTATACTTTGACGAAAACACTACTCACCAAAGACTATTAAAAAGGAGATTCCTATGACACTTAAACAATATATCCTGCTCGCTCAGGTAGAAACCACCACGACCAGTATTTTTCCGGCTTTGATCGGTATCCTTTACGCCTGGTACAATTATGACGCCTTCCGCTTAGGTTTTTCTATTTTGGGCTTACTCACCGTCGTTATCTTTCATCTGGCAGTCAATATTAGAGATAACTATCTGGATTATTACATCGCCGATAACAAGAATGCGGACCACGCTCAGGATATGACCGTCGGCAAGGAAAACATCCCGCTTAAAAATGTCCGCCTGGCTTATTATATATCCGGTGCTGTCGCTTTGGTCATCGGTTTATACTTAGTTTTTCAGACGTCCATCATCCTGTTATACATCGGCTTTATTGGAGGCATGCTGATCGGCATTTTGTATACCGCTGGTCCACGGCCGATCTCAAGCACGCCGTTCGGTGAATTCTTCATTGGGTTGTCGATGGGCTTTGGTATCTTCGCTTCCATGGTTTACGTCAACGCCTTTGACGTGATGCAATTCGATCTTGTCACCACCTTGCAGCTGATCGTCGCGTCCATCCCTACCTCCATCACGGTCATGGCCATCCTGCTTGCCAATAACATTTGTGATCTGGAAGAAGATATCGAAGACGACCGGTATACGCTGCCGTATCATATCGGCGTGGATAAAGCCCTCGTTGTCTTTAAATACTTTTACTACGCGGCTTATACCGCGGTCATCCTGTCCGTCGTTTTCGGGACCTTCCCACGACTTGTGGCCTTGTCTCTCTTGACGTTCCCGTACGTCTTGAAGAATATCCGCATCTTCACGAACCATCAGGACAAACAGACCACCTTTATGACGACGATCATCAACTCAGCCGTCATCCCTGTTCCAATCATTATCACTTTCTTCCTTGGTGCCTGGTTGAATATCTGATTATTCTAATAAAATAGGCAAGAAAAAATCAGTGACGAACTGAAAGGTCTCCTTTCGGTGTTCATCACTGATTTTTTTTGTTCATAACACTTTTTCTTGCCTTCTACTTTAAAAGAATAGGCGATGAATTATCTACCGCAGCATTTTTTGAACTTCTTGCCACTGCCACAAGGACAAGGATCATTGCGTGACACGTTTTTGTACGGATTTGTAACAGGTTTTTGAACTGGAGTCGTTTCCAGGAAGTTATCAGATGAAAAATGACTAGCCGCTTTATTTCTAATGAGTAAGGATGCATCCATTTTATCTGGATCATACATTACCCCTTCAAAGCGATCACGCATTTCTATACGCGTATAACCATGGAGCTGCCATTCCCGACTATGATTTGCGGCATCGGCATATAGCTCAACAAAACGGTCAGCTTGTTTTGGATTTTGGAAAAAAAGGACGCTGAAATCGTCTAGTTCTTCTACCACTGACCTAAACCCACTACCGATTTTCAGATGGAAAGTCAATATCTCCATGGCATTACCGTGGTCTTTCGACACGTCACGCACAAACTTTTCTAACTGTTTGTAAGACTTTTCTTGAGCTCTAAAATCAGTTTTCATCCAAGATAAAAGGATTTCTCTTGAAGGGATGTAATACTCTTTTTTAAAATAACTCTCCGACCCAAGTCTAAACGCTTCTGCGTCTTCTATGGTATTGAACGCCTTACTAGCGATATAGTCATCCTCTAAACTATAGTAAGTATCTTCTACCATTAGAATATTCACAAGGATGAAAAAAGTCTGGTAATCGTTTAGTCCAAACGGTTCCTCAGGATAAGCCTTACGATATAACGTGAGTAGAAAGTCTTTACTGACGATGCCATACAGATCAATAGCTAATTCAAGGAGACGTCGAATATGGACAAAGCGCTGAACACGTTCGCTTTTACGGATGGATTTGAGTTGTCTCAGTGCATCTGCCAGCTCGGTTGAATGAACGCTGATCAATTGATCTGAAGAATCCTTCGAAAAAAGCAACCCTAACTTCACTGCAGCGGGATAAACAGCAAGGAAAAACATCGTCTCACGCCTGGATAAGTCAGTATTTGAAAATTTACCATCGACAAACATCTGTAACAATTCTATCTGCAGATCGTTAAAAAAACAGACGCGTTCGTTATAGGTGCCACTTATTTTCTGGGAAAGTGTCTCGACCATTTTAGCTTTATTCCAGCTTTTTTTTACCGGGATGCCATTGATCTCTGCAAGTGTACATAAACTATCTTTGGTATAAGCATCAAGGCAATCCGATAACTTGTTCGATTTGGGCACACGCTGGAGAGAAAGAGTACTTAGGGTTTCATCTACTGATTCCTCGACGAGCTGTGAAGTGAAATCGTCTGTGTATTGTTCAATCAAATCATTGTATTTAAAGTCATTCATTGATAAAGTTCTCCTTTTACTGGTTCGTCCATAAATAATAGTTAACACTGTTACAAGTGAAATATCATTACCTGCTCGCGACGGAGAATCACTGCAGTTATTGTATAAACAACGAGTGATTTCTTTCATATCTCAATCGCCACGTACGTGATCGCGGCAGTGATTATATAATGACACACTCTTCTCTTTGACGTCAATAGTTACAATAAAATCCTTATAATAACTCATCAGGACAAGATGATCTGGCTGTGTGTGCCTCTATTTCTCCTCACATTTTTTTATGTCATTTCTTATTTGAATAAACACAACATCAGTTTACTCTACCTTATCATACTAGTGAAGATCAGCACTGGCTCTTCCCTCTTTTTTCGTACCTTCATATGAATTTTCTAATGAATCAGCATCCATGATTCCGTTCACTTTGAAATCTCTGCCCTGTTTTTGGTATGATGAAACAACGTGAAAACGGACCGAAGCAACTGAAGCTGGCGAGTCCGCTGCGTTTCATACGAGAAATACGCTTGATTTTTATGTAAAGAAAGGGAAATAAAATGAAGACCAATTTTTTAGATCAATTTTATACGATCGACCCGGATACAGGTAATTATATCATTGATATTGCTTTAAAGGATTATGACGAAGTATTCAATACGTGGGATTCGTCTGTCTACAATATAAGGGATCTGGATTCCAGCCTGAAAACTTTTTTAGATGAATTTTCATATGAGATCGACTCAAAAAATAAAATTAAGCTCGTCTTTAACATGCAAGATGAAAAGAAAGACAAGGAAATGGAAAAGACTATCATCAACGGCGTCCGCAACCATTTTAACTATCGCTATTTTTTGACGACGAAACACACGAACCGGAAGAGAAATAAATCCTTTGTGTATATCGCAGTCTCCGTTCTGTTCACGATCTTGACGACCTATCTGCAGATCAGCGAAGAAAGCCGTCTGCTTCAGGAACTCTTGCTTTTAAACTTAACGGTCGGCAGCTGGGTGTTTCTGTGGGAAGCCTTCTCCATTCTCTTCATGCAAAGTAGTGATCTGACACAAAGACGGAAGCATTATAAACGGATCGTCACCGCACCGATCGAATTCAGATACCACTAGCTCCTCCATATGAAAGCACAGCCTTCTCTGAAAGTTGATACTAACAGAGAAGCTTGTGCTTTTTTATTGATCAGAAGCCTTCCTAGGTGATAACCGGAACTGAAATGAGAAAGATTAATTGAGTTCCTGTTATGAGCACTTATAGCTGTAACTGATTGGAAGGAACGAGAGTGAGTTGCTGTTATAAGGACGTATAAGAATAACTGTGGCAGAATAATGCGGATGAGTTCCTATTATTGGTGCCTATAATAGGAACTGAAAGACTAAAAGTGGCTTGAGATCCTGCTAATATCCGCTATAGTGGGAACTCGACATCTATGTACGACTTGGGTTACCGATATAAGCGGCAATAGCCGTAACTCAAAGACTTTAACACGTGCGAGTTCCTGCAATAAGTATGTATTCAAGGAACTGAGCGTTAGCCTTGAGGTCGAGTTCATGAAATAAGCGACTATTCCCGGGACTGAAGACTAGCCATGAGGTCGAGTGCCTGAAATAAGTATGTATTCAAGGAACTGAGCGCTTGCCATGAAGTCGAATACCTGAAATAAGCAACTATTCCAGTAAGTGGGTGCCGGAAAAAGGATGAGCTCCCGAAATAGCTGGAATGTCAACACATTATTGAACAGAAAATATAAAGTGTAAAAGATAATTAAGTTCACGTTCCTTTTGCCTCTCTCAACCGAATGGCGGAAGCCTTTCGTTCAATCGATCGGCTAATTAATGTAACAGTCTGTGTCCACGACTACAAGGGCAAGACCACCCTTTCCGTCCTGGTCCCATACTGTTTTGACTCAGTGGCCGACCGATAGACGAATGACTTAGATTTTCCATTTTCAGACTGTTCTTCTTCCCAAGTTTTACGATAGTCTATGGGAGATTCGTAGTTTAGTGCGCCATGCGGACGAAAATTATTCCACCAATGGACGTAGTCCATAAGTTGGACCTGCAGTTCATAGAGTGTATCGAATCGGTTGTCGTAGACAAATTCAAACTTAAACGATTTATATGTCGATTCCGCTACGGCATTATCATACGGGTTTCCTTTTCTACTTAACGAGCGTTCAATATCAAAGGTATCCAATAATTCATCAATCGTATGGTTATCAAACTCTTTTCCTCGATCGGTATGAAAAGTGTTCACCATATGTAGATCGCCCTTAACTGTCGCCATGGCCTGCATGACTAATTCAGCGGTCTTATGCGGTCCAGCGGAATAACCAATGATTTCACGATTAAATAAATCCAGGATGAAACACACATAAAACCAGCTGGTTGCGACTTTGACGTAGGTCAAATCTGTGACGATTACTTTCATCGGTTCTTCTTGAGAGAACTCACGGTTCAGGATGTTTTCTATTCTAGCTTGATTAACACCGGTTCTCTGGGGTTTGTACGAGGGGTGATTATATTTTGAGACGAGATGAAATTTTCTCATTATACGACCGATACGACGGCGAGAGACAGTAAATCCTCTCTTTTCAAGTACAGGCTTCAATTTTCGCGTGCCGAAGGCATTATTACTTCTTGCGAATTCTTCAATGATTGCTTGTTCGAGTTCTGACTCACTTTCTTTCTTTTTGGCTTCATAATAATAAGATCCTCTGTTGATTTTAAGGGCACGGCACATCGCTGATATAGAATACTTATGTTTATTTGCTTTAATTACTTCGACCTTCGCCCGAATATCAGCGCCGCTTGCTTTAAAATATCATTTTCCATTTCTAGTTGAGCATTTCGCTTCTTTAACTCTCTCAGTTCCTTTTGTTCAGGGGTCAAATTATCCTGTGCTTTGAAAGAACCAGAGTTAGTATTTTCGCGGACCCAGCGGTCAAAAGTGGAAGGAGTGAGTTCGTATTCTGAAATGATTTCATTTCTAGGTTTTCCTGCTTTGTGCAGGTCTACGATTTGATGTTTAAATTCATCTGAGTAATTGCGTCTCTTTCTACGCGTTGACATAATAGATTCCTCCAGTGTGTTTCTTTTAGTATACACACCTTATCTTTTCTGTCCAACTCAGTGTAACCTATCCAAGCCTTCAAAAAAACGTGAACCGATTACAGAGCCTGAACTTTTTTTTGGTGAATGGCTTCTGAATGTGTCTAGGTGAAGAAAAAGAAAAAAGATGTCCGAAATAAGTGCTCAACATAGGGCATCTGGATCGGATGCGCCGGTGTTCCGTGATTCTCTTCATCAATGACCCACATACCGATGCTGTCTGATGCGATCATCGGTATGTACTGTGTCAAGCTGTTAAATCTTCCCATTATCGACCGTCTCCTTTTAGCCCCCATACCACTGCTCGACATACTGTTTCAACTGTTCGAGCTCTTTATAGTTCGTTCCGTCCCCCATCTGATTACAGATGTCCATCTTCTTGTTTATGAGTGCGATGTACTTTCTTCTGGGGAGGTCTTCTTCCAGGTAGTCTTTGAAGGCATCGATGAGCTGGACGGATTTTTGCATGTGCGTGTCGTAGAGTTTGTGGTCCAGGGTCATTTCCAGAGTGACGACGATATTGGATTTTTTAGCTGATGTGATGAATGAATGCTGATCCAGCCGCTGTTGCATCTCAAATAGGATGTATGTAAGTAAGGCATCGATGCTGCCGAACTGGTCCTGCGTGTATTCTTTGATCATCAGGACTTCGGTATAGAAGAAAAGCTGTGTGTTGAAGAAGAGGACGAGTTCGTCGATCTCTCGGGCGATGTCGACCACTTGAGCCAGGTCATCGGTGACGTCCATCAAGGTATAGGAAGTCAGATCATCTCTGCCGTTGAGGTAAAACTCGATCTTTTCGACAAAGTTCATTTTCAGGTAGCGCAGGTCCGGATACAGACGGTACTTGGCATGCTTCATCAGGAGGTATTCCTGCTCGGACGGGTATTTCACAGCCATCTCAACGAGCAGCTCGATCAGTTCGTTTTTATAGAGCCGTGAGAGACTCAGGCGCAGGTTCGTGTCGTTGATGCCCATTCCTTTTAAACCAAGGCTCACAGATAAATGGTAAAAGGCCGCCACCTGGTGTTTGCAGAAAGGTCCCTTGTCATAAGGACAGTCACACTGAGTATGCGTGATGGTGTTCCGGTCCTCGGCGAACGTCACGGTGACGGTATAGGGTTTCGTCCCTTCGACAGTAAAAGTATAATGCCGGTCGTCGTTTTTTTTGACGTCCAGTATTTTGTCTCGCTTGAAGTAGTCCAGCCCCCGGTCAAGGATTTTTGAATCGATCTCGGTTTCGAATGCAGTCAGTTTCATCTCGCTCACCTCTTTTCTGGATAATATGATTCAGTCATTAATAAGTAGTCTGCGGCCCCTAATAACCGGATGTTTCGGGACCACACGACTGGTCTCCTTTTTAGTTCAGGTCTTTTTCAAGCTTTTCTCAGGCTTCTTCCAGGCTTTGTCCTCTAAAGTCCTGGGCCTGAAGCCACTGGCCGCTGACGTCTTCTTTAACAAAGGCGCCAAGGATCATGCCCGGGATGACGGTTTCCACCGAGTGAGATGCCTGTGATCCGCCCATATCTGTTTTGATCCAGCCGGGGTCGACGGCATTGATCGTCACGTTTTTGCCTTTCAGTTCGCCGGCGTAGTCTCTGGTCAGCTTGTCCAGCGCCCCTTTTGACGCTGCATAAGCGCCTTGAGCGGGCTGATTCTTGATGCCGCTAGTGGTGTTGATGATCCGTCCGAAGTTCTGTTCCACCATGCCCGGAAGGAATTTTTCAATGAGTAGCATCGGAGCGATCACGTTTATTTTATAGGTCCATAAGTAGTCATTCGCGTCCACTTGCCAGTACGGGTCCTGACTCTTTGGCTGGACGCCCGCATTATTGAAGAGGATAGAAACCGGTGCTTTTTCTAAAACCGTGTCGGCCATGTTTCTGACCGCTTCTTCATTCGACAGTTCCGCTGCTACAGAAAAGACATTCACGCCAAGCTGTCTGATCTCTTCCACGAGCGATTCCGTGTGTGCGAGTTCGCGGCTGTGGACGATGACGTTGGCGCCCCTTTTTGCCATGGCTAAAGCGATCTCCCGTCCGATCCCTCGACTCGCTCCCGTTATAAGTGTCCATTTGTTTTTGATGTCTATCATTAATGTTTCCTCCCTTAAATAAGTTCAGTTGATCTGAAAGTTAGGCCTATTTTCTTCATGCATAAATTACTTTGAATAAAATTGAAATGTTAGTCGTCTTCGTAATTTTCGGTGTAAAACTCCATCTGATAGATATTGCCTTCTTCGTCTTCATACTGACGGTTGTCGATGTCAGTCAAAGAAAGGCTCCTATTGTCGTAACTGATGTCGATCGTTTCGTCTGAGACGTCATAGGTGACAAGCTCATGGTTCTCATACCCTTCATCATTCTCAAAGTCTTCAAAACCATCAACGTCCTCATCAGTGTCATCAAAGCCGTCGAAGACACTGACCTTCTTCTGTTCAGGTCTGATCTGGATATGTCGTGGTGCTTCGGTCTCGTCGCTTCCGTCTTTTATACGCAGCAGTGAGATAGGCTCGATCTGGATTTTTGAAACGTCTTCATCCGTGCCGCATCCCGCTAAAGTGAGTAGTGCTCCAGTTAGCGCTAAGTATCTTAGATGGTGTGTCATCTTGTCGTCCTTTCTATAAAAATATTTTATGTAACACTTATCTATATTTATTCTACTTGAAATGGCTTACAGTTTCGAGAGTCTTTTTTTCAAAGTTTCGTATTAATGTGATAAGCTGAAATTAGAAATAATTTAGAGGAGGATGTTTGAATGGAAGAACGCACACTGGTCATTATCAAACCGGATGGGGTCGAACGAAATCTGACGGGCCATCTGTTGAAAGAATTTGAACGTAATGATCTACGCATCAGCCGTCTGAAAATGATGCAGGCCGATATGGAACTGGCACGCAAGCACTATGCTGAACTGGCTGATAAGCCATTTTTCAATAAACTGCTGGACTATATCACACGTGGCCCCCTGGTCGTCTGTGTGATCGATGGTGAAGATGCGGTCCACCGCGTACGTGAGCTGGTCGGTGACACCGATCCGAAGGTCGCCCGCCCCAATACCATCCGTACCCTTTACGGAAAAGACAAGACGGAAAACACGATTCATGCGTCGGATTCAGTCGAAAGTGCCGAGCGGGAAATGATGCTGTGGTTTGGTGAACTGTACGAGAAGTAATGAAGTGAAATAAGGTCGAGCTGGAAGCTTCCAGCTCTTTTTTTGTTAAATAATTTCTGCGATAAATATAAGCCCCGTTGTATGCTTTGTTTATATTGCAGAAATATAAATCGTTTACCGATCTGATTCACTTTCAAGGCAAGCGAGCTGCAAGAGTTAGAGGTTATTCAGTCCGGCGGGTCTAAATACTCCCTAGTTCGACAGTTATCTAAAGGAGACTCTCGGCTAACTACCGAATGTGGGGAACTTCGACAAGTAGGTTAGCTAGGCTTAGCTGTAAGTGTCGAAAGTACGGCCTATTCGGTCGATAGCTATGCATCAAGTCATCCTACTTACCGAATGGGCCCTTCTTCGGCAAGTAGAACGACCGATTTCTTTTCAAAGTGTCGAACAGGTGCTTACTTCGGTAAGTAGATCAAGGATTACGCCGGCTAGTTACCGAACTTGACCGACTTCGACAGTTACGTTACAAAAAACTGGTCTAACTTACCGAACCCAGTCAAAAAACTATAAAAGCTTAAAATAAATTATCCCTTTTGCTGGTCTACACTAACCTCTGCAGCTTTTGTATAGACTCTCTCCTATTCATGCGCTTCCCATACGCCGGGTCCGATCGTCATCTCGCTGAAGGTCGCTTTAAAGGAGCCATTTTCTGGACTGCAGGCATACACACCAAAGGAAACGTCTGCGTCGCCTTTATCCATATGGCAGATACGGATTTGCTTGAAATTTGTGCCGTCCAGGCTATACTCCACCCGGAAGTCCGGTCCTCTGCGGCTGAGCCGATACCAGACAGTCGTGATCGCCGCGTCGATATCCTGACTGGCCCAGTCTGAGTATCCGCCGTTCGTCACGACGCTTCCCAGACGCTGGTAGTCTTCGTTCTCGTATTCTGACGACGCCTTGATCCAGTTATCTGAATCCAGATATACCACGATCCCTGCCTGGTCAAAACGGTGACTGCTTTCATTCTCGACTTTTGTGACGAATGAAAAGGACGGTTCATCTGTCTGGGTCTGAACCATCGGCGCATTGTCGTTCTGAAAGCCGTAATACGTCCGCTGCCAGAGATCCGTCCCCGGTTCGGTATGAATCACTAGGCTTTCGTCGGTCTGTTCCATCTTTTTCGGTGCATTGAGTGTAGTAAGTTCTTTATTCAAGAAATGTTCTGTCATGTTCCGTTCCCCCCTTAGTTTGTCTCGAAGTGATGATAAGTTAATTGTAGCTTGACTTGGTGCAAAAATAAAAGGATCAGGCTTTATATTTTTCATCTTTAGTAAAAAAAAAAGAGAGCGATCGCTCTCTTTCCTCATTTTGGTTCCTATAGGACACTGGACAAAAAGACCAGGATAGTGATGAAGTAGCCAGTCATCACTGTAATGATGCCGTTAAAGGTCAGTTCAGTCGTCCCGATGCGCTCAAGGATCCGGTCCCGTTTGAGCAGGCCTTTATAGAACGCAACACCGGCAATGAGCATGAATACATAGACTAGGCTTTTCTTGATATATTCTGCCGTATCGACCTGCAGTTCGATGCCGAAGAAGAATTCGGTCAAAAATTCGCCGAATAAGCCGGTAAACAGTGAGATGACTCCCAATACGAAAGCAGTGGCAGCAGCGATGCGCTCCGGTTTGCCCGGCTGCTCTTCCCTGCTTTTTCCAAACAGCATGGCTGAATACTTGACGTAAGATAGGATCGTTCCTAAATTGATGATGTTGAGTAAGAGAGTGATCCCCGTATCTTTTGTCCCGTTCGCGATCATGTATTTTGAAATACTGCCATTGAAAAAAGGAGCGCCGGTAATGCCGAGTACAGCAAAAGCAGTGGCAGCGCCTACCCAGGGCATGCGCCTGAAGAGGCCTCTGATCTCATGGATATTCCTTGTTTTATACTCTTTTTCGATCAGACCGGAAGTCAGGAAAAGAGTGGATTTAAAGAGCGCATGATTGAAGATATGATAGACCGCCCCCCAATATGCCACATTAGACCCCATACTTAATCCGACCACGATGAGTCCGACCTGAGACACTGTGGAATAAGCCAGGAAAAGTTTGATATCCCGCTGTCCCAAGGCCATGATGACACCCATAACCGACGTGAAAAAGCCGACCCAGAAAAAGAATGACTGCATATCGATGACCGGTGCGAACATTTGATTGAACCGGATAAACAGGTATACCCCGCTCTTGATATACAACCCGCTTAACACCGCGGAAATGACCGGGGGTGCACTCGGTGTCCCGTGTGCTTTGGGAAGCCAGCTGAAGAGCGGCATGACGGCTGTTTTGTTCGACACAGTGACGATCATCATCGCATAAGGCAGGATCATGGCTTGGGGCTCTTCAAGCATCGGCATGGCGGCACTCACAGCCCGGATATCGAGCAGGCCGAATGTGCGGTAGATCATGCCTGCCCCGAACAGCAGAAAAGATGACCCGATGACGTTAACGAAAAAGTAGATCATGCCGTCATAAATGGCCTGCTTCTCTTTGTTGAGCATGATCAGGATCGATACCACGACCGTCGACACTTCTGAAAAGACAAAGATGTTGAACAAGTCGCTCGACAGAAACAGCCCCATGATCAGACCTTCCAGGACCAGGAACATGAAATAGAACTTTGAATGAAAGTAGTCAGCGTTGACGGCAAAAATCAGAAACGCCAAGTAGATGAACGACGTCATCAGAACCATAAAAATCGAAAGAGAATCGGCGAATAAACTTAAAGCAAGACCGTCCGTGTATCCCCCGGTATTCCAGATGATCGGTCCGTTGGCTTTGACAGACAGGAACTGGCTGAAAGCAAAGGCCACATAGGAGAACTGAAAAAGGAACAGCAAGGGTTTTGCCCATGTGTCCCGGATGATATACGCGATCGTTCCAATGAGTATCGGTGCTAACACAAAGATCCCTAACACTTGCGTTCACTTCCCTGCTGATTTCTGTCTCTCGTCCAATGGGTGATGCCATGTTCCTGTTTATAATGCATAAACATGGTCAACCCGATCGCTGTGATGCCAATACCGATCACGATCGCCGTGATCATCAACGCCGCCGGGACAGGATCAGCAAATGCTGCTTCCTGAGCCTGTCCGATCGGAGGGATGGTGTCAGGTGTATAATTGATAGTAATGTAGAATAAAATAATGCCGGATTCCATGACTGTCAGAGCCATGATCGTCTTGACGATCGATTTTTTGATCATTAAGCCGCAGAGACCAATAAAAAATATCAGAATCCCGGCAACTTCTCCAAAAATAAAATTCACTGGTTTCACCTTCTTTTCCTGAAGTATGGTGCGGTCGGTTCGATCAGTTGACTTGTCGGGCGGCTGCCTTTCGATCAGGTTTGCTTACCGGCCTTCATAAAAGACAAAGCGATAAAAAATGACACTCAAACCGGCAAAGACCTTCAGACCGATCAGGCTATTCATGAAGACCATGTAGACCTGATGTGAAAAAAGCGTATCGACAGGTTGGATCTGCATGAAGATATAAAGGATCGGCGTTGCCGCAATGGCCAGGAAAAGCAGTTTTTCAAATTTTTCCAGCCTGTCCAGATCCAGATCAAAGTTTGGATAAACGAGATAACGTGAAATCAATGCTGTCGCCAGAATGGCCCCGCCTTGGAACCCGCCGCCGGGAGAGACATGACCGTTGAAAATAATATACAATCCGATCAGCAGCACGAACGGGTAAATGACCCCCACCATGCGAAGCACGATTTCAGAATGGTCTTTAGGATCGAACGGTTCAGTTTCAAACGTGCGCTGTCTGGCTTGTTTGCCTGCCCAGGAGACGTTGATCACTTCCATAACGGAAACCAGCAGCATCAGCGTTTCCAGCAGTGTATCAAATACCCGATAGTTCAGGTAGATGGCAGACACGGCATTCTGAGCGCCTGTTTCTTCAAAAAAGTTTGCTGTAATGTACTCCCTGAGTGGCGTGTCCAGTTTTTCAGAATGATTGAGAAAAAGGAACAGAACAAGACAGGCACTTGCTGCGGCAAAGACTACCCGGATGACTTTGACCGCTTTATTCGTCTCTTTCACTGTCAGTCACCTCATCTATGTAAATGACCCTGATATCCTGGTTATCTCTGATCACCTCGTGCATATTTGCCACGATATCCTGAAAGACCTGGTCACTTTTATTTCCGTATAAATAAGTCAGATCGCCTTTTCGGTGGATGTAAATATCATGATCGTCTTCTTGCATGATTTGTTCGATCGGATGATTCGTATAGGCCAGCTGCGGTTCAAAATCTTCTGTCCGCTCCAGAAATCGTTCAAGTGGACGGACGACTGTATCCATGATCTCACCGATACTCTGGTCGTTGAACGTTTCGACGTCCTCATTCACGTAACAGATGTCATAAATAGACAGCTTTTTCGTCGCCACTAAATACATGACGGTCGACAGCCCCACACCGATGGCCGCTTCCGCTAGGGCAACGTCCGGGGCATTATAATGCAGGTATGTGACTGCCGTGACGAGTGAAAAAACACCTAAATAGATGACTGACCGCTTTATGTTGTCTGAAAAGACAGCAAAACTGGCAAAGACCAGTAAAGCAATAAGCAGAAAGGTTTGAAACATATCCCTTATCTCTCCTTCTTGATCCGGTATCCGCTGATATGGGCCGAGCGGGTGATCGCATGAGTGGCGATCGGGTTAGTGACCATATAAAGTGTCAGTATAAGCAGGATCTTCCCGCTGAAAAATTCAAAACCATGCTTGATGATCAGACCGGTCATAATTGTGATGAAACCGACTGTATCGACTTTGGAAGTGACCAGGATCCGCGAAAAGTAATCCGAGAACCGGTAGATCCCAAGAACGCCCAGAGCCATGAAGACAAGTCCGACGATAATGATAAGGTTGGCAGCCCAGTCTATCCACTGCTCCATCATATATCGCCTCTTTTCTCGACAAATCGGGAGATCATGATCGTGCTGAGGAACCCGAGAACGCCGTATATGAGGGCGACATCGAGTAAGAACGTGCGTTTATACAGGACACCGATCATCACAGTAGCCACGATGACCTTGGAAGAAAAAACTGAAAAGCCAAGCATGCGGTCCCAAATGGTTGGCCCGATCAGTACACGGCCTAACCCAAACACAGAAAGCCCGGCTACGGTGATCAACACAAATTCATTGAAGTCCATCTTATCCCCTTCTCTCTTTAGTCGTCATGGTCTATATCCTTTTTTCAGCTTGTTTTCATAACGCAGCAGCACATTCTCCAGTTTATAAGGGATCACATCCCGCGGATCGCCATCTTCTGCCGGTGGATTCAGGGCTAGAACACGAAGCTGGTTTCCTTTTTTTTCAACAGTGACCGTTCCCGGTGTCAACGTGATGGAATTGGCCAAAATATTGATCAGCAGTTCGTCCGACAGTTTTGTCTCACACGAAATGATCTGGACGTCCGTTTTCCCGGAAAGGATATAAGGGATCACTTCAAAGCCGGCCAGCCAGATGCCTGTGAGCAGCCGGGCCCCATACTCCGCTAAGGTCAGGAGTCCGATCATATAGGTATGCTGGTAGTCCCCTTTCAACATGAAACGGTTGGTAAATAAAACCACCACTATAGCCATGAACAGACCGGTCAGGGAAATGAAGAGGGTGAACTCTTCAAACAGCAGGATCCACACAAGAGATAATAAAATGATGATGACCTTGTTTTTTACAAGGTCATCCCAGATCGTCCGCATATATGCCTTCACAAAAATACCTCTTTCCTGGTTGTTTCGATTCTCGGTAGCTGAAAGCGAATAAACAAGGGTGTTCTTTAGATGTGTCCAATATCCAAGCATCGTTTACTTTTTAAACTGATTGTTCTGCTTTTTTATAGTCTAACAAATAACGGACGGCTCTCAAACTATAAGATATTCCCGGTCAGACAGAAAAAACTGTTTTCTGCTATTTGACTCGCTTCAGGAAAGAACCCGGAACTTCTGAGGTATAGCGGACCAGTTTGTTCGTGCCCGGATGGACCAGAACGAGTGTGGTCGCATGCAGACCGAGACGTTTGATCGGGTTCGTTTCCGCATCGTAGAGTTTGTCTCCAGCGATCGGATGCCCGATGTCTTTCAAATGCACACGGATCTGATGTTTGCGTCCGGTTTCCAGTTCCACTTCTAAAAGGGAATAATTTTCGTTGCCCAAAACTTTACGGTAATGGGTCACAGCGTGTTTGCCGCCGTTGTCTTCCTGATTGGAATACATTTTGATGCCTTTGCTTTCTTTCAGCCAGGATGAGATCTCGCCCTGCTCTTCTTTGACACTGCCTTCAGCCAGCGCCGTATAGATACGCTCTTTCACGGTGTTCTTCCAGTCGTTCTGGAGAGCCTGCTGGATCTCTTCTGATTTGGCATACAGCATGACGCCTGATGTGTCTCTGTCCAGACGGTGGACCACGAAGATCTTGTTGTCGGGATTTTCTTTTTTGACGTAGTCGCTCAGCTGATTATAAGCCGTCGGTTCCAATGGATCGTCTGCCGCGACAGACAGGAGACCGGCTTCTTTATTGATCACGATGATGTCCTGGTCTTCATGCAGGATGTCCAAACCGGACAATTCCGAGCGTTTTTTATTTTCTCTGTTGCTTAAAATACCGACGACCTGGCCGGGTTTCAGCGGGTGGTTGTGCTGTGTGACTTCTTCCCCGTCGACCGACACCTGCCCGCGGGTCAGGATGGATTTCACTGAATTACGGCTCTTGTTGGTGATGGTTTTTAAAAGAAACGGCAGTAAAGTCGTCTCTTCATCTATGGTGTAGTTGGTGATCCCGCGTTTGTCGATCTGGGTCGTACCTTTACGTAGCTTGTCCGTTTTTTTGTTTTTATTTTTAGGACGATTGTTGCGCTTTTTACTCATAATATTCACTCCTATAGTTGTTGACTCTTTAGTAGTATAACAGAAAAACGCGTTGAAATAAGCGAATAAACGATGAGAAAGTTGACCTATCCTCTAAATTTTTTCCGAAGCAGCAAAAAACCGAGTGACTGAGTCCGCTCGGTTTTCTAATTCCCTGTCTATCTATTCTCTTTTAAAAGGCAGATGATCTTTGACAAACTTATTGACCGCACGGGATACTTTTTTTGGCAGCGGCACGGCGTTACGCGTTTCATCTTCCAGATCCGAATAAGTGCTGTAAGCATCGTTCAGCGCGTCATCGTTATCGAATTCGAGTTCTTTGGTATTCAATTCGCTGCGGTCGAGTTTCAGGTTCTTCTTGAACTGGCTGCGCATCAGACGTTCTAAAAGGCCCAAGTCGATGCTCTCGCCCTCTTTTTCCTTGGTCGCGATGATGCTCAAGACTTCGATGTAGCTGAGTGCCAGCGCACTCGTCACGATGGACGCCGTCGTTCCGCTGATGATCCCGCCTATTATGGTCCCTGCTCCCGGAATGAATTTAAAGGCGTTGGCCACGACTGTTTTCCCGATCATCGTCGCCGATCCGGTCCCGCCGACCGCCGCAATGATGCTGACGATGGTCGACTTGTCCAGCGAGATCCCGAAGATGGCGGTGATATGGGCCAGCAAGGTCACCTGCATCGGGACTAACAAGGAAGCATCTGAAAACGGGATGGGTGCGAAGCCGACACCGAATGTCGTCGCAACATAGCGTGAAGCCCAGCGTCTGGCGGCTTTGGCCTTGCGTTCGATATCGGCCTGCTGGGCATTGTTAAAAGCCTCCCTGCTCTCCTTTGGGATGAGCTGCAGCGTCTTCTCGATCAGCTGCTTGAGTCCAAAACGCGGGATCACATAATCATCTGAGATCTCATACGGTTCCGACATCACATTCTGCACCGCCGCCACGGGCAGGTTCATGTTTTCAAGGTATCGGCTGAACTCATCAGCCGGCTTCCCGATGGACTGCGTCAGAACGAGGATCACAGGCAGGATCTCTGAGATTTCTTTGATCATCTCGATCTCCGTGTCTTCTATCCGTGACGAATTCGCCTGGATACAGTAGTAGACCGCATGGATCGCCTCTCTGGAATTCTTATTCTGCTCGACCAGGTCGAAGATCTCCCTTATGACCTGTTTCTGGATCTTTTCCTGCAGTTCCAGACCGCGTGTATCGTACAGAACAATCGGTATACCTTCTTTCGTGATCCGCCGCAAATGCTTCGTGACGGGTTTACCGATACCCGTGTCCGCCAGCTTTTCCCGGAACACATTGTTGATCAGCGTACTCTTCCCGACCCCCGTCTTCCCCGCGATCAGGATATTGACCGGCGGCATTTTTTCGACTTCTGCTTCTGTTTTTTCTAAGATTTCCTGGATCATATTGTATTTACTGTTTGGTTTCTTCATCGTCACCCTCCTAGAGTGTTTAACACTAGTTTACCATGAAGCGCCTGATTTGACGAAAGAGAACAGTCTCTTGGTGAGTATGGTTTATGTTTCTGTTGTGATTTGGCTGTTCGACCTGTTGGGGTCACTATGAGGAAGGAACAAGCCGAAAAGCGTAAAGTTCGGCTTGTTCCAAGAGGATCAGGAGACGGATAAGCCGAAAGGTTTTTCCGGTTCGGCACTTACGTTTGGATAAACAGTTCGAATCGACCGAAGTTGTCGAACTTCGACACTTACGTTTGGAGCAGCGATTCCTAAGCACCGAAGATGGGCCCGGTTCGACACTTTGAGTCGAGAAAGCTATCTCTACTTACCGAAGAAGCCCGACTTCGACACTTAGTTTTGAACAAACATGTCCTATCAGCCGAAGGTGGCCACACTTCGGTACTTACGTTTGACACATCTGTATGAACCTGTCGAACATGCTGAACTTCTGTCATTAGGATCACCTCATCCTGACTTAACGACCAAACCGAAACAAAATAAGGATATCAAAATGAGCGGGCTCATTTTGTTCCTTTTAAATCACTAAAAAAAGCTTCTAAAGAAATCACCAGCATCACTGGGTCCTTTAGAAGCTCACGAAATATTCAGTTAGAGTTTAGCGGTATTCTGAGGGGACGCTGTCAAGTTCTTCGGCAGCTGTAACGTGCCAAGCATCTTCACCATACTGGAGATAAACGCGGTAAACAGTGTTTCTTCCACTGTCTGAAACGACTGTAAAGGCACGGCCAGGACCATTGTTTCCTACCCACCAGGTGATCATGTCGCTCTGGCTGATGCCGCTGACTGCACTGGCATTTTGCTCAATGGCGTTACGGTCACTGGATCCGTCGCTGAAGTTGATGTTGTAGCTTTCGTTCAGCGGTGCATCGGCATTGATGTCTGCATCGGTTGTCTCTTCTTCTGTCTCAGTTTCGTCTGCTGTTTCTTCTTCAGGTGCTTCTTCTGTATCCGCCGGTTCCTCAGTGGTTTCTTCATCTGTATTTTCTTCGGGTTCTTCTTCGGTTTCGGCTTCTTCAACTGCTTCCTCGGCTTCCGTATCGACCTCCTGATCTACGGTGCCTTCCTCAGCCGCTTCCTCTTCAGCCGCCGGTTCTTCATCTGTATTTTCGTCTGTTTCTGTTCCTTCAGATGACGCATTTTCATCAGTTTCAGAAACCAGTTCAGAATCCTGCGTACCGTTTTGGTCCTCGTCCGTGACGACATCATCCTGGTTGGCGAAAATAAAGATGACCAGACCGCCTAAAATAACGACCAGCAGTCCAATGACCACATAATAGATTTTTTCGATCTTACTGTTATTTTTCGGATCATTCGGATTGTTTTTATTCGCGCGTGTTTTTCTCATGACGTTCTTCCTTTCTAATCTTATGTAAGAAACTCTTTTAAAAGTGTACCATATTATAACGATTTTAGTGAGTAATTAAGATAACAAAGCAACGACATTCTTTGCGGGAGTGTTTCCGTCTTCCCTTCCGGCGTAAAGAAAATCTTTCCCGAAAAACTAATCTATCGGGAAAGATTTCAGCAGAAGCATCCGCTTACGGTTTCAAAACGATCTTAATGTTGTTGTCTTCTTTTTTATCGAAAATATCATACGCCACAGAAGCCTGTTCCAGCGGCATGATATGCGTGATGATGTCCATCGGATCGAGTTCTTCCTTCATGATCATGTCATACAACTTAGGCATCAGATGCGGGACCGGACACTGACCGGACTTGACCGTGATGTTACGTGAGAAAATCAGGTTGAGCGGGAAGTTCGCTGCCGGGGTCAGATATACGCCGGTGATCATGATCGTACCGAATTTCTTGACCGCGATACTTGCCATTTCGATCGGGCTCGTGGTTCCTGACTGGGCAGAAATCAGATTGGTCACTTTTTCTATCTTTCGCTGCTTACCGTCCATACCGACACAGTCGATAACGACATCGGCACCGCCGTCGGTCATATTTTTCAGGGCAAAGCTGGGAAAGTCCACTTCGTCAAAGTTCAGGGTCTCAACGCCTATTTTTTCAGCCGCATAATTCAAACGATGGGTCACGTGATCCACAGCAATGACGCGTTTAGCTCCTGCCAATTTTGAAAATTTCTGAGCCAGAAGGCCGACCGGTCCGCACCCCAGGACGATAACGGTGTCCCCTTTCTTTACGCCGGCATGTTCCACACTCCAGAAAGCTGTCGGAACGATATCAGACAGGAAGAGGACTTTTTCGTCGGGCACAGAGTCATCAGGGATCTTGAATGAGGTCTGGTCTGCATAAGGGATACGCATGAATTCCGCTTGTCCGCCGGGGTAATCACCGTTCAACTTGCCGAAGCCGAACAGGCCACCAAAGTCTGACTCCGGATTCTTGTTGGAATTGTCACACTGGCTTTCCATATCATGGGTACAGTAGTGACAGTGTCCGCAGCTGACATTGAACGGGACCACGATCCGATCGCCTTTTTTGAGGGTCTTCACTTCGGGTCCTACTTCTTCCACGATCCCCATTGGTTCATGGCCGACCACATAATCTTTATCAAGGAGCATTTTCCCGTGATGATAAAGGTGCAGGTCAGAACCGCAGATCGCTGTAGAAGTGACGCGGATGATCACATCGGTCGGGTCTTTTATCGTCGGGTCGGGAACAGACGTAACTTCCATTTTCTGTTTGCCTTGAAACGTAACTGCGCGCATAACACTTTTCCTCCTTTAAATTTTGTATACACTAAGAATTTAGCACTATATTAAGATGATTAAAACTGATAGCCCCTGAAGACAGAAAAAAACCCCGCCGTCTTACTCTCTGATCGCGAAAGGAAGACGGCGGGGCTTTATATAGAAATTATTTTTGATAGGTGATTTTTCTTAACGGGATCGTGACCAGTGGAGCGATAATGGCAGCGGCGATCGCTTCTGCGACACCGTTCGTTCCGACTATCACACCCAGCGCGCCAATCAGATTACTCATGTCGACATCGATAGCCTGTGCATAAGTCTCTCCGTAAAAGAGATAAATGAACAGCAGGACGAAAACGGTGTTCGTAAAGGAGCCGACGACAGACGCACTCGCCAGGGCCAGTTTGTCTTTTTCCGAGAAGAGACGTTTAAAGAAGGCATACGCCCAGCCGGTAAAGAGACCGATCAGTATGCGCGGAATCACCGCGATCATGGGATTGGTCCACAGTAATAGATCCAGCGGTGAGGCCGGCATCGTATAGGCACGGATCATTCGGGTCACGCCCCAGATACCGCCGATGATCATGCCGTCTGTCGTGCTCATCGTCAAGGTGGCGACGATGACAGTGATATGAATAATGGTCGGATTCAAGGGAGGGATCGGGATGTTCCCTAAGAAGGGTACAAAGTTCTGAATAAGAATAATAGCCGTCAGTATACCAAGCAGAGCAATACGACGGGGTTTAGATTTTTTGCGGTTCAATGTCATAACGTTACCTCTTTCTGTCTGGATCAGTTTCAATATGCAGAGATCAGTTCATACGGTTGGTCATGCTTCGGTTCAGTCGTCCGAGTAACACGGTCAGCATATGCGCTTCCTCTTCGGTCCAACCGGAAAGGATATTCTGAAATTTCTCCTCCAGCTGGGTGTGATAGTTTTTGAAGACCTCACTGGCTTTGTCGTTCAGTTTGAAATAAACATAGCGTTTATCGGTGCCTGCCGTTTTGGTGACCAGTTCTTTCCGCACTAACGCGTTCATCTGGCGACTGACGGTCGATTTATCCAGACGGCTTTTCTTTGTGATTTCTTTCAAAGTCATTTCATCGTCACCGATCAGTTCGATCAGATTGATGGTTGAATGGGACAGTCCCAGTTCATGCAGCAAATGATCGGTCAAATATTTATAGTGATGATTGAATTCGGTTACTTTTTCCAGTAATTGAAGTGATTTCTCTGTGCTTTCCATGATACCCCTCTTTCTAAAGTCGTTTATTTGTATACGTCAACTATAGCACGATGTCCGTGAATGAGCAATGAAAAGATGAAAGTTGGTATGGCCTATTATTTAATGCTATACTGAAAAAGAGTTTTTTATAGATAGGAGTGACGAAATATGTCTTTTGACGGCTTATTTGTCTATGGTTTAAGAAATGAATTAGAAGAAGAACTGAGTGGCGGACGCATCACAAAGATCCAGCAGCCTTATGATAATGAAGTGATCCTGCGTATCCGTGCCAACCGAAAAAATAAATCCCTGCTGCTGTCCGCTCATCCTCAGTATGCAAGGGTCCAGCTGACAGATATCCCTTTTGAGAATCCTGCTCAGCCACCTAACTACTGCATGGTCCTCAGGAAGTACCTGGATGGCGCAATCATCGAAGCGATCGAACAGAAAGAGAATGACCGTATCCTGACCTTCACCTTCAAGCGACGCAATGAACTGGGCGACACGGAATACCTTAACCTGATCGTTGAGATCATGGGTCGGCACAGTAATGTCCTGCTCGTCAATACAGAAGACAATAGACTGGTGGACGCGATCCGTCATGTCCCTTCGAGTCAGAATACTTACCGCACTCTGCTTCCCGGAGCTGAATACAAAGAAGCCCCTAGTCAGGACAGGAAAAATCCGTTTGACTATGACGGACCTTTTCCAGTTGCGGACCTAGACTATAAGGATAAAGTGAAGTGGATCCAGCAGACGTTCCAGGGCTTCGGTAAAGATTCAGCTAAAGAACTGGCGTATCGGATGGACACGCACACCGATGATGCACCTGGAGCCGTCTTTCAGCACTTCATGGCGCCGTTTAAATCCAATAAGCTTGAACCGACCTTGACGCGAGACGGACAGAAGGAATACTTTTCTCCCCTGCCTTATCTGCATCTTGATGGTGAAAAAATCCCATTCGGTTCTTTGAGTGAACTGATGGACCGCTATTACCAGAACAAGGCAGAACGTGATCGTGTCCACCAGCAGTCGAATGATCTGAGTCACCTCGTTAAAAACCTGTATCAGAAGGACAAGAAAAAGATCCAGAAACTGAAGAAAGAGCTGCAGCAGACCGAAAAAGCTGATGAGTATAAAGTGAAAGGCGAAGTGCTGACGGCCTATCTTCATGAAGTGAATCAGGGCGACGACAAGATCACCCTTCCAAACTTTTATGAAGAAGAAGCACCGCTTGAAATCGATCTGGACCCGCAGAAAACACCGGCTGAAAATGCCCAGTACTACTTCTCGCGCTATCAGAAGCTGAAGAGTGCCAAGAGTCATTTAACAAAACAGTTGAAATCGACCCGCCACGAACTGAATTACTTTGATACCCTGCTCACGCAGCTGTCCATCGCCTCCACCTCGGACATCGAAGACATTCGCGACGAACTGCGGGAAGGCGATTATCTGAAGAAGAAAAAAAGCAAGAAAGACCGCAGAAAGAAAAACAAGAAATCCAAACCGGAAGCCTTTGTTTCGTCAGACGGCATCAGTATCTTGGTCGGCAAGAACAATACCCAGAACGACGAACTGACGCTGAAAAAGGCGCACAAAAAACACTGGTGGGCTCACGCTAAGGATATCCCAGGATCCCATGTAATCATCGAGGACGAGGATCCGTCCGAAGAAACGATCGAGGAAGCCTGCGTACTGGCAGCTTATTACAGCAAGTATCGCCTGTCCTCTTCCGTTCCGGTGGATGTCGTCCAGGTCAAGCACATCAGAAAGCCTAACGGAGCCAAACCCGGCTATGTCATTTATGAAGGTCAGTCGACCTATTACGTGACGCCGAGTGATGAGAAAGTCCGCGAACTCAAACCAAAAAGCTAAATGAGGAAAGCCGTATTCAGGTGAAATGAACCTGAATACGGCTTTTTCACTTTTGACTGAATTTTTAGGGTCGAAACTGGCCCGGCCAGTTTCATCAAAATTAGTTTTTAAGTGGAAGATACACGCTGCGAGCGCGTATCGCCATCATACAGAGCAGGTAAGTGGTGTATTCGACAAGTTAGATTTGATTTAAGTGCTCAACCTGTCGAAGTTGCCGTTATTCGGTAAGTAGTTGCAGGATCTGCTCCTCTACTTACCGAAGTCAGTATGGTTTCGACACGTTGAGATCAAGAAATGCATCCTACTTACCGAATAGACAGTTCTTCGGTAAGTAGCGCGTTACAAAAACATCCTATCTACCGAACAGTGCCCAACTTCGACAGTTTGGATCCATTCAAAGCTTCTAACTTACCGAAGAATGCCCTTTTCAGCACTTAGGAAACTAAACGGCAATCCTACTTGTCGAATACAGACTTTATATCTGAAACATGGATATAATAAATAATAATTGCCCCTTAGTCTCTCAGTCTCTCAAAAAATAATTGTTACATAGCATTTTGATAGATGCGATCCCTACAAGTACTTGATCATTAAAAAAAAGCAGCAGCCCAGTAACGTATCTCTGGACTGCTGCTCGTCTTTATTCAATTAGTTACTGAGTGATTATTTTTCCTCTTTAAGTGGTTTGTAGACTAAGACGAATGCAAAGGCTGCTGCAGCTGCGATCATACCAAACAGTAAGATCGAGTTGGATTCGATACCCGTTTCAGGCACGTCCTCTTCTTCCATATCTACTTCCTGCAGTTCAAAGTTTTCAGGAACGAGGACTGTGTCGATCACGTGAATCACACCATTTGTTGCTTCGATGTCTGTGTCCACGATCATTGAGTCATTTACCATAGGGTCACCGCTTAAGTCGAATGTCAGCATTTCTCCATTGACTGTTTCAGCTTCCATACCGTCAGTTAAGTCACCGGCCAAAACTTTGCCAGGTACAACGTGGTAAGTCAAGACGTTTGCCAGATCTGGTTGAGCCAGCAGTTCTTCAGCTGTAATGTCTAATGCGGCCAGTAAGTCTTCAAAAGCTGCATTGGTTGGTGCGAAGACTGTGAAGGGTCCTTCACCCTGAAGGGTTTCAACAAGTTCAGCTTTCTGTAATGCAGAGACCAAAATACTGAAATCATCGTTCCCTAAAGCGATCTCGACGATGTCCTGTTCTCCATCTACATGATTGTCAGCAAATGCGGTTGGGGCGAGAGCAAACGTGAGTGCGAAAGCGATTACAAACGACAAAAATCCTTTGACAAATTTTGACATGGTGACACTCTCCTTCTCTGGTATAAGATGGTAAAATTGACTCAACAACTTTACAACCCTATAAGAAAGATATAAAATAACAGAGTCAATTCTAAACACCTCGAATTAATGATAATTTGTTAATCTTTTTCAAAGGAGGGATCGCGATGAAAAGAAAAACACTTCTGCTTGCTTTGGCGACAGTGTTTCTGCTGCTTCTCAACCTAAGTATCCGTTCACATTTGGAACAATCCTCTACGGCCGACGTCCCTCCTCCAACTACTGATATCAGTATCAGTGAAACGCGACCAACCGAAGCCTCGATTTTTCCGGTGGAGACGTCTGAACCAGATGAGCCTGTTCCAGGATCCAACGCATTTTCCTTCCTGGCCAACCCGTCAGCCGACTATTATGAACTGAATTCAGATTACGTGGGCTGGCTCAAAATCGGTGGAACCGTCATCGACTACCCTGTCGTCAGAGGACAGGATAATGAATTCTACCTGGAACACGACTTTTATAAAGAGGAACATATCCTGGGCTCGATTTTCATGGACTACCGCAATGTCGGGATGGGCCTGGACGACCACACTATTTTATATGGTCACTACACCCAGACCGGACTGATGTTTGCAGACCTGGAAAAGTTCATGACAGAAGACTTTACCAAAAAGAATCCGACGATCAGTTTTCAGGATCCGTACACGGATCGTACGTATAAAATCTTCTCCGTTCACATCGCGTCCGCCGGTTCCGACTATATAAGGACCTCTTTCGAAGATAACGAACTGAAAACGTACTATGAAAAGTTAAAAGCTGACTCAGCCTACCCTATCGAATCGGAATTCAAAGAGGATCAGAAACTGCTGACCCTGATATCCTGTAACTATTCGGTCGATGACGGTCGCGTCTATGTCCATGCATATGAAGTCACAGATTAAGTAATAAAAAGATGCCCGTGAGTTTCGAATCCTCACGGGCATCTTTTTATGTGTACTGATTAATCCGGCTTGATGATTTCTACTGCATCTTTGCCGTCATATTCTTTCATGGAGACTTTGACTTGCTCCTGTTTTGATGTCGGGATGTTTTTCCCGATAAAGTCAGCTTTGATCGGGATCTCTCTATGACCTCGATCCGTAAGTGAAGCGACCATGATTTTTTCCGGACGTCCCAGATCGATAACAGCATCCATGGCGGCACGGATCGTTCGTCCAGTGTAGATGACGTCGTCCACTAAAATCACAACTTTACCTTTCACGTCAACAGGGAACGCCTGACCTTTGACTTCCGGATCTTCCACTTCCTCGGGAAAATGTCGGTCATCGCGGTACAGCGTGATGTCCAGTTCTCCTACAGGCACGGCCTTGCCTTCGATCTCTTCGATCTTCTCGGCGATCCGTCTGGCGATGAACACCCCTCGTGTTTTGATCCCCGCGAGGATAAGGTTGTCGGTCCCTTTGTTCCGTTCGATGATTTCATATGAGATACGAGTCAATGCACGGTTCAGTGCCACGGCATCGAGAATAGATACGATTTTTGACATCAGTCAGTCTCCTTTCACTTTTTTAACGTCGTCTTACCCAGTCAAGTGTTTCATTAAAGTCATCCGGCAGGGGTGCTGTGAATGTCAAATGTGCCCCAGTTCTGGGATGGACGAATGACAAGGATGCGGCATGAAGGAACTGCCCTTCCCCTTCCAGTGTTTTTCGAGGCCCATACAAAGGGTCACCGGCCATACGGTGACCGATATATTCCAGATGCACGCGGATCTGATGTGTGCGTCCAGTTTCCAGATTCAAACGCAGCAACGTATATTCGCTGAAACGCTCGATCACTTCAAAATGAGTCACGGACTCTTTGCCGCCTTGAATGACGGTGAATTTTTTACGATTTTTCGGGTCTCTGCCGATCGGGGCATCTATGGTCCCTTTGTCGTTTTCGATGACGCCATGGACTAAAGCGATGTATTCCCGTTTGGCTGTCTTCTCCTGCAGCTGTTCAGCCAGCTTTTCGTGAGCCAGATCGTTTTTAGCCACCATCAAAAGACCTGAGGTGTCTTTATCGATACGGTGAACGATGCCGGGACGGATTTTTCCGTTGATCCCTGACAGATCTTTCACATGATACAACAGCGCATTGACCAGGGTCCCGCTTGCGTGACCGATAGACGGATGGACGACCATGCCGGATGCTTTATTGACAACAACGACATCGGCATCTTCATAAACGATATCGATGGCGATATCTTCCGGCTGTGCGTCGATCTCTTCCGGCTCTTTCATCGTGACATGGATGATGTCTCCGTTTTGGATCTTGTAGTTTGCCTTTGCTTCTTCGTCGTTGACAGTGACCAGACCCTCTTTGATCCAGGACTGGACCTGACTGCGTGAATGTTCGTTTAATTCGTCACTCAAGAATTTATCCAGGCGTCCGGTTTCATTTGATATGTGAAATGTTTTTGTCTTATCCATTTAATTCTTTCCAACTTTCTTCTGTCTGTATTCTTTCCATTCGTCAAAGAACAAGTAAATCACCATCAATGTCACACCTATGGTCAAAGACATATCCGCCACATTGAAGATTGGAAAATCAATGAACTCGACGCGGATCATATCGACCACATATTGAAGGAACAGCCGGTCGATGAAGTTCCCGACAGCCCCACCCAGGATCAGACTCAGCGAAAAGGCAAAAACCTTGTTCTGTCTACCGTAAGTCTGCATGTAATACACGATGACACCGATAACGATCAGGGTGACGATATAGAAGAAAATCATCTGACCTTCCAGCATACTCCAGGCCGCACCCGTATTCTGGTAATAGGTGAAGGATAAAAAGGAAGGAATGACTTCCAGTGTTTCATGTAAGGGGATGTTTTGAACAGTCAGGTATTTCGTGAACTGATCGATCCCGACAATAATAAGTGAAATTATATAATATATCAGCATAGTGAACTCCTTTATTAGTGAACTTTCTATTATTGTACAATATTTTCGAGTCAAAACCTACCTTGATTTACTTATATCCATATAAATCTCAGGATAAAGAGCTATTTCTTTTACAATATTATTAGATTAGAACAAAATCTGTATAAAAGCGTTTTATTTACGGTAAATATTTGCTATACTCTACAAGATACTTTAAATTATAATTATGAGACTAAACTGCTAAAGGAGATTATTAAATGACAACTAAAAAGTGGGTCCTTCTCTCACTCTCAGCGGTGCCGATCGTACTGGCCGGCTGTGATTCAGAAAACCTGGGCGAAGTGCAGGAAGCGACAACTGAAATCGAACGCATCACAGATGAAGCGGTGGCAGATATCAATCAACTGGCACAAACAGAGACCGAGCTGCAGAAACTGTTCAGTGAAACCCTTGAAACAGATGAGGAATTAGCGACACTGCAGGATGAATCGTCCCCTGTCTTTGAAAATATCACTGCAAGAGAAGAAATCTTAGCCGATCTGGAAGCCGTGGAAAATGATATGGAAGCTCAGCAGGAGATCCTGGCAACTTATGACGGCGAAAGCCTGGATCAGGAACAGATCCAAGGAGTCGATACGGTCGTGGACGATTTTGAAGAAAGTCTTTCCACTTATGTCGACTCTTATTATCAAACCTTAGAAGGTGAAAGAGAATTCTTTGCGGAGATCTCAGATGAAGAAGCCACATACGACGACTTTGTCAATGGCATCGAAACACTCAATGAAGAACGTGAAAGCTTGAGAGAACCATTAATGAACCTGGATGAAATCCTTGTCGATCTGGACGAACGCTTGTCTGAACTGCAATCGTCTATTGAAACTGAACTCAGCGAAGAATAAGGAGACTGACTGATGAAAAAACTGATACTCTCTACCCTGCTTGCTTCCACCCTTGTTTTGACGGCCTGTGAAGCGGCAGAAAGCGAAGAAACCCCAGAAACTGACGAAGAAGCGACACAAGAAGATGTTTCCGGCGAAGAAGTCTCAACGGAGACAGACGACGAAATGTCTGACGAAGAAACAGAAGAACTGGAAGAAAATACTGATGAAGAATCAGATGAAGATAGTGAAGTGGTGGAAGCGCCCGAATACTTATATGAAGTAAGTGACAATTTTGCCTACATCAATGTGCTGGATGGCAAAGAGGCCAACAAGAAGGTCGCCCTCTTGACCTATGATGATGCCCCGGACAAGCATGCGGTAGAAATCGCACGCGTTTTAGCTGAAAAAGATGCCCCGGCGATTTTCTTTGTCAATGGGATGTATCTTGAAAGCGATGAAGGCAAAGACATGCTGAAGGAAATCCATGAAATGGGCTTTGCGATCGGGAACCATTCCCACACGCATCCAAGCCTGCCTTCTTTATCTGAAGAAAAGCAGAAAGAAGAAATACTTAAAACCAGTGACCTAGTCGAAGAAATCATCGGCGTACGTCCCCGTTTCTTCAGAGCTCCTTTTGGCCAGAACACCGATTACTCTAAAGAAGTGGTCAAAGAAGACGGTATGGCGCTGATGAACTGGACATACGGTTATGACTGGGAAGCCGATTATCAGAATGCCGAGGCTTTAGCTGACATCATGACCAATACGAACCTTCTCGTATCAGGGTCCAACCTGCTCATGCATGACCGGGAGTGGACCAAAGAAGCCACCCCTGCTATTATCGACGGCTTGAGAGAAAAAGATTACGAACTGCTGGATCCAGAACTGATCCAGTCTGGAGAAAGCGAAAGCGAGGAAATGAGTCATGACTAAATTACTGAAAAAAACGTTCATGGGTTCTGCGGCTGTCTTAGCCTTAAGTGGGATCGCCAATACAATTGTCCATGCGGATGAATCTTCGGAAACCGAAGCTGTGGAAACGACCTACTTAACGGTCAACACGGAACCTTTACTTAGGGTACCTGAAACATTCCCAAGTCAGTTCAAGTATGACAGTGGCGTTGATATCGCCTATCCCGAAGATGGGGTCAAAGGTGTATTCGTTACGGCTCACTCTGCCGGTGGTGCGCGCATGGAGCCGTTGACCAATTTGCTTAATTCAACTGACCTGAACGCGATGGTCATTGATATAAAAGAAGACAATGGCGATATTACGATGCCGCTCGAATCTGACCATGAACTGGTCAATAAGTTTTCCACTAACTGGATCGATCCGGAAGGCTTGATGTCTCATCTAGAAGAAAACGAGATCTACCCGATCGCTCGTATCGTCGTCTTCAAAGATTCGCGCCTGGCTAAAGAACGTCCTGATTTGTCCTTCAGAAATCCTGACGGCTCTGTCTGGTCAAACCGTGCCGGCCACAGTTTCGTCAACCCCTTCCAGAAAGAAGTCTGGGACTACAATGTTGAAATTGCTAAACAGGCAGCGATGATGGGCTTCAAAGATATTCAGTTCGACTACGTCCGTTTCCCTGAAGGGTTCGAACTGCGTGATGAAGAACTCGATTATTCCCGCGGCGACTACGCAGGCGATGATATGGATAATGTCCAGCAGCGTGTGGAAGCTGTCACGGACTTTGTTGCGTATGCCAGAAAAGAACTGGAAGCTTTTGATGTCGATGTATCTGTCGATATTTTCGGCTACTCAGCAACCGTACCGGAAGCTCCCGGCATCGGTCAGAACTTCTCCCGTATTTCCGAGAATGTCGATGTCATCTCTTCGATGATCTATCCGAGTCACTGGGGTCCCGGTTCACTCGGCATAGCTAAACCCGATCTGGAACCTTACAATGTTGTTGCCAACTATATGGACCATGAGAATGAAGTTTTAGATAACCTTGGCGAAAAAGCGCCGGTCTCCCGTCCATGGATCCAGGACTTTACTGCTTCTTATTTAGGCTCCGGCTGGTATAAGAACTATGGTGCTCAGGAAGTGAGCGAACAGATCCGCGCCCTGAACGATTACGGCGTCAATGAATTCCTGCTCTGGGACGCTGCCAACACTTATTCTGAAGGTGCACAATACAGTTTCGACTAAATGTAATGCTATAAGGAAAGCTGAGACCTCGGTCTCAGCTTTTTTCTTGGATTAAAAACTTCAGGTTTCTTCTTTCCTCACTTTTAAATAGCCCAAAAACACTGCCATGATAATCCATGCGGTCCTGATTAGGCTAAAGCCTAATCATTCATTATAGATTGGGCGGATTTGATAACTCTCACAGCAACTCGGGGCGAGTCTGATCACTGAGATAGGGTTATCAATCCTTATAATAGGAACTCGTGATGGTCCTTATTACTGAATTAAGGTTATCAGACGTTATAGTAGTAACTCAAAATGAAAAATGACACTGAATTCAGGTTATCTGTCGTTATAATGGCATCTCAAAAGAAAAGATATCGCTGGGTTTGGGCTAACAGCCGGTATAATAGGAACTCATAGGAAGAACTGTCACTGAATCAGGATTATCATTCGTCATAATGGCAGCCCAAAACTCATCTCTTTGCCGAGTTCTAGATATATGCCTGCCTGTCTTTTTCTAGACAGGCAAAAAGCGAGCCGATTCTGTGAAATTAAGAATCGGCTCGCTTTTTAGATACTAATTAATTCACCCGTACCGTTTCACTGATGTCAAGCATCACAAGATGGGACTCCAGGACAGGCTTTTTAAGGATCGATTCCAATGCCCGCTTATAGAGTGTCAGCTGGCCGCGATACTTTTTGAGCATTTCGTCCCCTGCCATCTGACCTAAATGCGCGACCCGGTCCGTTTTGTAGTCGAACAGAATGATGCCGTCTTCCTTTTCGATATAGCCGTCGATGATCCCGTGGATAAGCACATGATCATCCAGCGCTTCCATATCGTGGAAGATATCCTGTGCTTCCATGAGCAGCGAGAAGGGCACTTCTCGCTTCATGTCTTCAGAGTGTTCAATGATGTACTCTCCAAACGCTGTTTTAAAGAAACTGAGGATCTCTTCTGTACGTATCAGTTTCGCCAGTTCAGGTGTGAACACATTTTCCTTTACTAAACGATTGATGACAGCATAAACAGAAGCACTTGCCGGTTTCTCACTCAAGTCCAGCGTCTGCAGCACCAGGTGAGTGGCCTGCCCCACTTCGGCCGGTGTCGGCTTCAGGTCTTCCTGAATAAAGGACGGCCGGCTCAACTGATCTTCGACATACCGATTGACTTGTCTCGGCTTTGTGACATCGATCTTGACCATTTGACCATCGTCCGGTTCTTCAAACAGCCGCTTAATTTCTGAAACCGACTGATAGCTAGTCGTCTGGGTGGCGATCTGATAAGCATAAGGCTTGTTCATCAGCATGACCGCTTCTTCCACTGCCTGCTTGATTTCTTCATCGGCCTGCGCTTTGATCGTGCCTTCTTTCAGCTTCGGATACCAGTCAGACGTTTCTGATTTCTGATGGGACAGCAAGGCTTCTTCCAGCTCTTCCTGCGAATAAAAATGCACATCAAAGGACGTATCGTAATGATGGATCTCATTATTTTGTGCGGCGATCGAACGTGATTCATCCATCTGTTCATGCCGGATGATACTGAAACCGATCCAGTCCATGAAACCGCGGGCACCCAGACGCATATCAGAAGGCAGGACGCGTTTGGGATGACCGCCGACCAGTCCCCACCGTTCAAGGGCCGCCTCTTCATTCTTGTATGAGCCAACCAGCAGGAGTTTCTGTTCCGCACGTGTCAGTGCAACATAAAGCACACGCATCTGTTCAGACAACAGCTTGGTTTTCTTTTTGTATTTCAGCGCTTTTTCAGGCAGTGTCGTTTTCTTCTCACGTGTTTTCAAATCACGGTACTCTGCCCCTACGCCGTATTCTTCGTCAAAAACCGTCGCCCCCTGCGCATCTCTGACATTGAACTGTTTCGTCATATCCAGCACGAACACGATCGGGAATTCCAGCCCTTTACTGGCGTGGATCGTCATGACGCGAACAGCATTCTCGCTGTCGGAGATTGCCTGCGGTTCCGCCAGGTCCTTGTCTTTCTTCTGCATTTTTTCAATGAAGCGGATAAACTGAAACAGACCCTTGAAAGAGGTCTTCTCATAAGCGGCTGCCCGTTCATACAAGGCATGCAGATTGGCTTTGCGCTGTCTGCCGGAACTCATCCCACCGACATAATGCAGGAAGCCGGTGTCTTCAAAGATCATCCAGATCAGATCGATCAGCGACTGCCGGCGTGACTGTTTGCGCCAGTTCTCAAGCATGGCTAAGAATTTCTGTACTTTTGCCTGCAGTTCGATGTTTTTGATGTCCTGCCAGTCGTCTTTGTCGGCAAACTGTGTCAAAGCGTCGAAGTAAGACGACTGTTTGTTGATGATCCGGATACGGGTCAGCTCCACTTCATCCAAGCCAACGATCGGTGAACGCAGGACTGCCACCAGCGGAATATCCTGCTGCGGATTATCAATGATCTTAAGTATCGACATCATGATCGTTATTTCAGTGGTCTGGAAGTAATTCTGTGTATCTTTCACCGCTGTTGGTATACCCAACTGTTTGAAAATATCCTGGATATCCAGATTGTTTTTCTTTGTCGGTGTCAAAAGGACGATGTCTTTCAGCTCCAACGGCCGCATGACCTGGGATTTTTTATCGTAAACTTCATACCCTTCAGCCAGCATTTCGAGTATCTTGTTGGCCACCATAAAGAGTTCACCTTTAGTTTTCGTATCGATATTGAAAGACGTCGACAAGGCTTCCGGTTCGTCCTCTGCTTCAGACTCTTCTTCTTTCGATTCATAGATCAGGATCTCCGTCTGAAAATCATCAGAATCTGGAAAGGCGGTAAAGCCATTGATCAGTTTTGCCGAATCATCGTAGGTCAGGTCTCCGACTTCTTTATCCATCAGTTGGTCGAACACGAAGTTGGTGAAGGACAGAACATCCTTACGTGAACGGAAATTCTCGGCGAGGATGATCCGTTCACCTGCCTCTTTCGTAGCATAGCGTTCATACTTATCGATAAAGAGGCTCGGGTCTGCCAGACGGAAAGAATAAATCGATTGCTTGACGTCCCCGACCATGAATTGATTCCCATTTCTAGGGTCCGGTTTTGTGACCCATTTGAGTATCTCTTCCTGGATCTGGTTGATATCCTGGTATTCGTCGATCATGACTTCTTTAAACTGATGGCGGTAATGCTTGGCTGCTTCAGAAGCGACTTTGCCCTCCGCGGTCTGCTCTGACAATATCCGCAGCGTCAGATGCTCGAGGTCATTAAAGTCCAGCACTTTCCTGTCAGCTTTGTGAGCCTGATAGCGTTCATAAAAAAGGGTCGCGACACGAGCCATTTCTTCTACTAACTTGCCGACTTTGGACATGTTATCCAGTTGTTCATCCGGAGAAAACGAGAACACATCGTTGACCATGTCTGTATACATATCTTTCGCCTTGTCTCTGAAAGGTTTCATCTCTCTACCGGCTTCTTTCACCGCTTCTGGGGTGTCTTTTTTATTTGGCGCATACCATCTGCTGTGACTGAAAGTTTCACTGAGAGCATAAGCTTCCTGTAGTTTGTTGTCAGTTACAAGTGACTCCAAAGCGTTGATATGAGTGAGATCATCTTCCAATATACCGAGCGTTTTACCGAGTTCTTCTTCGCCAATAGCCATAGTGATTGCATCATCCAACAGTTCTTTGTTGCTGTATAGCGTACTTAAAAGCTGAGCTTTGATGAGCTTCTGGAAAACGAAACTCTGTCCTAGATCATTTCCTTCAACGGCATACATCTGACTCAGTCCCGCCAGCCATTCCAGCGGATCAGGATTGGCCCGTGAGAATTCATACAGTGACAGAATTAGATCAGTCATGCCGTCATCGTTTTTATCACTAGAATAAGCCGCTGCAAGTTCTTCGAACAACTCATTATCATGGCCATATAACTCTTCACGCAGGTCATCCCAGACATCTTCTTTCATCAAAGCGATCTCCGTATCATCCGTCAGTAGTCGGAAGACGGGATCAAAGTCGATCAGGTAATAATAGCGCCGAATCACTTTCAGACAGAATGAATGGAGGGTGGAGATATCTGCATGTCCCAGCATGGGGATCTGTCGGATCAGATGATGTTTCTGATCTACATCCCTGGTCTCGTTTATTTCTTTCTGGATCGCTGACTGGATACGCTGCTTCATCTCTCTCGCAGCTGCATTAGTATAGGTGACGACCAGTAACTCATTGATATCTGTACGACTTTTTATCTTTTCGATCACCCGCTGGACGAGGACGGTCGTTTTTCCCGATCCGGCCGAAGCAGAGACTAAAAGGTTCTTGCCTTCATCATGGATCGCCTGCCACTGGTGATCAGTAAATTGCGTGTTTTCCGGTTTTTCAGGTATGGTTTTCATCCTTCATCATCCCCCTTTGCTGGTTCGATAATCTGGTACTTCAATTTGAGCTTATCGATCAGCTCACTCTGGTCTTTGATCTTAGGCAGATTACGGTAGTAGTTCTGGTTGCCTGGAAGCAATACATCAAACTGGGAGATCGGATGATATTCCCCTCCGACAGTCGTAGGTGTGCGTCCTTTCTTCTCGTAAAAAGGTGCCAGCTGATTTTCACCGGACAGGATCAGGTTACCAGCTTCTCTTATTTTGGTCCGGTGGTGCTTCAAGAGCAGCTCCAGGTCATCCAGAGTAATAAACGAGCCTCGAAGCTGACCTTTCACCAGTTTCTTCAACGGATAGACCAGCGATGATACCCCGTTATCCAGTGTCTTATCTATACTTGAAAGCAGATCATCCTCATTAAGAAGAATGCCTTTCATTTTGAACTGCTTCAGCATTTCTTCCAGCCAGTCCTTATTTTTCACTGAACGTCCGTCAAGCAGCGGGTTTTTAACTTGGGCGTAAAAGGCCCCCGCCGGTTTGGCTTTTCTGCCGAATAATTCTTCAGAATGCTCAACTGCTGTATCCAGATAAGTCAGCAGCTGCATCATGAGACCATGATAGATCTCATCAAATTCGAGCTTTTTATCTCCTGATTTATAATCGACCACACTGATATAGAGCTGATCATCGATCTCCATCGCATCCAGACGGTCGATTTTTCCACGGACATGGAGTTTTCCTCCGTTATTTAAAGGAAAAGTCAGTCCTGGGACGCCCTGTTTGGTTGCAATACGTCCGAAAAGCACTTCCGATTGCTGCGGCGCCATGCGTGACCGGCGTGACTGATTGGCGATCGCCCACATCATCTGTCTGATAGTGTCACTCAACTGCCTGCGGATAAACTTCATCCGATTCGACATGGAAAGCAGCCGGAATTTATTTTTCTCATACAGCTCCTGGAGTACTTCGTCGGTCAGCTCATTGAGTGTCTTGTCATTAAGGTCGCTCATATTCAAGTTCCGGTTCACGATGCTTTTGAATATACTGTCCAGAGCATCATGGAAAAATGTCCCAGTTTCTGCCGGGGTCAGTTCCTGAACGGTCCGTTCTTTCAGTTTCAGTCCATAACGCAGGAAATGACTATAAGGATCAAGGTAAAAACTCTCAAGCTGTGACACAGAAAGGTACAGATCCTTTCCGTATAGTTCCTCCGCCAGTTCGCGGTGGAGTCGTTTAGGTACATTAGAATACTCCAGACTACTCAATATTTTCCGTTCGATCGGATTCGCGTCTTTAAAGAGTGACTGATAAAGTTTTATCCAGAAAAGTGACGGCTGATGTTCTTTGTCGATCCCTTCCCGTAAAACATTCACGAGATGCCCCATCGTCTCCCTGCGCGACCCTACAAAGGAAAGGAGGGTCTCGAATGATTCCTCTGTCAGGCTCCCGGGTTCTGCTTTGATCTGTTTTACTGGAACATTCAGATGACGGCTGATCCGTTCGATGTACGGACTCAGCTGATTGTCTCCGGACCCGTCATTCTTGACCGGATAACTGAAAATCAGTCGCTCGGAAGCATTCATGAAAGCTGTGTAAGCTGCAAAAGGTTCACTCGCCAGGCGCCCGCTCGTTGTCGGTGCTAAATACTTGTCGTCCGGTAAGTAGACCGATAAGGCTTCTCTGTCTTCGTCCGTCAAAATGGAGTCATTTTCCTGGCTCATAGGCAGCTGGGTATCGGTCATGCCAAGAATGAGCACGACTTTTTTCGTGTTGATCCTTGATTTATCGAAGTTAGTGAACATGACCTGGTCGATGCTCGGCGGCACGATGCTGTAAGTCGCCTGTTCGAATCCTGTTTCCAGAATAGACAGGAAAGAATCCATATCCCACGGTTCATCGCCTAAGACATCGACGAATTCATCAAGGAGCTGGATGAATGTCTGCCAGACCTGTTCGTGCTTTCTGGCATTTTCCAGTTCCCCCTGCTCGATCGCCTGGTCACGCCAGTACAGCAGCTGATCATTGAAGCCCTGCTCATCAAGGAACTGGTACAACAGGCGGGCAGCCTCGCGGTTTGTTTCTATCTTTGACAGCCGCTGATAAAACGGCAGCAGGATATCGCGGACTTGATCTTTAGCCGCGTTGGCCTGACGCTGCATCTGTTTGTCCGCATCCAGCTGTTCATCCATTTCTTCCAGATGGAAACGGGCATAGATCCACTCTTTGTCTTCGACCCACTCGCGTCCTTCATAGCCATAGGCCAGCATGACGTTCTCTAGAATATCCAGTCGCGTACGCCACTCTTCTGCTTTGTCGTTCCAGAATGCCAGTTTCTCTACGTTGTCTTTCGGCAGCTGTTCGTTTTCGTTCAAAGGAATAAAGAGCTCGGTTTTTAAGAACCTCATGATATCATCATAGCGCCAGTAGCGTTTGTGTATCAGGAACAGACTTTGTATCGCCTCGACTAGGGCATGGCCTGACATGTGATCGGCCTGATCCACGAACAATTCGATCTCATTTTCAGCAAAGGTCGCTTCCAGCATCCGCTTGTAATCGTCCAGCACACGGGACACCACCAGGATGTCTTTGTATCGGTAGTTGTCTTTAGCAACCAGCTGTTTTATCGTAGTTGCCGCATGCAACACTTCGGCCTGTTTGTTCTCTGCCGCCCTTATTTCAATGCATTGATCCATAGGAACATCTTGAGGCAAGGTCTTCTCCGGTGACAGGTCAAAACTGTCGACCCAATACTCTTCCAGTACATTCAGTTCACTGCAGTGCTCACTGCTGGCTTCGTTCAGTACGACATCATGCTGGATCTGAAGACGCCGTTCACGTGCCTGCTGGTACAAACGATAATAGGTCATTCCGGTTTCATAAAAGAAGTCAGTCAATTCAGGCGGTTCGACCGCATGTTTTTTATCCAGGATCAGTGACACTTTGACATCCTGTGCCTGCTCGACGAGTTCAAGGATCAGGGCCTGTTCCTGTGCGGAGAAACTGTTGAAATGTTCGATGATGATACGCGTTTGAGACATATCTCTCTGTTTCACTTCCTGGATCAGTGCCTCAAGAACATCTTCTTTCTCGATATATTTCCCGATGAGCTGATCCATGAATGCTTCGTATAATCTCTTGATATCTGTCAGTTTAAGTCTCAGGTCGCTGTTCCCTGCTTCATCTGACCATTCATGTATGAAGAGCTCTTCCAGGTCTTCAGGATGGACACGTCCATTTCTCATTTCCATAAATAAGGTCGTGGTTTTATCCACGAATCCCTGCTGATGGCTTTCACCTCTGAATATGGTCAGGTCTTCTTCATTTTCTTTCAGTATCTTGCGTATAAGCATGGACAGTCCAGTCTCTGTTAACTGCGAATGGCTGAATATGGCCGTGTCCTGAAGATAATACCAGGCCAGTCGACTGAAACTGAATACCTGCAGATTGATCATCCCGGCATACTGTTCATTCCTCTCCTTGTCTGACTGAGTGGTTTTGATGTATTCCAGGATATTCATCTCAGACTCAAATTTGATGTGATCCGGGACGAGATAAAAGACCTGGTTATCACTGTCTTCACGGGACCATTCCACAAGCTGACTGTAAATGTGTGCTTTCTTGTTTGTATGTAACCGTCCCAAAATAAACTGCAAACTCATATCAACACGCCTTTCTCTATCCTGATGGGTCTTTTTAATGGCAGATCGTCCGATTCATAAAAGCATAAAAGAAGAAAGGAAAGAAAGCATCTCGGCTTTCGATCCTTTCGATCCGTTATTAAGCTTATTCAGCTGCCAGACGTGCGATTTCAACAAGGACATCTGTCGCTCTTTCCATACTTTCAACAGCCACAAATTCGTAACGGCCATGGAAGTTTTCTCCACCGGCAAAAATATTCGGCGTCGGCAGACCCATAAATGAGATTTTAGAGCCGTCCGTCCCGCCTCTGATCGGTTTGACGTCGGGTTCGATATCCAGGTTCCTCATGGCTTTATCAGCCAGTTCGACGGGTCGCATGTCTTTTTCGATGACTTCACGCATATTGTAGTAAGAATCTTTCATGATCACTTTGACACGTTCTTCTTCAAACGGCGCATTCAAGCGGATCGCGATATCACGCATCAGCTGTTTGCGTTTGATGAACAATTCTCTGTCGTGATCACGGATGATATAGTTCATTGACGCCCCCTCCACTGTTCCTGTTATTCCCAGGAGATGGAAGAAACCTTCTCTGTCTTCTGTTTCTTCAGGGACATCCTGACTAGGCAAAGCTTCGTCGAAAGCAATAGCCAGTTTCAGTGCGTTGACCATCTTTCCTTTAGCTGTACCGGGGTGGACGTTCTTCCCTTGGATCAGGACATTGGCACCAGCGGCATTGAAGCTTTCGTACTCCAGCTCGCCGACCGGTCCGCCGTCGATCGTATAAGCAAAATCTGCGGCAAAGTGATCCACGTCAAATTTGTCTGCGCCGACACCGATCTCTTCGTCCGGCCCAAAGGCGATACGGATCTTGCCGTGCTTGATGTCCGGGTTATTGATCAGATGTTCCATGGCGGCAAAAATTTCCACGATACCTGACTTGTCGTCGGATCCAAGCAGCGTCGTTCCATCCGTGGTGATCAGTGTCTGACCAATGTAGTTGTTCATATTCGGAAAGTCCTTCGGTGACAGTTTCACGCCCATTTTTTTATTCAGGACGATCTCTCCGCCGTCGTAGTTCTCATGGATCTGAGGATTCACGTTCTCAGCATTGAAGTCGGCCGTATCCATATGGGCGATGTAGCCGATGACCGGGACATCATTGTCCGTGTTTGACGGCAGTGTGGCTGTTACAAACCCGTTTTCATCATTGTACTCGACTTCTTCCATACCGATCTCTTGTAAATCTTTCATCAGTTTCTTGGCAAATTCGACCTGTGACTGAGTTGAGGGAACCGTTGTTGATGAGCTGTCTGACTGTGTTTCGATTTTGACATATTCTAAAAAACGCTCGACTAAGTTCTTGTACATTTTATCCCGCCTCTATTTGATATAAGTAAATACGTCTTTCTGTGTTTCTGCTTTCAGTATTTCTATGTCCCACTGGTTTTCCTTTTTGCACTGATTCAGGTACTCATAAAGTTTCGGTACAGCGATGGCTTCCATGTAATGGCCGGCATCGATAAAGTCCAGACCGTCCCTCAGCATGTCCTGTGCACCATGATAGGAAATATCTCCCGTCACATAAAGTGTCGCCCCTTTGTTGAGCGCTTCTTTATAGTATTTTTCACCGGATCCTCCAAGGACCGCTATTTGGGTGTGTTTTCTGTCTGCATCCACCGATCCGTATCTCACGCCGTCAACGTCAAACTGCTCGTTCACTTTCTCAGCAAGGTCCGATGCGGAAAGAGGTTCATTCAGATCACCCACACGACCAAAGCCAAAGGGCTCCGACTGATACTCGAGCGTAAATATATCGTACACCGGTTCTTCGTAAGGATGAGCGGCTTTCAATGCCGCGATACTTTTCATGACATCAGCGTCTTTGATCATCATTTCTATGCGCTCTTCATGGATGCGTTCTTCTTTACCGATCTCGCCTTCTGTCGGGTCTGCGCCCTCCTGCGGCGTAAAACGGCCATAACCACTCAGCGTATAGGAAACGTCTGTGTACGCGCCGATTTTACCGGCTCCGACTGCATGGAGAGCTTTGCGGACGTTATCTGACGCGTAATCCGGAACATATACAGCCAGCTTCTTGAAACCGCGCTGCACACTCACCGACATGACGCGACGGCCCGTTTCTCTGATACCTAAGCTGTCCGCCAGCCAGTCGTTCATCCCGCCGGCTGCCGCATCCAGATTGGTATGGGCAGAATAGACGGCAATATCGGATTTGATCAAGTCGATGTACTGTTTTCTTCGTTCATCTTCCTGATTCAGTGTTTTCTGGGAAGTGAAAATAGCCGGATGATGGGTCACGATCAGATCAGCCTGTTTCTGCTTCGCCTCTTCGATCGTATCTTTATCCACGTCCAGAGCGATGAGCACACGTTTGACGCTCTGCTTTGTGCTTCCAAAGGATAAACCGATGGGGTCCCAGCTTTCAGCCAAGTCAGGTGGTGCTAAGCGATCGATTTCCGCGATGACATCTGAAACACTCACGTTACTCACTTGATCATCTCCTCGATTAAATTCAGCTTTTTATTCAGTTCTTCTAGTTTTTCTTCATCTTTTTGTTCAGCTTTTTCCATCTGCCCAATGACATAAGCCGTTTTTTTAGCTTCACTTTCCCATTTAGCTATGAAGACGGGCGATTTTTCCTGACGAAGGAATGGTCCGAACAACAAGTCTTTCTCGTTATAAGCCGTTTTTTCATCTGCCGGTTTCGCTTTAATGATCTCATAGCGCTTACCGTTTTCCTCTAAAATCGTTTCAGCTGTGATGGCATAAGACTCTCTCATCAGATACTCGCGGACTGTTTGTTCGTTCACATTCGGCTGAAGGATCAGCGTTTCCTGTCCCGTTCGTTTGCGCAGCTGCTTGCCTTCTTCAAGGATACGCACGATCAATGGTCCACCGACACCTGCGATCGTGATGGTGGTGATATTGTCAAAGTCATTTAAGACTTGGAGCCCATCGCCTAAACGTACACTCACGGTTTCTTCCAGGTTCAAACTGGACACTTCATTTACGGCATTCAAAAAAGGTCCTTCGACGACTTCACCTGCAACAGCACAGTCGATCTGTTTGTTCTGTGCCAGATAACACGGCAAGTAGGCGTGATCGGAACCGATATCGGCAAGTCTTGCCCCTTTGTCAACGCAGTCGGCTACGATTTGGAGCCGTTTGGATAAATTTACTGAATTCATAGGTCACCTCTTATATTCTACTCTCTTTATTTTACCAGTTTTTCTATAGAATTGAAAAGAGAGACGTATCTTTTTACAGTAAAGTTGTTTAAGTAAAAAAGTCTATTGCCTGTTTCTCTCATCAGGCAATAGACTCCAAACACTAGTTAGTGACTATTATTTTTTGTAGGCATCCATATCGTCATCTTCTCGTGAGAAGTCACGTCCATCGGTCAGCGGATCATTGATGTCTCCACTCGTATTGTGATCTGTTTTAGTCACATCACGTTTACCGCCACTTGGATTGACTTTCGTGTCAGGCTCTGTGTCTCTGACACCTTTGTAATTATCCAGATTATTTTTCTTTTTAGTCGTATCACTCGTATTCATGTTAGTGGTCTCGTTATCAAGATCATTGTCTCTCACTGAATCTTCAGTCGTCGTCACAGGTGTGGTTTCAGGTGTGCCATGGTCAAACTCTTTATCGCTGTCTCCGACATTTCTGGCAGCGTTGTATCTGTTCAAGTCCTCACCGTTGTAGCCGTCCAGCACAATGACGACTTTGCCATTCTTTATATCGTCTCTGTATGGATAAAGCAGATCGTCTTCCTGATTATAGGCTTCATTTCTTTTCCGTACATCGTGATCATAAGTGTCTGATGAAAACGCATCTTTGATCTGTTCCCATAAGGACTGATCATCTTTATTCGTTTCTCTGGTTTCCCTTGTTGGGGCCGTATCTGCTTCGATGTTAACTGCCTCATAATCACTCTGGGTTTGGGTCACGTCTTCATTTGCATAAAGAATAATATTTTCTTTCTGATAACCTGCATCTTTCAGCTTGTGGACAACATCCAAAGCCTCGTCACGTGTATCATATGTTCCGACAACTGTTTTATTTCTCTCTTGCATAACGATTCCTCCTATTGTGAATTTAAGTAAGGCCATCTCTTTTCCCACTTGACTTCATTATAAATCACGACTAATTATAATTCTAGAAATAGCACTCATAACAACGTTCAAAAAGGCTGACCCGTTAATATAGAGCAAAAAAAGTCTATTACCTGCTGATCTAAACAGCAGGTAATAGACAAGGGGGATCTAGTATTTATCTTTTGTAGCGGTCTCTGGTTTCATCAGCGCGATTGAATTCTCTGTTCTCTGTTGTTATATCTTTGTTCAGATCGGTCGACCGCCCTGTGTCGGAAGGCATGGCTGACGTGTTGCCCGGGTCATCGATATCGCCTGTATTAGAAGGCATGGCAGATGTGTTCCCGGCGTCGGCAGCTCTTTCTGTCGGCTGACCGCGATAGTTTTCGACCGCCACAACAAAATTCCCATTGGCAATGTCATCTCTGTACGGATAAAGGAAATTGTTATCCTGGTTATACGTGTCTCGTTTTTTCTCGGTTTCGTGATCGTAGGTCTCTGTCACAAACGCATCTTTGATCCTGTCCCATGTGGACTGGTCTTTTTCATCTTTATACTTTTTCGTTTCTGCGGTGTCATCCGGATCGACCACCACGTCATGGGCTTCGTAATGCGTCAGGGCATTAGACTGTTCTTCATTGGAATACAGGATGATATCGTTTTTTGGATAACCTTCATTTTTCAGTTTGCTGACAACATCCAGCGCTTCATCTTGAGTGGGATAGCTGCCTACCACTGTTTTGTTCGAATTTACCATCAATATGACCTCCTGTGAAATTTAGATTGTGCTTTGTGTCTCTATACTCATTATAGGAAGTTTATACATAAATTAACAGTTATACGCCTTTACCCTGCCGGAAATTTAGTCATAATAAGTCGCTGAGGTCCGTCCTTTCTGTTTGAAGTTGTTCTTAAGAATGTGTCTCATTCGTTTAGAGCCGATTCGTTCTCCGCACCATTCACTTGCCACCGCCGTTGTCAGTGTCTTGTCAGGAAACAAAACTTTTAAGTCACCGATATTCTTCAGACAGATTTTTTCTATCGTCGTTTTTGTCAGACACTGACGGCACTGACTGCTTCTTTGGGTCAACTTTATGTCCGGGCTCCCGCATGCCACACAGAACACGTTTTTCTTTAGTGAAGGAAAATCATAAGCCGGTAATTCTTTTTCATAAGCAGCTTCTGTCGTGTGCATTTTCATTAACTTCTCCGCCAGCAAGTGATGTTCTTTTGATATATGGGTCATCTTTTTGCTGATCTCTGATAGGTGATTTATCAGTTGTCCTGAATAGATAAACGCATCGTTTATGTCTGCGTTATAAAGAAAGAAGGATGGGTTCACAAATACCGCTTGTCCCATAAGGTTTATTTCCACATTAAGCGTATGGAATAACTGTTTCAATTTGATCAATGAGCGATCGAGCTGTGCCAGGGGGTTCAACACCTCCTGACCACTCAAAGTAAGTAATCGGCCTGACTGGATCTTATAGTTGCCTTTATAATTCTTCACTTCATATATCCTTACCCCTTCGGCAGTGATCATTAACGTATCGATCTGAATCGTTGTCCCGTTTATGACTAGAAGTAAGTCGTTAAGAACAATACACTCTCCATTAATTTGTGTTTTAACTAGTGCATCAAAAGACCTTTCCCCCTCCAGCCCCTTTTCAAGATTATACAGATAGCGCTTCTGGTCGATCGGCAGATCCATGCGTTTATCCAAGAGCTGCAGATGATGCAGCAGCTTTGACTTCTCGCGTTCTTTTAATATGTCCATTATATTCTCCTCCTTGTTTATATATATTTACCAAAGAGAAAAAAACTGATGAAATTTGTCGAATTTTTTTAAGAAGCGCAATAAGCATACGGATTTTTACGTTAGGATCGTCCATTTACAGTCTACTGAGTGAACGTTGTTGGGTCGGTTTGACTAATTGAAAAAGTTTTCGACCAGTCAAGTTTATTCCCCTCTAAGTTGGCTCTATATCCCTGTTGTTGTGCCCTTTCAACGCCTGAAAACGAGTGAGCGGGCAGTACCGGGACGATATAGTGACCAGTCAAGGCCTATTCATTTTTCGGTTGTCAATCGAATGGTGTTCTGTTTACCACCGAAATTACAATATCTGCTGACTGGGCACTATTGGCCTCATATAAGTCAACCCCAGTCTCTATAAAATCATGAGCAGATACAAGTGACCCCTTATAGTGACAAGTCTGCTAAAAAACAGTGTCGGGTAGGTAGAAGTTATTTTCTTTAAGCCATCTGATTATCCCTTCTAAGCTGAGTAGGCAGAAATTCACTCGCTATTTTCAAAAACGGTTGAGATAAGTACCTATCAGGTCCTGATCAGGCGCTCCACCTGATCATTCATCTTTGCTTCAAGCTTTCATGAGGGACATACGCGCTTCAAGGCGCGTATGGTCATATCAGATCTATGCAAGGCTGACGAAACGGGACGTTCAGCCCGTTTCAACAGACACAAAAAGACCGCATGATTTATGTAGATCACATAAACCACTCGGTCTTCTTTAAAGTATTGAGTTAAACGCTGACTAAAAGAAGCTTATTCTTCGTCAGAGTCGTCTTCGTCTTCACCGATAACTTCTGGTTCAGGCATTTCGTCGTCAGCAGTTGGTTCAGGCTCTTCTTCGATTTGAGGAGCTGAAACAGATACCACTGTTGAGTCTGTGTCTGAAAGCAATTCGATGCTGTCGTCGATTTCGATATCAGAAACGTGTTTCGTGTCGCCGATTTCCATTTCTGAAACGTCAACAGTAAATTCTGAAGGAGCTTCAGCAGGAGCAAGGCTTACTTCTAATTCAGAGATAGATTGTGATACGATACCTTCTGAAATGGCTTCTTCACCAGTAATATAAACTGGGATCGTCATGTTGACTTTCTGACCTTTAGTAAAGGCTAATAAGTCAACGTGATAGATTTCAGGTTTCAACGCAGCGTTGGTTTTTTCTTTAACGAATACGTGGTATGTGTCTCCGTCTACTTCAACGTCGAATACACCGTTTGATCCTACTTCACGTAGAGTCATTTCAAAGTCTTTTCTGTCTAATAAAACAGATACAGTGTCTACTTCTCTTCCGTAGATCGCTGCTGGGATCTTACCTTCTTCTCTTGCTCTTCTTGAAGCAGATGTTCCTGTTTCAGTACGTTTTGTCGCTGTTAATTTCATAAAATTTTCACCTTCCACGATTTTATTTTAAGTAAATAGCATATTTCATTAACTGAACAAGCCAGAAATTAGTATACCAAAATTGTGAACAGATTGCAAAGAAAAGCGACAAGAACTTTTACTTTACAGTCGATTTTCCGCTTTTCCTGCTTCTCTGTCGGCACATTTCTACTCTAAAAAGTCTTTCAATTGTTTAGAACGACTTGGGTGACGCAGTTTTCTCAGAGCTTTCGCTTCGATCTGACGGATACGCTCACGAGTAACGCCAAAGACCTTGCCCACATCTTCCAGTGTACGCTGACGGCCGTCGTCCAGACCGAATCTCAGGCGCAGGACATTTTCTTCACGGTCAGTCAAGGTGTCTAGAACGTCTTCCAGTTCATTCTTCAAGAGTTCGTAGGCCGCATTGTCTGCCGGACTTGTGGCGCCATCGTCTTCAATGAAGTCGCCCAAGTGTGAATCATCTTCTTCACCGATCGGCGTTTCAAGTGAGACAGGTTCCTGAGAGATCTTCAGGATATCTCTGACTTTTTCAGTCGGCAGGTCCATTTCTGCACCGATTTCTTCAGGTGTTGGTTCACGACCCAAGTCCTGAAGCAGTTGTCGCTGGATACGGACAAGCTTGTTGATCGTTTCGACCATATGCACTGGGATACGGATCGTACGGGCCTGGTCGGCGATCGCACGGGTAATGGCCTGTCTGATCCACCATGTCGCATAAGTGGAGAACTTGAAACCTTTCTCATAGTCGAATTTCTCAACGGCCTTCATCAGTCCCATGTTACCTTCCTGGATCAGGTCCAGAAAGCTCATTCCACGACCGACATAACGTTTGGCAATAGATACGACCAGACGCAAGTTGGCTTCTGCCAGTTCCTGTTTCGCCAAGGTGTCACCTGCTTCGATACGCTTAGCCAGAGAGACTTCTTCGTCCGCTGACAACAGATCGACGCGCCCGATTTCTTTCAGGTACATGCGGACAGGGTCATTGATTTTCACACCAGGAGGAGCGATCATTTCTTCTTTTTTCGCCTTTTCAGCTTCTTTTGCTTGTTTCTCGAGTTGTTTGGTTAACGGATTTCCCTCTTCGTCCACAACACCGATACCTTCATCTTCCAGTTTCTGAACCAGATCATCCATCTTTTCTTTTTCCAGTCCGAAAGGTTCCGCTAGTTCATCTGTGATCTTGACGTAGGAAACGGTCTGCTCTTTCTTCTTCTTCAGGTCTTTGATGAAACGGACGACCGCAAGTTCGTATTTCTCTTCAGGCTTTTTCTTGTTGTTCTTCGTTGTTTTTGCCATAAAATGACATGCCTCCTGATTTAGTCTATTTATTTTTTAATTGACGGTATAAGTTGATGATCTCGATACTTAAGGATTGCTGTCTTTGCTTGTCTCCACTGCGCTGGGCATCGACCAGTTCTTCCCGCTTGTTTTTGATGCGGTCTTCAAGTGGCTGACGGTTACAGATCAGATTCAGGTAATCTTCGATCTCACCCGGCGCGATGTCTTCAGATAAAGACAGCCACATGATTTCAGACGCCCTGCTCTTCAGTTTTTCATCCGGCAGAAAGTCGATAAAAGACTGCACATTCGGATGGTCATGCGAATGATAAAATTCCTCGTAGAGAATAAATAAGAGCTGATTTGATTCGATCGAGAATGCGAGTTCTTTATCCAGAGCATTCAGTTTCGGCCAGACGTCATTATTGGTGAACAAGCGATGCAGCAAGGCGTTCTCAGCTTTCATGACTGCTGTCTGCTTCGGTTTGTTCTGACGGAGCACAACAGTCGGATGCTCAGGAACAGGTGTCTTTGTCTGTTGCCTCTCACTGCGTTTTTTCTGCTGTTTGCGCCGCTCTTTCTGGTTTTCGACGATATGTCCGTGCATCTGCTCTTTCAAAGAGTCAGTGGACAATTCGAAGGTTTCGGCCAGCTGATTGAGATACATTTCCCGTTCAACAGCCGATGTGACCCGTGTCAGTTCATTTAAAACCGTATCGATATATTTCAACCGGTCACTTTCATTATTTAAGTTGACTTCTTTTTTGTGGTATTTCATCAGAAAGCTCATCAGTGTATCCCGGCCATGTGCCAGGAAATCCTTGAAGGCTTCTGCTCCTCTTTTCTGGATAAAATCATCAGGATCCATTTTTTCCGGGAAAGCTGCGATCTCGATAGAGAAATGCGTTTCATTGGCGATGAAATCAGTCGCTCGTTTGATTGCTTCAAGCCCTGCCGAATCACCGTCATAGGCGATCACGACATGATCCGTTACTTTATCGAGCGTGCGGACCTGTTCTTCTGTCAGGCTCGTCCCCATCGTTGCCAGACCGTTCCTCACACCTGCCTGCCAGGCTGAAATGACATCCATAAATCCTTCAAAAAGGAGGACTTCCCCTTCACGACGGATGACCGGCCGAGCTTTGTCATAGTTGAACAGGACGCGGCGCTTGTTGAACAATTCCGTTTCCGGACTGTTCATATACTTGGCCGTCCGCATCTGTCCGTCTTCATTATCCATAAAGGCACGTCCCGAAAAGGCAACGGTATGTCCTTTGGCATCTTTGATCGGGAAAAGGATACGGTTAGTGAAACGATCATAAAATTTATCATCGTCTCTATCTGAAAACAGGCCTGATTTCTTCAGGATCTCTGTTTCACTTAAGTCTTCGTTTTCCAGATACATCTTTAAAGATTCTCTCTGAGGGGGAGAAAATCCGATCTTGAACGTGTCAATACTTTCTTCAGTCATGCCTCGGTCCAGCAGATACTGGTAAGCCGCTTCTCCGGCTTTTGTATTCACAAGAACATGATGATAGAAGTGTTCCGCTTTTTCATAGACCGAAAGCAGTTTCCCTCTGGTCGAATCCGCATTCGGCCGGTTCTGTGCGGCCTGATCGAACAGTGTCTGGTCGACAGGAATATCCGCCAGGTCGGCAGTTTTTCCGACCGCTTCGACAAAGGAAATACCTTCGATCTCCTGAAGGAAACTGAAGACGTTCCCGCCTCTGCCGCAGCTGAAGCAATGGTAGATCTGTTTCTTTTCACTGACTGAAAAGGATGGTGTCTTATCATCATGGAAAGGACAGGATGCAAAGTGATTCTGTCCTGACTTTCTTAACTGAAGATATTGAGAAATGACTTGAACAATGTCTGTCTGTTCTCGAATAGAATTAATTGTTTCATCAGGTATTCTACTCATTCTTCATCCCCCTTCGTGGCCTGTTGCATTATAGGGGTCAAAGAATAGCATACTGACCCTATAATAATCAATCTTTAGTATACCAAAATATCTTTGTTATGTAAATCATTCGACTCGAAGGGTATGTGTAAAGTTAATCTCGGAAATTTATTCTAGAAATTTGAAACGCTGTTTTTATTTTTTCTCTTTCTCAATCGTTTTATCGCTCTTTGAGCTCCCAAAACGATTGAGAAAGAGGGTTCTAACTGAACATTTTTTGTAACTGTCCTATAGAACTTGATGAAGAGCTGTAATTAGCTATACTTCCAATTTTCACACCGATTGATGGTTTTGTCTTGCTTTTCTTCAAAGCTGCTCGTACAGCGCCTTTGAACTCCGGTCGGAGTTCCGTTAATAGTTCGGGAATCTTTTCGGTTAGCGCTCGGAGAAACGTTCCATTCTTTCGTGCAGAAATGATCGCTGCGACATTTCCAGCACCTTTAGCTGAAAACCCTCGGCCTTGCCGTTTCATGCGATAACTATAAGGGCGATGATTACTCTCACATACACCTAGTCCTCTGTTTACAGGTAAGTTTCTCATTTTTAACGGTTTAAGACTGTCCCAATTTCTATACAGGTAGGCTTTTAATCTCGTAAGTGCTTCTTTATATTCCGTAGCTTTTTCATCGTTGCCTTTGATACGACTCTCAGTCGTCGCTATAATCGCTTCAACCAGATCCAGATTGTATGTACGCACAGCTTTCCTCATTTTCTCTTCCATGTTTTTATCAAAATACATCCGTTGTTTGATTTTTTCATTGACATGATAGGCATCTCTAAAATGCTCATGACGCTGGCATTTTCCGATAATCTGATAGAATTTATCTTCATCGTAACCACTACCTCCATCACTGTTAGAGATGACAATCGTTTCCCGTAAGTCATAGATTGATTCCAACCATAGACTTGCGCGTTTAAATGCTTCTGAACTCGATATAGTGCTCTCGAACATTCTTGAATTAATTAAAACGGGCCTTTTCTGTTTTCCTTTATACTCAACACCTTCATGGAACTGAACACGGTGAATTTCAGGACGTTTCTTTTCTTTACCTTTAGCGAGCATTAAACCATCACCTTCGATAAACAGTACTGGCGTCTTAGTCTTGTTCTTTTGAGCCGTTTCGTCTTGAAGAGGGGCCGTATCCGTCCATTCTTGAATAGTTGTACCGATTTTTTGAGTCATCTTATGTATAGTCGTATGGCTCAATGAAAACGGCGTAAGCAGATCAATCGCTTCTTCGGCTTTGCGATAAGTTCCATCAGAAGCTATTTGGGCTGCTTTCATTTCGACAAGAGGAGAATGGCGTTTACGTGGCTCTAGGCCGATAGCTTGATCAAAAGGAATGACACTTTTTTCGCCTTCTTTTCGCATGCGATGTCTTGCAATCTCTACAGGACCAACGGTCATGTGAAGTGTACGCTTAGGTACACTATCAATTTCATATCCCAGCTCTTTATATTTCGGAAGCAGTTCTAAATCAATCTGTTTAAAGGCTGCGCTAAGCAATTGTTGATTCACTTGTTGTAAAAGTCTTTCCAGGGCTAATTCTCCTTCTAAAAATGTGGATGAATCCTTTATCGTTTCGATGATTTCTGTTATAATTTCATTCATAAGAAGACCTCTTTCTCTAGCGTTGTCGTTATCTCTAGATTAAGGGTCTTCTTTCTTTTTGTCTAGGTCGAGTTTTCCCTCTTCCGACATTTATTTTACACATAGACTCGAAGGTTGCAGGTGATCGGAGTGCACCATATCAAACTGATTTAACACGTGATTACTGAGTTAGTTCAGTTGAGAAATCAGATAAATCGTCTTTGAGACTACTTCCTCAGAAAATGTGTGACGAACTGGTCACTAAACATTCTTTGCGACCACTTCCTGAGAAAAAACTTGTTGAACTAGTCACTAAAACTTCTTTGAGACTACTTCTTGAACAAATGACCGATAAACTAGTCACTAAAGTCTCTTTGCGACCACTTCCTGAACGAATGACCGATAAACTAGTCACTAAAGTCTTTTTGAGACTACTTCCTAAGGAAACACTCAACGAACTGGTCACTAAGTCCTCTTTAGCACCACTTCCTAGACAAATGCGCAACGAACTTGTCGTTAAACCCTATTTAACCAACACCTCAACAAAGGAAAAAGGCTGGAAAATTTTCCAGCCTTTCCGATCAAAAATATTTTATCAAGCGGTGACTTTCCTTGCGATCTGATTCATGCGCTTACCTAAACTCTTCCAGATGATCTGGGTGATAAAGAAATCGACCATGCTGTGGACGAGTGTCCCTACCCCGACCAGCAGAAAGACGACATAGAAAAAGCCTTGGTCATAGTCGCCGCCTGAAAGGATACCGAGGAAAAACAGTGAAACGACAAAAACTTCAGCCAGAGCATGGACCAGTCCTATCCAGAAGGAAAAAATCTGACTCTTCAGTGGTGACGAGAGCACGTCTTCCTTTCTGTTCTGCAGATAAAACGCACCGATGAGCGCAAAAACCACGTGGCTCAGCGCACGGAGGGTAATGACGATCGGCAGACCGGCAAGTAAGAAGCCCGCAGCTGATCCCAGCGAGACCAGCACAGCGATTTTTGGCGAAAGGAACATGGCGAAAAAGATCGCGACATGACTCGCCAAAGTGAATGACATGGGTGGAATGACGACCCTTACCGGCATGACCATCGGAATCATGATCGCGATGGCCGTAAGCAAAGCTGTGATCGTCAGTTTTAATGTATTGGTCCTTTTGATAAAAAACATCTCCTTGTCTTATGTATATATAGGTGTCTTTACACCTATTAAGTATACGGAGGTTCAAGGAGATGTCAATAGTTTATTCGTAGAGAAAGCCTTTTTCTTTCATTTTGCCGATCAGTTTATCGCGTGTCGCTTCGTCTTTGGCCCGGATCGTATGCGTATGGATACCGTGCGTCAGTTTCGAAAGCAGGGACGTATCCGTTTCATCCAGCTTATCGAGGAACTCATCGGCTTCCAGTCGGCTGGAGATATTCAGGTCGCCCCGGATCATCCCATAAAACGGATGCTCCACGATCACATCCAGGACCTCACAGCCGGTATCCACGATCGTATAGAGTTCTTCTTTCGTTTCTTCACGGGTATGCATGCAGACCAGCTGCGTCGTTACCCCGGGAGCCGCTGCCTTTCTCATCATATACCCTTTAGGTGTAGAATAAATGTCCTGCCCGGCCGCGCGGATGAGAGCGATATCTCCGACGATGACCTGACGGCTGACATCGAACTGTTCTGCCAGTGCACGCGCGACGATCGGATCGGCACTGTTTTTTAAAAGGACAAGAATCTCTTCGCGTCTTTGTTCTGCTTCCATAGTGATCCTCCTAATCAAAATATCTTAAGAAAACTGAGCATCGTACAAGGCTTTATAAGCACCGTCATGGGCGATCAGTTCATCGTGACTTCCCTGTTCTACGATGCCTTTGTCAGCAACGACGACGATGCGGTCGGCATTTTTGATCGTCGCCAGTCTATGGGCAATGATCAGTGTCGTTCTACCTCTGGACAAGCTGTCTAAGGCTTCCTGGATCGCCTGCTCCGTTTCTGTATCCAAAGCTGAGGTCGCTTCATCTAAAATCAGTATCGGCGGGTTTTTCAAAAAGATACGGGCGATCGACAGGCGCTGCTTCTGACCGCCTGACAACTTCACTCCGCGTTCCCCGATGATCGTATCCAGTCCTCTCGGCAGCTGGTTTACGACGTCTTCTAAATTAGCCATTTTAACGGCTTCGGCGACTTCTGCTTCCGTTGCATCCAGTTTACCATACAAAATATTTTCTCTGATCGTTCCCGGGAACAGGAAGACATCCTGCTGGACCACGCCGATCTGTTCTCTTAAGGACTGCAGTTTGATCTCTTTGATCGAATAGCCGTCAATGGTGATCTGGCCGCTGTCGATGTCATAGAAACGAGGCAGCAGGTTACAGATGGTCGTCTTTCCGGCCCCGCTTGGACCCACGAAAGCGATCGTTTCACCGGCTTTTATGGATAAGTTAATATCTTCCAGTACGACCTGATTTTCTTCATAGCTGAACTGGACGTCTTTGTATTCGATATCCCCGTCAAGCTTATTGACCTCATAAGCGTATTCTGTATCCTTGACTTCAGGACTGCGCCCCATCTCTTCCAGGAGACGACGGAAACCGGCGATCCCTTTCGGATAACTTTCGATCATGTGATTCACTTTTTCGATCGGTCGCACGAATACATTCGCAAAGAGGATAAAGGCCACAAGATCCCCGTAGCCGATTTCGCCTTGTATAGTAAAGTAAGCGCCGAAGAACAGGGTGAACAGACTGATCAGTCGGATGAAAAAGTAGTTGTAGGAATGACTGACCGCCATCGTTTTATAAAACAGATATTTCGACTTCTTGTAAGCCTGGTTCAAACGATCGAAACGTCCCTGTTCGAATGCTTCATTGGAAAAAGCCTGAACGACGCGGATCCCACCGACAGAGGCTTCGATGCCGGCCGAGAAGTTTGCCAGATCATCATAGATCTGCGTATTGACCTGGGTCATGCGCTTGTTGAAAAATCCTAAAGCTACCGCTATAAAAGGCACCAGGAAGAAGGTCATTAAAGCCAGCTGGACATGCACATTCAGCATCAGGCCAAACGCCCCCAGTAGTGTAAAGATCGTAATGAACACATCTTCCGGTCCGTGATGTGCCACTTCGGCGATCTCGAACAAGTCGGATGTCAGCCGGGTAATGAGTGTCCCTGTTTCCCGGTCATCAAAATAAGAAAACGACTGCTTCTGGAGATGATCGTATAAGTCCTGACGCATGTCTGTTTCGATGTTCGTCCCCAGCTTATGCCCGTAATATGTAACCACATAATGGAGGGTCGTATTGACCATATACACCAAGAGCAGTCCTATGGATACCCAAATGATCAGAGGCCAGTCACCACTCGGCAGGATACGGTCCACGACCTGCTGGACCATGATCGGAAAGGCAAGTTCCAGCACAGCCACGATGGTCGCGGCGGAAAAGTCCAGTGTGAACAGTTTCCTGTAAGGCTGGTAATAGGAAAAGAATTTTTTTAGCATGAGATGAGGCTCCTTCATTTTATTTCCATTTAACCTTTATTATGAACCTCTCTTGACTTATGTCACGAGTCTCGGCTGTATTATAAACGAAAGAAGACAGAAAAACTGCCTTCTTTGTCTGCTTATTTGATAACGAGTGTGCTGAACTGGGCAAAGGGTCTTGCCAGTCTATCGATACGGTCCAGTAGAGCCAGACGATTGGCTTTGACTGCTTCGTCGTCTGCCATGACCATGTTTTCTTCGAAGAAAGCATCAATCAGTGGGTGAAGCAGAACGAACTGCTTCCACGTCTCACCGGCACTGATATCTTTTTCATTCAGCATCTGTATACCCGTCACCGCATCATAAAGTGCGCGCTCGGAGTCTGATTCAAACCGTTCAGCATCCACAGCTACATTCGGATCTGCTTTTTCAGCCAGATTGGCGACACGGGTCAGCGACTCGACCACCGGTTTGAACTGGTCGGTCTGCTTCTCTGCTTTCAGGACTTTAGCCTGATCGATCAAAGCCACGATGTTATCGTGTGACGCGTTCAGAACAGCTTCTCTCACATCATAGTCCTTATCCATACCGGCATATTTTGTGAGCCACACATCCAGACGGTCCTGAATGAACTGGCTGACATTTCCTTTGTTCTGTTCATATAAAGCTTTGGTTTCAATGTTCTGAACATCGTGAATGATCCCATCGATCCACTCGCTGATAGACAGCGGCAGGTCGAAGGCTTCGATCATGCGAACGATCCCCATTGCCTGTCTTCTTAAGGCGAACGGATCATTGGAACCGGTCGGGATCAATCCGATGGCGAAGAAGGACATCAGTGAATCCATCTTGTCCGCCAGTGAGATGATAGCCCCGACCTTGCTTTCAGGCAATGCCCCTTCCATGCTGTCCGGCAGGTACTGTTCAGCCAGTGCTTGAGAAACAGCGTCTGATTCCTTGCGTTCGCGGGCAAAGATTCCGGCGATCTGTCCTTGAAGTGATGTGAATTCTGTAACGGTCTGCGTGACCAGATCAAATTTACAGATGCGTGCGGCGCGTTTCACGTCTGTTTCTTTTTCCACTTTCAAATCGAAATAGGGAACAAGACTTTCAGCGATCCTTTCGATGCGTTCCTGTTTTTCGTATAGTGAACCGATTTTTTCGTGGAACGATACATGCTTCAGCTTTTCAACAAAATAGTCGATCGCGTGCTTGCTGTCTTCTTCATAGAAGAAAGCCGCATCAGCCAGTCGGGCACTCAAAACTTTTTCATTCCCTTTGCGTACAAAGTCGAGCCCTTGATCATTCCCGTTTCTCACGGCGATGAAGTACGGAAGGAACGAACCTTCTTCGCCTGCCTCACGGACAGGGAAGTAACGCTGGTGATCGGCCATAGCCGTTTCCAGTACGATCTCAGGGACTTTCAGGTAGTCTTCGTCAAAGGAACCGGAAAAGACGGTCGGATATTCCACTAAGTCAGTCACTTCATCAACTAAGGACACGTTATCAGTCGGATCCTGCCAGTTGTTTTCCTGACACAAGTCTCTGATCTGCGTGACGATAGCCTTTCTGCGTTCATCCCGGTCGACCAGGACGGATTCCTGTTTCAATGCTTCTTCATAGTCTTTTGCATGGTCCAGTGTCACTGAACTGCCTAAGAATCGGTGGCCTCTAGTTTCTCTGCCTGAAGCAACATCAAAGAGCTTCATGTCGACGACGTCTGCGTCCAAGAGAGCGACCAGCCAGTGGACCGGACGGATGAAACGGTGAGACGAATTTCCCCACTTCATCGATACCGGGAAAGTCATGGATGGCAGTCGGTCGGCGAGGGTTTTCAGAACCTCTTCTGCCGACTGGCCTTTGATTTCTTTCTCGATAAAGACATACTCTTCGCCTTTTACTTCTTTGAAGACAATATCGTCGACCGACGCTTTCTGACCTTTTGAAAAGCCGATGGCCGCTTTTGACCAGTTGCCTTCATCGTCCACGGCGATACGCTTGGCCGGTCCTTTGACTGTCTCCGTGCGGTCTTCCTGTTTTTCTTCCAGTTCACTGACACTGACGGCTAGACGTCTGGGTGTACTGTAGACATCGATCGTGCCATGTTTCAGGCCATTTTCTTTCAAGTGTGTGCTTACTATGTTTTTTAACTGACCGGCCGCCTTTGAGACGACTTTCGCCGGCATCTCTTCCAGTCCGATTTCAAGTAAAAATGTGTGTGTCATTATTTTTCCTCCTTAACGCCGTACTTTTCGACCCATTTGGCTGTCTCACTGTCTTTGATCAGCGGGAAGGAAAGTTTTGCGCGTTCTTCTAAAAAGGCTTTGGCGATCAGACGCGCCATATGACGGATGCGTTTCAGATAATCCGGACGATCCGTGGCAGACACAGCCCCTCTGGCATCCAAAAGATTAAAGGCATGGCTGCATTTCAATACATAGTCATAAGCCGGATGGACCAGGTTGTTGTCGATCTGCTTCAACGCTTCCTTTTCAAAAGATGAAAACTGGCTGAACAAAAAGGCCGTGTCGCTGTGGTCGAAAGAATACGCTGAGTGTTCATATTCAGGGTGCTTGAAGATCTCACCGTATTTCACGCCCGGTGCCCATTCGATATCATAGACACTGTTGACGTCCTGGATATAAGAAGCCAGACGTTCCAGTCCGTATGTCAGTTCGCTCGTCACGGAATCCACTTCAAGACCACCGACCTGCTGGAAGTAAGTGAACTGGGTGACTTCCATGCCGTCCAGCCAAACTTCCCAGCCCAGACCGGCACAGCCTAAAGACGGATTCTCCCAGTTATCTTCAACAAAGCGGATATCGTGTTTCAGAGGATCGATCCCCAGTGCTTTCAGACTTTCGATGTACAACTCCTGGATATTTTTTGGTGAAGGTTTCATCACGACCTGGAACTGATGATGCTGATAAAGACGGTTCGGGTTCTCACCGTAACGTCCGTCAGCTGGTCGGCGGCTCGGTTCAACGTAGGCAGCGTTCCATGGCTCAGGTCCGATGGCACGCAAAAACGTATAAGGGCTCATCGTTCCGGCCCCTTTTTCTGTGTCGTAGGCCTGCATCAGCATGCACCCTTGTTTGGACCAGAATTGCTGCAGCGTTAAAATGATATCTTGAAACGTTTTCTTTTCTTCCATTTTTCTCTCTCCTTTTAATAAAACAACAAAAAAAGACTCGTCTCTATACTGATACGCGTGTTCAGTATAGGGACGAGTCTTCTCGCGGTTCCACCCTACTTCTAGCTTCAGATTATGAAGCCAGCACTTTTAAATGGACACTCCGGATGCCTTTCAAAACAGTGATGTCCGTGGCTCCCACTCGCCCACAGTCGCTTAAACGATCCGCTGTTCCTACTCTTTCCTTCATTGTGTCTTCTGTTTTATTTACTTTTTCTTCTATAGTCTATCTTAACTGAATGACATGATTTGTCAATCTTAAACTTTCATACGTATGTGTAAAGTTATTCTCGGAAATTTATTCTAGAAATCTGAAACACTATTTATTTTTTCTCTTCGAACCATGTTTTTAGTATCTTTTAAAAGCTTAAAATCTCTCTCTAACTAAACAATTTCTGTAATTGCCCCATTGGGCTTGAAGAGGAGCCATAATTAGCTACTCTGCCAATTTTCACACCTATTGATGGTCTGGATTTACTTTTCTTCAAGGCTGCTCTTACAGCCCCTTGGAACTCCGGCTGGAGTTCCGCTAAAAGCTCAGGTGTTTTATCTGTTAAGGCTTTGAGAAACGTTCCGTTCTTACGTGCTGAAATAATCGCCGCTATATTCCCTGCACCCTTAGCTGAGAAACCGCGACCTTGTCGCTTCATGCGATAACTATATGGCCGATGGTTACTCTCGCATACGCCAATCCCTTTATTTATGGTCAGATCTCTCATTTTTAATGGTTTTAGACTAGCCCAATTTCTCTCTAGATAAGCTTTTAGTTTTGAAAGTTCTTCTTTATATTCATTGGCTTTTTCATCATTTCTTTTAATACGGCTTTCAGTTGTAGCTACAATCGTTTCAACCAGATTAAAGTCGTATGTACGCACTGCGTGCCTCATTTTCTTTTCCATTATTTTATCGAAATACATACGCTTTTTGATCTTTTCGTTCACATGATAAGCATCTCTGAAATGTTCATGTCGTTGACATTTTCCAATAATCTGATGAAATTTGTCTTTATCGTAACCACTTCCTCCATCGCTATTTGAAATAACAATCGTTTGACGGATATCATAAATATTTTCTAGCCATAGACTTGCACGTCTAAAAGCTTCTTTACTTGATACAGTACTCTCAAACATTTTTGAATTAATTAAGACAGGTCTTTTTTGTTTCCCTTTATACTCGACACCTTCATGAAATTGCACGCGATGAATCTCAGGGCGTTTTTTCTCTTTCCCTTTAGTAAGCATTAAACCGTCACCTTCGATAAATAAAACAGGTATTCTTTTCTTCTCCTTTAGAGGCCTCTCATCCTGAAGTGGGGCTGTTTCTGTCCATTCCTGAATCGTTTCTCCAACTTTTTGGGTAATGGTATGGATAGTTGTATGACTCAGTGAAAATGATGTAAGGAGATTAATAGCTTCTTCTGCTTTACGATAGGTCCCATCTGAGGCTATCTTTGCAGCTTTCATCTCGACAAGAGGAGACTGACGAATTCTTGGTTTTAAGCCGACGGCTTTATCAAATGGAATCACACTTTTTTCACCTTTTTTGCGCATACGGTGGCGTGCAAATTCAAGAGTTCCGAATGTGAATTGAAGCGTACGGTTGGGCACACTGTCAATCTCATATCCTTGTTCTTTATAATCATGAAGTAGTTCTAGATCAATTTGTTTAAAAGCAGTACTAAGCAATTCTTGAATGATACGCTGAAAAACCGTTTCTAAAGCTAATTCAGTTTCTAAAAGGGTAGAAGAACCCTTTATAGTGTTGATGATTTCTGATATAATTTCATTCATAAGAAGACCTCTTTCTCTAGCGTTGTCGTTATCTCTAGATTAAGGGTCTTCTTTCTTTTTGTCTAGGTCGACCTTTTTCACTTCCGACATTAATTTTACACATAGCTTTCATACCAGCTGAGTCGCCTTATCAGTCCGTTGCATCTTCCTGCGGCTTCATCAGATTTTCCCATTCTTTCATGCTGTCGATGAACTTCCGGCTCTTGAGCCGAATGCCGACCAGTTCGTCATAAAGCTGATCGATCACAGCCCGGATCTCTTTCTTCGTCTCGTCTTTGACTGAGATGGAATTGATCTTGTCAAAGGAGATCACAGAAAACAGCCGGATAAAGTGGATCGCCTTGGGACTGGCATGATAACGCCGTTCGTCTTCGTAGTAATGTTTCGGGCACAGCAGCCCATGATGCAGGCTTGAATAGTCGAAAGCCCCTTCTGTCACGCCGCAGATCACACAGCCGCGCAGTTCAGGCATGACCCCGAAGTATCTCAGAAAACGCATTTCAAAGATATTCATGATCACTTCAGCATCCAGACCTTCATCTATCGCCTCCAGCCCCAAAACGAGCTGGGCGAATAATCCCGGATCCATCTGTCTGTCTTCCAGAGCCGCATCAGCCAGCTGCAGGACATAGGTACCGTAGGCGTTCTTGAAGATGTCCTGCTGAATGGCAGAAAAAGGTGACACGAGTTTGGAATCCCGGAGGAAACTCAAACCCGTGTCTCGGATATCAGCGATATATGTCGCCTGAGTAAACGGCTGGATGGCCGGCTTCAGTTTATTGTTCGGGTTTTTCGTTCCGCGGACAAAAAACATCAGCTTTCCGTATTCCCGTGTAAACAGCTTGACCAGAAAGTCCCGCTCGCGGTGCTTTCTGACTGATAAAACGATGCCATGCACTTCTTCTAGCTGAGACACTCAGTCACCTTCTCACTTTCCCGTTAACCTTAATATTCTTCTTTATTGTAGCCGAAATCTTTCAGATTGGTCTGCTTGTCGCGCCAGTCGCTCTGTACTTTGACGAACAGTTCCAGATAGATCTTGTCTCCTAAAAGTTTTTCGATATCCCGGCGGGCATTGATGCCGATATCTTTGATCATTTTGCCTTGCTTACCGATAATGATCCCTTTTTGCGATTTACGCTCCACATTGATCACGGCTCTGACTTCCACTTTATCATCGGCATTGCGCTGCATGCTCTCGATGACCACAGCGATCGAATGGGGCACTTCTTCACGGGTACGTTCCAGTACTTTCTCACGGATCAGTTCAGACACGATAAAATACTCGGGGTGATCTGTCACCTGGTCTTCTGGATAGAACTGCGGGCCTTCAGGGAGATATTTGCGGATCGTATCCACTAAATGGTCGACATTGTTGCCTTCCATGGCTGAGATCGGCACGATTTCTGCAAATTCCATCTGTTTGTTGTAGTCTTCGATGATCGGAAGCAGTTCATCCGGGTGGACCTGATCGATTTTGTTCAGGACAAGAAACACCGGACTCTCCACATACTTCAGTTTATCAATGATGTAGTTATCACCGGCGCCGCGTTTTTCGGCCACATTGACCAGAAACAGAACAACATCCACTTCGTTGAATGTGCTGAGCGCTGTTTCGACCATGAAGTCGCCCAGACGATGTTTCGGTTTATGGATCCCCGGGGTATCGATAAAGACGATCTGTTCATCATCTGTCGTGTAAATACCCTGGATCTTATTGCGGGTCGTCTGTGCCTTGTCGCTCATAATGGCAATCTTCTGTCCGACAAGTCGGTTGAGCAAGGTCGATTTCCCTACATTGGGCCGGCCGACGATGGAGACGAATCCTGACTTATAAGCTGTTGTTTCTCTACTCAAACCATATCCTCCGCCTGAAAGGCGCCCGGCAGTAATTCTGCTACGGTCGTTTCTTTGATTTTGCCATCTTCGTTGGTCAGTAAAACTTTCATATCCGGTTCGAAGAATTCGACCATGACCTGGCGGCAGGCGCCACATGGAGAGATCGGTTCGTCCGTTCCACCTGTGATGACGAAATAATCAAAGTCCTTTTCACCTTCTGAAACAGCTTTGAAAATCGCTGTACGCTCTGCACAGTTCGATAAGCTGTATGATGCATTTTCAATATTACAGCCGGTATAGGTCTTGCCTTCCTTTGTCAGCAGAGCAGCTCCAACTGGAAAATGTGAATAAGGGACATAGGCTCGTTTCAGCATGCCGTCAGCTTGTTGCACTAAATCTTTTTTCTTTTGTTCATCCATTTATATCGCCTCTTTTTAGTAGTATTTTTTATATAAAAATTTGCAGTAACTTAGGTAATAGAATAATAACGCCGATCAGAGCGGCAAAGCTGGCCGTGACCAAAACGACAGCTGCTGCCATATCTTTAACTTTTTTGGCTATCGGATGGTATTCTTCCGTAACCAGATCGACCACGTTCTCAATGACTGTATTGATCAGTTCCATGACGAAAACGAGGTAGCTGACAAGGATCAGCCAGAGCCATTCATCGCGTGACAAATCAAGGAACAAAGACACGACCAGGACAATGACACCAGTCAGCACATGGGTACGCATATTGCGCTCTTCACGAAAGGCGGTCTTTACGCCCCAATACGCATAGCGGAAAGAGTCTCGATATCTTCTGTTTTTATATACCTCTTTCCTATCTTTTGAGTCCATACTCTCTTAAAATCTCCTCTTGTAGTGAAAACATCTCTTTCTCGTCCGCTTCAGTCATATGATCGTATCCATTAAGGTGCAGGAAGCCGTGAACGAGCAGAAAACCCAGTTCTCTATCCACGGAATGTCCATATTCTTCAGCTTGTTCGACGGCTTTATCGTAGGAAAGAAAAATGTCTCCCAAGTCTCTGGGTATGTCGCCTTCTTCGTTATCAAGCATCATGAAAATGTCTTCGTCATCTTCCAGAGCGAAACTGATGACATCCGTTACAGCATCTTTGCCCCGGTATTCTCGGTTGATGTCTCTTATCTTCTGATCATCGACCACGGTGATCGAAATTTCTGCATTCTCAGGAATGGCAAGTTTAGCTGCAGCAAACTGCAGCAGGTCCTCCATCCAGGTCATCTTTTTATCTGTAATATGGGTTGTTTCATCGTATATTACTATATCCATTAGTCTTCCCTGTCCGTTTCATTTACATACGCATTGATCACTTTAGCTACAAGCGGATGTCTGACCACATCTTCTGCTTCAAAGTGAACATGTGCGATACCATTGACATTGCTCAGTACACGTTCTGCATGGATCAGTCCGCTGCTCACCCGTTTAGGCAGGTCGATCTGGGTGATATCCCCGTTGATGACCATTTTAGAACCGAATCCCAGACGCGTTAAAAACATCTTCATCTGCTGGGTCGTGGTGTTCTGTGCTTCATCAAGAATGATAAAAGCATCGTCCAGTGTTCGTCCACGCATGTAGGCTAAAGGTGCGATCTCGATGGTCTCCCGCTCGATCAGCCGATTGGTATGTTCGGTTCCGAAAATCGTGTACAAAGCATCGTACAAAGGACGCAGATAGGGATCCACCTTTTCTTTCAAGTCCCCAGGCAGGAAGCCCAGATTCTCGCCGGCTTCGACGGCAGGCCGGGTCAAAATGATGCGTTTCACATCGCCTCTGCGCATCGCCGCGACCGCCATGGCCACAGCCACGAAGGTTTTACCCGTTCCGGCAGGGCCGATACCGAAGACGATATCATGATTTTTGATGGCCTCGATATAATCACGCTGACCGACATTGCGGGCACGCAGGATCTTCCCGTCTTTATCCCGTGTGATTTCTTCTTCGTACATGCGGACGAATTTGCCAAGTTTGTTCTGCTTCGCCATTCTGATCGCAGACACGATATCCGCTTTTTTTATTGTGATGCCTTTCTCTTCCAGGACTAACAGCTGCTGGAAAAGAGAGTCGATCAGATCGATGGTTTCACTGTCACCTTCGATCTCAAGATTGGTCCCGCGGCTGTTGATGACCACGTCCATTTCTTCTTCGATCAAGTTTAAATAACTGTTTTGAGGACCAAATAGCGCAAAAACGCGCTGCGAATCTTCTAAGTGAATCTGTCGCTTCTCATTTGATTCAGTCAAGCAGTTAACATCTCCTTCTTTGATAAGACTGACGCTATCATCAGCACTCATTCGATAGTCGTTTAAGTATATAAATAATAGCATAAATAGCTAAAAAACTCTATAAAGTTGCAGAAAATCACATGTTTACCTTCGTCGGACTCACCAGTCCATAAAAAGAACGCTGTTTAGAAAGTTCTAAACAGCGTTCTTTTATGATCAAAGGTTTATTTATTAAGTTCTTCTTTTACGATCGAGCTTACTAATGATCCATCAGCTTTGCCTTTTACTTTCGGCATCAACGCACCCATCACTTTACCCATGTCCTGCATGGATGACGCCTGCGTTTGAGCGATCGTTTCCTGAACAATGGTACGAACCTCATCTTCACTGAGTTGTTCCGGAAGATAATTATCGACAACGGAGAGCTCTTTTTCCAGTTTAAGGACCAGATCGTCACGACCGGCGGCCTTAAATTCATTCAAAGACTCCAGACGCTGTTTCTTCTCACGAGCAAGGATCGTTAATTCTTCTTCCTCGGAAAGTTCCTCACCTTTGTTGATTTGTTCAGTTTGAAGCGCAGATTTCAGCATACGAACAGTTGATAAGGTTTCTTTATCTTTCTGCTTCATAGCCGTTTTCATATCCTGATTCAGTTGATCAAGTTTACTCATCTCGTCCACCTTCTATCATGTCGAAACACATCGTAAAGCGAGAAATTACTTGCGTTTACGTGCTTCGATAGATTTCTTTTTACGTTTAACACTTGGTTTATCGTAGTACTCGCGTTTACGGGCTTCTTTCATAGTGCCGGATTTAGAAACGGAACGTTTAAAACGACGTAGAGCATCCTCAAGATCTTCACCTTTTTTGAGTTCTGTTTTAGTCAACGTTCTTCCCCTCCCCTCGTACATTCAGGGAGTTCCATTTTGCAAGAAATAAAATAGTCACAATTGGTCTTCCCTATCACTAAATGATGTAATTGCAGGGTATACGTAAAGTATAATACAATTCACTGTTTATTATATACAATAAAAGAGAGAGCGTCAACCTCATCATCAAATAAATCCTGACAAAATTATAAACACTCTCTCTTTTTTTAATTAGTCGACTGCAGCTGCAGGCAATTACTGCATTTTCCAAAAAGTTCAAACCGGTGTGAATCGACTTCATACCCGGGCAGCTGATCCTGAAACAGATCAAGCGGACAGTCCAGTTCTTTCGTCTTGCCGCAGACTGTACAGATAAAGTGATGATGATGCCCATGCACATCACAGGTGGCCCGGAAAAGTTTTTCTCCATTCAATTCGGTTTCTTCCACTACCTTCAATTCGACAAATGTATGCAGATTTCTGTAAATCGTATCAGGACTGATGCCCGGAAACATTTTTTTTAGCTTGTCCTGGACTTCTTTGGCGGACATATATTTATTAGAGTTATAGAGTAATTCGAGGATCCGCTGTCTTTTACCAGTCGTCTTGTACCCATTGCGCTTCAGCGTTTTAACAGCTTGTTCAAAAGCAGACACACTATCGCTTCCCTTATATAGTTTGTTATTCTTAAACTAGTATATCGCAAAAGTTGAAAAATTCAAGTTTCAAATTTGTTCTCATTCTAAACGACTTCCTATATACTAAAGGTATCACTTAATTTGAGAAAGGAGATTTCATTATGTCTCAACATTCATCTTTAACCATCATGGTCCTGTCGGATTCGGTCGGAGGGACAGCAAGTAATGTCGTGCATGCCGCTCTGGCTCAGTTTCCGGATGTCGACTATGAATTGAAGAATTTTCCCTTTATCCGGGAAGAAGATCAGCTGACCGTTGTCCTTGAGAAAGCGAAACGATTCAATGCTGTCGTCCTTCATACCTTTGTCGATCCGATCCTTGTCGAGACGATCGAGACCTTCTGTACCGAACATGATATCAAATGCATCGACGTCCTCAATCCACTACTGAGTGAAGTCACCGCCCGGACGAATACGATGCCCCAGCATAAACCGGGGGCCAAGCATAAACTGGACGATAAATATTTCAACCGGATCAGTGCCCTGGAGTTTGCCGTCCAGTATGATGACGGGAAAGATCCGCGTGGCTTCCTGGAAGCAGACATCGTTATTTTAGGCATTTCCCGCACATCCAAGACTCCTTTAAGCATCTATATGGCCAATCAGGGGTATAAAGTCGCAAACCTACCGCTGATGCCTGAATCACGCCTGCCTGATGAAATCTGGTCAGTGGACCCAAATCGAATGGTCGGCTTGACGAACGAGGAAGAAATGCTGTCGAATATCAGGCGCGAACGCATGATATCTTACGGCATGGATCCTGAAACGCCTTATTCCAGTAAAGAACGTATCCGCAAGGAGATCAAATACGCTGAAGAACTGTATAAAAAATTGAACTGCCAGATCATCAACGTATCCAGCAAGTCCATCGAAGAAACATCTGCCATTATTATTGATTCATTGAATAATCATTAAACGGCTTTTCTTATACGAATAGATGCGCCCAGGTCCTGCTCCTGTTCTGACCTGAACAGAGAGCGGGATCTGGGCGCATTTCAGCTTATTGAACATGTTTGATCAAACGCGTTTAATATCCTTTCTAAAAGCAAATGAACCAGAGATCAGTCAGGATACATCTGGTTTTTGAGTCGTCTCCATGCCGATCATTTTTTTAGTCATGATCGCATCGACCGCTACCCTGTCTGTTCCAGGTCTCTTTTTCAGCAGCTCCATGATGATCCGTGCGCCGTGATCCATTCCGTGTGCTCCTGTGATCAGCAGGATATCGCCCGGTTCGACCTGTGTGAGGCTGGCTGCGAGCGCATCATGCAGTTCTTCATGAAAATCTACTGCGATGCCTCTGGATTCCATGACATCCGTGAACGCCGCTGTTTCTTCTTTTTTAACCGTGTCCAGTTCCCCGACAAGTGAGCGACTGGCTGTCAGGGTCACGTTTTTGATATTCAAAGAAGGAAACCAGTCGGCCATTTTAGCTGCATTTTCCCGATTGACTTCAGCCCCTCTACTCCCGCGGACCGCATGCACAAAATGGATCGCCTTGTAATTCAAGTTTTTCAGCGCTTTTAAACTCGCCTCGATGTTGTCTTCGTTCAGGAGCAGATCGTCAATGACGGTAAATTCTTTATCGTAAAGGATCTGAAAGCGCCGTTCGACCCCTATAAAGCCTTCTATCCCCGATTTGACTATGTTTAACGGGATATCATTCACCAGTCCTGTGATGATGGCGGTCAGCGCATTATAGATAGAATAAAGTCCCGGCACCGCTAGATCGATCCGAAAAGGCTCTAAATTTATCGGTCTGCCGGTCAAACTTTTTACAGGCTTTTTCTGCGTGACAGTAAACGAATGGATCCCGTCTGACATATCGATATCAGAAACGTGGAAGTGTCCCGAGTCATTCTTTATGCCGAAAGAGATCACCTGTGCTTCCGTTTCATCTTTCAGCTTTTCTAAAAGCGATTCGTCGATATTCAGTAATGCCGCACTCGATTTTGGCGCCTGACGAATAAACGAGGCTTTGGCATTGTAATAAGCCTCAAAAGACCCATGCAGTTCGATATGATCACGGTGGATATTTGTAAAGGCGGCTACATCGAAGGCCAAATTCTCCGTGCGCTTCAGATCTAAAGCAGACGAAGAGACTTCCATTGAGACATGCGAGACGCCTTTATCCTCCATCTTTTTCAAGTACCGCTGCAGATCCAGAGATTCCGGGGTCGTCAGTACGGCTGGCACCGTGACGTCACTGAACTTGACCAGGATCGTTCCGATGAGTCCGGTCGCCAGATCATTGGCTCTGAATACAGCATCGGTCATATATGTAATCGTCGTTTTTCCGTTCGTTCCGGTCACGCCGAATATGCGCATGTTTTGGGAAGGTCGGCCATAAAAACAGTCCGACACCAACGCCAGCGCTCTGCGCCCGTCAGCGACTAGAAACTGCGGGACCGTGATATCAGGGAGGAAGCGTTCGACGATCAGAGCTGCCGCTCCATTTTTAACTGCCGCTTCAGCATAGTTATGGCCATCTGTTTTGAAACCGCGGATACACACGAACAGTGTCCCCGGTTTGACCTTACTCGAATGATAGGCCAGATTTTTGATTTCTATATCGTGCTTACTGTTCTTTTCAGACACAGTATCGATCGACTGAAGCAGTACTGATAAGTTCATGGTATAGGTCCTCCATTTTTGATTGTGTATAGCTTTAAGACGTGAGACGTTTTCGCTACTGATCACTTCTGCGCTATCAGGGATGTAAAAAGAAGCTGCAGATGTTTTAATCCGCACTGTTAAAGCATCCTTTGTATCCTTGTCATTCTAAAGTACCTTTTTAGTATATGGCAAACCATTGATCGAAGTAAATCATTTAGCTTGATAACAGTAACCGGCACGTTTTTTTTCACAGGTATTAGACTATCAGCTAAACCCTCCGAGCATCTATAATCGGCCATTCATTTTATTATGTATCGGTTTATAAGATCTGTTATCTCTAAAGTGTTCACTCAGGGTCAAACTCGTCTGCAGTACGACATTTTAGAGAAGTAGATGTTCACTCATATTCAAGCTGGCTGGCGAGCGCGACATTCGGGAGACAGAAATGTTCACTGAGCGTCTCATCATCCCGTCAGTGAACACTTTCACGGGCATACTGTTCACTCATCTCCGCCTCAGTGGGCGAGCGCGACATTTGGGTCACAAAAATGTTCACTGAGCGTCTCATCATCCCGTCAGTGAACACTTTCACGGGCAATACTGTTCACTCATCTCCGCCTCAGCTTGCGAGTGCGACATGCGGACCACAAAAATGCTTACTGAGCGTCTCATCATCCCGTCAGTGAACACTTTCACGGGCAATACTGTTCACTCATCTCCGCCTCAGTTTGCGAGTGCGACATGCGGACCACAAAAATGCTTACTGAGCGTCTCATCATCCCGTCAGTGAACTCTTTCACGGGCAATACTGTTCACTCATCTCCGCCTCAGCTTGCGAGTGCGACATGCGGACCACAAAAATGCTTACTGAGCGTCTCATGGCCTCCTGAGTGAACACTTTCTTGAACAATGCTGTTCACTCATTCCTTTCCTCCATGATGAACGGTAACTTATTGGACGAACGTGAAAAGGCACTAAGGTCAATGCTGTTGAAAAAGGCACACCTTTTTCTTCCCCTTTCAAGGTCTGGATAAAGGAAGCTTTAGCGCGCTAAAGCTTTTCATCATAAAAAGCCATGCGACGTCTATCGGTTAAACGAAAGAGCAGCATGGCTTCTTTTTAAGTGTCTTGTAGAAGGTCCTTAACAGGGGCATCTCTCAAGAAGAAGGTCAGGATAAAGGTGATGAAAGCCAGAATCGCAACAAGTGCAAAACCGCCTTTGATCCCTTCTATCGTGACGTCCGGTTCTCCTCCAGCTTCAAGCGCGGGAGAATGGACCAGTGATGAGACAATGGACATGGAGGCAAAGACTACAGTGATGGCGAAACTCGAACCGATCTGTCTGACGGTCTGTCTGGCAGGTGTCGCATGACTCATTTCTTCATCCGGCAGGGCATTCATCCCGGCTGTGGTGATCGGTATGTTGAAAATACCGAAGCCAAAAGACAAGAGGAGATAGACAGCGACTACATACCACATCGGTGTGGCTGCCGTCACAAAGACCATCAAAACTGTCCCGGCGAACATGATCCCTCCACCGACCGGCCCGATCAGCCTTACCCCGTACTTATCGAACAGCTTGCCTGTGACCGGTGCGATAAATGCTTTCAGCAGTCCCCCCGGCAGGATGACCAAGCCGGATAAGGTGGCTGAACGTCCTAAGACACTCTGGATATACATCGGCATAACGTTCGTTAAACCAGTGATCACCATCAGCCCCAGCATCGCAATAATGACAGCCAGTCTGAAGGTCCTGTTCTTGAACAGTGAGACGTTCAGCATGGGGTCGTCACTGTGCAGGTTCCTTCTGATAAAGAGTGTCACAAAAATCAGCCCGATAAGGATGCCGACCCAGGCAGTCAGCGACCGGAATCCTTCAGATCCCATAACCGACAAGCCAAAGAGCAGCAGACCAAAACCAATAAGGGAATGTCTGATGGACACCCAGTCCAGTTTCGGGTCACTCATAGGTAAAACGTCAGTCAAAGTCAACTGCGCTAAGGGAATGACGAGGATGGAACCGATAAATGCAAAGAGAAAAATGTACTCCCAGGATAGATTATCCACGATATATCCGCCGAGCGCCGGGCCAAGGGTGCCGCCAAACCCTAAAACCACACCCATCAATCCGAGCGCACTCCCCCGTTTCTCAATTGGAGATACAGTCAGGATAATGGTCTGCATCAGAGGAATGATCATACCGGCAGCGATCCCCTGCAGCAAAGTACCGAATAACACCACATAAAAATCGATGCCCGATGCCGCCACGATTGATCCTGCTCCGAATATCAACATCATCAGGATAAAAAGGTTGCGGGACCGGAATTTATTCATGGCAAAAGCAGTGATGGGTACCATGATCCCTTTAACTAACGTATAGCCCGATATGGTCCACTGTCCGATGGAAGGGGACACGCCCAGATCGATGATCATTCTCGGCAAAGCCGTTTTGATGGCATTCTGATTCATGATCACGACCAGCGAGCCCAAAAACAGTGCCGTATAGACCCAGGAAATGGGGACATCATTTCTGTCCCTCCGGTCAAGTTGTCTAGTGAGAACATCGATCCCTGCTCTCCCCAGTTTTGTTCGTTTAATGTTCACGTGTCTACTCCTTTGAATGATTTTATGATGGTCAAGACATGGATGGATTATGTATGAAGCATCTAATAAAAAAAGGAAATCTGGACGATTTCCTTTTCTGTCATATTAAATTATGTTAAAAATGGACGCATTAATCAAGTCATATGTTCGCAGCCGTCTATTTATTTCTTGCGTTTGATCTTGCCATCCCAGCCGGAATAACCTTCCTCCAGGACATAAAGATCGGTATAGCCTTTCTTCTGCAGCAGCATAGCCGCACGATAGCTTATTGTTTTCTTGTTATCGTATAAGTAAATAGGCTGATCTTTACGCAGCTCGCCGGCACGCTGTTTCAGCTGTGAATACGGGATATTTCTGGCCCCGAGGATATGTCCGGCGTTGAAATCATCTTTTTCTCTCACGTCGACGATCTGAGCCCGGCGCATGTCTTCTCTAAATGCATCATTATCCAAGGGTGTTGCAGCTTTCTTTCTCTTGAAGTACTGATAGATCTCCCATGCGGCGTACCCAATGATCAAAATCCATAAAATAATTGTAACGATTGTCCAGTTATCCAAAAGCAAACTTCCTCTCTAATCTATTCATCTAACAGTTTACAGTACTCTACTGCAATTTTCTAGTCTAATTTTAGTTTAAAATCTCAATAAGTTCGATCAGCTCTGGATTAGAAAGGTCGATGATATTCTCCAGCCGCCAGCCATATAACAGATACTCTTCTGTCGGACTTAGTGCGATGGGTGCATTTTCAGGGAGATCCATGATTTCTATGACAGCTTCGTCTTCAAAATGCAGATGGGCCAAACGATACTCCCCCAGCTCTTCTTCCAGTGAAAAAGAGTGATCAGGGATCACACCATATATTTTTCCGTTCCGTGTAGACTGAGTCATATGTGGTTTGACCGGCGACTCATTCATCGTGACTTTAGGGATGCGAATGACTTTATCCCCCACCAAAAAAGGATATTCATGAAAGAGCAGGACTTCATTATCTGAAATATCGGATTCGACGACCCCGACAAAGGTATCCTGATTCAGGAAAAAGTCAGTGATGTCCCGGTTGATCATCATATCTTCTTTATTTTCCCGTATATCTCCAATGAAAAGTGCATTCGTGTGCAGTTCGTCGATATACACGTAGACGTTTTCCGAATACCACTGGGGTGATAAGGACGGAATATCTCTCACTGAGAACGTATTTTTATCGATGGTCCAGATGTACACCAGGATCGTTTCCGCCTCAAGTTCGTGATCGAAATGGTAATGTGAAACGAAAACCGTGTTATCGTTTGTAGGATTCCAGTGAATATTCACATAGCTGGTGTATCCGAACGTTGTCGACTGAATCATTGTGCCGTCTAGTGTGATCACTTTGAAGGCAGACTGCCCGTTCTTTATTTCCTGCAGCAGGATCTTGTCACGGGACTGATTGATCTCCGTTGTCAAAATAGACGACTCATTGCTGTAGACCTCTTCCATTTCTCCTGAGAATATATTGAATGTCATGAGTTTATGATCGTCCGCACTGCCCAGATGAACGAGCAGCGTCTCGTCATCCAACCAGCCAATGACTTTCTGAAAGGTGCGGTAATCGATATCTAACCTGGCCAGAGAGAGTTCCTCGCTGTCAGTCGGCTGACTTTCTCCCTCTCCTGCCCCATCCGGATTCTTTGATGTACAGGCAAATAAAAAAAGGCAACAACACATCAAAAGAAGAGTCACACGAATATAGTGAGTTCTTTTTTCGATCAATGTCATCACCTCTTTTAAAGTTATCTTTATACAATCATATTAACATATAAAAGGTGTTGTCCGTTATTTATTTGATTGATGGATAGACTCCGTCAATACAAGGGAACTGGCTCCGATCACACCGGCATCGTTGCCTAATTCAGCGATTCTGATTTTTGTACTTTCTCGAATAGTCGGGAAGGCATAAACAGCCAGATGTTTTCTGATCCGTTCAGCCAGGAATTCACCGGCTCGAGACACACCGCCACCAATGACGATCGTCGACGGGTTAAGTAAGTTGGCGATATTTCCACATGCCAGCCCCAGATAGTCGCTGATTTCTTCCGTAACAGCCAGTCCATAAGCATCGCCGTCTTTCGCCGCATCGACGATTTTCTTGGCATTCATTTTTTCTCCATCTAAAATCGCTTTTTTCAATGGTGTCTCTTGTCCAAACGCTGCCGCACCGTCTTTCGCTACCCGGACGATCCCTGTTGCACTGGCGACTGTTTCCAGACACCCTTGTTTACCACAGGTGCATTTGTAGCCGTGTTTGTCGACCGTCATATGACCGATTTCACCGGCAGCACCGATCGCACCGTGAACAAGCTCGCCGTTGGTGATCACACCGCCGCCCACTCCGGTCCCTAATGTAATAAAGACGACGTCCGGTTCATTGTTGCCTGCCCCGATCCACTTTTCTCCTAACGCCGCCACATTGGCATCATTATCGATGAATAATGGGATCCCTGTCTGACCGGTGATCATCTCTTCGACCGGCTGTTCGGTTTTCCAGTTCAGGTTATAGGCACCGATAACTGTGCCTTTCTTTTTGTTGACCGTACCTGGAGAGCCCATCCCTATCCCAAGGAAATCTGTCGCTTTAAGATCGTTCTTTTCCATATAACCTTTGATGGAACGAATGATCGACGGAGTGATATGAGTCCCTTCGTCACTGATATCCGTCGGGATACTCCACTTCTCCAGTATTTCCCCGTCACGTGTGATGATCGCGAACTTGATGGTCGTTCCACCCAAGTCCACACCGATGATGTTCTTATTTTGCATGCCTTTTCCTCCATTATCCATTAATTAGTTATTAAGAAAACAAATTCATTACAGGTATAAAGCGGCTGTATCCAATGACGAGCAGCAGGATCAGTACACCGGCTAAAGCCAGGCCATAAGCCAACTGTTGTTTTTTCGTCGTCCGCCAGGCTCTTGGCGTAGAAAGCGCAAAAGCAGCCAGGTAACCACCGACGAGTCCGCCGATATGACCGGCCATGTCTATCCCCGGGCTGAAAAGCCCAAAGACCAGATTCAAAATGATCAGCAGTGTGAAATTCTTCGCCATGGCTTTGATCTGCGGATGTCCGGGAAACAGCTTGACAAGGACGAGGGTCGATCCGAACAGGCCAAAAATGGCCGTGCTGGCCCCAGCAGACACGCTAGGATTAAATGCAAAACTTGTCGCATTTCCAACGATCCCACTTAAAAAATAAAGCGCGAAGAAACGCCAGTGTCCAAAAACAGATTCCAGTTGTATACCGAGAAAATAAACGATCAGCGCATTAAAGAGGATATGGGTCAGACCAATATGCAGAAACATCGGTGTGATCAGGCGATACCAGTCACCTAAGACGATCAGTTCATTGACTTTTGCGCCCAGCTGGACCAGGACCCATTGATTCGTGCTCCCGCCTAATAGTTCCTGTATCAGGAACATCAAACCTGTCACAGCGAGAATCGTATAAGCCACGAATGGGCCCTTCTTCCATCTCTCTATTTTAAGCTTTGTTTTATAATTCACATTTTAATCTCCCTTACGGCATTCTTCAATAAGTATAGCATAATGAGTGACTCTGACCCAATCTTAAAATACCTTTTCACAAAAAACATCTAAGTCCCTTGCCAAAAAGTCACCTTTTAAAAGGCTGCTTCCTGGTGAAAAGAACTTAGATATGATTTTTGCTTACTCCATGTTTCCGTCAAGATCTTCTTTGAATTCTTTTGCCGCTTTCACATTCGCTTCGACTCTGTTTCTGTCTTCTGCGTTCTCGGTCATATCATCTCTAATGGTTTCCTCCCGGTTATGCGAGCGGACCTTTTCGATCGAAAGGATGTATGTTGCATTGATATACATCTCCGAACCGTTCTCCAGTGTGAAGAGGTGGATATGATTCTTAGGTTTGCCGTCGGAATGGGTGACTCGCTGATAAACGTCTTCCGGCGTATGGTTGACGATATAAGTCGCCCCGCTTGTTAAGGTAATTTTTGTAAGTTCCATCATGTCTCTCTCCTTTATTTATCTTATACTATTATTTTATAGGAAAGAGGCGAGAATACAAATCATAGCCTTTTAATCTTGTCTTACTTCAAAATTGCCTGTGCCAGTTCATCCGTTGTCATATTCGAAGTGACAACATAATTGCCCGGACGGATTTTTTTCGCTAGGCCATTAGTCTCAAGGTAGTCACTGAAGGCATAACGGTCCTCTATTACACCTAGATATTCAAGCTGTTCAGCCACAACGCTGCTTGGCTCGCCTTCTTTGACCGTCACTGTGAACTGACGGGCTTTTTTCGCCTCTTCGTCACTGCTTGTTGTGACTGCTTCCGTGCTTTCCAGATCGTCTTCTTCAAATACCTCGACATCCGACAGAGTCAGTGAGTTGGCATAACCTTCAGTCAAGCGATCGTGCTCATCTTTTATGCGGTTGTTTTCTTCTTCAAGTTCATCTATTTTATTTTCAAGCTCTGCTATCGTTTCTACTGACGCTTCTGACGACTGTGTTTTAGACCCGATCTCCAGCCCCATCACTACCATACTAGACAGTAATAACCCTACTGAGAGGATCTGACTTGTTTTTCTTGACATGTTACGATTCCACCTTTATATGTAATTTAAGCACGAATGCCCTCTTCGACATAGGCATCGATGATTTCCTGAACCGAGGTGGAAGCAATATTCAGTTGCTGTGAAATCGCCTCTGTCGGGTAGCCTTTAGTGAACATCGTGATGATATTGTCTTTGTTCAATTGTGTCACCCGCTGAGGAAGCATATGCTCCAGACTTTCTATACCAAGCTCCGATTCAAGTGCTTTGACACGTTTATTCAAGTCATACATCGATCGAGTGACAGTCAGCGAAAATTCTTCCAGTTCTTTATAGGCCTGTTCTTTCTCCTGCTTCTGTGTGAATGAATAAATAAACAAAAGCACAGATAAAGCTAAGAGTATACCGGCAGCCATCCATAATTCCATACTATCCCTACCTTCTTCTTATAATTTTAGTCGACTTTAAAATAATAGCACATTTTATCAGAAACAAAAAGATAAGTTTGGCAGACACCTGTGTACCATAGAGAAAAATTCATTATGCTTACAAAATATTTACATGTTATAAAAAAAAGATTGGCATTTTCCGTCAAAACATGGTATTCTAGTCAAGGCGTAAGGCTAGACACCCTAACATGTTTGATAGCCTTCAAAACAGGAATAATAGGAGGGACAATCATGCGAGTAAACGTAACCTTAGAATGTACAGAATGTAAAGAACGTAACTACCTAACATCTAAAAACAAACGTAACAATACTGAGCGTTTGGAAATGAAAAAGTATTGCCCACGCGAACGCAAAGCAACTTTGCACCGCGAAACAAAATAATTGGTTAAATATTAACTGATTTTAGGAAGATGGAAGCTGACGCTTTTGTCTTCCTTTTTTGTATAAAAAAGACAGGCTGCTAAGAATATCGGCAGCCTGTCTTTTTGATTCACTATCTATTCTTCTGTATTTTCTTCCTCATCTTCTTCAATTGCTTCCTCTGTTGCCATATCTTCTGCTTCTTCTGCCAGATCTTCCACTGTTTCCAATGGTTCGCTTGGCGAGTTTGACTCAAATTCTCCCACTTTGAAATAAGCATCAAATACCCGGCGTGCCGCTTTGGTGTTTTCGCGGTTGGTTCGTCCTGATGTCGGTAAATTGGGAACCACGACAGCTACAGCGATCTCTGGGTCATCATACGGTGCATAGCCGACATAGGTGATGTTGATGATATCGATATCCGTGATCCGATTATTATCATCATCCCACCACAAAGCTTCCGCTGTACCCGTCTTGCCGGCAGATGTATAAGGTGTGCCGGTAAAGTAACTTCTTGCACTGCCTCGGCTGCCGTTGACCACTTGATAAAATCCCTGCTGGACTCGGGCCATCGCTTCGTCTGACACATCCACTGTGTTCATAATCTTAGGTTGTATTTCTGTCTTCAATGCGCCGACATTCCCCGTTTCGACATTGGTATCCCGGATCTCAGACACGAGCCTTGGCGCATACCTCGTCCCACCGTTGGCGATCACAGACGCGTACTGCAGCAGCTGCAGAGGTGTATACGTATCATATTGGCCGAACGAGTAGAAAAGTCCCTGTGCGGCTGTATTTGCTTGGCCTTCTAAACCTGTAGCATCTGACGGGAAGTCCACTCCTGTAGGGACGCCCAGGCCGAACTGATTAAAGTAGCGACGCTGTTTCTCAAGCAGTTTAGCTCCGTCGATATCCAGGGTCATATCGCGGGTGTATTCCCATTCCCCACCCATACGCATAGCTAGTCGTGCCATATAGACGTTGGAAGAAACTTCAAGTGCTGTAATATCATTGACTGCCTCGGCACCGTATCGGTTGAACACGGATGAAATATCTTCTGACCCTCTAAGTTTGAGCGGCTGGTCGACGATTACATTATTGGTTTCGTCAAGGACCCCGTCCATGTAGGCAGAAAGAATCGTTGCCCCTTTAACTGCTGACCCAACGTTGAAAGCACTTTGGAAGATCCCGCTTGTCGCATCGATGACTTCGCCGTCATCATTCACTTTCTTGCCGGCTAGTCCTAGGATATCTCCATTGTTCGGATCCATTGCCGCAATATAGATACTTTTGTTCAGACCTTCCCGCTCGGCCAAGGAATCGACGGCGATCTGTTCAACCTTTTCCTGAAATTCGATATCCATTGAAAGAACGAGATTATCACCTTTGTGTCCGGAATATTGTTCTATCCGGTTAATGATATCCCCATTCGAATTTGTTTCTGTTTCTATTCTTGACTTTGTTCCGCTAAGAACAGTTTCATATTCGGCTTCTAGCTGAGTTCGTCCAACACGGTCATTCCTTGAATAGCCTCGAGCGAGGTAAGTTTTCAAGCCAGATTCAGGTACACCTGCTTCTTCTGATGTTACACTGCCTAAAATAGATCTAAGCATACCCTCTTTAGGATAATGCCTTACCCAGTCTGTCCCTGTGTCGATCCCCGGGAATTTTTCCAGATTTTCGCTGATACGTGCGATTTCTTCTTCAGTGACATCCTGATTTTTAATATTGACAGTACTTAATGAATAAGCCGAATTCATTTTCTTGAATACCGCGGCGGCGTCAAGTTCTCTGTCCCCAAAGGCAAGAATTTCAGACTCCTCCACTTTATCCAGCATCACGCTGTAAGATTCAGACCCCGAGAGACGCTGTTCATCATCGTTCAAGCGGTCTCTGACTTCTTCCTGATTGCGCGCTATGAAGAAATCTTTGAGATCACGTTCACTCAAATCGAATTTTCGATCCACTTCAAAAGAGGTTGTATGCGGCATGCTTATATAGTCAGCCAAATCATAGGCGACCGCAGCCATCTGTTTAGCTGGCACATTTTTCCCACGCGTGTAGGTGATCGCATGTCTGGCTTCATTGCCTACGAGTTTATTTAAATGGGAATCGAATATTTCTCCACGCGGTACACTACCGGTGATGGTCGTCCGTTCGGTACGTTCCACTTCTGCCTTGTAAGCGTCGGCCTGCACGATCTGCAGATAAGCCAGACGTAAAATCAGTGTTGAGAATAGTAAAAAGACAATAAAGAATAATAAATTTAACCGAAAAGGAATATGTGATTTCTTCTTCTCGTTTTTCTTTTGTTTTGGTGCCTTCACTTTGTTTCCTCCTCTTGCTATGTATGCGACGGATTCGCCGAGTCCCCAAATTGGTGGGTAACTTTTTTCATACTCGTCCTAGTTTACCAAATCGGTGAAAGAAATGCCATAATGCAAAAGGGATTAAGCCGGTGACACTGTGAACTTTTTATGACTAATCGGTGAAGATGTGACACGTGTTATCATTCGCTTAGACCTTTTGATCAGGAAGGCAATCGGTACACGTTTGCCTCCTTTTTTTGATAACGCTGATCGTTTATTTTGACTTCGTTCGACATGTAGGATCACGTAGAGCTATTCTAAGAGCTGAATGATACAAACTTCGGTAAGTAAGAGAGTACAACTGAGTTCTAACTGTCGAAGTTCGATGATGTTCGGTCGATAGATTTTTGAAACAGCAACCTACTTACCGAAGAAGCGTCAATTCGGTAATTAGGTTTCCTTCATTGATTCTAAAGTGCTGAATGTATGTCTTCTTCGGTAGTTAGATGATCGGTGCCGTCAGCTACTTACCGAAAAGCGTTAACTTCGACAGTTAGATCATTAAACATTAAACTAACTGACCGAACCGACTATAAAATTAGGCCAGACCAGCCCTAATGCTCTGAATGAGGTTTATACGCGCCTGTAAGTGCGTATATTCCACTTTAAAAGCCTTGAAATGTCGAAACTGGCCAGCCAGTTTCTTCCTCCTTGACATAAAAAAGGCCGGAAACTGAATCCCGGCCTTTCCTCATCGTTCTATTCTATTATTTAGCGCTGCTGTAACGTTTTGAGACTTCGTCCCAGTTTACAACGTTCCAGAATGCTTTGACATATTCAGGACGCTTGTTCTGATAGTTCAGATAGTAAGCATGTTCCCAGACATCAAGACCTAAGATAGGTGTTTTGCCTTCTGAGTAAGGTGAATCCTGGTTCAACGTGTTCATTACTTCCAGTTTCCCATCAGAAACCACTAACCAGGCCCAGCCTGAACCGAAACGGCCAGTTGCTGCAGCATTGAATTTTTCTTTGAATGACTCGAAGTCGCCGAAGGTTTCTTTTATAGCGTCTGCTAATTCGCCAGTTGGTTCTCCGCCACCGTTTGGTGAAAGGATTTCCCAGAATAATGAGTGGTTAGCATGTCCGCCGCCGTTATTTCTAACTGCTGTTTTAATGTCTTCAGGTACAGAGTCCAATTTTTTCATTAAGTCTTCGATACTTAATTCAGCGAGTTCTGGATTGTTCTCCAGTGCTTTATTTGTTTTAGTCACATAACCCGCGTGATGCTTGTCATGGTGCAGATGCATGGTCTCCTCATCGATCGTTGGTTCCAGTGCATCATATGCGTAGGGTAAATCTGGTAAAGTGTATGTCATAGTAAACATTCCTCCTATTGCTATTTATCGTACAGTATTAGTGTAACATTTCAGACATAATTATCAAATAATACGACTTATGAAAATTGAAGGCTGATATCATAGAGTTCAACCCCCCCTACTTAGCTCCTTCTAAAGGAGGATTGCAATTTGACATAAATAGAAGTAAACTTGTTTTATTACTTAAAAACAGAAAGGCGTTAAATAATGAAAGATTACTTGAAACTGGGGTTCACTTCTCCCCAACATCTATACAAAGCTATCAGAATGTCGAGAAAGCACTTAGTCTACTATTTTGCGCTGATTGCCCTTGTCCTTACCCTATCCATGGCATCCGTTCTGATGTCCGTTATGGGGGCTTTGAGAGAAGATGGTCAGGAGATCACAGAAACCCTGCCGGCGTTTGAAATCACAGAGAACGAGCTGGTCGTTGAAGAAGAAACAGAATCCTATGTCCACCAGACGGATTCCTTCCTGTTTTTCTTTGATCCCAATGATTCCATCCAGGAAGAAGAAATCGACAATAACGTTGAACGACTGAATGTACCGATCGGCATCGGTTTGATGGATGATCAGTTTTACCTCAACATCATGGGGCAGTCCCTTCCCGTATCATACGAACAGCTCGACGGCTTCACGGATGAGGATTTCAGAGACATCATGTCGGAAATGGGACGCTTTTCACCCATCGTCCTGTTCTTTCTCTTCATCATCACGTATCTGGCAAGCAGTTTCAGTCTCCTTTATGAGTGGCTGATCATTGCGTTGTTTGCGAATATACTGAAAACACTGTTCCGGATCGTGCTGCCATTCAGAAAAGTTGCGCGTATGGCACTGGTTGCATTGAGTGTCCCGACGATTATCTTTTCGGTTTTTGAGGCGTTCGGACTCTTCCTGCCCTTTACCTTTGAGATCACCATTGGCTTTTCCATCTATTTCCTTTATGCCTCGTTAAGGAATCTGAAGAAAAACCGGACCGTATAACAACAAAAAGACCTTCACTGCCGGACCAATTGGTCTCATGCAGTGAAGGTCTTTTTTTGGATTTATTTAAATCAGTCTTTGTTATTCTTATTCATTCGCAATGCGCGTTTGCGTTTGTCCTGTTTCTTGCGTTCGATCTTGCGTTTATATCCCGGTTTCACGTTCTTCTTGAGTTTCTTTCTCAAGCCGTGGATCTCGGGATCGAAGTCGGATTTATGGACGTTCTTCCCTTTACGCTGTTCTCTGCGGTTGCGGTCATGGGCATCGACCACTTCGCCGTTTTTGATTTCTTTCGGCTCGAACGTGATGCCGCGTTTTTCGATCGTAACGATATCCTGTTCATCATCCGGACCATAAAGCGTGATAGCAATCCCGCTGAGCTGATTACGTCCGGTACGGCCGACTCGGTGGACAAAGTAGTCCAGATCCTGTGGCACTTCCGCATTGATGACGTGGGAGATTCCTTCGATATCGATACCGCGGGCAGCCAGATCGGTCGCCACGATGTACTGATATTCAAGATTCTGGATCTGTCTCATCACTCGTCGACGTTCTCGTGAAGAAATCCCGCCGTGAATCACTGCGACTTTCAGCCCTTTTTTCTTCAGCTGATAAGCAATGTCATCCACATACTCTTTCGTGTTGGCGAAGACTAATGCCAGATACGGCTGTCCGATAGTCAACAGCTGATGGATCATATCGATCTTGTTCTTGCCTTTAGTCGAGATCAGCCAGTTCTGGATTGTATCTGCGATCACCTGTTTATTTTCCACTTCAATGACAAGCGGGTTGTTCATGTATTTTTTCAGGAAGGGCTGCAGTTTCTGCGGTACAGTCGCTGAGAAGACCAGCATCTGTCCGTTCTCAGGCAGACGCGTCGCGATCTTGTCGACATCTTCCAAAAAGCCCATGTCCAATGTCATGTCTGCTTCATCCACGACCATGTATTTGGACGTATGGATCAAGAGGTCATTGCTTTCGATCACGTCTAAGAGACGGCCAGGCGTCCCGATGACCACATGGGGCTGGGTATTCTGCAGTTTACTGATCTGTCTGTTCTTGTCAGTCCCGCCGATATATGACTGGACATTGATCGGTTCAGGCGAATGTTCGGCCAGCTGTGTAGCGGCATTGGCCAGTTGTTCAGCCAGTTCTCGGCTTGGCGCCGTGATCACGACTTGAACGTCTTGTTTTTTCGGATCGATTTGATTAAACAGCGGAAGTAAAAACGCATGGGTCTTTCCGGAACCTGTTTGTGATTGACCGATGATGTCTCGGCCTTTTTTCACTACAGGGATAACTTTCTCTTGGATTTCAGTCGGCTCGTCAAAACCGATTTCTTTGATTGCTTCAATAAGATAATCGTTCAAATTAAATCTATCGAATGGGTGTGTCATTTTGCATTCCTCATTTCTTTTCACTTACGTATTGTACCAAAACCAAGCCGTTCTGACCATAGTAAATAACGAATGGCGTAAAAACGACACCTTCTGTGAAGAAGATGCCGCCACATTTTCATCGTCTTTTAATCAAACGGATAGTCTCTCGGTTCTTTCTGGACTGAGATCCATTTCCAGGTCGTGAATTCATCCAGTGAATGTTCACGTCCAAAGCGGCCGATCCCTGACTGCTTTTCTCCACCAAAAGCAATATACGGTTCATCGTTGACACTTTGATCATTGATGTGTACCATGCCTGTTTCCATTTTTTCAGCAAAGGCGAAAGCCCGTTTCTCATCATTTGATGAAACTGCCCCACTGAGTCCGGCTTCAGTGTCGTTGGCCAGTTCCAGAGCATGAGCTTCATCTTTTGCCGGGATCAAGGTGACAACAGGCCCGAACATTTCGTTTTGTGCGGTCGTCATGTCGTTGGTCCCTTTCAGGATCGTCGGTGTCAGAACGTTCCCTTCTCGTTTGCCTTCAAGCAACACTTCAGCGCCCTCTGACTTGGCTTTTTCGATTTCATCGATCAGCCGTTCGACCTCGTCTCCGGAAATCAGTGGACCGATCAATGTCCCTTTTTGAGTCGGGTCGCCATGCTTGAGTGAACGAGCCGTCTCTACGAATTTTTCGGCAAATGCATCAAACAGCGATTCATCGACGATGATACGATTCGTCGACATACAAATCTGACCACTGTGCATGAAGCGTCCATAAATGGCTCCTTTGACTGCTCTGTCTATATCCGCATCATCCAGAATGACCATGGCGTTGTTCCCGCCGAGCTCGAGGATAGTCCGTTTTACTTCTCTCCCGGCGACTTCCCCGATATTCTTACCAACTCCTGTGGAACCGGTAAAAGAGATCATGTCAGGCACAGGATGGGAGTAAAAGGCATCACCGATCTCCGACGTTTTAGGGTGAACGACTTGAAGGACGCCTTTGGGAAGACCGGCTTCTTCAAAGACTTTACCAATAATATTTCCACCGCTGATTGGTGTCTGACTACTGGGTTTCAGCACGACAGCATTCCCGGTTGCCAATGCCGGTGCGACCGAGCGCATGGATAAGTTGAGCGGGAAGTTGAATGGGCCAATGACCCCGACGACACCGACCGGTTTTCTGATCAGGTGATTTTTCTTTCCGGGGATCATGGAATCATTCACGATCGTTTCCATCCTGAATGGAAATTCAGCCGCCAGACTCATGACAGACAGCGTGATGTCCAGTTCCAGTTCAGCCTTTGCCATAGTAGACCCCGCATCCTTGATCAGGATATCCACGATTTCATCTTTTCTGTCTTCCATGAGATGAATGGCTTTTTTTATGACAGCCGCACGCTGGAAAGGATTTGTTTCAGCCCATTCCTTCTGATGACTTCTGGCACTCTCATATGCTTTATCCAAATCCTCTAAAGAAGCCACCTGCAGCGTGATATAGGTTTCTTCTGTGTAGGGATCCACTGACTCGATCACTTTCTGACTCTTTCCTTTTCGCCACTGACCACCGATGTAGTTCAGATCCAATTGTTCATACTTGTTCATTCATACCCTTCCTTTCAAATTTTCTCTGCACTTCCACTTTACTTTATCCGCTTACATGAATGCAAAAAATAGCATTCAATTAGAAAGAAACGATACTTTACGACAATACAGTTGATTGATGCATCAATTAAAAGTAAAATAGTTTATAGAGTTAGAAACATGCCTGTCATGTAGAAAAGAGGGAAATAATGTCCACAGAAAAGAAAGCTTTATATATCATATTCGGAGCTACAGGAGATTTAGCTTCCAGGAAATTATATCCAGCCTTATATCGTTTGTATACAAAAGGATACTTGAAAGATCATTTCGCTGTCATCGGGACCGCACGCAGAGAGTGGTCGGATGAGTATTACCAGAACGTGGTCAAGGATGCCATCGAATCGATCAAAGAATCTGATCAAGATGCGGAAGAATTTTCAAGCCACTTTAGATACCAGTCGCATAACGTCAAAGATTCTGAACACTACCATACGCTGAAAGAACTAGCCGATTCTCTGGATAGTGAGTATGCCATCGACGGTAACCGTATCTTTTATCTGTCCATGTCTCCCACTTTCTTCGGGACGATCACTACGCATTTAAGAGATCAGGAACTGGTCACTCAAAACGGGTTCAATCGCGTCATTATCGAAAAACCATTCGGAACAGATCTGGAATCTTCCAAAGAACTCAACGATGAGATCAATGATTCGTTTGATGAGGATCAGCTGTACCGCATCGATCACTATTTAGGTAAAGAAATGGTCCAGGATATCCTCGCCCTGCGCTTTTCCAACCGCATCATCCAGGAAAGCTGGAACCCGGAGACCCTCTCTTCCATCCAGATCACCCTTACTGAAGATCTGGGCGTGGAAGAACGCGGCGAATACTATGACAAAAGCGGAGCATTGAGAGATATGGTCCAGAACCATGTCCTTCAGATCGTCAGCCTTCTGACCATGGATGAACCCGACTCTTTCTCTACGGATAATGTCCGCAAAGAGAAACTGGCCTTGCTTGAGTCTCTGAAACAGCCTGACGTTAAAGAAGAATTCGTCAGAGGTCAGTATCAGGCCTCCAAAGACGGTGCCTGCAAAGCTTACCGCGACGTAGAAAAAGTGGATCCGGAATCCATGACTGAAACCTTCGTTGCCGGAAAAATCGTGATCGATTCGGATAAATGGCGCAACGTCCCTATTTATATCCGTACCGGTAAACGTATGAAAGAAAAAACGTCACGCATCGATGTGCTCTGGAAGAAAACTGAAAAGCAGCTGTTTGATGAAAGTGATTCCCTGATGACGATCCATATCAGTCCCGAGGAAGGTTTTGAAATCCAGCTGAATGACAAGGCGATCGGCCCGGGCATGCATATGCATCCGGTCACCCTAAGTTCCATGCGCTCAGAAGAAACGATCAAGGAAAGTCCGGAAGCTTACGAAAAACTACTGCTGGATGTTCTGGATGGTGATGAAACGCATTTTGCTCACTGGGGAGAAGTAGCTGCCTCATGGAAATTTGTGGATCATATCAGGAACGCTTGGAATGAAGACACCGAAAGCATTCCTTTTTATCCAGCTCATTCGATGGGACCGCAAGAATCCGATGACCTGCTCTTAAAAGACGGACAGAAATGGATCTATAACCCGAAAAGCTAAAATTAATAAATACAAATAAATCAAGAGTCCGGTACAAGCAGCTATAAAGGCTGACTGTACCGGACTCTTTCTTGTCTTTTTCCATAGTGAGAGACATTTCCTGTCTTATTCGGTAAGTTGAAATAAAATGTGTGCTGTACAGACCGAACTTCGACAACTTAGGTAAGTAGGGGCCTTCTTCTTTAACCTAAGAACCGAACATGGTTCATATTCGACTTGTTCAGTTTCAGAAGCTTCTTGAACTTGCCGAACCCGGACGACTTCGACTCCTTCGAAGGGATTTCTCGAATGTTAGTACCGAAGAGCGCCCATCTTCGACAAGTTCGAAATAAACGGCACTACGAACAAGCCGAACTTTTCAAAGTTCGGCCCATACGTTTGATTTTTTCTTCTCAACACGTCGAAGTCGCCAAAACCATATAAAAAGAAAGAGTCGGGACGGCCCGACTCTTCATAACCCATTAAAAACCGCCAGATTTCGACTTGATCATCGAGGTCTGGCGGTTCCTTCTATAACTTGCTGTTGTCTAAATGTTTTTCATAATGGAAAAAGGATTTCAGTTTGTCTTTGATAGCCGGGATCGTTCCCGCTTGATCGTTTTCGATCTGCAGTACGAGTTTCGGCTCGTGAAGACTCATTCTAAGCAGCAGCCAGCCTCGGCCGTATGGATCGCTCAACTGTACACGCTTGCCTTCCAGATTATCCGGGACAAGAGTGAACCCCTCCGTATTGTTCACCCAGTCAGCAAAGCGCTCGAGCAGGTCCATGCCAAGCTCTTTGTAGTCCGGATTGGTGATGACAAAACGTACCTCTTCTGTTTCAGCCGGCTGGTCCAGATGCTTGATCAGATCCGTCACGCTTTTGCCTTTTTCTGCCAGCTCAGCTTCTTTGGCAACGATTTTCGCAGCCAGATAAGCGCCGTCATCCAAGAAGAAGTTTTCACGAAGAGCTGCATGTCCGCTGGTTTCAATAGCCAGTACACAGTCCACCCCTTCTTCGTTCAACTCGATCCCGCGGTTGATGACATTGCGGTAGCCTGAAATGTAACGATCGACTTTCCCGCCCATTTCTTCAACAAATTGAATCAGGTGATCAGAGACCGGAGAATTCGTGACGATCGTCGTCCCCGGATTCTCTTCCAAAATAATAGCGCCGATCAATCCGATCAGATTATTGCGGTTGATACTGTTGCCTTCACTGTCGACGATGGCCGAACGGTCCACATCTGTATCAAAAATGATCCCCAGGTCGGCCTTGTTCTTCAGTACGGCATCTGAAATGCTCTGCATCGCTTCTTTGTTATCCGGATTCGGTTCGTGATTCGGGAAAGCCCCGTCAGGGTTCAAAAACTGACTGCCGGTTGTATCGGCGCCCAAAACTTTCAGTACTTTATCGGCAAAGAAACCACCGGCACCATTCCCAGCATCCACAATGATTTTTCGGTCAGAAAGAGGTTTGGCGTCTTCATCCACATTCAGAGCTTCTCTGATTTTAGCAACCAGGTCTGCCGCATAAACGGACAAAAGGTCTTTTTCTGTCGGCTGTGAATCATACGCATCAGTGACTTTGACTTCTTGCTCAGCTAAAAACAGAATGGATTCGATATCTTCATGTTCAAGTCCGCCATTTTTAGTGAAGAATTTCAAGCCGTTGTACTCCATCGGCAGGTGGCTGGCAGTGATCATGATCCCGATATCGGAATTGAAATCCTCATATTGGGTAGACATGAACAGGGCCGGTGTTGTAGCCATTTGGGTATCGATGACGTTCATACCCAGTCCGGTAAAGACATCGATCAGCCAGTTTTTGATAGTGGGACCCGTCAGTCGGCTATCGTGTCCGATCGTGATCGTCGTTTCTGTCAAAGGCTGGTCTGTATTCTCGCTCCACCAGGCTGTCAGCCCGTTAGCGATCCGCTTGATGGTTTCTTCAGTCAGATTCTTTTTCTGTTTCTCAGTATCCAGAGCAAAGCCTCTGATGTCTGATCCATTCTGCAAGGTTTTCAAATCTATCTCTGTCATGATTCAGTCTCCTTTTCTCCATCTCATTATCTCGTTTTCCGTGATAGCTCATTCTTATTCCAGTTCCTGTAAGGCACCGTCAAAATGCTGGTACACGCCTTCCGCTTCTTCACTGGTTTTTGAAATCAGAATGATCGTGTCATTTCCCGCAACTGTTCCTACTATTTCAGGATAATGGATATCGTCGATCAATGCACCTATAACGTGCGCATTTCCGGGCAATGTTTTTACAACATTGAGGAACTGGACAAGGGTCACGTTTGTCACGACACTTTTTATCGTTGAATCCAGTTTTTCTTCCAGGGTCACCTGGTTGTTCTGATAGATGGTGTACTTTATCCCGCCATCCCCCGAAGGTGTTTTGACCAGGTTCAGTTCTTTGATGTCCCTGGATATCGTTGCCTGTGTGGCTGTGACGCCTTTCTCATGTAAAAACGCCAGCAGTTCATCCTGTGTAGATACTTCATTATTCAATATGATCTGTTTGATCAGCATCTGTCTTTCTGATTTTCGCATATCCTCCCTGCTTCCTATAAGTTAATATATATATGTATTAAACTATTATACCTTATTTCGCATAAACATTCATCACATATTCACAATATCTTCTACATTGGAATCATTAAAAATAAACCGTCTTTCAACATAAAATCTTGCTAGTCACCTGAAGCTTTGCTATAATACAAGTGCTTAATACTTATGTAATCAGAAACGGCGTGACTTTTGACTATTCAAAATAACTGCCCTTTTTTTATGCACGTATTAAATCGTTAAGGGTCAGAAATCAACTACTGGAGGTCTTTTATATGGACTATAAACAAATTATTGCTGAAGCTATACATGAACAACTGCACGAAAACCTGGAATTGAATGAAATCAAGAATCTGCTCGAAAAGCCTAAACATACGGATCACGGGGACGTCGCTTTCCCTACTTTCCAGCTGGCAAAATTATTCAGAAAGAATCCGGCCCAGATCGCTCAGGAAGTCGGCGAAAGTATCTCTTCCCCGCTTATCGACCGCAAACAGATCGTCGGACCTTACATCAACTTCTTCCTTAAAAAAGAGACGGTCTCAAGTGCTGTCCTGAAAGAAGTTGTTGCAGAGAAAAACAACTTTGGTAACCTGAAGATTGGTAACGGCGGAAACGTCCCGATCGACATGTCTTCACCCAATATCGCTAAACCGATGTCCATGGGCCACCTGCGTTCGACCGTAATCGGGAACTCTTTAGCCAATATTTTTGAAAAAGTGGACTACACCCCTATCCGCATCAACCACTTGGGTGACTGGGGCACACAGTTCGGTAAACTGATCACCGCTTATAAAAAATGGGGATCTGAAGAAGACGTCAGAAAAGACCCGATCAAAGAACTCTTGCGTTTGTACGTGAAATTCCATACCGTAGCTGAAGACGATCCATCACTTGAAGATGAAGGCCGCTTATGGTTCAGAAAACTGGAAGACGGCAATCCTGAGGCTGTTGAATTATGGACATGGTTCAGAGAAGAATCACTCAATGAATTCAACAAAGTCTATGACCGCTTGAATATTACGTTCGATTCCACGAATGGCGAAGCTTTCTACAATGACAAGATGGAAGAAGTTGTCAACATCCTGGACGACAAACACCTCTTATCTGCTGATCAAGGCGCTCACATTGTTGACCTTGAAAAGTATGACCTGAACCCGGCGTTGATCATGAAGTCAGACGGCGCGACCTTGTACATGACGCGTGACTTGGCTGCTGCCTTATACAGAAAGAATACCTACGACTTCGCACAGGCTCTCTACGTTGTCGGTCAGGAACAGTCCAACCACTTCAAACAGTTGAAAGCTGTATTGAAAGAAGCTGACTTTGAGTGGTCCGATGATATCCACCATATCCCGTTCGGTCTGATCACCAAAGACGGCAAGAAACTCTCTACCCGTAAAGGGAAAGTCGTCCTGCTTGAAGAAGTGCTGAATGAAGCGAGCTCTCTCGCCCTTAAGCAGATCGAAGAGAAAAATCCCGAGCTGCCGAACAAAGAAACTGTGGCGGAACAAGTCGGTGTCGGCGCTGTCGTTTTCCATGACTTGAAGAACGACCGTCTGAACAACTTTGACTTTACGATCGAAGAAGTGGTCCAATTCGAAGGCGAAACCGGTCCATACGTCCAGTATACCCGTGCACGTGCCATGAGTATTTTGAATAAAGCCGGAGTATCTGACTTCGATGCGTCTAATGATTTCGGACTCAGTGACGAATACAGCTGGGAAGTCATCAAATTGCTTCAGGAATATCCGCATACGGTGAAACGTGCATTCGATAACTACGAACCGTCGATCATCGCCAAGCATGCGATCCACTTAGCTCAGTCCTTCAACCGCTTCTATGCAAATGTCCGTGTTTTGGACGAGCATGAGGAAAAAGACGCCCGTCTGGCTCTTGTTTTTGCTGTAACAGAAGTATTAAAAGAAGATCTGCGTATCTTAGGCGTGGAAGCACCAAACGAAATGTAATATTAAATAGTATCCGGCATCTCTACTTTCTAAGTGGGATGCCGGTTTTTATGTGCGATCATTTAGAAGAGGGTCAGTGTTTTATGAACTCCGCTAATTTTTGTGTGGATATTTAGAAAGGATAATTTCTTATGTTAACTCATTCCTATTGTTTTTATGACTTGCTAAAAGATTGGGCGTGTTTTAGCAACTGATTTTTTTGAAGGAACCGAGCTGCTAGAAGATGCCTCTTCTTCTATTAACTATTTTGGGAATCCGGTGTGAGTTACTAAAAGAACCCCCTTCTTTTAGCAACCTGGCTCATATTGGAATTTCAGTTACAAGAAGAAAGCCCTTCTTTTAGTAACTCCCAGCCTTACAATAAGAAGAGTTGATAGAAGATACCCGATTTTCTATCAACTCTTCTATTATAAAAAACTGAGTTCATAGAACAACAAACAGATTTTATGAACTCAATCTCTATACATATCAAGTTCATTAAAGTTTCTCCTTCACCGAGCATAGATCGTTTTTAATTCGGTCCTGATCAGGCAAGACTGCCTGATCATTCATTCTTGAAAATCGGGTAGGAGGTAAATAAATCGATTTATTAACCGTCCGTTAACATCACCGTGTGTAAAGTTCCATATCGCACTATCTATATCTGGAACGGACCGCATTTGTATGCCGATCCTCGTACGCGGATTCTTCCCTATAAAAAAAGCACAGACAATTTTAGCCTGTGCTTGTTTCATAGCAAAATCATAACTTAGTCTAAGATTTTTATATCTATTTGACGACGGCCAAACTGTCTCATCTCTTCTAAGTCTTCCATGTGTAAGTCGATAATCTCTCCATTGATCGCACCACCGGTATCACCAGCAATGTACTCACCATATCCTGGGATGAATACTTCTGTTCCTAATGGGATAACGTCTGGATCGACGGCGATCACACGTGTATTTTCTCTTAAATCAATTCCTGTAAAGGTAAAGTTAGTTAGACCTGGCTCATGTCTAGAATAAGCTGTGGCTTCAACTGACATCCATGTACCTGATTCTGCTGCATCTTGGGCAGTGTCTTCTTTTTCAGCTGCTTGTTCAGCTGCGGCTTGAGTAGCAGCTTCTTCTTCGGCCTTCTGTTCAGCAGCGGCTTGGGCGGCAGCTTCTTCTTCGGCCTTCTGTTCAGCGGCGGCTTGCGCGGCAGCTTCTTCTTCGGCCTTCTGTTCAGCGGCGGCTTGGGCGGCAGCTTCTTCTTCGGCCTTCTGTCCAGCGGCGGCTTGGGCAGCAGCTTCTTCTTCGGCTTGCTGTTCAGCAGCAGCTTGGGAGGCAGCTTCTTCTTCGGCCTTCTGTTCAGCAGCAGCTTGGGCAGCGGCCTCTTCTTCAGCTTTTTGTTCGGCAGCGGCCTGAGCAGCGGCCTCTTCTTCGGCCTTCTGTTCAGCAGCGGCTTGGGCAGCGGCCTCTTCTTCGGCCTTCTGTTCAGCAGCAGCTTGCGCGGCAGCCTCTTCTTCAGCTTTCTGTTCAGCAGCAGCTTGCGCGGCAGCCTCTTCTTCAGCTTTTTTATTGTCTTGAGCTTTCGCTACATCTGCTGGCGTTTCAGTTTCCTTTACATCATCTGAAGAGACATCATAACTGACGACTTCCTCATCATTCTGCACGGAAACCACAGACAAGTCATCGGTGACATATACAGTCGAGCCGGCAATGATCAGGTTCGGGTTGTCGATGTCATTTACTTTTGCTAGTTTGTCGACAGAAATGTCCGTTGCTTGTGACACGCCCCAAAGAGTGTCTCCCCATTTGACCGTATACTTGAACGGCTCTTCGTTATAATTCGTTGTCTCTTTTGCCTTATTGATATCATTTTCGATTTCCAGAACAGTACGCGGGACCCATTTTTGGCTGGCGCTAACTTCTGAATCGGGGCTCAGTAAAAATAAACCTGCTGCTGATAAGGTCAGTCCTGCTTTAAACCATGTGTGCTTGTGGATAGTCATTCATTCGATCTCCTTTAAGTGTTATTTTTTTAATAAAAATATAGACGATGGTATTAATCATGTTACAGAAAGATTTTATAACCGTATGTATCTTACCACGTCCGACTCAAAATAAAACAGTTTGACTCGTTTTGTCATTCCCATTTAGTTGTTCTGTATTTCTTTTGTCTTATCTTTACATCAGTGTGTCATTTCGAGTGAAATATGTAATATTTTATCCTATGCTTTTCTAAATAAATAAAAGGTTAATGAACAAGAAGACATAGTAACTGCCTGCTGCTCATCATGAATCGTCAATCACTTTAAGCATTATAATTTTTAGATGTGCAATCGAAACACCCAGCTTATTCATTCTAATATTATTCAATAAAAAAAAGCGACAGCAGCTGAACGTGTCTCTCCCATTAGAGAGAAAAATTCAGCTGCTGCCGTTTTTAAACTTCTGATTTACTTCAGTTTATCATTCTCGTACGTATGGACTTTTTCGAGTCCGGCAAAATCCTGCTGACGCAGGGCTTCATAAATCAGGATGTTTGCTGTATTCGAGAGGTTGAGTGAGCGGACATGCTCGTCATTCATCGGGATACGCAGCGCTTTGTCGCGGTTCTCCTGCATGAATTCCTTCGGCAGTCCGGTCGTTTCCTTGCCAAACAGGAAGTAATGATCTTTTGATGTATCCGTAAAATCAACATCGGAGTAGACTCTGTCAGCAAATTTGGAAATCAGATAAAGCGGACTGTCCCCGACGATTTCCAGAAACGCCTCCAGATCCTTATGGTAGTGGATCCCCACTTTGTCCCAGTAATCCAGACCGGCACGCTTCAAGTGCTTATCGTCCGTTTTAAATCCCAGCGGCTCGATCAGATGGAGCTGGGTATTCGTTCCGGCACAGGTCCGTGAGATATTTCCTGTATTTGCCGGAATGAGTGGTTCAAATAAAGCGATATGATTCGTCACACTAACTCTCCTTCGCATTCAGTTTATTCAGCCGGGCTTTTATTTCACCTATGGCTTCTTTAAATTCGGTAATGGTTTCTTCGTCCGTCTCTTTTAAAAGGGCCTCTTCAAGGAAGGTCACGATCTCCTCGTTGGGGCGTTTTTTCGTGATCGTGGCAATTGCCCAGGCTGCGGTTCCTCTGATCATGGGTCTGACATCATTATCGATGACATTCAAAAGATCCGGTACCGCAGAATAGTCGCGGTAATTAGCCAGGGCGATGATCGCGTTCCGCTGAAGCGGCTTCTTTCCGCGCCATGACCCCGCCAGATCTCCGAAGGTCTCTTTGAACTCACGGTTGGAGATCGTCAGGAGCGGCTTGAGTTCAGGCATAGTATTGAAAGGCTCGGGTTCCATCTCTTCGTGGAAATGCGAATCGACGCCTTTGTTATACGGACAGACGATCTGACAGATATCACAGCCGTAGATCACGTGGCCCATCTTCCGGCGATATTCTTTAGGCATGTAGCCTTTAGTCTGAGTCTGATAGGACAGACAGCGGTTGGCATTCATCCGGCCGTCACCCAATAAGGCATCCGTCGGGCAGGCATCCACACAGCGTGTACAGTCCCCGCAGCCGAACGCGACTTCTTCATCCGGCTCAAAATCGATATTGGTCAGGATCTCGCCAAGGTAAACGTAGGAACCGAATTCTTCTGTTATCAGTAAGCCGTTACGTCCGATAAAGCCAAGGCCGGCACGCTGGGCAACAGCAACGTCGACCAGTTCCCCGGTATCGACCATCGGCTTGAAGGCGACTTCTCCGGGGGCGACCTCTTCGATATACGCGATCAACTTGTCCATACGGTCTTGGAGGACATAGTGGTAGTCCGTCCCCCAAGAGGCACGGGCAAACTCTCCCCTTCGTTCACCCTTCACACGCGGCGGCTTGTTGCGCATTTTTGACGGGTAAGCCAGTGCGATCGCGATGATCGACTTGGGTTCCGCAAAGATTTTTTCCGGGTAGATCCGCTCTTCGATGACCTTATGTTCAAAGCCAGAATGATGCCCCTTGGCGTGCTGCTTGATGAGTTTGTCTTCCAGAGAGTAAAAAGGCTCGGCATGGGTGAATCCGATTTTATCGATCCCGATTTCAGCTGCTTTGACTTTGATCAACTCTTTTAACTGCTGACTCATCGCACTGCTCCTTTCTCTTTTTCTAAAGTTGACAGGTTTCGGTATGTTCACTGGATACTTAAATAAGTATCCTATACTTGTTTAAACTATCGCCAGTCAGACCTTATTTGCGTTTATCTGCGGCAAGCTGGGCAAGGCGGTCACATAGTTCATTGTACGTGATGCCGGCTGCAGCGGCTTCCTGTGGGAAAAGACTCGTCGGGGTCATGCCCGGAAGCGTATTGGCTTCGATACAGTAAACATCTCCAGAATCAGACACCATAAAGTCAATACGTGCATAATATTCCAGCCTCAAGGCCTTGAACACGCGTTTAGCCATGTCCTGCATAGCTGTCGTCAGCTCCTCACTGATTTCAGCGGGGCAGATCTCAACTGTTGCCCCTTCCTGATACTTGTTCTCATAATCGTAAAAACCAGATTTGGGAATGATCTCGATCGGTGGCAAAGCCTGATCTTCCAGCACACCGATAGAAAATTCGCGCCCCTGGATCATTTCTTCGATCAAGACGTCTTTTGAATACTTTCTTGCGTCTGTGATCGCAGCATCCAGATCTTCTTCTTTTTCAACCAGATACACGCCGATGCTTGATCCGCTGGCATCCGGCTTGACGACACAGGGAACGGATGTCTCAGGTGTCTCATCTTTGCTGAGCACTTCCCATTTTGGCGTCGGGATACCATACTGGGTCATGACTTCCTTGGCCAGGATCTTGTTCATGGCAAGCGCACTGCCTATGTAGCCTGTACCTGTATAAGTGATGTCATATAAGTCGAAAACTGCCTGAAGTTGACCATTTTCCCCAAGTTCGCCATGCAGCGACAGGAAGACAAGATCAGCCGATTGTGCGATCGGGATCACGTTATGTCCGATCATTTCAGACGGTTTCTCTTTTAAAGCACGCAGCGCGTTCAAGTCAGGTATCTGTCTTTTCACTTTATAGTCGTATGTGTCTTTACTTAATTTTTTATAAGCCTCGTCAAAAGTCGTGGCTTCATCTGTTCCAAAATAGAGGTCGAGCAAAATAACGTGGTGACCATTTTTCATTAAAGCGTTAGCGATCAAACTGCCTGAGCTCATCGACACTTCACGCTCATGGCTATAGCCGCCTGCTAATACAACGATATCCATATTCATTCTCCTTTTATGTTCTACTCGTATTATACACTATTCACACCAGTTGAAAGAAGTCATGTTCACTGATTTCCATAATTTTACGCAAAAAAAACGTACCGCCTCGGTGTCTAGCACTGCGAAACGGTACGTTGATGAAGCCTTTTGGATTGTCACTGATTTTTATCAGCTTCTGATGGGATGACTGATAAAAACGAATGAACCAAATCAGCTTATGAAGTACATCTTAACATTTATGTTTATAAAACACAAGTTATTGTTATTCATTATCTGAAAGATTGTTCCACATTCCTTTTATTCTGATTTATTCCCGACCAGGATTTCCATATCCACTGTGATCTGCCTTAATGACACTGTATTTGTATCCGAAACATTGATATTCCAGCCCAAAGGAGTCATCTGGAGAAAGTCGCTGACTTCTGCTTCAGTCAGATTCACCGTATAGTTGACAGGATGAACGGCTGGATTTTTATAATGCTCCATAAATTTATCTTTAACGTTCTGATTCGAGTAGGACTGCTTCTCTTCCGGCTGAAAAGCTCGAAGTTCTTTGAGATAATCTGATCCGGGAATCACTTTGATGACCTGGCCGCCCGGTTTCAGGAGTCGATTGAATTCATCATAATTAGAAGGTGACAGAATATTCAACAGGGTATCGAACTGTCCGGCCTGAAAAGGCGAGTGAGCCAGATCGGCAACCAGGAAAAAGATATCTTCATATGTCGCGGCACCCAGATTGACGCCTTCTTTAGAAATATCAAAGGCAATCAGTGGTCCAGTAAGCCCTTTCCCCCTCAGATAGGCACTGTGCGCCCCTTCTCCACAGCCGACATCCAGGGTCACACCCTGTTTCGTTTCGATCAGAGGGTACAGGATATCCAGCATCGGCTGCCAGAAACCCATCTGGGCGATTCGCTGTCTTGCAAGCAGCATTTCCCTTGAATACTCGGACTTGGACGGCTTCAGTAAAAAGTGGAGCGTGCCTTTTTTCGACAGGTCAAAGGTATGCTTTTCTCTACAGACCAGCTGGTTCCCTTCCACATTTATAAAGTCACTTTCACATACCGGACACCTGAACAGCTCCAGATGATCCAGGAAAAAGACTTTGGCTTTATCTATTTTCTTCATTGGCTTAACCCTCATTCTTATAGCTTATATTAGACGTTTCTACCTATTCATGATATAACGAAAGTAACAAATATGAAAGGATGAAACGTTTATGCCATGGAATTTAGATGATTACCCTGCTTCAATGAAGAATCTGGATCAGGTGGTCCGGAAAAAGGCGATCGATATCGCGAATGCCTTAGTCGATGAAGGCTACGACGATGACCGGGCGATCCCGATCGCGACGAGTCAGGCAAAGGAATGGGCGGATGATGCTTCAAAAGAGGAACTGAAGTCCTATAAACATGCCGAACGGCCAAGCGAGAATGACGAGCATGACTCGAGTGCCCGGGCTGAACTGCTGGACAATGACGTGCTAGTCTATTTTGAAGATGACGAGTGGAAAGTGCGGACCAAAGAAGCCAAGCGACCGGACTCAACGCATGAGAAGAAAAATGACGCCGTCGACCGGGCCAAGGAAATAGCCGATAATAAAGACACGAACGTCATCCGCTTTACAAAAGACGGCGAACGTCAGGATTAAAGTAACACCAATCATGAAAGTCCCGTAACTCAGCAGACTACGCTGGTTTACGGGGCTTTTTTATTGCAGATTTAGTGTGATTAAGTGGAATTTCACGGCAAGTATTCTCAACACCTCTGTCTTCGATGTATTAACAGTATCCGACTGCAAAAACAAGCCGATCCTACCTCGACTCTGCTGATCCGTGGTTATGTTTGTAGTAACTCCTCTTCTATCTGTAATGGAGTTCATAGAACGGTTGAATTCTTTTATCAACTCCACCCCATACCTCTCATGACTTAATAAAAAATCGACCTTCTTTTATCAACTCTTCTGTTGAAAGAAGCGTAAGTTCAGATAAGAAGGGCTAAGTTTTCATAACTGTATGCCAGAAACCTCTTGAGATACTAAAAGATGCCCCTTCTTTTGATAACCCACTTCCCTTTGAGATTTCAGTTATATGAAGAAAGCCTGTTTTATAGCATCTCACCTGTCTGTTATTATTTGAGTTACTAAAAGACAGTCCATTTTCTAGTGACTCGAGTGAATGATGTAAACCAGTTGCTAAAAGCTGAAAAGGAAACAACTTTTACCCCTGGATCAAGTCTGAATAGACCGAACATTACTTAAAAATCAATAATGTAAGAGTCGGCTCGCTCCGACTCTTCCCAAAATCATAAAAAAAGAGAGAAGCGCGGGGCTTCTCTCTTCGACCTTATCCTTCTTATTCTTCGATAAAGACGTCTGGCGATTCTGTATACGTATCGGTATCAGTATAGGCATGCGCCGGTGCATCAGCCACGTTATCCGGTGTGCGTTCGTATTGAACGGGCTGATTGCGGATGTCTTGTTCAGATAACTGCTGATCCAGCCAGATTTCTGTTTCCATGACCGCTTCATCCATGCGAATGATGGCTTTATTTTTTGCATCTTTCACTTTCAGCTTCATATCATCCTGAAATTCCTGACCGGATTGCGGGGCCAGTAAATAAGCGGCAGCTGCACCTGCGAGTGCTCCCAGAGCTGCCCCTAATCCAAAACTTGCTTTTGACATGTTAACTCCTCCTTATAGACTTTCATATTTTTCCAGTGTAACCAACTCTATACAGACACACAGAGCTTCCATAGCGATCTCCAGATGGTCCAGCGTGGCAAAACTCGGAGCCAGCCGGATACTGTTGTCCAGCGGGTTAATGCCATACGGATAGGCCGCATTCGCTGGCGTTAGAGAAATACCGATGTCAGCCATTCTCTCTACGATCTTTGAGGCACAGCCTTCGTCCGTCGTCAGGTGAACGAAATAGCCTCCTTTGGGAGAGGTCCAGCTCACAAAGGACTCACGATCACCATGGAAGTAGGCAGACAAGATCGCTTCGATCCAGTCGAATTTCGGAGCCAGGATCTCGGCATGTTTTTCCATATGCGCCTCGATGGTTTCTCTGTCTTTCAGAAAAGCCACGTGCCGTTTCTGATTGATCTTATCAAAACTGATCAGCTGCTTGCCAAAGTGACTGGCCATTTCTGCAAGGTTAGCGACCGAAGCACCCATTGCGGCTACGCCAGCTCCGGGCAGCGTCATTTTAGATGTGGATACGAATTGAATGACACGGTCAGGATTGCCGGCAGTTTTGCTTGCTGCAAAGATGTCTTTGACTTCCACTTTTTCATCTCGCAAATGATGGACCACATAGGCATTGTCCCAGAGTATCACGAAATCCTCTGCAGCGGTATGCATGGTGGCCATTCTGTCGACCACGTCATCTGAAACGGATTCGCCCGTTGGATTGTTGTATTTCGGTACGACGAACATCCCTTTGATCGAAGCGTCCTGAGATACCAGTTTTTCAACCACTTCCATATCCGGTCCGTTACCTGTCAGCTCGACCGGGATCATTTCGATTCCTAAGTGTGCCAGCATGAACCAGTGGCGGTCATAACCGGGGCTCGGACAAAGAAATTTTATCGGCTTGTCCTTATCTTTATTCCATGCTTTTTCTTTTGTGTACATATGATGACTCAAAACGGCGAACATCAGCTGGAGACTGGAATTGCCCCCAACAAAGGTCTCTTCTACTGTCGTGTTGAGCAGTGACCCGAACAGTTCTCTGGCTTCTTTGATGCCGTAAAGACCACCGTAGTTGCGTATATCTATTTCGTCTTCACTCAGCCAGTCATCGATTTTGACATCATTGACCAGGCCTTCAGACAATTTCAACTGTTTCTTTGAAGGAATGCCTCTGGCAATGGTAAGATCCATCGGCCGTTCCTTATAGAGCGCGTATTGAGCTCTCACTATATCTAAACGCGTTTCTTTCTGACTCATATGGTGCTCCTCTCATAACTATAAACTTAATATCTATAATTATAACGTATATGCAAAAATTATGAAAACGTTACAGACATCAATTTTACTTTTCAGCTGCCTGCCTGTTCCTTTCGATGATATCGGTGACTTTCTGCACGCACTGGTCATGATCATGGGCGCGGGCCGGGCATTGATAGCGTCCGAAGAAGATCAGCCGGTGATGGGCGATGCTCCATAAGTCTTTCGGGAGCTTCTCCATCAACGTCTTTTCGACTTGAACCACTGTGGCTTTAGGATCAGCGATATTGAATTTTTTGCTGATGCGTTCAACATGCGTGTCGACGGCGATGGCTGGCTCGTCAAAGGCCACACTCATCACGACGTTCGCCGTTTTCCTTCCTACGCCAGCCAGGCTTTGCAGTTCTTTATGTGTGCTCGGTACTTCTCCGTCAAACTCTTCGACAAGCTGGGTGGCACACTTTTTCAGGAATTTCGCCTTGTTCCTGTAGAGACCGATCGTTTTGATCTTCTCCATGATATCTTCCACGTCGGCGTTCATCATGGCCTTTGGGGTCGGATATGCTGCAAACAGCTGCGGTGTCGCTTTATTCACCCCGACATCGGTCGTCTGGGCGCTTAAGATCACAGCGATCAGGAGCTCGAACGCATTTTTATGCGTCAGTTCTGCTTTCGCTTCGGGAAACAGCTCGCCCATCGCTTCGATCAATTCTGTGGTTTCTCTTGATGACAGTAATTTCGGTGACTTTGCCAAACTGATTTCTCCTCTTTCTCTTATTAATTATCAAATTTGTCTTTCAGCCAGTTATACATCGGCACGGGTTTCTCGTCCGGATCGGATTTCTCTTTCGTCTCATCATTAGATTGACTCTGTCTGAAACGTTTGGATTCCTTTTCCACTTGCTCTTTTGTCCGGATATTTTTCTTTTCCCAGCTTAGAAGGATCCGGTCGATATATTTCAGACTGTAGACCTGGTTCAGCACCGCTTCACGCAGCGCCATCTCGATTAGTTCCGGTCGGTAATGGTCCTCTTCGATCCACATGTTCAGCGTCTGGATCTCCATGGCCGACAAGCTGCGTCCGAATTCCTGCTCGAACAGCTGATAAAGATTTTTGGAAGCCAGGACTTCTTTTTCTGACTCCTCTTCCTTTATCGACTGAAGCAGCAGCGCAGACAGTTTTTCATAAAGCAGATCGAAGGAAAATTCATCGACCGTTTTGCCTTCTTCGTCTGCCCGAGTCTCGATCGTCAGTACTTTTTTGTTCATCAGCTGATGGATAGCCTTGAACGCGTCCTCACGAGAAACATTCAATCTGTCGGCAAGCAGCTGACTGTCTGGAAAGCGCTGGCCGTTTCCTACCAGCGAGAGTAGTTGAAGAAGAGTGACCAGATCGTCGTTATTCAGGCCGATTTTTGTGTAATACTTCAGTAAGTAGTTGGGGACAGCTGTTGTCCCGGCACTTATCCAATCAAATAGCGGATTCTTGTTCATTGTAATTCTCCTTCAGATCCTTGCATGGAATGAGGAAGCAATCGTCTGGCGATTGCTCACCTTCTCGTCTTTTCGTCGTTAATAATAATAACTTTTTGTGCCCTTCAGATGGTCGATTCAATGTCGAAAGGCACAAATAGTGTAGTTTTGTGCCCTTTACAAATGTCTGATCCTCACGAAGGGCAGATAACAGTCACTTTTCTACCCTTCGTGTCTTAAATTCCGGTGTAAAGGGCACTTATCCGGGACTTTTCTGCCCTTCATCTTGCCGCTTCTTTCATAAAGGGCAGATATATCGTGTTTATGTGACGTTCAGGCGTAAGTGTCACTCCTAAAGGTCACATAAGTCATGTTTTTGTGCCCTTTACAAATGTCTGATCCTCACGAAGGGCAGATAACAGTCACTTTTCTGCCCTTCATCTTGCCGTTTCTTTCATGAAAGGCAGATAAATCGTGTTTATGTGACGTTCAGGCGTAAGTGTCACTCCTGAAGGTCAGATAATAGTCCCATTTGTGCCCTTCACACATCAACCGTTTCAGTGAAAGGCACATATCACTTACTTTTGTACCCTCCACACGTCACTTTTCATCATGAAGGACAGATATCTTCCCTTTATACTCCTCCATTTCTCAATTTTCATAAGAAAGCAGAGTATTTCATTTCAGATACTATGAAAAAAGGACTGGAAGCCAGTCCCAATCCTTATTTCACAGTGGTGTAGTTAGTCGTTCTATGGATAAATACGATTCAGTAGACGTGGGAACGGGATCGCTTCACGGATATGTTCGGTTCCGCTGATCCATGTCACCATACGCTCCAGGCCTAAACCAAAGCCTGAGTGAGGCACGCTTCCGTATCTACGCAGATCGAGATACCATTCGTAATCATCCACGTTCAAGCCGAAGTCGACGATTTCCTGACGCAGGATCTCGTAGTCATCTTCACGCTGAGACCCGCCGATGATTTCGCCGTAACCTTCAGGAGCGATCATGTCGGCACATAAGACGACATCGTCACGTTCCGGATGTCTCTTCATGTAGAACGGTTTGATCGCTTTTGGATAGTTCACGATGAAGACAGGCTTGTCGTACTGCTCAGCGATAAAGGTCTCTTCCGGTGAACCGAAGTCTTCGCCCCAAGTCACGTCAAAGTCATTTTTCTGCAGCAGTTCCACCGCTTCGTCGTAAGACACACGCGGATACGGCAGTTCAGTGTATTTTTTCAATAGTTCTTTATCACGTTCTAAAATTTCCAGATCGTGATCGCAGTTGTCCAGTACGCTCTGTACCAGATACGCCACGTATTTTTCCTGAACTTCTAGGGAATCATCGTGATCCATGAAGGCCATTTCAGGTTCCATCATCCAGAATTCGATCAAGTGACGACGGGTTTTTGATTTTTCTGCTCTGAACGTTGGTCCGAATGAAAAGACGCGTCCTAAAGCCATCGCTGCTGCTTCCATATACAGCTGACCACTTTGTGATAAGAAGGCATCACGGTCAAAGTATTTTGTCTGGAAAAGTTCCGTGGTGTTTTCAGCCGCATTACCAGTCAAGATAGGCGGATCGATTTTAACGAAGCCTTCCTTGTTGTAGAATTCGTAAGTCGCACGAATGATCTCGTTTCTGACATGCATGATGGCATGCTGTTTTGATGAACGCAGCCATAAGTGACGGTTGTCCATCAGGAATTCTGTGCCGTGTTCTTTGGGTGTGATTGGATAGTCGACCGCTTCACTGATGACGTCAATGTCTTCGATATGTATTTCATATCCGAATTTTGAGCGGGCATCTTCTGAAATAGTCCCGATGACCCAGACAGAACTTTCCTGTGTCAGACTTTTCGCCTGTTCAAAGACACGCTCGTCTACCTCACTTTTAACAACGACGCCCTGGAAAAATGCCGAACCGTCTCGTAGGCTTAAAAATGCGATCTTTCCGCTTGAACGTTTATTGGCGATCCAGGCTCCGATCTTAACTTTTTCACCAACATGGTTTTTTGAATCTATGATCTGTATCTTCTTCACTGTGCAGTCTCCTTCACCTAAATAATTTCAATTATATATTATCGATGGTCCGCAACCATTCACCTGTCTTTAGGTGGATGATGTAGTAGCCCAGCCGATCATTTTCATTTTTATACGTGACTTCCCAGATGGGCGTGTCATTCATCAAACCGACTTTCGCATTCAGAATACGTTTGGGCTCTCTTGCCTCTCTTGTCACGCGTCGCGCTTCCTGTTCCGTAACGATTTCAGCAGCATCGAAGGTCACGATCGCTCCGCCTTCGGGTTGGACCATATAGAGCTTTTCTTCCTCTGCTTCATTGAACCCTCTCACAGTAAACGTCGTGACTTCACCATTATACCAGTAAAAGTCTTCGACCTGGTCTAGATCTGTCCGTTCAGCTAAAAAAGTGATCGTTTCATCTTCAGCCTGAGCATACGGTGCATGGGCGCTCTGATACAGGTAAATAGCTCCGACGATGACTACGCTGAGTGTCAGGACAAGTCCTATAATAACTTTCTTCACTTTGTTCTCCTCTTTTATTCTTTCCTAATCAACTCTCTCAGTATATCAAATTGACCCCGATAAATAAATAAGGCTTTTCAAGAATTCAGGAAGGCGTCATCCTCCGGTTGGTCTGTCTTGAAAAATGCAGACACTTCTTCGATGATCTGATTCAAAGGAAGTTCTCTGACTTCCAGATCGCCCGGCAGGGAATTCAAAAAAACAGAGGCGTAGCTGGCTTCAACGATTCGGCGGTCCAGAACGATCCAGACCCCTTTGTCTTCCTCACTTCGGATCAGGCGGCCCAGTCCCTGCTTGAACTTGATGACCGCACGCGGCAGGACATCATGCACAAAGGGATTGTCACCTCGCTCCCGCAGTTCCTGATGGCGTTTTTTCACCATCGGCATGTCAGGAGCATCAAAAGGCAGCTTGGTGATGATGACGATCTTCAGTTCATCTAAAGGAAAATCGACACCTTCCCAGAAACTGTCTGAGCCTAACAATACGCTTTGTTTCGCTTTTTTGAACTGCTTGGTGATCTTCGTCGCGCTCCCGGAAATATTCTGAGCCAGAATCGTCTTGTCTTTAAGACGACTGCGGCGGTGGAGCGCCTGATACACTCGCTGGATCATGTCATGCGAACGGAAAAGGACCAGACAGTTTTCGTCCGTCTGACTCAGCACCCGTTCGATCTGATCCGTGATAAAGGTCACCGACACACTCATTTTTTCATTCACATGGGTATCGACATCCGTCGTGACATACAGCTTGGCCTGATGGTCATACTGATAAGGCGACGCATACACAGCCAGCTCCTTGTTTTCGATCCCCAACTGTCTTTGCAGATAAGTCACCGAATCATTGACCGACAAGGTACTGCTGGTCAGGATCACATGCTTAGAAGCATTGAACTGGTTTAAAAGCTGTTCTTTCACTGCCTGATCAAAACGGAAAAAGGACAACGTCGAGAGCGGGTTCTTTGAATAGAACCGGACACTCGTCTGATTGGCCGTGTTTCCCGTCAAGAACAGATAGTTGAAGCGTTCCACCACCGTTTCAAAGTGATCCAATATGACTTTGATCTTGGACAACACCCGTTTTTCTTTTTGAGTCAGGCTGATTACCGGTTTCTTTTCGGCTGCCTCAACAAATGTCTCACTAGGTATCTCATTGGACGACCCTTTGGCCGTGTCTAAAACGTCCGTCAGTTGTCGTCCCACATACACTAGTTCTTCCAGATTTCGGCATAAAAACTTCGTGTCCCGCTTGATGTCCATTGGCAGCTGGGCATAATGAATGGTCTTCTCTTTCCATTCCACGATCCGGTCTTCATAAGAATCGGCGTGGATCAGCCAGTCGATCCATTTGCGACTCCAGTGTTCCCATTCTTCCGAAAACAGCTGAACAGTGGAATGCAGGGTATCGAGCTGATAGTCTTTAATACTGTCAGACGGTAAAAGCAGCTGACAGTCATTCAAAAGTGAGTCTTCTTTCTCCTTTGTACCCAGACGTTTCAGTTCATTGGTAATGGATCGGGTCGACAGCTTGACCGTCGCATTCTGATCCAGGACATCCGGCACATGATGCGCTTCGTCCAGGAGCAATTTCGTGTCTGAGAACCGGTCGGGCTGGTGCTGCCATTCAGAAAACAGGTAGGCATGATTCGTCACTAAAATAGAAGCCTGCTCCAGACGCTTTTCCCGTCGCGCCAAATAATCCACCTCTTCAAACTGTTTGAACTGCAGCTTGGCGTTCGGCACACTTTTAACTTCATTCCAGAAGGGGTGATGCAGGGTCTTGCCTAAACCGATCTCTTCTAGATCCCCTTCATCCGTTTCTGTGAGCCAGACAAGCAGTTTCATGCAGAACACCGCTTCTGTATCGCTGGCATCCACATTTTTCAGTTTCGTGTAAAAGGCAGACAAGGACATATAGTGGCTCGGACTTTTCATCAGTGCCACCGCCTTGTCAAAAGGCAGCACATCCAAAAGCTGCGGCAGACTGTCTTCGACCAGCTGGCGCTGCAGCAGTTTCGTGTAGGTCGACAGCACGATCTTTTCCTTTGGTGAAGCGATGTAGAGGCTCGGATACAGATAACCGAACGTTTTCCCAAGACCCGCGGGTGCTTCGATAAACTGGACGTACTCCGGCTCTTTCTGCTTGAAGTAATTGAACACCGTATTCATCATCAGGTTCTGACTTTCACGGTACTCCAATCCCACGGCTTCCATCTGTGCCAGTTTGTCATCGTCTTTATAGGGATATGTATGTTTTTCGCGATAATTGACCTGTTCATTCTGAGTAAAGGGTTTCTTCAAAGCCAGACCGTCGATGATGACCAGAGTCTCAGCCAGATCAGACGGCTCGTCTTTCATTTCATCCAGAGCCTGTCTGAAAAAGAGTGACGTATCTGCCGTGGTCGCTTCAGACAAGCGCGCCAGGGTCTCGACCGTCACTAAAGGCAGACTGCGCAAACGCTCGTCCAGCCTGCTCAGCAAATAAACCGTCGCCTGGGCATCGAACAAGGCATTGTGGGCGTTGTTCAGCGCATACCCTAAAGACGCGGTCAGTTCTTTCAGCTGGTAGCTGTCCTCTTTTGGAAAGAGGACCTGGGCCAGTTCGACAGTATCGATGGCCGGGATCGAAAGCTTTGGCAGGCCGATGCGTTCAAAGCACTCGTTCAAGAAGGCATAGTCGAATCCGACATTATGGGCCACAAATATGGTGTCTTCCAGCAGCCGGTGGATCAGCTGGGCGATGTCTTCAAAATAAGGCGCCGTCGCCAGATCTTTCAGAGAAATACCGGTCAAGTCGCGGATGAGCTTGCTGACTTTTCGGGAAGGATTGACAAATGAATCAAACGTTTCTATGACTTCGCCGTTTTTGACCAGCACGCAGGCAAACTGGATCATCCGTTCATTCTTGCCGATGCTGGCCCCCGTGGCTTCGATATCCACGATGGCATATAACTGGTCTTTCTTCATTTGTCTCCTCCTCTCATCCCGCTAAATATAGTCATGTTGCTTCAGATACGCCAGGATCTCTTTTGTATCGTTGGGGATCTCTGTTTTCAATACAGCCCGCTCGGCAGCGATCAGGGCCTGCCCCAGCCATTTCCCACCGCGCTGACTGGTTTTTTCCATAATGATCTTGCCGTTGATGTCCAGTTCTTTCCTTGAATGGATCGGCAAGTGGGCATCGATCGTCTCGACGGCTTCTTTATCGTAGGGCAGATCGAGCAGATACAGACACGTTTCCGCATCCAGTGCCAGCTCTTTTGTATAACGGTAAACTGTTTCATTGGACTGGCTGTAATGCAGGCGATACAAGAGCAGTTGATGCAGATCGGCACTCTCGTTGACCAGCTGATTGGACAGCTTCCAGTGCTTCAAGAAGGCACGGGCTTCTTTTTCTTCCTGAATACCCAGCTGATATAAAAGCAAGGCCCAAACCTGACGTTCACTTTGGATCGGCTCTTTCACTTTCACAAAATCCCTCAATGCTTCTTTGGCATGCAAAAGGCCCGGACAGTACATATAAAGGCGGGTCTCCACAAAGCCTGCGAATCCCTGTCTCAGGTACCTGCCCATCGCCATTTTTACAAATTCCACGCGGATACGCTCCACGGCAATGTTTTCCAGCAAGTGGGCGTTGACCACGATAGCATAGAAGGTGTCGGCTTCCAGATTGAAACCGAGCTGTGAGGCGAATCTAACGGCACGCATCATGCGCAGAGCATCTTCATTGAAGCGTTCCTCCGCTTTCCCGACAGCACGGATCACCTGGTTGTCAAGATCCTGTTCGCCGCCGAAAAAGTCCTGGATCTCGCCGGTCTGGTCCATGGCAAAGGCATTGATCGTCAAGTCACGGCGCTTCAGATCTTCTTTTAACGAGCGCACAAAAGTGACCGAATCAGGACGTCTGAAATCTTGATACGTCGATTCGGTCCTAAATGTTGTGACCTCATAACTTTCGCCTTCCAGTAAAACCATCACCGTGCCATGCTCTATACCTACATCCACCGTCTTCTTGAAAAGCTGCTTGATTTCTTCAGGGAAAGCAGATGTTGCGATATCCACATCATTGACCGCTTTGCCTAAGAGCGCATCCCGGACGCTTCCGCCCACATAATATGCTTCAAAGCCGGCAGCCTGTATCGTTTCCAGCACAGGCAACGCTTTTTTGAATTCCCCTGTCATCGGGACTTTTTTCATCATAGTGTCGAACATCCAGCGCTCGCTTTATAAACGGCCCTGATGTTCTTTCTCTCCTTTATTTCTCAACTTGATGCCTCGGAATCCGTCTGTCCATCCACGCGTTCAAATCGGTATTTGTCACGCGATTCGAATTTGTTCATCGTTAAATGAAAAGCTTCCGACAAATCGATATCCAGTGAATTCGACAGACTGATCAGAACGAACAGGACATCGGCGATCTCTTCTTCCATCGGTTTATGCGGCTCACTGGTTTTTTTCTGTTTCTCGCCATACACGTGATTGATCTCACGGGCAAGCTCACCGACTTCTTCCGATAAACGGGCCAACTGAACGAGAGGAGAAAAATAACCATCTTTGAACTGGCCGATATATTCGTCCACTCGCTGCTGCATGTCTTTCATTTCTGTCATCCGTTCATTCTCCTCATTCAGTTGGTTTTATGAAGGTGAAACTTCATTTTCAAGTTTCATTTCGATATCTTTCAGTGATTCAGTAAGTTCATAAAATTCTTCCCGGTTGTCTGATTCAAGGGCACGATCGATGTCATCGAGCAGCTGCTGCTTCTGTTCTTGCAGATAAAAGCTGTCGACAGCTTCATCCACCTGCTGATCCAGTTCATCCGGCATTCGGTCATTCCACTTCGCATAGGGATTGTCTTCCAGTACTTCTGCATATTCCGGTGACAGCCAGGATTCCTGAAACAACAGTTCAACGTAGAGGTCGGTATGCCAGTTGAGTCGGACTTCGTGAAAGGCCTGTTCAGGGTGATCATATTCCAGTCCGTCTTTATAAAAACGGAAGGCTTCATCATCCGTGCCTACAGTTCCCATTTTAATGCCTCGAGGAGTTTTATCCGCTTCTTCAACGAATTTCGTTTTATTCAAGACAATATCATGATTGAGTAAATAGTTTAAGATCCACATCGATTCTCTGCGTTTCATCTGATAGCGCTGTAAGAACCACTTCAGAAACTTTTTCTTGTCTTTTAACTGAACACGACTATACATGGATACTCCCCTCCTTTTTCCTTATTAACAGTATACCAAAATTAGTAAAGTTCTTCATTCTTAATCCACTCGACAACTTCCAGATCATCCGGCTTCAACGCGAGATAACGGTTAGCTTCTTTGATAAAGCCTGCTCTGTCGCCTTCTTCGCGAAGAAAAACGGCATATTCTTTAATAAAAGCCGGTGTATCTTTTAACGAATAATAGGCTTTTTCATAATTTTCACGGGCTTTATCATACTCTTCTTCCATATTATACGCCTTTGCGCTATTCCAGAAAAGCTGCGGGTCTTCTTCCCCGGTTTCCAGTTTCATTTCCATCAAGGATAAGGCTTCCTCATAGCGTTCCTGTTCGATCAAAAGATTCGATAGATGAAGGGTAATGGACAGGTTCTCCGGATCACGGTCCAGTGCTTTTTTGTAAAAGTCTTCGGCCGCTTCGGCATCACCTTTGGCTAAACTGGCTTCTGCGCCGATACTGTACAGCTGCGGGTTCTCCTTGTCATAATAGCGCCCTTCGTCAACGATCTCCAGCGCTTTGTCTTCGTCATGCTGTTCCAGATACCCTTTGGCCAGATACACATAAACCGACGTGTAGCTCGGATCAAGTTCCTTAACCTTGTTGAAAAGTTCAGTGGAGCGCGTGTAATCTTTTTTCTGATAATAAAGGTACCCAAGCTGGAAAAGATGGTCGCTCGTTTCCTGCATCTCGACTGCTTCATTCATGTAGTCGATCGCATTCTCCAAATCGCCGATCGCGCCGTACGCATTGCCGAGTCTGCCGTGTATACTCGTTCCGGCAAACTGTAAGTGGTGATTGGTCAGAAGGTTTTCGTAGTAGCCGATGGCCTCTTTATACTCGCCGCTGGCAAAAAGCAGTTCGCCTAAAGCAAAATCGATCACGGGTTCTTCCGGAAGCAGTTCTTTCGCTAACAGAAGTTTCTGTCTCGACACTTCCGGCAAGTCAAGTGTCTGGTAATAGTCTGCCGAGACTAAAAGGGCCTGCACGTAATAGGGACTTGAGGCATCGACATGATCCAGCCACTCAAAGGCCTCAAGCTCATTGCCTTCTTCGATCGCGATTTCTGCTAAAGTGAGTTTCAAACCGTCTTCTTCTGGGAACTGTGTGAGCAGATGGGTGACCACTTGTTTCGTTTCGTCTAAAAAGCCCAGATCATATAGCGTCTCTATCAGGGCATATAAATCTTCTTCCGTATCTTCGTCGATCGCTTTTTCAAGTAATGCATTCGCCAGATCCAGCTCTTCGTTCTGAATCGCTTCGATCATCTGTGTTGAATAGGACATTTCAAATCGCCTCTTTTTCTCGTGATTATTCTCTTATCTTAACATAGACAGAGAGGCATTTCACAAAAAATGTCAGACGGCTTCTCCTGCTGAGGCAATGGAAAATAACGTGTGAAAAATTTCCTGTCATCCCCTTTCTTATGCAATCGTTCATATTCACGCCGGATAGATAGTCACCACTGAGTAAAAGTTTATAAGTGACTAGACAAAAGTAAAAACACTTCAGCCCTCTGAGGACATTTTAAGTCTGACCAGGTCATATATTGGTTCAGTTTGGAAGACTCGATCTTGATTTTTTCTTGAACGGTAACTAAAAGCATGATGTATGACCCGCTCAGCTAAGTATTTATCTTGGGAGGTCATTTCAAGAGGCATCACGTGCCTTCTGAAGATTAAAAGGGTGCTGAGTGGTCACTATCATGCTTATTTACAGCCCGCTCAAACTTTAATTATTTTGGGAAGTCACTATTCCCTAGAACTATGACCTGCTCCAGCAAGAACGGACACCGAGTTAGCCAAACGAAAAATGATTATTCCTACTCAGTTACTTAAGACACTGCAGATTGACGAGCATTACTTCCTTTAACGTTCATGATAGGAAACTTTCCGGCAGCGGCCAGAAAGCAACAGCATTGAAAAATAAACCTATGGAAACAACATTTAATGAAGTTAAATTTTAACCATATCACTCAAAACAATAAAAAAGTCGTGTGAGAAATTTTAGTTACCTTTCTCACACGACTTTTTTAGTTTATTTTTAGTTTATCCGTTGACAGTTTGTTCCTCTTGCTGAGTAAGCAGGGGTTCATCCGGCAGCGGATCGATATAGGTTTGATAGATTACCCGCAGGAAATAGACACATAAGAGCGCTGAAGCCAGTTCAGATACTGGGTAGGACCACCAGATGGCCTCCACTCTTCCTGTCAAAGAGAACAGATAGGCCAGCGGGATCAGAACGACCAGCTGACGGGTGATCGATACATAAAGACCGAACATGCCCCGACCGAACGCCTGGAACACCGTACTCACAATGATGCTGAACCCGGCGAACAGGAAACTCAAACTGATGATGCGCATGGCTGGTATTCCGATTTCAAGCATCTCCGGCGACGCATTGAACATATTCAAGAGCGTGACCGGGAAGAACTGGAACAAGGCCAGGCTCAAAAGCATGATCGCCATCGCATACAGGATACCCAGACGGATCGCTTCTTTGATGCGTTCCTTATTGCGGGCACCGAAGTTGAACGCCACGATTGGGATCATCCCGTTGTTTAGACCGAACACCGGCATAAAGGCGAAACTCTGCAGGCGGAAGTACACACCATAAACCGCAATGGCGGTTGGTGAGAATTTCATCAGAATCTTGTTCAGTGAGAAGATCGTGACAGAAGTTATCGCGATCATAATAGATGACGGCACACCAACCATATAAATACGCTTGATGGTATCCAGATGCGGTCTGAAACTTCGGTACTGAAGCTTGATTTCATCGTTCTTGTAGTAGTTCAAAAGAACACCGATAAGTGCCGCGACCGACTGACCAAGGACCGTCGCAACTGCCGCACCTGTGACTCCCAGAGCCGGAAAACCGAACCAGCCGAAAATAAACAGCGGGTCTAAAATAATATTGATGATGGCGCCTGACCCCTGGATCCACATGGAATACACCGATTTACCGGTCCCCTGCAGGAGCTTCTCAAAAATGACCTGCAAAAAGAGGCCCAGCGAGAAAATCATAATGATACGCAGATACGATTCCCCCTGCGCTAATATTTCCGGATTACTTGTCTGACTTCTGAAAAAGAACGGCACGATCGTCAGCCCAAGGACCAGGATGAACAAATAATGGATGATGGACAAAAAGACCCCGTTGCTGGCGGCACTGTTTGCCTCTTCAAACTGGTTCTCTCCCAGCTTTCTTGAGAGGATCGCGTTCATACCGACACCCGTCCCCACCTGGATCGCGATCATCAGATTCTGGATCGGAAATGCCAGTGTCACGGCGGTCAGGGCATTCTCACTCAGCTGGGCCACGAAAATACTATCGACGATATTATAAAGCGACTGTACGATCATGGACAGCATCATCGGCAGCGACATACTGATCAAAAGCTTATTGACGGGCATGGTTCCCATTTTATTCTGTTTCATTTACAACTTCCTTATCTCTAAGTAATGACTCCACTCCATCCAAACATTAAGGCAGGAAGTCTTACCTTCCTGTCGGACAGAATGCCTTACATTCTTATATTTTTATGTGTTTAGACTGATATATTAGTCCAGCTAAACTCCTATCCATGATACCTGACTTCTTTAGGAAATGCTATAGGTAAAAGTGTGGAATGTGTCATGTTCTGGTTGTTTAGCTTTTATGAAGAACATACTCGCAAGCGTGCAAGTATGAACAGCATTAAAAAGGGCTCTTTTGTGTTTATTTGATACAAGTCGACTGTTTTTTCGCCTTCACTTGTATCGAGAACTTGTTATCGGTACAAGTGATCTATAAATTTATCCTCACTTGTTTCGAATAGCGGGTTGCGGAACAAGTGAAAACAAAATTGAGACCCACTTGTTCCGCAAAACGCAAAAAACAGCGGATTCTCGTATGATGACGAGATCCGCTGTTTGATTTGTAAGATTATTCGGTCGGTTCCATGTAGTAATAAATATTGAAGATAAGTGTCCCGGTGTAATTACTTCCGCCAGATTTTTCATAAGTAAAGGATGTCACGTTCCACACACGTTCTTCGGATACCAGGCGGTCCATGAGTTCTCTAAAATCCGCTGGTGACGTTCCTGTCATGTCCAGCTGATAACTGCTTGAGAAATAAGAATCCCCAGCTTCAGGAACCCCTTGACGGAAGCCGATACGTGAGACTTGCTCGATCTCAACAGATGACTGTCCAGCCAGTTCTTCCAGACGCACGATAGCTTCATTCGCCTGTTCGCCGATCGGCAGGAAAGCGCCGGTCTCTTCGTAAGCCGCTTCATACTCAGCCAGCAGATTTTCATCCGGTGGGTAAACCTCCATCAAGGCTTTCTGGTCATTCACGATGCTTGAAGAACTGTCGGCACTCTCCTGAGCCGGAACGACGAGAATTTGATTCCCGTAATAGAAAATACCGACCAGTATCATGATCAGTGTGAGTAAAATCAGAAAAGACTCCCGTGTCCATTTAATCGTCATCGGAAGACACCACCTCTCGCAAGCGCGTTTCGTTCATGTCGATCGTCAGTTCAAGCAGATACTCTTCATTGTTCTGACTTTCCAGACGCAGATAATTGACTTGACTGACATAGGGAAGGTCTTCCAAACGATTGACCAGTTCGGACCCCTCATTGACCGTCATATTCTCCAGAGTCAGAACGAACTGTGCAGGATTGGTCAGCTGGAAGGACACAACATTCTCTCCTTCATCAGGCACTTGAGCAGCGATCTCTTCTGTTATATAGACCATTGGATAGCGCTGACCGACAAGAGTATCCTGAGTGGAGATCGACTCATTCGTCAGGCGGTCGACCCCCTGCATCTGTCTGGAAAGTAACACGTTCTCGGTCTCCCGTTCGATCCAGGCGACATTCTCGGCTTCTGCTTGGATATAGTTTTCCTGCATCAGATAAAAATAAGTCCCCAGTCCGGCAAGCAGCAGGAAAAAGCCGGTGATCATCAGATACGGCAGCACGTTAACTTTCTTCTTCTCAAAGAAATTAATGTTAATCATTCACGACTGCCTCCTCCTGATTTTCAGGCACATTAACGCCTTCTTCATTTTTCTTTTTCTTTTTCTTGAATTTACTGAATTTCTGAGCTTTTTTCACTTTTTTCGCTTTTTTCGCTTTATCCTTCTTCTTCACGTCTTTAGCTTTCTTTTTAAGTGTTAAACCTAACAGAGCCGCATCAGTAGGTCCGATATCATCCGGCAAGGTTAAAGTGTGGATCGGCAGGGTCAAGCGGTCTATCAGTGCAGCTTTAACATGTTCCAGGTCTGGGTAGTATCCCGATAGAACGATGTGACTGATGCTGCGCTCCCCGTCCATTACGGTATACTGATAGAACTCCAGAAAGCGTTCCAGCATATTGATCTGTTCGTCCATGATGTCTTCCTGGGCCTCCTCAGACCCTTTCCACTCGTACTCCCCTGTTTCAGTAAGTCTCCACATATCAGCCAGACGCTGAGAACGTGTGTGGCGGTTGAACTGCGGGATGTCATCATTAAAGACTGTCATCGAGTAATCGGTTGGGTTCCACTGCAATAGAAGCAAGTGATCATCACTTTCAGTACTGATGCTCTCGTCACCATTTACCAGACGGTACAGACTAAGTGACGAGATGTCTGCGACGACCGGTTTAAGTTTGGCTTTTTCAAGAATCTCCTTCAAGGCAGAAATCTGCTCACTCGGATAAGCTACGAGAAAGACAGTTTGATTGTCTTCGGTCTGATTCGTCAGTTCATAATCGATCTTGGCATCTTCAAACGGCAGACGGATCGATTCATTGATATGTAGATTCAAGTACTCATCGACTTCCGCACGATTCAGCTGTGCCGGAATTTCTTCATTACGGATAGTCACTAAGTCATCCGGCAACATGATCGACACCGGTGCCTTTTTCCATTTCTTCTCTTTGACCAGAACTTCCAGACGTGTTTCAAGCAGCTGCTTGTTCACCACTTTCCCCTCCTGGATGATCGCTGAGTCGAAGACGATCTCATTTTTTTCAAGCAGTGACTTGTTCTGACTGTCCATAACGATGTAACGGATGCTTTTTTCCATGAACTGCATATACAGTGACGGTTTCTTTCCAAGCATTAGCGTTCCTCCAAACATTGATAAATTCTAAATAAAGAATTGACTGTACCAATTTAAGATCAATTCACCGACATAAAAGACCGTGAGTGCCGCCAGCCCGATCGAGGGACCAAATGGTATTTTCGTTTTACGGTTTCCTTTACTGCGTTTGATTGTAATGGCTCCGATAATAGATCCGTAAATGGTAGCTAAAAAGAATAAGAGCAGGAATAAATATGGACCAAATATAAAACCGAATAATGTAAAATATTTTAAATCCCCCATGCCCATCCCACCTTTTGACAGTAAGATGATCAGAAAGAGCAAACCGAAAGCTAAGACAGCTCCTATGATTGAAAAATACCAGGGAGACAGTGGATAAATTAAGCGGTATGTGATAAACAATGGCGCAAAAAACAACAACAGTTTGTTTGGAATGCGCTGATATTCCAGATCAGCTACAGTGACTGGGATAATAAGGGATATCACCAGTAAGCCTAAAACGGTCTGATGTCCCCATCCGTAATGGAAATATGTAAAAGCGAATAGTATTCCCGTTGCTAGTTCCATTATGGGATATAATGGTGAAATAGTTTCGTGACATGTCGCGCACTTGCCTTTTTGCCTGAGGAATGAAAATACTGGAATTAATTCTTTCCAATTTAACGTACGATTGCATGTATCGCAATAGGATCGTTCCTGCTTGAATAAGGTTCCGTTTGGTACTCGTAGTCCCACAACATTGAAAAAAGAACCAAAAACGAGACCGTATAATAAGGTAAAGGCTAAAATAAGTATATTCATAATAAGCTCCTATGTATGAAGAAAGACCCCCGGAGGAGTCTTTCTTCGAATTATATGTTTGTAATTAGGGTGTTCTTCCGCTATAAACATACTTGAATCCACTAGTACTATCATCAGCGACAATTCTTTCTTTAGTTACTGTGCCATCTGTAGCTGTTGGATTCTCAGTGTCTTCTTCTCTTAAATCAAGAAAACCTTTTTCAATCAATTCGGAAACGGCAACAGATGGAGTGCCACCTTCAGTAGTTGCTTTCATACCTACTTCTATATCATATAGTCTACCAGCATCTTCAATCAAAGCCCATTCTGCTTCACTCGAGCTTTTTTCCGCATTACTAATAACATTACCAATAGATGGAATAGCAATAGCTACAATAACACCCAAAATAACAATAACCGCCAAGAGCTCGACGAGTGTGAACCCTTCTTCTTTTTGCATCATCTGCTTGATCTTGTTTCTCATCTTTTTTCCTCCTTATAATTTTTTTATTCAACACTACGACAAATATACATACGTATACTAGTATGCAGGATTGAATAAATTTACATTGTGATGGTACAAGATTAGCAAATGGTTGAATTATGTATGATTGACTAACCTTGTATACGCATAATTATAAATGAAGTCGCTTTACTTTACAACTGAAATCACGAAGATTTGTATAATTTTTAAAAGGCTTCAAATAGGCTGAACATCGGTATGACGATCGACATAACGATAAACCCAACAATACCTGCCAGCAGTATGATCATGACCGGTTCGATCAAGGACTGCAGCTTATCCGAGGCTTCTTCTACTTCCTGGTCATAGATATCGGCGACCCGCTTCAGCATTTCATCCAGTGCCCCACTCGATTCACCGACGCGGATCATTTGAATGATAAGAGGAGGAAATACCCAGTGCCCTTCCATTGGTTTGGCCAATGACTCTCCTTTTTCCAGTGCTTTACCTGATTCTTCAAGCACTTCTTTTACGACCCGATTACTGACCACATTACTTGTCACTTCCAGAGCTTCAAGGATCGGTACAGAACTGTTGATCAGCGAACTCAACGTCTGAGTCATTCGTGCCAGGACAGCTTTTTGAATAAAGTTGCCAATGATCGGTATCTTCAGTGAGAGCTGATCCAGATAGTAAGCTGTTTTCTCGTATTTTTTGAACTGATTAAATGCGATGATCAGCAGGATAATAGGAATGATGAACAGCCACCAGAACTGCTGGACAAACTCACTGAAACTCAAAACAACTTTAGTAATCAACGGTAATTCTTCTCCAAAGGATGTAAACATGTCGCCAAAAATCGGTACGATGAATACCAACAGGAAAATCGTAATGATCATGGCGAAGGATGCAATAACGACTGGATAGGTTAAAGCCGTGGAAACTTTCTGTTTGATCCGGAATTGTTTCTCATAATAAGTCGCCATCCGGTCTAGGACTTCTTCCAGCTGTCCACTGACTTCACCGGTATTAATCATCTGAACAAGCAGTTCCGGAAAGAGTTTCGGGTACTGTTCCATCGCAACGGATAGAGACACTCCTTCTTTTACTTCAGAAGCAACCTGTTCTAAAGCTTCCTTGAGCGGTTTACTGTCTGTCTGATCGGCCAGCAAGTCGATCGACTCGACGAGCAGTAAGCCGGCTTTCATTAATGTGGAAAACTGTCTCAAAAACAACACAAAATCTTTCTGCTTTAAGGGACTGCCGATATAAATGTCTTTATATAGAAATGAATTCAGCGGTTCAACGTTATAGACGATGAGGTTCATCTGTGACAGTTCGTTGAGTGCCGAGCGTTTGGTGATGCTTTCCAGTTTCCCTTTTATGATTTTTCCGTCTTGGGTCTTAGCTTTATATGCATAAGTAGCCACGCGCTTCCTCCTTCACTTTTTATTTCATATCACGTATCTTATTTGTCAAAATAGGCTTTCATTTCCAGCTGACTGATTTTGCCTTCTTGAATCAGGCGCTTCATGCTCATTTCCATCGTATGCATCCCCTGATCTTTAGCTGTCTGCAAGACGTTTGGAATCTGATGCATTTTTTCGCTTCGGATCAGGTTTTTGATGGCTGAGTTATTTACTAAGAGTTCAGTCGCTGCCACACGGCCCTGCTGATCAAGAGTCGGGAATAAACGCTGAGACATGACACCGATCAATACGCTGGCTAGGATCGTTCGTATCTGGTCTTTCTGTTCTGCCGGAAAGACATCGATGATACGATCGATCGTTCCTGTGGTGTCTTGTGTATGTAACGTTCCCATGACCAGGTGTCCCGTTTCGGCAGCTGTAATGGCTGTCTGGATTGTATCCATGTCACGCAATTCACCGACTAGAATGACATCCGGGTCCTGTCGCAGGCTTGCTCTTAAACCATCTTTAAATGAACGGGTATCAAAGCCTATTTCCCGCTGGTCGATCACGGACTTATTGTGGGAGTGCAGATACTCGATAGGATCTTCCAGGGTAATGATATGTCTGTTCATTTCCATGTTCATATAGTTGATCATCGAGGCCAGTGACGTACTTTTACCACTACCAGTCGGACCTGTAACAAGTAATAGGCCGTAAGGTTTTCCAACCAGCTCTTTTAGTTTTTGCGGAATCTTCAGCTGGTCGATCGTCGGGATGTCTCTCGCAATGACACGAAAAGCCATGGCTACAGCTCCGCGTTGGTAATATATATTAACCCTGAAACGTGAGAGTCCGGATATCCCATAAGAAAGATCCACTTCTCTTTCTTTCTGAAACTTCTCCCAGACTTGATCAGAAAGAATCGAACGAGCCATTTCTTCAGTATCATCCGGCATCAGTTTTTCCGATTTTTCCATCGTCAGTTTCCCGTTTATCCGAAATACGGGTGGAACCCCCGCTGTAAAATGGATATCCGAGGCATCTTTATAAAATGCTGTGGTCAGTATCTTGTTTAGTCGTTCCATTTCATCCACCTTTCTATTCATTGACGGAGGCGACACGGAGCACTTCATCCAGTGTCGTCTGTCCTTTTCTGATTTTATTCAACCCGTCATCGATCAGGAAGCGGATGCCGTTATCTTTGACGTACTTTTTGATATCTTGAATCGACGCCTGGTTCATCAGCATATGCTTAATGTTCTCGTCGATCACGATCAGTTCATGGATCGCCATACGCCCTCTGTATCCCGTATTGCGGCAGCGGTCACAGCCGGCACCGATCGTCACTTCTTCGATGGATTGGCCGCGTCTCTTGAAGACCTCTTTTTCGACAGGGGTTGCTTCCCGTGTATAGGCACAATCCTTGCATACCCGTTTGACCAGCCGCTGAGCCATGATGCCACTCAAAGATGATACGACCAGATACGGCTCCACCCCCATGTCAAACAGACGAGGAATGGCTTCTATCGCACTATTCGTATGCAGAGTACTGAATACCAGGTGACCGGTCAGAGACGCTCGTATGCTGATTTCAGCCGTTTCAGTATCACGGATCTCACCGACCATGATGATGTTCGGGTCCTGACGCAGGATCGAACGCAGGCCGGCCGCAAAGGTCAAACCGATCGGCGCATTGACCTGGACCTGGTTGATGCCTTCCAGCTGATACTCGACCGGGTCTTCGACCGTGATGATGTTTTCTTCCGGACTGTTCAGTTCATTGATCGAGCCGTATAGTGTCGAGGATTTACCAGACCCCGTTGGTCCAGTGATCAAAATCAGTCCAGAGGGCTGCTTGATCAGGCTCTCAAAGTCTTTTAATGTATCTTCTTCTAGACCGATGTCCGCTACCTTTTTAAAGACATTGGACATATCCAGGATACGAATGACGATCTTCTCGCCGTACACTGTCGGTAGTGTGGAAACACGCAGGTTGATTCGTTTGTCTAGTACATCTATGCTGATTCGTCCATCCTGAGGCAGACGTGTTTCTGTGATGTTCAATCCGGCAATGATTTTGATGCGCGCCACCAGTGAATTCATGATGGATTTGGGCAGTGTCCGGTCATTCCTTAACACACCGTCGACACGGTACCTGACAGAAACCGAATGCTCTCCCTGATCCAAGTGGATATCCGACGCATGCATGGCCACACCGGTTTCAAGCAGCTGGTCAAAAATACGGACAGCCGGTGCATCTTCGCCTTGAATATCCTCGTCAGACAGTTCATTGTTGTCATACAAACGGTTAATGGTCTGCAGGATGTCATCCTTAGTCGAAATGACCGGCTGAACCGTATAGCCCGTCGATAATTCAATGTCTTCGATTGCATAAAAATCAAGTGGGTCATGCATCGCGACGATCAATGTATCATTATCCTTGTTTATAGGTAAAAGCAGATTCGAACGGGCAAAGTCTTTCGTCACTAAATGAATGAGAGACACATCGATGTCGTATTTAAACAGCGACACACTCTCAAGTTTCAGCTGGATCTCCAGAATATCGATCAGCTGTTTTTCAGTGATATAACCCTGATCGACTAGTGCATGCCCCAATTTCTGGTCGTTTTTCTTATAACTCTGGACTTCTAAAATCTGCTGTTCAGTCACAAGGTTTGCTTCTTTTAAAAGATCACCTATTTTTTTCTTTTTGTTCTGCATCACATCCACCTCCTTACATTTTAGTTCTCTATTCCAGGGTCTGATATGATAAGTTCACCTTCAGATGTTCCACCACCATCACCAGTCCCGTCTGATTCTTCTCCCGTACCATCACCCGAGCCACTACCTGTGCCGTCTCCAGTTCCATCACTATCAGGGTCAGGAAGATGCAAAGGAAAATTTTTCAAATAGTAATCATCGTATTCTAAAATTAGATTGTTTTTTAAAACAATATCATTTCCAACCATTATTCCTTTTATACTATTCTTGGAACTCTTATTATCATAAGTAACAGTAGCATATGGAGCAATAAATAATGTGTTTAGTGTTCCACCGCCCATTGAAACCTCATCGCCTCCAGTAATAAATAATCCAGTAAGTGTTAGAGTATTGCCGAAATCAATGTTTGCCTGTTTAGCAAACAAAGTTCCGTTAAAAATTGCGCTATTTCCCATGGTAACTGTTTGAATGCCCTTATAAAAGACTTGTAACTGTTCAGCATTCCCATCTGCATTAACAGATAAACTATTAGCTAGGTTTATTCCATTATTCACATATATATCAACCCGACCGTCTCCTTTTATACTTATATTAGAGGTCAGATTATCCACAATATATACTTTGTTTTTACCTTCTGTGTCAATGATCCCATCTGCTGGGAGCTCGTTTGCTACTGTAGGATAGTTGGGGAAATCTTTAATCATTTGATCATATACATCCCAATCTAAAGGAGTATCTCTATTTAAAACATCAATGTTATATGTCTTGTCATTTTTTGTGTTCAAAACGTCACTTATTACTGCATCTGGGTGAACATATACTTTCAAATTATCTACTTCACCTGTATCAGGGTTGACTAAACCTGCTTCGACATCGTCGTTTATTATCAATGAACCACTTTTAGAAGAGTCTAGATGGAGAGTACCGCTGATCTTGACATTATTTTCTATTAAAATACTATTCTTTGCTACTGTTGTAGTAATAGGTGGTATTGCTGATCCAGGTCCAGTATTTCCTTTCGCTATCCAAGTTACTTTAACATTTTTTTCAACAGTCCTTGTTCGCTGACCTATTTTACCAACAGATACTATCTTATAGTCTTTTGAATCACCGTTATCCATTATCTCTATCGCAATCGTGGCTTCAGGTTGTTCGCCAAATTGTGGTTCGAAAAAGCCATCACTATAGGTTTTCCCTTGAATTTTATTAGTACTTTCACTATTAAATAATTGATATTCAGCAGCTTCATAAAAACTAGTTTCGTTTGAATTGTTTTTATATGTATCATTTATAATAGTCTGCAGCTCATCATATGCCATATTTGCCCCAGCTTCTGCAATATAATAAGCAGAATTGTCATCCCGATTCACATCACCCAGTTTATAACTTCCGATCGTAATAGTCCCCAACGCTACTCCTAAAATTGAAAAAACCATTAGAGTCATTAAAGCTAAAACCAACCCACTGCCTTCGTCATTTTTTATCAGTTCAACAAATTTTTTAACTGTCATGGTGGTTACCTCCTGAAGTAGATGGTCGTCTGATATTTATTCGACTGATTCTGCTGGTTGCCTGTACTGGACAATATAATTGTGAGACTTTCTTTTTCAGCATCTTTCATATTGATGACAAATTCTGCATTGCTTACTCTACTGGACAGTACTTCGGAACCTTTTTTTAAATCGGTCCCCACGTGGGTGAACAATGCTGCATCGTTTATTAAAATCTGATTACTTGTTTCGTTAAGACTTACAGTGGCAGCCTCCTGCTTTCTTAAATCTCTTGACATGACAGACAAAGCATAAGTCAAGTCATTCGCCTGACTCGCTGATTCTGTCTGGTTCACGAATTGACGCTGACCGAAAATATGAACCGATCCGACGAGTAAAATAACGACTGACAAAATGGCCAGGGAGGCCAATAATTCAACTAAGGTGATGCCATCATCTTTCTTCCATATCATTCTAAGGGGTACTTTGTGCTTCGGTTTCTGTACTTGTAGCAAATGATAATCGCGTTTCCATTTGAGCACGTTTATTACCTCCTTCATAAACAATAACAATGACTTGATGTAAAGAAGAATTAGTGCTTTCAATAAATGATGGTTCAATCGTAAACCCTGCCTGAGTTAAGTCTAATTCAGCTTCTGTAGCCGCAACAGTATATCCCTCACTTGAGAAATGTGTGATTTCTTCCATTACTCCCTGTGCTACAAACGTCGCTTCATTGACTTCATTCGTCATTTTATTGGTATTGGCTGACTGGATGAAGAAGGCTAAAAATGAAGTGACGATGATGGATAGAATAGCTATGGCTGCCAGGAGTTCGACAAGCGTGGTGCCTTCTTCGTCGTGTCTGATTTTCAGTAGGCTGTTTTTCATGGTTTAACTTCCTTTATGTGCCATCGTCACCTTGTTACGACCTTTTTGTTTCGACCCCATATACATGGCACGGTCGGCCAAGGTAATCAGTTCGTTAACATCGCTGCAGTCTTCTGGGTATGACGCCACGCCCATACTTGCTGTCACTGAAACCTGCGCCGGTTCATCCGTCATGATAGATCGTCTGACTTCATAGACCGTCTGTTCGATTTCATCGCGAATATCCTCCGCCAGTTCATACGCTTTTTGCTTGTTCACTCCAGACAGTAAGATAATGAATTCCTCTCCACCATATCTGGCGATATAGACACCTTTTTTAATTTGTTTTTTCAAAATGTCAGCAACCTGTTTCAGGACATCGTTACCGGACTGGTGACCATGGGTATCATTCATTAATTTAAAGTGATCCAGATCCATTACGATCAGCGATACTGGTCCATCGCTGTTTTTCCTTGCTACGTGCTCGAAGTTTTTGGAGAACCCTTTCAGATTCGACAGTTCAGTCAGATAATCTGTTTCGTTTGATTCTTCCAGCTGTTCATAATGATAAGCATTTTCCAGTGCGATGGAAAAGTACTGATGGAAACCTTCCACGAGTGAGATCATCATGTCATCATACATCGATCGGGTCTGGTGCGTCAGAAGGATCACGCCACGCGTATGTTCTCTTATTTTCACAGGTAAGACCATAGCGCTCTCAGCTGAATAAGAAATATCCTGTCGGCAGTACTTTTTCCAGTCGCCTGAATTAGCGTAAGCGAGGATCGATTCCGACGTGGCAGCTTTATATAATATGGACTCTTTTCCAATTTTGAATACTTCATTTTGGCTGTCCATTCGGCCCTCTTTGGTATAGATACTTTCTCTGACCATCCTGTCAGGTTCTTTTATCGAAAAGTAAGACAGATTGTCTGCCGGGAAAATATGTATCAGTGATTCTAAAAATGCTTCCAGGACATTCTGGCTGTTCTTTTCGGCATTCAGTTCATGAGAATAAGCATTGACACGTCGCAGATAGACATTGTTGCTTTTGCTTTTGTAATAGAAGTTCGTCCCTACAGTGACTGTGAGGAATGGGAAAGCACCGATAATGATACCGGCTGTCCCAAGCGTCCGATATAAATAGATAAGGACAAACGTTAATGGAACGACGAACAGGCTCGTATAGAACTGGAACGTCAGGTTTTCATCAAAAAACCGCGTTTTTTTACGGTTGTAGAAGTATTTATCGATGACGAACATCGCCAGCTGATTTGCAATTAAATGAACAAGCATATAAACAGCTAAAGCAAAGATGCCGAACGGTTCATTGAAAAGTAAATACAGGAATCGATAGGTCAAGAAATAAGCGCCGGCAGATACAGCCGACAAAAAGTAAAACATAAGTAAATTCAAAGGATAACGGTAATGACGGTCCGGTCCGATATTCGCTTTCATCATCAGTACAATGAGAGCCACAGATGACAGGATGATTTCCGGGACAAACCCGAAAATGACTAAGGTAGCCAAGGAGATCCCGGGCGTCAGCACAAGAATAGAATCCTCAGTTTTGATCGGGAACAAGCCGACGAGTATGCCCAGCAGCAAAAACAAACCATAATCCACTGAAAGGAACGGTTCTCCGTGAACCTGTGTATAATAAGCTGAATATTTAAGTAATATACCGACAGGAATGTACATCAGCCAGATCAATTGTTTTTTAAATGTACTGACCATTTTTATAACCTCTTTTTATACATCTAGATTTTAATTATACAATACACTAAGTTTATCTTTATACATATTAATAGTCAATCATCTTTAATTGGAAATAGATAAATTGATATTCACGAATAGGCATGAGTCGTGAAAAGACTTTGTAAAACGGTTACAATCAACTCAGTTTAAAGACGTCCTGCATGATTCAGGAAGAAAACCATGAAGAGTCAGGCCCCTTCATGGTTAGTCTCTAAAACGATCGAAATCATGTCTTCCGAAGACAGCGGTTTGCTGTAATAATAACCCTGGCCGTACTCACAGTCGTTCTCCAGCAGAAAATCTGACTGTTCGGCTGTTTCGATACCTTCAGCTACTATTTCAAAGTCCAGACTCTTGCCCATTTGAATCATCGTTTTCACAAGAGCCGTCGTTTTATCCTGCTTTGTCACATGGTCAATGAAAGATTTATCGATCTTTACCATATCGATGAACATATTGTTCAGTACACTAAGTGAAGAATAACCGGTCCCGAAATCATCGATCGCCACGCGGATGTTATTGGTATGCATCTCTCTGATCACCGCTTCTGCGTATTCCAGATTCTGCATCACGCTTTCTGTGATCTCGACAATGAAATATTTGGCATCCAGTTCAAAAAGATCCAGAACGTTCTTTATGCGGCGGACGAGATACCGGTCTTCGAACTGAAGAGCCGACACATTGACTGCGATACTGATCTCTATCCCTTGTCTGTGCCATTCTTTCGTCTGACGGATAGCTTCATAAATGACCCAGTAGCCTATCTCATTGATCAGACCGGATTCTTCTGCGATCGGAATGAATTCTCCGGGTGACACAAGTCCCAGATCAGGATGACGCCATCTCAATAAAGCTTCTGCATCCTGGATTTTCCCCGTTTCCAACACCACTTTTGGCTGATAAACGAGAAAAAGTTCATTGTTGACCAGTGCTTCTTTCAGACCGAACTCGATCCGGCGTTTGCGTTCAGTGTGTACCGCGTCCTCAGGAAGAAAAATATGATAGTTATTTTTTCCCGCTTTTTTCACTTTAAACATTGCGATTTCCGCCTGTAGAAGCAGAGTCTCTATATCGTTACTCGTCTGCGGATAATGACTGATTCCCACACTGGCCGTGACATAAAAGGTCAGCTGATTGATCTTGAATGGTTCAGCGATGACATCGATAATATCCCGTCCGGTTTGTCGGCAGTGGGAATGACACGTATCATCTACAAAAACGTAAAGTTCATCTTCCCCTTCCCGGAAGATGAGAGCATTCTGTCCCAGTAGCGTATGGAGTCGTTCGACCACTCCCAAGAGCACCTTATCCCCGACTTTTCTCCCATACAGTTCATTGATGGAATGGAACCGGTCGATATCGATGTGATAGATTGCTTTTTCACTGATTTCGGATTTTACCAATGCCACTTGGAATTCTTCGATGAGTTTCATTCGATTAGGCAGTTGTGTCAGCGCATCAAAATAAGACAACTCATAGATTTTTTCGTCACTCTTTTTTATCCGTTTGATCAAACTGCTCTTTTTTTCTGTTAAGTATTTCCAGTTCGTTTTCAATGACTGACCCCATTTAAATAAATGATTAGTTGTCTTATCGGAAGATACATTTGAAAAGTCGTTAGTAGGATCAATAATGGAGTAGATGTAAGAAGGCTGACCCACTTTTTCACTGATCAGGTACAGTAAAAATATGAATAAACACACAGAAGTTAAGGTAGTACCAATCAGTGTGTAGAGGGTCGTGAAAATGTGTGAGAAATATGTATAATGCATCTAGAACAGCCCTCCTTAGATCGATTTGTTGCAGTTAACCGTCATGCACATGAATAATTTATTGTCTTATCAGGTTTAGTTTAACATATATCAGTTCTTTGCAGACTTATTTTTATAGATTTACTGAATAAAATCAAGAATGAACAGTTTAATTTGTTAGACTTTTTTCACATCTCAGATGGTCCCCTCACATATACTATTGCTTTTTTATTTAAAAACTCACGTAAAAAAGCAGAGTATGACAAAAAACGTTTAGCCCCGTAACTTCTAACGCATACCGTATCCGATAACTGCTGAATCAGTAACGGATACGGCAACTGGAGCGAATAAGCGCAAAATAATCGCAGATTACCGAGCATTGCACTCTGGGCTGTGCCCAAGTGTATCATATCTGTAAACGGCTAAAGCCATAACAGCTGTGACAAAGCGGACGGCGGGGCTGTTTTTTGGAGCACGCTTATAATAAATAATTCGGAGACGACAAAGAGGCTGGGACATTTGTCCTAGCCTCTGTCTTTAATCTTTATCTTCATTTTCGATTTGCTCTTCAGTGATCTCTTCCGGTTTATCATCTTCTGCTTCTTCTTTTTTTTCTTCAAACTCAGACTCTTTTTTCTTTAGGATCGTTTTGATGCGTTCATAATTATTTTCGATGATATTCTGATCAAAGGGCTGCTCAAAGTTACTGGAAGTCATATTATATAAATAATCATTGTACTCTTTCACAAACCCAAGATTATCTTCATGAGTCGAATAGGCAATCGTCTCGATCGCTTCAAAGAGTGCATTCACTCCTGAAATATCCTGCTGCATGTAAAAGACAAGCTGCCAGTAACCTGTGTGCAGATCTTCCGCAAAATCATTGTAACGATAAAACACACTGTTGGTGTATTCATTTTCTGACTTCTCTTTGTTAGCAGGTGTGTATTTTTCTTCTTCGATCTCTTCCAGTCTGACTTCATTTTCTCCCTCTTCTTCATCATTATGGAAAATAACATATTTCCCAGGCAGTCCAGCCAGTCGTTTTTCTAAAAGAGATTTATATTTCAGAATATGAATCGCAGTATTCGGGTCATTGATCCCCGGTGACACAGCTCTCAGTGCCACTTCAGTCAGTTTTGTCCGGGCAAAATCCGGATCATACATAGATGATTTCTCTGATTCATAGCTGAAACTGTCATTCACACGTTTGGTGATCGCGTCCATGTCTTCTTCCAGTTTCTGATTTGTTTTCAATTCCATTACCGGCTGACCTTTCGTGACGAAGTGCCCGACGCGAATTGACACAATGACATTCGATTCAGTCTCGTCTGCAATGGCTTTTAAAGTATCAAATGAAATATGTTCGATATAGGCACTTTTCGTTGCCTGAACTTCATAGGTATACATAAAGGACATGTCAGGCAGATGTTTCAGTGTCGGATAATCTTTGAAGCGCTGGATATAATTATCAAACACATCTGAAGCTTCTTTATACAGACGATGAATCAGTTTTTCGAGCTGGACATATTCAGAACTCGTATAGATAAAGCGAGTGAAGGAAATAACAGCTCCAAATGCGTAGACTAAGGCGACTGTTGCAGAGACGACCAGAAATTCGTCTTCAGAACTCCTCATGAAAAATAGGGACGCCAGAGAGTAAATGAATCCGCCTAAAAAGATACCCAGAGTCTGCATCGATGTTCGGTTAAGTAAAAAGTTTTCAGTTGCCCGTGGACTGAAATTTGATGTATATAAGGTAATGATCGTCAGCATCGTTGAAAATGTAAAGGTGGCGACAGTGAGCAGCGAACCTGCGAGCAGACTAAGTATTGCTCTGGCCAGGTCTACACTAGTGAGTGCCCAGTTAGGAACATAATCCACTGCTGCAATGATCCGCGTGTCCAGTAAGATAACGAGAACAGCTAACAGGAATGAGAACAAAATACTCCCGCCTAATGATATCCAGATCCGTTTTTCTTCAAAACTCAAATTCCATTTTTCCGTCATATCTATTCCTCCGACTAAAGGATAACCTATCCTTTTGCGTATGTAGTGTATTTTTAGTTTAACATACGACCGCCGCTTCTACCGATTGTTTTGATTAGCAACTATTATCTTTTTAAAGTAACACAGGCTGACTGACTGGTTTGTTAATGACTCAAGATTACGTGTTTCAGGTAGTCAATATTTTAAATGTCACCTGATGAGCCGGATCAGTAAAAAAATAAAAAAGCCGAGACACCAGATTCGATGTATCGGCCTTTATATAATATAGCATTTTAATCACTATGAACAGACGACTTAATTGCCTTTACCTTTATTTCTCTTTTTACCTTTTGGTTCGTCGTCGTCATCTTTTTCATCTTCGTCTTCTTCTTCTAAATCATCGTCATCATCGTCTTCTTGTTCTTCACGTTCTTCTTCCGCACGTTCTTCAGCTGCTTCTCGTGCTTCTTCTTCACGCTCCAATGCCTCTTCGCGTTCCTCTTCGGCACGTTCTTCGGCTTCTTCACGCTCGTCTTCTTCCTGTTCACGTGCTTTTTCCAGGGCTTTCTGTGCTTTTTCCTCTTCTTTTTCTAAACGTTTTTCTGCTTTTTCTTTCGCTTTTGTTTCACGTTCTAAAGCCTTTTCTCTAGCTTTTTCTGCACGTTCTTCAGCTTTTTCCTGCTGCTTCTCTGTGCGTTCATCGGACTCTTCTTCTGGTGCTACTGTTTCAGCCGCCACAGCTTCCACATCGTCATCCAACTCTTCATCTAACTCTGCACTGTCGCTCGATTCAACTGTTTCAGCACTGGCTTTACGATTGTTTCTGATTTCTTTTCTCAGTGCTTTTGCCTCTGCTCTATTTTTCTCAGCTTCAGCTTTGAATCGTGTATTGATCTCTTTCATTTCACTTTCAAACTCTTCTTCAGTCAGTTCTCCAGCGGCCAGTCTGTTTTCCAGAACCAATCGTTCTTCCGCGCGCTGCAGAATGATTTGAGCGTGTTTCATTGCTTTAGCAATACCGATTTTAGCTGCTTCAGGTAGATCTTCACGTTCCAGAAGGGTCTGCATTCTAGCCGTACGTTCGGCAACACTTTCTGCCAGGGTCTTTTCAACTTCTTCTACCGATTCATCTTCAGTTTCAATGGCTTCATCCAAATCTGTTTCAGCCTGATCAGCGCTTTCGTTGGCTTCTTCCAAAAGCTCTTCCGCTTTTTCTTCGTCACCGGTTTCCAGGGCCAGTTCCGATTCTTCCAAACGCTCATTGGCATACTGATCCTGTAGAAGTGCTTTTTCTCCTGCAGTTTCAGTGAGTTCGTACTCGATCTCTTCCATTACTCGTGTGGTCTCATACAATTCTGAATCAGGACTGACGACTTCCTCTGCTTCTGCAGCCAGTACGTGGCCTCCGCTTACGATCAATCCTGTTCCTAATACTAAGCCAGCAATTCTTTTCTTCATCTGATCACTACTCCTTCTCATTGAAATGAATGTTATTCAAAAGACTTTCAACCTTGGGCTGGTTATCTTCAAATTCAGATGTCTGTGACATAAAGGTGATTATGTAGTTTTTCAACTCATCCTGCTCTTTGAAATAGACATCTGTTCTGACTGCGTTTTTCAGTTTTGACTTGTAGGACAAAAAGTCGTCGGATTCTGAAAGAACAGTCACGTTACCAGCTCCTTTGATCAGTTCCTTTTTTATATCTTCAAAGGTGTTGCTTGCTGAGACGGAAGACACCAGTGCGGTCAGCGTATCGTCATTCAACACAACATTTAAATTATCTGTTTCCTTTTCTGATTCCAGCTGCCAGTCCATATTTTCTGAGATGGCTAACTGGTAGTCCTCATTCTCATAAAGGTAAGATACCTTAACTACCGAACTGGTTTCTGACTGACTGCTTTCTATTTTCGTGTCCGCAAGGGGTTCCTCATTACATCCAGCTAAGAACAGAGCCGATGTTAACAGGATCGGTATTAGACTCTTCTTCAAAGACATAATCTGTGTTCACCTCCTTCTAATAAAAAAGCACACTCCCGTCTACAAGGAAGTGCACTCGTATAACGGCAACTGGCAGGCGTAGACAGTGTCCTTAGCCCCTATAGCTTTGCGTCCCGACTTTTCAGAAGGTTTGCCTTTTTCAGTTAGTGTATCTTTTCGATTTATGTAATAGGTTATTCTTTGTGCAGATATGAATAGGTATGAGTAAAAATACATTTCTTCATAATTTATTCATACTTTTATCTTAACAGATTTTCATGAATCGGCAAACATTTTTTCGTAAACTCTTACATTTTTTTATTAAGGAATGAACCTTTTACAGGAGCACTGCGCAATCATGTCTTAAATGAATCTATGATTGATGTTTATGCATGTATGCAATTCCGGGAACAGACCCGATCAAATGAGTGCCTTCTTAGAATCCTCCTTTAAAAGCTCTGTACAAAACGTTCCTATCTGGTATATAATCAGTTTCATGGCCACTCGTTGTATGCTGTTCATAGCATCAAAGATACCCTGACCATTGAGAGACCTTTATCCCCTTCTTACCGCATCGTTCAATACAGAAAAGGCCCCCTCAAAAGAGAAGTCACGGCTTACCATTCAGCTGATGACCTGAAAGTTTAAAATAAAAGTTAATGCAATTGAGAGGGAATCACTATGCCTATCGTTTATCTTATAGAAACTAAAAATCATACTGTGCTAAGTCACGGTATCCGTATGTTCAGCAAATATCCGTTTAATCACTTATCCATTTCTCTGGATGCCACTTTATCCGAAGTCTACAGTTTTGGCAGGCAGCAACCTTTGAATCCACTTATGGCCGGCTTTGCTAAGGAAGACTTCAGTCATCCGTTTTACAAAGACTCCTTTGGCCGCGTCTATGCTTTGACTGTCAGCGAAGAGGAATGGATTACTATACAGATGGAGCTGCATACGTTTGAATCGGACGCTTTGGACTGGCATTACAATCTTCTTGGTCTGGTGCCTGCATATTTTCATTATTCGTGGGATCGGCCCGACCATTTCTTCTGTTCAGAATTCATTGCCACGCTTTTGCAGACGGCAGGCATCCTATCACCTGATTGTCGTCCGAGTCTAATGCATCCCAAAGATGTGATCGCAGCCGTTTATCCGACCTGTGTGTATGACGGCAAACTCCAGCAGTACCCTGAACTGGTCCACCCCTTTCTGTCCCATACATACCCGGACAGCCGGCGTTATCTCAAACCGATCCGCTATGTTTACCGGCAGCTGAACCCTTAACTGAAAAATCTTATTTCATAAAAAAAGTCGACACCCTGCTCAGATGAGTGGGAATCGACTTTTTGTTTTTATTATTATTGGCTAGTCTGTTTAAACGACGGTTACTGGTTCACCCATTTCGATTCCGGCTTGGCGTAGCCTTCCACGAAATAGACCTGCTTCTCTTCATCAAACAGCTGGCGTTCAAGGAGGGTCTGCTGCCGTAGTTCGATGAGCTGGTCCCCGCGGTGGCTTTCGATCTCCAGCTGATAGTGTCGCATGTTTTTCTTCATTTCACTTTCCAGCTTGTCGCGCAGAGCATCGACATCCTTTTCGTCTTGTGCCGAGATGACGATATTCGGATAAAGCGTGGACGGCACGGGGCCTTCAACGAGATCCCGCTTGTTATAGACATGCAGGGTCGGGATATCGGCCATTTCGAGTTCCTTCAGCAAAGACAGCACCGTCTGCTCGTGCGCTTTTAGATTGTCTGCAGAAGCATCGATCACATGCAGCAGCAAATCCACATCTTTGGATTCTTCCAGTGTTGACTTGAATGCTTCGATCAATTGCGTCGGCAGGTCCTGAATAAAGCCAACGGTGTCTGTGATCGTCACCTGCATCCCTGACGGCAGTTCGAACTTGCGCGTCAGAGGGTCCAGGGTCGCAAACAGCTGGTTCTTCTCATAGGTATCCGCTTCCGTCAGTTGGTTCAAGACGGTCGACTTACCGGCATTGGTGTAGCCGATCAGGCCAATCTGGAAGACATTGCTGTTCTTGCGCTGCTCACGGCTGCGTTCCCGGTGAGCGGCGAATTTCTTCAGTTCGCGTTTGATGTCGGTCATCTGGCGCTGGATATGACGGCGGTCGGTCTCCAGTTTCGTTTCACCCGGTCCACGCGTCCCGATCCCGGCACCGAGCCTGGACATATTGACACCCTGACCGGCAAGGCGCGGCAGGATATAAGAAAGCTGAGCCAGTTCCACCTGCAGCCGACCTTCTTTACTTCTGGCACGCAGGGCAAAGATATCCAGGATGACCTGGATGCGGTCGATGACTTTTGTTTCGATGACTTCCTGGATATTTCTGACATGACTCGGCGAAAGCTCCTGGTTGAAAACAACGGTCTGAACGTCCAGTTCCTCGACCAGGTTCTTGAGTTCATTGACTTTCCCTTTACCGATCACGGTCTTGTGATCCGGCCGCTCGCGTTTTTGAGACAGTCGGGCCACGACTTTTCCGCCGGCATTTTCCACCAGCTGTTCCAGTTCGTCAAAGGAATACTGGAAGGCCTCTTCTTCATGCTGCTTCTCGATCCCAACGATTATGACTTTTTCATATACTTTTTCTTCGTCCACTTAATCACCCTCTATAAAATTTTGGATGTTCATTTTTACTTCGTGTAAATTTTCCGGCTGTTTGACCAGGTCCGCCCACTGGTTCACCTCAAAGCGGTTCCTGAACCAGGTCAACTGGCGCTTGGCATAATTCCTTGAATGCTGCTTGACCTGTTCCACCGCTTCCTCCAGTGGCTGATGGCCTTCAAGATACGGCTTGAACTCTTTGTAGCCGATGCCTTTCTTGCTCTGGATATTACCAGGATAATTCTCATACAGCCACGTCACTTCCTGAAGCAAATTATTCTCCAGCATCAGGTCGACACGCTTATTGATACGGTCATACAGGACGTCGCGATCCGTGTTAAGGCCGATCACATAGGCATCATACACCGGTTCTTTTTTCTTTTCATCCTGATAGTCGGAGAATTTCTTGCCTGTTTCATAAATCACTTCAAGCGCCCGGATCACCCGCCTCACGTTGTTCATATGGATGGCTTCTGCTGCTTTAGGGTCCTTGTCTTGAAGTTTCTGATGCAAAGCTTCCCGTCCGTTTTCACGGGCAAAGCGGTCCATCTTTTCCCTGAAGTCGGGATTTGGTTCGGCTTTTCCTCCATGACTGACGTTATAAAGCAGTGATTCGATATACAAGCCGGTCCCGCCGACCACGATAGGCAGTTTTCCTCTGTCAGCAAGTTCGATGATTTTTTCTCCGGCATCTTTTTTGAAATCCGACACGGCATATGGTTCTCCTGGCGACTTGATATCGATCAGATGATGCGGGATACCGTCTTTTTCATCTTCCGTCACTTTGGCGGTCCCGATATCCAGTCCCTTGTAGACCTGCATCGAATCACCATTGATGACTTCACCGTCAAACGCCTTGGCCAGATCGATGCCTAACTGCGTTTTCCCTACCGCTGTAGGTCCTACAATAACGATTATCTTATCTTTCACACAAATCCTCCACTCATTCGCTCTCTTATCCAGTATAGCACAGAGCAGCCGGGATGATAAAAGACATCCACTGACGGATCCGGTCTTTTTTACACTGATTTGTTTAGAAATATTGCCTGCTCAGTCTGCCTTATGAAGCGAGTATGTAGAACAGAAATCTATTGGGCCAACTCAGAATGATCTTACTGTGAGCGGCCGCTAAAAAGGCTTTCTTGTGACAACTGCGTATTGAAAAGTCATTGAACGGATAGTAAAAGTCACGGGTAGTGACCACTCATCTTTATTTTAAAAATTGGTCGGTACTAGAAGTGGCTTCTGGTTCAAACTGAGAATTTCTTAGGCTCTGAACGGTCACTACAAGGGTAATTTAATGACTGCCATAACGTATTTAACTACGAGCGGGCAGAACACCCTCTCTTTATTAGCCGCTCACGTCTTGTCTCACACTCAGATGGACGAATCCTTTTTTCTTCTACCCGCTCATTTCCTCTCTAGTTTAAGTAGCCAGTAAAAAAGCTCTTGATAAAGGTGATGTCGGCCGGAATGCCGACATCTGCCTTATAATCCTATAAAAAAACTGCCTGACGCGTTTAGTCTAAACGCATCAGGCAGTCTTGTCGTAATTGATTATTTTTTTAAATAAGTTTAGTCTTCGTAAAGCAGTTCCAGAATCTCTTCTGTCGACAGGCTGGTGACGGATTCTTTATTGCCTTTGGTGATGACCGAATCGATCAGCTCGCGTTTCTTCTCCTGCAGGTCATTGATACGTTCCTCGATGGTCCCTGTGGTGATGAAGCGGATGATCTGGACCGATTTCTTCTGTCCGAAACGGTGGACACGGTCGGCTGCCTGGTCTTCGATCGCCGGGTTCCACCAGGAGTCAAAGAGGATAACGGTATCGCCACCCGTCAGGTTCAGCCCCGTGCCACCGGCTTTCAGCGAGATCAGAAACAAGTCTTTCTCGCCTGTATTGAAGCGGGTCGTCAGTTCCAGACGCTGTTCGTTTTTAGTCTGGCCGTCCAGATAGTGGTAATCCACATCGATCTTGTCCAGACGTTCGCGGATGATCTTAAGCATCGACGTGAACTGGGAGAACAGGACGACGCGCTTGCCGTTTTCTCTGGCTTCTTCCAGGTATTCCATCAGACGTTCCAGTTTGGAGGATTCGCCTTCATAGTCCGGCATGATCAGTCTCGGATCACAGCAGATCTGACGGAGGCGCGTCATGCCCGCCAGCACTTTTATGCGGTTGGAACGCAGCGTATCCGCATCAACAAGCTCTTTCAGTTCCTGCTTGATGGCTGCACGCTGAGTCTGATACAGACGTTTCTGCCCTTCGGAGAGTTCGATATATTCCGTGGTCTCTGTTTTTTCAGGCAAGTCGTCCAGTACATCACGCTTGAGTCGTCGGAGGATAAACGGCTTGATCTTCGCAGCGATCCGCTCGTGTTCCATCGACTGAAAGGCCTTCTTGTTTCTGAAAAGACCCGGCTGAATGATCGTAAAGAGTGACCACAGTTCACCGAGATGGTTTTCGATCGGTGTCCCCGAAAGCGCCACTTTCGTTTCCGAGTTCAGTCGTTTCACTGCTTTGGTCGTCTTGGCGGCACTGTTTTTCACGTTCTGTGATTCGTCCAGAATAATGGTTTTAAAGACGTCTTCTTCATACAGATCGGAGTCGCGCTGGATAAGCGGATAGCTGGTGATCCAGACAGAAATGTTCTTGTCGATCGCTTCCTGACGCTTCGCCTGACGTTCTTCCTTGCTTCCGGAGATGATGATCGTTTCTGTGTCGGGGACGAATTTGTCCCATTCGTGCTGCCAGTTGAACAGCACACTTGACGGACAGATGATCAGATATTTGCCATCTTCCTGTTCGATTTTTGACTGGATAAACGCAATGGTCTGGATCGTTTTACCCAGTCCCATATCATCGGCCAGGACCCCGCCGAAGCCGTAATGATCCAGGCTCTTCAGCCATTTGAATCCGGTAACCTGATACGGACGCATATGCGCGTTCAGTTTCTTCGGCAGTTCAAATGCCAGATCTTCAGGAGTAAACAGCTGCTTGACGAGTTCCTTGAAACGTTTCCCAGTCTGGATCGTGTCTTCTTCCAGCGCTGACAGTCCCTGGAACACCGAAACCGTCATGTCTTTTTCGATCTCGTCATCTTCCAGATCCAGTGAGTTCGTGGCACGTCGCATCGCCTGAAATGCGGGGTCTTTCAGGTTGACGATCTGGCCGCTCGACAGTCGGTAATACGACTGATTCTTCTCAAGTTCTTTGAGCAGGTCTTTCAGTTCGTCTGTGGAAATGTCTTCCGTATCAAATGAGATATCCAGAAGATTGGAGGACTCTCGCATCTCCATCGTGATCTTCGGCTGACGAGACGGACTGTAAAGCAACCCGCGCGCCGACTGGGACAGGAAAATCTCCATATAGTCCGCTAAAGCCGGCAAGGCATCATACAGAAAGTTACTGATGGTGTCTGTCTGCGTCAGCTCCCACATGTCCCCTTTACGAGCAGGCAGCGGGATCTCTTCGAATAAAAGCCCGAGGACTTTTGATTCTTCTGCCCACTGTCGGACAACGATAGAATCATCACTGTCAGACACGGCTTCTTCAAGCGGGTAGATCGTGACGTTCCCGTACGTAAAGACCGGTCGGATCAGAAGATTGTCATTCGACGTATCCATATACAGCTGCGCTTCAAACGGCGCCTGATACAGCAGTGACTGGACCTCTTCATCCATCGTGACATCGACGATCTGTTTGAGCTGACTCAACGTCACTGAAAGGAAGGTCTCCAGTTCTTTTCGGCGCATGACCAAAGTATCCGAACCCGATTCCTTGAGCCCTTCAATGATCTGTTTGATCAGTTCATAATGCGGTGATTCAAAAAAGTAGAAGGCATGCTTGTATTCGACCATTTTAGCCTGATCATGAAACGACATGCCCTGGATATTGGTCGTTGCCTCTGTGAGTTTAAAGTGGAACAGATTATCGATCTTATCGATGCTGAAGGACAGATTAAGCTGAGACAGATCATCTTCGATCATCAGCGCTTCGCCTCTATCAGCCTGAGACAGCTGTCTTGGCGGACGGCCGAAACGCACAAAGGCACCCATCGTTTTATCCAGGAGAGACAGGATTTCTTTGATATAGGATGGCGGCAGAGTGAAACTGTCCTTGTTCAGAAACTGGTTCTCGTACCCCATCGGAAGTACAGATTTGATGACCGTCTGGATCTCGCTCAAGCGGTCAAAAACCTTCTTGTCTTCCGGCATCAGAGCATAGTCTTCGGTATTAAAGGTGAAGTTCTTCCCAAACACGATATCCTCTTCGTTCACGATATCGTCGATGAGCTGTGAGCTGTTCTTGATGACATACAGATAATCCTTGCCCATTTTAAAGTACAGTTCGTACACAGGATTGGCTTTCGTCCCGCTGACATTCAGCATATACTCCACATAAACCGGCTGCTTGTAAAGGATATCCGTCTGACGGGAGATCTCTTTTTTCGAATAATGGATCAGCGCATTGATCGCTTTTTCACTCTTTTTATACGAGAACATCGATCCCTGAGACGCATTTTTGGCGGCCGTCGACTCCGCTGTCAAGTCATCGGCATCCAGGTCATTCAGGTGCATCATCGAAGCCACGACATGGCGGCAGGCCCCCGTATTTTTTTCAAAGGCCTTACATGTACAGTGGTACTTGCGCGCTACACCGTTCGGGTAAAAGCGCAGATGGACAGTCTGGAGCTGTTTATCTTCCACAGATGTCTGAATGGTATTGTTCTTCTCATCGGCTTTCAGATTCGTTACTTTTCCTTTTTTATAAAGTTCTTTACCCTGCAGAAAAGTCGGATAATTACTTGCCAGACTCGTCAGTGTCATTTCCGGAAAGGTTTGTTTTTTCATAAGGTTTTGTCAGTCCTTTAACCTATAATTTGTTGAAAAATGCTGCTATATAAATAAAAACGTTTCTGTCGTTAGACGTCAAAAGTTCATCTATCTATTATAACAAAGATTTGCCGGAAATAGAAAAATCTTTCTATATTCTTATAATTAAACCATCCGGCATGCTATACTTTGAAATAAAGGAGCGGTTACATATGAAAAAACGCGTCGATCCTCAAGTACCAAAACACCTGGACCAGCAGACCTTTGATGACAGTTTTGACCTGGAAGATCCCTACATCGAATATGTGGAGATCAGAGACTGCGTCATCCCGATGCATGACATTCGCCGTCTGGAGTTCAAAACGGTCCGCTTCATCAATGTTCAATTTGAAGCAGTCGATCTGGAAGAAGGCTATTTCAGAGATGTCATCTTTGAAAAGTGCCAGTTCATCAATGCGGTGTTTTCTCATGCGATATTTAAACAAGTCACTTTTAAAGAGTGTCGACTGAACGGAACACTGTTCAACGATTCCAAACTGGAACACGTGCTTTTTGACGACTGTGTCATGGATCTCTGCAGTTTCGGCTTCAGCTCATTGAAGGTGTGCGAATTCAGCAAGTCTCGGTTGAACGAAGCTGATTTTTTAGAGCTTAAGTGGACGGACATTCTCTTTAGAGAATGTCTTCTGAACGAGTCCCGGTTCACCCGTACGTCACTTAAAGGCGTCGACATCAGCACGTCGACCTTCGATTCTCTTTCCATCGAGCTGGACGCATTGAAAGGTGCCGTCGTCAGCCAGTCCCAGGCACTTGCCTTTCTGGACTTGATGGGCATGGAGATCAGAGATGACTGATCTGTTTAAATGAACGGGTTGCTTTTTTGATCAGTGACACACTCAATGTTTGAAAGTCTTTCAGTCTGACATCCGAGTATCGATATGACAGACTCAGCTTTCGTTTAGACCTGACTTTGTCATTAATGTCTGGAAACGACAAGCCCATTCTAGATTGTTTTTCGACCTTGTCGTTTTGAGCGTCAAATGACAAGGTCGTTGTGTAAAATGTTTTCAGCTTGCTGTTTTCTGGAAGAAATGACAAACTCGCTTGATTGTTATCGCTGACTTTGTCGTTTCGAAGTAAAAATGACCAGCCCAATTCGTAATCCTTTCTGACTTTGTCGTTTTGGTACTAAAATGATAAAGTCAGATTTATTTTATTTATGAGTCTGTCATTTTACTCACTTTTTAACCAGCTCACGGATGATTAGCGTGAGTCGTTCTTTGAATAGAAAATTGAGACAGTAATTTGGTATATGCTTTTTCAAAGAGGGTCATACTCGTCCGTATTGGCGAGTATGGTCACCTCAAACCTATATAAACTGAAAAAACCAGACTGTATCGGATGGATCTTCCGATGCAGTCTGGTTTCTCTTATTTATTGATTGATTTTCTGTAGAAGCCAGTTGAAGTCAGCGTAATCGCCCTTATTATCAGAAGTGACATACAGTCCCATCGTACAGCCGACAAAACCGCCGGCGACTTCTGTACTCAAGTAATGCGTGTCGATATTTTCCGCAACGGTGTCTTCTCTGCCGCTTTCAATATCTTTAACCAGCGCTTTGACCTGCTGCCCTTCGCCGATGAAAGATAACTCCAGAAGCGCACCCATACCGGTCACTTCTCCAACCACTTCATCCACTCCGTCGATGGTGGTGATCTTCCGAACAGTAAAGCCTTCTTCAAAGGGAGAAGCGACCAGACGGATCGCATACCGGTCATTCTGAACCACTGCCAGTCCGACTTCCGCTTTATCATTGGCCAAGGAACTCGCATCAAGCTGAGTCGTCAGCGTGTAGTTCATGGCCTGCTGACGAAGACCCAGATAAGTCGGTGATGAAAGATCCTTAAGCGTCTCAGACGTGGCGTGCAGTCTCAGCCAGCCGGCTCTGCTTTCACGGTCATAGTTTTCCATTTGAGGATGTCTCAGATACATAAAGGCCGGACTGTCTTCTGACAAGTCATACTGCTCCTGCTGTTCGACTGGAACCATCGGCAAAGAATGTTCCTGCTCTGCCAGAAGTCGGCCGATACCTGGATTGACGACCGGCCAGCCGTCTTCCCATTCGACTTTTGCCAGGAAGGTTTCCCGCCCCAGATTACTGTACCCATCAAAGATACGGCTCGCCAGACATGTGAGGAACCACTGGCCATCTGGCGTCTCGACCAAATCGCCATGCCCCACATTATGCACGGGAAATGCCTTCCCTAAGTGGCGGTGAGTCAATATCGGATTGTTTTTATAGCCTTCATAATGACCATCGATTCTTTCACTGCGCGCAATGGTGATGGAATGGTTATAACCGGTGCCGCCTTCAGCGATCATCACGTAATAGTAGCCGTCTTTCTTGTAAAGATGCGGACCTTCCGGCCAGATAGCATTCTTCATCGCTCCGGCCCATATTTTCGTGCTGACACCTGTCAGCTGCATGGTCTCCAGATCAAGTTCCTGCAGCCAGACTTCCCAGTCCCCATTGTATTTAGGTCCCTCAGGATTCGGGCGTGTACCGGTATAGTAGCATTTCCCGTCATCATCAAAGAACAGACTCGGATCGATACCGGGCGCATCCTTTAGCCAGTAGGGATCAGACCATGGTCCTTCAGGCTTTTCAGCTGTCACGATAAAGTTCCCGCCGTGATCCACGTTCGTTGTGATCATGTAAAACATACCATTGTGATAACGTAGTGTCGGCGCAAAGATCCCCCTGGAATGGCCGGCCCCTTCCAAAGGCAGCTGCTCTTTCCGGTCCAGGATATTGCCGATTTGTTTCCAGTTGACCAGATCTTTACTATGGTAGATCGGCACTCCCGGGAAATAACTGAAGGTGGAAGTGACAAGATAATAATCCTCGCCTACTGCACAGACAGACGGATCTGGTGAAAAACCTTTTAAAATCGGATTGGTAAACATTGACATTTAAGTAAGCTCCTTTAAACTTATTACTATTCATTTCATGCTTTAGACAGCTGTTTCTGCCACTTCCAGCATTTTTTCGTAACGCTTAATAAAGGCATCAAAGGTTTCTCTGCCCTTTGAAGTCGGATCCAGTGACGACGCTTCCTGATTACTGAACACTTCATCTGAGAGATACTCTTCCAGTGACTCATCTGACTTGCTGTTATTGACCGATATAAGGGGTACTCCAGCGAAAAAATGGTAGTCTACTTGCTGTTATGAGCTCGTATAACAGTAACTCAAGACAAACACCTCATCTGAATTGAGGCTATTAAGCGATTTAGTGAATACTCAATGTTAGAATAGCAACTGAGTACCCCTTATCGACGCCTATAATGGGTAGTCGATACTACATTGGTAAATGACTTCCCATTATCAGATTATATATAAGGAAGTCAAAGAATGACTGGCTTCTGAGTTTCTTCTATTACTGAGATTAAACGTTTCTGGCCGGCAAGAATGCAGTGGCCGAATAATGAGTATATTAAAAGTGTGAGCGCCATTAAGGGCTCACACTTTTCGTATTTAGCTTAATTATTATAGGGGGAATAATCAAACCTCTTAATACACGTTCAAAGCTATAAATGGTAGAAATTTAAAACCTATTTGCATTCATGCCATTCCAGGATCATATGGAGATTATTTTGCAAGAGTTGTTACAATGTACTGGTTCAGGATCGACTTGATAACTTCAACGTTTCCAGATTCGTGTTCGATCTTATCGATACCGAATGCGTAGTCTTGAAGTTTCTTGAAGTCAGTGTTTCCGCTGACGATTTCTTTACCGACACCGTCATTGTAAGAGCTGTAACGCTCGTCAACGATGTTTTCAAGTGCTTTGTCGTCTAATAGACGCTGAGCAACTTTAGCACCGATAGCGAAGCTGTCCATACCTACGATATGAGCTTTGAATAGATCTTCCGGTTTGAATGATGTACGACGAACTTTAGCATCGAAGTTCAAGCCGCCTTTGTCAAGACCACCATTTTTAAGGATCTCATACATAGCTAGTGTTGTAGAATATAGATCTGATGGGAATTCATCAGTGTCCCATCCTAAGTGTGGATGGCCCTGGTTAGCATCGACTGATCCTAACATGCCATTGATACGTGCATAGTGCAGTTCATGTTCGAATGTGTGTCCTGCAAGTGTTGCGTGGTTTGCTTCAATATTGAACTTGAATACGTCTTCCAGACCATATTTTTGCAGGAATGCAAAACCGTGAGCCACGTCAAAGTCATATTGATGTGAAGTAGGTTCTTTTGGCTTAGGTTCGATCAGGAATTGTCCTTCGAATCCGATTTCTTTCGCATAGTCATTTGCCATGTGGAAGAAACGTGCCAGGTTGTCCAGTTCTAGACCCATGTTAGTGTTCAAAAGGCTTTCGTATCCTTCCCGTCCGCCCCAGAATACGTAACTTTCTGCGCCTAAACGTTTAGCGACTTCCAAACCTTTTTTAACTTTAGCAGCTGAATAAGCAAAGACGTCAGCATTGTTTGAAGTAGATGCACCGTGAACGAACATTGGGTTAGTAAAGTTGTTTACTGTGTTCCAAAGCAGTTTCACTTTGCTGTCTTTCATGTGGTCTTCGATCATGTCTACGATGATGTCCTGATTTTCTAAAGTTTCTTTCAGGTTTTTGCCTTCTGGAGCAATATCATAGTCATGGAAACAGAAGTAAGGAACTCCTAATTTTTCAAAGAATTCAAAGGCTGCTTCAACACGTGCTTTAGCTTTTTCCATTGGGTCTGAATACTTGTCCCAAGGACGTTGAGCTGTCCCGACACCAAATGGATCGCTTAGATCTTCAGTAAATGTGTGCCAGTAGGCTACGCCGAAACGCATCAATTCCTCCATTGATTTACCGTTGATCTGTTCTTCTGGGTTGTAAAATTTAAATGCTAAAGGATCCTTTGATTGTGCCCCTTCATATTTAATTTTACTTATGTTGTCAAAATATGCCATGTATACTTGTTCTCCCTTCGTTAAGTAAAAATGTTAGTTGGTTTAGCTTACAAACTAACTATAACCCATTGTGTAAACGGTGTCAACGTTTTTTGTAAAATTTATGTTTTTTCCTGCCACTACTTCTGGTTTAATCATATTGGAAGCGTTTTTTAAATTCATGTGTTATACTTTTATTATTAACTGATGAAAGGAGTTTTACAGTATGAGAAATCAACCTCATTCAGCGCGCAATCCTGCCCTTCCTGCTGACGCTGCGGCAGCTAAAAATACGAGAGACGGTTTACCGAAAGCAGAAGGTGAATTAGATAAAACTGAAGCTGAAAAAGAACAGGAAACATCTCCAGAGGATAAAAAACCGTTTGATGTCGATAAAGCGGACGAAGTAAAAGCCGATAACGAAGATAAATAGTCCAATAATGTAGTTAAAACTGCCGGATGAGTCTCAAGACTCATCCGGCAGTTTTTTAAGTTTAGCATTAAATGGAATGAATGAACGACTCCTTTTATAGCAGAGACAGAAATGCCAAGTATTCTCTGCCACTATAAAGTGAGTTTATTATGAAAGAGATCGAAGATTTTCGATCTCTCTCCTTTAAAGCGTTGGATAAGGAAAAAACGAGGCCTAAGCCTCGTTTCACCCCTTTTATTTAGAATCGGGGTCGTCTACTCCTTCGGTTTGTGTTACTGGTAAATGATGTATAGGTGACGAAACGTCGGCTCAAGCATGTGGTTAGGCGTAAGTGAACAGTTTTTAGGCGTGAATGTCGCACTCACCTACCAGGAGATGGATGAGTGAACAGTTACCTCTCGAAAAGTGTTCACTCATGAAAGACAGAGGTGATGAGCGAGCACTTTTGCTGGAAAAATGTATCAGTCACGCTGGATACAGAGCACGAGCTGACACTTTCAGTCCCGGCATGTATCACTCGCAGCATTGCCGACTCATGACTGAACATTTTTCTTCCTGAATTGTCGTACTCATCGAAGTCCTGATCCACGAGTCGACACTTTCAAGCTTAGAATGTCGCGCTCGAGCCAGTGACCGTTTACGACTGAACATTTTCTACGAAATGGTTACATCTGTACATCCAGTTATTACACCAAGCTGCTGGTTTTATATAGTTACTATTAAAGTGGATACGTAAACGGCAATAGAGGCAGATTCGTTTCTGAATCAAAGACGAACCCTTGTGGATCGTTCCGCCAGGCATATCTGATTTCCGTCACTTCATCCATTTCTGTCATATCAATCGAACGGATCTGAACCTCATTCTCATTTATCTCACTGATATGAACCTCCACCCAGTCACCATTCACACTGACTTCAATTTCAGGTAAGGTTTCTGTTAGTTTAAGATCACCTTTAAGACCTTTTACCTGCAGAGTAATAGAATCAGCTGATCTACGGGCAGCCTCAATTTCCAGGTTTTCATACATCTCTTCGACACCGTAGTCTCGACTCAAAGCCACATGTGCGAGCCTGTGAGCCAGTGTTTTTTTATCATGCGGATGCAGTTCATAAGAGATCCCGCAGTCATAAGCCGGGATCATCTCAGATTTTTCGATAAGGAGACGGGCACGGTCCTGTTCGTAGCGGAGCTCAGCCCACTTTTCATCATCGACGCCTACAGCCGGATCCACATAATTGGCCAGCTGAACATAATAAAACGGCAGGTCTCTATTAAAGAGCTGTCTCCAGTCATGAACCATTCGTTTCATCAGTTCCTTGTAGCCGACCGGCTGTCCGGTATTCGATTCGCCCTGATAAAAGAGCGCCCCTTTAAAGGCAACATCCTTTAATGGATACAGCAGGCCTTTATATTCTGAAGCCGGCTTATAGTGCAGGAACAGCATCGGTGCGATCGTTTCTTTCTGATAGCCGACTTTGTAGAGCCACTCGCCTTCCAGATCGATCGTGTCGTCGTCCAGTTCAAGCTGATACGGGAACGTCGGGATAAACCCACCGTTAGCGGCATCGATCATCAGACGGACGACCAGTGTATTCGTTCCTTCTTTTAAGTCTTCTTTTTCCAGTACATATTTCCGAGGTGGATAGCGGTACTCGGTGACCCCTACTTTCTGACCATTCAGATACGTTTCATCCCCATTGATCAGAGACCCCAGGCGCAGTCTGAAATGATCAGAATCCAGCTGATCTCTAGACACATGGAATGTTTTTCGGAACCAGACAACGCCTGAAAAGCCAGACAGTTCTGTATCTTTGAACATGACAGGCAGATCCAGTCTGGACCAGTCTGACATATCTGCGTCTTCTTCCATCCACTGTGGGGAGTCCGATAACCCTCTATCGTTTTTAGACAGGTCGGTATACCAGATCTCTGTGTTTTTCAGATCTTTTTCAGTCTCTTGTGCAACATTCTCAGGTTTCTTCCAGTAGGCGATCTCTTTATCATAATCGCCCAACTCGTGCAGGGTCTCTTCACTCATCCAAGCTTCGATGGGTGTGCCCCCAACGGCTGTATGATAGATCCCTATAGGTAAAGCCAGTTTTTCCTGAAGTTTTTTCGCATAGAAAAAGCCTAACGAAGAAAGATCCTGGATATGTTTCTGTGTGGCTGTTTTCCATTTCCCCTGAGTCATCCACTGTTTAGGCTGATCAAACACAGGGTCTGCCTCCAGATGAAACTCTCTGATCAGGGGATGATCCGCCGCATCGATTTCTTCCTTGAATTCGTCATAGGTGCGGTTGACAGGCAGTTCCATATTTGACTGACCGCCGATCAGCCAGACTTCACCGACGTAGACATCCTTTATTTCTCTTTTTTCTGATCCATTGATTTGCAGGGTAAATGGCCCTCCTGCTTCTCTTTCAGAAAAAGTCACCGACCATGAGCCGGTATCGTCCGCTCTCGTACGGACTGTTTCTTCGTTAAACGTCACACTGACTTCTGTTCCTTCAGCGTCTTTCCCTTTAAAGACGATCGGCTCGTGACGCTGCACGATCATCCCGCCACTGATGTAGCTGGGTAAAATCATCGTTTTATCACTTGTCATAGTTATTCCTTCTTTTCCTGTATAGGGTTAGCGTTTCGTTCTGTTCTGGTTACGTTTAGTATTCCTGTTCGGATCCAGTCTCCATCATATCAGATAATCACCGATGGCTCTTCAAGTATTTCTATTAATATATCGGGTGATTTTATAGTTGCTTTTTTCAGTCCTAACTGCAGATCTCCCACAGTACGCTTCACACTTTTATTTTCATTGTCTCAAACAAAGATCGACAGCAATGTTTCTTCATCAATAAGAAAGCAATCACTTGACGATTGCTTACATTATGAGAGTTCTTTAGTTCTTGTTTATCTAATGAGACTTTTTGTGACCTTCAAGTCTCGACGATTCAAGTCAAGGGTAAATATTCGCTGCCTTTGTGCCCTTCGTTTCTTGTCTGATCTCCTGAAGGGCACATATCCGTCACTTTTGTGACCTTCGTGTATCCTCCAACTTCCTGAAGGGCACATATCTGCCTTTTTTGTGACCTTCATGCTTCGACAGTTACTGTGAGAGTCACATAAATGCCCTTTTTGTGACCTTTGTACGTACCTTGATTAGCTAAAGGGCACATATCCATCACTTTTCTGCCCTTCAGGCCTCGCCAGTTCAAGCGAAGGGCACATATCCGCTACTTATTTGCCCTTCGCTGACTCAAGACATTCATGAAAGGCACAAATAGCAGCACCCCACTCACTTCCCTTACGCCAAAGAAAAAGCTATGATAGCCATCATAGCTTTTCGGTATCTTTCTATTAGTCGTTATCGGTCACTAATTTATGAGAAAGGTCTTTGATTGTCGGATACACTTCTTTGTAGTTGGCGTATACTTTATTGTATTTAGACACGGCTTCCGGATTCGGTTTGACTTCTGACTTATAGTTCACGAAGACTTCGGAACACGCTTCAAAAGAATCGAACCAGCCGGCACCTACAGCAGCGATCATGGCTGATCCCATCGCCGGTCCCTGTTCGGTTTCCAGTGTAACGACGGGTGTACCAAAGATATCGGCCTGCATCTGGAGCCAGTCCGGATTCTTCGCTCCACCACCGACAGAAACGATCTGCTTGAATTCTTTATTTGAATGTTTTTTCATCAGTTCAAATGAATCTCTCAGTGAGAAAGTGATTCCTTCCAGAACAGCACGGGCAAAATGATCGCGTGTGTGTGCGATATCCATGCCCAAGAATGTTCCACGGATATTCCCATCTGTATACGGTGTACGTTCACCTGAGATGTATGGTGCAAACAATAGTCCATCCGCTCCCGGCTTGATGTCTTTTACGCCTTTTAATAGTTCTACAAAGCTTTCATTCGGTGCAAAAGTTTTCTTGAACCAGTTCAGACTGCTTCCTGCCGCAAGCGTCACGCCCATCGTATAGAAGGCATTCGGTACGACATGGTTGAAGTAATGCAGGTGTCCATTGTAGTTTTTGTCTCCTGTTTCTTCATAGGACAGGAACACACCTGATGTCCCGATACTTGCCATTCCCTGGTCAGGACGGACGATACCGGCTCCGACTGCGGCACATGGGTTGTCAGCTCCACCTGAAAAGACAGGCACTGTATTTTTCAGGCCTAGTTCTTCAACTAATGCAGGATCCAGATCACCGATTTTAGCCTGTGACTGAACGAGTTCAGGGAAGATGGCTGTCGGTACATCAACAGCTTTCGCCACTTCTTCACTCCAGTCACGTGATTCAACATCTAAAAGTAATGTTCCCGCAGCGTCGGAATATTCCATCTGCTTGCTTCCAGTCAAACGGAAGCCTAGATAATCTTTCGGCAATAAGAAGGTGCTGACTTTTTCAAAAATATCCGGTTCATTGTCTTTTACCCATAAGATTTTTGGCAAAGTAAAGCCTTCGAGTGCCTTATTTTTTGTGATGCTGATCAAGTTTTCTACTTTGTCGGTAATAAAGTCACACTGTTTCGTCGTACGGACATCATTCCACAAGATAGCGTTACGTAAAACGTCATCTTTTTCATCCAGCAGGACCAGTGAATGCATCTGTCCGGAAAAGCTGATGCCCTCCAGTTTCTCTTTCGCATCTGAAGTCGATCTGAAGATCTCCTGCATCACTTCTTTTGCAGCTCTGAACCATTCCAACGGGTCCTGTTCACTGAACCCGCGTTTTGGTGTCAGCAGAGGATATTCTGAAGACGCCTCATCGACGATCTTACCTTCTTTATTGACTAAGATTCCTTTCAAACCGCTTGTTCCCAAGTCTAAACCTAATACATAACTCATAATGCCACATCCATTCTCTCGATTTTTTAAATTAAAAGACCGGCAAAGCGTAAAGCACCCATCTGCGTTATCGATTTTGGCTTTACCTGCTTGACCGGTCTCCTCTTTTTTTTTAGATTATTATTTTGATGTACCTGTCTTACCTAAGGCTGTTTTACTTCTGCCAGTACTTTTTTCTTCATTATAATGTCTAGTCTGTGTCCAGTGGTCTCGTGTGTCTTCCTCTTCTTCATAGCGGAAGTATTCAAAGTCCGCTGCCATACGCATACCACTCGTGTCGATACAGCTCATACCTACAAAAGCGCCAGTGAAAAAACCGGATTCCTGAATGTATTCATCCGATAACTTCCATGAATCAAAGACGACAGGGATCTCATTCCAGTTCTCGCCGTCAAAGGAATAGCTGTACTGGTACGTATACTGATCGACGTTCACTTTGAACCAGACGGCCTCTGCTTCGTCAGGCACTTTTATGGTATCGGCACCTAATGGATTGGATACGTTGTTGCGCTCTGACACATACAGGTCGATGATCTTGCCTTTTTCTTCGTCCCAAGTGATATGAAGACTTGTCCAGTTTTTCGTGTTGTAGTAGTTCACTAAGCCGGCCTGCTGCTGGAAAGTTACAGGGTCTGCTTTGACTTTTGTTTCGGCTTCGAATTCAAAGGCCTGCCAGCGACGGGCAACAAGTGCCTGTTTGTGTAAGTTTGAAAATCCACCAGCACCGTATAAACGCAGGTGTCCAGGGTTGTCAGTCAATGAAGCAAACTGAGTATATGGAATACGCAGCGTCTGCCACTGTCCACCGAGTTCTTCTGAATCAAACTGATCGACTACTGGGAAGTCATCATCCCATTTCTGTTCAGGCAGATCAGGCGCTTCGACCATAACTTTTGGATAATTACCGTCCACGACATATGGCCAGCCGTCTTTCCATTCCAGTTTCTGGATCGCTGTTTCACGCCCCAGCTGGCAGTAGCCGCGGTCCATTAACAGAACATCGCCAGGCGCTTTTGTCGGACGACCGGTCAAGTGAGCCAGGTACCATTCGCCGTTCTGTGTTTCAACGATCGAGGCATGTCCGGCTTTCTGTAAAGCCAGTCTTGGATGTCCCCATGATGAAATCAGTGGATTATCCGGATGTGTTTCATAAGGACCATCGATATTTTTAGAACGGGCTAAGGTTGCATGATGTTCATACATCGTACCGCCTTCAGCTGTAAGTAAGTAATAATATTCATCGATATGGTAGAGATGCGGGGCTTCAGTCAGACCGACATCTGTTCCTTTGTATATGATTTTGCGGTCGCCGATCAGTTTCTTCTCATCGTGACTGTATTCCTGCAGGACGATCCCGCCAAAGTCGTGATTGCCGACACGGTGATCCCAGACCATATTCACGAACCATTTACGGCCGTCTTTGTCATGGAACAAGGATGGGTCAAAGCCGGACTGGTTCATATAAACCGGTTCGCTCCACTCCCCTTCGATCGTTTCACAGGTCGTCAGATAGTTGGTCACGTCTTTGTAAATGCCGCCGGTCACTTTGACATCTGAATAAATAAGATAGAACTGGCCGTCTGCGTAGCTCAGCTGAGGCGCCCAGACACCGCCGGAATCAGGGTTGCCTTTCATATCTAAAAGTTCTACACGGTTCAAAGGACGTGCCACTTGACGCCAGTTTCTCATATCAGTTGAATGATAGATAACGACTCCAGGGAACCATTCAAATGTCGAGACGGCGAGATAATAATCATCACCGACACGCAGCATGCTTGGATCAGGGTTGAAACCTTTCAGTACGGGGTTTTGAATCATTGACATAATTGAATCCTCCTAATGAATTAAATTAGTTACTGAGATATTGTTCTTTACTGATTGTGGTATTATGGTAATTAATAAAGCATTTAAAGTAATCCAGTCATATATCTTAACTCACCTAAAATACTATCTATTAAAAACAATGAAAACCGGACATTTCATAAGCAGCACTATTTTCCACTTACAATTCCAATTTGATCATAAGGATTAAGTAGTTAGTATCCCTATCAAGTAATGAGTACTTTGTATTTCCTAATTTGTGAAAAATGTTGTAACATAATTATAGAAGAAACCCTTAACTTTTTAATGTTTTTTTCTATAATCAAATGTGTTAAACTGTATGTAATTCTAGTTTGTTAGTTTAATCAACCAACTTGCAGTATAACTATAGCGAATCTCGTTTTTATTGTCAAGCGCTTCCATTTTTTGAAATAGAATTAACGACTTATTTATACTATCCTTTTCACTTATTATTCGTTTTTTTATTAGCACCGTTATTTGAACAACAAGAATTTATCACTATTAGAAGCGGGGAATATAATGTTTAGAATGAAAAACAACATCAGAGAAAATAACAGCGTTCTAGTCTTGTCAGAGATTATGAACCGGCCGGAAATTTCACGTGCCATGGTTTCAGAAGTCACCGGTCTTAACAAAGCGACAGTTTCTGAGATAGTCAGGAAACTGATACAAGACGATTATGTTATCGAAATCGGACCGGGAAAAAGCACCTCTTCCGGCGGACGTCGCCCCATCCTGCTCACTGTAAATAAGAAAGCCGGAGTCTCCATCAGTTTCGATGTACGTTATGATCGTATCAGCTATCTCATCACTTACCTAGACGGAGAAAAAATCGAGTACACTATAGAAGAAACTGGAATCACCAAAGAGAATATCGTTGACTATATAACGACTGTAGTCGATAATTTCCGCTCCAACATGAAAGAGACCCCTTTCGGTATCATTGGTGTAACTATCTCCATCCACGGTATCGTCGATAACAATAAAATCGAGTTTACTCCTTATTTTAACCTTGACCAGTTGGACCTCGTTACTCTTCTGCAAGAAAAACTCGACTTGCCGATTCATATCGAAAATGAAGCCAATTTGTCTGCACTAGCTGAATCAGCCTTTGATACCGAACATAAAAATCTCATATCCTTCAGTGCACATACAGGTATCGGTGCCGGGATCATATTAGATGGACAGCTTTACCGTGGTTTCAAAGGCCGAAGTGGTGAGATCGGGCATACCGTGCTTTATCCGAACGGAATCAGCTGCCCTTGTGGAAATCAGGGGTGTCTGGAACAGTATTCCTCGATCAAAGCCTTGGTGCATAAATTTCAGCTTTTAAAAGGCGATACGTCTTTAACTTTCGATGACCTGGTCACTGCCTATCATCAGAAGGATTCGTCGACAATCAACATAATCCTACAGTTTGCCAAAGACTTCGGTATCGGTTTGATGAACGTCATCGGTAACTATGATCCTGAAATCGTTTATATCAATTCTGAGATCTTGGAAGAAATCCCGGAGCTCATCAGCCTGCTGAGACATTACCTGAGCATGACGATTTACAAAAATGTACCGATCGAACAGTCAACGCTTGGACGGAAGGCCAGTCTATACGGAGCTACTGTTTTGAACCTGAAAGAATTCCTCCACGTCGATAACGTCGGATTCAATCTAGATATGGAGAAAGTACTGGAAGTCGAATAGATCTTAATTAGAATAGTAAGAGACATGAGTTGTCATTAATTCATGTCTCTTTTCAATATCTCTTATTTATAAGTAAGCTTTTCTGTAAACGATGTCAACGTATAACCATAGGTCGAAGTTGTAAATAGAGATGTAAATTTTTTGTGTTCCTCCCTCCCTTTATTCATGTCTCAAATGTTTGGACTGTGTTAAACTGGTAAGAAAGAGAACGAAAGGATGATGACCGTGAAAATAATCATCGATGCCGATGCCTGCCCCACAAAAGAAGAGACCATTGCCCTGGCAAAGCAGTACGGTCTGGAAGTAGTACTGGTCGCCAGTATCGCCCACTTTTCAACAAGAGAAGTCCCCGATCACGTCAGACAGTTATGGGTCGAACGCGGCAGTGATCAGGCGGATTTCAAGATCGTCGCCATCGCCCAACCCAACGATATCGTCATTACACAAGATTACGGCCTGGCTTCCATGCTGCTGCCAAAAGGGTGCCGAGTCCTGCATCATGACGGGTATGAATACACTGACAGTATTATCCAGCAGCTTATCGATGGCCGGCATCTCTCAGCCAAAGAAAGACGGACGTCAAAACGCAGTCGCCGGGTCAAGTCCCTCCACCCCTTTGCTGATCAGACGCAAAAGGATTACGTGGACTTGCTGGAAACGGTTATCGAAGAAATTCAAAATCAGCGAAAGGATTAGAATGGAATGATCACAATAGGATTGACCGGCTGGAGCGACCATCCTCTCATCCAGCGCAGTACGAATAAAAAACTGATCGAATACGCCGGCCATTTCCCGATCGTGGAACTCGATACCAGTTTTTATGCCATCCCTAAAAGCGAGACGATCGAGAGCTGGATAGAAAAGACGCCCGATATCTTCCAGTTTTTTCCAAAAGCTTACGGTGTCATGACTCTACATAAACCGTATCATGAAGAGTTCACGACTATGGACGAAGCCTTTGCAGCCTATCTGGATGCCTTCCAGCCGATGCTTGAACAGAAAAAGATCAAAGCGTTTCTCTTTCAGTTCCCTCCTTACTTTGACTGTGTAAAAAAACACGTCAATTATCTCCGCTACGTTAAGAAGCAAATGAAGGAGCTGCCTGTCGCTGTCGAATTCCGGCATCCCAGCTGGTTCAGCGATACCAACAAAGAGCGGACGCTTGCCTTTTTGAAGGATCAGGGCTGGACGAATGTGGTGGTCGACCAGCCACAAACTCCGAATAATAGTGTGCCCCAGGTCCCTGAAGTCACCGCACCCTCTTTAAGCGTTCTGCGTCTCCACGGACGGAATTATGAAGGCTGGCTCGGTGAAAACGTGACCGACTGGCGTGCTGAACGGACGCTTTATCAGTATTCAGAGGATGAACTGAAGGCATTTGCAGATTTAGTGAAGCAGCTTGAGGTCAACGCCGAAGAAGTCTGTGTGATCTTCAATAACAATTCCGGCGGTCATGCGGCCCAGAACGCCAAAGAACTGCAGGACCTGCTGGGACTTGACTTTACTGGTCTTGCCCCCAAACAGCTCGACTTGTTTTAACTGTGTTTCTAAAGAGGGTCATACTCGCTGAATGGCGAGTATGGTCCCTTTTATATTTAAATGAGGAATGATCAGGCATCACGCCTGATCAGAACCTTATTAAAAAAGCTTATAGTGATTATATATTTAATTTTTAAGTTTCACGATTCGTTTAGCACATCTCGGAGTTGAGTTGGTCTGACGTATACTGAAGTTAGAGTCGTATCGACGTTCTCACAATCGACTCACCTTTGAGTTACCCCACGTAACTCCTATATCGGCATGCCCAAATCCTATTTCATTTGACTTGGCCGAGATCAGCCTTACATCGACGTGCTCACGATCGACTCGCCTCTGAGTTTACTTACATAGCCTCTACATCGGCATGCCCAAATCCTATTTCGTTTGACTTGGCCGATATCAGCCTCACATCAACATGCTCACGATCGATGCACCTCTGAGTTTACCGACATAGCCTCTACATCGGCATGCCCAAATCCTATTTCATTTGACTTGGCCGATATCAGCCTCACATCGACGTGATCAGTATCGACTAACCTTTGAGTTTACTGACGTAGCTCCTATATCGGCATGCCCAAATCATATTTCGTTTGACTTGGCCGATATCAGCCTCACATCGACGTGATCAGTATCGACTACTCTCTGAGTTTACCGACCTGGGATTACTTTCAAAAAATGCGCTAGATCCCCAGAACAGAGTCTTTCTAAAAGAATATAAAGAAAAAAGGCTAAGACAGATTGAGTCTTAGCCTTTCCTTTTATTTTATTAAACGGAAGGGAGATCCGGATTCAGAACTCGTCCTTTTTCCATGACTTTTTCACCGTCGATATAGAAGGTCGGTTCCTTGACCACACAGTCGATGTGTACACCGGCTTCTGTCACACCACCAAAAGGTTTATTTGAACCAAAGGCTATGTGGATCGTTCCGAATACTTTTTCATCTTCCAGTACGACTCCTGTGATACGGGCAGTCGGGTTTGTGCCGATCCCAAATTCGGCGATGGTTTTTCCGTCTTCCGTCCCAAGGAGCTCGAGCAGTTCTTTACCCTGACGGCCAGTCGCATCGACAAGTTTGCCGTTTTCAACAGTTAACGTCACCGGATGATCCACTTTACCAATCTGTGCGATCGATCCGTCAACAATGATTTTTCCGTTGGCTGAATCTTCAAGCGGTGCAATGAAAGCTTCGCCTGAAGGGACATTCCCGGCCTGTCCTTTTTCGCGGAATATACCGGTACTTGGGATCCCTTTACGGCCATTGATTGAAAAGGTCAGGACTTCTCCGTCTTTTTCGATCTTCACTTCACTGGAACGTTCCAGCAGGTCAGTAAAATAACCGGTCAGTTTCTGAACGGTATCCGGGTCGGCTTCGATCGCCCCTTTTTCCAGCATCGCTAAAGTGATCCCTGGCATCGTTCCGATACGTGTGCCGGTAGCCGCAGCTTCTTTCTTGGCACGGGTATGCGTCAGACTGGCTGTCGTCACACACAAGGCCACATCCGCATCCTTCATTGCCTGCGCGATCAGAGCCGGAGGTTCTTCACCAGATTTATATATCGCAGGAAACTGTGAAAAGACCGTTTCGTTCCCCTTGATACAGGCAGCTTCATAAAACGGTATGGCAACATCGCGCATGCGGTCATCGGTGATAATCACCACTTTTTCCTCTTTCTTTAAATCGAAATTATTCTCGAACACTTTCAGAGCGTTATCTATATAATTGGTCATGATTCTTCTCCTCTTCTATTAAACGTCTACATCTATCATATCGAAAAATGCCCCTATAAAACAATAAATAATTTTAAGCGAATCATTTCACACATTAAAATGATTCGTAGTTGTTGTTTAAAATCAGAACGTGTACACTTAAGAAAAGACTGAAAGGATGACAGATATGACTGAAAAAATGAATGCCTATGGCTTTTATGATCCTCAAAAAGAAAAAGATCTTCCTACATTTGAGAAGGTTGTTCTGGATAGACCGGAACCCAATAAACGTGAGATCCTTGTCGAAGTGAAAGCGGTAGGACTAAACCCCACGGATTTCGCGACATGGATGATGAAAAAGGAAACAGACGACTCCTTTACTATATTAGGACGGGATATTTCCGGAAAAGTCGTTGAGGTCGGTGAAGAAGTTAAACTGTTCAAAAAAGGGGATGACGTGTTTTACCCTGGTTCGAGTAATGTTCAAGGTGCACAGGCCGATTATCACCTCATCGATGAACGCATGGTAGCCCTTAAGCCGAAGAATCTGACCTATAGCGAAGCGGCAGCACTGCCTCTCACGTCCCTCACCTCTTATGAAGTGATGCATGACCGTCTGGATCTGTTTTCACTATCCGAAAATCCCAGTGACGTCACTTTGCTGATCGTTGGAGCAGCCGGTGGTGTAGGCTCAGTCGCCTGCCAGATCGCTTTAAATTACGGTTTCAATGTCATAGGCACGGCTTCCCGTGAAGAAAGCAGAAGTTACATCAAGGAATTGGGCGTTAAACACATCATCGACCATACACAACCATACAAAAATCAGCTCGAAGAATTGGGCATCAAGCAAGTGGACGCTGTTTTCCTCGCGGCCAAAGCTGATGAAAATATCCGCGAAGTCGGTAAAGTCATTGCGCCGCAGGGTCGTGTCTGTTCCCTTCTGCCGCTTCAGAATCCGTTGCCTGGAAGTTTCTTCGGAAAGAGTATCACGTTCAGTTATGAACTGATGTATACACGTTCCGTTTACGAAACACAGGACTGGATCAAGCAGCACGAATACCTGACCGAGCTGAAAAATCAGGTCGAGCAGGGATTTATCGTGTCTAATCTGGAAACACTGTTCAGCGAAATGAATGAAGAGACGATCAGAAAAGCTTATGAACAGTTGCAGACAGAACACACAATAGGCAAGATCGTACTGGCACATGACAGCTGAATACCCATTACTTCCAGACACACGAAAAGCCACTGAACGGTATCACTCCGTTCCGTGGCTTTTTTTTATCCAACTTATGCAAAGGAATGAACGTAAAGCAGCAGACAAAGAGACACATCAGGAAGCTTGCGAGCGAACAGCCCACATCCAGCAAAAGCGTTGTATGAAATGTGTCCTGAAAACGTTCGGTGCTGCAGAACGCAGAGACAATAAAGATAAAAAAGCGAGAAATATATGCTCCCGCTTTCTTTTGATCACGTCTATTTTAACAAATCATCTAGTTCTTGTCCCAGTTCCCCGCTAATGACTTGATCGTACTTTCCAAAGCCCCTGCCAGAACGAAAATGATCCACGACCACGCCCATGTCCCCTGAGTGAAACTGAAGACAAAATAGATGACCACGATGATAGGCCAGTAAATCTCGTCGATCATATAATCCACTTTCTTGTTTCGCTTATGTTTGACCGTTTCTTCTTCGATCACTTCCACAAATTTACCGTTCTGCTTGATGCTTTCATATGCACTCCATATATTGCCGCTATAGGTAAAGAAGATGATCCCGACACCGATAAGCAGCAGAGAAAAAGCAACTCCGACAAGGACCGGCAGTACAGAGGTCAACGCGCCGACCAGTATAGGGGTGATCGACATGATGCACAGCGACACCCCGGCTACGATACTGAAAATAAACGACCGCTTATAGTCTTTCTGTTCAGAGACGAACTGTTCTTTATCACCTGGGAGAATGATATAAGGCGAAGAAAAGCGTTCAAGTTCTCCTGCTTTCATTCCTTCAATAATAAACAGGCCGATGCCGATCACTGAAAAGCCGACTAGAAAGAGCAGACCGATATAAAGCGCCCCAGGCAGCACAGACTGGAAAGCCAGAAACAGCAACAGTCCGGCTATTCCTGTCAGACAGGCTAAAACGCCCAGTCCGATGTTCCATCCCATCTTTCCTTTTGCCTGAATATACTGCCTCAAGTCAGATTCACTCATCGTCTCATATTGTTTAGTGACCTGTTCATCAACGCGGTTTATTCCGAATTCTTCCAGCAGCTCATCGATGTCACCAAACTCAGCGATCACCGTGCCGATCGCTTCATGTTCGGATGCGCCGCTTTCTTTTAATGCCGTGTATTTATCCTCCAGATTCGCCAGGATATCCGCTTTTAATTGAGCTGTCTCTTCTGTCACCGGAACCCCTCTGAACATCTGCTCGATATATTCTCTGATCGTATTCATTTATTTTCCCCTCCAACTAATTTATCGACCACTTCTTTGGTGATGCGCCATTCCTGTCTTTTTTCCTTTAAATAGTTTCTTCCTTTTTCAGTTATAGAATAGTACGTCCGTTTTTTTCCCTGTGTAACAGTCCCGGGATAAGAGGTGATGTAGCCATTCTTTTTCAAGCGTGCAAAGGCGGAATACATCGTTGTTTCCTTGATGATATAGGCATCATCCGTGAGTTCCCTGATTTGTCTGGACAGGTCATACCCGTAGGAATCCCCTTTTGTTAATAAGGACAGGAGAAACGTATCATTATAGCCTCTGATGACATCACTGCTGATCACTGGTTCTCTCCTCCTTCTCATAGACTCTTGTCGTATGTAAACGTGTTTATTTTAACTCGGGACAAAAAGTACTTCATCTGTCGTTGTACTCAGTTTATCACTATCCTGCGAAAATTACTACACTTAACGTAGTAAACTTTAAAATTGCTTACTGCTGATCTTAAATAGGTGGGATTCGGCTGAGACCGAATCCAGACCTTATCAGATCTTGTCTTGCTGAGTATGTCATAGGGCATTGTGAGGAACGCCTCATTCGTGCTGCTAAATACCAGTTTTGATGCGAGTACGTCGAATGATCGCCTCATTGACATTGCTCAAACCATTTTCTGTGCGAGTACGTCGAATGATCGTCTCATTGACATTGCTCAAACTAGTTTCGAGGTGAGTACGTCGAATGATTGCCTCATTGGCATTGCTCAAATCCTTTTCTGTGCGAGTACGTCGAATGATCGCTTCATCGGCATTACTCAAATCTTTTTCGATGCGAGTACGTCGAATGATCGCTTCATTGGCATTGCTCAAATCTTTTTTGATGCGAGTACGTCGAATGATCGCTTCATTGGCATTGCTCAAATCTTTTTTGATGCGAGTACGTCGAATGATCGCCTCATTGGCATTACTCAAATCTTTTGCGATGCGAGTACGTCGAATGAACGTTTCATTAGCATTACTCAAATCTTTTGCGATGCGAGTACGTCGAATGAACGTTTCATTAGCATTACTCAAACTAGTTTCGAGGTGAGCAGGTCTATTGTAATGCTGCATTAAATATTCCGCGTCTAAAGTCTGTCTTATTCAGCAACTAGAAAGAACTGATCACTACCTACCTGTCGAAGTCGCTTGTCTTCGGTAAGTTAAGCAAGCATATCGAAACGTACTTACCGAACTTGGCAGGTGTTCGGTAGTTAGAAAGCCCTGATCTACTCGTACCTACCGAAGGGGATATCTATTCGGTAGGTTAAAAGTAGTGTTCAACATGTACCTACCGAAGTGCCTAAATATTCGGTAGGTTGAGAGACCTTTTCGCAATGTACGTGTCGAATAGGGGCAAGTTCGGTAAGTACTGTAAAAATCGCTCGCCGAACGTGTCGAAGTTAGTCACAAAATAATTTCCAATGCCTCTTTATAAGCAATCGGACAATCAATATTCAGAAAAAAACAGACGTTGAGCTGATCGCCCAACGTCTGTCCAATCATCTAAATCAGTTATCCAGTTTTCCAGTTAATATATGTCGCGTCGTCTGAATCCGATGAATCCGATCACCGATAGGACGATCGCTGCGCCGGTCAGTGACAAAAAGACCGTCCAGCTCCAGTCTTCGATCGGTATTTCCGGCACGTAGTGAAAAGCTGACAAGTTACTGAGCCATTCCGGGAAATCGAACAACTCACCGAAATACAGATTGATAAACACAAAGCCCAGATACAGCCAGGCCATAGAAGTCAGTTTTGGCAACCAGCCGACCAGCAGCGTGCCCAGACCGATCATCACGAATATGGCCGGAACATAACCCATACCTGCGAGCAGAACGTCGACGAAATCAACATCAAAGTCCATCGCCACCGCGGCGCCTCCAAAGGTAAGCGACGTCACCAGCTGCATGAAGACGGCAATGAGTGCACTCAGGATGAAGAAGGTGCCTAAAATGACATAGCGCGAATGGGTCCCGGCGATCAGTTTGTCCAGCCGTCCTTTCTTCTCTTCGCCATGCACGCGGTAAAGAAACTGTACTGCAGGAATCGAAGAGATGATTCCTAAAACACCAAGGATCATAGCCATGAACTGTTCGGACATACTAATGCCTTCCTGACCGGCGATGATCTCACTGACGACTTCATTCCCTTCCAGCAGACTATCCACGTCACCGATCACCGAGCCGTAAGAAATCCCCAGCAAGGCCATCGATGCTGTCCAGACGATCAGCGGCGTTTTGATGAGGTCAAAGACGAAGCCAACAGGGTTTTTTAAGAAGGCAGAAGCGTGACGTTTTCCGTCCCTGTCCGGCAGCAGTCCTGAGCCCATGTCGCGTTTCTGTTTCAAATATAAAGCTAAAACGATCAACAGCAGGCTGATGCCTAGGCTGATAAATACCGGATACCAGTAGTTGTTGACGAACGGTTCAGTGTTATAGAGCAGCCCTAGTGGTGAGAACCAGCTGAGAAACGGCATGCTGCCGTCACCGATGATCCGGATGACGTACGATATACCCAAGACGCCAAAGGCCAGCATCATGACTCCTCTTGCATTGGACGATAGCTGAGCGGTAACCAGCGTCACAGCCCCGAAGAAAATCCCGAGACTGGCATAAATCGTTCCAGTGAGAAGCGCTCCTTCCACCGTCATGCTGCTGTCTCCAAAAGTGAGTAGAACACCCGCCGAAATGATCAGAACGAGGATATTCGTGGTGACCAGCAATAGAATAGCTGCTGTTGTGTGCGCCACTCTTCCCGTGGGTTGAGCCTGGATCAGTTCGAGGATACCGTCCTCTTCTTCAGATCGGGTATTTCTGACGACCAGTAATATCGACATAATAGCTAATAATACAAAGGTCATGATCGTCATCATATGCGTATACATCGCACCGATCGTATAATTGTTCTCACCCACAGCACGTCCAAACAATGCTTCCATCGCCGGGTTCTGCATCGCAAAAGCCATGGCTTCCCTCTCTGCTGGATCACCGTAGACTTCTACAAAGGCAAAGACACCTACAAAGACGAAAAAGGCAGCACCTAAGAGCCATAAAAAGATTTTCAACCAGTCTTTCTTTAAAGAAAAACGAAACAGCCGTCCCGTCTGCGCGAATGCTTGAGCCACTTAGACCCCTCCTCTCGTCGATTCATAATGACGCATGAACAGGTCTTCGAGTTTAGGAGGTGCACTCTCAAGTTTAGTGACGCGATACGGTTCGATATAGCTTAAAAATTCAGGCATCTTTTCACTGTCCAGCTGGAAAATGATTTCGCCTTTTTCACGCACGACATCGTGAGCAAAAGCCTGTTTTTCAAGCGCCGGTACGTCTTCTTCTGTTCTCAAGATGATCTGCGTCCGGGTCAAGTGTCTCAGTTCATCCAGAGAACCGGCTTCCACGATCTCGCCCTGGCGGATGATCGCAACGGTGTCACAGAGCTGTTCGACTTCTGACAAGATATGACTGGATAAAAGAACACTGGCGCCCCGCTTTTGTGCCTGGCGGGCTTGTTCCTGGAAGACACGCTCCTGCAGAGGATCCAGTCCGGCTGTCGGTTCATCAAAAATGTAGACATCGGCATCGGCCGCAAACGCTGCGATCAGCGCCACTTTCTGACGGTTCCCTTTTGAGTAGCTGCGGCATTTTTTCGTCGGGTCGAATTCAAAATGGCGGATCAGTTCTTCCTTGCGCTGCTTGTCCACTTTCTGTCCACGCATGCTGAGGAACAGATCAATGACTTCTCCGCCAGTCAGATTCGGCCATAAATTGACATCCCCGGGTACATAGGCGACACGTTTATGGATATCTACAGCCTCATCCCAGACATCTTTTCCAAAAATCGACGCGTCACCGCCGTCTGCTTTGATCAATCCAAGCAGTATTCTTATCGTCGTGGACTTGCCTGCCCCGTTCGGTCCGATAAAGCCGACGATTTCACCTTTAGTTACATCAAAACTTACATCCGACAAGGCTTGTGTTTTCCCGAAAGCCTTCTTCAGTCCTTTGATCTCGATCACTTTTTCCATTCGTCCATCACTCCTCCAGCTGATTCTTGCATCTTTTTTTAAATATACTTCAATGTCAGGTCCATGACCTGGCTGATATTATCCTTATCCTGGCTATACTTGGATGACGGGACTGTTTGCCTTTTTTCATCGAAGTATTTCCCCGACACAGTGTTCATTTCAGGCGAAAGGGCCAGATACGTATACGTTTCAGCCATCTCTTCCGGTGAAATCGAGAATCTGCTCTTCACTGCATACATACGTTTCATGATTGCTGACAGATCAGGATACCTGTCCAGATCGACTTTAACGTTCGTCACGCGTATGGCGTTGACTGTAATGGGTGTGTCCTTCAATTTATCAGCCAGCCAGTACGTGTACATGACTTGAGCCAGTTTCGACTGATAATAAGCTTTCTCCACGCTATACTTGCTCTCCCTGAGTTCAGGATCCTCCAGATCGACTTTTAAAAAAGGATGCATGACCAGTCCCTGAGACGACACAGTGAGTACGCGTCCCTGTTCGCTCCGCTTAAGTTCATCCATCAATAAGTCCGTCAGCAATACTGGGCCGATATGATTCGTTGCCCAGACCATTTCGACATCTTCTTTTGAAAACTTCGGCTTTTTTCTGCTGATATCGAAATCGGCGGCATTATGGATCAGGATATCCAGGACGGGATGTCTCAGTTTGACTGTCTCTGCGGCCTTTTTGATGGATGCCTGTGAACTCATATCGATGAGCAGCAATTCGACCTCTTCGCTGCCGCTCTTCGCTCTAATATCTTCCAGTGCCGTGCGGCCTCTTTCTTCATTCCGGCAGCCGATAATGACCGTGACTCCTGCCTCAACCAACTGGATCGCAGCTGCTTTACCGATACCTGAATTTCCACCTGTAATCAGACATACTTTCTTTTTCATGGGTCATTCACTCCCGTCTTCACTCAACGTCTTGAGGTTTTTTTCATCCTTAGAGTTTTTGTAATAGATTTTTTTCAGATGATCCAGATGTTCATAAAACTCATCATAGAAAGGCTTCAGGTTTTCATTCGTATAGTCCTGGAAATCTGCCTGTTTAAAACGCTGTTCCAGTTCGGTCCGGAAACCTTCGATCGTCCAGCGTATGAATTTAAGTGACGTTTCTTTAGGGATGTCTTCTCTGAATTTTGAAAAGTCGATATTTCGGGTCAGCAGACTGCCCCAGATTTCTTCAGCCTTCTGCCGCTTCTCAACGAGATCCTCCGGCAAAACATAGTTCTCCGAGTGCATCAGGATATGCGCCATAAAGCTGAGCGCCTGTTCGTAACGGGCATAGACTTGCCACTTCAATACACTCATTTCCTCTATACGATTGAAAAAATCCGTTTCATCAAAATCGATCCGACTCAAATATTCCCTGTAGGCAATCTCAAAAGCTTCGTTGATCAGATAATTAAAAAGTGTTTCTTTGTTGCCGAAATAATAGAACAGTGTCCCTTTACCTATGCCTGCATCTTTAGCTATCTGATTTGTCGACGCCTGTTTATAACCTTTTTCACTGAACTCTTTAAAAGCCGCATTCAGGATCCTTTCCTGTTTCTCCTTTTCCAGAGATTGAAAAGCATCATCCATAATCTCCCCCCTCGCTGATACATCTTCGACCAGTGCGGTCAGTTTACCTTAAAAAAAATCGACCACTCTGTTTATACGCTTACAGTACCATATCTGACCAGAGTGGTCAATCATCTTCTACCACCGGCGGATCATTTCAAGAATATAATTCCGTGACTGCGGATCGATCCCGACAGTCGGCTCATCCATGATCAGCACGCGCGGTTCATGCAGCAGCGTCACCCCGATATTGATGCGCCGCTTCATGCCCCCGGAATAAGTCTCGACCCGGTCCTTGCTTCTTTCGGTCAAACCGATCATATCCAGGACTTCTTTGATGCGCTTTTCTAACCTTGCACCCTTTAACCCGTAAATACGCCCGAAAAACTTCATATTCTCATACGCCGTCAGTTCCTCATACAAAGCGATCTCCTGGGGTACCACACCTAATACACGTCTTAATTCCTGCGGTTTATCCAGGACATCGACCCCGTTATATCGGACCTCGCCGGAAGTCGGCAGAAGCAACGTCGACATCATGGAAATCGTCGTGGACTTCCCGGCACCATTCGGACCGAGCAGACCAACAGATTCCCCTTCTTCCAAATACAGGCTGACATTGGAGACCGCTTCAAAGGACTTGAATTTTTTTGTCAATGCTTTCGTTTCCAGCATAAGTGACCCTTCTTTCCTGATCTATAGAGTAAGTATACAAAAAATCGAGACGGCTACCTACTGTTATTACTCCCTATTTTTCGGTTCGTCAAAGTGACCTAAGCCTTGGACGCACAACGATTTACGATAAGGAGAATCCCTATGTTCAATGACGGATCGACTAGTTTTATTTTTGGAAGAACTACCGTATGAACTTCGGAAAACAGAACTATCTTTTAATATAAGTAAATATAACTTTTTATCACCAACTTTTAATGCAAATAGACTGTAATCATCATTTAGTGAAACATGTGATATGATAAACTATTTCTATCGGTTAGTCGTCGCAGTCATTTGTAAGCGCTAACTTAATTTGAGATGTTCAATGAAGGAGTCCACGTTATGGTCCAGTTTCAAAAAGATGATGCAATCCATATTTATAAAGATTTAACGGCCTTTTATACAAATAGTCTTCTGCACGACGAATCTCCGCCATATGCCATACATAGCAACACTTATAAATCCAGACGCACGCTGGAAATCAATACAGAGACACTGACCCGTTCACTGAACGAAGCTATCGAGCAGTCTCAGCTGCTTATTTCAAGGCATTCCTTTTATATTTATGATTTATCGTCTAATACAGAAAGTGAATACAATACCCTTGTTTTCCAGTTGTCGGGTGAAATATTGAAATCCAAAGAAACCACATCTCAGATCATGAAAAGGTATTTTGATTATCGGGAAGTCGACTATGCCTTTATCAAACATTTCGGCAAAACTTTAGGCATAACTCAGCGGTGTCCCTATGTCGTTGGAGAAACCATGTTTGCACCGGATAAAGGCACGGCTAAGAATCATTCCAGCTGGATCGCTTTTCATCATGTCCTTTACTATGAAGAACGTGCATCCAGTCAGTTGACCTGCTTAAAAATCAGAGAGCTTCATGAACTGACTCTCCCCTTTCCAAGAAAGAAAGTGGATGATATGTTTATGAAAACATCCAGACTTTACCATACGACCAAGGCTCTATCGACAGATCTTCAGAACATGTTTGCTCCTTTTTATGAAGAAAACCGGTATGAGGATCTTAATATTGTAAAAAAAGAGCTGACCTCCCTGACTGCCGGTCAGACACCTCTTTCGCTGGTGAAAGTTTTTGACTATATGTCGTTACATAGAGCAAACGAGATACTGCAGACGGTTTTAGGCGAAGACAATCCCTATCTGGATGAGATAAAAGCACTGTTTCCTTATTCCATAATTTTTAAATAAATGAACCAGATCAAAGGATAAATGTTTTATTCCTTATTACTTCTTAACTAAAAGCTATCTCTGACGATAATAAGAGTAAGACATTATATTTGAAATCAGTTTCTATATTCGATAGGATAAAATAGCGGTAGTTTTACCTGTCGCTTCAACAAACGTTATTTTTCGTTATTTTTATTGAGAGGGGGATATGTCTTGAGCTTTTATGACCGATTAAAATACTTTGTGAAAAATCATTCCACTCAATCGATCGATTTTTTAGGCATGAATACGGTAAAAAGATCCAGTGATGTCTTATCTATTCAAAGCAAACATTATCTCCAGGCCAGCGAGTTGACTGCTGATCAGGAAACAATAGATAAAATAGTTAAAGTGATTATAAAAAAAGATAGAACGCATCGGTATTACATCGGAAAAAAAGATAACAATATAAAAGAAGCAAATAAGGAAATTTATAAGTATGAAAGTCTCTGTACGCATAACGTAACGATCACCCCGAATTCTGAAGGGAATTTTGATCTCTATTTAGAAGGGATCCCGCTGGGGCAGATACCGGAAAAGTTCAATCCGGATGTCAGACATTATCTGCAGACGACCATCTTAATGGCCTTTGCCTATGTAAAAGGTGGTCCCTATAAATATTACGATACAGAATCCCAGCGTGTTCAGGAAAAAAATGAACCGTTCGATTTAAGTATCTATATACAGTTCAGCTAAAAAAAGAGCCGCTGCTTTCTCCTGAATATCGGGATGAGAAAGCAGAGGTTCTTTTTTAACGTCTTTGACTAGATGACTTTAGCTCCGAGTGTTTCCTGGAAATGGCCAAGTGCCCACTCGTGACCCATCTGATTGAAACTGGCAACAGCATCTTTATGAACGACAATGGAGAAACCTTTATTATAAGCATCCACAGCGGTGTGCAGCACGCAAATATCAGTACACACACCGACAAGATGTACTTCAGTGATATCACGTTCTCTCAACTTCGTCTCCAGATCCGTGCCATGAAAAGCACTATAGCGCGTCTTGTCCGTATAGTAAACGGTTTTGGCCTCTTTTATTTCCTGATAATAGGCTTCCAGCTCGCCATAGAGATGGCGTCCTGCTGTTCCGTCAATATTGTGCGGCGGAAACAGGCCGGTTTCAGGATGATACGGATCATTTTCCGTATGCTTGTCTATCGTAAAGGCCACAAACTCTCCTGCTTCAAAAAATTCTTTTGTCAAGGCAAGCACTTTATCATGAACAGCCTGTCCCGGCTCCCCGCAAGTCAGCGCCCCTTCTTCAGCAACGAAATCGTTGGTGTAGTCAATGTTGATCAATGCTTTCTTCATGCATCTCTTCCTTTCCGGTTAGTGGTGATGTTTAAAAATGAGCTTTCGGCTTATGAGGTAGCTCGTGGAAGCAATGATAATCTCGACAATGATCTTTGCCCAGGTCGGATTCAAACTTATAAAACTGACCAGCACGAACAGACCAAGCATATTCAGCAATGATGCAGTGATCCTTACGGAAACGAACAGGCTAAATTCTCTGAATAGTTTCTTTCTAGATCGGGTTTTTGTTTTAAAAACGAAGCGTTTGTTTACGATATAGGAAAAGAGGATCGCTGTGATCACAGATACGGCGTTGGCTATCAGATACTGCCAGCCGACCCATTCATTCAACACATAAAAAACAGTGATAGCTATGACTGCCGTAGCCAGACCAAACAGGAAGTAATCGATAAACTGTTCAAACTTGATATACAGTTTTTTTATCATACATTCACATCCTTGAGGTCAGCTTTTCGAGCAAAATCTTAATCTTGCACTTAAATCCTTATCTTAAACGATCCGGCATCATGCCCTGCATGAATCCCCAGACACCATTTGTCAGAGCAAGAACATCCCGCTCTTCTTCTGCGACATTATATCTGATCATCTCTTCTTTTTCAGCCATTACTTTTGATACCCAGTTCGGGTCTGACAAGAGGACACGTCCTAAGGCAACAAACTCACTGTGTTTCAAGGCTGCTTCAGCATCTTCCCCTGTTCTGATATCTCCCACTGAAATAAACGGAATTCGCCCATCGATCTGTTCGTTAAGGTAAGCGACCATTGGTTTGTCCTGATAGGCATCCAGCTCAGATACCTGGCTGTAGTTTCTTAGCGAGACATGCAGATAGTCGAGTGGTTTCTGACACAGCTGCTCGACAAGATACAGTGTTTCATTGAAACGGATACCTGGTGTTTCGATCTCCTCTGGTGAGAACCGGTAGCCGACGATAAAGGGTTCTGTGGCCGCCTCGTCAACACCTGCAGTAACGGCATCCACCAGCTTGTCGATGAAGGTGAACCGTTTTTCCATACTGCCGCCCCACTGATCCGAGCGTCTGTTTGAGTGAGGTGAAAAGAACTGCTGAATAAGATACGTATTCGCACCGTGCAGTTCGACACCATCGAACCCAGCTTTGACTGCTCGAATGGCTGCTTCTTTATAGTCGTCAATGATCTGATAGATTTCTTTTTCTTCCAATTCTCTCGGTACTTCTGAATTAGGACGGAGCGCTTTGACAGAACTAGGCGCTACCGGCTGCAGCCCTTTAAGAACAGACGATTGAGTGATACGGCCACCATGATAAAGCTGCAGAAAAGCTTTTGTGCCGTTGACTTTGATGGAAGACGCTAGATCACTTAGACCGGCGATATGTTTGTCGTCATAGACACCGAGCTCCCCTTCCCAGCCTTTTCCGTTCTCAGACACATTTGCCGCCGCAGTGATCACAGCACCGACTTCTTTACTTCGCATATGATAATACCGTTTTTCGTCTTCTGTGATCACACCATCGTAAAAACTCATTTTAGTCGTCATCGGTGCCATCACGAAGCGATTTTTCAAAGTCAGTCCATTTTTAAACGTAAAGGACTGAGCATATTTTTTATTAGTCATCATTTTCCTCCTTCTTCTCTTCAGTTCCATTGTACCGATTGGTTAAATGAAAAACAATTTTTAAGCAAAAAAAACAGCCAGATGGGGGTATCCATCTGGCTGAGGTAAGGGAACACATTAAGAATGAGCAGCACGCAACTGCGGGTACATATCTTTAACATTTTTCATTGGATCGATCACAATATAAAGCGTTTCGTTCATGACTGCAGAAGTCTGGTGCGCATTGTCATGACCATCAGTGTCGAGAGCTTTATACGGGAAATAAATCGTGTCTTTTTCAACATCCATGCGTTTTTCGCCATTTTTGGTGTCACGATAGAGGATGTCCATTTTTTCGATATCCTGGAACTGTGTCACACGGGCAAACATACCGGCTTCCAGTCCGCCTTTATTGATATCATCGGAATTCACGTGATCTGCTTCTTTTAAAATTTCGATTTTCAGAGATTCGCAGGGATGGATTTCTTCAAATTCTCCATCGCCGATCCGACCGAAGCTCGTCGTTACCTGTTTGATCCATAAGTCACCGATTTGGTCGCGTTTAACAGTCCAAGTTTCGCCATTTCTAAATACAAAGCGTAAAGCACACATAATTTTTTTCATTTTTTATCTCTCCTAATTTGTTCTATGTGAATAGTTTAACAAATAATATTAGAAAAATAAAGCTTTATTTACTGATGTTATCATAATTTTTTATAAATATTGTGTTTGTGTGAACATGATGTTCATAAATAGTGATACGGTGCTTATTTTCTGAAAATAAGTTATCTAGATAGTCAGAAATTCATAGGATAATCTGCAGGAAAAGCAATTATTATTTCATCAAGTGTTTCAGTTCCTGCTGCAAGATCGTTAATTGATGCTTAAAGAGATATTGCGACTAGTTTTGCTCCTCTTGTCTTCAGAAAGGTGTTCCAATAGCCGGATTGCGACTGGTTTTGCTCCTCATGTCTCCAGAAAGTTGTTCCAATAGCCGGATTAAGACTAGTTTTGCTCCTCATGACTCCAGAAAGTTGTTCCAATATACGGATTAGAACCAGTTTTGCTTCTCATGACTCCAGAAAGTTGTTCCAATAGCCGGATTAAGACTAGTTTTGCTCCTCCTCCCTCCAGAAAGTTGTTCTAATCACATTTATTGACCGTAGAGTACTATAAGGATAGAGGCTGGACACGCGTCCAGCCTCACCCTATTTAAAACAAACATTATCTTCCTGTGACCCAGCCGCCGTCCATCGTAACGGTGGATCCGTGCATGTAACTGGAATCGTCGGAAGCTAAAAAGACAGCCAGAGCGGCAACTTCTTCCGGTTTTCCAGCACGCTTAGCCGGGATGTCTTTCAACCGTTCATCTTCGATCCCTTCAGTCATCGGTGTATCAATAAAGCCGGGAGCGATCAGATTGGCTTTGATCCCTTTTTCTCCAAAGTCATAAGCCAGCTGTTTGGTGAACCCTTCTATTGCATGCTTGGATGTGACGTAAGCGGATCCGCCGGGGCCAGCCACGTGTGTTGCCTGGGACCCGACATTGATGATCGTGCCGCTCCCTCTTTCTAGAAAGTGAGGAATGACAGCCCTGGAAGCGAGATATGGAGCCTTGACGTTTACCGCCATCAGTTTGTCGTATTCATCTTCTTCCACTTCTACTGCCGTCTTGTACTTGTCATGGATGCCGGCACCGTTATACAGGATATCGATGTGATCATACGTTTCGATGGCTTTGTCAATTACCTGCTTCACTTCAGTGGCATCGGTAGCATCTGCTCTAACGAATATGGCTTCCATATTTTTCTCAGTGATCTCGTTAACGATACGATTCCCATCTTCCTCATCACGTCCAGTGACGACGACTTTTGCCCCTTCGTCAGCATAGGCTTTTGCAGTCGCTTCACCGATTCCGGATGTGCCGCCAAAAACGACGGCTACTTTATCTTTCAACTTCATTCTATTGCTCCTTTCGATAATTTTTCTACATATATAGATTACCTAGAAAGGAGTGACTTTTCAAAAAATAGAACTGAAAAGACCTCATCAGAAGAACTGACGAGGTCAATGGTTTAAATTTTTCCAACAATCACTTTGAGATGATCTTGCTTTTCGACGATGTCGCTGACAAAAGTCGTCGATACCCTGCTGGTCAATGTCATAACTGAATAAAAAACACAGTCGACCCAGGTCCACTCAGTTAAATAGGGCGAAAACCTATTCAGCGAATAAGTTAAGTCCGTGATTTTAAGTGTGTCTTAAGAGTCCTGTTCCGATAATCGGTAAGACACAGGTTTCCCGCCCTTCTTGATCGTTTTATGTCTGTACATTTTTTTATCGACGATATCATAAAGCTGTTCAAAAGGAAGCCACTGACTGACTAGGGTCTGTCCGACAGATATGGACGGGCTGATCATATTACCATTTAATAGAATAGGTTTTTCGATATGCTGGATAACACGGTCTTTAATTGATTCTAGTGTTTGAACATCGATATCCTTTATAAGAATCATCATTTCATCTCCACCGATACGTCCGATCAGATCTTCTTTCTTCAAGCAATGTATGAGACGCTCAGCTGCAATAGTCAATACTTGATCTCCAATCAAATGACCATGTGTATCATTGATGCTCTTAAAATCATTAAAATCGATCAGAAGCAGACCGTTATGTTTGGAAGAGCGCTTCAGCACCTTTTTAGCGGAGATTTCAAAGGTCTTTTTATTCAACAGGCGAGTCAGTGCATCCATCCTAGACAATTCTCGTTTCTTATAATACTGAAGAACGAAAATAAAGACAAGAAAGAATATAATAAGGATAAAGAAGTAGAAAACAACGGTCTCTATACTATGGACCGAGCGATTATTATTCCATCCGGTTGAAGGAACGAGCGCGATCGTCCATTTATTTTCCGGTAAAAGAATAGAAGCTGTCACAGCATCTGCTTCAAAGACATCTGCATCTCCAAAAATCACAGGCTGAGCTCCTTTTGATTCTATTTCGATTGCGTAGTTAAACGCATGTGATTCATCCGGTAATAAACTACTACTGATCAGGTCATCAAAATCGATCGTCACATTGGCAAAACCCCAGACCACTTCTGTACTGATTTTTTCAATAAAGACGGGCTTCCTGTTAAAAATCTTCGTCCCGCCTTGAAGCGCTTGTATCGGTCCCTGAGCGACAGCTTTTCTTTTATCTATTGCTTCTTCTAAAAAGCGTTTCCTGTCAGGGTCTTCCATTAGGTTGAAACCAATAACTTCTTCATTACCTTCAAGAGGATAAACAAAGTGAATAATACCATCTTTAGCCAGACTGACACTATCTACAAGAGGATTGCGCTCGACAATAAATGCACCATATTCACGGAGTTCACTTTCAGATATATCCGGGTTCTGGCTCACGAGCATTTCAAAAAAGTCAGCATAAAACAAACTGCTGTCCAGACGAGCTTGAATGTCATCGCGGATGATATTCAAGCGTTCACTTGTATTTGTTCGCTGTTCTTCATACAACTTATTATTGTACTCAATATGTAAATCATTAACGGGAACATATAAAATAAGCGCTGCCAGAAAGGCTATAAAGAAAGATATGACCCATTTTTTCACATTACTCCCCCGCTTTATGTTGTTTATAGGTATAGTCATTATACACTATTTATCTAATAAATGTATATTAAAATAGTGTTTTTTCACAAGTTAATACGAATTTGTATTAAAAGTTATGTGAGTTGTGAATATAATCGTTTAAAGTTACACTTAGTACAACCTTAACAACATTAAGAAAAGAGCTGGACTAATGACTAAATATTCCATACATGATCAAGTGAAAAAATATAAACCCCTGGCTCTTTTCCTCTCGCCGGTGCTCCTTCCAGTTACGAAAAGGACAGATAAGTTGGAGAGATTGGACATCACGTCCAATCTCTTTCATTTATATAAAAGACTTGTTTAAACGTTTCTGTCATATTTATAAAAGACCAAACGACATGCATTAAGCGGTCATCTTTTGCTCAGATAGTCCTGATGTGAAGGGTACGCAATCTCATTTTTCGTGACGTTCGACATCCCTTTTCTATCGCAAAGGGCACGCATTAAATTTTCTCAACCTTTCACCACTCCTGAAATCTACTCATTTCCTATCAAGAAGGGTTTTAAAACTGATCATTCTTAATTTCTGTTTCTCATATTTATTCCCGCCGATTTAATTGCTAAATCCGTCATATAGTCGTAAAATTAGGTTAATATAAAGGTTCACAATTGGAGGAGATCAACATGTCTGTAAAAAGCTGGTTTATGAAAAGGAAGACGCAGTGGCTGGTAACCTTCTCGCGTTTTCCGCTCGCAACAAGTCTGCTTGCCCTTATCGTGCTGTTCACCATCATGACGATATACTCAGAAGGTGATTCGGATTATATGAATCAGGCCTTGAGTGCTGGCTTAGGCGTTCTCATACTCGTTTCGATTCAGCTTTTTTCTGAAATCAAACCACTCAATAAACTCGTCACCTGGATAATCAAAGGAAGCAGCCTTATTCTACCGCTCTTATACTACTTTTATCTGCGTCAGGCACCGAGGGGCTACAACCAGTCGGGTCAGATCCGGACAATGGTTCTCTACTTTACCTTAGCCGTTCTTTTAATAACTGTACCGACGCTCCACCGCAGGCTTTCATTCAGTGACTCACTTATCCTGACCATTAAAGCCTTTTTCTCCAGTTTACTGATCTCCGTTATTCTCTTCATCGGTATCAGTGCCATCTTCAGTGCCTATACGACACTTATTTATGAACTGGATTATCGCTGGTTCGCGTATAGTGCAGCCATCGTTTTTCAGTTCATTGCGCCGGTTTATTTCCTGTCGCGGCTTCCACTTTTCAAAGAGACCGAACATACCGAAGCTCTCGATGAAGCAAAGAGTATCCCCTCTCTGCTTGAAATACTGATCGCCTATATTATTATCCCGGTCCTGCTTGTTTTCAGTGCCATACTCATTGCCTATATACTGACCAATATTTCCGGAGACTTCTGGCAGGACAACTTGATGGAACCCATGCTGATCAGTTATACGATCGTTGGTATCGTGACGCTGTTCCTCGCTGAAAATGTGGACAAGAAAATCGCTCGTCTATTCAGCCGTTTCTATCCTTATCTGCTTCTGGTCATAGCAATTTTCCAGACCGTTTCATCCAGTCTGAAAACGGCCGACTTCGGGCTGACGCACGGCCGCTATTTCGTTTTACTGTTTGGGATTTTCTCCATAGTCAGTGTGCTTATTTACAGCTTCCTGACTTCTAAAAAGTTCTTTATCCCCTTTTTTCTTATCGGCTTAGGTGTCCTATCCATTCTGCCGGTGATCGATGCTGTATCGATCGGGGTAAGGAATCAGGTCAACACGATCAATGATTTGGTCGCTCCTTATATTGAGGACGACAGTGTCGCAACGCCTTTGGACAGTGAACTGACCAATGAAGAAAAGGCGCGTTTCAGTTACAGTATGAATTATCTGAACCAGCAGGAACAGCTCGATCGTCTGGACTGGCTGCCTGAAGGCTTCAGTTATTATCAAGATTTTGAGACTGTCTTCGGCTTTGATTCCAGCTATCATTACTACTATGCTGACGAGCGTGAAATGCCTGGTCCATCCGGTCCGCGCTATGCCTTCATTTCGCTGGATACGACGGAGCCGATTGTCTTTTCAACTGAAGGTATCGACGAAGTGGTAGAAGTCGCCACTTTTCAGGTGAGTGACCGTGATATCCAGCTGAATCAGGAGCCTTACCGGATAGAAATGAACACAGAAAATGAAAATCTGACCATTGCTCTATTGGAAAATGATACAGTGCTGCTGGAACAGGACCTGTCTGAGCTGATCGATACTGCCTGGGAGCAAAGCGGCACGAATCCGGAACGGCCTCTTTCAGAGATGCAGCTGACCACAGAGGATGAAAATTACCGTCTGACGATCATCGTTAAACGCCTTGAGATTCAGGAAAATGAATTTATGGATGGCGAATTTATCCTCCTGATCAGTTATGACTAATTTTATAAACAAAAAGTAAGCATTTTCATAAGATTTGCGTTATAATTATTAAGGATCAAAATTTAGGAGGAATAATTTATATGAAGAAAGACACATTTACATTTCACAACGGCGTTAAGATTCCAAGCATCGGATTCGGTACTTGGCAGATCCCGAACGAAGAAGCTTACGACTCAGTGACTATGGCTTTAAAAAACGGCTATACGCACATTGATACAGCTCTAGCTTATAAGAATGAAGAAAATGTGGGTAAAGCGATTCGTGAATTCGCTACGCCTAGAGAAGACATTTTCATTACAAGCAAGCTCCCCGCTGAAATCAAAGGGTACGACGAAACACTTGAAGCCTTCAATGAAACGATCACCAATTTAGGCGTCGACTATCTTGACCTATATCTTATCCATGCCCCATGGCCTTGGAGCGATCAGGGTAAAGACTGTACAGAAGGAAATGTTCAGTCCTGGAAAGCAATGGAGAAATTATACAACGACGGCAAGATCAAAGCGATCGGTGTATCAAACTTCCAGATCGAACACCTGCAGCCGATTTTAGATGAATGTGATATTGTCCCAATGGCCAATCAGATTCCATTCTATGTTGGTAAAGATCAGGAAGAACTGCTGTCATTCTGTAAAGACCATGACATAGTAGTCGAAGCTTATTCTCCACTGGCGACAGGTCAGGTCCTGGATATGCCTGAACTGAAAGAGATGGCTGAGAAATACGATGTAACAGTTGCACAATTGTCAATCCGTTACTGTCTGGAAAAAGATACGCTTCCTCTTCCAAAATCAACACACGAAAGCCGTATCATCGAAAACAAACAGCTGGATTTTGAAATTTCTGATAAAGATATCAAAATACTTGAACAGATCAGAGATGTCCGCGACTAAGTATTAAGTCATAGATACCTATAAAACCCGTTAACTGACTGAGTATTTCTCAGCGTTAACGGGTTTTTCCATTCTATCTAACGACTTGAATGGTTTATCGGTTTAAATCAAACGGCTTTTGCGTAATATTTAACACACGATATTACTCATCTATCCTACCTGTAAATATCCATGCGGTGTCTCCTTCTCCCCTATCGTCTTTGACCCTTACATCGGATATTCAATTAAAAAGTTTAGAAACATATCATTAGGGAAACTGTATATATTTTTATATAATAGGTAAAAGGAAGCGTCTATTGCTTTATGTTGGCTAAAAGACCCCTGCACCATCGCCTTCATGTGATTTCTGTAAGAGATCTGCTATTCTTTAGTATATGTTCAGCTGTTCATCGTATCGACGAATCGTTTGGTGATCACCTGTGGACGGGTGATGGCACTGCCAACAACGACAGAATAGACACCATGATCCAAACAAGCTTTTGCTTTTTCGGGTGTATCCACGTTTCCTTCAGCAATGACCGGTATCGACACTTTTTCAAGATATTCTTTCAGCATCGCGTAATCATCTTCAAAAATAGACTGACCTTTGGTATAACTTGTATACCCGACAAGCGTTGTAGACACCACATCACAGCCCAGTCGCTCAGCTTCCACACCTTCCTCCACTGTCGACGTATCCGCCATGATCAGGACATCTTCATATTTCTCACGAATAGCACGAATAAATTCTTCTAGCGTCTCACCTTCAGGCCTTTCCTGCTTAGTCGCATCCACGGCGATCATGTCACACCCCGCATCCATCAGTTCATCCACTTCTTTCATTGTAACCGTAATGTATACCTTGACATCCGGATAATGGCGTTTCACCAGACCAATGATCGGTAGAGAGGTCTGTTTCTTGATTTCAGAAATGTCTTCCTTTGAATTTGCACGTATCCCCACAGCGCCCCCTTCCGTTGCCGCTTTAGCCATACGTCCCATGATGAATGAACTATGTAATGGTTCATCCGACAACGCCTGACATGAAACAATCAATCCATCTTTAACTTTTCTTAACATATTAGCCCCTCCAAGTGCTTGATTTTTACTTTTAATAAGTATATCATAACAAATATATGTCATGTTATTTAATTAATATGTCAAATGTATACTTATCATGTAATGGTACATTGTTCTATTCGCTGATGTGTTATACTCAAAAAAGTGAGTCAACTATAAAAGAAAGTTTGGTGCGTTATGAAAAAATATGAAGAAATATATACCGACATTAAAGGTAAAATTATTAATGGGGATTACACTGCCACTGAACAGCTTCCTTATGAAAAGGACTTATGCGAAGCTTACAACACGAGCAAGATGACAGTCAAGCGCGCATTGGATCTACTGGTTGACGAGGGATTGATCATCAAACGCCGCGGGTCGGGAACGTTTGTCAAAGACTTGAGTCAAAAAGAAATCAAGCGCATCACTCAATCCAATCAGCTCAGCGGATTCACTGCTTATCACCGCAAGAGCGGCCGTAAAGTCACAAATAAGATCCTGGCCTTTGAAGTCATACAGGCTGACGACATCGTGCAGGACAAGCTGAATCTGAAACCAGGAAGCTTCGTTTACAACATTCACCGTGTACGGTATGTGGACGGCAAACCTATTTTGATAGAAAAAACAGCAATGCCTATCGAACGCGTCCCGGGATTAGAAAGAACCCATTTAGAGACCTCTATCTATCATTATATCAAAGATGAGCTCGGATTAAACATACAAAGTGCACATCGTCGTGTTACGGTGAAGAAAGCCGACGAAGAAGAGGCGCTTCATCTGGAAATCGATAAAGATGATCCGATCGGTGTCACAGAACAAATCACCTATCTGGATACGGGTGATACAATAGAATACGGTGTCACGAAGCACCGTGCTGATTCTTTCGCCTCAGAGAATATCGTAAGTAATTAATTGAAAATAAATTGAGTGTGCGTCTTCCTTCTATAGCATGGGAAGATGCGCACTCATTTTTATTTTTCATGAGACTTGAAGATCAGTAATTTCTGGATACGGTAACTGATCATAAAGAGGATGGCATCAACAAATACTTTAAGTATCACTTCTTTTATCCCAGTCAGCTGGAACAGCCAGTAGACACTCACCCCTGAAATAAGCGCCTGGACAGCAACAAGTCCATAATAACTAAAAAGTGTCTGATTCCACCGTTTCTTGCTTTCAAAGACCCACTTGTGGCTGATCGAAAAATTAAAGAGACTGGACACGGCCCGTGCCAGTATAGTCGCTGTAATAATTTCTCGCCCCACCGTCATAAACCCGAGTATAAACAGAAAAAGTTGAAAGAATGAAATATCGATCAAAAATGAAGTGAAAGATACACTCATGAATTTAAAAAAGTTCTTAAATAGCAGCACATATATTTCAATAGAATCTTTCACTGGATTAAAGTGACTTTCCTCGTTATCTTTGATATAAACGGTAGCAATCGGGACTTCTTTCAACCTAAGACCTTTATGAACGGCGACGATCAGCATATTGGTTTCGTAACTGTACCGCTCTCCCTCTATCGCGGTGAAGTCCGGCAATACATCAGTCGATATCCCTCGGAGGCCCGTCTGGGTGTCGTTCAGTCCTTTACCATATAAAAGTCTGAACAGATGTCTGGTGATGGTATTCCCCATCCGACTCGTCCATGGCACATTCTCTTCCTGAAAATGTCTGACTCCAAGTAGAAGGCTGGAAGATTTTTCCTCTAATTCACTGCAAAGTTTAAGTACATCACTTACTTTATGCTGCCCGTCACCATCGACCGTGATGACACCATGCTGTGTCGCTAAATCGGAATCATTTAATATGTAATTGAACGCATTCTTGAGTGCCCGGCCTTTGCCCATGTTGACGGCATGAGTCAGCACGGTCACTTCCGGCAGTTCATCAAGCTTTTCAAAGATCTGGGTCTTTTCATTGGAACTTCCGTCATTGACAATAATGATAGACTTAAAATCTTCACAGATAAGCTGTTTAACGTATGGGGTGAACGCGTCATTGGGATCTAATACAGGAATAACGATAATACAATTTTTCATAGACATTCCTCACTGAGTCATATTTATGATAAATTCATAGATTCATCATACTAAAGTCACTTTCTATCATACCATATATACAGTTTTTTATAATCTGATACATATCATTATAAGAAAATCCTTATGCTGCCGGGATGAAAAGATATCATTCACAGCAGCATAAGGATGCTTTAGTTTATATATGCATGGTTTTCAGGTCATGATTAAAGTGATTCACGTCGTTGAACAGATTCAAGCGGGAAAGATAATCATTTGCCCATTCTTTTATAACACTGTGTTCGTCATGTGTCGGATCGTTGATGACTTCCAGAAAATAGGCATAGCCCGGGGGTCCTCCTATGTTTTCTGGGACTGGATCTCCAGACATCAAGCTGAGCTTAGGAAACACCTGTCTGTTCTCAGAATAAAATGTTCTGACCCGGACAGCGTGTATCCAGTCGTCACCGAAGTCGTACACATAGGTGAAGACCCCGTTTGTTTCCGGTGTGATGATGTCTGCCAGTTTCAGCTGACTCCCCGCATAAGCCTCTTCTTCTCCGCCCATCTGATAACGTTCCATATTCACTTTCTGCTGGGCGCCGATAATGGTCGAGCCATCTTCCATAATAAACTGATGCAGATGCGCATCCTGCCACATAAACACCTTCTGGATGACCCGGTGCAGATCTTCGAAGGTAAGCTGCATGGGCATCTGGATGATACGGATCACATCAGGTAGACCGCCCATTTTCAATCGGACCTCGATTTCAGCCATATCGACGTGATAGTTTACTGGTCCAATGACTTTTTCATATTCACTGATGAACTGTTTGAATGGCCGGTATTCCTGCTTAAGCGACCGGTTCAAATGACTTATCTGATACTGCCAGTAGCTTTGAATCGTATATTCATTTTCCTGATAATGATCCAGCTGTCTGATCAGATTCACTGCTGACGAATTGCGTCCGATCTTCTTGAGATCCGTCGCTTTGCTGACAGTCAGATTCGGTCCCTTTGAATAGGTGAGATACTCTTGGATACTTTTATGAGTAAAGCCCAGTTTCCCCAGCAGATCATAGACCGCTTCTTCAAACCAGTCGTAAAAATCGAGTAATTCTTCTGCATCCGTATTCAGAAAAAGCAAAGTCAGCCCCGACAGATCATGTGTCAGAACGAGTAGATCCTCCTGATTTATCTTGACACTGTTTATATGCCACTCAAATAGTTCCTCTTCTTCGGGTGAACCACTGTCTGCCAGGATCTCGATATTTTCTATAGACCCTCCAGCCATCTTCTCGGCTTTTTTAAAAGCCTGCAGGACTTTCCTGGTTGCAAAAATGTGCATGATTCCTCCTCCATCCCTCATCGCTTTGTAAAATAAGTATACCATTGATTGCATCGATACACTAAAATTTACTCAGTAGTAAGGCAATGAAGACTCACCTAATTTTTTATCTGTTTCTGTTTGACCCTGGCAATATGCTGGTCTCTGATTTCACCGGACACTTGAGCCAAAGGTTTGAGATTAACATAGATGTTGTCCATATCTTTTTCCGTCAAAAGGACGGGTAAAGTGGCATAGTCCCGGGTCAGTTTTTTCCTGAGTTGATGTCGCTTAAGGATGGGCACCGAGGCCTGCCAAAGCTCTTCCGACTTTAAAGTAGCATTCTCTCCAAAAATGATGATGGAATGAAAGTAAACATCTTCTATCCCCATATAGGCTTTCAGTGCACGGATGTGTCCTTTGTTTTGCATGATCGGATTATAGAAGGAATGTTTTGTTTTATTCGGAAAAGTCTGGGTCCAGTATCTGCGCTTTTCTGACCCGTAGATCCAGCCGCCGTAGTTTTTGGATTCAAAAACGTAGATACCTGTTTTGGCAATAAAAAGCAGATCGATTTCAGAAGTGGTCCCGTCCTTTTTCGGAACATACACATTCGGCAGGACTTTTGCGTTATCATCCAGTTTCATAAGTTCCTGGTATAGACGGTATTCTCCCAGCCTGCCTTTATCAAAATAAACCTCAATATAACTGTGCTGACTGATTTCCTTGTAGCCCGACTGATCGTATTTCTTTTTTGATGACTTTAAAATCAGGATCCCTAAAAGCACCAGACCTATAACTATCCCGTCCATCTCTTCCCTCCTCAAAATACTGTCTACTGTTATTATTGTGATTTTAAATAAAAACTGACGTAAAAAGTTGATACAAAAATGAAAAGGATAGGATCCGCGTCCTATCCTCCCGGCATTATTAGTCTGACACTTTTTGCCACTCATCTTCCAATAAACCATAAATGACCATCGTGAGATACTTTCCACCGATCAGTTCATCATCCCGACGCGTGCCTTCCTGCACAAAACCAAGCCGTTCTGGGATCCTCCGACTTTTAACATTTTCCTCTGCCGCCCAGATTTCCACCTTATGCAAGTCTAATTCAAAGAAGGCATAGTCCAGCATATATTTGACCGCCCGAGTCATGATGCCTTTCCCGGTATAGGCACTACCCAGCCAGTACCCGATCTCAGCCGACTTAATGGACCAGTTGATCTCTTTCAAGCTGATATCTCCGGCTACTTCACCTTTATAGAGGATCACAAAATGCATCGCTTGCTTTTGTACGAATTGCAGCAGCTGACGGCGCGTGACTTTATCAACATCTTCCGGTGACTGCACCTCATCCACCCATGTCATCCACTGTTTCAGCTGATCCCGAGATGCGTCGATCAACTCGAACACTTTTTGGGAATCCTGATACTCTTTCAGTTTCAATGCTATTTCTTCATCGATTTGTTGTGTGAACATACCTGTCGCCTCTTTCTACATTACTATTATATCAAGTATAGCATCAGAACAGCGGGAAAGGGACGCTTTTGTCTTTTATAAGGAGATTTAAACACTGGTTCATTGCTCGTTTAGTGTGGGTAAAGCGAAAAAGATATCGGGTTCGGTCGTTTCCTGATCCACTTTTGCTGGTACATGTCGAAGTTGCTGAAGTTCGGTCGTTAGGACAGAGGACTAGGTTTGTAATAGCCGAAGTTCCGGAAGTTCGGTCATTAGGATATGGTTGCCCGGTTGTACACGCCGAAGTTGCCCCGACTTCGGTTGATAGAAAAGAACGAACCCAACCTAATTACCGAACCTGGCCTACTTCGGTAATTAGGAGAGACTTGAATAAATCTAACGACCGAACCTCCCCCAACTTCGGTCGATACGATGAGAATCCCTCAACGTATCTACCGAAATCAGCCAAGTTCGGCAGGTACGGTCAAGAACTTAATCTGTAACTGTCGAAGTTGTCTTAAAAACCATTAACGTGTTAACTACGCCCATTCATCCCGTAAAAAAAGAGAGTTCGTGAGTAACGAACTCTCTCCTCTCCATTCAGTTATTCATCTTTATGCAGGACTTTCAGCCGGATCAGTTTGTCTGCTTCAGTAACGATCAAGACAATGAGACCGACACCCACCGCGATCATCCATTCCAGCAGGTCCAGACCTTCTGTATAGAAGTAACGCTGCATGAACGGGACATAAGTCAGGATCAGCTGCAGCACGAGCATGATCCCTATAATGACAATGGCCATCTTATTGCTGAAGAAGTCTTTTGAGAAAGCCGGTTTACGTGTACGGATATTGAACAGATAGAATATCTTACTCATGACCATGATATTCACGACTGTCGTACTAGCCGTTGCCTGATCGACTCCATATGAGGAGGTGAGCCAATTATAAGCAAGCAAACTCAGCCCTGCCATCAGAATCGAGACATAAGCAATCTCGAAAGCCTGACGCTTACCTATAAAGGGCTTTGTCGTGTCTCTTGGGGGACGTTCCATCGTTCCCTCTTCTGCCGGTTCGAATATAAAGGCAAACTGGATCGTGATGGCCGAAACCATATTGATCCACAGCATTTGTGTGGCTTGAAGCGGCAAATCGTTCTGCAGCAGCAGGGTGATCGCAATGATCAGCCCTTCGGCAAAACTGGTCGGCAAAAGATACAAAATACTCTTTTTGATGTTGTCATAAATGCGTCGACCTTCATGGATGGCCGTTTCCATGGTGGAGAAGTCATCATTCGCCAGCACCATATTCGCTGAATCTTTCGATACATCCGTCCCTTTCTGTCCCATTGCGACACCGATATCGGACGTTTTCAGAGCCGGTGCATCGTTCACACCGTCGCCGACCATGGCAATGACTTTTCCGCTTCGCTTATAGGCTTTGACGATTTTCAGCTTATTGTCCGGTGTCGTACGGGCAAAGACGTGATAATCATTGATTTTTTCAGTCAACTCGTCTTCGCTCATCTCTTCCAGCTCAAGACCTGTGATGGCATTGACCTCATCTGCCAGTCCAAGCTGTTCGGCAATGGCTTTTGCTGTACTTGGGTGGTCACCCGTGATCATTTTCACTGCCACGCCGGCTTTACGCATGGTTCTAATGGAATCGATCACTTCATCCCGCGGCGGATCCATGATGCCGACGATGCCTAAGAAGGTGACGCCGTCTTCCATGTCCGGATGATCGATATCTTTCTTCTTCTGATCCAGTTTCTTGACACCAACAGCGACCACCCGCTGCCCTTTGGACGACAACTCTTCCACTTTATCCTGCCAGTGTGACAAGTCGAAATCCGGATCCGACCCTTCTGACATTTCAAAAATCTTGTCCGGCGATCCTTTGACATAGATTTTCTGATCCCCAGTCTCTTTATGCTGTGAGAGTGAGGCAATGTAACGGTAGTCTGAATCAAAAGGAATACGGTCGATTTCTTCGTAATCCGACTCTTCCGTTCCATGACTTTTCTGATACAGCGTCAGGAAGGACCCGTCAGTCGGTTCGCCGTTGATGACCCACTTATCTTCTTCCTGTTCCAGAGTCGTTTCATTGGCTTCATAGCCTGACTGGATCAGTTCCTTCAAGATGTCCAGTTCATCGATATCAACTGGTTCGTCATCTTTCAGTATATACCCTTCTGGAGAATAACCGACACCTGTCACTTCATACGTGTCTGCTGCCGTCACGATCGTCTGCACGGCCATTTCATTACGTGTCAGGGTGCCAGTCTTGTCTGTCGCAATAACATCCACTGAACCGAGCGTTTCAGCTGCAGGCAGAGTTTTGACGATCGTGTTCTTTTTATTCGCCAAGTTGCGGACACCTATGGCCAGAACTACCGACGTTGTTGCCGGCAGGCCTTCAGGGATCGAGCCGACGATCATCGTGATGACCGCAAGCGACAACGCTCCCAGTGTATAATCGCCAATAAACAAACCCAAAGCAAACAGAAGCGCAGCCACGCCTAAAATCACATACGAGATGTTTTTACCTAATCCGTCGATTTCTCTCATTAAAGGCGTTTTCTGATGCGACTGTTCACTGACGGCCGAACTGATTTTACCGATCTCGGTTTCTTCGGCAGTGGCTATAACGACACCTGTTCCGTTACCGTTGGTGACAGATGTCGAAGAAAAAGCCATATTGCTCTGGTCTCCCGTCGACTTTTTCCCTTCCAGAAGTTCCGCTTCCTTGCTCACCGAACCGGATTCGCCTGTTAATGAAGATTCCTGCACTTTCAGGTTCTCGGCTTCTATCAGACGCAAATCGGCCGGTATATTGTCTCCTGCCTCGATATAGACCAGATCACCTTTGACGACTTCTTCGGCCGGTATATCGACACGTTTACCGTCTCTGATGACCGTTGCCTGCGTGGATAGCATATCTTTGATTTTCTCGAGCGCATTGGATGCATTCACTTCCTGGTAGTAACCGATAAAAGTGTTGGCAATGATGACCAGTCCGATAACGACAGCATCTGAATATTGTCCCATGCCCAAGGTCAGCGCGACCGCTGCGATAAGTATGTAGATCACGACATTATTCAGTTGTCTGATGAGGATCGTCCATTTTGACACTTCTTCATGTTCGATCTCATTGGGCCCATCTTTTTCTAATCGCTTCTGTGCTTCATCGGAAGTTAAGCCTTCTGTCGCATCTGTATCAAATTCCTTTTCCACATCTTCATTCTCATACTGATAATACGTTTGTTCCGTTCCATTATCTTTAGGCATTATCATCATCCTTTTTCAGCAAGCTGTGATGTCTTAATAATAATATAAAAGTAGTTATTTCATAAACAAAAACGCTCAGTGATAAGTTCACTGAGCGTTTTTGAATCACTGTTTCTGGACTGGTGATCCTAATCGAACTCTTCGTATTCGTTCGGATGCTGCCCTTCCACTCTTCCCGGTTCGCCTTTGTCCAGTGCATTGATCTTTTCGATTTCCTCAGACGTCAGTGAGAAATCGAACACATCCAGATTGGCTCGCTGATTTTCCGGGGAGGCCGACTTAGCCACCGTCAGCACATCATTATCGATGTTCCATCTTAAAACGACCTGTGCGGAAGACTTGCCGTACTTCTCACCGATCTCTTTCAGGATATCGATTCCTAGAACATCCACCTTGTCTCTGCCAAAGGGACTCCAGCCTTCTGTGAGGATGCCGCGTTCTTTGTTAACTCGGACCAGTTCGTTGTTGTTGAAGTAAGGATGACGCTCGATCTGGTTCGTCGCAGGCACCACATCCGTCTCTTCAATGATCCGGTCCAGATGTTCTTCCAGGAAGTTAGAGACACCGATCGATTTGATAAGACCGAATTTCTGTGCATCCACTAAGGCCTGCCACGCTTCCACATATTTGTCCTGCTTCGGCAGCGGCCAGTGGATCAGGTACTTGTCAAAGTAATCCAGACCCATGCGGTAGAGCGATTCCTGGATCATCATGATGGCTTTATCGTAGGCATGCGCCTCTCCGGGAAGTTTGGAACTGATGATAAATTCTTCCCGAGGAACAGAGCTTCGGCGGATCGCTTCTCCCACCATGCCTTCATTGTTATAGTTGGTCGATGTATCGATCAGGCGGTAGCCGTTTTGGATGGCCGAAAGTGTGCTCTGGACCCCTTTGGCCCCTTTGATGTAAACCGTGCCTAATCCGATTTTCGGCAGACGCGCCCCGTCATTCGTTTCAAAATAATGTTCCATCGTCATAATTGTTGACCCCTTTCCATCTATCTTTTCTCATTATATAAAAAGTAACACCTGAAATCTAAAGTAACGTGTCAGCTGGATATTTTTCCGTGCCAGACCATGGCTTTTCCCTGGTTCAAAGCAAAAGGACGCAGATACGGCGTGGCATTGCCCGTTAATAAAATATCTTTATTGAGATCGATCCCCAAAACATTTTTCACATAATCTCTTCGAGTTTTCATACGCGCCCAGACATCGGGGTAGGATTTTTGGATGTCAGCCTGCAGAGCCTCATCAGCTAAAACGATCCCGCCCTCAGCGCTCACACCCGGATAGCCTTTCACAGACGGAATGATATCGACCTGAAACAGCATCCCGCTCTTGAGTTCTGCTTCAGACGTATCTTTGACGGGTGAAGCCATCCACTCTTCGTCAGCCGTTAAATGTCCCGGATTCAGCTCCCAGCCGAAGTCTGCTTTGGGCAGGACCTTGTCGATCAATGCATAAAGATCCCTGCCTTTCATGCCGATGTGGACCTGTTCCAGCCAGGCCGTCACTGCAGCAAAGTAAGGTTTCACGACCTGATCCAGATAGTCTTTATGCTGTTCCGGTAGATCGTTTTCGTCTCGGACAGCGATCGGCCCCCGGCTCTGAAGACCACCTTTAAAGCCGACAGTCAGCGACAGCTTATCACCCAGCTTGACCATTTTTTCTGATGGATACAGATTCGCCTTCTCAAATCGCTGACCCGTCGCGGCAATGGTCACCACACTGTTCGGCTGGCCGTAAGCATTCAAGATCCCGCCCAGTTCCCATTCCGTTTTGCCAAGTTCAATGGCATCCAAGGTTTTCAGCATACGCTGGGACGCCAGGGCTGCACCGAATTCGTAATGCGCTACTTCATTGGCGTTGTTTGTCGTCCGCACCCCTTCAGGTCCGATGAACAGGTCGGTTGCATTGACAACATTTTCTCTGCCAGAAACGTTGATAAGCTGCTCGACGATATAATGCGGGACATCAAACAGCGTATCGACAGCATCCTGTTTACCAGTGAACAGTTTCCAGCCGACCACGCCGACTTTCTTGTCAGTCTTGATCACTTTCTTATTCAGTAAGTCACTGAAAGGTTTCTCAGGTTCCATCGGCTGATCCGGGAGTGAAAAATGCGGCACATGGACCAGCTCGCCTTTCAGTCGTGCGTGTTCGATAAGTTTAAGGTTCTCGTTGCCCAATAAATAGTAGACCTTCCCGTCATCATGAAGAACAAGCAACCCTTCTTCAAAACGGGTCAGAAAACCGGTCAGGTATTCAAAGTTCGAGCCATGCTCTAGATCCTCGTAAATCACAAGGGTCGAAAAACCGTTCTCTTTCATCTTCTCAACGACCTTATCATGGCGTTCGTGCATCGTATCATCTGTTAATACGACCTGTTTCAGCCCCTCTTCCGGAAGTGGCGCAGGGACCTTTTCGTATACAGCATTCTGATAGGGATAGTTCATTGATGATCCTCCTAATTAGTCATTACATCAATCATAGCATACTGGAAAAGAAAAAGCCGGTGCTCAAAGCACCGACTTAAGAAATCCTTTTTTATTTACTTTGCTTTTTATCCGGACGACGTTTAGACACCCGACTGGAGATGATGAATAAAATGATGATATTCAACACGTTGATACCTAAAGCAACAGCAAAGGCCGGAGCATAGGAACCGGTGAAGTCATAAATGAATCCGACTGCCGCCAGCGATATTGCGCCTCCAAGACTCGTTGAAAAAGCCAGTATCGGGAACAAACGCGAAAAATTATACCTTCCAAAAAACTCCTTCGTCAGCAGTGTGACACTGACCGATGGAATGGAAAAAGCTGCGCCAAACAGGAATGCACCGGCATAAAGCATCGGAACAATGTCGAAAGTCAGCAGAATGGCGCTGGAAAGTCCGATCAGCGTCAAGATGCTGACGGTACTTTTCACCGGTCCAAAGTGATCACTGACATAACCTAAGCCGAGCTTGAATCCGATACTGCTGACCATCGCAATGGACAGCATGGTCGCTCCGATATCCGAAGAATAATCCAGCGATTGGGCAAACCCGGGGAAGTGCTGCGGCACACCTATGAGCAGAGTCTGGAACAAAGTGAAGAGGAATAAAAGTCCGAATATGAACATGGACACATCCCTCTGGCCATCCCGTTTGATTACAGCCCGTTCCTTGGCTTGGCCTTCTTCAGAATCATCCGTTCCGTAAGGCAGATAACCGCTCTCTCTAGGGTCCAAAGTATATGGAATAAGTATGGCGGGTAACGCAAACAGGACGATCAAAATCCCCATAATACGATAGGATTGTTCCCAGCCTAAAGAGTCGATCAGATTTGAAAACACAGGAGAGAAAATCGCTCCGGTAATACTGCTGAAACTCAATACGATACTTGTGACCAGTCCATGCTTAGCATTAAACCATTCATTGATGACGAGGGTCAGTGGCACCCAGGCCAATAGACCCGTACCGATCCCGCGCAGGGTACCCAGAATATTAAAGAGCCACAGGGCGCCTACCCAGCCCAGCAGGTAGTTGGACAAACCTGTCAGAAAAACGCCTGTGATGATGGTACGTTTAAATCCAAATCGCTGGATCAGTCTTGGTACATACAAGGACATGACCGCCTTCATCAACAATGTCAGCGTATTATGCATGGCGACAGATCCGCGGTAAACATCCAGACTGTCAGCAATAGGTGTAATGAATACCCCATTTGTCATCACTGGCAAGCCAACGGCACTGATCGCCAGACCACTCATTGCCACAGCTACGACCCAGTGCATTCTACTTCTATTCTGCACACCATCTCTCCTCACTTTTCAATCAATACTGTCTATTATACGTGAAGCTGCTCAGAGAGGTAAGAACCACTGTTCATTTCTCATTAAAAGATTACTTCCTTTCCTCTTGTTTAGTCGCTTTCTAAGGTAACCACGACTAATTCGGGACGATTAAAGACACGGAGAGGAAAAATACTGTTACCGAGACCGCGACTAAGGATCATGGTCGTTTGGTCTTCAATATATTTGCCATTTGTATATTCCGGTAAGAATCCCTGCGTCGGTGCATACAGACCGCCGATGAAAGGCAGTCTTATCTGTCCGCCATGGGCATGACCGGTCAAAACAAGATCTATGCCAGTATCTTTGTATACATCAAACAGTTCAGGACGATGGGATAAAAGCAGATCGAACTGATTCGGATCATCAGTTGAAATATCTTCGATCGTGTTCTTTATGACACCTGCTTCTGATCCTTCTTCAATGACTTCATCCAGTTGAAGAGTGAGAGGATCCGCCAATCCAAGCAGATTGATTTGGTCATTATCCTGCGTCAGGACCAGGCTGTCGTTATCAAGATTTGTGACACCAGTCTGATCGACGATCTCCTGAAGCTCGTTATACTTGCCGGATGCAACTTCATGGTTGCCGGATACAAAATACACGGGTGCTATAGCCATGGCCTCTTCAAGAAAATCCTCTGCAACAGCCAGATCTGTCCGGTTTCTATCTATGAGATCTCCGGTCACCACGATGATGTCCGGGTCAGCCTTTTCTATTTTAGGGATCAGTTCGCCATGGAAATCCATATTGTGCAGATCAGATACCTGCACGATCGTGTAGCCGTCAAAACTGTCTGGGATCTTTTCATTCGTATAGTCGAAATGCGTCGTTTCTATTGCGTTGTTTCCCCAGTAAAAATAATAAGCACTACCAAGGATCAGGATCAAAACCAGCATCGCTTTACGTAAGTTTCGTTTATGATTCATTATAATCTCCTTAAGGAATTCACTAGATTCTGTCTTTTTCTTTATATAAAGGATCATCTATTCAGTATAGAACTTATGGGTTGGCATCTGCAACTATACTGTTTGAGCATTCTTGAATTAAATAAAAAAATTCCCATTAAAGTAGTGCAGGTTCAAACTCATTCTACTATATACTTTATTGGGGAATATAAAAGCTGTTTTAGCGTTTATTTCGATCAGTAGACTGATTATTAGAAATGATTTACTGATTCCATTACTAACTTCTTTTAACTGCCTTTTTCAGATAGCTTTGGCCGACCAAAGCTTCCTTTTAAGCTCCATGGTCACACACTCGTTAGTTCTACACTTTTGTTATGAAAGGAAGACTCTGACTCATCGTATCGTTCGGTTTCGATGTTTTGAATCATAAGTGCTGACTCAGTCTGTCGGGTTCATTTAAGTACGACATAATGAGTTGGAATATGTCCACTCGTTGATCAACTTATGATTGACTGCGACAATATTGGAGCTAAAGTGTTCACTCATCCTAGACTATCCTCATGAGCACGACATTTCGGCAAGTAAACTGTCCACTCGCCTTAGCTCCCTTTGATGAGTACGACAATTTTAGATGAAATCTGTTCACTCATGCTATCTTGTCTTGATGAGCACGACACTTTGACCAAAGACCTGTTCACTGGCTTTGCAGTACTGAACTGAGCGGTACACAGTTGCTGCCAAAGTCTCTTGGGCTCGTCTCATAATACATCCTCATTCCATAAAAATAGCCTCTGAAGGCTTTTTTTGCCTTCAGAGACCTCACTTATAACTCGATCAGTTTAAAGTTTATCCAGATTCCTTAAATAGAAATCCAATACAGGATTGGCCATGTCCCGCTGCTTGCCTTCCCAGTGAAACATGCTCATGGGTCCAGGACTGAATTCCACTTCTGTGACGACGTACTCGTCTTTTCCCGGTTCTTGCGTAATGTCATTGGTGATGATATCGACTCCACCGTAATGAAAGCCGGGAATAGCCTGTATCGCTCTTACGGCAATGTCCTTGAACGTGTCATGGGCAGTGTCTGTAAAGTCGATACCGTCTCCACCGCTGGCTATGTTGGATTCATCGCGAATAACTACTCTTTCTCCCTCACCAGGAACAGTTTCAAGTGTTCGGCCCTCTCTGTAAAGACGCTCCAGTTTCTTTTTGTCAGTGGGGATAAGGAAGTGTTTTAGATCCCTATCCTTGGCCCGGAGCCTGTTTTTTTCTTCGATGAGTTCCAGAACAGTGTGCTGACCATCGCCGGTGACATTTGCGCGCGCCCGTTTGGAAGCTGCAAGCACTTTCCCGTCCACGAAAAAAAAGCGGTAATCATCGCCATTGAACTGTTTTTCGATCAGGATGCGTTCATACTCATTGCCTATGAGCTCAACGATGATATCAAGGTGCTCCATGAGTGCCGCTTCGTCATTGATATTGGTATAAACCCCTTCCCCCCTCGAGAGATCGTTTGGTTTCAGCACGACCGGATACCCGATTTTGTCAGCAAATGCTTTGATCTTATCCCGTTCATGAATTCGTAAGTAGGTTGATTCGGGAACTGTGATGTTCTGCCTTTTGATCAGGGAACGCGCACGGTATTTGTCATCCACGATACGCATCATCGCTGCCGATGACAACGGCCCGTTCATATCACGAAACAGCAGATTCTTTCCTTCAAGCGTGAGGATCATGGTGTCAAAGCCAAGACGTTCGACTGCGTAGCCTCGTTTAGTTGCTGCTTCCTCTAAGAGGGTTGACTTCAACCCTTCCTTTAGTTCAAAATCTGCTTCTTCTCGTTCGATGCTTTCCAGATCGTTCTTTTCAACGCTTACCATGTTACATTCCCCCCAAACCGTATAATGGAAACTTTACTTATCTTTATTCTTATTATATCAATTCTAACATATGTGAGGCGTAATTTATGTTTTTAAGAATCTGAAGCGTGGCATAGTGATGCTCTATATCATGTAAGATATATCATTTGTTTTAAGTTATTCATACACGCCTTCTTTCCATCTGATTATCTCCATTCTGAGTCGTCCACCGTAATCGTTGCCAAAAAAGGATTTATCTGGTACTTTGATAGTATGAAAGATACTGTGAAGGAGGAAGTAGTAATGGAAACAAAACATGTCGTGATCACTGGTGCCGGGAGTGGTTTAGGTGCGTCGCTGGCTTTAAAATATTCTGAAATGGGCTATCATGTCACCCTTCTCGGACGGACGTACAGCAAATTGAGATATGTGGCAGATAAAATGAAGTCAGACAGCGTGTCTGCTTATACTCTGGATGTGTCATCTGCCGAAGAAGTCGACCGCGTCTTTTCAGAGATCAAAGAAGAAAGTGGACAGATCGACATTTTAGTGAATAATGCGGGTGTCGGGGTTTTCGATGATGCGGAAAAGATTACCTCGGACTCTGTGGATCAGATGATCGACATCAATCTGAAAGGCACCATCTTCTGCACTCAAGCCGTTTTAACTGAAATGAAAGAACGCAACGAAGGAACCATTATTCAAGTCATTTCTACCGCCGGTCTGGAGGGCAAAGCCTCAGAATCAGTTTACTGTGCCAGCAAGTTCGGGGCCCGCGGTTTTACAGAAAGCATCGTCAAAGAACTGGCCGATACAGACATCCATGTCCTGGCAGCCTATATGGGCGGCATGAAGACCAGCTTCTGGGACGATATCTACTCGAAAGAAGAAATCCAGCACCTCATGGATCCCGATGACGTGGCAGACATCATCCTGGCCAATGTTAAAGCACGCAAGAACCTGACAGTTCCTGAGATCGTCATCAAAAATCATTTGACTTGATATGGACTTAATATGGAGAGCCTTCGAATCGAAGGCTTTCTTTTTTTGTAATGGATTTTGAGTGCTTTTAATGACCGGTGGAACGATGTCATCATCTCAGTGGGCATAAGTAGAAATCGTTCGAATAACCGATTCTCATTATATACATGAAAAAGGTGCCGACCGGTTAAAGTCAGCACCCTTTTTAGTTTAATCTATTTCAACTGCTTCTCTTCATCAAAGTGTCTGATAACGAGCGGTTTGCCTTTGATCAGCGTGTAGTCGGTGTCGTCTTTGCTGATCGCAACTTTGATCACGCGATGACGGAACTGAACTTTAAAGGTAACGCTGGTCCAGTCTTTTGGCAGGCGTGGTCTGAAGTGCAGCGTATCATCCACGAGTTGCATACCTCCAAAACCGTAAACCATGCTCATCCAAGTGCCGCCCATATTGGCCGCATGCACCCCGTCTTTCGTGTTGCTCTGCAAGTCAGTGATATCCATCAAAGCTGTGTCCATGAAATAACCATACGCTTTTTCCAGATCGCCAAGGTCACTGGCCATCATCCCGAACACCGAACGGGATAAGGATGAATCGTGCGTCGTGACAGATTCATAGTAATCGTAGTCTCTGGCTTTCTGTTCCTGTGAGAACTCATCCGAGAACAGGAACTGGGCAAGCACCGTATCCGCCTGCTTGTTGACCTGATAGCGATAGATCGTCAGCGGATGATAATGCAGCAGCAGCGGGAAGTTCTCTTTCGGTGTGTTCTCGATATCCCACACTTCTTTATGGAAGAAACTGTCATCCTGCATCGTCAGCTTCTGCTCGTCATCATATGGCAGGAACATTTTTTCAGAGGCTTTTTTCCAGTTCTCCAGTTCTGATTTCTCAAAACCGATGCGCTCAAGCACTGCCAGTCCGTCTTCATCATTGGACTCCAGAACGGCTTCCACCATCTCAGCGGCATACTTGAAATTATGCTTGGCCATAAGGTTCGTGTAATAGTTGTTATTGACAATCGCCGTATATTCATCCGGTCCGGTCACATCATTCAGGACGAAAGCACCGTTTCGCTTCTCGTCATAATGTCCCCAACCGGCGTAAAAGCGGGCAGTCTCCACAAGGATCTCTAGGCCTTCATGCATACCAAAGCGTTTGTCCCCTGTCGCCTTAACATACGTATGAACGGCATGAGCGATGTCCCCATTGATATGGATCTGAGCTGTCCCTGCCGGATAGTACGGACTAGCTTCTTTCCCGTTGATCGTACGCCAGGCAAAGAGCGCGCCCTTATCAACTGCCATTTCCCGTGCTCTATTCCGGGCTTCCTCAAGGATCGTATACCGGTAATTCAGCAGATGCTTGGCTATCTTCGGTTGGGTATACAAGAAAAACGGCAGCATATACATCTCTGTGTCCCAGAAATAATGCCCTTCATACCCTTCTCCCGTCAGTCCTTTGGCGGACATGTTCCGCTTGCCGTCACGTCCAGCTGCCTGATAAAGATGGAACAGATTGAAGCGCAACCCCACCTGCAGTTCGTCGTCTCCTTCGATTTCTATATCAGAAAGGTCCCAGAATTCTTTCATATGCTCGATATGTTTTTCTTTGAGCCCTTCAAAACCGATCGCTGATGCTTCGTTTAGAATGGTTGACGTTTTCTGTGCTTTGTCTTCTTTTTGAGATGCGTCCTTAAAAATGTTGCTGTAGGCAACTAATCGTTCAAGTGCGATCGTTTCACCTTTTTTCGTAGTCAGTTCCCAGCTTTCTGCACCATCTTCAAATCGGGACTGAACGGATGGATCCAACAGCTGATTCTTTTCTCCCACGATCATGTGCAAGCCAGTACTGTTAGTTTCTATATGCAACAGCTGATTGTCGAAGTCTTCTAACCGTTCTGACTGGAAGCGTCTTTCCTTTTGCGCCTTGATCCGAGGATCGTTGCTCTCTTCTTTAGAAATGCTTCCCATTTCCTTTAAGTCATCAAGCGTTGCAACGATCTGCAGGTCACACCCATCGTCATGGGGCGTGATTTCAATGTTCTGTGCCAGCAGCTCAGGATAATCATAAGAGACGAATCGTTCGATCTTGACGTCCAGTTTATGTCCCTGCGTATTTTCCCAAGTAAACGAACGGGTAAGCAGTCCTTTTTTTAGATCGAGCTGACGTTTGTGGTCCGTAGTTTTCCCCGTTGTCAGATCAAACAGGTCATTATCCAGTTTAATAGCCAGTTTCTTCCCATTGGGGACAGGGATGACCGTCTGGTGCTCTTTGGCATAACCGTAGGCCCATTCCCCATACTGGATCGGTTCGCTGTCGTAGTAAGCATTCACCAGCGTCGCCTCGCTATGGCTGTACTCCTTTGTCCGCTCCGCTTCTTCCAGACTGCCGCGTGTTCCGATATGACCGTTGGACAGCGCAAACAAGGTCTCATTCTGTCTGATCGTTTCCGGTTCTGTACCTTCTTCTGTCAAAATCCATTTTGAGTCTTTAGATATCAGTGAATTCATAATGATCTCCTTTCATAAAATCAAGCAGTAAAGTCTTTACTTACCTTTATTATAGAATAGATACACGGCGAAATACCAAAGATACGGCTAGTTAAAGTACGTTGGGAAGGGATATGTCCGTTGATTTCACTGAACAAGTATATCTAGACTCCAGTATGACTCTCAGATCTGACGTCTTTGATACCTGCACGGATGGTATACGCAGAAGGGACGTGACCACACCAGTTTCTTATCGCAGAAAGCGTCACTTTTCTTTGCGGAAACAGTCGAATGTACTCTTTTATATGACTCCTAACACTTAGCCGAGAAGTTTCCTTATAGTGACACACCGGACAAATGACCAAACGACCCGTGAATTGTTGAATAGATGCATGACATTGGGAGCACAGGATGCCCTTAGTGAGTTCCTCATAAGTATACTCGGGGAGATCCAGATACGGTGTAATGTCCAGTTGTTCATTATATAAATATGAAGCCCAGTCACGGTGGCGTTGAGCTAACTTTTTTCTGTTCCTTCCAAGCATATTTAGATGCGCATCGATCATCGAGGGCAGTATAAAGGGATATTGATTAGACGATAACTGGTATAACGTAAAGTGACTGTTGATATAAACGACATACGCTTCTAACGTTAAGTCTATTTCAAACTTATCCAGTAGCTGCCTCAACAGCGTTGCACTTCTTTCAAGCTGGATCGTCGGATTCAGTACTTCTTTCTTTGATGTGCACTGGATCAGTCTATTATTCTCCATCATATACTCGCCCTCGTAGTTTTTCACTTCATACAGATAAAGGGTTTCGTTTGTGATCAGTAGCGTATCGATCTGAAACACTGTCCCGCTGACTTTAAAGAGCAAGTCTTTTAGGATGATATGGTCGCAGGGGATTTTTTCAAGCAACGTGTCGAACTGTTTCTCACCCTCCCATCCTTTTTTCAGACTGGCATAGTACTTCTCTTGAATCCTTGAAAGTGATGAACGATGATTCAAATATTCCATGATAAGCAGGCTATACGGTTTATCGCGTTCTGCATTTTTCATCAGCGCATTCTCCTCAATAGTAAGTTATATACTATATATTATGCAAAGCAGCATAAAGTAACGAAAAATCTCCATGCAATATTCTGTATCTACTGTAGAAACATCCAATCAGTCGCCATAGTGCGATAATGAATGAATCTGGCCGGGCCAGATTGCACCAATTCATAATCTAAATGTTGAGTTCAGCCTATCGTTTTTAGTCTGAACTTTACCTTTTGTATGGAAAGTGAAGTTCAGCTGGAAATATTAAAGCTCAACTCAATCTATTCAGGAAATCGTTAAGTTCAGACGATTATTTCCGTGCTGAACTTAACTTTTCTCGAAATATGTTCAGTTCAGCTCATCAGTCGCTTGCTGAGCTGCATCCTTTAAGCAAATAAACTGAAAAAGGATGCCCACACAAACCATGCGGGCATCCTTTACTATCTTTTCGTTTACTTTGAGTCGATCTTAACTGTTCTTGATATAAAGCAACTCAAACAGCGACTGACTGAGCTGTTCTTCTTCCAGTTCATTCAATAATGAAAGCAGACTGAAGTCGGACAAGTCGCTGTTAAAGGAATTGAGCAGGTCGTCTTTCAGGAAATAGCCGACTTGGGCTTTGTCCAGACGCTTGAATAGTTCCATACTGATGTCCTGGTTTTCGATAATTCTGAATTTCGAATATTTCACGATCATCTCTTTGTCATTATCCGGGAGGAAGGTGACTGTCGTTCTGTTGATGTCGTTATCGACAACCTTGTCCAGTACTTTTCCGTTTTCCACATCCAGGATGGTCACTTCTTCAGACGCATTAAAATGAATGATATGTCTGCGATTTTCTGGCAGCACGTTATGCTTGTCTTCGATCCGCAAGGTCAGCGACTGTTCCAGTTCATTCAATTCGAAGGTGGTTACTGCTCTGCCCTCTTCTCTGTCTTCGATCAGCTCGAACGAATTGCTTCTATCCGGATAGATGAGCCATTCGATATCTACAGGAAGCTTGTGGGCATCCGTTTCTGTCGGTGTCGGATCAAGCGGAATGATGCTCCCTTCTTTAGCAAAGACCGGAATTGTGGTTTCATCTCTGAACACTTTCAGTTCGGTCTGACCTTTATACCTGAAGTTGGAGAACACATCGAACCAGTGTCCGTCAGGGAAATAGAAGACTTCACTGCCATAGACTGTTTCTTCGTCTTTCTTGCTCGTTATCGGCAGAACGAGCAGTTCACTTCCAAAAAAGTACTCATTTTTGATAGCGTAAGCTGACTCTTCATGCGGATACTTATAGTACACCGGCTGAATCACTGGGATCCCCTTCTCGCTGTTCAACACGTTCATCGTATAGAGATAGGGAATCAGTGCGTGACGCAGTCTCAGGAACGTCGTCATATCATCCCGGATATTGACGCTATACTTCCAGGGCTCTTTACTTGAAAAGGCGCTGTTTGAGCTGTGCAGACGGTTGATCGGACTGAATACACCGAACTGGAACCACCGTAGCGTCAGCTCCTCATCTTTATACCCTTTGAAATGCCCACCGATATCATGACTCCACCAGGTGTAGCCGATATTGGAAGACGTGGCCGTGAGATAAGGCTGGAAACGCAGGGAAGCCCACGTTATGATCGCATCACCTGAAAACCCGACGGGATAGCGGTGACTCCCCGGACCGCCGTAACGCGACAGGATCAGACCGTCCTCACCGCGCTCTTTCATATCCTTGAAGTGATAGTGATTCAAAAGCCACAAGGGATCGATGTCGCTGCTGCTGAATTCGCCCTGCTGCCAGTCGATCCACCAGAAGTCGACTCCTTGATCTTCTAAAGGATGGTGGACATCTTCAAAATAAACCTTTCTGAAGTCTTCATCCATCAAGTCAAAATGAGCCGGTTCTTCGATCTCTGTGTTAAGATCCAGCTTTTCAGCAATGACCTCATACTGTTCTTCAAAAGCCCTTATCCCATCTGCGGGATGCACATTCAGCGTGACCGCGAGTCCCTTATCCTGAAGTTTATTTAAGAACCGTTCAGGATCAGGGAACAATTCCTTGTTCCAGGTATAGCCTGTCCAGCCGCTGCCGTATTTCGACGGCACATCAGTCAGGTGCCAGTCCATGTCGATGACACTGACGGCAAGCGGGATGTCGTCCTCTTCGAACTTGTCGATCAGTTTCATATAGGACTGTTCGGTGTATTTCCAATAACGGCTCCACCAGTTGCCTAAAGCGTAACGCGGCAATAGCGGCGGATGGCCGGATAAGCGGTAAAAATCCTGAACGGCTTTCAAATACTCCCGTCCATAAGCAAAGAAATAGACATCGGTCTGCTTTTCGTTCTTCACTTTGATATCTTCGTTTTCATCAAAAACGAATGATTTGGAATCATCCAAAGTGGCATAGCCATATTTCGACACGATACTTTCTTCCAGAGGTGCTTCTCCGTCAACACGGTCGACGGTCCTTAAAGCTCCTTTCAGTGTCGGGATATATTGGCCGTAATACCATCTGTTGGTATAATTCGTATAGTTGTATCTGACATCGATCGACAGATTCTTCGGAGAGAACTCTTTCTCTTTCATGTAGCGGAGGTGAAAGGAATCCGTGATGATTTCGAGCATCTGATGGGTTTCCTTTACCTCAAAATCCACCTCACCGAGATCACGGTTCTTGATAATCTGCGTCGGGCGGTCTTCAAAGATGCCTTTCTTAGAATACTCCATCCGTACTAGTTTGTTGGTCAGCACGGTAAAACGATAGGTGTTTCCTTTGATGATGTTTTTTAATTGGTTCATACAATACTCCTTTCAGAAGGTGGAGTGACTTTATTTTTATACTAAGTGTCACGATGAATCATGCTCCTATTATAACCAATACAGGAAGCAGGATACAAAAATATGAACGGGCAAGGCTAAGTAATTTGGGATATAACCTTTATCAGTTAAAAAAGGCAATGCTCAAATGAACGTTGCCTTTTCTTGAAATTTAACAGTATTTAGTACGGCGGTTTATCTGTAAACGCCAGTTCTTCCTTAACTTTTCCTTCTGTTTCAAACACCACGATTTGGTTATCACCTTCTTTTAATAATGGTGCCGGGACGTAAAGTTTATACTGCGGACCGACTTCCCAGAAGCGCCCAAGGTTAAAGCCATTCACAAAGACAGCTCCTTTGCCCCAGCCAGTCATATCGATGAAGGTGTCCACTTTCTCGTCGATCTCCAGTTCGAACAGTGAGAAGCTTGGTGTATTCTCTTTATGAGGTTTCGTGAAATCGACGTCTTCTATGTTATCCAGTGGCAGCGGGTAATGTGTCCAGCCACTGCGATAAGCCCCGTTCAAAAACACACCGTCTGTTATTCCCTTGGACTGCTGTTTGAGCCGTGGTCCATAGTTGACCCGCCCCATGTTTTCGACAAGGATAGCCATGGTCATATCATCTTCGGTCAATTCAAAGGTTTCTTTCTGCCCGATTTCCTTGTCGTACTGGGTCAGTTCCAGCGCTTCGTTCAGGAAGACTTGAGCTCGGTCGCTGGTTCCAAGCAGACGGAAATCTTCAACTTTCCGTTTGTTTCCACTATTTTGACGGTACAGGACATAGCCATAGTCCTGATCCAGCTCTTCCATGGAAAGCGTATAGGGACTCGTTACCTTTTCACTTATATTGTCCAAATTCTCAAATAAAGATGTCCGAGATTTTAAGGGTACGTTTCCGTAGTCTGTTTTTTTGACAGGATCAGGTAAAGTCGGCAGTTCTTCTGAAGTGAACTCCTGGATCACTTCACGAAACGCCTTGTACTTCTCAGTAATGTCCCCCCACTCAGATAAAGGTGCATCATAATCGTAAGACGTGATATCCGGTGTCAGTTCATCGTAGTAATTGGCGCCGTTCGTGAAACCAAAGTTCGTCCCACCATGGAACATGTAGAAGTTGACATGCCCTTTATTCAGAATATTCCGCAGCTCTTCTGCCTGCTCTTGATAGTCTGTCCGGTTATATTTCTCATTCCCCCAGGCAGTGAACCAGCCAATCCAGAACTCCATCACCATCAAGGGAGAATCTTTACCGATGAAGTGTTCGAGTTTACCAAAGTGATCAGCAACGTCCGATCCGAAGTTGACGGTAGGATGGGCTTTTTCTGGAACGGTTCCGTTTTCCAGCATGTCCAGCCAAGTCCCATCACTGGTGACCAGCGGAACATCCACGCCGTGTTTCTTCATCATATCAATGAGCACTTTCAGATAATCTTTGTCGTTGTTATAACTTCCATACTCATTTTCTACCTGCATCATGATGATCGGTCCGCCATGTGTAGCTTGCAGTGGGATGAGTTCTTTGAATAACACCTCAAAGTACCGGTCGATCTTGTCTAAAAACGGTTCGTAATACGTCCGCAGTTTCATGTCCTTATCCTTTAAAAGCCAGCTTGGCAGACCGCCGAATTCCCACTCGGCACAGATATATGAAGCCGGCCGGACGATGACGAACAGATCCAGCGACTGAGCTGTTTCAATGAACTTTGTCACATCATGCATCTCGTCAAAATCATACTGCCCTTCTTTCGGTTCATGAAAGTTCCACGGAATATACGTTTCGACTGTGTTGCAGCCCATCGCTTTCAACTTCCTAAGGCGGTCCTCCCAGTATTCGGGGACCACTCTGAAATAATGGATGGCACCGGATATTATCTTGATCGGTTTGCCGTTCCAGTAAAAATCCTCTCTGATTTCAAACATTGCTGTAACACTCCTTGTAATTTGACTGTTTTTTACACGCCTGACAGTTTACTCGTACTGGCCATATCTCTATAGAAGCCTCTGCCTAATCCATTACTTTTTGATGTTGGATCGAGCAGTTTCTCTTCTTCCAGTTCTTCAAGCGCTGATAATTCACCTTTCAAGTAGGCATTTAAGCGACTTGTCACTGTTTTCATTCGTGCCACCGCTCCGCCATACCGGATATCCAAGACTTCCCATCCAAAAGGTTTGTTGTAAGTCATCCAGACCCTTTGATGAGCCAGCCGAAGGGTTTCAAGGTCTACTGTCAATTCTGAAGCAACATCCGCCAGTTCACTCAATGATTTTAAGTTCTTGGTGTCATATGCCGTCTTCAGCCGGATGCCAAATTCAGCTTTTTTTGACAGGACATGCGCCAGCAGCGCGTAAAAAGCAAACAGCTCTTTAAATGATTTAGTCTCGTCAGTGATCCGATTCATCTGTTCAGCTAACTCTTCATAATAAGTAGTCAAATCAAGTCCTTCGATTCTCTTGTCGAAACGGCCCAGCAGAGGATCCTGCCATAAAAGCACCTTGGAGCCGGCCGATGTTTCCAGATTGTGACGATCCACTCCTGGTGTTTCGTCCAACCGGTTCAACAGATAAAAAGCATCGAACGGTATCCCGAAATTACTTTCAAAAACGACAGCCATCTCTTCCTGATCCACTGTTTCTCTGTAACACAGATCCGCAAAGTATTGAAGTCCCGGCAAAGCAGCTATGGCTGGCGTTTCTGCCCCATCGTCTCCCCACATCGTTGCGAAGACTTCTCTGATATCAAGCGCCTTGCACACCGGTAATGCCGCTTTCGTCGTTTCCAGTGACTTGCCGTAGTTCGGTGCGATGCCATTCCACGTCCAGATACCTCCAGCAAATATCACTTTCTGCTTCATTTCGATATGCTTCATTAAAAAATGTCTGTACGCTTCAGGCTTATCATGATAATAATCCCAGAAAACCATGTTCACCTCGGGGATCTCCTTGATGATCGCTTCTGGAACCTCTGCATTCTGATCATAGTAATCGCCCGTTTTGGAACCTGCCCGAAAATACATATCACTCCACATCATCGCTTCGAGCCCCAGTTCTTCTGTGATCTCAACGACTTTCTGGACATGCTCAGTCATGATAGCGAAAGTGTCTCGGACGCCGTTTTTCTGTTTATAGCGTCCAGTACCAACACCAAAGGCTTCATCCATGCCGATATGTACCCGTTTGGAGCGAAAAGGCGCTGTGGTATTTGTTATAAGTTTTTCAATAAAAGCATAAGTTTCCGGTTCACCGACCAGAAGAACATCCGACGTGTCCTGGATTTCTGCATGGGTGCCATACTGCAGAACCTGATATAAATGGCCCAGTGTCTGTATGCATGGGATCATCTCGATGCCAAGGTCATAAGCGTAGTCGTCAAGTGCTTTGAGTTCCTCTTTGGAATACCGTCCCCTGAGATACCCGAAATAAGGACGGCCTTCCACCTCGTAAGTATCTTCTGTGTAAAGCATGGCCTGATTGAATCCCATTTTGGCCATGTGTCGAAGAAGTTCCTTGGCTCCTTCAAGGTTCAGGACGGCGTTTCGAGACACATCGATCATAGTCCCGACCTTGTCAAAGTAAACTGTTTCTTCTTTATAAAAGGTTTTTTCATCATTATAAAAAGCTAGCCAGCGACTCAATTGACGAAAGAAGGTGTTCCTCGTTGTATACTGGATCGATCCTTCCTTTCCATCGAACCCGACAGCTAAAGTGGCAGAATTTGGGACGTGTTGGAGTTGAATGACAATACCATCTGAACTTATCTCGAATCCAAATTCGTCTTTTAAGTGATCGATCCCCTGCTTGAGATCGGTAGTGTTACCTTTTAAATGTAACTGAAGCACATTCTGACCTCCAATTCTTTATGATCTGTTATTGTCTTACTTCTCACCTTGTATTTATAAACTGAGACGGTAAATAATCTGCTTGGCTTACTCACTCATCTGCTTCATACTACCCGAGTTTGCAGGCCATTCGTGTTGCTTACCGGTCAGTACAGTACTCTTTTAACGAGATGATAAGCAATCAGTGTTGCCTGCATACTTAACCACTATCTTCTGCTGAGTTGGTAAGAGATTTGCTTACCTTATACTTTCCATAAGAGAAAACACCCAAAAAGGATACGCACATCTTTTCGGGTGTCTCTATACTAAACGTATTAAAAAGTTATTTGATCGAGCCGACCATACCCTGTACGAAGTATTTCTGCAGGACAAAGAAGATAATAGCTGTCGGGATCGTCGTGATGAAGATGGCGATCATGACGGAGCCGTAGTCGATCGTGTAGCCGGAGCCCATAGCCGAAATGACCAGTGGCACCGTGTAGTTCTCTGGTGACTGCAGTACGATCAGAGGCCACAGGTAGTTGTTCCATGAGTTCATGAACGTGACGATACCGGCTGCAGCATAAGTCGTTTTCATAGTCGGAATAAAGATTTTGACAAAGATCCCTAATTCAGACAAACCGTCGATACGGCCCGCTTCAATGAGTTCTTTCGGGAACATCTTGGTGTTCTGTCTGAAGAAGAAAACCAGGAAGGCCGTAGAAACGTAAGGTAAAACAACGCCAAACAGGGTATCGATACCCAAAGCCGGTGCGATACCGGAAATGGTTCCGAACAGTCGGAACAGCGGAACCATCAGCGCGGCGAACGGGATCATCATGGATAAAAGAATGATGTTATACACGACTTCCTTGCCGCGGCTGGGGTGGACTTCAAAGCCGTAGCCTGCCAGAGACGAGACGAAGATGGAAATAATCGTCTGACCGACAGACACTAAAGCCGAGTTCCAGATCGACAGACTGATCGGGGTTGTTTCGATCATCGTTTTGAAGTTCTCAATGAGGTGACTGCCTGGAAGCAGCTTTCCTCTTGTAATATCGATCGACGGATTGCTAATACTGACGATCAGGAAATAGAACGGGAAGAAGAAAATGAGCGAAACTAGTATTAAAAAGACATAGGTCGCAATGCGTTTAGTCCGTTTTTCATTTTTCATTTTCTTTCCCTCCCTACTCTAAACTGAATGGCCGAAAGTATCAGTACAAAGACCACGATACTGTACGAGACTGCTGCTGCGTAACCGAAGTTCGGCGTGTATTCGAATGACAAATTATAAATATACTGTGAGATGGTTGTCGTGGCATTCCCCGGTCCCCCACCGGTCAAGTTCATCGGTTCATCGAAGAGCTGCAGGGTCCCGATGGTCGATGTGATCGATGTAAACAGGATGACCGGACGCAGCATCGGAATCGTGATCTTGAAGAACTGCTGAACGGCACTTGCCCCGTCGATACGGGCCGCTTCATAGATCCCAGGGTCGATATTTTGCAGCGCAGATAAGTAAAAAATCATATTATACCCTGTCCAGCGCCAAGTGATCGCGATGATGATCAGTACTTTGGCCCAGAAAGGATCCCCCAGCCAGAATATCGGATCATCTATGAAGTTAAAGAACATCAGGATCTGATTGACCACTCCATCATTTGAGAACAAGTACCTGAAGATCAGTGAATAGGCAACCAGTGAAGTGATCGCCGGCAGGAAAACCAGTGTCCTGAATACGCCTTTGAAATGCAGCGTCTTCTGATTCAACAGCACCGAGAAGAACAATGCCAGAATGATCATCAGTGGTATCTGAAAAATGAAGAAAATAAACGTATTCTTGACAGCCGTTATAAATGCCTGATCATTGAATAATCGTCGGTAGTTATCCAGTCCGGTAAAGTCCAGATTGACCCCAGTTCCTGTGTGGAGTGAGATCCAAAAGGCCTGGATCATTGGATAAAAGTAAAACGTGATAATAAATAAAGTCGGAATAAGGACAAAGGTCCAGCTCATCCAGACACGGTTACGCTGGAGTTTTCCCATTTTTTTCTTTTTGACTTTCTTTTTTTTGTCAGACAACTTAAATCCCCCTTTTCAAACTAGAATTAAAGACTCTTTCAAAAACAGATTGAAAGAGTCTTTAACAGTCTAACTAAAAATTACATGTTTGACTCTGCCTGTTCCTGGGCATTCTGGAGGACTTCATCCAAGTCAGCACCATTCAAATATTCTTGAAGAGCAACAGCCAAGATGTCCTGGATTTCATAAGTTCTTTGACCGAAATCAACTTCAGGGATCTCCTGAGTCCATTCTGATAGGTCCTGGAAGATCTGCTGTCCGCCATAGAATTCACTTTCTTGTTCATAGGCTTCCCCTTCAGTTGCCGGTTCGTACGCTCCCAGAGCATTGATCTCTGTGACCAAGTCCTGATAGAAATCAACATCTGAACCGAATGTTGCAGCTAAGAATTCAGCTGCCGCTTCCTGTCCTTCTCCCTGGAGAACATAGATGGACGAGCCGCCTAAGTTAGAAGCGTTGACTGAACCTTCGATATTCTGTCTTGGGATCGGAGCAATTCCCCATTTACCTGACTGATCTTCAGCCTGCATGATGGAAGCTGAGATCCAGTTACCCGTTGGGACCGTCACCACATCACCATTATTGAATGTCTGAATGAACTGATCCCATTCGTTATGGACATTCATGATACCTGAATCGTTCATTTCCTTGTAATCTTCAAATGCTTCTTTTAATGCCATGTTGTCAGCAATGTAAGGTGTCGTCCCGTCTTCTTCTGTCCACCATACCCCAGAGGATTGAAGCATGACACGCATGATGCCTAAGTCTCCATGGTCATTAGTCAGCCACTTGATACCCGTCTGATCATATACATCTTTCCCGATTTCGATATATTCGTCCCAAGTGATGTCTTCCAGATCTTCCAGAGTGTAGCCCGCATCTTCCAGATAATCTGTACGGACATAAAGTCCAGTTACCCCAGTATCGAATGGAATATTATAGACATTGTCATCAACTGATCCAGCTGCAACTTTGTAGTCAGCGAATTCATCGGTGTTGTAGTAGTCACCTAGTGGATAGAATGCCTCGTCATAAGAATTCAGGAAACTTGGTGCACGGTAGTCTTCAATAAAGACGATCTGCGGAAGCCCTGTATCTACACCGGAGCTTAAGCTGGTATTCAGTTTTTGAACCACATCTTCCTGAGCATTTTCAATGATATTGAGTGAGAAATCCGGATTTTCTTCCTGGTAACGTTCTTCCGCCATTTCCAAAGCTTTAACGTTGAAGTTTGGATCCCAGGTCCAAACGGTTAGTTCGTTCATCTCCCCACTGGTTTCCTCCGATGTTCCTTCCCCAGTATCTCCTGTTTCGTCATCTCCGTTACCACAAGCTGCGAGTAATAATACGGCTGAAGCACTTAAAAATAAATGTTTTTTGCTGAACATGTAAAACCCTCCATTTTTATTTTTATTTGACTGCTTATCTTGTGTATGGTTCCAGACTTAATTGATACTGATAGCTCTCATTCGTCAGTTTGTACTTATCCAACACCCCCGGTCCACAACTCGAAGACCCGATGCCGTTCAGTTTATAGTCGACATTCAATTCCCATGCGTCTTCTTTGACAAGTTCATAGATATGTTTTGCGTCATCCAATGTTTCCGTGCTGTACTCCCTCAGACTGAAGTTCAAGTCTTTTCCTTTTATCAGGAAGCCCGTTCCGTCGCTGTGTGTAAAGCTCACCCAGTCGACAGCACTGCGGTTCCCGTTTTCCTGAGGCATAATATAAGGTGTTTCCAGTTCGTCACTCTTCAGTGACCAGACATCTTTTCTGGTGGCGAACTGAATGTCCGGATAAGATTCTCCCGGACCGTTTCCATACCATGTCACCTGGTCGAGCCATTTGGAGATGTTCATCTGCAGGCCGATCTTCGGTAAAGTCAGCGGGCCATTCCCGAATTTCTCTCCTTTGACATCTATTTTAATAACGCCGTTCGGTCTGACCGTATACGTAACGGTCGAGCGGAAGCCCCAGTTGAGGACGGGAGGGGCCAGTGTGCTTTTCACTTCAATGATGAAGTCGTCACCGTCCAGATCGACCGAAACCTCTTCGATCCGTTCCTGGAAGTGATCCACACCGTACTGTTTCCACGTGTCTTTGTTGGGAAGCGTGTTGAAGTCGTCGTGTCCGATGCTGTCGTTGTCAGTCATGGCACGCCAGAAATTATTTCCCGGTCCTTCTTCGATGAGAAGATCACCATTGACCCTATACGTTTTGATTTTTCCTTCAAAGGTGTCAAAGACCAGTTCGAACTGTCCGTTTTTCAAAAAGAGCAAGTCCCCGTCTTCCATGACTGCGATCGGTTCATCTGTAGCGTGTCGTTCCGGCCAGGTCACTCCCTTGCCGACCGTAAACTGGTCCCAAGCCACGAGATGACCGGAATCACTCCAGCGTTCAGTGTTTTTCGTGTGGCATTCGACCAGCAGCTGGGATTCTTTCGTGATCTCTGACACGTCAAGCGGCAAATCAAACGTTTCAGACTCCTGAGCTTTGATGCCGGTGACATCCAAGTCGCCCTGATCCAGGATCCTGCCGTTCTGTTTCAGCACCCAGTTGGCTTTCAGCTTGCTTAAATCGATAAAGTCATAGCGGTTGGTGATCGTCAGCTGATTCCCTTCCAGCTCGGCTTTCACCGGCTGGATCGCCCGCTTGTAGTCAAGTAGTGCCGGTGATGGGGTACGGTCAGGGAAAATCAGGCCGTCGATGACGAAGTTGCCGTCATGCGGGTGTTCCCCGAAGTCACCGCCGTATGCATAAAACAAGTCACTATCTTCAGTTATCGCTTTGATGCCATGATCGATCCATTCCCAGACAAAGCCGCCCTGAAGACGCGGGTATGTGTTGAACAAGTCGGTATATTCCTTGAAGCCGCCGGGTCCATTCCCCATCGCATGGGCAAACTCACATAAAACATGCGGTTGCTCCAGATGCGTCTGTTTACCCAGTTTTTCCAGACGACCGACATCTGTGTACATCGTTGAGTAGAAGTCGGCACTTTGATTCAGTGTTTTGGGTTCATAATTTGATTCGTCTAAAATACGGATCGTTTCGCCTTCATAATGCAGCAGGCGAGTCTCGTCACGACCTCTCGCCCACTCAGCCATTGCCAGATGATTCTGACCGAATCCTGACTCATTACCGAGAGACCAGATGATCACAGCCGGATGATTTTTGTCCCGTTCCACCATGCGCTGGATACGGTCGATATAATTCTTCTGCCAGTCTTTGTTGTCGCTCAGCTGATCCAGATCATTGATCAAGGTAAAGCCGTGCGTTTCCAGGTCTGTTTCATCGATCACGTAAAAGCCGTATTCATCGCACAAGTCATAAAAACGCGGATCGCTTGGGTAATGCGAGGTCCGGACCGCATTGATGTTGTGCTGCTTCATCAGTTTCAGGTCCTGTTCCATCACGTCTAGAGGAACGGCCCGTCCGTGTTCCGGATGAAATTCGTGCCGGTTCACACCTTTGAATAAAATCCGTTCACCGTTCACCTTGATCAGTCCGTCTTTGAGTTCCACTTGCCTGAAGCCGATTCGCTGTGGCACGACCTCTAAAACGTTTCCATTATCTTCAATAGTAAACAGCAAGTGATAAAGCGTCGGGTCTTCTGCCGACCACTTAACAGGTGCTTCAACTATTGTTTTTAAATCAACGGTTTCTTTATCGAGCGATACGGTCTCTTCAAAGACTCTGTTATGGTTAGTATCGAAGAGTTCGATCTTCACGTCTTTGCCGATCGTTTCTTCCGTCACATCCAGTGACAGATTTAGTTCGGCATCCTTATAGTCTTTGTCAAAGATCGTCTTTACAAAGTAGTCTTTTATGCCAGTGGTTTCTTTAGACAGGAGATAAACATCTCTGAAAATACCTGACAGCCACCACATGTCCTGATCTTCCAGATAACTCTGCGCTGACCATTTATACACTTTGACCGCCAGTGTGTTGTGTCCTTCGATCAGTAGATCCGAAATATCGAATTCAGCTGCGATCCGACTGCCGGTCGAGTAACCGATATATTCACCGTTCAGCCATAGATCAAAGGCACTGTCGACGCCCTCGAACCGGATCACTGAACGTTCTTTCACTTCGCTTAAGTAGAAGGTTTTCCGGTAGGTTCCCGTCGGATTGTCTGACGGAATATGCGGCGGATCGACCGGAAATGGGTACTGCACGTTTGTATAATGAGGTTTACCATAGCCTTTCATTTCCCAGTGGGATGGAACATGAAGCGATTCCCACGCTGCATCATTGAATTCTTTCTTGAAAAAATCGTCGTCTACATCGTTCGGATGCCTGCCGTAATGAAACTTCCAGGCGCCGTTCAGTAAGGTAAAGCCTTGTGAATATGACCGATCATAGCTGAGGGCACTTTCTTTATCTTTATAGGAGAAAAAGTAAGCATGTTCAGGCTGACGGTTCACTTCCAGGCAATCCTGCTTCAAATAATTCGTAGAGATGATGATTACCACCTTCCTTCAATAATTATGAACAGAAATCTTAATGTAACCCCTTTCTTATATTGTTGTAATAATCATATAAAAAATTGCTAAAGAATGCAAGCGTTTACGAAATGTTTTAGTAAAATTAGTAAATGTTTTTGTTTTCTAAATCTAAGTGCTATACTTTAATAATAAACGATATCGAAAAACTTCAGAACTGACTAGTAAAAAAAGACTTACAGAAAAGCCTGCCGGCCAACTGTAAGTCTTCATTTTATGCATTAGTTTTTCCTCTGCTAGGATTGTTTCTATTAGTCAGCTGTTCTTGATATACAGCAGTTCGAATAGGGATTCGCTCAAATACTCTTCTTCTATCTGATCCACGAGGGCGAGCAGGCTGAAGTCGGTCAGATCACTGTCAAAGCTGCTTAAAAGATCATTTTTCAGATAATGTCTTACCTGTGCCCGATGCAGTCGTTTGTATAATTCACTGCTGATATCCTGCTTTTTGATTATTTTGAAGTGATCGAATCTGATGGTCGTGTGATCGGCATTTTGAGGAATGATCGTAACCGATGTCCGATTCAAGTCTTCTGAAAATCTTGCAATCTCCACTTTCCCATTCTCAAAGCTTGTGACTTCAACTTTTTTTGAGGCGTTGAATTGGATGATATGCTTACGATTTTGAGGCAGGATCTTTCCCGGATCCTCTGTTTTGATGGTCAAACGCTGATCTAAAACATTCAACTCCAACGTTGTAATGGACCGAACACCATTTTGATCTTCCACTAAATCAAAGGCATTGCTTTGGCCGGGATAGATCAGCCACTCGATCTCTTCCGGCAGATCACTGGCTCTGGTTTCAGTCGGTTTATGATCCAAAGGGATGATGCACCCAGCTCGTGCGAAGGCAGGGATCATTGACTCATCGCGATAGATCTTCATTTCAACTTTGCCTCCGTACCGTAAATTGGTGAAAATATCGAACCACATCCCTTCAGGCAGGTAGACACGCTCGCTGCCGTAAAGCGTTTCTTCATCTCTTTTATGCGTGATCGGCAGAACGAGCAGCTGATCACCGAAGAAGTACTCGTTCTTATTGTTATAGCCGGCTTCATCCATCGCACAATTGTAATAAAGCGGCTGGATAACTGGGATTCCTTCTTCACTGTTGCGGACATTCAACGTATACAGATACGGGATCAAGGCATGACGAAGCCTCAAAAATTTTACCATTTGTTTTCTTATATTATCCGTATAGTTCCACGGTTCTTTGCTCGTAAAGGCGCTCTTTGAACTGTGGAGCCGGTTGATGGGACTAAATACGCCAAACTGAACCCATCTCAGTATCAGTTCTTCATCTCTATGCCCTTTATTGTTTCCTCCAATATCATGACTCCACCAGGTAAAGCCGATATTGGAAGAGGTCGCGGTCAAATAAGGCTGGAACCGCAGAGATTCCCAGGAAATCACCGAATCACCGGAAAAACCGACGGGATAACGTTGACTGCCGGGCCCCGCATATCGTGACAAGATCAGCGCATCATTTTCACGTTTTTTTAGATCTTCATAATAATAGTGATTGAGCAGCCAGAGCGGATCGACGATGCTGCGGCTGTACTCGCCCTGCTGCCAGTCGATCCACCAGAAATCGACCCCCTGTTCTTCCAACGGATGATTCACATCTTCAAAATAGGTTTCTCGAAAAGTCTCATTCATCAGGTCGAAACTGGCCGGCTCTTCCATCTGTTTATTCAGATCCAATTTATCAGCCACAATATCATACTGTTCCTCAAAGCCTCTGATACCGTCAGCCGGATGCACGTTCAAGGTCACGGAAAATCCCCGGTCATGAAGCTTTGTCAAAAAAGATTCTGGATCAGGAAAGATTTCCTTGTTCCAGGTGTACCCTGTCCAGCCGCTCCCGTATTTAGATGGAATATCAGTCAAATGCCAGTCCATATCCAGGACGGCCACTGAAAAAGGAATGTCTTCCACTTCGAAACGGTCTATCAGTGCCAGATACGACTGTTCTGAATAGGTCCAGTATCGGCTCCACCAGTTACCCAAAGCATAGCGCGGCAACAGTGGCGGATGTCCGGACAGCCGGTAAAAGTCCTTGATCGCTTTCAGATAGTCTCTCCCATATGCAAAAAAATAGATATCTTTCTGCTGGTGTCCTCTTGGACTGATCGTATCATCTTGATTAAAAATAAAGGAATTGGAATCATCCAGTACCGCATACCCGGCTTTGGATATGATACTCTCCTCTAGCTCCGCCTCGCCATCCACTTCATCCACTGTTCGAAGGGATCCTTTTAAAGTGGGAATGTACTGGCCATAATACCAGCGGTTCGAATACTCGGTAAACCGGTACCTTGCATCAACGAATAAATTATGTGGAGCGAACGCTTCCTCTTTCATATAGCAAAGATGGAAGGCATCCGTCAGAATCTCTACCATGTTCTCAGAGTCCTTCACTTCAAAATCCACGTCGTCAGTAAACCGGTTGATGACGATCTGAGTGGATCGGTCCTCAAAAATCCCTTCTTCAGAAAATTCCATTCGTATCAGTTTGTCTGTGATCACGGTGAAGCGGTACCTTTCTCCCTGAACGATCGACTTATCGATGATTTCTGGTTGCTTCATGAGGACCGGCTCCTTTTCTGTAAGCTTTTCCAAATAGTCAGTTTGCTTAGCTTCATTATAACTAAAGTTATCGCTTTTACACAAAGATAAGAGACAGGATTGTTTTTTACACTTCCGGTTTTTTCTATTATGAAAAGGATCGTTATCACTAACGACTTTTTTCACATAGTGGTAGAATAGATTCAAGAAAGATAGTCACGATGGCTTTCTGTCCGCTACCTTCTCACCCGTTTATTCCATCATCTACTTCCGCTCAGTAATCCCTGTCTCGATCACGTTACTTTTACTTACCAAGAGAGGTGTCCTTTATATGAAGATTAAATAGCTGCCAGTTCAGTTTTTCAAAAAAAGGAGGTCAATTATAATGAAGCAAATCAGTAATAAACCAAGCAAGCGAAAACTTTCAGTCATCATTTTTTTCTTACTCTCACTCGTTGTTATGGCCGGTACCGTCTCAGCACAGCCACACGTGTTCAACCGCGAGGCCAGGCATACGCATCAGGAAGGAGAAACGATCGACGGCCCCGGATTCTTTGCGGGAGACACAGTCCAGATCGATGGTGACATCAACGGGACGACGTTTGCATCCGGCGATCAAATCGAAGTCAACGGCGACATCAATGGGGCCCTTTTCGTCATCGGCGAATCGGTCAGGGTAAACGGTGAAGTCAATGGTAACATCTACGGACTCGGCCAGAAAATCCGCTTCAGTGGTCAAAATGACGGAGAAGTCTTCCTTGCCGGAGAAACAGTCACGATCGATCAAGAAGCTCAAACAGGTCGTGATCTTTTTGTAGCCGGTGTGGATGTACTGATATATGGTGAAGTCCCGCGTCACCTCTTTTCAGCAGGGGAATCAATCACCCTCAACAGTATGATCGGTGGGGACGCCAATGTGACCGGTGAAGACATCACCTTGAATGACTCGGCTTCTATCGAAGGAGATTTCATTTACGAAAGCCCTAACGAAGCGAATATGTCTCAAAATGCAACGGTAGCCGGACAGACGGATTACACCGAAAGAGAACCCTGGGACAACATGAGAATGACGTTCAGTCAGCAGGAAAGATGGCTGTTCAGAATTTTGTATGCTATATGGTACTTCCTGTCAGCTCTTGTCATCTGGCTGGTCATCCGTCTTGTGCGTCCTCATTACTGGACGGACAACTCACGTCCTATCGCCACCATGCCGCTTAAAACGATGGGCTTCGGTTTACTGACAATTATCGCCACGCCCTTTGTGATACTGCTCTTAATGGTCACCATTATAGGGATCCCGATGGGCATCATTCTGGCTTTGCTCTACGGCATCGCCATTGCTTTCTCAAAAATCGTCGTGGCAACGTTTATTGGATCATACATTTTTAAAGCTTCTGACCAGGAAAGCTTCGGCAAGGAATTCCTGATCGTTTTAACCGGTCTTCTGATTTTGGACCTGCTGATCCTGATTCCTTATCTCGGCTGGGTCGTCAGTTTCTTCGTAGGTATAACTGGTGTCGGTGCCTTGGTTTTATTCAGGCGGGAACCTAAAGAGACCGATCCAGCGTATTGATTATTGTTGAAAGGTTTCATTGAGATTAAGTAATTTAAGTATGTTGAAACAGAAAAACATGCTCCCAATATAAGGGTGCATGTTTTTCTGTTAAAGTAATATTTTGAATAAATTATCTTTTAGATTTTCAAGTTTAGTTGTAGCTTTTTCCATTGTTACCTCTTTTGCCGAGAAATAGAATTTGTATTTGGGCTCTGTACCAGAAGGACGAATAGCTATCCATGATTGGTCATCAAAAATTAATTTAAGTACATCAGATTTAGGTAGGTCAATAGTCGTCGTACTTCCAGATAGTACTACTCTTTCACTAGTAGAATAATCTTCAAGAATAGATAATTTAAAGTCGCCAAATCCTTCTTTTAAATTCTCTTGAAATTCTGAAATATTTTTTTTGATAGATTCTTTTTGCTCATCACTGTCCAATTTAACTGTCACAAGATCCTCAGCGTAATAACCAAATTCTTTGTACAAATTATCCAGTACTTCTATTAGCGAGATATTTTTATTATGATAATACAATGCAGCCTCGAGTAATAAGACTACAGCCTGAATCGCATCTTTATCTCTTACTATTGAACTGAAAAGATAACCGTAGCTCTCTTCATAACCAAATAGAAAGTCCTTTTCTTCACTTTTTTCCATTCTGGTAATTACTTCACCGATATACTTAAATCCGGTTAATGTATTGATAACCTCAACATCATTTCTTCTTGCGATTTCTGCTCCAAGCTCAGACGTTACTATTGTCTTGATTAATACCGAGTCCTTCAAAGCTCCATTATTACTATTCTCTATTAAATAGGATAAAAGTATAGCTCCTAGCTGGTTCCCAGTTAAATACGTATAATGGTCATTTTCAAAAACAGCGACACCTAATCGATCAGCATCAGGATCAGTGGCCATAATAACATTGGCTTGTTGCTTCTTACCTAAAATCTCTGCATACGCAAAAGCCTCTTTATCTTCAGGGTTAGGGGAATTAACTGTTTCAAAAGTTCCATCAACTGTCAGCTGCTCCTGTACAAGGGAATAATTTTTGAATTTGAGAGACTCAAAAGCCTTTTTAATAATGCCCAGTCCTGCTCCATGTAATGGAGTATAAACGACGTTGAAGTCAGTAGCCTCTTTAAAAAGTTCAGGCTCTTTTAGATCTTTTTCTAGTTCTTTTAAATAAGCGTCATCCAGTTCATCACTAACAAGTGTCACATTCCCATCAGAAATAACCGATTCAAATGAACCGTTTTCTAATTGAAGTTCATTAGTGACTTCACTCAGTTCCTCAACAATTGCATCAGCCATCGTTTCGGTCATTTGACCACCCGTATAGTCATAAATTTTATAACCATTGTAATTTGGCGGATTATGACTAGCTGTTATCATGACTCCGCCAGCAGTTTTATACTTTCTGACCATATATGAGAGTAATGGAGTCGGTCTAGTTTCATCAGAAAGATATACATTGAAACCCTGCGAAGCTGCCAGATAAGCAACATTCTCTGCAAATTCTTTTGAATAATGACGCGTATCGTAACTGATTGCTATCCCTTTACTTTTTGAATCTTTGACATACTTAATTAAATAATTTAAAAAACCCTGAGTAATTCGTCGGACAGTGTAGTGGTTGATACGATTGATTCCCGCGCCGAAAGTGCCTCTTGCACCACCTGTTCCGAACGCCAAATGTTTTCCGAATCGATCCTGAGCTTCTTCCTTAGTTAATCCGTTCAGATCGTCCGTAATGTAAGAATGATCATGTACAACAGACTGCCATTCGTTGTATTTTCTTTCCCAATCCATTACTTTGACTCCTTTAAATGAGTTATTATCTCCTGAATAGAGATGTCACAACCAGCAATGGACGTATCTGCCACGCCGTAATACATTGTCAAGCTGTCATCATCTTTTTGAGTAGCACCACAGCCGAAAACCACTTCATTGAAGAAGCCATTTTTCTCATAGTCTTCTTCTGGTTCCATGAAAGGTGCTTCTGAACGAGCAAGTACTCTGGTTGGATCTTCCAAGTCAAGAAGCAAGGCACCCATGCAGTAACGTGATTGATGTGAAGCGCCGTGATATAAGACGACCCAACCCTCGGATGTTTTAACAGGTGTCAGCCCTGCACCGATACGTTCTTCATCCCAATTTCCTTCTCGCACACCTGCCAAATGCTGGTGATTTCCCCAGTGTTTCGTATCAGGTGATTCTGCGATCCAAATATCATAATTTCCAATACTTTTTAGAACCGGTCTATGCAGGGCATAGTAAAGTCCATTGATTTTTTCCGGGAAAAGCACGACATCTTTGTTTTCTGGTGCAAAGATAATACCCTGGTCCGTGAATGACTCAAAGTCTTTAGTTGTCACGAGGGACACGGCGACACCTTTTTCTGAAACAGACGTAAAATCGATATAGTATGTATCGTCGATTTTAGTCACGCGTGGGTCTTCGATTCCAAAAGTCTGATAGTCATTGTACGGGTACAAGAATGGCTCATCATCTATTGAAAATTCTATACCACCCTTACTTCTTGCTATTCTGACATAAGAGAGTGACGTTAAATATGATAGACCTTCTAGTTTATCTTGTCTGCGTACAACTCTGGGATCATCAAAATTATATTCATCATCTTCTATGCTAAAGTTTTTAATAGTTATTTCTCTTGTTTCAGGATCAACGACAGGAACTTTAACTATCGATGGATCATCTACAATCGGACGCTCTGCTACACGCATTAAGAGAAGTGTTTCTCCATTGTACTCAGCCACACCAGCATTAAATGCTCCAATCACTTCGAATCCTTCGTGATATGGCTTGACGTCTTCGGGAGTTATAATCGGGTTTTCTTTAAATCGTTTAATAGTCATACACTAACTTCTCCTTTTTTATCTAAATGGATCTAGAATTGTTACTTTCTGTGCCCGGGCATCACTGATACCTGAATACAAGGTCGCTTCGTTTCCAGAACGTACTAAACCTCCACTGAATATTACATCTTGCAGATCCAGTCGTTTTGTAGGGCCCTCTAGAAAATCATTACGCTCTGCAATAATTTTTAACTCACTTGGCGTCATGGTCTCGATATCTAAAGTAAAGGCCATTGAGTAATAGTGACGATCCCCAGATTTATCAAATTTGGCAATATGTCCTAGCACACCTACAGTTTTATTGTCTAGCAGATGCACTTCGTTGGCTCCGCCCCATTCATCTTCTGGATACATATCATCAAAAAGGCTGGCAGAATTGATAACCTCAACACTCAAATCATTTAATGAAGCTACCACTACTGCTCCAATCGTACCTCTACCGCCAGGGTTCCCTTGAGGACGAGTCATGACCAGTATTCTTCCATCGTGCAGTTCTTTTAATCGTAAGTCTTTCATCCCCATAGGACCTTCAAATATTCGTTCCAGACTTTGCAGCGTTTCACCTTTGTAAAATACTGTACGCCATTTAAAAATCCCAGGCTCTTCTTTGGATTCGAATATTTCTACCCCGCCGAAGACTAATTCATCCTCAACAAATGTAACGAACGGATCCTGAAGTTCAAAAACAGGTGCTTCATCATCTACTGTCCAAACATTCATATTGTTCTTGAAAAAGTAGACTTTTGAATGTTCGCTATCTCGTTTTTCCACTCTGCCAGCAATGTATTTAGTATTATTGATGATGAAAGGAGCAGTAACGTTGTATACATCAAACCCTTTCACACCTTCAAATATAATATGTTCAGGATTTTTAGTTTGTTCTTTTAATGTTTCTCTGTACGTACCCAATAATTTATCTACAGTATTCAAAAGTTTCACTCTCTTTCATTAAGTTTTATAACAACTGAACTATAGCTGCTTAATTTTATTTGATCATTTTCGATTATTACATCACCGGTCTCAGACAAGACGTGGAAATATTTGGTCGAGCATGGAAACGTCCTCATTTTCTCGCCAAAATGTAAATATACGCGTATGTTCTTTCGTTGGAAAACCAGAGAGCCTTTAGCAGTTTCAAATAGATTGTAGTCACTTGAACCTAAGTCTAAATCAGCTCGTATCTTGATCATTTTCTTATAGAAATCCATGATCACCATTTTAAATGGATTATCTTCGCTTTTTTTGATCCAGTACTGCTTGTCAGATTCTTGCTCATCGTCCCAAGACATTGGAGTCCTTCCCCCATCTCTCGTGTTTCTCTGTGCTTTTTTTAATGCTTCTGATTCTGACTTTCCTTTGCTTATCGCATCGTAATAAGCGTTTAAGCCCTGAACATCTCTAAAATCGGATAGTTTCTCCGGTACGGAATTACGCATACCAAACTCTTCACCAAAATAAATAAAAGGAACACCTTTGGCCAAGAGTAAAAATGTCAGAAGCATTTTGTAGGTGTTCAAATGATTAGCTGCTAACCTGTCCCAGCTACGTTTTAGATCGTGACTACCAAAAAATAAAGTTGGTATCTTTTCTCCAATATAGAACTCGTTCATCTTATTCAGTTCAGAAAAAAAGACAGACAAATCTAACTTTTCTAAACTCCCAATATTGAAGTTAAAAGTTAAATCAAAGAGTCCGTCTTGAGCATAATGAGAGATGAAATCTAAATCATCAGAACTTATTTCTCCTACGAGTAACACATCTGAATTAATTGATTTGATATGTGTTACCAAATCAGACAGAACAGCATCTAACCCTTCCTGATCTTTATCATATGAATGCAGCTGTTCTTCCTGTGAATCGTATGGGTTGTCTTCAAAATTCAGCTCAACAGTAAGATTGTTAATAACATCTAATCTAAATCCGTCGACACCTTTACCCAACCAGAATTCCAGCATCTTATAAATTTCTCTCTTAACTTCTGAGTTAGACCAGTTTAAATCTGCCTGCTCTTTTGCAAAACTGTGATAATAATATTGTTTTGTGGTTTCATCATATTCCCAGGCACTTCCACCAAAATATGATTCCCAGTTGTTAGGCTTATCTTTCCAAATATACCAATCTCTCTTGGACGAACTAATAGAGGATTTCGATTCTTGAAACCATTCGTGATTTGTTGACGTATGATTGATCACAATATCGATGATGACTTTAATGTCTCGCTTTTTAGCTTCTTGAATAAAACATTCAAAATCTTCCATCGTACCATACTGCGGATCTACTGCGGTGTAGTCACTAATATCGTAACCATTATCTATTTTAGGAGAAGGATAAAAAGGAGTAAGCCAAACTCCTTTAACACCTAGCTCTTCAAGGTGGCTGAGTTTTTCAGTGATCCCTTTGAAATCACCGATGCCATCTTGATTTCCATCTCTAAATGAAGGTATATAAATTTGATAAAAAACGGTCTCGTTCCACCACTGTTTATTCACTGATATTCTCCTTATTTATTCGTGTCTTGGAACCCTTCTTGGAATCTTCTCGAAAAGAGCAAGAAAAGCACAATCAAAGGTAGTGTTAATAATACAGATGCGGCATACATAGGTCCTGGATACGATCCATAAGGACCAAACATCTGAGAAATAAGAACGTTTAACGTTACATTATCACTACTACCTGCAACAATCATATCCCATAAAAGATTTGTCCATCTCTCTGTATATAAGAACAAAAACACGACAGAAGTAATCGATTTTGACATGGGTATGACAATTTGGAATAAAATTTTCATATCGGACGCACCATCCAATTTGGCAGCTTCGATCAATGAATCAGGAATTCCTTTAAAAAAGTTAGTATACATAAATATTGCCCATAAACTAACCATAGTAGGTACGATCATACCGCTAAAAGTATTGATCAATCCTACTTCAGCTACCATTAAAAATTGAGGAATTAAAAGTATGACAGCTGGGAAAAACATTTGAAAAAGTATGAAGTTGTTGACGAATTTTTTACCTTTAAAGTCGACTTTTGCTAGTGCATAAGCGACCATAACAGCAAATAAAACCATCAGTACGGTTGTCACAGTAGTTACGAAGAATGTATTAGCAAAAGCTCTTAACCAAGGTGCCCTTACAGATACTTCTGATCCTCCTAGCAGAAACTGCCATGATCTTAGTGTAAACTCAGTTGGAATTAAACTTCTATCTACTTGATCCCAGGCCGCAAAAGAATGCATAACTAAATATATATAAGGAAAAATCATCGCTAGTAATATAAAAGTTGTAAAAATATATAGCCAGGTTGTTCTTCCCTTTTCATTATGTCCAACCATTGCTTTCGCCCCATTTCTGAATAAATTTTCTGAATACTCCAACAGTCATAAATGTAATGACCGAACTAATCAATGAAATCGCAGAAGCATAACCAGATTGCAGACTTACAAAAGCTTCTTTGTAGATTTCCATCTGCCACGTATTAGTTGCATTGTTGGGACCGCCGCCTGTTAATTGATAAACCTCAGTAAAGATACCGAATGTGATACCTACAGCTAAAATCATAACAGTGATCAGAGCTGGGTATAGCATTGGAATCGTAATTTGGAAAAACATGTTTTTCCTTGTTGCACCATCAATAGCTGCTGCCTCATACAATGTTTTGTTAATATTTTCTAATCCCGAGTGTAAAATCAGGGCATAATAACCGGACATTTTCCAAGCAATCATTAAGGAAATAATAACCAGAGCTGTGTTCGGATTTCCTAACCAGTCAATTTGAAGACCGAATTGATTTCTCAAAAACCTATTAAACGTCCCATTGTAAGAGAGCAAACCGTTAACAATCAACGAAGTTACAACGCCACTAGATAGATAAGGCAGGAAAAATGCAACGAGATACAAACCTTTAAATTTTGGTAAGGCATTAACGAGCACCGCAATTAACATAGATAGTGCCAACACAAGCGGAACGAATACAATTAGAAACTTATATGTGACAAAGAATGCAGCGTGTACACCTGTACTTTGAGCGGCTTCAATGAAATTATCGAAGCCGACAAAATTAATAGTGGGTGACATCATATCCCAGTCTGTAAATGACAACCATAAAGCAAAGCCTAAGGGTATCAGAAATATGAATACCGTGAATATCAAGTACGGGCTGGTTAGTAACCAGCCCAATTTGTTATTTTTTTTGTTTATCATTCTAACTCTCCTTGTAACGCTTCAACCATATCCTCCCATGCTCCTTGTGCTTCTTTATCTCCTCTAACCACTGGATTCCATGCTTCTTCTCCTATAATTTCCATCAGACTGTTGAAATCAGCATTGTCCATTGGCGGAACTGCATTTGGAACATTCTCAGCATAAACCATCATTTGAGGATTTTCTTCGAAATATTCAGCAAACTCCTCACTCTCAGCAGCATCATCACGAGCTGGTATTAAACTGGTTGTTTCGAGCCAATCTAGATCATTTTCTATATCGGAAAACACATATTCTAGAAAGACCATTGCTGCATTTCGTTCTTCTTCTGTTGCCTGTTCATATACGACTACACCTTTAGCATCTGCAAAGGTATAAGCCCCTTCATTTGTTTCCATACTATCAGGAACGACTGGCGGAGTTACTTCATAGTTTTCACCGTAAACTAATTCCGGGTATTGTTCGGACCAATTTGGAAATGCCCAAGGTCCTAAGTCAGCCATGACGCTTGTTCCATTTTCAAAAGGATCTGTATCAGGCGATGTTAATAAAGCATTATTTTCTCTTAAGGAATCCATCAATCCCAGTAACTCTGTACCAGCTTCTTCGTCAGCAATTAAATCGCTTCCTTCTATAAAGCCATTCCCTTCACTTGCAGCGTTGTACATTGGGAAGAAGTCAAAGTATCTCATCCAGCCAGTTGAATCACTCAAATCAGCTTTAGCCCAGACAACTCGATTAGAGTCCTCCGATAATAATTCAGCTACTTCTATAAGATCAGAATAAGTTTGAGGCACTTCGTTCACACCAATTTCTTCAAGCAAATCAGTTCTCCATCCAAATAATATAGGGTTAGAGTATACCGGCATAATGTATTGGTTTCCATCGGCAAATGACCACGTTTCGATTGTATTTGTCATTGCTCTATTTTCTATTAACTCGTCAAATCCTTCCAACTCATTTAAAGGAATAACAACTTCACTATTGACAAGCTGTGCTCCAAAGCTTCGCGTAATATTTTCTGATATCGTTGGGGCTGTATTTGATGCGACAGCTGATTGAATTGTTGCTTCGGAAGATGGACTTTCCTGCATCTGGCTAACTTCCACCACAATATCTTCATTCTCAGCCATGAAGTCCTCAGCCTGTTGCTGCCAAAAGCGCTCTTGGGTTGGGTTAGGAGCCGCCCAGAATGTTATCGTAGTCTGCTCTTCATTTCCTTCTCCATTATTTGCAGTATCAGTATCTTCATTATTACCACATGCAGCTAGTAACATTGTTGTTGCCATAAAACCCGCACTATACATTGCCTTTTTTCTTAGATTCATTATTATTCCTCCTGTTTTTATGGATACGCTAGTATCCGCTTTCATTACATCCTTATAATATATCATTACGTTACACGTGTCAACATAAATAATGATTATTATAAAATAATAATGTAACGTTACAATTTCCAATATTATATTATTCATATTTTTATCAAAAAAAATGACCTTAAGATAAGAATACATCTAGCAGGTCATCCTTGAACTAATGCTGATTTTACATAAAAATTTATTTATTATTCCTTAAATAGTTTTGAATAGAAAGCTTCTCTACCTAATAGATTTAAGGACTCAATCTTTCTTCGTTCATAAAAATCATAATACTCCCCTCGCTCAAAGTACCATAAACAATCAATTAAAGTTATGAATTTTAACAAATCATATAAGTGGACTTTATCTACTTCGTTTATCCCGAAAAGTTTATCATAAAGCCTAATGTAATCTTTTGCATCAGTTAAGTTTAAGATATCTTCCTTTTCAAAATCCTTCCAATTATTATGATTAAACGAGGGTTCAAAAAAGTTAATAAATGATACTACATCATAACAGCGATACGTATAATTAGCATCGTCAAAATCGATCAATGCCTCAAACTCATCTTTTATAAAGAAGATGTTTAAGGGATTATAATCAGTATGACAAATACTTCTTCTCATCTCATCCGGCAATATTAATTTTTCAAATTCTTTAAGCCACCAGCTGTATTTTTTTTTTGCATTCTCTGTGTTGATAGTATTCACTTTCTCTTTCACGAGTGTAGATATCTCATGAGGTGTATACGTGAGTCTGTTTTTCACATGTTTAAACTCGACAGATTCAGTAAGTTCGTGAAGAAGACCCATTTTTTTGATAACCTGCTGGATGTGTTTCTTAGATGGATTAATTATATGTTCTCCTTCGATATACTTAAAAATAATATATGGATGTCCCTTATGCTTCTGTAAAGACTTATTCTCTGATGATACTATTGACGCTGTTGGGAAGTTATTCTCTACTAGATAATGAATGAGTGAATATTCGAAAAGTACTTCCTCATAGTTTCTGTTGATATAGTATTTTAATATAAAAGTTCCATTTGTTGTGTTCAATTTTAAGTTAAACTGAACGGTACCCTCTAATAATAAAGTGTAATTTATTAACTCCCCTATGTCATAATTTGTTAACATTGTTTGTATATCTTCTTTTAGAAGTTTCAATTAACTCACCTCCATTCGATTAAATGCTCTTGTTATTAATCACAAAAAACTAATCAGTATGACTCTTCAGAACCGATGCACGCTCGTAAAATTCAGGTAAAATCCTAATCTCTGTATACGATTCTTCCGGATTGAGCAATCTATACCCCATACGACTATATGAAATTTTAGCCAATAACTTTAAATCGGTTCCTACACATGTTATTGGCGGAGATGACTGGCGTGAGAAATCAGTATCATCAAAACAAACAATCGATACATCTTCTGGCACACTAAATCCTTTAGAATGGAGATACGTGTTAAGTATGAACGCTAAACCAGAATTAACACAGAACCATGATTCTGGCATTTTATCCAAATTAGAGATCCTCTCAAATAGAGCTTTCTGTTCTTCCTGTATATCTGAAATCACATATGAAGAATCAAATGCAAGAGAATGATCCTCCAACGCTTGGCGATAACCAATGTAACGTTCTCTATAACTTGGGGAGAGACTAGTGTTACCTATAAAACCGATTTCTTTAATACCTTGTTTTATTAAATAGTCAACTAAGTCATACGTTCCGAACTCATTTTGACTAACTACAGAATCAGTTTTCAGTTTAGGTGAATGGTGATCAATTAAAACTGTGGGGTATTTTAAATTAATAATATTCTCAATAAATTCATTCGTTATATGACTCAATATAAATATTCCTGTCAACTCGCTAGTGTATTTTTTTATTTTAGATAATATTAGTGTCTGTTGTTCAATGTTATCTCGAGGAATCTCTATAACTTCGATAGTGTCTTTATTCTCTTTCACTATATCCTTCAATTCTTCTATAATAATCCCAAAAAATCCTGTTTGAGTTATCGCAAAAGAAGATACTAGTAATATAAAATGCTTACTTCCACTTTTGGCTTCTTCAACTTTGTCTTTATTATAGATATAGCCTATTCTTTCAGCTATTGCTTTAACCTCTCTTTTCGTTTGTTCACTCACACCATTCTTGTTTCTTAACGCACGCGATATTGTGTTTCTGGATACATTCAACTCATCAGCTATATCTTGCATCGTGGGTTTTTTCATTCAAATTTCTCCTTAATGTATTATGTCAGTGACGATAAACGTTACAATAACGTTATGTAACGTTACTAATTTATTTTATACTAAACTGCATACGATTACAACTTACTTCTTTAATTTCTTTCTTGTTCTATATCTCCAAGATCATAGTGGCGCTGTTCATCGGCTCTTTGATCTTGAAAGCCTACGTCAGGGAAAGCTTGGGCAAGGAACTCCTGCTGGTACTTCTAGGCCTGTTCATTCTGGAGCTGCTGATGCTGATCCCTTACCTCGGCTGGCTCATCAGATTGCTTGTGGTCATCACAGGACTCGGTGCACTGCTCGTGTTCAGGCGCGAACCTGATGAAACGGATCCTGCGTACTAATCATTAATATATAAAGAAGAGCGACGACCTTATAAACAGGCTCGTCGCTCTTCTATTTCATTATTCGATTAAACAGTGCCGTCTTCTGCCATAGTAGTCTTCTCTTCTTCTGTCATATAAGCAACTGTTGTGCCCACGTAAGTTAGAAGGATCACCACGACCGGTGTCAGCAAGTTGAATACGGCATAAGGCGCATACTCTAAAGTTGGCACACCCAAAGCTGTCGCCATAAAGACGCCGCACGTCGACCAGGGGATCAGTGGAGAGGATATGGTCCCTGAACTTTCCAATGCATTCGACAGGGTCTTTGGATGAAGACCTCTTTCCGTATAAGCCTTTTTGAACATGCGGCCAGGAATGATGATCGAAATATACTGTTCCGGCATCGTCACATTACTGAACAGACTCGATAACATCGTGGCGCTGATCAAGCCGATCGTCGACTGAACGTTTTTCAGGATAACGCCTAAAAGGACTTTCAGCATCCCCGTACTTTCTGCGATCCCTCCGAACATCATGGCGATGACGGTCAGCGAGACCGCGTACATCATCGCTTCCAGACCGCCGTTGGTCAGCAGTTCGTCGATATTTGCGATGCCGGTGTCACTGACGTAGCCTGACATCCCTGATGCGATCAGTTCACCCAGAGTATTGCCCTGGATGAGCATACCCAATCCAGCTGCACTCAAAATGCCCAAAACGATCCCAGGGATAGCCGGTATCTTCATAGCGATCCCAACGATAACGAGCACCGGCGGCAGGATCAGCCACGGACTCACGGAAAAGTTGATGGCGATCCCTGACTGAATCTCCTGTATAACGGATAGATTCGTCTCTCCTCCCCCGTATGGCTGTCCCATAAAGTAAAAGATGACAAGACTGGTGACATAGGTGATGACCGTCGGCAGCGTCATGAACTTCACGTGCGTAAAGACGTCTGTTCCAGCCATTGCCGGCGCCAGGTTCGTGGTATCTGACAGCGGAGACATCTTGTCGCCCAAGTAAGCGCCCGATATGATCGCACCGGCGGTCATCGGTGCCGGTATCCCAAGCCCTGCGGCGATGCCCATCAAGGCGATCTCCATCGTTCCGGCCGTCCCCCAAGATGAACCGGTCGCAAGGGCCGTAATGGATGTGATCAGTACCGTTGCCGGCAGGAAAAAGCCCGGTGACAAGATACTCAAGCCGTAAGAAATCATCGTAGGTACGACGCCTGAAACGATCCAGACGCCGATCAGTATCCCAATAACGATCAGAATGATCAGTGACTGCATCGCCTGGTTGATCCCGTCGATCATGAACTTTTCGATCGTACTCCACTTGTAGCCGATACGCAGTGACACGAGCGTCGCGATGATCACACCTAAAAACATCGGGATATGCGGATCAGCGCCGTAAGCCACGATCGACACAGCCATTATTAGGATAAGCGTCCCAAATACGACCAGCGCTTCCCATAGATTTGCTTCTCTTATAGATTCTTTATTCATCCAATTCTCCTAAACGCATTTTTTTAAGGTAGACACAAAAAAAGACTGACTGCTCAGTCTTTTAGTCATACTGACTTATTCTAGTATATTTTGCATCGGACTACAATGGTGATTCAGGAATTTAGCCCTTGAAATTCCTGAATCCATCCACTTTCGAGGTTTCAAATGCTCGCTCGAGCAGAGTGACGTTCCTGAGTGAGCACTTTAGTGAGTGGAATGTCGATGTCGTTTGTATGAGTGATCGTGAGTGAGCACTTTTAGAAACTATTTGTCGCAGTCACTGAATATTTCAATCTGGGTGAACACTTTTCAGAACCAAATGTCGTACTGATGGAGCGAGCGATGTACCAGCCGACATTTTTTCACGCAAAATGTCGCACTCATCGGATAAAAAAATGCTGGGTCAGCATTTTTCCTTCTGAAATGTCTTGCTCACTTCGATTTACTCACACGAGTGAACACTTTCTAGCTTGGGATGTCGTTCTCGCTGCATAAACCTTGAACGAGTCAGCACTTGTCCCTTTCCCAATGTCAAAAATGACGAACTCAGCTATCATATTTTCTGACCTGGTCATCTATGGAACGAAACGGCAAAGTCATGAGAGTTAGATTCACGACTTTGCCATTTTCATCCAGAAATGACAGAGTCACAGGTATGGCAAGTGTTCAGCATGTCATCCGTGCCTGTAAAAGGTCAACTCACCCACACAAACCCATTTGACTCTGTCATTTTCATTTTATAATGACCAGCTCGCTTACCAAAATTTACTGACCCTGTCATTTCAGTGGCAAAACGACAAGGTCAGACATTTGGTCACCACGAGTCTGTCATCTTCTATTAATAACGACACACTCGGAAAACTCTTTTCAACCAGTCTGTCATCAAGCCCTTCAACGACCCCTTAAAATACGAAAAAGTGACATCAGCGAGCCACTACTCGCTGATGTCACTTCTTTAAATTTCTTCTTTTAGTTCACTGACCATTTCATCAAGTAAGGCTTCCTGATAGCCTGGAGATTTTTTATGCAGCATTGCTTTCTTTAAACTATCCAGAGATGGATGCTCGATGATATTAAGTTGATTAAGGCGATTGTCAGATAGATTTTCATCTTCGGAAACGGCTTTATCATAAGACTCGACATCCATTTTCCATAACTTGACAGAGTTCGGATATCGCATCAGCAAACGATATGACATACCGAGACCTTCGGGATCAAGATCACTGGCATAATGTAACAGACACCCTTCCGCAACTAAGAGATCAAAACTTTTCCAGGCTGATAATTTGAACTGACCGTGCGTACATACGAGAGGAATATTAGGCACTTCATCTAGTAGGCTCGAAAATATCCCAGAATTTTCCACGATCCAGACATCCGTAGCCGCCTCATCTTTCCCGTTATTAGGATATAAGGCTTGGACGTCAAGAAGTTCTCGGATCGGCACGTTTAAAACTGAGTGCGTCGCACACGCCACTTTCCAAACTTTCTCTTTATCACTCGTAGTTTCAGCTAGAATATTTGCCATCGTCACATAATTCGTTATATCATCCCGAAGAATATTATAAGTAAGCAGCAGCTCAGTAATGTCTTCGCTGGTTGACGGCACCTGCAACGGTTCTTTTAAAGGCAGACTCTGTTTATAAGCCAGCAGATGGATCAGCAGCCGTCCAAGTTCTTTATTCCTGTCGAATGCATGAGGCTGCCCTGTAATCTTCTGGGCAAAAACAGGCAATCTGATCGGGGTATCAGGTAATGATTCAATGGAACGGTTTAATGATGCAGTATAAGCCTTAAATGTTTCATATGAAGTATCCATCAAGCGGTGGATCCAGTAAGTATCCGACGATTTAACCTCAAGATAGTTTAACCAGTCGGTGATCCACGGATTATCTGATAAGAGCTCGACAAAAAAAGCCTGTTTATTTTCTGCTTCATTCTCCAATCGTTCCTTATTTGATATCATCGGCTCATCGAAATAGGCTTCCAATAAAGTCTTCAAGTCATCGACTTCGAATTTGTATTTTAGCAGCTGTTTTTCAAATTGAGTCAAGGTGACATGTCTTTTTTCCAGCATTTTATCTGAACGCATCCCGAGAAAAGTGGCTAGTTCAAAAAGCTCCTCTTCTGAATAAGAAGCAAGCGAGACTCCGCCTCCTACTCGGCCGAGCGACTCGTACTTTTTCTTGAAAGAACGAAATAACTTTCCGTAAACTTTATTTGATTTAAAAAACTTTACGGCATCTTTGAGTGTTTTCTTCATAGCTTTCTTACCCTTCTTCATTTGTGATCAGACGACGTTTGCTGCCATCCCAAACATACCGGATCACAGCGACATGATCGGCGTTCTGTGGACGGAACAGTTCGCTGATCGCCAGTTCAGAGACTGTTGCATAGTCTCCCCAAAGACCTTGAGAATTGATGATATAGTTGAAACCGAGTTCTTCCAGTACTTCAAACAAATCGGCGATGTTGTGATCATCCACACCCGCAAAAGCTTCATCCATAGACAAGATGAAAGGCGCCTCGTCACTGGCTTCCAAGTATCTAGAATAGGAGGCAATAAACAAAGGAATATACATAGCTCGAGCTTTTTCGCCGCCACTGAATTTATAAAACTGGTTGTCGGTCAACTGCCGTTTCCGGTCATCGCCTGTCCGCTGATAACTCAGTTCAAATGAGAACCAGTTCCTATAATCTAGTACTTGTTTCAGCACTTGAAGCAATGTCTGCATTTCAGTCCCCTCTTTCATCAATGCTTTCGCCCGGCTGATCTTCGTCCGGAAATGCGTGGTGACCTTTGCAATATCCTCTTCACTCAACAGTTCAGCGTTTTGACGCAGAAGGCTCAAGAGATCCTTCGTATCCATTTCATCTTCAGTCTCAGCCGTTCTAGGCTTCCAGCGGATCGAAAAAAGCAGTCCGGAAGAATCATTTCGCGATTCCATGAGTGCCTTCATCTCTTCCACCCAGCGTTCAGCCCGACCGATCCTGGCGCGAAGTTTATTCCCCACCGACTGAAACAGGATCTCTTCATAAAGTTTTCTGTCCTGTTCATCGAGGTAGACCTGCTGGCGCTCCCTTTCACTTTTCAGATGATCTGCTACTAGATACGGACTGACACGTTTCCCCTGCAGATGAAGTTCCACGAGTTCTCTCGACCGTGCATTTTTCCATCCTTCCACATAGATGGCCTGACTGCCAGAGATAGCTTCGTTCATCCAATCAGGCATTTCTGAATAAACTGTTCGCTGGACTGGCCTATATTCGATCAAATTATCCTGATGATCATTTCGTTTCCGTGATAATGACCCTGAAAGCTGAGAAATTTCTTGTTTAGATAAGTGATTTAGGCCTGAAATGATAGCGTCAGCGTCTTCTTCTAAGGATCGATCGAGACGTTCGAGCGAATGCACGTTCCGCTTGCTCTCTTCACTGAATGTCTGCGCCCAAGCAGTTTTCATATTATTCCAGAAAGCCTGCTGACTTTCTTTTTCATCGATCTGGTCTGATGTGAAAGAGAGCTCTGTTTCTTTCCTAGTCCGCTCATCTCGTTTGGTTTTCAAAAGCTCATCCAGGTCCGAAAGCTTTTTCATTATAGCCTGGATCTGTCTTTTAATATTCTGGACACCTTCTTTAGCCATCTGTTCTTCGATATGCTCAATATCTTTTTCCATAAGAGCGATATCTCTCTGGTAAGTAGCTGTCTCATCTTTTATATCCAGCAGCGTCTCTTCTAGTTCTAGCAGCTTTTCAGTTGAATCTTTCTGTTTCTCGTATTGATTGATCAGTTGCTGATGCGTCCCTTTGAGTGCAGCCAGATCCTTTTCATAAAGGCGCATCGTGTCCAAGGCTTCCACATATACTGGCAAGTCTAGTCGAAGGCCATCACTGTTTGTCTGTCTGTCCAGCTTCACTTTCAAAGACCTTATAGCTGCAGAAATCGCCTTGAGCGTCTCAGACAGATCGTTAACAATTTCATTCAATCGTTCGATACGCAGCTGAACACTCTGAAGATTCGAATAGCCCTCGGACAGATCTTCATCATTAGGGAAATCAAGAAGGTGATGCTTCGCTTGATCCATTGCCGATCTATGTTCACGCATCGTTCTATCAAGCTCATCTAACCTTGTCTGGCTATCTTCAAGTTCCTCTTGAAGACGAATGATCTGTTCTTTTCGGTAACGTTCCCTGGCATGGCTGCCGATAAACCGGACAGATTCTACAGGGACCGCGTGCCCAACGAGCGGTCCAATAGTATAACGCCCGTCTTTTGAAAGCGACAAGACCTTGCTGTTCGAATCGTCGATCAGGATACTTCTTAAAATATCATCCACCTGAGTTTCTGTAATCTCAGACGCTGCATCAAGATCAGGCTTGAGTAAGTCTGCCAATGTATAAGCCATCATTTGAGGAGCAGGTTGGAGTACACGGTCATGTTCGATTTCGATTCCTTCTGCCGTGATCAGCGCATCAAGCAGACCCGTTTCGATCAAGGCTGCTTCCAGTCTTTTCTGTGTCGTTTCGGACACACCTTCGTGAAATTCCACAGTGTTATATAACGGAACAGCTGCCACTCCCTGGTCTTTTAATTTTTTCCGCGCTTCCTTGGTCAACGGATGCGTATTGGGATCAGGATCTTTCTTGTTTTTCCACTCGCTAAGCTCACGTTCTCTTTCATTTTTCAGTTGCTGTTCAGCGTTTTTTCTTGTTTCCAGTTCAGCTAATGTACGTAAATTTTCACTCTCAAATGCTGAAACGGCCTCACGAATCGGAGCTTCCACCTGTTCATACCTTGTATCCACATAAAGACGATCCAGAGCACGCGAAACATGCTGGATTTTATCTTCTGACAAATTAAGATAATCTGCCTCAGCCAGCCACTCATGAATAGCATTCAACTGCTTCTGTTTTTCTTCATTCAGCCAGCTTTCCCAATCCTTCTCCTCATCTCGCTTTCGGTCCAGCTCCAGTTTTACTTTCCCTAGGTCACTGTCTTTTTCAGTATGCTGCTTTTTGAGATCTTCAAATTCTCTTAACTCTTTCACTATTTCCTGTAAATAGCTGTAATGTTTTTCAGCTTGATGCATCCAGGCTGAAAACTGAAAAGGTGATCCGGCATTGGCTTTAAAGTCTTCTTCATTGACGCTATGCATTTGTGAAAAACCGGCTTTCAAAGCATCATCCGATAAAGTATCGAGCTTATCTTCCAACGATTCTTTGATCCGTTTAATGCTGAGCTCCGTCTGGTCCAGCAGTTCACGGGTCACCCGTTCTTTTTTCTGCTCACCACTGAAGCGCTTGTTAAGGTTTTCCAGTCTATCTGTCAACCGTTGCAGTTTCTCAAGATCATTCTTTTTTTCTTTTTCAAGGTTCCATATTTTATGCTGACTTAATCGTTCACGCTGTTTTTCTGCTGTGGTTTTTTCATCCTCATGGTTTGATATCTCTTGATCCAGATGACTGATATGTTCTTTCAATTCAGCTGTTTTAGTCAATATGGCTAGTCGTTCTGATTCTGCCTGTTCAAGATTAGACACCGCTTCTCTATATCCTTTGGCCTGATCGTAAAGGACTTTTTGATTATAGGCGGTGTACGCTTTATTAATAGCATTGACCGCTTCGCTCTCACGTTCTGACTGTTCCAGCTGCTGTTTTGTCTGATCCATATGCTCGATCGTATCCGAAAGATAGCGAAGGTCTTCGTCTGAAAGCGGCGGCAGAGCTTCTTCAAGGATTTCAAAAATCACAGAAGGTTTAAATTCTTTAGATAATTTCGGACTGCGAAGCTGAATAAGCAGTTTGATCAGGTCTTCGTACTCTTCGATCGATTCATAGCCAAAAATATACTGATTGACCAGACTGGCATATTCCTTGCGCGTCTCGACCACATGGCCGCCTTCACCCATTTCATTACGCAGTTGGATTCTGGAAAGCGGGATTTTCTCTTCTTTCCCTTCATTTTTTTCTACTTTATATAAAAGGATATCCTTCCCGATCCTTCGGTTGTCAGTCAAAACAAAGCCCCAGAAGTTAAGCGGCTTACCGCGTCTTGCATTTAAGCCGATACCGATCGTCATATACTGATCCGTTTCACTCTTTTTGAATTCCATATACAAGTACCCCGTCCGTTCGTCCAGACCGGATACCTCTTTTTCACCTAACAAATAGTCTTCCATACGACGTGCTCTTGAATTGAAAGGATCCAGCCGTTCTGGTCGAGTCGATCCGTCTAAAAGTACTGGAAGAAAACTCTGCATCGTTACGGACTTGCCCGCTCCGTTGTTTCCTCTTAATAGAAGCTTTCCGCCAGCGAAATCAAAGACCTCGTCTTCGTAGTACCAGTAGTTGAACAGCCCGGCACGGTTGATCTGCCATTTGTTTTTAGTCGTTTCCATCATGTTTGATCCTCGCTTTCAAAGTCTTTAGGATAATAGCCGCTCATCCGTCCAAAGGCGGGAAGCAAGACGATCAGATTCGTCTCTGCTTCAACTTTGGCAAATGACCAGTCTAAAAGATGCAGCAGAATTTCCTCAGATGTCTTTTTAAGCCCGCTTTTCTCCCGATATTCAATGCTCCAGCCGACTTTATAGTTTTCTCTCACCTGCTGGATAAGCTGTTCAAACTGGGCATGTGTCAAATGAATCTGTCCGAACGCATCGATGGTGTACTTGTTGATATGCTCCCTTACAAATGCCTGAACATGCAGTACAATAGTCGACAATGCTTTCCTGTCCGGGAACGACTCATACAGCTGTTTCTGTTCCGGCAAGGTCAGCATGGCTGAATTCTTTGTTACTTGTAAGGCGAAAGGAGTATGAGACTCGATATCTTCACGTAGACTGTTACGGTAATGTCTAATATAGTCAAAGTCCAAATCGTCCTCACTTTCCCGGTAAACGACTGGCTCATACATCAGTTTTCGGTAGACGCGTTTTCGTCTTAAGTCTTCCTGATTGCGTTCCCAGTCCATATCCAAAATATCTGCAAGAGATTCGCATCGACGTATATCATGCAGGTGATTGCGCATAAAGTATCTTGAATAGATCGTTCCTTTATAAAGAACTTCCTGCTCTTCTGAATAGGCAAAGCCTTCGACACCTCCAGAATAGCTGTCAACTTCATGAATACAGTCCAGCTCCACTAACTTCTTCAATACACGAACGAGCGACTTACGGTGCTGATAATTCGTCCAGTCCAACGCTATTACACCGGGATACATCTCTTTTAGTCCGTTAGCAAACTCCGATAAAAGAAAATGATCTTCTACCGAATGATTCTCTAGATACGCTAGACCGCAGGCAAACAACGCATAGTCTCTGGGTTCCTGAAAGGACGCTATGCCCATCCATTTTTCAGGTTTTAACGGTACTTTTTCAAGTTTTATAAAATCTTTATGGACGATCAGCGAGAGCCCAAACTTTTCGATGATATAGCGTCTCAATGCGCGTTCATTTTCACGAATAAGCTGATAAGTTTCTGGTTCTTTGTCCCTTAAGATCCAGAAATTTTCAAAAAGAGCGCCTAAAGCATCCTGCTGTTGTTCATTGAATCCAATCTCAGGCATGACCAGTCACTCCTTTATCCTCTAAAAGTTCAAATGTCACGTTTGGCATATTAAGATCTCCATCAATAGAACGCAGAACGATACGCTCCTCTTTCATGATCACTTTGACACGCATGCCGAATTCAGTCTGAATAATCTGATCTTCCTGTCCCATCGCCTTGCCGATCCACGATAAGAAGATTTGTCGAACGTTCGGCTCAATGTTCTCTACCTTATCCAGTTCGATCAACCGGTCGCACATATGTCTTTCTATCCCTTCGCGTTCAAGCTGTTTCTCTTTTAAATAGAGTTCACGTGCGATTTTCCGTTTTTCTGATCGGTCGATCACTGCTCCTGGCGTACTTCGCTGACGGTAGGTACGGAGCATAGGTTTCGTTTCAAATGTCATCGGCTCACATTCCCAAGTAGCCGTATAAATATTATCAGTCGGATTCTGATCAATGAAAAAATGTCGCGTATGATCCATCCCGAAAGCCGCAGAATATAACTTGTGTGCGTCATCTATCGTTTCCAGACTGCTGAACCATTCGGCTAAGTATAGATACTCTTCGCGTCGACTGCGAAAATTCTGATTCCGCTCACCCATACGCTGCACAACCTGAGTGATTTTCCTGATCGCCTCGGTCGTCCGGTCAAGCAAGATCTCTGATTCACTCTTGCTGAATGACTGAGAACTTCTGAACCACTTCTGCAATGTCCGCCATCGCTCGATGTACTCAAGAACCACTTCTGATTCATTAAAATCAGAGGTCTCCTCCAGCAAGGATTTAGATTTATGCGTATGTACTTGCCGGAAGAACTCAGTCATTTTCTTTTCGGATAAGACCGCAAGCAGTGACTTGATTTGTTCAGAAGTTGACTGCATGGCCCGGATAAATTCCCTGAGGTAACGTGTAAAGCGGTCCTTGTACGCTAAAAAAGCCTCAGTTTTCATGCGCTCCTCGACTTCCTCACTACTGATGTAGGCAATATATCCAGACGTACTTTCAACGATCTGACGGAAATGATTCTGCAGATCATCCCATAAACGGCTCGCCTTTTCATCACTGATCGTTTGCTCCTTTATAACGACCCCTTCGAGTTCCTGCAATAGATGGTAGACTCGGTCGAACTGAGTACGTTCCAGAGCACCTCCGAATGATTCGTTCCTGTTTTCCATTTCACTAAGCAGTCGTTCAAATTCGATTGTATAAGGTGTTGGCTGATAACGAAATCGTTTCTTCTTGTACTCTTCAATCGTACGCGGGCTGCCCATTTCCTGTCTGGGTATTAAGTTGCCCCACCTGACAAGCTGATCCAGATCCAAGTACAGACTGTCCTCTTCAAACTCAGAAAAATCGCCCGTAGATTTCAAATAGTTATAGATTTCTTCAGGATAGATGTATTCCTGCATGCGTTCATGCTGTATAAAAAAATAGCGCAAAATCGCCCGATATCGCTGGTGATTTTCCGCTGTAAGGTACGCCGCCTCTTTGACCTTCTTTAATCCCATCTCTCACAGTCCTTTAGTAAACGTTTTAGTTCCTATAATCTTAGCATATTGCTTGGTGTGTATAAAGAACCATAATGAAATCCTACAAAATAAAAGCTACATAAGACTTTTATAAAGAATTGTTGCACTCAGCCCAAATTTATTTAACGAGTGACCACTTTGGTGAGTCGAATGTCGCAGTCGCTGGTATGAAAGTCGGTGAGTGAGCACTTTTTGGAAGGAGATGTCTCAGTCGCTGAATATTTCAATCTGGGTGACCACTTTTCAGACCCAAATGTCGTACTGGTGGAGTGATTGATGCACCAGTCGACATTTTCTTCCACTAAATGTCGCACTCGTGAAGCGATCCTTGTGCCAGTCGACATTTTTAAATGCAAAATGTCGCACTCATCGGATAAAAAATGCTGGCTCAGCATTTTTCCTTCTGAAATGTCTTGCTCACTTCTATTTACTTACACAAGTGAACATTTTCAAGCTTGGGATGTCGTACTCGCTGACCATACCTTTAGTGAGTCAGCACTTGTCCCCTTCCCCATGTCAGAAATGACGAACTCAGCTATCATACTTTTCTGACCTGGTTATCTAGGGATCAGAATGACTAACTCAGCTACTAAATTTTTCTGTCCTGGCCATCTACGGATCAAAATGACAAAGTCGCGAAATAATCAGGTATGGCTTTGCCGTTTTTATTCAGAAATGACAGAGTCACAGCTTTGGTAAGCGGTCAGTCTGTCATCCGCATCCGTAAAAGGTCAACTCACCCACTTCATCGACCTTGACTCTGTCATTTTCCTTGTAGAATGACCAACTCATAGTCAAAATTTTTGTAAGCTTGTCATTTCGCGAAGAAAAGGACAAGGTCAGACGCCAGTTCTTTGCCAGTCTGTCTTTACTGCCTCAAAACGACAAACCCACCCCACTTCTTTCGTTGAGTCTGTCGTAAACCCTGCGCAAACCAACAAAAATCCCTCACATACGAAGAAGTGGCATCAGCGAGCTTACACTCACCGATGCCACTTCTTTAAATCATAAGGTTTAGCCTTTGTACTTCAGTTTCTCAGGGTAGAAATAAGTGATTTCCTGACTGCCTTCGGGACGATCCAGGAAGGCTTTCTTGCCGGAATCATCGTCTGAACGCAGTTCGAGTTTTCCTTCATCGAAAAGTTTTTCTACGTCGTCGATGATCTCGCCATCTGGAAAAGCCGGTTTCAGTTCAGCGATCTTTTCGTTGATCCCGTCATCACTCTTGTAAATTTCCAATATACGGTCTCTTAATACATTCTCTGCCACAATAATTCCTCCTGTCTTAGTTCTTCACTATCTTAATTATAGCAATTGACGAAATAGACATCAAAGCATACGGTTTAGCTACAAAGATGAGCTGTTTTCATGATTTTAGATGCTGTTCATAAGCATACGCCCATTCAAGAAGTGTCATGTCCTGATCTGCTTTGCCGATAAAAGTCACCCCGACCGGTTCGCCACTCAAGCGTTTGTGCCCAGGTAGTGTTACCGCCGGATAGCCCGCCGCAGCGTACAGCACTGTCGCATAGTTGCTCAAAGTAACTATAAGATCGACAGATTCAAATGCTTTATCCAAGGCTTTCCTGGCCGATCGTTGGTTCTGTCTTATCGTTTCCGCCATTTCCTCATCGGTGTAGGTTTCTTCGATTGATTGGCGGATCAGCTCCTGGTTGTATGGTGCAAAGTCCTCTTCATTCTGCTGGTTGAAAGCCAGAACGTTATCTAAAGTAAAGGCACTGGACTCAAAATAGGATGCAACCCCCAAGTTGAATTCATATTTTAGAATGTTGAGGTAATTGACGTTGAACCCTTCTTCATCGATTTCTATAGAAGAAACATCTGCCCCTGCTTCATTCAATTCACCTTTGACTTTGGATAATATTTCTTCATCTTCAGACCGGTATACGGCTTTTACGGTCTCGTTGTCTATGATGCCAACTTTGACACCGGATAAACTTTCAGCATCCCAGTCAGCTGTTTCTTCCAAATCAGTCATCGACTGGAGTAAAACTGCCGCATCCTTGACAGTACGTGTGATGGGTCCCGACGTATCGTGTGTTTCTGAAATCGGGATGATCCCGTCTTGAGAAACCAGCCTCAATGACGGTTTGAGTCCCACCACACCATTCTGACTCGCCGGATAGATGATGGATCCCGATGTTTCTGAACCGATCGTGACTGGTGCCATGCCAAGAGCGGCAGCCACCGAACTTCCAGAACTTGAGCCGCCCACATCAAACTCGCCGTATGCATTTTTTGTCTGTCCGCCGATGGCTGAATACCCGTTCGAGCTGTCGGTCGACATGAAGTTGGCCCACTCGGATAAATTGGTCTTGCCCAAGATCAGCGCCCCTTTATCTCTCAGCCGCTTGATGATTTCGGCATCTTTTTCTGGCTGATAGTCTTTCAGTACAGCTGCACCGGCAGTCGTGGGCATATCTTTTGTAGCGATATTGTCCTTGACCAATACAGGCATACCGTACATCAAGTCGTTAGCTTCATCATAAGTTAAGGCCTCTACCTGTTTCACCATGTCGTGATTCAAGGCGATCACAGCATTATACTCTTTATATTTTAAAACCTGGTTCCAATAACACTTGGCGATATCAGCATAAGTCGCTTCCCCGTCGCGAACGAATGACTGCAGCGTTTCGATATCACTATCAGTGACTTTTTCCATCAGCGTCTCATCCACTTCAAACGGTTCATAGTCCAGTGTCTGTTTCACCGACGATTCTTTCGGATCACGGTACTGCTTGGTGATCTGCCCCTTTAAGTAGTCATCATTGTTAAATCCCATCGTTTTCTCCCCTTTATAATCTATTAAATTATTTATTATGAATAGCTTTCAGCTTTTCAACATGAAGTGCTTTTGTTGCATCATCTGCCAATTGATATCTTTTTAAATTAGCATAGATCGTATCAACTTGCTGATATGTAAGTATAGATGGCATGGACTTTAAATCCCTAATTAAGTATGGTGTCATCTGACTTTGCTTAATGACTTTGACTTCATTAGACAGAACAGTGACATCTTTTAAAGTACAGTCGTCACCAAATACGATATAAGAGTAATAATAATTTGAATTCTCTAAACCGCTTGCTGTCATTAAGGCTTTAACGTGTCCCTTATTCTGCCATATCGGATTGAAAAACTGATTTTTGATGCCATTCCTAAACGTCTGCATCCACTGTTTACGGTTTTCAGCTCCAAATATCCAACCACTATAATTCTTTGACTCAAAAACAAAAATCCCTCTCTGGTTGATCATAATCAAATCGACTTCAGTCGTATGACCTTTTTCAGTTGGTATATAAAGATTTGTCATCAAGTATTTTTTTATCTGAATAGTTTCCAGCTTAGCATATATCTTAAATTCTCCCCAATTTCCTTTATTTGAAAATGTTTCAAAAAAACTGTTCCCACTCGCTTTTTCATATGAAGTATTTATAAATTTCAAATAACTTGGTAATAATATGATGGTGACTGCCAAAAGAACAATCATTAGTGGTATTAAAAGCATTGATCTCCCTCTTCTATTAAAAAATGTCTTGATTGATAAACACAAATTACGTATATGTCTTCGAATAAGTATATATACTCTAGTATACTTTTAATCTCGATTCATTTCATTAATATTTACAATATTATGGGACAAGTGTAACAGTTAATTGCTACTACTTGTGCTGTATAACATTTTCGGTACAAGTAGATTAAAAGTATTCGGTCAGTTGTTCTGTTTAATTCTATTCGGCACAAGTGACTCGCTATATTCATCAAACATGTTCCGAATACTATAATTTCAGGTCGTTTTCAGAAAACCAGTTGCTTTCATTTTTGTTTTCATTTAAAATGAATTTATATTCATAATAAACCCAACAAAAATTAGGTGGTGCTTTTTTATGCCCAAAATTATTAAAGATGTTGAACAGTTAGTATTAAAAGCCGTTATGGCGGTCATGACGACTGACGGTATCGATCAGCTTAATATGAAGCGAATCGCCAAGGACAGCGGAATAGCCGTCGGAACACTATACAACTACTTTCCAGACCGGGAGGAACTGATTTCCAAAGCGATCCAGTACAGCTGGAGTCAGTCTTTTCAAGTATTGGACGATGTTTTAAATGGATCTCAGGACAGTTTAACCAAGTGGCTGGCCTTTCACGATACGCTGTATTCTGAAATGAGCCAACGAAAAGCTGTTGGTCATGAACTGATCCGTCAGAAAGTCATCAGAGATGACGTGAATCAGAAAATAGTGAACGGTCTATTCTCGCGCTATGATGCGCTCTTTAAAGAACTCTCTGGCGAAACCGACAAGTCTTACAGCGAACAGACTCGACGACGGATCCAGGAAACACTAGTTAGTACCATTCTACGGCTGACGATTTCCTTCCCTGAAGATAATCAGGCTAACCGAGACTACTTAAATCAGTTCGCTCGACTGATACTAAACATCGAAGACAACAACTAAATAATTGATTTAAAGGAGAACGATTAAATGAAGATGTCAAATACTGAAGAGCGTCTGCGTACAGAAAACGTCGGGAAATTGCTCTTAACCTTATCTATCCCGAACATCGTCGCTCAGCTCATCAACATGCTTTACAATGTGGTCGACCGCATGTTTATCGGCCATATCCCGGAAGTCGGCTCCTTGGCTTTGACCGGTGTCGGTGTCGCCTTCCCGATCGTCATGCTCATCATGGCGTTCAGTTACTTCATCGGTATGGGCGGCGCACCTTTAGCTTCTATTAAAATGGGACAAGGCAACAAGAAAGACGGCGAACGAATTTTAGGCACCAGTGTTGTGATGCTGGTTTTGATTTCCATCACGCTAACGGTACTGTTCCTAGCATTCGGTGAACAGCTCCTGGTCCTCTTCGGTGCCAGTGCTGAGACACTGCCTTTTGCCTGGGACTACATGAAGCTTTATACACTGGGAACAATCTTTGTCCAGCTTGCTCTAGGCTTGACGCCTTTCATCTCGGCTCAAGGCTTTGCTAAAGAAAGTATGCTCGCTGTACTGATCGGAGCGGTCTTCAACATCGTCCTCGACCCGCTCCTGATTTATGGCTTCGATATGGGCGTGCAAGGTGCAGCGATCGCTACAGTTATCTCGCAAATGATGTCGGCCATTTATGTCCTACACTTCCTGTTAGGCAAAAAGACGACTTTGAAAATCAAAAAGGAACATCTGAAAGTCAATAAAGGCTTTGCGATCGGTGTATTGAGTCTAGGGATTTCGCCCTTCATCATGCAGAGTACCGAGAGTTTACTCAACATTTCATTCAATACGGCCCTGTCAACTTATGGTGGTGACATCAACGTCGGCGCCATGACGATCATCGCCAGCCTTATGCAGGCTTTGATGCTGCCACTCATGGGACTCACGCAGGGGGCGCAGCCGATCATCAGCTATAATTATGGGGCTCAAAATAACGAGCGCGTCAAAAAAGCCTTCACCTGGCTGTTGGGATTGTCCATGGGCTATTCGACATTGTTCTGGCTGGTCATGAAACTGACCCCACGCTTCTTGATCCGGTTCTTTACAACTGACCCTGTATTGATGGAAACAACGATCGCCTCCATCAATGTGTATATGGCCGTCGTCTTTGTCTTAGGTGCTCAAATCGCCACCCAGCAGACCCTGATCGCATTAGGGCAGGCACGCCAGTCATTGATTCTTGCCCTGCTCAGAAAGATCATACTGCTGATTCCACTGATTTATATCCTTCCGCAGTTCATGGAGAATAAAGTCTTTGCGGTCCTCCTGTCTGAACCGATCGCTGACTTTTTGTCCGTCACGATCACCGTTATCGTCTTCTTTATCACATTTAAGAAGCTGCTGGCTAAGAATCATACGGAGATACCTATTCATCCGGATGCTGTAGAGGAAGGTTCTCCTCAAGTATCAAGTAATGCAGACGCAGTGACTGATAATAGGTACTAAGACAGTTGTTTAATCACCACAAAGTTAATTCTAAGTGGATATTTTGTCAGGCGACTGACAAGATAAACATCATATCAGAGCTTTTTCTGCTGTATCTTAAGAAGTGGCCTGAACAAATACAGAAACTCCTGAAGATCAGCACTGATCTTCAGGAGTTTTCGTGTAATTAGTATTAACTTCTTTAATTAAGTTGCTATTTTTCGCCCGGCGAAAAATTTCATCTCTTAAATCACCTTAAACCCAACGTTCCGATTCACTTTCTCGACATCCACAAAAGTCTGAATCAGTCGTTCGGCGTATGGACCCAGGTGCTCCATGAGTTCGGGTCTGTTGATCAGTATGATCGACAAATCTTTGTCATAAACACTCAAGGCATCATATAAGGCATCGAGGTTGTAGCCGAAGTAACTGGGGATATCAAGCTGTTCCTGGATATAGCGATGGGTAGCTTCTCTGTTTGTCATGCGCTCACCGTCTAATTTTACTGTTCTCATCTATTCGTCCTCCCCATATAGCTGCTGGAAACTGTCGTAATGATCATCGGTATAGTATATCAGACCGTCGTTGGAATATACGAGACGCTCGGCTCCGCGGTAGCCGCCTTCATAATTGACATCAGCTTCGAAGTAGTCCCGTCCCTCTTCTTCAGGAAGCAGACCTTCGCGGTTCCCAAACTCATCCCCGCCGATCAGCATCTCGTCGGTCACTTCCCACAGATTCCCTTCACTCGCTTCCCAGCCCAGATCACGTGCTTCTTCTTTAGTCAGGTAATTGTCCGGCAATTCATCGTATGTATGGATATATAAAGCCACGTCTTCCGGAGAACTGTAATAGCCGTCTTCATCGATTGTCTCGTTCCTGATTTCGTCGGTCGTCTGGGACAGTTCCTCTTCAATGACATCATCCAGTATCGGCTCCACCTGACTGCACCCTGACAGCATCAGACCGGCCCCCAGCACAAGTCCAGTGAGTATCTTTTTTTCCATAATATTCTCTCCTTATATCCGTTCGTGTATGTGTGAGTTATCTAAAAGTATAGCACATCTGTCACCCTATGTATGAAAAGAAGGCCCCATAGTTGAGGCCCTTTTCCTCTATTATCTTTATAAGTCATCTGCGGCATTATATAAGACGAGACCGTCTTCCAGCCACAACAGAATATAGTCATCGTCCAGTGGGTTCAGTAAGATGACGCCGACTTCGCTTGCTTCATAGACCACTTCGCTCAAATAGATAAAACTGTTGAGCATAAGCTCAAACTCTTCCTTGACTTCAGGCATATCCGAGAACACGAAGGCATCGGCGATCGCCGTATCATGCGGGGTGACGGCAACGGCCACCATATCTTCGTCGTAATGAATATCAGCCGTCTGACCTATTTCATCGTCCTGCAGGAATTCCACGATGACTTCCGGTTCTAGTATGTTTCCTTCGCCTATTCCTTCGATGCGCTCAGGCTCGACCATTTCGTCCTGGATCAATTCTTCCTCAGCTTCTTCGGTTTCCTCCACTTCAGCTTCGACAGGTTCCTCTGCAACTGCCTCTTCGGTTTCAGTGTCTGCTTCCTGATCATCATCCCCACGGTCGTCCCCTGCTTTTATATCAAAGAACACGGTGCTCTCTTCGGACCATTTGATCAGATACGGCTCGTCGACCGGTGCGATCGCAGCCTGCTTGCCGCTGGTCGTTCCGCCGTCAAACAAGTCGATGTAACCGAATTCATTATTCAGCGTGGCATAATGTCCGTCTGGCGATTCCGCGCCGCTTTCGGATACGGTCGAGATCGTCGGCATCGGCATATACGGTATGTTCTCGTCGCCTTCCAGCAAAGTGGCCTCGATATCGAACACGATCCATTCATAGCCTTCGGGTGCTTCTTCATTGAACTGATTTTCTTCCAGAAGGAACGCATAAGCGTCGTCTCCGGTCACGGGGTTGCTCAACGTCACTTCTAAAAGACCTTCCTCGGGGTTATACTCCTCCGCTTCATAATCAACGATTTGAACAGTGAACTGAATCGATTCATTTAATGGGACCGGGTTGGTTCGCTTACCCAACTCCGCTGTTGTTTCTTCCTCCGGTTCTGCTTCGGTCTCTGGCTCTTCAACTTCCGGTTCTTCTTCAACGTTCTCTTCTTCGTCCAGTTCTTCCGACGCTTCTTCCTCTTCTTCGACCACGGTTTCTTCGATTTGTTCGGTCTCTTCCGGCTCATTTTCTGCGGCCACTTCATCTACACGACTGACTTCTTCTACTATGTCTGCTTCGTCCTGCATCTCTTCTGCGCTACAGCCCGCCATTGCAAATACTAAAGGTGACATGACCATCAGAAGAGGCGCTTTATTATGAATAAACTTTCCTGACATTATTCTTTTCACCTCCTAACTTTTGTCCTTATTTAACTTGATATTACCACTATAAGGTTTAAATGTTCAAATGAAACGAATCACAATGAGACACCTTTTTGAAAGACTACTCGTATTTAATTAAAGTCAAAGAAACTGCTCAAGATACTTATATTGATTGAGCAGTTTCATCATTATTCAGTTTGTTCTAGAAAGAGTGCAATACAAGTCTTCCTATCTAGTCTATTCGGGTATTAAAAATGTTTTGATTAGATGATTTTGTCAGCTCACCTGCCAAAATCTACTTTCCTAATAAGCTTTTTGTTCTTTTCGGTACAAGTGAAGGATAAATAATCATCAACTTGTTCCGAATAAGCAGTCTCGGTACAAATGACGAGATAATCTGCATCCACTTGTCCCGCAAATCGGTATTCGGCACAAGTGAGCTTCATTTATTTTGTCACTTGTACCGAATACCGTCTTTTTTAGATCAATGCAGTTATTTTTCGCCGGGCGAAAAATCTCATATCAATCTTTAAGTGGAAAAAAGTTGGAGGTATTGGCAGCTCAGCTGCCAATACCTCCTTTCTTTATGTCTTTTCATTAAACATGCATTTTCTCGTAGAATAAACCAGTATTTTTAGTTGAGATACTAGCACCTTTGCATAGAATATACTTAATGCCTGAAATCTACCCTATTTCTTTTCCAGTCGGTTTCCTAGCTTCCCATATATCCTCTTCATAATATTCTCCAGGCTTCGCATTTTTGAATGGATTGTCAAGTTTAGGAATCAACATAATAATCCCGTGTTCATCCTTTTTAACGATGTATTCTGAGTTTATATCAATTCCCTTTACTTCAGAAGCTGGTATCGTCACAACAACTGATCTGCCTTGCTTGCGTAGCTTAGCTGTCTCCATAATAATCACTCCTCGTCTTTAAGTATACTGAGCAGTCCCGATTAATACAATGATCGTACCACAGTATTATTTATAATCTACATATGAACATTCTGGGTCAAGGTATTTCAGTTGAGGTACAAGTGATATCAGAATCCCTGTCCAGTTGTTCCGAATAAGCAGTCTTGGTACAAGTAACCCTGAGTTAAAACAGCTACTTGTACCGTAAACCACTTTGCAAGATAAGTGAGCTAACTTTCTTTTACCACTTGTTCCAAATAAGACTACGTTGGTAACAATGTTGATAATTTTGTCAGCTCAGCTGCCAAAATCTTCTCAAAAATACCTTCCAATCAAATTAATAATGCACTAAAAAACCCGCTCTGAGACGTGGATGCGGGTATTTTAGTGCATATACTTATTCATATTTTCTTATATTAGCTTTCCAATTTTTTGAAAATGTTTCTTTATTTACCATCGCTTGAAAAGGTGGATCGATATAGGCAGTCTCGGCACAAGTGAGCTGAATTTTATTGCGTATTTGTACCAAATTCGTTTTTCTCAAGATTAATGCAGTGATTTTTAGCTTGTCGAAAAATGCCATCTCTCTTTAAATACAAGGCTGTAAATTTTGTCAGCTAGGCTTCCAAAATCGTTCTATTTTAATGGTCTTCTGACACTATTTCTATCAAACATAAAAATCGATCCAACTATTTTCGTGAGTTTTTGATTCGTTTGCATATATTAATAGTAACAACTTATAAAGGAGCTAAACGAATTGATACTTAAAGAACGCACGAAATCTGTCAGTCACCGTGTTTTAGAATCGCTTAATGCTCGAACAGTTTTATCTTCGAACGAGAAACTTCAATACGATAACCAGCTCAAAGGTTATACTGGCGAACTCCAATTTGATAAAGAGTTGAAAGAGGATTCAGTTCCGGGGATCGTCATCACCGATTTGCTGCTGAGTACCCGAGATACCCACTACCAGATCGATGCACTTTTAATCACAGATGTATTTTGCAAGACTTTTCTACACAACATTGCAGCGATAAACTACACAATTTTGCACCTGAAAGATTCTTTTAGTTATTTTTGTTTGGATAATGCATTCTTTAGTCGAAAACTCTCACCGGTAAAGCTTAATATATGAGCGTGGTGAATCAGTCGATCAACCAATGCGGCTGTCAGACGAGCGTCAATGAAGACTTTATTCCATTGACTAAATTCTAGATTACTAGTAATAATGACGCTTTTCGTCTCGTACCAATCGCTAATCAGCTGAAATAGAAGTTCCGCTCCTTCTTTCGTAAACGGAACATACCCCATTTCATCTAAAATAATCAGTTTAACCTTGTCAAAACGCTTTTTAAAAGTATCTAGTGTGTTATTTTTCCATTGACGTTCTAGCTCACTGACTAGGTCAGATACGCGCCAGAAGCGTGTATCTATACCGTTTTCTGTAGCTAATGTGCCTAAGGCACATGCTAAGTGAGTTTTTCCTGTGCCAGGTGTTCCTACAAAAACAGCATTTTCACATTGTTTGATAAAAGACAGACTAGTCAGTTCTTCTTTTGTCGTCGGGCTAGGAAGCGAAATCTGACGATGCCATTCATAAGTGGATAGCGTCCGCCTGTTTGGTAACTTAGATTGTTTATAGAGGCGAATCGTTTTCGCTTCTTCACGACTTTGAAGTTCATTTTTCAAGAGGAAAAGTAACCAATCCTCTTTTGAATCAAATCCATCCGTATCAACGACTTTTGGTATATGAGAGAGCCGGAGGCTTTTACACAGTTCTTCTAAGTAAGCGTGATCCATTACTTATACTACCTCCTTGGGAAAAATTCCTAACGCATCATAACTGTTCCAATCCACATTGTAAGAATCGGAACTCGGTTCAACCCCTATTAATTCATAGAATCTTTCGTTGATTTGTTTCATATCTTTAGTAACGAGTAAATTAATAAGTATATCGACACGTTCGGCTTGTACCTTCCAGTCATTATGAGTTAAGTATAATTTGATCCGCTCCGGTAGATATTTCCAGTAACGTGAGTACTCCATTGAACGAAGTTTTTTACGCCAGTCCAATAAGATGGAAACCCAGTCAATCGGTCGTTTTTTAAACATATAAGGGCGATCACCTTCAGCTATTATGTCACCAGAACCACTGTAAAATGTGTAAGTCTCAGCTGTTAAAACAGCATATATTTTAGTGTGATTTCGTGCCTTAGGCACGTGAATGAGTGTTTGATCGAGTTTGATTTCGTTATACTTGTTTGCCTTGCATTCGATCTCTTTAAAGACGGGATAAGGCACATCAGGAAGAGCCAGTAGTTCAGTTTTTTCTTCTTCCCATAACTCACTGATGGAGACGTTTTTTTCATAATGATTTCGATCTCTGTCTTCAATTAATTGGATCCTCAGTTTCTCATTCAAAGAAGCAAAATCTTTCATTGACGGGCTTGTAGGGAAAAAGTTATAACGTATATAACCCACTTTGTTTTCAACACTTCCTTTTTCATTTCCGCTGCGTGGATTACATACTTGCGTGTTGAAACGGTAATGAGTGGCGAAGCGAAGATAAGCATCGGTTAATACAGCAGGTTTGTATTTTGATTTTCTCTCCGTAACAGCAGTGGACATATTATCGATTCGAATGACTTTCGGCACACCGCCAATTTGATGAAACAATTGAGTCATGCCTTCAAATAAACATTCCTGATTCTCTGCAGGTAACGCAACCGCAAAACCCACATTACTAAACGGGAAGGTCATTACCAACGTTTTTACATCTTTAAATGATCCTTCATGTTCGACTTCCATTGTTCCAAAGTCTAGCTGTGCATCTGCTGGGGGATGTTCCAGACGTTCAAATCCTTTATCTACAGCCCCCTTATCATTGTGAGTAGAACGCCAGTCTTGGACAAATACACAAACAGTCCGATAGGACCCAGGGAAATCAAGTTCTTTCAATTCACGGTGATAAGCTACGTTTGTACGTCGTTTTTTCTTCGGTAACTTGGCATCTTCGACAAGCCATAGCGTTAAAATATCTCCCCATTTTTCTTCATACATCATGCCTGTTTTCTCTATTTTTTTCTTCTTTGGAAAATTATTACCATCGGCGTATTTTTTAGCAGTGCGCCAATTCACTCCAAGTTCTTTTCTTATGTGATCAATCGATTTATCGTGATTATTTCTTAAATTTTTGATAGTATTAATATCAGTCATTGCGAGCATACCTTTCAATACCTCCAGTTAAAGTGTAGGAACTCTAACTTTAGAGGATTTTCAGGTGCCTCGCAATGGCTTTTTATTTTGCATTTTGCCATCTGCAGAGTTGTGTACTTTCACCCTACAATCTTATGTATTTTTATCTTGCCATAAACAACAGATACTCAACTCTATCTTTACGAAGTAAAAAACTACTCAGGTTCATACTTCTATAGAGATGGTGATATCTGTTCTGAAACGGGTCATCTGCTTCAGAATCCCGTGAGTCAGGTGCACGCAAACGGTCCTATCTTCACAATTATCTGTTAAATAGCGGCTACAAAGTCGGAATTATCCCCTATGTTGTCTATATCAACCCGGGCTTCTATATTTATGACTTACCTAAACATCCAGCCATTCTATTCGCCGGTCAGCTGGACAGGCATCTGGCAACCATATCCTGCAAAGAAGAAACCAGCAATTTGGAATTAGCAAACACACTAATCGCTCAACACAACGCTTCGTACCGACCGACGAACTTACCGGACTATTCGGACAAAGATTTAAAGAAAGGAATCATGTGCAGCGAATGCTTTTCCTTTAAGTACACGACATCACGACAATGCAGGACCTGCACCGAGTGTGGTCATCGAGAAAATTCTGCGGATGCTATTCACCGAAGTATCGAAGAGTTTCGCCTGCTTTTTCCAGCCGTTCCTGTAACTAAAAAAGGAATTTATGAGTGGTGCGGAAAAGATTTTTCCCAAGCAAGAATCAAAAGTGTTTTGAAGAAGCATTACAATCTACACTCCAGTAGCAGAACCAGTTACTATGACTAAATGCTTTAAATAATATGTAGTTATTTTTCGCCCGGCGAAAAATTTCATCTCTAGCTTTTATGTGATGTTGATTTTGGCAGCCTGCCTGCCAAAATCTACCTTCTTGAAGATCTTTGGTGCTTTACAAGGACAAGTGACGTTCAGATTTCGAGCCACTTGTCCCGAATAAGGCGTTGCGGTAGAAGTGAAGACTGAGCTCGTGTGTCGCTTGTCCCGCAAATTGGTTCTCGGAACAAGTGACCTGGCCGTCCCTGCTCCACTTGTTCCAAAACCACTTTTTCACTAAAAAAGAGCCACGTTTGACTGGACATTCAGTCAAACGTGGCTCTTTACAATTCCTTTTAAACTTCCGCCCATCCACGAGCAATAGCTCTGCTGACGTCCCAGGCGTCCTTGCCGATTTTGTCTGGGGTGTTCACGGTATCGATCAATAGTTTGTAGGTCCAGTAGAAGTAGCCGTCGCCTTTGTTCCAGGCATCGACGGAGGCTTGCCATAAGGCATTGTAGAAGGCTTTGATTTCGTCACCGGTCATGTTCGGTTGGTTTTTGGCGACATGCTGGTTGAAGAGACACCACTCGCCGGTGACTAAAGGCACGTACTTTGAGACCTTTTCGATCTGTTCGCCGATTCGGTTCAGATGCGCTTGATAATACTCGAGGTTCTCCTTGTCAGGATCATCTCCGAACATTAAATAATGGTGGGTATCGAGCATCACGTTGTCAAACTCTCGCTCCTTGAAAAACCCTTCCCACTTCAACAAATCAAAGCCGTCATGGAAGACGATGGTCTTGTCTGACGGCAGGATCTCACGCAGCCGGTCGTAGGCCTCCTGGTAAAAGTCATACAGGAAAGCAAAGGGTACCGGTGCACTCCCTTCGGCCATTTCTTTGTCGCGCGGTTGATACTGGTCCTGGGGATCGATGATGTCCCACATCTCAGGGGTCAATGGTTCGTTCAGCACTTCGATGCCAAAGAGTGCCTCATCTGCTTTGTAGCGTTCGGCCAGTCGCGTCAGCACATCCAGGACGAACTCCACTTCTTCGGGATGCTGGGCCCACTTGCAGACGCCGGAGATCCCGCCGTTATCGAAAGCATTCTGGCTATAAGGCGCCGTGTGCAGGTCGATCAGCACTTCAAGCCCGTATGCCCGCGCCCAGTTGAATGCCCGGTCCAGTTCATCCAGACAGCCGATAAAGGGCTCGCGGTCACCGAAGATAAAATACGGCACCGGGATGCGCACGACATTGAAGCCGGCCGCAGCGATTTTGACGAAATCGCCTTCGGTAATAAACGTCGCCCGGTGGGTCTTGATTTTTTCTTCGTAAGCTGCTGCATCCATGTCATGCGCTAAGTAATATTCATCCGCTGAAGGTGTCCGGTCGAACAGCCGTGGCGTCATCCACTTCTCCAGCACTAGCCAGGCGCCAAGATTCACGCCTTTGATTTTTTCTTCCATCAATCCATCGTCTCCTTTTCCAGTAAAAATCTTATCCTACTATTTGTTACATCTTATCATAAGCACCCATCCTGTTTTCAACGATAAAAAGATGCATACCGTATTATTTGCGAAGAATATTCTCCTATAAATTCTCTGCAAAATATTAATTTTAAGTAAGCGTTCACTATTCATACTTCATAAAAATATTACTGTAGTACAAAAGAGTCAAGCACGAAGATTAAAATCCTGTGCTTGACTCTAATTTTATATTATTCTGTTTCAAATTACACTATCAAATGTCAATAAAAACATTTGATTCGAGTTATTTCACCTAGGTATATAAATCCTCATATACTAAAAACTTATTAAATCAGAATACCATTTTTTAAAGCTGGATTTTATAATGAAGTTAGCCACCTAGGCTAATATGAAAAAACGCCATGTGAATTTCATGTTATATTGAAGTTACCACTAACTCTCAATAGACAGGATGAATTCACATGACGCACTCTAACGATACCACATTAGCACGTAAAGGAAAACACTTATCATATGCAGAGAGGGTTCAAATTGCTGTTTTGAAAAAGGAAGATTACTCCAACAGACGCATCGCTGACGTCATCGGGCGAGTTCCTCAGACCATCAATAACGAGATTCATCGTGGGGAAATCAACCAGCTCAAACGTCAAAAGCAAAATGGTAAGATTTATGATTACTACCACAAAGTCTATGATGCCGATGCTGCTCAAGCCAACTATGATAAACAGCGATTGAACTGTGGCCGGCGGCCAAAATGGGCCGATACAGATGCGTTCATTGAATGGGCTGATGAGAAAATGCTGGATGATAAATGGTCCCCTGATACGGTGGTAGGTTTTGCTAAAAGACATGAATTGTTCGATGCTTCAATTATCCCTTGTACAACCACGCTTTATGGCTGGATAGATAGAGGGATTATGCGAACGAAAAACATTGATTTGCTGGAAAAGTTATCTCGGAAACCAAAGGTTTCTGCTCAAAAGAAACGGCCAAACAAACGCGTTCTCGGCCCATCGATTGATCGTCGACCAAAAGAAATCGATACCCGTGAATCGTTTGGTCACTGGGAAATTGATACAGTTGTAGGTAATAAAGAAAAGACCGATGCTGTACTGCTCACTTTGGCTGAACGACAGACCCGATTTGAAATCATCTTAAAAATAAACGGAAAAGATCAGGAATCGGTTAATCAGGCGATTCGTAACCTTCAAAAACGATCAGGTCATACATTCTCCACACTATTTAGAACGATAACGTCTGATAATGGTTCTGAGTTCGCGGGACTTTATGAGGCCTTAAAGGATACTTTAGACATCTATTTTAGTCATCCCTATGCATCGTTTGAACGGGGAACAAGTGAGAACCAGCATAAATTCATTCGTCGTTTCATTCCCAAAGGGAAGCCGATTGGTCGAGTCTCAGAAGCACAATGCTTGCGTATACAACAATGGATGAATGATTATCCTAGAAAAATATTGGATTACAGAACGCCACATGAAAGCTTCGTCAATGCACTACGATCAGAGCGTCAGGCTGCTTAACCCGTGAGGGCTTGACAACGAGCCTCCTTCGGCATGACTTGAAAGCTGTGAAGCTGGCCTAGGCCAGCTTGTCAAAAAAACTATCATGCCTCAGCTCATTATCAAGCCCTCTCTACAAGGAAAATGAACGCAAAATTTCACATGAAAATTATTTTTAACAAGTGGCTAACTTAAACTTGAAATTTACAACCATTTTTTAAATTTCAATTCTAAACATCAAAGTACTTTTAGCATTATAAAATTTTTATACCAGAACTTTACCCGTTGCTTCCTGATAGTCTCGATTCATGATTTCCCAAGACTTTTCGATGTCTTCAGCAAGTCCAAACAGACCACTTCTACCAATAATATATACATCAGGTCCAGCTGCGTCGATTCGTTTAAATGATTTTCTATTTGAAGAACCATCCATTTCAATAACATAATTGTAATTCATTTTTTCTCTAAGCTCTCTAAGCTGTACTATTTTATCCAGGGCACCTTCTATAAAACGCTGACCAGCGAATCCAGGATCCACAGTCATAATAGTCACTTTATCAACAATATCTATATAAGGGAAAATAGTATCGATCGGCGTTTCTGGATTCAAAACAACTCCTGCTTTCAAACCCGCATCATGAATTTGATCAATCAATCGGAAAGCAAGTCCATCCAGAACCTCGACATGCATACAGATCCATTCACAATTAATATCTATTAACTTCTCTACCCAAGGTGCAGGATCAGTCACCATAAGATGGGCTGATACAGGTAATGTACTAATTTTTCGTACTTCTTGAATAAACCAGGGAGATAAAGTGATGTTTGGAACATAATGTCCGTCCATAATATCTACATGAAAGGAATCAGCATGATCATTGAGAAAAGTGATCTGTTCTTTAAACTTGTTTAAGTCCATCGTCATTAACGAGGGAGAGAATTCTACCTTTTTCATTATTAACACTCCTGAATCTATTATTTCCAAGTGAATAGCAAGGAAGTCTTACTACCCGCAATAATCATGTTTACTTTATATTTATTGCCTGTGGTCTCCTTGCTAAAACTTAGAGTGAAACTCTTGACTGATCATTATATACTTTTTAGATAATTTGAATTTCTTCCATATCTAAATCATCTTCTTCCGTATCGTTAACTTTAAGAGCTTCATCTTCAACTGACACATGTTTCTTGATAAGAGCCAATGTTAATCCTGTAGCAAGTATATTAGCCAGCAAAGCTAAAACACCGGCCCATGGACGTGACATTGTTGGAATCATAAGTACTCCCCCAAATGGCACTGTAGCATCTGCACCTAATGTTAAAGAAACGGCACCACCAATTGCACCCCCAACAGCTGTTGCAAATATACCACGAGCTAGATCGTTCAATACCAAGGGAATAACGCCTTCTACAATGTTAATGAAACCCATTGGGACAGCAGATTTTAATGTCTCCACTTCAACCTGTGAATAGATTCTTTTATTGAAAAACTTAGCAATAAAATAGGCTAGCCCGAAGCCAATCGGAGTTGCAGTATTCACTAACTGTAAAGCCGTGATCGGTCCATTTACACCTTCCGCCTGTAGAGTCAATACGAAGGCAAATACCGTTTTATTAATAGGACCGCCATAATCGATTCCACTTAACAAACCGATTATCCCACCGAATAGCACTCTTGATGTAGACCCTAATCCATTTAACAAATCAGTTAATAGTCCAGTCAATCCCATTATAGGTGCTCCGATGACATAAACCATTATTAATCCACCAAAAAATGAGGCAAGTAATGGAACGATTAGCATAGGCATTAATCCTTTTGCCCATGAAGGTACTTTAAGGTATTTAATTAAAGAAATTGCAAGATATCCGGAAATAAACCCGCCGAGAATCCCTCCTATAAATCCTGCTCCTACAGCATTGGCAGTTAGTCCAACAATGAACCCAGGAGCAATACCTGGTTTATCTGCGATAGAATAAGCAATACCTGTAGAAATAATGACAGGGAGCAATCCCAAGCCTGCTGCACCCATTACAGCCATAGTATCCCAGAGCGTATGTTCTGAGGCAATGAGATCTAGACCAGGATCGCCTCCAAAAGCCATACCGATTGCAATAAGAAAACCAGCGCCACAAACAATGGGTATCAAATATGAGATAGCAGTTAATAAATGACCTTTAAGATTTAGTTGTCTAATTTTTTTCATTTTAACTCTCTCCTTTTATTTTACTCCTACTTGTTGATCAACGACTTCTTGAGCTTTTTGAATCAATTTATTAGGTGATTTAATTGCTACGTCAGTAGGGACTTGAATGATTCGTTTTCCTTCAAATCTCTCACGGTTTCCTATTTTTACATCGACAGCCAAAATGACGATATCTGCTTCTTTAATTCGTTCTGCAGATAGCTCATTTTCTCTACCAATTGTCCCTTGCGTTTCTACTTGAATATCATGACCGGCTTTTTTTGCTGCTGTCTCCAATTTCTCCTGAGCGATATAAGTGTGTGCTATCCCTACAGTACACGCGCATACTCCTACAATTTTCATCATTATTCCTCCTAAATTTTTTTATATTTCAAATGCATTGATTACTTCACTTGTATTTTTAGCATTCAGTAGCGAGCTGACTACATCGTCGTTACCCAACTTACGGGCAAACAAGGATAAAAGTTTTAAGTGCTGATTTGCTCCTTCAGAATCATTTCCTACCGCAAACAAGACGATCCCTTTTACTCCTTTTCCATCCAGCGTTTCCCAGGAAATTTCCTCATTTAATGTACCTATGGCAACTCCTATTTCATTAACATGTTGGCTTTTACCATGAGGTATAGCTATAAAGTTTCCTATTCCCGTCATACCTTCTTCTTCTCGCTCGTACACATCTTTCAAATAACCTTCAATACTACTGATATAACCTGCCTCTTTAAGCAGCGTTGCTAATTGATTTAATGCATCCTCTTTATTATTAGCCTGCATATTGGTTTTTATTACTTTAGGATCCATCACTGATATACCTTCCATTTTTACACCTTCTCTTAATATTGATAGTTAAAATAACTTATTTACTATTTTCTGATTCCCATTTAACAACCCTGCTATCACCGTTTCATCCGCTAGCATTTTCATAATTTCACGAATTTCTACCAAGTTTTCTGTGGTTTCTCCTTTTTTCAGGACCAGGAATAACACACCTTTTACAAACTGGTCTTTATGATTCCATTCAACAATTGGTTCATCTAATCGAATTAAGATCACAGCACTTTTTATGACGTTGGAACTTTCAACATGGGGAAGAGCGAACCCTTCATCTATTAATGAGCTTCCTTGAGATTCTCGCTGGAAAAGTTCCTCCAACAGTATTCCGGAAGAATGTACTATATCGTGAGTTTGACAATAATCAGCAAACTTTCGGAATAGCTCGTTTTGGCTTTCAATAGTCCAGCTGCTCAGATGTTTTTTAAACAATTGATTTTTTATCATACCTAATCCCTTCAATCATATCTGCAAGTCTCTCCTGGTCATCAAGGGTAAACATTGCACTGACCAACAGGTGGGGAACTTTTATATAATCAGATGTTCTAATAGTTGAAATGACCAAATCAATATCCGTCTGACTTTGCAGAATCTCATTGATATTTTGGGTGGAAACCACATCGACCACTTCGACTTCAGGGAATTTCCTTTCAACCTTCACTCTTAAAAGTTCTGAAGTGCCTACACCAGTCGTACACATAATCAAAGTCTTTACTTTATGTGGAAATCGTTCAATTATCTGAGCAAAATACAGAGTTAAAAATCCAGTTTCATCTTCATTAATATCAGGAAGATGGAAGTTTTTGCTGACAAGTACAGAGACCTCTGATACTTTATTAAAGATTTCAGTATACTCAAGTTTAATTTGTTCCAAAAGATTATTCTTCATCGAGATACCGTGATTCAAGCGATTGATCATAGGTTTAATATGCTTAGCCAAGCTATGAAACAATGCAGTTCTATCAATATTAACGCCTAGTCGAAACATCATCTCATCAATATAAAAATTTGTTATGCTTTCAACTTCTTCATCAATTGTTTCATCTTCACTCGTTTCCTTCTGCATTCTTGATGAAACGAGATACTGATATAGATAGTAAACTTCCATTTCTGGGAGTTCTGCTTGTAGATAACGATTTATATTGTTGATTATTTTTTCTGCCATTACAAAAATCTCTGGGTTTTCTTTAGCAGCCTCTCGATCTTTCACGCTCAATTGCTGGCTCTTCCTGTATAGTTTAGTACCAACTTTTCTAAAACGGCTTAGCACAATATAAAGATGGGAGAAAATATTGACATTGTAAGGATATGGAAGTGTAATATTCATTTTGCTTTCAATAGTCTTTATCTGACTAAAGATAAACTGAGCATCGTAGCGGTTGAATTCACTGTCGGGAGCTAAATGCAGTGCATCCATGTTCCCGATCTTATTATCTTGAACTAACTCTTTAATGGCTTTTCGAATATCTTCTTCTTTTCCCAGCACTTTTATCATTTGATTGTGACGCTCTAACTTTAAATTGTATCTTTTAAAGTTGTTTGCTATTATCTTTTCATCTGAGGAAATGACTGTATCGCTTACATAATATTTTTCATATATTTCTGAGATATTTTTCGCGACTGGAGAAATAAACAGAAGTTCTTCTATAACATTGTTTCTTCTCTCAATCGGTGAGATATTCATTTTAGGTGTTTCTTTTATGTAGCCTCCTTCAATATATTTTTTATAATCTAACTTGTAGCCTCGTCCTCTTTCAGACTTGATCAATAGTCCATCTGTAGATTCATCATTTAGTTGCTTAACTAATCGATAGATGGTTTTCTCAGATGTATCTAAGACCTGTGACAGATCCTTGGCAGTCACAAAATCTTTCTTATTCGACAAATAGAGTATCAATGTTTTTTTTCTTTTGCTTATGAGACTCATCAATGTTCCCCCTCGCTACATTTATATAATATCAACAATTTAGAAAGCGTTTTACTAAAGTATGTCCATTGCAACGGACATACTTTACGCAACTATAAGAATTCACTATTATTTATCATGCGTTTGTTAGTGATTATCCACGTATGTACACATACTCATTAATATATCACATAATTTATTGTTTAAGTAGAACATCTCAATCGATCCTACTATGCTATGCTACAACACATCTTCAGATATTGTTTTAATCATAAAGTACAGCAGCCTTTCTTTTTCACACAAAAACCGAGCTATCCTCTAAAGAGTTAGCTCGGCTCAGTGTTTTAATATGTCTAATAGATGGATTTTTAACTATTATTTATAATTCAAATCAATTACTTATTAAGCCCATTTTCTTCAATCACCTTCTGATACCAGGCAAAGGATTCCTTCTTCCGGCGCTCCAAGGTACCGTTGCCCTGGTTGTCTTTGTCAACATAGATGAAGCCGTAGCGTTTCTCCATTTCACCGGAGCCGAAACTCACGATGTCGATGACTCCCCATGGTGTATAACCCATGACGTCAACGCCGTCAATAGCGATTGCTTCATGCATGGCTTTGATGTGCGCTTCAAGGTAGTCGACCCGGTAGTCGTCATGGATCTTGCCGTCGTCATCTATCTTGTCATAAGCGCCCATCCCGTTTTCAACGATAAATAAAGGCTTGTTGTAGCGCTGATAGACCGTATTCAATGTGTAGCGCAACCCGTCCGGGTCGATCTGCCAGCCCCAGTCGTTGGCCTCGAGATACGGGTTCCCGACCACTTTCGCCTCCGGAAAGTCTCTGATCGGCTGGCCGTCTTTTTCGTCAAGCGTCGTGACTGCTGTGGACATATAGTAGCTGAACCCGATATAATCCACGGTCCCTTCTTTGAGGGTCACTAGATCCTCTTCCGTATACTCCAGCTCGAACCCTTCTGCCTCCCAGCGCTTCAGGGCGTAGCTTGGGATCTCGCCGCGCACGTGCACGTCACTGTAAAAGAAGCGCCGCTCCATCATCTTGCTGGCCGCCAGCATATCTTTCGGGTGGCACGCATAGGGATAGACCGGCACGTAAGCCATCATGCAGCCGATCTGAAAATTAGGATTGATGTTTTTACCGATCTTGACCGCTTTGGCACTGGCGATCAGTTCGTTCAGGCTCGCCTGCAAAGTGACTTCTTCTTTATTATCCCCTTCTTCAAATAAAACTGCCGAGTTCGTCCAGGTGTGCAGCTCGTCAAAGGTGTCGAGCTGATTGTTGATCTCATTGAACGTCATCCAGTATTTGACTTTATCCTTATACCGGCGCATGACCGTTTCCGCATACCAGGCAAAAAAGGTGATCAGCTTCTTGTTCCTGAACCCGCCGTAGTTCTCGTAAAGCGCGTAGGGGATCTCAAAATGGGACAAGGTCACAACCGGTTCGATCCCGTTTCTAAGCAATTCGTCAAACAAGTCGTCGTAGAACTTGAGGCCTGCTTCATTCGGTACACTGTCGTCCCCATTTGGAAAGATCCGGGACCAGTTGATGGACGTCCGGAAGGCTTTCAGCCCCAGTTCCTTGAACAGTTGGATGTCTTCTTTATAGTGATGGTAAAAATCGATCGCTTCATGGTTCGGATAGTACTGGTCGCTTAAAACGCCTTGGGTGATTTGTCTCGGCGTTTTCTGGTTACCCGACGTCAAAACGTCCGCTGTCGACAGGCCTTTCCCGTCAACGTCATACGCCCCTTCGATCTGGTGCGCAGCGACCGCTCCTCCCCATAAGAAGTCTTTGGGGAAAGCATCGTTCATCTGTGTCATCATTAAATCTCCATTCTTTTAATTCGTTTTAAACTTCTTCCTGCATGCTGGCATAAACGGCGCCTAGGATATTGGAATTGTTCTTGAAGGCGCAGGTATCGAAAGCAAGCGGTTCAAAAACTTGTCCGAAAATGGGCGACACCTTTCTCAGCTCCGCATACTGCCGCTTAAGCTCATCCAGCACGATCGGCTGCTCGCTGATTCCGCCGCCGATGAGGACTTTCTCCATGTTCAAAATGGCCTGCAGGTTCACGATAAGGTTCAGGAGTCGTTTTATGTAAGCAGCGAACATGGCATTCAACGTGGGGTTATCCTTCTTGCATATCTCTTCAAAGACCCTTTCGCCGTCATAAGGTTTCTCCAGCTTCAGCATGACTCCGCACTTCGCAATGAAGTCGACGGCCGACAGCTGATAGCCGATGAGGTTTTCTCTATCCGGGTTAAACGGATCCTGCGTGATGAAACTCAGCTCCCCGGCCTGAAAAGTGTTGCCCTGATGCAGCTTGCCGTCGATGATGATGCCTCCGCCGACTCCTGTTCCCAGAGTGATAGCGAGCCCGTCTTTCACCCCTTTCAGGTTCCCAAGCCAGAGTTCACATAAAGCCGCTGCTTTCCCGTCATTGATGATCGTGCAGCGTTTGCCGTACGCTTCTCTGAAATGCTTTTTAAAATCGAAGTGGTGCAGATACTTCACTGATCCACCGAAATAGACGATCCCTTTGTTTGAATCGACTTTCCCCGGCAGACTGATTGCGACAGCCTCGACCTTTTCAGAATCGAACTGCTTAAAAATCTCATCTATCTGGTTTAAAAATCCCTCAAGTGTTTCTGGTGTATTGACTTTCTGTTTCTTATCCAGTGTCCCATCAGCAAACACCCGTGCAAATTTGATATTCGTTCCGCCGACATCGATGCCTAGCGTACAGGTTTGGTTCATATTATCCCTCCAGCTACGTAAAATTTCTAATTTTAGTCATGATATAAGTATAACGCTTACAGTACCTTTTTTCTATTTATATTCGACTATTCAAAACAAATGATGTCATTACGTACAAAAAACTTCTAAAGACTATCCACCCCTTTAGAAGTTTTTCAAACCTATTATCTATACCGCATATCCTGCAGTGCTTCATGAATTTTAAAGATAACAATGACGAGTTCACAGTTCACTCGAATCACCAAAGGACCTATTACTAAAATAGCTAATCCTAAAAAAACTGAGTCTCCACTAAACATCGTCGTCAACCCCGATACTACACTTATGGCAAGTCCTATATAAAATATGATTTGTATGATTTTCGGTGTGATCATGGTGTCAAAATTAAAGAACGAATCTTTTTGATTTTCAACATTATAATTCATTAGTCCACTCCAATCCATTACATATTAATTACACTTTTTTTTAACAGGTACTAGAATTCCAAATAATAATTTATTTATCACTATTTTTACATTTTTTTTGAATAAATGTTTAAAAGATGATATTAATTTGTGCTGTCTTAAATACGCATGGGTTAATATAAAACTTAAATATACTAGTTGATATTAATAAAACTAAAATCATTAGTTTCCTGACCAATTTCTGTTAATATATCCTCTTCGAATTTTACCCGATATGGACTAGAAATTTTAAAACTCTTTGCTAGTTTTGAACAATACTTAGTATCTTTTTGCTCACCACTTACGGGAAATACATAGTTATATCCTCTCTCAGAGTTTTTTATTGAGTTAGAAGAAAAATATCTTATACCATAAAGATTGTTATTAATGTCGTTCTCTTGTTTTCTCAACCATTGCATAACTAACTGAGGGATTATGTACTCTGATGCAAATAAATTTTGGATAGGTTACACTGAGTTGGACAGAAAAGATAAGGTGTGTATACTAAAAGAAACACACTGGAGGAATCTATTATGTCAACGCGTAGAAAGAGACGCAATTACTCAGATGAATTTAAACATCAAATCGTAGACCTGCACAAAGCAGGAAAACCTAGAAATGAAATCATTTCAGAATACGAACTCACTCCTTCCACTTTTGACCGCTGGGTCCGCGAAAATACTAACTCTGGTTCTTTCAAAGCACAGGATAATTTGACCCCTGAACAAAAGGAACTGAGAGAGTTAAAGAAGCGAAATGCTCAACTAGAAATGGAAAATGATATTTTAAAGCAAGCGGCGCTGATATTCGGGCGAAGGTCGAAGTAATTAAAGCAAATAAACATAAGTATTCTATATCAGCGATGTGCCGTGCCCTTAAAATCAACAGAGGATCTTATTATTATGAAGCCAAAAAGAAAGAAAGTGAGTCAGAACTCGAACAAGCAATCATTGAAGAATTCGCAAGAAGTAATAATGCCTTCGGCACGCGAAAATTGAAGCCTGTACTTGAAAAGAGAGGATTTACTGTCTCTCGCCGTCGTATCGGTCGTATAATGAGAAAATTTCATCTCGTCTCAAAATATAATCACCCCTCGTACAAACCCCAGAGAACCGGTGTTAATCAAGCTAGAATAGAAAACATCCTGAACCGTGAGTTCTCTCAAGAAGAACCGATGAAAGTAATCGTCACAGATTTGACCTACGTCAAAGTCGCAACCAGCTGGTTTTATGTGTGTTTCATCCTGGATTTATTTAATCGTGAAATCATTGGTTATTCCGCTGGACCGCATAAGACCGCTGAATTAGTCATGCAGGCCATGGCGACAGTTAAGGGCGATCTACATATGGTGAACACTTTTCATACCGATCGAGGAAAAGAGTTTGATAACCATACGATTGATGAATTATTGGATACCTTTGATATTGAACGCTCGTTAAGTAGAAAAGGAAACCCGTATGATAATGCCGTAGCGGAATCGACATATAAATCGTTTAAGTTTGAATTTGTCTACGACAACCGATTCGATACACTCTATGAACTGCAGGTCCAACTTATGGACTACGTCCATTGGTGGAATAATTTTCGTCCGCATGGCGCACTAAACTACGAATCTCCCATAGACTATCGTAAAACTTGGGAAGAAGAACAGTCTGAAAATGGAAAATCTAAGTCATTCGTCTATCGGTCGGCCACTGAGTCAAAACAGTATGGGACCAGGACGGAAAGGGTGGTCTTGCCCTTGTAGTCGTGGACACAGACTGTTACATTAATTAGCCGATCGATTGAACGAAAGGCTTCCGCCATTCGGTTGAGAGAGGCAAAAGGAACGTGAACTTAATTATCTTTTACACTTTATATTTTCTGTTCAATAATGTGTTGACATTCCATTTAATTCTTTGTCTCTTTCGGGTCTTATAAAAGAACAAGCAGCTATTAGGGGATACCAGAATACATAATTCTTCCTTATTTCTGTTGATTTAATATCAGTATTAGTCCATTTTCTGATTTCTTTTATTTTTTCATCACTAAGGAAATCAGAAGGTTTTATAGCAAAATCATATATTACTATTCTAGGTCTTCCTGGATTCCTATAAGATTCTGAGAACTGATACTTAGATACTAAACCAGACGATAAATTAATCTCTGAAGCACATAACTCTTTACTTGTTCCTAAATATAAACTAGGATATCCCGCAATACTATACCTACAAGATGAAGCATATTTTCTTGATTTATAAGGTAAATGAAATAAATTCTTTTTAGAGTATTCCTCTCCTTCCTTCTTAAAAGGCTTAGTCATCCTATAAAGTGGTGTCATTCCTTCTTGAGTGGCATATATTAATTTTGAGTTCATTTTTTCTAATTTTCCTAAGGGAATCTTATCTAATTTATCCATCAAATTACTCACTTTTTTATACGCTTCCGAAGGAAAACCGTTATAATATTCGTTGACTGCCTCATTCAATTTATTACAAATAAAATTTAATTCTGTCCTTTCATCGTAATCTAAAATATGTTTAATATCGTTTTGGTAATCTTCAAGTAAGTTTTCCAACTTATCTTCATAAGCTAACTCAGATGGTTCAATAGGAAGATTATAAGTCAAGTTAGACATAATTCCCAAAAAGTCATTATTATTCCATGAAACCAAATAAACCGCCTCTTTCTATATTTATACAATACAACATTCAACTTCACTCCACCCCATGCAACCCTTCAAACCGCTTCTGCGCTTTCCGGTAAATCCTCTCCAGTCCGTCTATATCCCCATCTATCTCCATGACCACGATGTCTGCGGCTTCTTCGACGGTGAATAGGCTGAATGGGAGCTGGAGGCGGTTCATGAGGTCGATGAGTTTGGTCTTCAGTTCGTCGTCGGACAGGTCTTTTTCTTTCTGATATGTTCTGATCTTATCCGTTATCCCCGGAGCCAACTTGACCTCAGATGTGCTGTACGGGAAGAAGCTGTCCGCGTACGTTTCCATGTAGTCCATGCTGAAGCCGTTAGAGACGCCGCTCAGGTCGATGCGCACGACTTCTGCCAGATAGATAAAGGCCGAGTCGTCTTTACCTTCTTCTTCGAGGAACTCGGCCATCGACAGGCGGCAGTTGCGGTACAGGCCAAAGTCCGAGTGCTTATAGTATTTCAGGCTTTTCTTGTTCATGTATTCCCAGACGATATCTCTATAGGAATAGCCCGGACTCGCCTTTACTTTCTCGTTCAATGACCAGATGTCCAGATCCTCTATGCTGTGTCGGTGGATATATGGGATGTGTTCTTCCGCCGCCAGGACCGCTCTCCCCTTGTCAGTCAATTCATACGTCCGGTCACGGAACAAGGTGTTCAGTTCGTCTTCCGGAACACTGTCCAGAAGGCGCTGCACGAGTTCAGCCTTATTACCTGAGACCTTAAGATCATGTGCGCGCAAAATATCCTTCAGATCTTCCGCTGTTTCATTCCGGATAGCCGATTCAATCGACCCTACTTTAAGAAAGCCTCTCTTTTTCAGGGACTTCAGCCATTTATCGACATGTTTTACGCCGTATCGGTACCACCAGAATTTTGGATAGGTGTTCTTTTCTATGTAGTAGCTGGGCGCATAGGAAAGCAGCAGGATCTCATGCGGGTATAAGCCGTCTTCATTGGATTTCATGCGTTTGATCCGTTTCTTGACGGGAAGGATGTCCGGTGCTGTCCGCCGTTCGGTCCTGCTCGCTTCTCCTCTGTGGTTACTGTGCCGTGCCTTCCTTTTCTTCCTTTGTGAAAAATTAAAAATCCCCATATGCTCTCACCTTCCATAATCTATACCACTTTTTAGTTGAATATCTGAAATCGAATTCAAAAAATTTCCAATTATACTGAGTATACCGTTACAATAACCCACGTTATAAAATATATACATAAATTTATCTTTAATTAGAAGTATACCTGTTTCCACACCTCATTACAACGATTTTCACAAGCATATACTAAAAAGACTTTTGACATCCTTATCATCCACTCCTTACCAAATGTCTTTGATCATCATTTCAGCGTGTTTTTTCACTGACTGCATTTCGATATTTCGGCAAGAACTTGTTCTGATACCAGTCGGTGGACTGCTGAATTTTCCATCGGAACTGACCATTAAGATGGATTATCTGCTTAAACGTGACTATATGTCTAATACTCATATTAATCTGAATAACTCGTAGTTAAATGAGAGGATATCTGTTTAACTTAAGAGAACAAGAGAAAAATTACCCTCTATATTATTTTTTAGTCGATGAAAACTACAATAAAATACGTTTTAATTCAAAAAGTCAGTGTTTACATAACTATATTGATATATTTTTGCCAGGTTCTAATTGCAATATGCTTTTTGCATTTTTCAGCTAAATGACCAATCTGAATTACTCAAAACAACAAAAACCTGCAAACTAACTCTTAAGAGTATAGTATGTAGGTTTTTGTTGTTTTTATCTCATTCATTCTTGTTATCTAATAAAAGCCTTCATGACGATAGCCTCATGATTTCCTATGGGTACTAATTCATAGTCTTTAACATTCTCAGGAATAATAAAGGTCTCTCCATAGTAGATATCAAAAGGAGAAAATTCATTAGTTGGTGATTTAACTTGGATATGCTCTCCTTCTACCAAATTAAGCATATTCACACTTTTTTCAGTATACTGCATTACTTTCTCTGAGAAAATAATACGATGTGTTTCAATGCTTTCCAGTTCATGTAATCCTGTTTTCTCAATTATAAAATTCTTTTCTTCTAAGGTTTCAACATTATTATACAATTCATCTCGAGCAAATGACTCGTTAAATTCGGTATTGATTACATGTTTACCATGATGTATTGAAATAGGTCTAGGTTGACCATTTAAATCCAATCTCCCCCAATCCCATAATTTGAATGTATAACGGTTTGGCGTAGCACTGATTTCAAGCACCACACAATCACTACCACTCGAATGAACTGTTCCGGCAGGGATCAGTAAATGATCGTGTTTCTTTACAGGTATACTATTGATATACTGCTCTTCTTCAAAAACTCCCGTGTGTTCAGCCAGCTCTAATTCTGAAACTAATGTATTTAATTTCACATTTTCTTTCACACCAAGATAGACCTTAGCATTCTCTTTACAATCAAGAATATAGTAACTCTCATCTTGTGTATATTTAGCCCCAAATTTTCTATGCGCATAATCCAACGTGGGATGAACTTGAAGACTTAAATTTTGCCCTCCCATGGTATCCAAAAAGTCGAAGCGTATGGGAAAATCTTTACCGTATCTACCGAACACCTTATTACCTAAAAGCTCCTCAGGATATAATGAGACTAAGTTTTGCGCCGGCATTTCAATTTCAACACCCTGAGTCATAAAAATTATACTATTTTCTTCAGGGACTCCATCAAAACACCAGGCCAAATTAACTTCGTCTTTACCCACTTCAAACTTCTCCTGCATCCAGTGTCCACCCCAAACTCCAGGTTCAAAAAACGGGACTAGTCGAAAGGGTTGTTGAATAAACTGATATAAACTTTTCCGCATATCAGAACCATTAATCATCTTTGGCGTATTGTCTACAGACATATCAATAAAGTAGTCGCATACTGGTAAAACTTGTTCTTTTTTTTCTAAACCCGCAGGCCATTCGAAGTAATTTGCTCTCTTAAGCTTCTTACTGAAATCCTCTTCCTTATATCCTTTCCAGTTTGATAATCCCTTTTTATATCGCTTTTGAATTTCACGGCGGGGAATATCTAAATAGACTATCAGGTCTGGAGATATTATGTCTGATGCACAAACCCCGATTGTAATGACTAGTCCATTATATTTATTTATCTTCTTCTTGGCTATTTCCAATGCTTCTGGTGAAAGAAATTCAGAGAATCTACGATGAGAGTACCTTCCAAAAACTGGATCAGGAGTTAAGTCTTCTTTAAGCTCTTGATAAATATTCTCCGGAGAATAGAATAGTGACTCAGTCTCAGTAATTAATGCATCAGGGAATACTTTTTCAACTTTTTCCTGGAACTCTCTTAACTCAATACCAGGATATGATTCGATTGCGATATGATGAAAGTGATTCTTTTCTATCCTTTTTCTTAATTTTCTGCTTATTTCTTCATATCCTACTGTGACTTCTACAGGTTCTTTCAGCTCTAAGCTTGGCCGTAACCGATACATATGACTATCCCCTCTTCTCCTCATTTAAGACCGTTGCAGTCACTTCCTCATTTGTTATTGTTTTATTCAATGAGTCTAATAATAGTTTGCAGTTTGCTTTAGATTTCGTATTCAATAACTTTTCACGGAACTCAGGGTCCATTAATTTTCTAGCCAATTGTGCTAGGATTTTTAAATGTTCATTATCAGTATTTTTCACAGGAATAAAAATACCGAATACCATCATTATATTATCATCAGTATCCCAATTTATTTTATTTTTAAGCCTTAGAAAAACGACAGAGGGTTTTATTACTGCTGCAGACTTAGCATGGGGCAAAGCCACGCTAAGCCCCATCGAAGTTGACGTTTCCTCTTCTCTTAAATAGATATCTTCTATTAATTTTTCCTTATCAGTGATTCGGTCATGTTGATTCATCAGGTTAACAAGATGATTAATGACCGCTTCTTTACCTTCCAGATCAACGTCTAATTGAATCATATCTTTTGTGATTATTTCCATGATTATGCCTCATTTCCAGCTAACTCATAACTCTCATCTGTTCTTGTGGCAAAGTATATGATTGTTACAGAGACCGCTGTTCCTACTGCAAATGATAATAGATAAAGTGGAATATTACTCACCAGAGGCAGAGTTTCTAATCCCCCTATCGGAGCAGAAAGCGTAATACCCATTGCTGCTGTCAGAGCCCCAGTAACACCTGCCCCAATACATAGTGCAGGAAGAATTTTTTTAGGTTTTGCTATAACATAAGGAATTGCTCCCTCAACAAAGAATGCAAGTCCCATGATATATGCTCCAGTCCTGGCAGCTCGAAGTGCTGGACTAAATTTGTCTGGGAATAACGTTGCAGACACAGCACAGGAAGTACTGATAACCATAGCACTACTTCCACATGCAGCCATAATAACACTGGGTACTGGATTACCTGATGCATCGGTCAATGTAGCAACTGCAAAAAGGTAAGCTGTTTTGTTAATTGGACCTCCCAAATCTAATGCTAGCATGACGCCAATTACAGCTCCCATTAATATAGCGCTTGTATCGCTTAAGCTTGCCAACATATTTGTCAATCCAATATTAATTGGTGCAACAACCATATTAACAATAAGCATAGCTAATGAAGCCAGTAACAATCCTCCGATTGGATAGACGAGTAATGATTTAATGCCTTCCATTGAACGAGGAAGCTTTTGCATAGATTTTTTGAGTAAGAGTATGATATAGCCACTGATGAAACCGGCAGCAATCGCTCCTAAGAATCCTGATTCACCGTCTCGGGCTAACATTCCTGCTATGATCCCTGGTAAAATAGCGGGTTTATCACCAATTGAGAATGCAACATAACCAGCCAATATAGGGAACATCATTCCCATTGCTAGTCCACCTATTTGAAGAAGCCAAGCAGTCAGTTCAGTAGATGCTCCGAATGTTGGTGAAGCTGCGTTCCCCACATCTAACAGGAATGCAAGAGCAGTAATTATTCCACCACCGATAACAAACGGTAGGAAGTAAGATACGCCGGTCATTAGATGTTGATAGATTTTTTTTCTATTCATTATTTTCTCCTCCTAGTATTCACTTAAATTATTTTGTTTCGCTTCATTGAAAATATAATCAGCTTTACGAATGGCATCCGTTACAGAAACTTCTATTAATTTTTTACCTCTAAATCGTTCCATTTCTACACGCGTATCTGCTGCTACAACAACAAAATCTGCTTCTGAAATATCTTCTTCAGTCAATGGATTTTCAACACCAGAAGATCCATTTGTTTCTATCTTAGCTTCATAACCGTTTTGTTTTGCTACATTTTCCAAATTTTCAGCCGCCAAGTATGTGTGAGCAATACCCGCTGGACATGCACAAACGCCAACTACTTTTTTCATATTAAAACTCTCCTTTTTTCATTTTTATTATTTTTAATTCTCCTGGTTTGAAAACATTTAATCCTTTTACTTTTTCTTCAAAACTCTCTCTCAAGTCTGTCGCATACAAATTATCTTCTGAAATGACTCCTTTAATACTTCCAATATTTACTTCATTTAAACTTGCATTGAAGATTCTTAACAAATAGGCATCAGATTTTCCAGACTTCACTATACTTCCAAAGACTCCTTCGCCTTCTTCAATTTCCATAAAATCATAATTTAATGGTAATTTTTCTTTCAATGGATTGGTAGGGAAGTAATCTATAGGGTTGATAGATTTATCATATGTTTGCTTGTGATATACCGATGAATCCGTCGCAAAATCTACGTATCGCTTAAATACAGTATTTTCATCGAATTCTTTCATATAGCTTAAACCTAATTCAAACTGGTTCTCTCCTTTCATTTGACAACTTGGCGTCTTAAATACTCGGTAATCTAAGCCACTGGGACGACCTGGACGTCTGTTTAAATCAGGATAACCAAGAGCTCCATATGCTCTGAAAATCGTTACACCTATATCTTTAAATTCTTCTCCAACAAACTCATATTCTTTGCTGCTTCTAGTGTAAACGGTCATAACTCGGTTTTTGTTTACTGCAGAAACATGGTTTAACAGAGGATAGATTGGACTAGGTTCTTCAAAATAGTTCTTTTCTTTCCAGACATTAAGCTCCTCACTCACTGTCTTTCTTTTAATAACACTGTATTGTGTTCCTGCAAAGGAACAAGTGTTGGATTTATTTCCAGTAAAAATCAATCTCACTCTGTGTTGCTCTGATTCATTAGTAAAAGATCCTGATACTTTTATAACAGGTGAATCTTTTTCTAATATAAGCTGAATTTTATAGTTTAAGACTTTATCTGCTCTTTTTTGTTTTCTTTTCTTTAAATCATATGGTATCTGCATCTGCCCTTTAATATCCATCTTCTGCTGGAGTGGTGAGGTTGAATAGCGTACATCTGCGTTCTCCAAGTAATCTAAAATTTTCCAGTCATGGGGTGGATAGGAGTAATCGAAGCTGTCTCCTTCATCACCAGCGTCTTCAAGCACTATAGCTCTTTCATATACTGCATTTGTTTTTTTATCTAAGATACCTACCCCTTTCTCATTTTGATATATTTGATAATACTCATTCTCGATAGAGTGATTAGATTCCAAGAAAAGACTAAAACTTGATTCTTTTTCTTCTTTTACAAAATAGGTCCTGTACGAAAGCCCTTTCATATCAGCGGCTTGTAACAGTATATCTGTTTCATAGTAATAATTATCCTCATTTATTAAAAGAGGCTCTTTTCTTAATACACCATTATTTTTTTGGGTCTTATTCAATATGGTATAACTTATTTTTTCCCCATTATAATATAGGTTAAAATGTTCAGACTTGGAAAATACTTTTGTCTTCACTATTTCACTACGCATGTGAGGGAGTGTATTCATTACGATCAGAGGTGTTCCTTCTGTTCCTTCTAAATTTAACGATATGGACATTAGTTTTAATAAATACAATTTATGTGATTGAGCTAAATTCAAGGCATTCTTTGTTTCTCTTTCAATATAATCATTTGTTTCATCAGTTAGGTTTGCCGATGAATGAGTTTGGCATAAAATAAGGGTTTCCCATGCCTTATCCAGTAAGCCATGGCTGTATTCAATACCTAAACTATCTAAAAGAGACATCATGGGTTGTAACTCATAAGTCAGTATTCGTTCACACTTATCCTGAAGCCCTTTAACATCTGCACGTGCAGAATATATTGAACGGTGTACTCTGTGGTACTGTGTAGAAATCAACTCATGCTGGTGGGTCTTTATGTCTTTTCCTTCGTTTCGAATTTTATCAAAAAAATCTTTCCATGTGGTTTCTACAAATTCAATATCCTTTTGAATTGTATTGTAATACTTTATTTTATCCGTGATACCATGAATCATAGGGTTCTGATCAAACCCCAAAGGAAAAACAAACTGATCATCTATTGTAGAATAAGATAGAAGCCGATCGATTAGTTGGCGGACATCAATTTTATTATAATCTACCGCTTCTCCGGTAAATAACGTGCCTTCTTTGAACCCATAGCAACCGTAACCATAACCGGCAATCATAGTATAAACGAGGACTTCCGATCCGTCATTTGACTTTAAATAAAACTCACTGCCTAAACCATATTCATCCCCAACTCCCCTCGTGATAACAAAATCATTAATTCCGAACTGATTAAAAATTTTAGGGTAATCAATCGAGTGTCCAAAAGAATCTGGTAAATAAGCAATATTAGAGGTATTTCCTAATCGACTTGAAGTTTTAAACCCTAATCTAAGATTGTTAATAACGGATTCTCCACTCGTAATAAAACTATCCAGTTGTGAGTTGAAAGGTCCAATAATTAACTGCCCAGAAGAAACATACTTACTAATCCGTTCTCTTTCCTCTGGAAATAATCTTAGATAACTATCAATAGGAGCAGTTTGTCCATCAAGATAGAAGTTCTCCAACTCTTCCTTATCAAAAGCGTTTAATATTTCTTTGAAATTATAAGCAAATTGAACATCGGCATCTTGCACAGTAAAATACCATATCAAATCCCAATGGGTATGATGAATACAGTTCGCTATTTTCTTCATAAAATCCCCCTCTAATTTTGATTAGTAACTCTATATAAATCTTACCATTATATATATGCAACAATAAATCAGTAAAAGAAGAGATTAATTGCAACAATCGCTGGGAATACTGCAAAAATCTTAATGTACATCATGTAGATTGTTGATATAATAATATTGTAGCTATTTAAACTGTAAAAAGAAGGAGATACTAAATATGGCCAGAAACCAAAAAATAATAGACTTAATTGATCTTCTCATTGAACAAGAAGAACCAATCACAGTCAGAGAACTGGCTGAATCTATAAGTGTTTCGCCACGCACAATTCATAATTATTTAAATTCCAGAGAGTTTTCATCCCTTGTTCAATCGAATGAACTAGTAAAAGTTCCAAATGTAGGGGTAAGACTAGTATTAAGCAATACTAGAAAGATCCAATTACTGACCAAATTAAAAAGTTCTACTGTGTTATCTTATAATACTAATAATTTTGATGACTTCACATTTATCCTTATTCAATTATTTATAAAAAAGGATCATATCTCATTTAATTCTTTAGAACGAGATCTTTATAAATCAAAAACCAGCATTCAAAATATTATTCACGAACTCGATTCTTTTGCCTCTCGTTTTTCTTGCTCTATCAATCAGACTCGTGATAAGGGGATAAGATTAAAAGGTCAAGAGAATGATGTTCGAAGCCTGTTTTTGTTTGTGCTGACAAATTACATCACCTATTCAGTCACAGAATCATATGACTACCGAATAACATCTCAGACAGAATTTATTCTAAATACTTTCTTCGATACTGATGAAAAGACCCAACTTATTTCAGTAGTTGATGTTTATGAAAAAGCCATCCGTACTAATATCTGTGAAAATGACTACAATCTTCTCCTTCTATATCTATTAATTGTAATCATTCGGGTGAAAAATAAGTTTTATACCGAAACCTCTACTGATAATGGCCTTTCTAAAAGTGCTGACTTCCAATATGCTATTTTAATGAAGTACCATTTGGAACAAAACTTCCATGTTATTCTTCCAGACACTGAAATTGATTATCTGACAAGGATTTTAATGTCGACTAGGAAACAGACAAATGCAATAACTGACAATAATGAAAATAAAGTAATAAACCAATTCATTACCCAAGTAGGCTTTCAGCTAAATGTCGACTTGAGTAATGATAAAGAGTTAAGCGAAAACTTGTACACACATTTACGACCAGCAATCAATCGAATGAAACAAGGGATACCTTTTAGTAATCCGCTATTAGATTATGTTAAAAATGAATATACTGAAGTCTTTTTATCTGTATTAACCACCGTAGACGAACTGGAATCAAAAGATAATATTTTTTTCGATTCGAATGAAATCGGATACATCTGTCTTCATATTATAGCAGCTCTCAACCGTTCTAAAAATACACGTAAACTGACAACTGCTTTAGTTTGCAACGAAGGTCTTTCAATTGAATTGTTTATAACCGACAAGATAGAATCAAGTTTCAAAGAAATTAATATTGTCAAGGTATACCGTTCTCATACAATCGGTGATTTAATTACAGAAGAATATGATCTAATTATTAACAGCACTAGGACAGAAATTGCTTCCCCTAATTCTGTGGAGATTAGTAATATGCTTACACTGAGCGACTATAATACACTGAAGCACTATATTAATATCCGATCGATTGAAAAAACTCCCAAAGAGAGTTTCCAATATAAAAATCTCTTTTTTTTCAGGTGGAACTGTTCATCTCAAGAAGAATTTATTAAGACTTCCTGCAATTATCTGTTAAAAGCAGGTAATGTAACTGATAACTTTTCATTTACTGTATTCGAGCGTCAAAAAAAGAGTTCAACCTACGTTGCACGAGGAATAGCTGTCCTACATGGTTCAAAAGAGGAAGTTATCCGGCCCTCAATTTTGATAAATAATCTGGAAAACAAAATTGAATGGGACGGATACAAAGTAAGTACGATTATATTTATTATCTCTAATGATACAAATCCCACTATTTTCAAACACCTCTTAAGAAAAATCATGAGGATCGCCTCTTCAGATGAACTGACAAACCAACTGCACTCATGCAGGGCAATTGAAGACGTTCATATGTTACTTACAGAAAAAATAATATAGGAGCATATATCTATAAAATTTAAAGCACTTATCTACCTTAAGCTAGAAACTTGTATAAATGCTACTTCCCTGTGGACACATATATATAGAACTTATGGAGATTGATTTATTCTCTTCAGAAGTTCTATTTTTTTGTATTTTTCTACATCGAATATTTAGCAATTATTCTTACTTTAACAATTATTAATAACTAAATAATATATCTTCGAGTCAACTGTTTAACTAGCACACCGTTTCATAGTCCTTAACTATATACTTACTATTGTAGTGCAAAAAAACTCCCCCTTAAGTAGTATACTTATTTAAGCATCTACTTTAGAGAGAGCGTATCATATTTACTTACAAGGGTCTTAATTTAGTTCATGTATAGAGTAAAGATAACCGTTGCTTTTTACATTTTTTTGAGAAATAACTATTATCTATTCATTGTAAAATATTCAATCGTTTGTAAACGCGTCAGCACTTCACTTAATACAAATAATCCAAGAGAACTACTTACGCCTCCTAAAATTATCAGAAAAGCGTATCCCCATCGAGCTGGATGTGGAATCTCAGCTGCATAAAAGGAGTATTCATATCCCGGTTCAGTTGTAGTCAGATAAGTTCCCACAATCAACGCAATAATTATGGAAGAAACTACAATAGTATAGGCTGTAAATTTTAAAATTCGATTAGTTTTAGATATTTTCAACTCATACCTACTAAATAGATCTTGTTTCATCGTTCTTACTCCTTAATTTTTTTATTTATTCTCAAATATCTTTTTCACGCGCTCATAACTCTCCACGGTTCCGATATCATAGCGTTTGCCTTCGAACAGAAAGGCATGAACGGGTTTCTTGTCCAGCAGATACGGGATGAAGTGGCCCGGCGCATCCGGATTGTTTCCTTCATTTAAATAGGTTTTAAATAAAGGCAGTGTCTCTTTTTTATAAAGGTAAAAAGCCGGTACGGCATACGGAGATTTCGGTTGGTCCGGTTTTTCTTCAAAGGACTGGACCAGCTGATCATCAGTCAGTTCCACGATCCCTGCACGCTTCTGCTGGTTCAGATCACTTTCTTCATAAGCGGTGATACAGTCCGTATCCACATCATGGAAATAGTCCGCAAAGTCAGTGAGTTCAAAGTCGAACAGGTTGTCTCCCGCCATGATCATAAGGTCATCATCGACTTTCAGTGAGTCGATGACATACTGGATATCTCCGATGGCACCCAGCCGTGTGTCGTTCGTCAAGGAACCGTCGTTGACTACCGTCAGTTTTTTCGAATAGTCAGCGTCTTTGGCCCATGCTTCAAAGTGACCGGCGAATTTGTTGTTGGTCACAATAATGATCTCGTCCAACGATTCCACTTTCTCCATCTTCGCAACGATGAAGTCTAAAATGGTCGTTCCGGCTACTTCAAGCAGGGGTTTCGGCGTGTCTTTGGTCAATGGGTACAGGCGTGTTGCATAACCTGCCGCAAGTACGATCGCTTTCATCCTTACACCTCCAGATCAGTAACGAGACGTGCTCCGTCATCGGTCTGACAGAAGTTGACTTCATACAGGTCTTTGTATTCCGGATGCTGGGACGGATAAACGGCATCGATCTTGGCTTTGATCGCTTCTTTATATGCCGGATCGACAAGGCCAATGACAGCTCCGCGGTAGCCGGCTCCGCTTGGACGGGCACCGTAGACCCCTTCTGTTTCACGCAGGGTATCAAAGATGGTCTTCATCTCAGGAATGCCTGATTCATACTGATAAAAGGAACTGTTTCCAGATTCGAACATCAGCTGGCCAAAGGCTTTTATATCGCCACGTCCCCAGGCTTCTGCTCCGGCATTGACGCGGGCCTGTTCGGTGTAAAAATGCGCCGCACGTTTACGGAAGCGCTCCGGGAGCTGGTCTTTATACTCATCAAAAACATCAGGCGAGATGTTTCGTAAAAAGACTTTTTCCAGTGACGGTGTCGTTTCCAGTCCGGCGATCTCTTCCAAAAGCCAGCCGGCCACACGCAGTTCGTCGGTCCGGTTATTAAAGTCGGTGCTGATGAGTTGTTTGGAGATACCTGAATACACCACGATTACTTCAAAGTCCGGCATATCCTTGCCTTTTTGAATCATCTCGTGTTCATTGGTCCGGCAGTCCATGACCATCAGCTGATCGTCCATGCTCAAAATGTTGGCCGACTGATCCAGGATACCGTTTTTCAGTCCGATGAACTGGGTCTCCACCCAGTGGCTGTACTGGATCAGCTCCAGTTTGGAGACGTCGATGTCATTGACATCACAGAGTGCCATCAGGTAAGCCGTCGTGACAGCCGCTGATGAACTGAGCCCGCCGATTGGCAGCTTGCCGCTGACGATCCCTTTCAAGCCGACTTTCAAGACATAGTCCTGTCTCAGTGCCAGGACAGCGCCTCTCAAGTAGTTCCCCCAGAAACCCGGGATATAGTCCGACTCGTTACTGAGGTGGAAATATTCCTTGTCCGGGAAATCCAGACTTCTGATATGTACGTACCCGCTGTCGTCCGGTGTGTAGACCAGATCCACACTCGCATCCAGAGTCATGCCTGTCACCTTGCCCAGCTGATGATCAGAATGCGCCCCGATCGGACAGATGCGAAGCGGTGACTTGACTGCGCGTATATCTGTTGCTTCTGTTTCTTTTTTCAGTAATTCGACTAATTCTTTCATATTGATCCTCCATAGAAATAATACAACTAGTATATCACATTTCGTATGCCCTTTCAGTGATTATTACAAGGAGTCTATACATCCAACTCATATGAAAAAGAATCTGCCGGTATGACGCTCAGGCAGATCCTTTTTCTCTAAAACTCTTTTTTTTATTTGAAAAATAATCAGTATTAAAAAGGTTCCGTTTAGACAATAACTCTATTCGCTTTTGCTTCGATCGAATCATCTGTCGCTTCGCGATGTCCTTCTCTTAATAGATCATTGACATTCTTCACTGGGTTGAAGGTCGACTCAGGGACTTCGACAAACAGGGTGTTCCAGTGATGCATCGATCCGTTCCACAGCCCGGGATGTTCAAGTGCCTTTAAGGGTCTCCCTTTATAGGATTTTTCGGTGATAAAGTAACGGTCTTCCTTTCGGTAATCCATTAAGTTGAACTTCTGTCCTTTATAGTCTTTAACAAAGCACACCAAGTCTACGGGATTAAAAAACTGAGACGAATTGAAGATCTCCTGCTTATGTGGATCAGTTAAGTCGATCTCCGATTTCTCGCAGATCTGCAGATCAAGATAATCGCCATTGTCGACCACGAACGGTCCGCCGCCGGGTTCACCGCTATTTTTAACCATCCCGCACACGCGTAGAGGTCTGTTTAGGAAATACAGGGCCCACTCTTTGGTGAGTTCTTTTTTCAGCGAGATATTCAGTGTTTCTTTCATGAAGGTCTCAATATCATCTAAATCATAATCGTCTGCTTTTAAGTCTTTTATATAACTATCAATCTGTGTTTTGACTTTGAGTCCGACAGAAGCCAGTTCTTTCTTCGACTGGATCGTGTCTTCTACCTGACTTCTATGGCACACGTTGTCTATGTTTTTAATGAACAGGATGTCCGCATCTAGATCATTCAGATTCTCAAGCAAGGAGCCATGCCCACCGGGACGATACAACACTTCGCCGTTTTCAAGTAAAAACGGCTCATTCTCCATATCGGCTGCCGGAGTATTCGTTTCCCCTTTTTGAAAGGAATAAGTGATTGCTACGTGCGGTTTATCCGAGACAAGCCCGGTGATATAGTCGTTGAACAGGTCTTCATGCTCCGGAGCGATCGTAAAATGCAGATCGACAGCTTCTGGATCAAGGTACTGCTCGCCTTCAAAAATATGCTCATCGATAGGCGTCGCCGTTGTGTTTTCGTAGGCATGCATTTTAATCAGTGCTTTTGGAAAATTCCCGTACTTCAGCTTACTGGTTAATAGACGATCAATGATTTTCGCTTTGTCTGCTTGATCACGTTTGCCGGCATCCATCTTATTTTCATCTCCGACTAAATCCCTGTAAAAGGCAAAATGGTGAAGGTTCTCAAAAAAACGACGGATGAAAGGTGTCTCTTCTCTGTTTTCTAAATATGTATATAAGTCCTTGAACATCCGTGTCGCTGCGCCGCTGGCGGGTATAAACTTCATACATTTATGATTTGTGTAGGCTTCATTGATCCCTTCAGCAGCCGTCAGTTCATCAGCGGTGACCGACCGCACAATGTCCACATACTTATTCCCGTGTTTAAATTTATCCATGTCCATACAATACAAACGCTCCTTATGTGTGATGTGAATCGAGTTGATTTAATGTCTCGTTTTCTGCTGTATCTATTAATGCTTACTATATCATTTTTTTCAAAGGGATTCTAATTTACTTACCCATCGTGATACGTTTGTAAGATATTTAGTCAGTTTAAATTATGAATGGGGTCACTGTCCACAGCTATTTTCAATAGAAATTACGTTTATTTTTGCAAAAAAAAAGAATCTGCCGTTTTGACGCTCTGGCAGATCCTTTCTTCTAATTAACCAAACACTTTATTTCACACTGACATACACAGGACTGGCAGTGATATAGAATACCTTTCCTTTCGAGTTCTTCACTTTATACTGTGCCCCGCGCCCGACGGTCACTTTCTCCAAGATAGTCGGGAAGCCCTGACCTTTGGTGACGTAGCCGAAGACGTCCTTGTCTTCCCAGCTGGGCTTGTTGTAAAAGCGCAGTTTGCCGTTGTGGTGGCTTACTAGTCGCTTCCCACTGTAATTTCCAGACTTGACTGCCTTAACCGGTGTTTCAGTTTCTATCTTACTAGAACCTTCTCTCTCCTGACGCTTATAACCGATCCCGATTTTCTTGCATATCCCTTCGATCACTGCTTCAGCAGCTGCGTAAAACACATCGTCCTTTAGATACGCCTGATGATCCGTCACATTATCGATAAAACCGTACTCGATGATGATAGTTTCCGTCTTTCCAGTCAGTCGGTGCATGTAGTAGTAATCCACCCCCGGCTTCATCGTCCGTGAGAACACCCGGCGTAAAGGGAGTTGTGTCGCTCCCACCAGACGTTCAGCCAGATCCTCCGCAAAAAGCGGCTTGGCATGGACAGAATGGATCGTTTCGATTCCCCGTGCCTGTCCGTTAAAAGCATTCCAGTGATTGGAAACACAGATGGCATACTGATTCTTGATCCGGGCCACTCGCTGCACATGTTCCAGCGTCAAATCTCTGTCTCGCGTCAGATACACATCGGCACCCAAGTCTTTCAAGCGCTTGTACTGATACAATGTGATTTTTAAGTTCCAGTCTTTTTCCAGTATCCCAAAGCCGCTCGCTCCCGGATCACTTCCACCGTGTCCGGCATCCAGTATGATTGATTTTCTCATTTCGTTTCCTTCTTTCTCCGATTAGTTTTTTAATACTGACTTGTATTGTGACAGCTTCTCAGCTACGCGTTGACGCCAGGTATATACTGTTTTCCGGCTCACGCCCCGCTTTTTTGCGATATCCGTCACCGACAGCTGATGGATCACGGCATCGTTCAAATACGTCTGTTCCATTTCTGTGAGACATGACAGCATCGACTGATACACGTCGCGCATTAGTACATCTTCATCCACCCCCGACTTATCAACCACGACCATCGGCTCAAAGTCTTCCGGCATCGGCATCTCCCGTTCAGCCCGTCGGACCATTATCCGTATCTCGTCAAGGATACCCCACTTCACTTTCTGAAAGGCATAGCCCGTGAACTGATAAAAAGCTTCTTCTTCCGTTAAGTCTTTCGGAAAGGACTCATAAGCTTCCACCAGTTTCAGCCGTCCAATCTGGACATAGTCTTCATAGTCCGGATGATTATAAGGGATCTGGCATTTCTTCAGTGCCCCGTAGACGATGGTATCGTGAACAAAGAAAAAGTCAGCCGCCATCTCTTCCGTCAAACATCGTTTCTTCTCCTGCGTTTTCATCTGTTATCCTGTTCCAGAAGATCTTCTAAGTGTATTCGTACATGGCCTTTGTACACCCTTAATTTACGCTGGAATGCTTTCTCATTCAAAGTGACGAAATAGATAGATTCTAAGACGAAACAGACTGAATCCTTTAATTTGGTTCCAGATCAGACCAAAATGTCAGCTAAATAGCGACTATTTCAGTGAATTCTAATGAAGTTTATGTGGAATCTTTACAAGTGAGTACAGAATCTCGGTTCACTTGTGACGTTTCTCGATAATCGTCATAAGTGAACCCGTTTTTTCTTCCGACTTGTTATGTTTCTGATTAAACGTTACAAGTGGCCTCAGTATTTCTCGTCACTTGTTACGTTAATAGCTTTAAAGGCTGTTATTTTTCGCCCGGCGAAAAATTTCCTTATGAATTTTCGTGAGATTTCATTTCTTTTGCATATATATAGTATGTAGAGTTAGCTATGACTTAAAAGGAGTTTGATGAAATGATACTGAAAGAGCGTTCGAAATCGGTCAGTCACCGCATTCTAGAATCTTTAAATAACCGAATGGTCTTGTCTTCCACTGAAAAAGGACAGTATGAAAACCAGATTAAGGGATTTGACGGGGAGCTGTCATTTGACCGTATCCTAAACGAGTCGGACATTAGCGGTCTTATAATAAATGACCTACTTTTGACTACCAGAGATACTTTTTACCAGATCGATTCGCTGCTGATCACAGATGAGACCATCTATTTATTCGAAGTGAAAAATTACAGCGGGACGTACGTACACAAGAATGATTCTCTGTACGCATCGTCCGGTTATGCACTGCAGGATCCGGTTGCTCAGGCAGAACGTAAACGGGCTTATCTGCACAATTTACTAATAAAGCTGGGGCATAACATCGACATTCAAGTACGCGCCGTCTTTATTCATCCCGATTGTTACATTTACGATCTACCAAAGAGAGAAACGATTTTGTTTGCCAGTCAGCTTCCTGGTCACTTCAAAAAAATAGCTGGCAACTTGCCGAAACAGTCAGATGAGAACCTAAATCTTGCCCAACAGCTCATCACTAGGCACGACGATTTGTATCGCCCGACTAACTTGCCTGCCTACTCCTTCGATCAGCTAAAAAAAGGGATACGCTGCTTTAACTGCGACTCTTTTTCCTATAGTAAAAGCCGTCAGAATATTTATTGCAATGTCTGTGGTCACAAAGAAGCGGCTACTAAGGCGATTTACCGAAGCATTGAAGAATTCAAACTACTTTTTCCAGACATCCCGCTGTCGAAAGAGGTTGCGCATACCTGGTGCGGGAATGACTGGAAGAAGTCTAGAATTCGAAGAGTGTTGGAGAATAACTACCGAGTGCATAACCGTGGGCGCGGCAGCTACTATACTGACGACTAATACAAGATGTTATTTTTCGCCTGGCGAAAAATCTCCTCCTTGTCTCTGAAAACTCGATAAGTGGATAAAATAATACGCTTCACTTGTCACGTTTCGGGATAGTCTTTCAAGTGACCTCACTATTTCTTTCCACTTGTTAAGTTCCTGCTTAATCGTTACAAGTGAGAGTAATTCTTAAACTCACTTGTAACGATTCGACTGTTTTGTATGACAGAATCTCTGTGATTCACTCACCACTTCTGGTATCATAAAGCCATAAAATTAAAGAAGGTGCGACTATGATCTATCAATTCAAAGTGACACTAAAGGACGTTGGGATGCCGGTGTGGCGTAGGCTTCAAGTGGACAGCGAGACGACGTTTGAGGAGTTTCACTACATACTTATGGCGGCGTTTGACTGGTCGGGGTATCATCTATATGAATTTGATATAAGAAAGTCAGACGGAAAGCGGTTGAACAGTACCCGAATCGGTCCTGAGGAAAGTACGCCGATGACTGAAAGTGATCCACTTTTGCTCATGCTTAGACAAAAGCTCACTCACCCGGAAGACTATGACCTCCCCCGCTATCTGCTCGATGATAACGAAAATTTGTCGGACTGGTTCAAGCAGGAAAAAGACCGGGCGCTTTTCACCTATGATTTCAGAGACGACTGGGAGCATGAGATCGTTTTAGAAAAAATATTGACCCCAGACCCCAACATCCAGTATCCACTCTGCACAAAAGCGAAAAACGATGCGCCTTATGAAGACGGCCGTCGTGATCTGATGACCGGCCAGCTCGATCTGACTAACCCGAACGGCAAAGAAATCGTTGAAGACATCAACGACACCTACAGATACGACAACTGGAAAGACGAGTTTATGAATCGAGATGACTTTATTTGATCTAATAGATATGTAAAAGCTGGCTCGGCCAGCTTTTTCTTTATAGCTAGAACGTCATAAGTGAAAGGATAATAATCGTCCACTTGTTACATTTCTCGTTAATCGTGACAAGTGAGCCGTACTTTCTATCCACGCTTATGTCGTTTCTGCATAATCTTGACAAGTGAACCAAAAAATTCTCTTCACTTGTGACGTTTCTTCCCTTTTCAAGGCTGTTATTTTACGCCGGGCGAAAAATTTCTTTCTTTCAACTTGCAAATCCCCCTGTCTCACCGTGTATGCGCGAAAAAACTGTGAGGATGTAGAGTTTTTATGGTACACTTGTTATATCTGGGTAAAAGGAGAAAATTTATTATGAACGAAAAGTTAATACAGACGATCAATGAATTAGAAATAAAGAAAGCGCCTGAGGAACAGCCCTTAGAGGCGGCATTGAACCAGTACACTAAAAAGCAGCTGGCTCATTTTATCGAACGGTTCGATCTGGACATTGCTAAAAGCTGGAAAAAGGCAGAGATCATTGAAGCATTGATTGAGTGGATGGAATCAGCACAGTCAGAACTGTTAGAATCTAACGAAGACCTTAAAGCGTTTTACTTGAATAAAGTCGTGAATGCTAAAGAGCCACTTGAAATCAATGACGATTTGTCAGATAAAGAACAGGAACGTGTCTTAAGTCTTATCGAACACGGATTAGTCTTTAACGCTGACGGTCAGCTATGGGCGCCTAAAGCAGCAGATAAAACTGCCGATACTGAATCAGATAAACCAGTAGACTCCGGTGAGTCAAGCGAAGAAACTACTTCTCAAGAAAAGCCGGCAGAAACCGAAAAACCTAAGCCTCGTAAAAAGCAGCGCCAACAAGCGTCGGCTACTTCGCTCACACCGGAAGAGAGAATCGCTCGCGAGAAGAAAATGCGCTTAAAGTACTTTAAAACACAAGCCAAAAAGAATAAGAAGAAAAGATAATCAAAATGTTAGTCATCATTTCTACACAAAAAACGTTGAGCCAAATCACAGCTCAACGTTTTTTGTGTATTCTAATATATTTTTGAGGAATAACTTTCTTTTGGTTCCAGCTCGTGTTTCTATCCCATTGTTTGAAGTGAGTCGCTTCTGCTTAGCCAACACAGTTTTTCTGGCTGCTTTCAGCTCTTCTTTTGTGACAGAATGATTGGCCACCAAATCTGAACAACTTTTCAGCTTGGTTAATCTCACTATCTTGCTTTCATCAGTAGTCGCATTCATATTAATGTAGACAATACAAGCCCTGTTACTTATGAATTTCAGATGCTTGATTGATAAAGTCGACAAATTCATTTGCATCACTACTCATACGAAATGTTTGATCACTAGTACCACTATCTACTTTTCTACCACTCTTTTTCTCAACATAGAATTTATTTTCATCTTTTAAAACAGCACGTTTAACTCGATCAAACTTGATACTTTCTTTTCCAGGTTTTTCAAAGTCCATCTTGATATACATCGATTTATTAGTAATAAGTGCACCCGCTTTGCCATTGCCAAAAAGAGTGGTATCAAATAAACCAATAACGTTATCTCTATCCACTAAATTCGCATAAGTCTTTATAGCATTCGTTAATTTTTTATGAGGGATATTCTCTTTATGATATATATTATAGGTGCTTTTTGTATTCTGAGACCATTGTTTCACGAGAGTGTGCATCTTTTTCTCAATAAGCTCCGCTTCATCCAGATTAGATTCATTTTCTACAGAAAATGGAATCAACTCCACTATGGCATTCAAGAATTCAACGTATAATGAAGCATTTGAAGCAGCATAAAATTTATTACTGTTTGTTGAATCGATTAATAAGCCATCATGCGTATGCACCTTAAAATATTGATCGTCTTCTTCATCTATTTCGGCGTAAACAATTTCTTTAAAGGGTATTTTTCCTTGTCCCATCATTTTACCGAAAACACTTATATACATCGCTTCAGATGTAATTATTACTCCTTGACCGCCCGTCTTTAGAACATGATCATCGACCAAAACCAAGACATCTTTTACTGGAACGGCACCAGCATATTTAACTTTTGCACTATTTAATTTTCGTCTTGGAATATGCTCATTTCCTATATACACAGATGAAGCTATATTTTTTTCGAAAGATTTAGACATTTCGATAATAGCCTCTTTGAGGTCAACATGTTCTTCGAATAGACTTTCACTACTAGTTTCTCTTAATAAATGTTCTGGGATTTCTTCATTTTTGACTGTTTCATTTTCTAATTCAATCGCACCTATTGTTTTGGATTCATATGCCTCTGTCACGTCTATATTGCCCTGCAAATTTCTAATTTCTTGGGTAAGAATTCCATCGTCCGTAAGCAGTGGAATATCAATCAGTGCTTTGACTAATTGAGCGGCTTTTGTTGTTGAAGCAACGACATTCTTCTCCTTGACTGTATAAGCTGACCACTCAGTCTTTGTGTCTACTATTTCTTTCATTAATGTATTCCCTTCACGAAGGATTTGGCGAATAACATTAAATAAATTATTTAATTGATAAGCGTTTCTAGAAATGACTTTTAATTCAGCATCAGCCTTTTTCATTTCAGCAACAGCTACTTTGGCTTGGGCTAAATTTGAATAAGAATTATTTAATTTTGTGTTTGAACGAGCCTTATAAATGCCACCAGCAAGTAGTATAGCCGGGCCAGCAACGACACCTCCAAGTACTTGTGTACCTAAAGCTATTCCTCCGCCACCACTTGCTAACGATCCACCGCCTAACCAGGCGAGGGTTGCATTTGTTGCTGCTGCTCCCGAAAGAGAACCAATTGCTGTTCCAGTGCTTGCAGTCCCTAATGCCATAACTCCACCGTAAGAGCCCCAACCTAGTAAAATCCCCGACCCTAAACCAGCAGCACTACCTGAGATAATTTCCTTTGCATCAATCGATACTTTCTTCATTTCTTTCAAACTCTCATTCGTCAAGTTCATCTTGGAAATCTCATCTAAACCAACACTTTCTCCTAACTCAATATTTTTTATTTGAGAAAATGTCTTTACAAACTTATCTATGTCTTCTGAAGAGGCTTCTAGTTTTAATTCACCTAAAAGTTGAATAACTTCACTCGTTAACTCTCTAGTTACAGTGAGATTCTCTTGTTCATTTTTAAGGATGGTTTCTGCTTCTTCTTGAATTAAATCAGCTATCTTTGATTTTGATGCTCCTTTTGCTCCCATCACGGTTCCACTTGTACCAGCCGCAGTGGAAATAGCCATAATAGCTGCTGATAATAATGTAATTGACATATTAATTGCCCCCTATTATAATTTAAAAATTGTGTCTTTATCTGTCATAAATTCATCAAACTCTTCGAAAGAATCGAATTGCAATTTAACCCCAAAGGTATTACCAAGCTGATTCATAGTTTTAAAATAACTGTCAACATCATTATTGAGTATACAGTGATTTAAATTATCTAAACTTTTTCTTATAACTTCTTCTCGTTCAGAATAGACTTGATTTGAGTACGCAATTAAAGATTCTCGATAAGCGTTCATTGCTTGAACCGATTGTTCGGAAATTTCTTCGATAACTTTTCTTCTCTCAAATGATAATTTTTCTTCTTCTAAAGCTTCCATGGTTCCTTTATAGAGAACACTACTCATCGTACTCCCCAAAGTTGCACCAATAAAACTACCCGCTGTACCCAAAACAGCAGTTCCTGCACCAGGTAAAATTGCTGTACCAATGGTAGCTCCAACGACACCACCCACCGCTGCTCCATAACTGGCCGCAACCATCCCTGTCCCTTTTTCACCGAGTTCTTCCAGTAATTGATACTCGTCAATTTCACCTTTTCCATAACGAATCAAGCTTGTCGTTGTCTGTGTGATACTAGTAACTAGCATCGTTGGGGCATTGGTCGTACCTAAGCGACTAATTGTTTGATTTCTGGAACCATGCATCATAGCCTTTATAGCTGTCCCAGAAGCACCTGTTGTATATGCAACGGCACTGGTTTTTACTACATCTATTCCAACATCTTTAGCGGCCTCTTCAATGTCTTTATCGTTGTATAAAACTTGAAATAAATTCTGTCCAACTGACAGGCTACTCGACATTATAAAGGAAGCCTTTACCGCCTCTACTCCAGCATTATGAGAATCTTTTGCAACCTCTTTAGCTGTAAATTTAAAATGATTCTTTCTATTTTGAATCGCTTCATCGTATGTGAAATTCGATTTCTTTACCTTACTTTTGATCGTTTCATATCGCTCAGCCTGATCAAATCGTTCTTGTGCTTTCTTAGTGTCTCCTCTTTCTAAAAGTTTTTTCCCTTGCTCTCTTAAACTGTTACTTTTCTCAGCCGCTTGCTTTAAGACTCCATCATATTGATCACTAGGTATTTCAATTGTTTCATACCTATCCCAAGAAGAATTTTTTTTTACAATTTTATCCAAGACATCATAACTTTTAATCGAACCGTTGCTGTGGGTTTTATAACCATAGACTTTTAGTTGTGAACCAGAATTATCAATGATTTGACCATGTTCATCTATTCTCACGTGATCATGCTTTGTATCATTTGTCGTACCCACATCGTCTGTGGTTCTAGTGCGCGTTTTATCTCCTCTTAAAATAGCTTCTTTGTTATCACGAGCTTCTTTTATCAACTCAGCTGAAAAACCAGCTTGCTGTTTAATATTTTGACTTTCGTACTCTTTATTTATTTTATAATTAGAAATATCTTCGAAACTTCTCCCGTTATAAGTCCGATGATTACCAAAAGAATCTACTCGGATACCCTTTTGAGCTTGTATCATTTGGCTTGTCGCTTCGCCATGAAGTTGATTTAGATCTTGTTGCGACATACTGGTACCAACAGAATTAAGGATTGTTTTTCTCTTATTATTACTATTCTTTTCCTTGTTCTTTAATTCATCTTCTGATTGATTGCCTATATTATCAGGCATCTTCTCACCTTCTTCTATAAATTTTTTTAAAAGTGACCCTGCTAACACGACACATCCTCTATATCTGATCTGTTTTTTCACTTCTTTTTAATTAGAATAATGCTTTTACTAGCAAATGAAAGAAATAGCTCTAGTGAATTTTTGTATGCGCTTTATGTATATACTATTAGTATACCTTGATTAGTGAATGAATGCATTAATATTCCTAAAAAACCTTTAAGTATTTGATAGAAAGTATAAGACTGATAAAGTCACCTTAGTGGTACCGATGAATAGCTAGGTATATGTGATTCCTAACGCCCTCTTGTTAACCTTAAGATATCTTAAGTACACAGTAAGGTTTTAATACGGAAAATAACACACCCTTTCAGATTAAACATTGCGGACAAATAGTGCCACTTGTTGGGAGAAAAGAACCAGCGGCTACGGACAAGAGAGCCACTATAGATATATAGCTAAATCAAAAAACCTTCTGTATAATAATAGTTCATGTCTGCCGACATGCCACTTGAATACAGAAGGTTTCATATGATCAGTTCTTTAATTTGTGTTACTAAAACTCTCCTAGTTCTCCTATAGCTGGATTCAAGCCTGTATTGATAAAATCAGTCTTTGTCAGTGGATAGTAAGTATGACTATATTGGCTTATTAATTCTTTTTCGCTATTGCTATTCTCATACATAGAGTAACTAATACTTCCCGCATCAAGCTCCATTCCAATTTCTTCAGTTTCTGGTGGATTGTAAGCTATGAACAAAGAATTATCGTCAACGCTATAATCGACGATATCGTAAGCTGCATATTCTCCCCATCCAATGACGATATCATAGTACTTACTGTCAGTGATGATAATTAGATGGACCATTTCTGAATTATATGGCTCTCCTTCAAAGTTCGCATAGTACCCTTGGAAATCTTCAAATGCATATGCTGCAGCTTCAGGCTCGGATTCCACAGAGCTGTTGGATTCAGTAGCCTTTTCGGTTTCTTCTGCTACCACCATATCAACTTGCTCAACTTCAGCATCACTTTGATCCGTTTCATTCTTTTCGGGTTGTTCTTTCTCTAAAGTGTCAATCTCTAAGTCATCCTCAACTAACTCTTCTGAATTGATATCTTTTTCGGGCTCAGCTTCCTCTACTTCTGGTTTTGCTTCTTCATCTTCTTCATCTGCTTCTGTTTCAGCCTCTACAGTTAGTTTCTCAAGTTCCAACTGAGCGTTGTCGAACATGTCCTGAGCTTTCGCTGCCATGCCCGCTGAGCCATTCTCTGTATCTAAAACAAATTCCAGTTCTTCCATGGAATCAGCATATTGTTCCATGTCAAAGTATTCTAAAGCTTGCTGATAATGTTTGAGCTGGTCGATAAAGTCTTGTGTGCGCTGATCGTCAGGACGCGCTTCAAGTGCTTGTTCGAAATACACCTCAGCGCGGATAAAATCTTCTGCAGCAATATAGTCTAATCCGTCTCGAAAGGAATTGTTGTACATCTCGTCGGTTCCGTCATTGCAAGCGGTCATAAAAACAAGTAAAAGTGGCAGGGTCAACCATTTTTTCATTATTTATTCTCCTCCAGATATATGAGATCTTCGATTAAACGCGTAAGGAACGACTGCCTGATTTGGATATTGTTTACTAGATGTGAACGTCATACCTGCTGAGGATTTTTAAACCTCTTGTCTATTAGGTTATTACCAAATATGTCAGTTGCACTATAGTTAGCTCCAGTCCACCTCCAATGTTTGAATTATTTTTTCTAAATTTATTTTAAATCTCTAACATCTATATCTATATTTTCATCACTTTCTCTTTTCTGTTTAACTGCATCTTTCATTATTTTTTCAAAATTCTCAGTGACATACTGAAGATCCTCTTTATCATAACAATAGATATTAATAGTACAATCATTCATTTCAATGAAAAATTTTGTTTCATCAAAATCTTCTTTATCACTGGTAATTTTTTGCAACTTACTCTTTGACCAGCGATATAAATCACTCCCTAACTCATTTAAAAATCCTGAAGCTATCCCAGATGCTACAAAAGGTATTACTATATAAATCATTATCGCATCCCAACCAACTGCAGATGGCCATTGACCGAAAGAAGACTCTATTTTTATGCTGTCGTATGCATCCTTTGTAATTAATTCGCGGTCATCGCCTTTATAATTTATCTGGTTTAATTCCACTTTCATATATACCGTCTTATTTCCCATTTCATTACCCTCCAATAAATTGGTTTTTATTTGACAGTGTGAGAAATATTATGCTTCCAGATTTCCTGAACAACTTCTTTTGGTATCATAGGTTCTTTACTGCCTAACATGTTCATAGTCATCTTGAGTTTTAATTCATTTTTATCATCTATATGATAAGTTATTATCTCGTTTGCTGCATTATCCGATGTACTTATATAATTTCCGTATGCCAAATTAATGGTATTACTGCTGAACATTCCTCCAAACCATATCTTAATTGTATTGACTTTTCTTCCTTCCACATATAGTTTAAAAAGCGTCTTATGCGTATTGACTTCCTCTTTATCATATTCGAATTCTGTGTTATTATCTTTCACCTGTTCAAATAAAGAGGTGAGTAAACTTGAAATCTCGACAAAGCTTTCTTTTAGAAATGTATCAATATCTCTTTCTGTTATGCGTTTTAGACTAGGTATATCAAAATCAAATTCTTTGGATTTTGATTTTGTCTTCGACTGCGCAGACTTGACTTCCCTCTCACTCTCAAGGTGCAAATCTCTAGTTCTGAAATCCGGCATATCTCCTAAGGGTTCTACAGCGTGCCTAGGCTGTCCATAGATTCGATAAACCAACTCACCAAGTTTCTCTTCAAATTCTGTATCATTACTAAAATCGATAGCATACTGTCCTTTAAAATGGAACGGAAATACTTTCTCATAATTACCTTGATGGCGCATGACAAAGATTAACTTGTCTTGATTTTCCATTAAAATCGGCATCATCAAGTGGGATTCGAATCCCACACCCCCATGTGACTGATCCGCTTTTGTAGCATAGTCTTCAGTTAAGATAATAACTACGTAGTCAGCATCTCTGATTTTAGTTGCCATCAATAGTGGAAGAGACACAGAATTTAACTGAGTCACAAAGAGATCGATTTCTGCATCTATTCCATTTCTTCTTAACTGATTCGTTAAATTGATCACCCATTTTTGATGATCAATCGAATCCCAACTGTAACTCACAAAAACTTTTTTTCTCTCCATTTAGATAGCTCCTTACATAAGTTTTCTCTCTGTAGTATATCTTACCAGACTTACTTATAGATTAAACAGTTAATATTTACTAGTAGTGTTAATTCATAAGCACTAGAATCATGAATACTATAACAAAAAGCCTATCTATAACATGATAGGCTCTCATTTAGTATATACAATTATTTTTCTTCATCTGACTGAATGATTTCAGTTTCGCTGAGAATTTTAAACATTTGCACTAACTCGCTATCGGCATAGTCTTTTTCTAAAAGGTTGAAGCCGAACATTTCATATAGATCAAATAAGTGCGGGATATTCTTACATTCCAATATGACTATTCTTCCGCCTAGTAGTGTTTGTCCTTCAAGAATGGTAGCCAAACAATATTCCATTACTTCTGACCCACTAATGGCATCTACAAAATTTTCGTTTTTTCCAAGCTGACCGATCAGTATCGATGGAAATTCAGTTATTTTTACACCTTTTATCTTAGAACTAAATCCATCGAGTAGCATAGCTTGTCTCCCAGAAATCATTTCTTCTGGTATTTTTAATACTTGTATAGCAATCGTGAAATAGGCTAAAATATTAAATCGGTCACTATTTTCGTCAAAAATAGAACAGGTTCTGCTCTTTCCAATTTTTTCCAATTAAATAGCTCTGTCTTCAGGAAATTCTCAATGTCTAAATCTTTTTTGTAAACAAAAATAGAAATGAGTTCTTGAGCTTTCTCCTCATCACTCATTTCTATTAGTCGTTTTAGCGAGATAATATTTGTTTTAATTTCTGTTCACCTCGCCTCTCATTTTCAGGCGAGACTAATTCTCTATTAATTTTTACGCTTTTTTTCGGAGCGGAAATAATTCTTTCGAACGACTCCACAGATTTTTTAGAACTCAACGTAAAATCTTTATTAAATGATGATGTGGCCATTCGTATCCCTCCTTCATAATTCTGATTAAATATCTAAATCTTATTTATAATCTAAGTCAATTGTAACATCTTTCCTTGATTTGCATCTTTATTTATATCTCTAATTTCTAACATCATCTTTTTATAGTCAGAGTAAATTTGCCATTTCAACACTTTTTGTACCACTTCTTTTGCTTTATTCTTTCGGTCATCAAGACTAAATTCATCTCGATAAGCAATTTCTAAATTTTTTAAAGCACTTTTGGTCATTTGGAAAAGGATTGTTTTCTTCAAAATGCATTGATTGTTTTCTTCCTTCCCAAATTAATTCTTCGATTTTAATCCCACTAACAGGCTCTTTTAAAGTACGTGGACTTTCTTTTCCATATAGAGTTGATAAACCTTACTTTGCAATTCGAAGAATCGCAGCATAAATACATTGAAAAGAATCGTTACGAGTGACGCGATTGTATCTGGCCACTTGTCACGTTTTTACTTGATCGTGACAAGTGGGCCGTAATAAACGAGTGACTCGTAAAGATAACCGGTAAACGTGACAAGTGGCCCCAAACGACACGCTCACTTGTCACGTTTTAAAAATAAAGCGCAACACAGTTTAAGCCTCTTCGTAGTTTCGCCACAGTAGTTGACTCTTAGCTTCCTGACAATAAATTTTCAATCCAGCTATCCCCTCTATATTTTCGCCTTAGTCAATTCGTCCATAAAGGCAGGTTTTCGGCTGAACGTTTTCCGCAAGTTCTCGGTGACTTCACGAGCAGTATCTTCCCCTAGAATCCGGCCGCACTCTTTTACCAAAACAGCAATCGCCTTGTACTGCGAACGATTTGTTGCATTGGACGCATTGTGGATGATCAGCTGCCTATATGCTGTGACGACGAGTTCTTTGCGTGTATCAACCAAAACTCCGGCGTAATCCCGTACATATCTGACATCTGTGGTGACTACCTCAGCGAGAGCTTCGATGTCTTGTTCCTCCTTTATCAATCTCAGATACGTTTGACTGTAGCCGGAATACCGGTAAGATTCTTTTAGCGTCTTTTTGAGTGCTTCATACAAAGGCGTTTCATCATTCTCAGATAGCTTCTTCAAATCAGCATAATAATCAAAATCACCATCCAGGAAGAGTTCTTTTGCCAACAGTCGTTGTTCTTCAACCATACCCGCCTTCTTGTAGGCCTCATATCTAGCCGCTTTCCAGGTACTTACAGAACCTCGATACTCTTTGTCGTGCCGTTCTCCTTCTTCAGCTAATTGAATCACTTTTAGATACTCTCTTTTTTCAGTATAGATGTCGATCAGCTTTTTTCTGAACGTCCCATATTCTACATGGTTTAGCAAGAAGAGCAGCTGTTCATCCTCGTCGCCAGTTTTCTCGATCAAACGAAAGACCTGATTCAAATAGCGCTCATTATCATAAGTGACTGACCAGCTGTTTCCTTTCTTTACACGTCCCATCAATTCTTCGATATAGGCTTCTCTCAGGCTATCTTCCTGTGCAATGACTAAAAGCGCTTCAAACAACGGATCCTGATAATCCTCCCACCACACGGACTCACTATCCTGATCCAAGTTTTTAGTGATTTTCTGATATAAAACCTGCTTACTCTCTACAGTCAGCTCACTGGAAACAATACTTTTCACTACTTCTATACAATCATCCACTACTTCTCCAATAATCCAGTCATCATCTTCGATATATTCTAAACGTTCCACCGCTTCATTCATGACTAGGAACGCAATATCACAAGCAATTAACGGATTTTTGATCGCTACCGTTCTATTAAGTATTTGTCCCATCTCTGCAGCGTAATCAGAAATTCGGTCCTCATATATAATCCCTCTATGATCGCTATACTTTTCACTTATCGCCTGAAGTAATCGTTTACTTTCATTTAACTCATCTTCAGGAGAAAGATTGCCAAACTGTAGACGTAAATGATGTTCCAGGCTTGGATCACTAGCGGCTCTTTGCGTAATCAGTCGGACGAGCTCTTCCTTCGGTAAGGAAACTAGAATTTCTTCAAGCGTTCGGTCACTATTGTTATTTACTCCGTCCGGTACCTCAACATTGTTCTTTCTATTTAAGCGTTTTCTCAAATCATAAAATGCCGCAACCTCATGTTTACAGACTGATCCCGTATTAAACGGGCACGTGCAGGAAGATAAAATATTTTTCTGTTTATCGCTTTTCACTTTCACGCGGTAAGTGTCAGTCCCAAACACCTCATATATATACGTATCAGAATCTATTTTGGATACTTTATTTATAAAGCCCTCCTCGTAATAGACTTTTCCTCGTTTTAAAATCGTCGCATTGACTTGACTCTCAAATCGATTTAAATTGATCATCTGCCCACCCTTTTCCATTGGCAAAATCCGGTTTGCCTATATTTTATCATACGGTGACATATGTTCACATCAGCATAATACTTTTTTCGTAAAAAAACTGTAAATCACTGAAAAATATTTAGAAATCGATTCAAAAGTAGTCCTCGTGCAATTTAATATCAATAAAAGTAGTCTATGTATTAATTCTAAATAAACATGGAAAGGAATCGTTACAAGTGACGTGATTGCAAGTGCCACTTGTTACGTTTTTGCTGAATCGTGATAACTGGGCTGTATTAAACGAGTCACTTGTTAAGATAAACGGTAATCATGACAAGTTAGACCGGTGATGTGTTCACTAATCACTGCCAAACATTTGTACCACGATGTCAACTTTCTTACCCCTGTTTGCCAAAGAATGTACCCCTTTTGCCAGCCTAATGTACCATCAAAGAAATATCCCATAACCACTGTGATTTAAGTTGGTCACGGGATACTATTACGGGGCTCGGAAAAAACTCCACTTAAATTAATAAATCCCTCGATCCATTTTTTAAAAATGAATCGAAGGATGTTTCTTTTATAAGGCTTAAATCTATTATTAAGCAGTAACTAAAAGATTAACTTTTTGTTCTGTCTTTTTTTTATTGGCTACTCTTCCATTAATTACTATATTTAATTTTCTATGAGAAGAAGCTAGGTTATTGAAGTTGAAATCAGTAATTTCATAGATCAAATCATTTTCGATAACATTTTTCATAAACTCGGAATAAAACGCTGGTACATACCCAATAATCTTACCTTCATATTTTACCATGACTGCATCAGGATCCTGTTCGTTATCTTCATCAATTTCTAAAGTGATTTTAGCCAAGTCATTAAGTTGCTGTTTTTCGTCATTATAATGTCGCCAGCCACGAACATAAAAATCGAAATTGAAAAATTCGTTCTTAAATTTCACTGGCTTAACAAATTCATAATTATCGGAAATCAACTTCCCACCTGTCATGGTTAAAAAGTCAAATTCACTATCAGTAATGTTCAAATTATTTTCTCTTAGCAGTTTCATATAATCCGGTCTGGCTTTATTTGGTAACCTTCTAGAAAATGCACTAAACAGTCTGCTGGATTCATAATCTTTTAATTTTTCTGGAAAAGAAGGGTGCAGGTGATAGCCATTCTGAAGAGCTTCTTCTAAGCCTCTTTTCTTCTTATCTAGTTCATAAGAAAAAGAATACTTTCTATTGTCATTTAATGTCAGATTAGCAACATGATACCATTGTCTAGTCTTTTGATTCTGCCATAAAAGACATAATGTTTTATTTTTCATACTAATCAACCTTCTATTTAATTATATTCCCTAAAACAAGGGTTTTTTGTCTTATAACTTTTTCTAAAACTTTCATTCTATTCTCATTAATTATTATATCACTTAATTGATGAATTGTATCACTAATCGCTTGATAATCTGGATAATAAAACTTTGGTAATACTGTACTGTATAATGTCGGATTTAATTCATAAAGGATAGATAAAAACTCATCGACTTTTAGTTTATTCTTACCGTTAGCAGTAAAGCAAGACTCAGCACGCTTTACATAAGCGTTTAACATATTTCCATCTGTACTCATTTTATTGATTTTTTCATCTGTTATACCATTTAACAATGATGATCCGTTATCATAAAGCGGAGCCATAGTTCCTTTATTAGCTGAATCATATAAAATCCCCCAATTCTCACAATGTCTGTCTTGATTTCCTATTATAGAATCAAAAAAGCACATTTCATAAAATTCGAGAAGAATATTTTGTTCGCTCGCTATCTCGTAAGCTTTTTCAACGGTATACCCTTCTAGAGTATATGCATCAAAGTCTGCTCCAAAGTAATCTACTATCTCGTCAAATCGCTCATTTTCTTCTGTACTAACAAACGTTTTAGTTAATACTCCAAAATTATCATCTTTTATTCCCAGATAGGTTTCTGGAACTCGTAGTCCATAAATATTTTTAGCCAAGTTAGCTGCTAATATTTCAGCATAGAGTTCACCATCTATTTTTGGTAATTTAAATAAATATAAATCTCGTTCACTAGGTTCCTCAAGCCAGTATTTCATCCGAGTACCAGTAGTCATGATGCCTTTTTTTTCTTTCCAGGATGTAACGTTAATTATTTCCATTCACTAACTACCCCTAATAAAACAAAAATTATAATATAATTGTACCCATTGCTTGAATATACATTATGACATTATACTAGACTTTAATATAGATGTATAGTGATTGAGAGTTATCATTTTACATTTTACTCATACTCATCTTTCTAATACTAGTCACTCTTACAATAATCTGAGTAAATCATAATTGACATACACTTTGTTTTTTCTTTTTCTATTATCAACATCTAGTAATCCCAATTCCACCAATTTATTTAATCCATTTCTTGACGTGGATACTGCAATATCCAATTCATCGGCAACTTCTTTAACAGTTAAGTAGGGTTTATTAAACGTAGCCAACCAGATATTGTTTATAACATTCCTATCACTATTTATTCTAGATAATCCTTCAGACGCTATTGCAGTAATACTTTCTAATTTATTCAACATACTGTCAACCATTCTTTGACACGTATCTAAAAAGAAATTGATCCAGGCAAACCAATCTGGATTCTTGCCTCTTACACCATTTAATAAGTTATAATATCTGATTCTTTCTTTTTCTAATTCTTCACTAACAAAGAAAACTGGTTTATCAATAAGTCCATCCTGCATCGTATTCAATACAATAAGAATCCTTCCCATACGTCCATTTCCATCTAAAAAAGGATGAATGGATTCAAATTGGGCGTGCATAATAGCCGTTTTAATTAATGGATCGGAAGTCTCATCCAGCAGAACTTCATACTCGTCATTATAATCTTTTTCAAAAGAGCGGTGTTTCTCAGAATTAATAAAATATTCCAGATTAGTCATGTAGTCCCCAATTTCCTGGGCACTAACCGGTATATATACAGCATCTTCTATTTTTTCAGTAGGTCCAATAAAATTTTGAATTGATCTGTATTCTCCTGATGCAGACGTTGTTCCTCGCGTATTCTTTCCCATTAATATTTTATGCAGTTCTTTTATCAAACGAGAAGAAATTGGCGTTCCATTATTAATTATATCAATTCCTTTTGATAAAGCTTCCATATAATTATTGACTTCAACCACTTCATTACTTTTATTTTTCTTGGTTGCCTCTTCAATCATATCTGCAAAAGTAACGTGTGTTCCCTCTATTCGAGTTGATTGTACAGACTCTCTGAGACTTAACAACTGTATAAACTGAGAATTGACAACAGAGCGTTCTAACTCTGAATTAAGTTTCCCAATAGAGGATTTAATTTTTGCTATTTTCTTGTAAAGCTGCAACGCTTGTGAAATACTTACTTTTGGTGGAAGTAATTCTATACCTTTTACTGCACTCACTTTTGGGACCTCCAATCTATTTTTATCTCATTCATTATCTCGTGTTATTTGATTAATATCAACAAAAATAATCAAATAGACTGATTTGATAGAAAACAAAGAGTCGCTAAGCGTCAACGATCTGTTTTATCGTCACGTTGGGTCACTGGTATGGTAGAGTGTTTGTTCTTTCCCATATTAAAAACCTCCCGTTAAACTTATGATATCTCAAGTTTAACGGGAGGCCGTCAAGACTCACCGGTGCCTAACTATTCATCGCTTACGCAATATACAAGCTACTTTTTGCTTAGTCTTTTCAACTTATAACATTTTCTTAGGAACGATTTTCTTCTGCTTCCAACCCATGCTTCTGGCCCAGCGCCTGAAGTCGGCCGCTTCTTCTTTGTCTTCGGGTTCATTGATCGCTCTTAAGAAGTTCGCAAAGCCGCTCAGGCCACCGACATCGTCCATGACGTCCACGCCGTCTCTTGAAAGACAGACCGGCTTATGCTTAGTCAGCACAACTTCTCTAGCTGCGTCCACTTCTTCTTGCGTAACGGAGTGATCAGCCACTAGATCCTCACAGCTTTCCAGCTTGGTTACCTTAACAATCCAGCTGTCACCGTAGTCATACTCGTAATACAAGGCCTGTGTCACTGGGAAGCCGGACCCACTCAGCTCTTCGTCGGCATAGCCTAACACGTCTGTGATCACAAGACTTTCCATCAAACTTTCTGTCCCGCTTTCCATCACGATGGCCGCGTTCATCTCGTCCAAGGTCATATCGACCAAAGCCTTCTTGCCTAAGACTTTTGGTTTAGCAGCCGGATCTGTCTGTTTACGCTTTAGATAGTCGGAGAAAGGCTCCTGTATCTCCAGCTCTTCGAATCGGTCTAGTAGTTGATTAACGTCTGCTCTTGCGACATCAGACTGTTCAAAGTACCCACCGTATTGATACGGACCCGTATATTTCCTGCGCAACCAGGCGTTAAAATTTCCAGAATCATAATCATCATCCCAGAACACATCATGCTCAGCTTCTGACGGCGGTTGAAACAGCACGCCGACCAGATCTGACCAGCCTTTGACTGTCCCTTGAGTCAGCTCCTGATAGACATCTTTTGGTAAATTAAATTGCCTCAAGTGCGAATTCTGCCAGCCGAACAGTTTCTGCATTGCATAGTGCAGCACATGCAGGGTCATGTCAGAAGGAATCAGCACCTCTCTTGTGATGCGGTCGCCCGAACTGGACTCACCGTAGCGTTTCAGCATCACCTTCTCGTCACTATGACAGTAATCACTGATCAGTTCCAGCCTTAGTCGCACAGGTTTGATCTCTCTCTGCATTTTTGTCATGTTTCTGCCTCCACTTTTAAACATCTAATAACATGTTTCTAGCCAATCAAAGTTTACCATGTCTTTACTATAGATGAAATAAGAGAAGGAATTATAACAAGTGAGGTAATTACAGCAGCTCACTTTTAAAGTTTCCACCGAATCGTAATAAGTGGGCTGTGCCCGACGAGTAACTTATTAAGATAAAGGGTAATCGTGACAAGTGAGGCCGGACGACACGCTCACTTGTTATGTTTCTGGACTCGGAAACATAATGTAGTTGAAAAGTAATTTTTCGCTCTGCGAAAAATATCCGCTTAAGATTTTACGAGAATTTTTTTGACTCAGATCTCCTAACGGAGTTCTGATAAGATTGTCCGATTTTTTTATCAAGTACTCAATAAAACAAACCACGTTTTCGAATTAACTCTATTTTTTATAACAAAAATAATATTTTTCTCATAATGTCCATAAAATAAAAATATATATTATAATAATTATTGAAACCGCTAACAATAGGTGGTTTATTATTTTGCTGGAGGAATGTTTATTGGATTACGATAAAAAATATAACGACAGCGTGATGGACCGGTTCGACGCCTTCATCAGATGTTCAGAAGCAAAAAAGACGAGGCCTTATGCACTCATGCTGGAACACTCAGAGGCAGATTCGCGGGTGTTGTCTATCACAGAAGACAGTGTGCTCGACTTTTTAGACGTCGCGCTTGAGCAGACGTATTTGCTTCTGGATGACGACTCGTTTTATGTCTGCGATGTGTCTAAAGAAATCGGTACACCATACAATACCTTAGTCTTTCAGATCAATGGCAGCGTGCTTAAGTCGAAAGAGACTACGACCCACATCATCACCCGCTACATGAATTACATAGGTGTAGACTATAAAGCAACGATGCAGCTGGGCAAATCACTAGGTATCTTCAGTCAGTGTCCCTTCGTCTGCGGTACATTGTGTTTTACACCGCTTAACGGAGCGAGCCGGAAACCTGTCAGCTGGCTCGGTCTGCATCATGTACAGGCAATCACGGCGCACCAAAAAGCAACGTATTTCAATATCGACGGCAAGCACGAACTGACACTCAATGTTTCGCATAAAACGGCCAGCCGTTTGATCAGGCAGACTAAGATCTTGTCTGATTCCCAGCAGCGGATGGTGACAGAATGGCTGGCACTCATGCATCATCAAAAAGAATTCAGCAGCCGGCCTAACGTCGTGACGCGGTGCACTGTAAGCAGTCATTTCTCACAGCCTCTGCCTCTTCTGTCAACGTGGCTGATGACCCTCAGTTTCCTTCAGGGACGCTGGATCGTCCAGGATCTACTCAAAGAAGGCGACCCACTGCTGGATCTACTTCCACCGGAAAAATTAAATGACGAAAACGAGATTAACGACTAAGACTGATCACTACCTAAACAGGACTGCCATCACTTGGTAGTCCTGTTTTAATGTTGCCGCTTTTGTCGTATACGGTTAAGTGAATCCATAACTTTCTGATTCATATCTTCATCAACCGGATCAGCTACAACAGTGTACTCATCTTTGGCCCAGTCTGGTAGCGATTCACTCTTTGATACATGGTTAGTGAATGACTTCTGGCGATTCTTGAAGGATCGGTCATAAGTTGAAAGCTCTTCATAGTTCCTTACACCCTTCTGCTGAAAGTCTGTCAGAATGGCATTTAAATAAGCATACGACTTACCGTTCATGTGGGTTCGTCTGATCGCTTCTAGAATAACTGACTGATCAAAAACAGCTAACCAGTCTTTAAGTTGTTTTTCTATTTGGGGTGTAGGCACTTGAACCTTTGATTCAAATTCTTTAAGGATATGTAATAAATCATCATCGGAATCATCTGATCCTTTTTCACTTTCTGATGATGATTTACTTTCTTTTACTCTACTTTCCTTTACTTTACTTTGTGTAGTTAATGTAGACATTAATTCCGTTGAGTCAACATCACTGTCAACATAACTGATTTCTACTGATGGTTCAGGATAAAGTGAGACAATATTCAAGTTAGGGTATTTCTGGATTTCCTGTTCGCTTAAAAGGACATGCTCTAAAATAACAGGAACGTCTTTACGACGACTCACTGCTTCAAAGTAGCGCTTTTGAATCCCACGACTGGTCAAAATACCGTAGTCATTAAAAAGAGGCAGACTAAATAGCCCCCAATGGAGACCGGCTTCAACGATGTCTGTAACTGTAGAAACAGCAACACCCGTCCTTCTGCTAAAAAGTTTCGCTTCTTTTTCGCCCCAGTGGTAGCTATAGCCTTCGGAGTAAATCTTCATCAACAATTTGACGATAACCGTAAACCCTTCGATACCAAAATCAGATTCGATCAATGCGATTTTATCATCCTGATCAAACGTGACATCCAGTGGAAAATAATTTAAACCTGTTTGTAGTGGACGCGCCATAGTAAACACTCTCTTCTTCGTTATAATTTTGGAAATAGACTCTCCCCTTATTAATAACGATATGAATTTGGTATTACGTCAATATCTTGGACACGATTTAAGAGAATTTCTTAATGAAACATGGACCCGTTTTGAGGCCTCAAGGTTTCGGTAAACGTTCTAACCGCTGACACTTTTTAGAACATTTACCGAAACCATGAGGATAGCTAAAGTCTTTCTATTTAACCGTCCTATGGTTCCGTCTAACTTAAATGACTGCTTGATCTAAGTATGCTTGCTCAATGGCCAGGGGTGTTCGGTTCCCAAGTGCCGAGTGGATTCTCTTCCGATTGTAGAAGGCTTCAATGTATTGAAATAATTCTCTATAAGCCGTATCGAAATCAGGATAATTCTTTTGGTAAACTTCTTCCTTTTTTACGATAGAATGAAAGGATTCGATTACGGCATTATCGTGAGGACTCCCTTTCCGACTGAAACTATGACGAATCCCTTGTTTTTCCAGCGCAGATTCATACGCTTCGCTTGTGTACTGCGAACCAAGATCAGAATGGAGAATGAGGCCTTCGGCCGCACCGTATCGTTGGGTTGCCTTTGTTAAAGTATCTAAGACCAGATCCACAGTCATCTGTCGGCTAAATGACCAAATGGCTTTCCGTGAATATAAATCAATAATCGTAGATAGATAACTCCATTCATCTTTGCCTGTCCAGATATAGGTGATATCCGTTACCCATACTTGGTTCAATCCGGTGGTAGAAAAATCTTGATTTAACAAGTTTACTCGATCGTCTGGCACAGGATCAGCGGACCTGTGTGGCCGCCATTTCTTTTGTGTAATGGAACGAATACCTTGTTTATGCATCAGTTTTTGGACACGTTTGAGACTGCAGTCTTCGTTTTCGTGAGTAACCAAAAGTGCGTGAATTTTCGGGGCACCATACACACGCCCACTTGATTCCCATATGCGTTCAATTTTTTCAAGGATACGCCGATTTTCACGCTCTCTATGCGATTCCTCGCGATTAATACGTTCATAAAAACTTGATCGTGGGATCTCAAACAATTCCAGTGTTCGCTTTAAATTGATGTCGTCTTTGATTGCGTCGAGTTCGAAAATAAAGTCATCGCGGTCTATTTTTGAGTGAACATGGCTAAGACCTTTTTTAGGATATCATTGTCTGTCTTAAGACGGGCATTCTCTGCTTTAATTTTTTCGATATCTGCTTCAGAATACCCGGTTTTTTCATCTGTGGAATATTTTTTGATCCACCGATAAATGGTTTGTTCTGCTATGCCATGTTCCTCACTTAAATTCTTTACTGAATGACCATTTTCGTACAAACTGACTAGCGTTTTCTTATAGTCGACATCATAGGTTCTTCGGTTTGACATCGATAGACACTCCTTTTCGATAGTTTATATTCTATCAAAACGTGTCCAGGATTTCATACTAACATCAATTTGAAAAGTGTTACCTTGGAATAAAATTATTTTGATTAAGTATCGATATGTCTTTGCTTAAACAATTTCAGCTAATATAATAAACTCAATCGCTAGGTTATTGTTTAATTATTGCTCACCAAATAATAAAGTTAAATTGTTTTGACTAACTAAATTACTGTTGTAAATTGTGTATAATCATCTCTAGGTGATTTTGCTACCTTCAAATTTTCTGGATAGCTTCCTATTGCTATAAATGCAATTAAGTCTTCTGACTCTTTAATACCTAAAAGCTCTCTCATATCTAATTCCTTTTTAAGAGTGAAGTTAGTATTTAACGTGCAAGAAGCAATGTTCAAATATGTTAGTGCATATAACAGGCTCATTGTGTACAATCCACCATCAATATATGTCTGATTTCTTTCATGACCACCATTCATATATTGTCTATCAGCAGTAACTAATAGTAATTTATTCAAATTTTCTCCATTACCAGATAGTCCACCTTGAATCTTCAAAACTTTCTTAACAACATCTGGAGATTTAACATAACGTACTTGCCAAGCTTGCCTATTACATACTGAGGGAGATTTAGTTGCAATATTTATTGCATTGAATATACTCTCATCACCGATATCTTCAGTACCAAAGTCTCTAACACTATATCTTGACGCAGCTATTTCATTAAATGATAGCGAACTAAATTTAGGTAGATTTGAACGATTAATTTCAATATATCCACCAGACAAATCATGACATCCATTGTTATAGTTTTTATACTCAAGTTGTTTTCTTTCTACTAAACTAACATCAAAATTTTCTTTTTTGTGAAGTTCAACATAACTAGCTATAACACTAATAGCTTGTTGAAATCTTGAGTCATTACTAGGATAACCTTTATTTATATACTCATCCATTGCCCAAAATAGCTGATTGAAGGCTCTCTCTCCAAATCCTAGTCTTAAATTAGCATTACTTAACCCTTTTTCAATTGCATGATAATGAAAAGTGATTTTTGATCTTAAATTGTCTGCAGTAAAATCGTCGTTAATTGAATATGCATATTTTTTTAATCTCTTTTTATCAAATTGGTAAAGCTTATTAATATGCTGCATAGTTCTTTTTTTTCTCAAAAAATCTAATAATGACTCGGGAAATATTTTCTTGATTATTTTTTTCATTTTGTACTCCTTATAGAAAAATTTCTAACAGATATGTTTTGTGCTTAAACTTTTTAGTTATCATTTATATTTTTTCACTAATTTTAAGACTGGTTTCCCTAATAAATCTTTCTCAAACTGATTCATACCAATAAACCACATTGAGATACTAAAGATAAGTACATATATGAAACCTGCTGATAGAAATATCGGAAAAGCATATAAGTCAACATATCTTATAATTCCCCATCCAACGATCAATGGCATAGTTAAAGAAGGAATAAAACTTAATATCTTTTTCCAAAAAAACTTCATATCTAAGCCTACTTTAAAATGATAATACCAATTCATAACAAATCCATTCCCAACAATAAGTGACATAGCAGTGCCCGCTGCTGCACCAATGCCGCCATATTCACGTGCTAAAGGGATGGTTATTCCTAAATTTGCAAGAGCAATAAAGAAATATACCCATGACCTAAATTGATGCATATTTTTAGCTCGTTGTATCTCAATCCCAATATTTTGAATAAGAGGAATAGTTACAGGGACAGTTAATATTAATACTATTGGATATGCATCAGTATAATTAGAACCTGCCCACATATTAATAAATGATTGTCCGAAGAAAAACAGACCGCTTAATATAAGCGAAAGTATTATAAATTGAATTCTACCTATCTTAGTAAACAATTCAGTTAACTCATCATTATTATCAGAATCAGCAACTATTCTGTGTACTCTAGGTATAAAGACATTTGATACAGTAGAAGAAATCGATAGATAATAGGTATTCAATTGAGCTGCTAAACCATATACAGCAACAGATATAGTGCCGTGAAATCTCCCTAAAATAAATTTATCAACATTCCAGTTAATTTGATCTATTAATAGATTCATAAAAATAAAAGATGAGAACACAGTCATTTCTCTCATCAAGCTGAAATCAAAGTTCTTGAAAGAAAATCTCATTTTTAAAACTTTCAAACAATAAGTAGCATTGATTATTTCAATAGTAATATTAAGCACAGTAGTTACAACGACCATACCAACAGAACCATAGCCCATTATTAACACAGGTAAAACTACAAATGGATTAACAATGATTTTAATCATTTGCACTAATTTATAAAACACAAACTTCTCATTTGCAGTTATATGTGAGGTAAATACGATATTAGGAAATGAAATAGCCAAATTAATTACTAATATCAACATTAAGAATTTAGCTCTTGATAATTCTTCACTCGTCAATTCGGAACCAAATATTACTTCTGTATTCATAGCTAATACTGTTCCTGCGATTACCGCTATAAATCCTATAACGGAAAAGATGATTAAAAACATACCATTTAAGGTTGCAATTTTTTCTCTATCTTTTTGAACTTTATATCTTGAATAATAGCGTATATACGCACTACCGAATCCAAAGTTTAAAACACCCAAATAAGCTACAACAGATGCCACCAAGTTGTACAAACCATATTCACTTTGTCCCAATAATCTCAACATGACTGGAGTATAAATTATAGAAACTAGATAACCTAGTCCCATCGATATATATGATAGCATAGCACCGGCTTTTAATTGATTAATTTTCATTGTCAAATCCTCATCATTATATTAAATGTTTTCCTTAGAATAATTACTAGCTTTTTTTTTGCTTAATTTCCAATATTTAGAAACATATTAATCTTTTATGTTTAAATATCACCTGCCTTTTTAGTAATTATCCACTTTATGAACTTTAGATGAAATCATGATAATATTGCATTAATACTTGAACTCATAGGTGGAATCTTGCATATACGATTAAATACAATAAACGCTATTTCCAGTATAATTAAAAAAAGTCATGGAATGAATCAGAACTAAATATGGTATTACGTCAATATCTTGGACACGATTTAAGAGAATTTCTTAATGAAACATGGACCCGTTTTGAGGCCTCAAGGTTTCGGTAAACGTTCTAACCGCTGACACTTTTTAGAACATTTACCGAAACCATGAGGATAGCTAAAGTCTTTCTATTTAACCGTCCTATGGTTCCGTCTAACTTAAATGACTGCTTGATCTAAGTATGCTTGCTCAATGGCCAGGGGTGTTCGGTTCCCAAGTGCCGAGTGGATTCTCTTCCGATTGTAGAAGGCTTCAATGTATTGAAATAATTCTCTATAAGCCGTATCGAAATCAGGATAATTCTTTTGGTAAACTTCTTCCTTTTTTACGATAGAATGAAAGGATTCGATTACGGCATTATCGTGAGGACTCCCTTTCCGACTGAAACTATGACGAATCCCTTGTTTTTCCAGCGCAGATTCATACGCTTCGCTTGTGTACTGCGAACCAAGATCAGAATGGAGAATGAGGCCTTCGGCCGCACCGTATCGTTGGGTTGCCTTTGTTAAAGTATCTAAGACCAGATCCACAGTCATCTGTCGGCTAAATGACCAAATGGCTTTCCGTGAATATAAATCAATAATCGTAGATAGATAACTCCATTCATCTTTGCCTGTCCAGATATAGGTGATATCCGTTACCCATACTTGGTTCAATCCGGTGGTAGAAAAATCTTGATTTAACAAGTTTACTCGATCGTCTGGCACAGGATCAGCGGACCTGTGTGGCCGCCATTTCTTTTGTGTAATGGAACGAATACCTTGTTTATGCATCAGTTTTTGGACACGTTTGAGACTGCAGTCTTCGTTTTCGTGAGTAACCAAAAGTGCGTGAATTTTCGGGGCACCATACACACGCCCACTTGATTCCCATATGCGTTCAATTTTTTCAAGGATACGCCGATTTTCACGCTCTCTATGCGATTCCTCGCGATTAATACGTTCATAAAAACTTGATCGTGGGATCTCAAACAATTCCAGTGTTCGCTTTAAATTGATGTCGTCTTTGATTGCGTCGAGTTCGAAAATAAAGTCATCGCGGTCTATTTTTGAGTGAACATGGCTAAGACCTTTTTTAGGATATCATTGTCTGTCTTAAGACGGGCATTCTCTGCTTTAATTTTTTCGATATCTGCTTCAGAATACCCGGTTTTTTCATCTGTGGAATATTTTTTGATCCACCGATAAATGGTTTGTTCTGCTATGCCATGTTCCTCACTTAAATTCTTTACTGAATGACCATTTTCGTACAAACTGACTAGCGTTTTCTTATAGTCGACATCATAGGTTCTTCGGTTTGACATCGATAGACACTCCTTTTCGATAGTTTATATTCTATCAAAACGTGTCCAGGATTTCATACTAACATCATTCTTTCTTGTCAAGCTTTATATACAATACACTGGCATAAATGCTTTCAGTTTAGTTTTTCTAAGAATTTCAAATACAATGATCCTATGTTGATAGCAATCATTCCCTGTATACAAAAGATTTACTCGATGATTATTTTTTTATATTTTTAGCTGGGTTTCCAACGATTACACTGTTTGGACCAAAATCTTTCGTTACTACGGCATTTACACCGATTACTGAGTTATCTCCGATAGAAACCGGTCCGATTATCTTAGTACCTGCACCTATTGTGACATTGTCCCCGATACGGGCAACACCCGGATTTTTAGGAGTTTTACGCCCTATAGTCACTTCATGTCTAATACGTGCATTATAGCCTATTTGGACATCACGAGCCATTATGACATTAAACGGGTGACTTAAAAGTAAGCCGTAGCCTATTCTAGCTGTTCTGGGGATTATAGTATTAAAATATAATTTGGACACTAGCGAGTCTAACAAATACCAGATAGTTATAAGAAACTTTTTCTTTGTCCCAGTAGCTTTATATTCAGCATAATATCCTAACCTGTAAATAAAAACGACGATTTTTGCAGTTGTTTCTATCTGTTTATTTAATTCGTTGCATAACTTGAGTAACCCTTTAATAAAATCTTTCATAATGCTCCTCCTATTTTAACCATTCCGATTTCTCAGCTTCCAGCATTGCTTTGAACCAGTATATATCCTGTATCGATGTCAATTTAATGTTTAACTCACTGCCTTTAGAAAAATATAACTTTTTGCCGTACTCATGCATTAACGTATTGATTGAATGGTTCCCTGATATTGCCCTGCCATCTTCATATGCTCTTTCGTAAGTAGAAAGGATATCGCGCAGCTTATAAGCCTGAGGTGTTGTAACGATTTTTAATTGATCTCGTGGGATCGATTCGGACGTAGTAAAGTCATCATCTCTTTTCACTACTTGATCGACAATAGGTAATGAAGAAACGGCATTCCCATATGTTGATGCGGTAACTACAAGATCAGATATAATATCCAAAGATACTAAAGGTCGTACTCCATCATGTAAAATAATCAAGTCATCTGAACCTGCTTCTGCTTTTAATTTTTCTAAACCATTTAGAATAGACTTTTGCCTTTCAGTACTTCCCGTCACGATCCATTCTAATTTAGTGAGATTGAATTGCTGCGCGTACGCACTGAGGGCATTTTCCCATCCTTCAAGACAGACAACAAGTATTTTATCGATTTGAGGATGTTTTTCGAACTTTTCTAAGGTATATACAATGACAGGCTTGTCCTTAACGTTAATGAACTGTTTTGGGATGTGCTGACCCATTCTAAGTCCTTTGCCACTTGCCATTATCATAGCTATATTCATCTAATTCACATCCTTTACAAAAAATTCGTGTTCATCGTGTGTGATTTGTTTATCTTTAGGAGGGAGATCCATATAGTTCTCTCCATACAGAAGGGAGAGGTATGTGTCTGATGCTGCTATACCTTTAAATCGATATCCTTCAAAGTCATAGTCTTTGATTTCATCCCAGATGGACGAAGGATATCCTAAATTGCCTTTGTATCTTGAAAGTAAATGACCACATTTATCAGAATTTTTTATCGAATATATTTTTGATAACCTGTTAAGTTCGGTGACCAGATTAGTTTTTCCCCCTCTACGCTTTGAAGATAAATACAAGGGGAACGCCAGGATCAGTCGTTTTAATGATTCTATTAAAGATATGGAACTAGCATAGGATGGAAAATTGGCAGACCTGACAAGTAGATATGCTTGACGTACTTCTTTTTTAAATTTCCTGATTTCTGTTTCAGTGGACGGGAAACCATCTATGGGCATGATATCAACAAAGACCCCATGCGAAATATCTGAACCAAAGAATTTACCTTTTTTGTCGATAGAACCTTTGTGAGCCAATTTGGCCCATCCCTGAGTATACTGGTCTTGAATGGAGTATTCATAGAGGTCGTAGTCCTCTTTATCTTTTAAGATGTCTATCAATTTCTCATAATCTTCTCTCGGCATACTTATATCTATGTCATCATCCCATGGTATGTAGCCCTTGTGGCGAACTGCGCCCAACATAGTCCCTCCCCAGAGGGAATATGTCAAGTTATGTTCTGCTGCTAATCGATCTATATACACTAATATTTCAGTCATGATTTTCTTCTGTTCTTTCAGTTCGATTTTTGACATCCAACTCTCCTATCCATAAAATTACATACACATGTATCCGTTCTCGTGTACACCCATAAGACTAACTAACGACTAACTATTTGTTTTTTAGTCATACTGTCGCTATTCGGCTCTTATCCATGACAGAAGCTGTACGAGTTGATCAACTGTTACGATAATAGCTTCTATACCACTCAACAAATTTTTCCAGTCCTTCTTCAATCGTTGTGGACGGCCTAAAGTCGATATCCCGTTCTAAGTCTGAAACATCTGCATAGGTCCTCTTAACGTCACCGGGCTGCATAGCCATAAATTTTTTCTCGGCCTTCACTCCCAGCGCTGATTCTAAAGCATTGACGAACCGCATGAGCTTTATCGGACTATTGTTGCCTATATTGTAAATTTTGTAAGGAGCAAAACTCTCACTTAAATCCCCTTGTGTTTCATCCCATGATTCATTGGAAGCAGGAGCCTTATCGACAAGTTTTAGAATGGCCGAAACAATATCATCGATGTACGTGAAATCTCGTTCCATTTCTCCATGATTATATATGTTGATTGATTCCCCGGACAGTATGCGATCAGTAAAAGAAAAGTAGGCCATGTCAGGACGACCCAGCGGACCGTAAACTGTAAAGAATCTTAAACCCGTTGTTGGTATATCATACAAATGACTATATGTATGTGCCATTAATTCGTTCGATTTTTTTGTTGCAGCATATAATGATACCGGGTGATCCACATTGTGATTAGTAGAAAACGGGACTGCTTTATTCCCTCCATAAACTGAACTGGAAGAAGCGTAGAGCAAATGGTCGACGGGGAAATGACGACACGCTTCAAGTATGTTCATAAAACCGACCACATTACTGTCTATGTAAGCGTACGGATTCTCGATCGAATAGCGAACGCCCGCCTGAGCAGCCAGGTGTATTACATGTGTTGGGTTTTCTTTTTCAAATAATTCATCAACATCATCTTTATTTTTTAAATCTATTTTATAGAAATGAAATTTACCATCGCTATTCAATAAACTTTTACGGTGTTCCTTCAATTTCGGATCATAATAAACATTGAGATTATCTATGCCGACTACTTCTACCCCTTTATCCAGTAATTTTCTGGACACATGGAAACCTATAAAACCAGCAGCACCTGTCACTAATACTTTCATGAAATACATTCCTTTTATCTCTATTGGTTTTTCTCTCAGTGAGAATTGTAGTATCGATTAAACTCTAAGGTATTAGCTGTTCCATTTAATACCCGTTTACATAATTATTAAACAGACTCATCCAGCAGATTTTCTGCGATTTCACTGAATGAATGGACAAAAGAAACATTGTTACTTTGGAACACTGCATTCACGTTCTCATACCCTCTTATATACTCGCCTAAATCTTTTTCGTTTATAACGCTTTTGATCGTATATCCCTTGCTTAATACCTGTTCAAGAAAAATTCGCTGATGATCATTTACATGTTCACCATATTTTACTAATCTGGGTACCACTATCGGGATTTTATTATATTGTAATACATTTAAAAAGCTGGAGGGTCCTCCATGAGTAATCACTATGCGTGACTTTTTTATATAAGACTGCATTTCTTTATAACTCACAAATGGCGCCCACTCACAATATTCAGGTTTATAATCGGAGTACCCAGTCTGAATAAAAACAGTCTCAGTTATTTCTTCAGATTTTACTAACTCATCTACTTCTTTGACTAAACGATTAAATTGCTGTTCATGGGTACCAACTGTTACGAAAATCACTAATAAATCCCTCCTAAATAGATACCTTTGGGATATACTTTTTTGAGTTCTTCCCACTGAATTATAAATTTATCCGTGACCGGATATACTAATTTTCCTGTTAAAGTGGGAGCATCTACTCTATCAAATACTTCTATATAGATCGTTTTCTTCCCCATGATTTTACCTAAATAAAAAAAAGGAACGGCTACTGCGGCTCCAGAAGAGATGATTATATCTGGTTTTTCTTTAACCAGCACTTTGAATGCTAAAACAGTGTTTTTCAATAGATTTACCAGATTTCTATTTGTTGGAAAATAGCACGGATACATCTTTTCGTTTTTCAACATACTATTAGCGTCAGCCTTATCAAAGGTGACCCAGAATCGGTCTTTATCTTCCCAGAAATCCTTTAAAAGAAAAAGATGGGCCAAATGTCCTCCGCTTGAAGCAACCATACAGACTTTCATAATTAATCTCCTTTAAATATATGCTTCTTGACTTAACGATACTCTTTTTAATACCTATACTGGTGTATAATGTAGTATGAAGAGTTTAACTTGTTTTTTACATTCAAAAACAAGACAGCGTTATCCCAATCAGGATTTATACTACCGTAATCCAATTGCCCATTTCAATATTAAATTCATCAGGCTGTATATCTCCCATCCCTGACTGATGGAAAAAAGTGATCTCTCCGAATTTTATTTTATTGTTAATATAATAAAAATCGATACGCGCGTGTGGTATATCTTTTGATAACATGCAGCTCAGTTCAATCAATTGCTCTAACTTTTCCGGTTTTTCAATGACTAATTCTTTTTCTTGAGGGTAAGAAATAGTCGCATCCATTATATTCCAACCTACATCATAAAGATTACGTCTTGTTTTGCTCTTATCGATTATATTGAAATCTACTGTAATGAATTTTGGGGCCCCGTCAAAACAGAAAAAACGGTAATCTCTCAATTCACTTCCGCTTTCCTGTTCAATGTATTCTTCGATAATGATTCTCGGATTTACATTCTTATACGGCCATTCTCTATGAACAGAGTAATAGTCCCGAGATAACCAAGCATCGATTTTCCCTCTCAGGGCTTCGTGATCGATCTGGTTTTTATCTTTACAGATGAAAATGTTCCCCGATGTGTGCGTTGGCTTCATAACAAACTGATCCGGTAAAGCACGAAAGTCGATGTCATCATAAGTGTCGTAAACACCTAAAAGTGGTATAAGATACTCTTCTCCGATCAGCTCACTTATGTATTCTCTAACTTCATACTTATCAACTAAAGTCGTGTAGTATGTTTTCCTGTTATTAAGCTTTAACCATTGTAACTTCTCATTAAAGGTTTTTGGATCAGTAAGATTCAAAGCGTTTTTTGTATTGATTAGATAATCCAGCTCTATAAACCGTTTATCACTCATTTTTTTTAATAATTTATATTTTATGAGTTTATACCACGTGAATTTCACTAAACTGTGGCCCTTTGTCATTACACTATTCATTCTCTCTATTTCTACTCCTTCACTCTAAACAGTCAGCCATTTTGCTCTATTAATATGCATCAGTTCCTTTTATAACAACGACTACAGTCTTTAGTATTATTGTTATATCTAACATTAATGACAGATTATTGATATATTCTAAATCCAGCTCTACCATTTCTTTAAAACTGAGTGAATTCCTTCCGCTGACTTGCCATAACCCACTTATTCCAGGTATAACATTCAATCTTTTTTTATCATAGCTTGTATACTCTTGCACTTCTCTCACTAAAGGTGGCCGCGGACCGATCAGACTCATTTCACCAGTCAACACATTTACCAATTGGGGAAGTTCATCAATGCTGTATTTTCTTATAAAGCTTCCGATGCGTGTTACTCTCGGGTCACCCTGCATTTTAAACATCGCTCCGTCTATCTCATTATGCTTTAACAATGTCGCTAGACGATCTTCAGCATCTGAATACATTGAACGAAATTTATACATCTCAAATTCTTCGAGATCTTTTCCAACTCTTATTTGCTTGAAAAACACTTTTCCATACGGATCATCTAATTTTATCAGAACAGCGATGACAATAAACAATGGACTGAGTATAATCAGGATCGTTATGGCTAATATAATATCCAGAAATCTCTTCAAAACCTCGTACTCCAATAGTCCTACACTTGCAAGCTGTTTTGTCTTTCCTTTTTCTACCTCCACAACGTATCTACCTTCTTCCTTCTATAATTTAGTTTAGTAGTACTGATAAACTTAAGCCGAATGGATGATACTTTTATCACATTATTCAAAACTAATAATAGTATAACATAATAAAGCAGTCCGATGTTGTCCGATAGTAAAGAAAGTGTTCAAATACTCATAAAGTCTAGGTTTTTAACAGCACTCTTTTTATTATATCAACAAAACTCTTGAATTCAGTCGTTCGAAAGAAAAATGCAATAATTAACAAATTATATAGTATCACTATTGTGGAAACCTTAAATATAAACATTATCCAGTTATTATCAGGAATAAGAGATGTGATATAAAAAGTGAACCCTCCGCTCACGATAAATATGCTTGTATAAAAGGCGTACTGCTTAAAATAATCTCGTATTTTCTCATCAAAGCCATGTTTAAACAGGATATACGGTTCCACCCAAAAGGAAACTAAAAAGGCACTTAAAAAGGTTCCCCAAAAAATACCTGCTATTCCGTAAACTTGAACTAAAAGTATGGAACCAACTAAATTTATTATTGTTTCGAAAACCGGTTTGAATCTGTCATACCAGAATAGACCTAACGCATCTCTGAAAGTTAGGGGTACCTTTCTCATGCCATTGATATAAAAATTGACAACAAGAATCAATACAATATTCGTAGAGAAGGTATACTCCGTACCTACCCATAATGAAATAAAGGGGTTCAGTAGAGTAAGTAAACTGATTGCTGAAAAACTGTAAATCCAGAATCCAATAAAATTGATTGTCTTGAATGTAGAAATCAGTTTTAACTTACTACTCGTCATTCCCAAGTTCCCTACACTTGCTGTAAGAGAATTGAAAAGGAGTGCCAGGAAAACTGTCAGATTACTAAGTATCAGAGTATAGTTTGAATAAATACCTACGCTAACAATACTGATGAACGAAGACATGATGATATTATCTGTATTATTCACTGCGACACTGCCCAATTTGTGAATCGACATAGCATAAGTATTTTTATAGATACTTTTTCTGGTTACTTTATCTGGTAGGATCGTTTTGTTTTCTTTCAAATAAGGATAAAGTGCATCAGCTTTTCTTGAAATCATTAAGTTGGATGCCAGATCAGTACCTATTTTAATGAGTAAGTATACGATGAAGTTTCCAGTTAATATCAGGAAAATGATTTGCAGAATATTTTGCAGTACAATAAACCCTTTTTTGTAAAATGTGCTGATATAGTATTTCTGATGTGCATCGATGATTGCTTTTTTATATATCAGCAAATATGAAAAAACTGTGTTGATTAGATATAATAAGTAAATCAGTCTTATACTTTCTATGCTGACCGGTTCTGCAAAAAATGATTCTAAGAATGGTACTAATGTCAGCCCTATTAAAAAGATGATAATTGCAACAACCGTAAAAATACGTCTGAATAAGTTCATCAAGCCGGTTATTTCTTTTTTATTTTCCGAAGCTATGGGCTTATACATGCTGTAAATAATTGATGCCCCAAAGCCCAACTCTGCTAGAGACAAGACACTTAGTATATTTGTAAAGAGACCATGAACCCCTAGATACTCAGCAGATAATACACTAATAAATATTGTTCTACTTGCAAATTGAACCACAACTTGAAAAAGCTGTCCAATAACATTGACAACTATACTCTTAAATGAATTTTGTGTTCTTCCCATTATTACACCCTTTTATCAAAGTATTTAATGTCAGTATATATCGATGTTATTCAGATAAATCACACTGTACTGTTTCAACTCTTACTTATTGATTTTAATACTCTAATCTGTCTTCAACATTGGAATTCAAGTGTTTTTGATTATAAATATAAATAAAGATAAACCACATGAAATAACTGTAAAACAGTACTTCCATAATCATCACTATCAGTATAGTGAATGTACCTACTGATAATATGGTTGACATTAAAGTATTTTGATTCCTTCTAATATTTTTGGAGACATAGAAAAATAAACTTATAAATAGTAGTATACCCAACAAGCCAGAATCCAAACCCATTTGTAAAAGTTGACTATGTGCAAACATTGGTGAAGGACCGAATCCCACTACTCTGGCCATTTGAGTATTTACCCCAAAACCTATTAGAGGAGAATTCCCTATCGTTTCTATCGCTATATCCCAGATATAGATTCTATCAGTTAAAGTAAGACTCTTATCCAGTATATCTACAATAATGAACGAAAATAAATTTTGAATCCTTAAAATAATAACGGAAAAGTTGATAACTAATCCCAAAACAACAAAATTCAGATAGGTGCCTTTTTCCCTAATCCGTTCAATTTTAGTCAATACGTATAAAACAACTCCAAATGTGGCTACTGCCAGTATACCGGTAGCCACCCACTGGAACATCAGCTGTGTCAACACGATTGCAAACATTCCAGCAGAATATTTAGATATGACTTTATTCTCTCTTTGAAGAGAAAATATTGCTGAACTTATCAGTGCGATCAATCCATACGAAGTGAAGGATGTGCGTATGCCCAGCAAATGAAAACTATGATACGCAGAGGATGGAAACTGGACGTTCAACAGCATGAAAATCAAATTTAAACCTAGTAAAACTAAAAAGATCCAATATACGATTGAGATAATCCTTTTTGAGTTTATCTTAATCTCATTATCTAAGACAATTAAGGGCACGATGGTCCACAGCGCTATTAGTATATCGCTCCTGGACAAGGAAAAGACATTAATAAACTTAATCATTAATGTGATGAACTGATAGCCTATTAATAAATAAAGCACTCTAGATAGTTTATACTCTTTAGTATACAATTTCCAGATAATAAAGAAAAAACCCAGTATCCGTCCTAAATCATAAAACATTGGAAAAATCGAAGCATTTCTTAATCCAGCTGGTTCTATAAAAGATGCTATGATCAAGAATAAAAACACTATCTCTTTGTTTTCGATAATATTAAAAATGCTTATTGTTCTGTTCTTTATATTTTCCATAAATACTCCTTGTATCTATTATTGAATAGAATATTTCATCACTATTTTTTCAACCATTGCTGCTGTATGCGAGACATTATAGCCAGCATCTGAAAGTACTTTTCCAGTACGCTTTTTGGCAAGGTCAGAATTGATAATTTTATCTGCCCATTCTTCTGGCGAGGATTCAAGTGATACCATACTGGAAACTTCAGTTAATAAAATTTCGGGACTTATTGTATTAGAGAAAAAACTTCTTGTACCAGATGCCTGTGCTTCTACTCCAACCATTGGCAATCCTTCAAATAAGGAGGGAAGAATAAATATATCTATTGCCTGCAGCATCTCGGGAATTCTATTGGTTTCCCCATAGAACAATACAGAATCAGTCAGGTTCATTTGTGCGACTTTTTCTTTCAGTTCACTTTCCAGCGTACCTGTACCAAACAAGACTAATTTAGCGTTAGTCTTTTTTTTCAAAACTTGATTAAATATATCGATCAAAAAAGAATGATTCTTCGTTTTAGATAATCTTCCTACATGACCAATCACTAATGCATTAGTCATGTTCAGTTCTTTCCTTGTTTTCTCTCTAACAATAGGGTTGAATAAATAATTTTCCATATCGATCCCATTTTTGATTATTACATGTTTTTGTCTATTCAGAATTCGACTGCTATACATCCATCCCGCTGCCGGTTCAGAACAGGCAAAATATTCAGCTGCAATAAAAGAGATCATTATCTTTCCTATTTTGTACTGATATTTTTGCACCCTGCTCATATTATTAGCACCTGACGAATGAGAATGGATTATGATATTTTTAATTCCCAGAAGTCTGCATAACAAAGGTAGTTTAAGTACCTCGATTGGATTTGTAAGATTAAAATAAGCTACATCATATTTTTTCCTTTTAAAAGAGGCATAAATATTCTTGGCAATCTTATACTTTCTCTTAAGTCCTGTAAGGTTACCACTATCTTTTTTGTAAGGGTTCTTTTTTGTCCCTAGCGCAGTCAGCTCCTTATCGAAAAACTCTTTCTTGTCTTCCCAAGTGTAAAAATCAAGTGAAATAGTGTCTTTATTGATTTTTTTGTATAAATTTACTGAGTATTTTTCAATACCCCCACTTCCAAAACCTGACAAGTAATAATAAATATTGATTTTCTTATCCATGATTATCACCTCTTCTAAACATGAAGCCAAGTTGATGGTTTTTAATAAGTAATAATAAATTATATAAATAAACGAAAGGTGTCATTTTATTTTTGATCAATTTCTTCAGAATTAATGAATTGACAGAATAAGAGTTGAATTGACTGATCATTTTCACAGTGCACTCGTCATGTACAATGTTTTGCAGTTTCAGATATTTACTTTTAAAAGATGACTTATCATCATATATTATTTCTTTAACTATCCACTGGATTTCATGAAAAAATATAGTGTAATGAAATTCTATTTTATTTAAATCATAATAAGCTTTATATTCCTCCATCTTCAGAAAAAGGGTTTTCTGATTATGAAACTGGTCATCCGTGTATACTGTCATTAATGAATCAGGTGTATCATTTTTGTGCCAGTACAATGCCTTGTCAATTACACTGATACTACTGATATTTCTGAAATAATCTAAATTAAATAAGAGATCTTCTCCCCGGGCAAAGTCAGTGTTAAATCTATTGGTGATCTTGCTTTTTTTATAGAGTTTGTTCCAGGGTTGATTAAACAGATTTTTCTTTATGAGTGCGTTAAACTGTACGCCCCAATCATCCTGCATTTTAATCTGGCTGGTATCTGGCTGGTGAATATCTACATTTCGATTGTCATCAAACCCTTGATAACCGCAGATCGCTATATCAGTGTGTGAAACAGCTCTGATCAGCTCCTCACACATGTCTTCAGAAAGAAAGTCATCACTGTCTACAAACTGCACGTATTCTCCAGACGCTTCCTGAAGCCCTGCATTTCTTGCTGAAGAGACCCCGCCATTTGACTGATGGATCACCTTCACTCTATTATCCTTATGTAAATAAGAATCACATATCGAAGGACTGTCATCAGTAGATCCATCATTTATCAATATGATCTCAAGATTCTTATACGACTGATTCATGACACTATCTACGCATTCACTTAAATAATTTTCAGCATTATATACTGGTATGATGACCGATATCATTTTATTCATAAAAAAACTCCGTTATTTTTATTTTACATCTTTGTTATTCTGCAACAAATTTTTCCAAGTATTGATGCCACTGGTTATATATCAGAGTAGGATCGAGTTGTTTTCTGACACATAAAGCGTTTTTTCCCAAATCTTCTGAAAACTGGGAGGATTCAATTATTTTTTTCATAGCTCTGTGTAGCTCATTTGAATCATTAACTGGTACAAGGATTCCGTTCTGCTCATTCTCTATTAGTTCCCTCGGTCCCCCGGAAGGGCAATCAGTAGAAATAACGGGTAGACCCATTGCCATAGATTCAATTAAAGCATTAGGTAAGCCTTCATAATCAGAACTTAATACAAACATGGAAGCATCCTTAATGTTCTCAGGAGGATTACTTACTCGTCCTGGAAGACTAACAAGATCCGGATCTCTAAAAAGCTCACTGATTTGTTTTTCTAATTCTCCTCTTAAGCTTCCCTCGCCATATATAACTAACCTGTATTCAGGATATTCCTTTACGAGTTTCGAGAATGCTTCTAATAGAACCGAAAAGTTCTTTTGGGGTTCTAATCTACCTACTGATACAATTACTTTCTCTCTTTCTTTTTCATGAAGATCAGGAAGGCTTTCTATATCGATAGGATTTAATATGATTTCCCCTTTTTTTCTAACATAATTTGGAAAGAATTCCATTGCCTGACTGGTTTGGAAGATTATTCCTTTAACTAGTGAATAAGATACATAGCGGAGAATGCGTGTCATTTTATTCGAAGGCATAACAGAGGGATTATTTCTTTCAGAGATAATGACTGGGACCTTAGAGCCTATCATTGTGAGAGTCAAGTATATCCCGACTTCTTCAGGCATAGCTAATACAATATCAGGCTGCAATTCGTTAACTGAATTTCTGGCTTTTATGTACTTACCAGCTTTACTTTTCTCCTTGCTAAAAGAGATCACTTCAATATCAGGATGCAGCTGATAAAACTGATGGTCTCCAAAAAGAGTGAGAATAAAGATACTCTTTCCTTTACCGACCAGATAATTAGCCAGATTAGATATAACTCTTTCAGCTCCCCCAGAACTTAAATCTCTGGTCACAATACAAATTCTATTCAATAAAAACACTCCAGTAAGTAGCTTTAAAATTTAATTATGTTTCTAAGTTTCTGCGAGCAAATCAGTATATAGTTGTTTAAGATGACTTGCATTTTCTTTAATACTGAATCCTGCTTTAATAATTTCTGAATTATACTTGTTATCAGCTGATATTCGATCTTTAACTTGCTCAGCATCAATACATCGCGCCCATTCTTCAGGATTATCATCTAAGGGAACAAAATGAACTAATTCAGTTACTTTGACTTCCGTCGTTATATTGTCAGAAATATAGCATGGCAGATGAGCAGCTTGGGCTTCGATCAATGTTACCGGTAAGCCTTCAAATCTGGAAGGCATGACAAATAAGTCTATCGCACTTAACAACTCGGGAATATCCTGTCTTTTTCCAGCAAAAATGACAGCTTCTGATAAGTTAAGCCTGCTAACTTTCTCTTCAATGTCTTGCTTATACTTTCCATCTCCAATTAAGAGAAGTCTGTAATTATTATCTTTTTCATAGAGTTTTTGGAAAACATCTATCAGAAAATCATGATTTTTAGAATAACTAAAATGACCGATATGACCGATCAGCTTTTCGTTAGTTAAGCCCAGCGGTTCTCTTTGGTATCTTCTTGCACTTTCGTCATATTGGAATTTGTCGATGTCGATACCGTTATTGATCACTTCAAATGACTGGTCTTCATATAAATATTCCCCTGCTTTTTTACTGCACGCTAGACCAACATTGTATGAAGATTTAAACATTCTGTTGAACAGAGACCTGAGGTGCTTTATATTCGTTTGAGTGCTGTGACAATGTGAAATTCGTATTTCTATACCAGCCATTTTCGATGCCAACATCTCCAATGCTAATGTGCTGCTGTTTCCGTGTGCGTGGATAATATCATACTTATTTTCTTTAATCAACTTAGTCAGTTTCAGAACATAAGTAAAAGGATTTTTTTTTCGCATATTTAAAGTGTAGATGTTACTATTATTAGCTTTAATAATTTCTTCAAATTGAGGATGATTGATTTTCGGAAATACAAAATCTATCTTCATATCACTTTTATCCATTGAAGTGTAATAATTGATGATGACATTAGAAATCCCATCCAACTGCAAGTTTGTCGTTGAAATTGTTAGAACATTCATTACATTAAATTCTCCAATCATTTGTGCTGAATCTATTTATTTAAAATTACTAGTTTTTAGTATAAGCTGGTAGGTCCGTTTGATTATAGAGGTCGTATACAATGGCATACTCCTCGAGATTATTGCGTATCAGACTTTATATCTATTTAAAAAAGGTATAAGTCTTACAGAAATTTGTATTCAAATGGCAAATACCTAATAAAAATATATTCTTTCTTATTCTATCAGTTCTGAAGCATATTACAATATATTTCTCAATAATAGTCTTTCTATTCTTTCAATTTTAGCAATAATTTTCAAAAAGTATTCATAAGTCAGCCATAGACATCGCCCTATGTTTTTGCGCTAATCTTTTCTCTAAGTACCGCCCTTGAACGGTCGTCCCTTAATAAAAAATCTTCCTGATAAAATTATCAGGAAGATTTTTTAAATCACTATAACTAAGGAAGAACGAACGCTACATAATTTATTTTAAACCGCGGTAATCTACCCAACCAAGCAGTTGTCCGTCAAGTTTTACCAGATAATATGACCCGGTTGCGGTTTTGCGAATGACGTCCACTTTTCTTCCCGCATAATTGGCTGTATCGTTTAGTTTCTGATACCCGCTCATTCCCCATGGTTTCGTGTTGATCGTGTGTCCGCTTTTAACCATTGATGTGAAAGATACTGGCGTTGAGCCAAAGACGTCGGCTGTCGCTTTCGGGATCGATAATGCCCGATGATCTACCCAGCCTAGCAGTTCTCCATCGATTTTTACCAGATAATATGACCCGGTTGCGGTTTTTCGAATGACGTCTACTTTTCTTCCCGCATAATCAGCTGTATCGTTCAGTTTCTGATACCCGCTCATTCCCCATGGTTTCGTATTGATCGTGTGTCCGCTTTTTACCATTGATGAGAAAGATACTGGCATCGAGCCTAAGACGTCGGCTGTCGCTTCCGGGATCGATAACGCCCGATGATCTACCCAGCCAAGAAGTTCTCCATCGATTTTGACCAGATAATATGACCCGGTTGCGGTTTTTCGAATGACGTCCACTTTTCTTCCCGCATAATCAGCTGTATCGTTCAGTTTCTGATACCCGCTCATTCCCCATGGTTTCGTATTGATCGTGTGTCCGCTTTTTATCATTGATGTGAAAGAAACCTTATCAGAGCTCTCTATGCTTAAACTCACTGCTGGAACTGCTTCGAGTGCGCGATAATCGATCCACCCGAGTAGTTCCCCGTCATATTTTACGAGCTTGTAAGAACCCGATTTGCTTTCTCGTATAACCTCTACTTTCCGTCCTAGATAATCAGAAGTCGTCCCTTTTTTAAAGAATCCGACCTCGCCCCATGGTTTAGTATCAATTGAATGCTCTTTACTGGATATGACTGCATAATATGAAACAGCTCTAGATCCAGAAATGTTACTAGTGACTACTGGTTTTTCCATTGTTTGATAATCGACCCAGCCTAGCAGTTTACCTTTATCTGCTAGAAGTAAAAAGTTGCCATTTGCTGTTTTTCTTACAACTTTTAAGGATTTACCGTAATAATCTGCAGTCGATCCAATACGGTTTGATTCTTGATTTGACAAGGGCAAACTGTAAATACTTTCTGTATTAGATTCCACTGTTGCCAAGTGATCAACTTTTATAGAAGTTATGACGTTTTCATCTGAAAGCTTATCACTAAATGCTCTGCTATCTACCCAACCCAGTTCCTCTCCTTCAAACTCTACCATGATGTAAGACCCATTTTTGCTTTCTCTTACAGCCTGAACTTTTTCTCCAATATAATTATCCGTTCTATCTATATATTGGTATCCCTTTGTACCAAATGGTAAGGAATCAATAGAATACCCTGAATTGGAAATGAGTACACTATAGGAAACTGCAACGTCGTCCGAATCCGAACTTCCTGCTGTTTCGCTGACAATATGTGAATCATATTTTGTCAAATCGTACATCTCTATCAGATTGTTTACTTTCGTCGCATACCTTGAATCTGTTGCATATGTACCCGTTAAGTATGCAGTGGCATCTTTATAGCTATTCGTATTTTCTACCCATGTTGAAGCATAAAAATTTGAATTTCTTTTTAGACCGTTACGTAACAAGTTTGCATAATCCGTCATTGATTCATAATAAGAAGGATAATCTCTAAACTCAGCCGTTATATTGCTGATTTTCCCATTGTACTCTTCCCATGTCCCCATTGGAACGGATGCTCCATTGTATGATCCTTTAATTCCAAATAAATTATAATACGGTGGCAGAGACAATAGAGACTTTCCATAATAGCTTTCGTGAGCTGCCTGAGCAATCATAACAGACGCATAAAGTTGCGGTTCCCCAGACAAATTCGCTATTTTCTGGGCGTCATCAGCAATGTATTCAATAAATTCACGGTGACTCGCAAACGGGCGCTGTTCAGCTTTATTACTGGTTTCATTTTCGTTTTCTATTTCAGTTCCATTATCTTTCTCTATTGAGCGTTCATAAGCTTCCTGGGTCACATTGATTTTCTGTCCAACATAGATTAAATTGACATTGGTTATTTTAGGATTCCATTCCAGAAGTTGAGTTGTTGAAACTCCGAATTTTCCTGAAATTTTACTCATGTAATCTCCCGCTACTACAACATAGACGCCTTCTTCTGTTAATTGCTCACTTGACGATGAAGAGATGGATACCATCGAGAATGTTTCAGTATTATTCTTATCTGATATGTTTTCCTCATTTACAGTGTCTTTTTTTATTGTTTCTATTGCCGCATCTGTATTTTGTTCCGAAGAACTCTTTGATTCGTCAAGAGACACGTCTTCGTTGTCTTCCAAGTCTTCTTGACTGTCATTCTCTTCTACTATTTCTGTTGTTTCTGTTGTTTCTGTTGTTTCTATAATTTCTGTTGCTTCTGCTGTTTCTGTTGCTTCTATTATTTTGGTTGCTTCTGATGTTTCGGTTTGTTTCTCTGAAGAATCTCCTGTCTTTTCACTCAGGGAGGATTCAGATGAGGTTTTATCGGATTCAGATTCTAAATTCTGTTCTAATGAATTTATGCTGGTTCCTGTCTCGATTCCTTCATTTCCATCAGCATCTTCAACTGATTCCTGAGTTGATAATTGATTGTCATTCGCAGGTTCATTATAGGTATCTATTTCATTTTCATATGCTGTTTCGGTATGTAATTGAAACATTTCCAGTATCTTTGATTCATTTAGAATCAAGTCTATGAAATACTCTTCTCCGTGTGTATCTCTCAGAGACAGATTCAACTGAATACTTTCATATTTATCAATGGCTAGTAAATCTTTAAAAACAACTTCAAAATATCCATCTTCATCCGAAGACACGTTATACGTTTCAAATTTATCTATGTTTATAGTTACGTCACTGCTAGGGGTTACTTCCCCAAAAAAGGTTACCTGCTCTTGGTCATTTAAAGCAATATATAGACGCTCAATCAGTACGTTAGATATTTCCTCAGTTAATTGGTTCCCACTGGTTGTGTAGACTGCAAAATTTTCTAAGGCATAACGGGAATTAGAAACATCAACTGATTCTTCCGCAGAAACTAAGTAGGCTGGTCCAGTAATAGATAATAAAATTCCACTTGATATGGTCATCACCCATTTTTTATAATTTGGTTCATACATTTTAAATACCTCCGGTAGTAATATAATGTGTTCATGTAACTTCATACTAAAAAATGTCTACCTGAAAATTATAACATATTCATTTTAATTTCCATTAGATTTTTCAAATTATTAGTAAAGTTATACTTTTTTCACTTTGTAGTTAGTGGTATTTTCCTCAAATTGCTTGTTCTGTAATTATCCTATTCGGTTATTACATCTTTCCAGTTTAATGTTATTTAAATATTCGGGACGCATTTTAAATTTCCATAATATTTACCTATCGATTTCTTTTATCAGGAACTATTACTAAGTTTTCCTGCTCAATTCTGTTCGAAATCGAGTAGGAGATAAATGATTAATTCATTTATCGTCCTCTCACACCACCGTACGTACGGTTCCGTATACGGCGGTTCAATATCTTAAGTAAGCAGACTCTGCCAGGTCTCGTAGTGAAACTACGTTCCACCGGTAGAGTCTTTTCGTTGTAAGCACCCGATGAACCTCGGGTGTTTTTGACAATCTCCAGTATTTCTTTCTGGAATAGCCTATGCGTTTGGCACTATCTATATCTAGACCTAAGCGCATTAATCTGCTAATCTTAGTACGTGGATTTTTCCATCTCTTTAAAATTAGCTGCCTGATTCGGTGATGGAGCCATTGCTCCACTTTAGTTACGAAGGTTTTGATGAAGCCTGTGCCAAAATAATTTATCCAGCCTCTTGTTCGGCTGTTTATCTCTTTGACAATCTCATCAAACTTCCCTGCTCGCTTACGTTTGGTCAAGCGTTTCAAGGTGCGAATGAATTTCGCTTTGGCTTCGTTCGAAGGTCTGTAGCGACAGACCCCATTCACTGTGGTTATCAGACAACCCAAGAACTTTAAACGCGTTGGTGAACCCACTTTACTTTTCTCTTGGTTGACAGTTAGTTTCAGGTCTTTTTCAATGAAGCGAGTGATGCTTTGGAGCACACGTTCACCGGCTCGTTTTGACTTCACAAAGATGACGAAGTCATCAGCGAACCGAACGAAACGATGTCCTCTCTGCTTCATTTCTTTATCCAGTTCATGTAAGTATACGTTACTGAGTAGGGGCGAAATCACGCCACCTTGTGGTGCGCCTGTGTTACTTTCTACGAATTCGCCAGACAGATCTATGACACCGCTCTGTAAGAACTTACGGATAATTTTAAGAATCATTTTGTCCTGTATATACTGTTCGAGATAGTACATCAGCTTGTCATGATTGAGTGTGTCAAAGCACTGTTTCAGGTCACAGTCGACGGCTACTTTGTAGCCTTGCTGATAGTAGTCGACACACTCTTTCAAAGCTGTATGATTGCTTTTCCCTTTACGGAACCCATGACTATGCGGGAGAAAGTGTTTATCAATGATAGGCTCTATCACTTGCCTGATGGCTTGCTGGACCACTCGGTCCCGTACAACTGGAATCCCCAGTTTTCGGATACCACCATTCGCTTTTGGTATTTCCACCCGTCTGACCGGTTGTGGTTTATAGGTTCCGTCCAACAGTTTCTTTCGAATATACGGATACATTTCCATGATATGTGATTCTATTTCATTAACTGTCATACCATCTACCCCAGCAGCTCCTTTGTTACGTTTAACCATTTTAGCCGCTCCGAATAGATTCTTCTCACTTACAACGAGCCTCATAAGAGACTCACCATACTTGTCTTTACGTTCACCTAGGCCATTACTCCGCACATCTACATACTTTTTCGCTTCCAGCTTATCCCTTTGTAGTTTGCCAACCCGTGGGTTGTTTTCTGCGTTTGTCATAATGCCTAACCTCCAATCTTCAAAGTATTGATACTGTTCGGTCCTTCGGTACATTTTCCCTACTATGACCTCGGCTGACTTCTCGCCATTCGTTGTTACTACTAAGCGCTGACGAGACCTCCCCGGGTAAGAACGACAACCTTCTGCTCATGTCACTGCTTCATTTACTCAATAGAATTCGGGCAGTATCGGACTTCACTTTGTACGGCAAGCTCATCCGTTCTATCAAGCCTTTGTATGAAGTTTCTGTTCGTCAGTGCAAGCATTTGCGTCCGTCTTCCTTGTATATTGAGTATAGACGATTAAATGAATATTTTAGCCTAATTCATTTCATTTATAATCGTTATAGGCGTTGTGGATTAGTAGACTTCCTTACAGCACTTTTAGGAGATGACTGGTTTTCTGAAGGCTATAACCACAGGTCTTTGTTTTATTGGTAATAAGTTTGTTAACGCATGACGTTTAATTTGACACAAGGATCCAGATGACAAAGATTACCTGTGAAACTGCAGCGCAAATACTTTTAGGAGAGGGTTTTCAATGATTAATGTCGGCATAGATGTTTCCCAAAAGAAGCATGATATTTGTATTATAGATTCTAATGGAACAATTCTCAAAGAACATCTTACAATAGACAATACTAGAAAAGGATTTAATACACTTTGTAGTGTAATATCAAATCAGGAAGAGGGATCAGCAAAAAGCAACGTACGTATTGCTTTAGAAGATACTGGTCACTACAGTCTTAATCTATTAACTTTTCTTAGAAATGAAGGATATACAGTATTTACCTATAATCCTATTTTGATAAAAGAATTTGCTAAATCAACTACGTTGAGAAAAACGAAAACAGATAAAAAAGATGCCAAATTGATTGTTCGAAAATTAATGAGTGACAACCAAGTAGAAAAGTTTACTGCTGATAAAAAAATGACAGATCTTAAGTTTTTAACCCGCAATAGAACACGACTAAGTCACTATCAATCCGAAGGGAAAATTCAATACGTAAGACTTGTAGACTTAGTATTTCCAGAGCTTTCTGTATACGTTACTTCTTTACACCATTCTTATGTTTATTCGTTACTTAAAAACTATCCTTCGGCTAAAGCTATAGGTAACTCTCATTTGAGTACATTAACATCAACTCTTGCTTCAGCCTCTCAAGGAAAAATAAGGAAGGAAAAGGCCCAAGAAATAAGAAATTTAGCAAAAGACTCCATTGGACAAGTTTCAAAAATTCTCGAGTTAGAAATGACACAAACGATTGAAATAATAGAGTTTTATAATAAAAAAATAAAAAAAGTAGATAAAGAAATCAATTCACTAATGAATGAGATTGCTTCTCCTATTACTTCAATTCCTGGTATTTCTAATCGTTTAGGGAGCGTTATTATTTCTGAGATAAGAAATATCAATAATTTCAAAACGCCTGCACAATTACTTGCTTTTGCAGGTATGGAGCCTTCGGTCCATCAATCCGGGACCCATGATGGAAAAGGTAAAATGGTGAAACGGGGCTCATCTTCTTTACGTTGGGCCTTACATCAAGCCGCTAGACTAGTGGCAATTCATTCTCCATTATTTAAATTATACTTGCAAAAAAAACTAGCAGAAGGAAAACACTATAACGTTGCGTTAACTCATGTAGCAAAAAAACTTGTAAGAGTTATTTTTCATTTGCTAAAATACAATGTTCCTTATATTGAAAAATCTTTAGCCTGAATTTTTTTTTGAAAGATTGTAGGTTTATTTACTATGCACTTTTTTATTAAGATTGAAAATTCGGACTTTTATGATATTTTCTCTTGACTACATATAGTTTGTCTTCAGATTCCGCCTCACGGCGGACACCCTTGACTTTCGCTAACAGTTCCTACTGCCAAGTCTGTAGTGGACTTTCACCATCAAGTTATCGCCCATGCCGGGCGCACCAAAAAAAAGCCTCAAAGTTTTCGAAGAAACTTTGAAGCTTTAAATGATTCCGCTAAACTTACGAAAAACACCTGCAGATTAAAAACAACTAAAGTTAGCTTGCACTGATCAGTGGAATCAATAGTATTACCCTTATGGAAAAATTAGTTGTTGTTGAATAAGTCTCTTGTGTATACTTTTTCTTTGACATCTATTAAATCCTCAGTAAGTCTGTTTGCAACTATAATATCGACTTCTTTTTTAAATGAATCTAAATCATTGTTGACTCTGGATCTGTAGAACGTGCTGTCTTCAAGTACCGGTTCATACACGACCACTTCAATGCCTTTGGCTTTTATGCGTTTCATGATGCCTTGGATAGCACTTTGACGAAAATTATCTGATCCAGCCTTCATTACTAGTCGGTAGATACCGACTTTCCTCGGATTTGTAGCTATGACCTGATCCGAAACAAAGTCCTTTCTTGTACGGTTCGCATCCACAATAGCCCGAATGAGATTATTTGGTATTTGCTCATAGTTCGCTAACAGTTGCTTCGTGTCTTTAGGCAGACAATAACCGCCGTAACCGAATGACGGGTTATTATAGTGTCCACCGATACGTGGATCTAAAGAAACTCCTTTAATGATAGATTGTGTATCTAATCCATGTACTTCAGCATAAGTATCCAGTTCATTAAAGTAAGCAACACGCAAAGCTAAATAAGTATTAGCGAACAGCTTAACAGCCTCTGCTTCAGTCGAATCCATCAGCAAGACCGAAATATCCTTGTCTACCGCCCCTTCGACCAGTAAATCAGCAAATCTTTGAGCAGCCTCCGATTTTCTTCCAACAATTATGCGGCTTGGGTGTAAATTATCGTATAATGCATTCCCTTCTCGAAGAAATTCAGGCGAGAATATAATGTTTTGGGTATTATATTTTTCACAGACACTTTTGGTATAGCCTACAGGGACTGTCGATTTGATGATCATCGTCGCCTCTGGTGCATATTTAAGTACTTCTTCAATAACAGATTCCACAAGCGAGGTGTCGAAATAATTCGTTTTTGTATCGTAATTTGTTGGTGCAGCAATGACGACAAATTCAGGATTATGTATGTATGCCTCATTCTTGTCGGTCGTCGCAATAAGATCCAGTTCCTTGTTCTCTAAAAAATCTGAAATATACTCGTCTACAATAGGTGATTTTTTATTATTTACCATGTCCACTTTTTCTTTGATTACATCGATTGCTGTAACCGTATGATTCTGTGCCAGCAAGATTGCATTTGACAAGCCAACGTATCCCATTCCTACAACTGTAATATTCATAACCACTCTCCTTCTAATACTTCTACCATTATAGTGAATTGTTGCCATTGTCACAATAGTAACATAAAAGAGCATAGAATTTTATGCTCTTTTATGTTCAATTATTATAATTCCAGTTCTGATTTAAGATGTGTATGAACTCGGTTTATTTCATCATCTGGTATCATTTCATAATAAACACCACTAATCATCTTACCTGTGCCGGACAACTGTACTTGTTCAATGTTAGAAACAGCCCCACGATATTTATTGAACATATCAACCATATCATCAAAAGACATGTTAGTTTTCATTGAATTGCTCATGGTTCCCAATATAGCACTATAATTACGTATAGAATCTACAGATGCAATACTATTCATTGTACTTTCAATAACCTGACGCTGTCTATGCTGACGTCCATAATCTCCGTTTGGATCATCGTAGCGCATTCTGGAATAAGATAATGCTTGAGAACCACTCATATGAGTCGGTTGGCCTTCTACAAAACTGTTTCCACTGTGGCTGAAAGATAGAGGCGGTGTAATCGTAATGCCACCGACCGCATCAATAATTTGCTGCATACTTTCCATGTTAACAGATACGTAGTAATCAACGGGTACATCGAGAAGATTTTGAACAGTATTTACAGCCATGCTGGTTCCACCAAAAGCGTAAGCATGGTTGATCTTATCTTTAAATCCTCTGCCTATAATTTCTGTATACGTATCGCGTGGAATACTTACGATACTTGTTTTTTCAGTATTGGGATTAATTGTCAGCAGCATCATAGTATCTGAACGACCCTGAGCATCTCTACCAAAATCTCCTTGATCGACACCCATTATAAGAACTGAGAAAGGATCTTCTCCATCATCCACAACAACTGGCTTAGTTTCACGGCTGACATGCTGCTCCTGACCTTCTACATCTTCATACATCTCATCTGTTGTGCTCTGCAGATCATCCCAGACCTGCCAGGCCACATAGCCGCCTGCTAGAGTTAGTATCAGCATAAAAAATAAAACTACACTTAAAACAATCTTGACTACTGACTTTTTCTTTGTTGGCTTGTTTCTATTCGCACGTGTTTGGTTCGGCATGGTTCTCCAACTCTCTCGTTTATAAAATTCTTCTTACATTATAACAGAATTTCATCTGAATTAACTCTATACTTTGTGACTTTTTTATTAATTTTGCTGAGAAAACTTAAACTCTCTTAGCGCATCTTTCCAATGAGGAATTGCAAACCCAGTATCTTTTGATTTTGACAAGTCCAGAACAGAGTGCATAGGACGTTTAGCTTTTTGTGGATACTGATTGGAGTTTATCGGTTTGATATTAACTGACTCATTCTTAAGTATCGCTTCTGCAAACTCATACCAGGAACAGGTCCCTTCGTTCGATAAGTGGTATGTGCCATAGTCCTGCTCAGTTTCTGCCAGATGCACCATAAATTCAGTTAATGTCCGTGTCCAGGTCGGTCGACCGATCTGATCACTGATGATTGTCAATTCGTCTCTATCTTTTGCCAGCTTTTTCATTGTGTAGACAAAATTAGACCCGAACTCGCCAAACACCCATGACGTGCGGATAATATAATACTCTTTCAATAATTCTTGAACGACTTTTTCCCCTGCAAGTTTTGCTTTGCCGTATTCATTGATCGGGTTTGGCTGATCGTCCACTCTGTACATCTCTTCTGATTTTCCGTCAAATACATAATCTGTGCTGATATAAACGAACAGTATGTTCTGCTCTTTACATACCTCTGCGACATTTCGCGTTCCTTCAACATTAACTGCCCAGTTCAATTCTGTTTCTTCTTCAGCCTTATCAACTGCTGTATAGGCTGCACAGTGAAATACGACAGTGGGTTTGTCGTTACTTATTATTTCCTCAACTCTATCTTTATCCAGAATATCCATTTCCGAAGATCCGTAAGCTGTATATGGTATTTCTTTTTCTGTAAGATACTTTTGAAGCTCCTGCCCGAGCTGCCCCGTTGCCCCAGTAATCAATGCTTTCATATCCCATACCTTCTTTCTATTTATATGTAAAAAAGAGCCGCGTTACGCTGACTCTTTTTTGATTCTTACAACTGTGCTCTTTCTTTTAGTGGACGCCACCAGTCTTCGTTTTTCTGATACCAGTCGATCGTTTCTTCGATACCTGTATCAAAGGTATACTCCGGCTTCCAACCCAGTTCATTCTCCAGTTTCGTTGGATCGATCGCATAGCGTCTGTCATGGCCTAAGCGGTCGTCTACATATGTGATAAGATTTTTGGACACGTTAAGCTTATCAACAATCAGATTAACAATATCATTATTAGTCCGCTCGTTATGTCCACCCACGTTATACACTTCACCGCTCTTACCATTTTTCATGACCAGATAAATTGCCTGGCAGTGATCCTTGACATGCAGCCAGTCTCTGATATTCTCGCCATCACCATAGATAGGCAGCTGCTTCCCATCCATCGCATTGGTGATCATTAAAGGTATTAGCTTTTCAGGGAAATGATACGGGCCATAGTTATTCGAACATCGCGTGATATTAACAGCCATTCCATAGGTTTCATGGTACGAACGAACGAGCATGTCCGCACTTGCCTTACTTGCTGAATAAGGGCTGTTCGGCGCCAAAGGAGTTTCTTCAGTGAAATAGCCTTCTGGTCCCAGGCTTCCGTATACTTCATCTGTTGAGACCTGGACAAATTTTTCAATACAGAACTGTTTGGCACAGTTTAAAAGATTGAGGGTCCCTTTAACATTGGTTTCGATAAACACATCAGGATTCAGAATACTTCTATCTACATGTGATTCAGCAGCGAAATTAACGATGTGTGTAATTCTATGTTCTTTGATCAAGTGATTGACTAATTCAGTATTCGTGATATTTCCTTTAACAAAATGATACCGGTCATTCTGTTCGATATCTGCCAGATTATGGACATTCCCGGCATAAGTGAGCAAATCCAAGTTAACTACATTCGCTTCTTTTTCATTTTCTAAAATGTAGTGCACGAAGTTACTGCCGATGAATCCCGCTCCCCCTGTTACAAGTATATTCATTATGCTTTGTCCTCCCATACAAACGGATTGTTCCATTCGTCTAATGTCGGATGCTGTTTATCTTTATCCGATAAGATTGCCTTTTCGCTGTCGATCGTCCAGTCGATACCAAGTGACGGATCATTGAACATGATTCCGCCGTCATGTTCAGCAGAATATGTTTCATCCACTTTGTACTGTACGTTACAGTTAGGTGTCAGTGTCACGAAGCCATGGGCAAATCCTTTTGGAACGAGTAATTGCCGGTGATTGAATTCACTTAGTATAAATCCTTCCCACTCTTTGTATGTCGGAGAGCCTTTTCTCAGGTCCACTATGACGTCATAAATCACACCTGTCGTTGCACGGATCAGTTTTGTCTGAGATTTAGGTGGCACTTGAAAATGCAGTCCTCTCAAGACTCCCGGTTCAACTGACAGGGAGTGATTGTCCTGAATAAAGGAATTTTCTATACCATGTTCAATAAAACGCTCTTGATTATAACTTTCTGTAAAGAAGCCTCGATGATCACCGTAGACATCCGTCTCAATGATCATTGCATCTTTTAGCGTTGTTTCGATAACTTTCATTAGTCTCTCCTTTACTCCTCGTCAACCAGACGCAGCAGGTACTGTCCATACTCGTTTTTCTTTAATGGCTGTGCCAGCTCTTTTAACTGTTCGGAGCTGATGTACCCCATGCGCCAGGCGATCTCTTCAAGACAGGCGATTTTCATGTTCTGACGTTTCTCGACCGTTTCGATAAACTGACCGGCTTCAAGCAGGGATTCATGCGTTCCAGTATCCAGCCAGGCGAAGCCACGGCCGAGAAGTTCTACCTCAAGTTCTCCCATATCGAGATAAGCCTGATTGATATCTGTGATCTCCAGCTCACCGCGTTCAGATGGTTTGATCTGCTTGGCTATTTCTACAACTTGATTATCATAGAAATACAGTCCTGTGACAGCATATGAACTTTTAGGTTTTTCAGGTTTTTCTTCGATCGATACCGCCTGTTTATTATCATCAAATTCAACGACCCCAAAGCGTTCAGGATCAGACACATGATAACCGAATACCGTGGCCCCTTTTTCTTTTGCTGCCGCACGCTGCAGCATCTTAGATAACCCGCCACCGTAATAAATATTGTCTCCTAAAACTAAGCAGACAGGCTCATCCTGAATGAAGTCTTCTCCAATAATGAACGCCTGAGCCAAGCCTTCCGGTTTCTCCTGAACAGCATACTCTAAAGAGAGGCCTAAATCAGAGCCATCCCCTAGAAGTTCTTCAAAGCGAGGAGTATCCTCTGGTGTTGAAATAATCAATACTTCCTTTATTCCTGCCAGCATTAAGACCGATAAGGGATAATAGATCATGGGTTTATCATATATCGGCATGAGCTGTTTGGATACAGCTTTCGTTAAGGGGTACAGACGTGTGCCGCTGCCCCCTGCAAGAATGATACCTTTCATAGAGTTATATCCTTTCTGTGTGTCACGTTTATTTATTCCATTAGGTCTAATTTTAATATACTGAAAGTACTTTGACAACTTATTTTCTTGTAAAGACTTTCATGATAATAGAAACACAGCTCTTAAAAGAAAAGAGCAGAAAGCCAACTGCCCACTACTCTTCACTCTTATTTTGCTGTCATTAATTCTTTCATTCCAATATACGTTCTCTTGACATCTGATTTTTTGAACAGCAGATAAACAAGGTAACTTACACCATAAATCGCTACTGTCCACCAGGAATCAATATACCACCCCGACAGGATGAAAATCACAGTCAGTGCGATTTCCAGGATAAAATCCTTAGTCAAGCTGATATTCAGTTTACTTGACAAGAATACTTCTGCAATAATAGCCCGTACCATCTGTCCTAATAAAATGGTCAAGACAGCGAGGTTTAAATTATGCCAGACAACTGTTGTGAATATGGTGAACACAGCACTCACTGCAACGGTTATAGCATTTAAGTGCAGCATCTTTTTCTCGTAACGCAGAGTCTTCAAATACGTATTGATAAGCAGTGTGATTCTTCCTTCATAAATAACCATAGGGAACAAGAGAGCCATGTATAGCAGTGATTCTGAATATTCCGGCAGCCAGGCAGAAAGAATGACTCTGGCCGGATAATAGAAAATCAGGAAGGACAGTGACACGATCATCAGAAAGTTCCGCATGACTTCATATATATTGGGAAGCTTTTCTCTACTCGTCCGCCGAAGGATCGGATAGACGACGACGCCGATACCAGTAATAAAGACCATCATGAAATGTGAGATACTTAGCGTCAAGGATACACGACCAAATGTCTCCACATCCCATGCCCGTTCGATCCCGAACCGGACGATACCGATAATCAGTTTACTCGCCAGATTGGCCAGCATGAGTTTGATCCCTACATTGATGTTATTCCATGTTTCTTTTAAATCCAGTGAAAAATTAGAGAATCGCTGAAATACAAACTCTTTACAGACATACATGCCATAAACTAATGAGACTACTTTTGATAGTATATCAGCAGCAATCATTAAATGATAATCTCTGCTTCCGAGTAATAATAACAGGAGTACGGTAGCTATAAACAGGATACGGTCAGTGACCATGATCGCTGCATACTTTTTGATCCGGTTGGTGGCCTGCAGCGTAAATAAAAACATATATCGTACGTTTAATATGACCATATCGAGTGCGATCATACGTAAGATGAATATGCGGTCTGGACCGTCTGCAAAGAAGCCGGCGGATAAAGCGACAACGGCAGCAAAAGCCAGCTGCATGATACCCAGCTGGATAAACTGGGAGAAAAACTTCGGTTTATCAAGGGACTCATAATCTTCTCCACCATATCTTAAGTAGATACCATCATTCCATCCAAAATGGAAAAAACCCACATACGTGGAATAAAACATATACAGCTGCCAGTAACCATAGTCCTGCACTCCGATCAACTTGGGTACGATAAGGGTGACTAGTGTCGATACCAGCAGCGTGATGAGGTTTGAAGAAAAGGTATAAGAGAAATTCTTCAAAAAATTTAAAACTTTACTATTCATAACTATCCTTCTATCTATAAGAGGTTTTCAAAAAAGAAAGGAATCAGTAACCTTCCCGGGGCGATACGGTGAACCAAATCTAAAAACAGCCAGACAAAAACAGATCCCAAAACCATTGCATTAAACAGTATATTGGGCGTGCGTCTGATGATGTGCTGAGAAGCTTTCGCACAGACAACATAGGTGATCAGAAGCAGACTGCGCATCAGTCGGTAAAATTGAACGTTTACTAGATATAATGGGAAAATCATAAGCATACTGACATTGATCCAGAATATGATGTTTGAAACAGTCAATTCACGTCTAATCGTTCGCTCTTCGAAAAACTCCGGATCATTCGGCAATGCATTCAGTTCCCTCCCATAATACTTATTATGGATGATCTTCCTGGACCAGAAAGCTAAAAATACACTGGATCCGTGCATAATAGTGGGGATCAGAAACCCAAAATTCGTTCGTGTGGTCAAATACGTTTCGATATCTTCATTATTTACAGCATCGATAATCAACTGTTGAAAAGGTATCTCATTCCCATTTAGTAGTATGATCAGACTCAGCATCAGTGCGGCAATGACTAAACGTTTGATCCATTTGTTATGCTGTTTTCCATTTACCAGTAAAAGTGGTGCATAAAACACAAAAGAATAATGGAAACTGATGGAGATCAGCCAGACGAGGAAAAATTTCAGTTTATCTTTCCATAGTGACGTTTCAAGAAAATGCAGGCCACTCAGCAAGACAGTGAGTGCGATCCAGTTTCTGTATTGTTCAGAATCAATAATAATTGCATACAACATGTATAGAACGAGTATGTAATTGACGTTGACCTGATACCGTTTGATGACGTACTTATAAAGCAGACCAATACATGCTGCAATAACGATCAGTCTGAACAGCGGGAAAGGGATTCCCAAAAAATTTCCAATGGTTATTAGTATTGCATAGCCAACCTGATTGCCGTGCAGTAATCCCCGGTCCAGCACAGAGTAGTAGTTTCTGTAATAATTATCATAGTCCGCCTGGAATGAATAGAAAGGCCCGGCCCCTGACATTATAAAGAAAATAAAAAGCAATGTCAGAACGACCAGGATCTGGTTCGATCGTTTTTTTAATGCGTAATAGCCATTGGTCAGAACGACTGTTAAATATAGAAGTAATGTCATTCATTCCCCTCCATTCCATACAAAACTGACATTATTGCTTCATTAAATTGTCCAGTACATTTCTCAAGTGTGTCGATGATGTTCCTTTTGTGTAAGGGAAATACATGACATCAATATTTTTTTTATTGAATTCTTCTTCGTATCTGTTCCACTTTGGCGTGCCTTTCCAGTCGTCACCTTTAAATATACGATTAAAGGTAATGGCTTCGGCCGCTTTCAGTTTGTCTGTATCATTCTCAGGGACCACTTCATCAACATACCGAATAGCTTTTACGATTTCCGCACGTTCTTCATAAGGGATGATCGGTTTTTTCTTTTTTACACGTTCTACTTCTTCATCCGTTGTGACACCGACAATAAGATAATCACAGTTTTCACGTGCTTTTTTTATCACATTCAAATGTCCGATATGAAACAGATCAAATACTCCTGTCGTATATCCTACAATTTTCGTCATACGTCTCACGACCTTTCTGTCTATATGAAAACGATCCTTCTACCACTTTTCATTATTAAGCATAAACTGGCCTTTTAGGATAACATAAGCTAACATCATCCAGTTATTACTGAATGCCAGTGAAAAAGGTAAATGCTTGCGTTTTATCTTTGCCAGCTCTTTTTTTGTTTCTTTGTCTAAATAGTAGTTCAAATGCTCGTTCTTTTTAACTGTATTAAGGAAACTGACCTTTTCTTTAACTGTCATCGGATTATCCCGATGAAACAGCTGCTGTGTATACATGTTCATGATCAGCTTGTTTATTTCAATAATGATCCTTGCTTTGACTTCAGGTGTTTTTTCCATTCTATCAAATATCTCTGCCTCTGATCTTGACGCCAGCATCATAGACTCGATTTTGTTTTCATTGAATTTTCTCGATGTTGACGAAGCATCTCTTCTATAGTGTATATAATAGGCTTTGGGATTTACTGCTATCGTTTTCGCAGCCATGAAATAACGGTATGAAAAATCAGCATCTTCACTGCCATAACGCATAAACTCATTGAAGAAAATGTTTTCCTCTTTGATTAAAGCTAGACGATAGATCCCATTCCATACGTTCATCAACAGACCTTTAGACTTCATATAGAAATAATGATCCATTTTAGTCTGTTCGTTAAAGCCGGACGCTTTTTTTAAAGGCGTTTCTTTTTCTCTTAATACCTTATCGTTTGAATCGACATCAATGAGTTTTCTTCCGAATTTCACCATATCAGCCTCTGTTTTTTTTGCAATTGAATAATTATCTTCAATAAGTGTTGTTAAAAAGAAATCATCATTGTCACAGAAAGCCACATATTCACCTTCCGCCTCACTCATTCCTCTGTTTCGAGCACCACAGATCCCTAAGTTTTTCTCAAGATGTATAACCTTAATACGGTCATCTTCATTTTTTAACTGGTCACAGATCTCAGCGCTGTTATCTGTCGACTGATCATTAACCAGTATGATTTCAATGTCTGTCATTGTCTGTTTTCTAATTGAGCCGACTGCTTCTGTTAAATACTGTTCCCCGTTATAAACAGGGACGATCACACTCACTTTTGGCATATCACTATTCCTTTTTATATATAATTTACAGCTAAATTCCAGTATACTCTTTTACTTTCATCCATACATCCTGTGTGGCATGTCCGGATTCAAAACTTCCCTGGTTGATATGATGTCTGTCTACTGCTTCTTCGTACTGCACTTGATCAAACTCGATGATTTCCCATTCAAATTCCTCGTTGGTTTTAGCAATCGGAAATGGCCATTCACTCGGTGGTGTGAAGAATGAGCGGTCTTTTTCATATTCCTCCATATCAGGTGCGAAAACGAAACAAGGTTTTTTCGTCAAGGAAAAATCCCACATGACTGATGAGTAATCCGTTATCAGTACATCCGTCGCCAGCATCAGTTCCTGCATGTCGTCATATCCGGATACATTTACTGCGTTCTTATATTCCATTTTTTCATTCAGATAGTAATGCATACGCGTGAATACGACCCATTCCCCTCCGAATTTTGTTTGTAGAGCATTGACTAATTTTTTCATATCCAGATGTTCGTATGAAGACTCATCATCCTCTTTGCTTCTATATGTCGGTGCATATAAGACGATGTTTGTATCCATATCCAGATCATAGAATTTTTTGACTTTATTTTTGATTTCTTCCGATCCTTTTAAAAGGATATCATTTCTCGGCATACCGATATTATAGAATTTGTCTTTGCTGATCAGATGATTATCCGATTTCGTATCCGTCACCTTTTGGCTGCTTGAAATGAAAAACTCGATTTCATCCGCTATCAGTTTCAGTTTTTTAATCTGCAGTGGGCTCTTGTCATAAGAAAGTCCTGTTTTCTTATACGCTCCCCCCCCGTGCCAGGTCTCTATATACTTCTGTTTTTTTCTGAGAGGAATGTAGGTCGGGATTGAGGCATTAGATATCACCACTTTAGATGTCAGGAAATGGTAATAGAAAGACAGACCTTTGTTATCTACCAGTGATGTATTATCATAATCTTTCAACTCATCATTCTTCTCATCTTCAATCACCCAGATATGTTCCAGCTCACTGGTTTCATCTTGAATATACTGAAAGATATATTTCGGGTTACAATTAAATTTTTTGCCGCCATATGACATATACAAGACTTTATTGTTCTTTATCGGGAAAAGATAAAATACTTTCAGGATCATTCGAAAAATTATGATTGACAAATATTTCATTTCGATACTATTCTCCTAACTTTCTTTTGTTAATAGATTAGTGACGTATCTGTTATACCAGGAAGCAATCTCAGCGATGTCATAATGTGCTTCTTTTAGATCCTCTAATGTCACTCGGCTCTTTCTTTCGAGATTCGCTGCCTTTTCAATCTGCTTTACCCAAACGCTATCCGGCTCATCGAGGTTTACCGAAGTGACCAGTTTCGTATAAACAGCTTCATCGGGAACGGTATCGGATACGACACAAGGCAAACTACTGGCCTGTGCTTCAACGACTGCTATACCCAGCCCTTCATATTTTGATGGGAAGAGGAAAACGTCCATTGCCTGCAAAAGTTCATGGGCATCATTTCTGGAGCCCATAAATAATACATGATCAGAGAGATTCAATTCTTCTGTTTTCTCTTTTATCTGCTCAGAAAGTTCTCCGTCACCTATCAGCATAAGTTTTGCATGAGGAATGACTTCATGTATCGAACTAAAGAGTTCCAGCAATCTTATATGATTTTTTGACTCATGAAACCTTCCTAAATGCCCTATAACCAGATGGTCATTCAAAGCCAGTTTATTTCTCCATTGATTTCTGATTTCTTCATTATAAATATACTTCTGTCCTTCTATCGCGTTGTTCATAACATGGAAATTAGGCTGTTCCACGACCTCGTCGCCAAACAGCCACAGTCCAGCTTCATTGGAACAGGCTAAAAACTGATCCGCCGTCTTCCGGATTCTTTTCTGCATCAGTGTCTTGACAAACCCAGAAACGCCTGATCCAGAAGAAATACTGTGACTGTGCGCAATAGTTTTCAGTCCATGGGAGTCGGCTATGGCCAAATAAATATTGGCTGTGCTTCTCACATGTCCGTGGATGATATCATATTCAGGATGGGCGTCGAAAAATGACCGCCAGGCTTTTTTATATGCTAGATGATTTTTACCATTGTACTGCGGAACCCGATATATCTTAGCACCTAACTCTTTTGCTTCTTTTTCGTAGGCACCTTCTTTCTCAGAATGTACCACAAAATCAAAGACCACCTGACTACGGTCAATGTGGCGAAAAGTATTCATTACCAATGACTCTGTTCCGCCGAAATCAAAGTAACCGAGTACATGCAAGACGCGAACAGGCTTCTTATTCACTATAAATTCTCCTTGTACCAATCGATAGCTTCTTCTATGCCTTTTTCAAAGCTCCAGTCGGGACTGTATCCAAACATTTCTTTTGCTTTAGAAATATCTGCATTGCTGTGCTTTATGTCGCCGGCACGTTCCGGTCCAAACTCAGGTTCGATCGATTTCCCTAGTGCATCTGTCAAGTTGTGATAGATATCGATGAGATATTCTCTACCTCCAAAGGCGATATTAAAAGCTTCTCCAGCCGCAGAACTTGGTGCCTGACAGGCTTTCAAGTTCGCTTCGATAACATTCTCGATATATGTGAAATCCCGGCTCTGCTTGCCGTCACCATTGATCGTCGGCTGTTCATCATTGATCAGCTGTTTCAGGAATTTCGGGATAACCGCTGCATAAGCACCATCAGGATCCTGACGTCGTCCGAATACGTTGAAATATCTTAGACCATACGTGTCCAGACCATAGAGTGAATGGTAAAGTCGTGCGTACTCTTCATCCACCTTTTTAGTCAGTGCATAAGGTGAAAGGACTTTCCCCTCTCTACCTTCTCTTTTAGGAAGGGTCGGTTCGTCACCGTAAACAGAAGAGCTGGATGCATATACAAATTTCTTTACACTGTTTCTGACAGCAGCTTCCATCATATTGATTGTTCCCTGAACGTTCACTTTTTCATAATGCTGAGGCATTTCGATACTTCTTGGTACACTTCCCCAAGCGGCCTGGTGTAGAATGAAATCCACATCTTCCGTTGCACTTAGGCATGTTTCAAAGTCCGTAATGTCCCCTTTGATAAACGTGAAGCGTTCGTTCTCCAGAAAAGGATCGATGTTTTCTTTATGTCCATTTGATAAATCATCCAGACAGCGCACTGAATATCCTCTATCGAGTAAAGCTTCGATCAGATTGGACCCTATAAACCCGGCCCCACCTGTTACTAAAAACACACTGTCTTTTTCAAATTGAATGTCACTATATCCCATGAATGAAACTCCTTCTATTATAATCTCCAGTAATTGTAGCCAGACGCCAGATATCTTTTCTTATCCAAAATACTTTTCACATCGACTAATACCCTCTGTTCGTTTGGTACATCTTTATAAAATGATTCAAGCTGTTCAAACGACAGGCTCATGAACTCTTCATGCCCCACCGCTACGATCAAGGCATCCATATCTTTTAAATCTTCCATCGTATTCAGTTTCAATCCATATACTTCTTTTAATTCATTCTCATCTGCAACAGGGTCGACAATCAAAGGCTGCACCCCATATTCTTTCAGTTCTTCAACAATATCGATGACTCGCGTATTTCGTGTGTCTGGTGTATTTTCTTTGAAGGTAAAGCCTAGAATACCCACTCGTGCTGTCTTGACTGGGACATTTGCTTTAATTAATTTCTTCACTAGATTTTCGACAACATAATGACCCATTTCATCATTGATCTGTCTGCCGGCTAGAATGATACGTGAATGATAGCCGACTTGTTCCGCTTTATAAGTCAGGTAATATGGATCGACCCCGATACAGTGGCCCCCTACCAGGCCCGGAGAGAAGTTGAGGAAGTTCCACTTTGTTCCAGCTGCTTTAAGTACTGCTTTTGTATCAATATCGAGCTTATTGAAAATAATGGATAACTCATTCATAAAAGCAATATTGATATCCCGCTGAGAGTTCTCAATTACTTTAGCTGCTTCAGCTACTTTAATCGATTCCGCTTTATAAACTCCGGCTTCAACAACGAGTTCGTATACTTTAGAGATAATATCCAGTGACTCATCATCCTGACCAGATACGACTTTAACGATCGTTTCTAAGCGGTGCACCTTGTCGCCTGGGTTGATCCGCTCAGGTGAAAAACCGACTTTAAAGTCCACTCCGGCTTTGAGACCAGATTCTTCTTCTAGAATCGGGATACAGATGTCTTCCGTTACACCAGGATAAACCGTTGATTCATAAACGACGATCGATCCTTTAGTCAGTTGCTTACCGAGAGTGTGACTTGCCGATTCAACCGGTTTAAGATTTGGCGTATGATCGTCATTGACGGGAGTAGGTACCGCTACGATATGAAATTTTGCTTCTTTCAAGCGTTCAGCATCCGAAGTGAAGTCGACTGTTGTTTTTGAAATGACGTCGTCTCCAACTTCTTTCGTCGGATCGATCCCTTTTTTATAAAGGGCTACTTTTTCCTTACTGATATCAAATCCAAGAACTTCTGCTTTTTTTGCAAATGCCACGGCAATCGGCATACCGACATAACCCAATCCAATTAAAGATATTTTTGCTTCTTTATTCACTATTTCATCGTAAAGAGTCATTTTATCATCTTCCAATCTTTTCAATTATTTTGATATACATATTTAATATAATAATTCTGTCAAATTCATTTTCCATCTTCTGACGTCCAACCCGACCCATATCTCTTTTAAGATTATAAGGGAGCTCAATGAATTGTTCAATAGTTTTGATGAGCGATCCCGTATCTCTGGCTTCAAAGCCAAAACCCGTACGATTTTCGTCAAACGTTTCCTGACAGCCCGGTACGTTTGAAGCAAGTATAGGTCGTCCTGCTGCAGCTGATTCAAGCAATACATTGGCCATCCCTTCATGGTAGGATGGAAGAACAGTTGCATGAGAAGATCTGATATAAGGTCTTACATCGGACTGTCTGCCTAAGTATTCGATCGTCCCTTCTTTATCTGCAGCTTTTACTTTTGCTATATCTTCTTCCAGATTACCGTGTCCGATCACTCTAAAAGTAACAGTCGGATATTTCTTTTTAACGGCACGTGCCGCTTCCAGTAATTCAAAGATCCCTTTATCTTTCATGATCCTTCCGATGTACAGAAACTGGATCGGTTTGTTTTCATCGGGATACTCTGCAAACGGGTGACGCTCCAGACTCACCCCAGACCCTGGTGTCATGTGCACGGGTGCATGGATCATATCAAAGTCCTTCAGTTTTTTACGGATAGACTCATTCTGTACAAATAATGCCGTCGCTCCTTTGACACCTATTCTATACAGTTTACTGGCGATCTTTTGGAGGATGCCCGGATTCTCCATTGCTGTTCCCAGACCGGTTATCATCGGTATATAAGGCGTCCTTGTCAGTCTTGCTGCCATCCCTCCGTATATATTCTGTTTGGTGGCGTATGTAAGTACGACATCCGGTTTTTCTTCTTTTAAAATTTTTACGTTGTTTTGAAGCAGTTTCAAGTCAGTGAAAGGATTAACGCTTCGTTCACTGATTTTTATATCGATCAGTTTGACGCCAATGTCTTTGAAGTGCTCGACTTCTTTACCATAAGGTACGACTAAAGACACTTGGTATCCTTCATTAATAAGACCTTCAATAATTTCTTTTCTCAAGTTATACGTATATGCCGGGTGATTAGAAAAAATCAGTACTTTTGTCATCAGATATCCTCCGAAACCTATTATCATTGTCTAAAACAATCTATTCAATTATAAAGGAAACTTACCAATAATGCATTTTTATTGTGCCATTATTATGAAATCTTCAGAAATTCATAACATTTGAAATATCAGCTTCGTTACATGCCAAAAAAATCACTCACTTATAGTCTGTCTATTCCGATCCCAACCTTTGATCAAAGTGGATCTAGACAGTATAAATGAGTGATTATTTTATGACTTTATTTGTGTACTGGAAAAGCTGTTGACCCCCAGTTGTATTGGCTGCTTAACTGCTCAACAAATGTATTGGCCTGACCTTCATAAACAAAGCCTTCCGCATAAATACGGTAATAAGGATTTGTTCTAGTGGACAGTACCTGTTTACTTCCCCATCCATAATGGTTAAAGTAGATTTCGGCACTATTCACATGGTTTGGTGTATTGAACGTTCCAGTTCTTACAGTGTAGTGTGGTGTGTAATTACCTGTTCCAATTATACTTGCACCCCATCCAAGCTCGTGCATGTAAGCAAGACCTTTACGTGCGCTGGATGCTCCATTAAAGAAGCCTGTAAGTATTCTGTATTTCCCATCCGAATCTATTTCAATACTTGCTGAATAACCACTTAAGTTCCTGAAGTTATCAAGAGCGATTTCTGCTCTAGCCTTTGTATTGAAGAATCCTGAGCGTACGCGGTGTCTTTCAGTACCATTTCCTGTGGCGATCATCGATGCACCCCAGCCTTTATCTCTGCGTAACTGATCGATCACTCTTTGAGCACCGGCTTCTCCCAGGAACTCTTCAGTGGATTCGATTCTTCGGTATGAATAAGGTGTTTTATTCGTATCGACTTCCATTCTATAATCCAAAGCATTATTTGCACTGATAAGCTTATTTACTTGGAGCTGAGTGAAAGCTTCTCCTAAGAAGGTTCCTGTACGAACGTAGTAATTTCCTGTGTCGTATTTAGTCAAATCAAAGTTGTCGATGATCCGTTTGATTGCAACATAATAGTTCGGATCTGTCGCATATCCTCGTAATCCCCCATTATCCAGCACATCCCAGACAGAATCGGTTTTGCTTCTCCAAGTTCCAGAATAATAGTCTCTGCTCCAGGAAAGACCATTTCTAAGTAAACTTGCATAACTCTGTAAAGAAGCATCGTAAGAAGGATAATGCCTGAACGGAGCCAAGACATCGACTCTCACACCACCTAAAACCTCCCATGTCCACATCAACACAGATTTACCGTTGTGAGAACCTTTTATACCACTTAAGTTATAATAAGGAGGACTAGCTAATGATGAACGACCATAATTACTTTCATGTGCAGCCTGAGCGATCATCAGTGACGGCCACAACGCTTCTTCGCCCTCCAGATTGGATACTTTTATCGCTTGTGTAGCAATATCATCGATAAACTCTTGCGGTATAGTGTAAACCGGTTCAGCTCCACCTCTATAAAGTCGTGCTTTATCAGCATCAGACAACAGTGCTTCCACGCCTCTGCGTGTTACCGCTAATTCTGTCCCAACTATCAAACTATTGATATTAGAGACATGCCCATTCCATTCTTGTAACTGTCTTGTTTTCAAATTAAACGACGAAGCTATGTCATTGAATGTATCTCCACTAACAACTGTATATATACCGTTTTCTGCTACTCTACCGTCCGAAGAGGAGATGCTCATCATTGTACCGAAAGTACTAAAGAACTCCTCCCCTCCATGCAATAACTCTTCAACTTCAGATGATCTTGAATATGAAACGTCAGCTTCTGTAGAATAAGTTTTAGGGGTATAGCTCGCTTCAGGTATCTCTTCTTTAGCTGCAGTTGCAACTGATTCCAATTGTTGGGACTCAATTTCTGAAGAAGTAGTGAATTCTCTTTCCAGTAGTTCTGTTAGATCATATAATTCGGAGAGGCTGACTTCAGCTGTTACCGATTTATTTTCATTAGAAACAAACTGTAAAAACTCCTGATTTTCAAAGTAACTAATTACTCTTTCATCTACTTCGTTAAAACCTATGTAAGTTGTATTTTCATCCACTTCTAACATGATACTATATGTACCATCAATGAGACCTTCAAGTGCCGCTATTTGTTCCTCAGATAAAGAAGATGAGTCAAAAGTGATGGTTTTCAATTCATTGAAAAGTCTATTTAAACTTTCACCATCACTCTGTGTACTCACTTCAGCTGTCTCGTCAACGCTCTCTGCTAGAGCAATCGTTGTAGTACTGGCAGCACCGAGGATTAGCATACTACTCATGATGATTCCAAACGCTTTATATTTTTTCATTGTGTCCTCCTTAAGTATGTAAAAGTTTGATACTCAAAAAGTATAACACAGAGAAGCGTAATATATAACGTCATTCTGTAAAGAAGTAAAGAAAAGAAGTAATTAATATTCATTTTTTTGTAACAATATTACCTAGAATTGGATTATCTTTATAGGGATGTTATAACCGTTCAATTGAACTCGCTGATTATTATACCAGTCTTTGGATGTCCTGTTTACTTTGGATAAAATAATGATTTCGTCAATATTTCTCAATTCTTCATTTATATTTGAAAAATCTTTATACTTAGAAATGTTGGATTTGAAATGTCCAAATAATTCAGTCCATTCATTTTCAGTTTCTTCATCGTAAAGAAGAATTTTAGTATTAACTAATGGCGTATTGATATTAGTTAGTCCTTTTTGCATCCGTTCTTCTGGACCAACATTTCTTAAATGATTCAGTCGTACCACTTTATCCGTATCTTTACGTACATAGTCATAAAGTGCTGTCACCTGTTTACTCATTATTATTCCAAGCAAAGCAATAATAATTCCAATCACAGTTCCAGCTGCAATACCTATGATCCCAAACAACACTATATCTCTGATGAATGAGCCGATTGAAAAACCAGATTCAACTGTTGTGTCCTCTTCAAAATTAGAATAATCTTCTTCGACCAGTTCAGGTTCATCTTCAACGAAATATACATTTTTATTCTCTAATACAGGTATTACGCCTTCTTCAATAGCATCCATCACGATATAAGCTAATTCTAAACTTTCCTCCTGTGTACCTCTTTGAAAATGTAATTCGTAGACACCGGAGTTAGCCAAATTCTCGATATGAACTGCAAAATCGATATCAGGAGTTAAATCAGCATTTAGATTGTCTTCAATATAATTTAGGACATCGTTATTTCTGAATACTTCTCTCATGAATGTTGTGTTTGTGATTGGTTCGTAATCCTCATGTTCGGCATAAAATGTGATCTTATATGCTTTGGGAAGAAGGTACGCCTGCATTTGTCTTATTTGTGGCTCTGAGAAAAGTTCTACAGGCCACTGAGCGTATTCTTCATATCTTTTCTCACTGATTAGTCTAGGATTTTCAATAGGCGTGGTATCAACAGTTTCAGAGTCATCTAAATCTAAATTTGATAAGACAGCAAATACTATTGCCATAATACTCGTAACTGCGACCGTGCTAATAATGATTTTTATATTATCAACTAAAAATCTGTATAAATCTTTTAATGTCAACTCATCTTTCATTTCGCCACTCCTAACTATCTATAAATTTTTATTGTCTCTGGAATGCTTGTATCGATTTCTTCATCTACACCTTTTGAAGAAACTTTGTCAAACAATACCTTAATTGTCTGTAATAGTATTCTTAAATCCATTAATAAATTATAATTTTTGATATAAACCAGATCGAAATTTAATTTACTGTTAAAATTCGTAGAATATTTACCATACACTTGAGCATAGCCAGTTATTCCAGCTCTAACATTATGTCTTAAATCATAATAAGGGTTTTCTTTCTTGAACTGGTCAACGAAGAAAGGTCTTTCAGGTCGTGGTCCAACTAATGACATCGTCCCATTCAACACATTGAACAGCTGAGGCAATTCGTCAATACGCAAAGCCCTTAGATACTTACCGATCGGCGTGACCCTCATGTCATTTGCTTTCGCCAGTACAGGACCTGAATCTGTTTCTGCAGTAGCTGACATGGTCCTGAATTTATAAATATTAAACTCCTGCTGATCTTTCGTTATCCTTACTTGCTTGTAAACAGCTGGTCCTTTTGATGTGATTTTGATGAATAGAGCCGTTAATATCATTATCGGCGATGTCGCTATAATCATCAATGCTGCTACAATAATATCGATAGTCCGTTTAATTAAGTCAAATTCAGGAGAGATTCGAAAATTAGATAACTCTATCACACTCTCGTCTTCAATATTCATAATATTTGGGTTCACTAAAGCCAGATGTTCAAAACTCGTGTTAACAAATATGTTTTTGTTATTTTTAACAAGAAAATCAATAATTGTTAATTTTTCCTGACGTGACAAGTCGGCTGCAATATAGACAATATCAATGGTATCGATATGTTTCTTTATGTTTTCAATATAATTATCCAGCACTGCCGAGGTGACAGTATGCCTTTTATTTTTAGCATTCATGAAGTTGTAAATGATTTCACCGATTTTATTTTCCTCACCCACGACCATAACTTTCTTCGTCCCTGCAATTCTTTCGTAGAGTTTAAATACTGCTACTCTCCAAATAAATAGAATAACTGAACTGGTAATAAAACTAATAACTATGACAGATCTGGGGAAACTAAACCATCTTCCGAAAAAGGTCATGGCCATAATCATTACGGTAAGTATTACCTGAACAATGATTGTAATCACAAACAGATCCATAATTGATTTGTTGTAGTATATATAAATTCCAAACAAAATGTTTAACAGTAGAAATACAAAAAATATATACACTCGGGCATTTTGATACGATATATAGTTAAAACTAGGAATATTCCCGTCATATCTATAATAAAACGATAGCCATATCGATAAATGATACAATAGGACTTCTACCATTCCTATTAATATTTTTTTTGTCTTGTCAAATCCTTCATTACTTCTCACGGTGTTCTCCCTTTCTATTAGTAACATGAAATGGTTCAAAGTTACGAGCCGAATAAATGATCACAAGTAAAATCAGGAACCAGTACCCAGAGGATAAATATCCGCCCTTAGCGAAGTTCATTAATATAAACACTAGCGCAATTGGTATATTATAGTTCATTAAGTAACCGATACTCAATACGTATAAAAAGAACACAATCAGTCCTAACTCTGTAAATACATAGGCAAAAATGTTCCATAACATTCCAGGACTTTGTAAAAAACCATATCCTGATAAAAATGTTTCTTTATTTATATAGCGCCAGCTGACAATTAAGCGTTCATATCCTGATGTTTCTACACCTGTAATAATATCTATGGTCCTCTGTACCAGCGTCGTGTATATTAACTCTCTGAAAAAAAACACAACGATCAATACAAGTCCTAAACTGACAAATGCACTTGGAGTCCATTTTAGTTTACCTTTAAAGTGATTAAAATTGACAATCAGCCAAAGTGCCAATATCGAAAGCATAATAAAGACTGAGCTATATGATAACGTTAGTATAACCCCCGTAATCAATAAGCTGTTGATCCATTTTTTCATTTTCAGCTGCTTCTTATTCAACAGATTTATCATGAGTATTGAATTTAAGTAATACCCTAAATGAGCAGGTTCCTGGAAGATACTCTTCATTCGTACGATCGGTATATCTCGCCGGTAAAGGTGTCCATCCAGTCGAGTAAATCTCAACAGAAATTCATAAGGTAATCCTTGCTCAAAGTTCGTTTCCATGTAGACGGCAAGAGCAATGTATACCCCCAGAGCTAAAATAATAAGAGCAACAAGATTATTCCATATCATGAACTCCTCTTTCAGCTTTTGTACCTTGATAAAATTATACAGTCCAGTAACGGCCAACACGTAAAATAATAACTTAATAAGTGCTATAACTGAAATCCGCAAATTAAAATCATCATAAACGTTATATAAATAAAGAGAATGAACTAAAATTATGATTATTGGAGCCAGTACCCATTTTAATTGGTGAACATGTATTCTATACTTTCCCGCTAAAAATAAAATACTGAGAGACAATCCAAGTATCAGTTCTGTAAAAGTGAATGCACCGTAAAGCCAGTCACTTAAGGCGAATGAGATAGCTACTAAGAATAAAACCAGATGGTTGAATACAGGTTGTCTGTTTTCGTACTGATTTAACCATTTATTGACTAACGTCGATTCCACTCACCCATCTCCTCTATTCATACTCATTCAATTACAGAAAGTAACCTTTTATTGTTTCGAGTATCCTTCCACTTGCGTATCCATCTCCATAAGGGTTATCTCCTTGAGACATTTTTATATATAGATCTCTATTTGTAACTAACTCATTTACTTCTTCTACTATTCTTCTCTTATCTGTACCTATAACTTTGAGTGTGCCTGCATCCAGTCCTTCAGGTCGTTCCGTCTTATCTCTTAAGACAAGGACAGGTTTATCTAATGCAGGTGCTTCTTCCTGCAGACCACCGGAATCTGTCAGTACTAAATAGGTTTTATTGATGACTTGATGAAAGACATCGACTTCAAGTGGTTCGATTAAATGGATTCTGTCGTGATCGCCTAGAATCTCATTCGCTACTTTCTGAACTGTCGGGCTTAAATGAACGGGTACAATTACTTCAATTTCTTTGTGATTATTTACAACTTCTAAAATAGCCTCAAATATATTGATCATTGGCTGTCCGTAATTTTCTCTCCGGTGAGATGTGAGTAATATCCATTTCTGATCCGTTTTTTCATCCATTAAGTCCAATGCATTGTGCTTGGTTTTACTGACTTTTGTATAACGAACCGCATCGATCACTGTGTTGCCTGTGACAACTATCTGTTGTTCATCCTTGCCTTCTTTGAGAAGATTCTGTTTCGTGGTTTCCGTCGGGACAAAGAACAGGTCGGTAATTGCATCAATCAACTGTCTGTTCCCTTCCTCTGGGAACGGGAAATATTTATCGTGGGTCCGGAGTCCGGCTTCCACGTGACCAATCGGGATCTGGTGGTAGTAAGCCGCCAATGCCGCAGCGAAGCTAGTTGTCGTATCCCCGTGTACCAGAACCATATCCGGCTCTTCTTTCACAAAGACCGTTTCGATCCCTTTCAGGACATCAGAAGTGATGTCCGATAAGGTTTGATTTCGTTTCATGATATCCAGATCGTAGTCCGGTTTGATGTCAAAAACGGACAGGACCTGGTCAAGCATTTCTCTATGCTGAGCAGAGACAATGATGCAGGGTTCAAACTCATCCTGATATTTTTTCAGTTCAAGAATGACTGGTGCCATTTTGATCGCTTCCGGACGTGTACCGAACACGATCGCAATTTTCTTTTTCTTCATCTCTGTCTTTGCTCCGTTCTATTTATTCATTATATTCAGTATCTATAGTGTGACACAATCAAAAGCCATTTTACCATAAAAAGAACCTCTACCGACAGATTTTCAGCGTATTGTCATAATCTGGTAAAGGTAAGTGCTTTCTTATTCACTTTTTATTCTTATCTTCTCAGCTGCTGCTTGAACCTGGCTCCCAGCACGAATAGTTTATCCTTTAATGTGACGGATTTAAACTTCTTTAATCGACTTTTCATTTCGGGATGGACGTCACTGACAAGCAGTCCGTTGTAGATGGAAAGCAGCTGGCGTTTGATGAACTGTTTCTGGGTTTCTGAGTACTTTGGTTTCTCGAACTCCTCTTCCAGCGCCTGGAACACTTTGATGTAGGAATTGAACGATCTCAGTTTGTGCTGTTTCGTCTGTTCCGTCATGGTCGAAGCCGTCCGGTAACGACGATGGTAGTAGTTTTTATTTAAGTAAATCAGTCTTTGGGTGTTCGCAAATAAGACAGTCGTGAAGTACTCGTCTTCATGCAGGACGCCTTCGATAAACGACAAGTTGTTTTGATCGATCAGGTCTTTTTTCACTAAATAGAGACAGGGTGACGGCGTGAAGGCTTTTCTATTTTTCAAAAGAGCCTCTTCTCCTGTGTAGAGCCTATTATTTTCGAGCGTTTGAGAAAAGTCGTAGTTGTTTTCATTTACCGCCGATTGGTCGTCCTGATAAAAGGCCAAGCCATTGAAACGGACCAGTTCTGCACTGGTTTTTTCGGCCAGCTCGACACATTCTTTGAGTGCCTCTTTTTCCAACCAGTCGTCGGCATCCATGAAATAGATGTACTTTCCGCTGGCTATCTGGAGCCCCTGATTTCGTCTTGCACCCTGACCTTCGTTCTTTTCATTTTCGATTAGGATAATCTCTTCGGTGTACTGCTTTAATAAGTATACAGTCGCATCGGTCGACGCATCGTCAAGAACGATGATCTCGGTATTCGGATAGGTCTGAGCGAGCAGGGCATCGATGCACTCCTCAACATATCTTTCTACATTATAAGTCGGTACGATGATTGATACTAAGGGTTTAGTCATGTTCCTGCTCCTCTCTTCTTTATTCTTTGATGCCGCGTGCACGCTGGAGTTCCAGTTTCAATCGTTTAAATTCCCCGGTGATGAATAGGCCGATAATCCAAATGATAAGGAAAACCAGTCCTTTAACGACCAAACTGAAGAAGACGTTCAGCGGCAGTTCCGGCAGTAGCCAGAACGCACCAGCCTGCATGACTGCCAGTATGAATGGCTGAGTGAGCACTTTGAAAAACTCCAGCAAATTAGACTTGAACATCTTGATCATAAGCAGGTAGTTAGCCTGAATGAAGTTCAAGCTGAACGCCAGGACCAGAAAGCCGGCGACATATTCGATCTGCCCCATCAAAATACCGATAACGATACCGGTGATATTGAAGGCGGTCGACAAGATGCCTGAAAGCAATAGTAAGTCCGTCCGGTTCCCTGACTGGAAGATGCCGCCGGTGCTTGACAGGATCATCTGGATCCAGATCGACAAAGCCAGGATCTGGAAGGCCGCGATACTGCCGTCCCATTGTCCCCCAAAAAGGAACAGGATCACTTCTTCGGCAGCGAAGAACAGGAAGACAGACAGCGGCATGCCGAGCGTTGCCAATAGATTGGAAATCCTTAAGTACACACGCTTGATGCGTTCCTTTTCATCTTCATAGTCTGACAGGATCGGATGAATCACTGACGTCACGAGACTTGTGAGCACCTGATTCGGATACAGCGAGACCTGATAGGCTTTGTCATAGTAAGCCAGCGCACTTGCACTGAAGTAGCGCCCGATCAGGAGATTGTCCAGATTCCTTGAAAAGTAGTTGATGAAGTTGAAAAGGAACTGATTGCGTGAAAAGGCAAAAATCTTTTTGAGCGGTGCCCAGTTGAATTTGAGACTGAGCTTGGTATCGGTCTTTATGTAGAAAATTACGAACATAATGAATGCCCGGGCCGTATTGCCGATGATGATTGCATAATAGCTGAACCCTAACAGGGCTAGGCCGATAGAAATCGCACCGGATACCAGCGCGCCGGTCACTGTCGTAATATTGACGAGCCGGAAATTTTTTTCCCGAAGGAGGATCGACTGCGGTACGACTAAAACGCCGTAAAAAAAGACGGCGACGGCCAGGATACGGCTTATCGCTATATAGACTGTGTTCCCGTAGAAATCACTCATCGGATATCCCAGGAAGAAAAATACCACTCCCAATCCGACCGCGACATAGAGGCTGAAAGAAAAGATGTCATTCAATTCTCTTTTATTCAGACTTTTATTCTGAATAACTGCTGGACCGATCCCGAAATCAGCCAGCAACTGGAAGAAAACGAGGAAGATATTGACAGCTGCCACGATCCCGTATTCCGCCGGTGTCAGGATCCGGGACAGGACTGCCTGAACGAGCAACTGAACCACGACGATGGAATATTTACCAATAGCTGTATAAAAAAGGGCATGTTTGAACTGTTCCATCATAGCGGTTGACTCCTCGGCTGTTATTTCTTTTCCTGTTTAATTTTTAAAAAAGGTTCTCACTTTACTGAATACTTTCGTGTAGCGTCTGGCGACCTGATTGCGGCTCTTCATCAGGCGTAGTGCCTGTTTGAAGTTCTGCTGCTTGTAAGTCTTTAGTAGCAGGCGTCTGAACGGGTTATGGTCGCTTTGTTTATAAGGGACTATTTTTGTGATACCTATGGTCTGCCAGATGTCAGTCAGACGTTTGATTTTCTCTTCGTCGGAAAGCGGGCAGTCTCTGTGGACCAGATTGGCCGTTTCAAGGTAGAGTGCATTGAAATACTCTTCACCGATCAGATCAGTGAAGGTCCCTTCGTCGCCCCACTCACTCATCAGCTGTTCAAAGGCTTGAGCGATGTTCTGTTCCATCAGATAACGCTCCGGACGGTACCGGTTGACAGACGACCCTTCATGTGACACATAGTGATAGTAGACTTTCCGGTTCACGGCGACCGATGTCAGATTTTTGTAGACGTCGATATTAAATAGCGCATCCTGCCCGGTCTTCTGACTTGTGAAACGAATGTGGTGCTTTTTCAGAAATTTTTTTTTATAGAGCTTGTTCCATAGAGCATAGGGAGAAAAATGGTAGACATTGCCAAAGTGCTGGCGGAACCCTTCTTGGGTCGTCAGCTGCGGGAAGTTCGGCAGTTTTATTTCACGGTCTAAAGGATCTGACGCCTTCTCCTGCGTGTAGCCGAAAACCACCATATCAGGCTTAGTTTCTTTGGCTAGGCGGCAGTTTTCCTGCAAAAGGTTGTTATCAAAATAATCATCGGGATCCGCAAAATAAATATATTTGCCGATCGCCTGGTCCAGTCCAGCATTGCGCGCGGGACCTGATCCTTTGTTTTCCTGATGGATCACTTTGACTAAGAGAGGCTCGCGCTGAGCATAATCGTCACATATCTCTGCACAGCCGTCGGTCGACCCGTCGTTAACAAGAATGATTTCAGTCAGTATTTTTTTCTGATTCAAGGCCGATTCGATCGCCCTCGCCAGATGTTCCTTAACGTTGTACACAGGCATGATGATGGAAACTTCAAACATAACTCAAGTCCTCTCTATTTTTTGCTGGTTCTTGAAACTCTTATGTCCTTTTATATTTTATAATTTCATATATGCATAGATTTTTCAATTACAGCAAATTATACCACAGTTTCTGTCTATAACTAGAGTTTTCATTAATTCTTTACATTTGTCGATAGAGTTTAACCGTTTTGTTATCTAATAAGAATATCGATGCACGGAAACAGATGTCTGTGGTACAATGAGGGGAGTAAAATAAAGAGTAAAATTTAGTAAAAAATACTACTTATGAAGGAGCGAAACTCATGGCTATATTAGTTACAGGTGGTGCCGGTTATATCGGCAGCCACACGGTCGTTGAACTCATCGAAAAAAAATATGATGTGGTGATCGTTGACGACTATTCCAACTCAAAACCGGAAGTCCTGAAACGTCTGAAAGACATCACAGGAAAAGACATCCCTTTCCACGAAGTGAATATCTGCGACAAGGAAGCCCTGCGCGAGGTCTTTGAGCAGCACGAACTGGAAGCGGTAATCCACTTTGCCGGTTACAAAGCCGTCGGAGAATCTGTGGCCCAGCCGCTGAAATATTACAGCAACAACCTGAACGGTACGATCGTGTTGATGGAGCTGATGAACGAATACAACGTGAAGAAAATCGTCTTCAGTTCAAGCGCCACCGTTTACGGCATGACGAATGAAGCGCCGTTCACCGAGGACATGCCGCTGTCGACAACGAATCCTTACGGGACCACAAAAATGTTCATCGAGCAGTTCATCCAGGATCAGTATATCGCTGACAATCAGTGGAGTGCCGCATTATTGCGTTACTTCAACCCGATCGGCGCCCACGAATCCGGACGCATCGGCGAAGACCCTAACGACATCCCGAACAACCTGATGCCGTATATCACTCAGGTCGCTGTCGGAAAGCGCGAGAAGCTATCTGTGTTTGGTTCAGACTACGATACACATGACGGGACCGGCGTGCGCGACTACATCCACGTGGTCGACCTGGCGAAAGGCCATATCAAGGCGTTGGAGAAAGTCATGGGCATGACCGGCGTCGAAGCTTATAATTTAGGGACCGGTAAAGGTTATTCCGTGCTGGATGTGATCCATGCATTCGAAAATGCCAATGATGTTGAGATCCCGCACGAAATCGTCGACCGCCGTCCCGGCGACATCGCCACCAGCTACGCCGACGTTACTAAAGCCAAAAACGAACTCGGCTGGGAAGCCACCTATTCGATCGAAGACATGTGCCGTGACTCATGGCGCTGGCAGAAATCGAATCCGAACGGATACGAGAGTTAAAAGACTATAAGGAAAGCCGCCAGCGATGGCGGCTTTTTTCTTTATAACAGAGAAGAAAATAACACAATAATGATTTTTATTATTGGCTTTTGATTTCAAAAAGACCTAACTTCTTACCGTACTCATTGCCTGAAACAATGTCATATTGAACTAAGTTAAAATCTTTGAGTATAGCTTGGGCTTCTTTGCTTAATTCATTTCTGGATGAAATGACTTTTTCACTATTTCTCTCCAAGTATACTCCTCCGTTAAGACCAGGCAATTTCTGTTCTAGATTATCTACCAAAGCTTCATAAGGAGATACCTCAATATCTAATATATCAAGAACTTGATTAGTATGAAACATCGGGCTTATTGTTCCAACATCTCCAGATAGTTCTTGCTTATTAGAGTAGAAAAATAATGGTGTTTCTCTCATATTTAAATCACTGTTTTCACTAAGAACTTCTTCGCTATAAATACCAGGAAGGTGATCACCCCAAAATACAACTAAAAACTCTTCTTCTTGATTTTCTAAATATTCTAAGAACTCTTTTAGTGCTAAATCGCTATTGTGAAGATCTTCAAGGTAACTATCCGCCTCCAAGCTCGATTCGGTACCATTAGCGTTAGTACTGAATTTAAGATCTTCGTACTTTCCTTGGTAAGGACCATGATTTTGCATGGTTACGAGATGAATAAAATCTTTTTCTTCAGTTTTTTCAATTACTTCTATACTTTCTTTATATGCAGAACGATCAGAAATATGTCGGCTATTTCCCATCTTCTCAGTATTTTTCATATTTTTTGCATATAAAAATTCGCTAAAACCCAATTTTTCGTATACTGATAAACGTCTGTACAACGTTGGATCGTAGGGATGAATAGCTGTTGTCGTTAATTTATCATTGTTTGCTTTTTTTACAATGGATGGGACCTTGTGCATAATATTGACGGCTTCAACGAATGGAACACTCACTCTAAAAGGTTCCTTTGAAAGACTGGTAAGTGCTTCAAACTCACTATTGGCTGTGCCGCCACCAATATTCAATGCTAAAGACTCTCCGCTCAGTGTATTATTCAAAAGTTCTCTTGTATAAGGAATTGGATCCTGATCCGTTGAAAAACCATTAATTTTAGTGGGATCAGAAAACGATTCATTCATAATATATATAAGATTAGTATTTATCTTGCTTTGAGTCCTATTTTGGTTGATTTTTTCAGCTTCCTCTAAATATTTTTTGTAAATTCTCTCTATTTCATCTCTTGAATAGTCTTCAGGTTCTTCCATATTTACTGTTCCTAAATTATATAAGAAACCTGCTATAAAACCATTCCGCTGATAATTCATATTCTGGTTATATGTTACCCATCTGGTATAGTTGGAAAAATGTTCCTTGATTTGATTACCTGAACCATTAAAATGAGTGACATAGATCATAAAAAAAGTTGAAATAATAAGTGTTAAAATCCTCCAGCCATAATGAACTGTCTTTGGAGAAATGTATTCTTTTTTAGTTGAAAATTTTTTATATAATATAAAAGTCGTTATTGATGTAAGCAGTATTACCCCAGCTGCCATTAATATGTCTGCTGTACTGACCATAGTAGCTAGTTCCGAAAGATTTGTAACCATTCCTAATTCATTTGGATATAGAGGTTCAACACGATATTGATATTTCACATAGGAGGTTAAACTTAAAAGTATAGACAAAAACATTAGTATGGAACTTCCTAAAACAGAGCTTCCTGTAAGCGCTGTTAACCACATGTATACTACGAAAAGTAGTCCTGCACCATATAAAAAGAGCTTTGTGTGAGAATGAAAAACAAAAAAGTATGTGTCTTGAAAATTAAACTGAGTAAAAAAATACTGCATGACGAATGCTGATATCAAAGAAACAAATATACCAAAGAGGAAATATCTAAACACCCGTCCCGCGTATTTCTCTTTATTTATCATTATAATATTCAACCTCTCTATGATTATTAATATCTATACCACTATACTATTCTTTGTATGATTTGTAAATATTATTATAAAATGATGAAAAAAACCTCTATTATAGCATCGTCTTGTACAGTTTTATGACTGCGTAAACAACATTGAGTACACACTTTCAATATATTGCTCGTCGTAAGATAACAATTTATTAACAGAGATAAGTGAACTATAACAAATTTAACGACTTCACGTATTTTAAAGTGCCAGGATCTGTATATTAACTACTTATATGATACTCAATACAAGTTTGTCTTTTTAACGCTGCAACTTGTACTGAATAGCCGGTTATGGATCAAGTGGTATTTTTCTGTGGTTTACTCGTTCCTGATACGGATCAGCGGGACAAGTAAGGAAGATTTTTCTTGTCACTTGTCCCGATTAATACTTTTTATGACGTTCATACACGCACGACTGCGCCTTTGTTTCCCCTGAAAGTATATTAATACAAAATCATACCTTTTCTGATAATTTTATGCGTTTATTATTTTAATTTTATGGGTTTTATGGTTTAACTTTTCCTTGCTCAAGCGTTACAGCACCAGGCAATTTTCACTTTTTTGTCACTTAATGCATAAAAAATAACAGTGTTTTATAAACATTCTTGACTCCCTTCTTTTTGAGCGTTACATTAAACTCAAAGAAAGAAAGGATGAATAAAATGCTCCCAAATCTGATGTCTGTTCCTTGCAGCAATCCGGAGTGCAGATCAGCGCTAAAGGGGACCAACTTTAAAGAACACCCTCATCATTCATATTGTTATACCCAACGCTGCACTAAATGCAAAAAGAAAACTTACATCAAAGCAGACGGATCCCCTTACGACCTGTAAAACTCTTTAAGTTTTTTCAGGCATTCTTTAGTGCAGAAAACACCTTATTTCATGCTGCTTACTTCACCTTTAAAGTCAGTTTATTCCTATATACACACATTCGGTACATGCGGCAGTATACTATTAGCTCACATGTACCGAATTTTATCTATTAAAAGCAAAGCCGCCATCGCTGGCGGCTTTTTCAAATTTTTAAGATCTATTTGGAACAAGTGAGACTCTTTATCATTGAAACTTGTTCCGAATAGCCATTTGCGGTACAAGTGGGACAGTCTCTAAGCACCACTTGGTCCGGAAACCGATCAGCGGGACAAGTGATCCAGAAATTACTAGCCACTTGTCCCGCAAACTACTTTTCATGATGGTCATACGCGCAAGCCTGCGCGTATGCTCTACTTTTTAATGACTTTCCTGTTCAAGTAGCCATCCAGCAGGTAAAAACCGATGCCTGAAGCGATGGGGATCGTCAGAAACATCAGAAGATACATAAAGCCGCTGAAATCCGGCAGGCGTTCGTGCAGGAACCAGAAGTAAAACATCTGGGTCAGGTAGATATGCAGTGACGCCTGTCCGATCAGTATAAAGAACTTTTCAAGAAGGGACTCTTTACCGACTTCCAGATGCTTCATACCGATCATGATGATGAACAGCACGTAAAAATAGGACGGGGCGTGCTGACTGTGCCAGTATTCTTCGACGATCAGCTCCCAGTTATAGTAATGGACGGCCGTGATGTACGCCAGACTCGCAATAGCCGGAATAACGAGCCACTTCAGCTTGATGGTCGACTTTTCCAAGGCATACCATATCCCTAAGGTCACTGAAAACAGGTGGCGGATGATCAGGATGCGGTATAAGCTACCGGAAATATTCAACCAGAATGAAGCCAAATCGATCAATAGACTCACAAAAAACAGCAGGATCATCATTTTTGTCGGCTGTTTTTTCAGGATCAGATAGATGAACGGGATAAGGATCGTTGCCTGGATCAGCAGCGGAATAAAATAACTGCCTGGACCGTAGCCGCCTTCCACAAAAGAAAGGAGGAGCTCCCCAATATCCCTGTTTTCAAAATAAAAGAACTGGATCAGCACCTGCATGAGCCAGATGATACCAAACGGCAGCAGGATGCGTTCCGCTTTATTCAGGAGATAATGACGGGCAAGGATGTCAGGAAGATTTTCGTATCCCTTTCTCATGAAGGAGTTGGCGGCGTTATAGCCCATTAAGATCATAAACACTGGGACCGTCTGCCAGATGTAGTAAGGCGCCAGGATATCGTAAAGTGTCGCGTTGGATAAGCCATGGATAAGTATGACCGAGATGATCGCCAGTGCCTTGATGATGTCGATCGTATAATTGCGTTTTGCCATAGCGCACCTCTTTCTTAACAAAGAGTATACGTCTATACGCTGATCCAGACAACTTTTATGCTTGCTATGAGGCAAATCAAAAACGCCTTCCGGGAGGATCGCTCGTCCGGAAGACGTTCTGATAGTTATTGGTTTAGCTTAGTCCTTTTTAAAGACTTTCAAGCCCAGTCCGGTCCCTAGCCCAGTCAAACCGAGCGCACCGAATGACCAAACAGCTGTGGCTGTTTCAGGCAGTTTTTCGCCTTCTTCATCTTCAGCATCTGATTTCTCTGCCTCTTTCTTATCGTCTTTGTCTTGTTTATCTTTCTCTTCGTCCTGATCATCTTTCAGATCGTCTTTTTCGTCATCTTTTTCATTCTCCTGTTTATCGTCGTTCTTGTTGTCGTTCTTGTCGTCGTTTTCATCACCGGGTTCTTCTCCTTCGACCGGTGTTTCACCGTTTTCAGGATCCGTTTCGTCACCTGGCTCTTCTTCGACTGGTTCTTCTTCCACAACGAATTCGACTTCTTTGAGGCTGACGTTATCGATCATCACCGTGTAAGGCGTTTCGAGTTCTTCATCTTCCGGCAGTCTGCCTAAGCCAAACAACAGCTGCAGCTCTTCGCCGTTTTCGATTTCAACGATGGCTTCATAGGTGTTCATTTCTTCGTTCACTGTAAAGTCCATGACCTCAAGACCGGCATTGATAAGTTCGACACGGACATTTCTTGCGTGTTCGGATGCCATGTCAAAGGACAGTCTGTAAGTGCCGCTTGGAACAACGTCCAGGTTCTGGTATAACTGGATCTGCCACCAGTCCCAGCCGACTTGCTGGATCACGGTGTTCAAGACATTGTCTACAACAGAAAACTCGCCTTTGCCGCCGTTTGGATCATGGTCAGCCATGTTGAAGATCTTCCAGGTGGCGTCACTTTCTGGGGCTCCGAAAGTCGTTGTATCATCAAACGATCCGTCTGTGACCAGGTTGTCTCCGACAGCTTCCCAGTTGGCAGGGTCACGGTCCAAGTCGTCTGCCGGTTCTTCCGGTTCTTCGACTGTTTCTTTCAGCGGTGATGGTGACTTGTCATAGTTTGCATTGGCATCTTCATAGACGCGGACATAATCCACTTCGACTTGTCCAGGTAATTCAGTTGACGCATCCGGTTCCAAGCCGTACCAGCCGCCCACAGCCAGGTTCAGGATCATATAGAAGTCCTGGTTGAAGGGTGCTGGTTTTTCGTAATGTTTTGCACCATCGATATAAGCTGCTTCATAAAAACATTTTAGGATACTGGAAATACCAGCCATCAGGATGATGAATGTACACCCGAACCACATCCAGGCACCGATCAGAGCGACCCACCCTTGGACAAACACCTGATCGTTCAGCCAATTGATCGGACAATCGATAAGATTTAAGCTCAAAAGCATCTGATTCAGTGGACCGTATTTCCAGTTCAGCAGGATGCTGAACAGCAGTGTCACTGAAGCGATCGTAATGATATTCGGTAGGAAGAATAACGCTCTGAACGTATTCAAGCCCTTCAGTTTCAGGCGCATGTCTGAAAACAGGAGCACCAGTCCCATGGCAATGGTGATTTGAATGGCAAAGCTCACACCCCAGATTTTAATCGTATTGAAGAAGGCTTCATAGAAGAAGGCATCTTTCTATCAATGGAGTTTTTTTACGCTTTTTTGCATTATTATATTTCAAATAAAAAGTAATGCGATTTCGACTTTCATTTCTATTTGTAACGCTTACAATCTCTTTATTCTATTCATTTCCCCCTTTATTTCGTTTAAACTCCATTTCACTCTTGCCTTAAGCGCTTAATTTTTATTTATAAAATGGTACCTTGCTTAAGCAAGGCGGTGTACCGAATCTCTTTTGATCAATGATACAGGCACCATTTTTTTATCCACTTCTTGAGTTGGATCTATGCTATTGATTTTATCGAGCAATATGATTGCTGCCTGCTGTCCGATCAGTTCTTTATCCTGACGAATCGTCGTCAGTGCCGGATCGACGTGCTGGGCTAGCTTTATATCATCGAAACCAATAAATGAAATATCTTCAGGAACCTTGAGTCCCCATTCTTTCGTGACTTTCATGGCGGCTATCGCCATTTCGTCCCCCGCCACATACACAGCGGTCGGTCGGTCTTTTAAAGACAACAGACGGATCATTGCTTCACGTCCACCCGCTTGAGAGTAGAAACCGCCATCTACTAAATACTCGTCTCTTACAGGCAGCCCTTGTTCTTTCATGGCTTTTTCAAACCCCTTGGCCCGTTCGATACCGGCAAAAGTCGTCTGATTCCCTCTGATATGAGCGATTTTAGTGTGACCGTTTTCAACGAAGTGATTGACAGCCAGTCGACTTCCAGCGTGATTGTCACTGTAAACCGTTCCTGGTTCATCCGTTGGTCTGTCGATATAGACAGTCGGGATCATGTGATCCACTTGGGATATTTCATCTTCACCATGAGACTGGATAATAACGATCCCGTCTACTCCACGATGAAGCAAGTGTTTATATGTTTCCTGCTGAAGTCCCATGTGTCTTGAAACGAAAAGCAGATCGTAGTTATATAACTCAACGTGCTTTTTAAATCCTTCGATGACTTGGCTGAAAATTGGATGGGCGATCCCGATACCGAGATTCTCTCCGAAGACCACACCGATCATCCAGGATTTATTGGTTGCAAGTGTTCGAGCAGAAGAATTAGGTGTGTAGTGCAGTTCTTCAACTGCCTCCATAATCTTTCGTCTCGCTTTTTCACTCACCTTTTTATTGTTCAAGGCTTTGGATACCGTAGCGATCGAGTATCCGGCATGTTCAGCGATATCATAAATCGTAACCATAATGTTCTTCTCCAATCGAAAGCGCTTTACATGTGTAACTATATCGCACTATGAAATCGATGTCAATAACTATTTGAATATTTTTTTCTTTTTATTCGTTTAAAGGTTTTTGACATGATCCATTGCGTAACAAACGCATAAGACGAAACCGAGTAAAACATGATCAAAGCCGGTACATAGGCGTATATTAATAGACCGATCAAAAAGGCGTGGACGATCATGATGCCTGCGACAGGTGAAATAAGTGTCAGCCAGAAAGCATCTTTCAGACTTTTTATAACCGAATCACCGAACTCGAAATAGACACCTAAAGCGAATGTTGCGACGATAATGACTAAAGCGCTTAAGATTAACAGTGAAGGCAAGACAATTAATTGAATGAACGTGTTCTGCGGTAAAGCCTGAATCACACGGATATCGACATAGATAAACAGCGATGCAGCAGTTACCAGCCAGAAATAACGGTTCCCCTCTTTGAAGTGTTCCTTGAATTCTGTTTTGAATTTCGTGAACACGTGGGACAGATCGCCCTGGTGCAGTTTCTTTTTGACTAGTGCATTCACAGCAAACGTCGCCGGCCCCGCTCCGAACAGGATTCCTCCCGCGAGTGTAAAACCTAACCATAAGATGTTAAGAAATGCCAGTGTGGCGAGCCAGTCGAACCCTTTCATGATGAGATCCATTGATCCACCTTCTGCATTTTCCATTCGATCACTCCTTTCTTTTGACTGGCTGCTTTGAAACAGGGATATTTGAAATATATCCTCACTTTTTCTCTTTCAAAGCCACCAGTTGAATTCATGAGTCATTTTAATGCTTATTTTTAAAAAGTGCAACTGTTATTTTATAATTTGTGAAATCGTTTACCTAAAAATGACATTTTTTTTGACAAGTTTCCTGCTCGTAATGACGGGTTTTTTTAACTATAACTATACAAAATCATTGGTGCTTAACGATTTTTTTATTTCAAAGTGGATCAGTCTCGCTCGGCAGCGAGACTGCACATTATTAAGTGCTTTTAGAGAAGGATTGCAGGTCACTGTGTGTTTGGCATGACGCAGATAAGGGTTTGTGCGGAGTTTTTGGTGTCGTTTTATGTGGTTCGGTAAGTAGGATCGGGATTTCTAAACGAACGTGTCGAAGTTTACTGTATTCGGTAAGTAGCGGGCCCGGCCATGCCACTAATTACCGAAGCAGGCATGTGTTCGACACTTTGAAAATAAGGTTGTCCTGCTACTTACCGAACTGGCGCTTCTTCGGTAAGTAGGCTGCTTTAGCTTATTCCTAATTACCGAACCTCCCCCGACTTCGACACTTAGGGCTAGATCGTAAGCACGTACTTACCGAAGTTAGCCTTGTTCGTCACTTAGGCGAGTGGCTTGTTCACCTAAGTGACGAACCAGTCCTAAATGAATAGTGACTGCTGAATTTTGGGATGCCCTTTTACGAAAAGTCTTTTAGGTTAGGAAAAGAGGGTGACATTCTGCCACCCTCTTCATCTTCAAATCACTTCGAAAACAAAAAAACACTGAACGAGCGCCACCTTTACCGATGGGCCACTCGTTCAGTGTGATACTTTTATAGCTTTTACTTGTGTTTCTGCTGGAAAGCAGTAATGGCTTCGTATTCCTCTTCGAACAAGCGGCTTAGACGGATGTAAAGCGGCATCAGTTCTTCGTAGACCGCCACTTCCTCGGCTTCCGGTACGGTGATTTCTTTGGTTTCCACCATATGTCTGACTTCGGTCAAATCGTCGATCTCACCAATGGCATATTTACCTAAGACGGCCGCACCCAGACAGGCGCCTTCTACCGTCTGCGGGACATGCACTTCCTGGTTGAAGATATTGGCCATCATCTGACGCCATACGGGTGACTTGGCAAAGCCGCCTGTCGCATGGATCCGATCCGGTATCCCGATCACTTCTTCCAGAGCAAGAAGGACCATATAAAGGTTCATATTGATCCCTTCAAGCACGGCACGCATCATGTGGTCGCGTTTATGGTGCATCGCCAGGCCATAGAAGGAACCTCTGGCATTGGCATTCCACGAAGGAGCCCTTTCTCCCGACAGATACGGATGGAAAAGCAGACCGTTTGAACCGGCACTGATTTTGGCGATCTTTTCCGTGATGAGATCATAGGGATCACACGCTTGTGCCTTGGCAGCACTGACTTCTTCAGCGCACAGCTCATCCCGCAGCCAGCGCAGGATCATGCCGCCATTGTTGACCGGTCCGCCGATGACCCAGTGATCCTCAGTCAGGGCATAGCAGAAAATACGGCCTTTAGGATCGGAGACCGGCTTGTCTGTTACAGTCCGGATCGCGCCGCTGGTACCTATCGATACAGCAACCACGCCGTTTTCAATGGCGTTCACGCCCAGATTGGCCAGGCAGCCGTCGTTGGCACCGATAACGACTTTCATATCGGGATGGATCCCCATGCGTTCAGCCAGTTCAGGATCCATATCCGTGAACACGGCCGTCGTCGGCACAAGTTCAGATAAGCGGTCTTTTGTCACGCCGGCTGTTTCAAGGGCTTCTTTGTCCCAGTCCAGCTCATACATATTTAATAAGCCCGTTGCGGACGCGATAGAATGATCCACCACATACTTATTGAAAAAATGGTTAAAGACGTACTCTTTGATCCCGATAAACCGGCTGGCTTTGTTGAAAATGTCCGGCTGCTCCGCTTTCAGCCACATCAGCTTCGTCAAGGGAGACATCGGATGGATAGGCGTCCCGGTTTTATCGTAGATCGACTTCCCGTTCGTTTCTTTCAGCTGTCTGGCATACGGTTCTGCGCGCTGATCCGCCCAGGTTAGAGACTTGGTCAACGGCTTCCCTTTTGCATCCACGGCGATCAGACTGTGCATCGCGGCACTGAACGAAAGGACGGTGATGTCTTTCTTGTCCACCCCGGAATTTGCCATGACGCTCTGAATGGCTGTCACGACTGCTTCCACGATCTCATCCGGATCCTGCTCTGCTGCTTTGGGTTCCGGTGTTAATAAAGGATACTCTACCGTCGCCTGATGGACGATATCTCCTTTTGATGAAAATAATACCGCTTTGGTGCTCGTCGTGCCTATATCTGCACCGATTGAATAATGACTCATTTCATGACCCCTTTCTGTGCTTGAATCTAAAGAAGAAGCCTCTCCTGGAGAAGCTTCTTCTGTTTTACTGATTAGTTCGTCTTACATAAAGAATACGCCTAAAAGCATCGCCATAGCAAGTCCTGTGAAGCCGATAATGGTTTCCATGACCGTCCAGCTTTTCAGTGTGTCTTTTTCATCCAGACCGAAGTAGCGTGAAACCAGCCAGAAGCCGGAGTCGTTGACGTGTGAGAAGGCTGTTGCCCCACCAGCGATGGCAATAACGATCAGCGCCAGTCCGGGACCTTCAACGCCCATCGAAGGTAACACAGGAGCCATCAAACCGGCTGCCGTGACCATGGAAACGGTGGCTGAACCTTGGGCGATACGGATGGCAGAAGCCAGAACGAAAGCCAGAAGGATCGGAGGCAGCGGTGACGCAGCCATCTGCTCACCTAATACCTGTGCCACGCCTGAATCGATCAGGACTTGTTTGAAGACACCACCGGCACCGGTCACGAGGATGATGATCCCGACAGGTTCCAGTGATTTGGTCGCGATGTCCTGAACTTCTTTACGGGTATAGCCGCGTTTTGTACCTAATACAGTGAATGTGACTAATGTAGCCAGCAGTAAAGCGACGATCGGATGCCCGATAAAGGTCGAGATGCTGCGGATGATGTTGCCTTCTGCAAACAAAACAGTCGATAGTGTGTTAAACAGGATAAGAGCTAAAGGCAGCAGGATGATCGATGCAATCATACCGAAACTTGGCAGTTCTTTGTCCCATTCTTTATCTTCCAAGTTCATGTATTCAGGGATACCGATATTGATGCGTTTTGATATCCATTTACCAAAGACAGGGCCGGCAAGTATCATTGAAGGGATACCTGCGATAAATCCGAACAGGATGACCCAGCCTAAGTCAGCGCCGACTAGATCAGCCACGGCGATCGGACCTGGAGTTGGTGGGATGTATGAGTGCGTGACGGCCAGCCCGGCTAATAGCGGGATACCGTAGTAAAGCAGTGAACGCCCCGTTTTTCTCTGCAGGCCGTAAACGATCGGTACTAAGATGATGAAACCGACATCGAAGAATACCGGGATAGCGACCAGGAAGCCGGCGATGCCTAAGGCCCACTGTGCTTTATCTTCCCCGAACTTATTCAACAGACTGCTTGCGAGCCGCTCGACCCCACCGGAGATTTCCAGCATCTTACCGAACATGGCGCCAAGGCCGACGACAATGGCGACAAATCCGAGGGTCCCGCCCATCCCACTTATCACAGAGTCGATGACCCCGTTAAGTGGCATGCCTGTTGCGACACCGACGATCAAACTTGTTAATAGTAAAGCAACAAACGCATGCATTTTGAATGCGATGACCAGGAATAAAAGAATCGCGATCCCGGCCAGCGCCATGAAAATCAATAGTGTTCCATCCATTATAATTCCTCCAATTTAAATGTATTTATAGCAATCAATTAGTTCCAACTGTATTTATATAGTAATTTTCCGATCCTTTTTAGTTGTCTATCAATCATTCAACTCGACTGAATGGCCGCCGAACTGATTGCGAAGTGAGGCTACCACTTTCCCGCTGAACGTATCGGATTCCAGCGAACGGTTCCGCATCATCAGCGACAAGGCGATGACCGGGGCAGCTGCTTCCAGTTCCATAGCGGTCTCAACGGTCCATTTCCCTTCACCGGATGCATGGACGACTCCTTTGATGTCATCCAGCTTCGGATCATCTGAAAAGGCGTATTCCATGAGTTCCATCAGCCAGGATCGAATGACCGATCCGTTGTTCCAGACTCTAGCGACGTCTTGATGGTCGTAGTCGAAGGCACTCTTTTCAAGGATATCAAAACCTTCCCCGATCGATTGCATCATGCCGTACTCCACGCCGTTGTGGACCATTTTAAGGAAATGTCCGCTGCCGGATTTCCCGGTGTATAAGTATCCTTTATCGACTGAAATGTCCTGGAAGATCTGTTCGATCTCTTCAACGACGTCTCTGTCACCGCCGACCATCGTACAGGCGCCTTCTCTGGCTCCTTCCATCCCGCCGCTCGTGCCGACATCGATATAATGGATCCCTTTCGTTTTGAGCGTGTCATATCGTCTCATCGAATCTTTGTACAAGGCATTTCCACCGTCCATCAGAACGTCTCCAGCGGAAAGCAGCGGTGTGATATCGGTTACAAGGTTTTCCGTGATGTCGCCAGCCGGGACCATCATCCAGATGATTTTCTTGTCCGGCAAGTGATCCACGACCTCTTTTAGTGACGCGGCTCCTGTGGCACCTTTCCTTTCTGCTTCAGCAATCAGTTCCTCATCGATATCGTATGCAACGACCTTATGATCGTGGTCCAATAAATTAAGTACCAGGTTCATTCCCATTTTTCCTAATCCACAAATCGCTAACTCCATTTTCATCCTCCTTTATGAAATTTTTTTCTATGGTGTAAGTATACAAAAGAATTTTATTCTTTGCAAGCCTTTTCAAGAAAAATATTTCTTTTTTTGTGATTTTACTTTATACTGAAAAAAAGAACTAACGAGGTGAGTGTATGAATGAGTCTTTTAAAACAAAAAATACGCAGATGCGGGTCCGTTCTCTCTTTTCTACATTAAGTGACAAGGAACGTCTGATGGCGGAGTTCATCCTGGAACATCCGGAGAAAATCATCCATGGGACGATCAATGAAATCGCTGAAGAACTGAACCTTGCCGACTCCACTGTGTTCCGGTTCTGTAAAAAGCTCGGCTACAAAGGTTTTCAGGATCTGAAGATCTCTCTGGCTACGGAATCGGTGAATGAGATGAAAGATGTCCACGAGAAAGTATCAAAAAGCGACGATGAAAAAACGATCCTGGAAAAAGTTTTCTGTTCCAACATCAAGACCCTGCAGGACACGCTCGAAGTCATCGACGACAAAGATTTTTCCAGGGCGGTCGACACGATCCTTCACGCCGGCAAGATCGAACTGTTCGGCTTCGGCGGATCGAACGTCATTGCGATGGACGGTTACCATAAATTTATCCGGACCGGCCTGACCGTCAGCGCCCAGAGTGATTCCCATATGCAGCTGATCTCGGCGTCTCAATTGAAAGAAGGCGACGTCGCTATCCTGATCTCGCATACGGGACACTCCAAAGATATCCTGGAGATCCTGGAAACGGTCAAGGATCAGCAGGTCACGACCATCTGCATCACCGGCTTCACCCAGTCACCGCTCAGTCAGGGTTCCGATATTTCTCTGTATACCTTGTCGGAAGAAACCGATTTTCGCTCGGAAGCCCTGGCCTCCCGCATCGCCCAGCTGAGCATTTTAGATGCGTTGTACGTGAATGTCATGGCTTCGCTGGATGACAAAGGTCAGGCCTCTCTGCAACATGTCAGAAAAGCGATCCAGAAGAAACGTCTGTAAGGTTTCTTCTGGATAGTAGAAAAGGCTTGAATCTGGTGAGATTCAAGCCTTTTTTGTTTGCACTGATTGATTGTGCGGATCGATTTGTGGGTGAATCGATTTTCTGGCAGAAAAAATCTCTTTGGTGATGCTACTCCACTGCATCTTTCAAAAACGCCAGTGCTTCGTTTTTGAGCAGCTCTCTTAACACAGGCTGCGGCTTTTCCGGCAGCGGGAACGGCTTCACTTTGACCGGCTCGCCTTTTATGAAAACAGCGATGTGGCCGGTACCGGACATCAGCTGACCAGATGTGTTGAGTGTGGTTTCCGCTGTGACGCTCAAGCCGATATCGGTCTGAAAGGTTTCTGCACACTCTTCTGCCAGTATTTTAGCCGTGTCTTCTAGTGTTTTGCTTTTTAGATCCGTGAGACCGAACTGTTTCTCACTCGTTTCAGTGTTCAACGAGACCAGTCCGCCGGCAAAGACCGAAGACACCCCGGCTACCGTTGAGAGCGAACTCATGATGAGCCCAGATGTAAAGCCTTCTACGATGCCCAGAGTCAGGGTCTTCTTTTTAAGTCGTTCCACGACATACGTTTCGATCGTCTGGTCTTCCCCGTAGCCGATAAAGTTGTCTGACAGGATCTCTTGGATCTCATCCGCTGTTTCCTGGTTCATTTGTGCCGCTGTTTTGGCATCTTTAGCACTGGAAGTGAGGCGGATCGTGATGTGCCGCGGCTTGGCATACATGGCGATCGTCGGATTCGTCTGGTTCTCGATTTTATCATTCAAAAGCATGGCCACCCGCGACTCGCCGACCCCGTTGAAATTCATGAACAAGGACTCGATGACGCCTTTTTTCTGGATGATTTCTTTTAAGTACGGCTTCACCTTGTGCTTGAGCATATAGGTCATTTCATACGGAACGCCTGGGAGCAGGATGATGTGCTGGTTGGTTTCTGCCTTTGTCTCTCTTTTAAATGCGGATCCGCAGGCCAGGCCCACGTCATTGAGCAGTGTCTGGCCGTGCTTAAAGGTCAAGGCTTCGCGGTAGACATTCTCGTCCGGCTCTGTGCCGCGCTTATTGAACACAGCTTTTATGATATCCAGCTGTCCGTCATCTAAAACCAGTTCATCGTCTAGAAATTCTGCAGCCACTTGTTTGGTGATGTCGTCCTGCGTCGGCCCCAGTCCACCGGTCAGGATGATGATATCGGACCGCTCCGACGCCAGTTTTATAGCTTCACGTAAACGCTCGGGATTGTCTCCCACCGTCTGCTGGTAATAGGTCCCCAAGCCGATCGTCAACAATTCCTGCGCGATCTTTCCGGCATTGGTGTCCACAACATAGCCCATCAAGAGCTCGGTCCCGACTGATATGATTTCTGTTTTCATAGCTATTCTCCTCTGCAAAGTGTTTCTTCTCTCATTCATTGTATCAGAAGTGAGGATTTAAACGTATATGTAAGGTGTGGTCGTGTGGTTTTTCTCTAAAAAAAGAAGTGCGCGGCTGCGCACTTCTTCTGTTTTCTATTCAGTTGAGTCGGGCTATTCGCCTTCCTGTTTCGTCAGGATTTTTGGACCGTCTTTGGTGATCGCAATGGTGTGTTCGTACTGGCAGCTGAGTCCGCCGTCTTTGGTGCGGGCTGTCCAGCCGTTGCTGTCCATTTTCGAGCGCCACGTCCCGGTATTTACCATCGGTTCGATCGTGATGACGAGGCCTTCTTTCAGGCGCGAGCCTTTTCCGGCTTGGCCATAATGCGGCACACTTGGTGCTTCGTGCAGCGTCGGGCCGATGCCGTGTCCGATAAATTCGCGGACCACCGCAAAGCCTTCTGCTTCAACGTATGTCTGGATCGCATGACCGATGTCACCGATACGGTTACCCAGTTTGGCAGCTTCGATGCCTTTGTATAAGGCTTCTTTCGTGACGTCCATCAGTTTCTTGAGTTCCGGCGTCGGTTCCCCCACACTGTAACTCCAGCATGAATCCGCTAAAGCGCCGTTCAGGTTGACGACCATATCCACTTTGATCAAATCGCCCTGCTTCAGGACATCTTCACGCGGAAAGCCGTGACAGATCTCGTCGTTGACGCTGACACAGGTGGAATACTCGTAGCCTTCAAAACCTTTCTGTTCAGCTGTCGCGCCGTATTTTTCCATCAATTCTTCTACATATTTTTCGATAGCCATGCCGGTGATGCCCGGTTTAATAAAGTCGCGCAGATGCTCATGGATCTTCGCCAGCACGTCGCCCGCTTTGTCCATCGCTTCGATTTCGCGAGGTGATTTCAAGGTGATCACAAAACATTCTCCTTCACTATTCATTTCCCTTACTATTATAGCGAAAACACCGCCTTTTAAAAACCTTTTTCTTGAAAGAAGTGATTTTAAGACGGAGCATACGCGCTGCCGGCGTGTATGAACCGAATCGGGGTTCGTGGATTTGTTGGTATTCGGCTCTGACGTCATTTTAATTTTTTAATTTTATTAATAATGGACGTGTTCGGTAGTTAGGATGCTCAACTTGCAACCTACTTGTCGAATATCGCCAAATTCGGTAAGTACATTCCAGTGAACAAGTTTTAAGTGACGAATATAGCGTAGGTTCGGTCGATAGATTCATCCACTTGCACCCTAACTACCGAATAAATGCTACTTCGGTAGTTAGGATACAACTATTCTTTTCTAATTGACGAAGGTGTACAAATTTCGGTAATTAGCTGTGTATGTTTAGGATGAACTTGCCGAATATCTCTAACTTCGGTATGTAGCTGAGCGTATCCATAATCTACTTACCAAACCACCAACTAAACGCTCTTTACTTCAATAACCTATTCGTTTTCATCGAATAGGTTCCCTTTTTAAGTTCTAATGCTTTTGAAACTGACATGAGTCAGTTTCATCCTTTAAAATTTCATAAAAAAGCCTTCGACCGTGAAGTCGAAGGCTTTCAGATTTTAGTTTAATCGTAGTAACTGTTACTTGTTGTTCCTATTTTCTTGTAATGTGTGCCGCAGACTTTTCTGAGTCGACGCGGACTCGCTTTTCCACCGCACCAGTCATACAGGAGCTGTACCGTCACTTTTTCATTAGGAAACAACAGTTTGAACTCTGCGATATGCTCTAGTATCGTCTTCTCCAGTCCCTGCTGATGTTGACAAGTTGTACAATAGCTTCTTTTTCGAGTGACCCTCAAACGATCCTTTCCACATAAACTGCAGTATATAGTCTTCTTCAATTTACTGTATTCAAAATCCGGAAGTTCTTTCTGATAGGGTACCGACTCTCTATTTTCCTGTATCAGCTTTTGTGCCAAATATTGCTGCTCTTTTGTTAATGGAGTCAGGCGGTTGTTCATATCATTAAAGTGTTTCTCGATCTGGTTAGGATAGATAAAAGAGACGGTCGTTTTAGCGTCATATAAATAAAAAGTCGGATTCACGAATATCACTGAAGCATCCACTTTTATTCCATACCCAAAATCTTTCACCATCTGTTTCATTAATGTTTTTGCCCGGTTGATTTGATTCACCGGGTTATTGATCTCTTGACCAGTGAGCGTCACTATTTGTCCTGCATTCATCTGGTAATTTCCTTTATAGTTCTTTATTTCATACATATAGAGTGTATCCGAGGTGATGATCACACTGTCCACCTGGAACGAACTTCCTCTGCTGGTGAGCAGCAAATCATTTAATACAATAACTTCCTTAGTCAGATATTGTTTGACATAGTCGTCAAACAATTCTTCTCCCTTATAACCTCTTTCAAGATTTAACAAGTAATTGCGATCGGTATCCTCCAACACCATTCGTTTATCTAGTGCAAGCAGACCTAAATGAATTTTCGACTTCTCTCTTTGTTTTAGTAACATTTTCCATCCCTCCCATACTATAGATATTGTCAAATAAATTAAATAATCATGAAAATTATTCAGAATATCGGTTAGATATTTTAAATACTGATCACTTTACTGACTATAGTTGTTTGTTGAGGCAAGGTTCGACAAGTAGGATCAATTACTCATTTCCTAAGTACTGAATTAGGATAACTTCGGTAAGTACGTCGTTTCGATTCCTTTCTAAATGTCGAAGTTAGGCAGGGTTCGGTAGTTAGGATTTTGTAAACTCAATCTACTTACCGAAGAAGCTTCAATTCGGTAAGTAGATTGCATTATTTAATTCCTAAGTGTCGAAGGCACACCTACTTCGGTAATTAGATCATCAGTTCCACCAGCTACTTACCGAATAACGTGAACTTCGACAAGTTGATTGCTTAGGTCGTATCTAACTTACCGAACCCTCCAATTCTAGACTACATTTTTACTCCTCCATATCTGAATAAGCCAAACCGTATGAAAAAACCGCAAATCCGCTCTCTATAATGCCCATACGCGCCAAAAAGCGCGTATGTTCCACATTAAAATCTTGTAATGGTGAAACTGGCCCGGCCAGTTTCATCCTCCCTGAACTTAAAGATGAAAAAGAAGCCTTCGACCGGAGTCGAAGGCTTGCCATTTTTTATTTAGTCGTTGTCGATGAATTCGATGTCATAACCCTGGGTCTCGAAAAAGGTTGTGATGGCGTCGCGGCGCCGGCTGTTTTCAGGGATCATGACGACCATGTCTGATGTGGTTTCATACTGGTTGAATATATCAAAATGGCTTGAATCAACTGCCATCGGATCGTCATAGACATCCGGCTGATAGTAGTCTTCTTCATCCAAGCCGCTCAGACGGAACTCCTGCATGGTGCCAAAGTCGGCATACTCTCTGAAGGCCGGTTCGTCCATTAAGATGACATCATATTCAGCAGCCGTCAGCTGGGCGGTGAACCGCTCGGCAAGCTGACCATGAGGCGTAAACGAGGCGTATGCTTTTTCGTTGCGTCCTTCCGGCTGTATGAGCTGATTAAGGTCCTCTGTCAGCTGGTTCTCTTCTTCGGTATCCACTTCAGGTGCCAGCACAGTCACGTGGAAAGCGGTGATCGGCCGGTTCATCCAGTCGACGAATAAATAGCCCGCAAAAAATATCCCTGACACGAGAATGACCACATGCCAGCGATAGTATCCCCACAGGTATTCAAATTTTTCTTTCGGTGTATCATTTGACTGCAGTATTTCTCTGACTTTCGTTTTTGCCATAAAAGACCGTCCTCTTGATTGATTTTCTTCGCTCATTATCAAAATTTGTCGTGTTCGTTGAATACTTATCTTAACTATTTTCCTCTCCTATTCTAGCATAGGGGTAAAGTGTATTCAATTGAGGAAAAAGGTTTGATTTTTCTGTGAACAGTGAATTTTAATAAGAGGACGGTCCATCTGGTAAGAAAGCTGCTTCAGGAACCAGGGCTGGGTTTGAAGCCATTCCCTAGTTCTCACCTAGAGTATACAACTATTTGTCCGCATTGTCAGGTACAAAGACTTGCATATGCTGCTTGAATACTTTCAGTTTTATCGGCAGATGATCGCCTTCATCGCCGTCGACATTGGTGATGACGGATTCGTACTTTTTCTCATCCGTAAGGGAGATCTCTGCTTCTGTAAACTTGCGGTAGAAGATCTCATCATCTTCAGGTATTTTTCCGGCAAATATTTTCGGCACAAGATTCACCTGCTGGGCAAAATTGTCTGCTTTCACTGCCAGCAGATGCAGATAGCCGTCATCTTCGCTGGCCTCCGGGATCATGGTCGGAATACCGGCCACTGAGTTGGTCAAAGCAATGACCACCAAAAATGAATTCACTTCAGATACTTTCCCTTCGATATCGAAGGCAAACGGGTAGACTTCCTTTTCAGACAAAGCTTTGAGCCCTTCCATGATATAAGCAAAGGGGCCCAGCTTGGTTTTTTCCTCCACGGGTACGGAGTGAACGGCTTCTGGGATCGACCCGATGGCAACGATATCGACAAAATACTTCTGATTGATCTTGCCGATATCGATGGCTTTTTTTCGGCGGTTCGTCAACTGTTTCACTGCTTTATCCGGATTCATCGGAATGCCTAACACGCGTCCCAGGTCATTGACGGTACCCAGCGGGATAAAACCGAACGGCGGCCGATGGTCTTCAGGCGCGATCCCGTTCACACATTCGTTCACGGTGCCGTCTCCCCCTAAAGCATAGATCGCATCCACGTGTTCACGCGCGGCTTCCCGGGCAAAGTCGGTGGCGTCGCCTTCTTTTTCTGTCCATCTCAGTTCCACTTCGTCGTACAATTTTTCAAGTTCAGTCTGAGCTTTTGGACCATATTCTTCACCCTCGGCCCGCCCGCTCGACGGATTCACGATCACTACAGCTTTAGTCATATCACCAGTCTCCTTTATGTAAACGTCTTTTACTCTTACTATTTTACTGTAAAGTCCCTCGATATGCGAAAAAATGGTCTCGAGAGCCCCGAGACCATTTCCATTTCTTCTATATTAAAACACTCAATCCAGTTCCTGACCGTTCGTTTCGATCACTTTCTTGTACCAGAAGTAACTGTCTTTCTTGTAGCGTTTCAGTTCTTTTTCGTCCAGTTCTTCACGGTCCACATAAACGAAACCGTAACGCTTCTGATAGCCGTTCATCCAGCTCAAGAGATCCGTGTAGCTCCAGGTGCAGTAGCCCAATACCTCGACACCGTCTGTGATGGCTTCCTGGATCGCCTTGACATGGTTTCTCAAGAAGTCGATGCGGTAGTCATCATGGATCGATCCGTCTTCTTCCAGATCATCATACGCACCCAGTCCGTTTTCCGTGATCAGTATCGGCAGCTGGTAGCGGCTGTTGATGCGGCGCATGGCCACACGCAGGCCGGTCGGGTCGATATCCCAGTCCCAGTCCGTTTTTTCGATGAACGGATTTTTCGCAGATTTATACAGTCCGGGTACGCCGCTCGCTTCACTTGTTCCTTTTTTACCGGTCGTGTTGATTTTACCCGCACCCACACCGTCTAAAGGATTCGCTTCGACTGTGGCGGTCTGATAATAGTTCAGTCCCATGAAGTCAGGCTTGCCGGCTTTCAGAAGTTCTGTGTCCCCTGATTTTATCTCTGGAGCCAGATCATGGCGCTCGAGATACTTCCAGACCACAGACGGATATTCACCGCGCACATAGATGTCCATCCACAAGTGAGCATTGAACTCTTCATTATTTTCAGCAGCCAGCTGGTTCAACGGATGACTGTCTAAAGCATACGTCGGACCGTAGGCGAAACTCGGACCGATCATGCCTTTCATGCCCAGTTCTCTGAAACGCTTAATGACTGATGCGTTAGCGAGATGGGCGATATGATTGGCCGCATACATGCGTTTTTCATCCGTGACATTCGGTGGATGCGCCGCCATACGGTAGCCCAGCATGATGAAGATGTTCTGTTCATTTAAGCTGACCCAGTAGTTTACTTTGTCGTTGTAGCGCTTGAACAAAATTTCGGCATAGCGCGTGAAGTCCTCGATGACCTGACGGTTTTCCCAGCCCTGGTATTTATCCTGCAGAGCCTGAGGGATATCCCAGTGGTACAAAGTCACAACGGGTTCGATATCATATTTCAGCAGCTCGTCGATCAGGTTGTCGTAAAATTCAAGCCCTTTTTCATTGACTTCTCCGTCACCGTCCGGGATGATGCGTGACCAGGCGATCGAAAAGCGGTAAGCTTTCAGTCCCTGCTCCGCCATCAGTTTGACGTCTTCTTTGTAGCGGTGATAATGATCGACAGCCACTTCTCCTGTCGTTCCTTTAAAGGTCTTTCCCGGGATCTTGACGAATCGGTCCCAGACAGATTCTCCTTTGCCGTCTTCACTCATTGCGCCTTCGACTTGATAGGCGGCTGATGCAGATCCCCATAAAAAGTCTTTCGGAAAGGCATCGTGTTCTTTATGAAACATTGACTCACTCCTAAATCTGATTTTTTATATTTTGAAAAATATAATTAAAACTATTTATCCAGCAAAACGACCCTGACCACGTGCGAAAAAAGATGACTGTACCCAGCTACGTAAGAGCTCCTCGCATACTATGCTTGTAAGTGGCTGAAGCCACAACAATCATGGCAATTGCGCGCAAGCTGCTCATTTGTTGAGGCTCTTAATTATTTCCTAGAGCCTCAATACAATGTGACTGCCAAGGAACATTGCTACAGATTAAAAGGTAACCACGGTCGCTATGCTCCCCTGGTACTGTGAAACTAAACATGAGACATGTAAGTTTCACAGCAATTTTTCGCAGGGTCAAAGCGGGTCGTTTTACTTTTATCACTTACAAGCGATTGGTCTTCTTGTTCATCCTGCGTGCGACTCTGGCGATGATGATCGGCATACCGACACTCGTCAGGACTGAGACCAGAAGAACCTGGGTCGTTGCCCCTGACACATATTGCTCGACTTGCGGGAACGTTGCAGCCACGATGGCGGGTGATGACGTCGATAGACCGGCAACGGTCATCAGTGCCATCCCATATAATCCGTCATTTTTCAGGATGTTTTTATCCAGAATGATCAGTGTCGACATGGTCAGAATGAAAAAGGCCGTCAGCAGCAGTCCGGGCAACCCTGAACGGATCGCCTCGATCAGATTGACGCCCTGACCGACATTCCAGCCGAGAAACGGCAGGATGGCACTGATCCCAGGAGCAAACAATTCTGTGAAATCCTCGTCCAGGTTCCCCAGGATCACGCCTAAAATCAAAGGGATCAGGATAGAAAACACCGGAGTCAGATCGATAGCCGAACCTCCACCCGAGTACAGCAGACTGTATAAAATGATTGGCAGCACCGGCAGACTCAATATACCGAACAAGCCATATGCCCCTGTGTCCAGTTTGGTGCCGTAACTTTTTGCAGTGAGCAGATAGATCGCTGTATTCACACTGGTGATCGTGGAGGCAAACGCCAGTCCGCTGATGCCCAGGATCCCTTCCTGCCCAAACAAGAGGATATAACCCCAGGCCAGAAGCATGCTGAAGACCGCTTTATAGAGAAACAGGAGCCCTTGACGTTTGATCAGATTACCCAGCTGCTTGACATCGATCAATGTGCCTGAGAAAAAGGTCAGGATGGCTGCAATGAATCCGACACTCTGGCCAGAAAACAGCGCTTGTGTCAATCCCCCGATCATAAACAGATCTGGCCAGATCGTGTAGGTGATCATACTCAAAATGAGCGGCACTAAAAACGTTCCGGCCGGGATGCGGCGGATTTTTGCTAACATAAAACATTCTCCTAAACTTTGTTTGTTCTACAATGAACGTCTGTCGTTACATTAAGAAAAACCTTCTATATTTACTAGTATACCTGTTTTTATAAGCTGATTACACTATTATTCTTTTAATTTCTATGATTTGTATCTGTGTCCTCCGTTGAATCTTATACATTTAAATGGTATTCTTTTTTAGACAAGCTTTACTTTGAAATGAGCAATCATATTATATAGAGAAAGAAGGATATCAAGCTATGCCTAGTGTAATGATCGTTTATGCAAGTCTGACAGGGAATACTGAAGAATGCGCGGAGATATTAGTAGAAGCTTTCCAGGAACTGGGAGCCGAGGTTGAACTCGTCGAAAGTGTTTTTGCTGATCCGGAAGACTTTAAAAATGTCGACATCACAGTCGTTGGTACTTACACCTATGGAACGGATGCAGATTTGCCGGATGAAATCGTTGACTTCTATGAAGAACTCGAGGATGTCGATTTGACAGGAAAGATTTACGGTAACTTTGGTTCTGGCGATACATTTTATGAAAAGTACTGTAAATCGGTCGATGACTTTGACGAGCAGTTTGAAAAGACGGGTGCCACTAAAGGAGCCGAAAACGTAAAAGTAAACTTGAATCCCGAAGATGAAGACATTGAAAACCTCAAGGCCCTTGCAGCTAAACTGATCAGTGCTCACGAAAATCAGTAGAGTCCGGGTTAATAAAATGAAAAACGAGCAGTGAATGAAGGATGCTTGTCACCGGCAATTGTGTATTGTTGAGTGACGACTCCCTCTTTCACTGCTTTTTTTGAGTACTTATATTGGCATTCGCTTTCTTCTATCGCTATACTTTTGATAGAAGAAAAAAATACTGTTGAAAGTGGGAATGCACACATGTCATTAACAGATGGGTATCAGATGAACAACGGATTGACCATTCCAAAAGTCGGTTTCGGGACCTGGCAGGCCAAAGACAATGAAGCCAAACAGTCTGTCCTTTGGGCTCTGGAAGCCGGTTATCGTCATATCGATACAGCCCAGGGCTACAATAACGAAGAAGAAGTTGGCGAAGCCATCAAAGAAAGCGGTGTGAAGCGGGAAGAGATTTTCCTGACGACCAAACTGCATAATAAGAAACACGGCTACGACAATACCGTGGAAGCCTTGAACGACTCGCTGCGTAAACTGGATACGGATTACATCGATCTTGTCCTGATCCACTGGCCAAATCCTAAATACTTCCGTGATAACTGGAAAGAAGCGAACGCTGAAAGCTGGAAAGCCATGGAGGAATTCGTGGCCAAAGGTAAAGTCAAAACGCTTGGTGTATCCAACTTCCAGCCTCATCATCTGGATGCCTTACTTGAAACGGCGAACATCAAGCCGGCAGTGAACCAGATACTGCTCAATCCAAGTGAAATGCAACCGGAAGTGGTCAATTACAACACTGAGCATAACATCATCAATGAAGCATACAGCCCACTGGGCACAGGGAAGATTTTCGACATCGATGAGCTGAAAGATCTGGCTGAAAAGTATGATAAGTCCATCGCCCAGCTGGTCCTGCGCTGGAGCCTGCAGCACGATTTCCTGCCGCTGCCTAAGACCGTCACGAAAGAACGCGTCTGGGAGAACGCAGATATTTTTGATTTTGAAATCAGCGACGCAGACATGAAGATCATCGACGGCATGACCGGTCGAGCCGGTTCAGCCACGGATCCCGACACCATCACCTTTTAAAGAATGCAAAAAGACTTGACTAAAAGGTTTCACACCTCTTAGTCAAGTCTTTTCTAATTGTGGTTCTCTAGGCTACTTTTGATTCTTTCCAGACAGCCAGCGAATGCGTCACGATATGATGAGCTTTTTCATCGATCGTTTTATCGTCAAAATCGAACTGACCCTGTGCGGTCAGCACAGCTGTGCCGTGGATCGACGGCCAGACAATATCCAGAAAAGCTTTTCTTTCCTCATAATCATCAAGCTCATTCATCTGTTTCATCAGATCATTCAATGAATTCAAAGCACACTCGTGTAATGTACGGGCCGGGCGGTCTCTACCCATAAATAAAGCGCAGAAAAGGGTTCCCTCTTCCTTGGCAAAACGTATATAGTTGGCACAGACATCGATCAAATTTCCATTATCGGTCGTCACTTTAAATATGTTCTCGTGAATGATCTCTTTTACATATTCAAGCAAATTTTCTCTCAGATCATCCATATTCTGAAACTCTTTATAGATAGGCTGAGTTGAAGCATTCAAGTATTCGGCAATGCGTCTTGCGGTAAAATTCTCAAACCCTTCATCTTTCATTAGTTCTAAAGCGGCATCAAGAATATGTTCTTTCATAATTTTCCTTTTGCGGGGCACATCCTTCACTTCCTTACTTATATATCAGTATTATAATAATATAATCCTAGTGCTATGAATAATAGTATAACATGTTGAACAAATTCAAGAAAGGGTTCAAAAAGATGTTCATATACTAACGCTTACATAGATTGTGAAAACTGACTATCTTTGTAAAAAAAAAACAATCCCGTTCATCCTGTCAGTTTACAAAACATTGAGTATTAAAATTTGATGAATTATTCTGATTGTGACATACTGTCATCTGTGCTAATATTATAAAGTAATGAAAAATCGTAGGAGGAAAACTAATGGTATTACCAAATTTCGAAGAAAACCTGAAAAAATATGCTGAGTTGCTTGTATCAACTGGTGTAAATGTTTCTGACGGTCATACAGTTGTATTGAGCGTCGATGTGGACCAGGCTCCCCTGGCTCGTCTGATCACGGAAGCGGCTTATGAAAGAGGCGCCAAAGAAGTGATCGTGAAGTGGACAGACGATCAAGTCACTCGTTCTACTTTCAAACATGCCCCTGAAGACGTCGTGGCTACGGTTGAACAGTACAAAGTCGACGAATCTTTAGATCACATTGAAAAAGGTGCCAGCCGTATCAGCGTGCGTTCATCTGACCCGGATTCATTAAAAGGACTAGACAACAAGAAGATCGCTGCTGCTCAAAAAGCAAGAGGCAAGGCCTTTTCTGCTATGCGTAAAGCCACTCAGTCAAATAAAGTCAGCTGGGTCGTTGCTGCTGCCTCAGGAGAAAAATGGGCAGAGAAAGTCTTCCCAGAACTCGATACAGCTGAAGAACGTGTCGATGCCTTATGGGATGCTATCTTCAAGGCGATCCACTTGTATGACGAAGATCCTGTTTCCACTTGGGAAAACAAGGACAAAACTCTTGAATCCAAAGCTGACGAATTGAACAAAGAACAGTTCGTTGCATTGCACTACACTGCTCCAGGAACAGACCTGACCGTCGGCTTGCCTAAAGGGCACCGATGGGAAGGTGCCGGAAGCTTGAACGCGCGCGGCGAACGCTTCATGGCCAACATGCCGACTGAAGAAGTCTTCAGTGCTCCCGATGCCAACCGTGTCGACGGTGTCGTTGTATCGACCAAGCCTTTAAGTTATGCCGGCAATATCATCGAAGGCATGGAGTTCCACTTCAAAGACGGTAAAGTCGTTGACGTTAAAGCTGAAAAAGGTGAAGACGTCATCAAGGAATTGATCAAAACCGACGAAGGTGCTGCACGTTTAGGCGAAGTGGCTTTAGTCCCTGATGCCTCCCCTATCTCACAGTCTGGTTTGACTTTCTTCAATACTTTATTTGACGAGAATGCTTCAAACCATCTGGCTCTGGGTTCTGCTTACGCATTCAACCTGGAAGGCGGAACAGAAATGTCTGAAGACGAATTGAAAGAAGCGGGCTTGAACCGTTCTGACGTTCACGTCGACTTCATGATCGGTTCCGACCAGATGGACATCGACGGCATCCGTGAAGACGGCTCCCGTGTCCCAGTCTTCCGCAAAGGCGCCTGGGCATAAAACGTGTCGCGAATCTCTTTACAATCGATTCGTACTGCGGTTCTACATCATGAATGACTAGAACCTCACCAAAAAGTAATTTAAGTTCGGTTGACACTCACGAAAAATTGCTGTTCCCCTAGCATGTTTCATGCGTAGGAGAACAGTACCAGGGGAGCAAAGCGACCGTGGTTCCCTTTCGTTCCAGTCAAACTTAATTTGCTAGACAAAATTAAGGATGCGAATCTCTTCACACTAGATTCGTACAAGACATTAAAAAATTAACGCTGAAAAATTCCCCTGACTTCTTTAGGGGAATTTTTTATGAAAGGAATAATCTGTATGCATTATTTTATGGGGCTTTATGACAGGCCTTTTCAATTAGTTGCTTCCGGTGAAAAAATCGTCGAGGTTCGTTTGTATGACCGAAAACGTCGCAATCTCAAAATCGGTGATCTGATCACTTTCAACAAGTTGACCAATCCGCTTGAAGACGTGACCGTTCGCATCAAGGATCTGACCCGCTTCCCAACTTTTAAAGAAATGTATCAAACCATTCCGAAAGAAGCGATGGGATCCACGGATTCATCTCTTGAAGAGATGCTGGAAAAAACGTACACGATCTACTCTCCTGAAAAAGAACAGGAATGGGGAACGCTCGCCATCACCATCGAGAAGCATGAAACTGACTGATCAGAAAAAGCTGCCTTCGCGGGCAGCTTTTTTGTTTATTTTTCGGATAGTTTTACTGAAAGTTCGGGTTCGAACGTTTCCGGTTTAATCGTATTGATTATCGGCTTTATCTCAGTTAACAAAGCCAAAAAGCTGTCTTTATCAAAAGCTTTTTTACTGCATAGCAGTTCAAACTTCATCCCAGCATATGAAAGGTCATATCCTGTTTCATGAAATCCGTTCTGTTTGTAAAATCCTATTTTCGTTTTCAGTTGACCGGCATGCGGTTCAGCTTCATCCACTTCCACCATATCTAGAACGATCTGCTGGTGCGGATAATATTCCTTTATTGCATCGATAATTTGTCTGTCATATCCTTTTGAACGCTGCTTCTTAGTGACCGCAAAGAAAAAGATGTAAACAGTGTCCGGGTTTTTAGCTATGAGATAATGCCCTATAAACGTTTCGCCATTTTTGATCGCCAGAAAGTCAAAATTATTCGAGTTGGATAGATCCATGAGCTGGTCGAAAGGAATGCGTTCACTTTTGGGAAAAGCCTGTTTGTTGAGCCGTTTCATATTTCTAATATATTTATTTTCAAGATGTGCAATAGGTGTTAGATGCATATGATCGATCGCCTCCTTAAAGGAATGGTTCCGGTTATGTTAGCTGGTTCAATAGTATATAGCTTCCTTTACTTCAACTTTCGTACCATTCATCGCCTGCCTGGTCACTGGTCACTGGTCACATCACCGTGAGTCTGCGCCTATTTTGTCCGAAAGTCAAATCGATCGGGAAAACATATATCCAAAGTCTTTTCTGCATGCTATTAATTTACGAAGCCGCCTTTCTATAATCAAGTACTTATCATTTTGTCTGGAATCAGTATGCTCAGTTAATTTTCAGACATCTCCTAGTCCTTTATTCTTTAAAAAAAGACCTGTTCCTCTTTCCGGTCACTTCATACGCCTTTGTAAATGCTGATGCTTACACGTAATCAGGGCTTAAACTTTGAAAATTGTTATCGCTTTCATTAAACTGAAACTATCTAACCAAGGTGGTTTACTGAATATGGGCAAGTCATTTACCGATTCTTTAAAATTGAATGATGGCAATAGGATACCTTTGATGGGGTTCGGGACAGCCGGGCTGAAAGGGCGGGAAGCTGAAGAATCCGTTGCTTATGCACTGGAACAGGGTTATCGTTTTGTTGATACGTCTCCCAATTATGGCAATGAAACGGACGTGGGCAAAGGCATCCATACCGCGCTTAACGAGTCGATCAAGCGTGAAGATCTGTTCGTGCTGACTAAAGTAGAACGTGAAGATATGAGTGTGGAGGGTGTCAGAACATCCTTAGAAGAAAGTCTTGAGAGATTGAATCTCGACTATCTTGATTTACTTATCATACATGCCCCGGACGATGACGACGCTGTCAATATAGATACCTGGAAAGGATTGGAAGCGGTCCTTGAATCCGGAAAAGTCAAATCGATCGGCGTATCCAATTTTACACCGGATAATCTCGGGCCATTACTGGAAAATGCAGCGGTCAAGCCCGTCATCAATCAGGTCAAGTTCGCGCCGGGAACTGTCGACTGGGAAACGAAAAAGTACTGTGAAAGCCGAAACATCTTCATCATGGCTTATTCCCCGATCAAAAGAGGAAAGCTTGACAGTGACGTGATCAGGAAACTGGCGAAAAAGTATCACAAAACACCCGAACAGATCGCTTTGCGCTGGACCATCGAAGTCGGTACGATCCCTATTCCCCGTTCAGGAAACAAGGAACATATCAGAGACAATGCCGAACTTTTCGACTTTTCATTAACAGAGGACGAGATCAAGGAAGTCAATGAGTTGAACTAAGGTAAGTTAAAAGCCGGTCCCATTAAATCGGGGAACCGGCTTTTTCTATAGCTTCTTGTTTAATGTCCAGATCATGCGAGGTTCTACTTTAAAGAAGTTTTATTTTCCGTAGATCCATTCGAGCGCCTGTCTGATCGTTGTTTCCCAGAATTTCCAGTTATGCTCGCCGGGCGCTTCGATGTAGTCGTGCGCGATATCCTCTTTTTCCAGCCACTCATGCAGGAGTTTATTTTCTTCATAAAGGAAGTCCTCTGTGCCGATAGCCAGAAACAAGTCAGGCTTCTTGTCGGCATGTTGGATCATTTCATAGATATCCAGCTTCTCGGCCATCTCATCCCATACGTCGCTTTGAATGATGTATTTCAGTTTCGTGTTAATGGCATTTTCTTCAGACAAGTCGTGCACCTGATCATTTTTGTGCAGGACGCTGCTCGATAAGCCGATGATCTTACCGAAAGTCTGGTTATACACATAGCCGTTCCTCAAAGCCCCATATCCGCCCATCGATAGGCCGCCGATAAAAGTGTCGTCACGTTTAGTCGATAGCGGAAATAAATTACGGGTGACATTGACCAGTTCTTCGCCAATAAATTTGCCGTAGTTTGAGCCATCCACATGATCGACATAGAAACTGTTCTCGCCGGCCGGCATGATGACCGCCAGATTGTACTGGTCGGCCAGCTTAACGATGGTCGAGTTGATGATCCAGTCTTCGTGATTGCCGTTCCAGCCGTTCAGCAGGTACAGCGTCCGAAATCCTTCCGGCTTGACTTGCGCCTTCGTCTCATAGTCGTAAAGAGATTTTGTCGATGTCGGGATGATCGCTTTGAATGTCACGTTCCGCTGCAGCTGTTCAGATTGAAAAGTCGTAGTGAGTGTCGCCATAGATTCAGCTCCTTATTTTTTAGGGTCTTCCACTTCTTCGCCGTTCAAAACGACAGTGTAGCTCAGGTCGGCATTCAGTGAGTTGGCTACGGAACAGTATTTCTGGTCACTCAAGTTGACAGCACGCCAGACACGGCTTGCCGGGATATCCCCGTCTATATTGATCGTGATGTGAATGGACTTAAAGTATTTTGGTGCTTCGTCATTGCGTTCGCCGTCCGTATCGATCTCCAGACGCTTGATTTTATCCTGATAAGGTTTCAGTACCATTACGATATCGATGCCCATGCACCCGGCCAGTCCGCCAAGTACAGATTCCATTGGAGAAACCCCATCACCGTTTGGATCAAGATGCATCGTTTTTCCCCGCTGATTCGTCATTGTATAGGCCATTTCGCCTTCCCAATTTGTTGATACTTTCATTTCTAACCACTCCATTCTTTGAACTTTATCGCTTACTTAAGTATAGCATACGCTTCACTCTACTTGCATAAGAAAAATGCTTTAGACTTGGTTAGCAAAAGTTGCATCTGTGACTACAGCACCTTAGGCATAAGCAGTTCTTCCAAGCTGAATCGCAAATCAGTTTCTTCACATTCTTTGCGTTCTTTACGTTCTTTAAGGCTGTTCATACTCGCTGGCTGGCGAGTATGATCCTTCTAAACTTTGGGCTAAATTGTTTTTGCGGACATAAACTATGTCAGAACATGTTGTGTTGGCATATTCATGCGGCAGTTCGACACTTTAAAGTCTCTTCCTTTTCGCTAAGTGTCGAATATGGGAAAGTTCGGTAAGTAGGAGGCTGACGTTTTCTCCTAAGTGTCGATATTGATATGAGTTCGGTAGGTTGAAAAGTTGATTCGTGAGCTAATTACCGAACTTGGCTCCATTCGGTAACTAGCTGCCTGAATAAAGTTTGAAAGTGTCGAAGGTGCCCTAACTTCGGCAGTTAGGATCAAAGTGGCTGACTCAACTGGCCGAACATCTGTATCTTCGGCACTTTGGGAGAAAATAAACCTTCTAACTACCGAATCATTAAAAAAGAATAGAGTTATCTGTTTTTTGTTCGTAGTTTTCCAGATAATCTGATATCGGTATATTTGTAAACGTTTAGAAAAGAAATCCATAATGAAAAACAACTGCTTGCCAAAGCAAAAGTATGTAGCAAGGTATTAGCACGATCTTTTGGGTCAAGCTAGGTTATTTTACCTTTCAGACGCCTCTTGTCTTTTCGGTCATCGTTTGACGGATCATCGGTCTGACTTCACCTCAAAAAGCGCCTAACTGATTCGCTATCTTTTTCGTTTCCATCGTGCTTGTGTTAGATAATATATGATCCCGCAACATACAGAAAAGAAGCCCACAAAGTCAGACAATACTGACTTTGCGAAGCTTCTTCTTATTTCATTGAAAGTTATTTTTTAGCGTAGGTGCTTGTACGCCAGACTTTTGTGTCAAATAATCCACAGTAAGCATCCACTGAACTTACGCCTTTGAATTCAGATTCACCGGCCAGTTTCTTGACCAGTTCTTCCATTGTGACTTCCATGCCATCATACGTGTTGATGTATGTGCCAACTTGTGGAACATCGGCAAGGTCGAATGGGTTCTGAACGGAAATGAATAGTGTCGGCACTTCATGAACGTAGAACGGAATGTCCGGTGTTCCTTTAGAAGCCGGCCATACAGTACGCTGGATCGTTCCGCCGCTGTTGACGTCAGAAACATTGATAATCAGATCATAGTTTTCAGTCAGTTTTGAGATCGGCTGTTTCTGAGCATAAACGTTCGCGATGGCTCCCGCACGTTCACTTTCCGGCAGTTTCATGATACGCTCTTCTGTGTTTTCCCAGATCGAGACTTCATGTCCGCGTGCTTCAAGCATTTTCTTCAGGTGGTCATGTGCTTTGGGCTTGTTGCCGGCGATCATGGCACCGAATCCGCCAGTCAGACCTTGAACAGGAACTAAAAGAATACGTTTGTAGCGTTCCGGTGTGACTGGGAACAGGTCTTTCTGTTCGTCTTTGACCAGTGTGATCGCTTTGTCAGCGACTTCGCGAACGACAGCCTGGCTTTCTTCTGTGTTGATCAGGCTCAAAGCTTCTTCTTTCGGCTTCATGATCTCTTCGCGCTTTCCTTCATAGTTATGCAGGCCAAGTTTCGCTTTCAGGCCTAAAGTACGACGCAGGGCGTCATGCAGACGTTCGTCAGACAAGAGTCCGTTTTCGTATCCTTCTTTCATCCACTGAAAATCTTCATCCGGATCATTGAAAAATAAGAACAAGTCACAGCCTGCTTCGATGGCAGTCGGGACCATTTCACGTCGTGGCATGGCCGCTGTCATACCGACCATGTGAGAGGCGTCAGTAACGATCGCGCCGTTGTAGCCTAATTTGTCGCGTAATAATTCTGTCAGCAATGTTTTGTTCAGTGATGCCGGCAGGAAGTCTTTTTCGTCACGTTCTGGGTGAAGAGCTTTTTCGTATTCAGGCAGGTGGATATGTCCAGCCATGATACCTGGAAGTCCTGCGTCTGATAATTCTTTATAGATACGGCCGAAGGTTTCATCCCACTCTTCCACGCTCATTGGATTGCTTGCATAAGACAAGTGGTGGTCACGTTCGTCGATACCGTCACCAGGGAAGTGCTTGGCAAATGGCATGATGCCGTACTCCATGATCCCGCGCATGTACTCCTTTGAATAATCGATGGTCTGCTGGACGTCAGCACCCCATGTACGGTTTGAGATGATCGGGTTTCTCCAGTTACGTGTCAAGTCAACGATCGGTGCAAAGGATGCGTTACATCCAACAGCTGATGCTTCCAGCCCTGAAATACGTCCCAGTTCGTAAGCATAGTTTACATCGTTGGTAGCAGCAACTTTAACTTCGTCACCGACTTTGGTTCCGTCAGTCACAGCACCGTCTCCGCCTGATTCTTTATTAGCCGCGATCAGTAAGGGAATGTCACTCTTAGTCTGAAGGATCTTGTTCTGATCATAAACTTCTGATGCTTTCCCTTTATTATAACGTACGGCTGCGATGTGATACTCATCCATAACACCCGTCAAGTATTCTTCAGAACGGTCCGCGCCCATGTTTACAAACAACTGTCCGATTTTTTCATCCAAAGACATGTTTGAAATCGTCTCTTCTACCCACTTGACACCTTTATCATCCAGGTTAAATGGTTTCGCTCTCAAATCTACCACTCATATTCCTCCATTCAAAATTTGTTATCTCGGTTACTCATATACTAGTATATCAGATAACTCAGGTATAAACAAAGCTTTCTGGAGAAATTTCTGTGACTTTTTTATTCCGTCAGCCACTTCTTGATATAGGTATAAAACTCTTCCTGCTGCCCATCTCTGCCGGCCCATCCGATATAGCCATCTGGGCGGACAAGCAGCCTCTGATCCTTTTTATACCCCTTGTCTCTCGTCTGGTTCGTCCATTTTCTCATGACCCATTTGATTCCCTGCTGGTCACAGAATGCTTTCAGCTCTGGATCCAGAGGCTGAAAGGTATGCAGCTGCCAGCCCGATTCACGTATGAACTCGAACGGTTCGCTGTCCACATAAGGGAGCCTCTGTCCCGGACTTATTTCTGAGCGCTCTCCCTGACTCAGGGAACTTTTCTCGTATCCAATATATAGCTGTGATAATAGTGTATACACGCGGTCTTGGATCGGACCGAACGCATCAGCTAAGCGGGCAATGACGGGGATAAGCAGCTGGCGCGTCATCAGACTTCTGGTTTTATCTCCAACGATAAGGCTGAACAGACGGTCTGTGGTTGCCACGACAAATTTTGCGATCTCTTGCCGCTCTTCTTCATAAGTGTCCAGCAGCTCTACAGGGCCTTTTCGGTTGACTACTTCAGCCAGCTTCCAGCCTAAGTTGACCGCATCACCGATCCCCAGGTTCATTCCCTGGCCGCCGATCGGGCTGTGGATATGGGCAGCGTCCCCGGCCAGGAACAGATTATCTTTTCTAAAATGCGTGGCCGTTCTCGCATGGATCTTGTAATCCGAGAACCAGTTCATTTCAAGGATCCTGATTTTAAAGGCTGCTTCCAGTCTCGGCTTCAGACTTTCATAACTCAAATCGCCTTCTCTGGATAAGTCGGGTGGGAACATGCCGATGATCCGTGTCGTTTCTTTGTTTCGTAACGGGAAGAACAAGGCAAAATAATCTTTGATAAAGGAAAAGCTGCCGGCATCATCTTCTACGATTTTTCCATCCACTTGTGCATCCAGGACATAAAAGACCTGTTCATAAGTCTCGCCTTCGAACTCGATCCCGCTCTGTTTGCGGACCTGACTCGATGCGCCGTCACAGCCGACGACATAGTCGAACGTTTCTGTTTGATATGCGTCATTTTTCCTGATGGTCACCTCTGAGTGTTCTTTGACCTGCTTCAAGCCGACCAGTTCACTTTCCCATTCCACCGTGACCCCGAATTCATTCAGCTTATCCAGCAGGACCTGTTCATGTTCATCCTGTGGAAAGGTGACCAGATAGGAGTAAAGGCTCTGGCCCTTGCCCATGATGCCTAAGGGTAAGGAAGCGATGCGTGTGTTGTTGCTGTGAAAATGAGCAAATTCCGGTATGATCCCCTCTTGTGTCACCGTTTGAGCCAGACCATACTTCTGGTAGCTTTCCAGCACATTAGGTACCACCAGCATAGCCCGGGACGTTTCTCCTGGACCTTTAGCTTTATCGATGATCTTAAAAGGAACGTTGTGGTAAGCAAGTTCTAAAGCCAGCACCAGTCCAGTCGGTCCGGCACCAGTAATGAGTACGGGGGTTTTCGTCATTTTATCTGCTCCTTACTCTATAACTATAGACAGTCGAGGTCAGTTTTCTTTACCTTAAGTATACGTATCGCCCGTCGCTTCACCAAAACATAACCTCTTAAACAAGAAAAAACACCGGTGATCCAGATTCGGATCACCGGTGTTTTCGTATAGTAGTAGAGCTAGCCGGAATCAAACCGGCAGCCTTTTCCTTAGGAGGGAAATGCTCTATTCAATTGAGCTATAGCTCTATATTCGTTCTTTTTTATTATACTACAAGTCCTCTTCTTTGACTAACATAAATTTTTACCGGTAGACATACGATAGTCCGAGTACTCTTTTGTGGTTTTCAGGGGCTAATATTGACCTTGATCACTAATGATAATCTGGCTCTGCCAGATTTTTCCTCATTAGAAGCCCTCAGATTTAGTTCGGAAGTCGTTTCAACGGCTGAACTTCATTTTACGGCTGTTTTGTTAAGTTTAGATAGAATTTGAAACACTGAGCTTCACTTTTCAGACTTTTTGTTGAGTTCAGAAGACACTTGAGATGCTGAACTTCATTTTACGGCTGTTTTGTCAAGTTCAGATATGGTTCGGAACGCTATACTTCACTTTTCAGCCGTTTTGTTAAGTTTAGACAAAATTTGGAATGCTGTACTGCATTTAGCAGATTCATAACTGTTGTCAGACTTCACCTGTATTCATCCTCCTCCACCAGGTGCCTCAGCTGTGTCAATAATATACCAAATCCCCTTCAAATGAGGTTTGTTTTCTTAGATTTCTCTCTTTTAAATTGACTTTATCTTTCTTTACCCGTAAGATGATTAGTGGACAAAATTTTTATAAATGAGGTATATATATATATGAAAAAAACTAAAATTACTTATTCCCTGATTGGAACGATCTTCATCGCCCTGGCGGTCACGACTTTCCGTCTGGCCAGTCTGGGAACCGATCCTTATACGACCTTTAACTTAGGTTTCACTATATTATTGAATATGGAATATGGTCTCTTCCTGATGTATTCGGGTCTTCTGATGCTCATCTATGTTTTCTTTGCGAACAGAGCTCTTATCGGAATTGGAACGATTTTTAATATCTTTATCGTCGGTAACCTTTCTGATGTCTTTGTTGAATTGATCATCACTAATTTCGGTACACTGGAAAACTTGCCCATCCGTCTGTTCATATCAGCCCTGGGTATTCTTTTCTTATCGATGGGGGCCGCTTTATATATCGAAGCCAAAGAAGGGGTCGCACCGTATGATGCGATGCCGATCATCTTAGCTGAAAAAGCCGGCTTATCCTACCGTCTTTCCCGTGTCATTATCGATGTGTCCCTGACTGCCATCGGCTTTTTCTTAGGAGCAAGCTTGGGTATCAATACAGTCATTACTGCTTTCTTCCTGGGCCCCTTCATCCAGTTCTTCCGCGATATTTTCAAGAAAGATCTGGATACCAGAGAATTGAAATATTCATCAAAAAAATAAGTCAGCACAAAAGCCATTGTCCCCTATCATGTGGACAATGGCTTTTTATTATGCAGGAATAATTTGGCCTTTCTTCTGCATTTCATACATTTCTGAATAAGCGCCTCGTTCGCTGAGCAATTCGTCGTGTCTGCCGCGCTCAATGATTTGTCCTTGATCCAGGACTAAAATCTGGTCGGCATGCTGGATCGTTGACAAGCGGTGAGCGATGATAAAGGTCGTCCGTCCTTCTTTCAGGACATTCATGGCGTGCTGAATGATCTCTTCCGTTTCTGTATCGATGGATGATGTTGCTTCGTCCAGAATAAGGATTTTCGGGTTGAAGGCCAGCGCTCTTGCAAAGGAAATCAGCTGCCGCTGTCCGGAACTCAAGGTGCTGCCTTTTTCCACGACGGGTTCATCGATGCCTTTTTCAAATTTCTCCAGAAGGTCTTCTCCTCCGACATCGATAAGCGCCTGAGTGGCCGTTTCTCTTGAGATAGATGGATTGTCCATCGTGATATTGGTATAAATGGTTCCGGTAAAGAGGAACGGATCCTGGAGCACGATCCCCATATCATGACGTACAGATTGTCTTGAATAGGTTTTGGTATCCTGACCATCGATGGTAATTTTTCCGGTCTGCGGATCGTAAAAGCGGAATAAAAGGTTCATGATGGAACTTTTTCCGGATCCAGTATGACCCACGAGTGCCACTGTCTCTCCAGGTTCGGCCGTGAAGTCGATATCGGACAGGACTTCCTTGTCTTCTGTGTAACTGAAGTGAACGTTGCTGAATGCAACCCGTCCTTCAGAGACTTCAAGCGACTCAGCAGGGTTGTCTTCGGCATCCATGTCCATCAGCTCAAATACCCGGTCGCCGGCCGCAATAGCCTGCTGGACAAAGGCTATCTGCTGGATGGTCCCTTTGATTGGCTCATACAACCGGCTGACGTAATCCCCGAACAGATACAGCATCCCGACAGATATCCCCAGCACGCCGTTGATGTACTGGGTACTGAAGTAAACCATCAAGAGAAGCAGCGAGAAGCGTCTCAGAAAATCCGCGAAGGTCCACTGAAAGGCGGAATCCAATATGACGTACTTGCGCATCACGTCGTACCATTTCTCGTTGATCTCTTCGAACTCGCCCTGGATTTTTTCTTCCTGGCCGAAAGCCTGCACGATCTGCATCCCCTGGATCGACTCGTTCAGCTTGCCGTTGATGTCTGAGTTAAGGTCGCGTTCTTTCCTGTGAAAGACACGGGCGTACTTCGTATAATACTTGTTCCATAAATACATGACCGGAATCAGGATCAGTAAAGTCAGTGCCAGCCCCTGATGGAAAAAGGCGATGGCCAGATAAGCCCCGATAATATAGAAGACATTGATCAGGATCTGACCAACAGTTGCAACATAAAACTGCTGTCTTAAACTTTCGGTATCATTGGTGATCCGGGCCACGATACTCCCTGCTGGCTGCTTGTCAAAGTAATTGATCGGCAGCTCCTGAACGTGCGTATATAACTGATCACGCAGGACCTTGATGACTCCGTTGGCCGCACGCATCCGATAAATGGAAGAGACGTATCGCAGAATAACGGTCGACACCATCAGACCGAAATAAATGGCGATCAGTTCGATCAGAGTATCCGTAACGGCTTCACCTTCCTGAGCGGCAGGTGTGATGACGTTATCGATGACGCGCTGGGCAATGATCGGTGCGCCTAGATCTGTGATGGTCGATAAGATCACCAGACCGATCCCGATAGCAAAGTAGCCTTTATAATATTTCATATACATCAAAAGTCGCTTCACTGTATTCATCTGGCGTCACCCCTTCCATTCTCGTATCCCGGTCGCAGCCCTTCCGAATAATCTTCTTCGCTGGACTCGGTCGATTCTTTGATCTCCTGTTTCATGAACTGGTCATAGTACCAGCCTTTTTCTGCTATCAGTTCATCATGTGTCCCACGCTCGACGATCTTGCCGTTATCCAGTACAACGATTTCATCTGCTCCCTTGACGGCTGAAAGACGATGCGTGGATATGATCGTGGTCTTGCCTTTTCTCACATCCTGGATATTGGCGATGATATTCTGTTCGGTCATGGCATCCACAGCTGAAAGGGAATCATCCAGTATCAGTATCTCAGGATCTTTGATGAGTGCCCGCGCGATGGAGATCCGCTGTTTCTGTCCACCGGAAATGGAGACCCCTTTCTCCCCGATCATCGTATCCAGACCGCGTTCCATATTTTTTAGATCATCTTCAAAGGAAGCCAGCTGGATACTTCTTAGAATATCCTGGTCCGAAGCTTCTTCTTTGCCGAATGCGATATTGTCTCTCACACTCCGGCTGAAGAGGACGTGATCCTGCGGCACATAACCGATCAGTTGTCTGACCGACGGATCCTGATAGTCACTGTAAGATCGCTGACCCATATTGAATGTCCCGGTACCTGAAGGGAACTGGTTCAGAAGTTGACGGATAAGGGTCGTCTTGCCTGAACCGGTCTTCCCGACGATCCCTAATGTCTTCCCTTTAGGCAGAGTCAAGTCGATCGTATCCAGATTGATTGTCTCGCTCGAAGTGTATCGGAATGTGAAGTCTTTGAACTCGAAATCGTCGACTGTCAGGACGTCTACTTTTCCGGCGAAATTCAGTCCGTCTGTGGCTTGCGTGATTTCTTCCACCCGGCGCATGGAGGCACTGCCCTGTCTCAGGATCAGAATAAGCTCGGACACGGAAATGATCGGCCAGATCATCATCCCCAGATACATCTGAAAGGCAATGATGTCTCCCACCGTCAGAATGCCTTGTGACACGAGTATGGCACCATAGCTCAACGCGATCATCGTACTGATGCCTGCAAAGGCCTTGACGGTCGGTGCAAAGATAGCTGAGATCTCGCTGACCCGGTTATTCTTTTTCAGCAGGCCGCTCGTCTGATCCTTGAATTTAGAGATGAAGTCGTCTTCTTTGACATAGGCACGGATAACGCGCATGCCGTCGATCATTTCTAGAACATCGTCATTGACCGATGAGAAGGACTTTTGAGCGATTTCATAAGCTTCATCCACCTGGGCCCCTTTGACTTTGATGACATAAGCCATCGGAAGAAGCGGGAGAACCGTCGCAAAAGTCAGTGACCAGCTGACGGTGATGCCCATCATGATGACTAACGTAGCGGTAAAGCCTGTGGCACTCATCAGGACCAGCATGCCATATCCGGCGGTATCCGCCAGTGCCCTTATGTCCTGTGTGCCACGAGCCATCAAGTCTCCCGTCCGGAACTTTTCAAAATAGGGTGCCCGCATGCGCAGGAAGTGGCGCATCAAGGTACTGCGCATCTGCCGCTGCAGTTTATAGGCACCCGCGAACAGGCCGTATCCCCAGATGAAGTCCAGACCATAGGTGATAAAGACTAGAGCGGCAAATTGAAGTGAATAAATACGGAGCAGTTCGGCATTCATCTCCCCCGTGACAATCGCATCGACGAATCGGCCGATGATAAAGGGAATAATCACTGCAAAAACGTTCGACAGTGCCAGTGTGATAAACGATATGATGTACTGCCATTTGTGTTCTTTGAAGAAAAACTTTAACTTGATCAAAACGTCAAACATGGATCCATCCTCCTTTATTAAAGAAGCGCTTCTCATTGAAGGAAGTCGTCTGCTTTAATAATCCTTGATTTTAATACTCAGACAAAAAAAGACAGTCTACCCCCTTTTAGAGAATAGACTGAATCACCCGCAACGGGTTTATACGTATCGTTTGTATATCAAACTGATTCTAGTGTATCTTCCAGGAGGAGCGCACATGACTCGTTTTGTGTTCAATTGGTATAGCCGTCATTCTTAAACGGGCGTTTACTGTAATCGTCATTGGTGATCCTCCTTCCTGATATATGTATTGATTGTGAATACTCTTTTCGCTTTCAACTATACACTGAAACGTTTTCAAATACAATAACTAGTCGGACATTTTTAACATTATTTCAGAATCAGAAGTGGAATGATCTGGGCATAGTGCCCAGATCGACCCCTGTGAAGGTCATTATTAAGTAGAGGTTGAACGTTCCCGTTCAACTTCAATAGCAAGGGGCTTTTTGGTGGACGGTAAAAGTCCTTTATTGACTGATTTGGGGGCTCTTGACCGAGCCGAAACTGAAATTTGCTGATTTGAGCCAGCTGTTCACTCGTCAGCCTGATATATTGCGGGCCGACACTATATTGGACTGAATGTCGCACTCGGAGCTCACGAAATCGATGAGTGAACACTTTTTCCTGCAGGATGTCGTACTCACCGGTCCACTGCTCGATGAGTGTACAGTTTCTTGACCAATATGTCGTACTCGCGGCATACCTTACCGCTGAGCCGTCATTTTTTTGTATAGAATGTCGTGCTCGCTGCTCTCACAGTGCCCCAGTGAACACTTTTTCCTCCAGGATGTCGCACTCGCCGGTCCACTGGTCGATGGGTGAACAGTTTCTTGACCAATATGTCGTACTCGCGGCATACCTTACCGCTGAGCAGTCATTTTTTTATATAAGATGTCGTGCTTGCAACCCACCTGATCACTGAGTCGACCATTTCCGTCTGTCCCTTCCCACATAGCTGACACCTCACACCGAATGAGTCGGCTCACTCTCTCATCACAGCCCCCTAAAAAAGCTCTTTACAAAATAAAGAACCTGAATCCCTAAATGAGGCAGTCGCTCGCTCGAGTGACTGCTTCCTTTCAAGGACTCAGGCTTTTCAGTTTATCCGTTTATATAACTCGATCATTTCTTCGGCCAGATCCCGGTACGTCATGGCGTTCATCAAATGATCCTCGGCGTGGACCAGGAGTAAATTGATTTCCACGTTCTCTCCGGACGCTTCTTTAGCCAGCATATCTGATTGTACTTTGTGCGCTTGACTGATCGATTCATCTGCGCCGTCAAGCTTTTTTTGAGCGCGCTCAAAGTCATCGTCCTTAGCCGCATGGATGGCTTCCATCGCACTGCTTCGTGCATCTCCCCCGTGCATGATAAGTGTCATGACAACTTCCATGATTTCTTCTCTACGTTCAGGCATGTCTTGTCCTCCTTAAATGAATAGGCTATTCAGCTAATTTCAGTGCAGTATTCAATACCTTTTCACCATTCATTGTCCCGTAGTCACGCATATCGATGACAGAGATGACGATATTATTTTTTTCGGCCAGCTCTTCAAACTTCGGTTTCAAGTACCGCACTTGCGGCCCAAGCATCATGACATCCACGGGCTTGTCTTTCAGTTTATGTTCCGCTTCAGTTCCTGATACTGCAAAAATATGGACATCAAGATTTCTTTCTTCCGCGATTTCCTGCATATTAGTTACTAATATACTGGTGCTCATCCCTGCCGCACAGACAAGCATAATATTTTTTGCCACATCGACCACTCCCACAATGAATCATTACTTTGTATCAGACACATTTAAAGCGTTTTCTTTAGGTTAATCATACACCTCAGAACTTTTTGTGTCTAGCAAAGTGCGGTGGGAATACCTGTCTCTCGACTCAGCTCTGTTGTCTGATCTGATCCAGCACTTCATGTACATTATATGAAAGGGTCAGCCACTCGTCTAAGGCTTCTTTGTTTCCGGAAGTATCAGGATGCTGCATCACGTCCGCAAAAGCTTTGGCTTCCCATATCAAAGGATTGTCCGCAGATTTATCCAGTTCGACAGGCGTGCGTTCGCGTGTTTTGGCATCAACCAGTTCTGCCTGTTCGACCCCGGTGATGGCGTCCAGAACGAGGGTTTGATCGAGACTATATACTTCTGAAGGCACCGTCGCTGTTAAGATTTTACCGTAATGCAGGGTGACATCGAAATCAGGATAACGCAGGATCGCTGTACCAGAACCGTCAACGCCTGTCTGAACTTTCTTGGAAAAGGCATGGACAGATTCAGGTCGGCCAAACCAGCGCAGCGCAGCATAAACGGTGTAGATGCCCAGATCATTGACTGCTCCTCCGGCAAACTTCGGTGAAAAAATAGGCGGCTCTTCTCCGGCTAAAACATTGTCGTAACGGGAAGAGTATTTGGCGTAAGTCAGGGTCGCTCCGTAAATGCCTTCAAAATCCTTGATCATCTGAGTCAGCTTGACAAAATTCGGTTCAAAGATATGACGGGCCGCTTCAACAACGACGACTCCTTTTGCCTTCGCCAATTCAGTTAATTCTGTCCACTGGTCAAGAGACGTGACCATCGGTTTCTCCACGATCGCATGCTTGCCATGCTCAATGACAGCTTTTGCTTGACTGAAGTGAAGGCTGTTTGGTGACGCAACATAAACGACATCGATGTCCGGGTCACTCAGGAAGTCTTCAAAATCATCGTAAGCTGATTCAGCCTGATAACGCCCCTTGAAGATCTCCGCTTTGTCCATATGTCGGGAATAAACAGCCTGATAAGCGTATGCCTCACTCGCCTGGGCTGCTTCGATAAACTGTTCGGTGATCATGCTTGTTCCGATGGTGCCTAGTCCTAATTTTGTCATATTGAATCTCTCCTTTACTTCATTGTAAACAATCGACCTTGCAAATGAAACAGATATTCATTTCAACTGATGGTACTTTCTGACAATCAGTTCAATGTGATCGTGATGATCTCCGGACGGTTATTGATGCGGATGGGAAAAGATGAATTTCCTAACCCGCGTGAGATGATCATACGTTTAGACGGCTCTTCTTCATTATTAAAGAGCCCATAATCATATTTAGGGAACAGGCCTTGTCCGGGGGCAAAGACACCGCCGATGATCGGCAGACGAAACTGACCGGCATGGGTATGACCGCTCAATACCAGATCAGGTGTCTTGGTTTTGTCCAGCATATAATGAACAAAATATTCCGGTCTGTGTGCCAGCAGGATTTTTGGACGTCGGACCATTTCATCTGTCAGCCCGATCGGTCCAAGTATCGGCTGCGGCAAGTTGGCCTGATTCTGTCTTTCTGCCAGTCCCATCAACGTGATCCCTTCCGATGACTGTTCCGGTAAGATCACCGCTTCATCCAGGAGCAGTTTCACCTCGGCAGTTTCAAGGATGAATTTGAAATCGCTGAACGATGCACTCATGATGTCATGATTCCCTGTGACGGCATAGGTCGGCGCGATTTTAGCGCACTCTTCGGCAAAGTGGCGCAGTGGTGTATCCACAAAATCATCAAGTCCCGCCTGAACAAGATCCCCGGTAATGAAAATATAATCCGGTTCCTGTTTTTCAGTCGTATCCAGAATCGTTTCAATGAAACTCTTATTTGTTTTGGGATTCAAGTGCAGATCACTTAAATGTACGATTTTCTTTCCCTGCATCGTCTCGCCTAACTTCGGGATCGTTAAAGTGTAGTGTGAGACGTCTATCATATAATTTTGTATGTAGATATATACGAGCGCTGCTATAGCAAGCACTAAAAAAATCCAAGCCATTGTCGTTCCTCCAATATATTGATCTTTGCTGAAAAATCTAATCCTATTGTAACACAGAATGCGTCGTGTAAGCGTTCTTTATTCATCTATGTTAAACTATGACTAGTTAAACCAATTATGAGTATGGAGGGTTCACTATGCAAAACGATCCGAGTCTGCACCATGACCAGCAGAATCAGTCCGATTATTTCATCCAGGAACAAGGTGCTGAAAAAGGGGCAGAATTTGCCAATGATGCAGAAGAAAATGGTATGGAGGGTGGAGCTGAAACAGCAGGCCAGACAGAGCCAAAAGACTTTGAACCCTTCAACCTTGATGCTTTGGATAAAATGAATAAAGGAGAGGAATAAATTGTCAAACAAAGATAAAGATAAAAACAATGAACCAAGTGCAAATCTTGTGGATAGATTTGTAAGGGATGACAATACTGATGATAACCAGTTTATACACAGGCCTGGTGAGAAGGTCAATGAAACGAAGACAAACGAAGCTGAAAAAGCGGAAGATACAAAAGCTAAAGATTTCAGGAAGTTTGATGTGAATAAAGCGGAAGATTTAAAAGAAGTTAAAGATGAGGATAAGTAAATGATATAGTGGAAGAAAGCGAACCGCTATATGAAATGATAGGATAAGCGATAGTGCAGGTGATCCTGTAGCTGATCGCTTATTTTTCTTGGAAGTAGTAGAGATTTTCGAACGAGATGGAGCGGATGACTTTTCTTTCATAGAAGTCTTCCTGCATGAGTGAGACGGTTGCGGCTTTCATCTGAAAGAGGTCTCCCCATTCCATATGGTAGCGATGCAAAATCAGATCCAGTGGGCAATCGAGTTCCCCATCGGCATTTTCGATCAGTTCGTGATCTCTGACTAACAGTTCTTTTGATTCAGTTGGTGTGTCGATGACATAGACAAAACGTTTTTTCATGAGTACCCCTGCTCTCTGACAAGTTATACGACCTATAAGTATTCGTTATTTGTCCCAATTATACTAGAGATGTATGGGAGTGTCTGTGTCTAAATTAAGGCATTTGTGACGCATGCCTCCCGATTCATTACCCAATTTTTTCTTCTCACTATCATGCAAAATCCTTTGTACATACTTAATGTATCACCGTGTTAAATGATTCGGACTCTCTCATTACATCTATCAGCTTTCTCAATAAATCATGGATAAAGTGTGAACAGTTTTTATTTTTTTCAAATAGTTGGTGCTGGTCGCCAGGACATCTCCCTTCTTTCTTCCATTGATTGATCTACTAAAAATAACGCTTATCCAGATTTTCAAACAAAACTGGATAAGCGGGATAAACGGGATACACTCCAGCTTTAACGACTGTGTGTTTTTGATTTTTCTGATAAGTATAAACGAGACTAAAAAGCTGGATCGTCAGTATCGGCATCATGGCGACAAGAGCGATCATACAAAAACCGTCGATAAGCACCGATGCCCTTCATAAGTCTGAGTTACAAAACAAAGCACATCCATATCTCCCTGCATTTTAATTTTCTCCTTAATCCATGGTTCAAATATGCCCACTTTCCCTAATTTTTGCACCCTCCCCTCATATTATTCCAAGAAAGCCTTTTCTTTGTACCTAAGCGATTTTATTTCAAAATAACACTTGTAAAATAATCGGTAATAATATAGAATGAGAAACATCATTAAATTCTCATTATTTTTTAATGTGACAAAAACAAGGAGTGATATCATGGAACAAAAAAGAGAACAATGGGGATCCCGGTGGGGGTTCATCTTAGCAACGATGGGATCGGCAGTCGGTCTTGGTAATATCTGGCGCTTTTCATACGCAATGGGATCTAACGGTGGTTCAGCATTCTTAATTATTTATTTACTCAGCGTTATTCTGATAGGTTTCCCAGTTATGCTTATTGAATTCTCGATCGGTCGACGCGGCCAGGATGATGCTGTTCAGTCATTCAAGAAAATCGCGCCGAACACTTACTGGTACATTGCCGGTGGTTTGGGTGTCCTGGCAGCCTTCCTGATTTTATCTTTCTACGGTATCATCGGCGGCTGGTCCCTGCGTTACACCTTCCAGTACCTCATGGGTGGTGTAAGTGGAGATTCAGCAGAATTTTTCACTAACTTTATTGCTCAGCCGGTGTCACCTGTATTCTGGTCCTTCATATTCATGGGTATCACCGTTGCCATCGTGCTACTAGGTGTGCAAAAAGGGATCGAGAAGTCAAGCAAGTTCATGATGCCCCTTCTCAGTCTGCTGGTTATTGGTCTGGCTATTTACAGCCTGACTTTAGGTGGAACAGCTGAAGCCTTCGCTTTTATGTTCCAGCCCGAATGGTCAGCCTTTACTGATCCAAGTGTTTACATCGCTGCAATGGGACAAGCTTTCTTCACGTTAAGTTTGGGTATGGGAATCATGCTCACTTACGGCAGTTACCTGAAACCTGAAGAACGTCTGACTTCTTCAGCGGCCGTTATCATTCTTCTGGATACAGGTTTCGCTCTGGTTTCCGGTCTGATGATCTTCCCGGCTCTCTTTGCTTTCGGCTTAGATCCGACTGAGGGTGCAGGTCTTGTCTTTATCGTCCTGCCAGTTATTTTTGAAGCTTTAGGCGGTATCGGTGTCTTCGTCGGTCTGCTGTTCTTCGTTCTTCTTTCGATCGCAGCCTTGTCATCAAGTATTTCATTGCTTGAAGTATCAGTTGCCTTCCTGATGGATCGAGTGAAATTATCTCGAAAAGGCATTACTTTACTATTAGGAACGATCATCTTCTTATTAGGTATCCCTTCTTCTCTTAGTCAGGGTGCCATGGAGATCACTATCTTAGGCAGCAGCTTCCTGGACTTTATGGATCTGTTGACAGCGAATGTCCTGCTTCCATCGAGTGCTCTGCTGTCTGTCTTGTTCGTCGCCTGGACTTGGACCAAGGATGACGTGTTCAAGCACACGGATCTGGATAAAAGTTCCATGCGTAACTCTTTCTATGGTCTGTCACGTTTCTTCGCACCAGTAGCCATTACACTCGTGTTAGGCTTTGGTATTTTCAACTGGCTTTTCGTTTAAACTACTTTTGAAGTAGTATAGTCAACAAACAAGCACTTCTGTAGCGATCTCACGATCCTTACAGAAGTGTTTTTCTGTCTGATTGATTCAGACCTGGCTGTTTCATCATATGAAGACTGAAGTCCAGTCTTTCAGCATTGTCGAGGGTGCCATTCGACAGGTAGGTTCCTTGACAGTTTTTCTAAGTGTCGAAGTCAGGGTACTTCGGTAATTAGGCAAGCATAGACTGCATGTAATAGCCGAAGTTGCCTGCCATTCGACACTTACAGTTGATCGTATCGTTCCTAACTACCGAACGAGAGCTTTTTCGGTAAGTAGGTTCTCATCCTCTGCTCCAAAGTGTCGAACCAGGGTCATATTCGGTAAGTAGCTTCCTTCGTTATCCATCTAATTACCGAACCTGACGAACTTCGGTAATTAGGTGTTTATAGTTGCTGTCTAACTACCGAATGCCTTATTATCGCCTTTAAAAGTAATCCCTGTACACAAAGAAAAATCCGGTAGAGCTTAAAGGCTCCACCGGATTTTTTCATTTATCATGTTCTTTTATTGCTTATAGATTGGGTTTGTCGCTTGACGGGCTGCTTGGTTTTGAACTTTCTTTATCGATTTTCTGGTCAGCACGCTCCAGCTGTTTTCTGGCAAAGTCGCGGCCGCCGAGACCGAATGAGAGAGCGAATGCTACAGCTAACCCACCGATAATGAATAAGAAAGCAATGTTTACAATGTTAGAACCGAAGTTCAGCTGGTCTAATGCCATGAATAAGGCAAAGACGATAACAATGTATTTCACCAGTTCTCCGGCAAACGTGCTGCCTGTGGAGCTCTTAATAGCGGATGCAAGCATTTTTCCTCCAATAAATGCAAGTCCGATAATGATCGCTGCGAATAAGATGTTCGGCAAGTAAGCAATGACTGCTGAAACGATATTATTCAGCATTTCCAGGTTAAGTGCATTCAATGCTTCAACCAGGAAGAAGAGGCCGATCAACGCAGCAACTGTGTTCCCAATGATTTTAGCTAAGTCAAGGTTCATGTTTCCTGATTTATTCAGGTAAGAAGAATATTTATTGAAGCCTGTTCCTCTTAGCAAGTCAGTCAGCATATCTCCAGTAAACTTGGCTATAACCACACCAACAGCAAGAAGGATGATCGCTACCAGTATATTTGGAATAGCATTCAGGATGGAATTGAGTACTTCACTGATCGGTTCAGCGATCGTATCGATATTAAGAACATCCAATGCCATCAGGATGATCGGAATGAGGATCAGTACATAAACGGTGTTAGCCAATACTGAAGCTAGAGTCTGTTTATTATCTTTCACCTTATCTGCATCCGTATCCGCATCATTATCTGAGCCAGTGAACTTGCTCATCATTCTATCGACATTGGCTGCAACACCCAGGTTGTAGACTAAGTTCTTAACGAATTTAGCTACGTAGAAACCTAGCACAAGAATGATAAGTGCTGCTAAGATGTTAGGCAGGAATGCCAGGGCCGTATCGATCATGTTGGTCACCGGTTCGCCGATCGCCTCTAATCCAAAGGCGGCAAAGATTCCAGGTAAGAATAATACCCAAACTAAGAAATACCCCACTTTACCTAGCGCTCTCACCATCGAATTACCCTGTTCGTCTGTGTCTGCAGCACCCCATCTTGCCAGCTTGCCAGACAGTCCGGTCGCATCCAGCCCTTTGACAATGGCCTTTTTAACTAAAGTAGCCACGATCCAGGCAACGATTATCAGCAATATCCCCATCAACAACTGAGGCAAATAATTGATAAAATTCGCCAGAGCGTTTTCGAACGAATTAGCTATGTTATTCATTAATAACCTACTCCTTTTCCTATGATTTTTGTTCTTATCTGAACAGTTTAAGTATATCGCTTACTGTATACTTCAACAAATAATATGCATTGATGCAAAAAAACATCCCTGCATCTAAGCAAGGATGTCAAATCTATTATTCTTCTATATACATGTAGTGTTCCGGTTTTTCGTCTAAGTAGAAGACGCCGGCGCCTCCGATACCTAAATGGGACGCAAGCACTGCCCCGATGTCGAAAATCTGGACCGAGGCTTCAGGTAAAGCTTCCTTGACCATGGCTTCCAGTTTAAGGGCCGTTCCATAATCGTTGACATGGCTGACGGTGATCAACTGATCGGTAAAGGACCCGACCCCTTTTTTCATGTCTTTAATGAGCCGTTTATAGATCCGGTCCTGTCCACGCACCAGTTTCTTTAAATAAATGCCTGTTTCGTTCACCGACAGATACGGCTTGATGCTGAGGGCATCTCCGGCAGAACCGGCCACTTTCGGAAGGCGCCCGCCTTTGACGAGCCACATGAGATTATTCAGTGTGAAATGATACTGGATATGCTCCGTGTTCCATATCGTTTGCTGGACAACGGTATCAAAGTCCAGCTCATTCCTAACCATTTCCATAGCCTGAAGAGCCAGAAGTGCGCCGCCTCCGGATCCGCCTTTTGAATCGATGACAGCAATATTCATATCAGGATGCATCCTGCGATACTCTTCCATCACTGCCTGGGCCACTTGGTACGTCCCTGAGAACTGGCTGTATATGGTAATGTAGATCACATCGTCACCTTGTTCGCGACCTTTGTCCAGCATATCCAGTATCGTCTTCGGTGCTACCTGTGACGTCTTTGGCAGGATACCCTGCGCCATTTTTTCATGGACCTCTTCAAGTGAGATCTCCACCTGATCCAGATGATCCTTTTCATCGATGATGACGCTCAATGGCAGGAAGTCATATTCGTACGTTTCTTTCATATAATCATTCTGGTCGATCCCTGAGTCAATAACTATTCTTATCATTCGTTTTCTCCTTGGTCATACTTAATTAAGTAATTTTTTAATTTCTTCTAGAGTCACCGGTTCATCGAAATAGTGATTCCACGTCTTTTGAAGGTGTTCCATTGAGACCGTGCCATATATGGTCATCGCTTTATCTCTCCAACTTTTCAGCAGTTCGGCTTGTCTTGTCTTTTCAGAAGATGATTCGCCCGTTTCCTCATTAAGAATGGCAGTCGTCTCAGCGGACAGATCCATGCGGTCCTTGACGCTGAACAAAACTTCTTCGGGGATCAGCAGCAGGATGCTGTCTCCATCACGGGTCACGAAGAAGAACCCTTTCTCTATAAGCGGGATAAAGCCTTCGATTTCACTCAAGTCTTTGATCCGATAGGCGTTCGTCTCCAGATCAGGCAGACGCAGCAGGACATCTTCCAGAACAGGATGGTAGATCGTTTCGGCCAGCTCTGTGATTTTTTCGGTTAGGATGGCAGCGGTCTTCGTTTTATTCCAGCTTTTTCTGACAGAAACAGAATGCGTATCGGCCAGTTCCAGCAGGTCCGTTTTCTTATGACCTTTCAGTAGATCGATCAGTTCAGTCTCTTCATTTTTCCATTTGATAAACGACACATTTTCGGATGTATTTTTCATGATGACGTCCTTTCATCTAAACGTTTTTTCTGCAGTATTGGTTCCTGATCAGGCTTCGATCCAGTTAAAGTCCAAAATCTCCACTTCATAGTTTTCTTCCACTTCCTTGAGTGCCGCATCCAGTCTTTTACGGCAGAGCACGCGGTCATTCCCGACGATACCAAAACCGATCACGGCTTTATTTTGCAAGTCCATATCATCCACTTCGGCTGCGGACAAGTGATGACGATTTTCTGACCGTCTTAAAATGCTTTTTATGACACTGCGCTTCTCTTTCAATGAATAGGAATCAAAGATCAAGAGAGTAACTTCCACGCCCATCAGGACCATTTATACCGCCTCCTTGTGTAGATTAGTATTGTATTTTTCCAGTTGTTTTTCAGTAGCTTTTTCAATTATAACATATTCCATTTTGGCATAAACAGTTCACTATGTGTTCATTCTTCGGAAAATATCAGGTGAAACCTTGTTTTATATAGGACCAATACTTTAGAATAAGACTTAGTATACAAAAAAGCTGGAGGGTATTATGAATTCAATCCGTTTACTGGACTGGTCAAAAATCAAATATGTATCAAAAGGCGTCCTGGTCGGTGCTGTGACTGGAATCGTCATCAGCCTGCTACGTGCTGCTGTTGAACTGCTTTTGGAAACCACGATCGAAGTTTATCATTTTCTGAACGAACGTCCTGTCTGGATCATCGGCTGGACAGCTCTTATGCTGCTCTTTGCCTTTATCGTGGCCTTGCTTGTCAAGCATGAACCGGATATCCGCGGATCAGGTATCCAGGATATCGAGGGCCAGCTGCATGGATCGATGGATCTCAACTGGTCTTCGATCCTCTGGCGTAAATTCGTGGGCGGAACGCTGGCCATCGGTTCGGGACTGGCACTTGGTCGTGAAGGTCCGTCCATTCAACTTGGCGGTGCTTTGGGTCAGGGGATCAATCACTACCTTAAAGGAAATCGTTCTCAGCAGAGTGTTCTTATCTCGGCCGGGGCCAGTGCAGGATTGTCTGCCGCCTTTAATGCTCCCGTATCAGGCGTTTTATTCGTGTTAGAAGAAATCCACCGTAAATTTTCCGGGATCCTGCTACTCACTGCCTTTTCTGCGTCGATCACTGCTAATTTCGTGGCCTACCAGATTTTCGGTGTGGAACCGCCCATGCACTTGGGTGAAATGGTACAGTTCCCTCTTGAACATTATGGTCAACTGGCATTAATGGGCGCGACCCTGGCTGTCGGCGGCTGGATATACCAGGAAGTTCTCCTCTATATGCCAAAATTATACAGGATGCTTCCTATCCCGGCTTATTTGAATGGCTTTATTCCTTTTCTCCTGGTCATTCCAGTTGGTTTATTTTTCCCGTCAATGCTTGGGGGCGGGACAGAAGTGATCAATATGCTGAATGAAAGTTCTCTGACACTCTGGGTCCTTATCGGGATTTTTGTTTTCCGGTTTATCTTCACCCACCTCTCCTATGGATCTGGTCTTCCAGGCGGTATTTTTGTTCCAGTCTTGAGCCTGGGTGCTTTGATCGGAGCTATTTATGGTAACAGCGCCTTGATCCTGACCGGGATTGACGAAGTTTTTCTGAGAAGTTTCATTATTTATGCCATGGGCGGTTTTTTAACATCCGTGACAAAAGCGCCTTTGACCTCCGTCATGCTGATTACAGAAATGACGGGTTCTGTCACTCATCTTATGCCGCTGGCCATTGTGTGTATGAGTGCCTACATCGTAGCAGACTTCATCGGGTCAGAACCTATTTACGAGGAACTGCTTCACCGTAAGCTCGACCGTAAACCGAGTGTCTTTCAAGGGGAGGTCACAGAAATCGAAATGCATGTCGAAGTGGATACAGCACTGGACGGCATGATGGTCAAACATCTGCTTATGCCTAAAGGAGCAAACTTAATCAAGATCCGCCGTCATGACAAAGAGTTTATCCCTCATCTGGATACGATCTTTTCCCCTGGTGATGAACTTATCATCACCACCGATAGAGGATATGTTTCTGATGTTAGAACACAGCTATACAAACTGAATTAATCTTTTCTTTATAAATGTGACTATTGATTAAGTAAAAACTGAATCAATTAGTCACATTTTTTTCAGCAAATCCAGCGATTAATATGTTAAACTATAAAACAGTTAGATTATCACTTTTTTTAAGGAGACTCATATGCATTATTTATGGTTAGTTATTAAAGGTTCATTTATCGGTATTTCGAATATTATTCCAGGTGTTTCAGGCGGAACGATGGCGGTATCTTTTGGTATTTACGACGATGTCATCCACGCTTTCACACACGTCAGAAAAGAATTCAAAGCAAGCATGCATATTCTGCTGCCGCTGGTCGCAGGTGCTCTGATCGGTGTAGCCGGCTTTTCAATGATCATCGAATGGCTTTTAGCCGAACATACTTTATATACGGCTTTTGCTTTCGTCGGTCTGATCCTGGGCGGTCTGCCGATCTTATCCCAGTCGTTTAAAGAGAGCTTGTTTGAAACGAAACGAAAAGCAACGCCCGTTCACCTGGTCCTTTTTGCAGTCTTTTTCATCATCGTATCCTGGATGGGTGTGGCAGACATTTCCGGCAGCGGTCCGGAAACGATCAGCTTAGGCTTTGGTCCTCTCGTTGCTCTGTTCTTAGTGGGACTGGTATCTGCAGCAGCGATGGTCGTCCCCGGCATCAGCGGTTCTCTCCTGATGCTCATCATGGGATATTACTATGCAGTCGTTTACACCATCAACGGCTTCACATCAAACCTGGCAGCGTATAATCTCGCCGAAATGATGCCCTTCACTATTCTTCTTATGGCTTTTGCTTTAGGTATGCTGGTCGGGATCATTCTGATAAGTAAAGCGATCGACTATTTCTTCGTCAACTATCCGAGCTTCACTTACGCTTCGATCCTTGGACTTGTCATGGCTTCTCCTGTGGCCGTTATCGCGAATACGGATGCTTTGACCGATTTAACGACCGGCAATGCCCTTGTTAAACTTGTCGTTGCCCTGTTGATTACTTTAGCCTGCTACGTCTTGACGTTTGCTTTAGGCAATACAAAAGATGCCACAGAAGAGATCCCCGAAGAAACGCGTGCTTAACTTATAAACTACTCCTTTGTTTAAGTCCATAGACATTAAATAAAGGCGTAGTTTTTTTATACTTATTTTCATTTAAATAGAAAGGAAGCGTACCATGAATAACCGGATCACACAGTTAAAAGAAATGCCACCGACTGATAAACCCTACGTCATCTACTGGATGCAGGCCAGCCAACGTACCGAATATAACCATGCGCTGGAATATGCGATAAAGAAGGCGAACGAACTGAGCAAGCCGCTGCTCGTTTATTTCGGATTGACCGCTGATTTCCCTGAAGCCAACGCCAGACACTATGCTTTCATGCTCCAGGGCCTAAAGGAGGTTGAAAAGGAACTGGGTAAGCGCAATATCGCCTTCATTCTGCAGAAAACTTCTCCGGAAAAGGGTGCTCTTTCGCTTTCAGAAGAAGCGGCCTTGATGGTCGTCGACCGCGGCTACCTGCGCATCGAACGGGACTGGCGCAAAGATATAGCTGATCAGATTTCCTGTCCGCTCGTTCAGATCGAGACGAACGTCATTGTGCCTGTGGAAGTTGCTTCAGATAAAGAAGAATATGCGGCGCGCACGATACGGAGCAAGATCCACAAGCAGATTGATGTGTATACCGAACCTTTTTCAGAAAACAAAGTCGATCGGCCATCCACTGATCTGGATCTTCCCTTTGAAAAAATCGACCTGGCCGATATCCCCTCACTGCTTGATGACTTAGGCTGTGACGAGAGCGTGCCTCCCGTCGACTGGATCACTGGAGGGACTTCTAAAGCCAAAAAACGGCTGGCAGATTTTATTGAGCAAAATCTTGAAGATTACGCTGAGAAGAGAAACGAGCCGGGCCTTTCGATCACTTCTGACATGAGTCCTTACTTGCATTTCGGTCAGATATCACCGTTGTACATCTACCACCAGCTGGAAGACGTCCCTGCCTCAGAAAATAAGAAGGCCTTCATCGAGGAAGTCGTTGTGCGACGTGAACTGAGTATGAATTTTGTTTTCTATAATAATGCCTATGACACCTATGACTGCCTGCCGGACTGGGCCAGAGAAACGCTGGCCGATCATGCCGATGATGAACGCGAAACAGCCTATAGCCTTTTAGAACTCGAAACGGCGGACACGGGTGACCCCTACTGGAATGCCGCCCAGTCGGAAATGGTCAAGACCGGTAAAATGCACGGCTACATGCGTATGTATTGGGGAAAAAAGATCATCGAATGGACAAAGACACCTGAAGATGCCTTTCTAAGGGCGCTTTATCTGAACAACAAGTATCATCTCGACGGCCGGGATCCAAACAGTTTCACCGGGATCGCCTGGGTTTTCGGCAAACACGACCACGGCTGGAAAGAACGCCCCGTGTTCGGTAAAGTCCGCTATATGAATGCCAAAGGCCTTGAACGGAAGTTTGACATGTCCGCTTATCTGGAGCGTGTGGGAAAGATGGCATCGACCGATTAGCTGATCAATTGTGCTGATTTTATTATTGTGAACAAGTTGTTTGGGTATCTGCGACAGATCACCGAAACGAACTGTTGACTACCGGGTTGAATATAATGACATTTGACTCCTGTTTATGAGTTCAGCGGACATTTCATTCTCTGTTTAACTGTCAGCATCAAAAGCCGTCTGTCCTTTTATGAACTGGCCCCACTTCCCTTCTGTGCTTTATAAAAGCAGGCAAAACTTCTATCAACTTTATGATGTCAGTGTATGAAGTTGATAGAAGTTTCGTCATGTTTTATCAACCCGTTTCTATTATTTCATATGAGTTGATAGAAGATAGTCGTTCTTTTTGTAACTAAAACGTGCCTTTCGCTGGAGTTACTAAAAGAAGCCCCTCCTTTTAGTAACTCGTCATCATTTCCAAAAAATGTTGATAAAAGATCGCCCTTCTTTTATTAACTGGCGCAAAATGTTCGACATGAGTTGATACAAGTAAGGTCATTTTTTATGAACTCCTTTTCAACGGATCACTGAGTTGATGAAACTTTCCCTTGAATCCCTAAAGAACTCTTCCCTAGTTGAATCTCTGTTACAAACAATAGCCGTGGCCATTCAAATATAAAAATAAAAAATCCGGAGGGGACGTGGTTTACACATCTCCCTCTGGATTTTTTCAACTTACTTGTAATGATGAGACATACTCATCATTTGCTGCCTAGTTTCCTCTTAATTCATCTAAAGGTTGTAATTCTTCGTCGTCTCCGTCTTCTAATTCTTCTATATATTGAGTCATTATGGCAATTTCTTCTCGCTGAGCCTTAATGATGTCATCAGCCAAAGCCCGTACTTCAGGATTACTGATTTCTGCTCGTGTACTCGTTAAAATAGCTATAGAGTGATGTGGAATCATTGCTTTCATGTAACTGACATCCTGAACGGTCGTCTGGCTTCTTTCCAGATACAGCCCTAAACTGAATACGAGGACCGCCGTTCCTAAAATAGCATAATTCACTTTTTTATTCTCATACATTTTCCACATGAACAGCAGCATAATGACCGCCATCCAGGCTCCCATGAATAGTGCCATATAGAATTTGGATTCACTGTACCAGAAATGATCGATCTCAAGAATATTGAAGTACATTAAAAAGTACATCCCGACTGTTGAGGTTAATATCATAAGTCCAAAGCGTATATAATTTTTCATTTAATCATTTTCCTCTCTATATAATTTTTCTAATTTGTCACTTAAAACAGACTCTGTCTTATCGTCAAAGGCAACGAACAGGACTTTATCGATCGTGTTATCGTCCTTTGTGAGTTCATAAACCGTACGGGTGGCGATTTCACTGGCTTCTTCAATCGGATAGCCGTAAATGCCGGTACTGATGGCTGGAAAGGCGATGGACCGTATGCCATTTTCTTTAGCGACTTTGATACTGTTCCGGTAGCAGTCTTTCAGTTTTTCCGGTTCGCCGTGTTTACCGTCCCGATAAACCGGACCCACCGTATGGATGACATAATCAGCTGGCAGATCGAAGCCTCCAGTCAACTTGGCTTCGCCGGTCTCTGCTCCACCCAGCTTTCTGCATGCCTCTTTAAACTCTGGCCCGGCCGCGCGGTGAATGGCTCCGTCAACACCTCCGCCTCCCAGCAATGATTTGTTGGCGGCGTTGACGATCGCGTCGACTTCCAACCCTGTGATGTCGCCTCTAAATACTTCCCACTTCATACCTGTCCTCCTTCACTTAAGCATCATCAAACCACTTTACAATTACAGGTCAACTAAAAAGAAAGGAAATATCCTGTCTATATGATCTGTGACTATAGACCTATTCAATTTCTTTGTGACCCTCTTATCAATATGGTATACCTCAGATTAATTTCAGGCAAATAAAAAGCTTAGTCCCTATAGCAGTGTGTCTGAAGCCGGAAATCAGCATTCACACATTACTACAGGACTAAGCCATGTTAAAGGTTAATCATTTTCTGTGATATGGTCTGTGGTATCGATTTTCTTGCCAAAGATGAAGATGACAGCAACGACGGCTATCAAGGCTATCGGCAAGACAAGCATGACGGACATGCCGAATGCAGACGGAATATAGCCAAAGAGGATGGAGATCCCCGCCACAACAAGGGCATATGGCAACTGTGTTTTAACATGATCCAACAGGTTGGACCCGGCTCCCATCGATGACAGGATCGTTGTATCAGAGATCGGAGAGGAGTGATCTCCGAAAATGGCTCCGGTTAAAACGGCTCCGGCTGACATGACGACAAAGTTCGCATCCCCTGGCTGTAAAGCTGTGGCCAAAGGAATCGCGAGCGGCATCAGGATACCCATCGTTCCATAAGAGGTCCCTGTTGCAAAGGAGATGATCGCGCCGAGCAGGAAGATGACGGTCGGAAGCAGGAATGCCGGCATCGTGTCACTCAGTAAAGAGACAAGGTAATCGGCTGTTCCCAGTTCGCCCATGACACCTGAAAGTGACCAGGCAAGCAGCAGAACGACCCCTGTGATCATCAGCGTCTTCATGCCGTTGACCCAGATATCGATCCCCTTGCTGAAACTGAAGTGTCCCTGCAAAACACCCATGATCAGGGCAATGATGCTGGCGATCAGCGCAGCCTGGAACAAAACGACTGAGGCATCTGACGCACCAAAGACTTCTCTTAATGTCACGAAGGAAAAAGGCGAATTCTCGATTGTCTGGATAAGTGATGGATTATCTGAGCCTAGAATCGCTGAACGGCCATTGGTATAAAAGCCGATAAAGCTGAACAGGATAAGTGAACCGATCGGTATCAAGGCATTCCAAATCGACGGTTTTCCTTTAGCAACAACTTCCAGCTCTTCCTCATCGTTGTCCAGATGTGACCCTTTGGCAATAAGTTCATGTTTATCACGAGAACGTTCCTGTGCTTTTCTCATCGGACCGAACTCTCTAAGGGTCATGGATGTCACCAGCACAAAGACCAGCATCAAAATGTTATAGAAACGGTAGGGGATCGTCTGAAGGAAGACCCCGTAAGCATTGACATTCTGACCGATCGACTGGTAGGCATCGTTGATGAGCCCGACTTCGTAACCGATCCAGGTCGAAATCAAGGCGATCCCGGCGATCGGTGCCGCAGTCGCATCGATGACAAAGGCCAGACGTTCACGAGACAATTTCACTTTATCTGAAACGGGACGCATGATCGGTCCGACGATCAATGCATTTGCGTAGTCGTCAAAGAAAATCAGCAGACCGAGGAACCAGGTAATGACCTGCGTGCTGACGGGCCCTTGAGCTCGTTTAGCCAGACTTTCAGCAATCGCACGTGCTCCACCAGAAGACGTGATAAGGGCGATCAGTCCACCGATAACAAGGACTTGTAAAATGATCCCGGCATTCCAGGGGTCAGCCAGAGAAGACAGGAGGTAATCGACGATATCTGTAAAGCCATATAATAAACCGATAAGGATGGACGCTCCTCCTGCATACTGAATGATGACCGTCCCCGCAAAGATTCCCAGGAATAGTGACAGGACCACGTTCTTGGTGACGAAAGCCAGAATGATGGCGATGATGGGCGGGATCAAAGTTAAAGGTCCCATGGATTGTGCCAGACTGGCTTCAGCTTCTGCAGCGAATACGGGTAGCGGTATGAGCCACATAAGTCCTGCAACGGCCACCAGCGTGCTCAGTTGCTTGAAATGTTTTTGCATTGTTATTTCTCCTATCTGTCTTTTTTTATTTTGTATAGAAAAAAGCACCCAAGGGCACAATTCCTCAGATGCTTTAGATTCGCATATTCAAGGATAGTGCTCCACGCAAGCGTGACAGTCATACGCTTATTCAACGTATGCCCAGGACAAGCAAGTTGACGCTCACTTTCCTTCGGCAAAGAACCCTTTCCTGTCGTTCGCAGGCAGTCAAACCTCCGGACAGTACTCTTATTCTTTGCGCCTCTATCTTATCTTCTATTTTCAATGTCTTTTAGTTTACCTTATTTATATAAATGTTTCAAGGATGAATTTTAAGTTCTGCTTGATTATTCACTTGAAAACATCCTGGAGTGGCTCTTTAAAACGCGATGCCTCAGCCCTTTAAGCAAAGAAGCACTCAAACAGAACGTTGGCTTCTATTGGACTTTTCTGTTTTTTTCAGATGCAATGATCGGTTGGAACTGCTCATCCGTATTGTCATATCGCTCTACTTTTCCTGATCCGATATCGTAACGCCAGCCCTCTAATTCCAATCTTCCGTCAGCTATCCGTTCATTTATGAAGTCATACTCTTTCAAATGTTTCAGCTGTTCCAGAACATTCAATTCTTCCATCAGTTTAGCCTTTCCCTTATAGGGTTCGTCTGCCGCACAGGCCTCTACTTCTTCACATAACCCTTCCAAGGGCTGCAGATAATGTTGAGTATACGGCAGCTCTGATAATCCCTGTTTGCCTGAAAGAGCTGCGGCACAACCTCCACAGTTGGAGTGACCACAAACGATGATCGTTTTCACATTCAGGACTAAAACGGCATATTCGATCCCAGACAGGGTCGTTGTATCGTAGACCTCCGCATGTATTGACGGCACGCTGTTTGCAATGTTTCGCAGGACGAAGATGTCGCCCGGAGCGGCATTCAGAAGTCTTTCTGGACTCACCCGTGAATCAGAACAGCCGATAAAAAGTGTGTCGGGGTGCTGCTGTGTTTCCAGTTTCTGGTAAAGTGTTTCAAATTCTTTATATGTATGCCTCTGGAAAGACTCCAGACCTCGCTTGATTCTTTCTTTCATTTTCATTCCCTTTCGTTAATTGCTCATTAAAATACCGCGTGAAAAGAATCTTCACGCAGCTGTGAGTATACACCTTTTTGATGTGAAATGTAAGTCCCTTAAGTGGACCTGAACCGGTCAACCAGCTCAGTCAATTATTATACTCTTCATTATCCTGCTTTTGTTTCGGCGAATATGCCTCATCTATTTTTTTTCCTATCACAAAGAATGTAAGAAACAGACCGGATATAGAAGCAGCCAGACTCGCTGTGATCGAAATTGCTGCGATGATGATTTTTTTCGTTCTACTCATTTTTTAGCCTCCTATGATTTAATAGCGCAAAATCCTTATCAGAAAAATATGTACACATATTTTTTCATTTTAGCTTTTTCCTTTGTTTGATGTTTCTCCTCATATCCCTCGTACCCCTCAAGTTCCACATAAATCTGTGTGTGTCTTCTACTCTTTTATATTAACAAAAATCATAGAAAAGTACTATTTATAGAAACTGCCGGTCAGCTTCCTTTGTAGTTCCTGTAGCCTGCAGCCAGCTCAATCGTTCCTTTGTCATGAGCTTGTCGTTTTATGCCGGGACTGACAGACTCAATAGTCAGATGTCGATGGGCTTGTCATTTTTCGAATAAGGCGGCAATGTCAGCTTATATTTTTCGGTGAGCTGGTCGTATTGGAAGGAGAATGACATGCTCAAAATCTTGCCTCCGATGGGCTTGTCATTTCGCAGGAAAAATGACACGGTCGGGATTTTTTTCTTTGTGAGCTTGTCACTTTATAAAGAAAATGACTGACCCGCGTTTAATCAACACACGAGTCAGTCATTCAATCAAATGTATAAAAAAATCCAGTTTAATACGCTTTGGTCATGCCGCCGTCGACCAGCAGCTGCTGACCTGTGACATAGGTGTTGGCACCTGAGACGAGGAACGTCGCCATCTTGGCCAGTTCTGCCGGCTGACCATATCGGCCAAGCGGGATCCCTGCTTCAATGGATCCAGTGACTTCTGAAGTGGTTTTACCTTGGCGCTTGGCCCGTTGGCTATCGAGTTCCTTTAAACGATCTGTTTCGATGCGTCCGGCACCGATCGTATTGACCAGGATGCCGTCTCCCGCAAGTTCCTGGGAGAGACTTTTAGACAGCCCGAGGATGCCCATTCGAAAGACATTGGACAGGATCAGACCGTCGATCGGCTGCTTGATGGATGACGAGGCATTATTCAAAATGCGTCCCTGTGTTTCTTTCAAGTCAGGCAGGACTTCGTTGATCGTCCGGATATAGCTCATCAAGGTCAGATCAAAAGCTTTATGCCAGTCTGCATCAGTAAATGTTTCAAAGGAACCCCCTGGTGGCCCGCCGGTATTATTGACGAGAATGCTGATCGTTCCAAAGGCTTCACGTGTAGCGGCTGCCAGCTCTTTGATACTCCGGGCATCGGTCAGATCCGCGATAAAATAGGCGACCCTTCCTTTGGCATCTTTTTCGATCTCGCTTTTCGCTTGTTCAAGCGTTTCTTTCGTCCGGCTCGTCAACATCACATTGGCACCTTCTTTTGCCAGTTCATGGGCTATGGCTTTTCCAAGTCCCGAACTTGAGGCCAGAACTAACGCTGTTTTTCCTGAAAGTTCTAAATCCATCCAATCCTCTCCCTAACTTTTCAACTTGTCTGCAGCAACTATTTCTATTGATATCCTGTTCGCAGGTGACACTTTTAAAGGCTAGTCTATTTACTCGGCTTTCGTGTCTCTCTGATACGTCACGATCGGTTTTCTCGCCGCAGTCACTTCGTCCAGTCGTCTGACCGATTTAGTATACGGTGCACCCGTCACGTGTTCCGGATTTTCTTCGGCTTCTTTAGCGATCTCGATCATGGCATCAGCAAAGGCATCGAGTGTTTCCTTGGCTTCTGTTTCGGTCGGTTCGATCATCAGGCACTCTTCCACGATAAGCGGGAAGTAGACTGTTGGTGCATAAAAGCCGTAGTCCAGAAGACGCTTGGCGATGTCCAGCGTTCTGACGCCCAATTTTTTCTGACGGTTGCCGCTCAATACAAATTCATGCTTGCAGATCGATTTGAATGGCGTGTCATAATACGGTTCCAGCCTGGCTTTCAGGTAGTTGGCATGTAAAACTGCATCTTCGGATACCTGCTGCAGGCCTTCTGCCCCCATCGAGCGGATGTATGAATACGCACGGACGTTGACGCCGAAGTTACCGTAATAGCCTTTCACACGGCCGATCGATTTAGGATGATCATAGGTCAGCTTGTACGTGTCTTCGTCTTTTTCGATGCGCGGTGACGGCATAAAATCAGTCAGATAATCCACCACGCCGATCGGACCGGATCCTGGTCCACCGCCGCCGTGCGGTGTGCTGAATGATTTATGCAGGTTCAAATGCACAACGTCAAAGCCCATTTCGCCAGGCGTCGATTTACCTAAAATCGCATTGGCGTTGGCGCCGTCATAATAGAGAAGCCCACCGGCATCATGAACGATCCGGGCGATCTCAACGATATCGACTTCAAACAAGCCCAAGGTATTCGGATTGGTCAGCATCAGTCCGGCAGTGTCCGGTCCGATAGCTTCTTTCAGTGCTTCGACTCCGACGCGGCCTTCTTTGTTGGATTTGATTTCAACCACATCGAAGCCGGCCACGACTGCACTCGCCGGGTTCGTTCCGTGAGCAGAATCGGGAACCAGGATCTTCTTGCGCTGATCGCCTTCACCGTTTGCTTCATGATAGGCTTTAAAGATCAAAAGGCCCGACCATTCGCCCTGAGCCCCCGCTGCCGGCTGCAGTGAGATGGCATCCATGCCGGTCACTTCTTTCAGGTTTTCTTCCAGTCGGTACATCAGTTCCAGGGCTCCCTGAGCCGTCATTTCCGGCTGCAGGGGATGGATATTGGAAAATCCACTGTATCGTGCAATGTCTTCATTGACTTTCGGGTTGTATTTCATCGTACAGGATCCAAGTGGGTAAAAGCCGGTTTCCACACCGAAGTTTTTGTTGGATAATGCAGTATAGTGCCTCATCACCTGGAGTTCAGACAGTTCTGGGAGTTCAGCCGGTGTTTCTCTCATTAAATGAGCGGGAATGACGTCGTTTAAGTCGGTCGTTTCGATCGATGACTCAGGAAGGCTGTACCCTTGACGTCCTTTTCTGGAAATCTCAAAGACTAGATCGTTATAGGTTGTATTCATCTATTTCCCCTCCCCTGATAAAACATCGACCAGTGTATCCATTTCTTCTTTCGTCCGTTTCTCAGTGACACATAAAAGTAGTGCATTCTCCACGCCCAGATAGTCTGACACGTCGTACCCGGAAACGATACTCTGTTCCAGAAGTTTCTTGGACACCTCTTCGATCGGCTCATTGCATTTGACAACAAACTCGTTGAAGAAGGCATCATCAGACAGGATTTCCATTCCTTTGGCTTTCAGCTGGTTTTTCACGTAGTGGGCGTGACTAATATTCTGCTGTGCCATTTCCTGCAGGCCGACTTTGCCGACAGTGGACAGGAACACGGAACTGGCCAGAGCAGTCAGTGCCTGGTTTGAACTCATATTGGATGTGGCTTTTTCGCGACGGATGTGCTGTTCACGTGTCTGCAGCGTCATGACGAACCCGCGCTTGCCGTCTTCATCGGTCGTCTGTCCCACGATACGACTCGGCACTTTACGCATAAACTTCTTCTTCACGGCAAAGTAGCCGCAGTGTGGACCACCAAAACTCATCGGCAGGCCCAAAGGCTGGGTATCACCGACAACGATATCAGCGCCCAGTTTGCCTGGCGATTCAAGCAGTGCCAGCGCTAACGGATTAGCCATGACGATGAGCAAGGTTTTGGTTGCGTCACACAACTCTTTCACTGCCTTCAGATCTTCGATGGTGCCGTAAAAGTTGGGGTACTGAATAATCACGGCAGCCGTCTGCTCGCTCACCAGCTCTTTCAGTGCGTCCATATCGGTATACGTACCATCCAGGCCGGCTTCTTTCACATCGTATACCATACCGTATGCATAGGTCCCAACGACTTCCTTGGCCTGCGGATGAATCGCACCGGAATAGACGACCTCATTCCGTTTCGTCGCAGATGTGGCCAGGTTACAGGCTTCTCCAAGGGACGTGAACCCGTCATAGAGACTCGAGTTGGCGACATCCATGCCTGTGAGTTCACACATCATGGTCTGGAATTCGAAAAGAGCCTGGAGTTCCCCCTGACTGGCTTCCGGCTGATACGGGGTGTAGGCCGTCATGAATTCAGAGCGCAGGAGCACATGATTCACGACACTGGGAATATAGTGGTCATATGTACCGGCACCGATAAAATACGCATGGGTATCGGTCGTAATGTTCACATCGGCCAGTTCCTTCATATAGCGGGTCAATGCCTGTTCACTCAATGCTTCTTCCAGCTCGACGGTTTTTTCTTTTGTTGCCCGGGTGGATTCAGGAATATCTGAAAACAGTTCTTTGATCGACGATACGCCGATGGTCTCCAGCATCTCTTTGCGGTCTTCTTTAGTCGTCGGCAGGTAACGGTGTTGTTTGTCCAAACTGATCACTCCTCATGTGGTTTTTCCACATCATTCTTATTATGAAAATCTTTAACGCAGTCGGTAATAAAAAGGTAGAAAGAAAAAGGCAGTTAGAGCCTTTTCTTTCTACATGGTCATAGGTTACAGTGTTTAAAGTGTATCCAGATAATCCTGATACGCTTTTTCATCCAGAAGATCAGAGGTGTCGACGGTATTTTTGGACTGCAGTTCGATGAGCCAGCCTTCCTCATAAGGGGATTCATTCATTTTTTCCGGTTCGTCTTCCAGACTGCTGTTGACTTTAGCCACAGAACCGTCCACCGGTGCATAGATTTCAGATGTTGATTTTACAGATTCGACCGTTGCAAACTCATCTTCCACGGATAAGTCCGTCCCCACTTCAGGCAGTTCGACGAAAACGATATCCCCTAGCTGCTCGACGGCGTATTCCGTGATGCCGATACGTACATAGTCATCATTGACCAGTTCGACCCATTCGTGTTCTTTGGTGTAAAATAATTTGGCAGTATCTGTCATTATGCATTCTCCTCTATTTATAAGTTTTTAGTCTAATCAGTTCTTTAAAAAGTTTTTCTTCGTGATCGCTGCATCCACTTTGTTTTTTCGGATCTGGATCCTGACGGTGTCCCCTAGCTTGATGCCGGCTTTTTTGATGCGTATGAAGCCGATGCTCTTACCTAAGGTCGGTGACTGGGTCCCCGAGGTGACTTCGCCGATTTCTTCATCGTTTTCGTTATAGACAGGATAGCCTTCCCGAGCGATCCCTCGGCCCTTTACTTCAAAGCCGCGTAATAAGTACGTCGTGCCTGTTTCTTTCTGAGTTTCCAAAGCTTCCTGCCCGATAAAGGGTTCCGGTTTGTCCCATTTGACTGCGAAACGAAGGCCGGCTTCCAGTGGTGTCACTCTTTCAGAAAGATCGTGTCCGTAAAGCGGCATCCCTGCTTCAAGACGCAAGGTATCGCGTGCACCCAGACCACATTGCTGCAGCTGATACGCTTCGCCGGCATGTAAGAAAGCTTTCCAGAGCGTTTCTGTCTGGTCCCATTTGACATAGCATTCATACCCGTCTTCTCCAGTATAACCGGTACGGGACAACAGGACATCATCCAGACCTTCCGCCGATACATGTTGTCTGAAGTGATAGTTCTCGATGTCCAGTGCTTCTTTTCCGAAGACTTCAGCCACGATATCTTTGGCTTTGGGCCCCTGGATAGCGATCAGCCCTGTGTCTTTCGACTGGTCAGTCAACTCGATGCCTGCTTCTTTATGCTCGTTGAGCCATTGCCAGATCTTATCCGTGTTCGACGCATTCGGCGTCAGCAGATAGTCGGTCTCACTGAATTTGAAGATGATGATATCGTCTAAGATCCCACCTGTTTCATTGGTGACAAGGGTATAGACGGCCTGGTCGGTATCGATTTTTGTCACGTCATTCGTGATCAGCCGGTTCAGCCAGTCTCCCGCCTTGTCGCCTGACACTCTGATCTCTCCCATGTGCGACACATCAAAAATACCGGCGTGTTCCCGGACGGCCTGATGTTCTTCTTTTAATTTTGTAAACTGGACCGGCAATGCCCATGATCCAAAGTCGATCAGTTTGACATTGTTTTCCTGATAGTACGGATATAACGGCGTGCGCTGCAACTCAGTTTCTTCATTTGCCAAAGCTATCCCTCCATACATTTCTTCTGACAGAATGATCTTCCTTCCACACTCTGTCATTTCTTATCCATTTTAACATGATTCAGTCACTTCTGAAACTAGAAAAGGGAAAGATGAGAAACTTAAGTAAGCGCATTCATAAACCTCTAATCTTGTTCTCGTCGGATAGATAATTTGTACGGCCGCTTGCTTCTCTTTTAAGACTTTTAGGGACTTATGCTATACTTGAGGTACTAACTAAGGAGGTCACTTTTCATGGAAAAAGCAATGTCAGATTTTGTTTATTATAACCCTGTAAAAGTTTTATTCGGAAAAAATAAGATCAATGAACTGGGTGCACTTATCCCGGACGGTAAAAAGGTTCTGATCACGTACGGCGGCGGGAGTGTGAAACGCTTCGGTACACTGGACCGCGTCAAAGAAGCCCTTCACAGCCATATCGTCGGGGAGTTTGGCGGTATCGAAGCCAACCCGACTTATTCGACCTGCATGGAAGCCGTTAAACAGTTTAAAGAAGGGCGCTACGACTATCTTCTTGCTGTCGGCGGCGGTTCAGTCATCGATGGGACGAAGTTCATTGCTGCAGCCATCGCATTCGACGGCGATCCAAAAGATATTTTTGGTCAAGGCATCGGAAAAGGCCTGCCGGTCGAATCAGCCGTTCCCTTTGGTTCCGTACTGACGTTACCAGCGACGGCATCAGAAATGAACGAGACATCAGTCATTACCTTCAAAGAAGAGAAAGCGAAAATCAGTTTCAGTTCCAAGCACGTCTTCCCGGAATTTTCGATATTAGAACCCGAACTCACCTATACCCTGCCTAAGCGTCAGCTGGCCAATGGGATAACCGATGCCTTCGTCCATGTCATCGAACAGTATCTGACGTATCCGGTCAAAGGTATGGTCCAGGACGAATTTGCCGAAGGTCTGCTGCGCGTTTTGATCGAAATCGGTCCGGATGTCGTGGATGAAGACAATCACGACTACGCCCTTCGTGCCAACTACATGTGGACAGCAACGTTAGCCTTGAATCGTCTGATTTCCCGCGGCGTTCCCGGCGACTGGTCCACTCACGGCCTGGGACATGAGATCACCGTCCTGAACAACACTGACCATGCGCGCAGCCTGTCGGCGATCCTGCCTGCTGTGATGGTGGTCCGCAAACTGAAGAAGTGGGACAAACTCGTCCAGTATGCCGAAAAAGTCTGGGGCATTACAGAAGGAACCGAAGAAGCCAAGATCGATGCGGCTATACTGAAAACAGTTGCCTTCTTCAAATCCATTGATATGCCTACAAATCTTTCCGACGTCGGTGTGGAAGAAGCCGATATCGACACCCTGGTCAGACAGCTGAAAGACCACGGCAACGAAGCCATTTCCGAGCGCGGTGACCAGACACTGGATGTCTCGCGGGAAATTTACCAAAAAGCTCTGGAACTAAACTTTTAATTGATACTGACTTGAATCAATCGAAAGGAGTGATGTGTGATGAAGCAACTCAAAATGACCCGCCTTCTGTCTTCCCTTCTCGTCTCGGGTGCCCTGTTAGCCGGCTGCGGCTGGTTCGATGATCCTGATATGGACACAGAGGACCCCGATATGGAAGAAGAAACACCTTCTGACGAAAACGGAGCAGCGGACCCTGGAGCCCCTGATTCAGAGGAGGAAACAGAGGATGATGAACAAGCTGAAGTGGAACAGGATCTGACTGTCTGGTTCCCCAAGTTTGAAGATACCCTGCTGGATTACGAAGGCGAAGGCAACGAATTTGCGCCTTTCACCCGTTATCCGCAGTTTGTCAAAGATGACTCGGTCCAGATGGTCGAATCGACCGGCGGAACGGATGTCGTGACGATCTATGAGTATTCCGATGAAGAAGTCAGAGAAGTCTTCGTACGGCCGGAAACCTATTTCCGTGAAGACTTCGCCGATACCGGTCTGGAAAGTGAGCAGGATGACTTTGAGATCATTCTGCAAAAGCCTTTGGAAGAAGGCCATTCATGGGAAAGCCCCACCGGATCGACTTCTGAAATCACGGGCGTCGCTGTCGAAAAAGACCTGTCTTTTGGAAAGGTGACCGCTCTGGAAGTCACGCGCACATCGGAGAACGGCAGTGAAACGGTCGAGTATTACGCTGAAGACATCGGGCTGGTTGAACGGATCTTCAAGACTGAAGAGGGTGAAAACAATGTGATTTCCACTCTCGATACACGATCAGAAAATACGCCGGAAGAAATACCACTCACGGTCTACAGTGTTGATGACCAGGCGATGGGGCTGGACAGGACTTCGGTGACAATGGCACTCTATACCAACGAACCGGCCCGACTGGCCATGGCCGAAATCCTGAGAGGTCAGGCCCCCGACACTGAAACCGCCCAGATCATTGCGGAAAGTACAGACATCAACTTCATGTACCTGCGTCAGGATGGCGTCGTACATGTGGACTTCTCGACCGATCTGGCTGATATGAATGCCGGCTCGGGAGTTGAGTCGATGATCCTTCAGGGTATCGTCAATACCATCGGCGGCTATTATAATGTCGAAGAGGTGCTCATCACGCTGGACAATGAACCTTATGAATCCGGTCATATCGCTCTCGATGAAGGCGAGACCTTGTCCGTCGACTATTCAAATGTCAACGAGTAACTAACTAAGGCTGTGGCGCTCTTTTGTCTTTCTGACATCGGAGCGCACAGCCTTTTTATTGGGACAGCTTTGGGGACCCAAAGCCTCCTTATTGGTCTTGGGGTTTGCGTATCCCCGTGTTTGATCGATATTCGGTGAAAGTGTTCACTGGTCGATCGACTTTGGTGTGACTGCGACATTCTGTCCGCTGAAGTGTTCACTCGTTGAGCCTGGCTGCCGTGACTGCGACATTCTGACCTTCGAAGTGTTCACTCGCTGAGCCTGGCTAACCTGACTGCGACATTTCGACCTCCGAAGTGTTCACTCGTTGAGCCTGGCTGAACTGACTACGACATTTCGACCTCCGAAGTGTTCACTCGCTGATCCTGGCTGACCTGACTGCGACATTTCGACCTCCGAAGTGTTCACTCGCTGATCCTGGCTGAACTGACTGCGACATTCTGTCCCCCGAAGTGTCCACTCGCTAAGCCTGGCTGACCTGACTGCGACATTTCGGCCACGATAGTGTCTACTCAGTCTTTAGTAATCAGTGAGTAGTCCCTCCAGAAGGTCTTTTGTATTATGAAAAGAAGCTAGCACGCGGCTAGCTTCTTCTTTATTGCTTTCACCCCTTATTATTCAGTATCCGAATCATCACTTGTTTGTTTGCTGTCGTTTTTCGTCGTGGTGTCAGCAGGTTCAGTGTTTTTAGCTGGTTCTTTAGTATCCGTTTGCTGATCTAATCCTGATGCAGGCTGCTTGTTTTCCTCTTGTGTTGAGTCGTCTGCCGGTTCTTCTTCGACAGGTGTTTCTTCTGTTTGATCTTCATCTGTTTCATCTGTACCTTCTGTTGAATCGGGTACAGTTGGTTTGACATTCCCGTCATCTGTTGCGTCCGTTGGCTCTTCTTTATCAGGTGTCGTTGCTGAACCACTCGATTTGTCTTCCTCTTCAGCGGACTGATTTTTTTCTGGCTTTTTGTCAGCATCACCGTCTGAATCTTGTTTAGAAGGATCTGAATCCACAGATGGTTTTTCCGCGGAATCACTGTCTGGTTTACTTGTCTCATTTTTATCAGATGACGGGCTATTGGTTGTATTCTTTGACACATCAGTATTTTGAGAGCCCTTATCTACTTTCGGCGCTGTCCCGTCAGACTCTGATGATGATGAGGCAGTTTCCGCCGTCTCTGTCCACTCCGCTTCATCTTCTTCCGACTCTTCTTCAACATCTGAAACGTCTGTCTCTTCATCCAGCTCCGACGTTTCAAGGTCTTCTTCTAAGTCCTTATCCGCATCTTCGTCAACAGTTTCCTCTTTATCGTTGCTGTTGTCCGCTTTTTCCGGCTCATCGGTCCGGTCGTCATTCTCCTCTTCAGAAAAACCCTCTTCTTCCGCCGAATCCACAGCCTGCAATTCCTGTCGGTCAATACGATGCTGGGACCGTCCGATGCCGATCGTTACAATAATGAACAAAACGAGGACCAGTGCTGAAATGACACTTGATGCTGCTTTATTCTCTTTGATAAATGAACCTAAGGAGTGAAAACTATCAGCAAGTAACTTTTTCATAAGACGTCTCCTTTTCAACCTAGTTTAATCCAGTATAACACAGCTGCCGCAAACTGATGAGGGCTTTTCGATAAAAAGCTATATATTATATAAGATTAATCAAAAAACATCCCCTCTACTGTCATTAAACAGTAAAGGGGATGCGTCATATTCAGTCTATTCTGATTATTTGATCAGTTCATAAATGGCTTCTGCGTAGATGGCCATAGCGTTCATCAGGTCATCCACTGCCATGAATTCGTTGGCTTGGTGCATGGTGTCCACGCTGTTCGGGAACATTGCGCCGTATGCGACACCGCGTTCCATCAAGCGGCCGTATGTGCCTCCGCCGATGACCTGCTCGTGGGCATCCAAGCCTGTCTGACGGTGATACACGTCAAGCAGGGTCGTGACTAAAGGATCAGTCGCCGGTACATAATGTGGCTCTTTTCCGTTAGCTTTTGATAATGTCACGTCATAGTCTGACAGTTTAGCTTTGAACGTGTCAAATAAAGCATCTTCTGTCGTGCCTTGAGGGTAACGCATGTTCACAGTGATCTTGCCGCCTTCATTCGCCTTGAATGAGAAGACGCCAGGGTTGGAAGTCAGTTCACCCATCGTTTCATCTGTGATGTCGATGCCCAGTTTTTCACCTTCAGGATCATCGTGCAGATACAGCATCGTCAGTTCCAGGAAGGCTTTGGCATCTTTGGCAAAGTCGAAATCTGAAAGGTAACGTGCCAAGTAAGTTGCTGCATTGACACCGCTGGCTGGCTTACTTCCGTGAGCTGCTTTACCAACGAATTCTAAGGTCACTTGATCACCGTCGACACCGGCTGTTCCTGTGACAGGCAGGCCGTCCAGGAAGTCTGCCAAGCCTGACTGAAGGGCTTCCGGATTTTTGCTTTTCACGACTGCGACAGCATCTTGAGGGACCATGTTCGGACGCAGACCTGATTCAAACTGAACCAGTTCTTCTGATCCGCCGTCGACAGCACCTTTGGTTTCGATAAAGACGGTCGCATTCCCTTTTTCACCGTTGATGATCGGGAAAGTCGCGTCAGGTGAGAACCCAAAGTCCGGTTCCTGTTCTGTCTTAAGGTAATGCTTGATGCCTTTCCATTCACTTTCTTCGTCTGTTCCAATGATGAAACGGACTTTTTTAGATACGGGCAGGTCAAGCTCTTTGATCATTTTCAGTGCGTAGTAAGCTGCCACGCCGGGTCCTTTGTCGTCACTTGATCCGCGGGCATACAAACGGCCGTCTTTGATGACCGGCTCAAAGGGATCGGTTTCCCAGCCCGTTCCTGTTGGCACGACGTCGACGTGAGCTAAAACGCCCATCAGCTGATCGCCTTCACCGTATTCGATGTGGCCGGCCCAGTTGTCGACGTTCTTCGTTTCAAAGCCGTCGCGCTCGCCTAATTTAAGAAAGGCTTCCAGGGCTTCTTTTGGTCCCGGTCCTACAGGGGCATCGTCCGTGGCTTTATCGTCGTCACGTACAGAATCGATCTTCAGTAATTCAAATAAATCGTCAAAAAACGCGTCTTTGCGCTTCGCTGCTTCTGCTTTCCAGTCTATATTTTGTGTCATTTATTCGTCCTCCTTGATTGAGTATCAAAACGTACTCTCTTTTACCATTTTATCATTAATTTCATGAAACTCCAATCAATGTGTCAGCATTTTGTCGGAAGATTTCTGGTCTTTACGTTCTTTCACACGTATTTTTCTTCTTTAACAGTCGTTTTGGCGTGATTCTTTCAGGCAGAAGTACTACACTAAGGATAAGAACATTTGTCAATTTCAGGAGGGATATCACATGGAAAAAATCACTAAAGATAAAGTCAGAGCTTTTCTTCCGACCCGTGAACGCGACAGCTATAAAGGGTCCTATGGCCGGGTCCTGTTTGTGGGCGGCAACGAGAATATGGGCGGGGCGATCATCCTTGCTTCCTCTGCCGGGGTCTACAGCGGAGCCGGTCTGGTCACAGTGGCCACCCACCCTTCCAATAAAGCCGCCCTGCATGCGCGTCTGCCGGAAGCGATGTTCACGGATATGACAGATACACAGCAGCTGAAACATTACGTCGAGTCGGTGGACATGATCGTTTTGGGACCAGGTCTTGGACGAGATGAAACAGCACTTGCTGTCTTACAGACCGTCTACGAGACCGTCAAGTCTTATCAGATCCTTTTGGTGGACGGCGACGGTATCTATCTGCACGTTAATGAAACAGTGCCTGAACCTGATGCCACACTTGTCCTGACACCTCATCTCGGAGAATGGCGTACACTCACTCATCTGGCACCTGATGATCAGTACGATGATGTCAATCTGGGCTATGCCAAACAGCTGAACGCTATTGTCGTCCTTAAAAAAGCCCGTACAGAAGTCTATTGTGATGATGAAGTCTGGGAAAACACGACCGGCAATCCGTCCATGGCGACCGGCGGGATGGGCGATACTTTGGCCGGCATGATCGGCGGCTTCGTTCCTCAATTCGATACCATCAAAGAAGGCGTATTGTCAGCTGTTTATCTGCACAGCTATATCGCAGATGACCTTAGCCTGACACATTATGTGACGCTGCCGACCGCCATCATCAAAGAGATCCCTAAAGTCATGAAGGAGTTCTCGACAGATAAACACAGACGCTGGATTTAAATCATGACGAGCTGAAAAGGTACGGCCGATCGCTTCACACTATTTTCCATTGCCAGTCATCAGCAGAAACGATACAATTAAATAGTGACCAAGTTTACTGTGAAGGATGACCTCAAATGAAAAAGAAACTGTTATGGATCAGTGTATGGACCTTTATACTGGGTTTTATTCTGATGTATCTGAATTTTCAGCTCGTATATTTCCTGGGTATCGCGGCACTGTTCGTTTTCACGCTCTGGCAGATGCCCAAAGCCAGCGGTGAGTATTCTGATGAAGAATATGCCTACGAAAAGCGCAAGACGATCTGGACGATCAGCATTGCAGCCGCTTATATCTCTGCCGGCTTTCTTGCACTCATTCTGCAGACGTTCGTCTTGTAGAGACTGTCGATTTTCAAGGATAAACAATAAGACATGAACCAGTCGGGGCTTCCCTTTTTCACTAAAGGCGAGCGTCAGACGGTTCATGTCTTTTTGTATTGTATTCTGTTTAACTGTTTCTCAGCATATCGATTTCTTCATCCGTGAGGGGTCGGTAAGCGCCCAGTTCCAGTTGGGGATCCAGTTTCAGTTCCCCCATTGACAGGCGCTTCAAGAAGATCACCGTTTTGCCGACAGCCTCCATCATGCGTTTGACTTGATGGAATTTACCTTCCTGGATGATGACTTCCACGCGTGATTTGCCGGATGCTTGGTCCGTTTCCAGAATGATCAGTTCAGCCGGCATGGTCTCGAAGGATTCGTGATCGTCGGTGAGCGTGATGCCTTCTTTGAATATTTTGACATCTTCTTCCGTGACCAGTCCCTCGACTTCTGCAAAGTACTTCTTGTCTACGTGGTGTTTAGGTGAAAGCAGACGATGGGTCAGTTTTCCGTCGTTGGTCAGGACCAACAGCCCCTCTGTATCGATATCCAGCCGACCGACCGGATGCGGCTCCTGAAGACTGTCCTGTGGTTCCAGTAGATCCAGGACCGTTTCATGAACATGGTCTTCAGTCGCGCTGATGACGCCTTGAGGTTTATTCAGCATGAAGTAAACAAATTCCTGGTAGTCGATGCTTTCCCCGCCGACCGTCACGGTATCTGTTTCAGGGTCGACATGCGTTTTCGGATCGACAATGATTTCATCGTTCACTTCGACGATTTTCTTCTTCAGTAGTTTTTTCACTTCTTTGCGTGTACCTAACCCGCTGTGGGCCAGTAATTTATCTAAACGCATAATAACTCTCCTTTCGTCTCGCTCGCTTATCTGTTATCTGTCTAATTCATTCTCAGTTTACGTCTCACACTAGCAGCTTTGGCTCCGACCAGCCGATCAGCCAAACGTGTTTTCAGTGCCAGCGATCCGTATATAAGGATACCGACCACTGCAAGTACCGCCAGAGCGATCAGGGACTGTAACCGGCTGTTGTAGTCGATAAAGAAGTTCAGTCCGAATTTTGTCAGTCCAGTGCCTGCGCCCATCACTAATGAGATGAGTAAAATCAGCAGTGAACGTCTAAAGAGACGTGTGGCAGAATAATGTGTGTTTTTGTGCATGATAGTCATCATCAGGCCGCAGCTGACTAAAAAGCCGGCTATGGCTGACAAGAGCATGCCATAAGGTCCAAATAGCCAGACGAACAGTACCTGACTGATGATCTTCACGACCAGTCCCGTAAGCAGGGCTTTGATCGCCGGACGCGTCAGATTAGATGCCTGCAGGATGTTCCCGAGGACGGCATATAAAGCAACAAAAATACTCATGGCAGCCGATACCTGTGTGATGCTGGTACCCAAGTCACTGTGGCCGTAGAAGATGGCATACAGCGGCTCGGCAACGATAGCCATACCGATGGCAGCCGGGAACATGGCGAACAAAAGGAGCTGTACGGCTTTAGAAAACTGTCTTCTGACTTCATTCATATTATTTTTCGCGATCAGGTCACTGATCAACGGAACGGAAGCGATCGACAGCGCCGTACCAAATGACGTCAGCACCATGATCAGCTTGTGCGCATTCCCCTGCGTAATGCCGTATGTTTCTTCGATCATGTCCAGACTCATATCAGAAAAGGCACGCATCAGTGGACTGTAGGTCAGCTGGTCGACCATCTGGAAAACGATGATACCTGTAGCAATAATGATAAACGGGATCGATGTTTTGATGATATTGACGATCAGCTGATTGGGAGACACGGAAACTTTCCCAGCACTTTCTTCCGGTGCATAGTCAAAGGCCGTCTTCATGTGTTTGAGATTATAGGCCAGAAAGCCCAGTGAGAACACCGCGCCTACAAATGCCGCAAAGGTTGAATACGCCACGGCTGTGACGACTTCTCCACCCATCACCTGTCTGATCATATAGACGGCGCCTAAAAGGAAGATGATCCGTGTCAGCTGTTCCAGGATCTGCGAGATCGCTGAAGGGGCCATATTATTGTGGCCCTGGATAAAGCCGCGGGTCACACTCTGAGCCGGGATGATCAGCAAAGCCGGCGTGAGGGAGCGCATGATGATCACGGCTTCACTCGTACTTGACGACGGACTGGACTGGGCGATTAGAGGGGCTATGAAATACATGACCAGCGCAGACAAGACACCAGTGAATGCCATGATTTTAAGACCCTGTTTGTATATCCCTTTGGAGACTTCATACTCACCCAGAGCATTGTAATAACTGACCTGCTTTGAAATGGCAGAAGGCACACCCGCTGTGGCCAGTGCCAGGAAAAAGCCATAGGGCGTATATCCCATCTGATACAGTGCCATGGCCGCGTTCCCTGGTTCCTGACCGCCCATCCAGGCAAACCAGGGGATAACATATAATGCTCCAAGGATCCTTGACGTCATACTTCCGGCAGTCATCCATGCAGCTCCACTGACCATTCTACTATCGTGAGAGTCGTCTTTATGAACTGCCTTATTTGTTGTATCGTTATTCATTTTATTGAAACCTTCTTTCAAAGAATCCTTTTGTGTTGCGCTAAAAGGTCAAGCACTTTACTTAAACATTCAATATAGCGGATTATTATTTTATTCAGAAAAAAAGGAGCACACGGCTCCTTTTGACCTAACCCCTATTTTACTGTTTTAATCATAAGGGCGCAATCGTTTAGCGTAAAGATTCATGAAACGTTCCAGAATTGTCACTCAATCGTTATATTACCTTTCTTCTGACAACTGCTGACTGGCGAACAACTGATAAAGCGGGTGAGTTTTCAGCAGTTCATGATGCTGTCCCACGCCCGTCAACCGTCCTTCTTCGATAAAGAGGATCTTATCCGCGTCCAGGATCGTTGACAGCCGATGGGCAATGACGAAGGTCGTCCGTCCCTCCATCAGTTTATTCAAAGCCTGTGAAACGATTTTTTCAGACTGACTGTCCAGACTGGCTGTTGCTTCATCCATCATCAGTATCTTGGGATTTCTTAAGAAGGCCCGGGCGATATTGATGCGCTGACGCTGTCCGCCAGACAGTTTGATCCCGCGTTCGCCGATCTCTTCTTCGAGTTTATCCGGGAACTGTTCGATGAATGTCTTCGCATAGGCCATTTCTAGCACTTCCCACAACCGGTCTTCTGTCAAACTTTCCGGGTTCGTCAGTCCATAGCAGAGATTTTCTCTGATCGTTCCCGACATCATTGCATTTTCCTGAGACACATAGCCGATCTGACTGCGCCAGGACTGCAGACTGATCTCTTCGACCGGCATATCGCCCACACGTATCACACCGCTGTCCGGGGTATAAAACCGTTCGAGCAAGGCAAAAAGCGTCGATTTCCCGCCCCCGCTCGGTCCGGCAAAGGCGATCTTCTCACCCGGCTGTGTTTCAAACGAGATCTGCCTGATGACTTCCTTGTCTGATTCATAGGAAAAGCTCACGTTGTCAAAAGTTATCGGCAGATCGTCGATCTCTACTTCTTTGCCCTCAGCTTTCTCTTCTTCTTTTTCGTCGAGGATCTGGGCGATCCGCTCGGTGGCCCCGGCCGCTTTCTGGATTTGCATGAAGAAGTTCATGAAGGTGGTGATCGGAAAGATGACCTGGAACAGATACAGCAGGAAAGCGACCAGCTGTCCCGTCGTCATAACGCCGCGTGCTACACGGACCCCACCATAGCCGATGACGAAAACCATGACCCCCATCATCAGCGTGTACATCAAAGGCCCAATAATGGCGATGTACTTGCCCTCTTTCAGACCGATACGATACAGTTTATTAATATTCTGCTCGCCTTTATTTTTTTCGAATGTTTCTGCTGTCGAGGATTTCATCAGTCGTATCTCTGCGATCGTCTGCTGGACTTTTCCGGAAAACTGAGCGGTTTCGTCCTGCATTTCCCGGGAAACTTTAGCGATGCGTTTACCTAGAGGACGCGTAAGGATCAGCGCCAGCGGGACGGCTGTGAGCATGACCAGTGTCATCTGCCAGTCCATGACGATAAGGATGAAGAAGATGCCGATCAGCGTCAGGATCCCGTTGATGAACTGCGGGAAGAAGGATGAGATCAGGTTCTGCACGATGGACGTGTCATTCGTTAGACGGCTGACGATTTCTCCGGAGGCATACCTGTCAAAGAACGATACCGGGAGCCGGATGATTTTGTTCCAGAGAAACTCTCTCAAACCCGCCACCACATGCTGCCCGATTTTATGTAAGACATAGTTTGAAAAGCCGTTGAATAAGACTTGTACGATAAAGATACCGATGACTGCGGCGATCATCCACGGGGTAAAGAAATCAAATTCAATACCATCGATAAACTGCTGGGTGGCCAGCGGGATCATCAGCTGGGTCACTGTGGAGATGATGCTGCCAGCCAGACCAATGGCAATTAGTCCTTTGGATATGTTGGTCGACCACAAGAGACGGCTGAATTTTTTCAGGTCCTGCTTGGTCGGTGTTTTGAGTTCTCTTTTCCTGTCCATAAAAACGCTCCTCGATTCTTGCTTCATTAACTGTTTCAATGCTCTCTTTTATTTTAACGCATCCTCTGGTAGTAAGCTATTAGAAATGAAGAGGTTGAGCCGGCTGGCTCAACCTCTACCCTTATTGGTTCTTTCTTTTTCGCATTTTCCGGTGACTGCTCCAGCCTTTTTCTGGGTAAGACAGGATTTGTCGGTTGCTGTGCTGTCTTGTTGGGTATTACCGAAACTCATAGGCTACTGTAAGCCCCAGCTTTGGGAATGCTTGCTTATTCCGGGAACTCAAAGCTTATAAGCCTTGCGAGTTCCGGTTATAGACTGCTATAGCACTATCTCAAAAATCAAATGGTCCAGGAGTTGCGGTTATCAGCCGGGATAATAGGAGCCCGACCCCATTGCTTTATCCGAGTTAGGGTTATAGGCTCTTATAATAGTAACCCAGACTCTCTAGAACTAGCCAGTTGGGATTATGGCCCGTGATAACAGGAACTCGCTGCCCAGTAACCTAATGAGTTATCGTTATCAGTTCCAATAAGAGGATCTCATGTACCTGTAATCTCCTGAGTTACGGTTAAAGACGCTCCCCGGCAAAGCTTTCCTGTCGTCCCCATCAATACTAGTCCAACCCAATGACGTTTTTCATTTAAATAGGAAAAGGAATCAGCCTGAGCTGATTCCCTCTACATTAAATCCTTATAAAAAGCTTAATTCGCTACGATATTGACCAGTTTGCCCGGGACAACGATCACTTTACGGACCGTTTTCCCTTCGATAAACTCCTGGATGCGTTCATTTTCCATGGCCATCGCTTCCAGTTCTTCCTTGGCGATGGAGCTTGATACCTGTGCCTTCGCACGGACCTTGCCGTTCACCTGGAAGACTACGGTGACTTCGTCTTTGACCAGTTTGGTCTCGTCGAAAGTCGGCCAAGGTTCGTAAGAAATACTTTCCTCAGAACCTGTGACTTTAGCCCAAAGTTCTTCGCCCAAGTGCGGTGCAACAGGCGCTAAGAGCTGAATGAAGCCTTTGACATAGTCCAAAGGCAAACCTTCTGCCTTATAGGCCGCGTTCGTGAAGACCATCAGCTGTGAGATAGCCGTGTTGAACTGAAGCTCTTCATAATCTTCGGTCACTTTCTTGACAGTCTGGTGGTAAACCACTTCAAGCGACTTGTCGTTATAGGTCGTGATGCGGTCACGGAGCTTGCCGTCCTCGTCAACGAATAGACGCCAGACGCGGTCAAGGAAACGGCGCGAGCCTTCGAGTCCTTCTTCGCTCCAGGCAATCGCTGCGTCGAGCGGACCCATGAACATTTCATAGACTCTCAGCGTGTCTGCCCCAAACTTGTCGACCACATCGTCCGGATTGACGACGTTGCCTTTTGATTTCGACATCTTCTCGTTGTTCTCGCCCAGGATCATGCCCTGGTTATACAGTTTCTGGAACGGCTCTTTGGTTGGGACCAGATCCAGATCATACAGGAATTTGTGCCAGAAGCGTGCGTACAGTAGGTGCAGCACGGCATGTTCTGCTCCGCCGATATACAAGTCGACCGGCAGCCATTTCTTCAGTTTTTCAGGATCAGCCAGCATCTCCGTGTTGTGCGGGTCGATGAAGCGCAGGAAGTACCATGAGCTGCCTGCCCACTGCGGCATGGTGTTCGTGTCGCGCTTGCCTTTCATGCCAGTTTCTTCGTCCACGACATTGACCCAGTCGGTGATATTGGCCAGCGGTGATTCACCAGTGCCTGACGGCTTGATCTCCGTCGTTTTCGGCAGGATCACAGGCAGGTCTTCTTCAGGGATCGTCGTAGTCGTGCCGTCTTCCCAGTGGATCACAGGAATCGGTTCGCCCCAGTAACGCTGACGGGCAAAGAGCCAGTCTCTCAAGCGGTACGTCGTCTTGCGTTCGCCGATGTTTTTTTCTTCAAGGAATTCGATTATCTTGTCTAAAGCCTCTTCAAGTCCGAGTCCATTCAGGAAGTCAGAGTTGATGTGCTTGCCGTCGCCGACAAAAGCTTCTTTCGTGGTATCTCCGCCTTCTAATACCGGACGGATCTCCAAGTCATACTTCTGAGCGAATTCAAAGTCGCGTTCGTCATGTGCCGGTACAGCCATGATCGCACCTGTCCCGTAGGAAGCCAGCACATAGTCGGCGATCCAGATCGGCATTTCCTCGCCATTGACCGGATTGACAGCATAGGCCCCTGTGAAGACGCCTGTTTTATTTTTATTCAAGTCGGTCCGCTCAAGATCGGATTTTTTGTCTGCTTCTTTACGGTACGCATCGACCGCTTCTTTCTGGTCAGCCGATGTGATCTTGTCGACCAAGTCAGACTCAGGCGCCAAGACAGCATAAGTCGCACCGAACAGGGTGTCTGGGCGTGTCGTGAAGACGGAGAAGGATTCTTTAGAATCTTTGACGTCAAAAGTCACTTCGGCCCCTTCAGATTTGCCGATCCAGTTGCGCTGCATGTCTTTGATATGTTCAGGCCAGTCCACGTCTTCAAGATCTTCGAGCAAACGGTCGGCGTAAGCTGTGATCTTAAGCATCCACTGTTTCATCGGCTTGCGGTAGACCGGATGTCCGCCGCGTTCAGATTTCCCGTCGATGACTTCTTCATTGGCCAGGACTGTTCCAAGTGCCGGGCACCAGTTGACAGGGACTTCTGCCTGATAAGCCAGGTCGTGTTCCATCAGTTTGGTGAAGATCCACTGCGTCCATTTATAGTATTCAGGATCCGTCGTGTTGATCTCTCTTTCCCAGTCATAACTGAACCCAAGCGAGTTGATCTGACGCTTGAAGGTCTGGATATTTTTTTCTGTAAATTCTGCCGGGTCATTCCCTGTATCCAGGGCGTACTGCTCTGCGGGAAGTCCAAAGGCATCCCAGCCCATTGGATGCAGGACGTTATAGCCCTGACTGCGTTTCATGCGTGAAATGATATCTGTTGCGGTATAACCTTCCGGATGCCCCACATGCAGGCCTTGACCAGATGGGTACGGGAACATATCCAACGCATAGAAGAATTCCTTATCGTCGTCTTCCGTCGCTTTGAATGTGTTGTTTTCTTTCCAGAAATTTTGCCATTTCTTTTCGATCTCGTGATGATTAAAAGACATGTTGTTCTCTCCTTTTTTGTTTACCTCTTCTTATCCGTTGTTCGTGATCCCTCCGCCAAATAAAAAAGCCCTATGATCAGCAAAAATTCACTGAGCATAGGGCGTTAAAGTCGCGGTACCACCTATATTTGCCGCCTGCTACTTAAAGAATACCAGGCAACCTCTTTCCTTAACGCGGAAAACGTCTTTAAGTCTTTGATAGCTTAAAGCTGCATCGACTGCGGGCGAGTTCAGTTAGCGTCTCGTGTATTTTCACCAGCCATACACTCTCTAAGTCAGACGATTCACTTACTACTCCTGCAAAGCATTTAAATCTTGGTCTTATCATACCAAAGCTTCGAGACCGCCGCAACACTTATTTGACGCTAAAGTATTCTTGAAGAAGAAAGTGCATCTGATCAATGGAACAGCTGTACGCTGGCGAATATCCTTTTGATAACCCGTCAGCAAGACAAGTGAACAGAAAAAGTATCGCCACTTGTCCTGCTAATCCTATTATGAGACAAGTGAGCCCCAAAATCCTCGCCACTTATGCCGCAAATCTGAATATGGGATAAGTATGTCTCAAAATCTTCCTCACTTGTCCCGCAAACAGCTTACTGGAACAAGTGACGCTATAATAACGCGTCACTTGTTCCAAAAACCATTCAATCGATCCCAAAACAGTTGAAACCCAGCCACAAGGAACGCAGCTGGGTTTCTCACTATATTAGACCGTCAAACGCTGATCCACGAAGATCAGATCACTTTTCAGATCGTTCAGTTCTTTGAGTTCTCTGACTGACAGGTTCAGCGCCTTAGCAATATGCGACAAGGTGTCGCCCGACTTCACCGTATAGGTTTTGTCTTTTGCATCCGTTTTTGCTGACTCAGGCTTTTCATTTTCAGCAGAAGGTACGTTGACCGTCAGTTTCTGATTGACAAAGATGATGTCGCTTTTCAGCTTGTTCCATTCTTTCAGCTGGCTGACCGTCACCTTGAATTCTCTGGCGATACGGGACAGCGTGTCCCCTGCTTTGACCTGATAGGTCTTCACCTTCGTTTGTTCAGAAAGATCAGGTTTAGACGGCGTTGGTTTCACGTTATCTGTTTCCTTATCCTCTGCGTCAACGCTGGCATTTTTTTGCCCGAGCTTCAGTGTCTGTCCGACATAAATACGGTCTGCATTTTTGATGTTGTTCAGTTTCATCAGCTGGGTCAGTGAAACGCCGTAAGTACGTGCGATAACGCCGAGTGAGTCGCCGGCTTTGACTGTGACAGTTCTTGCTGCATTGTCTACGGCATCATTCTGCTGGTCATTTTTTACCGGTTCCGTCTTTTCTTCTTCGACGTGAGGGATTCCGTTGACCTTCAACTTCTGACCGACATAGATGACGTCTCGTGTCAGTCTGTTGGTTGACTTGAGTTTGGAAACGCTCGTATCAAAGCGTTTAGCAATATGGCTTAAAGTGTCGCCTGACTTCACGGTGTAGGTCGCGTCGACTGGTGCTTCTTCTTTTATAGGCTTGTCTGCCGGTTTAGACGGTTCAGGCTTGGCGTCCTCTACCGAATTGCCGGATATGCGCAGTTGCTGGTTCACGCGGATCAGATCACTGGAAAGCTTGTTCAGTTCTTTCAGCTGAGCGACCGTCATGTTGAATTCTTTAGCAATGTGACTTAAGGTGTCGCCGGCTTTTACTGTATAGATGTCTTCGTGTCCGGACGGTGTAGCCTCTTCTGATTCCGGTTTATCCTGCTTGTCTTCTTCTTTTACAGGCTGTTCACTAGAATCCATTGCCGTCTTTGGAAGTGTCAATCGCTGGCCGACATAGATCCTGTCTGAAATCATCTTGTTGGCTTCCTGAATGGCTTTCACCGTCGTCTTGTAACGCTTGGCAAGCTGGGACAGCGTATCCCCGCGGACGACTAAGACAGATGATGCATCGTCTATGTCCTCTGATTCTTTTTCATCCTGTCCACTGTCTTCGTTGACTTCATCTTCAGCATCTTCAACGGGCTTATCGTTCTCTGCCGGCACTTCTACGGTACCAGGAATTATCAGCTTCTGGTCGACATAAATAGTGTCCCCGGTGAGTTTGTTCATTGCTTTGAGCTGGGCCACGGTTATGCCAAAGCGTTTGGCGATCTGAGAAAGTGTATCGCCGCGTATGACTGTATAGCGGTTTACTACAGACTCGCTGTCCTCAGTTACTTCTTCTTCAACTGGTGTTTCAGAAGAGTCGTCTTTATCCTTATCGAGTTCTTCGTCTTCTATAGGTGCGTCTGCATTATCATCTGAATCTTCAGCATCCTCAGACGGCGTTTCCGGCGTCTCTGGTTTTACAGGTGTTTCTGGCTTTTCATCAGCATCCTGCGCTGGCACGATGAGTTCCTGACCCACGAAGATCAGATCACCGGTCAGTTTGTTCGCTGCTTTCAGCTCACGAACGGTCGTGTTGAATCTCTGTGCGATCCGACTGAGTGTATCCCCGCTGATGATCTTATAGGTCGTTACTTTTTCGTAAGGATTTTCTGGCGTTGCCGGATTTTCCGGTGTGCCGGTCTCTGCGCTGTCTTTATTCACGTCGACCTGGTCAAAGCGCGTCAGGTCGAACTGTTCGATGATCCTGTTCAGTTTAGATGCATAAGTTGGATCGGTGGCATATCTTCCCTGCAGCCATAGTGTGGCGTCTTTATAGCTCGTTGTGTTTTCGGCCCAAGTCCCTGAGTAAAAGGCAGAATTGCTTCTTAGACCCTTGCGCAGAAGATTGGCATTATCCTGGAGCGACTCTTCATAAGACGGATATTTCTTGAAGTTATCAGTGATCGTGATCCAGCCTGTATTCGGATAATACTCCTGCGTACGTTTGGCTACGGATTCGCCTTTATACGAACCCTTGATGCCGAACAAGTTATGATTTGGCGGCAGGGACAGACTGCTCTTGCCGTAACCGGACTCCAAGCTGGCCTGGGCGATCATGACAGAGGCATAGATATTCTGTTCGCTGGCCACACGCTGGGCATATCCCGAGATGTTTTTCACGAATTCCTGCGGTGTGCTCACCTTATCTAAATCATCTGGTCTGGTCGGCTGCGGAACCTTGGCCTCTTCTTTACCCGCTTCATTTATAGCCAGGACCTGACCGACCGATAAACGGTTGACGTTAGTGATGTTATTCAGTGCAGCTAATTCAGCCACTGTGGTCTGGTATTTTTGTGCGATCTTGCCCAACGTATCTCCCGACTTGACGACATAAACCAGAGCCTCTTCCTCTTCTTCAGCTGCACTTGGCGTCTCTTTTGTTTCAGATGGTTCTAGAATCTCAGTAGGTCTGACAGTTTCGACATTTTCCTCATCCTTGACTTCCTGAACCGGGTCCGTGCCATCTACTCCCTCCGGCTCATCAGTTACTGCTTCAGTTGCTTCTATGTTCTGCTCTAATAGCTCTTTATCCTCTTCTTCTGATGTGGCAGCTGTCTCAGTTATGTTAAGGACTTTTGGCTGTGCATCTTCTTCTACTGCAGTATCCAGGCCGTCAGTATCCTGATCGTCTGTCATTTCTACTGTTTCTTCAGCTTCTGTATTTGAATCATCAGTAAGACTGCGCTCAAGGAGTGCATTGAATATCGTATCCAGTTGCTCATAAGTCAGTGAATGGCTATGTAATTGCTCCAATACACTTTCTCCACCAGCCAGTTCGATCATTTTGATCAGCTGATTTTTGATGATCTCAAGTTCTTCTTTCTGTTCCTCTGTCAGTTCTGTGATCACTTCGGCCGTTTCACTGTCTGCTTTATCATCTGCTTCAGTGTCTGCTTCATCGCTTTCGGTTCTTTCGATCTGGTTGTACTGCTCATAAAGGTCTCCCAGCTTTTCCTGGTCGATATCCAGTTCTTCTGCATTCACTGCTGGACTAAATCCGCCAGAAGCGACCAGCCCGGCCAGTATCCCTGTGGATAAAGCAAAAGATTTTGTCTGCGATTTTAGATGTATTTTAGTATTAAGGGGCATGTAATGTCTTTTCATCATGTAATAATTGCTCCTCTCAAATATATATCTTGTTCTGTTCATATATTATAACGCTCTTTTTTAAAAAGAGAAATGCCTGAACTGCTTTAAATCGTTTTGTTACCATATCGTAATATAAATAGTGTTATAATCTAACTAACCATTTACTAAATATACGAGACTGTCAGCACTTTTTGCTGCTCATTCAGTACGTCTCACTAAATATACCCATAAAGGAGTTTATCTCAGTTGTTACTTTCAGCTTTAGCTTATTCGCATGCATTGATGAATCAGACCATCCAGCCCGGTGATACCGTCATCGATGCGACAGTCGGAAACGGACACGATACACATTTGCTCGCCCGGCTTGTCGAAGATACAGGAAAAGTGATCGGGTTCGACATCCAAAAACAAGCGATCGACACGACTAAAAGACGGTTGATCGAGGCTGGTTTAGACCAGCGTGTCCAGCTCCACCCTATCGGCCATGAGAATATAGTAGACATCCTTCCTCCAGCAGAAACCGTTTCACTGGTCGTCTACAACCTGGGCTATCTGCCAAAAGGGGATAAGTCGATCGTCACTACGCCCGGGTCCACATTGAGCAGTGTCAAACAGGCCTTATCCCGTCTGAAAAAGAACGGACTGGTCCTGTTGATGGTTTATTACGGTCATCAAGGCGGTGAAGAGGAAAAGAATGTCATCCTGGACTACGTTGAATCTCTTCCACAGAAAAACTATTCCGTTTTACACTATAACTTCCTTAATCAGAAAAATTCTCCACCTTTTCTCATTGCCATTGAAAAAAAATGATCCAGAACTCATAGACCTTATCGATCAATAGAGAAAGTAGATAGAGTAATGTTCTTCAGTCTATTCAAGTCCTGCACTATTCAGGCTGTATGAAGACAGTCGGTCAGATAAGTGAATGGATGAATAAAAAAGCAATCAGTCAAACTTCCCCCATATTTTAATCTAAAAGGTTTATTTAGTTGTCACTTGCGATACCTGTCTGATCATCAGTCCAAAAATAATACTAATAACACATAAAAAGGTCACCCGATGAAAAAATCGGATGACCTTTTTTCTTAAATTATTTTGATTTAACGAATGTGTTTCCTAAGTCTTTAGGTGCGACAGAACGTCCTACAACACCGACTAGAATGATGATAGTCAATAGATATGGCAGAACCTGCAGCCAGACTCCTGGAATATCTTGAATGATTGGAATATAGTTACCGATACGGGCTAAACTTTGAGCAAATCCGAAGAAGATAGCTGCTGCCATTGCTCCTAAAGGATTCCATTTACCAAAGATCATAGCCGCCATCGCGATAAATCCTTGCCCGGCAACCGTCAGGATACCGAACTCATTATGGATCGCTTGAGCTTGTATGGCACCACCGATACCGCCTAAGAAACCAGAGATCATAACGCCTGCATACTTCATCAGATATACGTTGATTCCTAATGTTTCAGCAGCATGTGGATGTTCTCCGACTGAACGCAGACGCAGGCCAAAGCGAGTCTTAAATAAAACGACCCAAGCAATAACTGCAGTCAGGATACCCAGATAAGCAGGTCCAGACGTATTCTGGAAGAAAATCGGACCGATAACTGGAATCTTTTCCAATAAGAAAATGTTAGCAAAGCCGAATGAACGTGCTAATGGACCTGTTTGAGCTGCACCATAAATGGCACGTGTCAGGAACACAGCTAAAGCTGGTGCGGCTAAGTTGATAACTGTACCGGAAACGATATGGTCAGCACGCAGGTTGATCGTTGCCACCGCGTGGATCAATGAGAATAAGATCCCGATAAGTCCACCGGCTAAAAGACCTAACCAAGGCGTCATAGCGCCAAATGTACTGTAAAACATCAAGTTGAATATAGCTGACATAAAGGCACCCATAACCATGATACCTTCCAGTCCTATGTTGACGACCCCACTACGCTCAGAGAACGTTCCACCTAAAGCAGTAAAGATCAATGGAGCGGCATATACTAATGAACTAGAAACGATCAACTGTAATAATGAAACAATATCCATGCCTATTCTCCTCCTTTTTCTGCAGTTTTATTGCTTTGCATTTTATCCAGTGCCACACGAATGATGTAGTTCGCACCGACAAAGAATATGATTGCAGCAATAACGATATCGGCCATTTCATCGGGTACGCCTGCACGGTTAGGCATGAAGCCAGCCCCGACATCAAGGACACCAAATAAAATAGAAGAGAAGAATATACCGATCGGATTACCTAACCCAAGTAAGGCAACCGCGATCCCGTTGAACCCTAAACTTGGCAGTCCACTTTGTGTAAAGAGGTTTCCAAATGTTCCTAATCCGTGAACAGCTCCACCTAAACCAGCTAAACCACCACTGATCAGCATGGACAAAATAATATTTCTTTCTGCACTCATACCGGCATAAGTCGAAGCATCTGGATTCAATCCAACCGCTCTGACTTCGAACCCGGCTGTCATCTGAGTCATGAAGACCCAGTACAAAATAACAACAATGATAGCAATGAATAGTCCCATATTGATTCTGGAACCTTGAGTCAAGTCTGTTAACCAGCCGACACTCAAACTTGCATTGTCACTGACACGGTCAGTCGTGTTACCGGTAGTCAGGACATTTCTAATAATATAGTTTGTTAAGTGCAGCGCGGTGTAGTTCAACATGATCGTAACGATAACTTCACTTGTTCCAAAGTAAGCACGTAAGGCACCGGCAATACCAGCCCAAACAGCTCCAGCAATGATAGCCGCACCGATACTTAATGTCAGCAGAATGATTCTCGGTAAATCAGGGAAACTCAAAGCTACCCATATGGCAGCGACCCAACCAGCCAGCAGTTGACCGGCGATCCCGATATTGAAGAATCCTGCTTTAAATGCAATGGCAAACCCCAAACCTGTAAATGTCAGGACTGTAGCTTGTCTCATTGCTTCACCCATGAAATAAGGACTATTGAATACACCCATCAACATCGCCTGATAGGCATCGATCGGATTATAGCCGAATAACAGCATTAGAAGTGCCCCAAAAATGAATCCTAAAAGAATGGATAAAGTAGGTATGAGTAAAGCATTAAATCTATTTTGATTCGTCGTTAGCAACAGTCTCACGCTCCTTTCCATCTTTTACAGCGTTCCCGGCTGCTCCAGCCGTTCCAGCTTTGATATCTTTATTGGCTAATTCCTGTTTCGCTTTTTCCAGCGGAACACCGGCCATCAAGAGACCCAATTCATTTTCTGATGTTTCGTCTGCATTGACGATCGCAATGATTTTTCCGTCATACATAACAGCTATGCGGTCAGATACATTCATAACTTCGTCCAATTCATAACTCATGAGTAAAACAGCTTTTCCATTATCACGTTGTTCGATCAAACGCTTATGAATGTATTCGATCGCACCGACGTCCAGCCCGCGTGTTGGTTGAGCAGCGATCAGTAAAGCAGGGTCCCTGCTGATTTCTCGCGCAATGATCGCTTTCTGCTGATTCCCACCAGAAAGTGATGCTGCTGTTGATTCTTCACTTTGTGTACGGACATCGAATTCTTTTATCAGTTTCTTAGCGTATTCTTTGATCTTGTCATGCTTCAAGAAACCATTTTTGCTGAACGGTTCCTGATAATACTGCTGAAGACTCATGTTCTCTTCCAGTTTCATCGGCAATACCAGACCGTGACGGTGTCTGTCTTCAGGGATGTGTCCCAACCCTGTTTCTGTGATCTGACGTGGTTTTTTACCCGTAATGTCATGTCCGTCCAATTTGATCGTTCCCGATTCCACTTTAGTCAACCCTGTGATGGCTTGAATAAGTTCTGACTGGCCGTTACCGTCAACACCGGCTATCCCTAAAACTTCGCCCGCTTTAACTTCAAGATCGATACCTTTGACGGCTTCCAATCCACGAGATTCTTTAACAGTCAAGTTCTTGATTTCAAGAACGGGACCTTTAGGTTTGCTGGCTTCTTTATCTACTTTAAATGAAACAGAACGTCCGACCATCATGTCAGCCAATTCCTGTTGAGACGTTTCTTTTACGTCAACAGTATTGATACTCTTACCACGACGGATAACTGTACAGCGGTCAGCAACTTTTTTGATCTCATCCAGTTTGTGCGTAATGATGATGATCGATTTGCCTTCCTCTGTCAATTTCTTCATGATGTCCATCAATTCATCGATTTCCTGAGGTGTCAGTACCCCTGTCGGTTCATCGAAAATCAGGATGTCCGCACCACGGAACAAAGTTTTAAGGATTTCAGCACGCTGCTGCATCCCTACAGTAATGTCTTCGATCCTGGCAGACGGGTCTACTGTCAAACCATACCGTTCCGATAAATCTTTTACATCTTTTTCAGCACCTTGATCGTCCATGAATCCATAACGATGTTTTTCTTTCCCTAACATGATGTTCTCAGCTACTGTGAATTTATCCACGAGCATGAAATGCTGATGCACCATACCAATTCCTAACTGATTCGCTTTTTCAGGGGAATCAATTTTTTCTTTCTTACCGTTTACATATATTTCTCCTGAAGTCGGTTCTAACAATCCAGACAATATGTTCATCAAAGTGGATTTACCCGCACCGTTTTCTCCTAAAAGGGCGTGAATCTCACCTTTTTCGACATTTAAATGAATATTATCATTCGCTTTGAATTCGCCGAATTTTTTTGTAATGCCTTTCATTTCTATGACTTTTTCTGTCTGTGCCACTACCGATCCCTCCCTATCCTCGTTATATTTTTATAACATCACACATTATTACTTATTCAAAGTATTTGTGCAAGTGATTTAATTAAATTATTAGAAAAAGCGCCAGCCAATAGACCAGCGCTTCATTATTAACTTTTAGAACTCTGAACTTTGAACTATTTAATTATTCTTGACTGTATGAGAATTCTGGAACTTCGACTTCTCCGTCGATAACAGCTTGACGAGCTTCTTGTACAGCAGTCCATGCCTCTTCAGAAAGGTTACCTTCTACCAAGTCAACGCCGCCTTCTTCTAAACCATAAGCGATCGTTTCTCCACCAGGGAATCCTTCTTCCATTGCTTGGTTAGCAGATTCCTGGATAGCCGTTCCTACTCGTTTAAGTGTTGAAGTTAGAGTAAGGTTTCCGCCATCGTACTCGCCTTCTTCTTCTTGGTCACGGTCGACACCGATTACCCATAATTGATTATCAGGATCTGATTCCATGCGGTTACGTGCTTCTGTAAAGACACCGTTACCTACAGCACCAGCTGCGTGGTAAATCACGTCTGCGCCGTTTGAGAACATACCAGCTGCGATTTGTTGACCAATACCTGCATCACCGAATGACTCTGCATACTGAACGTCTACTTCTACACTGTCATCAGCGTGAGCAACACCGGCAGTAAATCCTGTTTCGAAACGGTCGATGACTGGTCCGGCGATCCCGCCGATAAATCCGACTTTTCCTGTTTCAGTTGTTTCAGCTGCTGCAACACCGGCTAAGAAAGCTGCCTGATGGTCTGCGAATGTTAGAGATACAACGTTATCGCGGTCAGAAATATCATCAACGATACCGAAGTGCTGGTCCGGATTCTGATCGGCTACCTGGTTAACTGAATCAAGCAATAAGTATCCAATACCATAAATAATGTCATATCCATCTGTTAAAGCCTGATTCAAGTTAGGTACGAAGTCTGCTGAGTCATCAGATTGATAGTATGCGTAACCATCGCCTTCTTCTAGTCCGTTGTTTTGACCCCATTCCTGCATGCCTTCCCAGGCTGACTGGTTGAATGACCGGTCATCTACGCCACCTTCATCGGTAACCATAGCGATCGAGAAATCGACAGCTTCTGTTTCTTCTCCAGCTTCTTCACCTGAATCAGTTCCTGTTTCTTCTTCTGTTGCTGGATCCTCAGCTGGATCCGATGCATCTTCTCCTTGACAAGCTGCTAAAAGAAATGCTGATGAACCAATTGCGAGTAAACTTCTTAACTTCATTTTTGACACGGTAATTCCCCCTACTGTTTTTTTAGTTGCTTTAAGGGTCAAAGAAGTTCTATTACAGTGAATGTCTTAAGATTACCGTAATAGTTCAACTGTTAACCCTTTCATGGATATATAGTAACACTCCTGTAATAAAAATGAAAGTTAAAATTTTTTAATCTTTTTTTAACCTGCTTTTATCAATATAAACCAGCTAATTTTCATTTGCTTGTTCAGCGTTATCAGCCATCTGATCTTCCGTCACAAGGACTTCCCTCGGTTTAGATCCTTCGTGCGGCCCCACGATTCCTTTGACTTCCATTTCATCTACGATTCGCGCTGCCCGGTTGTATCCGATCCTGAAACGTCTCTGTAACAAGGAGATGCTTGCGGTCTGCATGTCGACGACCAGATCGACGGCATCGTTGTACAATTCGTCTTCAGACTCGCCTGCTTCTGTTTTCGGTTCATCTTTAGGGATCATTTCTTCAACATAATTGGCTTCCTGCTGATCTTTTACAAATTGGACGACAGCTTCCACCTCTTCATCGGAAATAAACGCCCCCTGCACACGGGTGGCTTTGTTGGCGCCCATCGGCTGGAAGAGCATATCTCCTCGGCCTAAGAGCTTTTCAGCGCCGTTACTGTCCAGGATCGTACGTGAGTCGGTCCCGCTTGATACGGCAAAGGCAATGCGCGACGGCACGTTGGCTTTGATGATCCCTGTGATAACATCCACACTCGGTCTTTGTGTGGCCAGGATCATATGGATCCCAGCAGCCCGGGCCATTTGAGCGAGTCTTATGATCGCATCTTCGACTTCATTGGAAGCAACCATCATCAAATCGGCCAGCTCGTCGACGATGACGACAATATAAGGCAGTGGCAGTAAACCTTCATCATTTTCAGCGTTCTTCTTCTTGACGTACTGATTATACCCTTCCATATTACGGGTCCCGCTGGCCGCAAACAGTTCATATCGTCGTTCCATTTCCTGAACCACTTTATGCAGCGCCTGAGCGGCTTTCTTCGGATTGGTCACGACGGGTGTCAGGAGGTGCGGAATGCCGTTGTAGACGTTCAATTCGACCATTTTCGGGTCGATCATCATCAGCTTGACTTCATTGGGCTTCGCTTTGAGTAAAAGGCTGGTGATCATGCCGTTGATCGAGACGGATTTACCCGAACCGGTCGCTCCGGCAACAAGCAAGTGAGGCATTTTCGCCAAATCAGCCATGGCTACATTCCCAGCGATATCCCGGCCTAAAGGTACTTCTAAAAGTTTTTCTTTATTATTGACTTGTCCTTCGATGGTATCTCTGAAGGAAACAGTGCTGACTTCAGAGTTCGGCACTTCGATCCCGATGACTGCCTTGCCAGGAATAGGTGCTTCCATCCGGATATCTTTGGCAGCCAGCGCTAGCGCCAAGTCATCGGCTAAGTTGACGATCTTACTGACTTTCACACCTGTAGCAGGCTGAATCTCGTATTTCGTTACAGCCGGGCCAAGATTGGCTTTGGTCACTTTCGCTTTCACACCAAAACTTTCAAACGTTTCTTCCAGTTTTTTGACGTTTTTCTGGATGATCGAATATTCATCTGACTGGTCCACAGCTTCATGTTCATCTAAAAGTGTAACAGGAGGGAGTTTATACGACTGGTTTTCTTCTTCCCCGATCTCAAATTCCACCGGACCGTCTTCTGCTGTACTTTCATCTGTCTGACCGGTTTCTTTGGCTTGTTTCGCAGACTCTTTGTTCTCCACCTGCTGCTTGTACTTGGCCTGCAGTTCCTGATAACCTTCGATTTCCAGAGCTGTCTGCTCGGATTCCTGGTTCTGGTTCTGCATGACGCTTTCTTCTCTAGGATCACCTGACTGAGTGACAACTGTCTTATCCGGTTTATTCTTCTCTTTTTTAGATTTGGACTTGCCTTTGTTGTTCTTTCTGATCTTGGCTTTTTCAGAACGCTTGGCTCTGAACTCTTTATAGCCATTCCCTATCCACATGAGGACAGCTTTGAGAGCATGTCTTATGCGGTCAAACAGCTGACGGTAAGAAAATTGGAAAAAGGTCATGATCCCAAAAAAGACGAGCGCGATGATCATCAGGTATGTCCCTACCACACTAAACAGGAAATAACTGACACTGAAGAACAATGAACCGATCATGCCTCCGCCTATATCCGTCCCGATAGTATTGGATGTGAACTGCGGCCAGAAAAAGCGCCAGGTCGCCACGACACTGTTTATGGAATCATTGATGATGGGTGCGAACCACCGTGAATGAAGAAAAACCAGCCAGGCGGTATATAAAAGTGCCCCACCTCGTGTTCTGGCTCCTTTCAGGCTTGGCCAGTCACCTTTAAGTATGAGATAGATGCCGAGTCCTAATAATATGATTGCTGAAAATGTATAGGTTTCGCCAACGAAAAATCGCAGGACATTGGTAAAGAATCGTCCCACAAAACCGAATGATCCCAAAGTCAGGATACTCATGAATGACAGGATGAATCCGATCCATTCCGGTGCGACGACGTGCTGTTTTTTCTTTGGTCTTCCTCGTTTCTTTGTACGTGCCATTTCTGTACTCCTTCCTTGATATTCTGGTTAATTATAGCATGAAATGTCTTTCCAAGGTAGGCCGGGTCTGACTCTAACTGGTTAGTGAATGCTATCTTTTGACCTAAGCCTCTATAGACAAGTAAACTGATAGTATACCAAAAATATCTATTGGACTATAAAAAGGAGGATTTATGATGGGTTCTTTATTTAAAGATTTTTTTGATCAGGGGAAAAACCGCGACTCCAGTGGTGAAGTCATTTACACGAATGATCCATTGGAAAGTTCCGGCAAACAGAAGATGCGTGCAGAAATTTCAGGACGTGTCCAAGGTGTAGGTTTCCGCTTTTCAACCAAACAATCTGCAGTTGAGTTAGGTGTCAAAGGTATTGTGCGCAATGAACCCGACGGAACTGTTTATGTGGAAGCTGTCGGGGAGCAGGATCAGTTAAATCGATTCATCGAAGCCCTTCGCAAAGGACCTTCTCCTGCTGCAGAAGTGGAGAAAGTTGTCGTGACCTATGACCAAAACATTGAAGAAAAATCAAATTTTTCACAGGCCAATTGAATTCTTTCTTCCATTAAGGTATAGTGGTGAATAGCGTGTTAGGAAACCTCACCACTAATTTAACTTAAAGGATTGAATATAATTGAAAAACCGTACAAAAAGATGGCTTTTATCAGGTGGAATGCTCTCCATCGTTTTATTTTTATCAGGGTGTATGCGAGTCGATGAAGCTGGTAATCCCACCGGTGGCATGTCACAGTTCCTCTATGATTACCTCGTCTTGCCGACACAAAACTTCATAGAGATCCTGGCAGATATCACTGGAAGTTACGGATTGGCGATCATTGCGATCACCTTTATCGTTCGAATTTTGATCCTGCCTTTATCGATCAAACAGCAGCGTACGACTATGGAACAGCAGGCAAAAATGTCCACAGTCAAGCCGGTTACTGATGAGATTCAAGCTGAAATGAAAGAAACAGACGATCCAAAAGAGAAACAGGAACTCCAGGCAGAGATGATGGAGATTTATCGAGAAAATAACGTCAATATGCTGGGTGGTCTATCTGGGTGCCTGCCGCTGCTGATTCAATTGCCGGTATTCACCGCCATGTTCCAGGCGATCCGCATGTCCGAAACCATTCAAAGCGCCACATGGCTGGGGATCAATCTTGGTGATCCAAGTATCTTCCTCGCTGCGCTGACTGGTGTTTTATATTTCATCCAGACAAAAGTCATGCAGGCGGGTATGCCCGAAGAAACGCGCAAGCAGACAGGTGCCATGATGTACATGAGTCCTGTGATGATTTTGATATTCTCGATCACTGGTCCGGCCGGGCTGACTTTATACTGGTTCGCCGGTGGATTTGTAGCGATCGGCCAGTCGCTGATCACGAACTTATACTACAAACCAAAACTGGAAAAAGAGATGGAGAAAAAGCACGGTGGCAAACCTGTGATCAAACGTAAGAAACGCAAGCGTAAAACAGTCCAAGCCACTGAAACTGATACTGAATCGAAACAGCTCAACCCTGCTCCTTCCGCAAAAAACAGACGACGCAATCAAAGTCCGTTTGAGCAGAAAGACCGCAGAAATACAGGTAAACAGAAACGCAACAAGTAAGTAGTATGATAAAAGGAGACGCCTCGGCGTCTCCTTTTTCTTTTGCTTTTAAATGGGGTGACGATGTGGCCAAGGCCACATCGTTTCCTTATTGAGATCTTTCAGGTGGTAAGCAATCGCCTGGGCGATTGCCGTCCTTTTAGGTCTTATCTTAGTCGTTGGTGTTTACTCGTCTGTTCTTCTGCTCGTGACTGCGACATTTCTCCTCCATAACTGTTCACTCATCGGTTCCTCTGCTCGTGACTGCGACATTTCGATTCCACAACTGTTCACTCATCGGTTCCTCTGCTCGTGACTGCGACATTTCACCTCCACAACTGTTCACTCATCGGTTCCTCTGCTCGTGACTGCGACATTTCACCTCCATAACTGTTCACTCATCCGCTTCTCTGCTCGCGACTGCGACATTTCACCTCCATAACTGTTCACTCATCCGCTTCTCTGCTCGCGACTGCGACATTTCGTCCGTCTAACTGTTCACTCATCCGCTTCTCTGCTCGCGACTGCGACATTTCGTGCACCTACCTGTTCACTCATCGCCTTCTCTGCTCGCGACTGCGACATTTCGTGCACCTACCTGTTCACTCATCGCCTTCTCTGCTCGCGACTGCGACATTTCGTCCGTCTAACTGTTCACTCATCCGCTTCTCTGCTCGCGACTGCGACATTTCGTGCACCTACCTGTTCACTCATCGCCTTCTCTGCTCGCGACTGCGACATTCCTCTCTCGATATGTCTAACACAGCACTAATTATCCCTCAGATCAAGAAAGATTCTGTAATAACCGTCCTATTCTTCTTTTAATCAACTTTCCATCGATCCAGTCATACACTAGTGCTGTTGTAAGTTTTGTTTCCGGGAAAAGCAAGGTAAGTTCGTCTATATGATGTAGCAGCAGTGTATCATTTTTATACTGCGCACCGCAGTCCCGACAGAATGCCTGGCGCTGGGTCAGTTTCAAGTTGAATGAATGGCAGTTACTGCAGATGAGTCCTTTTCTCATATCTTCGTAAGCATAATTTTGAGGTGTTCCTCTGTACTTTTCGCCGCTTCTGCTTTCCGACTGCAGCTTATTGACGAGCCGTATACATTCTTTTGATGACTGTGTCTGATCGTTTTTCAGTTTCTCAAAGTGTTTTTTGATTTGTGTCGGCAGGATAAACGGGTCACTCATTCTGGCATCGAATAGCGTAAAGGCTGGGTTTACAAAAATCACATAAGAGTGGATATCAACAGTTTCCGTCCACTGATTTAGTACCTGCTTCAGAACTTTCTCAGTCCGACTTAACTGGACACTCGGACAGATGAATTCCTGTCCTTTGAGTCGGCGGAAGTGTCCCGACAACTGCTGGTGTTCCCCTTCATAATTTTTCACTTCATATAGATTGAGCGTATTGCCGATAAGGATCAGGGCATCAATCTGTGCTGTCGACCCGTTGTAGGTGATTAGCCGGTCCTGCAGACATTCCCTATCCGTACCCAGATAATTCTGAATAAGCTTGTCAAAGAGTGCTTCTCCCTCAAACCCCTTTTGCAGATTGATCATATACTGCTGCTGGGCATGCGCCAAATGTGTCCGGCTGTTCAGTGATTCCAGTATTTTTAACTGATCAGATTTCTTCCTCCTCGTCGTGTTAACTATGTCCATTTTATCTCTCCTCTTCGTCTTGTTAGTCGTATCCATCGTATGTGACATGCCAATCGTGTCTATTTTGTTCGTTATAACCATTCCTACTCCTCCGTTCAACAAATTGTCTTCAGTTCCTTATATAGTAATAACTGTCCAACAAATCAGAAACTGACTTTTTTTGTCAAAAAAAACTCCGAACCCTACATAAACATGTACGACTCGGAGTTTTTCTATTATTTATTATAATCTTTATTAGTCTTCGCTGTTACTGGCTTCCGTGTTTTTCAAAGAAGTCTTTGCTTTTTTAAGTTTCGGTAATTCGATCCGGAAGATAGATCCGTGATGTAGGACACTTTCTGCCCAAATTTTCCCATGATAGCCTTCGATCAGCTGTTTAGCGATAGATAAGCCCAAGCCATTGCCGCCTTTGTGTCGACTTCTCGCTTTATCGACACGATAGAAACGGTGGAAAATTTTCTCGGTATCTTCTTCAGTCATCCCTTCACCAAAGTCCTGAACGGCGATCTGAATATTCGGACCATTGTCGGATACACTCAAATGAACCACTTTCTGATCTGTCGAATATTTCACTGCATTATCCAAGAGGATGATCAATATCTGCTCAAGATGATTACGGTAAATATTGACATAGGTTTCTTTGTGAAGGTCGTCATCCAGAATAAAAGTGAAATCAGGATGGACCAGCTTGAAGTTGTTGTAGGTCTGATTGATGAGTTCACGCACGGATGTCCGTTCATTTTTATAATGGATCTCCACCTGTTCGGCACGGGACAAGTCGAGCATCTCCTGTACCAGGCTCTTCATGCGTTCGATTTCCTGAAGCGATGCACTGAGTGACTCGTCCAGAACGACCGGATCATCTTTACCCCAGCGGTTCAGAAGTTTCATATGTCCTTCTACAACAGCCACTGGTGTGCGCAGCTCATGAGATACATCCTCCACAAACTGTTTCTGCTGTTCGATGTTCCGCTGCATCCGATCGAGCATGGCATTGTAGGCATTGGCCAGTTCTGTCAGCTCATCGTTCCCGTCTCCCACATCGATACGTTCACTGGACTCAGGATCTTTTTCAATGATATGCATGGCTTCGGTCAACCGGCGGATCGGCTGAAGGAAGGAAATGGCTATAATGTAACCGATGACCCCACTAAAGAGCAGGGCAATGACCCCCGTCAGAAGGATCGCACCTAAGACACTTCTGAACAATTCGTGATAGGACGACAAGGTGTTGATGACCTGGACGTATCCGATCCGTTCATTGTTCAAAAAGGAGTAGACGGGCGTGATGGCCGATAAAGCTTCACCATTCGGCCCTTCTTCCACCGATTCGATCTGAAGCGTTTCATTCGGTTCAAAGGCAATATCGCTATCATTGGTTTCATATAATAATTCTTCTTCAGGGTTGTAGACTCTGATCACAATACTCCCTTGACTTGCACGCAAAGGCGTACTTCGCTGATTCTGCGTCTCTTCGATAATGGGCATTTCAGGGGTCAGATACAACTCCTGCTGATCCAGGATCTCTTCAACATCCTCTTCTGTCAGATCGTAAAAGTGCTGACCGAATCGTTCTGTCAAATTCACCATGACATTCCTGACCGCCTGCTGTTCATTGTCGATCATGATCTGCTGAAAAGTGATGAACAGGATCGTAGAAAATATGGTATAAGTTAAGAATAGTGCAATCGCAGCCCCGATAGTCCACTTCCATCTCAAAGAAATACGTTTTTTCTCATTTATTCCTTTCGTATCAACGGCTGCTTGAGGTTTCACGTACGCATCACGTAGCCTGTTCCTCTGACCGTTTGAATATAACTTTCTTTTCCTGGAACATCGATCTTGTTACGCAGGTATCTGATATAGACGTCCACCACGTTGGTTTCCACCTCAGTTTCATATCCCCAGACTTTATTTAAAAGCACTTCACGCGACAAGACGACGTTCAAGTTCTCCATCAGTTCGACAAGGAGTTCGTATTCTCTTTTAGTCAGTTCAATGACTTCTTCTCCGCGTTTAACGACACGGTTTTCTTTTTCGACCGTAATGTCTCTATACGTGATGGTCGTCTGACGGCTGACGTTTTCTTCTGTTTCGATTTCGATACGACGAAGCAGTGCACGCATGCGCGCCAATAATTCTTCGATCGCGAAAGGTTTGACGACATAATCATCCGCACCATGATCGAAACCAGAAACACGGTCAATAACAGAGTCGCGGGCTGTCATCATGATGATCGGCACGTTGCTGACCTGACGGATGCGTCGGGCAACATCGATACCATTTAATTCGGGCAGCATCAAGTCGAGCAGGACGATATCCCATTCTTTATTTTCATCGACTGCCGCTTCCAGACCTGAACGACCGTCAAAACGGACTTCCGTTTCAAACCCTTCATGTGTCAATTCTAGTTCAACAAAGCGAGCTAAGTTCTTTTCATCTTCAATAATTAAAATCTTTGCCACGTTTTTCACTCCTACTGTTTTTTTATGCGTTTATGAGTTTAAATTAATGTGATTTTTCCTGACATTACGCCCTTTCAGTTTACCACAATTTTGAATAATTAGAAATGTAAGACTAATCTAATTTAAAGATTATAACAAGTTATAAAATTTATAACAAGAAAATAGTAGGTTTTCGGAATGAAAACCTACTATTATAACTTTTTTTATAAAATAACCTTAGTCTAGTCCCAGCTTTCTTCGCCTTCGTTACCATACCAGTCGAAGTGGAACGTTCCTTCTTTATCTACTCGCTGATACGTGTGAGCACCGAAGTAGTCACGCTGTGCCTGAATGATGTTTGCCGGTAAACGTTCTGAACGATAGGAATCGTAGTAGGCGATCGCTGATGAAAAGGCTGGTACAGGAACGCCTGCCTGCACTGCCAGTCCAACAAGATCTCTCACTGACTGCTGATATCTTTCAGCAATATCCATGAAATATTCATCAAGGACCAGGTTCTTAAGTTCCGGTTCACGTTCATACGCTTCCGTGATTTTTTGCAGGAAGCGCGCACGGATGATACAGCCGGCACGGAAGATTTTAGCGATTTCACCATATTCGAGGTTCCAATCATGTTCTTTAGATGCTGTCCCCATTTGGGCGAAACCTTGTGCATAACTCATGATTTTACTGAAGTATAAGGCTTCTCGCATTTTTTCGATCAGTTCTTTTTTGTCGCCATCGTAAAGTTTTGTTGCCGGTTTAGGCAGGACTTTGCTGGCTTCCACACGTTCTTCTTTCATTGCTGAAATATAACGGGCAAAGACAGATTCTGTAATCAATGGAAGTGGGATGCCCAAGTCCAAAGCACTTTGAGACGTCCATTTACCGGTCCCTTTGTTTCCGGCACGGTCCAGGATGACATCGACCATGTCTTCTCCTGTTTCAGGATCTTTTTTAGTCAGTGCATCGGCTGTGATTTCGATCAGGAAGCTATCCAGTTCGCCTTCGTTCCATTCGTTGAAGACTTCTGCCGCTTCTTCATTTGACAAGCCGACCATATTTTTCATTAAGTCATAGGATTCGGCGATCAGCTGCATGTCGCCATATTCGATACCGTTATGCACCATTTTGACGTAGTGTCCGGCGCCATTCGGTCCAATATAGGTCACGCATGGTTCACCATCGGCCGGAGCTTTTGCTGCGATTTTTTCAAGGATCGGTGATACAAGATCGTAGGCTTCTTTTTGCCCGCCCGGCATGATCGCTGGACCTTTAAGCGCGCCTTCTTCACCGCCAGATACGCCGGTACCGATGAAGTTGATGCCTGAGTCTGCCAGTTCGCTGCTGCGACGCATCGTGTCCTGATAGAATGTATTTCCACCGTCGATAAGGATATCCCCTTCATCTAAATAAGGCAGTAACTGCTGGATCACAGCATCTGTTCCTTTACCGGCTTGAACCATCAACAAAATCTTTCTTGGTTTTTCAAGAGAATTGACGAATTCTTCCAGTTCATAGGTAGCTACGACATTTTTGTCAGGGTTTTCCTCGACTACCGCTGTTGTTTTTGATGACGTACGGTTGTATAGCGACACAGAATAACCGCGGCTCTCGATATTCAAGGCCAGATTTTTCCCCATGACAGCCATTCCGATGACGCCGACTTGTTGTTTACTCATTGATCAAACTCCTCCTATTATTTCGTGCTGAATTACTTATCTCTTTTCTTACAGAGTTTACCTTTATATATTAACAAAATATGAACACTTTTGAAACTCTCAACTTGACTCTTGCATTTTAAAGCTACTTTCAGTACACTTATAGCTGAAATGAATTAAGAAAGTGGGTGCACATCCTATGGCTAACAGAAAAGAAAAAGGATCTACAGGCACAATGACACGCATCGTGATCGGTATTCTTGTTCTGACGATGGTTGTCCCAGTATTTGCTTCATTACTGAGCGTATTATAATCAACAATCACTTAAACATCCTGGAAAAAATCTCTTGTCTGCTATTCAGACAGGAGATTTTTTTGATTCCAGTCATTTCTTTTTGACACGCTCTTTTTTCTTTCCGGCTAGTTTCAGTAATTCACTTGCAGTTTCTTTAGTCAGTTGAGTCAGTTCATCTCCGGAAAGCATACGCGCGATCTCTTCCACACGGTCATTCTCCATAAGACGTTCCACACTTGTCTGCGTGCGTTCATCGTCTGTAGTCTTTTTGATGTAGAGATGCTGATCAGCCATAGCAGCGACCTGAGGCAGGTGAGTGATACACAGGACTTGTGAATGCTTGGCGACCGAATAAATTTTATCCGCGATCGCCTGAGCCACACGGCCGCTGACACCGGTATCCACCTCGTCAAAGATAATGCTCGTGATGCCTTGTGACTGCGAGAAGATCGTCTTCATGGCAAGCATCATACGCGACAGTTCTCCGCCGGATGCCACTTTACTCAGTGCTTTCAACGGTTCACCAGGGTTGGTGGAAACAAAGAACTCGATCTTATCGATTCCCTGTTCGGTCAGCACCGGTTCATCTGCTCCAGCAGCTTCAGGACCTTTGAACGCGACTTGGAATTTCACTTTTTCCATGTAAAGTTCTTTCAGCTGTTCCTGAATACTGTTTTCCAGTTCAACTGCTGTCTCTTTTCTGATGGCTGACAGTTCTTCAGCCAGTTTGCGGGCCTGAGTCTGAGCGGTTTTGATTTTTTTACTTAATCCATCCACTTGCTCTTCTCTATTTTCCAAACTCTTGAGTTCTTTATCTGACTTCTCAAAATGATCAAGTATGGCTTCCACAGAATTTCCGTATTTCCGTTTCAGCTGCTGAATAAAATTCAAGCGGGTCTCGATCTCGTTGAGCCGTTCTTCATCATACTCCAAACCGTCCAGTTCCGAATAAATATCACTGGCCGCTTCCTGGAGCTGAAAAAATGCTGTAGACAAACTATCCGATATCTGCTTGAATGACTCGTCTATGTTTTCCACAGCAGCCATTTTTTCCATAGCCTGACCGACACTGTCGAGTCCGCTGTATTCTTCTCCTTGAAGGGCCGCATAACTGGAAGATAAGGCTTCGACGATCGCCTGATGGTTCGCCAGTTTCTTCTCTTCTTCCAGCAGCTCCTCTTCTTCATTCGGATGCAGCTGGGCCGCTTCGATCTCATCGACCTGATACCTTAAGATATCCAGGCGCTGGGCCAGTTCCTGTTCGTTGAACACCCACTGGTCGCGCTCTCTAGTCAGCTGTTTAAAATCATGAAAGACATCCTGGTATTCTTTCTTCAGTTTGAGCAGCTCTTTGGGGCCAAAATAGTCGAGCAGATGACTGTGATTTTCAGTTACCATGAGCTCCTGATGTTCATTCTGTCCATGGATATCGATCAGGTGACTGCCGATTTCTTTCAGTACGGCAATGGTCACGATGCTCCCGTTGATACGGCAGACGGTCCGGCCGCTCGTGAAGATCTCACGCTGAACAAGCAGAGTATTGGCTTCATGTTCGATCTCATGTTCACTGAGCAGAGCCATAAGCTCCGCTGACGGTCTGAAACTGAATTCACCTTCCAGGACACATTTTTTTGACCCAAAGCGGACAAATTCTGTCGATCCTCTTCCTCCAGCCAGCAAGCCTACTGCATCAATGATAATGGACTTTCCTGCACCGGTTTCACCCGTCAATACAGTCATGCCCTCTTTAAAGTCTAAGAACAATTCTTCTATTATTGCAAAATTCTTGATCCGCAACGATTCTAACAAAGACAAACCTCCTAGTCTGTTAATGATTAGTTTATATAAAGGAGATGATTCTTCTCTGGAAACGTTCTGCACTTTCTTCATCCCGACAGATGACTAAGACCGTGTCGTCGCCTGAGACACAGCCGAACATTTCACTGTACTTGGCTGTCTCAATCAAAGATCCCAGTGCAAAGGCATTTCCGGGAAGCGTTCGAATTAAAACAAATTCTCTCTGGGTGTCGATGGATACAAAGGCATCTCTCATCAAGCGGGAGAGTTTCTTGGAAATATCGTAATTCATCTCAGGAGGTAGATTATACCGATAGCCGCCGTCCTGAGCCGGTACTTTCACCAGCTGCAGTTCTTTGATGTCTCTGGAAATCGTTGCCTGAGTGACTTCGATCCCACGTTCATGCAGTTTATCGACGAAATCTTCCTGCTTTCGAATTACATCCTGCTGAACGAGTTTCCTCAGCAATTGATGTCTTTCTTTCTTTTTCACTTTTTTCACTCCTATGCATGTTTGCCTCGTTGTCAGCTTCACAGGTCGTCAGTATATTTATACAGTTTATACACTCTTATTATACTTCTTTTCACCATATATGCCAACATCAACACTTTGAGAAGCTATGTTCTTTTAAACACAGTAGCTGCATAGAAAAAGCAGTTTATTAATATTATAATCGATTATATACAGTGATCAGTCAGCAAACAGCGCTTCGCTGATCACACTGTTCACATGTTCCTCTTTGCTTTGAGGTGTTTTTCCTCTTAAAACGATATGGGCCAGAAATTCTTTGTTTCCTTTCCCGCCTTTAATAGGTGAGGGAATCACTTGTTTCACTTCAAACCCCTGATCATAGAGATAATCCACACTGTCTCTGACTACATATTCGTGAACGGACCGGTCGGTGATAATGCCTTTTTCGCCGACATCCTCTTTATGTGCTTCAAACTGAGGCTTGATCAGCGCCACGACTTCGCCGCCTTCTATAAGGATCGTTTTCAGCGTCGGAAAGATTTTTTTCAGAGAAATAAACGAAACGTCGATCGTCGCAAATTCAGGTCTTCCTTTTTTGAAATCGTCGATCGTGACATGTCTGAAGTTAGTCTGTTCCATCACTTCGACGCGTTCATCGATCCGCAGTTTCCAGGCCAGCTGGTTCGTCCCGACATCCAGGGCATAGACACGATTCGCCCCCTGCTGCAGACATACATCGGTAAAACCGCCTGTCGAGGCTCCGATATCCAGAACGATCCGGCCGCTTAAGTCTATGTCGAACACTTCAAGGGCTTTTTCCAGTTTTCTGCCGCCGCGACTGACATACAACTGATCAGCTCCTTTGATATAGACGGTTGTATCTCCCGGCCATTTTTCTCCTGCTGTAAAAATCTGTTCTTCCTTTTCCGTATAGGCTTTCCCAGACATGATGAACCGCTTCGCCTTTTCCCGATTTTCGGCCCATCCCTGTGCAATAAGCAAATCATCTGCCCGTTCTTTTTTCACTTTTTCACCTCGCTGTTGAGCATTTCAATTCAATTTAAGAGACTGGATAAAGGACTCCAGCAGTTCTTTGTCAAAGTTAGATATACGGTTGTTTATCGCCTCGTTCAGTGCCAAAGCTTCATCAAGATGTTCAGCGAAAAGCTCCTGTGCACGTTCCAGTCCAAGTAAAGCCGGATAAGTGCTCTTGCCATGTTTTGCATCTGCTCCGACACGTTTACCGAGTTCTTCTTCGGTACTGCTGACATCAAGGATATCATCTCTGATTTGATAGGCAATGCCGACTTTGTCAGCTATCGTATCCAGATCGCTTAGGGTGTTCTTGTCTACTTCGGATAAGATCCCTGCCGCTCGAAAAGCGAATCGAATGAGCATACCTGTTTTTCGTGAATGGATCGAGCCCAATTCTTCGACGGTCAAGTCTTTGTTTTCACCATCCATATCTGCCTGCTGTCCCCCGACCATGCCTTCATGTCCTGATGCTTGAGCCAGTTCTCTTACCAAGGCAAGTTTGAGTTTATCGGAAAGTTCTCCCTCTGTCACAACTTCAAAAGCCTTGGTCAAAAGCGCATCGCCAGCCAGTATAGCCGTCGCTTCGGTAAACTTGATGTGACTGGTCGGCTTGCCTCTTCTCAAGTCATCGTCATCCATTGCGGGAAGGTCGTCATGTATAAGCGAATAGGTATGGATCATCTCAAGCGCTGCCGCAGCCGGGTAAGCCTGCAATACATCCTTATCAAAAGCATTGACCAGCGCGATCAGGATAAGTGGACGAAGTCGCTTGCCCCCTGCTTCCAGAGAATAGCGCATGGCTTCTTCAATTGCTGTCTGGCTTTTATCCTGAACCAGATTAGTTAAATACTTTTCAAATGATTTTTTGTAGTTTTTAGTAAACGTCTGAAAATGCATAGCCGGCTCCTTTTATGTCATTAAGTAACTGTTCAGTCTTCAAGTATTTCTTCATTCCCATTCTCATTGACCATTTTCGTTACTGTTTTTTCCGCATCTTCTACGATACTTTTACAGTAGCGACTCAATTTGATGCCTTCCTGAAACTGATCCAGTGCCTCTTCCAGAGGAACATCACCTTGTTCGAGTTTTGTCACGATCGTTTCCAGTTCTTTCATTGCTTCATCGAATGTTTTTTCTTTATCCATAAAGTTCTCCTTTTTACTCAATTTCTTTCTTCACTGTTTCTTCCACTCTCGCTTTGATGCTGCCATCCGCGACCGTGATGTCGATTTTATCCTCTGCAGTAACCTGATCCACTGATTTGACTACGCCCGCTTCATTTTGTGCAATGGCATAACCACGACTAAGGATCTTCAGCGGGGATAAATGATCCAGTGACTGTATCAGGCTATTCACATCGTTTTCCTGATTTTTTACGTAGTGTTTAGCTGCTGACATCAGCTGTTTCGTCAGTTGTTCTCTATTTTCGGCAGCCTGTCTGACCTTGGCGCCAGGGTGATAGGCTTTCAGTTCCTGATCTAAGAGCTGTACCTGGTACTTGTCTTCCTTGACCTGATCATCGACGGTCCGGATCAGCTGGTCTGTCAGCTGATCAAGGTTCTGACTGTATCCATCATACAAGCGTCTGGGCTGTCTGAAGATATACGAACGCTCCAGACGGTCGACACGTTCTTTTTCACGACGGATGATCGTCGTCATCGCCTGCGTCACCCGCTGACGGTTCTGGTCGATCCGGCCGACTTCTTCAGTCAGCACCGGTACCGCCAGTTCGGCAGCCGCTGTCGGTGTAGCAGCTCTGATATCGGCAGCTAGATCAGCCAGGGTAGTATCCGTTTCGTGTCCGACAGAAGAGATGACAGGCGTTCGTGCATTTGCGATAGCCAGCGCCACCTTTTCTTCGTTGAACGGAAAAAGGTCTTCGAAGGACCCGCCTCCACGTCCGACGATCAGGGTATCCAGGTCATAATCCTGATCTGCCTGACGGATACTTCTGACAATGGAATCTGCGGCTTTGTCTCCCTGAACGACGGCTGGGAACAAGTACAGTTCCACTATGGGAAAGCGTCTTTCGATCGTTGTCTGGATGTCTCTGATAACGGCTCCGCTCTGACTTGTGATGATGCCGATTTTTTTCGGGAACCGTTTGAGCGGCTTCTTGCGTTCGAGATCAAACCAGCCTTCTTCGGTCAGTTTCTTCTTCGTCTGTTCATACGCGGCATAAAGCTGTCCCAGTCCTTCCGGTTCGATATGGTCGACATAAAGCTGATAAGCGCCCGTCTTTTCATATACCGATAAACGGCCGACCGCTAATACACTCATGCCTTCTTCCAGATCTATCCCCAGTTTCTGCTGTTCGTTGTAAAATAGCACAGCAGACAGCTTAGCTCCCTGATCTTTGATGCTGAAGTACTGATGCCTGTTCCGGCGTTTCGGATTATAGTTCGATATTTCTCCTTTGACAAAGACACGTTCCAGATAGGGGTCCTGATCAAACTTGCGTTTAACGTAACGTGTCAGCTGAGTAACAGTTAGGTACTCCTGGTCCATACATTTTTTTCCTTCCTGGTTTTCATTTCTGTTAGTTATGTAAATAGAAAAAGAGCAGAAAAGCAGACGGTCTTCCGTCCTGCTTTTCGCCCTCTCTTACTGCTCGTCATTCATCTCAGTTCTTGAGCTCATCCATAACAAAAGCAGATAATTTGGGAACGACAGAAAAAGTGCTATCTATTGTCGGCAATACTCTGCAGGATGCCGTTGACGAACTTGCTTGACTTGTCATCATTGAATGTCTTCGTCAGTTCGATCGCTTCGTTCATGACAACACGCTTATCTACTGCCGGCTGGTAAACCAATTCATATGTCGCTAGTCTCAACAGTAATAAGTTGGTCCGCTCCAGACGGTTTATCGTCCAGTTTTTCAAATGCTTTGTAATCGTCTGATCGATATCGTCACGATGCTCTTGAACACCATTTACTAACACTCTCAGATAGGTGATGGCATCAGTCACGATTTCTTCTTTATTTTTTTTGTTTTCTATCGGTAGAACAGCAGCCATCGCTTCTTCGATCGAACGGTCGTCTTTATGCGACAGCGTACTATCAAGGGCTAATTGAATGGCTTCATCTACAGTCAGTTCTTCATGGGTAGCTAATTGGAAAAGAGACTGAAAGGCTTTTTCCCTAATTACACGCCTTACAGTGGTCACTCTTCCTCATCCTCTTCTTTGTCCAGGTCAAACAAGTCCTGGAATGATGTTTTTTCCGGTACGATATCTGCGATATGGATATTAACTTCCGCTAACGTGATATCTGTCATATGGAAGATCTGTTCACGCACTTTCTTCTGGATGGCTTGCGCGACTTCAGGTACGTTGACGCCAAACTTGAAGTAGCAGTAGATATCTACTTTCAAACCGTCTTCATCAGAAGTTAAATGCACACCTTTTTTATGGTTCGGTTTCCCGAAGGCGATTTTCATCTTTTTGGTAAATTTCCCCTGCATGGCATAGACGCCATCCACTTCGTTAGCCGCAATACCGGCAATAACTTCAAGCACTTCAGGGGCGACTTCGATTTCACCGAAAGGATTGCTCTGGTTTGTTCTCATCACTTTTTCTTCCACTGTCGTTCCTCCTTTGAAATGGTTCAGCAAACTTTTAGTTACGCGCGGGAGACGTATGTTCCTTCGGCTGTATTGATGACCAGTACATCATCTTTGTTGACAAACAAGGGAACAGTTACGACTGCGCCTGTTTCCAGTGTAGCAGGTTTTGACCCGCCGCCGGATGTATCACCACGGATACCCGGTTCAGTCTCTACGACTTTCAGCTCGACTTTGTTAGGGACTTCGACACCAATGACTTCGCTTCCGTACATCATGATGCTGACTTCCATGTTTTCTTTCATGTATTTCAGTTCTTCTTCGATGCGCTCGCCGGGGATCTCCAGCTGTTCATAAGTGTCCGTGTCCATAAAGACATGGCTGCCGTTATTATCATAAAGATACTGCATCGTTTTCGTTTCGATATGTGCTGCCTCGAATTTTTCGCCGGCTCTGAATGTTTTATCCTGTAGAGCACCGGTACGCAGATTTTTAAGTTTTGAACGGACAAACGCAGCACCTTTACCTGGTTTAACGTGCTGAAATTCCACGACACGCCAGATGCTGTCATCATATTCGATCGTTAGTCCTGTTTTTAAATCACTTGTAGATATCATTCGATTTCCTCCTAGTTACCTCTCGATCGGTATTCAAGAACCGATGAGTTTGCTTGCTTCTATTGTATCATGATTAGGTATGAAAACCTATTTTCACAGGTAATTTTTTCTATAAATTTAACTTTTTAAAGCTGGATCAGTTCTTTGGTTACCTTCATCAGATTGCGGTTACCATCTTTCGTGATGACCAGATCGTCTTCAATTCTTACCCCGCCCAATCCGGGAATATAAATTCCGGGTTCATTGGTGATCACATTGCCTTCGACCAGCGGTTGTTCGTTTCGAAAATTGATCCCTGGATTTTCGTGAACTTCCAGTCCGATGCCATGACCGGTAGAATGACCAAACGCATCACCGTAGCCTTTTTCAGTAATGTATTCTCGGGCGATCGCATCCAGTTCTTTACCTGTGATACCAGGTCTGGCCGCCTCGTTCACTTTCAGCTGGGCATCCAGAACGATCTGGTGGATCTTCTTCAGTTCTTCCCCGGGATCGCCCAAAGAAAATGTCCGTGTCATATCTGAAACATACCCTTTATAGTAGCAGCCGAAGTCTATCGTGATCATGTCGCCCTCTTCGATCTCCTTGTCACTGGCCACCCCATGAGGCATTGCAGAACGCTTGCCGCTGGCCACGATGGTGTCAAAAGAGACACTTGTCGCACCTTGTTCACGCATCAAAAAGTCAAGTTTGTTGGCGACAGCTATTTCTGTCACTCCGGGTTTAATGAAGTTTAGAATCTCTTCAAAGGCGTTCTCCGTGATCCTGATCGCCTGCTGGATCGTTTCGATTTCATCTTCATCTTTGATTTCCCGCAGAGATTCCAGCAGACCGCTGCTTGGGTTCAGTTCACATGGCAGCATGTCTCTGATCTGGTCGAATGTAGCATAGGTCACGAAATCTTTTTCAAAACTCAAAACGTCGATCTGTTCATTTTCTACGATCGTTTTCACTTCTTCATAGATCGGTCCCGTATTTTGCACAACTTCAAAGCCGATAGCCTGTTCTGCAGCCTGTTCGGTATACCGGAAATCGGTAACGAAGTATGCCTTGTCCTGCGTCATGACGCTCAGCCCCGTCGATCCGGTAAATCCGGAAGCATATCTCAAATTATATGGACTTGTTATAAGTAATGCTTCAACGTTCTGTTCTTTCATCTTGTTCTGTATTTTTTCTACACGTGACATAGTTACACCCTATTCTCTAATTTGAATTCCACTCTGTTCATATCTATATGAACACTCCTTTTTTATTATAGCAAAGTAGGGCTGAAAAATAAACGCGGGCCGGTATGTAGTATGTCCATTGTGTTGTTATTAAGAAAGAGCATTCTGTTAAGACTTATACGTCTATCTTCAGAAATGCTCTTTAGGCTGTCCAGTTTATTTTTTGAAAAATCAAACTCTTTTTCGTGATACTTATTTATACTTATTTATTACAATCCTTTTTGATAGTTATTAACAGGTACAAATCATTCGTTTCCCGTTAATGTCTCTTTTTCTTCCATCCCTCCACTCGATCCCCCTGTCCCTCCCGTACTGCTGTTTTCATCAGCCAATGGTACATCAGCTGGATCCGGATCTTCTTGAATGGTCAGTATTTCCTCCGGAGCGGGGGCCGGTTCGATGATGACCCTCTGCCGGCTCGTGTAACGATTATTCAAATGGGCTACGAGTGAATACTCTGCGTCCGACTCTTTAATGATCTCCACCTCTCCCTGACTGAAATAGAGTGTTGCTGTTTCTACCTCTTCCCATTCAAGTCTGTCTTTGAGCATTGACTCACTCACCTCGATCAGTGCTTTTGCCTCATACGCCTGACTGATCTGCTGCAACTGCATCAGCTGGTTGTAGACGACCCCTGTCACTGACAGGATCAGAAACGAGATGAACAATAGTAAGTGAAAGGTCGACAGCAGCAGACTGCCTTCTTCACTCATATATCTTTTTATCGGCATCATCCACTGTCCTTTTCATTCACACGAAACTTGGCGTTGTACTCTTCACCGTTATTAAATTCGACCTGGATCGTTAAGGCCTCTTCGAGCAATGAGAACTCGACAGCAGACACTTCCAGCAGGATCGGCTGATGACCAAGCGAGCCTACCTGCCGCCGGATGATCTGAAAATACCGCTCGTACGAGACAGTCTTTATCCGCTGATTTTCTGGATCATATATATCGAAACTTACTTTGTCCCTGCTGGCTGTGACGTTTTCACTGCCTTGGAGTTCATATTCCAGCTGATTGATAAACAGATGCCATTCGATCTGTCGTTCATCCTTTATGTGTCTCCGTGTTGTCTGGATCTGTGAAATGGCAAATGAAAACAAAAGCACACAGCTGCTTAATATACTTAGAGTGATGATGACTTCCAGTAGTGAAAAACCTTTGTCTCTCGGCATTCTCATGGATTCCACTCTGCGGTTATGAAATCGATCTCCCTGACTCGATTTTCTTCGACATAAATATGAATACTGCTGTTTGTTTCAAAGCTGTGCGCTTTTACATCACCGGATAAGAACTGACGGCTCTTCAGATCATCCTTATCGTAAAATAAAGCACTTTCGTATAAGAACCGGTTCAGTTCAACGTCAGTTTTTGTCTGCTCCCTTATCACCAGCAGCTCCATGGCAAACGGAAAGACGATCCCGATAAAAAAAGCCAGTATACTGATGCTTACGAGACTTTCAAGCATGATAAAACCGGAATCCTTCTTACTTAATGACAAACCTTCCACTCCCCATCTGAAAACTCACGGTCACTTTTCCGTGAATGGTATTGAAATTCAGTTCGTTGATGTTACCGAGATTGCCTGAACTTCGTGAAAACTGGTATTCCTTTGACGTTCCGTATAAAGAGATGGATTCAGGTAAATACAGGATATGATTGGCCGGATGATCACTGTTTTCTTTCCCCGTGACTCTGAACCGTATCAGCCGGTTGGTCGGCCGCACTTCCATGTTCGTCCAGTGATCATTGATAACAGCTTCGGTCTGGATCAGTGTGATCCCCGAACGCAGAGCTTCAAAGAACAGCTGGGTCTCCGTTTCTTTTTTCAGCTGGGCAAAGTGCATGACTGGAAAGGTCGCCAGCAGTGAAACGATCGATAAGACCAGCACAACTTCTATGAGTGTGAATCCATCATCTTTCTTAAGTGTTGCAAACATGCATTAACTCCTTAGTCAGGGTAGACTGGTTTCTGTCTTGGCTTTGACGACGCCATTAACTAAATCAAACCCGGTAATTGCTTTAGCAAGTTGTTTTTCGGTAAGATAGCCAGCTGTTTTTAAAACTTCAAACGAAGCCGGCGCTTCCTTCTTATCCATCTTGTACATATCCACCTGGGACTGGAGTACACTGGCTATGGCTTCATCTCCAGTAGTGGCGGCACTGGTCTGTCTTCCGGACAGGTTCGGAACAAAAAGCAGGAGCAGGGCTGAAATGATGAAGAGCACCAGTGACATTTCAATTAATGTAAAGCCTTCTTCCCGTTTTATCCATGCATTGGTTTGTTTCATATATTTTCCTCTTTTCCTAAAATGTCTGCAGCGCATTGAAGGTCGGCAGCAGCAAAGCCGCATAGATCGCCACGATCACAAGCGCCACGAATATAAAGATGACTGGCTGGACCCAGTTCATCACCTGTTCGATCTGTTTATCAAATTCCTCTTCGCATTCTCTGGCATACATTTCCAATTCCTGTCCCAAGTGCCCCGACTTCTCTCCCTGTCTGACCACCAAGATGACTTCTTTTTTCAAAAATGTCAGTTCCTGGAGGCTGTCATGAAAGGACTTGCCCTGCTTCATTTCCATTTCGATATATTCTCCGACTTCAGTGATCAAAGGAGACAAGGCATTCTTTTTCATGATCGTGACGACTTCCAGGAGGCTGCTGTTACCTTTGAGCAGAACTCCCCATTCATTGGAGAAAAACTGGCTCCAGTACAAAGTGAACAGCGACGACCGCGTCCATCTGGTCAGCCACTGCAGACGGTTCATCGGTGTCAGTTTTCTTCCCTTATTAATCAACAGCAGCAGGATGAGCAGAAAGACCAGGCTCCCTCCGGCCAGGATCACAGGCGCATGATAAACGCCCGCAACCACCAGACGCGTGCCGATATCCAGCTGCTCTGGCTGAAGTGCAGTCAATTCATGGATATGCGGCAGGAGGATGAACCGCATCGCCAGCAGCATGATCATGACAAAAAACAGGAGAACAACAGGATACTGCAAAAGGGCTTGCATTTTCCGCTTCTTTTCCGCCTGTTTCAGCAGCTGACTGCCCGCTTTCACTGCTGTCTGGGCAAGCTGACCATGAAAAAGGGAGAAATACAGCTGAGCACACACGACATCTGAAAAGCCGGCCTCCTTTAACGCCGCAGAAAAAAGTTCGCCGCGGCTGACTTCCTTGTGAACAACTTCGATCATCTGTCTGGAGTCGCTGTCCACGATGGTCTCCAGAAATACCAGCGCTTCCTGCAGTGAAAAACCGTCCAGAAGCAGCTGGCCGCAGCGTTTCAGAAAACGTCCCTGTCGCAATGTTTCTTTATGCGTTCGAAATATAATAGCGGTGGTAGGTTTTTTCAGTGATATAACCATTCACATACACCTTTTCCAGTAAATGATTGAAGTCCCGGCTGCCTGACTTTTTAGACAACGTTTCTCCGACAGCATTGTTCTCCAGCACAGGAACCATTTCTTCCGCCGTCATCACTTCAAACAGGGCCAGACGCTTCTTCCCTCTGTCGTGATGCGAGCAGTAGGTCTGACAGTTCGTCTCGCACAGCGGACAGTAAAGCGGCAGCAGCGTCTGAAACGCCACACCGATCAGCGTCTGTTTCAGCAAAGGCAGGCCGACGCCCAGCTCCTCCATCCTTGAGATGACGCCTCTCGCATTCTTGGCATGAATGGATGCAACTATCAGGTGTCCGGTCAGCGCGCCCCGCATCACCATCTTGGCCGTTTCTTCATCTCTGATCTCGCCGACGATGATCACATCCGGGTGATGTCTGAGGCTTGACTTCAATAAGTGCTCGTATGAAACGCCGGCTGTCTCATTAACTTGAGTTTGCAGGAAGCTGCTCTCTTCGATCTCCACCGGATCTTCGACAGTGATGACCTGCTGTTTTTCCCCCTGCATCCGGTTCTTGATCAAATGATACATCGTCGTCGTTTTACCGGAATCGACCGGCCCTGAAAAAAGCAGCAAGCCGGATTTGGCCTGCACCAGCCGCTCCAGTTTCTCCCACTCATGCTTAAAGAAGGTGCCGGGAACGAGCGTCTCCTCTTCTTTCTGCTTCAGTAGACGGATGACCAGTGATTCCTGCGACTGGTAGTTGCTGATCGTAGAGAACCGGCAGTCGATGGCTTTCTCGCTCAGCTGAAAAGTCGTGCTCCCGCTCTGAGGGCGCCGTCTCTCTCCCACATCCATATTCGATAAAAACTTGAAATAAGAGATCAGCCGCGTCCCTTCTTCCCGGTCCAGATAATACTGTTTTTCCATTTGACCATTCAGACGAAAGTATACGTCATAGTGCTTCTGTTCGGGCAAAACGTGTATATCACTCGTCCGATATGAGTCGGCCATCGTTAGCAGATGACTTGCAAAGGCTTCTGTATCCATCACATCCTCCCTTTCACTATTTTTTGTTCTACGCTATATATATTATCCAACGGTTTAAATGCTCACGAAAAAAACCTCAAATAAATGAAGAATATTTTCTCCACTCATTTGAGGCTTTGTTTCTGCTGCTGTTTTTTAGTTAGGTGACGGGTTAAACTTCAGCGTTATGATAGACTTCGCTGACATCATCATCGTCTTCAAGCGCATCGATCAGATTTTCAAAGGTTTCTTCTTTGTCTGCAGGGACAGGCACGGTCGTCTGAGGGATCATGGTCAATTCTGCCTGATCCAAAGTATAGCCCGCTTCTTTCAGCGCGTCTCTAACAGCTGTGAAGTCTGTTGCTTCTGTATAGATCTCGAATACTTCGTCACTGGTCTCCAGCTCTTCTCCGCCGGCTTCAAGGACTTCCATCAGCATCGTATCTTCATCGACATCCAGGCCTTCACGGGCGATAGCGATGTAGCCTTTACGGTCGAACATGTAGCTCACTGAGCCTTTTTCGCCTAAAGAACCGCCGTTACGGTCAAAGGCAACTCGGATGTTGGTACTTGAACGGTTCAGGTTGTCTGTCAGTGCGTGAACGAGGATAGCGATGCCGTTAGGTCCGTATCCTTCGTAAACGACTTCATCATAGTTATCGCCCTGACCCGCATCGGTCGCACGCTTGATCGCACGGTCGATATTGTCGTTAGGCATGTTGTTGGACTTAGCTTTGTCCACTGCCAGTCTAAGAGCCGCGTTCATTTCCGGATCCGCGCCGCCGTCTTTCGCTGCTTTATAGATTTCTTTAGATAATTTCTGGAATATCTTTCCGCGTTTGGCATCCTGAGCGCCTTTACGCTGCTTGATGTTGTTCCATTTTGAATGTCCTGCCATCACAATTCCTCTTTCCTGAATTTGATTTACGTTTATCCTTTGTTATTATACCAAAATTTCAAGCTATATCAACTGCCGGCAAAAAGGATGATGTCGCTTACAACACGAGCCCTAATATCGCTTTAAACTGAAGCTAGCGTTTGAAGCGAAGTTTCTGTCGTCTTCTCCCCTTTGGTTTAGCAAGCATGGCAAGCGTCAACCCAACGATCGCTCCAGCAGCATCCAGCATGACATCTTCCATAAGCGCCGTACGGTTCGGATGGAAGGACTGTCTCAGTTCGTCGAAAGAGGCATAGCCGACAGAAAGCATCAGAGCCACTAAGAACGTGAGCCACGGCTGAGCTACACGGTTTTTCAGTCCCAGAAACCAGAACAAACCCAGCAGGAAGTAGGAAACGAAATGCGCCCCTTTTCGGATGAAAAATTCGATGAAACCTATGTAACCTTGAGCGGCGATACTTACTTCGCTTCCGGCGTACATGAATGCGACCCGTTCAAAAAGTCCGCGCAGCGGTTCACTTTCCAGCCACTGATGAAGCAGCGGCTGGACGTTCTGGTCTTCATATCCCATGGACGAGCTGTAAAACAGCAGTGCCATGATAGCAAACGCAAGCAGCAGATAAACATTGTCGATCGGTCTAGCTTTTCTATTCATTTCTATACACCTCATTCAGTCAATATCTCTATTCTAACTGATGTGTCTGGATATGGAAAGAAAAAAACGATACAATAAAAGCAGTCTATTTTAAGGGGAGAGATAATCAATGACAGCATCACAGAATTGGAACATGGACAGTGTCTTTGAAGGGGGAAGTCATTCCGAGACTTTGCAAAAACGGATCAAAGAACTGGACGCGCTGATACAAGAAACGCTCACGCAGATCAGCGAATGGGAGCCTTCAGAAGATCAGCCAAAATACAGCCAGCTGGCTTCATTCTTAGAGAAGAGAGAAACCATCGGGAACGGCTTGTCAGAAGCTGGCACCTTTGCTCGCGGTCTATTTTCAGCCAACACGAAAGACCTTCAGGCGGCAAAAGTCGTGAACCAGCTCAGCACTGTGGGGAGTCAGATGAGCGAGGTTGAAACGCTCTTTATGAAAAAACTCAAGGATATTCCTAGAGACGAATGGCAAACGCTGATTTCTAAAGAACCGTTCAAGCAGAGCGCCTTTCCTTTGGAAGAAAAAAGAGAAAAAGGTCAGAAACTTCTGTCTGAAAAAGAAGAAAAAATCATCCAGAAACTGTCTCTTGACGGGTTGAACGGTTTCGGTAATATGTACCAGACCATCGTCAACAGTGTCAATGTGCCTTTTGAAGAAGACGGCAAAATCACTTACTTGTCTGCCGGACAGGCCGCAAATAAACTGACCGGCTCAGAAGATCCTGCCGTCAGAGCACGTCTTCTTAAAGACTGGGAGAACGCCTGGAAAGAGAAAGCACCGCTGTTTTCCGATACGCTCAACCACTTGGCTGGTTTCAGACTTCAGACTTATGATCTAAGAGGCGAGAAAGACTTTTTGAACCCGCCGCTTGAATACAACCGCATGAAAGAAGATACACTGAATATGATGTGGGACACGATCACTGAAAACAAGCCGAAAGTTGTCGAATTCCTTAACCGCAAGGCAGCACTTATGGGCAAAGACAAGCTGAACTGGGCGGACGTCACTGCTCCGGTTTCTGTCGGCGATTACGAACCGAAAACGTACTCGTTTGAAGATGCACAGGATTTCGTGACCACCCACTTCGGGACATTCAGTCAGGAAATGCAGGATATGGCGCAGCGGGCCTTTAATGAAGGCTGGGTCGAAGCTGAAGATAAAGAAGGCAAGCGACCGGGAGCTTACTGCTCGAACCTGCCTGAAAGCAAGCAGTCCCGTATCTTCATGACCTTCTCAGGCAGTGCAAACAATGTGTCGACCTTGGCTCACGAATTGGGGCACGCCTATCACAGCCACGTTATGCGCGACCTGCCGGCACTGAACCGCAGCTATGCTATGAACGTTGCCGAAACAGCCTCTACTTTTGCGGAAATGCTGATTTCTGATGCGACGGTTGAAGCAGCTGCTTCTGACGAAGAGAAGATCGCCCTCTTGGACAGCAAGATCTCACGTGCTGCGATCATGTTCATGAATATCCACAGCCGATTCCTTTTCGAAAAACGTTTCTACGAAGCTCGTCAGAACGGTCTTGTCAATGAAGAGGAACTGAGTACCATTATGGAAGAAGCACAGAAAGAAGCTTTCCTTGATTCGCTTGAGACGTATCATCCAACGTTCTGGGCAAGCAAGCTGCATTTTTACATCACAGGGATCTCCTTCTACAATTTCCCTTACACCTTCGGCTTCCTGTTCAGTCTGGGGATCTATTCCAAAGCCAAGCGGGAAGGCCAGTCGTTCTCAGAAGATTACCGCAGTCTCTTGAGAGATACGGCCAGCATGACGACAGAAGAGCTTGCTGAAAAGCACTTGGCAGTCGACTTGACTCAACCGGATTTCTGGCAGTCAGCGATCGATGAGATCTTAGCGGATATCGACGACTACCTTGCATTGACTGCAGACCGCGTTTAATATTGAACCCTTTAATTAAATCGCTTGAAAAGGAGCAGCCCACTCTCTCAGAGTGATGGCTGCTCCTTTTGGCTTTATCTAAGCGTTGATTTACTGAATAAAGGCTGATTGAGCTCACCCAGTGTACAGCTTTAGCCCAGTACTGTCTATCGGACCGGCATTGGACGTGCTGAACAGTCGTTGTTACCTGAATAAGCTCAATGTGGCCTTCATTGAGTTTGCCAGGTTTAAAATGGGCTTGGGTACGTCTAATGTACCCATCATTGAACGCACCCGCAGCTCCTATGTATTTGGGTACGTCTTATTTCTTCATCATTGACACTGCTCAGACTGATTTTGCGCTCAGCACACCGAATACATACGTCATTGGCAGTACTCGCCCGTGAATTGATTTGAGCACGTCCAATGTGCCCTCTATTCGCACGGCTCACATCATTTCTGATCTGAGTACGTCTATTGAAAGCCGCATTCGACGTACTCAGCTTAAGTATTAGTAGGGCTATACTTAATCAAAAATCCGCACCTTTTATTGCTTTTCGGCTCTTCCGTATAGTCGATTCTCGTCAGCGGACGAGAATCTTCCTTCTTTCTTTAAAATACAAAAAAGCCCTGGTGCCAAAACATCTCAGTTTTGGCATCAGCGCTTTCCCTATAATTATGTTATTCTAGTATCTTCCGTATCCGACGAAACGACGTCCCCAGTAGTTGGAGTTGACTTGAGTATACGCAACACCTGTGCTTGTCTGGGCACCAATGAACTGGCCGTTGCCGACGTAGATACCGACGTGACTGACACGCGAGCCGTTTTCAGAGAAGAAAACCAGGTCCCCCGGACGCGGGTTAGACACTTTCTGAGCCGAAGCATACTGACCGGCGGCTGAACGCGGCAGGTTTACACCGGCTTGTCTGAATACGTAGCTTGTAAAGCCTGAACAGTCAAAAGCATTCGTCGTTGATCCGCCATATAGATAAGGTGTACCTAATACGCCGTTGGCATAGGAACTGATCTGTCCCCAAGTCACGCCACCGCTCGATGGTGCCGGGGTCGGTTTCAGATCAGGTTTCGGCTTGCTTGTTTCCTTGGCAGGCTGTTCAGCTTGATTTGATGAAGAGGCTTCCTGACTGCTGGCAGGTGCTTCTTGACTAGTCGTTTCCGTTGCTGATTCAGTTGATGAAGACTGGGCCACACTGACAGAAGCTGTCTCGTTTGAATCACTTGTTTGAGAGGATGAAATAGAAACTTCTGCCTCTGCTTCTGCACGTCTTCTCTCTTCTGCTTCCCTTGCAGCCTGGGCTGCTTCTTCTCTTGCAGCAACAAGCTCGACCACAGCTTTTTCAGCTTCCGCTTTTTCAGATAAGAAACGTTCACGGTCTGCTTCAGCTGTAGCTCTTTCTGAAGCGAGCTGAGCCACTAAAACTTCTTTTTCCAGACGCTGCTGCTCGAGTTCTTCAGAAATTCCTTCAAGCTCTGCAGCCAAGGCATTCTGCTGAACGATCGTCTCTTCAGTCTCTTCCTGCTTCTCGATGACTGCCTGCTGATCTCTGATCTGCGCTTCTACCAGTTTGCGGTTAGAGCCGACGAGATTAGATACGACATCGATACGGCCAAAGACATCTGTCAGCGATTCGGCATCCAAGATAAATTCGATGTAATTGGCGGTCTGACCGTCAACATGTATTTTTCTCGCCTGATTCTCAAGCTGCTCGCTGCGTTTTTCAATGATCACTTCAAGTTCGGCAACTTCTGCCTGCAAGGCTTCCATTTTTTCGTGCGCTGCTTCCAGACGGGCAACCGCTTCGTTGATACGCTCTTCATTGGCTTCTATATCATTATTGATCGTATTTAATTCCGCTTCGGTATTTTGAACGTCAACTTGTAAAGAATTGATCGTACCTTCCAAGTTATGTACCTTGTTTTCAGTTTCTTCGATCTTGTTCAGGTTTTCCTGGATCGCTTCATCATACTCGTTCGCAAAAACTTCTGATGTGAGAGATAGTGAACTCAACAACAACGTACTGGTCAGTGCTGATACAATTAATTACTTTTTCAACGGACATTCCCTCCAAATATGGGTGAGTTAAATTTTTTGCAAAAAATATATATTCGCTAATCACCGAACATGTTCTATCGGCTAACTATGGCTTAGTATACCACTCGTGCATAATAAGTTGGTTGCATTCATATTTCACTTCTGTTTCACTTGTACATCTTTCACAAGTCAGACGGTAACCAATACTTGCAATTTAAGGCTTTTGGGCCTATACTTTTTAATGATTACACTTATTATTTACACGTATTCAAGGAGGAATTATTCATGAGTGACTACCGCGTATTACTTTATTACAAATATGTACACATCGACGATCCTGAAAAATTTAGAGATGAACATATGGCGCTGTGCCAGGATATCGGATTGAAAGGCCGTATACTTGTGTCAGAAGAAGGGTTGAACGGGACCTGTTCCGGTACGGTCGAACAGACCGACCGCTATATGGAAGCTGTACGTTCCGATGAGCGCTTCAGTGACATTTTTTTCAAGATCGACGAAGCCGACGAACATGCCTTCAAGAAACTGCACGTGCGCTATCGTCAGGAAATCGTATCTTTGAAGCTGGGTGAAGAAAACCACGATGCCAGTGAGCTGACCGGTAAGTTCTTAGATCCTGTCGAGTGGAAAGAAGCGCTCGAAGATGAAAACACGATCGTTCTAGATGCCCGCAACGATTACGAGTATGACTTGGGGCACTTCAGAGGCGCGATCCGTCCCGATATTCGTTCATTCAGAGAACTGCCTGAGTGGATCAAGGAAAACAAAGAGAAATTCATGGACAAGCGGGTCGTCACCTACTGCACGGGCGGTATCCGCTGCGAAAAACTGACAGGCTGGCTCATCAAAGAAGGCTTTGAAGATGTCGGACAGCTTCACGGCGGTATCCATCATTACGGGACCGATCCAGAAACGCAAGGTGAAAAATGGGACGGAAAAATGTATGTCTTTGACGAACGCATCAGCGTAGACATCAATAAAGTCGACAAGAAAGTCATTGCCAGAGACTGGTTCGACGGCGAGCCGTGCGAACGCTATGTCAACTGTGCCAATCCTGAATGCAATCGTCAGGTCATCATGTCAGAAGAAAACGAACACAAATATCTCAGAGGCTGTTCACACAAGTGCCGCGTTCATCCGCGCAACCGCTACATCCAAGAACATCAGCTCAGCCAAGAAGAAGTAGTACAGCGTCTTCAAGCTATCGGTGAAAGCCTTCCGGAGAAAGTATAAGATTAGATCCCCCTCTGCGAATCATCTTTGCAGAGGGACTTTCTATCCTTATAGCGGCTTAACAATTTCGTCACAATATCGAATTAGTTGCGTGAATACCCCGCCTTGCGTTTTAATTTCCTTCTAGTTTTGCTATAATATAGCAAGTCATATTACTATATATACTAAATAAGGAGCCTATAATGAAACGATCTGAAAATGAAGAACAAAAACAATCGGAAGAAACCAAAGAAACCGAACAGTCATCGCGCTTCGAATCCGTTGTCTATTACTTCGATATCTTTTACCGTGTCGTTAAAGCTTTAGTCATTTTACTCATAATCATCCTTCTTGTGGCCGGCTCTTTAGGAGCAGGTACGGCGGTCGGATATTTTGCCTCCCTCGTTCACGGATCAGAAATACCTGAGCGCGAGGAAATGTTGACGCAGATCCAAGATTATACACGTAAATCGAGCATGTATTATGCAGATGAGAGTTTGATCAGTGATGTCCGTTCTGACCTGCTGCGTACGCCTATTCCTTTGGATAATGTCTCAGACCTTTTGATCAACGCTGTGGTTTCGACAGAAGACGAATACTTCTTCGAACATGAAGGCGTGGTACCGAAAGCGGTCGCTCGTGCTCTAGTTCAGGAACTTTCAGATTCCGGAGCTACCACCGGCGGATCGACACTGACCCAGCAGCTGATCAAGCAGCAGATCCTATCTCCGGAAGTCACGCATGAACGAAAAGCCAACGAAATCCTGCTTGCTTACCACCTGGAGAATGAGATCGACAAAGATCAGATCCTGGAAGCTTATCTGAACGTGTCCCCTTTTGGACGTAACAATAAAGGACAGAACATTGCCGGAGTCGAAGAAGCTGCACAAGGTATATTCGGTGTCTCAGCAAGCGACGTATCGCTTCCGCAAGCCGCCTTCATAGCCGGGCTGCCCCAGCGTCCGATCGTCTTCACTCCTTACACAAATTACGGACAGATCAAGGAAAGCCATGACTTAAGTATTTCACGGCAGCATGAAGTTTTGTTCCGTATGTACCGTGAAGGTCATATCACCGAAGCAGAATATGAAGAAGCACGTGCCTACGATATCACTCAGGACTTCATCAATCAGGAAAACATCGACTATGATGATAATTCCTACGTGTATGACATTGCCCTTGAACGGTCACTGGAAATACTTTCCGAAAAATTCATGAAGGACGACGAAGTCACGGATGAAATGCTTGAGGAAAATCCTGAGCTAGTCAACGAATATAATGAACGCGCTAAGTACGCAATAGAAAATGAGGGCTACAAAGTCTACACCACGATCGACAAAGAGATCCATGATACCCTGGAACGCGTGACTGCCGAATATAAAGACCAGCTGGGTGCGCCGCGTTACTACACGTATGAAGATGACGACGGTGAAACACATGAGGTCGAAGTCCCCATCAATACAGCTGGAGCGATGATCGACAACCAGACAGGACGCGTCATCGGATTCATCGGCGGTGCCGATTACAATGTCGAACAATTCAACACAGCATTCAACGGCACCCGTAGTCCGGGATCTGTCATCAAACCCTTAGCTGTCTATGGTCCTGCCATCGAAGAAAATATCATTACGCCGGCTACGATCGTTCCGGATACTTATTTTGAGGTTCCTACTTGGGATGATACAATAGGTGATTTTACAGGACACCCAGTAACGAATGCGACGCGTACAACAAATGAATGGATGACAGCCAGACAGGCGATCACCGTTTCTCAGAACATTCCTGCATCAAAAATATACATGGAACTGAAAGACAACCGCACGTCAGAACAATACATCCGCCGCATGGGGATCGATGAAGACATGATGCCAAGCAGCGAGTTTGACAACCCTTCGACTGCCTTGGGAGGATTGAGTAAAGGTATACCGGCCGTTGATCTGATCAGTGCCTTCTCTACCATGGGAAACAACGGGGTCCACGCTGAGCCATATATTATTGAACGCATCGAAAACAGCAACGGAGAGGCCGTTTACGAACATGAAGCAAAGGAAACGCGCGTCTGGGGAGAAGACACCAATTACCTGATCCTCGACATGCTGAGAGGCGTCCACACCGAAGGTACTGCCCGCGGGACTATGGATAACCTGCCATTCGAGGCTGACTGGATATCGAAAACCGGTACGACACAGGACCGTAAAGACATCTGGTATGCTGCCAGCACACCACGTATCAGTTTCGGTACCTGGATTGGCTATGGTAACGACAATTTCCGCTTGGGCGATGACTTCGGTATCCACCCAAGTCGACGCAACCGAAACTTCTGGGCTACACTTATGAATGCTGTATACGAAGTGAATCCGGATATCTTTGGTGTTGGGGAACAGTTCCCTATGCCATCCAGTGTGACATCCGAATCCGTCATACGTGCGACAGGCATGAAGTCAGGAACAATTGAAACGCCTGGCGGAAGCACCTTTAATTACTCTGGACCGACGCATACAGAAATATTCAAGGAAAGCAACGTCCCTGGCCCTACGGTTTATGACTTTGCTATCGGCGCCACGGATGAGGAATTAGCTGAATTCTGGGGAGACAGACGTCCGTCTAATGAACCTGATGAAGACGAAGACGACACTTCCGATAATGAAGGATCCAGTGACGATAATGAATCTGAAGAGGAAACAGAATCAGAACCTGAAGAAAATAATGAATCTGATTCAGAGCCTGAAGAAGAACCAGAACCCGAACCTGAGCCTGAACCTGAAGAAGAACCGGAACCCGAGCCTGAACCTGAGCCTGAGCCGGAACCCGAGCCTGAACCTGAGCCTGAGCCGGAACCCGAAGAGGAAGAAGCACCGGAAGGCAATGATGACTCTGATGAAGGCAATGACGATTCAGAAGAATCTGGAGAATAAGATACAAGAAGTTAAAGAGACTGGGGATTTGATCCCCCAGTCTCTTTTTTTGCATCCACTTCATTGTCTCGTCAATCTCTATCTATCCCTTACAAAGCGAAAAGGCTGAGGATTCTTTCTCCCCAGCCTTTTCCTCTTTTATTTTCTTACTTAGTTGTACCTTTCGAACCGATCGTGTACGGTAGCGTGATCGTCTTCTCATCGGTCTCTTCTTTGTTCATCAGCTTCGTCAGTAGACGCATGGCAACTGCACCGATATCGTAAAGCGGCTGCTCGACTGTAGTCAGTCTTGGTCTTGACATGGCTGTCAGTTTGGAGTTGTTCGATGTGATGATCTCAAAGTCTTCAGGAACGCTTACGCCGCGGTCAAGTGCCGCATTCAAGATACCTAAAGCCAGTTCATCGTCTGCAACAACAGCTGCCGTAGCCCCAGCTTTATTCAGCTGTTCATAAACGGCTTCCCCTACTTTATATGTGTACTCGGACTGCAGGACCAAATCTTCGTCGTAAGTCAGTGAGGCATTTTCCAAGGCCTTCTTGTACCCGTTCAAGCGGTAAATGCCGTTGATCGGTTCTTCGTGACTTTCTGAAATGAATGCCACTTTCTTATGTCCGTTGTTGATGAGCATCGTTGTTGCTTCTTCGGTAGCTTTTTCATAGTCTATATTGACACTGCCCACCTGTTCATCCGGATCGACTGTTCCAGCCAGAACGACCGGTGTGCGTGAACGTGAAAATTCAGCACGCAGTTCATCAGTGATCTTGTTACCCATAAAGATAACACCATCAACCTGCTTGGCAAGAAGCGTATTCAATACCTGCACTTCCTTTTCTTCATTTTTATCTGAGTTGGCCAAGATGATATTGTACTTGTACATCGTCGCAATGTCGTCGATTCCGCGAGCAAGTGATGAGAAATAAAGGTTGGTTACATCAGGGATGATGACCCCTACTGTCGTTGTCTTCTTGCTGGCTAGTCCGCGTGCCACTGCATTTGGTCGATAGTCCAGACGGTCGATGACTTCTAAAACTTTCTTTCTAGTCGTTGGTTTAACATTCGGGTTGCCGTTGACAACACGTGAAACGGTCGCCATTGAAACGCCTGCTTCACGGGCAACATCATAAATCGTAATTGTTTGTTTGTCCATAATAAACTCCTTCTAAGAGATTTTGATTTTTGTGAGCGCATTCTTCTTTATCAAGAATAACAGAGTCCGCTTCCAAATTCAATTATAAGATTCAATTTTCATGAAATTTTCTAATTTGTTTTCAGAAAAGGCTTTCTTGTGCTATACTATGGCTATTTTTTCTGATAAACTTAATCTAAATCACAGAAAAGAAGGGGTATTCATGACACTTATAAACACACTGCAGCAGACGATGCAGAAAGAAACGATCGATTTTCTTTATTTTGATGAACCGCTGACCGTCGCTTATTTAACTGGCTTCGAAAGTGAACCGCATGAACGGGTCGTGGCTGTTTTAGTCTTCAAAGACAAAGTCTGGATGATCGTACCGGAACTTGAAAAGCAGTCCGCTAAAGCGGCAGCCGATTGCGACTTTATCCTTTCATATCAGGATGAAGTTTCTCCCTGGTCCTTACTAAAGGATGCCCTCCAGAACGAGGCTGATACGATAAAACGAGTCGGTGTCGACGAAGATTCTCTCGTTGTCTCACGCTACCATGCTTTGAATGACGTATTTAAGGAAGCCTCTTTCACGAACGCTACGCCTCTCATTCAGAATCTGCGCGTGATCAAGCAGCCTGAGGAAATTTCGATTATGAAAGAAGCCGGAGAACTGGCTGACAAAGCACTGGAGATCGGCATGGCTTCCTTGAAGACGGGGATAGCCGAGGAAGAAGTCGTTGCCTTGATCGAATACGAGATAAAAAAATACGGCGTCGAGAAAATGAGTTTCCCCACAATGGTCCTGTTCGGTGATCATGCAGCCAGTCCGCACGGTGCCCCCGGAAGTCGGAAGCTCCAGCCGAACGACTGGGTCCTCTTTGACTTAGGTGTCGTCTACAATGGCTATACGAGTGATATGACTCGCACCGTGGTTTACGGCAAAGCAGACGAAGAGAAAAAAGCAATCTACAAAGTGGTCAAAGAGGCTCAGGAAAAGGCGCAGAGCTTTATCAAGCCCGGCGTCCTAGCTGGCGATATCGATAGAACGGCCCGCCGGCACATTGAAGAAGCAGGCTACGGCGACTATTTCACCCACCGTTTAGGTCACGGACTCGGCCGTTCAGTCCACGAATATCCGAATATCGCGCCTGGGGTCGAACTTGAGATCCGAGAAAACATGTGCTTCTCAATCGAACCTGGTGTATATATCGACGGTTACTTGGGTGTTCGTGTAGAAGACTGTATTTATGTCACATCAGAAGGTGCTCGTCCCTTTACCCATACAACAAAAGAGCTGATCGAACTGCCTGTTAAAAACTAAAAATAGTCTGCCGAAAGAGTAATGTCTCCTTTGGCAGGCTATTTTATTACTTTTTATTTATGAAAATAAAGTCTTTTTTATCGAGCTCTCTTTTATCAGAAGACGACATGACGGTCAGTGTCCCGTCTGACTCAAGTATAATGGCAGAAATTTTATCAAACGATACATAACCGGCTTTTCTTATCGCCTGTTTCAATTCGCTTCGGTCTACCCGCTCTCTCCTCATCGCCTTCTCCTGAAAAGTATCCGCGTAGTAGAGCAGCGTCGGTTCCGATTTTATCATCGACCCGACTGATTTGAACCGGATGGACAGCCAGGTGGCTACATGCTGCAAGGTCACCAGCATGATGAATGTGAGGATCCCGTTCCAAAATGAATCTTTATAGTTCACAATGGTCGTCGCTAAAACAGAGCCGAGTGCAACGGTCACGATAAAATCAAAAGCATTCATCTTGGATAATGTTCTTTTTCCTGAAGCGCGTAAAACAAGAACGATCGAAATAAAGCTGACCGTACTTATCGTTATGAGCTTTATTGCATCAATCAAACTGATCGTCATCTGAATCCTTCTTTCTCTTTTTGCTTTCCTTGTCCAGGTCTTCTAGCGTATCAAGATCGTTCTTTTTACTTTTCTCTTTGTGCAGAACAGATATCGTTCCGTCTGTTTCAAGGATCACTGCCCCTACCTCTTCCACTCTGCCTATTCCCTGTTCACGCATGGCCTGCAGGACTTCCGATTTGGGTATCCGTTCCTTTTTAAGTATCGATTCGTAATACTTTCCCTCATAGAAAAGCAGGGTCGGCTTTGCTTTAAGCAAGGTATCAAAAAAAGCATACCTCGCAGACAGAAGACTTGAAAAAAACTGAAAAAGCAGCAGGAGGAAGATAACGTAGATCCCCTTCATGAGGCGGTCTTCATAATTCATCAGCATATTGCCGAAAACAGCACCCAGTGAAACAGTAATGATAAAGTCAAAAGTATTCATTTTCAGAAGTGTGCGTTTACCAGATAAGCGGAGCAGGAACAGGACGATGATATAACTGATAAAAGCTATTATTAAAAGTTCTTCCATCTGCTTAATGTCCATTCTCTCAGCCCTTTCCATTGGTTTCCTACACTAATTAGTTCTTTTTATGTACGAAAAAGGATGCGATCTTGACCGCACCCTTCATCCTTTCTTTTCTAACTGATTTTTATTTGTTCCCAGGATTAAAGTAAGTGGCATCTGTTTTATTGTCTTCTGATTCATTGTCGGAAGAAACAGTGGAGTCTGCCTGGGCATCGGCACTTACAGCACGCGATGTGGTGTCTGGTGCTGTCGGATCATTCTTTTTAGACGAATCGTTTTCCTTGTTCATCTTACCTTTGACTTTTTCAGCTGTTTCTTTGGCTTCTTTCTTGATTTTCTCCAGATTTTCGCCAGCTTTATCCATGTTTTCGTCAGCCTGGTTCGTTAGCTGTTCATAACTTTCTGAAGCATCCTTCTTGTACCCTTCGCTTTTCTTGGCAACAGAATCTTTCAGCTCCAAACCTTTATCTTTAGCTTTGTTCACATAATCCTTCGCCTGGTCTTTCGTCTTCACGGTACGGTCTTTGATGTCACCGCGAACTTCTTTTCCTGATTTTGGCGCCAGCAGCAGTGCAGTCAATCCGGCAACTGCAGCTCCTACGAACGTTCCAAGTACGAACCCTTTGACTTCATATACTTTACCTATTTTTCTCATAAACATAATGTTAAATCTCTCCTTTTTTTATTCGATAAATGAGTGATTTACTGTTTTTTTCTATCTCTGCTCATGGTCGAGCCGACTTTTTTGGCGATACCGATCGATGCACCGCGTTTTGAAGCACTGGCTAAATGAGAGCTCAGATTGCGTGTCGAATTGTTCAGACTTGATACCGACTCGCCTAGATCTCCAACTGCTTTGAACAGCGGATCAGTCAAGCCAAGTTTGCCATTAACATCATCCAATGTGACATTCGACTTATTAAGCAGTCCTTCTACCTCAATAAGCAGTAGATCTGCATCCTTCGTGATCGTACTTAGACTCTTGTTCGCTTCCTCCACTGTGGTATTCAGTTCGGAAACCATTTTTGCCACCTTGAACAGGACGTAAACCAGACCTAATACCAGTACGGCAAAAGCGATTGCTGCAATCAAAGCTGCTATTTCTCCACCTGTCATATTTATCCCTCTTTCTTATATTCTGTATGAATTAAGGTTACCACTTAAGTCGATTTAAATGCAACTGAGATGAATTGGAACACGGATTAAATTGTATCTTCCAAAAAAAATGTTAAAATAATAGAAGATCGATCATAAAGAGTTGAACGGAAAGGAGCCTATATGGATCAGACGCCAGAAACTATAGAAGATGTCGATGAGCAGGTTAATCTGTTCATCGAAAAATGGCAGGCGATAGAGTGGCAGGAAATCGCCTGGTCAGTCCTGCTTGTCATCCTGCAGATCATAGCAGCAATCATTGTCTTCTTTATCTTGAGACGCATTGGACGCTATGTTATCGAAAAAATCTTTACCCGCTATATAAAGGAGAAGCATACGGTCCCCAACCGATTGAACACCCTGCATAAATTAAGTAAAAACATTTTCAACGCCGTTCTTTTATTCTTTCTCGTCTATGTGATTTTGGAGCTGATCGGGATTCCCGTCGGGACACTGCTCGCCAGTGCCGGGGTCATCGGTTTGGCCTTGTCCTTAGGCGCGCAAGGTTTCGTAGCCGATATCGTAAATGGTTTCATGATCCTGCTCGAAAAACAGATTGATGTAGGTGATGTGGTGGAAATCAGCGGTCTGACAGGCACAGTGGAAGACGTGAATTTGAAGACGACGCAGGTGAAAGACTTTGACGGGACGCTGCATTTCATCCCTAACCGGGAGATCACGATAATCAGCAACCGGTCACGCGCTGACATGCGGGTACTTATTCAGATACGACTTTATCCGTCTACTGACCTCCAGAAAGTACGAAGGGTGATGGAACAGGTGAATAAAGAAGCCGTGCCTGAATATGACGAAATCACGCTGGCACCGACTGAGGTTTCTTTTGTCCCCGTCGGCCCAGGACAGCTGGCTGTGCAAGTCATTATGTACACCAAAGCCGGTACACAATATGGCATGCGTAATGTTTTTTATGAAAAATATGTTGACGCCTTGACTAAAGCCGGCGTCGATCTGCCTAATGTCACGCTGGAAATGCCCAACCCATAGCCTGATATTCGCTGTTCAATATGTGATAATTTAAAAAACCGGGCCGAACAGCTTAAATGCTGTTCGGCCCGGTTTATCTTTTCACTGCGCAACGGTTTCTTTTTCTTTTACTATATATCTTTTCTCAAATTCATGGGCGATGCGGTTCGTGCCTTTAAGTATTTCGCTGCGTGTAATGATCCCTTTGAAATAGCCTCGACTGTCAACGACGGTGATGAACGCATTGTCAACCAGCATGTGGAGAACATCTTCCAGTTCAAAATCTTCCAGTACGCAGGGGTATTCTCTATCCATGACTTCCCCGACTTCGATTTCTCCCAGTTTTTCAAAATGGACATCCTGAATATCCATGATCGTCTGCATGATCGTCGGCATCGAGATGAGTCCGCGCATCTTTGACTCCTCATCTAAAACCGGCACGACAGCATATTTGTCCGTCGTCAGCAGCAGCAGAGCGTGATCGAGTCTGTTCTTGACTCCAACGACCGCTACCTGCTCAGCTGGCTTGACCAAAGACGTTTCGCTGTCGATCAGCAGCTTTTTTACCTTTTCGCTTATCATTTCTTCACTCCTTGCAACCGTTATCCTCACCTCTATTGTACCGTTATTCTGTCTGAAAGCCAAAACAAAGCCACCATTTTAGAGAACATTCTTAGATAACTTTTGAACATTCTTATCAGGCGCTTTCAATGTAATGGTTAAGACCTTTTAAAAAATGAGAAAACAATGAGGATACCGGCCTTTAGCCAGCAAGTGATACACGCGTTGTCAAGTCGTGCTGGATATTATGATCCTGGTCGTAAAACGTCAATTCTGCTGAAGTCAGATCATCATCCAGCTTCATCACTAAGTAAGTGCCCTGGGCTCTGTTTCTTGGCTGAGCAATACTTCCCGGATTAATGAACACGACTCCTTCTTCTATTTCCACTTTAGGAATGTGCGTGTGTCCATAAAAAACCACGTTCACATCTTCTGCTCTGGCTTCTTTGATCAGTCTGTCGTAAGACCGCTTGACACTGTGCTTATGTCCATGAACAAGCAGATAACGAAAACCTTCGATGTATTCCGTCCGGCTCAGCTTGAACTTATTCGTGATATCCATATTGCCAAGGACCGTTTTGTAATGCTGCCACAGCGGATGATCCTCCAGTAATTCTGAATCACCGCAATGGACCCATTCGTCTGTGTCTTCCTGATGGATCGTGTAGATTTCTTCCATAAAGTAGGTGTTCCCATGATTGTCACTGACCACGACGATTTTCATCCTGCAACTTCCTTTCCTTTAGTTGTTAAGCCAGTCGTCCAGATGCTGTTCCAGCTTTTTCAAAGCATCTGCCCGGTGGCTGATCTGGTTTTTTTCAGCCTGTGAACATTCTGCCAGCGTTCTTCCTTTTTCCGGCAGATAAAACAGCGGGTCATAGCCAAACCCGTTTTCTCCGCGCGGGACACCGGCGATCTCGCCATCCAGTCTGCCTTCAATGACTAACGATTTTTTATCTGGATGTGCAAGAGCAAGCGAACAGTGAAAATGTGCCTGTCGCTGATTCTCATTGTAATCAGCCAGTTCGTTCAATAATTTGGCATTGTTCTTGGCGTCATTCTTCTCTTCCCCGGCATAGCGCGCCGAATAGACTCCGGGCTGGCCATGAAGGGCATCGACGACCAAGCCGGAATCGTCTGCCAAAACAAGCGTATCCAGTTTTTCTGCAATGGTCTCTGCTTTCAGCAAGGCATTTTCATTAAAGGTCGTCCCTGTTTCTTCCACATCTTCGATATTTGGGAAATCCAGCAGCGTGACGATTTGATATCCTTTTTTATTGAATAAAGCTTCGAACTCCTTTGCTTTGCCTTCATTTCTCGTTGCAATGACGATCGTTTTATTTTTAGACATCTGCTTCTCTCAACCTTTCTAGTTCCACACTTCCTATATCGAGCTGATCCGTTTCCAGCCAATTCTCCACGATAGTCCGGAACATCTTCTCAGGCCCAGTCGTATAGATGCGGATCGTTCTCTGACCGGTCCCTTCATACTGCAGTCCCTTTTCCTTTAAGACACGTTCCACTTCATAAGAGGTCAGCGCACCAGAATCGATCAAGTCGATATCTTTGCCCAAAGTCTCCTGAATAAAGGGTGCAAGCAGCGGAAAATGCGTACAGCCTAAAATGACTGTATCCATTTCTTGTGTTTTAAATCCAGCGAGCTTTGTCTCAACAAGCTGTTTAGCTCTTTGCGATTCATAGTCATTTTCTTCGACGATATCCACAAATTCTGGACAAGCCAGGCTCTTCACCTTGACATCCCGGTCTTTTTCTACAAGAGAGTGTTCGTAGAATCCCGATTCGACCGTACTTACCGTTGCCAGGACCCCGATTTCTTTAGACGCCGATGTCTTGACGGCGGCTCTGCTTCCTGGCCCGACGACACCAATAACAGGGATATCCACCTTGCTTCTCACAATATCTAAAGCATGAGCGGTAGCCGTATTGCATGCGATCACGATCATTTTGACCTGCTGATCCAGTAGAAACTGAACAAGTTCAAGAGTATAGGTAATGATCTCTTCTTTTGTACGATTCCCGTACGGGCATCGTTTCGTATCTCCGATATAAACAAATGACTCGCCAGGAAGCCGGTCTTTCACGGCCTTAAGAACGGTCAAGCCGCCTACGCCTGAGTCAAGTAATCCGATTGGTTTATTCAACATTTTTATACAACCCTATCTAAGTGACTTTCTCTTATTTAAACTATCGCGCTCATTCATACAAAATAGCAGGATACTATAGAAACCTTATTGAAAAAAAGGTAAAATAAATAAGTATGATTTTTGTCTCCTCTTCCATTATAAAGAATCTTCTGGAAAAGTGAAAGACAAAACGCGTAGACACGATCAACGAAAACAAGAGGTGAAACGATGAACGTTGAAAACCGACACATATCCGAAATAGACAGTCTCACTCTCTTAAGAGATGCGCTTTTACCTAACCTGCTTAAAGAAGATGAAGAAGATATTCTTTACTGGGCCGGAAAGGAACTGGCTCGTTCGTATCGCTTTGACTCCCTCAAAGATCTAATGCAGCAGACTGAAACTTTCTTTGCAGGTGAACTGATTCAGACTAAATCAGCCAAAAAGACTCTTCACTTCGACTGGACAGGCCCGCTCATCACGCATCGTCTGACCGAACAAGCAGCGCCTACTTTTTCGCTGGAAGCCGGCTTTCTGGCAGAAGGTTTACAGCAGCTGAGTGGAAACTATACAGAAGCAACTTATTCAATCTATCAAAAAAAACATCTGGTGACCTTCCTGCTGCAGTCCGACGCTCATGTTTTTCTGGACGACTAAAAACAGACCCATGCCCCTGCCTTCTGCGATCACAGCAGTAGACAGCGCATGGGTTTTTATCTATTAAATGTCATCCAGCATGGCTTTGACACCGTAGCGCGCACTTTTCGCCACCATCTCCACACTGCTGTTTCCAAAGTGTACACCGGAAGCCAGCTGGCCATAGACTCTAAGAGCCGGCTGTTTCTCGCCATTTGTGTCCACGGCACACATCGACGGGTAGTCGATCAGAACGCCGCCGTAGCGGTAAGGCTTGAGTATTTCGTCTTCTACGAGCTGCCTGACGACGGGCTGCTGGAGGTGGCTGTTTTTCAACAGATCCATCTGCTGGCCTGTGCCGTTTACGATATACTCAAAGACCTGATCATCATAGTCTCCAAGCTCCACCTTGAACCCCTGCTTTTCTTTGGTTATTGCCTGGATGTTTTTGAAAAGCTTTACCCGACCTTCCGTTATATCTTCGATCAGCAGCCGGGCTGTTTTTTGAGGAATCGGTGCTTTGAAAAAGGACCACTGCTGTCCGTAGCCTTTCAGGAATTCATCCCTTTCATCATCTGAAAGAGCGTTCCAGAGCAGCGCATAGCAGTCTCTCATTTTCCGAATAATGGCCTGGAATTTCCCCAGTTCTTCTAAATGCTTCAAGTCCCGCTGCATTCCTTCGACCGTGCCTTTTCCCAAGTGCTCCCAAACCCAGGGCAGATCGATGCCATGATCTTCAGTTTCCTTTTGGAACCACTCCCTGATTTGCTCAAGGGATACAGTATCCTCATGCCTTTCTATAAGATGCTTGATGCTTTCCTGGCAGATATAATGCGTCTCGATTTCTGGTTCATGCCCCCTTACCGATGAAAAACGTCCTTCCAGCGACAGAAAACTTAAGGAAGCTTTTGGGTGCGTTTTTTTCATATACAGATAGGTGTCGATTGCCGTCAGCCCCGTCCCTAGGATGCCGATACGCAAAGGCTGATCTGGGAAGTCAAGCTTCTTGATTGCAGGGTAAGGATTGTAAATGTAATTTTCCAAACCTTTCAGTGCATACGGATCCTGATAGGCTAGATGACCTACTGAAAGGTGCACACTGTCGACTATTTTCTCTGACTGGTCCGTAACGATGTTAAACTGACCCTTTTTGATCGGTCTAACTGCCGTCACTTTTTCACGGATCACCGTAACATTCAGTTTATCGATCAGGCTGAGCGTCTCTTCATAAAGGTATTCGCCGAACAAAGTCCGCGGCAGATGACTATTGTATAGATCAGTCAGCTGCCTCTTGGCTTTCATCCATTTGAGAAAGTGGTGCGGATCGTCCAAGTCGATACTCATAGTTTCCGTATACTGATTAATGAGCAGCGCTTCATCATCCGGCTGATACGGAAAGCCCGTCCCGAATCCTTCAGTTTCAGAAAAGACCGTGATGTTCAGCTCACCTTTCATCTTCTCTGTCATCTGTTTATCGATTTCTTTCAATATACTGATGCCTGCAACTCCCAGGCCGATGATCCCGATTTCCATGCGTCACTCCTCCAGCTTGTTATTCTTCTTGTTCAATCATACCAGAATCTTTTTTCCAGATAAATATTTTGGCTGTTTTAAGCTATCCATCTGCAAAGTCTAGTCACCCGCTGGATTGAATGGCACTTATAGACGCTTCTTAGTCAAAAAAGGCGTGTATAGCTACCACTGACAGTCCTTAATGCCTTGAGAAGTTCATATACCTTGCCTGTTATGCCTGGTCAGAGCCATTTTTCCAGCGGGCAGTCAGTGTAAAGGGGCTGTACCGACCGCTCAGTTTCTCTCTGGTTTTGAGTGGCCACCAGAATGAAGGCGTACTGACTGCTCACTTGAAATCTTTTCCGGACTAGTCATTAAACTCCTGATTTACGTTATTCTCAGCTCCTCCAAACATTTGGGTGGTCATTACCCTTACGTTTTAGGACCCACTCAACAGTGATGCCTTACTGAGCTGTCAAAAGTAGCCTATAGTCTCAATATAAGCAAAGCAAAAGCCAGATTCGTCCTCTTTTCTTTAAACGGAGAAGCAAACCCAATCACGTTTCGTTCTTTTTCAGGATGAACATTCGCGCAGGCTTGCGCGAATGCTTCGACTCTTAATCAATTAGTCAAAATAAAAGAAGTGATTCATCTTTGCTAAAAGAAAAATCACTTCTGATCTATAAATTCACATTTAAGGGTATGCTATTCAGCGTGCGTTCTTCGTCCTCCCGCACTTCTACAAACCGAATTTCTCTTGCATCCCATGACATCAAGTCATTGAATGAATAATTGTTTTTTCTCAGGACCACATCCAGGGGACAATCGATTTCATCATCCGCATTATGCAGGACGTCACGATCCTCAACTTCCAGTTCCACGGTCCTGTCTTTACATTCGATCAAGTACCTGTATTGAATCGCTGGTGTCAATACAGACTGATTTTCTTCACTATGAGACATTACATCACTCTCCAAGTAAGTTAAAAAATATGCGACGATTCAATTTTTCCACGGGATATCTGTAACAATTTGAACTACAAATTGCGAGGATTCCCATCTTAATTAACACTATTTTATATCACGTATAGATAAAAGTATAGGCTATCACCGAATATTACTGATAATAAATGACGAACTGTCATAGATTAGACACATTACAAAGTAAGTTTAAATAATATACTAACTTGTCCTTAAGCACATAAAAACATACTAAGATTAGTAGGTAAAGACCACGACGGTGGTTTTTACCTACTATTTTTCTTTTATAGAGGTATAGTAAGGGTGAAAGGAAGCTCGACCGAAGCCTCAGGGACTATGAGTCCGAATCAAAAACTGAGCTCCCTCACTGTCATTTCTAAATCAGGTTTAAGTATGTGGGACCATGAGTCCGAGTATAGGAAATAAGACACGAAATGAAGCAGTGATGGTCTTTCAATACAAAAGAAAGCGAGGAATAAAATGACTTATGTACTAGCTTTAGATATTTCTATGGGAAAAAGTTATGCTGTCATCTATGAAGATGACACGTGCTTGTGGGAAGATTCTATTACTCATACAAAAACTGGTTTCTCTTATCTCCTAGCGGAGATTATGAATTTACCTAGCATTCCAGAAGTAGTTTTTGAATCTACAGGGATATATTCCAGACCTTTAGAAACCTTCTGCCAGAACAATCAGTTGCCGTATATACTATTGAATCCATTACAGGCAAAGAAACAGCTGGAAGAGGCCACGTTGAGAAGTTGGAAAACTGATAAGCAAGATGCTCACCAACTTGCTCGAAGTCACTGGCGAAACAAACGAAAACCAAAGTTGATTCAGATCGATACTTATCTGGTCTTGCGAGAGTTGTCGCGCTTTTACCAAGAGGTTGAAGCAGACATTAAACGTAACCGAATGTATCTTCATAATTGCCTTCAACTCACATTTCCAGAGTTAGAACACTTCTTTTCCAACCGACTCACTCCCTACGCTTTAACGTTAATAGGATTATATCCACACCCTGATTTGGTATTAGAATCAACACCGACTAAAATCAAGAATCGATTAATGAAAACAACTCGAAAGAAAATATCTGAAAACCGAGCGCGTAAGAAAGCTGAAGAGTTAGTATCTTATGCCAAAGATTCTTACCCGGCAACGCAAGTTGACAGTGTTCATTGTCAAAGAGCAGCGTATTATGCTGAGAAACTTCAAGATCTTCTCCAACAAAAAGATGATCTTCGAATTCAGCTCATTGAAAAAGCACATCAACTGGAAGAGTTTACTCTCTACGCAACGATTCCAGGGATAGGCGAGTTAACATCTGCCTTATTAATTGGTGAATTAGGTGATATCCGTCGTTTCGAAACATCTAATCAGCTGAATGCTTTTGTGGGTATTGATATCCGTCGATATCAATCAGGAAAATATATTGGTAAGGATCACATCAATAAGCGAGGAAACCCGAAGGGGAGGAAAATACTTTACTTTACAGTGCGAAACATGATTCGCCAACAACGATCAGCGCCCAATCACATCGTTGATTATTATTACAAATTAAAAAGGCAACCCACCCCCAAGAAGGATAAGGTTGCCACAGTCGCCTGTATGAACAAGCTCCTGAAATGTATGCATTCCATGGTAAGGAACCATACCTCGTACGCCTACGCGCACCCGGTCTCTAAGACCAATAATATACCTGTAGTATAGCATGAACCTCCTAAGAAAAAAATAAAAAGGCTGAGGTTTATTTAGTATGCGCTTTTGTCTGAATTCAGAACTACTCTTTTGAAAAAGACATTATTTTATAATCTTTTACCTTGACTAAACGTAGGAAAGAGGCTGGGACAAAAGTCCCAGCCTCTTTTTCGGTGTGCGCCCGGCATGGGCGACAACTTGGTGGTGAAAGTCCACTACAGACTTGGCAGTAGGAACTGTTAGCGAAAGACAAGGGTGTCCGCCGTGAGGCGGAATCTGAAGGAAGTCGGACGCAAATGCTTGCACTGACGAACAGAAACTTCATACCAAGGCTTAATAGAACGGATGAGCTTGCATCACAAAGTGAAGTCCGATACTGCCCGAATTCTATTGAGTAAATGAAGCAGTGACGTGAGCAGAAGGTTGTCGTTCTTACCCGGGGAGGTCTCGTCAGCGCTTAGTAGTAACAACGAATGGCGAGAAGTCAGCCGAGGTCATAGTAGGGAAAATGTACCGAAGGACCGAACAATATCAATACTTTGAAGATTGGAGGTTAGGCATTATGACAAACGCAGAAAACGACCCACGGGTTGGCAAACTACAAAGGGATAAGCTGGAAGCGAAAGAGTATGTAGATGTGCGGAGTAATCGCCTAGGTGAATGTAAAGACAAGTATGGTGAGTCTCTCATGAGGCTCGTTGTAAGTGAGAAGAATCTATTTGAAGCGGCTAAAATTGTTAAACGCAATAAAGGAGCTGCTGGAGTAGATGGTATGACAGTTAATGAGATAGAATCACATATCATGGAAATGAGTCCGTATTTAAAAAAGAAACTGTTAGACGGCACCTATAAACCACAACCGGTCAGACGGGTGGAAATTCCCAAAGCGAATGGGGGTATCCGAAAACTGGGCATTCCAGTGGTACGGGACCGAGTGGTCCAGCAAGCCATCAGGCAAGTGATAGAACCTATCATTGATAAACATTTCCTCCCACACAGTCATGGGTTCCGTAAAGGGAAAAGCAATCATACAGCTCTGAAAGAGTGTGTCGACTATTATCAGCAAGGCTACAAAGTGGCCGTCGATTGTGACCTGAAACAGTGCTTTGACACACTCAATCATGATAAGCTGATGTACTATCTCGAACAGTATATACAGGACAAAATGATTCTGAAAATTATCCGTAAGTTCTTACAGAGCGGTGTCATAGATCTGTCTGGCGAATTCGTAGAAAGTAACACAGGCGCACCACAAGGTGGCGTGATTTCGCCCCTACTCAGTAACGTATACTTACATGAACTGGATAAAGAAATGAAGCAGAGAGGACATCGTTTCGTTCGGTTCGCTGATGACTTCGTCATCTTTGTGAAGTCAAAACGAGCCGGTGAACGTGTGCTCCAAAGCATCACTCGCTTCATTGAAAAAGACCTGAAACTAACTGTCAACCAAGAGAAAAGTAAAGTGGGTTCACCAACGCGTTTAAAGTTCTTGGGTTGTCTGATAACCACAGTGAATGGGGTCTGTCGCTACAGACCTTCGAACGAAGCCAAAGCGAAATTCATTCGCACCTTGAAACGCTTGACCAAACGTAAGCGAGCAGGGAAGTTTGATGAGATTGTCAAAGAGATAAACAGCCGAACAAGAGGCTGGATAAATTATTTTGGCACAGGCTTCATCAAAACCTTCGTAACTAAAGTGGAGCAATGGCTCCATCACCGAATCAGGCAGCTAATTTTAAAGAGATGGAAAAATCCACGTACTAAGATTAGCAGATTAATGCGCTTAGGTCTAGATATAGATAGTGCCAAACGCATAGGCTATTCCAGAAAGAAATACTGGAGACTGTCAAAAACACCTGAAGTTCATTGGGTGCTTACAACGAAAAGACTCTACCGGTGGAACGTAGTTTCACTACGAGACCTGGCAGAGTCTGCTTACTTAAGATATTGAACCGCCGTATACGGAACCGTACGTACGGTGGTGTGAGAGGACGATAAATGAATTAATCATTTATCTCCTACTCGATTGTACAATAAAGGACGTTGGTGAGAGAGAATCTCACTAACGTCCTTTTGTTTATATTAGAAAACAAGTGAGTTCTCCTGTAGAATAATAGTCGACGAAAACATCACCTAAGGAGGAACCCACTTGCCTACTTCAAATAATATGCGAAACGTTCTAGATATTCAAGATAAACATCTCACTTTTTCCGATGATTGCGTCACCAAAGGTGACTTTAAGGGTAAGAAATGTAAGTTCATTGACTGCACATTGTCCTATGTACCTAAAGAATGTGCGCACTGCGAGGCGCCCAATGTAGGGTTTAGTATTTATAAAAATGGAACTCAGACCTCTCGGGTAACCTTTCCCATGGCGGGGATCTTGCCTACATACTTGCGTATCAGAAAACAGCGTTTTATGTGCAAGCGCTGTGGTAAAAGTTTTACTGCTCAGACCCCCGTCGTTGAACGTAACTGCTTCATCTCGAACTACATAAAAGCACAAATCTTGACTCAATCCGGTGAAACCCGATCGGTAAAAGATATAGCCAAGCACACCAATGTCTCAGAAGCGAGTGTTCAGCGTGTCCTTACATCAGAAGGTGAATGTTACCGTCCGCATTATCATTCACTACCAGAAAACTTGTCTTTTGACGAATTTAAATACGCCAGCGGGCGCATGGCTTTTGAATACATTGATGCAGAAACGGGCGATATTTTGGATATCTTACCAGCTAAAGACAGTCGTTATGTCACTCAACATTTCTTGTCTCGATACAGCCTCAAGCAAAGAAGCGAAGTGAACACCATAACGATAGACATGAACGCCAGTTATATGAGCTTCATACCCACGCTATTTCCTAACGCTCATATTATCATTGATCGTTTCCACATCATCCAACTTATTAATCGCTCAATGAATAAAACACGGGTGACAATAATGAACCAACTGAACAACTCAAATGGCGAAGATCAGAAAAAGTATCGACGGTTAAAACGCTACTGGAAAAAGTTACTTAAGAAAGAAAAAAATATCACTTATACGACCTATACCTTCTACCGCCTGTTCGGTCAACGAACTGAAGCAGCCATTCTATCGGAAATACTTACCTATGATCCAACGTTAAAGGCCACCTACGATTTGTATCAGTCTATCATTGCGGCCGTTGAAGCGAACGACTTTGAACGATTGTCGGCTATACTGAATCATCCTTGTTCACCGGATGTGTCCCCTCAGATGAAGACAAGCCTGCGGACGTTGAGAAAACATCTAAGTGCGATACGCCATACCTTTATTTATCCGTACAACAACGGACGGATCGAGGGCATCAATAATAAAATAAAGGTCCTGAACCGAGTAGCCTACGGCTACCGCAACTTTGCCAATTACAAGAATAGAATCATATTGCACTTCAAGCTTAATCAACAAATAGAACAGGAATCTGTCAAAAAAAATGAAGAGCACACATCAGCTGCCTAGGTAGCTGAGATGTACTCTCCGATAACTTAAAAATATTTAACTATTATTCTTCACCAACGTTAGTTGACGTAGAACCTCTTTTTCGCTTCCGAATTTTTTCGTAAACGTGCTCCAAAAAGCAGACCCGCCGTCCACTTCACGAACAATGCTCGATAATCTACGATTATCTTGCGCTTATTCGCTCCAGTGATACGGGTCTAAACGCTTTTTGTCCCACTCTCTCATATTTGACTTTTTTATTTGTGGCTTTCCAGTTTAGATAGGATCTGTTCTTTGCTGTGGTAACCGATCAGCTTGTCTACGACTTCGCCGTCTTTAGTTACTAGCAATGTTGGGATACTCATGATACCGAATTTGCTTGGTGTCGCCTGATTTGCGTCGACATCCATTTTGAAGTAGTTGACGCTGCCGTCAGACTCTTCATTTAATTCGTCGATAACAGGTGACTGCATACGGCAAGGTCCGCACCATGTTGCCCAGAAGTCTGTTAATGCTACGCCTGATCCAGTTTCTTGATCGAAGTTTTTATCTGTTAATTCTCTAACCATTATAAATTCCTCCTATATATTGACTTACTTATTAAAAGTAAGTTGCTCATTCCATTTATTAGTATAGCAAATTCTTATATTATTGTCTACCGTTGTGATTGTTTTTATTTAAAGGTCACGATCGTTGCACCGCTGCCGCCCTGGTTTGCCGGTGCATCACTGTATGATTTGACCTGCGAATGTTTTTTCAGATACTGGTGAACGCCTTTTCTGACTGCTCCGGTACCCATGCCGTGGATGATCGTGACTTTCGGGTAGTTCGCCAGTAACGCCTGATCCAGGTACTGATCGACTTTGTTCACAGCCTCCTCCACACGTTCGCCTCTGACATCTATCTCAGTGGACACTCCGGCGCTGGATGAACGTTTGACCGACACACGCTGCTTCGGTTCGTTTTCCGGCGCGACTTGTAACAGATCCGATTCATGAAGTTTCATCTTCAGCATACCCATTTGGACGACCCAGTGCTTATTATCCGCCTTGTCAATGACCGTTCCTTTTTGACCAAAGGACTGGACTTCGACACTGTCGCCGACTTTCAGCGTTTTTTTATTCTTCTGCTTATTGAGCACTTTATTTTTCTTCAGACTTTCTTCTTCTGCCTTCAAATTGGATAAGCGGGTCTGTGCATCAATGAATTCATGTTCTTTAAGCGGTTCATTCATATGACCTTCAAGCTGTTTCTGTCTCAAATCTTTTATGATGGCTTCCGCTTCCTGTTTCTTCTTCTCTAAATAGCTGTTCGCTTCTTTCTCCGCTTTTTTACGCAGACGTTCTTTTTCTTCCTGATAGGCATCATATTCAGCTTTAAGTTCTCTATGGAGCCGCTGAGCATCTCTCAATTCTTCAGTAGCTTTACCGGCTTCCGTTTCAGCCTGTCTGCGTTTGCCTTCCAGATCTTCGATCATCTGATCGACACTTTGGCTTTCGCCGCTCATCAGCTGCCTGGCTGAGTCAATGATCATTGAATCAAGGCCCAAACGTCTGGCGATCTCAAAGGCATTACTTCTTCCCGGGATACCGATCAGGAGACGATACGTCGGACTAAGTGTATCGACGTTGAACTCCATGCTGGCGTTGATCGTTTCCACCCGGTTATAGCCGTAAGCCTTGAGTTCGGGATAATGCGAGGTAATCATCACATAGCTGCCGCTCTGGGCGATTGCATCCAGGATGGCAATGGCCAAGGCTGCACCTTCTTGAGGATCTGTTCCTGCACCCAGTTCATCTAATAGGATAAGACTTTTATCATCCATCCGTTTCAGGATATTGACGATCGTTGTCAAATGAGACGAGAAGGTCGACAAGCTCTGCTCAATGGACTGTTCATCACCGATATCGGCAAAGACACTTGAAAATATACCCATCGTACTGTCTTCTTCAGCAGGGATGAACAAGCCGGACTGACCCATCAGCTGGAGCAGACCGAGGGTTTTCAGAGCCACTGTTTTCCCACCGGTATTCGGCCCTGTCACGATCATCGTTTTATATTCTTCACCGATGATGATATCGTTCGGGACCACCTCATCTTCAGCAAGGAGTGGATGACGAGCCTGATACAGCTCAACATGGTTTTCAGTACTCACTCTCGGCTTGACAGCCTTGATCGCTTTGGCAAACCGTCCTTTAGCCTGAATCACATCCAAGTCGACCAGCATTTTGAGATGCTCTTCCAGTTCTTCCCTGAAAGGTTCTATCTCAACGGTCAGTTCTGCCAGGATACGGTCCACTTCATGTTTGGCTTCCACCTGATACTGACGCAGCCGGTTGTTTAGATCGACGACACTCTGTGGTTCAATGAACAGGGTCTGCCCTGTGGAACTCTGGTCATGGACCACACCGCCAAAGGTCGAACGGTTCTCTGCCTTGACCGGGATAACGTATCGGTCGTTGCGCATCGTGATCAGCGCATCAGTCAGAAACCGCGCCTGAGAACCTCTAACAATACTTTCCAGTTTCTGACGGGCCCGTCCTTCCGTCTGTTTGATGCCGTCCCTTAACCCTTTTAGTTTAGAACTTGCATCATCAAGCACATAACCGCCTTCGTCTACGACCGAAAATATCTTTTTTTCCAGAGCATTGAAGGTCTGCAGTTTGTTGATTTTATCATAAAGCCTGTTTAAAGGGATGTCCTCTTCTTCTGCTTTCCTGAAAAAGGTTTTTATTTCCCGAAGGGTTCTCAGCATTCGCCCGATCTGAGCGACCTCTGTTCCGTTCAATGTCCCTTGTACACGCACACGTTTCAAGTGGGGACGGATGTCTTCAAAGGCAGCGAGCGGCATGCCGCCTCTCAACCGCATAAGGAGTGAGGCATCTTCGGTTTCTTCCAGCTGTTCCAGGATGTAGTCTTTATCATTAGTCGGACGGATGGTACGGGCTTTTTCCTTACCCAGTTTTGATACAGTGTGTTCACTTAATTTCATGATTACTTTTTCATATTCCAGTGTTTTAAATGATGATCGAAATGTTTCAGTCATGCTTTCTCTCCTTAAATGATCGGATAGCTCTTTCCATTTTAGTCTGTAAGTCTACAAAAAAGTTGATTGAAAGGCATCATACTGATGTTTTCTTCCAACCAACTCTCCTTCATTTATCTATTGATTACTCTTCTATTCCCTGTTCGACCCACCAGTCATAAACCTGCTGTGATAATTCAGGGGTATCTGTGACGATTTCTCTGGCAAGCATACTGGACTCGAACTGCTCTTGAATTATGGCCATCGGCATCATTGAAAACACAAAGAGAATTAAGAAAATCCCTATGTAATGAACAATGAAACTTAACACAGCTCCACCTATCGCATTTACTGTGCGCATGACAGGTAAATCAGCCAGGGCCTGGAACAAACCGCCAATGACCCGTGTGATCAGCCAGCCTGCAAACAGGAGGACTACAAAAGAGACCCCATTATAGAATGGGCTGTCCAGTTCGAACAATAAGTCCATGCCATATAATACAAATGGATTAGCTGAAGAGGATGAAGGTGTTGGATACGGAATGAACATTTCGGCATACTCACTGAGCAATTGATAATAGTTCAATGCCAGCCAGAATGAAACGGCATATCCGATCGTCAGGACCAGCTGCAGGATCAGTCCCCTTCGTGCTCCGCTATAAAGTGATAATAATAATATAAAGATTATGATTCCTGTTAACAGCATACTTTTCTCCTTGTTCGCTGCAGTTAGTTTTCCTTGTTCTGTTCCAACTGCTCATATTTTTCTTTCCATTCATTCAATTCATTTCGCATGGCCAATTGATCGGATACTGCATTGATCGCAAGCAAGATGGCTCGTTTCTCTTTATCCAACCCCTTGGTCATTTCTTTCAGTTGGGTTAATTGTTCGTCCACAGTTTCTGCCACAACGCGCATGTGCTTTTCAGGCTTGGAACCAACAATCGTGTATGTTTCTCCATCTATGGTTGCTTTAAATCTTCGCTTCCCTTCGGACATGACACAGCCCCCTCGCTTCTCAAATTCTTTATTATAATAACACGAATGCGTTAAAAGTGCATTAGTTACAAGGCTTTTTATACAATTTTATTGGAATATTCAAAGGTTTATGAATTAAAAGTGAGACTGATAAAAGTGTACGGACCCGTGTTCGACAGTTAGGTTTAACCAATTAAAATCTAAGTACCGAAGTTTGACTGATTCGGTACTTTAGAAGAGACCTCTTTATCCTACTAGCCGAATTTCACGTGTGTTCGACACTTTGAAAACAGGATTATACTTCTAATTGCCGAACAAGGAGGTTTTCGACAATTAGCAGCGCCTGCCTTGGATTTACTTACCGAACTATGGGAAACTTCGGTACTTTCCGGCTCGGATACTTTTTCTAATTACCGAAGTTCTCATTCTTCGACAGCTACGTTATGAAATCTTATTCCATAGTGTCGAACCTTCTCGGCTACCAGTCATTCAACGTGATATCAGACGATGAAAAAGAGACTGGACGCTTACACCCCAGTCTCTCTACGTATTCATAATATTATTATATTAGCGGATCTCTGCATCCAGTTTTTCAACTAAAGCTGCTTTCAGCTGTTCAAAGTCGCTTGTGACTTCTTCCTCTTTCAGGGTCGCTTCAGGATTCTGATAGGCCAGACTATAAGCCATCGATTTCTTGCCCTGTTCGATATTTTCCCCTTGATACAAGTCAAAGAGTCGGATAGATTTCAGCCACTTGCCACCCTGTGCTTTCATGACAGAAAGAACGGTGTCATGGAGGACCGTCTCGTCTACAACAAAGGCCACATCTCTGGATGTTCCCGGATATTTCGGGATCGATGAATAGATCAGCGGCTCTTTTTCTGTATCGAGCAAGGCATCCATATCGATTTCAAACAAGTAGGTCTCTTTAAGATCCCGTTCGTCTGCCAGCTGAGGATGCAGCTGACCGATCACACCAACGACCTGGTCCTGCCATCTGATTTCGGCTGTACGTCCCGGGTGAAGTTCTGAGTAGGCTTTAGACGGTTCATAACTGATCTCCTCAGCGACACCGATGACATCAAACCATTCTTCCAGTATACCTTTGACTGCATAAAAATCAACGGACTGTTCACTTTCCTGCCAGTTTGTCTCGATACGGGAACCCGTCAAGGCCCCGGCTACATGTGTCACTTCGTCTGGCAGTTTGCTGTCAGAAACTGGGTAAAACACGCGCCCGATTTCGTAGAAACCGACATGTCTGTTCTGACGAGCCACGTTATACTGAATATTATCCAATAAGCCACTTAAAAGACTCTTGCGCAGTGCCTGATGTTCTTCACTCATCGGCCAGTCCAGTTTCACAGGTTCCCCTTCAGCACGAGAAAAGGCATTGGCTTTTTCGTTTGTCGTCAAAGCATAGCTGATGGCCTGGGATAAGCCGGCCCCTTCCATGAAATGACGGGTATCGCGGACACGCTGTTGTTTATGGGACAGCTCGCCAGGAACAGATTCACTGTGAGGCAGGGTTGCCGGAAGACGGTTATAGCCATGCAGGCGGGCTACTTCTTCAATAATATCTGCTTCGATCTCGATATCCCAGCGTCTTGGCGGTACAGTGACCGTTAATGAGTTTGTGGCAGTTTCTGTTTCAAATCCCAGTCGATGCATTAAATGAACAACTTCATCCATGACCAGCTCAGTGCCCAGTGCCTGGTTGATTCTATCAAGCGTAATGGTCACCTTTTTATTCTCCGGCTGGATCGCTTCAACACGGGCAACGCCGCTGATGACTTGACCGTTCCCAAGATCGGCAATCAGTTGTGCCGCATGATCCAAGGCTGTTTCTATAGCTGCGGTATTCAGGCCTCTTTCAAAACGGGCACTTGACTCGCTTCTCAGATTCAGTGCCTGCGCTGTTTTTCTGATGACACTGGATTCAAACAAGGCAGACTCCAGGGCGATCGTTTTGGTCTCACTTGTTACATGCGTATTTTCGCCACCCATGACACCTGCTAACGCGACAGGTTTTTCTCCATTGGTGATCACAAGGTTCCCCGGATTCAGACGTCTCTCCTGTCCGTCTAAAGTGACCAGCTGTTCATCCTGTTCAGCTCTTCTGACACGGATCGATTTGGAATCAAGCGCATCATAGTCAAAGGCATGCAGCGGTTGACCGTATTCCAGCATGATATAGTTGGTTACGTCTACGACCGCATCGATCGGGCGGATGCCAGCGTTCATCAATTTACGCTGCAGCCACATCGGACTTTCCTGTACTGTGACGTCTTTAATCACGCGCATTTTATAGACAGGCACATCCTTTTTGTCATCCACAGCTACACTGATATAGTCGTCGATGTTTTCAGATTCATCTTCAGACACAGTCACATCCGGGAAGGACGGTTGCTGTGACAAGATAGCTGCCACCTCATAGCCCACGCCGCGCATGCTCAAAGCATCGGCACGGTTCGGTGTGATATCAAGCTCGATGAAGGCATCATCCAAACCTATATAGGGCAGGGCGCTGTGACCTGTTTTGGCATCATACGGAAGCACATAGATACCATCTTCTGCTTTTTTAGGAACGACGGCGTCAGAAAAACCTAATTCCTGAAGGCTGCAGATCATCCCGTTGGATTCCACTCCGCGCAGTTTACTTTTCTTGATCTTCAATCCGTTAGGCAGTCTGGCCCCCGGCAAAGCAACGATCACTTTCTGACCGGCTTTAACATTCGGCGCTCCGCAGACGATCTGCTTTGACTCATCCTGATCGACATCCACAGTTGTGACGTTCAGATGATCAGATCCTTCCATCGCTTCGGCTGTCAGGACTTCTCCGACGACGAGGTTATCTAAAGTCAGAGACGGTAACGTTACGTCGTCCACTTCGATACCTGTCAAGGTGATCTGGTCTGCCAGTTCGACCGGCGATATGTCGTTCAAATCTAAATATTCACTTAACCACTTCACTGATACTCTCATGCTCTTCTACCCTTTCCTCTTGAATTGTTCCAGGAACCGCTGATCGTTGAGATAAAAATTACGGATATCATCCACGCCGTATTTCAGCATGGCGATACGGTCAGGCCCGAGCCCGAAAGCAAAGCCGCCGTATTTCTTGGAATCAACACCGGACATTTCCAGTACATGCGGATGCGTCATGCCGGCACCCAGGATCTCGATCCAGCCGGTCTGTTTACAGACGTTACAGCCTTTACCGCCGCATTTGAAGCAGGAAACATCCACTTCAACAGACGGTTCTGTGAACGGGAAATAACTCGGACGGAGACGGATCTCTCTTTCTTCGCCGAACATCTTTTTAGCCAGCAATTCCAGCGTGCCTTTCAAGTCAGCCATCGTGATGTTCTCATCGATGACCATTCCTTCGATCTGATGGAACTGGTGTGAGTGCGTCGCGTCGTCTGTATCACGTCGATACACTTTTCCTGGACTGATCATTTTTAGTGGGCCAGTTGAAAAATCATGCTGTTCCAGGGTACGTGCCTGGATCGGCGATGTATGCGTACGTAAAAGGACGTCTGATGTGATATAAAACGTATCCTGCATATCACGTGCCGGATGGTTCTGCGGCAGGTTGACACGTTCAAAGTTATAGTAGTCCGTTTCGACTTCTGTGCCTTCGATGACCTGGTAGCCCATGCCTAAGAACAGATCTTCGATTTCTTCCATGATCTGAGTCAGTACATGGGTCTGACCCGTTGTGACCTGTTTTCCTGGAAGTGTTACATCGATGGCCTCCTCAGCCAGCTTTTTCTCCAGCGCAGCTTTTTCAAGAGTTTCTCTTTTCTCTGACAGGAGGGCAGTGATTTCGTCCCGGACTTCATTGGCTTTTTTACCCAAGACCGGGCGCTGTTCTGGCGTAAGATTTTTCATCCCTTTAAGGACGCTTGTGACTTCACCCTTTTTACCTAAATACTTGACGCGCAAGTTTTCTATTTCTTTCAACTCTGCCGCTTTACCGGCTTCTGCCTTTGCCTCTTCAAGCAGCGCAGTTAATTTTTCTTCCATTTCCATCGTCATGCTCCTTTGCATTAAATATGAAACACTCACTTTTTCTTTTTAGACAAAATAAAAAACCCCATCCCAATAGAGGGACGAGGTCAACACGCGGTACCACCCTTGTTCAAAAGTTTCCTTTTGCACTTATTGCATAACGGCGCATACCGAGATCAAAGTCGATCTACATACATCTTTGCTCAAATGCTCCAAGCAGAGACATGATGAAAGTGAACTTCCGCAAATGATCCAGTCGATGCTTTCAGCCGGGGCACCGTTCTCTAAGCTTGTCTCATCCACGTACTCTTTTTCATCTCTTGTTTTAGTCTATTTCACAGATCCACTGATCTGCCCATTCCTGAATTTCAGTCATGACATTTTTAAGGGATTTTCCTTTTTCAGTTAAACAATAGCCTGATTTCATCTCACAGGAATCGTCCAAGTCTCTTGTTACAATATCTTCTTTTTCAAGCTCTTTCAAGCGTTCAACTAACACGCGGTCGCTGACGCCGGATATTGACTGAGATAAATCTTTAAAACGACGAGGTCCATCCAACAATACATCAATAATCAATCCTGTCCACTTTTTACCTAAGATGGCAAAAGTCTGTTCAAACTTCGGACAGATGACTTTATCTTGAACTGTATTTGCTGTAGCCATTTCTATCATATGCTGTCACCTCTACTTTCACACTAAACAGTATACCATTAACAGACTTAAATTGGTACGTCACATTTCGATTTTTCAAAATTTAGATTTTCGTTCACAATTATAAAAATTCGATCAGCATTGTGGCAATAGTAAAGTAAATCATTAATCCTAATGAGTCGTTGATTGTTGTGATGAATGGACCTGACGCTACAGCAGGATCTATCTTAAACTTAGTGATGATCGATGGTATAACTGTCCCGATGACTGTAGAGATACTAATCGTTATAAACATGGATACGCTGATAATTATTGCCAGGACTACGTTTCCATATATAACACTGATCATACCTACAAGCACAATACTTGCAACAATTCCCATGATCATTCCGGCACCAAGTTCATTTTTGACTGTCTGTAAAAAACCATCTTTATCTTTTTCATCATCGATGGTCAAGTTACGAACTGCAACCGCCAACGACTGGGTCCCTACATTACCGGCAGTGTCCATAATCATAGGTATAAACGCTGCAAGCAGTACTACAGATTCCAGAGTTTCTTCAAACACCCCAATGAGGCTCCCAGTAATCGTACCTAAAAATAGCAATATGATTATCCAAGGTATACGGGATTTCGCTGTTCTAAAAGCGGAAGTTTTCATATCATCATCTCCACGCTTGATAGCTGAGAACTCGTTAAAATCTTCTGTTACCTCTTCTTCCAGAATATCCATAACATCATCGACAGTTACGATCCCCAGGATTGTGCCATCGTGGCCTAAAACCGGCAAGGCCAACAAATCATAATCTTGAATAACACGAGCGACTTTTTCCTGGTCTTCATCAACGTTTACGGAAACAACCTGGTTGAACATAATATCTTCTACCACCTCTGATTCCGGCGACAGCAGTAAATCTCTAAGAGATAATACTCCAACCAATCTCCCTTTATCATCTATAACATACAGATAGTAAATTGTTTCAGCTTCTCGGCCTATCATTCTGAGCTGCTTGACCACTTCAGACGTCGTATCTTTAAAATTGATTTTAATAAATTCCTTGGTCATGATAGAGCCTGCAGTTTCAGGTTCATAGGCCATGATTTCCTGAACGCGCTGGCTCTCTTCTTCGTCCATCATATCCAGTAATGTCTGGTTGTCTGTTTCATCGCTTTCTGTCAAGAAACGCGCCACGTCATCCGCAGCCATCGTATTAAAGACCTCCGCCATATAGGCATCAGGCAAGTATTGGACTGCAGCTTCCTGATCCTCCGTCTCCATCCACTCAAAAATCTCCGCAAACTCTTCAGGTGTCAAGAATTCAGATATCTTACGTTTTTTATCGGGATAAAGCAGATGAAACACTTCATGCTGATCCCGGTCATGCAGTCTCAGGAAAAGTTCTCTGAAAGCCTGTTTATCGTTTTCTTTGGCTGCAGCAAAAATCTGTTCGTATGTTTTCTGTTTGTTACTTTTTACTAGTTTCATAGTCAAAACACCCTTCTTTTCTGGTTTGGCGATGGAGCATGTTTAATCATCGACTGGCTTGCTGATACAATATTAGACAAGGGAACCGGGTCCATCGGCCTCACCTCCGTTTTCTGAGTATTTTGAAACAAGAAGTTCTATTAAAAATCACCATTGTCTATTGTTTATAATAAAAAAATGGTTAAAAAAACACGCTTTATAAGAGCGTGTCAAGAACATGAACGTGATATCATCTTCCAAAACACCTCTGTCGTTGAGCTTCAGCTTCATATGGCATAGAGATCGATTTCTCAGCTACGTTAAGAATCCCCTTCATCCGAAAATTCCTGCTGACCCGTTGGCGTCTTTAGACATTTCCGGGCAGTAGCGTGTCTCCATATGGTAGCCTCACCTAACAAGGTTACAGTTATCTTTCGTTCTAATCATAACGAATCTGACTTACTCAATCAAGCAATAATTATCATATAATCTGTATTCGGCAGGAGGCAAGTGATAATCACAATATGAAGCGTTATCTTTGTGGCATAATCTTAGATTACTTATACTTAATGAGTAAGAACCTACGTATAAGAAAGATTATTCAAGGAGGGATACAATGAAAAAAGGAAAACTGATTCTTTTGTTTATGGCAGCAGCAACACTTGGTGCCTGCACGACAGAGGAGGATCCCGGTGAAACAGAGGCACTGGATCCGATCGAGGAAGAAGCCGCCATAGAAGAGGAACCCAACGAAGGAATGGTTACAGAAGAAGAATTGGCTCCAGTCAGTGAAAGTGAAATGGATGAGGCAGAATTGATCGACAATATTGATCAATATGAAGAATTCGAAGAACAGGATGTTTTTGATCCTACTGGTTACGATGCATATTTAATTACCGATAACGGCAGTACGCGAGTCATCTTGTTTACTGACGGGGACGAACAGGTTTTTAAATCCATTTTCATTGAAGAAGATAATCGTCTGAAGATCATAGACCTTCAGAATAACGAATTGCTGCTTAATTCTCCGCTGTAATCCGTCTACATTAAGGAAGGATGTAATTGATGAACAAAGAAAATAACCTTAAATCACAAAAACCAAAAAAGCATTACTTAATGGATGATGACCGCCAGAAGCTGGATCCGGTCCCTGAAGTGGAAAGCGATACGTACAAGCCTGCAGACAAAATGAAAGGTTTCAATACCATCGTGACTGGTGCAGACAGCGGTATCGGCCGTGCGGTGGCCATCGCTTTTGCCAAGGAAGGTGCTAATGTCGCCTTAGTTGATTTAGAGGATAATGACGATCTTAAATCAGCCAAGACACGCATAGAAGAATTAGGCGTGAAGTGCCTGACTTTTGCTGGCGATGTGGGTGACGAGGATTTCGTTAAAGAAACAGTCAAAACTGTTGCTGATGAATGGCAAACGATACATGTTCTCGTCAATAATGCTGCCGAACAGCACAAACAGGAGAGCCTCATGGACATCAGTGCAGAGCAACTGGACCGCACATTCCGTACAAACATTTATTCGACCATCTTCTGGTCCCGGGAAGTGTTCCCCTATTTAGCTGAAAATGGAGCGGTGATCAATTCCTCTTCTGTCACGGCGTATCAAGGATCTCCTGGATTAATGGACTATGCATCGACAAAAGGTGCGATCATTGCATTCACCCGTTCGCTTGCACAAAACAAGGAGTTCATTGAGAAGAAAGTCCGCGTGAATGCTGTAGCGCCAGGACCTATCTGGACACCGCTCATCCCGGCTACTTTGGGCAGTTCTTATGAAGAACATGCTGGTGTGCCTATGGGTCGCCCCGGTGAACCTTATGAACTGGCACCTGCGTATGTCTATCTCGCAACAAGTGATTCAAGTTATGTCAGTGGTCAGACGATACACGTCAATGGTGGGACCGTCGTCAATGGCTGATTTTTATCTATCATGTATAAAGAAACCCGATGGATCTCCTGATCCATCGGGTTTTCTCGTTATTTGAATGATCATACTGATTAAATCGAATGATCATTCAAATAACTTTCCTGATAAGTCATCGTTCAGCTGAATACTGACTTCATTCTCGTCCGACGATCCCGGCAGCAGTACATTTAACAATAAAATGTGTGCGGATCAAAGTCAGTATCGTCTTCCGCGTTTTTCCATGCTAAAGAAAGATCAACAGTGCCACGAACACACCTGTGAGGACATAAATATGAGTATCTCTTACGCATTCTGATACCAATGACCAAGTCAACAGGCTGTTATCAGTGAGCTTGCCATTTTGTTGTTGAAATGACAGGCTCGCTCGTTATTCACATCAGACCTTGTCATTTTATTCAAAAAATGACAAGGTCATTCATTTTTTATTTTTGAGTGTGTCACTTTATCTCTAAAGTGACAGGCTCTGGTTCCTGTTAAGTCTGACCTTGTCATTTTAAACCAGAAATGACAAAGTCAGAATCATCTATAATTTGAGTGTGTCACTTCACTTATATAATGACACACTCAGTTCCTTGTGTATCTCGAGTCTGTCATCTTGTTCCTGCAGAGTCACAAGTATCCACCTTTCCCCCCAAAATCTCGTCCGTTCTTTACTAGACGGCCAATAAAGTAAAAAATACAAAAAAGCTGTTTCCATTTATGTTCAAACTATCTAAACATAAATAGAAACAGCTTCTAAATCAGAACTTCATACTAATAGGTATCTAAGACTAAGCATGGACCACTCTTAGTTTCAAGCTCCATTCCGAAAGTTTCTGCTTGACTTTAGATCTGACAGGTGTTGAGACTTCATTGATGGCGCAGTATTTATCCACACATGTCACAACAAAACTTTCTTTATACCGAGGGATTCCCACGCCAGTCGTTGTTAAAAACATATGCTTCAGTATAATATCTTTTTCAAGTTCACTTAATTCAGTCAGGCGTTGAGCATTTTTAACTGCGATTTTTGGGTGAACACAGTTGTGAGAACCTTCATTCATTAATGCGATCTCTTCTCTGCCTTCGTGAAAGAAATCATGCAGCAAGCCTGCTCTGGCAACTGCTCTCACATTAAGGTTCAGGCGTTTAGCGATCTTATAACTTACATAGGATACAAATAATGAATGGATCAGGCGTGTTGTATAGTGGTGATGTGTAATATCATCTAATTTAAGTAAATCTTCATCTTCAAGTAAATCTTCGACTAATGTCATATAATCTGTATCATTTTCCCAAATCGAACGAACAAATTCCATCAAATGTCTCCTTTTCAAACGAGTCAGTGATTGTCTGCAGTCGTGCATTATGCGACTGTCCATAAATTATCTTACTCCTTTAAGTGAAAAAAGAAAAGGAAACAATCTAATTTAGAAACGTTTTCATGACGTTTGTGACAAAATTGTCAAAAAACGCTGATCACTGATAAAGACTGAACATCAATATGCTTGCAGCGATGGCGACGTTCAACGATTCTGCCTGGCCTTTGATTGGAATATACAGATTTTCTGAGGTCTGTTCCAGAATCTTTGGATTCACCCCATTCCCTTCATTCCCTACGATCAACGCAAACCTATCTTGCGGTTCTATCGAACGGAAAGATACCGCTCTTTCATCTAAAGCTGTTCCATAGACAGGAATACCTCTGTCTTTAAACATTCCGATCCAAGTTTCGATATCGTCATGAATGATAGTCAAATGAAAGTGGCTGCCTTGGGCTGACCGCAGTGCTTTCGGATTGAACAAGTCAACAGAGCCTTTTCCTATAATGACACCTTCAAACCCAGCAGCATCAGCGGTGCGTATCAAGGTACCAAGATTACCCGGGTCCTGGACTTCATCCAGAATCAGCACAGGCTTATTTCCTCTGATATCTTCAGGAGATTCCTGACTTTTAACGACGGCCAGGATCCCCTGTTCGGTCACAGCATCGCTCAGCATACTGGTAATTTCTTCCGTTACTTCCACAGCATCTATCTCACTTTTTTCATATAGATAAGCATAATCCATAACTTTATCTTCTCTGATGACCAGTACATCGATCTCAGTATCCGATTTTATTGCTTCTTCTACTAAATGAAGGCCTTCTACGAGGTATCTGTTCTGTTTCTTTCTGCCTTTACGTGTCAGCAGTTTTCTCCATTCTTTTACTTGCTTGTTCTGTGTCGATTCGATTCTTTCCATAATAGTCATTCCTCCAGCTCTTATCTTCATAATTCAGTATACACGACATGAAAAAAGAGAGAAAGCTCTTCAGCCTTCTCTCTTTGCGGTTTAGTACTCTTGATTATCTGATGTAGTTCATAGCATTAACTGGTGTACCGTTTTTATAAACGATGAAGTGCAAGTGAACGCCTGTTGAACGTCCTGTCGTACCCATGATTCCCAGTTGCTGTCCTTGAGAAACTCTCTGTCCCGGCGCAACACTTAAGTTAGGCTGCATGTGAGCATATAAGGTTTCATAGCCATCACCATGATCTATGATCACACGGTAACCGTATGTTCCAGAATATGATGCTGATTTGACTGTACCTGCACGAGTGGCTCTGATCGGTCCTCCACCGGCAATATCTGTTCCATTGTGGAATGAACGTCTGCCTGTTACAGGATGTACACGGTAGCCAAAGGGTGACGTGTATCGGCCATTTGCTGGACGTAACCAGCCGCTGTTAGTTTGAGCACTGCTTGACGAAGCGTTGTTTGAGCTGTTTGAGCTGCTTGAGCTGTTTGAGCTGTTTGAAGATGTTGAAGCCTGTTCCTTTTTGCTGGCTTTTGCTGCTGCTTCGGCTTCTGCTTTGGCTCTTGCTGCCGCTTCTGCTTTAGCTTTCGCTTCGGCTTCTCTCTGTGCTTTTTCCTGAGCGATACGGATTGCTTCTTGTCTGGCACGTTCTTCTTCAATGATACGCTGTTTCTCAGCTTTCATCTCTTCATTTAAAGTACTTGTACGTTCTGCAATGATCGCTTGTTCATTAACGAAAGATTTTCTTTCTTCATCAGTCATTTCATATTTTTCAGCGATCTGAACGATTTTGTCATCTAATTCCAGACGTTGATTCACTAAATTATTACGGCTGACTTCCAGTTGAGCTTTTACTTTTTCCATCTCTTCCTGTTCAGCTTTAACTTGTTTTTCGTTTTCTTCTAAAGCATTCTGGTCAGCGATCTGCTCTTCCATAATTTCCTGGTTTGCAGTAACAAGTTTGTTGACGACATTGATGCGTCCAACTAAATCAGACAAACTTTCAGCAGACATCAGCAAGTCGACGATGTCTGAAGCGCTGGCGTTAGTCTGTACAGAACGTGCTTGTGATTCCAGTTGTTCATTACGGTCATCGATCTGCTGCTGCAGTTGAGCGATTTCGTCCTGCAGACGTTCGATTTCTTCTTTGATGCGTTGGATTTCTTTTTCCTGTTCGTTGATTTCCAAAACCAAAGCGTCGATATCTGCTTGAAGCGCCGTTACTTCTTTTTCAAGTTGAGCTTTTTCATTTTCAAGTGCTTCCATTTTTTCTTCACGACTCTGAATTTCGCCGCTCACTTTTTGTGCTTCTTTTTCCAGCTGCTGTTCCTGCTGCTGAAGTTCATTTAATTTTTGAGAAGCATCGACTTCCATCGGACGCAAGAATGGTGCTGCAAGTAATACTGAAGCCATTGCTGTAACGATACGTTTCTTATTCAATCTGAAAAACTCCTAATCCACAATTTATTGATCGACCCTTACCGGTGATCTTTCTATTTTTATACGTTTAAATGTTGGTTTATACCTTTAATGTATGCTCATTTGTTTCAAGCACTAAAAACATCATAGCATAGGAAGGGACAGTCTAAGATTTAAATCCAATGACAAAATCTATGCCCTTTTGTTACATAACTGTATTATTTGAAGAAACCATGGCAAAACGTAACCTTTACAAACGTTGGTATAAAGGTTTTTTCAATTAAATCCGTCCTGCTTCAGCCTCTAATTCTGACAAAAAATGGTGAACAAAAGGTGACAAATCTCATTTTAATTTGACACTTTTTTTCTATCCAGTATAAATTGTATCCGATTTCAGTCGCATTCCAACCTCGATCACTAACTCAAAACTGTATTAAAATCAGATTTTAAACGTTTCTGAGCAGCATATTTCTATTTATCTCGGATCACTTGTCACTTTAGGCTTAACGTTTACCTTTGAATTTGCTATTCTATAGTAAGTATAGAAAGGAAGACACGTATGGTCACATTTAATGCCATTGCCACACACAGCACACTGATTGATGAAAACGAGTTTTTTGCACAGTACTATGATCCGGATGCCTTATTCAGATATGATTCAAATTTCTTTCAGCTGAAATATTCCCCGACGAAAGAAGAGTTCGAACTGATCGAATCGATGCAAATAGTTTTCTCAAAAGGGAACGGGCTGAGTCATGTCAAATTCTACTGGCCTGAAAATCAGGGCATCATGCCGGATACTTTAGACTACTTAAATGGTGAAGAGTATGGACTGGAAAAGCTGGAACTCTATTCACTTGACCCGGCACATTATGTATTTAAAGCGGAAGTTCCGGATATCAACGTATCCGTCGTTCAAGCTGACCAGCTGGATGCATTCAAGCAACTGAATTATATAGAAGATAAAACGGTATCTGACTCTTTTGCCGAATCTAAACAACCGTATTACGACCGCCTCTTCAAAGATGAAGCAGTCACCTTTCTGCTCGCATACTTCCAGGGAGAGCCGGCCGGTTCCTGCATTATGATCGATAGCGATGAGGGGCTGGAACTGGATGACTTGTTCACACTGGAAAAGCACCGGCTAAAAGGCATTGCCTCGGCATTACAGTCATTCATTATAAAAGAAGCACTGGCCAGGCAGACCCTTGTCTTCCTCGTGGCTGATGCGGAAGATTCTCCTAAAGATATGTATAAAAAAGCGGGATTCCACTATGAAGGTTTTCGTATCGGTGCACAAAAAGTTATCAAAGGAGAAGGTTAAATGAGCGAAGAGATAAGACGGTTAACAAAAGAAGATATTTCTTATTATAAAAAGATGCAGACAGGCTTGGACGATGACTATATGCTGTGGGCCTTTCACCGTATTATCGGAGGGCCTAATCATCTTTTTGGTTTGTTTGTATCTGATGAACTCGTTGCCTTATCGGGTTTCACAATATTCAAGGATCACTATGCCATGCTTGGACGTTTACGGACTGACCAGCGGCATAGAAAAAACGGCTACGGGACCCAAATAGTCAGGTACAGTTTGGAACAGGCCCTTTCACATCCGGATGTAAAATGGATCGGTGCCAATACCGAACAGTACAATAAAGCCTCTCAGGCGGTCCTGAAAAAAGTCGGTCTTCCACCAGTGACACTGCTTTATGCCGCTCAAACAGACTCTCTCGACAGTCTGATCATAGACGAATCAACACGGTGGAAAGAAGTCACTGAAAAAGCCAAAAAGACTGACTGGATCAGACGAACGTATCTGGATCCGTCTTTTAATAAAAAAGTCTTTCCGCTTGAAGCCTATTACCCCTTCCCTGTCAGTGAAGAACTTTTCGAAGGTTCACTTGACGACTGGCACTTTTACGAGAATGCAGACAAATCTCGCTACATCATCTTATGGGAAGAATTTAAAGGCACGAATTATTTACATGTCGTTTATCCGTGGTCAGACTTTATGGAACAGTCCGGTTTGTTCAGAACCATTCAGGAAAAGCTGAAGATGGCCCAACAGAAAGATCGTGAGACAGTGATCTGGTGGGATCTATCTGAAGCCGAAGCTGCCCTTCTTCCGACAGATCATCCTTTCGATCTGCCTTCCCCCTGGATCCTGCATGGCTTATCGAAAGAGGCACTTTTATCTGATGACATTTCTGAATCATTCGAACGGGCCAATACACTTATCCAGAATGTTGAGAAAGAGCTGCAGGATCTGGAGAAAATCCTTGAAAAAGAGACAGAAACGCTCGAGGCTCTTGAAGATCAGCTTAATGAGCACACATCTAAAGAGTAGAACATACAAAAAGATAACCACCTGGCATATGCTAAATGCTATATGCTCAGCGGTTATCTTTTTTTGTCTTATCTTATAACGCTTTGTCGTCCACAGCTTCCAGGGCATCATCGATCGTTTTCACGACTCGCTCCAGCGAACCTTCTTCAAAAGGTGAACGCAGATTAGCTGTATCTACTGTTTCGAGGAAGCTTTTTGTGCCGCCTGCTTCACAGATGGCCATGTAGTCTCCCCAGGCTTTGTCATCCTCATCCACGATAGCACGTTTCCAGAACTGCAGGGCACAGACCTGAGCCAGCGTGTAATCGATATAGTAGAACGGCGAAGCAAAAATATGGCCCTGTCTGAACCAGTACGTCCCCTTATCCAAAAAGTCACTCTCAGAGTAATCGCGCTGCGGCAGGTACTGTTTCTCCAGCTTTCTCCAGCAGACTTTGCGCTCTTCTGGTGACCACTCAGGATTTTCATACACTTCATGCTGGAAGTGATCCACCAGCACCCCATAAGGAAGGAAACGGATCGCGCCACTCAGATGGTCGAACTTGTATTTATCCGTCTGCTCTTTGAAGAACAGTTCCATCCACGGGTATGTGAAGAATTCCATGCTCATGGAGTGGATCTCACATGTTTCAAACGTCGGGAACACGATCTCCGGTTGCTTGATCCAGCGTGACTGGTAGACCTGGAAGGCATGACCCGCTTCGTGTGTGAGGACATCGATATCGCCAGAGGTCCCGTTAAAGTTGGCAAAAATGAATGGAGACTTGTAGTCGGGAATATACGTACAGTAGCCGCCACTCGCTTTCCCTTCTTTAGACAGGAGATCGACCAGTTCTTTATCGAACATAAAGTCGATGAATTCTGCTGTTTCATCACTTAATTCATGATACATCTTGCGCCCATTTTCGATGATGTAATCCGGATCTCCCTGAGGCGTCGGATTCCCGTCCAGAAACTGCAAGGCTTCGTCATAATGTTTCAGATCCTTGATCCCGATACGCTCTGCCTGGCGCTCAGCCAGTTTTTTCGTGACAGGAACCACATAGTCCAGGACCTGCTTTCGGTATACTTCGACCATGTCACGGTCGTAGTCAAAGCGTTTCATTCGGACATAACCCAACTCGACGAAATCTTTATAGCCCAGTTTTTTAGCGATCTGATCTCTGACGGTGACCAGTTCGTTGTAAATCGTATCCAGTTTTTCTTCATTTTCTTCAAAGTAGCTCAGTTGGGCTTCGCTTGCCTCTTTCCTGACGGCACGGTCCGTCGACTGTAGATAGGGACCAAACTGAGACAAGGTCAGAATTTTCCTGTCGAATTCGATTTCTGCAGCGGCAATCAGCTTCTGATAATCACTGCTCAGCTGGTTTTCCTTCTGAAGCAGCTCGATGACACTGGCATCAAAGGAGTCCAGTTCGAACTGCATATTCTGGATAAACGTCCTTGGATAACTGTCTTTCAACTCTTCTAAGTAAGGCGACTCCATTATGGCCTTGTAGTATCGGGTATTTAATTCCTGGTACAATGGGCCATATTCATTCCAATAGTTGTCTTCCTGTTCATAGAAATCGTCCTTTGTATCGATCGAGTAGCGAATGGATGCCAGGGTCGCCATGGTATCCAGCGAAGAGGTCAATGCGGAGACGTCATCGATTGCTTCTTTGACTTCTTCTACTGATCCGGCGCTTTTCAGCTGATCGATCAGATGGACGAAATCTTTTTTGAATAGATCAAAATCCGGTCTTTCATAAGTGTAGTCATTAAATTTCATTGTCTTCCTCCAGTAGTTATAAGTTAATAACAGTATAGCACAGGGATTATAATTTCAATATAATTAAATGAATAAACTCTTAGTATTACACTGGATAAAAGCATTGATCTAGTTCTATAGTCAGTGAACACTTAATGCGAACAGCGCATTGGCACTGCTCAAACTATTTTTCTGGTGAGCACGTCTAATGTGGGGTTCATTGGCACTGCTCAAACTATTTCCTTCCTGAGCACGTCCAATGTGGAGCTCATTGGCACTGCTCAAGCTGTTTTCCTGGTGAGTACGTCTAATGTGGGACTCATTAGCACTGCTCAAGCTGTTTCGTTCCTGACTACGTCTAATGTGGAGCTCATTGGCAGTACTCAAACTATTTTTCTTGTCAGTACGTCCAATGTGGGGCTCATTGGCAGTGCTCAAACCATTTTTCTGATGAGTACGTCTAATGCGGGGTTCATTAGCACTGCTCAAGCTGTTTTCCTGGTGAGTACGTCTAATGTGGGACTCATTAGCACTGCTCAAGCTATTTTTCTGATGAGTACGTCCAATGTGGAGCTCATTGGCACTACTCAAACTATTTTTCTTGTCAGTACGTCTAATGTGGAGCTCATTGGCACTGCTCAAGCTGTTTTCCTGGTGAGTACGTCAAATAAAAGACACATTAGCAGTGCTCAAACTGTTTTCCTTCCTGAGCACGTCCAATGTGGAGCTCATTGGCACTACTCAAACTGTTTCCTTCCTGAGCGCGTCCAATACGAGGCTCATTGGCACTGCTCAAGCTATTTTTCTGATGAGTACGTCCAATACGAGGCTCATTGGCACTACTCAAACTATTATTCTTGTCAGTACGTCTAATGTGGAGCTCATTGGCACTGCTCAAGCTGTTTTCCTGGTGAGTACGTCAAATAAAAGACACATTAGCAGTGCTCAAACTATTTGTCTTTACGAGTGCGTCAATTAAGAGACTGATCAGCCCTCCTGAGAATGTATTTCTATGTTTCAATTGACTCCCCCTAATAGGTAACTCTATAAGAACATAATAATAATGATGCTGTTTATGGTAAAATAGAATAGAAAGGAAAGATGATATGGAATTTAGACATCAACCACAGCAGCTGCAGAAACAGAAGCAGTCCTACATCCCGAATCTCATGCAGGGCGTCCACCTGCTCCAGCTAAATCGTATAGAGCTTTCCACTTACTTGAGTAATCAGATCCTGGAGAATCCTTTTGTGGATATGCCAGAACAGGAAAGCCGCCTGATTCAATCGGCTATAAACGAAACCGCTTCAGCCATTGAACAAACGACTGCCAGTCAGCCTTCGCTCTTTGACTTTTTAAAAGAACAGATCGAGTTGTTTTACAGAAAAACATATTTGCGTGAACTGCTCTTCTGGTGGGTCAATCAGCTGGATCATAGAGGCTATGTGACCAAAACGATCGAAGAAGCAATGGATGAGACCGGAGCGGCTTCTGTCGAACTTTTGGATGCCCTGACTCTTCTTCAACAGCTTGATCCCCCGGGTGTCGGTGCCCGAGATCTTAAAGAATGCCTGCTTCTTCAGACAGAGCGGCTGGACTTTGCCCCATCGATAGCCTATATTGTGATCGAAGAAAATCTTGAATCACTGACCAACAAGAAATGGTCATCACTTGCACAGACTTACGATGTGACTGAAGCAGACATTAAAGAGGTTTATCAGTTTATTAAGAAACTGACCCCTTCACCCGGTGAAGCGTACCAGGCATCCTATACGCCTTTTGTTCTTCCTGAACTTAGTGTCAGTATCGATAAGGATGAACTCGTCATCAGTGAAACGAAATATAAAACGCCTCTAGTCAGTTTTAACCGATCTTACTTTAAAGAATTGAGCAGTTCTGATGATCCGCAGCTAAAATCCTACATCAAAGAGAAGAAAAAGGAATACGATATCCTTCAGACAAGTCTTGAAAAACGTAAAGAGACGATTTTACGCGTAGGAACTGCCATCGTCATGCACCAGCATACCTATTTTAAAGATGCCGATGCACCCCTTGTGCCTCTTCAGCTGACTGATTTAGCCGAAGAACTGCATCTGAATCAGTCAACGATCAGTCGGGCCGTCAGGGAGACCTATATCGAAACGCCTTATGGATCCAAGGAATTAAAAACCTTCCTGTCTCGTCGCTCAAGTCAGTCGGAGCTGTCTAAAGATCACATTCTCCAAGCTCTTCAAAATCTGATTCAGTCAGAAGATAAAGCTAAGCCTCTATCGGATCAAGCCATTTCTGATGCACTTAAGGCAGAGAACATGACACTATCCCGAAGAGGTGTAACGAAATACCGCAAGCAGTTGGATATCCCTTCATCTAAACAGAGAAAAGAATAAAAAAACACTTCCTGATGAACGACGCGTCGATTGACGCATCACTCTCAGGAAGTGTTTTTTTAAAATTGTTTTCAGTTAGATCTGTCAGATTATCCTAAGATACCTAAAACGTAACCGATAACGCCGACTACGAAGATACCGCCGATAATTGTAATTGGGCTGACTTTCTTACGTAATAACCACACACAGAAGAGAGTTAGTAGTAAGGGAGCCACACCAGGCAGCAGCTGATCTAATGTGTTTTGCAATGTTGTTACTTCTTCAGGCTGGATAGCCATGCCTGCTTGAATATCCGCAACAACGTTTCTCAGCATATCACCAGATAAGACACCTTCATTTGCCGCTTCTGAAATCGCAGCAAAGTCGATCATGTCTGCTTCTGCATTTTCAACTCGACTGATGACCATCGGGAAGTTCATCGCTGTCCAACGCGGTACCAGTACACCCATGATGAACATACCTAAAACAGATGCCCCTTGAGTCAGCTTCTGCATCAATCCACCGGCTAAGTTCTGAGTAATGTTACCCCCTTGAACGTAACCAAGTTCCTGTGAGTACCATAGGAATGCCATACGGATAATGTTCCAGGCCAGGAAGAAGATGATCGGACCCATCCAGCTTTCACTTAATGCAAGTGAAGCGGCGAAGGCACCTAATACAGGACGCAGAGTACCCCAGAAGATCGGGTCACCCACACCGGCAAGAGGTCCCATCATACCGATTTTGACCCCTTGAATCGCTGCATTGTCGATATCTTCTCCGGCAGCTTTTTCTTCTTCAAGTGTCAATGTCACACCAAGTACAGGTGCAGCCAGGTAAGGATGTGTATTAAAGAATTCCAAGTGACGCTTTAAAGCAAGTGCACGGTCTTCTTTTGTTGTATATAATTTTTTAAGCGCTGGAATCATGGAATATGCCCATCCAACGTTCTGCATACGTTCAAAGTTCCATGAAGCTTGCAGGAATTGACTTCTCCAAAAAACTTTTAAACGGTCGCTTTTTGTTAATCTTACTTTATTTTTTTCATCCATAGTTTTTCAACGCTCCTTTTTAGTAATCGTTTAGAATATCATCGAGTGGGTCTCCGCCAGAGGAATTTCCTCCATTGCCGCCGCCACCTTGATTGAATTCAGGTGCAAACTGCAGGTAAAGCAAGGCTAAGACAACGCCGATAATACCCATTGCGATAAGGTTCAGTTCGCCAATAGCTGATAGTGCAAAACCTAGAGCGAAGAATACCCATAATTTTGGTGTAGCCATCATGTTGATAACCATTGCATAACCAACGGCAACGATCATGCCACCGGCAACAGCAAGTCCGCCAGTCAACCAGGCTGGGATAGCATTCAATCCGTCTGTTACAAGTTCAGCCGGTACAGCTAAAATGATACCTGCTGGGATCGCAATACGCAGACCTTGCAGCATCAATGCACCAATGTGGAGCCATTCAACAGCTCTGAATGAGCCTTCTTTTGCTTTTCCGTCGGCAGCGTGAGCAATACCAACTGTCAGTGTACGAACGAAGATCGTCAGTACTTGACCGGCAATAGCTAGTGGGATAGCCAAAGCGATACCTTCTGATACGCCGGCACCACGTAAAGTAACTAAAATAGCGGAAGCGACAGATGCAAGCGCGGCATCAGGTGCTACGGCAGCTCCGATGTTCATCCACCCCAAGGCGATCAGTTGCAAGGTACCACCTAGAAGTAAACCATCGATAGGGTTACCCGTTACAAGCCCGATCAATGTACAAGCGATAATAGGCTGGTGGAACTGGAACTGGTCCAAAATCCCTTCCATCCCCGCCAGAAAGGCGACGAGTAATACTAATATAACAACAAATATATTCATAATTTATTTTCCCTCCTTAAAATATTCCTTAATCAACGTATTTTGTTTTCTTAAGCATTGGCCAGATATCTTTACTTTGATCTGAAGGTACTTTACGTACATCAAAGGTCACGCCGTGGTCTTTCATTTTCTTGAATGACTCAACGTCTTTTTCATCTACAGAAAGCACGTTATTGATCATGACTTTACCTTCTGAGTGAGCCATGGATCCAACGTTTACTTCTTCGATCTCTACGCCGCCTTCAATGACACGCAAGGCATCCTGCGGGTTTTCAAATAGAAGCAGCGCACTTGTTTTACCAAAGCGCGGATCTTTCGCTACTTCGATCATTTTGTCTACAGGTACAACGTTAGCTTTGATCCCTGGTGGTGAAGCTTGTGTGATCAGGCTCTTACGCAGATCATCCTGAGCCACATCATCGGAAACAACAATGATACGTGTAGGCTGAACATCTTTTGACCAGGCAGTGGCTACTTGTCCGTGTAACAGACGTGAGTCGATTCGAGCAAGACGGATATCGATTTTCCCGGTACCCACCACTGTTCCTTCAGGTAATGGCTGGTTCGGTTCTTCGCTCTTCGTTTCCACAGCTGCTTCTGCAGGCTGAAGACTTTCCGGTCTTACTTTTACACTGTCTTTACCAGGTTCGATGATCGCTTTAGCGATATCCTGTGCTTTGTCCATTCCAAAACGACCTGTGAACGCCTCGATCAGCATCCCCAAGTTCAGACCTGCAACGATTGCCCATTTATCTTTGTGATCCTCGAACAATGTGTTGGCCTGATTAAATGGCGTACCTCCCCATAAATCAACAAGGAACAGCACTTCATCTGAATCAAAAGAAGCGATCGCTTCCTCCATCTTGCGTCTGATATCGTCAGGGCCTTCACTTGGCATCAACGTAACAGCTTTAACATTTTCCTGTTCTCCTACAATCATTTGTCCTGACTGTAAAATTCCTTCGGCAAACTCGCCATGGCTTGCCAATATAATTCCTACCATTTATTTCCCTCCTACTACTAGCATATTATGCTAACTATTTTTTCTTCTGTGACATTTACAGAAAGTCCCCTTTTCTCAATACATCCATCATCTTCTGGCTGCGGTCGCCGGGAACTTTTCTGATCTCCAGATCGATACCTTTATCGTCTAAATACTTAAAGGCTTCGATATCGGACTGGTCAACGGATACAAAGTGTGTCACCATCTGTTTTCCTTCCGTATACTTCATACCACCGATATTAACGCTGTCAAACGCCAGGCCGCACTGATGTACGCGCATGACGTCTTTAGGATTAGTAAATAATAGCATGACTTTGACACCATCCATCAATGAATGCTGCGCAATATCTTTTAGTCTGGTAACGGATACAACATGAGACTTCACTTCAGGTGGCGCAGCCTGCGTCAGTAATACCTTCTGCAAAGGATTACGTGCGACTTCATCACTCACCACGATGATTCGACTAATACCTGTAGATTTAGACCAAGTCGTTGCGACCTGACCATGAATAAGCCGATCATCTATACGAATCAATCGAATATCCATCGTTCCATAACCCCTCCTGCTATAAACAACACTCCCTCCACTTAATCTCGGGAATCTCATAAAAATGCCTATTTATTCCCTTCACTTATATATAAGCAAGAAGTGTGCCAACACACTATGATGAAATAATGCCTTGTGTCGCGTTTCCAGACAAAACACAAAAGCGACACACTATAATAGTGTGTCGCTTTTGTGTTTAAGTGTGTTATTCAGTTAACAGTGTGTCGATATCTTCCATTTTTCCTTCTTCTTTTGTGATGAAGTAAAGAATATAGCCATATTCTTCCAACGGAACCGTCAACTGTATGCTTTTTTCAAAACCTCTGATCACTTTCTGTAATTCAGAATACAGGGGGTGACTCAAAGTTTCCCTCTTCTCCTCACGGTCTAGCCGTACCTTATCCTTTTGCAGCAGTCTTTCTATTAATCCAGCCATATGAAACGCTAGATTGATATGGAAAGCATACTGATTTGTTGTTTCTGTACGGAGTTCTTCGCACTGACTGACAAATGACCAGATGATCGGGACCACTTTTTGAGGATTGATAAAAGCAAAATTCTCTTCGATATATGAATAGATGATCGCTTTCGCCTGCTCATCATCGGCTAGTGCGTCTTCAGGTTCTACTGTCGTCAAACTGACAAACTTCTTCAATAGGTGCTCAGGTTTATCTTCAATAAACCGTTCAAGGGGAATGAAGGGTGCCTGGATTTTAGGATTGACGATACCGGTCGAAGCAATGATCGTATAATCTTTCTGCCACTCACTTATCCTGGTATCCAGTTCCGCCACTGAACAGGTTTTCACTTGTATCCCGGATTCATTCGATTTTCTCAGGGCTTTTTCAATGATTTCTTTGATCTTCTGAGCTGTCCCTTCTCCACTTGCGCACACTGCCATCACGATAGGTGGTTTACGTTTTGAAGGCTGACGCTGGTCATCGTGTCTAGGTAATTCTTTCGTATAACCACTAAACTTTGTCAGTGATTCATACAGCAATTCAATATCTGCATCCACTAAAGAGGCTTTTCGCACAGCTTCAAGAACGATGGCTGTCGACACCATGTCGATCGAACGGATATGAATACCTGTTTCTTTCTGCAGCGTCGTTTCAAAGGTGGCCAGAGAACCCATGTCGACAAGCAGCAAGACCCCACTTCCTTCATTAACATCCAGAACAGCTTTTTTTATCCGTTCGTAGACGACCGTCGGTGACATATCAAGCGGCATATCGATCGCTGCAACGCCAGAAGTATCTAATAGCTGTTCTGCCACTCGCGCCATACTGCTTGCAGTCGAATTCCCATGAGTAGCAATAACGATGCCGACGCGGCCAGAAGCCAACTCTTCTTTAAGAGAGACTAGCAGAACCGTTAAGTAATAGACTTCATTATCAGGAATATCTACATCAAAATAAACAGCGATTTTAGTCTTTACGCGTTCTGCTACAGCATACTCATTCGCATAAGTCATGGCCATTTCCCGGATACGGTTATTGATGATACGCTCTTGTCCACTGCTGATCTTACTTAACAATGAACTGATGTGCAGACTCATGGCATAAATAAAATTCTGTTTAAATGAGCCGCCCAAGGCCAGTTCGACTTCCCCGACGATCTGATGAGCAAACTGTATCACTTCCTTACTGACCACTTCTGCCAGCTTCGACTCTGTCTGGAAGGAGAATCCATGATTACGGTAGAAGGATTTCAGATGAACATTTATATCTGTGGAGATATACTGATTGATCGAGTCCTGATCCAAGCCTTCTGCTTCCAGCAAAGCTGCTTTATCTCCGATAATATCATATATATTATAGGGCAGCTCATATGAATCCATCGCCATTTTATAAAACGGTTCGTTAGGATCGATCATCATTTTAGCTTCCACGTACTTGGAAAGATCAGCCTGTTCCAGTCGATTAGACGATAAGCCGACTAAATGATCCTTGATAGTTTCCGGCAGATCTTTGACCGTCAAGGAGATCTCATCTTTATTCAACTGATTCATGAACCCTCTGGCACAAACCAGCTGGATAGACGACTTCAGTTGCCCGACATTCCCATATCCTACACTGGCTATAAGTCCTTTCACCACTTCTTCGTTTAAAATGATTTTACGCTGGATACGATTGGCTTCCAGCCCCGTCAGGAGTTTGACCAGATCAAGCTGCTCGCTGACCGGTCTCTCTTTAAATGAGGGCAAGTGGATATTGATGGGGATCCGGCGCATGAAGGTGTCTAAAAAAGTCGATTTAGGGTCTTCAGTCGTCGCACAAACGATACGGACATTGGCATGTCTATTTTTTCCCGTCTCGCCTAATCGGCTGTACATCCCAGTATCCATGAAGTAAAACACCATTTCCTGCCCTTCCGGCGGCAGTCGGTGCACTTCGTCGAGAAAGAGCATTCCGCCGTCAGCCTGCTGAATCAGGCCTTCTTTAGAACTGGCTGCACCTGTAAAGGCTCCCTGGGCATAACCAAATAAGTAGCTCATCAAGAGCTGAGGGTTCGACGCATAGTCAGCACAGTTGAAGACGACCAGTTCTTTTTCGCTATCGATCAGCTCCTGCGACTGAGCGAAACGGAACATCGCATGAGCAAAGAATGATTTCCCCGAACCTGTTGGACCGGTAATGAGTGTATTCAGCCCTTTCGGCGGATACAGAACGGCCGCTTTTGCTTGTTCGACGGCATTTTTAATGCTCCCGTTTGCACCGATGATCGATTTGAAGATGTCACGGGTCTGATTATATGAATAGTCCAGAACTTCCTGTGTCACCCCAACAGACGGCAGACTTTTTTCTTTATAACTGGAAACATGCCTGGTCAGCGGCTTGTGGCGGGCTTTTTCGATCGGTATAAACCGCACAGGTCTCCCATCGATTTTTTTCAGTTGACCTTCTCGGGCAAGCTGGTTCAAGTCTTTGGAAATATTGCTTCGTATGCTTTCCAGTGCATCCGCCACTTCTTTTGTAGTGATCCCCATGCCTTTTTCTATATCCTGGTGTGTGAAGGACGCACAGGCCTCATTGACATAGTTTAAAACGCGTTGTTTACGGTTCACATTGATCCTCCTCTTTGATTTCGAACAGCACTGATTCATGTAGTTACAGTATACACTTTTTTCAATATAATAACACACTGACACACAAAAAAACACACTATACTATTCACCCTGATCATAGAGCAGTCCTCTAGTCAGCTCCTGCCAGACAAAAAACAGTTCTTCAGATACACCGACCTGAAGAACTGCTTTATTTGTGTGTTTAAATTATCTGCTGATCATTCTTCTCTCCTGGGTCCGATAGGGTGAATATCAGCATGTTAGCGTACTGTTGCACAGATACATGATCTGAAGCAACGATGCAGCAATTATTCTTCTACAGTTACTTCGCCTTCTACAGTGCCTTCATCCATCATAGCAGCGTCCTGTAATTCTTGAGAAGCGAAAGTGACGTCACCTGTAACAGTCGAGCCGGCTAATTCGAATCCTTCTGCATCAACATATACGTCACCATCAACTGTACCATTCTGGATACGGAAATTTGGAGATTCAACAGTCATCATTGGCACTGTCAAAGTATATTCATCTGTTACATTACGGTCTTCATCTTGAGCATATAGTGCTAATTTACGGTATTCAGCTTCAGCTTCATCTCCGCCGTCGTGGAATGTTCCAGCAACAGTGATGTCTTCCTCAACAGTTACATCAGCTGTGATGGCAGTGATCCAGTTACCGTCTTCACTTAATGAAGCGACAACTTCATCGGCTTGATCTGTAATAGAAGCAGCCGTTACAGCATCGCCAGTTTCTTCTGTTGTTTCTTCTGTCGTTTCTTCTGGTGTATCTTCAGAAGAATCACATGCTCCTAAAAATCCGCCTAAAGCGACAACGGCAGCACCTGCTGCTAATTTCTTTTTCAATAAACTCATAATTATCCCTTACCTTTCCTAATGGAAGTTTAATTGTAGAACGCGTAGAATGAACAGAATAGAAGGAGAGATCTAATGGTATTCGGACATTCTGATTCGTTCATTACTAAAACCTACTATATAATAGATATGTGAAGTCGTCAACAAAAGAGAGTTGTTATAAATATAAAAATCCTTTCATTTTTTTCGCATTCACATACTTTTTACGTTTGCGCTAAAGCTGTTTCCATTTTTCTCACAAGTCAATTAAATTTCTTAATATTACTTACTAATCCCTCATCTGTCTGTTCATTCTCTTGCACAGGATAGTTGTTACAAAAAAGACTGCAGCTCAGCTGCAGTCTTTTTCATTTTATATAGGGGGGTTAACTTGATTATTCTTCGACGCGAGTTTCGCCTGTTACTTCGCCTTCATCTAATGTAGCTGAATCCTGATACTCTTGACTCATGAAGATCAGGTCCCCATCGATCGTTCCGCCAGGCAGTTGGAAACCGTTGGCATCAACGTAAACATCTCCGGCAAATGTACCGTTTTGGATACGTGAATTTTCACTTTCAATGGTCAATTTTGGAGCTGTCAGTGTATAACTTGCGGTAACGTTACGGTCTTCATCTTGTGTATATAAAGCCAGTTTACGTGCAAGTTCGCCGTCATTCATTGGGCCTTCTTCAAGAACGAGTTCCTGATCTGCTTCGACGTCACCTTCAAAGATAACGATCCATCCGCCGTTGGCTGACATTGCTTCTTCTAAATCTTCTGACGCTGTTACAACAGATTGTGTTGCGCCTGTTGTTGCATCAGCAGATTCTTCTTCTCCGCCTTCGACACGTACTTCACCCGTTACTTCTCCTTCTTCAAGATCAGCTGAATCCTGATACTCTTGACTCATGAAGATCAGGTCCCCATCGATCGTTCCGCCAGGCAGTTGGAAACCGTTGGCATCAACGTAAACATCTCCGGCAAATGTACCGTTTTGGATACGTGAATTTTCACTTTCAATGGTCAATTTTGGAGCTGTCAGTGTATAACTTGCGGTAACGTTACGGTCTTCATCTTGTGTATATAAAGCCAGTTTACGTGCAAGTTCGCCGTCATTCATTGGGCCTTCTTCAAGAACGAGTTCCTGATCCGTTTCGACGTCACCTTCAAAGATAACGATCCATCCGCCGTTGGCTGACATAGCTTCTTCCAGATCTTCTGAAGCCGTTACAACAGATTGTGTTGCGCCCGTTGTAGCATCTGACTCTTCGGTTGTCTCTTCTGTTTCTTCACCTGTATCTTCAGTAACCTCTTCTGTATCATCCGTTACCTCTTCATCTGTCTCGCCATTGCCACACGCAGCAAGTAACCCCATGCTTGCTGTAATAAGTAATAATTTGTTCCACTTCATCATTATTGTTCCTCCTACCTTTTTATGTTGTGATTAACTGCACATTTATAATACCATGTTTCTTTTTTATTTCAAAGTTTTTTTGAACAAAAAGTACAAAATTTTATATTTTTATTTAAAAACAGCTTAAGTAAAGGATATTATAATTAAAAATTATTGTGAAACGAATCACTTTTCTAATTTATTTAACAAATATTACAAAAATAAACACTGAACAAACTTAAAGTATTAGACTTGACTTCAAAAAAAGAAGCTGGAAAATTCCCGTCCTTTTTTGCTTTTTTAAAACTGTTTGAGAATGAGGACATTCAGATGAGTGATTTCGCTGCATGACAACTACTTCCTAGTGAAATCCTGTATCAACTTGTCACTAAACAGCTATTGAGACCACTTCCTGTTAAATCACTGCCTAAACTGGTCACTAAACAGCTTTTGCGACCACTTCCTGAAGAATCACAGTCTAAACTTGTCACTAAACAGCTTTTGCGACTACTTCCTGAGAAACTGTGGCACCAACTGGTCATAATACCGCTGGAAGAATGCTTTAACTTGATTAAACGCAGGAAAAGAGGCTGGAACAAATGAGTCCCAGCCTCTTTAGCGCTACCGAATTATTTATTATAAACGTGATCCAAAAAGCAGCCCCGCCGTCCACGTTGTCATATCTGTTATGGCTTTAGCCATTTACAGATATGATACACTTGGGCGCAATCCAGAGTGCATTGCTCGATAATCTACGATTATCTTGCGCTTATTCGCTCCAGTTGCCTTAGCCGTTACTGCTTGAGCAGTTATTCGGATACAGTTTGCGTTAGAAGAAACGGGACTAAACGCTTTTTGTCCCATTCTCTTCTATATTTTCACGATGTCGTCAGTGTCACTCGTATGCCGTTCGGATCTTTTACTGTAAAGAACGTATCACCGGCATCCTCCACTGAAATACCCTGAGAGATGATATGTTCCTTTGCTTTTTCTAATTCTTCTGCCTGGCTTACACTTAAAGTGAATCGTCTAAGTCCAGTATCGTAGGTGTCTCGTTTAGGTATTCCAGATCCCAACCATGTATTTAGTCCAATATGATGATGATAATCAGCTGCAGCAATAAACCGGGCTTGACTGCCGAATTCATATTTCAGCTGCATACCTATGACGTCAATGTAGAATGCCTGAGATTCTTCCAAATCACGTACAGATAAATGAACGTGGCCGATTTTAGTTCCAGTAGGCATTTTATCAACCAAGACTTCAGACCGACTGGCTAGGACGCCGTCTGCATCCATCTGTTCTGTCACGCCTCTGATCGTCCCGTCTTCCCCTATGTCCCATTCCGTCCGCGGCTTGTCCCTGTAAATCTCGATGCCGTTCCCTTCAGGGTCAGTCAGATAAATCGCTTCACTATAACCGTGATCCGACGCCCCTTCGACAGGTACTTCATTTTTTAGAAGGGCATACAGGACATTACCGAGGTCTTTGCGTGCTGGAACGAGAAAGGCTGTATGGAAAAGACCTGCTTTTTTTGCTTGTGAGTCCTGTTTTTCCGTTTTAATTAGATTAATTAAAACCTGGTCATCAGCCTTGATCCCGAGGGATGCGTAATTATTGGATTCATCCAGGACGTCCAGACCGATATTCTCTGTATAATAGTCAGTCATTACTTTTAAATCACTGACATTCAAATCAACTGAATGAATATTTAAATCGTGATCTATTTTGAATGTTGTCATTTGATCCGCTCCTTATTCTAGTTACTCTTTCAGTGTAACACTTCACTTACTTTTTGTCAGTATAAGTCTGTTTTCTCTTCTTTATACGGTTCAGTCGGATTCGGTTATAGCGCTGGATCATGATAAACGGAATATTGACGAGCAGCGCATAAGTGATCAATACCCAGCCGGCCCATACCGGATTCCACAAAAAGAAAAACGGTGCCGGAACCATCAGCAGCCAGTGCGTCAGCTCTGCCCGCTTCGTTTCCTTGATGAATATCATGATCGTATCCACATCATTATTCTGCAGTTCCTTTTTCTTATAACCTGCATGGAACAGCGAGGCACCGTCAGGCAGCTTGTCTTTCCATTTATGGACCTTGACTTTATCCTTCCAGAACCTTCCTTTTTTCTCGAAAGTTCGTTCTTTAAACAGTTCATTTAATGGGTGATCACTCGCAAAGAACCGGTCAGGCAGTTTTATCAGCCCAAGTGAGATAGTTAAATGAAAAAACAACCACACACTGAAATCCAATAAGAATAACCTCATCTGGCAAGCTCCTTCATGTTTTGTATTCGCGTCCCCGCCATTTTACTTTTTTTAAAAAATAAACTTGAATCACTGCCCATAGATAGAGCAGCAGAAAGGCACTTATGTAAATCAATGAGAACGCCATCGTCCACCAGGGGAACCGGCCAACTTTCTTCATCAGCCATCTGAACTGCAGAGAATGCAGAACATAAGCAATAAAAATAACGGATAGATAAGTCAGATCCATACGCATGACCCCATCCACGAATCCAATGAGGATCAGGTACGTGCTCATGACCCATAACATGATCGATAGCATCACCACTGGATGGGTTACTTTGGCGCCATAAGTAAAGCTCTTTGTCCATCCCTGGATCAACTGGTAAATGCCTTCCGGATACATCCTGAAATGGATACTTTCTTTGCCCCCATAAACGGTGACAGGATAGTTTTCTTTCTGATAGAGGCCAGCCATTGCGATGCCATCCATATGAGTATACAAGGTAGCCTCATGACCACCAAGATCGAAATACTCCTCTGCCTTAACAAAGAGAAAGGGGCCGAATGCGCCTCTTTTGGGGATCGATTTGTCAAGAAAAGTATAGCGATTCAGTCCTGCCAGTACGATGATGTTGGGTACAATAGACAAGGTTTCATAAAGAGAACGGATGACATGGTAGGGCTGAATGGACAACAGGCCTGTGTCCCCATTTCTTTTAAACTGCGCCACGATATTCCTGAACGCGTGCTTCTGTGCACATTGAGTGTCCGAATCCATAAATATCAGATAATCACCTTTGGCATGCTGTGCTCCCAGCCAGCACGCCGCGGACTTCCCAGTCCGTGTGCTTCCGGATTCTTTAGTCGATAAAACTGTTGCACCGTATTCTTCAGCTATTTTCACTGTTCTGTCTTCTGATTCATCATCCACAACGATGATTTCTTCGATAACAAGGGACTGTTCATGTAAAGAAGCGAGCAGTTTCGGCAAGGATGTTTCTTCATCTCTTGCTGGAACAATCACAGATATAGAAGCTTCCTCTTCTTTATCTTTACTGGGATTGATGACCGGCAGTTTCCACAAAAAGAAAAAGCCGCTCAAAAAAGCAATCAGAAGAAGAAATAACAGTATCACTTGTGCCATCTGACATCCCTCCTCTCACTTTATTGAACGTGCTTTTTTTATTGACTGCTTTTCATATCTTCTTTTTCGATAATATCACTCACCTGCTGACCGCTGAGCGTCACCATCGGCATGCCCCCACCCGGGTTGACCGAGCCACCAACAAAATATAAATGATTGAATAACTGACTCTTTTTGGGGAACTTGAACCCTTTATTCTTCTTACGGTCTGAAACGACCCCATAAATAGCTCCGCGATTGGAGTAGTAGTGCTGCTCGATATCGTGGGGTGTCCACTGGTCTTCAAACACGATATGCTTCCTGAGATCTGTTAGACCCATATGCTCCAGCTTGATCAGAACCCGTTCTCTCAACCGGGCATAGTCTTCTTCAGTGAACGGCTTATCCTGAATATAAGGAACGTGCGGCAAAATCTTGATATTTTCATGACCGGGAAGAGCCTGGCTTGGGTCTGTTTTGTTGCTGTTTACAAGGTAGATAGTCGGGTCTTTCGGTAAATCATGTTTGTCAAACACCGTTTCGTAGTTCTTTTCTGAATCAGCCGAAAAGAAAAAGTTGTGGTGGGCAAGCTGCGGATATTCTCTGTCTACTCCCAAATGCAGCACGATACCTGAAGCAGCCGGCTCAAACTTCTCCTCAAGTTTTTCTGTCTTTTCTTTATCCACATGAAGCAACCGGTCATAGGCAGGAATCACTTCCATGTTGGAAACCACACGGTCAGCTTGCACCGTTTTGCCTGTCGAAAGTTTAATGCCGTAGACATTCTCATCGGCATCCGTTAAGATTTCAGTTACTTCTGTTTCGACATGAAACTCAACCCCGATTTCTTCAGCTAGTCTGACCAGCCCTTCTCCCAGCTTATGCATGCCTCCGTCAACATACCAGAGGCCAAAATCATATTGAACGTAGGGCAGGACATTCAGGATCGCCGGTGCATTATCTGCTGAAGAACCGACGTATTTGATAAAGTATTTGAGCATGTCACTTAAGTAAGGATTAGAAATGCGTTTGTCGATACCCTGGGACATCGTATGAAAATAATCAAAATCTTTCAATGCACTAATATATCCGTGATGATCGAGTACTTCTTTCATCGTATCCAGACCCATACCGAAATAGCCTTCTTCAGTCTTCTCATATAAATTTTTCGTGTACTCAAGGTAATCCTTTAATTCTTCAACATCTTTTGCAGAAAGTTCTTCATTTTTTTGAAGCATGTCTTCTGTTGAATTGTAAAGATCAAGGACAGTCCCATCCATAAAGAAGGATCGCCATTCGTGGTCCAGCTGTCTGATCGACACGTAATCATCCATGAGCTTGCCGCTCTGTTCAAACAATTTTCTAAAAATATGCGGCATCGTCAAAATAGACGGTCCAAGGTCGAATCCGAACCCTTCAGCTTCCAGACGGTTCAATTTCCCTCCGAGATGGCTGTTCTTCTCGTACAATGCAACACTGTATCCTTTTTGAGCTAAAGAAATGGCAGCGGACAATCCACCTAATCCGCCACCAATCACTACAACATCCTTTGATTCAGTCATCACTAACCACTCCACTTCGGATAACGATTTATCCCAATTTTTTATTGGTACTCATTCCATTAGGCTGGTTCATAAACTATTTTTTACTTCATTATAGAAAACGACTTTCTTTGCGGACGATGTTTTATTTTTCAAGGTAAAGCAGTCGTAGTCATTCTCTCTCACGGCATCCAGAATCCCGCCGTATACTTTTGCAGAAAGAGCAACTTGAAGCTGGCTGTCTTTGTCAAAGTCTTTCAGACACTGAGTAAACTTATCGTAAAGCTGTTCCGCTCGATACGCGATCGTTTCCCAAATGGCGATAAACGACTCGTTGATCAACTGATCAGAAAGATCATCTTCACTGTAATCTTCCCGTTCCATCAACTCTTTTGGCAAGTAGATCCGATTGATTTTCTGATAGTCTTCTCCGACATCTCTTAAAATATTGGTCAGCTGCATCGCTACACCTAATGCTATGGCCTCTTCTTCCAGTTCCATATGAATTTTTGTCGCAATCACTGGCAGAAGCATCAATCCGACCGATCCGGCAACATAATAACTATATGCCTCCAGATCTTCCATGGTCTGGGGCTGTCGGAAGTGATAATCCATCGCTTGTCCGTCAAGCTGGTCATAAAAAGGCTGAATAGACATCTCATACCTATCAAAAACGTCTCTCAAGGCCTGCCAAACAGGATGGTCCGGTTCGCGCCCCTGCTCAAATCGATTCAGTTCATTAGTTAAGAAAGTCAAGGCATCCCCTTGGGCTTCTTTTGTTTCTGCTTCGTCGATGCTGTCATCAGCCAGTCTACAAAAAGCATATATCGCATAGACCGCATTTGCTTTTTCTTTTGGGAGTTTTGAAAAGGCAAAGTAAAAGCTCTTCGAATGTCGTTTTATGATGTCCTCACAATATGCATAGGCTTTCGCTATATCAGAGGCTGTTTTATTTTTTTTCACGGGGGTTCCTCCTCTATTTTTTGAGGGGGTTATGAGACATCTTAACTTGTTCTTCATAACAACTGTCATTTTATCTTTATAATATCATACCATATAAATATTACTAATTAGAAATAATAAAGTCCTCTTCACAGTATCTTCAACTTTTTGAGTAAGCTATCTTTCTCCTTCTCCTCAATAGGGATTATCGGCTCTGATTTATCTTTTTCCTTTGATAATTCATCTACATCCCTTAATAGATTAAAAAAGGAGTCCTTTCAATGATGCTAAACTCTCTTCATTAGACGTACTCAGCTGCTTTTTAGGGTTCGCTACTGCCAATGTTGCCTTCATTGAACGTACTCACCGTCCTTTTGGATTTCACTACTGCCAATGTAGCCTTCATTGAACGTACTCAGCTGCCTTTGGGATTTCACCACTCCCAATGCAGTCTTCATTGGACGTACTCACCGACTTTTGGGATTTCACTACTGCTAATGTAGCCTTCATTGGACGTACTCAGCTGCCTTTAGGATTTCACCACTGCTAATTCAACCTTCATTGGACGTACTCACCGGGCTTTGCGATTTAACTACTCCCAATGTAGCCTTCATTGAACGTACTCAGCTGCCTTTTGGGGTTCGCTACTGCCAATGTAGCCTTCATTGAACGTACTCAGCTGCCTTTGGGATTTCACCACTCCTAATACGCCATTATTAGAAAGGAAAAAGCTACTCTAAAAGAAGAGTAGCTTTCAATTTAGTCTTTATAAAAGAGTCGCGTCAAGATAACCCATTTTACGCGCTTCTATAATACGTTTCTGATCTTCTTCTGAAATATCAAGTAAGGATGGCTCATCTAGAACGTTCTGATAACCGTGTTCATTTACACCTTCCATTATAACCTTTTTATCGATACCGGTCACGATCGCCAGTATCTCTGCCGGATGCTTGTCTTTTGCATGCTCATCCGAAACTTCTGTGAATAACATGACGCATTCTCCTTTCTCTTCCTTCCACCTATTTTCATTTTCAGTATAGCATAAATGAAAGCGCTTGAACAGAATAACCCGTCTCCTCTTTTACATGTTTAGTACATAAAAAGACTGGATATCCAGTCTTTTCTCACTATAATACATGATTATCGATAAAACATTCATATTCTTAATAAGCCGTTTTGGGTGGTCTGACGAAAAGCGTCAGTACTAATCCAACCAGCGAAAGAATACTTGCGATCAGAAAGGCTTGGGTATCCTGACTTGTCAGACCAAGTAAAAACGGTCCTGCCAGAGAAGCTACACCATACGCCTGGTAGATCAATCCGTAGTTCGACCCAAAATAATATGAGCCAAAGTAATCGCTGGTGATCGCCGGAAAGGTTGCAAGAAAGCCGCCAAAACTACTGACGATCAGAACCAGTATGATGAAATACAAGTAAGCCTGATTGGTCCACAAACTTAAAGTCAGCATGGATAAGGTCGTAATGACGAACAGCAGGCTGAATACCCGGAGACGTCCAAAAATATCCGACAATGCGCCCCATCCTATTCGTCCGAGCGCGTTCGCGACTGCGGCAACAGCGATCGAATAGCCGGCTATTTGAGGTGAAAGCCCCACGACTTCCCGGGCTATATCCTGCGCTAAACCGATAACGACTAGTCCACTTAGACTTCCGATAAAGTAAATGACCCATAAGAGATAAAAAGTTTTCGTTTTCATCATCTGTTTCGGCTGAAAATCATTTTCGTTCACCAGAACGTGCTGGGTGCTATCTGATTTTTTGGGTACCTTCAGCATCTGTGCACCCGTCAGACCAACGACCGCATAAACCAGTCCCTGTACTAGAAAAGTTTGAGAGACACCTATTTCCTGGATCAAATAACTGAGCACAAAATTAAATACAAATCCGCCAAGACCAAAGGCCCCAACGATGATTCCCGTGACCATCCCTTTTTTCTTTGGATACCATTTCAATGATGTCGACAACGGACAGACGTAAACCATCCCGACACCGATCCCGCCCAGTACACTATATCCCAAATAAAGGACCGGAAGTGTTCGAGCCATCGAAGCCACGATCAAACCTATACTGAAAAATATGATACCGATAGTACCTACTTTTCTCGGTCCGATCTTATCCTGAAGACGCCCGGAGTAAATGGTCACTAGTGCAAAAATAAACACGATCAGCGAGTAGGCTGTATAGACTTCAGTCCTGGCCCAGCCATATGTATCGACGAGCGGCTGATTGAATAGGCTCCATGTATAGATACCGCCAATACAGAGCTGCATCAGTACTCCGCCCAGCAGCACCTGCCACCTTTTTGTTTCTCTCGAATCTTTTGTTTTTTCTTTCATTTTCATCTCCCCTTTTTTAAAAGTATAATGAAGCAGTCCCGAAAAATAAATAGAAAATCCTCTTTTAAAATGGTATTTTAATGTCACCGTTTGATGCATTTAAATATTATATTTATTATTTTGTTTATTGCATCATAAAAAACCACTATACCATAACCTGATCATTCTTTAAAAACTTCTCTGTTTCAAATTGAAACATGTTATACTATATTATGTTTAGAGAGGTGTGAAAATTGTGTTAATTGTCCTTCTTCAATCCCTGCAGTTTCTGCTTATCATTATGGTTGCGTATTTATTTAAAAAAATAAAACTATTAAAAGCCACTGATGGAATCGTCTTGCAGAAAATCATTTTAAACTTGACCCTGCCTGCAACGATCGTGGTCGGCTTTAATGCGGTAACTGTGGAACCCATCTTATTTATCATGATATCTCTTGGTTTACTTTCCAATATCGGCCTGGTCATGATCGGTGGTTTTATATGGCGGAAAAAAGATGCACCAGATCAATCGCTCATGATGTTCAGTCAGGCCGGATATAACATCGGGAATTTTACCATTCCATTCGTTCAGGGCTTTTTCCCCGCCGCGATTCCTTATATCGGAAGTTTCGATATGGGTAACGCATTAATGATATTCGGCGGTACCCCTCTGATCGTAGATAAACTGACCCATCAACAAAGATCGAACAACAATTTATTCAGAACCTTCATTGGGTTATTCCGATCCCCTTCATTCACCACCTACATAATCATGTTCTCACTGGCACTCGCAGGTGTGGTCTTACCCGAAAACGTTCTTTCAGTCTTCCAGTTGTTCTCCAGTGGTAATGCCTTTCTCGCGATGTTTATGGTGGGTCTGTACCTAGATATACAAATCGATTTAGAGTCATTACAAAAAGTGGTGAAGCTGCTGCTTACGCGCTATACTTTAGGTATCGGCTTAGCGCTTGTGTTCTACTTCTTCCTGCCTTTACCCGATATCGTACGCCTGTCCCTTGTACTTTTGGCTCTGGCACCGATCGGAACAGTAGCAACGATAAATATCATCACGTACGGAACGGAACGTTCATTATCTAGTTTTCTTGCTTCAGTCAGTATCATTATTTCACTGATTCTTATGACCCTTGCGCTGGTCTTTATTTTATAAAAGTGTCCCTAGTTCAATGGAATTGTTCCCGTTTACATTTTAAGGTAAACTGAATGTATTATAAGGGAAAGAAGGTAAATCATGACGAATACCATACCAACCTATACATTAAGTGACGGCTTGACTGTACCGGTCGTCGGTTTCGGGACCGATAAACTGAAAGGTGCTAAAGGTGTTTCATCTATCAAACAGGCTCTGCAAAATGGTTACCGTTTTATCGATACAGCTTACAGTTATGAAAATGAAGCAACGGTAGGTAAAGCTGTGAAAGAAAGTGGACTGAACCGTTCGGAGATCCTGATTTCTTCAAAACTGCCGGAAAAATATCATCAGTATGATCTAGCGATTCCTGCCATTCAGGAATCACTTTACCGTGCAGGCCTTGACTATTACGATCTCTACCTCATTCACTGGCCGGATCCTGAACAGGATAAGTACGTCGAAGCCTGGCAGGCCCTGATCGATGCACAAAAATTCGGACTGATTCGTTCCATCGGTGTCTCAAACTTCCATCCTGAACATCTTGACCGATTAAAAGCAGAAACGGGTATCATCCCGGTCATCAATCAGATTCAGACGCACCCTTACTATATTCAGGACAAACTTATCGATGGAAACAATGCACACGCTATTCAGACTCAGTCCTGGAGTCCTCTGGGCAACCGAATGGCCGATGATCTTCTGGATAACCAGACGATCAAATCCATCGCTGAGAACTACAACAAATCGATCGGACAAACGATCCTGCGCTGGCAGGTCCAGTCAGGTTTCATGCCGATCCCATGTTCCAGTTCCTCCAGTCATCAAAAAGAGAACCTGCATCTCTTTGATTTTGAACTCTCAGACAATGAAATGCACACGATTAGCAATTTATCTAAACCTGATGGAGACATTTACGGCGGATAAACAAAGCAAGACGACAGCAAAAAACTCTTTAAGGACCGAGCATACGGTCTTTAAAGAGCTTTTTTACACTGTTATCCTTAACGCTACTCTTCCGGCATGATCACAGCAAGAATGATATAAAGCAGCAGATTGGACGGAAGAATGATGAACAGAATCCTAACCGCCAGAGATGAAATACCAAAGAATTCTGCGATCCCTCCACAGACACCTGCGATCACACGGTCAGTAGACGATTTTGTTAATTTTTTTCCATTCATTTTTATGCCTCCTTCATTCACTTGTTATTTACAGTTTAACTTAAATCCTTTATGTATTCTAATAGAATCCCTCCTCTGAACAAAACGCATACATTACCCAACCTGCTAGACTAAATTTCTTCTGACCAAGTCTATTTATTCCAGCGATCCATCTGAAGATATTTGTTCTTATTCAATCAATTTTAATGTGTCCATCTTCTTGCTCCATTGCTAATTAAACGCAATCAAAAGGCATGCTGATATTCCCAAGAATTCAACGTCTGTCTGATAAAAATAGACGCCCCCTGGGACAATCTTAAAAGCTATCATTTTTCTTTTATCCTTTAATGACGTACACTATTGATAAATCTATACTCTACAGAAAGGAGAGCAGTGTCCGGAATCGTGACACGAGATATATGACTTCCTCTTTTATGTTAATGTTAAGTTTTTCTTTGATTCATTTTTTCTCAAAGTATCTATCTTTACCAAAAAATCATCGGCAGCGTTTTCTTTCTCTTTCAGCAGGAATAGGTGTGGCTTACGTTTTTATTCATCTATGGCCACAAATTGCTGAATCTCAGCAATTATTTTCCAAGGAGGTTCAATGGCTGCAAGGTAGTTTGCTGCATCATGCTTTATATTTAACTGCATTAGGCGGGCTCATCATCTTTTTCTCCATTTATCGTCTAGTGTCGCATATCGATAGTGAACGAAAGGAATCTGTCGAATCAGGATTATTCTGGGCTCACCTCGGTTTTTTCTTTTTATATAACTTCATCATCGGTATTCTGGTCACTTATCAGTCGAGATGGGTTTCATCGATGTTTGTCTTTTTTATAGCATTTGGTTTACATTTTATTGCAAATGACTGGCATTTAAGACTTCACCATAAATATATATATGATAAATATGGGCGTTTTGTTTTATCCATCAGTATAGTGTTGGGTTATCTATTCGGGACATGGATCAGCTTTCCGGAGTATATTGTTGGTGTTTTGGAAGCATTCATTACCGGTTCGATGGTCTTAAATGTAATTAAAAGTGAACTCCCTTCTGAAAAAAGTGGAAGTTTAGGAGGCTTTCTGACAGGGGTCGCTGGTGGAGCTTCCCTGTTTATTCTACTATAATGGCCTGAAAACACTGCCTGTTCAATGCTCGACTATGTGTTCAACTTCAATACTATTACGCTTCATATTTTAATTGAACAAAAGAAAATCCGGTCGATAACAGGCTGTCGGCCTGAAAGTGATAATCATAACGGTTTTAATTAACCTTCTTTAATATCTCATGAGACGCAGAATGTGTTAAGGCGTAGAGTGAAAAAGGTAGTGACAGACTGAAACAGAGTCTGTCACTACCTTTTTATTATAAAATATTTTTCAGTTCGCTGATATCGTTTATGCTCATATCTGCCTTTTCCAGCTCTTCTTTCTGACCGAAGCCGTAAGTACAACCGATCGCATAGGTCTCATCCATTTCGCCTACTTCAAGATCCTGATGTCTGTCTCCAACAATCACATACTCAGACGGATAGTTGTGCTTGAAGTCCGCCACGATTTCCTTCTTCGACTTACTAAATCCATACATTTCAGTACAGTACATATCGGTAAAGTAGTTTCTCAAGTTGAACATATCCGCATGAGACTCCATATAATCGATTGAACAGTTACTCAGGAAAACCAATGTATATTTTTCTTTCAGATACGCCAGTGTTTCTAACGCAGCTGGATATAAATGGGCTTCTTTCCTGCTTATCTTATCGACCATCGTCTCTCCGATCAGACGCGAAGCCTCCGTTTTATGGGCATCCACTAAATCCGGCATAAACAGCTCCCACATTTCTGTTTTACTGTAACCCAGCCAGCGCGTGATCTCCTTATCCTGGAAAACTTTTTCAGGAGCTTGCTCATTTTCAACAAGATACGCATAGGCGCGTTTGAAGGCCGGAATGTATATCCGGCCGCTGTCGTGCAGCGTACCGTCATAATCGAAAATGATGGTCTTGACGTTGCTGAAGTCCTTCATTACGACAGCTTCTTCAGCAAGTTAGCCATTTCTATAGCGCCAACAGCCATATCTACTCCTTTGTTTCCTGCTTTCGTGCCGGCACGTTCAATGGCCTGTTCGATATTCTCAGTCGTCAGGACGCCAAACATCACAGGAACACCCGTTGCATCTGAAGCAGCAGAAACCCCTTTAGCCACTTCCGAACAGACATAATCATAATGTGTCGTTGCGCCTCTGATGACGGCTCCTAAAGTGATGATTGCATCGTATTTTCGGGATGCTGCCATTTTTTTAGCCACCAGCGGGATCTCGTAAGCCCCAGGGACCCATGCCACATCTATGTCAGACTCCTCAACGCCGTGTCTTACCAATGTACCCGTTGCGCCATCAAGCAGTCTGGAACCTATAAAGTCGTTAAATCGTCCAACAACGATCCCTATTTTCAAATCTGTCCCTACTAATTGTCCTTCGATCGTATTCATTTTTCATCCATTCCTTCCAGAATATAATTTTTATAAATCTAAATAGTGACCCATTTTATTTTTCTTTGTTGCAAGATAATCTCTGTCTTCATCGGTTATTTTCGTCTGGATCGGGATCCGGTTCTCGATTTTTAGTCCGTACTTATCAAGCGTGGAAATTTTGATCGGGTTGTTCGTCATCAGGTTCAAGCGACTGACACCCAGGTCGTCAAAAATCTGCTTGCATTCATAATATTCTCTTGCATCCACAGGCAGTCCAAGCAGCAGGTTGGCTTCGATCGTATCGTGTCCCTGATCCTGAAGGGCATACGCCTTGATTTTATTGACCAGACCGATACCGCGCCCTTCCTGACGCATATAAACGAGGACACCGCGACCTTCTTCAGCGATTTTTTCTAAAGCTGTTTCCAGCTGTTCTCCACAGTCACATTTTTTCGAACCAAAGACATCGCCCGTCAGGCATTCGGAATGTATACGGGTCAAGACTGGTTCGCCATCGGAAACATCCCCTTTGACCAAAGCAACATGATGCTCCCCTGTGAATTTATGTTCATAAGCATAAATGTCAAAGTCACCATATTTCGTTGGAAGCTTGGCCTTTGATTCTCGTACGATAAGCTCTTCGTTGGCTTTTCTGTATTCGATCAGATCTGTGATCGTCCCGATTTTCAGGTCGTGTTCTTCTGCAATCTTAAGCAGATCATCCCGTCTGGCCATCGATCCATCGTCATTCATGATCTCGCAGCACAAGCCAACGGGTTTAAGTCCAGACAAACGCATCAAGTCGACGGTGGCTTCTGTGTGACCGTTTCTTGCCAGCACGCCGCCTTCCACTGCTTCCAGCGGAAACATATGCCCCGGGCGCTTGAAATCGTTCGGTGTGGCACCTTCTTCGACCGTTTTCATGGCAGTAAGCGAACGTTCACCCGCTGAGATACCCGTCGTTGTGTCTGCATGATCGATCGAAATCGTGAAGGCTGTGGTATGTTCATCCGTGTTCAATGAACTCATCTGCGGCAGACCCAGTTTTTTTGTATACTCTTTAGTCATCGGCATACAGATCAGTCCGCGGGCGTATTTCGCCATAAAATTTACGTTTTCAGGTGTCGCAAATTCAGCGGCACACACAAAGTCTCCTTCGTTTTCTCTGTCTTCATCGTCAACGATGATGACGTTTTTCCCCTGCTTCAAATCTTCCAGCAGGTCTTCGATTTTATCAAACATCTCTTTGCTCCTATCTTTTATTAAAACCCGTTATTTTTTAAAAATGCTTCAGTCAGTGCTGATTTCTGGACCTCTTTTTGGGAAGACAGCCCCAGAAGTTTTTCCACATACTTTCCGATCAGATCGACTTCCAGATTCACCTTATCGCCAACAGCATGCTTAAGGAGTGTCGTTTCTTCAGCCGTGTGCGGAATGATGGAAACTTTGAAGTCGTTATCAGAGACAGCTGCGACAGTCAGGCTGATGCCGTCAATGGCTATCGATCCTTTTTCAATAATGTAGCGCAAAAGCTCCGGGCCTGCCTTGACCGTGACCCATACCGCATTGTCATCCTTTTTGAAATCAGTAATGATGCCTGTTCCGTCGATATGACCGCTGACCATATGTCCGCCCAAACGGGTCTGCAGATTAAGTGCCCGTTCCAGATTGATTTTACTGCCGCTGGACATATCACCCAAAGAAGTCCGGTCCAGCGTTTCCGACATCACGTCGACAGTAAACTCAGTGTCCGTCATGCTGGTGACCGTCAGACAGATTCCGCTGGTCATGATGCTGTCACCGATTTTAGTATCCTCAAGGACTTTATCAGCTTTGATCGTCAGTTCGCTTGATTTAGCACCTTTCTTAACTCTTTTCAATTCTCCGATCTCTTCTACGATTCCTGTAAACATTCAGTGTCCCTCCCGTAAATAGCCTTCTACAAATATATCTTCATTTAATTTTGTGACCTGCATATCTGACAGGCCATAGGCATCTTTCATCATTTCCACTCCACGTCCCATGACTGGTGATATGGCTTCTGCACCGCCGATGATTTTCGGTGCGATATAGATAGTGACTTTATCCACGATTCCCGCTTCTAATGCCGCTGCATTCAAGGTGCCGCCACCTTCAAGCAGGATACTATCAATTCCTTTTTTTCCAAGTTCAGAAAGTGCTGCTTTCAAATCTACTTTCTCATCCCGTTCAGGAACGGTCAGAACTTCCACACCCAGTTTTTCTATCTCCCGCCGCATGCTCAGCGGTGCATATTCTGTTGTGAGGATCAGCGTCTGGGCTTCATCTTGATTTTTCAAGATTTTGGAATCAAGCGGGACACGTAACTGACTATCCAGTAGGATGCGCACCGGATTCGGATAGCCCTGCACCCGGCAGGTGAGCTGTGGATCGTCTTTCAAGACCGTGCCGATGCCTACCATGATGCCTGATAAATAGCCTCTCATGTGATGCGCGTGTTCTCTGGACTCCTCGGATGAGATCCACTTCGAATCCCCTGTATGCGTTGCGATCTTGCCATCCAGGGACATCGCATACTTCATCAGGACAAAGGGAGTTTGGGTCGTGATAAATTTATTGAACACTTCGTTCAGCTTATTGCTCTCTGTTTCCAGCACACCTTCAACGACCTCGATGCCCGCTTTTCTCAGACGATCGAGCCCCCTGCCGGAAACAAGTGGATTCGGATCGGTTGCCGCGACCACGACTTTTTTCAGTTTCCTGTCGATGATCAGATCGGAACAGGGAGGCGTCTTTCCGTAATGAGAACACGGTTCAAGGGTGACATATATCGTTGCCCCTTCAACTGATTCTGTTGCTGAACTGATCGCGTTGACCTCAGCATGGGCCTCACCAAATCTTTCATGATAGCCTTCACCAATGATCTGACCATTTTTAACGATCACAGCACCGACCATGGGATTAGGCGAAGTGAACCCCCGCCCTTTTTCAGCCAGTTTTAGTGCACGTTTCATGTATTTACTATCCATTGATCTATCCTTTCCCTGCATTAAAAAAGCCCCGAATCACTGTAGATTCAGGGCAACGCAAATAGGTCTCTGACTTAAAAAACTATATCACAAAAGAGTCTGACCCTCTTGTCTGACCCTATAAAAAATGCCCTGGAATTTAAAATTCCAGGGCATTCAAAATACAACGTCAGTTTATCTGAACGCTCCTCCATGGACCATTCAGACTCATAGTTATGTCATTGATACTGTCTTCTTTCATCCAGACTATACTGTCGGCTTCGGAATCTGACCGAATCTGCCTTGCGGCTCGTGGGCTATACCACCGGTAGGGACTTGCACCCTGCCCTGAAGACTATTTAGTTTTGTCCATTCAATGATATAGCGGAACTGTTAGCTTGTCAATAATAACTTACTCGACGTCTGTATTTTTCACCAGAACAGCTACACCCATACCGCCGCCGATGCAAAGAGAAGCCAGACCGTATTTCAGTCCGCGCTTTTTCATGATGTGAATCAGTGTGACCAGGATACGGTTCCCGCTGGCTCCCACCGGATGGCCGAGAGCGATCGCACCACCGTTCAGATTGGTGCGTTCAAGCATATACTCTTTGCTGACGCCGAATGCATCGGATATCTCTTTAATGACGCCCAGACTTTGTGAAGCAAAGGCCTCATTCAGTTCAAACACATCGATATCCTCAAAAGTGATATCAGCTTTCTTCATTGCCTGCTTGATGGCCGGGGTCGGTCCCAGACCCATGACTGAAGGATCCACACCGCCTTGTCCGACGGCTACGATCTCGACCAGCGGTTTCAAGTCATTTGCTTCCATATATTCTTCACCGACGACCAAGGTCGCACTGGCCCCATCGTTGATGCCGGACGCATTGCCCGCTGTGACGGAGCCGTCTTTTTTAAAGGCCGGACGCAGACTATTCAGTTTGTCTTCAGATGTTTTACGGTTCGGGTATTCATCCGTATCCACGACCACCGTCTCTCGACGTACTTTTGTTTCAACAGGAACGATCTCGTCTTTGAATGAACCATTGTCCACCGCTTCGATCGCACGCTTTTGTGATGTGATGGCAAAACTGTCCTGTTCTTCACGCGTGATGCCGTAGCGTTCCACAATATTTTCAGCCGTTACACCCATGTGATACCCTTCAAAAGCATCCGTCAAGGCATCGTCCAGCATGTGATCGCCGACTTTATAGCCTGCCATCTTATGTCCGGATCGCGTGCTTCCCGGAATCAGGTAAGGTGCCTGACTCATGGATTCGGTCCCGCCGGCAATGATGGCTTGATACTCCCCGGCTTTTACACCAAGGTATGCGTTTATCACTGTTTTCAGTCCACTCCCGCAGACCATATTCAGAGAATAAGCCGGTACTTCCACTTGGATTCCTGCTTTGATCGAGGCTTGCCTGGCAACGCCCTGACCCTGGCCGGCCGGCAAAACGTTGCCTAAGACCACTTCATCGATGTCTTCATGACTGATGCCACTTTGTTCAAGGACACCTTTGATCGCATAACTTCCAAGTTCCGAAGCTGACACATCTTTCAGCGCGCCTAAAAAAGACCCGATCGGCGTGCGTTTAGCTCCTGCAATGTAAACTTTACTCATTTGATTATCTCCCCTTCTTTTCCTTTAAAAAAGTGATTTACTTATCTCTTATTTTAAAGAAGCTGAGAGGGAAGTAAAGCCAAGCGGCCAATCTTTGGGAATATTTAAGCTTTGATGACTTGCTTATTCATTTACCGGTACAACGGCTCCGTCCCAGGTTTCCAAAATAAATTCCTGTGTTTCTTCTGAACGCAAGACTTCGACCAGTTTGGCGATCCGTTCATCATCTTCATCTTCTGAACGGACAGCGATGATATTTGCATAAGGGGATGACGTGTTTTCAAGAGCGATCGAATCGTCTATCGGACTGATGTCGTGATCCACTGCAAAGTTCGAGTTGATGAAGAACACGTCTCCTTCATCTTCTGCATATAACGTTGGAAGCAGGGCTGCATCGTATTCATATTCAAACTCCAGGTTCAACTCGTTTTCAGTGATGTCGTCAAATGTTGCATCCACTAAATCGACTGACTCATCCACTTTGATCAGTCCAGCTTCTTGAAGGATACCCAGCACACGTCCATGGTCAGATACGCTGTTGCTCGTCAGGATCGTTGCGCCTTCCGGCAGTTCGCTTAAATCATCGTGACGGTTGGAATAAGCCCCCAGCGGTTCAAGGTGGATCCCCCCCGCATTGACAAAGTCATAGTCGTTTTCTTCGACTTGAGATTCAAAATAGGGAACGTGCTGGAAGTAGTTAGCATCCAGATCCCCATCAGAGAGTGCCAGGTTAGGGATCACATAGTCATTGTACGTTTCGATCTCCAGATCGATCCCTTCTTCTTCAAGCTGAGGTGCAATAAACTCCAGGATTTCTGCGTGCGGGACATTCGTTGCGCCGACCGTCAGCGTCTGTGACTCTTCAGCGCTGTCTTCTTCACCGTTTCCGCAAGCTGCAAGTAGTAAGGCACTGCCTAAAATTACCAATCCTTTAACTTTTTTCATTTTCATTCTCCCCTTAATTTCTTTTTTTATTTTTATCGTTTATTACCGTTTATCGATTTTGCTTACCCATGTATCTCCAATGAACTGAATCACGAATACGATAAGCAGGATGATGACTGTTGAGACCAGCGTGACGTTCGGTCGACTCCGCTGGAAACCTTCCAGATAAGCCAGGTTCCCTAGTCCGCCTGCGCCGATCACTCCCGCCATCGCTGTGTAGCCGACGAGTGAGATCGCTGTGACGGTGATTCCGGCCACGATATTCGGCAGGCTTTCAGGAATATAGACTTTTTTGATAACTTCCCATTTGGTCGCCCCCATGGCTTCTGCCGCTTCAATCACGCCTTTATCCACTTCTCTCAGCCCTGATTCGACGAGGCGCGCATAGAAGGGCGCTGCAGAGAAAATAAGTGCGGGCAGACCGGCGCTCGGTCCCGTTATACTGTCCAGGATCGCTTTCGTAAAAGGAATCAGCAGGACGATCAGGATAATAAAAGGGATCGAACGAAACACATTGACTAGAAATGCGACGACCTTATATAAAATCGAAGCCCAGACAGATTCGCTGTTTCGCGTCTCATATAAAAGCAGCCCCAGCAAAATCCCCAGGAAAAAGACGGCAACGACCGATACGACGGTCATATACAGCGTCTGTTCCGTAGCCTCCCACACCCTGTCCCATGAAATGGATGCAAAGTCGAAATACTCTAAAAATATATTAGCGATTAAAGGTAAATTATTCGTCATGACCCAAGACCTCCACTTCTATCGGATATGTTTTAAATAAGTCCAGGGCACTCCGGCGTTTTTCTTTAGTCCCCAGAAGCTGGACGACCAGCGTGCCCATCGGTACTTCGTGTGTCGACTGAATGCTGCCCTGAATGATATTGATGTCCACACCTGTTTCGCGACTGACCTGGGTGATGATCGGGACGTTCACGCTTCCGCCTTGAAAGAGGAGCTGAACGATATCACCGTCAGGATACAGAGACTGGAGTTCTTTCAGGGCTTCCTTTGTTTCTTTCGTATCCATTTCCCGGTCCTGCTTGACAAAACGCTGTGTCACGGGATGTTTAGGATGTTTGAAGACATCAAGGACCGAACCTTCTTCGACGATGACGCCGGAGTCCATGACGGCGACACGGTTACAGATTTTTCTAACGACTTCCATTTCATGCGTGATGAGTATGATCGTGACATTGAGTTCCCGATTAATTTTTTCTAGTAGCTCCAGGACCTCGTCCGTTGTCTGAGGATCCAAAGCACTGGTCGCTTCATCACTGAGCAGGACTTTCGGGTCGTTGGCCAACGCCCGTGCAATACCGACCCGTTGTTTTTCTCCTCCACTGAGCTGCGCGGGATAAGAATGCTCTTTGCCCGCCAGGCCAACCATCTGGATCAGTTCTTTTGCTTTTCTTAAACGTTCAGACTTAGTGACATTGGCGATTTCCAGCGGGAACATTACATTTTCCAGAACGGTCCGGCTCCAGAGTAGATTGAAGTGCTGGAATATCATGCCGATCGACTGGCGTTCTTTCCGTATAGCTTTTTTATCCAGTTCGGATAATACCTTATCCCCTAGCTCTACTGTCCCTTCAGATGGAAGCTCCAGTCCATTGATCAGCCGGAGCAGCGTACTTTTTCCGGCCCCGGAATAACCGACAAAACCGAAGATTTCTCCTTTGTCGATCGTCAGGTTCACTTCTTTGATCGCTTCAAAGCGACCCGCTTTATTTTCGTAAGTCTTTTTGATACCTTTTAATGTGATCATGCTTCTCACTCCTTCCACTTTCTGTTTTTATATAAAAAAAACGCCCTTTTCGAGTCCTGTGACTCAAAAAGGGCGACTAATTGGTTTAGTTAGCGCGGTTCCACCTATATTCGTTGTTTTATCACTAAAACAACCTCTCCCAGTACTTAAAAGGACTCAGACCTTTTGCATACTGTGGCACTGTACCGGGTGCGACCGGAAATAGCTCATGTCACCACTCACTATCTCTGCTCAAAGACCATTTTCCAAATCGATCATCATACTCCCTTTCACCAAACGGGAGCTCTCTGAGATAACGCTCTGATCTGTACTTATCTTGTCAACGCTCATTTTTTTCTCATTATTTTCGGTGTTCTTTAATGATTAGAAGTCTAACAGACCTAACAGCACTCTGTCAATACTTTTTTAAATAAAGTTAAAATCCGGGCAGTGGAACGATCTTGGTGCCGTGGAACTGATTCGCCGGAATCTCTACTCTTGTCTGTTCCAGGTTCTCATGCGTCAAGCCTCCACCAGGCAGGATCTCTATCTGTCCCTCCGATTTTTCTATCAGGTCGATGATCGCTGCTTTGTTTTCTAAAGCAGATCCGGACGCTGCCCCTCTTGTCAGGATACGGGTACAGCCTTGTTCGATCAGCCAGTTCAGCGACTCTAACTGCTTTTCTTCAGGGATAGCATCAAAGGCCATATGAAAGACGGTTTGCTTGAAATCTGCAATACGGATCAGCTCTGAAACGATCGGCTTGTCGATATCTCCGTCTTCCGTTAAACAGCCGAAAACGATGCCGTCAGCCTTCAAGTCGATGGCCTGCCTGGCTTCTTTTTTCATGTGTTCTTTTTCTGCTTCACTGTAGATGAATGAGCCCCCGCGCGGTCTGATCATGACAACGACTTCGACACCGCGCTGACGGGCATAGGCCACCGTCTCTTCGATCACTTCTATAGAAGGCGTTATGCCTCCGACATCCAGTCGGTCGCAGAGTTCGATACGGTCAGCTCCCAGTTCGATTGCTTCAGGGACACGGGTGAAATTTTCTGCACAAAATTCTTTTTTGATCATCGTTCCACTTCCTCGCTGGTATTCCCTCTGACGCCATAAAGATAACCGAGCACACAGATGCTTCCCGAGAACAGCAGGAATAATGGACTGTATACGGGATTGGCAACAATACCGCCAAGCAGGATGACCAGCGATCCAGTCACACCTAAAATGGGGGCTACGGTACCAAGAAACGGACTTTTGATGATGCCGGATTTTTTCAGGCCCATCACTTTTACATACAACAGGATATAAGCCACATAACTGAAGACGATCGCGATCTCACTGATGTCGCCCCCAGCCAGCACATCATATCGCTGTGTCAGATAATGGACAGCCAGCCAGAAGACGGTGATCAGATACGCTGTCAAAGCCGCATAAGGAGACAGACCTTTTTTATCACTGATCTGTGTGATCTTGTCACTGAACGGCACCATGTTTTTGGACGCCAGTGTCTGCGGCAGGCGGATGTAACCAAGAGATACCCCGTTCACCACACCTAATATAGCAATGAGTACGAATGCCAGCAGGATTTTTTCTCCGCTTGCACCGAAGATCGAGTTGCCGACCTGGCTGATGGCCTGATCGCCGGCAGAAAGAATATATTCTGTACCAACAATAGCGATCATGCCTAAGAAAAAGGCCAGATAGACACTTAATACGATCAGAGGTCCGATGGTCAAGGCTATCGGCATCGTTTTACGGTGGTCCTTCACTTCCTGCGTAATAGACGTTGAAACGATCCAGCCGTCAAAAGAAAAGGCAATGGGTGCCAGCGCCGCTAAAAAGCCCCAGCCGACCACACTTGATTCGACCGCTACGATATCCTGCGGCAGTGCCGGTGCCTCCTGTGTCCAGAACAAACCGATCAGCGCCACACCGATCAGGGGGATCATTTTGACTATTGTCGTAACGTTCTGGAAACGTCCGCCCATTTTATAGGACAGGTAATTCATTAAAAAGAAAAAGCTTAAATAGCCGAATCCAAGCAGTGTCTGCAGTTCCAGTGTCATAGTCAGGTTCAATAAAGAAATCGTATAGATACCCGAAACCCAGCTGACTACTGCGGTAATCGTGGGAAAATAAACAAGCATCTGAAACCACCCGAAGGCACTTGCAAAACGGGGAGAAACGAATTCTTCATAATAGGAAATGACACCGCCTCTTTTTGTCGAACGGCTAGCCAACTGGGACAAGGTGATGCTTCCGAAAATAACACAAAAGGCTCCGATCGCAAAAACCAGTACACCCAGCCAGACACTTCCACCTGTAGCCTGTAATATATCATCCGATTTAAAAAATATGCCGGATCCGATGCTGATTCCAACGATCATCGAAACCGCTGTACTTAATCCATAATGTTCTCTTTCTTTCATCTGGATTCCCTCCTTCATTCAAATTATTCACTAATTTTTATTTCATCAATTCACTATAGCAAAAATAAAGGGCAATAAAAAGCGTGAATTCTCCTCCATGACCGATTGTTTACTAATTTTAAAAATAATGCCCCCTTGAAGCTGTCGATTTCAATCAGTCTTCAAGAGGGCATCTTCAATTATTGGGTTTAGTGTTTCTAATTTCAGCTAGTGTCCTTGTGTAGGCCTGGCCTTACTCCCAGCTACTGTTCTGTCTGAATAAATAAGTATTCTGATTTATCAGCTTTTTTGCTGTCCGGTGTGACCGAAGGGACTCTTCAGTGAATTGGTCCGCAATGGCATTGCTCAGCAGTTCTGCGACTTCGGGTATTTCACTGTCTGATATTTTTTTACAGATCATGTAACTCTTCTTTCTGAGTTTTTTCATGGGTCTCGTGTTCATCCATTTGTTCTTCTCTGAACGCTGCACGCTCTTCCCGCGATTTCTTGGTACGCTGTTTTTTGCGCATAGCCAAATACTCCACTACGCCCTGCGGTTTACGGGTATCGAACGCTTCGATCGGCTCCGGCCCTCTCATCGTTTCCCGCTTGATGTACAACAGGCCTGTATCATTGACATATGTTTTCCAGCGAACGAGACGAATACATCCTTCAGTCAGCTCGATGGCTGTGATACTGGCCGGATAGATTCCGCAGCCTGTATTAAAATAGGGGACACTTTTGTCTTTCGGAAATTTGAATCGATGTGTGTGTCCACATATCAAGGGACGCTGATGTTTAACGATCCACTTGCTGTAGTTCTTTTCGATTTTGTGTCGTCTGTTGATGTTTTTTGATGGACTGGCCGGATTTTTGATCCCGAACCGGTGGAAAAACCGCCAGAAGAACTTGATCGACAGCATGGTAAAGAACCAGAACTGGTCATTGGGTGCGTCTCCCTGATGTCCATGAATCACAAAGAGTTCCTGACTGGTATAGCGATGTTTCAAGATGATCGCTTCCTGCGGTTCCATTCCTTTCAGAAAATCGAAATATTCTTCTGTAAATTCATCATAGTTGATCCCGAAATTCTTTTCGACGAACCTTGGATTCTGAAGATAGATGTCATGGTTGCCAAAGATCCGTATGTAACGGTCCTTGTCAAAGTACTTCTTGATCAGAGCATAGACATTGGTATGGGCATTTTTGATGTGTTCGAAATTGGAATACTCCAGGAATTCTTCTCCGTCACCCACTTCGACGAAAGTGTAGCCATTTTCATAATACTCATTCAAGGCATGTACAAATATATTACGGCTTTTTAAAAATTCATCGGACAGACTGCCATCCCCCCGATGCGCATCACTCATGAATACGATGCGTGACTGATCATCGAAATATACCTTTTTAGCCTTTTCATATGCTTCTGTCAAGCGCTGATCAGTGAACATGCTGAATCCTCCTTCGCAACGTTATTCATACCTTAAGTATACGTTATTTCCTGTCATGAATAAAAAAGTATGCATTATCCTGCTGATTTTGAAGAGAAGGCGACGGAATTTTGGGGCTCAATCCTCATTATTCTCGATGCCGATCGTTATCAGTGGATACTTCATCGGTAAATCGGAAAGGGGGTTTCTTTCGAAGAATGGCATGTGATTTGGGAAGAGAAACTCAATGGCGAATAACTAAACAAGAGAGCTGATGCACCAGTCCCTCCTGGCAGATCAGCTCTCCTTATTTAACAAGCGATTTGAAAAAATGACACTGTTCCTTGTTTGCTTCTTTGGCTTCCTCCAGATTCATATTGCATTGGAAAATGTGCCCATATTGTTCTTCTCCAGGGTCACCAAATTTCTTGTACGTGACTTTAACTCCCCGCTTTATCAGGGCTTCGTACATCGGGAGGGCTTCGTCTCTCAATAAATCGTATTGAGCAGTCATGAGATATGTTGGAGGAAACTTATCTGTGACAAAGTCTTTTATCGTAAACTGTTCCTCATACTGCTGCCAGTTCTTTCCTAAGTAATCTTTAAGTAAGATAACCAGTTCCAGATCAGCGTTTTTGCCTTCTTCATCTAAAGAGGCCATTTTCTTGTAAATCTCATACATACCGCAGTTCAATGCGATCCCTTGTATATCTAAAGTCTGGGGCAGTTCAAAATCGAACAGCTTGCTATACTCTGGATTGGTATACATCGTGCTGTATTGAAAGGCGAGCTGAGCGCCTGCAGAGTCCCCAATGATAAAAACGTTCGATGTATCTATATAATACTTTTCATGATTAGCCACTATCCAGTGCATGACCTGATTCAGTTCTTCAAGTGGTGTCGGATACTTCTTCTTTGAGGCAAGATGGTAGCTGGGATTAACAAAAACGAAGCCTTGTTTAGCTAGGAACCTTCCATAGTGAATATAATTTTTTTTCAACCCATGAACATAACCGCCACCGTGAAAATTGACGATCACCGGTAACTTTTCATTCGTACCTTTCGGGTAGTAGATATCCAGACTATTGTATTTTTTTGACTTTCCATACTGAATATCAGAGTGGGCACGTATCGTCTGATCGACTTCCAGTCCCCAGTCCCGTTTTGTGTCATGAATGGTCGCGGCAATTCTAAAACTCAGGGATGCTAATGACATCCGTCTTCACCTCCTCGATACACGTTTATTTGTTCGCGACAACTTTTGGAAGGTCCCAGGGTGTGATGATCCCTATCAAGTCGCTTTTCTTTTGGATCGTGTCTCCTTTGGCAATGAGTAGAACATAAGCCGTCCGCCCTTCTCTGATGCGTTCTGAGAATATTTCCTCGATATCAAAGACTGATGTTTCAGCTGAAATGACTTCATAGAACTCCTGCTCATCTTCCACTTGTAGAATCTGTCTCACCGTCGCTTTTTTTATCGCATGGATATCTTTATCCATCGCTTTCGCCAGATACTTCGTGACTCCGATGGATGACAAAATCCCGACCAGTTTATCCCCATCAAACACCGGGAACTGTGTATAGCGGACGTGGTTGATAACATCCAGGACTTTTCCGAGTGGATCGTTGACATCAAAGGTGCGCACGCGTTTTAAAAATAGATCTTTTGCCTGTTTACTGTATCTGATTTTATCCGTGACCTTCTCGATTTCGTTTATCAGCGAATCACTGGGTTCTGCTGCTGCTTCGTCACCGTTTATGGTGTTATGTGTAAGCAGGTTTCGGAGTTCCCGGTAAAAGTCGATTTCATCCACATATTTCTCGATGACCTTATCCCGTTTTTTGGCAGCTGCTCCCATCAGTTCTCCGAAGTTCGTATCCGGATCCCGGTTCACTTTCTTTGCGATCACATTATGTAATTCATTGAACGCGTGCATAAAACGCTGGTAATTGCTCCCCATTATTCATCATCCTTTTCTGAAATCGTTAGTACTAGTTGTTCCGTCATTTTATCCTTTAACATGAACACCTTCATTATACCATTCATGAGATGATTTCCGTAAAAATGAGGGCCAGCGCAAGAAAAAGAACTCCAGGAAGGATTCCAACCCGGAGCTCTGTCGCAAATTATTTATCGTTCAGTTTTTTTATCGGACGGCCTTCTGAATCAAAGGTGTACTGTCTCAGTTTTTTGCTGTCATTCATTGCCATCATCAGTCTGTCGCGATACGGCTCCGCCAGTTCTTCAAATAAGAAAGCTTCGTCATGCAGTCCGTGCTTTTGTCTGATGGATGCCACTTCATTTTTATTTCTCAGTTTTGCTTTTGACTTAGGTAGCGGCTGGTTCGTTTTCCGTTTTTCCACACGATAAAAATGATCATCATCGTTATATATGATTTCCAGAGCGCCAGAATTGGTTCGTTTGTATTCAGCATGCGGGTAATCTTCTTTATGAAGTTCCCACCAGGCCTTGATCCCATTAACTGCCTCTTCTTCACTTGTGTAACTGCCATGTTCTTTCTTCACGCCAGTCAGTCGGTTCTGCCAATAATTCGTGTACACGGTTTGTTCCATTCACTACACTCCTTTATTTTAGCTTATCTCCAGTGTATAGCATTTAGAAACGTTTTCAACTGAAATACTTAAATAAATAACATTTGTTAGATAGTTGTAATTTACTTCCGGATAGTACGAGCTAGTACCAAAAGTCTTCTTAAAACTCTGCGAAACCACAAAAACACTAAAGACATCTGTCCCTAGTGTTTGTTCGGCGTTATGGTTTTATTTTTGCCATGAATTTTTCTTTGTCCACGATTGCCCGTTTGTGGGTAGCTTTACCGATCAGTTCTTCATCGACATAGGCTTCAATCTCATAGGTAAAGACTTTTCCGCTTTTATCCACCTGTTTGGCCTGGACGGAAACTGTCTTATTTAAAGCTGTTGGGGCAAGATGCTGGACATGGATCTCCATCCCTACTGACGTGTCGTTCTCGTTCAGCTCAGATGACATTAACGTCATTGCCGTATTTTCCATGTAGGCGATCATATGCGGTGTGGACAAAACGGGCAGGCCGCCTGATCCAACTGCTTCTGCCGTTTCAGATTCTTTGACTGTAAATATCTTTTCAAATGCATTGAACATGTGTTATCCCTCCGATTTAAAATCATCGATTTCATCTTCATACTATAATAATAACGAATAACGGTCACTTTGCAAAACAGGACACCCTACTGTTTTTTCTTAATGAAAGCCAGCAGCTTCCTCACGACGAGAGCGAGTAGCGTGGAAGAAAACCCGACAAATCCAAGGTTCAAAAGTAGACTGCCTAAAGGATAATTGATAGCCCGTTCTTTTTGAACATCTCTCAGTTCCTGTGGAGAATAGCTGCTTATGTTATCGATCGGCATCAGATTCGTCCACAGGAAGTAGCCGACGATCATCATTACTACGCTCACTATTATTCCAATAATCAGCCAATTTGTTATTTTATCTCTCATACGGATCTCCTTTATCGAACACCAATTGATGTTTAAGATTAGTTCTTTGCATCTGGTACCTCACTGTAACTAGTATAGGACCAAACCTGTTTATTCTTTGCACTTGTTAATATGCACTGATGGGTGATGCTGTTTTAAAATAATCCAGGAAGCATTTCTTTTCTTTTAATTATCTGAATATAAATAGATATCTGCCTTATGCTCTTGCTTTGTGTGTCTGTATCCGTGAGTATTCAGGCCCCCTATTTCAAACCCCTGACTCAAATAAAACAGGCAGGCGATGAGATTGTTATCCTGGGCAATCGTGTAAAGACCTTTATACTGTCTTTTTTCAGCTTCTATTCTGCCTAATTTTATCAATTCTGCAGCTATACCCTGTTTACGGTACTCTCGGTTGACTTTCAAGTCAGATAAATACATGAATTTAGCCCAGTCGTTTTGATAAACCGCAAGCCCCACACATTCACCTTGACTATATGCTCCGATCGCAAAGCCTACCGCAGTGACTTCCTTAAAGTCATAGTTCTCATCGGGAAAAGTCATGGCTGTTTTCTCCGGAAACCATTCGCTGGAATGCATCCATTCGTCATTCGATCTGGAGACATGTAAACGACCAAGGATATCAAAAGGTTCATTACGCAAACGCAAGTCCTCAGCACGTTCTTCTGTGATTATTCTATAGGAAATCATCATTATTCCCGTCTCCTCTCCCAATTTTCAATTACCAGAATCTCTCATTAAAAGTATAGCATACTGAATGTTCGTTTACTTTCGTTTTATGATGAAGAAAGCAATCGCTGACGATTGCTAACATAATAAGAGTTCTTTTACTGTTTATATGTATAACATGATTTCTTTTGTGCCCTTCAGCTCTCCTTATCTTTCACGAAGGGCACATATCCACTCATTTTGTGACCTTCAGCCCGCTTTATCTTTCACGAAGGGCACATATCCACTCGTTTTGTGCCCTTCAGCTCGCTTTATCTTTCACGAAGGGCACATATCCACTCGTTTTGTGACCTTCAGCCCGCTTTATCTTTCACGAGGGGCACATATCCGCTCGTTTTGTGCCCTTCAGCTCTCCTTATCTTTCATGAAGGGCACATATCCGCTCGTTTTGTGCCCTTCAGCCCGCTTTATCTTTCACGAAGGGCACATATCCGCTCGTTTTGTGCCCTTCGTCTCAACTTTTCTTGCCTGAAAGGCGCAAAAAAAGACCGAACAGGACGATCCTGTTCGATCCACTTAGATTATATATTAAGCACGTGTACCTTTTAATCCTTTACTCCATGCAGCTGTTGTTTCAAGAACCGCTTGGATCGTTGCGTTGTGCACTTCTGACGGACGGAATGTCGCCATTTCTTCAAAGTCTGTGAACAAGCTGAAGGCACCAGCCGGTCCGACAGTCGCAACGTTAGCGTTGGATAAGATGTGACGCAGGCTCAACTGAGCAGCCACACCTAAAGTCGATCCGTATGCTACGATACCAGCTGCTTTATTTCCCCATTCAGGACCTAAATAGTCAATCGCATTTTTTAATGAAGGTGTGATCGCATTGTTGTATTCAGGTGTGACAAAAACGAATCCATCCAATGAATCGATTTTTTCAGACCAGCGATTGTTTTCTTCTTTCTCGTAATTCTTGTTTGCCATTGCAGGCGGCATTGCTTCGTTGAATAATGGTAAGTCAAATTCTTTAATGTCAACAAGCTCAAATTCTGCTCCATCGACATGTTTTGCTTTCTCTAATACGTATTCTGCTACTTGCTTGTTTACACGTGCATCTCGCGAACTTCCTGTAACGACTCCTATTTTCACCATGTTATAATTCCTCCTATTTTCTATGCGTTTGTTAACTAACTTTAAGTAAGCTAACTACAGTACTTATTATAGGTCAGCTTGACTAAAAGTTAAACCAACAGTATAGTAGATGTGTTGCTTAAGTAACACTTTTTAATTATTGTTTATTAACCTATTCCTTTTGTAAGGGGGAAAATCCATATGATGGAAACAAAAACCGATCCGCGAGTGTTGCGTACTCGAAAGTTGATCACTGATGCTTTTATAAAGCTTTCTCAAACAAAGTCTTTCTCAGATATATCTGTCAAAGATATCACAGAAGAAGCCATGATCAACCGTGCAACGTTTTACAATCACTTTCTAGACAAGTACGATTTGCTGGAAAAAGTGGTGGAAGAAAAACTGCATTTGAATCTTGGCTGCGACAAGCAGAAGACCACGTTAACTATGGAAGAGACCATTAAAACCGTTTTTCTATCTTTGACTCGTTTTAAAACTTCTGTCAATTTGATCTCGGGTCAAGAGGAGAAAGAGACGATCGATGCAATCATAAAGCTAGAACTGGTCAATATCTTTTCCAGAAAACTGAGCGAGATCGATGTTTCATTAAATGCAAGTCTTAAACTGAAACTGGCCAGATGGCTGACTGCGACAGTTAGAAGTACGAGTCAGGACTGGGTGGAATCCGATAACGCTGAAGAACCTGAAGAGTATATCGCTTCGCTTATTCCATTTATTATGTGCGGCATCGAAACGTTATAATTAAAAACATCCTAAGACTTTTTTGTCTTAGGATTTTTTTATATTCATTAATTTAGACCTCGCTCTTCATCATCGCCAGCAAGCCGTTCAACTGATACTCCGGTCCTTCTCCTCTCGCCGAATGCAGCTCTGCACTCTTATAGGTCGATGTCCGCTCCACTTCCATATTCTCTGCTTTGATGCCTGCTTTAAGAAGGATAGATACGTTTGCATCGGTCATACTCATTTTGTACTTTTCTCCATGCAGTTTGAAAAAGTCGTCACGATTTTTTACAGCGCTGAATGCCTCATACACTTCCGGACCCACTTCATAATTCTCCTGGTCGATCGACGGTCCCACGTAGACAAGCAAGTTTTTTCTATTACAGCCAAACGCCTCTTCCATCTTCTCGATAGCTTTTACTGAAATGTGTTTCACCGTGCCACGCCACCCCGAATGAACTACAGCCTGAACACGTTTTTTAGGATCGAATAAGATGATCGGTGTGCAGTCCGCATACTTGATGAGCAGGGCTATATCCGGTTTGTTCGTGATCAGTCCATCTGTTTCTTTGAAGGTCCTGCCGTATACGAAGTCTTCACCGTTTTCTCCATCGACTACTTCAACATGATCGGTATGCATCTGCTGACCAGTGTAGATTTCTGAAGGTTCTATATTCATATCAGTTAAGAGTCGGTCAACGTCTTCGACGATTTTATTTCCGGCTTTCTGGTATCTGAAGTTATAGTCAGAACCGGCGATTTTATTTAACAAACCATGTTCTTCAAGTAATTTCGAGTGCATGCTTTTTCATCCTTTAAAATAAGATTTGTTTCATTATAGCATATCAGATATCACTATTAAAATTTATGAGAATAACAAAACAATTAATGTTTATCGATAATTTATTGTTGACTTATATAAACTTAAGTTATATACTCTAGATAAATAGAACAGAGGGGTGACGAGCATGAATGTCAAACGGTTTCGTAGTGTCAGTCGATTTACGTCGGTCATATTAAAAATTGCAGCAATATGGTTAGGTTCAACAATAGCAGTTCTTTTGTTTTCATACTTTTTTACCGATTCAGATATCTGGTTTAACTTTAACTCGCCAAGTTTTACTCTCATAAATGGGCAAAGAGGTGAACTTACTACTGCCGACCGTCAGTTAGCTGCCTTGTTCATCGTCCCTATAGCATCAATTATTAACTGTTATGTCTTATGGAAAGGAAGTCAAATATTCAACTATTTAGCTGAAGGAAATAATCCTTTTTCTAATGACTTCTCCAGAACAATTCAAAGAATAAGTATAATTCTGATACTTTCAGATATCTTATTTCCTCTAATTTATTCTCTGATGGTCACACTTATTATGGACGGAAGTTCTTATTACATTATTGGAGTGGGGGCTCCTTTTCTAATCGGTCTCATTCTCTACGCTGTCTCCGAGATATTTAAATACGCGATCAATTTACAACAACTTGCCGATGATACGGTTTAATTGAATTACTGACAGTTTTTAATTCAGTTCAGTCTAATTACATAAAATACGAGGAGTGAGTCACATGAATGTCAACCGATTCCGTCAAGTCAGTCGTTTATTATCTCTTCTACTAAAAGGATTTGGAGTCCTCTCGATCGCTGCTTTACTATTGATCGTAGTCTTTTCCTTTTTCCTGGAAACTGATTCAGCCACCGTCAATGTCGCTTTTTCCAACTCTCCCTTATTCCAATTTTCCGATTCCCGTGTGACTGAAGCGGATTTCAGACTCGGCGCTTTTATTATCGCCCCGGTCTTCTTGGCCTTAAGCAGTTACATCTTTTTTAAAGGCAGTTTTCTATTTGACAGACTGGTCCGCGGCGAAACCCCCTTTACTTTTGAGTTCGCTGAGTCTGTAAAAAGGATCAGCATTATCTTGATCGTCGCCGATATACTCCTGCCTCTCTTATACTCTTTGATCGTTAACTTGAGCGCTGATGAAGGCTTCTTCTTCATTATCGACTTGTCTTCAGCCTTCCTGATCGGTCTGATTCTCTATATCGTCAGTGGTGTCCTGAAATACGGTATCAGTCTGCAGGAGTTAGCTGATGATACGGTCTAAAAGGAGGAGACGTGTATGCCTATCGTAGTGAGACTGGACAGAGTGATGGCTGACAGAAAAATGCTGCTCAAAGACTTGGCTGAAGAAGTCGGCGTATCCAACGTCAACTTATCAAAATTAAAAACCGGGAAAGCAGTCGCCGTTCGCTTCTCGACTTTGGAGGCCATCTGCGAAGCGCTGGACTGTCAGCCGGGAGATATACTGGAGTACGAGAAAAAAGAGTAGATTTTCATACTGAGTGGAATGAATAAACGTCGCATGACGCTTATTCTTCATTATTCTGAAAGGAAACCCTTCGGCTGTTGAGCCGAAGGGTTCTTTACATCTATGATATCGAGTTCAGCATCAACTTGTACCATTAAACTACATTTAAAAAACATTATGTTTAAGTTCGCTCAGAGCTCTGAACTTCATAAAAACTCTTCTAAGTGTAGTTCAGTCTATTAATTTAGTGCCCAACTTGACTAAATAGTCATTATATCGAGTTCAAGCATCTTAAAACCTTGTGAACTAGACTTTACCACTCGGAAACAAACTTTAAAAGAAGACTAAAACAGTTAAAGCCCCATTCCTCTAATCGAGGAGCGAGGCTTTTCGTACCGCTTACCGGTTGATGATGGATTTACCGTTTTGTGTAAAGATGCTTCGCGTGTTTCTGATGGCTTTGATGCGTTCTTCAGCAAGAGCATCTGCAGCTTTATAGGTCGGAATACCGTCACGTTCAGCAATTTTAAACACTTTTTCGATCTGGTCATAGATACGGTCGACCGACATGCGCGCACGTGCTGCATTGTAACCGCCGTTGAATTCATCTGCAACCTGGATCAGCCCGCCCGCATTCAGGATATAGTCAGGGGCATAGACCAGTCCCATTTCTTCGAGTTTATCACCATGACGCGGTTCAGCCAGCTGGTTATTTGCGGCACCGGCGATCACTTTGATGCCCGCTTTTTTGATTTTCTCAAGGCTGTCATCATTGATCGAGGCACCTAACGCACAAGGGGCATAGATATCGGCCTGCATCTCGAACATTTCATCTGCATCAACGATATCGCAGCCAAGGTCTCTGGCTCGTTCTATTGGTCCATTAAAAATATCGGTTGCACAGACTTTCGCACCTTCTTCAAGAGCCGCTTCTGCCAGTAGATAGCCGACTTTACCCACACCTTCGATAATAATGGTTTTTCCTTCAAGGGAATCTGTTCCGAAAGCTTTTTTGGCTGCGGCCTTCATTCCAACATACACACCATGTGCGGTAGAAGGAGATGGATTTCCTGAAGTGCCCGGTTTAAGTCCTGTTCCTGCAACATAGTTTGTTTCCTGATAAATATAATCCATTTCAACAGTCGTTGTGCCTACATCGGCCGCTGTTATGTAACGGCCATTCAATCCCTCAACAAAGCGTCCGAAGGCTCTGAACAGTGCTTCCTGACTCACCTGGTTTGCAGGATCTTTTATGATCACTGTCTTGCCACCGCCAAGAGGCAATCCGCTGGCTGCCGCTTTATAGGTCATGCCACGCGCCAGTCTCATCGCATCTTCAATGGCATCTTCTTCTTTTTCATAGGTCCAGTAACGCGTCCCGCCCAAACTTGGGCCCAAGGTCGTATCGTGAATACAGGTGATGGCCTTTAAACCTGTCTCTTCATCCTGCATAAAGACCAGTTGTTCGTAATCGTATTCTCCTATACTTTTGAATATCTCCATCAAAATAACTTCCTTTCTCTCTAATCAATATATGTTTTAGTCAGTTGTTAAATGAGAAGTCACTTAATATTTCTGTTTATTTAACCGCTTACAAATTTTCTGTTGTATAATTGAAGAATGACTATATTAATTTGAAGGATGATTTGTTTGGATATCAAGCAGCTTAAATATTTTATAGAAATCGCCAACACCAGAAATCTGTCACAGGCGGCCCGAAATCTCTTCGTTACTCAGCCGACGCTGTCTTTTACCATTAAAAAGCTGGAAGCGGAACTCAATACCCGGCTCTTCGACCAGCATGACAAGAGTTATAATCTAACTCAGTCAGGCAAGCTCCTATATAATCGGGGCGAAAAGATCGTCAATGATTTCGATACGCTGGTCAACCGCATCCAGCATATGAAGTCTGACTCGAAAGAAGTGATTCGCTTAGGCCTCACGATTTTATTCGCTGTCCAATATATGCAGCAGATCTCCAGTTTTATTGCGACCCATCAGAATGTCGACTTGATCATCACTCAAAATGGGTCACGTAAAATCCAGGAGATGCTGGCCAACGACGAGCTGGATATCGGTCTGGTATCTTTTCCGAATACCCAGTCAAACGCCATTTCGATCGAGGCCCTCAATACATCGACCAAAGGTTATAACGTGCATGTCGTCGTACCGGAAAGTAATCCTCTCTCTTCAAAAAAAGAATTAAAGTTTGAAGACTTGAAGGAGCAGCGCTTCTCGACTTTGAATGAAAACTTCATGCTCGGTCAGATGCTTCTGGACCGGAGTCGTCACTTAGGCTTTGAACCGAATATCGTCATGCAGCACGATGACCTCCAGGTTCTGCTCTACAGTTTAAAATCCCTCGACTCTATCTGTCTGCTTCCGATTGAATACAAAGCGATCGGCGCTCTGGACGGGTTGAAATGGATCCCGCTTCAGGATAAAAATGACTATTATGCCATCGGCGTCGCCTTGAAGAAAAGCAAGGCACCGACCAAAGCCATCAATGATCTGATCGATGAGATCAAAAAGAATTGAATCTAACGGACTGTTTCGCTTTTCAAGTGAAACGGTTTTTTAGTATAAATCAGATTCATTTGTGAACCTCTGCAGATTCTCTTTCACGTCTTTCAGAAAGCGTCCGGCCTGGAGTCCGTCGATGATGCGGTGATCGATCGATAAGCACAGGTTGATCATGTCGGCTGCTTTAAATCCGCCGTCTTCTGTCGGCACGAAGCGTTTGGTGATGCTTTCGACCTGCAGGATGGCTGCCTGCGGATGATTGATGATGCCCATGGACTGGACGGATCCAAAGCTGCCGGTATTGTTCACGGTCATCGTTCCGCCCTGAATGTCCTGACTGCTCAGCTTGCCGTCACGTGCAAGTCCTGCCAGTCGGCTGATTTCTTTGGATAAGCCGCTGATCGAATAGTTGTCGGTATTGTGGATCACAGGAACAAATAAATGCTCATCTGTCGCCACAGCTACGGATATGTTGATGTCTTTATGATAGACGATGTTCCCGTTATCCCAGGACGCATTCATGATCGGATGTTTTTTGAGTGCCTGAACCACAGCTTTGACAAAGAACGGGAAGTAAGACAATGTCACGCCTTCCTGTTTCTTGAATTGTTCTTTGGTTTTATTACGCAGCTTGACGATATTCGAGACGTCTGCCTCCACCATCAGCCATGCATGCGGGATCTCAGTGGAACTCTGCACCATTTTCTTGGCGATAGCTTTACGGATACCGTCTGCCGACACCACTTCGTCTCCACTTGATGTATAAGAGACCGGTACTTTTTTAGACCTACCTTCTTTTTCCGCTGTGTCTTTCTGAGCCTGAATAGAGGCTTCCGGAACGTCTGCTTTTGTTTCCGGTTTTGCTTCTTTTTGACTGGATACATCAAAGTTCTGGACATCTTTTCGCGTGATGCGACCGTGTTTTCCGGATCCTTCTACCTGGTTCAAGTCGATGCCGCGTTCCTGAGCAATACGGACCACAGCCGGCGAGTAACGCGTGTTTTTATCAGTCGAAGGAACTGATCGTGAAACAGCACTCTCCTGCTTGCTTGCTTTCGCGTTTCTTTCCATCGGTCGCTTGTCGGCTTCTTTATCGATTTCTTCGTTGATATGTTCAGTCATTTCTTCTTTCTTTTCTGTGTCGGCAGGAGATTCCGCCCCCACAGGCTGTTCGGACTTGTCTATATTTGTGCTGTCATCTTCACCGGCTTCTTCCGTTTCTATTTTGACGATCGGTGTCCCGATCTCAACGTCAGTATCCAGTTCGATCAGAAATTCCTTGACGATGCCCGAATAATTCGAGGGTATTTCAGTCGTCACCTTGTCCGATACAGCTTCGGCGATGGGATCATATTTCTCGATCCTGTCCCCTTCAGAAACCAGCCACACCGCGATCGATGCTTCCGTGACGCTTTCTCCCAAGTGAGGCATTTCGATTATCTTTGTACTCATTCACTTTCCTCCTTAAAACTCTGCAAGATCACGCATGGCATCTAGAACGTTTTCTTCACTGATCAGGAATTCCCGTTCCAGCGGCAGTGCATACGGCATGCTTGGTGAATCCGGACCGGCCAGGCGTCTGATCGGAGAATCCAGATCGAACAGGGCTTCTTCTGCAATGATCGCGGAGATCTCGCTCATGACACTGCCTTCCAGATTATCTTCCGTGACCAGCAGCACTTTCCCTGTCTTTTTCGCTGCTTTAACTAAGGTTTCTTTGTCTAAAGGATAAATGGAACGGACATCCACGACTTCCGCTTCATAGCCTTCTTTGCTCAAGGTCTCTGCGGCTTTCAGTGCGTGGTTCAAAACCATGCCGTAGCCGATGACCGTGATGTCGTCCCCTTCTCTGACCACATTGGCCTTATCGATCGGCACGACGTAATCATCTTCCGGTACATCCTCTTTCAGCAGGCGATATAAGCGCTTGTGTTCATAAAACACGACGGGATCGTCACAGCGGATCGCTGCTTTGATCAAGCCTTTTGCATCGCGTGGCGAAGACGGGGTCACGATCCGGAGTCCCGGCTGACCAAACAAAACTTTTTCTGTCGACTGTGAGTGGTATAGTCCCCCGCGGACACCGCCGCCATAAGGAGCACGGAACGTGATCGGTGCAGTCCAGTCGCCCTGCGTACGGTAACGCATACGACTCGCTTCTGAAATCAGCTGGTTCACAGCCGGAAGCAGATAATCCGCAAACTGAAATTCGCCGATCGCCCGGTAACCGACTGTGCCAAGTCCAACGGCCAGTCCGCCAATCAGTCCCTCTGTCAGCGGCGTGTTGAAGCAGCGGTCGTCTCCGAATTTCTCAGCCAGTCCCTTGGTCACACCAAAGACGCCGCCCTTCACACCTCCGACATCTTCGCCGAAAATCACGACGTTTTCATCACGTGCCATTTCTTCTTCGATTCCTTTATGAATGGCTTCTAAGTAAGTCATCATTGCCATAGGCCTTACGCATCCTTTCTTCGTTTAATTATCTGCATAGACTTCTTTGAGTATGTCTTCAGCTTTTGGATCAGGCATGGCTTCTGCTTCATCCGTGGCTTGATTGATTTCTTTTTTCAGTTCTGCATCGATCTCTTTCATCTGTTCACGAGTCAGATAGTCTTCATCGATCAGCTGTTTCTCAAACAGGAGCAGACCGTCATTTTTCTTCAGGTTCTCAATATCCTCTTTTGTTCGGTAAACTGAATGATCATCGTCTGCGGAATGCGAGGTCAGACGCGTGACCATCATTTCGATCAGTGCCGGTCCAAATCCTTTGCGGGCGTCTTCAACCACTTTTTTGAAGGCGAGGTAGGATTCGACAAAGTCGTTCCCATTGATTTGGATACCAGTCATGCCGAATGCCGGTCCGCGGTCGGACAGTTTCTCACTGGCATACTGTTCGTCTCTTCCAACAGAGATCGCATAGCCATTGTTTTCGATCACGAAAATCAGCGGCAGTTTTTTCACACCGGCAAAGTTCATCGCTTCCTGTACTTCGCCCTGATTGGCCGAGCCTTCACCAGTGGTCGCTAAGGTCACATAGTCTTTCTTCCCTAACAGGGCACCGTAGGCTACGCCCGTTGCCAGTGTGTACTGGGTGCTGACCGTTGAGGAATGCGAGATGATATTGTGTTCTTTTGAACCGTAGTGGTTTGGCATCTGGCGTCCGTGAGAAGAAGGATCATCCTCTTTCCCCAGGGACCCCAGCATGATATCTTTAGGCGTCATGCCCCAGACCAGACAGGGTGCCATATCGCGGTAATAAGGCAGGAAATAGTCTTTCTCATGTTCGAAAGCCATCGCCATCGCCACTTGGCCGACTTCATGTCCCTGTCCTGAGATATTGAAAGACGTCTTGCCGATACGCGTCAGCTGCCAGAGACGTTCGTCCAGACGCCGCCCCATCAAAACGTGACGATAAGCCTGGATGATTTCTTCGTTGCTCAATCCTGATTCTTTCAGTTTTTTCATCACTGTTCACACTCACTTTCTTATTTATGAACCGCTAATTTATAGACATCCAGAGACGCTTCCATGATCCCTTCAGATAAGGTCGGGTGCGGATGGATCGCTTCGCCGATCTCCAAAGGTGTGGCATTCATGTAGATGGCTGTGCTGGCTTCTGAGATCAGATCTGTTGCATGCGGGCCAATGATGGACATCCCAATCAGATCATCCGTTTCTTCATCTCTCAGCACTTCCACAAAACCTTCAGAGTTGCCGTGAATAAGTGCTTTGCCGTTCCCGTTAAAATTAAAGGTCCCTACTTTGACTTTCCTGCCTTCCGGAAGTGTTTCTTTCGTATAGCCGACACTTGCGATTTCAGGTGTCGTATAGGTACAGCGCGGGACATTCAGATAGTTGATCGGTTCGCTTGTTTCCCTGATCATATGCTCGACGGCCAATTCGCCTTCTTTCATGGCGACATGAGCCAGCTGCAGTGTGTTGATGCAGTCGCCGATTGCATAGATATGACTTTCTGTCGTCTGATAGTGGTCATTCACCTGTATGCCTTTGGCGTCGTATTTGACTGAGGTGTTTTGAAGGCCGATGCCCTCCACGTTCGGTTTTCTGCCGATCGCGACCATCACCTTATCAAAGTCCATCGGTGCATCTTTTCCTTTAACAGACAGTTTGACTCTTCCGTCTGTTTTATCGACGCCTTCAACGAGCTGGCTGAGTTCCACCTTGATCCCTCGTTTTTCAAACTGTTTCTTGAGCGCTTTTGAAACGGTCTTGCTTTCGTTGACAATCAGCCGGTCGAGAGCTTCAAAAACCGTCACCTCGACACCCAGACCGTGCAGCAGCGATGCCCATTCCACACCGATTACGCCACCGCCGATAATAGCGATGGATTCCGGCAGTTCTTCCAGCTGCAGCATGCCGGTGGAAGACAAAATCGTTTCTTCATCCAGGGGCAGATGCGGCAAGGTTGCCGGACTGGAGCCGGTCGCAATGATCAGTTTTTTTGAAACATAGATTTCTTCTTCTTTGTCTTCATCATCAAAGGTCACAGCGACTGCACCGGACACCGGCGAAAAGATCGACGGACCTAATACAGCCCCTTTGCCGTGGACGACTTTGATCTTGTTTTTCTTCATCAGTCCCTGTACGCCATCGTGCAGCTGGTCTACGATAGCCTGCTTCCGTTCATTGACCTTGGTAAAGTTGACTTGAACCGCATCACTGACGTCTATGCCAAAATCTCCAGCTTCTTTCAGGGTACCCATGACTTCTGCACTTCTAAGTAACGCTTTCGTTGGGATGCAGCCGCGGTGTAGACAGGTCCCACCAAGCTTGTCCTGTTCAATGAGCACAACATCCATACCCGCTTTCGCCGCCTGGATCGCCGCAACATAACCGCCTGTCCCTCCGCCTAATATCAGGAGTTCTGTTTCTATCGCCATCTTTTCCCCTCGTTTCCTCTCTAATTTATCTCGCTGTATCGCTTCGGTTCTTCTTCCTTATTCAGTACACGCATGACACCTTCATGCAGGGCATCCATTTCCATCTCACCCGGCATGACTTCCACCGGTGCGATCCATTCCACACGCTCTTTTGTATGGCTGACAATGAACTCACTATAACTGCCGCCACCTGTCAGAATGATCACATCGACCTTGCCCTTTAAGACCGTCGCCATTTCGCCAATGGCTTTAGCAAGCTGATAGGTCATCGCACGAAGGATGAGTTCGGCTTCCTTATCACCCTTATTGATCATATCAAGAACGTTTCTTATATCGATTTCGTTTAAGTACGATTTCATCCCGCCGTTACCGGCAAGTAGTTTCTTCACCTGATCCAGATCGAGCTGTTGCTCAAGTATCATTTTCGCAAAGTCATAAAGTGGTAATCCACCAGTCCGTTCGGGTGTGAACGGGCCTTCCCCGTCCAGTCCATTGACGACATCGATCATCTTGCCGTTTTGATGGGCACCGATACTAGCTCCACCGCCTAAATGAGCGACTATGACATTGCTGGTCTCGTATACTTTACTTTTCTGCTGCAGTATTTTTCTAGCTACAGCCTTCTGATTCAAGGCATGGACCACGCTTCTCCGCTCGATTCCTTTAAGACCAGAAATACGAGCGATGTCATCCAGCTCATCGACTACCACCGGATCGACGATATAAGCCTTGACACCGGCCAGTTCGGCTATTTCTTTGGCCAGGATAGCCCCTAAGTTTGAGGCATGCGTATTGTACTTTTCTTCCCGCAGATCCTTGAGCATCTCTTCTTCTACGATATACGTTCCACCAGGGATCGGTTTCAAAAGACCTCCCCGCCCTGCAACAGCTGTTAGATCTTGAGGCAGGTAACCTTCCTTTTCCATAAAGCCTATAATTAGTTTTTTCCGGAATTCCTTCTGATCGATCACCCCTTTAAATTGAGCGAGTTTATCGGTTCTGTGACGGATCGTATTTGTAGCCAGTACATCCAATTTATTATATAAAGAGACTTTCGTCGATGTTGACCCCGGATTGATGACTAGTATCAGTTGTTTCATGAATGACCTCCTGCTTACTCTAGTGTTCTGTTATTTGCATCAAAGCAAATTTCAATGCATATAGTTTACTCTGGACTTCATCACTGCGCGACGTCAGAACGATCGGTACTTTAGTTCCCACGATCGTTCCGCCCATGACCGCTTCCCCAAACAGCAGGAAGGATTTATAGAGGACGTTTCCGACATCGATATTAGGGACAACTAGGATATCCGCGTCACCTTGTATCGGCCCTTTAAACTGTTTATGTTCCACTGCTGTTTTAGACAAGGACAAATCAAGAGACAACGGTCCGTAAATTGTGGCCTCTTTATGGTCTTTGAAACGTTCTGTCAGTTCTTTCGCCAGGACTGAAGACGGCATTTTAGGATTATAGTTTTCTGCCGCACTGATCAGGGAAACTTTCGGATGCGTCAGACCAATGGCTTTCCCTACGTTCAGAACATTCTCTATGATCAGTTCCAGCTGTTCTTCCGTTGGTGTGATATTCATCCCTGCGTCAGTCAAAAGGATCTGTCTGTCTAGTGCCGGCAGTTCCACTAAGGCCACATGCGACAGCAGTTCCTGCGTCTTCAAATCATGCTCTTTTTTCAGTACTTCTTTCAGTAAAATATGTGTCTGGATGCCGCCTTTCAGCAGGATATCAGCTTCTTTATTGACGACAGATTCAACAGTCTGTCGGACCATTTCTTCTTCGTTACTGCACTGTATGTATTCCCAAGTGTCTTCATGATCGATGTCGGGCTCTGTATCGAATATTTTAAATTTCACACTGTCTTTGAATTCGATCTGGCTGAGTCTGGCCAATTCCAGGATTTCTTCCCTGGATCCTCCAGCTACCGCTACTGTTGGCATAATTTCCACTCCCTATTTTTTGTAAGCGCTTAATCAAAGTTTACCTGATATTACTGATTTAGCAAATACAATATATAAATAGAGGTATAAATTTTATTTATATAGTAACGTCTAGAATTTTCAACCTCTAATCATCGCTCATTGAAGGTCGAATAAGTATAAGCCGGATAGATAGACTAATTTTATTGTTCAACTATCTATCAAATATTTTTATTATTCACTCGACATGTTTCTAAAATAAACTCATGGAACATCGGGTATCATTCTTCCTGTTATATCTTCTATCCACTCTGAAACTGAAAGCTTTAAGTGAAGCATCTTGTCGTTTACTGCTCTGATTTCAATGATCGGCAATCGATATTTGCTCATTAAAAAGAGACACTGCACACACCTTAAACTGGACCCTATAGAATAGACACGGATAAAAAACCCTTATTCGTTCTCTATTTTATAGGGTTCTTTATTGTATAATGAACCCAACTATATGAGTTCAAAGGAGAGCGTTGACATGGGAAGAAATTATTTTACAGAGGAAGAGCGAAGAGAACTTGAAGAAAATCCTTTTGTAGAGAAAGCATCAACTAAAGCAGTAACTTACTCAGAGGCATTCAAAGACCATTTCGCTAAAGAAAAAGCTCTCGGAAAAGGACCTACGCAAATTTTTAGAGACGCAGACTTTGATGTGATAGCGTTAAGGAAAGACCGTATAAAGACTTTTTCCAGACGAATTAAAAATATGAGCCATCGCCCAGAAGGATTTATGGATTTACGTAGTGAATCCAGTGGAAGACCCCGTACTAAAGAAAGAACTCAAGAAGAAGAAATCGCACACTTGAAACATAAAGTCGCCCTTCAAAAACAACAGATAGATGCCCTAAAAAAAACAAATTTTATCCATCGGAAGGCCAAGAGGGCTTCACACAAGAAAAATTCCAACTCATTAAAGACCTAACAAAACGAGATCATAATTTGTTAAATATATCATGGCTATGTGAGATTGCTTTAGTTTCACGTTCGGGGTATTACAACTGGTTGAAATCTGAAGAGAGTCGAAAGAAAAAAGAAGAACAAGATCAGCACGATTTTAATTTGATACTTGAAGCCTATACACATCGCGGCTATGATAAAGGATCCAGAGGGATCCATATGCGACTGTTACACATGGAGATACTCATGAACCGGAAGAAAATCCAGCGCTTAATGAGAAAGTTTGGACTGTTCTGCCCTATAAGAAAACCGAATCCGTATAAGCGCATGGCAAAAGTACGCCAGGAACATGCGTTAAAACCTAATCTCGTTAACAGAGAATTTAGAGCCTACGGTCCACGAACGATCCTCTTAACAGATATCACCTATCTCTTTTACGGGCGAGGAAGGAAAGCTTATTTATCTGCCGTGATTGATGCATTCACGAACCAGGTCTTAGCGTATCAATTAAGTGAATCCTTAAGTATTGATTTTGTTTTAGAGATGATTGAAGACCTTTTGATCAACCATGACATTTCAAAACAACAGAAAACCCTGATCCATTCCGACCAGGGCATTCACTATACAAGTATAAAATTTCAAAAATTACTCGCGGATAAAGAACTGCGTCAATCTATGTCACGAAGAGGAAACTGTTGGGATAACGCTCCCCAAGAATCCTTCTTTGGACACATGAAAGACGAAATAGCTTATCTTGGTGATGTTGAGGCGTTCTCAGACCTTCACCCCATTATTGATGACTATATGGATTATCATAATACAGAACGCTATCAGTGGAAACTGGCGAAATTATCTCCTAATCAATATTATGATTATTTTAAAACGGGTGTGTATCCCCTGAGTCATTTGGTGAAAACGCCTGATTTTCCTGAGATTCAAGTACCGATAGAATATCCTCATTAAAGCGATCAAAATATTTTTCCTCTAATTGTGTCCATTTTTCGGGTTTGAAAACAGCAGGATAATAAAAATCTAAATCCAGTTTTGCATGAACATAGAGGTCGTATTCCATTTCGATAGCTGGATATTTTAAAATCCATTTCAACCGATCAATCAAATAATCTTCGGAATACATTTGATCAGTCACCTGGCGAAAGGAGTGGAAGTACACCCTCTGTTCGCTTTCAGTCAATGTTTCAAAATAACGTAACATCCAGTTTGGATAAACGCGTTCTGTATGCATGTCTCTAAAGATTGAGAAACCAAGGGTTTCTAGGCTATTAAAATCCTTCTTATTCATTTTTTTGTTGGATAATCCCCACCCAAAATCTAAGTATTGATCCAGGCTTAAACGTATTATCGCTCCTCCTATGACGTTATCATAGAAGGAGCGATAATAAATTATAAGGGGTTTTTATCAAACTGTCCTTGACATGGGGTCCAGTTTACCTGTAAGTGCGCCAGTGTCTCTTGCTCTGTTCAGTTGCCTACATGCTTAGACAGACAACAGTTGCTGTTCTATACGTTTTTTTTCTATCAATGGCTTAAATGTCTGATTTTTCGTTTCATTTTTCCATACTTCCATGCTTTTTTAGGATGTTTGAACATCATCTTGGTCTTTTTCATACGATAAGCTTCTTTTATTTTCTGTGCTTTGCTTTTTTTATTTCCGGAAAACAGCAGGAAGGACAAGCTTGTTACTCCTATGATCGTAATCGGAATCAAGAAAATCAATGGATGTTTTTTAGCTTTGACAAGCAAACTGCCCCTGCGCGTCCAGCCAATGTTATTCCCGCCTCTTTCTTTCAACTGCTCCCCTTCTCCATATAATGAACTTTGAAGCGGAGATTCAGCATCCTTAGATTCATCATAGTTTGTATCATAAATCGACTTTTCCAGATAGCGGTCGGTAAAGCGTGGCATCAAAGCCCCCATTAAACTTATCATCTTCGACTGACCACCGACATACATGTCTCTGACTGGATGTTCAGCAGTATAGAGAATAGATTCCGCCACGCTTTCCGGCGGGTACATCATGCCATCGTGTGAAGGCGCCTTATCTATATAGCTGGCTGCATGTTCTGCATAAGGGGTATCTATGCGTGCTGGATGGATTTGAGTCACAACGACCGGCAGATGTTCTTTTTCCGCTTCCATTCTTAAAGCATCCGTGAAACTGTGTACAGCGAATTTGGATGATGAGTAAGTTCCCTGGATCGGGAAGGTGCGATTACCGAGTACACTTCCCATATTGATCAGTGCACCAGCTGTTTCTTTTTCTCTGAAATGATCGATCGCTGCCAGTGAACCGTATACGGTGCCCCAGTAATTGATTTCAAACAGTTCACGAGCATCGACGATCGGTACATCGGTCAGATGTCCGTATATAGCCACTGCTGCATTATTGACCCAGGTATCGAAGCCACCAAAAGTTTCCACCGCTTTTTCTGCCAGCTGTTTTACTTCTTCCTCTTTTGATACATCCATTTCAAGATAGACGACTTCGGTTTTTTCGCTCAGTTCGTCTGTCAGTGTTTCCAGTGCTGCTCTTTCCCTGCCTCCCAATACCAGTTTGGCTCCTTTATCAGCAGCCATGCGTGCAGTGACCAGCCCGATCCCACTTGTCGCTCCTGTGATGACAATGACCTGATCTTTCAGTTTCTTCAATTTCAACGATAGACTGTCTAAAGGTTTTCTGTCTGTTAATTCGTGCTGCATCGTTTTTGTCCTCCTTGTAGATTATGAATAAACTCTTTTTGAATTCCTTACACTCTTAATTTTAGAGTATCCCCATTGATTTCCTCAAATCATACGGCTTACACGACGGCCTGCACAATAAGTCACTCTTCCTTGTCTTTAAACTAAAAAATCCCCTGATACAGTAAGTTGTATCAGGGGATTTTTTGGTTTTCAGTTGCTCAAATTGTTACTCGTACTCTTTCTCAAAAGTCTTTGTACTTCTGACCGTATCGATGTGACGGACTTCATTTTCGATGATGTCACGCTGAGGTTCGAGAAATGGTGGCAGAGACAGTTTTTCACCCAGTGTTTCATACGGTTCATCTTCCATAAATCCTGGTCCTTCAGTCGCCAGTTCGACCAAGATGCCGGCAGTCACTCGGGCATAAAGGGAGCCGAAGTAAAAGCGGTTCACGTAACCTGAATTAGGCAGCTTGACAGCCTGGTATTTCTCCTTCCAGTTTTCAAGGTCTTCTTTATCCTCTACACGAAACGCCACATGGTGAACAGTCCCATATCCCTGTTGATGGCGTGGAAGCTCTGTGTTGTGTTCCACAACTACTTCTGCACCATTACCGCCTTGGCCCATTTCAAACAGATACAAATCACCTTCCGCAGCGATCTGCGTCATATCATAGACTTGTTCCAGAACGGCTTTGATATAATCCAGATCCTGGTAGCGTAAAAACATGCGTCCCAGTCCAGTGACCGCAAACTCCAACGGGATCGGACCGTCCAGCCAGGGCGTTCCTGATTCTATGCCTGTATTTTTTTCGTCAGAAATCAGCTGGTAGTTCTGATCATCAAAGTCGACAAAAGGCAGAACTTTCTTGCCGAACTGTTCCTGAATGCCTTCATGCTTCACTTCCAGACGGTCAAACCGTTTGACCCAGTAATCGAGCGCATCATCTGTAGGCACGCGGAAACTTGTCCGAGCGATTTCGTCATTCCCGTGGACACCTTTTTGTATACCTGGAAAATCAAAGAAAGTCATGTCCGTTCCCGCACTCCCTGTGTCGTCCGCAAAAAATAAGTGATAGGTTTGAATGTCGTCCTGATTGACAGTCTTTTTGACCAGACGTATGCCAAGAACATGAGTGAAAAAGTCATAGATTTTTTCAGCGCTGCTAGTAATGGCTGTCACGTGATGGATCCCTTTGAGTTGGTTCATGTATAGTGTCCTCCTGTAAACTTAGTTGTTATAGTATCATTTATATTTCGAATTCGAGATAATTATAACGCATACCCTATATCAAGTCAAATTAACGGCATGACAAGTGTTTCCTTATGTCTAAAGCGAGTATCCTTGTCTTTCGTACATACTTAAGACTTTTAAAAATGCATCAAAATAAATATTATTTTTCAGGGATAATTGCTATACTTGAAGTAATCAATATGAGTCTTACTGTTGCGGTAGGATTCAACACGGGAGGGTAAATGATGAAGTTAATGAAGGTTGCTCCATTTTTAGTTGGAACGGCGTTACTTCTTGTTGCCTGCGGCGAGCAGGACAACACGACCTCTGAACCGGCAGGATCCATTGCCGAACAGAAGGAAGCTATCTATGAATCGGCCCAGTCCGATTCTGAACATTATCTCAAGCTGGTGGAAAGATCTGAACCTGTCTGGGCAGGTATATCCTATGCTTCGCTTTCGGGTTCAGTCAGTTCGGACTACATCGCAGAAATCGAGGATACAGAATCTCTGCAGTTTATTGTGGATGAAATGATCGAAGGATCAGAAAGACAACCGGGTATAGTAGATGTCACCCCGCCCTACTACGATATGAAAATAGACTATGCAGATGGCTCAGAAGAAGTGTTCCACCTCTGGGTCACTGAAGATGAATTGACCGGGACCATCATGGACAGCGAGAACACACATTTTATCTACACGTTTTCAGATGAGGTTTCAGAACAGTTTCTTTCTCTGATTCCTGATGATATGATTTTGGATGAACCTGTATCTGATTGATGAAGTCACTATATATAAAGATCAAAGCGCTGCTGGATGAAAATAGAATCATCCGGCAACGCTTTTATTGTCTGCATAAGTCAAAGATTCAGTTCTATAATGTTTCTTTTTAACGGATCTGATAGTAATTCATAAAATCATTCTTCATCTTCAGTATGATTGATTTTCTTGGACTCTGATCATATTCTCTTTATGACTGCTTTTCATCCCACCAAAGAATTCGAACATATTCTTCAGTTCTTCTTCCAGTGTGTTGTCCTCTTCTTTTAACCTCTTCAAATATTCCACTGAAAAATCGATCCGATCATGTATTTTCTTTTTGTTATCCGTAACGTTCCCGTGTCCAGGCACATGGACTTTGATATCGTGAGGGCCTGTCAGCCAACGTGCTTTATCCGCTGTTTTCACGTAGTCCTGATAGCTGCTCGTGATGAACGGGAATTCGACATCTGAAAAGTAGTCTCCCGATAGAAACAGACCTAATGGTTCGATGACTGTAAACAATCCATCATCCGTATGGCCTGGCGCTTTGTAAAAGGTCAAAGTGATATCACCAAGTACCAGCTTATCCCCGTCCTTTCTTATTACTCTATCAACAGTCGGATATTCCGGGACGTATTCCCGTTCGATGTAATACTCCTGATCAAAATCGCGGACTTCTTTTAGGATTTTTTTCTTCCTTGTATTCATCTGAAATTCTTCCGTGGCAATAACCGTAGCTTCCGGAAATGCTCCGGCACCGATGATATGGTCAAAATCGCTGTGGGTGTAGATAATGTAAAGCTGACGATTTCCTCTATGCTTATTTATGTACTGCTTGATCTCCTCGATTTCATGCGGCAGCCAAGTCGGATCGGTCATAATCACTGCTTCTTCTGATCGTATAACAGCGGACGTCGTTTTATATAGTGAACTTTGAAAGACAGTTACATTGTTTTTTTGAAAGTGCAGCATTAGTGTACTCCTTTTCTTGATCAATTGTCATATGCCGAATGAAAATTATTGCAACATAAAGAAAGCTAATTTATAGCTAATTTAAACAGCAAGGCATCCAGTTTCTTTATAAAGTAAAGCGGGTCGCATTAACAAAGACTGGATATAAACGTAAATTTTTGCTGTAGCCACGCTAAAGTAGTTCAAGTGTATCATGTTTCGCTGTCATGTTTATATTCTTATTTTTTAAAATTCAGTCTAGGGTCGCTTGCAAATAAAAACCTCCCCACAATGGAGAGGCTTTTATTTATGGTTTGTTTGGCAGTCTTTCCGGTTTGAATTTTATCAATCCGAAAATCAAGAAGAACAGAGTTACCACTGAAGTGATGATCAGGAAGGTCACCGGACCAAATTGATAAATCAATGGGAGCGAGGCTGAAGTCACCAGTCCCCCACCAACGAACGGTTCAAACATGATCTGCTTGTAGCCGAATCCTTCCAAGGCGGGTGTTCTGTTATCAGGGTCAGCGATCTTCATTAAGAGTAAACCCGTTGCTGCCATACCAGTCGACTGCCCGAAATCTCCGAGTCCTCGTTCAAACCAGTGATCGGGGATCATACGCGGTCCCAAGTACAGGAATGCAAACAGATTCCAGGCAATTCCTGATCCTGATATCAGCAGGAATGGGACGATATTGTCGCCGATGACGTCTAAGGACAAGGTAGCCAGTGCAGAGACAAGTAGAACGTCCAAGGCAAAACCTGATATCATACTGACTATATTTGGGTCGATATAATTACGCAAGTTCAGCTTGGCAAAAATCATCTGGACGATGATCCCTCCGATCATTGCCAGCGGGAACAGCGGCATATAGGTGAAGAGATAGACATCCGTCCATGCTCCCCACGTGTAGGCTTCGAGCAGGATCAGCGCCTGTTGGAAGATGTACCCAAACAGAATCGCCACAGCAATCAATGATAAGTGAAAGGCTAAGGGTTCGATGGCCTTGGCATGTTTGACATCTTGTTCAATATCGTAACCATAAGATTCAGCGATCTGTTCTTTTTCTTCATCAGAGAAGGTCGGTTTTTCGTCCAGCGGTTTGGCATACCCTTTGCGGAACCCGATATTAATAATGGCGATTCCGGAGACGACTCCTCCAAAAATCCCGACGGTAGCTAAACCTAAGGCCAAATCAGCACCTTCCGGATAGCCGAGCAAGGTAAACGTATCCGACAAACCTGCTGCCGTTCCGTGTCCGCCGACAAAGGCGATTTCGATCAAGGCCCCTGCAAGCGGGTCTGTTCCGAAGACCGGAGTTAATACAAACAAGACCAGCAGTAACCCCACCACGTATTGACCCCAGGCCACTGTATGGGCCATTACGATTTGGGGGCCGGCATTATTCCATATTTTCTTTATCCCCGGTACAGGCTTCGCTAATAATAAGGCCGCAAAGATAATGTTAATGAACAAGCCGGACAAGGGACGCCATACGTCTAATATAAATCCTGGAATCAGTCCGTTATAAAAGATCGAAGCTTCGTTTAAAAACTGAGAAGTCAAGCGCCCCAACACATCTGGGCCCAGGAACAAGGCTAGGAACCCTCCAATGATCGAACTGGGTAGAAATAAATTCTGTAACCACTTCGTCCGTGTACGTATTAACTTACCGGCAAGAAGAAACGCGCCGATGATCAAAAAACTAAACCCTATTCTATTGGGGGTCATGAAAAAGCTCCTTTCAAAAAACTACATGAGAATAATAAAGTTATTTTATTATTATACCCTTTTTTATTTATCATTGTAAATTTAAATCGGGGTCTTTTTGAGTCCTGAACCGCTTAATATTCATGCTGGAGAAGTCAACCTGAAAAAAAAGGACTGGGTGGAAAACATAATAAAGAAAAAAATACCGTCAATTCGAGGAAATTCACTCCTGGATGTGACAGTATGTCTATTGATTAATTTCACGTTACTGTTTAAACAGACTTCTGATTTCAGACCCTACTTTGATTTTTTCTGCAATACTGCTTGTCTGGGCAAGCATAGGTAATGACCGCTCAGTTATAATAGCGTCTCACTTGACATAAGAGTATTTGGTAATGCCCACTGCAGAAAAGACTAAGATTCTGCTATACTTTTTAAAATCGATTACTTTCTTTTCTCGAGTATCGGGAATACAGCTCTGTAAATTAATGAAGAGAATAGGATATGCTGCTCCAGACTAGTTCTTTCTTTTTCATATCAGCAGCATAAAGGTTTTATACTTTTATATTTCGTATATTTTGGTTTTTTGAACTGAAAAACGGCTGTGCAATTTTTTTTCAAATGGTACAATAGAAGAAACCATACGAAAGGATGCTCCGTATGACTCGTAAAAAGAAATTCACCCTGGAAGACCTGTACAGTCAAACCCATCATCTACTTATGGAAAAGGGGTATGACCAATTCTCTTTTGGCTTACTGGCCGATAACCTAGCCGTTTCTCGTACAGCTATTTATAAATATTATTCCAATAAAGATGATTTGATCAATGACTATCTCACTTTAGAAATGAACAAATTCCTGACTGAATTCGAAGAGATGAAATGGTCTGAAGATGTAGAAGAACACTTCAATCAAATGTTTCAACTGATCTTTAATTACAGTGATGTTCACCACTTGTCCATAATGTTCCTTCAAAAGCTTCAACTCCAGGGTAAACAGTTAAAAGATAAAGACAACGTTTCAAAGTACCTTCACAAAATCATGCTCGACCATATTCAAGCCTTTATTATGACCGGACAGGAAAAAGGTTATTTCAGGACCTCGGTACCTGCTTCTTTATTGATTTCTATGATTTTTCATAGTGTGATGATCGAAGACCGTTCCGGTTTATCGGCATCGGAACGCGCTCGACATATCCGGGAGATTCTTGCACACGGTATGTTTCAGAGAGACAAAAATATTCAAAACAGCAATCATAAAGAAAAGCCATTCAAAGGTTAATGTGAACTGCACCCTGTCAAGTAGACAGTGAAAAAATAAAAAACTCTATGCCGCAGCCTGATACCGATATTCCATTGGTGTCAGGCTGTTTCTTGTCTCCTGAAATCGTTCGTAGTTGTAAAACTTCATGTACTTCTGTATATCTCTTTCAAGTTCCTCATAGGTTGAATAGTGTTTCAGTTTGTAAGATTCACACTTGAAATGACCAAAAAAGCTCTCCATCGGTCCGTTGTCAATACATTTACCAACACGCGACATACTGCGTGTTATCCCAGCTTCTGTTGTAAGCTGACGATACGTTTTTGAGGTATACTGCGACCCTCGGTCGCTGTGTAAAAGCGGAGTGGCATTTGGATTAGTTTCTAATGCATCTTTTAATGTGGCCATGACCAGAGGATTATCATTATGTTTTCTGAGTTTATAGGCAATGATCGATCCGTCATACAGGTCTTTAATGGCACTAAGATAGGCTTTTTGGCCGTCACCATAATGGAGATGGGTGATGTCTGTGACCCACTTCTCGTTAGGTTTATCAGCTTCAAATTCACGGTTCAGATGATTCTCTTCGATATTTTTGTAGCTGGTTCGTGTGCAGTATCCGTTAGAACGTCGAATATAAGACTTTAATCCCATTTGAATCATGAGGCGACGTACACGTTTCTTATTGTACCGCTTGGTCTTCGAGGCACGATTTAAATCGATTGTGAGGCGACGATATCCAAAGATGCCGTTATAGTGATAAAAACGTTCTTTTATCCACGACATCAATCGTTCCGTTTCCTCTTCCCACCGAGAAGGAGTATGGTTCAACCATTTATAGTAGCCGGATCGAGAGACGTCTATGATGTTACAGAGCATAAGAATAGAAACATCCGTTTCTTTATTATATTCATAGATAGCCTGAAACTCGTTCAGGCAGGATCCTAACCGCGCCGATTCCTCCTTTCGATAACTTTTAACTTTTTTATCAAACCGTTCTCCGCTTCCAAATACTCATTTCTCTGTTTTAATCTTTTCACCTCAAGCTGAAGTTCTTCTTCTTCAGTCAACGTTTCCTTTGATTCTAAAGAACGCCCACGGCGGTCTTTAAGTGCTTCTGGTCCACCATTTTTGTACTTGCGTACCCATTGATAGACTTGTTGATACGAAACATTATATTCTGCTTCGGCTTTATGATAATTCTGATCATTTGCAATGGTGAATTGTGCAATCTCAATTCGTTCTTTCCATGTTGTTTTGCGCCCTGTATTCATTTTCTGACTTCCTCTACTAGTAGATTTAAATCCCTTTCCACTAGTATAAAGCTTAATCCATTTTCTTAAAACCGAACTGGACGAGATGTTGAACGTATCACAAGTCGATTCTAATCCCGCAGATGTATTTAGGTAGTGTTCAACTGCTTTTGTTTTCACTTCATCCGAATAGACTTTCCACCCTCTGGATTCTTTTAACCCTTCAATGCCGTTGGCATTATATTTCCTAATCCAGCTTTTAAGCGCCGATTTACTTATCCCTTCATTCTTTATTAGAGAATTAATTGAACATCTTTCTTCCAGTATCGCGATGACCATCTCATATCGTTCATTTAAATTATGTGATGTAGTTCTTTTTGACATGACAAAAACTCCCCTTATAGTGTCAGAGAATTTTTATTATTTCTCTGTCTACTATAAGGGGAGCATATCAAATGTTTGAATGGCTTTTCTTTTCAGTTTTCATGCTCAAGCTAGATGATTTTCTTCTGTCAGCTTCCCATCCACTATCCGGTAGACACGGTCACAATAGTCCAACATTCTTTCGTCATGCGTAACCATTATCGCTGCTTTTCCTCGCATTTTCACTTGTTCTGCCATTTGCTGAACCACTTCATGTCCACGTTTTGTATCCAGACTTGAGGTGGGTTCGTCTGCCAGAATAATATCCGGATCATTCATAAATGCCCGCGCTATTGCCACACGCTGTCGTTCCCCTCCGGAACATTCATTTGGAAATTTATTCTCTTTGTTTGCCAGCCCTAAATCTTTTAGTAACTCTAAGGCAAAGATCCTATCGGCTTTAGAAACTGACCCCTGCATTTTTTTGACAATCAGCAATTGATCCAGAACAGTAAGATAAGGGATCAAATTCGCTGTCTGAAGAATAAATCCAATTTGATTCAAACGCACAGAAGATAACTTTTTTTCATCAAAGTGAGTGATATCGTTACTATTGATCAATATTTGACCTTCAGTCGGTTTCAATAACGCACCGGCAATACTCAGAAAGGTACTTTTTCCTGATCCAGAAGGGCCGACTATAGCCACAAATTCACCCGCTTCAATGTTTACAGAAACATCTTCTAATGCTGTAATTTCAAACTGATTTTCTTTATAGCGTTTTGTAACATTTTTCAATTGAATACCTGTCATTATTCTGCCCTCCCTAAAGCTGTCAATGGATCTATTTTTGAAATTCTGGCTACTGAAAAGAGCGAACTCAAAATACTGATGCCCAGTAGAACGAGACTATATATACTGACCATTTCTGCCTCCAGCTGGAATGGCATCGTTTCAGGTAAAATCAGTACAGTCAGAGAGGTCAGACCAATACCGAGAAGAATACTGATTAGAGCCAGAAAAAAGACTTGAGAAATCACAGAACGTACGATGAATCCATTGCTTCCGCCTATGGCTTTCAACACGCCAAACTGATGGGTTTTCTGATTGGTCAGCACATAGAAAAACACGCCGAGAATAAAAGCTGAAATGATCATTAGGAACCAAAGCATCATTGTTATCGTCGCATTTTCAGCTACATAACCTGGTATCGCATTGATCGTTTCTTCTTTTGTTCCATATTCTATCCCGGATCCCGGTTCAGTTAGTGCTTGCATATCTATATCCTCACCCCGAACAGCTATTCCACTTACGACATTTTCTATGCCATTTGCAGATTCAGCATTAGGAAACCGTATATCTCGGAACTTATCCATCGATACATACAGTGATGATTGATGATATAAGGTCTGATCCTTAGTAAAGCCGACAATCGTCACTTCTTTATCTGTACCACTGAACGTAATCGAATCGCCGATGGCATACCCTTCGTTTTCTAGAGAAATATCTGCAATTACCTGATTCTCTTCACTCCCGTTCCATCTATTCCCTTCTACTAAATCAGGCTCCATAAAGGAATCTGGAGCAATGCCGATCAATACGATATCTGTAATCTTTTCGTTTGAGTTAGCTGTACCAGCTTTTCGAATAGACGTATTAAACGTACTGAGCGCTGCCGTATCCGACACGCCTTCCTGAGCTGAAACTTCTTCCGATAGTGAGCCAGAAATTTTGGATTTTGACAAACTGTATTCTGAGCCCTCTTCAAATACGATCCCTGTAAAATCCGCCTGACTAAGTACACCTGTTGACAAAGTTGACAGACCTGTGCCCAGACCGGACAGAATAAAGACCAGCCAGGAGATCAAGACAATGATCAACCCTATCATAATGAATCGCCCCTTTGAATAAAGGAGTTCTTTTAATGCTAATGTCATTAATATCCCTCTTTCTTATAAAAAATAACTTACACATGTAAGTGTACACTAAAGTTACACTTGTGTCACTTTATTTTTTGCTTTTTTGTAATTTCGAAAGAGTACCCTATTCACATCGCTTTTTTTATTTAACAGGACAATCAATGATCCATCGCGTTTTAAAGTCTCTGACATCTCTTACTGGGATATCCATTAATTTTGACATAGTTTCTATGATTACTCACAGAAATTAAGATAGCATGATCTCTCACTTACTAAAGCCAACTTTTCAGTATTGATTTTGGATTGGCACTGACATCCCTGACTTCTCTTCTGGAAAAACCTCAGAATCATGGTAGGACTTTGCCGGACACACGACTAAAAGAGGTGGTCCATTCATTAACGAATGGGCCACCTCTTCTACTTTATATCTTAACCTATCAATGTTTAAACTGACGATCCAGTTCTTATCCGACTATCAATACCTATAATCTGGATAAACCGCATCAAGGTATTCATCCAATGTCAGTCCGCTGTCATGAATGTTCTGAGCGTCTTGACGCCCAACGAATCGGTACTGCCATGGTTCAAACTGATAGCCGGTGATGTGTTCTTTATCTTCCGGATATCGAAGGATGAATCCATACTCATGGGCATTCTCCGCCAACCAGATGCCGGCAGGTCTATCTGCGAAAGCTTCAGACGTATAATAAGCCGGATCAGATCCGCCGATATCAAAGGCCAGTCCGGTCTGATGCTCACTGTGTCCAGGTCTGGCAGAATATTTGTCTGCGGCTGTCTGACCGTCTTCGGCTACATAATTATTGTACAGACTTTCCTGATAGTCAAAGCTTCGATAGGTCGAGAAGGCCGTTAAAGTTATGCCTTCAGCCGCAGCATCATCTTTCATCAGCTCGAATTCAGCTCTGGCATAGGAATTTTCACCTGGCGCATAGTCTTCCGGCAGTGGGATCCCTTTATTGACGATCAGGATGTCATCGATATAGGTCGGTGCCGAAACTTGACTCGGTGAGGTCGGGAATTGGGCTGTATCAGAATCACCGGAATCAGAGTCCCCACTGCTTGTCCCAGGAATCTCCAAGACTTGTCCGACATAGATCAGGTTCGGGTTTGAAATGTTATTTTCTGCAACCAGCGCATCAACTGAAGTGCCGTAGTCGCGTGCAATCACAGATAAGGTGTCACCTGACTGGACGGTATAGGTCGTGCCCGATGGTGTCTGGTCCGAACCAGAATCACCGTCACTTCCGCCATTGTCGCTGCCGCTGTTCGTTCCCGGTATTTCCAGTACCTGTCCGACATAGATCAGATCAGGATTCGAAATATTGTTGGCAGAAACAAGAGCATCCACTGTTGTGCCATAGTCACGTGCAATTACGGATAACGTGTCCCCTGACTGGACGGTATAGCTGCTGGAAGACGTGTCTTCACTGCCGTCACTGTCACTTTCGCCATTCGTCCCCGGTATCGTTAAAGTCTGTCCTATGACAATATAATTGGGATTTGAAATGTTGTTAGCGGAAGCTAAGCTGTCAACGGTTGTCCCGTAGTCCCGAGCGATCTCAGACAAGGTATCACCTGACTGAACGGTATAGGTTTCAGCTGCAGCAACAGGTGTTGCGACAGACAGCATTCCGGCGATCGCTGCGGAAGTTACCACTGTATAAAGCTTACTTTTTGTATTTATCTTCATTGTTCGCCTCGCTTTCTAAAAGTCTGGGTCAATGGTCAATGATCAAAACGGTCCTATACTGTTATCCTCACCTCTTTTTTCCAAAGCTACTTCTTATCAACCAAAATCGATTGATACATTCCTAGCTTTTTCATTTCCTATTCGTTAATTTCATATTAACAAAACCCCTTTTAATGTCACAAGTGATATGGGCGGAAAGCGCCATAAAAGAAGGCTTACTTTTTACAATCCCCTTTAAATGTGAGAAGATTAAACTATAAGTTTCCTAACTTAGTTACTTTCAACAGACACCAACGACAGTCCATTCGCTTACATCCCTACTAACTGCACGCTTACAAGTCACCTGCTACCGATATCCTCTTGATCCTTTACTATGGAAAACCAGCACTTTTTCAATCATCCTTTATTTACATAATAAAAAAGGAGGGATCCCCTTGAAAAAAACAGTTCTAGGTCTATTTATGGTAAGTACCTTGCTGCTTGGGGCTTGTGATACTGAACGGGAAACGCCTGTTCCAGATACCTACGGAGAGGGTGATGGTGAAACAAACGTCGTGATAGAGATAGAGGCAGATAAAAATGGATTAACGGAGGAAGACTGGCGTAACTGAAAATCAAGCTGAAGACACCGTGAAAACAGGCAGCGATTCAGACTGAGAGGAACCGAATCAGGAAAATGACGGACCAATCATGATCGATCCCCTTCTCCTGTGCCTGACCATTATGCGTTGCCTCAATACTGAACATGATCACGTCATTCTGAACATACAGCAATACATCCATTCCGTTTTCACCTATTTTTTTTTAATCAGGGGAGGTATATATCATGCGCAAACGATTGGGACTAATGATTGCAGGCACTCTGCTGCTCAGTGCATGTGGCGGTGCGGACGATGAGACCACCGATCCGGCGACAGAAGAAGTAACCGATATGGACGAAGAGATCGAAACGGAGACTGAAGATACGGCAAAAGAAATGGAAACAGACACTGAAGAAACTGAAGGTGATTCAGAAACGACAGATAATGAGATGGACTCAGACAATGCTGAAGACGATATGGAAACCGAGACAGATGCTGCTGAGGAAGACACGGAAATGAGCAGCGAGCCGACCGAAGACGAAGCGAATACAGATGAGGCTGTGGATTTGAGCGCCATCATGGATCAGGATTTTGAAGAAATAAACTGGGACGATGTCCATTTGACTCGAAGCGAGTTTGACGCCAGTCTTACTGAACTGCAGCGCAGCTTCAACGAAGATTATGAAGAAGAGGAGGACATGGATGTCAGGATCAATAATGTCGACTTTTCAGGTGACACACTCGAGATCACTCTAACCAATGATGATGATTCAGAGTATGCTGATATGACCACTAATTTTCTTGCTGCTTTTCTGGACAGCTTCTATCGACAACTTTACCTTCGTTCGGATTATTCGGACGGAGACACTCACCCGCGTATCATTATTCAAACCAGTGACGGGGAAGTCATTACTGACCAGAAAGATTTCATAGAATATGATATCCAGGAAGAGATAATGGACTCTATGGACTAAGTATTTTGGTCCATTCCAAAAAAAAAGTCTTAGAAACGTTGAGATTTACGTTTCTAAGACTTTTTACTATCTTATTTATTTTTATATTATTCGTTAAATTCCGATTCATCTACAAACTTATCCAGGAAATATATCAGGACTGCATAGTCTTCAGTCAGTTCAGGATGATGCGCTGTCACGAGGACATTCTCGTGTTCGGCGGCGACGATCTTGTCATCGACAGCAGCCAAAACTTTTACCCCGGGTCCGACAGACTGAATATAAGGAGCGCGGATAAAGACGGCTTCCACTTCCTGATCGATGCCTTCAAATTTGAGCGGCATTTCAAAGCTGGCGACTTGTCTGCCGAAGCCGTTCCGTTTCACTTCCATATCGATAAAGCCAAGCCGCAGATCGTTCGTTTTGTGACTGTCATCCGTACTGCAGAGGATCAGGCCTGCACAGGTCCCGAAAATCCCCTTCCCTTCGTTATGAAAAGCACGCAGACGGTCTTCCAGTCCCTGCTCTCGGATCAGTCGGCCGATGGCTGTGGATTCGCCACCGGGGATGATCAATCCATCCAGTCCATTAAAATCTTCTGGGCGTTTGACTGAGACGGCCTTGATTCCCAAAGTTTTCAAAGCCAGAAGGTGTTCTCGGACTGCGCCCTGGACATCGAGGACACCCACTGTTTTTTCTATTCTTACCATCCGCGTTCCTGCATTCGTTCTTTTTCACCTATATGACTGATCTCGATCCCTTTCATTGGTTCGCCCAGATCTTTGGACAGTTCAGCCAATAATTCATAGTCTTCATAGTTTGTTGTCGCGCGGACGATGGCACGGGCAAATTTTTCCGGAGAATCTGATTTGAAGATTCCTGAACCGACGAACACACCGTCTGCACCCAGGCTCATCATCAGGGCTGCATCGGCTGGTGTAGCTACGCCCCCTGCCGCAAAGTTGACGACCGGCAATTTGCCGAGCTCTTTCACTTCTTTCACTAATTCGTATGGCGCGCCGAGGTCTCTGGCAAAGGTCATCAGTTCATCGTTAGACATGGATGACAACTTAGCGATCTGGCCATTCACTTTACGGATATGACGCACGGCTTCAACGATATTTCCGGTCCCCGGCTCACCTTTGGTACGGAGCATCGATGCCCCTTCGCCTATTCTTCGCAAGGCTTCACCTAGATCACGGCAGCCGCAGACAAATGGCACGACGTATTCTGATTTCAGTAAATGAAACTCTTCATCCGCCGGTGTAAGGACTTCACTTTCATCGATATAGTCTACGTTCATCGCTTCCAGTATGCGTGCTTCGGAGATATGGCCGATACGGGCTTTAGCCATGACCGGGATACTGACGGCATTCATGACTTCTTCGATGATTTTAGGGTTGGCCATGCGTGCGACGCCCCCGGCTTGACGGATATCAGATGGGACGCGCTCCAAAGCCATGACCGCAACGGCGCCTGCCGCTTCTGCGATTTTAGCCTGTTCGGCATTGACCACATCCATGATGACGCCGCCTTTTTGCATTTCTGCCATGCCGCGCTTGACTCTATCGCTTCCTACTTTTCTATTACTCATATTTAATTCCTCCTAAATGTGTGTATTACTCTTACTGGTTATAAGTATACAAAAGAAAGATTCTGTGCCCTACAACCAATTGGACTATATCCCACCCATCCAATTTCGTGGTACACTAATGAAAAGATTTAAAGGAGAGATTTTATCATGGATAAGTGGGTTATCAGTCAGGATGGTTCCCTGCCTTTGTATCAGGAGATCATGCTTTTAACAGAAGAAAAAATCAAGGCGGGTGAACTCGGGCCCGGAACCCGTCTACCTTCTGAGCGGAAACTGGCTGAGGCACTGGATGTGAACCGGTCGACTGTCATCCGGGCCATGGAGGAACTGACGGCTCAAGGCGTGCTCATTAGAAAAAAAGGCAGCGGGACCTATGTGAATCCGGATAAATGGGGCCTGCAGACAAAGCCACTGATCAACTGGGGAACTTCGTTGACTAATGGCAATATAAAAAGGAAGAGTGCATACGAGAAGGCAGCTGATGAACGTCGTGAACAGAGACTGGATAAGGTTCTAGACCTGTCTCGAGGTGTCCTGCCGGCTGACTTGCTGCCGGAACTGAAGGCGCCTCAGTTGTCCTGGAAAGAACTGGTCCAGCAGGAAAAAGAACAAACGCCACGAAATACCGGTATTTATTTTTTAAGGGAAAGTGTACAGTCGTATTTGAAAAAAACATATCAGATGGCCGTACCGCTGGAAGAGATCATGATCACTTCAGGGACGCAGAATGCCCTGTTTCTTATTTCTCAAGGACTGTTGAAACCGGGGGATGCTGTTGGAATCGAAGCGCCGTCCTACTTTTATTCACTCAGACTCTTTCAGGCAGCGGGGCTTCGTATTATTCCTATTCGAGTGGATACAGAAGGCATGACTGTACAGGGATTAAAGGAAGCATCCGTCAATCATCCACTAAAAATGATTATACTGAATCCGATTTTCCAGAACCCGACCGGATTGGTTATGAGTCCTAAGAGGAAAGCGGAGATTCTCGACTACTGCCTTCTGAAACGCATCCCCATCGTTGAAGATGATGCCTATGGCGGTCTAACCTTTGATGCGTCCGTCGACAACAGTCCATTGAAAAAGATGGATCGGCAGCAACAGGTCATTTATCTGGGCACCTTGTCAAAACTAGCCGGTCATCATCTGCGTATCGGCTGGATGATTGGTCCCCCAACTATACTGAAAGAACTGGCAGATATCCGCCTGCAGACCGACTCAGAACTCAGCTTCCTGCCGCAGTTCATGGCTGACCACTTCCTGCGTACTGAGATGGATGAACATCAGAATAAAATCACAACCGAATTACAAAAAAGAGCCCGCAGCATGGAGACATGGCTGCGAGTAGAATTTGGAGATGCTATCGATTTTCAACCGGCAAAAGGCGGCTTTCATCTGTACTGCCGGTTCCCGGATAAAACGAAAGAAGAAGTGGATGCGATACTGATGGCGCTGCTGGAAAAGAACATCATCGTATCGGAAGGACAGAAGTTCGGCGACCAGACGAATGGGTTCCGATTGAGTTTTATGAATTTTAGAGATGAATTTGTGGTTTGTACTTAAAGTAAGTATATTCTATTCCAGCTTTTTAGCTTATTATTGATCTCACCTTCCTAGTTATAATATTCTTGAATCTAATTTTTCTCCATCTTTTTTAGTGAGAAAACTAAGGAAAAGACAATATTATAATTACGGAGGTGCTTAAATGGAACTATTAAAAGCAAGAGAAAGACCAGAACTGCTGACAGTTTTAGAGCTGCTAAATAAGCGGATGACTCTCCCTTATTTAGAAAAACAGCATTTGACTATTATGTCAAAAGGTTTTGATGGAGAAGTTTTACTTGATTCTCTCATGGAGAGATCTATCTCCACGACCATCATAGTTATCAATGACCTATCATTGATATTAGGAAGTACGCCTTTTCAAATTGATTCAATTCTGCTGACTTCAGATGCGCTTTATTTATATGAAGTAAAAAATTATCAAGGCAATTTCACAAACCAAAACAGTCATTTCCTTACTGCTTCCGGTCAGGATATCGATAATCCTGTTAATCAGTTGAATCGGACAGCTATGCTTTTATCAAAAGTTCTTAAAAAGTGGAATGTTAACTTGCCAATTAAATCTTTTGTCGTATTTATTCACCCCAGTTTTATTCTTTACGAGGCGAAGAACTCGGACCCTTTTATCTTCCCTTCACAGATTGAATATCACTTTACTACAATGAGCCGTCAGTCAGGAACCTTAACGGATAGAATATATAGTATTGCACAGGAATTGATCAAAGAGTGTCAACAAGAACTGCCTTATCAAAGGCAGTTTCCTAGCTATAGTTTCGAAGAGTTAAAGAAAGGATTGCTGTGCAGTCGCTGCGGATCTTTTGATTTGGTTGTTACGACTAAAAAAGGAGATTGTCGAGCGTGCGGTACCTCAACACCCATAAACGAGTTATTTCTGTCTCAGGTCGAGGCATTTAAAATCTTATTTTCTGATAAACTCATCACAAGTAAAAAGATGTATGAGTGGTGCGGCGAGATGCTGACAAAGAGAAGAATAGCAGCGCTCTTAAATGCGACATATGAGAAAACCAGTTACGCCAAGTCTACTCATTACCGTTAAATAACCTAAAAAGGAAAAGACTTATCGCGATAAGTCCTTTTTCATTATTTAAATCTTTATGTTTTATTAAACTATCTGTTGTTTGTTAAATTTACTGTCTTAGCGACAAGTTTCTGTGGATTTCCTATCAGAAGTGGCGCTAATCTTCATATTGCGACAACTTCTATCCCAATTTCTGCATTTTACTTGTTACAATATCGTTATTAGAACATGTTTTCGAAGGAAACTCATAATAAACATGTTCTTATATGATTATTGGAACACCTTTATGGAGATAACTGAAGATAAAGATGTTCTTATATGGTTATTAGAACATGTTTCTAAACGAGATATACGAAAAACCTGTTCCAATAACACTTTTGGAACAGGTTCTTACACTAAATAGATCAAAAACTTGCGCCTATAATCCTTTATCAGCGTTTTTCCTTGGAACAGTAGACTAATAACATGAAAGAAATACGTCTAAGCTCTAACTTTCTCGACTACTCCGGTCTTTTTCAATATCGGCTGTGCTTTATTAATGAAGAAGCCCATCAGAGGACCGAAGATCAGCATACCGATCACTGTTCCTTCTCTTATCGATGGCGCTAAACCGTAAATCAAAGTCAAAACTACTGAGAGGACGACACTTAAGACATCGAACAGCTGTCTCAGGGTGCCGAATTTGAATGGAATGATCTCAGCCAGCGACATGCATAAGCTTTCTATGGGAAACGTTACTAAATCGATGGCCATGACGATACCTGTAGAAAAGGAAACTAAGACTAAGGCCACGACATACATGATCAATGACAGGATATAACTTTCAACAGCGAGCGTACCGAAGAAATCATAGTAGAAAAAGTTGACCATCGTCCCCAGCAAGATACTGAGTGGTATTTGCAGCATGTGTCTAAACCCAAAATCCTTCTTCAAGATGATCCATTGCCCTGCAACAAAACTCAGGTTCAAGATCATGGCAATCGTTCCTATCCTTATCCCGGTAACGAGTGATAATGATTGTGTCGCGGCGTCAAATGCACCGACCCCTACAGCTGCTTTAAGCATCAGCGCAATGCCTGAAGCTGCCAGAGTAATAAAGAGTGCCATCAGCGCCAGACTTTTATAAATTCTCATTCCATTCATCTCCACTTATTTATTTAAGGTTTCCATTATAATCAGATGATTCAGGCTTTAAATTTAGCCGTGTCTCTTGATTATACGACATGGAGATATTATTTCAACAGGCCTCTATCCTTTTCCTTAAAATTAGAGAGGGTTAGTCACTTTAACATGGAAAAAACACGTGCTCATCTTTGGCATTAAAGACGAACACGTGCTTTTAAGTGATTCATTAGCGCATAACAGAGCCGCCTGAAATCTTGACAGCTTCTCCAACGATGTTTTCTGCAGCGTCTGACAGTAAGAAGGCGATCGTATTCGCCACTTCTTTTGGCGTAGATATACGTCCAGAAGGCAAGTTCTTGCTTTCGATATCAAACTGTTCTTCAAAGCTATGGTTTTCACGTTCACCTTTTGAACGGATACCTGATCTTCCCATCTCGGTGTCGACATATCCTGGACAGACTGCATTCACTCGGACATTGTGTTCAATAGCTTCTAATGCAAAGGACTGGGTAAAGCCGTTGAGCGCGAACTTCGATCCGACATAAGCAGTTCCGGCATAGGTCCCTCTAAGTCCAGACAGAGAGGAGACGTTTACGATGGCCCCTTCGTTATGTTCTTTCATCGTTTTGTAAATTTGCTGAGATAAAAGGATGGGGACCGTGTAGTTGAGATGCATGATGCGCTCCAGCACGTCCTGAGTCAGCTCTTCTACTACACTGCCTCCCGAAATACCGGCTGAATTTACTAATAAGGTGATCGGTCCCAGTTTTTCCTGTGCCGTCTGCACCAGTTTATCTCTGTCATCTGCTTCGGCCAAGTCAGCAACGACCAGCTCGACTTTCGCATACGGCTGCTCGCTCTGAATCTCTTCTTTAAGCTGATTTAATACCTCTTCTTTTCTCCCGGTGATCGTTATATCCGCACCCATAGCGGCCAGTACTTTCGCCGTTTCGTAACCGATCCCGCCGGTCGCTCCGGTGACCAGCGCATGCTTACCCGTGAAAACGTTAGATGAAAATAAAGACATAGTATTCCTCCTTAGTTATTTTAAAATGGATCCAAAATCTTTACATACATTAACCTACTACTGACTACGTGCCAACTTCTTCAATGATCCCGTTCTTCGATAAGACGGGATGTACTTTGCTGATGAAAAACCCCATCATGGGACTGAAAATCAGCATGCCGATGACCGTCCCTTCGCGAACTGCTGGAGTTAAATCAAACATAAAGGTCAAGGATAAAGAAACAGCGATAAACAGGATATCAGCGATTTGCCTGATTACTGCGAACTTTAACGGCACTTTTTTCGTCAAGACCAGGCAGAAACTTTCGATTGGAAAAGTCACGAGGTCCAGCGTCATGACCATACTGACAGAAAAACTTGCCAGCACCAATGCCAGGATATAGACCAGCATAGCCACTATATAGTTACTGATCTGAACAAAGCCAAACAGATCATAATAGAAAAAATTGACTAGGATCCCGATCAGGATGCTTAAAGGGATCTGGAGAAACCGGGCAAAACCGAAATCTCTTTTCAGAACGACCAACTGCCCGAGCACAAAAGAAAGGTTCAATATCATTGCAATGGTCCCGATCTTAATGCCAGACAGTAACGATAAAGACTGGGTAGCGGCATCAAAAGCCCCGACACCTACCGCAGCTTTCAGCATAAACGTGATGGCCAAAGCCACAGTAGCCGAAAAAACTGACAACAGTGCATAGCCTTTGTAATTTTTCATTGTTTTCATCTCCAAATATTTTTAAGAAACTAAATTTATTTTTTATAGCTGTTCACCGTCAGTTTAGCACATCTGTCTCTCTAGTTCACACTCGGTGTTCGATAAATTCAATTTTACTGAGATGTTGTTCCAGAAACTTTTCACGAAATCAGAAAACTTGAAATAAATAAGAAGGTCGGATACTATTAATACACTTATGTTCAGTTTTAAAAAAAGATTTAGAGGAGATTATTATGGTTCAAAACGTTTATTTAAAACCTACAGAAAAAGAAGATATTGACTACCTGCTTACACTGATGAAAAATCCTGAAATTATGGATTACTGGTTCAGTGAACCGTATACCAACAAAGAAAAATTCACTGCTTCTTTCGATGAACGGCAAAAAGACGATTCCCTTAGACAATTCATCGCCTATGCGGATGATGAAAATATCGGCTACACCAGTCTCTTTCATATCAATCCGCGTCACCGGACAGCTGTTTTTGCGATCATGCTGGATCAGAACAGTCAGGGAAAGGGTTACGCTGAAGAAGTTGTTAGAAGCGTTGTCGATTACGGTTTCTATCAGCTGAACCTGAATAAGATCACACTTGATGTGGTGGATTTCAACGAAAAAGCTGTTCATATCTATCAAAAAGTCGGCTTCGAAGTCGAAGGCGAAAAAAGACAGCAGTATTTCATCAAAGGAACCTATCATAACAGTTTATCGATGGCCTTGCTGAGAGAGAAGTATGAAAGTATTTCAGCTTAGATAAAATCTATGCCCTCTCTCCAGAAAGTATCAAGCTGGCGGTTTTCTTGTTATAAAATCGGTTAATCAGTATACTTAATATATATCACATAAGGAGCGGATACTATGTCAGACTACGAAATACCGAAAGCTTGGGAATGGAACGAAGACGAAAAGAATCAGTTCGGTAACCAGCCGGTCGCAGGCAGCCGATTCGAACAGACCCTTCCAGTCGGTGAACATCCACTGCAGGTCTATTCATTAGGCACACCGAACGGGCAGAAAGTCGCCATCATGCTCGAAGAGCTGAACGAAGCCGGCGTCAAGGAAGCACAGTATGACTTATTTAAAATCCACATTGGTGAAGGCGATCAGTTCGGAAGTGACTTTGTCAAAATCAACCCTAACTCGAAGATCCCGGCCATGATGGATCATTCAACCGATGAACCGATCCGTGTCTTTGAGTCAGCTAATATCCTGTTATACTTGGCAGAAAAGTTCGACCAGTTCATTCCGACTTCTCTAGCTGAGAAAACAGAAATGATGAACTGGCTGTTCTGGCAGATCGGGGCGGCGCCTTATGTTGGCGGCGGGTTCGGCCACTTCTACAGCTATGCCCCGACGAAGCAGGAGTATCCGATCAACCGGTTCACAATGGAAACCAAGCGCCAGCTGGATCTGCTTGATATACACTTAGCTGATAAAGACTACATCAATGGTGACAAGTATACGATTGCGGACATGGCGATCTGGCCTTGGTACGGCCGTCTGGTTCAAGGGGATTTATACGGTGATGCCGCAACATTCTTGAAAGCTGACGAATACACGAACTTAAAAGAATGGGCTGACCGCATCAGTGAAAGACCTGCTGTGAAACGTGCACTGGAAATAGAATACAAAGCTATCAAATAGAAGCCGAATTAAATCACTAAAAACCTCGAAGTGTCCAAGTGACATGTCGAGGTTTTTATAGTGTAGAAAAGTATAAGCTTTTCTGCTTTCGATAATATTGTCTAGCAGAACGAACCTGTCTCCGTGCGAAAAAAGAGGAATGTACCCATTGCGCGCAAGCTGCTCATTCAGGGCACATTCCCTATTTTTCGCAGGAGCCAAGGCAGGTTCGTTCTGCTTTTCTTATCAGCTTTAAATATTGATTAGAATAAGTGCAATGATAGTCATAGCAATGGCCAGCTGGTTCTTAGGAGCCGGTCTTTCTCTGTAAATGAGCAGACCGCCTATATTGATCAAAACGATACTGCCCGCACTGTAAATCGGAAAAGCCACTGAGGTCTTCAGTGTATCGAGTGACAAGATCAGAAAGTAAGATGAAAACAGGTTCGGAATCCCCACGGCAAAACCTGTCAGGATATCACTCAACTTGACCTTCGCCTTTTTATTCACGGTATACGAGACACTGATCAAAAAAGCGACGAAAAATATCGTGAAAAGAAAAAAGTCTTTATAGTCATTCAAGGCATACTTCTGATAGATCTTGTTGGAAAATTCTGCCATGCCCCCAAAGATAAACAGAAGCAGCACGGTCGGTTTGAAATCGAATGTCTTGATCGACTTTTTAGACAGGTTGATCACAACGATCGATACTAAGGATAGTAGGATCCCTACCCACTGAACAGACGTCGGAAATTCTCTCCAGATGAGTATCGAGAAAATCATTGGTATAAGTATCCCTAACTTTGCGACCGTCCCGGATATCCCTACCCCATTGTCTCTGACACTTTTCTGATAGTAGACGAACGAGAGGAAAAAGAATATGCCGGCCACTGCGCCGATCAGGATCCCCCAGATGATACTGGAATACGGGGACAAGATGTGCTGATCGTTTTCCATAAACAATGCGACATCATCTATAAAAGGCATCTCACGGACTACGCCGTCCAATAGTCTCCTATATACGATCATGATCAAACTGGTGACAAAGGCGATAAAGTAATTGGCACTTGTAATCACATAACGATTTGTATCTGTATTTTCTGTGTATTTAAAAATAAGCGCGATCGACGCACTGCATAAAATGGCAAGAAATAAATAAAACATAGGCCCTCCTGGAATATCATCTTTTTCATCTGGATTTAGATAATCGGTTTTAAGTATACCATTTATTCGAAGCTAAGGAATCATTGATATGATGTATGATGAAAACTGAGCACGATTCTCCATTCAAGTATAACTTCAAACGTAAAATTCAAAAACATTTTTTTAAATGACTGAAACTATGATACGATAGAGATTAAAGAATCTGAACATTCAAGCGCTCGAAAGGATGACTTCACATGAAACCCGTAATAGGAATACCCGGAAATATTTTGACGAACTTTAGTCCTCGGTATACTAGTCTACCGATCACCTATAGGCCTCACGGATTTATCGAAGGTCTTCAGACGGCTGGTGCACTGCCTGTCGTTTTTCCTATTTCCAAAGAAGAGGATGCCAAACACTATGTTGAAAGTGTCGATGCCGTCCTTTTAGCGGGTGGACAAGACGTCTCACCTTTAACTTACGGTGAAGAACCTCATATTAAATTACAGGATACTAGTCTTATACGTGACCAGTTTGAAATAGCCGTCATTAAAGAAGCCTGGACTCAGAACAAACCGGTCCTCGCTATCTGTCGCGGCCTGCAAATTTTTAATGTCGCTTTTGGCGGGACCCTATATCAGGATGTCTCTCTTATTCCTGACTTAAACTTACAGCACGTACAAGAGTCTACTCCAGAAACGGCAGCTCATTCGATCACGATCGAAAACGATTCATGGCTGGGACAGTTATACGGAGCCAAAGCGCTTGTCAATTCCTACCACCATCAAGCAATCAAACAGCTGGCGACGAATCTTCGTCCTGTTGCCTGGTCAAATGATGGATTGATCGAGGCTTTTGAAAGCAAGGACGATCAGCATATTACGCTTGGTGTCCAGTGGCACCCAGAACTGATGATCCACAACAGTGAGGCAGCACAAGGTCTTTTCAATGCTTATGTAAAAACAGTCCGTGACTGGAAAAATAACCAGGATTGATTTTTTTATCAAATAAAATGCTCAATAGAATCTTTTAGAGTCTTTTTTATTTTATCATTTTATATCCACTCTAGACGAAAGGAGAAATCATTGAAAAACAATTTTAGTGCAAAAGCGCTCGTGCTCAATCCGATTATTGTGATTCTTTATATCATCTTCTGCTCTATCCTTCTGAACTTTTTTGAATATGGCGGCACAGCTAGACGGGTACCCGTTCTTATTGTCATTGCCGGAAGCTTACTTGTCTGGTTCCTTTTGTGTTTGTTCTTCAGAAAGAGAATCAGAAAGCGAGCCCTTGACCAGTCAGATACTTTCAGAAAAATGAGTGCTTACTGGTTCTGGTTTGCAGTTGTTTCACTTATCGGAATGACTGTCTATACAGGCTTTCAGACGTATCAGATCTCACAATGGTGGGGAACGCCACTTCACCGAAAAATTCGTGAATGGCAAACAGAGACGACGATAGATCTTGAAGAAACAGATATTATCAGTCAGGGTCTAGACGGTCTCTTAGCTGAAATCGATGCCGAAATCGATTTGCCGGAAAAACTTTATGCTTATTCAACCGTCGAATTGGAATTCAACCGAAATGGAGACATTGAATCCCTTTATATGCCAGTAGTAGGGGAAAACGAGGAAGGACTATTCGAAAGTTTTCTTATTACGTCTACTTCCAACACCAATCAGCTCACCGTACTGAGAAATGAACCACAAGACACTTATGACACGGACGAGGATTGGCTCCTTTCTCCCCTTGTTGACACGGTAGACCAGTTACCTATTAGCGAGCTGATAAAAGAATGGCCTGAAGAAGAAATTTTTGGTATTTATTATGCGGGTTATAGAACATGGGGGTACAATACAGAGGGCATTTACTATGTGGAAGACAATGGTCCTGTAGCACTTGAGACAGCCAACGATGAGATCATTGGCTATACCGTTTCCTTATTCCTGCCGGGAAGAACAAACGACACGACACCAATGCGCTTTATTGATCGCTCATTGAGTGGTCCAGCAGAGAGTCAGGCACGTGAAACTGAACGTGAGGTATCTCTGGGCTATCAATTGGACGACCGTCAACAGGAGGTATATTTCCTGACTAAGGAACTGGGATACCGCCTGACGGTCACTGATGCGGCTACTGGAAGCCGTTGGTACGGATTAGACCGGACCGCTGACGGAGGGATGATTTGGGAAACTGTGAATCCTGATCCATTTGACGGACGATCTGGCGAAAGCTCAGGCATAGTCTTTTTTGATGAAGCCTTAGGTTTTTTCATCTTGTCTATGAGAAGCCAGTCTGAAGCAATTCTTTTCCGTACAGACGATGCTGGAGAAGTGGTATCTGCAGTCGAGTTTCCGGATCCGGATGTGTCCATGAATGATAGTGAAGAAGATGTCTCTTCGCCAATACCTCAACTCCCTTATGAAGAGAACGGTTCGCTGTTCGTTCGGCTTTATCCAAACCCCACTTCAGAATACATGCATGACACCTATTATCTATACCAGTCTGATGATGCCGGGACAACTTGGAACTTTGTAGAAGTCATTGAGGGCAGTGAGGATTGATCTTAAACTAATAAGAAGTTCATACTCGTTATCTCGACGCAATAAAGCCAGAAACAGATTTTACACTGTTTCTGGCTTTTATATATCTTATTAACCTACTGATCCATGCCTCTTGTCACTGATGAGACACAACAGCATATTCCACTTTGCATTCTTTAGTGAAAGCTTTAACGGATCCCATGACGCTTAGTTCTCTTCTTGCAAGTCACAATCTTGTTATTTAAATACCTTTATTAGTCCTTTATTAGTCGATTATAAATCGTTACTACTTGAACTACTTTCTGACTCTCTTCCACATAATAGAGAATCAAGTAATTATCGACTATAAGCTTGCGAATGTCTTTCTCTGGAATGAGATCATATTCTTCAGAAAATTTCGGTGCACGATAAGGATTTTCTTTCAGAGACAGAGCTGCCTCTGTCAACTTGATTTCTAAATTGACAGCAGCAACGGGACTACCTAATTCATCAGAAATGTAAGCCTAAATATTTTCTAAGTCTTTCAAAGAACGTTGAGTGAGGAAGACTCTATAGTTATTCATTTTCTAGTGTTTCCTTTTTCTTATTCAATTGCTTCAAATACGATTCTGCGTCTACTCCTCTATTTGATTCAGCATCAGCTATCCCCTCAAATACTCTAGCTCTAATTTCCTTTATTTCTTTCTCTTCAGCCGTTTCATTCGTAATTTCGAAAGGGAGCTTGTTTTGTTTAACGACTTGATCCAAAAACAAATTAAAGGCAGTGGTCAAATCCAGCTGCATATCAGATAATACTTTCGTCGCCTCTTCCTTCAATTTTGCATCTGTCCGGAAAGACACTCTCGACTTCTCTTCAGTTTGGGACATATATAGCCCTCCTTTCGATCTGTGTGTCTATTGTACACCAAACAGCCACACAAATCCATAACGTAGTCTCGTTGGTCACCGGGTAACCATTAATATCATGCCCCAATTCAGACTTCTTCTCTTCCCATTAACCGTGCATCGTCTTCAAACTCATCTTCGAATCGTAAATCTCCGTTATTATCCACTGCTTCTCTAAATATATTCTTCATTTTAGGAACATACGTGAGGCTACCCATCTCACCTTTAATAGCCACATACTCTTGGTCAGATTTAATGTTGAACTTACTAGGAACTGGCAATAAGATCGCATTATCTAATTTCCTCGTTTTCATATCAGCTCACCCTTTCTTCTAATTTATTTTTATTATATCGTATACCAAAAGTTATTATTGCTCAATAACTTTAGGACGCAAAAAAGAAGCGAAGACTTATACATCTTCGCTTCTTTTAAAATTTTTAACCCACTGATCCTTCCATCTCAAAACTGGTGAGACGGTTGAGTTCAACGGCGTATTCCATTGGAAGTTCTTTGGTGAACGGTTCAACGAAGCCCATAACGATCATTTCTGTCGCGATTTCTTCGTCGAGTCCTCTACTCATGAGATAGTAAAGTTGTTCTTCTGAAATTTTAGATACTTTCGCTTCGTGTTCAAGTGACTGCAATGTTAGTATTTCTAATATTCTTTTAGTATCAATTTATTATCCTCTATCTCCCAAACTTCATCAGCGACTTTTTTCATAAAATAATTGTCATGTGAGGTGAAGATGACAGTTCCTTTATATGCGTTTAATAATTTTTCCAATGCCTCTATAGTCTCAACATCTATAAAATTAGTTGGCTCGTCAAGAATCAAGACATTGCTTGGATCCGTAAACAACTTAGCTATAACTAAACGAGTTTTTTCTCCGCCACTTAAGTCCATAGTGCATTTATTAATAGCGTTTTGATCAAATCCTAAGTTATTTAATATAGCTCGAATAAAGGATTCCTGATATTCTGTCTCGTTCATTAAATAATCTATCACTGATTTCTTTTCTATACATTTATAATCCATCTGATTATAAGTAGAAAATTTTACTTTTGGAGATAAAGTAATTCCCTCATTATTTTCGATAATATGTTGTAATAAACTTGTTTTACCTGACCCATTAGGTCCGGAGATTCCGATTCGCTTCCCTAGTTTAAACTGGAAGTCCACATTATCCAAGATAACCTGGTTTCCTTTTTCAATGATAACTGCCTCTCCCATTATTGGAAAGGGATTGTGAATGTCAATTGTTTTGGTATCTGGGAAATGAATCTTTTGTACCTTGGTAATCTTTTCAATCTCGTCCAAATTATCAATTCTCTTCTCGATGGCTTTAGCTGTTTTTTGTGCTGCTTTTTGAACAGTACCTTTTTCCTTTGAAGAAGCAAGGCGTCCAGGATTTATATTTTTATTTTTCTTCTTTTGACTTACTTTACTCATTTTCAGAGCCTGTCTCTGTTTTTTTAAAACTGAGTCTTTCAAACGCAATTTTTCCTTTTGAAACTTTTCGTATTCACGCTCTTGCTCAAGTACATCGTGTTCTTTTTGTTTCAAATAACTGCTGTAATTGCCATTATAAACATTAACAGACCCGTTTTTGACTTCCCAAATGGTGTGAACAACATTATCCAGAAAACTCCTATCATGACTAACAACAAGCAATGTTCCATAATAGTAGGTTAATTCATTGATTAAATACTGTACACCTTCAGAATCTAGGTGTGTGGTGGGCTCATCCATCAACATTCCAGTCGTATAATTAGAAAATATCTCAGCCAGTCTTGCACGTGTGTCTTCGCCACCACTGTATTTCGATGCTGTATAATCAGGAACTTTAAGTCTAGATATTAATTCCGGATCCACTTTTTCAAAATTTGTATCACTAAAATGATCGATTTGCTTAAAATACTGAAAATCAGAAATTACATACACCTGTCCCTTGTCTGGCTGAGTTGATTGATTGATAATATTTAACAATGTACTTTTACCTTGTCCATTCTCCCCTACGATACCAATCTTTTCGTTTTGATAGACTCTCAAATGATCAATGGTCAATATTGTTTTACCATTATAGCTCTTTTCGATATCCTTTATATCAATTGCTAATTCTTGCATAGTTGAACACTCCTTTGAAAAAGGCCGTGTTCTATACTTCAGAGGGAGCATTCCTACTAATTTTGCGTAACAAAAAAAGAGATAGACCTGCTATCTCTTTCGACAAATAGACTTTCTCTGTTGAGAAATGAAAAATGGATAAATTGCTCCCTTGTATCTGTCATATAAACAGGACCTTGAATAGTTATTAAATTAACGATTCAAAGTCTCAAGTCGCAATCTCATTTTACATTCCTCCTTAAATTTATTACCTTAAATATATCATGTATTAATTTAATTCGCAAAGTATTGACTATATAAATTCACAAAATCTTTCAAAAATCTGATCTCGTATTGGCGTTTATCCTTACAACATTTCCTTGTTTAGGCTTATGACCAATAGTTTTATATTCCGTTTTAGACCTCCTCACTTCCAATTTAATGAGTATCTACTTCAAAACTAGCTACTCACCATATATCTTCAAAACTATCAAGTGCATCTACAAAAACATTCCATATAAATTAATACCATCGTCAGTCTACGAACACATTTATATTGTCTTCGTTTTCTTCTGCATACCATTGTAAGTCTATAATTTCATGAATGGGATAGTCAGTTTCGTCAAAAATAGTTAGGTCAAAACGCAGAGCTTACTCTGATAAATAAGGAATTTGACTTTATGTTAAGGGTTTATTCCAATTGACATTAAACTATATTTCCTCATCAAGTTTACCATCTGAAAAAGAGTCGATTATCACCGGATCAGCAGAACCGCTTCTTTCAGTTTTACTAGATCCACTAGTCTCAAAACTATTTTCGAGACCACTTCGTACGACTACTCGTTATGAACGAGTCCCTAAAAAGACTGACCAGTCTTTTTTTCCTTATTAAAGCTCTTAAATATAGGAAAAAGCCTCGCATCGCTGCGAGGCTTCCGGTTTTTTATTAACCTACTGATCCTTCCATCTCATAACTGATGAGACGGTTCAGTTCAACGGCGTATTCCATTGGGAGTTCTTTGGTGAATGGTTCAACGAATCCCATGACTATCATTTCCGTCGCGGTTTCTTCGTCGAGTCCTCTACTCATTAGATAGTAAAGTTGTTCTTCTGAAATTTTAGATACTTTCGCTTCGTGTTCGAGTGACACGTTGGAGTTGTGGATCTCATTGAATGGAATGGTGTCGGATTTCGACAGGTCATCCATGATAATGGTGTCACACTCGATATGTGAAATAGATCCAGCTGAATCTCTGCCGAAAGTGACTTGACCACTATAATTAACGGTACCTCCTGCTACTTTAAAAATAAGCTATCCCAGATATTGAACTCGTTTGCTCCACTGGCGGAAGGTTCCCACCAAAAGGCTTCACACTAATTAATAACATAGACATCATCAATAAAGCGCACATTGTTTTTAATATCTTAATCATCAGAATCTCTCCTTTCTTTAATCTCTAAATTAATTTCATTGATTTCAATTTGAGTAAGATTTTTAAATTGTTCATTATTCTGTACGACAAACAAACTAAAAGCTATTTTGTAATACTCTTTTGCTTCTGAGTAATCTTGCATTTCCCTAAATATTCTTCCTTTTTGATAGTAAAAATCTCCTAATAGGTATATAGAAGAGTTCTCAACTAACAACTCAATTCCTTCATTAATCATATTTAAGGCTTTTTTTATATTTCCAACTTCTAATGCTGCCAAAGAATAATTAAATAACAGTTTAGACTTAATAAAATAATTATTGTTATTCAACTCGAATAAATGTTGCAACCCTTTAGTAAAGGCTTCTATCGCATTATCATATTCTTCTCTCAAATAATACAATCTTCCTATTGCGTTTAAAATTTGTATAGAGATTTCGACATCACTCTCAAACAAAGGAAGATTATTTAACATTGCTAATGCTCTATCACTATCTTTTGTTTTGTGATGATATAACGTCGCCTCAATCCATTTAAAAAACAGAATATTACTTTGGTTTTCTAATTTTTCAATATTAAATTTATTAGCTTCTATCAAATATTCAATAGATCTATAATCACGTTTCTCAAGGTATTTTTTTATTATATCAATAGTCATATCAATCTTTACTTCTTCATGTTCAATTTCAGAATAATTGCTTTTTGAGAAAAAATCTCTTGATAGATTTAATTTTTTTGCTATTTTTTCAAGTTTTTCACTACTAGGAATTACCTCATTATTTTCAATTCTACTTATTAATGCCTGGACACATATTCCTTCAGCAAGATCTTTTTGCGTCATAGAAAGTTCTTTCCTTTTTTCTTTAACAATTGTTCCTATTTTCAATCTTCAAATACTCCCTTATAAAAAAATGATTATACTTTGATATACACCACTGCAAATATTTTAAGTATTGTACTGTGTTGATTTTCTTATTCAACATTTCCATTTCTATTGAATCAAACCCAAATTAAGACTGTTAAGATATTCGATTTAATAATAATTCATGAAATAGTTCATGAAAATCCCCTTTATAGCTGTATGAGAAATTTTGAACTCTCTGTTTACTATAAAGGGACTATATCTATAGGTGCTGAAGTTGGTTTTAGAAATAAAAATTTTTATCAACAGTGACAGTTTTTATGTTTATTCTGCTTTTCGAAACCACTTCATCATCTTTTTGAAATGTGAGATCACTGTATCATCTATTCAAAAATTATCTCTTACTGCATCTAAACGAGGTGAAATCAATTGAACTCAATTGATTCATCCAACAGATAGACTTTAGTATTCAATTCTATATCACTTTCCTCATCTAAAAAAAGTCTAGGCCCTATAATACTCAACTCGTAAACTGTATCATCCGCTTCGATTCGGAGTAAATCTTCTGTGTGCGTTAATTCGTACTCTTCATATAATTGATCTGGTTCAAAAGGAAACGGGTATCCGTCGGGAAGTTTTGGTATGGATTCTCTGTTAAGTATCTTCATTCCTTCTTCGCTAAATGTGATTAATGGAAGTTCATTCATATCGAAACTAAATACTTCTTCTTCCTCCAGAATGGGTTTCACTTCTACATTTTCTTCAGATGTACAGCCAGTCAAAAATGAGAGACTGAGTAAAGTAAAACCAATAAATAGTTTTATCAATCGATTCATTTGCTTAAACCCTCCATGTTTTATCCTGAATAATTCATAGCTCTACATTTGAATTTGTTTTCCTAAATGATTAATCATTTTCTGAGAATTTTTAATCACTTTGCATTAAATGATCCGTTTTAAGACTGTTTTCTCTCTTAGTGACTGTCCAAAAATTCCTTACTCGTCTATAAATGCTCTAGTAGACATCAAGTTCAAACTGTTTTCTTCATCCCAAAAAACTCTAGGTCCTAGCATTTCCAGTTCATAAACGCCCTCTTCTATCGTAACAGAGAATATATCAGTTTCTTCATCAAACGCAACAGTGTAGTCTTGATATTCAGTGTAGTCCTGATCTTCCTCTGTTTGCTCAAATGGTATTTCGTAGTTATCAATGTATTCATTTATCCCGTAGTATACCATCCCCGATGGATAAAAGCTAAGTAATAGTCCACCATTTTCTACGGTTAATTGAACTGGCTCTTCTTCAATCGAGGCCTTAAATTCTTCATCAAACGTAATTTCATCTTCTGAATTACAAGCAGTCATCAATAAAAGAGAAAGAAAAAAAATACCGAGAACTCTTTTTTTCATTTTAAAAACCCCACGCTTTCCTATTTGTCTTCTATTACCCTAGCAGGCATTGGTAAATTTCCTCCAGAATAATTTGGGTGATAAACCCATCCCTCATATAATGCACCATATCTACCATCAGTCCTATTGGTCATAGTAAGATATCCTCTATATAGTACTCCAAAAGCTGAATAGGTTACTAATTTGGTCCTTTCTGGAAATGAAGCACTAGTTAATAAAAATTCACTTCGCCAAATCCTATAAGGCTGATCACGTGGTACTGAAGCCTGTTCTATAGTGTCAACCTCTAGAGGATCAAGCGTTTCGGCACTAACATCATTTGAAAAAATCGCTAAAGTTAGGACAGCAACTAATAATACGAATATTTTCCTTGGCATTTCACTCATTTTATTGCCTCCTAAAATTTATCATCTAAAAGAAGTGGCACACTAGGTCCGCTTCTTTTTTGAAGTAATCCTACATATGTAGCTCTGTAAAAACTTTTATCTTGATAAAATTCTTGGAGAGTAACGTACCCAACATAACCGTCTATAATCTTATATATTCTAGTAGGGAAGGGTCTATACACATAGCCATTTGTTCTATCCATATTGTAAACACTTAAACTATAATTCTCATATATGGTGAACGCTTTTGTTATTGTTTCAGAATTGGTGCCTACTAAATCACTAGCTTCTAAGTTTTCTTCAGCAATAGCAATTTGATTATTGTGAAAATTAAAATAGCTAAATACTGCTATTAGAATTAATAATTTTTTCATAAAATCCTCCAATTAAAACCTATTTACTTTTATCTAATTTATTAAGTATTAGATTCATTCCTGAATAATTCATATCTCTACATTTTAACCCTTTTTCTTAAAAGACTAATTGTTTCTTGATTAATTTTGACCATTATCAATTAAAAGCTTCTTTTTAAGATTGTTTTCTTCCTTGGTAAACCTCCAAGAAAAGTATGAATTATTCAGGTTTATTATACTTCATTAAGGAACTCATTTTTTCAGACATATTATTACCCCCTCAAGCTTAAGATACTCATAGCATATCATTAATATTAATTAAAATCAATAAAATATTAATATTTTGATATTTATATTGATTAATATTGATATTTTAATATCATTTATGGTTTTAAATTATTAATAAAAAAATTAAAGATACTATTTCTTCTATATGAATTTTATTTGTTTTATTCAACGCCTAGCTTTAGTTTATAGTTTTCAAAAGTCAAAAATAGCTAATTCTATCTTGTTGGTCTTAGCTTCTTAGCATTCAATAACTTTTTTAATCAACAGTATGATATAAATTCTCATAAATATAAAGAAATCGGCACTAAACAAGATAACTTATTGTTTTAAATCAATTTCTAGTGCTTCCTGACTTTTATAAAGATTGTCTAATGTCAATGCATAGTAAAATATTTATAACAATTAATACCTAGCAGTTTAGTACTGGCATAAACGAATCAGTAATATTAAAGGCCTCATTAGCTTCTTCGTGCTGATTTTTAAGGTAGTTTATTCTACATTTTCATTCAATCTTCTGTATTCAAGTCTATGAAAATATTACCCAGATTAATTTTATTGCAATTTTTTTACATAAAAGCATAGAAAAAGTCTCGAAACGCTTGTAATTCAACGCTTCGAGACTTTCAATTTTTATTATTAACCCACTGATCCTTCCATCTCATAACTGATGAGGCGGTTGAGTTCAACGGCGTATTCCATTGGGAGTTCTTTGGTGAACGGTTCAACGAATCCCATGACGATCATTTCTGTGGCGGTTTCTTCGTCAAGCCCTCTACTCATTAGATAGTAGAGTTGTTCTTCTGAAATTTTTGATACTTTCGCTTCGTGCTCGAGTGACACGTTGGAGTTGTGGATCTCATTGAATGGAATGGTGTCGGATTTCGACAGGTCATCCATGATAATGGTGTCACACTCGATATGTGAAATCGATCCGGCTGAATCTCTGCCGAAGGTGACTTGTCCACGGTAGTTCACGGCTCCGCCATCTTTAGCGATCGATTTAGACACGATCGAGCTGGACGTGTTCGGTGCGTTGTGGATCATTTTCGCTCCAGTGTCCTGAACTTGTCCTTCACCGGCCATCGCGATCGACATGGTCGTTCCGCGTGCACCGCGGCCGTTCAAGTGGATACTTGGGTATTTCATGGTCGTTTTCGCACCAAGGTTGCCGTCGACCCATTCAACGGTTGCGCCTTCTGCGGCATGTGCACGTTTTGTGACCAGGTTGTACACATTATCGGACCAGTTCTGGATGGTGGTGTAACGGCAGTAGGCATCTTTTTTAACGATGATCTCAACCACTGCGGCATGCAGTGAGCTGGATGAGAACGTCGGTGCGGTACAGCCTTCAACGTAGTGTACACTTGCGCCTTCGTCTACAACAATCAGGGTACGTTCAAACTGTCCCATCATTTCGTTGTTGATACGGAAGTACATCTGCAGTGGCACGTCACACTTAACGCCTTTAGGGACGTAGATAAACGTTCCACCAGACCATACGGATGAATTCAGTGCAGCCAGCTTGTTATCTGTAGGAGGTACCACTGTGCCAAAGTGCTCTTTAAAGATTTCAGGATATTCTTTCAATGCGGTATCCGTATCAGTAAAGACGATACCCAACTTTTCAAATTCCTCTTTCATGTTGTGGTAAACCACTTCGGATTCGTACTGAGCACCTGATCCGGCAAGGAAATTTCGTTCTGCTTCCGGCACACCTAAGCGGTCAAACGTTTCCTTGATTTTCTCAGGTACATCGTCCCAGCTGCGTTCCGGCTTGTCGCTGGCTTTTCGGTAGTAAGTATAGTTGTCAAAGTCGACGTCTGACAGATCTGCGCCCCACTCCGGCATCGGACGGGATTTATAATGTTCATAAGATTTCAAACGGTAGTCAAGCATCCACTCCGGTTCTTCCTTACGAGCAGAAATGTCACGAATAATGTCTTCGTTCAAGCCTTTACCTGTGTCGTATACTGCTTCGACACCTTCGTCATGAAAGCCGTATTGGTATTCATTTTTCTCTGGTACTTGAGCCATGTGTTTTCCCCTTTCATGCATGACACTCGGCAGCGAAGCTGTTTATGCGCAAACTTCGCTATCGAGAGTATTTCAGTCTCTGTTTTCAAACAACCAATTAAATTTAGTCGTCGTGTTTCAATTGTCCGTCGACACCGGTCTGGTCTTTATCAGCCAAGGCTTTTTCCAGAGCTTTCCAGGACAAGGTCGCACACTTGATGCGTGCGGGAAACTTGGCTACGCCTGAAAGCATCATGGCGTCGCCCAAGTCATCTTCGTGTTCAGGATCTTCCCCTTGAACAAGTCCTGAAAATTCCTTGGATAACATCAACACTTCATCCAGTGACTTGCCTAAGATGGCATCTGTCATCATGCTCGCGCTTGCCATTGATATGGTACAACCGCTACCGTCGAAACGGACATCTTTGATTATGTTGTTTTCTAATTCAAGTTGGACCTGGATCACATCCCCACAGGTCGGGTTTTTGAGTTCGATCTGTGTGGTGGCTTTATCCAGCTCGCCGCGTCTGCGCGGGTTCTGTGAGTGGTCAAGAATGACTGCTCGGTATAATTGATCTAGTTTAGTTAAGGCCATATGAGAAAAACTCCTTTGTGGCTATGAGTGCTTCAACGAACTTATCTGCATCGGCAAGCGTATTGTACAAGTAAAAGCTTGCACGTGCCGTTGCCGGCTGAGATAAACAGTTCATCAAAGGCTGCGCACAGTGGTGACCGGCTCTGACGGCGACTCCTTCCATGTCCATAGCGGTCGCTACGTCATGCGGGTGTACACCGTCGATGTTAAAGGCGATCACACCGGTACGGTCTTTAGGATCTTTCGGTCCAAAGATGGTCAGTCCTTCGATTTGTTCCAGTTTTGGCATCACATAGTCTACGATTTCTTGTTCATGGTCCATTATCTCACGCATGCCAATGCTTTCCAAGTAGTCGATGGCTTTCGCCAGACCAATGGCACCGGCCATGTTCGGCGTGCCTGCCTCAAATTTCCACGGGAGTTCTTTCCATGTACTGTCTTCTAGTCCCACAAAGTCGATCATTTCTCCGCCAAATTCAACGGGTTCGATTCGCTCGAGCCATTCACGCTTGCCGTACAAGACGCCGATCCCTGTCGGAGCGAGCATCTTATGACCGCTGAACGCGTAAAAGTCTGCATCCAAAGCTTGGACGTCAACAGGCATGTGGGGCGCGGCTTGAGCACCGTCAACCACCATCACGCCGCCCTTGTCATGAACGAGTGCTGCGAGTTCCTTGATCGGATTCACCACACCCAAAACATTTGAGACATGCGTCAGCGACACGATTTTTGTTTTATCGGTTATCTGTTTACGGGCATCATCCATATCGAGCTGACCGTCTTCAGTCAGTTCGATGTACTTCAGCCTCGCCTGCTTGCGCTTGGCCAGCTGCTGCCATGGAATGATGTTGGAGTGATGTTCCATATAAGAGATCACGATCTCATCACCCGGTTCAATAACGGCTTCACCCAGGCTTTGAGACAGCCAGTTCAGTCCGGTCGTTGTGCCGCGTGTAAATAGAACCTCTGCCGTTTCCTTCGCATTAATAAAATGTCTGACTGTTTCACGAGCATTTTCATACTGAGTCGTTGCGCGTTCAGCCAGTGTATGCACACCGCGGTGAACATTCGCATTCGACGTGCGGTAGTATGCTTCCAATGCATCTAAAACAGCGGTCGGTTTCTGTGACGTTGCCGCATTGTCCAAATAGACTAAGGGTTCATCGTTGATGACTTGATGGAGGATCGGAAAATCCGCTCTCCACTTTTCGCTTTGGATGGTCATCTAGAAGTCAGTCTCCTTTCGATCGTTTCGACTAGTTCATCGCGAACGCCTTTCAGTGGAATAGCTTGGATCACTTTACCTAAAAAACCACGGATAACTAAGCGTTCTGCTTCTTCTTTTTCGATCCCGCGACTCATAAGGTAGTACATTTCTTCCGGATCGACACGTCCCACACTGGCTGCGTGTCCAGCGGTTACCTCGTTTTCATCGATCAATAGGATCGGGTTGGCATCTCCGCGTGCTTTGTCAGAAAGCATCAGCACACGAGATTCCTGCTGGGCATCTGCCCCTTTGGCCCCTTTCAGGATATGACCGATACCGTTAAAGGTCAGTGTTGCACGATCCAAAATAACGCCGTGCTGGAAGATATTGCCTTCCGTATGGTTGCCGTAGTTTTCTACTTTGGAATCGATGACCTGAACTTGACGTCCGCTGCTGATGCCAACAGCTTTCAGGTCAGTCGTTGATCCTTCGCCGACTAAGTCTGTATCAAAGTCAGCTACCACATTCCCGCCGTTCATGACACCAAGCGCCCAGTCGATATGCGAGTCACGGTACGTGTAGCCTTTACGGGTAAAGTAAACCGTTGAGTTCTCACCCAGCTGGTCTACCGCACTGTATTTCACTTGTGCGCCTGGTTTGGTGATCACTTCGACGATGATGTTCGCAGCATTTTTCTTGTCGCCTTTAGTCAGGAACTTTTCAACGTAGTTAAACCTTGAATTGCTGTCCGCATACACTAATACGTGCTTAACAAAGGCATCTTCCACCAGACTGTTCTGGATAAAGACGGCTTCAAACGGCTCGTCGATCTCCAGGTTTTTAGGTACGTATAAGAAGAGTCCCGAGTTCATGAATGCGGCATGGAAGGCGGCGATTTTGTGTCTGTCAGGTTTCACTGCTGTCGTCATGTACGCTTCTTTCACCAGCTCAGGATGTTCTCTCAAAGCAGTATGAAGATCCGTAAAGATGACGCCTTTTTCTTTCAAAGATTCCGGCAGTGTTTCGATCACCGTGTCGTTGCCTGTTTGAATCACACGATTCGCATCCGCTTTGTCTTCGATGAATTCAAATGGATCGATATCTTTTGCTGATGGTGCGCCAGTCAAATTCGGTACTTGCCAAAGCGGCCAGCGGTTGTAACGCAGACGCTCGATAACAGGCGGTTCCAGTTCGTCGATTTTATCTAACGCATCCAGACGCATTTCCAGCATCCACTCCGGTTCCTGTAAGCCGTGAGAGAAGGCTGTTAAAGCATCTTTATGCGCTGCATATTCACTTACTTTTGTTTCCATGTTATGCCTCCTCCACACTTATTCTTCGTCAAGTTCGATGTCTAGTCCTAATTCTTCCATTAGACCTTTATATCCTTCTGCTTCAAGCTGCTGAGCCAGTTCTGCACCCGCAGTTTTCACGACACGTCCGTCCATCATGATGTGAACGACGTCAGGTGTAATGTAGTTCAAGAGACGCTGGTAGTGAGTGATGATCAATGAGCCGAAGCCTTCGCCGCGCATTTCATTGACGCCTTTTGATACGACTTGCAAGGCATCGATATCCAGTCCGGAGTCGATTTCATCCAGGATCGCAAAAGTAGGTTCGATCATCATCAACTGAAGGATCTCGTTACGTTTTTTCTCTCCGCCAGAGAAGCCTTCGTTCAAGTAACGTTCAGCCATTTCTTCCGGCATATCTAATAGAGCCATTTTTTCGTCCAGTTTTTTCAGGAATTCCATAACGCCCATTTTGTTGTCTTCGTCACGACGTGAGTTGATCGCCGCACGCATGAATTCAGCATTGGAGATACCAGCAATTTCACTTGGGTATTGTACAGCTAAAAATAGACCGGCACGTGCACGTTCGTCTACTTCCATTTCCAGGATATTTTCGCCGTCTAAAAGAACTTCGCCTTCAGTGACTTCATAGCTTGGGTGGCCCATGATCGCTGCTGAAAGGGTCGATTTACCTGTTCCGTTTGGTCCCATGATCGCGTGGATTTCGCCTGTCTGCATCTTCAGGTTCACGCCTTTTAAGATTTCTTTGTCTTCAATGGATACATGTAGGTTCTTGATTTCTAAAACTGCCATTATGACTCTTCCTTTTCTAAGAGATTTTTTATTTTCTTTTGTTATTTTAGTGTAATTGAGAATGTTATTCAAGTTACCGTTGCCGTCATCCTTACTGTTGACCAGAGTGATGTTCCGACATCTATCCCCGTTTATAAGAATTACTAATTGGAGAATGGAAGTTTCTATAAAAAGCAACTGGATCTATTTTAAAATCATCCGTTGCTTTTCTGTTTCACCTCGTCAGTTAAATCAAATCTTCAAGCAGCCAGGCCAGGGGTCGAAGCAAAGGAGTCAGGAGGCGTTGTGCCAAACTGGCCGTTTTACCATTCGTTTCTTCTCCATTAGACGATGACCCATCAGCATGTATCTGCCTGCTTTTTTCAATGAAACTCTCTTCTGCTTCAGTTAGAAGTTGTTCGGCTAAGGCTTCACTTTTCAAAATAACCATCGATTCAGTGCTCAAGTAGGTACTTCTTGCATCAAAGTTATAAGACCCTATCGCACTGACCTCCTTGTCGAATACCCAGGTTTTTGTGTGCAGTGAAGATTCTGTCGGCTGGTACTCATAGTAATCTAAAAATGAATCGATAAATAAGGATTTTCTATTTTCAGTTCCAAGCTGACCGATCGGATTATTGTTCGTCGACATGCCGTTCGTCAGCATCAATCCTTCTGACGTCTTAAAATCTGTTTCTCTGAACTCTTCCCGCATTCGGCTGTTGGGGATCACCCAGGGACTTTGTATAAAAAGATGACTGTCTGCCCGACTGGACAGTTCCAGCAGATGACTCCAGACATATGGCTGCTTGAAACCACGGGTAAGTTCATTGTGAACGTGATATCCACTCTCAATGGGCATCGTACGGCTTGTCCAGGTTTCCAGTGAGGTCAAGGCGCCCCGCTCTTTAACTTCTTTTCGATGATCCGCATAAACCTGCTTTAGTTCAGCTGTTTTAAGGCGTGCTTTTTCCCCGCTCCAGTCAAAGAATGACCGGGCATCAAGATCGACCGCATACTCACTATCGAACAAGTCACCATAATAGGCACTCAACTGATCAATGATCCCCGTCTCCTCTGTCTGGGTCTTCATCAGAAAAATATCCCGATCATGGGAATACGCGACATCCTGGCTTGTACGCTCATAGTACAAGTCACTGATATTGCGTCCGCCGTTGACAGAATACTTATTATCAACGAGGAGCAGTTTATCATGCATCCGGTTATTGATACGCCAGGGAGCAAGCAGGACTGAAGGGATCGGTTCATGCAGTTTGAATTCGATGTTCGGGTGGTCATTGAAGGCATAAATGACGTCTCTTTCATCACCTCTGACCCCATGAGAAATACCATCCAGCAGATACCTGACCTTCACTCCTCTATCTGCTGCAGCTAACATGTAAGCATGGAAGAGATCCACACTTTTTCCTTTTTTGGCGTAATAGTAAGCCACATCGATCGTTTCCTCAGCTGAATCGATCAGATCCAGGCGGGCACCAAAGGCCTCAATACCATATTCCAGCAGGGCTACTTCTTCAGACGTCTCTACAAAGGCAGGTTCAACGTCTACATGTTCAGGTGCGGGCATCAGTACTGGCCAAATGATTGCTGTAACGACCACATAAACTAAATAGACCGCCAGAATCTTCCCAAGTGTCTTTAAAATTTTTATAAGCGCTTCTTTATGTTTCATCACATATCCTCGATTCCAGTCTTTTTCTTCTATTAGTGTAACGGATATGAGGTAAAATAACATCATTTTTTATGATAACCAAAGCCCCGATATATCCATACGGGGATATATCGGGGCTCTTTTTTTAATCAATCAATTAATGTGCCGTCTTAATTTTTAAGTTTTTCAGCGATGATCGCGGCCGCTTTTTTTGGCATGAGCCGGGACAGGCGGTCCATCATTTTCGCATCACTGCCGACCATAACGCGATACTGGTTGGCTTCGATGGCATCGATAATGATCGTCGCCGCATCCGAGGCGCTTGTCAACTTATACTCTTTTCCTGAATCCCCGGCTTTTGATTCGCGTACCACTTTAGAGTTTTCCATGATATTCGTTTTGATCGCACCCGGAAAGGCCACTGTCACTCCGACATTCGTATCCAGCAGTTCAGAATGGAGACCTTCTGTCATCAACTTGACAGCTGCTTTTGAGGCCCCGTATATCGACTGGCCTGGAACAGGAAGAAAGCCCCCCATACTGGAGACATTCAAGATATGACCTTCTGGACGCTTCAGCAATTCAGGCAGAAAACTTTTAACTATGTAAAGTGTCCCGTAGAAGTTGATGTTCATGACCTGCTCGATTTTGTCGTATCCCAAATCATTGACATCGATAAACGGCTGGATCACACCTGCATTGTTGATGATGCCATCCACACTGCCATGGATCTGTTTGACTTCACTGACTAAATTTTCAATTGCCGGTCTATCTGTAACGTCAACAATATGTGTAGAAAATTGTTCTCTATGGTCAGGAGCCAAACGGGCTGTTTCCAGTATAGCTTCCTCGTTGATATCAAGAGCAGCCACGCGTGCACCTTATATGTACTCATGCTCATTATACTACAGGTTATTGAGAGATAACAGTTATCGTGTAAAGGTTTACATTTCGTTTCAGAAGCATATTATCACAGGTTCAGCTTTTCTGCTTTAAGCAGATCATCTCTCAAGGGTGCTGCATAGGCGACTGTGCCTATGCAGTCATATCGACTAATACCAATGAGAGGTTAAAAGGTCTTACTGGCTGTGAAAATGATTTGAGCTGTAGCAATCAGGCCTTGAATAGGGTTACCCACCGCTTGTTTTTCTTGGGCAATGCCAATGAGGGTCTCATTCGGCGTACTCCATCATTTTTAGTCTGCAGCACGGCTAATATTGAGCTCATTGGCATCAGTCATCGACCGCGTTGATTTGAGTAAGGGTATTTCGTGGTTCATTAGCACTATTCAAGAAAATCTATTCTGGAGTGATGCCAATGCCCGCCGCATTCGACTTACTCAGTCACTCCAGGGCCGCAGTAAACCTAATCATGAGCGTATTGGCATCACCCAATTTATTATCCCATTGGAGCGCGCGGAATGACTCGCTTATTCACCCTGCTGAAAGAGCAGACGAGCGCGGGCAATACCTATATGACCGTGAGAAGTAAAAAGAGCAGATGTCTCTGCTCTTTTCCTCTTATTCTTTCTGCTAACGTTCTTCTGTATCGTCTTCTTTATCGAAAACCAGTTCAGTATCCAGTGTTTCCCAGACTCCGGGAGCTATATCTGTAACAGCAAGAATCCAGTTCTTGTCTCTGTCTTCTTTGTTCAGAAGATCCGGCTCATCTTCCAGTTCCGTGTGTTTTTCAATGACTTTAGCTGCAAAAGGCAATGTCAACTCAGTCACTGCTTTGGCCCCTTCCACATTGATGATAGCATCGCCTTTGTTCAAGTTGCCATTGTTTTCAGACACTTCTGCAAACATGACTTCTCCGACATCGTCCTGCCCTTTTTCTGATAAACCGATACGGTAATCCGTGTCATTTGTTTTTTCGATCCAGATCCCGTTCTGATGATATTTGACTGTCATTTTCATTACTCCTTTATTTTGCCCATACGTCAGCATAGGTTTCTTCTTTGAATCCGACGGTGAGTTTGTCCTCATTCAGTGCTAATGGACGCTTAACGACCATCCCGTTGGAAGACAGCCATTCAGCGGCTTCTTCGATACTCATCTCCGGAACTTTCTCTTTTAAATTATTTTCACGGTAAACATTGCCGCTCGTATTAAAAAAAGATTTCACTGGACGGCCCGATTCCGATAAAAGCTTTATCCAAGTTTCTTTGGATGGGGATGTTTCCAGTAAATTTATGAATGTATAGGGAATCTCCCGTTTTTCCAGCCACTTCTGGGCCTTTTTGCATGTACTGCATCGTGGATGACAATAAAAGTCCACTGCTATTCCTCCCTGTAGTCCATTTCTTTATCTTTCTTATTATAGCTTATTTATGAGTAAAAATAAAAGAGCGAGACATCTCTGCCCTCGCTCTAAAATCTATTATTCCTCATTATCATTGATATAAGGATTTTTCTTCTCAAATTCTTTGACTTCGCCTTCTTTAAGCTTACCGACCTTATACAGTTTGCGTTTCAGCAGGGTAGTCTCTGCTTCACTTGGGTAACCTGTCCAGTCCGAATCTTGAAGTCGTTTTTCATTCCGTTTCTTGGCTTCATATTCGGGAACGGACATATAGTTTTGCCATTCAAAAATCATGGCATTGATCAGTGCTCCTAAAAGCAGGATCAGGCTGGACAGATACAGAAAGATCATCAGGGCAATGAAGGCACCGAATGTGGCATTAGCCACGGCATCTCCACCGGCAAAGCTTAAGTAAACTGAAAATCCTTGTGTCAGCAGGACCCAGCCTATTGTCGCAAAAATCGCACCTTGGTATGAATACTTCATGTTCAAGTGGTGATTTGGCACGACCCTATAGACGATCAGAAAAACCAGGAAGAGAATAACGACTAATATGACCCATCGGAGCAGCAGAAACTGCTGGATGAACGGGATGGTCATCCCGATCGTTTCTTCAATAAACATCAGGATCTGTTCACCAAACACAAAAGCAAAAATAACTGCACCAATAACCAGCACGATACCGATCATTGTGATCAGCGAAACGATTCGACCAATGATAAAATTGCTTGTGGGAACAGAGCCATAGACTTCATCCAGAACTCGCCTCAAAATGCTGATGACACGGCTGGCCGACCATAATGCAGCTAATAACCCGAAGGAGATCGCCCCACCACTGCCGCTTTCCAAATAGTTTCTGATTATTGGCTCGATGACATTGTATATATCCTGTGGGACAAAATCTGATGTCATATTCAGTACCTCACCAGGATCTATCGGCAGCAGGGGAATGATATTAGCCAGAACCAGCAATAATGGAAATAATGACAAGAGTAAAAAATAAGCCATCTCTGCGGCACTCTGATTAACGGTCGCTCTTTGCCAGTTTGACTGTGCAATTTTTATAAACCGAACGAGTTTATCTTTGCGTGGGATTTTATCTTCAACTTGTTCTACTTTATCCACATGTACACATCCTCTCTTATACATCTACTTGATTTAATCATAGCATAATTGAGGGGTCCATCCCTATCGAGAAGCACTGTTGAGAAAAAAACCGCTTATCCTTGGAAACAAAGAATAAGCGGTCGGATTCTATTTATTTAAATAAACTACTCGTCATGCAGGTTATGTTCTTCGATGAGCATCTGTACACCTTCATCTATTGAACGGGCTGTGCGCTTCTTGCCGGATTTAAATTCGACATTCACTAAACCGTCGCCTTCCTGCTGCAGTTTACCAATGACTTTTTTTCTAACAACGAGTTCGAATTCTGTAAACGACTCTGTATTATTTTTAGTTTCGTTGATTTCTACTTCAATGTGCTTATTTCTTTTTCCCATATGAATTCCTCCAGTTTCTCCTGTTTCATAAGTGTACTAAAAACCAGACAGTTGAGCAAGACTCAATCACTTAAAGCAGAAAAATCACAAGCGTTATTTTTGTTATCGTCTTCACGTCTATCTATAATTTTAAGTGAAGTAATATTAAAAAGGGGACTATATTATGAGACTCGTTCGATACAAAATAAAGGCAATGGCAGAAGAACAACTTGGAATTGAAATGGCAGATGATATTCTGGATATTCTTCGCCTGTCCCGACATCTGAGCACTTCTGTTCCGCGTACCATGGAAGAGCTGCTGGAGGACAATGCTATTGGATTAAATAACCTTCGAGAAACTTTAGTAGAAGCTGAGAAATCAGGTGTTAAATTTGATGATTATCTCATTCCTGCTTCTGAAGTGACTTATTTACCTTTGATAAAGAATCCGGAGAAAATCCTCTGTGTCGGCATGAATTATGTGGAACACATCAAGGCTACGGGTGGAGAAGTCCCGACCGCTCCAGTCTTTTTCAATAAGTTCTCAAATGCACTGGCTGCACATCAACAGACTATCCCGCTTCAGGCCAATGCACAGCATGTCGACTACGAAGCGGAACTGGTCATTGTCATAGGTGAACAGATCGACAATGTCTGTGAAAAGCATGCGGAGAAGGCCATTCTTGGTTACACTGTAGGCAATGATCTCTCTGAACGGGCATTTCAGTTCCAGTCATCACAATGGCTGATCGGCAAGACGATGGACCACTTCGCACCTGTTGGACCGGCGCTAGTTACTAAAGATGAAATCACGGCAGTCCAGGATTTAACTATCGAGACTAGACGAAATGGGGATCTGGTTCAGGACAGTTCCACCAGCGATATGTTATTTACCGTCAACAAGATCGTAAGCGAGGCTTCTCAATATATGTCATTGAAGCCCGGGGATCTGATTTTCACCGGCACCCCAAGAGGTGTGATCTTAGAGCAGACAAAAGACCAGCAGGAATGGCTGAAAGCAGGCGACCAGATCGACATCACGATCGAATCACTGGGAACATTGAGCAACACATTCATCTAGTCCTTCTGAATAAAACAGCAAAAAGAGGAACCGATCGCTTATTATCGGCTCCTCTTTTTTGTTGTTATTTCGTTTCAGTTACTTCTTCTATTTTACGTGCGTGACGCGGTCGTTTTGAATCCTGCTGGAATGGATAACGGATACCTAATGAATGTTTGGCGATTTTAACTGAGTGATCGGACATTCTTTCAAGGTTAGATACGATATCAACAAATAAAATCCCATCGGACGGAAGACCAGTGCCTCTGTTTAGACGTTCGATATATTTCTTACGAATATCTTCTTCTAAACGATTGACTTCTTTTTCACGCTTGATTACTTTACCGGCTAAGGAATAGCTGTCTTGTGTAAAGGAGGTGATCGAATCAGCAATGTTCTGTTCAACTAGATTGAATAATGCGATCAAGTCTTCATCGTAGAAGATTTTTTCAGGTTCTTTGTTCGTTTTCTTAGCCAGTTTTTTCTGGGCACGTGCCGCTTCTTTTATATTATTCAAGATGTTTTCACTGTGGTCACCGATACGTTCAAGATACTTCGTTATATCCATCATCTGTGAGTGTTCAGTGGAACTTTTTACTGGCAAGTCTTCGACAGAGATGAGCATGAGGTATTCAGTCAGGCGCATATCGATATCGTTGACAACTTCTTCCAGCTGCAAGGTGTTGGATAAGCTTGTATCGTCCTGATTTTTGTAGTACTTGAACATTTCTTTGTACTCTTCCAGAACGAAATCACCCATCTGCTGGATCTCAAGTTTTGCCTGGTTCAAAGCGACAGATGGAACAGTTGTGATGATCGAGAAATCAAGATGAGAAGCATCGTATTCGATCAATGCATCGTCTCCTGGAACGATCTTCGTTACGATTTTCGCTAGATAATCAATGAACCACATCTGAATGAGAACGTTCGTGACATTGAATAACCCGTGAGCCACAGCAATCTGCATAGGCGGATTCAGATTAAAGATAGGTGTGATCGCTACGATCAGTGACGTAAAAGGTCCAATGACTAAGAGAACCGCAAAAGTCCCGACCAGATTGAAGATGATATGTGACGCTGCTGTTCGTTTAGCTGCCACACTTGCCCCAATGGCTGCTAAGACGGCTGTAATCGTTGTCCCGATGTTATTTCCGAACAAGACCGGCAAGGCACCATCGATAGCGATCTGTCCTTGAGAATAAAGTTCTTGTAAGATACCGATACTCCCACTGGAACTCTGCACGAGCCATGTGAAGACCGTTCCAACTCCTACCCCTAAGATAGGATTGTCGCCCATGTCGATCATCAGCTCTCTGAAGGCCGGAAAATCTCGTAAGGGATACATGCCTTCTCCCATTAATTCAAGGCCATAAAACAGTGCCCCAAAGCCGAAGATGATCTGCCCGATACTGTTGACGGTTATGTTTTTTGAGAAGAAAAGTAAAAAAGCCCCGACAGCCATAATTGGCAACGCATAAGCCCCGATATCGATACCGATGATAAAAGCGGTGATCGTTGTTCCTATGTTGGCACCCATGATGACACCAATAGCCTGTTTAAGTTTCATAAAGCCGGCACTTACAAGTCCAACGGCCAACACGGTCGTCCCGGAACTACTTTGAATCAGGACAGTGACCACGATACCAGCGATGATCGCACGGATCGGAGTTGATGTCATCTGATTCAAGATGCTGCGTAAACTATCCCCAGCAGATTTTTGCAGGCCGTCTCCCATAAATTTCAAACCGAACAGGAATATACCTAATCCACCAGCGAACATGAATATCATTTGTTGTACGTCCACACGTAACCCTCCATTTTAATTTTCATAAGATTTTGAAATGCTGAGACAACTACCTGAATAAAGCAGTTCTTACTTAGCCAACCTCAGACACTCTGCTTCCATAATAAATGTAATAGATGAAGAATTGAATGGTTTTTTCGTTTATGAGAATATTTTAATGTCACTTACCCTTTAAAAATTCATTTTTCATATTAAAACGAAAGCGTTTCAGAAATAACTATCTTTGATAATAGTTTAATCGCGAATAAACTCATTTAAAACATGTAACAACATTCGTTTTCCGCCCCTTTTCAACCAGATTAATTCGCTTTCATTTAATGTTATCTTTTTCACCATCTTTTCCATAGCACCATCATATATTTACTTGTTGTTCACACTTCCGTAACAAATTAACCCACTCTTAATCTTTTCTTTACATTCGACCCATAGAAACAGAAAAAAGCAGAGACATGCTCTGCTTTCAGGCGTATTGGAAATCCTTCAGAAACTGGACCATGTGAAGTGTGCCTTCTTCAAAGTCTTTCAGCCGCACCGATTCATTCGGTCCGTGAGCTTTTGATTCAGCATATCCACAGCCGCTGCTGGCTACAGGTACGTTCAAGTATTCGCCGAAATAAGCCATCGGCCCAGATCCGGGATTTGTCGGTGATAGAACGACCTTAGAAGGGCCACCGTAAACTTTTTCAGCCGCTGTTTTGACCGTCTGCACAAAGGGACTTTCAAGATCAGAACGGAAAGCCTTCAGTCCTTTAAGTAAAATAAGCTCGACATCCTGAAACCCTTCTTTATCCAGATGTCTGCGTAGAACACGTTCGATATTTTTCGGATCCTGCCCCGGAACAAGACGGCAGTCTAGTTTTGCAGACGCCTTTCTGGGTAGTACAGTTTTAGTCCCTTCTTCTGTATATCCTGAAAGTAGACCACTGATCGTCATGGTAGGATAAAATGCCAGGGCTTCTTCCGTGGACCAGTCCAGATCCTTTGTAATGAAGGGATGCTTCAATCCATATATGCGGGTCATTTCTTTACTATTGACCTTGCCTTCTGCAACAACTTCCCGGGCATAATCTGACGGATGTTCTATATTATCATAAAAGCCGTCCACCAGGACATGATTGTCTTTGTCCCGAAGGCTGGCCAATGCATGCGTCAGACGCCAGGCAGCATTATCGATCACAGCTCCAAGGGATGAATGGATATCGACCTCGGCGCTTTCAACGATCAGATCGAAGTAGGCCATGCCTTTGACACCTGTCTGGATCACAAAGTTTTCTTCCTCATCTTTTCCGCCGAATTCCCAGATACAGCCGTCACTCGTGAACAAGTCAGCATATTTTTTGATATACTTATTAAGATTGGGACTTCCATTTTCCTCTTCCCCTTCGACCAGGAATTTCACATTGCATGGAAGCCCAGCCTCTGAATCCATCAGTGCCTGGATCGCATATAAACGGACGACAAAATTCGCTTTATTATCTGAAACCCCTCGACAATATAGGATCCCGTCTCTGACTGTCGGTTCAAACGGTTCACTTTTCCATTCATCTAGGGGGTCTTCCGGCTGAACGTCATAATGATTATAGAAAAGAACTGTCTTGTCAGCATTCCCTTTCTTGCCTGCAGGGAAATAGCCGTAAACAACGGGATTCCCACCGCAGTCATCTAAGACTTGCGTCTCCCCGCCTGTTTTTTCGATCATCTGTTTTACATACTCAACAGTCGGCAGAATGTTGCGGTTTTGAGTAGAGACGGAAGCCAACCGCAGATAATCAAAGAATTCCTCGTTTCTGTCTTTTATAATAGCTTTCACTGCTTCATCGGTTGTAGTCGTAGTCATTGGCATGATTTCTCCTCCTATGTAGATTAATAGACAGGGAAGAGATGATTCAGCTTTCACCTATCTTCTCATCCCTGTCTCTGATACTTCATATCTTTTGATACTCTAGGCATATTGTCTGGCCTTTTTCAGCAATTTCTCTCTTTTCTTTCGGTACAGAGGTATTTCATCTTCATGACAGTAGATAAAATGCTCCGGTGCGATCTCATGCAAAGCCACTTTGTCTAAATTATCATAATGATGATAGGCCGGATCGTATTCTGTTCGTACACGATGCCTTTCCGATTCAGGGTCGGGGGTAGGAATAGCAGATAAGAGCGATTCTGTGTACGGGTGTAGAGGTGCTTCATATAATTCCCCGGCATTTGATACCTCCAGGACCCGCCCGTTGTTCATTACACCGATGCGGTCACTGATATACTTGACCATGGACAAGTCATGGGCAATGAACAGGTATGTCAGATTGTTCTGTTCCTTGAGTTCTTTCAATAGATTGACCACCTGTGCCTGAATCGAGACGTCCAGTGCACTGATCGCTTCGTCAGCAATGATAAAATCAGGCTGAACAGCAAGTGCTCTGGCTATCCCGACACGTTGGCATTGACCACCGGAGAATTCTCTCGGATAACGGTTTGCAAACTGTTTATTCAGTCCGACAGATTCGAGTAGTTCATACACTTTTTCTGTTCGCTTGCTGCTGTCTGTTTCAAGACCATGGACTTTGAGTGCCCCGCCGATAATCTCTTTTACGGTAAGCCTTGGATTCAGTGAAGCATATGGGTCCTGAAAAATCATCTGCATAGATTTTCTGAACTTCAGCAAGTCTTTACGCCGTTTGATCTGCGATATGTCTTCGCCTTTGTAAAAGATCTGACCGCCGGTGATATCTCCCAGCTTGATCAGGGCACGTCCCGTTGTTGATTTTCCGCTGCCGGATTCTCCCACCAGACCAAAGGTTTCCCCTTCGTAGATAGAAAAGCTGACATCCTTGACGGCGCGTACTTCAGACTTTTTCCCTTCATTGAAATACTGCTTGTATGACCTGATTTCTACAATGGGTTTCTTCTCTTTCGGTTCAGCCGCCATTTATGCCACCTCCTGTGCTGTTAGCGTACATCTTTACTGAGAATAATGCCTCGTATTTTTCTTTTCGCCGGACCACTTCTAAAGGCGGTGTGACATCCGGTGCATCCGGATGGAGCAGCCACGTTTTCGCATAATGTGTATCGGTCACCTTGAATACTTCCGGCTCCTGCTGGAAATCAATGGCCAGAGCATAATCATTTCTTGCTGCAAACGCGTCACCGACCGGCGGATGCAGTAGATTAGGCGGTGAGCCAGGAATCGTATAAAGATTCTTCTGATCCACATCTAATGTCGGCATCGAGGCCAATAGTCCCCAAGTATAAGGATGCATCGGATTATAAAAGATCTCATCTGCTGTTCCGATTTCTACGATCTGACCGGCATACATAACAGCTACCCGGTCTGCCATTTGAGCTACAACACCCAAATCATGAGTGATGAAGATAATGGATGTGTCGAGTTCATCTTTCAGCTTGTTCATCAAATCAAGGATTTGTGCCTGAATGGTCACGTCCAGTGCCGTCGTGGGTTCATCGGCAATAAGGATTTTAGGTTCACAAGCCAGAGCGATCGCGATCATGACCCGCTGTCTCATCCCACCTGAAAACTGATGCGGATAATTCTTGTATGATTTTTTCGGGTGGTGTATGCCGACAAGGTCCATCAACTCCAGAGCTTTTTCCTTTGCTTCTTCTTTACTGACATTTTTATGTGCGATGATCGGTTCCGCGATCTGTTTGCCCACCGTCATCGTTGGGTTCAAGGATGTCATTGGATCCTGGAATATCATGGCGATATCATTTCCACGGATCCCCTGCATGTCTTTTTCTGACAGCTTTAATAAATCCTGACCTTCAAAAAGGACTTCCCCTCGTTCGATCAGCGTGTTCTTTTCAGGCAGCAGACGATTGATTGCTTTCGTTGAAACAGATTTGCCGCTTCCTGATTCGCCTACGATAGCCAGAGTCTCACCTTTTTTCAACATGAATTCAACACCTCTGACGGCTTTGACGACACCCTCGAATGTCTGGAAAGAAATTGCCAAGTCTTTGACTTCAAGTACTGTTGTTTCTTCCATGCCTTTCACCTCCAACTTTCTTATCTTCTTCGTCATTGAAGTCTCTGACACGGCAATGCCGCTGCTTACCGTGCCGGACTTCTATATTCCAGCTTTATTATTCAGGATCAATGGTCCATTCATTCACGTCGTACAAGGACCCTGCCCAGTACTCATTGATGCCACCATTCAATGATGTTGATTGAACACTGAACTGAGAATCGGAGTACAAAGGAACGACAAACATTTGCTCCTGCATATATTTCTGCAAGTCAGAATAGACGTCATAACGAGCATCAAATTCTGTTTCTGTCATGCCTTGTTCGATCAGTTCATCCATGGTCGGATCTGATACAGCCATGTTATTTGAAGCGGCTCCCGTTTGAAGATATGATGCTATGTTCGGATCGGCTGTATGTCCCCAGCCCATAAGACCTATATCATAATCCAGATCTTGAGCCATGGATAACCAGGTCGGGAAATCATAGTTGGACTGGTTGACTGTCAGCCCGATTTCTTCCAGCCACTGTTCGATCAGGTTTCCTGACTGTTCACGAACGGCATTACCTGTAGGCACGACCAATTCGATCGGTGTGTCAAAGTCGAATCCGGCATCTTCCAGAAGTTCTTTCGCCAGCTCCGGATCGTATTCCAGTGGCTCCAAGTCTGTATCTTTATATGGGCTGGCGGAAGAATAGGTCGAAGATAAGACTTCCCCATGTCCACCCAACAGATTTTCTACGATCGTTTCTCTATCGATCGCATGAGCAAAAGCTCGTCTGACTTGTGGATCAGTATATTTCTCGTTATTTATGATCATATACTGGGAGTTGAACGAAGGATGTTCTTCGACGACAACATCTTCCAGCTCTTCCAGCATACCGATATCCTGAACAGGAATCATACCAATCCCGCCACCGGCAGTCATATGCAGGTTCCCCGCCTGGAATTCAGTGATCAGAGATGTTCCGTTCATGATTTGTGCGTATATGGTCTTGATTTCTGGTTCACCACGGTAATAGTCAGGATTTGATTCCAGATGCACGTAGTTGTTATTATCGTATTCAACAAATTGATAAGCACCACTAAAGACAGACGGCATGGTTGCCGCTTCTGAGTTCGGCAGTTCTGAAAGTTCAATATCTTCAAAGACATGTTTAGGTGCAACAAGTACGTTCAGACCTAAGAACTCGGAAATATAATTCAAGTCGACTGGGTCTTTTGTCGTGATGGTCAGTGTTTTTTCATCTACGACTTCAAGTCCTGACAGTTCTTCCAGCCCCTCTTCTCTGACACCGGAAGCATCTGTTCCTTCGATCATCGCGACACTCGTTCCCAATGTCGTTTCAACTGCCGGATCAGCAATGGTGTTCAAGGTAAAGGCTACGTCTTCAGCCGTGACAGGGGTGCCGTCACTCCAGTTGGCATCCGCATTCACGGTAACCGTGAAGACTTGATTATCTTCAGTAGTCATTTCTGCCAGACCCGGTTCAAAACTGTCCGCTGTCGGCATGAAGAGCAAACTGTCGTAAAAGAATCGCTGAACCCATGTTGCGGCGACGCCAGGTCTGTAAAACGGATTGAAACTGTCCGGTGCATTTGTCAAACCGACCATCAATGTCGACGTATCGCCTTCTGATACGTCCGGCGTTGTTCCGGTTTCTTCTCCATCGGCTTGAGCCCCCTGTTCCATATCTGGAACATCATCACTGCCACATGCAGCAAGCAGTGCGGCTGATGCGACTAATAGTGTGGTGTATTTTGAACGTTTTTTCCAATGTGACATGTTGATCTCTCCTTATCTTATGAATCGATAGATTTAATCCCCTGAAATAGTCTTTCTCAAATGACATGTTTAATTTTTTGTTTCCCCTTCAATCGCTTCTCTCAAGCCTTCTCCAATAAAATTGATGGACAAGACTGCAATGAAAATCAATATACCAGCAGGTACCCATCTCCAGGGTTGCGCAGTCAGTACTCGCAGTGACTGAGCTTCGGACAAGATGTTACCCCAGCTGGGACGCGGTTTCTGCACTCCGACACCCAGAAAACTCAGTGATGCTTCAGTCAGTATTGCGGTTGCGATCCCGAAGGTTGCATTGACTAGAATAGGTGAAATGACATTGGGCAAAATGTGTTTAAACAAAATGCCTGGTGTCGAATAGCCAGTTGCTACAGCTGCGTGGACAAAATCCTGTTCTTTAAGGGTCAGCACCTGCCCTCTGACGAGCCTTGCAAGCGCCGGCCAGCTCAGCACCCCCAGTACGGCCGTTACCACCCATATTCCCGAGCCTAAAAGAGAAACCAGCGTCAGGATGACCATAAAGAATGGAAATGACATGACTGCTTCTGTGACTCGCATGATGAAACTGTCTACCACGCCACCGAAATATCCTGACACGAGTCCAAGTGTTGTCCCGATCACGACATAAATGGCAACTGAGCCTAAACCGACGATCATGGATACCTGGGTACCGTGTATCAGCCTCGACAGGACATCCCGGCCGATATCATCGGTACCTAAATAGAAATTATCATAAGGCGCAGCCTGAAACTGACCTGTGATAGCATCTCTTGGATGCGGCGAGAGTTGTGTGGCAAATACAGCAATTAGCAATAGGAGTATGAACACCCCTAAACTCACGACTGCCACTTTATTCTTGAAAAAACGCTTGGCGATCGTTTTGACATAGCTGTCGCTTTCATCTGTAATACCTTCTGCAGCATTATCTGGATAAGTCAGCCGTTCACGGGCATCCACTAAATGAAAAAGTACTTCTGCATTTTTATTTCCTACATTCTGAGCCATTTAACCTTCTCCTTCCTTAGTCATATTTGATTCGCGGATCAACAACAGCGTACATCACGTCAACGAATATATTGGCTAACAACACCACAAAAGCGGATAAGATCGTGATTGCCATAAGAATCGGCAGATCACGCTGCTGAATGGCTGTAATGGTCAGGCGACCGAGTCCCGGCCACTGAAAAATCTGTTCCGTTACGATCGCTCCGCCAACGAGACGCGGCAGATCTGTGCCGACAATCGTGATGACGGGAATCAACGCATTCCTGATTCCGTGTTTTGTCAGAATTACTTTCTGTGCGAGTCCTTTAGCTGTTGCGGTACGGATGTAGTTTTCTCCATAAACTTGAATCATCGTCGCCCGCATGTACCGGGTCATATTTGCAATGTAAAAGGCTGACAGCACGATCACCGGTAAGACTAAGTGACGTAGAACACTGAATATGCTTCCGTCAACCCCCAGTTCCTGCATACCTCCTGTCGGGAACCAGTTCAGCTGAACGGCAAAGATATAAATGAGCCCGAGGCCAAGAAAGAAGTTCGGTATCGAAACGCCGACAAAGGCACTGCCGGTCAAAAACGTGTCGACCCATGTTCCCTGTTTACGTGCACTGATTATCCCTAATGGAATGGCTACGATGTATGAAAATAAAAGTGTTGTCCCCATCAGAACGATCGTAGGTCCCAGTCTGGAAATAATGATCGGCAGGACAGGATAGCGTGTAGAAAATGAGATCCCCAAATCTCCCGTAACTGCTCGTCCCAGCCATCTAATGTACTGCACCGGATACGGCTGATCCAATCCCAAAGCCCTTCTTGTTGCTTCAACCTGCTGCACTGTCGCATCGGGTGTGATATAAAGATCTGTCGGTTCACCCGGAGCCAAGTTGATCATTATAAAAGCTCCAATCGTAATCATCAGCAGGACTGGAACGGCCGTCAGAAACCTCTTCCCCACATACTTTTTCATTTTCTCCCCTTCTTTCCTTTTTAAAAAACTTGTTTAGTGTGTCAAGTACTGGTCAATAATAGTTAAAAAGACCTCCCCAGATCTCAATAACGCCTGTTCATCGATTTCGAATTTTGGATGATGATGTGGATAAGCCACTTCATTTTCAGGTGGCTTAGCGCCGACACGGAGGAAGGCGCCCGGTTTATCCAGTAAAAAGTAGGCAAAGTCTTCTCCCCCCATTTGTCCTTCCACTTCTTCTACTTCATCTTTCGGAAAGACAGACAGAAATGCCTCTTTCACTTTCTCCACTTCTTCCGGCGTGTTCTGAATAGACGGATATCCTTGTGTATAGTCGATCTCGACCGTCGCATCGTATGCCGCCGCGATCTGACTGCTCATTGATTTCAGTTTGGCTTCGATCATCTGCTGCACGTCCTGATGCATGGTTCGGACGGTGCCGAAAATCTCAGCTGAATCGGCGATGATATTGTAGGCTTCTCCACCTGACTGAAAGCCGGCAAATGTGAGTACTGCCGGTTTGACTGGATCAGTGAGACGACTGACGATCTGCTGCAGTCCCGAGACGATTTGAGTGCCCACTGTTAAAGCATCATGTGTATCATGCGGGGCTGCCCCATGCCCCCCCTTTCCTTGAACTTTCAATGTAAAGGTGTCGGAATTCGCTGAACCGAAGCCGTAGTTGTAATACACCTGGTTCAGTGGCTGTTCAGCTCCTAAATGGATGCCAAAAACATAATCCACATCCTCCAGCGCGCCATCTTCCACCATCGACTTTGCTCCACCCGGAAGGACTTCTTCGGCATGCTGATGCAGCAAAACGACCGTGCCGTGCAGTTCATGCTGGTTATTCATCAGTACTTTTGCCACACTGAGCAGAGAAGCAGTATGACCGTCATGTCCACAGGCATGCATGAAACCTTCGTATTTAGATCTAAATACACTGTCCACTTCTTCCGTTACTCTCAGCGCATCAAAGTCTGCTCGCAGAGCCACTGTCGGTCCGGGATGCTTTCCTTTGATTTTTGCCACGATACCATATCCGTTACCAACATGCGTTCGAATATCTTCTATACCCATTGCTTTCAACAGGTTCACAATATATTTTGCTGTCTCCACTTCTTCAAATGACGGTTCGGGATGTTCGTGCAGATGTCTTCGCCACTTTACTGTTTCCTCAAAATTGTCAGTCAGTTCCTGTCTCCATTTGTCTAAAGTCATGTGTCACCCTTCTTTCGTTTTTAGTCTACAACTGCGGCTTTGTATGCTTCTTCTGTCTCCGATCCCTCACCATTCATTAAGTAGTGGCCGATGATATCCATGAAACATTGGCCACCGACAAGCATGGCCCGTTCATCAAAATCAAATTTTGGATGGTGATGCGGATAGATGATGCCTTTTTCTTTGTTTCCTGAATGAACGAAAAAGAACGATCCGGGTTTTTCCTGCAGGAAGTAGGCGAAATCTTCACCACCCATCCTCATTGAGGTAGAATCGATTTTCAACTCTTTCCTGTTGCTTTCGAATAATGATTTGATGAGTGCCGTTTCTTTTTCATGATTGAAAAGTGCCGGGTAACCGCGAGTATAGTTAACTTCACATGCAGCACCATGGGCATCGCAGATATGCCGGGTCATCGTGCTGATTTTTTCTTCGATCAAGTTTCTCAATTCAGGATCGAATGTTCTGACGGTTCCTTTGATCACTGCTTTGTCTGCAATAACATTGTGAGCACCATCGCCTGCTTTCAAAGTCGAGACCGTCAGTACCCCGGCTTTTTTAGGGTCCTTGTTCCGGCTGATGATAGACTGCAGCTGGTTGACCACGTATGAGGCAACCACGACAGAATCGACTGTTGCACTCGGGTAGGCGGCATGTCCTCCCTTGCCCTGAATGGTTATGTCAAAGAAGTCTGCCGCGGCCATCGCATATCCTGAACAGTAAGACACTGTTCCGAATTCAAGCGGTGATCTTAAGTGAAGGCCGTAAACTGCATCGACATCATCCAATACACCAGCTTCGACCATGGATTTCCCTCCTCCAGGCAGCACTTCTTCCGCATGCTGGAAAATAAATTTCACAGATCCCGACAGCTCATCTTCATGCGCCTTCATGACTTTAGCTACACTCAGCAAGGTGGCTGTGTGTCCATCGTGGCCACAGGCATGCATGACTCCTTCATTTTTTGATGCGAAGGGCAGCCCCGTCTCTTCCTCAATACGCAAGGCGTCAAAGTCAGCCCGGAAAGCAATGGTTGAACCAAGATTTTTTCCTCTTAAGTATGTAACGATTCCTCCACCGCCCACATTTTCTTCGATTTCCGTATATCCGAATGATCTTAATTTCTCGACGATAAATTTTCTCGTATCCCACTCCTCAAAGGAGGGTTCCGGATTCTCGTGCAAGTGTCTGCGCCACTGAACCGTATAGGGAAAACATTCTTTCAGTTCTTCTTCTATCGTATTTATTGACATGTCATCCACTCCTAAATGAGATTAAATAATAAAATGAGAGTTTTCTAATAATGCTAAGTTTTTTTAAAGTCTAAAGATTTCAAGCATTAAAGTCAACGATATAGTCACTTTTATTATCATCGTTTTCTCATCAAATTCTATTTTATAACTCATTTTGTTTGACCTGTTAAACAACGAAGCGTTTTCATTATATTGTGACATAAATGTGACAACCAGCCGCCTGTTACCTGAATCCATACTGTTTCTGTTCAATATGTTAGAATAAATGCCTCTAATCGAACAGTTAGTGACCAAGGTGTGAACGCTTCGTTGCATGTTTATGACACTTCATCCTGTCACATTTACTTTGGTCTGAAGAAGTCCTATACTTAGATACATCAAAATAACTTGCTCCCTCTTTCAATCGAGAAGATCGCAGTAAGTAGAGGTGATTCTATGACAGAAACAATCGAGAAAGATTTAAATGATTTACGACAGTACGCAAAATCCATCGGCTTGACACCTGAAGAGTATGCATTGAGTCTTCACGAGAAAAATCAGGCTATCAAATCAGTCTTTCTGGAAAATGGCTCTGACTTTAAATCTTTTGTTAGTGAATTTCATGAGGTTTTGGATGGAATGACCCGTTACAAAGAGACCGATGCGAAGAAAAGCTCTTGTGAACATAACCGGCTTATTCAACAAGTAACCGAACTTCTGTATTCAACAAGTCAGGATCCCAAGTTACTTGCCCAGCTGTTTCAGCATTATCCACAAGGAATCGAAGGAAAACTTGAAGAACTGAACAGACCAACGTCATAAATAAAATAGCCTGATCCGATAAACAGTCGGATCAGGCTATTTTATTGTATATGCCGCTGGCTAGCGATGCCGGTAAACGAAACACTTTTTCCTAGGACAAGAGTCGCAGCACCTGATAGAACAGTCCCAAACAAGCGGTTATATAGAGAAGTTTCTCGCTTACCTTCCCCGTTCTATAATAGATCATCTTAAAGCCGAACTGTATACGTCTGTTATAAACAGGCTGAAGCCAGGCCACTCCGGCTTTTGAAAAGGAATCTTCAATCAAGTGTGCCATGTATCCGACGATGAGCCAGTCAGCCCATACCAGAGGCAGTTGAAAGGACGTCAACAGAAATCGGATAGCGAACAGGAAAAAGATAACGCCCGCAAGTGAATGAGCCAGCCCTCTGTGACCGAAGATCGTCCCCACACTATCACTTAATCCTCGTGTCCGGTTACCGATAAAGGATTTAGGATGGTCGATATCCGGCAGGACCGAACCGATTCCTACGGCGATAATATTACCAAGAGATAAAGAGCCAGTCGATACCAAAAAAGGTAAAGTCACCGCATAAGTCACGGCTATATGAGTGTTGTAAAGCATGTTTTTCTCCTTAGTGATCATCTATGATTATTTATTGTTACTGCAGGTCAAACGTAAGGAGTTGCAGTAATAATTGCAGCAACTCCTTACGTTTAAGGCTTATCTTAAGAAGTTGACAAAATATACGCTGCAACTCCTTGTATTTTAGCTTTATCTTAAGAAGTGAAGATAAAATCAGCGTCGACTTCTTAAGATACGGTAAAGAGGCAGGGCGCCCTGCCTCTTTTCTTCTATATAAGATCAGTCGATCAGTTTAAAGTGTTTCATTCCTTCGATCAAACCACCGTCTGTATTAGACGAAGTCACGTAATCCGCAATTGCCTTCACGTCATCTTTACCATTAGCCATTGCTACACTGTGATCAACACGTTCCAGCATCTCCTTGTCATTGGATCCGTCGCCAAAGGCATAGAGTGGCACGTCTTCCATATCTATGGACTTGAGGAGAGCATCGATGCCTGTCGCTTTCGAGTGGCCTTTAATAATGGTGTCGATGCTGTAGGGCGTGTTCCGATAAAAGGATAACTCCGGGAAAGCGTCAAAATACGGCTGGTCCAGTGAAGGATCGTCATTGATGACCAGCATCATCAGAATGTCTTCCTTTTCATCCAGTCCTCCGTCGATCTTCGGCGGGTTTTCATGGATGAAATTATAGGCATTCTTTAAAGTCTCATTGTAGCGAGTAGCTCTGATCTTATCTGAAGTATAAAGTGAGAGCGGCATATCCTGCTCATGCGTCATTTGCTTCAGTCGGTCGACCAGTGTCTGCGGGATGACATTACGGTAGACTTCTTCCCCTTCAAATTGGATATACTGGCCATTCAGTGTGATGAAAGAGTCGATCACCGTCTCCTCCAGTACGTGCTGAATCTCTATCGGGCTGCGTCCTGTTGCAATGAACGGAACGGCTCCTTTTTCTTTGAGTTGGACCAGCGCCTCTTTCACATCTTCATCCACTAAAGATTCTTCGTTCAATAATGTCCCATCTAAATCAAAAAATACTAATGCGGTTGGTTTCAATTGTATACCCCTTTTATTCAAGATTAATTAATTTACTTATATTGCTGCTGATACGTCGATTCCCCGCTCTTTTAAGGCGTTATGAATCTTTCCTGCAAACTGGACAGCTTTTGGGTTATCGCCATGCACACAAATGGTATCGGGCTTTATGGCGATCCATTCTCCCGTCACTGCCTTTACTCGTCCTTCTTCCACCATCTGTAACACGCGGTCGACGGCCAGCTCTTCATCCAGTATGAGTGCATCCGGATGGCTTCTGGGGACCAGTGTGCCGTCTTCTTCGTAATTCCTGTCGGCAAACACTTCCTGCGCGTATGAAAGTCCGGCATCCTGGGCGGCTTTGATCAGCTGGCTGTTTGCCAGTCCATACAGAATCAGACGAGGATCGACTTCTCTGATCCCTTCACAGATACCTCTTGCTAGATTATAGTCTCCTGCAGCCATGTTGTAAAGCGCGCCATGAGGCTTCACGTGATGCAGGATACCCGTTTTACTGAAACTTTGCAGGGCACCTATCTGGTATTTGACGTAGTTTTTAGCCTCAGCTTCTGTCACAGCCATGTTGCGGCGACCGAAGCCCATCAAGTCAGGCAGTCCGGGATGTGCGCCCAGAGCAACCTGCTGCTTTTCCGCTGCCTCTACTGTCGCTGCCATCACCATGGGATCCGCTGCATGGAATCCGCAGGCGATATTGGCCGAGGTGATATACGGCAGGATGTCTTTATCCATCCCCATCGTAAATGGACCAAAACTTTCTCCGAGATCGCAATTAAGATCGATTTTTCGCATGTCTTTCACTCCTTTCGTTCTCTCTAATCACTCTTCACTTTCCAGTTCCATGATCGGCTGGCCATATTCGACCATCTGCCCGTCGTTTACTTGAAAAGAGCGAACGATTCCACTTTTATCCGCTGTAACATCATAAGATAGATTCAGTGCCTCGACCCTGCCGACTGTCTGACCAGCCGTGACCCTGTCCCCTTCTTTTACAAAAGGAGTTTCTTTATTTTCTGGACTGGTATAAAACAGGCCGACTAAGGGAGATGAGATAGTTAATGTTTCAAGCGGCACCAAAGTGGGTTCTGGTCTCGTTTTTCTCTCAGAGACATTTCGGCCGACCTCTTTCAACTGAGGGTTCTGTTTAACGAGCCTGATTTTTATCTGTTCATCTTCATATGAAAAGTAATTCAATGAAGAGGCATCGACCGTTTCGATCAGTTCACTGACCCTGTCAGCAGACCAGTCACCATCTTCCTGGTTATCTTTTCCGTCGGTGGCTGCAGAAGTATTCTCTGTTGTTTCTTTCTGTTTCTTAAAGTTCGTTTCCACTCTTTTTAAAAATCGCTCCTGTTTTTTCAGCAGGTGTTGTGCCTTCTTCAAAGTGATCGGCTCAAACTGGATGCTTTTCCCCGGATAGCATTGAACTAGTCTTGGAATATCTACCGTACAGACCGTCCCGATCACCGGATACCCGCCCGTTGTCTGCCTGTCCGCCAGCAGCACGATCGGCTGCCCATTTGGAGGGACCTGTACATCCCCCAGCACTGTTGCTTCTGAGATAACTGCTTCCTGACTTATAGTCTCTATCTTTGGCCCATCCAGACGGTAACCCATCCGATCCGACCGGGACGAAACCGTGTATTCTTTTTCAAAAAATCCGGCCGCCGCTTTTTCAGAGAACAGCTCTATCTTGGAAGCCGGAATCACACGGAGATGAATGTTATCCTCCGTATCTTGATTGACCCAGTCCGGCAAAAAATCGCGAGTGCGCTTGTTGAGCGACGGATCCGGTTTTCTAAAGGCTATAGAATCTCCTGTTTCTAAGGTACGTCCGTGAAAGCCGCCGAGACTATATCGTGTACTTGTCGATCGGCTGTTCATGACTTCCGGTATATCCAGTCCACCGGCAAAGGCAATATAGGCCAGCGTTCCCCCTTTGAGTGACCCGGTCGTCAGCTCGTCCCCCGCGTCGATCTTCAGTGTCTGGTACATCTTGACCGGCTTTCCATTGATTTTCGGACGACATTCAGCGCCAGTCAAAGCTATCGTGTTAGACTGGGTAAAAAGAAAGGAACTGCCTGTGACCATCATTTCCAGACCGGCTTCGTCCCGTTCATTACCAACCAGGATGTTGGCCAGTCTCAAAGACGTCAGGTCCATGGCTCCCGAAGCAGAAAATCCATAGCGCTGGAAGCCATTCCTACCTGAATCCTGAACCGTTGTATGCATACCGCTATTCGTTATCCTTATCCCCAAAGCTATCCTCCTCTACTATATGATATAAATCTTCAGCATTTGTGTTTTGACTGCTCATTTCTTCATACTCGTTTAAAGAGATGGGCCGGAAGCGGATATAGTCTCCAGCTTCATACAGGATCGGGGACTCCCGGTCAGCATCAAACAGTTTGACCGGTGTCGAGCCGATGATCCGCCACCCTCCAGGAGAAGCCATAGGATACATGCCGGTCTGATCTCCGGCAATCCCTACTGCTCCGGCCGGAATATTCAAGAGCGGCGATGCAAGTCGAGGCATACTAATTATCGGGTTCATCTCTCCCAAATAAGCAAAGCCCGGAAGAAAACCCAGCATATAAATCAAATAGTCAGGTTCACTGTGAAGCTGGATCACTTCCTCAACAGACAGCCCGGCGTGTTCGGCGACAGCTTGTAAATCTGGTCCAAGTGTTTCGTCATAGCAGACCGGGATCTCAATGATCCGCTTTCTAAGCCTGCTGGTCTCATCCAAGTCAGCCAGCAGTGGCTGAATATCTAAAAGGAGCGTGTGATAATCTGTCTGAAGCGTATCATAAAGCACAGTCAGAGTTCGGAAGGCAGGAATGGTTTCTGTGATCCCGGTGATTTTCTTTCGGGAGATCCGGTCACTAAGTTGTTTGACTCTTTGATTGATTTTTCTGTCGATTTTGTTTTCAAAGAGAACCTTCAGTGCCTGGTCTCCGGCCGGTACGATTTCGGGCTGTGACATCTAATCTTCCTTTCCGCCGATCTGTCTTTTTCTTGATCACTTTCATTATACCGTTTCTTTTCTTACATTTTAACTTTAAATTATCTATTCAACAGCGTCATCTGGATATTCAACGAAATTCTTTAGTGTACATATAAACTTCACTGACAACGTCGAATCTGGCATTACGTCCTTAGTTCAATCTGCTCCATTCCGCCGATCTAAATAAAGCCTTTTCATTTTGGTGGCTGCGAGCTTTCATAACTTTTAAAGAGTGGTATAATTAAACAAACACTATAGAAAGAAGGAGTTAACATGGAAGGATTCAATCTCAGCTCAATGATACAGGGTTCTCTCGGTAACCACTCAGAAAAGTCTCCTGAAGAACTGACAAAGGAATACTCAGACTATCTCTTTGATGGAGAGAAGATCATGATGGGGTATCGTCTTATCCGCGACGACCTCGTCTTTACGACGCTGCGTATCCTCTTTATCGACAAACAGGGAGCAACAGGGAAGAAAGTTTCATTCAAATCCATCTACATCGATTCCATCATCAATGTGGAAATGGAAACGGCCGGCACGGGTTTCGATGATAGTGAAATAACTGTTACTTATCTGGAGAATGCTTATCAGAAGTCCAATAATGAGCGTTTAGCTGAACAGACCTTTGAATTTCCGAAGAAAACAGACATTGCCTCGCTATATAGAACCCTTGGGAATGTCAGCGTAAAAAACCGTGAACGCATCAATAATTGATCCCCTAACGTGATGCTTTCATATCAAAAGCTGATACTTACAGTAAGCAGTCCCTTTAAACTGAACGCCCTTCATGTAACGCGGCGTTACGTTTGAGGTGGCTGCTTTGTTCTGAATTTCTGTATTGGCGGATCCCTTTAACCCGTATTCATTCTCAGAAGTCGCCAATTCATATGTTTTGACAGATACTCAGTTTTATGTGAAATTGAGGTCAGACAAAATGAAGGAGCAAGATCAATGACACCAGCAGACAACAACCGTGGTAATTATTTTGAAAAAAGAGCAGGAACTGACGATGCACGCTACCATGTGGTGACCGGCGAAGATGCTCGTTGGGAAGTCAAAAAAGAAGGCGAACGGGAAGCGATTTTTGAAACGGATGACAAAGATGAAGCGATAGAAGAGGCCAATAAAAGAGCCGAAGAAGCTGAATCCAAAGTAATCGTACACGGTCAAGACGGTCAGATCGAAGACCAGATCGAATTTGACCAGTAAAAACTGAAAAACAAAAAGAAGAGAACCGCCATTAAATTGGCGGTTCTCTTCTTTTTGTTAGTGTATGGAGTTGAGGGGAGTCGAACCCCTGTCCAGACATATCGACACTCGAGTATCTACGTTCATAGTTCTACTATTTGAAAGTTCGCTCGACATCAGCCGTAAAACAGGCATCATGCTTCGCTAGTCTGATGATCTCTTCTTAGTCTTGCAGACGGAAAGACTAAGCGTATCCCACTTATTATAGGACCCGATACCGAGCACATGGGCGATGCCGGTCGGATCACGCTAAGCTGTTATTACGCAGCTAAAGCGTAGTTGTTGTTATTGTTGTTTGCAGTTATATTTAACTGTGACGTTGGTACGCAGTCTCGTCACCTGCGGAACGCAACCCAAGCTCAATCTATGCCTGTCGAATCCGTAACAACCCCGACATATTAGATAGAGTCTGGCTTGACTCTGTAGTTATTATAGCACATTTTTCTGAAAAAGAAAAGTACGTTCGCTTATTTTTAGTAAGTATCTGTCGTTTTTGTGTTGTCCCGTGCTTATATCATTAAACTCTTTCAATCGCAAAAAAACAAGAAACAGACTATTCTTTACTGGTGCTCAATTCATAGAACAGTCTGTTCATCATTTTTTATCTGGCAACGCCTAAGAGGTCTTCCTTGGCATGGATCAGATCAGTTATCTGCTGGCAGTATGGAGCTTTCAGTCCAACTTTTCTAGATTCTTCAGCCACCAGTCCATTTAGAAAATCGATCTCTGTCGGTCGTTTATTCGACAGGTCCTGATGCATGGAAGGATAATGGGAACCCAGTTTTCTTGACACGTTATAAATGTATTCCAATGTTTCTTCCAGGTCGAAGTGAATTCCCTTTACTTTTGCCAGGGCAGCAAATTCGGAAACGATCCCTTTCAGCAGTGACTGATGCGTCGACGTTGAAAAGATCTCATTGATATTAGCATCCATTAGAGCACATAAGGCATTCATCGTGCCATTCACACATGCTTTTCTCCATGTGGTGAACTGGACATCCTTACTGTAATGCCCATTTAAATGACTCTCATTCAAAATAGCGACAACTTTTTCAGCTTTATCTTTGCTTTCTGGTGCGATATTCTGAATTTCTACCGGGCCGTCACCGTACAACGTGGTCTGGCCAGGTCCATTCAGGCTGGCAGTCCAGACTGTCGTTCCCATGATGATATTCTCTCTCGGTACATACTTCTCTATCGTATTTTCATGACCTAAGCCGTTCAGCAGACAGACGACGATCGTATCTTCAGACAGTGTATGTCCAATGTCCTCAAGCATTTGCTTTAAACCCATTGCTTTAGTGAATACAAAGACGAGGTCAAACTGATCAGTGGCTTCACTCGGCTTCATCATAGGAATGTTTACGCGTTCTGTCTGATGATTGACGGTTACCGTCAGACCATTTTTGTTGACTGCTGCTATATGCTCATCCCAGTAATCCAGGAGTGTGACCTCATATCCGTTTTTCTTCATCTGGAAACCAAAGCCGCTCCCCAAAGCACCTGATCCCGCGATTGCTATTTTCATATCTCATATCCCCTTTTATGCCGCTTCCTGCTTTTATTCGTGTGCAGCTTCATTCAATTAGGATTTATGCTGCACTTCAGTTCTACTGCATTTACTATTCATTCATTTCAGTTGTTAAATTGACTGAATAATTATATCATATATCGTTAAGCGTTTCAGAAATTTTCATGAAATTTTCAAATCCTAAGTTGAATATTAAAAAAACTCCTACATCTTCCCCTTTTCTAATAAATAGAAAAAGGAGTGATATAAGAGTTCAGTAGGTATTTAGTTGTTTTATTCGGCATCTCTAAAATGAGAGACATCATTGTATTTTTCGATATGGAACAGACCATCCTCATATTTGGCAACAGATACGCTGGCATTTAATAGACTCTGTCTGTCATCAAGATCCGGAATAAGGTTCTGCAGGATATAGCGGATCGTTCCGCCGTGTGCCACAAGCAGGATTTTTTCACCCGTATCCCGGTGACGATCGATCAGTTTCAAAAGACCTTTTTCAACACGCGACCAGAACATCATGAAGTCTTCCGCGTGCTTTTCTGGATCGATGGCTCTAAAGGCATCCATGCGTTCAGGTACGTCTGTGTTTCTGAACATTTCCTTCTGTGTCTCATAGCCTAGATAATCACTTACTTTATCGTAAGCTTCAGAACCATACATACCTTCCATCGATCCAAAGAAAACTTCTCTGAATTCCGGCATCTGGATCATATTCATCGTTTCGATCTGGCCGTTTTCTTCCAGGATAATTTGAGCTGTTTCCTGTGTTCGGGACAGATCGCTCGTATAGACAGCATTGAATTTCACTTCTTTCAATCCACGGCCGCAGCGTCTGACATCTTCTTTCCCGTGATCCGTCAGTGGTGCATTACACCATCCCTGCATTCGCCCATAATAGTTCAAATAAGTTTCTCCATGACGGACAAAATATATCGTGACACCCTTGTTAGCCATACTTTTCCTCTCCTTCACTCATCTTCTTCTTTTATTCTAACAAATTACGGAGGTTTTAGCGATAATATAGCCAGGCTAAAACGTATTCAGTTTTTTTATAGGCTATACAGAAAAACGGTATGAGCTACAGCCCATACCGTTTTTTCATTTTAATAGTTTTCTTTTACAGCCCGTCTTAACTGACGGTCCTGGTCGCGTCGCTTGATCGTTTCTCGCTTGTCATACTGTTTCTTCCCTTTGGCCAGGCCTATCAATACCTTAGCAAAGCCATTTTTGATGTAGACTTTCAATGGGATCAGCGTGACACCGCCCTGTTTCACTTCTCCGACAAGTTTGTCGATCTGCTTTTTCTTCATGAGCAGTTTTCGTGTTCGCACTGGATCATGATTGAATTGATTTCCCTTGTCGAAGGGAGCAATATGCACATTATATAACCAAATTTCGCCATCACGAATGCCCGCATAGCCATCTTTGAGGTTGATGCGACCGGCGCGGATCGACTTGATCTCGGTCCCCTGCAGAACAATTCCGGCCTCTACGGTATCAAGGATGGAATACTCATACCGTGCTTTTCTATTCTGGGCAATCAGCTTACCTTCTCCTTTTGGCATATAACTCCTCCTCTTCTATTTTATTTTTTTGGTTTTTTGGTCTTGCGGCGGCCTCGGTGACCTTTTGCTCCTTTTTTGCCATCAGGTCCTTTTTTGCCGTCGTCTTTCTTTGATTTTCCTTTTCTGAAGCGTTTCTTCTTGTCGCCTTTGCCATCTTTGCGTGACTTGCGCGCTTTTCTTTCTTTTTTGTCTTTCTCACGTTTGGCTTTCGCTTCTTCGTCTTCAACTAATTCAAAGTCGATCTCGTAGCTTTCCTTGTCTGCTTTCGTCACAAGGACTTCCACCGACTGTCCGATACGGAAGGTATTCCCGGTACGCTGACCGATGAGCAGCAGTTCTCTTTCGTTGAACTCATAGTAATCATCGTTCATGTTTGAAATATGCACAAGTCCTTCGACTGAATTCGGCAGTTGAACGAACAGACCAAAGCCTGTCACAGAAGTAATGACCCCTTCGAATTTTTCACCGATTTTAGTGGACATGTATTCTGCTTTTTTCATTTCATCTGTTTCACGTTCCGCATCCACTGCCCGGCGTTCGGTCATGGAACTGCGTTCGGCGATTTCCGGCAGTTTGGCATTCCAGCGGCTTTTCGCTTTCTGACCTTTGCCCACTTCATCATAATAGTGGATCAGGCGATGCAGGATCAAGTCCGGATAACGTCTGATCGGTGAAGTAAAGTGAGAGTAATACTCCGCAGCTAAACCATAGTGACCGATCGGTACGACATCGTATTTTGCCTGCTGCATGGATCGTAATAGGAGCATGCTGATGACGCCTTCTTCCGGTGTACCGTCTACTTTATCCAGGATATCCTGGAGTTTCTTGGGACTGATCGAATCTTTCAAGGCTTTGACATTGATGCCAAAGCCACTGACGAACTCGATGAACCGCTGCATTTTTCCTTCATCCGGTTTATCATGGACACGGTATAAAATCGGCAGGTCCTGTTTGGCATAATGTTCAGAAACCGTTTCGTTGGCTGACAGCATGAATGACTCGATCAGACGCTCGCCCACTCCACGTTCACGCAGCAGGATATCCACTGGAAAACCAGTCGGGTCGACCTGGATTTTTGCTTCGCGTGTATCAAAGTCGATGGATCCGCGTCTCACTCGTTTCTCTTCAAGGATATTGTGCAGTGTTTCCATCTCTTTGAGCATTGGAACGATTTCTTTGTATTCTTCTTTACGTTCCTGATCATCTTCTTCAAGTATGTCATTCACGGCCTGATACGTCATACGGTAATGGTTGTTGATCACACTTGGTGAGATGGTATAGTCCACGACTTCACCGGACTGATCGATTTCCATCTCACAGCTCAGTGTCAGTCGGTCGACATCCGGATGCAGCGAGCAGATACCGTTGGACAGGCGCTGCGGTAGCATTGGGATCACGCGGTCCGTCAGATACACACTTGTGCCGCGTTCGAAGGCTTCGTCGTCCATCGGGCTGTTTTCAGTCACGTAATGGCTAACATCGGCAATATGGACGCCCAGATAGTAGTTTCCGTTCTCCAGTCGTTTCACCTGGATCGCATCATCCAAGTCTTTGGCATCTGCACCATCTATCGTGATAATGACTTCTTCACGCAAGTCTTTACGTCCTTTGAGGTCATCGTCACTGATCGTATCCGGTACTTCTTCCGCTTCATCTGTGACAGCTTTTGGAAATTCACTTGGAATATCGTATTTGTGAACGACCGTCAGAATCTCGATGCCGGGCTCGTCTTTATGACCAAGCGTTTTAGTCACGATTCCTCTTAAATGATTGGTTTCACCCTCGTGGGCAAAGTCCGTGACTTCAACTTGAACAATACTGCCGTCAACAGGGCGGAGACCTTTTGTTTCGATCTCAACGATGAGATCCGGCATTTTCTGATTTTTAGGTTTCACGTAACCGTAGAGGTCTTTTTCTTTCACTTCTTCATCATTATAGGGATGAAATTCTCCAAAGACGTGTTCGGTCCCGCGTTCGACGATTTCAATGACTTCCCCGGCCGGTCCTTTGTCTTTATGCGGCAAGGCTTCCTGCGTGACTTTGACTTTTACGATGTCTCCGTTCAAGGCAGATTTCGTGGCATTTGGCGGGATAAAGATATCCTGTTCATACTCTTCGATCGTGACAAAGCCGAATCCGCGGTCAGTCCCGCTGAAACGCCCGGTCATGGCCGTTGAACCTTCTTTTAATTTAAATTTACCACTCTGTAAAAGCACGACTTTGTCTTCTCTTTCCAGCTCAGCGATCGCTTTTACCAGTTTCTTGAAGTCCTTGGCACCGGAACGGTTCAGCCCTTCGCTGATTTCATTCACTTCCAGCGCTTCTTCGTTCTGTTCTTTCATAAATGAGATGATATTCTTTTTCAGTTCTTTCCGTTCCTGTTCTTCTTTTAAATCCTTGTCTTTCTCTTTACTCATTTGTCTCCTCCATTCCAGTCAAGTGTCGATAAGAACGTCAGGACATGTGTCTGCAGCTCTTTTCCTACTTTTCCTGTTGTAATAACATGCTCGCCATCCTCATACAGCTTGATGGATACCTCAGCCTGTTCTAATGATTCTCTAAATATACGTGCGGTATCCGGTTCGATCAGTTCATCTTTTTCACCTTGTCCGATAAAGACTTTCTTATTAAGAGACGGATACTTTTCTTCCATAGTTGAGACATGTTCTTTCAAGTCTGCAAACATTGCCTTTAACTCGACTTCGGCTTTAGTCATCAGTCCGGCCAGCTCTTCACGGTCATAGCCTTCTTCCCGTTTAACATTCTTGTACCATGGAAGGAAACTGTCGGTGACGTGGTTATCGTATTTCGTTACGACCGGTGCAGAGAACGTCCCCCCACCGATAACGGCTTCTTCATTCAGCAATAAATGCGTAGCTACGACGCCTCCCAGTGACAAGCCAAAGACCGCGATTTGGTCGTACCCCTTACTTTTCAAAAAGGCGACGGCTTCTTCTCCGTCTTTCGTCCAGTCCTCGATCGAATAATCGAAAAGATCGTCCAGATCTCCCGTCCCGTGTCCAGATAAAACCGGGGCGTACACTGTATAATTGGCTCGTTCCAGCGCTCTTGCTAAACTCAGTACATCTTTGGGTGTACTCGTAAAGGCGTGAAACAACAGAACGGCCCGTTTTCCACTTTCATAAAATAATGATTGATTATTCATAAAAAAATCCTCCTTCAGACTCTCTTCCATTTTACCTTAAATTGTGACAATTTTATACCGAAACACAAGTTAAGGTATAAATCCCTTTACCAGAATCATTCAGAAAGAAAGCTGTTCTTGTCTGTGATTTCATTGGTTCGATCTTCGACTAGCTCATGAATAGTATTTATTTGAATCAACCGATACTGGACCGTTATTGGCAGACCCACTCCGATTTTCGTTTCAGCTTGCTGATGTAGCGTGGTTATCGGCAGACCCACGGCCATTTCCGTTTCAGCTTACCGATGTAGCGCCGTTATCGGCAGACCCACTCCGATTTTCATTTCAGCTTACCGATGCAGCGCCGTTATCGGCAGACCCACTCCGATTTTCATTTCAGCTTACCGATGCAGCGCCGTTATCGGCAGACCCACTCCGATTTTCATTTCAGCTTGCCGATATAGCGCCGTTATCGGCAGACTCACGGCCATTTCCGTTTCAGCTTGCTGATGTAGCTTCTTCATCGACGTACTCACCACCATTCTCGTTTGAGTGATGCCATTGTTGCCTTCATTCGACGTGCTCACCACCAGATCCGTTTGAGCAATGCCATTGTTGCCTTCATTCGACGTACTCACCGTCATACTCGTTTGAGCAATGCTATTGTGGCCTTCATTAGACGTACTCAACGTCATTCTCGTTTGAGCAATGCCAATGATGACTACATTCGACGTACCCACCGTCATATCCTTTTGAGTGATGCCAATGATGACTACATTCGACGTACCCACCGTCATACCCTTTTGAGTGATGCCAATGTTGCCCACATTCAGCCTGCTCGGATAAAATAGCTGGCCGAGCGATACCAATGGCGTCCATATTCTATCTATTCGTTGAGATGCACCGTTGAGCAGTTCTGATGTTGAGTCTATTTGATTTACTCTTATCAAAACACCGGTGAATGTGCCGAATCCCCACATGCAACGATTCCTGATAAATAAAAAAGTACTCCTGTTTTCTTCACTTCAGAAGCTTTCGCTCGTGTAAGTTAAAGATAACAAGAGTACTGTCTAATTATTTATTGACTAAAATAACTGGCTTAAAGTGAATGCTAAACCGAAAAAGAGTATGAGACTCACTACGGTCGTTTTGATCAGCACGGCTTCAAATCCGCGTGCTTTCTGTTTGCCGAAAAGCTGACTGGCACCGCCCATGAAAGCATTGGATGCACTTTGTGTTTTTGTAGGCTGCATAGCGATAACGATGATGATGAATACTGATAGAATAAGCATGATTGTAAGCAATATATCGTACATAAAAACGTAACCTCCTTCTGACAATTCTCCTACGTTATAATATAGCACAAGTAGCAATGGTTTTCCACCCATTATTCAGTTATTTCAAAGGGTATAATGATATTGAAGGCCTGGCCTTCCTGATGCTCTTCTTCTTCTTCAAGGAAAGTCACTCGTGTGGACAAGCGATAAGTGCCTTCGTCAATATTACCTGACTCCATAGACAGCCAGAATACAAACTCAGCAGTTTCCCCTGGAAATACTTGAACAGTCCGTTCTATTCGTTCGATCGCATTATTATCAAGTGATTTCCATTCATCTTCTACCCACTTTTGAACAAAATAAAATTCACTCACTTCGATCGGCTGTTCTGAGAGATTCTCCACAAGGTAAAACATTTCATCCATTTCTTCATTTGAATAAGTCTCGCGCTCAAAAGAACTCACTATCTGACTTTCAATTTCGTGATTTTGTTCCACGTGAATATCGTCTGGCAAGGTAACTGCTGTATTGATCCGGGCCGTTTGGCATCCTGATAACAGTAGTCCGATCAGAAACAGGCTGAAGAAAAGCAAGATATTATGAAACGATTTTCTATTCATACTGTTCTCCTTCCTTCAAATTTAGTTGTTCAACCAGAAAACAGCTCCTATAGTGTACTCTTCTTCCTGATCATCTCTTTCATTTAAGAGAGCATAGTCCAGAGTTATCCTATATCTTCCACTGGCTAAAGGCTGGTCAAAATGATCAGTAAAAAGAGAATATGTAAGGTTTTCTTCTCTTTGTAACGAATACGGGTAATTTTTTACGTAGTAATCGATCGTGTCTATCTCCTGCCACCCATCATCATAATATTCAACCTTCAAACTAAAATCGGTATTCAGCTCTCTAAACGTACCATTCATTAGCTGAAGTTTGGGAATGCCCAGATCAAGATCGGTTTTATTGAACCGATTAGTATCTGTAAATGAAAAAATAATGGTCTCTTCAACCACATCTTCATCGGAAATCATATTATGAGGAACAGGCTCCTCGGACATAGCGCTGCAGCCTGACAGCAGCATGACAGTCATGAAGAACAGAATCTGTCTAATCATATCAACACCCCTTTTCCAGAATGATTAACACGGATAATTTTTCTTACACTATTCGGTTATGTATACTAAAAGTTTATCATAATTGAAAGCGCATTAATATGCTTTCTTTACGATAATCCCCTTCACATACTATTGACTTGTTTATTAAATATAAAAGAACAGGCCACCTACTAGACAGTAGGATAGCCTGTTCCTATGAAAGGATCATAAAAATTACTTTTCTTTATTGTAGCGCTTCGCTTAATTTGTATTTTATTCGGCTTGCACCTGAATATAAACCGATCAGGATAATAAAGATCTCTAGACGTCCGAGTATCATTCCGAACATTTGGACAATCAATGTTCCGCCATCCGTATCTGGTCCCGTCAAGCCAATAGAAAGACCGACCGTTCCTAAGGATGAAGCAAACTCAAACATGGATTGCGTCAAGGTTGCTCCGGATGTCCAAGTAATGAGTAAACCGCCAGTCAATAAAATCATGAGATAAAAGGCGATAAAGCCGACAGTGTCTGAAATCAGATCCTGATCGATGACTCTTTTCCCCTGGGCTGAATTATAGTATGAACTATTGATCCGCCGTTGAGAGGAAACACGCTTATGAATATTGAAACCTAGAACTCGGATCATTAGATAGACCCTAGTTAATTTGATACCCCCCGCAGTGGATCCTAATCCACCACCGATAGACATGAGGATGATCATGATCCCTATACTTGCCGCCGGCCATGCTTCATAACCCATGGTTGAAAATCCAGAAGTCGACAATGCTGAAATCACATTAAATAGTGAGTGTCTAAAACTCTCCCCCATCCCCATATAAAGGTTATAAGATAAAGAAACTGTAATAACTGGTATGAAAATCAGTAAGAGTATCGAAAAGAAACGCAGTTCACTGACTTTTATGATTTGACTGAACTTCCTCTTAGTAAGCAGTAATAACACAGCGAAGTTTGTCGTTCCAATTATCATCAGTAAAATAGTGAAGGCTTCGATGCTTGCGCTTTGATACGCCCCTATACTGTCAGGCTCAGTTGAAAAGCCACCCGTCGAGAGCGCCGACATGGTGTGCAGCAGACTGTCTAAAACCGGCATACCAAGAAGTATATAGACACTCGTTCCTATGACTAAGAAGACACTGTACATATTGAAAATAACCTGAGCTGTTTTTTTGATGTTAGGCATCAAACGGTCCGGGTGTCCTTCAGCATTATAAAGACTCATGGAATCTTTTCCCTGAATGATCATGATCATCATCAGGATAAATCCGACCCCGCCGCAGAACTGCATGAAACTTCTGAAAAACAGGAATATAGATGGCGTAACGGTGACATCCATAACCGAAAGCCCGGTTGTCGTCCATCCACTTACCGATTCATATAAGCCTTGCAGGACAGCTAACTGACCAGATAACACAAAGGGAACAGCGCCGATTAAAAACCCGTAAAACCACGCAAATAAGACAGTCAGACTGCCATCTGTCGACGTATACTGGAACTTGATTTCGTCATTCGATCGGCGAAATACATATCCGATGATCCACCCTAAAACTATGGAAACACCGGCTGGAAACAGGAATGCATTTATATACTGAAAATCACTAGGGTAAAATGGGATCACGATAATCGGCACCGTTATGAGTAGTCCGATGAGTATCATCAGTTTACCTATATTGTTTAGATCTTTAAATTTAGTTTCCATATTATAAATCCCCTGTCAATTGCTGTACAGCTTTTTCCTGTTCCGCAGATGATATGAGAATGAGCTCATCCCCTGCTTCGATACGCGTGTCACCTCGCGGAACAAGTCCTACACCATTCCGGATGATCGTGCCGATGATCACTTCTCTCGGCAAATCGATTTCCCAAAGTTTCTTGCCCACTGTTCGGGCATGCTGAGGGATCGGAACTTCTGAAATGCTGATCTGTCCTTTAGCCACCGGTATCACAGTGGTGATCGCATCCAGCAGGGCCTGCTGTTCAATGATATTCGTAATCGCCTGTATCGCCGATACAACAGAATCAACGCCCATTTTATAAAAGAAATCGATCTTTTTAGGATCATCGATAAGTGAGACAACTTTTTCAACCATAAATTTTTTCTTGCATAATTCGCTGATCACTAAGTTGATCGCATCTTTCTGTGTCAGGGCAATAGCGATATCCACTGTGTCGATACGGGCCTCTTCAAGTATATAAGGCTTTGTCCCATCTCCGAATATCACATTCAACTTATTGATTTCCGATAATTTCTGGCAGTCCTGATAATTACTGTTGACTGCCGTGACCTGATACCCTTTTTTTATCAGCGAATGACTTAGAGAAAGTGTTTTATTGAACCCGCCAATTAACATGATATGCTTTTTCATAAATTTACCTCTCCTCACTGTCTTTTTCCTGAAGAATCCGGTTGATTTCATTTACCGACAATACCGCTGGATATATGAGATCGATCTCAAACCCTTCATAGACGGTCCTTCTGTCCGGGTCGTAAAGTCTTGATATGACTTTCTCTCTGTCGAACAATTCTTTTGCCATCTGAGAAATCATGATATTAATGTTGTCATCATTTGTAACCACTATGACAACTCCGGCTTTTTCAATTTGCGCTTCTTTTAATACATTGATTGACGTGGCATCGCCAGTAACCGTCAAGCCGCCAAAAGAAGGGGACAGTTTTCTGAAAGAAGACTTATCACTATCCACGACAATGACATTTTTTCCCTGATCAGAGAGTTCATTGGCCAGACTGGCTCCCAGTCGTCCTGATCCTACTATTAACGTATGTGCTTCATCTTTATTAAATATTCCCATTTCATTACCTCCCGACTTTATTTAGCAGTCTTTTTCTGAAAATGCTGGTCGCGTATCTCTGTTACTCATGTCACCGTAACGATTCAAGTTACAGCGTGCCGGCTTAAAGCTCGGCTCTAACGCGATCGCTGCTCTATAATGATTCATCGCTGCATGTTTGTCTCCATATTTTTCCAGTATTATTCCATATAGATTATGGGGATGCGGGGCATGAGGATAATCACCTATGGCTTTCACAATCATCTTTTCACACTGGGCATAGTCTTCCTCCAGATATATTCTTTCAATCTCATCATTCAGTTTCTCCAGAGTTTGTCTTTGACTCTTAGATATCAATTCACTCACTACTTCCACCACCTTGATTCATTTAATTTATATATTTATCTTAACTGCTGTGGTGTGAGGATGGTGTGAGCATATGTGTATGTCCGTTAATTTTGTGTGAGCATTTGTGAGGATGGTGTGAGCAAAAAAACACGTGAGATAAGGACAACCTTATCTCACGTGTTCTTTTCTCTTATTGACCTTCTACAAGTCTATATCCCACACCAATTTCAGTGATGATATATTCTGGCTGAGCGGGCGTTTCTTCGATTTTTCGTCTTAAGCCAGCCATGAGTGTACGTAGGGCTTGTGTGTCATTTCCATATGCGGTACCCCATACTTCTTTAATAATAAATTTTGTCGTCAGGACTTTCCCCATGTTTCTAAAAAACAGGGCCAGTAACTTGTATTCCATCGGAGTCGTATGGACCACTTTCCCTTTCAGGGATACAAGACGCTTGTCATAGTCGATTTCCAGATCTCCTACACGGGCTTTCGTCTGGATAGCACTGGAACTCGTTTTATAGTAATGCCTAAAGGCCACACGGATCCTTGCCATCAGTTCTGTGGCTGAAAAAGGTTTGGTCAGGTAGTCGTCCGCTCCTAAATCCAGTGCATTAGCCTTCTCTTTATCCTGATCTCTGGCCGACACAACAATAATAGGAACATCCGACCATTCTCTTACCTTTTTGATCACATCCAGGCCATCAAAATCCGGCAATCCCAAATCCAGTATGACCAAGTCGACCTGTTCAGAAACAATTGTATTCAAAGCGGTTTGTGCTGTCCCCACTGAAAGATAATTGAAGTTCTCATTATGCAGAGTGTAGCATAAGAAATTTCTGATTTGCGGATCATCTTCAACCACTAAAATCATCTCATTGAATGTACTCATTTTTCATCCTCCAAAGGAAGTGTAAAGATAAATTCTGCTCCTTTTCTATCTTTCCTGTTCTGTGCTTTTATTTCTCCACCGTGAGCCTTAACGATCGTTTCACAGATCGACAAACCTAAACCAATACGGTTTCTGGCATCTGCGTGTTTATTTCCGGAAGTGTAGAAAGGTTCAAAAATATTCTTTAAATCTTCATCATCGATACCCTCTCCGTTATCTTTTATTTTAACGGTCATCGTTTGACCCATTGTATCGAATTCCACACTAATATCGATCTCTTTTACATTAGGAGAATGTTTAACAGCATTTTCCAGTAGATTTATAAAGACCTGCATAATGAGTTTGGCATCCATTGGAACCAAAGTCAATTCATCCGGCATCGTTACTTGTATGCTGATATCCTCTATACGTTTTCTTATCTGGCGGATCGATTGATCGATGATTTCTTCTACTGCTTCTTTTTCTTTTTTTAAAGCTAGCTTCCCATTCTGCAGACGTGTCAGACTTAAGACATTTTCCACCAGCGAGTGTAACCAGATCGAATCTTTATTAATGGCTTTGATCATATCGATTCGGGGATCGATCGAATCCGTCATCTCAACGAGCATTTCGGACGTTGCCATGATTCCAGATAAGGGAGTCCGCAGATCGTGAGAAATACTTCGCAGTAAATTCCCCCGATATCGTTCCTGTGTTGTTTCCTCATGAGACTTCAGCCTTTGATACTGAAGATAGACACGATCCATAGCCAAGGCTGTATTTTCGATCATTGAATGCAAAATTCTCGTTTGTGTCTCATTCAATGCTTCCGCCTTTTCGACTGGAATCCTTATTATCCCTAAAATATTCTCCTGACCATAGATTGGCCAGTCATAAAACATTTCATTGACAACATAACCCATACGAATACCTTCGACCTGATGCTGCAGTTCCTCTGCGTCATCTACTTTTACCTGTACTTGTTTATCATGTTCCGACTGCTGAATGTAAAAGTCTTCCGGTTTGCCATTTTCATCAAAACATAAACAGCCCGCTTTACAGTTTAATGCATCACTTAGCATACTGCTGGAGATACTGGCGATTTGATGAATATCAAGGGCATCAGTTAACCGACTAGTCAGGTTGTATAAGGCTTTTGTCTCTGCTTCTTTTTCCTGCGCTCTGATCGTATTCTTTTTAGCACGCGTCGTGATAGCACTTGTAGTTATAGCTGTGGTCGTCATGATAATGAAAGTTATGATATAACCCGGGTTATCTACAGCGAATGTGTAATACGGTTCTGTAAACAGATAGTTGAATGACAACGTCCCCATGACACTAGCAGCGATCCCATAGCCGTATCCCGTTGTAAAACGTGAAATCAGCAGTACAGCAAGCAAGTAGACGATAACAATATTTGTTTCCGGGAATCCCACCTGGTCAAATATATAGCCAATACCAGATGCCAGCGACAGAAAGAGTACTACTACTATCAGTGAAAAAAGACTATCGTACACTTTCCAGTTTTTCAATATCTCAGTCTCCTTTTTTCTTGTTGATTTTTTAATGGCGATGATTATAGAATAGAGCTTTCAACTAATCATTCTAAAGAAAATAAAGTGAAAAAGAAAGCCGCATAAGAAATAAAGTATGACCCTTTCAGGATAAGGCATATGTAAATAAACAGCCACAATACAAGAAGTATTGTGGCTGCTCAGTTTAAACATCAATCGGTATTACTTGTTAGCTAAGTTATAGAAAGCTTGCATGCCTTCGTAAACAGCCAAGTCGCCTAATTGGTGTTCGATTCTTAGTAACTGGTTGTATTTAGCGATACGGTCTGTACGGCTCAATGAACCTGTTTTGATTTGTCCGGCATTTGTTGCAACAGCGATGTCAGAGATCGTTGAATCTTCTGTTTCACCAGAACGGTGAGATACAACGGCTGTATAGCCAGCTTTTTTAGCCATTTCGATCGCATTAAATGTTTCTGTCAATGTACCGATCTGGTTGACTTTGATCAGAATAGAGTTGCTGTTACCTTCTTTAATACCACGGTTAAGCATCTCAGTGTTTGTAACGAACAAGTCGTCTCCAACTAATTGAACTCTGTCGCCTAAACGATCTGTCAATAGTTTGAATCCGTCCCAGTCGTTTTCGTCCATACCGTCTTCGATAGATAAGATTGGGTATTTGTTTACCAATTCTTCAAGGTAATCTACTTGCTGTTCAGCGTTACGTTTCACGCCGTTTTCGCCTTCGAATTTAGCGTAGTTATAAACGCCGTCTTCGTAGAATTCAGAAGCAGCACAGTCGAATCCAAGATAAACATCTTTACCAGGTTCGAGACCAACTTTTTTGATGGCTTCAAGAATTGTTTCTACGCCGTCTTCAGTTCCTTTGAACTTAGGAGCGAATCCACCTTCGTCACCAACTGACGTTTCAAGTCCGCGGTCTTTCAAGATTGCTTTAAGTGCGTGGAAGATTTCAGCACCCCAGCGTAGAGCTTCTTTGAATGTTGGTGCGCCAACTGGCAAGATCATGAACTCTTGGAATGCGATAGGTGCATCTGAGTGTGATCCACCATTAACGATGTTCATCATTGGTGTTGGCAATACTTTCGTGTTTGTTCCGCCAAGGTAACGGTATAATGGAAGATCAAGGTAGTCTGCAGCTGCACGTGCAACAGCAATAGATACGCCTAAGATTGCGTTTGCGCCTAATTTACCTTTGTTTGGTGTACCGTCCAAGTCGATCAAGGCTTTGTCGATACCCATTTGGTCGCGAACGTCCATACCGATGATAGCGTCAGCAATCGTGTTGTTCACATTGTCAACGGCTTTAGTTACGCCTTTACCTAAATAACGGTCTTTGTCGCCGTCACGTAGTTCTACGGCTTCGTGTTCACCAGTAGAAGCGCCTGAAGGAACCATACCGCGCCCGAAAGCACCTGATTCTGTATAAACTTCAACTTCGATCGTTGGGTTACCACGTGAGTCTAAAACTTCGCGTGCAATTACGTCTGTAATAAATGGCATTGATAATTCTCTCCTTTGTTTGTCCTGCACCCGACTCAACGCCGGGCATCAGGTGGTGTAATTTTATTTTACTTGTTCTTTTTTCAAAAAACAATTTAAAATCGTTAAATTAGTCTTTCTGAATCAAGCTTTCGCCTGTCATTTCTTCAGGTTTCTCAATGCCCAGAAGATCGAGCATTGTCGGCGCTACGTCAGCAAGTTTACCATCGCCTCGCAGAGTGACACCTTTTTTCGTCACGATAACAGGAACAGGCACCGTTGTGTGGGCTGTGTGTGGATCGCCTTCAGGTGTCAGTTCAGTATCAGCATTGCCGTGGTCGGCAAAGATGATCGCAGATCCGCCTTTTTCATGAATCAGATCAACAAAGCGGCCCAAGTTTTCATCGACAGCTTCGATCGCTTTGATCGTTGGTTCAAGCATACCCGAGTGTCCGACCATATCCGGGTTAGCGTAGTTCAAGATGATCGCATCATGTTTGTCGTTTTTAACGTCTTCAAGCAAGGCATCTGTGACTTCATACGCACTCATTTCCGGTTTCAAGTCATAAGTCTCTACTTGAGGTGACGGAATAAGGATACGGTTTTCTCCAGGGAATTCGTCGTTCGTTCCACCGTTCATGAAGAACGTTACGTGTGGATATTTTTCTGTTTCAGCGATACGCAGTTGTGTCTTATCGTTATCTGCTAAAACTTGACCCAGCACGTTTTTCAGGAAGACTGGCGGGAACATGACTTCTGCATCCATCTCAGCTGTATACTGAGTGAATGTGACGAACTTGACGTTTTCAGGTCTGTCGCCTCTGTCGAATTCATCAAAGTCGTCTTCGGTCAATGCACGAGACAACTCGATCGCACGGTCCGGACGGAAGTTGAAGAATAAAACAGCATCGTTGTCACTAACAGTCGCAACGGGTTTACCGTCTTTTTCGATCACGACAGGTTCAACGAACTCATCCATTTTCTCATTGTCATAGCTGTCTTTCATAGCTTGAACAGGATCTGTCGCTTTGTTGCCTTCGCCATGGAAGATCGCATCGTAAGCTTTTTTGATACGTGGCCAGCGGTTGTCTCGGTCCATTGCATAGAAACGACCGGAAATCGTTGCGATTTCTCCAACGCCAAGGTCTTTAACGATATCCTGCAATTCTTCGATGAAACGGACACCTGAATCAGGAGCCACGTCACGGCCATCAGTAAAGGCGTGGATATAAACTTTATCTACCCCTTTATCTTTGGCAGCTTCAACTAAAGCAGTCAGATGACGCTGGTGACTGTGCACGCCGCCGTCTGATACAAGACCAAACAAATGCAGAGCAGAATCATTGTCTTTCACATGAGCGATCGCATTGTTCAATGCTTCATTGGATTCGAATTCATTGTCTTCGATCGCTTTGTCGATACGTGTGATGCTCTGATAAACCACGCGTCCGGCACCGATGTTGGTATGACCGACTTCTGAGTTACCCATTTGACCTTCAGGCAATCCGACAGCTAAGCCGGAAGCCAGCATGGTGTTATGCGGGTATTCATTCCAGTAACGGTCGAAGTTCGGCTTGTTTGCTTGAGCTACGGCATTACCGTATTCTTCTTCACGCCATCCGAATCCGTCCAGAATGATGATTGCTACGGGTGCTTTACTCATTTATTCAGCCGCCTCCAGTAATTGTAAGAACGAGTCTGCTTCAAGGCTTGCTCCGCCGACTAAAGCGCCGTCGATGTCTGGCTGTGACATCAATTCTTTGATGTTTGCCGGTTTAACTGATCCGCCATATTGCATACGGACAGCATCAGCCACATCTTGAGAATATAATTTTGCAACTGTCTGACGAACAACTGAGATCGTGTTGTTGGCATCTTCAGCTGTTGCTGTTTTACCAGTACCGATCGCCCAGATAGGTTCGTAAGCGATGACTAGAGATTTCACTTGGTCTGCTGATAACCCTTCTAAAGCAGCTTTTACTTGTCCAGCTACTAAGTCGTTGGTTTGGCCAGCTTCTTTTTGTTCAAGTGTTTCTCCCACACAGATGATCGGCAGCATACCGTTTCTAAAGATAGCATGTGCTTTTTTGTTGACCATTTCATCTGTTTCGTGGAAGATTTCACGACGTTCAGAGTGTCCAATAATCACGTATTCGACACCTATGCCTGCGAGTGCTTTGGGACTGTTCTCTCCTGTAAAGGCACCTTCGTCTTCATAGAAGCTGTTTTGTGCTGCGATTTTTAATTCTGAATCTGCAGTCAAGTCAACTAAGCTTTGAAGATAGATACTTGGTGCACCGATAACAGCGTCGACTTTATCGTTAGAAGGAATTTTCCCTTTAACATCGTCGATAAACTGAGCGGCTTCCACGGAGGTTTTATTCATTTTCCAGTTTCCTGCAATAATAGGTTTACGCATTCTTTTATCCCTCTTTCGTAGTTTGTTCCCTTATTTTGTTGATAGTCAATTGTCTGAGGATCCAGCTGTTCCGGATCCTCGAATCAATTGGATTAATTATTTAATGAAACCACAGTCGCTTTGCTCCTCTGGTACTGTGATTCTACGCATTAAAATGCTAGTATCACAGCAATTTTCCACAGGAATCAAACCGGGCTTGTTTTGCTTTTCTTAATTATTTATCTGAAATAGCTGCGATTCCTGGAAGTTCTTTACCTTCAAGGTATTCCAGTGATGCGCCGCCACCTGTTGAGATGTGGCTGAAGTCATCTTCAAAGCCTAACTGCTGGGCTGCTGTAGCTGAGTCGCCACCACCGATGATCGTTGTTGCTTCATCTAAGTTAGCTAAAGCTTCACAGACCTTGATCGTGCCTTGAGCAAAGTTCTCCATCTCGAATACGCCCATAGGACCGTTCCAGACGACAGTTTTTGCGCCTTTCAGTTCTTTCTCGAAAAGCTCAACAGTTTTCGGTCCGATATCCAGACCCATTTTACCTTCAGGGATGTTGTCACCGACTACTTCAGTTGGCACATCATTTGAAAATTCTGAAGCCACGACTGAATCAACAGGTAAAACAAGCTTGTCGCCGGCTTTTTCCATCAATTCCTTAGCCAAGTCCACTTTGTCTTCTTCTAATAAAGAGTTACCAATATCTTTACCTAAGGCTTTATAGAAGGTATAAGTCATTCCGCCACCGACAAGGACTTTGTCAGCTTTAGAGATCAGGTTTTCGATAACACCGATTTTGTCTGAAACTTTTGCTCCGCCTAAGATAGCAACGAAGGGACGTTTTGGTTCGTCGACTGCGCCACCGATGAAGTTGATTTCTTTTTCAACTAAGAATCCAGCAGCTGATTCAACGTTTGAAGCGATCCCTACGTTTGAAGCGTGTGAACGGTGAGCTGTACCGAAGGCATCATTGATGAATACATCGCCAAGGCTTGCCCAGTATTTACCTAGTTCAGGGTCGTTTTTGCTTTCTTTCTTACCGTCAACATCTTCGAAACGTGTGTTTTCAAACATCATGATTTCGCCGTCGTTCAAGTTGTTTACGGCAGTTTCAAGTTCTTCACCGCGTGTTTCAGCAACGAATGTCACATCTTTGCCTAGTAATTCGCTTAAACGTTCAGAAACAGGTTTCATTGACAAGCCCGCTTTATCTTCTTCCGTTTTTACGCGTCCCAAGTGAGAAAAGACGATTGCTTTTCCGCCTTGGTCCAGAACATATTCCAATGTTGGTAAAGCTGCCTGAATACGGTTATCGTTAGTGATCTTACCGTCTTTCATCGGTACGTTGAAGTCTGCACGGACTAATACTTTTTTGCCTTTAAGATCGAGGTCTTTTACAGTTTTCTTTGCCATTAGTCGAATCATTCCTTTCGAATGTGGAAGTAACTTAAAATAAAATTTTTAGATTTTCACAAAAAAAGGGGGAAGCGCGATCCCCTCTATTTGATTGAACATGTTCGATCGACTGCTTGCGCATTAATCTTTCTGTTCTCTTAAATAGTAGAGTAGTAGCTCCCCCGCTTTATTTATTTCTGTTTGGTTAGTTGTTTTAGAACCTTATTTTCGCTGGTTATTATTTGTTAGCGAAGAATTCTAATGTGCGAACCATGTTACCAGTAAATCCGTACTCATTGTCATACCAAGCGACAGTCTTAACTAACTGACCGTTTGCGCCTTCTTGGATCGTAGTTTGAGTAGCATCGAAGATTGATCCAGCAGGCACACCGATGATGTCTGAAGAAACGATTTCGTCTTCATTGTAAAGGTATGCGTCTGAAGATGCTTTCTTCATTGCTTCGTTGACTTCGTCAACCGTTACTTTTTTATTCAAGACAGAATATAATTCTACCATTGATCCAGTGATTGTTGGTACACGTACAGCTGTACCATCAACTTTACCGTCAACTGCAGGGATTACTTTACCTACGGCTTTGGCAGCACCAGTTGAAGCTGGGATTGCGTTTGCTGCGCCGGCACGGCTCTTACGTCCGCCTGGTGAGTCTTGTAAGCTCTGAGTTGAAGTATAAGCGTGGATCGTGCTCATTAATCCGTGATCCAGACCAAATTCATTGTTTAATACGTTGACCATAGGTGCTAAGCAGTTTGTCGTACATGAAGCAGCTGAAACGATCGTGTCGTCTGCACTGATTTCTTCATGGTTAACACCGAATACGATCGTTTTAAGGTCGCCTTTGGCTGGAGCTGAGATAAGAACACGTTTAGCTCCTGCATCCAAGTGAGCTTGAGAAGCTTCTTTAGATACGTAGAATCCTGTTGATTCAAGAACGATGTCGATACCTAAGTCGCCCCATGGAAGGTTGCGTGCATCTTTTTCAGAGTAAGCTTTGATTTCATTACCTTTGATTACTAATGAATCACCTTTAGCTTTTACATCACCTTGGAAAGTACCTTGTGCTGTATCGTATTTGAATAGATAAGCTAAGTCTTCATTACTTGTCAAGTCGTTGACTGCAACGACTTCTAAATCTGAATCACTTTCTAAAATACGGCGTAATGCTAAACGTCCAATACGTCCAAAACCATTGATTGCAACTTTTACTGACATAATATGATTTCCTCCTATGAAAATCTAAATTTTATTATTTTAAAGGGTTTCCCCCATTTAAAATCTCATTTGCGGCTGCTTCATCCGTCACTAACCATGTGTGCGGAGGAGCAGTTTTCATATGTGCTGCGATCGCTCGGGCTTTCTTCTTACCACCGGCAACGGCAACAACATGTGGAATACTCGGTAACTTTGAGGACTGCAGGCCGATACGGGACAGTTTATAAACGATCTCGCCTTCCTGATTGATGAACTCGCCAAATGCTTCCGCTACTGCTTCAGATTTTCTGAGTTCATTTAATGTTTCTTCGTTCATTCCTCTACGTTCTGCCATTTCCATGGCGTTACCTATACTGTACAAAACAACAGATGCATTTTCAACTAATTCGAGTGTCTCTTTGATTTCAGGTTCTTCAAGCAGCAGCGAATACGTTTCACTTCTGACATGTTCCGGTGCATACAACGCACGACTTTTTCCGCCAGTTCGCTTTGCCATGTTTTCGGCAATGACATTGGCTTGAATATCTACAGATTCACCGAGGCCGCCTCTAGCCGGGACAAACATCAGCTCACGGTTCAAACCGATCTGCTGGCCCATTGCTTCTGCGACACCGACCATCGTCGTACCACCCATGACAGCGATCGTACTTTCGCCTTCAGGCAGAAGGAAATCCAGCACTTCTGTTGTGGCACGGGCCATGTCACTTGCACTCGACAGATCTGCATCAGCATTTCCGATCACGATCGTGCAGTGATGAATACCCAATTTGTTCGCCAGTTTTGCTTCTTTCTCCTGCGACTGAACATGCTGTCCCATAAGTTTGTCCAATTGATGAAACACTGTAATACCGGTCGGCGTACATTCCATCCCCTGAGATGAAGATTTGATCAGGCCCTGACTTCGCAGGACTTCAACTTCTTTTCTCAAGACCCGTTCAGTAAATCCCAGCCGATTCGCTAATGCACGACGGCCAATGGGACCCACTTTCTGGATCTGATTCAAGATGTAATAGCGCTGTTTCAATATGTGCAGTGTTCCGGGTGCAACTTTTTCGATTACCGACAGCATACGTGCACGAACACCTTCCCCTGAATCACTTATTAAACTCGAACGTGATGCTCTTTCTTGTCTTGCTACATTCAAAGTATAACAGCAAGCGGGTCGGATTTCAACCCATCAAACTAAAATGACGGGACTTTTTCCGTCCTGTCCAACGTTGAAGTCTACGCCTTATAGGCTAGTTCCGTTTTGATCAGTTTATCAAGTTCCTCTTCGGAAATATTCTCATCAAAAATATGATCATTAAGGACGATCGTGGGTACTAAGGTAATATTGGCTTGTTCTGTTTCTTCTATTATACTCTCGGCATGTTCCCGGTCAGTCTGTTCCGCGGCATGTCTCTTTTCTTTTGCATACTCAGCGATAGCGTCTTCGGGCAGGCTCCCCCATTCGTCTAAATGAGCAAAGTAATAGGTGATATCTTCTTTAGCCTGTTCCGGGTTACTGTGGTCTAAAAAGCGATGAAGGACATTTCCTTTCTTCAAACCAGGTGTATCCTTATCAAAGTGTTTAACGATGCGCTGCACTTTGTTTTCTTTGACGTACTTATCTAATAGAGGAAGAGAATCTTCCCACCACTCTTTGGAATACGGACACCTTAGATTGATAAATTCGACGATTTTTACAGGTGCTTTATCATCCCCAATAAGCAGACCTCCTTTTGTCGTCACGTTTTTACTGTTTATTGCTGATGTGTCCAATCCCTTAACGACCTCCTTTCACTAATTCTTCACTTTCTTAAGTATACTCCTGATAAAAATGGATGACCAGTCAAACGATTTATAAAGACTTTCATAGGCTTACTTTTGGTGTATAAAAAAGACCTGCTCAAAATGAGCAGGTCTTATTTATACATCGATTATTTAGTTAAGTCTGCAGATGTATCCATGATCTCATCCACTAAGCCATATTCTTTCGCTTCATCGGCCGTCATGAAGAAGTCACGGTCTGTGTCGCGTTCGATAACGTCCATCGTCTGACCTGTACGTTCGACCAGGATCTTGTTCAAGCGGTCTCTAGTTCTCAGGATATGCTTGGCGGCGATTTCGATTTCCGTTGCCTGACCTTGAGCACCGCCTAATGGCTGGTGAATCATGATCTCAGAGTTCGGCAAGGCAAAACGTTTACCTTTCACACCGGCTGCAAGCAGGAAACTTCCCATAGAAGCAGCAAGTCCGATAGCGATCGTCTGAACGTCTGCTTTAATGAAGTTCATTGTATCAAAAATAGCCAGTCCTGCTGTGACACTTCCACCTGGAGAGTTGATGTAAAGGTAAATATCTTTCTCAGGATCTTGGGCATCCAGGAATAACAACTGGGCAATGACTGAGTTAGCCACTTGATCGTCGATCGGTCCGCCGAGCATGATGATGCGGTCTTTTAACAGACGTGAATAAATGTCATACGCACGTTCACCACGTGGGGATTGTTCAATAACTGTAGGTACTAAATTCATGTAACTTCCTCCTTAAAATACGTTCTAAATAAGTGTAGCATAAATGGTATTTTTAATGAATCTAAATCGATTATAACCCATTGGTCAAACAAGGTCAAACGATTGCGGCCTGGATTTCCTATTTTCCTGCTTAGGACTCACACCGCTTATAAAAATTCATCCCACCAGTTCTCCCAAAACAACTTCTACGACCTCTTTTTCTTTCCGTTCGATCAGATACTGTCTGATGTGAGGAGTGATGTTCAAGCGCTGGAGTTGGATATCATCGCCATCCGTCTTTCCCATACCGACAGTATTCAGGACACGGTGATACGCTTCTCCGAGCAGCTGTTTCGTGTCAGTCGTCCATTGAGCGACTGTCTGGTTTTCTTTTGCCTTCGTTTCAATGAACGTTGACGTTTCATTTTTACTTAGATGCCAGTCCAGTACTAGAAATTTATCCCACACCACTTCCCGCATCCATTCAAAAAGCAGCCGGTCTTTCTTCAGCAGGGCGTAAAACAGGATAGCTTTACTCGTATCCGTATCAGTCACCAAAAACTGATTGAACAAATATACATCCATTTCTTCCAGACGCTTTTGGATCTCATTAAAAAAACGCACTGTCCGGTCCTGACTATTCAGCTGAAAACGATTTTCTTCAAGCAGAATCTTCAGGATAGTCTCGTATGTTTTCCCCTCATGCAGAAGCTCAGCTACGATTCGAGTTTCTTCATATAAAAACCCTCGAGTATTTAAGATCGTCAGATAAGTATTTTCTGTCATGATTTCTCCCCTTCCTGTTACATCTTATAGTTTCAGTATAGCATTTATTGCTCGGCGGGACATACAGCCTGTTCTCTCTTTTTTGACATTGAAAAAACAGCTCCAGAAACTTAACATCCAGAGAGCTGTTTTCAAGTGATTAATAGAAGCTGTCGGATAAAGGTTTCATTTAGAAATAGTCGTAAAGTTCAGGCACCCCTTTTGGAAGAATATCCTGCAGGGCCTGCGCCGTTTCCTTTGATGCAGCAAGTGATCCTTCAAACTGTAATTCATCAGCTGTTTTGAACTGCATGAACAGCTGCGTCCATGTCTGTATACTGCCTTTGAGGTGTCGGGATTCATTTCCCGGTTGCTCTTCGATCGTGACACTTACTTCGTGTTCAGAAACAGAAAGTTTGAACACGTTGTTGTTCCACTCTGCTGTGACATCCCTGACTTCGATCCAGAACTCCTGCTGCTGAGATGCTTGGAATGGGCACTGTTTCAGGAAGTCTTCCATATCCACGATGCGAGCCATCATGTGAGACATCATTGTCTGCTTCAAGTCTGCTTCACTGAACAAGTGGGTCAGATGCTGATCCGACCGCCCAGTATAGGTGAAGCTTTCAAAACTCGACGAATGGGTACTGACAAAATCCCACAAACTCCTTTCGGCTGTGCCTGAGAGAGCCATCAGTTCATGTATCTTAAAGGTATTCTGATCCTGTCCTGTAAACTCAAACACGAGATAGCCTTTTGGACTGTCTTGATCATCACGGTATAACGCCACCTTTTTCTTGTCCGACGGCAGGAACTTTTTCTCCCATAACCAGTCCGTTCGTCTGACCGGACCGACAGATTGGGCCACTTTCTGCTGATAGATGGACTGGATCGTTTGTTTCTGGTCTTCATAGCGTACTCGTTCTACGCGGTTCTCCGGCGCTTCAAAAGGACCGAAATCTTCTGGCATGATCTGATACTGTCGTTGTTCGAATGCTACTTTATAGCCGAATTTCCGGTAAAATCGGTAGGAAAACGGAGCGAGATAAGAAAGCACGTATCCCTGGTCTCTCATTTCTTCAAGCGCCTTTTCCAGCAGCTGACGGATCGTTCCCTGGCCCCTGACTTCCGGATAGCTGCTCACGTTTCCTATCCCTCCCATTTTCAATATACGGCCATGATAATACATTTCAAATGGAAAAACGATCACTGAACTGGTCAGTTTTTCTTCAGAAAAAGCGCCATAAGCGATGCCGTTAGCAAAGCAGTCTTCGACCCACTTCTTGGTCTCCTCATTATCTTCCAAGCGAAAAGCGTAAACATTTAAATCGTGTATTTCCTGATTATGATCATTTGTCAGTTCCCTGATTTCCATCTAAGGTCCACCCTTCCACGTTGAGTCCTTACTCAATATTATACGCTTTTTTATCCTGTTTTTTCATTCAATGTGCATAAAAAAGCTGCTGACCGATCGTTTCCAGTCAGCAGCCCATGCGTTGTTATTAATCGTTACTTAGATCTTCGCCATTCGTCTCAATGACTTTTTTGTACCAGTGGAAGGATTTCTTCGGTGTACGTTCCAGCGTACCGTTTCCTTCGTTGTCGCGGTCGACATAGATATAGCCGTAACGTTTTTTCATTTCGCCCGTTCCGGCACTGACTAAATCGATACAGCCCCATGACGTATAGCCCATCAAGTCGACACCATCCAGCTCGACAGCATTTTTCATTTCTTCGATGTGCTGAGCCAGATAATCGATACGGTAGTCGTCTTCGACATAGCCGTTTTCGTCCGGCTTATCGATCGCACCTAAGCCATTCTCGACAATAAAGAGAGGTTTCTGATAACGGTCATAGATATCGTTCATCGTGATGCGCAGGCCTAAAGGATCGATCTGCCAGCCCCATTCGCTCGCTTCCAGATAAGGATTCTTGATCGAAGCAAAAATATTTCCTTCTGTCTGTTCGTTCACTTTCGGATCACCTGAAGCGACACGTGAAGAATAATAGGAGAATGAAATAAAGTCGACAGTATGTTCTTTCAGCAGTTCCTTGTCCCCATCTTCAAACGGGATCTCCACACCTTCGCGTTCCAGTTCCTTCAAGGCATAAGCCGGGTATTCCCCGCGTGACTGGACATCGATGAAGAAGTAGTTTTCACGGTCAGCCTGCTGAGCAGCCAAAACGTCTCTTGGGTGGGGCGTGTTCGGATAGTACTTGCCCGCAGCCAGCATACAGCCGACCTGATTTTCAGGATCCACTTCATGCGCGATCTTCGTGGCCAAAGCGCTGGCTAAAAGTTCGTGATGCGCTGCTTGATATTTTACCTGCTTCTGGTTTTCCCCTTCTTCAAAGGCAAGTCCTGCACCCATGAACGGTGCATGCAGGATCATGTTGATCTCGTTGAAGGTCAGCCAGTATTTGACCAGGCCTTTGTAGCGGGTAAAGAGCGTGCGCGTCAGGTTTTCATAAAAGTCCACCATCTTGCGGCTGCGCCAGCCGCCGTATTCTTTGATCAGATGCATCGGGCAGTCAAAGTGCGTGATCGTGACTAAAGGTTCGATCCCGTGTTTATGACATTCTTTGAATAAGTCTTCGTAGAATTTAAGTCCGGCTTCATTCGGTTCTTTTTCGTCGCCTTTAGGGAAAATGCGTGTCCAGGCAATCGATAGGCGGTATGTTTTGAAGCCCATTTCGCCAAATAACGCGATGTCTTCTTTATAGCGGTTGTAGTGATCGATCGCTTCTTTAGCCGGATAGAAATGCTCATCGTCAAAGTCGAAGTCTTTCTGTTGACCCGTGATGATCGGACCGCGGTCTTCCCCAATCGGCACGACATCCACGTTCGCCAGTCCGCGTCCGTCCTGATCATATCCGCCTTCAAGCTGATTGGCCGCAGTTGCGCCGCCCCATAAAAAGTCTTCTCTAAATCCCATAGTTCTTCCTCCTGATTCTTTCTTTACGATCTCTATATTTTTAAGTACCCTTTCAGTCTATAGCGTGAAATCCATTACACACAAGCTGATAAGCAGAAATATTTTTATTAAAGTCGGTCGTGTGTTCTCTATAAAAAATGCCAGCCACTATAGGCCGGCATTTTCCATTCGAGTCAGCTAGGCGTTACTCAAGTCCTCACCATTGGTCTCGATGACTTTTTTGTACCAGTCAAAGGATTTCTTTGGAGTACGATCGAGCGTGCCGTTACCATAGTTGTCCCGGTCGACATAGATGAAGCCATATCGTTTTTTCATCTCGCCTGTCCCTGCACTGACCAAGTCGATGCAGCCCCAGGTGGTATATCCCATCAGGTCCACTCCGTCAAGCTCGACGGCGTCTTTCATCGCTTCTATGTGTGACGCCAGATAGTCGATACGATAGTCATCTTCCACATAGCCGTTTTCATCCGGATGGTCCACGGCACCCAAACCGTTTTCCACGATAAAGAGCGGTTTCTGATAGCGGTCATAGATATCGTTCATGGTAATGCGCAGGCCTAGTGGATCGATCTGCCAGCCCCATTCACTTGCTTTAAGATAAGGATTTTTAACAGAACGAATGACGTTCCCTTCTGCCTGATCTTTACTTTCAGGGTCTCCCGACGCTACACGACTAGAATAATAAGAGAAGGAGATGAAGTCGACCGTATGCTCTTTCAGCAGTTCTCTGTCTCCCTCTTCAAACGGGATCTTGATCCCTTCACGTTCAAGTTCTTTCATGGCATAGGCCGGGTATTCGCCGCGGGACTGAACGTCGATAAAGAAATAATTCCGTCGGTCCGCCTGCTGGGCAGCGAGGACATCTTGTGGATTCGGCGTGTTGGGGTAGTATTTACCTGCGGCCAGCATGCAGCCGACTTGGTTTTCCGGATCCACTTCATGCGCGATCTTCGTGGCCAAGGCACTGGCTATGAGTTCATGATGCGCTGCCTGATAGATGACCTGCTTTTTGTTTTCAACTTCTTCAAACACTAAACCGGCACCCATGAACGGCGCATGCAAAATGACGTTTATTTCATTGAACGTCAGCCAGTACTTCACTAAGCCTTTATAACGAGTGAATAGCGTACGGGTCAGTTTTTCATAAAAATCAATCGTCTTGCGGTTGCGCCAGCCACCGTATTCCTTGATCAGATGGATCGGGCAGTCAAAGTGCGTGATCGTCACTAAGGGTTCGATGCCGTACTTGTGACATTCCTGGAACAAGTCTTCGTAAAATTTGAGACCGGCTTCGTTCGGTTCCTCTTCGTCACCTTTTGGAAAAATACGTGACCAGGCGATGGACAGACGGTAGGTTTTAAAGCCCATCTCACCGAACAGGGCAATGTCTTCTTTGTAACGGTGGTAATGGTCGATCCCCTCTTTGGCCGGATAAAAATGCTCATCGTCAAAGTCAAAATGCTTCCTGTCACCATTTCTTATTGGCCCGCGGTCTTCACCGATCGGGATGACATCTACATTAGCCAGTCCCCGGCCATCTTCATCATAACCGCCTTCCAGCTGGTTGGCCGCTGTCGCGCCACCCCATAAAAAGTCTTTTCTTAGTCCCATTCGTTCTCCTCCTGTATCAAGGTTTATCTTGTTTTCTATTCTACTTCTTAGTTTAGAGAGTGAAATCCATTACATACAAGCGTTTTCTAAAAAAAGTCACTTTTTGTTAACTAGTCTAATCCCTTTCAATATGGTAAAGTGACTGAGACTATGTATACAGGAAAGAGGAAATAACATGACACACTACGATGTCCTTGTGATCGGTGGCGGGACGAGCGGAATGATGGCTGCAATTTCTGCAGCAGAACATGGCGCCACTGTTGGACTCATTGAAAAGAACAAGTTTGTCGGGCGAAAACTTCTGGTCACAGGAAACGGCCGCTGTAATGTGACCAACAACCGTGACAAAGAAGAAATCATTGCACACATCCCCGGCAACGGCCGCTTTTTATACAGTGCTTTTTACCAGTACGACAACTACGACATTATGAATTTCTTCCGTTCCCGCGGCATTGCTTTGAAAGAAGAGGACCACGGGCGAATGTTCCCGACGACAGATAAATCACGGACGATCGTGAATGCCTTGAAACAGATCATTGAAGATGTGGGCATCGATCTGCACGTCAACGCCCCCGTTGATACAGTCTTGTACGATGAGGAGAAAGTAACAGGCGTACGACTGAAAGACGGCCGCGAATTTAGAGCGACGTCCGTTATTCTGTCTACCGGCGGACGTGCCATGCCAAAAACCGGCTCGACCGGCGATGGGTACAAGTGGGCCAAAAAAGCCGGCCACACCATCAAAGAACTGTATCCGACGGAAGTTCCTATTACTTCCCAGGAACCGTTCATTGAAGAACGCGTCCTGCAGGGCCTGTCTTTACGCGATATCAATTTGAGTGTGCTGAATAAGAAAAACAAATCGGTCGTGACTCACCGCATGGACATGATCTTCACTCACTTAGGCATCTCAGGACCGGCCGTTTTGCGCTGTTCGATGTTCGTCCTTCAGACCATGAAACGCGACAAGACGGATGCAGCCACAATGACGATCGACTCGCTGCCGGATATGACAGAAGGCGAACTGAAACAGAAGATGGCTCAGCTGAAAAAGAACGACGGCGACAAGAGCATCAAAAACGTACTGAAACAGTTTGGTCCGGAGCGTTACATCCTGTTTGGGCTGGAACGGCAGTCGATCGACAGCGACAAAGCTTTTAAGACCCTGACACCTAAAGAAGTGGAAGCAATCATCACGTTTTTGAAAGACTTCCGTTTCGACGTCCACGGCTCTCTGCCGATCGAAAAGGCCTTTGTGACAGGCGGCGGCGTGCATACCAAAGAAGTGAATCCGAAGACGCTGGAAAGCAAGAAGAAAAACAATCTGTATTTCACAGGAGAGATCCTTGACTATAACGGCTATACCGGCGGCTATAACATCACCGGCGCCTTCATTACCGGTCGTGTGGCCGGTATGCACGCCGCAGAATCAGCTTTGGCTTTGAAATAGGTATATTATAATTGGAAGGACTGATCGATCATGGAGCACAAGCTCAGAAAATCAGCATCAGATAAATCTATTCACGGTGTCTGCGGAGGTATTGCTGAATTCTTCGGGATATCCTCATTCGCCGTCAGACTCCTTTTTATCTTCTTACCCGCCAATATTATCATCTACGTCATTCTTGCTAATTCGATGGCTGAAAGTCCCCGGTCGCTATGATTGGATCATTAAAAGACGAAACCCCTTGCCAGCTAGTAGCCGGCAAGGGGTTTTTCATAAGAGATTCAATGAGGAGAATCTGGCTGTGCCAGATTTTTCTTTATAAATCTTTAGACTGAATAGAGTTCAGATAATAGAATCACTTTTGAACTTCACTTAATTAGGATAACGTTGAATTCAGCTCTTTTTAAAACAGATGAACTGCACTAAATGTCAAATTCGTTCAGTTCAGCTCCTCATATTACTCCTGAACTTCACTTAAAGCCATTTTACTTCAGTTCACCTCTTCTTTTGTGAACTCAACTGTATTTAACAGCTATATTGTTCAAGTTCAGTCTCAAAACCCTTCATTCACTCAGTCCACTGGAAGATCCAGGCTGTTTTTCAGCTGGTCTATCTGCTTTTTCACCGCTTCGGGTGCCGGACCGCCTTCAATATTTCGTTTGGTCACGCAATTTTTTAGATCGATCGCTTCGTAGATATCTTCTTCAAACAGCTCATGCAGGGACTGATAGGTTTCCAGAGATACTTCTTCCAGTGTCTGATCCGTTTCTATACAGGTCTGCACCAGCATTCCGATCACATTATACGCTTCACGGAACGGGACCCCTTTTTTGGTCAGGTAGTCTGCGCAGTCGGTGGCATTGATGAATCCTTTTGACGCTGCTTCACGCATGCGGCCCGTCTGAGCTTCCATTGTATCGATCATCGGGATCATGGCGGAAAGGGCCAGTTTCACTGTACTGATGCTGTCGAACAGAGCTTCTTTATCCTCCTGCATGTCTTTGTTATAGGCCAGTGGAATACCTTTCATCATCGTTAACAGCGTCTGAAGGTTGCCGTATGCACGTCCGGTCTTACCGCGTACCAGCTCGGCAACGTCAGGATTTTTCTTCTGCGGCATGATGGATGAACCGGTCGCAAAGGCGTCATCCAGCTCCACAAACTTGAATTCCTGAGAACACCAGGTGATCACTTCTTCAGACAGGCGGGACAAATGCATCATCACCATACTCAAGGCATAAGCGGCATCGATCACGAAGTCCCGGTCCGACACGCCATCCAGACTGTTTGCTGTAACGGATCCAAAGCCCAGCTGTTCGGCTACATACTGGCGGTCCAATGGATAGGTCGTCCCCGCCAACGCCCCGTTCCCCAGCGGCATGGCATCGGTATGCTCGACGACTTCTTCCAGACGCTTGATGTCTCTTTTGATCATCTGGGCATAGGCCATTAAATGATGCGCAAAAGTCACTGGCTGGGCGATCTGCATGTGTGTATAGCCTGGCATGATCGTGTAGAGATGCTGTTCGGTCTTCTTCGTCAAAACGGCTTCAAACTCAAGCAGCTGCTGGCTGATCTCTGTGATCTTTTTTTTGACATACAGTCTCAAGTCCAGCGCCACCTGGTCGTTTCGGCTTCTGCCCGTATGCAGTCTTTTTCCAGCTTCACCTATGCGTTCAGTGAGTTCAGATTCCACAAACATATGGATGTCCTCTGCCGTGGGATCGAATAAGAGAGCGCCAGTTTTCAGATCCATCAGAATGCTCTCCAGCCCCTCCACTATCAGCGAAGCATCTTCAGTAGAAATGATCGCCTGCTTACCCAGCATTCGGGCATGTGCCTGGCTGCCTTGGATGTCTTCTTCGAACAGGACATAGTCAAAGCTGATCGACGAGTTGAACACATCCACCTCTCTCGCGCTACCGCCGCTTAAACGCCCTTGCCAAACTTTATTAGATTCCGTCATGTCCCAGACCTCCCGATACGTCCCTTACTTTTTCATCAACTTTGTCTTCTTCTAATCTATTTCGCTGTTTTACCCTCACGCTTTCACTCCTGCTCGTTTGATCAGATAGGAAATCTCTGCCTGTTTACCAAACTGGACTTTCTGCTTCATTTCAGCATGGATCACACTCGACAAGCCATACAGGTTGATAAACCCGGCCGCATCATTCTGATCATAGACATCGTCTTCATCAAAGGTCGCAAACGCTTCTGAATATAAACTATAGGGAGACTCTACACTCGAAACGACCATATTGCCTTTATACAATTTCAGTTTCACTGTGCCGGTGACTGTTTTCTGCGTTTCATCCACGAATGAATCCAGAGCCTGTTTCAAAGGTGTAAAATACTGACCGTTATAAATCAGGTTCGCGTACTTCTGGGCCAGCTCCTGCTTGTACTGGAGGGTCTCTTTATCCAGCGTGATCATCTCCAGCTGTTCATGGGCAAAGTAAAGCAGCGTACCGCCCGGTGTTTCATAGACACCGCGACTCTTCATGCCGACCAGACGATTTTCGATCATATCCAGGATCCCGATGGCATTGGATCCGCCGATGGTGTTCAGTGCTTTGATCAGTGAGACGCCATCCATTTCTTTTCCATTCAGTGCGACCGGAATGCCTTCATCAAAGGTGATACTGACATAAGTCGGCTGGTCCGGTGCTTGTTCAGGCGAGACACTCATTTCCAGGATCGCATCATACTTCGGTTCATTCAGCGGATTCTCCAGATCCAGTCCTTCATGAGAAAGATGCCACAGGTTTTTGTCCTTTGAATAATTGGTTTCACGCGTGATCTTCAATGGGATCTCATGCGCTTCTGCATACGCGATCGCTTCTTCACGGGAAGTGATGTCCCAGGTTCTCCAGGGAGCAATGATATCCATCTCGGGCGCCAGTGCCTTGATGCCCATTTCAAAACGGACCTGATCGTTTCCTTTGCCCGTACAGCCGTGACAGATGGCATCGGCCCCTTCCTGCTTGGCAATGTCGACAAGGGCTTTTGCGATGATCGGACGCGCGGTGGCAGTTCCTAATAGATATTTATTCTCATAAACGGCGCCGGCTTTCAATGTCGGGAAGATGGAATCATAAACGAATGCTTCTTCGATCTCCGCCAGATAAAATTTTGATGCACCAGTTTTCAATGCTTTTTCTTCTAATCCATCGAGCTCGTCGTCCTGTCCAACATTTGCAGTCACGGCAATGACTTCACAGCCATAGTTCTCTTTCAGCCAGTGGATGATGACCGATGTGTCCAGTCCTCCGGAATAAGCCAGTACGATTTTGTTGTATGTTTTTTCAGTCATAAGTCATTCCCCTTTTTTTATATTAGTCAGCTCTATTTATTAATTTGGGTATAAAAAAAACGCCTTCTGTGTTTTACACAGAGACGATCAGATCGCGGTACCACTCTATTTGCAGACTTATTATTGTTGTTATGGAAAAATCAACGGCTGTCTGCCAGCTCATAGCCTTAACGCTGCATACGGCTTTTCTACTTAAGTCGCTGACCTGTTGAATCAGAGTGATCCGTTGATCTTTCAGGGTCAGTTTTTTAAAAAGGTGACTTACTTCGAAAAGCATCTTACAAGCTCGTTTCAATGACCGTTCATGTCAGCCTTCCACTCTGTGCTGACTCGCTGTGATGAAGAAAATCATTTACTCTCTTGTTCTTTGATGTTAGAAGTAGTCTATAACACACGTAATTCAATGTCAACACTAATATTCTATTTTTCGTATATTATTTTAAAAATTGACAAATTCGGTTTGATTAATGCATCTTTTATACATTAATTATACTTATTTTGTATATTTAAAAAAAACAAAAGTTGAAAGCGGTTATCCTCTTGTTGCTCGATCCTTACTTGTATTTGTTGAAGATGAGAATCTGGCTGTGCCAGATTTTCCTTTTAATGTTTACAAGACCTTTGTTCTAGTACCTCTACACTATCATTGACATGAGTTAACAGAAGGGCTGTTTTGTTCTATCAACTTTTTTGATCTTTAGGTCTGGGTTATCAAAAGATCACTCATTTTCTTATAACTCAAAATTTTTAACAGGCTCAGTCACTAGAAGAACAGTCTTCTTTTAGCAGCTCCTTTGTTTATTCCAACTGAGTTATTAAAACATGCCCAACCTTTTAGCAACTGCAGCTCATAATAGAAAAGAGTTTATAAAAGATGACCTGTTTTCTGTTAACTCCCGCCATATTTTGACATCGAGTTAATAAAACTTCCCGCTTCTTTTATAAACTCGAATAGTGCTGCGTTAAGCAGTTACTATAACTCAGAAAACCTTATTTAAAAATTCAGTTTGATTCTTTCGAGTTAACCCAATCAGGATAGATGTGTTCCAACATAAGAAGCAGAAAATGCTCATCACAACGCTGTGATGAGCATTCCTGACTTTTTATAAATTTTAGCCTTTATTTAACTCATTTGTCAGTTCAATAATACGGTCGACAGACTCGTCAAGATACTTGATGGTATCGGTCAGAGGCTGATCGGTCGTGATATCGACACCGGCGACTTTGGTTGCTTCAGCAGGCACTTTCTGTCCGCCTAAAGCCAGGAAGTCTAGCCAGCCGTCCACGCTTTCTTCCCCGCTCTTGATTTTCAGGAAGGCTTGGGTCGCGATCGTCAGACCAGCTGAGTAGGTATATGGGTAAAGTCCCATGTAGTAATGGATCTGACGCATCCACGTCAGTTCTGCGCCGGGTTCCAGTTCAACAGAGTCTCCCCAGAATTCTTCCAGTACATTACGTTTCAATTCGCTCAACTTGTTGGCATCGAAACTCTTGCCTGCATCGATCAGACGGTACACTTCACGCTGATAAGCAGCTTCTAAAAGATGCGTCACAAAGTTGTGGAAGTAGGTTTTTGAGATCATCTTAGATAAAACATTGCGTTCCATACGCGGATCGTCTGCCTTGTCTTTCAGATAATCAGTCAGCAGCAGCTCATTGAATGTCGACGGTCCTTCGATCAGATAGAGTGACGGACGGGCACTTGTCAGCGGGTTGTTTTCATTAGACAAGATCCCCTGACCGGCATGGCCAAATTCATGGAACAGTGTATAGGCATCTGTCAGCTGACCTGTATAAGAAACCATGACATATGGGTGCTTGCCGTAAGTCGTTGAGCAGAAGGCGCCGGAACGCTTGCCGTGGTTCTGGGCAAAGTCGACCCAGCGTTCAGGATAGGCACGCAGGATCATGTTGACGTAGTCTTCACCTAATGGCGCCATGGCTTCTTTGACCAAGTCCTTGGATTCTTCGATGCTGACCGGGGTCGTATAGTCCGGATCAAGATCCACTTTCAGGTCGGCATACGTCATTTTCTCCAGACCGTGGACGTCTTTAAGGTGTGTGATATACTTACGCATCACTGGTGCAAAGTCTTTCATGATCATGTCGATCTGACGGTGATACAAGTCCTGCGTGACTTCCTGGTCTTCTAAAAGATAGTCGAAAATCGAATCATAGCCGCGCATCGTAGCCAAAGTCTTTTCACTTTGAAGTGCTGTATAATAACCGGTAGCTACGACATTCTTATACTGGCCCAGGACTTTGCTGAATTTGTCATAGGCTGCACGACGGATTTTTGGATCATCCGAGTACATGTAAACTTCTTCATACAAAACGAAGCTGAGGGGATACTCCTTACCGTCCACTTCAAAGGTACCGTAGTCCGCATCGGCCGAGCGCGCCTGTTCGAAAATTTCTGACGGCGCATCAAAGACAGGTGACAGCTGAGCCAGAGCTTCTTCTACTTTTGGATCAAGTTTGGCTAATTTAGACTTTTTGATTTTTCTGATATAGGCTTCATAAACAGGTTCGATCTCAACGACAGCATTCAACGTTCCTTCATCCAAGTCCTCGATTTGAGACTGGAAGAAACTCAATTTTGCACTGGCACCGGCCAGTACGTTCGATGTATGACGCGCCTGCTGCTGGGCTTCACTGTCTGTGATATCCACTGATACCGGCAGACGTCCGTATTGTCCCAAATGAGAGGCTATCGCAATGATTTCTTCATACTCTTTAATAGCCTGTACGACCGTAGTGATATCGGTCAGATTCCCATCATATTTCGTTGAGAATGCGTCTACTTCTTTAGGTAATGCTTCAAGTGCTTCTTCAAAAGCTGCCTGATCTGGAAAAATGTCACTTAAGTCCCACTTCAGTTCTTCAGCGATTTCTGAACGCTTTTTCATTTCTTCTGACATACGTTTCTCCCCTTAACCTTGACATTGATTTATGACGTTGTGTCATATTTACAGCAAAAAAAATTTGCTCTTGTGGTTATTATAGCATGATTTTTCGTGTTATGTGAGAGCATTTTAATATTTATTTCGTTAAACACGTGTTATTTTATCATCGAATTATAATTATAAACAGTTATAAAAGCCTGCTGAACTTAATATCAATGTTCAGCAGGCTTTCAACAGTCATTAATCAGTACCCGGCTTCATAATCCACGACATTTTTCGAAGGGGCATCCCCTTCAACAAACGTTTTCAGGTTCTCCATGAATATCGGGAACACACTGGCAGCATAATCTTCCAGTCCACCGGCGATATGTGGTGTCAGCAGAACATCCTCCCGTTTGTAAATAGGGTGATTTTCCGGCAGCGGTTCTTCATGAATGACATCCAACGCCGCATACTGGATCCACTTTTCATCCAGAGCTTTCAGCAAGTCTTTCGTGACTACAGTCTGACCGCGCCCGACGTTTACAAAAATGGCAGAACTTTTCATGGCTCTGAATTTCCCTAAATCAAACAGATCCTCCGTCTCTTCCGTGAGCGGCAAGATATTGATCACAAAATCAGCTTCCGGCAAGACATCATCCAGCTTATCCTGCGTCACCAGTTCATCCATAAAGTCGACTGGATTCCCACTTCTGTTCACACCGATCGTTTTCATCCCGAAAGCCTGGGCTACTTTACCTGTCTGGGTACCGATGGCTCCAGAACCCACGATAAGCATGGTTTTCCCACTCAGTTCAAGCAGATTTGAGGCCGGATCCCATTTTCTCTGACGCTGTTTGATCAGTGAATGACCGATTTTTCGCGTGTGGTTTAAAATCATACCAAAAATCGATTCTGTGATGCCTTTGTCATGGATCCCGCTGGCATTAGTCAAAGTGATACCTAGTTCGCTCAGCCTTTTCAGATCAACATAGTCGACACCGGCAGACATCAGCTGAACCCATTTGAGTTCGTTTTCCGGATCCTTCAACAGCTGAACCGTTTCATCTTTATCCCAGCCGTATATCGCTTTGACTTCAGAAATATCATCAGTCTCGCTCAACGCTTCAATGATTTCATACGAAGGGGCTGCCTTTTTGACTTGACTGAGCTGTTCATCGCTCAGCTTGATATAACTTAGTAACTTGTCAGACACTCACGATCTCTCCTTTGTATTTGTTTTTATCTTATATTCAGACTATTCTTCAATGGTATTATAATCACCAGTGATAACGTCCAGTTTCTGCATCTCATCTGTCGAGACATTATATCGGTACATGCCGATCAGATTGGAAAACGTGACACCGTCCTGTTCGACTGATTCACGGGCCTCCACCTGGACCCAGTTATCTTCAGTATAATTGACAAAGTAGAAGTAGTTTTCTTCGTCGATCTCCGCGCGCTCAATGACTTGTTCAAAGGCATAGTTTTCAGCCTCTGCCCGAGTCATGTTGCTTTCTGGCATAGACTCTTCCCCAGCTGTTTCTCCTTGGGCGGGTTCATTTTTTTCTGCATCCCGTTCAGTCAGCCAGGCTTCAATTTCTTCGTCAGTGGCTTCAGACAGGTCCTTGCCGGTCGCGGCTTTATATTCTTCGCTCAAAAGTGCAGACTGGCGCTCTTCTTTAAAGGCAGAGTCCGCTTGTGACTCAGCCGTTTCACTGGCCTCTTCCGCCTGCTGCTGACTGATTTCTTCTTTCAGATCTTCAGCTTCAGCTTCGAGCAGTTCTTTATCTGATAAGTCCTTCTGAAGCAGTCTTGAAAGTGTTCCTGACGCCGCATCCAGATTACCACCGTAGTACTCCTCTTTGGCCTGTTCCAGTAAAGCATAATCCGGATCCGATGGTTCTCCTTCAGTGGGAATAGCTTCATCGTCATTGATTCCGCTTGTTGCGCTGTCAGTGGTCGAACCATTTTCATCAGAGGTTTCTTCAGTCGGTGTTTCCGTTCCTGTATCCTCCGTGGTATCCTGGCAGGCTGCCAAACCAAGGCTCAAAGCAATCATGGGCAAAATCAGTCGTTTGTTTTTCATTGTCATTTCCTCCCTGTCATTTATTTTTCCAGTTCGTGATAAGCGGCATAAACCTCACGTTTGGGCATATCCCTAAGTAGTGCTACTTCCTTGATTGCTTTTTTACTGGGCAGTGACTCATTTTCCATGACAAATGCCACATGCTCTTTCAACGTCCAGTTTTCCCACACTTTAACTTCTTCCGTTTCCGCATGTTCATTCCCTTCGACGATGATGACAAATTCACCACGGATGTTTTCCTCACTTAACCATTCGTAGACCTCATCCATCGTGCCGCGGATAAATTCTTCAAAGCGTTTCGTGACCTCCCGTGCCAGAACAAGTTTCCTTTCAGCACCAAAGACACCAGCCATGGCTTCAACAACTTGCTTGATACGATGAGGCGATTCATAAAAGACGAGGGTCTCTTTTCGTTTATTCAGTTCTTCCAGTTCAGCTGTCAGGTCTTTCTTCTTTCTTGGTAAAAAGCCTAGAAAGTAGAATGGCTGAGGGGATAAACCTGAAGCGATCAGTGCTGTCAGTGCGGCATTAGGTCCCGGCAAGGGTACAACAGAGATACCTGCGTCCACGGCGGCTTTCACCAAATCTACTCCGGGGTCACTGATGGACGGCATGCCTGCATCACTCACCTGAGCAATCGACTGCCCGTCTAGGAGTTTTTCAATCAGCTGCGGTGTACGCTCTTTTGAATTGTGTTCATGAAAACTCGTCTGTGTAGTTTCTACCTCAAAGTGATTCAGGAGCTTCTGCGTGTTCCGCGTATCTTCTGAGGCGATCAGGTCGACCTCATTTAAAATATTGACGGCCCGAAACGTCATGTCCTCCAGATTGCCTATGGGAGTCGGCACTAAGTAGAGTGTTCCTTTATCCTGTTGTTCAAAACTTTTCTGCGTCTCGATCATGTTTGCCTGTCACCTCTCTCACGACACACACCGTCTGATTTTTCAAAGGCATCTTCACACCTTGTTCTTTCAGATATCTGTTTTTCTGGGTGCGTGCCTGTTTTTTGAATGCCGCTTCTGCTTTGGTTGCTTCACTGCGTGTCTCATACGCTTCTGCGTAAATCATCTTTAGCGGTCGACGTCTTTTAGGCCGGGTATACTTGGCCCCAACACCGTCGTTGTGTTCTTTCAGTCTTCGGGAAAGGTCTGTCGTATACCCGCCGTAAAGTGTCCCGTCCTTACAATGTAAAACGTAAAAGTAACTTGTCTTTGCTTCACTCATTGCCGTAGATCATCCTTCTCACTTCCGGGTAATAATTTCCGTTCTCGTCGAATACATACAGCGGCGGCAAGATTTTCAGTCCTGATTCTTTACCCTGTTTGATGCCTTCGATCAGCAGCATATTCGCTTCCCTATCCGGTTTCGGATAGACGAAGCGTATGCGTTTTGGTGCCAGTCGGGCTGCCCGCATCTCATCCATGATTTCTAAGAACCGTTCTGGCCTGTGCACGAAATAGGCTTTTCCTTTTGTTTTCAGAAGGCCCGCAGAAACGGTCATCAGTTCTTTCAACGTCAGATGCAGTTCATGTCTCGCGATGGCCAGATGGGCGTTAGGGTTTTTTCGACTCTCTTCTGTCACCGTGAAATAAGGCGGGTTACAGGTCAGGACATCCACTGAATCTTTTTTGATGTGTTCGGTCGCATGATTCACGTCTGAGTGAATCATTTCCACTTGATCTTCTAAGTCGTTGAGCTTGATACTTCGCTCCGCCATATCGACCAGACGCTCCTGCAGCTCCATGGCCACGACTTTGCTATTCGTCTTCTGGCTCAGCATTAGAGCCACTGCCCCATTGCCTGAACATAAATCGACAACTCTGGCCCGATCATGCTTCGGTACTTTAGCAAAATCACCCAGTAATACAGCATCCAGTGAGAATGAAAACACTGAGGGGCTCTGAATGATTTCCAGATCATACTGCATCAGCTGATCGATGCGTTCGTCTTCCTTTAATTGAATCTCCATTATAATACCTTGCTTCCTTTATGATCATTTCATTAAGTATACCAAAAATCCTTGTCAGTTTTATCGTGATATGTAAATTAAAAAGACGGTAGAATTGACAAAAGCCACTCACAAGTGAGCGGCTTTCTATAATTAAAAATAAATACTTCTAAAGTGAATCTTCATTATTCCCATTCATATGAATATGACTAAGTTTCTCATTTATACAACACGATCCCTACCTCTATCGTGTTCTTACAACTCCATAGTTGCGCCAGTGTGAATAAATTTCTTTAAAACGTGTTTATATTATACTTCATATTTACTTTCAACGTAATTACAAGTATACCATTTTCTGGGAGATAAGCAAATGGGACGCTCCAGTCTGAATCCGAGCGGAACGAAGTCGTTTTGCTATACTATACAATATTTACATAATATTGCCCGATGGTGCTTGCTGAGTCTGTGCCTGTTCGGTCGTTACACTAACATTCTTCTCCCTAACTACCGAACTTGGCATTATTCGGCAGTTTGAATGAACCTTTTTATACCTAACTGTCGAACGTGCTACTTGTTCGGTAAGTACATTGGATTATCTTCATGCTACCTGTCGAACTTGGCTCTCTTCGGTAAGTACGCCCAACTCCTTTTATCCTAGTTACCGAACAGAGACTCTCTTCGACAATTAGGTGAGATTTCTCTGAGCGTACTTGTCGAACTTGGCTATATTCGACAAGTACGTGTAACCTATCTATCCCTAATTACCGAACCAACGGTCAGCAGACTGTTTTAAGGAACTTATCGGTTCTGCTAGTCGACTTTCCCTTTACAAGACAGTCATCACTAAAAAAAAGACTTCAAGAAGGCGACTGAATTGAAGTCTACCTTCTTGAAGTCTCTGGTCATTTATACTCCCCGTTTTTCCAGAGGATGACTTCCCCGGAGGCTAAAGACTTTTTCACATCAATGATCCGCTGGTTGGCACTCCCTCTAAAGGCCAGGTTTAGATCCATCTTGTCCTGTTCGAACCGTCCGTCAACAAGGACATCGATGACAGAAAGCAAGGCTTTCTTGTCGTCCGTCCCCGCCATCAGTTCTTCCCAGGTATAGCCTGTCCAGGACCAGATATCTTTGGTATCATCAAAAGAATCTCTGATTTTCTTACATAAAGGAACCGTCACGCCGGTATTCAGAAACGGTTCACCGCCCAGCAGGGTCAGGCCCTGGCAGTAGTCGGCTTTCAAGTCCTCTAAAATCTGTTCTTCCAGAGCTTTAGAATATGGCCTTCCATAAGAAAAGTTTTGAGCGGCTTTATTGTAACAGCCTTTGCAGGCAAAGGGGCAGCCGCTGACATATAAACTGCACCTGACCCCTTCGCCGTCCACAAAATTATAGGGTTTATAATCCGCAACATAGTTTTTACTGAAACGGTCTGACGTCCACGTGATCGGATCAGCTGGCATCTAAACCAGATCCCTTCATATGTTTCGTACGAGACGAGATCTCTTTATGACGTCCGTCGACCATCGGCCGTTTCTGAGGATTGCCCAGATACCCGCAGGTCCTCTTGACCACATCACAGGTTTCAGCATTGGTATTGCCGCATTGTGGACATTTGAAGCCATTTTCTGTCGGTCTGAATTCTCCTTCAAAGCCACATTCATAACAGTGATCGATCGGAGTGTTCGTACCAAGATAACCAATGCGATCATAAGCGTAATCCCAGACAGCTTCCAGAGCTTTGGGATTCGTCTGCAGTTTAGGGTATTCACAGTAGTGGATGAAGCCGCCCCCCGTATACTGAGCATAGTCTTTCTCGAAGTCGATCTTTTCAAAAGGCGTCGGGTTTTTCCGTACATCATAATGGAAGCTGTTCGTGTAGTATCCTTTGTCCGTTATATCGGAGACATCACCGAATTTTTCAAGATCCAGCTGGCAGAAACGGTCTGTCAGACTTTCGCTTGGTGTTGAGTAGACACTGACATGCAGACCGCTTTCCTGACCCCATTCATCTGCGTGGTTCTTCAATTTTTTCATGATGTCCAGCGTAAATACTTTCGCTTCTTCATTATCTTCCCACTCATGACCATAAAAAACAGTAGCTGCTTCATAGAGCCCGATATATCCCAATGAGACCGTCGCGCGTTTATTCAAAAACAGCTCTGACACCTCATCTTCTTTGGTCAACCGCTCCCCGAATGCCCCGTGCATGTATAAAATAGGGGCGTTTGCGGGTTCAGCTTCCATCACGCGGTTCGCCTTGAACAACAAGGCATCTTTCAAGACGGAAAGACGTTCTGTCAGTAAGGCATTGAACCGGTCGATGTCACCCTTGGATTCCATCGCTATACGCGGGATATTTAATGTTACGACCCCAAGATTCATGCGTCCCACAGAGACATCTTCGCCTTGCTCATTCTTCCATCCCTGCAGGAAGGAGCGACAGCCCATTGGCGTCTTGAAGCTGCCTGTGATCTCCACGATCTTATCGTAGCTCAGGATATCGGGATACATACGTTTAGTGGAACATTCTAGCGCCAGCTGCTTGATATCATAGTTTGGATCGTCCGCATTCAGATTCAGGTCTTTTTTCAAAGTGAAAATCAGTTTAGGGAAAATGGCTGTCCGTTTTTCTTTACCCAGTCCCTTGATACGAACCGTCAGTATCGCTTTTTGGATTTCTCGTTCGATCCAGCTTTTACCCAGTCCGAACCCTAAACTGGTGAACGGTGTCTGTCCCTGACTGGTATAAAGCGTATTGATTTCATATTCCAGACTCTGCATGGCATCATAGATATCTTTTTTCGTCTTTTCAACAGCGAAAGCTTGCTGCTTATCCTGACCTTCGATCCACTCCCTGGCTGTGTTTAAATGTTTTTCAAAGTTCAATTCGGCATAAGGAGCCAGCACCTCATCCACCCGGTCGAAGCTGCATCCACCGTACTGACTTGAAGCCACATTTGCAATGATTTGAGCAGTTTGAGCGGTAGCCGTCTGGATGGACCGCGGTGAATCGACTTCCGCATTACCGATTTGAAAGCCGTTCTCAAACATATTTTCAAAGTCGATCAGACAGCAGTTGCTCATGGGAGAATAAGGGGTATAATCCAGATCATGGTAATGGATATCCCCTTTTTCATGGGCATTTGCGACATGCGAAGGCAGCAGTTTCAGTCCAAGGGCTTTGCCGACGATCCCTGCCGTCAGATCACGCTGTGTGTTAAAGACTTTACTGTCCTTATTGGCATTTTCATTGACAATGGCTTTGTCCTGTTTCAGTAAACTGTCGATCATGGCATTTACATCACGCCTGTTCTCACGCTTTTTTTCTTTGTCTTCTCTTCGTTGAATATACCCTTCGACAAGGTCCAGAAAACCGTGCTGCTTGAGAACGTCCAGCACGACAAAATCGATTGCTTTCGTATCGATATCCGATTCATCATTGCTGAGAATGATCTTTTCGACTTCCAAAGAGATCCCTTTCAAGTCACTAAACGAAAAATCCAGATCCAGCTGCTGCACAGCCTGAAACAAGGCTTCTGTGATTTTCCTCCGGTCGTACGTCTGTACTCTGCCGTCTCGTTTTTTTACGACTGATATATTATATTCTTTTGTTGTTCCTTCCTTTGCCATATCTACGTTCTGCATGTGGCTTTCCTCCTCTGATTTACACTCGCTTATTCAATCATTCACAAATATATCTAAAAAAATATATGTACGTTTTCAAATCAGTTTCAAGCGTTTCCCCTTTAGAGAAACGCCTGTAAACGTCATTGATGCTGCTTAACTCATCCACTTCTCGTAGTCGCTGTCTTCCATGGATTCGACCATACCCACTAAATAACCATTCCCGACTTGGGAGAAGAAATCGTGATTGCTGGTCCCTGTCGAGATCCCATTCATGATGATCGGGTCGACGTCTTGTGCCGTATCAGGGAACAAGGGATCAAAACCGAGGTTCTGCAGCGCTTTGTTGGCATTGTATCTTAAAAAGATACCCACACTATCCGTCCAGCCGATGTCATCATACAAATGACCCGTATACTCTATTTCATTTTCGTAGAGTCTGAACAGTAAGTCATAGGCCCAGTTCTTCAGCTCTTCCTGCTCTGTTTCATCCAGCTGATTATAGCCCACTTGAAACTTGTATCCGATATAGGTACCATGGACCGATTCATCACGAAGGATCAGCTTGATGATCTCCGCGACATTCGTCAGCTTGCTGTTACCGAGATAATAAAGCGGAGCATAGAAACCTGAATAAAACAGGAACGACTCAAGCAGGACACTTGCTACTTTCTTCTGCAGATCCGTCCCTTCCTGATAGATATCGTTAATGATCTGCGCTTTTTTCTGAAGCATCGGATTGGTATGCGTCCATTCAAAAATTTCATCTATTTCAGCTTGTGTATTCAACGTACTGAAAATGGCACTGTAACTTTTGGCATGCATGGATTCCATGAATTCGATATTGTTATAGACGGCTTCTTCATGCTGAGTCCGGCTGCTTTTCTTGAGGGCCTCGATCCCGTCCTGTGACTGCAGTGTATCCAGGAGCGTCAATCCCCCAAACACTTTGGCGATCATTTCCCGTTCGTTTAACGGCAACGTGTTCCAGTCACTCAAGTCATTGGAAAGCGGGATCCGGGTATCCGTCCAGAACTGTTCCACCAGCTTTTCCCAGGTCAGTTTATCGATCATATCATCGATCCGATTCCAGTTGATGGCTTTATATGCTTCTGCTGTCATATTTGATTCTCCTTTATTCAGGAAAAGACCTGATGCGGCCTCTTCTATTTTCCTACCAGATATTTCTCCTGTTAAATCGTACAACTTTCACAGGCGTTGGCTCCGATTTCTTCTTCGTCATCGGTAAAGGTTCGCACGTAATAGATCGACTTCACACCTTTTTTATGGGCATAGTGTCTCAGAATAGTCAGATCCCGGGTCGTCTGTTTATTGGTGCGCCCTTCTTTCCATTCATACAAGCCTTCTGGAATCGCCGAACGCATAAAGAGTGTCAGGCTCATCCCCTGATCCACATGTTTTTGAGCCGCTGCATACACATCGATGACTTTACGCATATCCATATCATAGGCACTGGTGTAATAAGGCATCGTTTCATTGGATAAGTAGGGGGCCGGGTAATAGGTCTTCCCAGTCAGTTTTTCCTGACGTTCCTCCACTAAGCGCGTGATCGGATGCAGGCTGGCAGAAGTCTCATTCACATAACTGATGGATCCTGTCGGCGCTACAGCCAGACGGTTCTGATGATAGAGACCGTATTTTTGAACATCAATTTTCAGCTGTTCCCAGTCTGCTTTAGACGGAACAGCAATACCACGATCATTGAACAGGTGCTCGACTTTTTCGTGTTCGAAGGTAAAGGATTTTTCAGTATACTTGTCGAAGTACTTCCCTGAGGCATAATCCGATTTTTCAAAGTTATGGAACACTTCTTGCCGTTCTCTAGCCATTTCATTACTGGCTTTCAATGTGTAGTAATTCAGCAGCATGAAGTAGACATCCGTGAATTCGATCGATTCCGGCGAACCATAATGCATTTGATTCAACGCAAAAAACGTGTGCATCCCCATAGCGCCCAAACCGATCGTATGGTACTTGTCATTCCCGTTTTTCACAGTCGGCACCGCATCGATACTCGAATGGTCAGTCACATAGGTGAGCGCCCGGACCATCGTATTGATCGACTGTTCAAAGTCAGGCGTATTCATCAAGTTGACGACATTCGTTGAGCCTAAGTTGCAGCTGATGTCGGTCCCCATCACTTCATATTCCTGATTATCTTTAATTATGGAAGGTTCCTGGATCTGCAGGATCTCGCTGCATAAATTGCTCATCGTTATCGTGCCATGTACCGGATTTTCCCGGTTCGCTGTGTCGATATTGATGATATAAGGATAGCCGGATTCCTGCTGAAGTTTGGAGATTTCATTTTCGAGTTCACGTGCATTGATTTTCGTTTTTCTTATTTCCGGGTCAGCGACCAGCTTGTCGTATTCTTCAGAAATATCCACATATGAAAATGGCTTGCCGTAGAGGCGTTCGACATCGTAGGGGCTGAAAAGATACATTTCTTTATTTTCAGCAGCCAGTTCATAAAACTTGTCCGGTACCACAAGACCTAAAGACAGCGTTTTGACACGTACTTTTTCATCTGCATTTTCTTTTTTGGTTGATAAGAAACGCAGGATATCCGGATGGAAGACGTTCAAATAGACCGCTCCAGCCCCGTTACGCTGTCCAAGCTGATTGGAATAGCTGAAACTGTCTTCTAAAAGTTTCATGACAGGCAAGACCCCACTTGAAGCATTCTCGATGTGCTTGATCGGATCCCCCGCTGCTCTCAGATTCGTCAGGTTCACTCCGACACCTCCACCGATGCGTGACAGCTGAAGTGCCGAGTTGATCGTGCGGCCGATACTGTTCATATCATCCATCGTCTGGATCAGAAAACAGGACACAAATTCGCCCCGTCGCTTACGTCCGGCGTTCAAAAATGTCGGTGTGGCCGGCTGATAACGCTGGTTGATGATCTCCTCAGCAATATGACTGGCCAGCCCCTCATCACCATCTGCCAGATACAAGGCATTGAAGGCGATCCGGTCCTCAAAGCGTTCCAGATACTGCTTGCCGTCGTTGGTTTTCAGCGCGTACTGTGTGTAAAACTTATATGCGCCCATGAACGAGCGGAAACGGAATTGCTTGGCATACAACTCTTCAAACAACCGATCGAGAAACGCTTCTGAATACTTTTCAATAAATTCCCTCTCGATAAAGTCATGAGTCATTAAGTAAGTCAGTTTTGCTTTGACACTATCGAAAGGGACAGTGTTTGGATCGATATGTTCTTTGAAGAAAGCCTGGACTGCTTCCTGATCTTTATGCAAAGGTATCTGATTATCTACAGGCCGGTTGATTTCATTGTTGAGTCTAAAATAAGTTACTTCTTTTGACTTTTCATTTCGTGTGCTGGTCGATACCAAGGTCATTCACCACTTTCTTTAATTTCAAAACGTCTTCATCATTCCCCTGAAATTCGAATCGATGGAGTAAGGGCACGTTATAGTCCTGTGCGATATCTTTGGCCGTGAAGACGTACAGTTGACCAAAGTTTATATTTCCTCCCCCCGCGACTCCTTTTAACCATTGACTATTCTCTCCGGTCTCAAGAAAGTCGTCCCATATTTCAGTGACTTCTTTGTCATAAGTAGGCGTTACTATGATAAAAGGTTCATTCATTTTAACAAACGGATCTGCCGGATTTAATTCCAGTACATCCATTCTCAGCTTCTCTACAAACTTACGTGTCTGACCAGTCAGTGTAAAAAAGACCACTTTCATATTGCTAAGCCAATCTGTTCAGTATATCGGGTCTGAAACCATTAAAAGCTTCAATGCCTTCTGCTATGACAACTGGCAGCGAGCTGAACCCCATTTTTTTCACTTCATCAATAGCTTCACCATTCTGTTCCACATCTTTTTCTTCAAAGGGTATTCCCTTATTCTCCAGATATTTTTTTGTAAATTGACATTGCATACAATTCGGTTTTGAATAAACGATCACTGATGATTCTTGCATTATAATTACCTCCATTATCCATGTTCTGAGACAACAAGATGTCACGGTTTTTCAGTAAGTTTCCGTCTGATCCATCTCCCTGTTCGATAACCTTATTTTACATCAGTCATTTTCAAAATCAAGGGGAACACACTACATATGCCAAAATAATGTATAACACATACAACATATAGTGTTTTGGGTACAGAAAAAACCTTCCTCACACTGCAGTTATACTGCATCAAGGAAGGGTTCTAATTAAATTTTTTCGAATAGTTGATATACATTTATCTTCGTTCACCGTAGATGACTTCCAGACAAAATGCACAGGGCTCATCGCCATCTCTTCTTGAGCCATAAAATAAATTACAGACATGAAAGCCGTCTTCATATATTTTTTCAAGATTCAAGCGAGACTTTGTCATACCAGAATCAGTCATTTGTTTCTCGATCGACTGCTGTTTTATTATTTCTGCTAAGCGATCTCTGAGATGTTGGTTTTCCATTCGCAGCACATTGTTTTCTTCGGTTAAGTGAGATAATTCTTCTTTGATATTCTTGATTGTACTTAACGTGGCTTCTGCTTGGGACTCCAGCTCAGAAAACGTATCATGCAATTCTTTTTTATCCATTTTTCACCACTTCTTTACTCTTCTTAGCTTATTTGTTAGTGATGCATGGACCGAAGAAATGTCCTCTTACATCTTTACCTAGCATACCATGATTACCATAAAAAAGCCAAATGTACACAATATCTTATTAAATTTCTACAGAGATCTTTTCATAGCTGCCAGCATTTTTAGAGCAGACATTTCAAATACGCCCTGTGCGGCAACATTACTGTCCAGATATTTTTTTCCTGTCAGAATGATGTCCATCAGGTCGGCAAGTGTCACTGCACTTAATCGATCAGCTTCTTCCTGGATCCTAGTCTGATACTTCAGATAACCGACAGCATAGTCTTTTGAAAGCTGAGTATTCAGTATATCCTGTAAAATGACCAGAAAGAGATCCAGGACCCGATGATATTCTGCTTTTTCCTTAACCAGAGGCATGATATCCGTGTGAACATAAATGAAGGCCTGATCATCTTTTTTAGAAAAGGCTACATACCATTTCCACACAGCCTCTATTAAAGCAGTAAGATTTTCATTTTCCGACAGTTCAAGGGCCTGTTCTGTATCACTGGTCAACTGACTCAGTACAGACGCCCGTTCCTTAGACAAACCGGCTTCTTCCAGAGCCTGCATCCGGTGTTCTTTTGACAGCTGAGGGAAATGGATCAGCTGGACACGGGATAGTATCGTTGGCAGCAGCTGATGCTTTGCGGTCGTCATTAATATGACGACGATATCACCATCCGGCTCTTCCAGAAACTTCAACAGACTGTTGGCCGCCTGAGTCGTCATCTTTTCGACATCTTTCACCATCACCAGTTTCTTTCTGCCTTCCATCCCGCTTCTGGTAAATTCCTGCTTTAATCCTCTAACCTGGCCGATTTTGATCGACAAGCCCTCCGGCTCCAACTCGATGACATCGGGATGCTGGTGAGAAGCGATCCGCTGACACGTATGACATTCTCCGCAGGGGCCATCAGAAAAGTTCTGACAGAACAAACTCTGAGCTATCCATAACGCCGTCTCTTTTTTACCTGTGCCTGTCTTGCCGTCAAATAAATAGGCATGCTGCAGGTTATCTTTTTTAATTAACTGAAGAAACAGCCGCTGAATGCTCGGCTGTTTGATTGTTGTGGTAGACATTGCTCGTCTCCCTTGCGTTTAGAATTGTAAAAATTGATCGATCGGTAAAACAAAAATCGTGGCACCGCCAACTTCAACATTTACTGGATATGTCAGATCCGATTCCAGCGTGAAGTCGTAAGACGGTGGGCTCATCATGGTTTGACTGCGCGTTGAACAGTTTTCTTTGATCAGTTCAAGCGTCTCATCAACCTTTCTGTCCTCGACACCCATTAAGAATGTAGTGTTCCCTGCTCTCAAGAATCCGCCTGTAGAAGATAATTTCGTTGCCCGGATACCATTTTCAACAAACTCATCCGCCAGACGCTTACTATCCTGATTCTGTACGATTGCTACGACTAATTTCATCTTACTTCATCCTCTCTTATGAACCGCTCTATCATGCTTAGATTTTCAGATTCTTGCCTTAACGATTTTCCATACATCCTCAAATACTTTTTCTTCAGACTGACTCGCATCTACCGTGACAAAACGATTGGGTTCTGCCTCGATCAAAGCCAGATAACCTTTTCTCACTTCTTCATGAAAGGCCACTTCTTCCAGCTCAAGGCGGTCTTGCGTGCGGTTGGAATTTTTATCTTTTATTCGATTAAGCCCAACTTCTGCATCCACGTCTAAATAGATCGTCAGATCTGGTCTCAATCCTTCGATGGCAAATTCATTTATTGCCTTGACTTCTTTGATCCCGATCCCTCTAGCCTGACCCTGGTAGGCGATAGAACTGTCTACAAATCGGTCACATAGTACGATATCTCCTCTTTGTAGTGCAGGATTGATTTTTTCCACAACATGCTGACGTCGCCCGGCTGCCAGCAAAAGGGCTTCAGTTCGGTCATCCATGTTCGTATGTATCGGATCCAGCAAGATAGCTCTTATTCTTTCAGCTATTTCGCTGCCTCCCGGCTCTCTTGTAACGACTAAAGGTCTGGTGGTGGTCTGCTTTATTGCTTCGACTAACCGTTTTACAACACTCGATTTTCCTGCACCATCCGGTCCTTCGATCGTGATAAATAATCCACTCACAAAACTTCCTCCATCTATAACTCGATTCTACCTTCATTATACGTTAGATAGTACAGTGTTGTCTATTCTAAAAAAGAGTTCCATCCATGGATACTAAATAGTGAACGTATTAGTCACTATTTTTCTAAAAGCTTAGGTAGCCTCAAGCATTGAACTTTCATAAAAAAATCAGCTCCATTTTTCCATAATGATTGCGCGACTATATATCTATATCCTGTCCAATTCAATTCATTGTATAGAATAGATCATCACGCTGTGACAAAATAAGACTTTTGGATATCATCGCTTTTCATCTAAAGATAACCGACAAAAAACGACTGTATCAGACAGCCGTTTTTTGTCGAACGTTATACCTTTTTTTAGTCTTATCCCTCTGATTTAATAACGATTTTCCCCACGGCATGATGCGTTTCACTCAATTCATGAGCTTTGTATATTCCTTTTTCACTCAAGGGAAAGGTCGAACCGATCACGGATCTTAGATTCCCTTGCTCCATCAAATCGGCAAGTTCTTTTAGCTGCTCTCCATTCGGTGTCAGCCAAATATTATTAAATGTGACATCGGCTTTCTCAATCCACTCTTCTTCTGCTTCTGCAACTATGGAAACAATTCTGCCTGTATGAGGTTTCACAACTTTAAAACTGTCTTTCAGAACTTCACCGCCGATTGTATCAAAAACCATATCTACGCTGTTTAACAGCTCGCTGAATTCTTCCTTTCGATAATCAATGAACTGATCGACACCTAAGTCCATCAGTAACTCTTTGTTTTTACCGCTTGCTGTAGAGATAACAAAGGCGCCTTTATTTTTTGCCAGCTGGACAGCATATGTGCCGACGCCACCGGCCCCTGCGTGAATGAGGATTTTTTCTCCAGCTGCCAATTTACCATAATCAAATAGAGCCTGAAAAGCAGTCAGTCCCGCTAAAGGAACAGCAGCAGCTTCCTCAAACGAAACATTTTCAGGAATAGGAGCAAGCAAATGATCGTCCACCGCAGTATACTCAGCATATGTGCCGAATCGAGTGGTTTCAGGTCGTGCAAACACCCGATCACCAGTTTTCCAGCCAGTAACTTTACTGCCAATCTCATATACTTCGCCTGCAACATCCCAACCTAAAATAATCGGGAAGTCCCAAGGAAGCATTTGCTTGAGGTAACCTTCTCTTAACTTCCAATCAATAGGGTTGATCGAGGTGGCTTTGACTTTTACCACAACTTGATGTTCCTTCGGTGTAGGCATCGGTACTTCTGCTTCTTTCAATTTTTCTTTTCCACCATATTCTTCGATAATAATAGCTTTCATTTGCTTCTCCTCCATATTCATACTGAGAATGTCATAACTTCTTACAAATAATAAGTGTACCCAAAATCAAAAGAGAAAGCTAATTTTATGTGTTATCAGTATATAAGGATCATTTCCCTATACTCTTTCTCCTGCCCATGGTCGTTTTTCACTCTAGCTGAATATCATGTTTTCACTCTTTACTCCAGATAGAAAGCGGCGGTCATATTGTCTTTCAGAATTAACTTCTAATATTCAGGAGTGACGATCGAAACCAACCTTTTTATTTTTCCAGCCTTTAATAAAATATGATCAGGCTGTCAACAAAAAGCAGCGATTCATCGTCTGTTTTTTATGCATTACTTATTTGATGACCAATACACTAAATTGTTTACAAAAAAACAGGCCGATAGTTTTTACACTATCGGCCTGAATTCCTGTTTATTTATTAGTTAGAAAATTTCTTTTTGTACACTGTCATTGCTGCACCAACAGCAGTTGAGAATGCGCCTAACAATAAATACAGATAAGTGTTTGTAGCAGTTTCAGGTAACTCTTCCCCGTCCTGGTCTTTGTCTTGATCGTCTTCGGCATCTTCACCGTCTTGACCATCCTGACCATCTTGACCGTCTTGACCATCTTGACCGTCTTCACCGTCTTCACCGTCTTGACCATCCTGGCCGTCTTGACCGTCTTGACCATCCTGGCCGTCTTGACCGTCTTGACCATCCTGGCCGTCTTGACCGTCTTGACCGTCTTGACCGTCTTCACCGTCTTGGCCTGGTAATTCTTCGCCCATAAGATCAATGATTCTACCTTCGATTTCAGGGTTTACGATACCACCAAGGTACTGGTCTTCAACCATATAGTCGATCAACTGCTGCCAGTCTTCTTCACCGATATCTCTGACGCGGCCTTCTTCAAATGCCTGAGCAAATGTTTCATAGCCATCGCCGCCCTGACCGGTAAAGCCGTTTGTCGTTACGAGATACATTTCATCCATAGCGATTTCTGTCAGCTCACCATCTTGATCGATATACATTTCTACAATGCGGTCACCTGGTTCTCGTGTGCTGTCATAGTAGAATTTCATGCCAGATACATGCAGGAAGCCACCGTTTTCTTCAGGTGCCTGACGAACACTGTGTTCCATGATCTCTTTGATTTCCTGACCAGAAAGTTCAGCTACAACTGGGTTATTACCAAATGGTAATACTGTCAGGACTTCACCGACTGTGATCGGTCCCTGATCGATACCGGCACGGATGCCGCCACCGTTCTGGAAGGCAATCACTGTTTCAGGGAATTTCTCCTGAGCTTTAGCAAGCATGGCATCAGTGATCAGGTTACCTAAACGTGTTTCGTCTGCACGAACACTCATTTCATCGCCTTCACCAAATCTTGGATTTTCTAACGCTTCAACAGCAACTGCGCCTGTTTCTTCGTTAGCGATCTCATCGACTCGTTCTTTGTACTCTGACAAAACGTTGAGTGCTTCTTCATCAGCTTCATATTCGCCAATATCCAGTAATTGTCCCATTTGTGAAAGAACAATACCATTTTCATCGAATTCAACTGTCAGTGTACCCAGATTATTTGCATACTGGCCGCCCTGAACGATAACTGTCGGTTCTTTTTCGTTACCTTCGTCATCGTGAGTGACTACAAACGGTTCGTCGATTTCAGAATGTGAGTGACCACCGACGATAATATCAATGCCGTCAACTTCCATAGCTACTCTCATATCATTGCCGACTTCTGGAGCTGTGTCGAAGCCTAAGTGGTTGACTGCCATGATTTTATTGATCCCTGCATCTTCGAATGCCTGAACGGCTTCTTCAGCTGCTTTAATGAAATCTGTAAAGTCAACTTGCATTGGGCTCGAAATATTTTCAGTGTCTTCTGTTGTTACACCAAAGATACCGACTTTTTCCCCATTTATTTCTTGAACGATGCTGCTGTATATCAAGCCATCTTCCGGATCATCTACAACGGATTCATTAGTTTCGAGCTCATTCATAAACGGATCTTGAGAGAAGTCGATGTTTGTTCCCAAGAATGGGAAGTTTGCTTCTTTTACAAATTCCGAAAGTGACTCATGACCATTTTCTTCAGCGCCCAAGTCAAATTCGTGGTTACCGAAAGTCATCACATCGATATCCATTAAGTTGAGTAAGGCAAGATCTGCTAGTCCTTTATACTCATTAAAGTATAAGGTTCCCGAGAAGACATCTCCCGCATGTACTAGCATAGAATCTGGATTCTCACCACGGAATGCGTCGATCGCAGAAATCATGTAAGGATAGTTTTCTACACGACCGTGTGTGTCATTCATGTGCATGACTGAGAATTCAAATGTGTCATCCACGTCAGGTAATTCTGCCCCTTCATTCAGGTCATTGATTCTACCTTCTATTTCAGGATCAACGACGCCACCAAGGTATTCGTCTTCAACCATGTAGTCGATGAGCTGCTGCCAGTCTTCTTCACCGATATCTCTGACGCGGCCTTCTTCAAATGCCTGAGCAAATGTTTCAAAACCATCGCCGCCCTGACCGGTAAAACCGTTTGTCGTTACAAGATACATTACATCCATGGCGATTTCTGTCAGTTCGCCATCTTTGTCGATGTACATTTCTACGATACGGTCTCCAGCATCTCTTGCACTGTCAAAGTAGAATTCCATACCAGATACTTGCAGGAATCCACCATTTTCTTCAGGTGCCTGACGAACGCTGTATTCCATAATATCCTTGATTTCCTGTCCAGATAGCTCTGCGATCACAGGGTTATTAGCGAATGGAAGAACTGTCAGGACTTCACCAACTGTAATTGGTCCTTCATTGATACCGGCACGGATGCCGCCACCGTTTTGAACAGCAATCACTGCTTCTGGGAATTTCTCCTGAGCTTTTGCAAGCATGGCGTCGGTAATCAAGTTACCTAAACGCGTTTCGTCTGCTCGAACACTCATTTCATCGCCTTCACCATGTCTTGGATTTACTAATTCTGAAACAGCAACAGCGCCTGTTTTTTCGTTAGCAATTTCATCAACGCGGTCTTTATATTTCGCCAAAGCAACAAGTGCGTCTTCATCAGCTGGATATTCTCCTGTGTCTAACAATGCACCGGATTGAGCAATAACTTTTCCATCAGCATCAAATTCAACATTCAATGTGCCTAAGTTCCCGGCATACTGCCCACCTTGAACGATGACTGTCGGTTCTTTTTCATTACCTTCATCATCGTGAGTAACAACATACGGTTCATCGAGTTCTGAATGTGAGTGACCACCGACAATAACGTCGATACCGTCCACTTCCATGGCTACTCTCATATCGTTTCCGACTTCTGGTGCTGTGTCGAAGCCTAAGTGGTTGACTGCCATGATTTTATTAATGCCAGCATGTTCGAAAGACTGAACTGCAGCTTCAGCAGCATTTACGAAATCCGAGAATGAAACATCCCTAGGGCTTGAAATATTCTCAGTATCTTGAGTTACTAATCCAAAAATCCCAATTTTTTCGCCATTTATCTCTTTAACAATCGTTTCATAGATTTTACCATCTTCAGGATTTCCTTCTAACAGTTCATCTAGTTCAAAAGGTGCCATATATTTGTCTTCTGAGAAATCAACGTTTGTACCTAAGAATGGGAAGTTGGCTTTCTCTACAAATTCAGCTAATGACTGATGACCATTTTCTTCATCACCCAAGTCAAATTCATGGTTACCGAATGTCATGACGTCAATATCCATCATGCTTAACAGTGCTAAGTCTGCCAGGCCTTTAAATTCATTGAAGTATAAGGTTCCTGAAAACACATCACCGGCATGAACAAGCATGGAGTCAGGGTTTTCCCCACGGAATTCTTCAATAGCTGTGAGCATGTTCGGATAATTTTCTACTCGGCCGTGCGTGTCATTCATATGCATGACTGAGAAGTCAAAGGTTTCACGTAAGTCGATTTGAGCGAGGACTGGTTCATGGTCACTTGCTCGACTGTGCATGTCAGTGAAATCAGCATTGACATGGATCATATCAATTTCAGCTGTATCAGCAATATTATTTGACACCAGGATATGATCTAACACTTGTGAATTACCCTGATAAACGTAGCTGTAACGGTCACTTGCAGGTACTTTATTAGTCAGGTTAGTTAATGCATCCCCTGCGAGTATTTCCAGGGGTTCTGAGAATTCGAAGTCATTCATGTCACCGAGAACAACCACATTTTCATCTGGATTCTCTGCCAGTATTTCGTCTACAAACGAGTTGACTGACTGTGCTAACTGATTACGTTCGATTCTGCTGTCAAATTGTGGTGGCTGAACTTGACCATAATATGGATCATCACCGCGTTTAGAGTTCAAATGATTGGCAATAACAACAACACTCTCACCATTGAACTCAAATTCTGCAGCTAGAGGTTTTCTTGTCCCTTCAAAGTCTGATGGGTTGACACGACCTGGGTTGAGTGTTAATTCACCATCAACATAATCAACAGCTTCAGTTGCTCCACCTTTATCTTTTTCGATCAATGAAACGCGGTCTGGATTATATAAGAACCCTACACGTATATTCCCACCAGGAGCTCCGCCATCTGCATTGTATTCAGGATCGATGTTTGCATACGCGTATGTTGGTCCGCCTGCAGCTGAAATTTCATCAATTAAGCGCTGGTAACTTGCATCTGCTACTGAAGAGTTTGAAGCCTCTTCACCATCATCATCCTGTACTTCTACGATACCGATGATATCTGGTTCATTCATATCATTGACGAATGTGCTGGCAATTCTCTGAGCTTTTATATCTGAGGTTTCCTCAATATTTGCCGAGAAGTTCTCCACATTATAGGTAGCCACAGTTAACTTGGAGTCATTTTTAACAATGGATGTTGCTGAAGATGCCGCTTCGACTGAAACGTGAGCAGCTTTCATGTCTGCTAAATCTGAATAGATCTTGTAATTGCCAAATCCGTAGTTAACAACACCATCGATCGATTCAGTAAATTTGTCCCCAGTTTTAACGGCAAAATTTTCTGCATCATCATTTGGGTGAAGTTTGAACGGAATCAGTCTGGAATCCGGTCCGTCTTCAGACAGACGAAGCCCGCCATTGACAGTTGTATTTGAAGGTGTGTAGTCTTCTGTGGCAACAAATAAATCCCCGTATGCCTGCGGAGCAACAGCTCTTGAAGGCTGTACTTCTACACGCATACCTTCAATACTTTCCCAATAATCTAAAGAGTAGGCATCTGGATCAAAAACGTCTAGTGTTGTTCCGCCTTTGATTTCTCCAGGAATTTCACTTGAAGAAACTGTGATTGGAGTCGGAAGATCAACGTTGCTTTTTGTAACTGTGATAATTCCGCCTTTATCGTCAAGAGCATTGATTTGAGTGACCGGCAGATCAGTTTCTGATTTATCACCGTAACCATCTATCTGGTATTCAGAAACCCGACCTGTAACTTCAGCCAGATCGCCGACTTTTACTCCACTGTCATTTCGTCCTGTATAAACAACGATACCTTCAGATGTGTTGTCATTGCCATCTGTCATATCATCCGGTGTCTGCATATGGAAATAGTATGCATTGTTAAGTTCATATACATAAGTGACGACACCTTTTACGTTGTAAACATTTTCTCCATCCATTGGAGAATAATGTGCTTCGCCTTGAATCTCATGTATTTTATTTCCTTCAGTAATATCTACAACAGTGTAAGTGAATTCAGATAATTCGCTTTTTCTGTCGTCCACTACTGCAATTGCTTTAATAGTTTGATCGTTTTCTAAAGTGATCGGTTCTGTATATACAGTACTTGATTCAGTTGGTTCAGAACCGTCTGTGGTGTAATAGATTGTTACACCAGACGTGCGAGAGGACAGGGTGATCTCTGTATCCATTGGAACGTTTCCTGAATCATGGCTGGCAGTTACAGGAATAACAATGTTTGAGTCTTCTATGACATCGTTAATGTCTCGAGGTATCAGCTGAACAGCATTATAATAAGAGACAATTCCGGTGATAGACTCATAAATCGTCCCAACTGTTAAACCAAGATTGCCATTTTCATCTCTGATTGTGAATTCCGTTCCCGATTTATCCTTCGCAGTATAGTTCTTTCCATCTTCTGCTGTTATTTCGATATTTTCCATAATCGCTAATTCAGACTGATGGTCTTTAAGTTCAACGCCATCTAAAGGTACTGGTTTAGGAACTTCTGACCCTTCTACTTTATCCGCGACAGTTGGGTTTTTAATTTGTAGTAACCCATTAAACTCATCAAGGGCACCTTCAACAGTTATCTCATCGCCCAATTCGACATCTAATGAATCACCTGGGAATAATGCAATCGCACCTGTCTCGTCCTGAATTTGAACGGTACTGCTTAATTTTGCGGTCACTATACCTTTTGTTTTTACTTGCTCTTCTAGATTCTGTGCACGTGCGTCTTCAATCGTCAGAAGATCCAGCTCTACTGGTGGTGCAGGTTCAGGGATTTCATCAGGATTCAGAAGTTCTATATCTGCGACATTTTTAATTCCATTTGTCGAAAAATATTCTATTAGACTTCCAGAAACTACAACCTCCGCTTTCCCTTTCAGCTCTGGCCTGGATGCTAGTCCGAACTCATCACGAAGAGGAGAACCACTATCTAATTTCACCCTTATCCAATTTACCGGATCAATCTCGTCAGGGCTGTCCGCTAAAACAATATTAGAGTCAGACTGACTGCCATCCTCTGACAATTGATTTGCACTTGATGCATGACCGATTATATATCCTCTTACGACGGCTTCATTCTGATCACTGCCGCGTAACAAAGCATCTGCTACTGAAATCGTCGCATCAGTTTCAGCTGCCATTAGCAAAACTGATCCTGACTCAGCTGAAGATTCTTCGCCTGATTCCACTACTGGATCAGCGGCAGCCTCTTTGGATTCATCTGCTGTTCCTTCTGCAGTTTCATCCACTTTGCCTGCGTCTGGATCGACAACTTCAGTTGTTTTAGATTCTGTTTCCGTCTCAGCATACGCCGTTAACGGTGCAGCCGTTTGGGCAAACGAACTTAACAGGAGCATTGTTGCCAGGGAAAAACTATATTTCTTTCGCCAATTGTTGTGCATTCAATTCTCTCCTTATCAATATGTTTTACTCTATTTATTTAATATGTAGCTGTGTTTCAGAGAATATCCCCCCTTAGATGTGTATTGACATAATAAATGTTTAGAGTTTGTAAAAGTAATAAAAGAAACCTATGCAAGAGCCCTAAAAGATATCAGAGCACATCGGGAATCTTTGTTAGCGATTACATGAGTTGGTTTATATTTTAAATTAATATAACTTCCGGTTATAATCGCTCGTATCTAATAGTTTAATCTACAGAAATAACAATGTTAACGCTTTCATTTAAAAAATAGTGTTATCCTATCCAAAACCCTATACTTTGGGCATCTTTTACTAAAATAAATTTCTCAAACGACTATTAACTGTAAACAAAAAAAGCCGAATATAATGGTCGGCTTTTTTAAAAAACAATATTCAGTTTTAAATATTTCCATTTATCTTTCTGATTCGAGCTTCTTTGAACAGATAATAATAGGTTGCTTTCTGAAGTTTATAGTGAGCCTGCCACTCGGGCTGGTCGTCAACAGCCATCCCTTTTATTTTCTCGTAAGATTCAAACTGGTTTCTCTGTCTGCTTATCAGTTCCACTAATTTTTCATCATAGGAACGCTTTAATTTACTTGTTCTTTTAAATAATGGCATCATGCACCTACATCTCTCTTCGACCTTCTACTGCTTTTAGCAGTGTGACTTCATCTGCATATTCGATATCACTGCCGACAGATAGCCCGTGAGCCAGACGGGTAACTTTGATGCCGGCAGGTTTGATCAGACGGGATAGATACATTGCTGTCGCTTCCCCTTCGGCCGTAGCATTCGTCGCAATGATCACTTCTTTTACTTCGTCTTTCTGCAGTCGTTTGATCAGAACGGGAATATTGATATCTTCCGGACCTGTGCCTTCGACTGGAGACAGCACACCATGCAGAACATGATAAAGTCCTTTGAAATCCTGCATTTTTTCCATGGCAATGACATCTTTCGGATGCTCCACAACTAAAATGACAGACTGATCACGATTTTTATCTTCACAGATATCACACGGGTCGTTCTGCGTCATATTCCCGCAGATCGAACAATACTGCAAATCCCGCTTCACACTGATCAAGGACTTTGCGAATCGTGTGACATCTTCTTCCTGCATATTGACCGTATAAAAAGCCAGGCGAGCAGCGGTTTTTTCGCCGATCCCCGGTAGTTTCATGTAACTCTCCATTAATTGTGCAATCGGTTCTGGATAATGCATAACCGTTTCCTTTCTAAAAGAAAGCCTCAATCTCAGTTGAGGCTTTCACTCTTTTACTTATTCTTACATTCCAGGTATACCCAGACCTTTAGAATATTTCCCCATTACTTTTTCTGTTTCAGCATCGATTTTTCCTAGGGCATCATTGACAGCCAGCAAAACCAGATCTTCAATGATTTCTGCATCTTCCGGATCAACGATTTCTTCTTTGATCGATACTTTTTTACATTTCTTGTCACCGGTGAATGTGACGGTTACTAGATCGTCATTGGCAGTGCCCGTAAATTCTCTTTCATTCAAGGCTGCCTGATTCTGTTCCATTTCTTTCTGCATCTTCTGCATTTTTTTCATCATACCCTGCATATTTCCCATTCCACGCATATTTCATCATCCTTTTCATAATTTAGTCGTTTATGGTTACATTTTCTTTTCCGAAGAGATTCACTGCCTCACTTACGACAGCTTCCATTTCTTCGGACTCTTGCGTTACTTCTTCTTTCTCCTGTTCGTCGGTGTTTCCTTCCTGGCTGCCGCTCTTCATCTGATCGATGTAGGCTTGACGGACTTCCAGCCATTTGGCAGAAGGGACTGTCGCCATATCGGCACGGTGACCGATAACTTTTTCCAGATAATCTCCGACCGCATCGATCAGGAAGGTATCACTGGCAGCTCTTTCACATAGAATATCATAATCAAAGGTGACGACCAAACCGTTGGGACTTGCGGCCACTGGTTTAGACGTATTCATGATCGCTTTCTGACTGGTCGACAAAGCATTGATCAGGTCCGGCCAGACATCTTTCAGTTTCGCCAGATCCCCCCGCGTGGCATGTTCCAGGATACCAAATACTTGATGTGTGTTGACTTTGAACGCCGTCTGTCCTGATTTTTTCCGGGTCGGCTGACGTTTCGGTGCAGCTGCGCCGTTATTATCTGAGCTGGTCTTCTGCATCTGTTCGATAGCTTTCTGCATCTGGTTCAGCTTGTTTTTTAGTGAACGGATCTCCTGACTGTCACTGGTGTCTTTCTGCACAGTCGCTTGAGGTGCTGAAACGGTCGCTGCCTGAGGCGTAGCCTGTGCAAGACGCACGGTCGCGACTTCAAGATACACTTCTGCATGTGTCGATGTCCGCATTTCCAGTTGAGTCTGATTCATGATACGGATGACATCATAGATTTTTTCCGGATGTGCTCCTGCGATCAATTCTTTAAATGAATCATCCACTTTACTCATCTTGAGGAGCGTATCATCCTCGGTTTTCTGATAAATAAGAATATCCCGGGAAAACAGAATGACATCCTCAACTAGACGGTTAGCGTCTTTCCCCTCCTGCATCATCTGATGAAGAAGACCAAGACCTTTTTCGGTGTCGTGATTCAATGCCGCAGTTAAATAATCGATCATCAGCTCCTGAGTGATACTGCCGGTGATCCGAAGCGTGTCATCCAGAGTGACTCGGCCATCTGAGAACGAAATGACTTGATCTAAGATACTCAAGGCATCACGCATACCGCCTTCGGCAGCTTTGGCAATGCTCATCAAGGCATCCGGATCAAATTCAACTTGTTTTTCGTTCAGGATATAGGTCATCCGCTTGATGATATCCTGAGGTGAAATCCGTCTGAAGTCAAAACGCTGTGTCCGGGAAATGATCGTCAGCGGTATTTTATGTGGTTCAGTCGTTGCCAGAATGAAGACGACATTCATCGGCGGTTCTTCCAGTGTTTTGAGCAGCGCATTGAAGGCCCCCATCGAGAGCATATGCACTTCATCGATGATATAGACCTTATACTCAGCCTCTGTCGGTGCATAGTTCGCTTTCTCTCTGATGTCACGGATCTCATCCACACCGTTGTTACTTGCTGCATCGATTTCTATGATGTCCCCAAGTTTGCCCTGAGTGATCGACTGACACAAATCACACTCATTACACGGTTCCCCATCTACAGCATTCGGACAATTCATTGCTTTGGCAAAAATTTTAGCAGCACTTGTTTTTCCTGTTCCTCTAGGCCCGGAAAACAAGTATGCATGGCTGGTATTCCCATGACTTAATGCATTCCTTAAGGTTCTGGTTACAGCTTCCTGGCCCGCAACATCCTCAAATCGCTGGGGTCTCCAGACACGATATAACGCTTGATAGCTCATGTTTCCCCTCTTTTCTCACAAAATCGGTCTCTCTACTATTATAGGTGAATTCCTGTCTAATTCAAAAACTTTTTATGAATTTTCTAGCCAGTGAATAAACATAAACAATTTTTTAAAACCCGGTCTCTATGCTGTGCTGATACAGGATTTAAGTATTCAGTCACCAATCCTTCAGCTGATGGGAAAGACCAATTCGGCAGTATCAACTTACATAAATACACGTTCTTTTATTTTCCCGTTTAAATCTGTTAAAATAACTTTAACTTGCCAGTGATTCGATTAAACTACATAAATGTCAATTTCTTTGGACGAAGGAGAAACTATGCCATGAAAAATCATGAAGAAACAAGCCGGTTCCAGATCATTGACTGGCTGCTGCGCGTACTTAAGGGTATGCTCATCGGTTCAGGAGCGATCCTTCCGGGAGTCAGCGGTGGGGCTCTGGCAGCTGTATTTGGTCTGTACGAGCCGCTCATCTTATTCATTTCAGATATCGCGAATGAATTTATAAAATGGATCCGCTACTTTTTGCCGGTCGGTATCGGTGCACTTTTAGGCGTCTTCGTCTTATCCTATCCGCTGGACTTTGGGCTGCAGTACTACCCGGTCCATGTCCTTTGGGCCTTTATCGGCGCTATTCTTGGCACGCTGCCTACTTTGTATAGGGAAGCGGGGAAAAATGGACGAAAACCTTGTCACATCGCTTTAGCTGTTCTTACGGCTGTCATCATGTTTGTCCTTTTGTTATGGGCAAACGAGAACCTGGACTTACAAGTGGAGCAGAATATTCTGACCTGGTTATGGTCTGGGGCTATCTTTGCATCTGGTTTTATCATTCCAGGCCTCAGCCCGTCAAACTTTCTTATCTACTTGAACCTCTATCAGCCTTTGACGGAAGCTATCCGACTGCTTAATTTTTCAATCCTGATTCCAGTCGCTATCGGAGCAGTCATCTGCGTGTTTCTCTTTGCAAAAGCTATCAGATACTTGTTAAGTATTGCCTATGCAACCGTGTTTCACTTTGTATTCGGTGTCGTCGTCGCTTCTACAGCGATCATCGCTCCCTCGATCGAGATGTATGCTGATCTGACTGCTCTTGACTATGGCCTTGTCATTCTGCTTTTTCTTGCTGGACTGGCCCTTGGGTTATGGATGGGACGTCTGGAAAACACTTATAAGACAGAATAAGACCAGCAAGTTAAGTTCCGAGCCGATCCAGCACTAGCAGTATAATTGAAAATCCCTATGTCGATATATGTCGATGTGGGGATTTTCGCTTGAAAACAAGATGACTTACTTTAAGAAGTCTTTAGTTTTTATCCTACTCACTTGAAAAGGTAAACTGTTGGCTTCTAAATAAAACAGTAAAAAAAAGATGCCCTTATAATAAGGAGCATCTCTATCTATGAATAGGTTTAAAGTATTCATGGCTATGTATTCACATAACACATGGCGGAGCGATACTTAGTGCTGCTTCCTTCCGGACCTGACACGGTTCATATGCCCGCCATTGTCATGTGGCCTCTCGGCACTTATTATAATAGCACAAGTAGATATTTTTTTCCAGTATAAATTTAAAAAGGTATGTGTAAAGTTAATCTCGGAAATTTATTCTAGAAATCTGAAACACTGTTTTTATTTTTTCTCTTTCTCAATTGCTTGATCGCTCTTTGAGCTCCCAATACGATTGAGAAAGAGGGTTTTAACTAAACATTTTTTGCAATTGTCCTATAGGACTTGATGAAGAGCTGTAATTAGCTATACTCCCAATTTTTACACCGATTGATGGTTTTGTCTTGCTTTTCTTCAAAGCTGCTCGTACAGCGCCTTTGAACTCCGGTTGGAGTTCCGTTAATAGTTCGGGAATCTTTTCGGTTAGCGCTCGGAGAAACGTTCCATTCTTTCGTGCAGAAATGATCGCTGCGACATTTCCAGCACCTTGAGCTGAAAACCCTCGGCCTTGTCGTTTCATGCGATAACTATAAGGGCGATGATTACTCTCACATACACCTAGTCCTCCGTTTACAGGTAGGTTTCTCATTTTTAAGGGTTTAAGACTGTCCCAATTTCTATATAGGTAGGCTTTTAATTTTGAAAGTTCTTCTTTATATTCCGTTGCTTTTTCATCGTTGCCTTTGATACGACTCTCAGTCGTCGCTATAATCGCTTCAACCAGATCCAGATTGTATATACGCACAGCTTTCCTCATTTTTTCTTCCATTTTTTTATCAAAATACATCCGTTGTTTGATTTTTTCATTGACATGATAGGCATCTCTAAAATGCTCATGACGCTGGCATTTTCCGATAATCCGATAGAATTTATCTTTATCGTAACCACTACCTCCATCACTGTTAGAGATGACAATCGTTTCCCGTAAGTCATAGATTGATTCCAGCCATAGACTTGCGCGTTTAAATGCTTCTGAACTCGATATAGTGCTCTCGAACATTCTCGAATTAATTAAAACGGGCCTTTTCTGTTTGCCTTTATACTCAACACCTTCATGGAACTGAACACGATGAATTTCAGGACGTTTCTTTTCTTTACCTTTAGTGAGCATTAAACCATCACCTTCGATAAACAGTACTGGCGTCTTAGTCTTGTCCTTTTGAGCCGTTTCGTCTTGAAGAGGGGCCGTATCCGTCCATTCTTGGATAGTTGTACCTATTTTTTGAGTCATCTTATGTATAGTCGTATGGCTCAATGAAAACGGCGTAAGCAGATCAATCGCTTCTTCGGCTTTGCGATAAGTTCCATCAGAAGCTATTTGAGCTGCTTTCATTTCGACAAGAGGAGAATGGCGTTTACGTGGCTCTAGGCCGACAGCTTGATCAAAAGGAATGACACTTTTTTCGCCTTCTTTTCGCATACGATGTCTTGCAATCTCTACAGGACCAACGGTCATGTGAAGTGTACGTTTAGGTACACTATCAATTTCATATCCCTGCTCTTTATATTTCGGAAGCAGTTCTAAATCAATCTGTTTAAAGGCTGCGTTAAGCAATTGTTGATTCACCTGTTGTAAAAGTCTCTCCAGGGCTAATTCTCCTTCTAATAATGTGGAAGAATCCTTTATCGTTTCGATGATTTCTGTTATAATTTCATTCATAAGAAGACCTCTTTCTCTAGCGTTGTCGTTATCTCTAGATTAAGGGTCTTCTTTCTTTTTGTCTAGGTCGGATTTTCCCTCTTCCGACATTTATTTTACACATAGTTTAAAAAGAGCAGCTGACACCGTTGATGGCGCGGATGACTCGTGAGCTGCTTTTGGAAGCAAGTACTGGGATAATAAGAAAAACTGATAACAGTATGAAGGTCGTCGTTAGTCCCGATTCAGGCAGTAAATAGGTGATCCCCTGAAGGATCAGAAAATACAGAAGATAAAACCCGATACTGAAAGCCGGACACATAAATCGTTTCATCAAAGTCACTCCTTAGTCAAGATATAGTTTACCATCCCGGTTATCGCTTTGCCAGTTTAATTATGGTCCAGACTATTCTCATCAGCTTACTGGACGATGAGCCTAAAAAAAACGTATGAACAGAGTCAATAGACGACCTTATTCCTGCGGTTTTTCAGTTTAGCCTTATCCTTTGATCAGATATCAGCCAATATAATCGATATTTTCGAGGATCATACCGCTTTTGGGAACGGTAGGGATATTCACCATACTGAACCCGATATCCTGATTTGGAACAGTATATGAGACGTTGTTAATTAAATAATCCGCAACAACTTCCATGGCCCGAACGGTATTGAATTCACCCGGACAGCGGTGTCCAGTATAATAATCGCCGCCACCATGAGCTAGCAGTTTCATCTGAATCTCATCGGTCGGACTTGAATGCCAGTCACTGAAGCGTTCCGGTCTGAATTCTTCAAGTTCATTTATCTGGTAATATCATGTGAAATACTCCTCTTCATAGTTAAGTTATCATTTTTATGATATTTCATTTTCGTCAGTTTACTACTGCCGTTACCGACCGGCTTTATTGTGGTTTGTCAAACTTCTTATTGTCGTAAAAAATTCTCGTTATTTCCCATTTCCATCTTTCCGTCTTCTTTTTCCTCTTACTTTGCAGCGCTACAATAATGAACCAGGATCCATACAGGAGGAACATTGAAACTGAAAAGTTCAATCCGTTTAAAATAGTATCTGATAAATTTATATTTTTCGTCACTACAGAAAATATTAATGGTACGGCAATGTAAGTCACAACAAAACTAGACAGCATTAAGTACAAACTATCTTTTAAAAAACCATTTAATGAATAGTCATACTTTGAATCCATCAAGCCAAAAATAATCAGTTCTATTAGAATAAAAGCAACAACTATAAATGACATAAAAATATAGTTGAAGTCCGCTGATAAAAGCAGCATCAAGATTGCCAAAGACGGTATAGTGTACATAACTTTATATCTTTGCATTTTCTCCTGCTCACTTAGCTCATTTAATTTTAATATTTCTCTCACCTCATTCTCATTATACACAGAATATATTATTTTTTCTAGTATATATCTTAAATAAGGTGAGCACTTTCATAATAACCAATCACAACTGATAGAGTCAATTATATGTACTTTCTTTTTTAATCAATATCACTTTGACTGCATTAGGCGTGTTAGTCTAAATGGATATACAAAAACACCCTGAAGCATGCTATTACACACTTCAGGATGTTTCTAAAAAAATTCATGATTTTATTGTCTTGTTAGAAAATAATCAGGCAGAATGATTCAATTTTTTTGCCTTTTTATTACTCTGCATGATACTCCATGAACGTTTGATCGTTCCCAGTAAGTTGGTATCAGAATAGATCAGTACATTAGAACGATAGAACGCCAGAGCAATAAATGATATCACGATGGCAAATCCAACAGTCCCGATGATCGACATCCAGACACCAAAGGTCGATACCGTTTCCGCTGCTATCCTGAACGGCATGACAAAAGGCGTAAAGAGTGGAATATACGAAAAGACGGCAACGAACATGTTATCCGGAGCAGTAAAGGCGAATATCCCGACATAAAACCCTGTCAGCGCCAGAAAGACGATAGGCGTCACTGCCTTGTTCACATCTTCCATTTTGGTAGCCAGGGAGCCAAAGAACGCTGCCAGCACCACATACATAAGCACACCCACAATAAAGAAAATGAGTGTATACCCCATCAGTTCCTGGAATATAGCAGCCACATCTACGCCTCCGATCAGATCCTGAACGATCTGGGCATCTTTAAAGTATAACCATGCGCCGAATCCCACCACAGCATAAATGGCTATTTGAGTAAGTAGAATCAGCATGACACCAGTTAATTTACCGAAGAAGTGATTCGTCGCACTCGCGCTGGACAAAATGATCTCCATAATTCGTGTACCTTTTTCACTGGCAACCTCTTCAGCAATAATACCGGCATAAGTCATGATAAAGATCATGATGGCTATACTGACGAAATAGGCGCCACCCTGCTGGATCATACGGTCAGAAAATTCCTCTTGGGTCAAGGTTCCTTCTTCAACATTGACGAACTGTTCGTCGATCATGACAGGTTCTGATAACGCCATAACTTCTTCCGGTGCCAGTTCGAGCTGATCAGCTCTCACCATCGTCTGATAATTCGATAAAGCTTCCTGAATGATCGGTAACAGCTCAGACATGTCATCCGTATAAACAAGTTGTGCATCGATCGTTCCATTTTCAACTTCCGCTACAAGGTAGCCGCTAATCGATTCATCGAGTAATGCTTCTTCAGCCTCAGTTTCCGTCCCGATTTCTTTCTCGATCTCAAAGCCCCATTCTTCATTTGAAAAAATCTGATTAATGCTTTCGTTTTCAGTTAATACAGCAATCGATACATCCGGGGCCTGTTGCTCTTCCTGAGAAAAGTAATACGTCAGTCCCGCAATGAAGGCAAAGACAAGTAAAGGCGACAGTACCATAACCGCAAATCCGAATGATTTCACGTTCTTTTTATAAACTTCCTTTGTAATGACCCAGTATTTACTCATTCTTTTCACCCGCCAATCGTTTAAAGATCTCTTCCAGTGTCGGAGGCTGCTGACTGAATGTTGGGATATAGCCATTCTTAGTTGCTGCATCGAAGATGGCTTTACCATCTTCCGTTTCAGTCAGATAAGCCACGTCAATACCGTCATTTGTTTTTTCGACCCGTTGTACACCAGGAAACTGGCGCAGTTCTTCAGGCGTTAAGTCGGATTCTAAGAAAAGTTTTGTCCGTCCGAACTGCTGACGGATGTCTCGAACAGTTCCATTCAGGACCGGTTTGCCGTCTTTCAACATGATGAGACTGTTACACAGTTCTTCCACATTATTCATATTGTGACTTGAAAAGATAATACTTGCTCCATTAGCCTGGGCCTCTCGGATACCATCTTCCAGCAGTTCAGCATTGACTGGATCCAGCCCACTGAACGGTTCATCTAGAATGATCAGTTCCGGCTGGTGAATCAATGTCGATATCAACTGCACTTTCTGCTGATTCCCTTTAGACAGCGTCTTGACTTTATCCGTCTTTTTACCTTTGACCTCGAATTTTTCCAGCCAATGATCGATCAGCGGTTTGATTTCACTTTTTTTCTTCCCGCGCAGCTGAGCAAAGTAGAGTAGCTGGTTTTCAACTGAAACTTTCGGATATAAGCCACGTTCTTCAGGCAGATAACCTATTTTATTAAATGTCTTTGTTGTCAGATATCGTTCGTTCCAGAGCACATGCCCTCTATCCGGGGTCAATAAATTCAAGATGATACGAAACGTTGTTGTCTTACCAGCACCATTCTGACCGATCAGTCCCATGATCTCACCGGGCTTGATCGTAAAATTCAAGTCATCCACTGCAGTAAGCGATCCAAACGTTTTCGTCAGATCTTTAACTTCTAGCATGTTCTTCCTTCTTTCTATGTTTTTATGTATTGTTCTCCAGCATCCAGAATAAAACATGAGAACAGTTATATTGTATAATAATTCATGTATATTTGCATCCTACTAAAGTACTATTTATCACTTTTTAGTCACATTTTCAGTGACTAAACAAGACCAACTATCGGATGGAGCCTAAAGTTCACCTTCAGCTCATTCTCTTATAATAGATCCATCCAGAGTAAATACCAGGTATCACTATCCAGGAAAGAATACCGTATTTCACCACTTCGATCAGTTCAATATTTAGAAAGTAAGCGATGATCATAATCAGGATGATTGGAAATGTTATATAGCCGAGCCATTTGTGCGCAGCTTTCCATGTTTCCTCATCACGTACTGTCCAAGGCAGACGGAGCCCCATATACCGGTTAAACGGCAGTTTTGGTGCAGTGTTTCCAATGATTCCCATGATCGCCAGTGTTGCGATAAAGGCCAGACCATTTTCGTTTTCCATAATCAGTGAGCCGGCATCGGGGTACCAGATCAGAAATAAGAATACTCCAGTAAAAAACATTATAAATAGCCGATTCAAACGTCTCATCGTTTTCACTTTCGGATTAGATGCGGATAACTGAGCGATCTTAGGTGTGTAAATATCCATTATCCCCAGCCCCAATATGATTCCTATACCGATCGATATAAGGCGCCATTCACTTCCTTCTACAAATAGACCTAGACCTATGATCACTGTTGCAATGATAGTGAGCGGCCAGATAACTGCTGGTTTTTTCATTCTTCATTCTCCTTTTCAAAAAGATTCATAAATCCACTTAATGTTTCCTGCAGCACTGTTAGATTGATGGAATAAATACGGTACAGTCCTTTTTTCTCGGCACTCACTAATTCAGCTTCTTTTAAAATATCCAGATGTTTTGAAATAGCCGGTTTAGATATGTCGAATCGCTCAGCTATCTCTCCTGCCGTCATGTCTCTGTCCCGCAGGAGAGCAAGGATTTTTCTTCTCGTCGGATCACTCAACGCTTTGAATACGCTGCTCATTTTAAACCCTGCTCTCTTTAACTATTTAACCGTTTAGTTAAATATAATATAGTCCAAACCCTAACTTTTGTCAACACAAAAGAGAGGATGAACAGATTCATCCTCTCTTCCGGCAAGATAGTGGTGAATCCAACAAAATCCACTTAAAAAGTTGTCTCAGAAGTAATTTAGCGACCAATTCAGGCTGCGATTCTCCAGAAAGTGGTCGCAATAGTCGTTTAGTGACAAGTTTATGCTGCAAGTCTCCAGGAAGTGGTCGCAATAGCCGTTTAGTGACAAGTTTATGCTGCGATTCTCCAGGAAGTGGTCGTAATAGCCGTTTAGTGACAAGTTTATGCATGCAAGTCTCCAGAAAGGGGTCGTAATAGCCGTTTAGTGACAAGTTTATGCATGCAAGTCTCCAGAAAGTGGTCCCAATAGCCGTTTAATGACTTGTTAGCATTAAAACTTTCATGGGAATGATTGCGATATAACACAATTACTAAGTACAGTACTTCTCTTGCTGCATAAAATTTTTAAAAGGAGCGAGGTTGGAAAAAAGTCCCAGCCTTGCTCCTTTTACTATTCGCATAAAGATTTAACCTTCAATAATTTTCACATAAAAGGTCCGTTGTCTGGGACCGTCAAATTCTGAAAAGTAGACGCTCTGCCAGGTACCAAAGATAATTTCCCCCTCATGAATGATCAGGGATTCACTGGCACCGACAAGCGACGATTTCATATGACCATCGGAATTCCCTTCCATGTGGACAAAATAATCGTGATTCGGAAATGTATCATCCAGCGCACGTTTCAAGTCCTTTTTCACATCCGGATCTGCATTTTCATTGATCGTTATACCAGCCGTCGTGTGCGGACAGTAAACGAGCATCATGCCTTCTTTGACGCCGCTCTCTTCAAGGGCTTCGTTCAGATAGGAATCCAGTTCTTTGAATTCCTGTTTATCTTGAGTAGATAGAGAGAACTTCTTTAAATAAGTCATTTATCTTCCTCCTTTATCTTCTTGATTTAATCATAACGAATCCGATGATTTTATCCAAAGAGAAAGAATCGATTCATCTTCAATCTACTTTTACGATCCATCCTTCGGGCGCTTTTACATCACCGAATTGTATCCCTACTAATTCATTATATAACTTCATCGTTACGGGACCGACTTCCTCTTCCGAATAAAACACGTGGAAATCATTACCCACTTGCAGTCCGCCTATGGGAGCAATAACAGCTGCTGTGCCACAAGCGCCGGCCTCTTTAAAACGATCGAGTTCATCGATATAGACGTCTCCTTCTTTAACCGTCAGACCTAAGCGGTTTTCAGCCACCCACATTAGTGACCGTTTGGTGATGCTGTTAAGGATCGAAGGCGATTTAGGCGTAATGAATTCGTCATCGTGCGTGATTCCAAAGAAATTTGCGGCACCGACTTCTTCGATTTTTGTCTGGGTTGCAGGGTCCAGATAGACGGCATCACTGTAGTGACGTTCTTTCGCTTCTTTACCCGGCAAGAGGCTGGCCGCATAGTTCCCGCCAACTTTTGAAGCACCGGTACCTCTGGGTGCGGCACGGTCATATGAACTAACTAAAAAGTTAGAGGGTTTTAACCCGCCTTTAAAGTAGGCACCGACTGGTAAGACAAAGATCGAAAAGATGTATTCCTCTGCCGGTTTGACACCGATATTATCTCCAACACCGATCACAAACGGGCGAATGTACAAAGAACTGCCCGATCCGTATGGAGGGACCCACTCTTCATTTGCTTTGACCACTTTTTTTACAGCCTCAACGAACGCCTCTTCCGAATAACTAGGCATGAGCAGGCGCTCACAGCTCTGTCTCATTCTTCTGGCATTTTCGTAGGGTCTGAAAAGATTGATCGATCCGTCTTTTGCCCGATAAGCTTTCATGCCTTCAAAACACTGCTGTCCGTAGTGCAGCGCCGTAGACCCTTCTGAAATGTGAAGCGTATTGTCTGTCGTTAAAGAGCCTTCGTCCCATTGACCGTTTTTATAGTGTGATAAGAAGCGGTAATCTGTTTTAATATAAGAGAAACCTAAGTTCTCCCAGTCGATCTGTTTTATTCCTTTTTCGTTCTGCATAAATGAATCCCCATTCTTTCCCCAAATTTTCTTACGTTTTCCATTATACCAAAAATGAATGCAGATGTTTATCTTCAACTAAATTTAAACTATTCATCCAAGGTATGATAAACTGGAACAAATAAATCAAAAAGGATGATCACGTATGAAGATAGGATTTATCGGCTTTGGCAATATGGCCCGGGCGATTGCAAAAGGTTTGATAGACAATGAAGTACTGAAAGAAGACGATCTCTTTTTCTCCACCCGTTCAGAGGAAAGTCGTCTGGCCATTGAAAAAGAGTGGCACATAAACGGTATGGCTTCAAATCAGGCAGTCGTCGACCAGTCAGACGTTATTCTGCTGGCGGTCAAACCTCATCAGGTAGACCAGGTCCTGAGTGAACTGACTTTTCCTGCCGGCCTGCTGCTGTTATCCGTCGTTGCCGGTTATTCAAGCGATCAGTTGAATCAGTATATCCCCGCTGACCAGTGCATCCGAACGATGCCTAATCTGAATGCACAAGTTAATGCATCAATGACAGCATTGGTTGAAAACAAACAGGTCACTGAAGAAGATATGGCTAAAGCCAAAATCATCTTTAATGCGGTCGGAGAAGTTATGATGGTTCCGGAAGACCAGTTAGGTATCTTCATTGCTTTAGCCGGCAGTTCCCCTGCACTTGTTTTTCTGTTCATCGACACACTGGCGCGTGCGGCAGTCAAATACGGCATGCCAAAGGACAAAGCCACTGAGATCGCTGCTCAGGCAGTCCTGGGAAGTGGAAAAACAGTCAAGGAAGCCTCGGACTCACCGTGGAACCTGATCGATCATGTTTCTTCTCCGGGTGGCATCACTGTTGAGGCGGTATTGAGTTTACTGGAATCTGACTTCTCTTCTTCACTGATCACAGCAGTCGATAAAATGATCGAAAAAAATGAAGAGATGACAAAAAAGAACGCAGAATAGTAATAGAGACCCTGTATCAAAGGCAAGAGGCTTTGATACAGGGTCCCGTTTATTTTTCCAGTTTATTTTTCTTCTTTCTCACTCTTAAATCTTTGAAGAACGTCGTCAGAAGTGAACGGCATTCCTCTTCCATAACCCCAGCGTGTACTTCGCACTGATGATTGAGCCGTTCGTCTTCAAGAACCTGCATCAGAGTCCTGACTGCACCGCCCTTGGGATCGCTCGGGCCATAGTAGATACTTTTCAGCCGTGCCAGAACGATTGCCCCACTGCACATGACACAAGGTTCCAGTGTGACAAAGAGATGGCAGTCTTCAAGTCGCCAGTTGCCAAGTGTTTCGTTAGCCTCTTGTATAGCAATCATCTCTGCATGCGTCGTCGCATTCTGCGATGTTTCTCGCTGGTTATGTCCCCGGCCGATGATTTCACCGTCTTTGACAACGACGGCCCCGATAGGTACTTCATCGATCGCTCTGGCTTTTTCAGCCTCTTTGATTGCCTCATTCATCCATTTATGGATGTCTTTCTCAGTAAATTCAGACATGTCTTTCCGCTCCATTTTCATTCTTACTTCTACATAGGTCAGTTTCTAAATCGTATAAACAGTGGTAGAATAAGGATAGCATAATTAAGGAGGAAATACATTGGATTTTTCCAAGTTAAAAAAACTCTACCCTGAATCAACTTTAAGTAAACATCCTTTCATGGAAGAAGATACGCTCCGAATCCCCTATAAAAATCAATGGATCCATATACCAAAGAAATCGTTAGACGATAAAGAAATCAGCATACTTAATCTTTTAAAAGAGGAGATCCAGCCTGACACGTTTCCTGCATCCCAGTCTAAGTGGTTCAATTTTATGGAGGGAAACCGGGAATATCCCCCTCAGACCACTCATCCTGTCCGTCTGATTCAGCTTGTGCTAGAAAAAATGGATGATCAGTTCGATTATTCCATTTGGATCGATTCCATCACGCATCTTTTTGAACCCGTACTGGATGTCTTTTTTGTCACTCAAGATGCTTGCTACATCATTCAGGATAATACGTCTCAAACGCTTACCCAGGAAGAGATCTACGGCATGCTGAAAACACTCGAGGACGATTTTTCCATTCGTACCAATGCCTATATCGGACAGTTCTGGTCACCGGACAATTCTCTGAAAGCAATTCTCAAAGAAGAACAGCGTATATTCCAGGAAGAAGTGTCTCATCTGCACGACCGGATCTGTTCTCTCTCCGATGTTGCCTTGAGATATTTTACAAAAGGAGCTTTGTCGCGCAGTACTCTGATGCAGGAGTTAAAAAAACAGCTTGATGAGCAGCCAGACTGGAAAGAACTGATCCTAGCCTTATGGACAAGTCAGGGGAATATCAGTGTAGCCGCCAAGCAGTTGTTCATTCACAGAAACACCCTGCAGTACCGTATGGACCGCTTCTATGAAACAACCGGCTTATCGTTAAGAAATATGAATGATCTACTTTTATGTTATTTACTGGTGTTATGATCAACGCAAAAAAGAGACTCTACAGAGTCTCTTTTTTTGTTATCTTTTAAGTTTTCTCATGACTTTTTTTGACTCTCTTTTTTTGTCATGCATGAAATCTTTAAGATCATCCGTCATTTCTGAGAATTTCCCTTCCAGGTCGTTGACTTTGTCGACCGTTCCAAGAAGGTTACTGATTTCATCATCAGATAATTTATTCACGACGCTTTTTGCCTTATGATTACCATGGAATTTACTTCCAACATAATGTTTGGCTTTCTGACGGTTGACTGCTGATTTCGTCTTTGTTTTAGCCGAATCTGACGTAAACAAGAGCGTGATCAAGCCAACTAAAAATGCTACACCTACTCCGATTAAAATATTTTTCTGATTGTCGTCCAACTGATGATCCTGATGCATAGTATCTCCGTCCTTTCATCTTTTGAATATATTCATCTTATCAAACATTCCTGCAGAATACTAAAGATAACGATTATACAGAGGATAATACTAAAAAACGGATGGGCAGTGACAGTGTATGTCGACTGCTCACCCGTTCAGACTATCTAAGGTCAGCTTTTATCCATTGGCGGCGTTGTATACATGACTTTAGGCGGTATCTCGAGTTTTGGTTTCCCGCCCATAGCCGTTGCTTTATCTTCATATTTAAATGCTTCGCCATCTGCCGCTTTCTTGCCGTCAACGATTTCTTTACTATCCTGGCCTTCTGAGAAATTATACAGGACATGTCCCTGGCCTTCGACTTCATACTCTTTCGGTACCTGTCCCGGAACAACGATCCCTTCTTTTTCTTCCAGTTCTTTGATGGCTTCGATCCACTGCAGCTGATGCTGGGTGTCTCGAGCTAGCAGGAAGCCTAACAGATCACGGATGCCTTTGTCGTCTGTCATTTCATAAAGACGTGCGACCTGCAGTCGACCTTGAGATTCAGCCGTCACATTCATACGCATATCAGCCAGTAGGTTGCCGCTTGAAGCAATGTAACTGGATGTCCAGGCATTTCCATTAGAATCCTTGGGTGCAGCTCCCAGTCCGTTAACAATGGCATGCTGCGGATTCATTCCACCCATGATCGCTGCGATCGCCGGATCCGAGTTGACCGCTTCTTCCTGTGCCGATGTTGGTGCACCGTCAAGTAAATGGGCCACCATGGTCGCCAGCATCTCAACGTGCCCGATTTCCTCAGTCGCTGTGTCCAGTAAGAGATCCTTGTACTTTTCGTTGCCTCTGGCATTCCATCCCTGGAACAAGTACATGTTCATGACGGTCATTTCTCCCCACTGACCACCTATGATTTCCTGTATCCTTCTGGCCATCACTGCATCCGGTTTGTCGGGTTTTGCATGGTACTGCAGTTCTTTCTTGTGTAAAAACATAGACTAACACATTCCTTTCTGTTTATTTTAACTACAAGAATAAATTACCACCAGTAAATGCTATATACAAATCATATGATTCTGTATTCGCGTTAAGATAATAACAAAAAGAATCCTCCAACCAGAATATTGATACTGGTTGAAGGACTCCTTTACTCTCTTATTCGTTAAACTAAGCTTATTTATTGGTAGTCAGTTTCTTTTTGCTGTTATTTTTTGCATCCCGCGTTTTTAAAGTGATTTCTCCTTTAGTTGCTCCAAGAGTCACTTTGTCACCAAGACTGATTTCACCTGCAAGCAGTGCCTCACTCAAACGGTCTTCGAATTTATTCTGAATGGCTCGTTTAAGCGGTCTGGCTCCGTACTCCGGATCAAAACCTTCATCGGCAATAACATCCATGGCAGCCCTGGTGATTTTCAACTCGATACCAAGTTCTTGCATACGTGTAACGATGTTTTTCGTCAGTAACTGAACGATTTCTCTCAATTCCTCTTTCTTCAGAGACTGGAAGACGATCGTATCATCGACACGGTTCAGGAATTCCGGACGGAAAGTATTTTTCAATTCTTCACGAATACGTTTCTCCATAGCATCGTGGTCGAAGCGTTTGTCTATCGCACCAAAGCCGACAGATTTTTCATCTCTCAAGGCTGTCGCGCCCAGATTTGAAGTCATGATGAGGATCGTATTTTTGAAGTCGACTTTTCGACCTTTCCCATCTGTCAGCAAACCATCATCCAATACTTGAAGCAGGATATTGAAGACATCCGGATGGGCTTTTTCCACTTCATCAAGCAGGATGACCGAGTAAGGTTTTTGGCGGATCTTTTCCGTTAACTGACCACCTTCATCATAACCCACATACCCTGGTGGTGAACCGACCAGACGACTGGTACTGTATTTTTCCATGTACTCAGACATATCGACTCGGATAAGCGCTTCTTCGCTTCCGAACATCGCTTCTGCCAGAGCTTTAGCCAGTTCCGTTTTACCTACACCTGTAGGTCCGAGGAACATGAATGAACCAATAGGCCGATTAGGATCTTTTAAGCCGCTGCGCGCCCTTCTGATCGCTTTAGACACGGCAACGACCGCTTCCTCCTGTCCTACTACACGCTGGTGAAGAACTTTTTCAAGTTTCAGCAAACGTTCGCTTTCTTTCTGTTCCATTTGATTGACAGGGATACCGGTCCACTGGGATACGACTTCCGCAATATCAGAAGCAGTAACTTCCAGTCGGTCTCCATCGTTCTTTTCACCTTGTTTGATGATTTTTTCCAGTTTTTTACGCTGACGCATTTCTTTTTCTCTGATCAAAGCAGCGCGTTCAAAATTCTGCGACTGAATAGCCTCTTCTTTGCGCTTGATCAAATCTTCAAGCATTTCAGTTGCTTTAGATAAAGGAGTCGGAGAATCGCTCTTGTCCATCCTTACTTTTGAGGCAGACTCATCCATTAAATCGATAGCTTTATCCGGTAATTGTCTTGAAGTAATATAACGTACGGAATAATGAACGGCTGCACGAATGGCATCGTCCGTGATCGATACCCCGTGATGATCTTCGTAACGGTCTCTCAACCCGAAAAGGATCTCTTCTGCTTCCATCTCAGTTGGTGGATCGACGTGAATAGAGGCAAAGCGTCTTTCCAGTGCCGCATCTTTTTCAATGTGTTTCTGATATTCATCTAAGGTCGTAGCACCAATCGTCTGAAGTTCGCCTCTTGCGAGCGCCGGTTTCAGAATATTGGAAGCATCGATCGCTCCTTCTGCACCACCTGCTCCAATCAAAGTATGCAGCTCATCGATAAACAGGATGACATTACCATCATGATAGATCTCATCGATGATCTTTTTCATCCGTTCTTCAAATTCACCCCGGTATTTAGTCCCGGCAACTAAAGACCCCATATCTAATGTCATCAGTCGTTTATCCGTCAGCACCGGTGGTACTTCTCCTGAAATGATTTTCTGAGCTAACCCTTCTGCAATAGCTGTTTTACCTACCCCCGGTTCACCTACGAGTACAGGATTATTTTTTGTACGACGACTCAAGATCTGAATGATACGTCGCACTTCTTTATTTCTCCCCACGATCGGATCCAGACGATCTTCACGAGCCTGCTGTGTCAAATCACGTGCCAGTGAATCCAGTGTGGGTGTTCCGCTCTGTTCATCTTGATTCGCCTTCACATTCCGTCTACTGTTCATTTTGCTTCGTGAACTTTTCTGCTGTGCCCCTAACTTTTTCAGTACAAGCTGTCTGGCTTTTGCAAGATTGACATCAAGATTATTCAAAATTTTTGCAGATAGAATATCTTCATCTCTCAATAACCCCAGCAGTAAGTGCTCAGTTCCAACAAGCGGACGCTTCATTCGTCTAGCTTCATCTGTCGCATATTTGATGATTTGTCTTGCTCTTGGGGAATAAGGAAGGATCGCATGTTTAGGGACTTGTTCCGTCGTTCCATAGCTTGCAAAATGTTCAATTTCTTCTTTGACATCCTGTTCAGTTATATCCAATTCTCTCAGAGTCATACCTGCTATGCCTTCATTTTCTATGACTAAACCTAAGAGAAGATGTTCTGTCCCAACTGTACGGTGGCGGAAGGATTTGGCTTCCTCTTGGGCTATAAGCAGGGCTTTTTTTGCTTTATCTGTAAATAGTTCATTCATATTTCTTAGTCCGCCTTTCTTTTATTCGGCTCTTCGTAACATAGATTGGCTAACATCGAACGAAGCAAATTTGCCCGAACCCGATTATCTGTTACGCGATCACCCGTATAAAGTGACTTATCCATTGCCACTATCATTAGTTTTGCTTCACGCTTGCTAATTATTTTTTCATCATAAAGTTTTTGAACGACCGACTTCGCGTCTCTTTCAGATATGTTGTTCCCTATGATTTCGATCATGGTATTCAACATATCTAATTCGTCCAGTACTTGAACTTTAATAATACGAATATAGCCACCTCCGCCACGTTTACTTTCAACAAGGTAACCTTTTTGAATAGTAAAACGGGTGTTAATGACATAATTGATCTGGGACGGGACACAATCGAAAAGTTCAGCGATCTCACTTCGTCGGATCTCAACTTGCTCTTTCTGCTTCAATACCTTTTTCAGATAAGCTTCAATGATATCTGTCATATTTTTATTTTCCATTATGATCAATAAAGAGATTTACTCACGACACAAACATACTGCTGAACAGTTTGTTGCATCTACTCTTCGGGTTCCCTCCTTTTCACATGTTTCTGATTAGGAACGTTATTTGTTTGACTATTTTTGACTAATAATAATTATACCAATAAACAGATAGAATTAAAAGTGAGAAGCTGAGGAAGTAACCGTATCTTTATACAGAAAAAAGTGATCTTAGAAGTTACCTAAGATCACTTTTCATATATTATTTGAACGCGCCCTAAAGGACTTGAACCCTCAACCGCCTGATCCGAAGTCAGGTGCTCTATCCAATTGAGCTAAGGACGCATTGTGACAGAATAGATTGACTGCAAAAAAATGAGCCGTGCTGGGCTCGAACCAGCGACCCTCTGATTAAAAGTCAGATGCTCTACCAACTGAGCTAACGGCTCTAAAAACAAAATGGAGGTTAACGGGCTCGAACCGCTGACCCTCTGCTTGTAAGGCAGATGCTCTCCCAACTGAGCTAAACCTCCGATGATTTTTTAAAATAAAAAAAGAGCTGCACGGCAACGTCCTGCTTTCACAAAGGGAAACCCTTCACTATCCTCGGCGCTGGGAAGCTTAACGGCTGTGTTCGGAATGGGAACAGGTGGGTCCTTCCCGCCATCGTCACCGCACAGTGACTCTTCTTTTTATTTTTTTGAGAACTCTGTTCTCTCAAAACTAGACAGTTGATTTTACGTACACATAACGTTTTTCTACAACACCGCATCTTACCCTTAAGCCACCTTTGGTGGTTAAGTCCTCGACCGATTAGTACTGGTCCGCTCCACATATCACTATGCTTCCACTTCCAGCCTATCTACCTGATCATCTTTCAGGGGTCTTACTTCCTTAAAGGAATGGGAGATCTCATCTTGAAGGGGGCTTCACGCTTAGATGCTTTCAGCGTTTATCCCGTCCACACATAGCTACCCAGCGATGCCAATGGCTTGACAACTGGTACACCAGCGGTGTGTCCATCCCGGTCCTCTCGTACTAAGGATAGCTCTTCTCAAATCTCCAACGCCCGCGACGGATAGGGACCGAACTGTCTCACGACGTTCTGAACCCAGCTCGCGTACCGCTTTAATGGGCGAACAGCCCAACCCTTGGGACCGACTACAGCCCCAGGATGCGATGAGCCGACATCGAGGTGCCAAACCTCCCCGTCGATGTGAACTCTTGGGGGAGATAAGCCTGTTATCCCCAGGGTAGCTTTTATCCGTTGAGCGATGGCCCTTCCATATGGTACCACCGGATCACTAAGCCCGACTTTCGTCCCTGCTCGACTTGTAGGTCTCGCAGTCAAGCTCCCTTCTGCCTTTACACTCTACGAATGATTTCCAACCATTCTGAGGGAACCTTTGGGCGCCTCCGTTACATTTTGGGAGGCGACCGCCCCAGTCAAACTGCCCATCTGACACTGTCTCCCGACCGGTTAACGGTCGTGGGTTAGAGTGGCCATACAGCGAGGGTAGTATCCCACCAACGCCTCCACCAAGACTGGCGTCCTGGCTTCATAGGCTCCTACCTATCCTGTACAAGCTGTACAGACACTCAATATCAAACTACAGTAAAGCTCCATGGGGTCTTTCCGTCCTGTCGCGGGTAACCTGCATTTTCACAGGTACTATAATTTCACCGAGTCTCTCGTTGAGACAGTGCCCAAATCGTTACACCTTTCGTGCGGGTCGGAACTTACCCGACAAGGAATTTCGCTACCTTAGGACCGTTATAGTTACGGCCGCCGTTTACTGGGGCTTCAATTCAGAGCTTCGCCGAAGCTAACCCTTCCTCTTAACCTTCCAGCACCGGGCAGGTGTCAGCCCCTATACATCTTCTTACGAATTAGCAGAGACCTGTGTTTTTGGTAAACAGTCGCTTGGGCCTATTCACTGCGGCTGACCAATTGGTCAGCACCCCTTCTCCCGAAGTTACGGGGTCATTTTGCCGAGTTCCTTAACGAGAGTTCTCTCGATCACCTTAGGATTCTCTCCTCGACTACCTGTGTCGGTTTGCGGTACGGGCAGCCTACTTCTCACTAGAAGCTTTTCTCGGCAGTGTGACATCGGATACTTCGGTACTTAATTTCCCTCCCCATCACAACTTGTCCTTAAGAGAAAAAGCATTTGACTCTTTCTCAGACTTGTTGCTTGGACACGCTATTCCAGCAGCGTGCACATCTTAGCCTCCTGCGTCCCTCCATTGCTCAAACAAAGCAGACTGGTACAGGAATATCAACCTGTTGTCCATCGCCTACGCCTTTCGGCCTCAGCTTAGGTCCCGACTAACCCTGGGCGGACGAGCCTTCCCCAGGAAACCTTAGTCATTCGGTGGACGGGATTCTCACCCGTCTTTCGCTACTCATACCGGCATTCTCACTTCTAAGCGCTCCACAAGTCCTCACGATCTTGCTTCAACGCCCTTAGAACGCTCTCCTACCATAGAACCATTGGTTCTATCCGTGGCTTCGGTATCTTGTTTAGCCCCGGTACATTTTCGGCGCAGGGCCACTCGACTAGTGAGCTATTACGCACTCTTTAAATGATGGCTGCTTCTAAGCCAACATCCTAGTTGTCTAAGCAGCCCCACATCCTTTTCCACTTAACAAGAATTTGGGGACCTTAGCCGACGGTCTGGGCTGTTTCCCTTTCCACTACGGATCTTATCACTCGCAGTGTGACTCCCGGATCTACATCTGTGGCATTCGGAGTTTATCAGGATTCGGTAACCCGATAAGGGCCCCTAGTCCAAACAGTCGCTCTACCTCCACGATGCATATTATCCGAGGCTAGCCCTAAAGCTATTTCGGAGAGAACCAGCTATCTCCAAGTTCGATTGGAATTTCTCCGCTACCCACACCTCATCCCAGCATTTTTCAACATACTTGGGTTCGGGCCTCCAGTGCATTTCACTGCACCTTCACCCTGGACATGGGTAGGTCACTTGGTTTCGGGTCGACGACGGCATACTCTACGCCCTATTCAGACTCGCTTTCGCTGCGGCTCCACCTCTTCGGTTTAACCTTGCATGACATCGTCACTCGCCGGTCCATTCTACAAAAGGTACGCCATCACCCATTAACGGGCTCTGACTACTTGTAAGCACACGGTTTCAGGTGCTGTTTCACTCCCCTTCCGGGGTTCTTTTCACCTTTCCCTCACGGTACTGGTTCACTATCGGTCACTAGGGAGTATTTAGGCTTGGGAGATGGTCCTCCCGGATTCCGACGGAATTTCTCGTGTTCCGCCGTACTCAGGATCCCGGCTAGGCAAGGTTGAATGTCGCATACGGGGCTTTCACCCTGTCTCGCATAACTTTCCAGTTATTTCTGCTATTCTCGCTTGTCCATGTCGCCAGTCCTACAACCCCAGAAGGCAAGCCTTCTGGTTTGGCCTCTTCCCGTTTCGCTCGCCGCTACTCAGGGAATCGCATTTTGCTTTCTCTTCCTGCAGGTACTGAGATGTTTCAGTTCCCCACGTCTACCTTATCCATAGCTATGTATTCACTATGGATATATCACTTGATGAAAAGTGATGGGTTCCCCCATTCGGAAATCTCCGGATCAAAGCTTACTTACAGCTCCCCGAAGCATATCGGTGTTCGTCCCGTCCTTCATCGGCTCCTAGTGCCAAGGCATCCACCGTGCGCCCTTATTCACTTAACCTGACGGTTAAGGGTAATTATAGCGATGAGAGTTTCGTCTTAAAACAAAACTGTTCTCAATTTCTATTTCTCGGTGTTGTTTCTTAACATTTGTGTTTGTTATAAAATCAACTATCTAGTTTTCAAAGAACAAAGCGCAACTCTAAAAAAGAATTGCAAATGGAGCCTAGCGGGATCGAACCGCTGACCTCCTGCGTGCAAAGCAGGCGCTCTCCCAGCTGAGCTAAGGCCCCATCATATTAAAATGAGAGAACAAAAAAATCTCTCAAAACTAAACAAAGTAAAAGCAACCTGTGCAAGGTTCCGTTTGCCCTAATGGCAATATCCTTAGAAAGGAGGTGATCCAGCCGCACCTTCCGATACGGCTACCTTGTTACGACTTCACCCCAATCATCCATCCCACCTTCGGCGGCTGGCTCCCAATAAAGGGTTACCCTACCGACTTCGGGTGTTACAAACTCTCGTGGTGTGACGGGCGGTGTGTACAAGACCCGGGAACGTATTCACCGCGACGTTCTGATTCGCGATTACTAGCGATTCCAGCTTCATGCAGGCGAGTTGCAGCCTGCAATCCGAACTGAGAATGGCTTTAGGAGATTAGCTAAACCTCGCGGTCTCGCAACTCGTTGTACCATCCATTGTAGCACGTGTGTAGCCCAGATCATAAGGGGCATGATGATTTGACGTCATCCCCGCCTTCCTCCGGTTTATCACCGGCAGTCTCGCTAGAGTGCCCAACTGAATGCTGGCAACTAACAATAAGGGTTGCGCTCGTTACGGGACTTAACCCAACATCTCACGACACGAGCTGACGACAACCATGCACCACCTGTCACTCTGTCCCCGAAGGGAAAGCCCAGTTTCCTGGGTGGTCAGAGGATGTCAAGATCTGGTAAGGTTCTTCGCGTTGCTTCGAATTAAACCACATGCTCCACCGCTTGTGCGGGTCCCCGTCAATTCCTTTGAGTTTCAGCCTTGCGGCCGTACTCCCCAGGCGGAGTGCTTAATGCGTTAGCTCCAGCACTGAAGGGCGGAAACCCTCCAACACTTAGCACTCATCGTTTACGGCGTGGACTACCAGGGTATCTAATCCTGTTCGCTCCCCACGCTTTCGAGCCTCAGCGTCAATTACAGACCAGAAAGTCGCCTTCGCCACTGGTGTTCCTCCATATATCTACGCATTTCACCGCTACACATGGAATTCCACTTTCCTCTTCTGCATTCAAGTCTTCCAGTTTCCAATGACCATCCACGGTTGAGCCGTGGGCTTTCACATCAGACTTAAAAGACCGCCTGCGCTCGCTTTACGCCCAATAAATCCGGACAACGCTTGTCACCTACGTATTACCGCGGCTGCTGGCACGTAGTTAGCCGTGACTTTCTGGTTAGATACCGTCAAGGAGGTGCCAGTTACTACACCTCTTGTTCTTCTCTAACAACAGAGCTTTACGATCCGAAGACCTTCTTCACTCACGCGGCATTGCTCCATCAGGCTTTCGCCCATTGTGGAAGATTCCCTACTGCTGCCTCCCGTAGGAGTCTGGGCCGTGTCTCAGTCCCAGTGTGGCCGATCACCCTCTCAGGTCGGCTACGTATCACTGCCTTGGTAAGCCATTACCTTACCAACTAGCTAATACGCCGCGGGGCCATCCATAAGCGATAGCCGAAGCCATCTTTAATGATCTAAGCATGCGCTATGATCACCTATGCGGTATTAGCACCCGTTTCCGGATGTTATCCCCCTCTTATGGGCAGGTTCCCCACGTGTTACTCACCCGTTCGCCACTCTTCCGCACTCTGCAAGCAGAGTGCTTCATCGTTCGACTTGCATGTATTAGGCATGCCGCCAGCGTTCGTCCTGAGCCAGGATCAAACTCTCATTTTGGTAGTTTGAAATAGCTCAATTTAAATAGTGTGAGTTAAACATGTTAACTCGTTTGTGTTGTCCTGATCCGATAAATCGGATCGAAGACCCCTGCACATTTGGTTGTTTTACTTTGTTCAGTTTTCAAAGATCTCATTCGTTCAGACGTTGACGACGTTTCGTGTCAACTCATATAATATTACAGGCTTTTGTTTTCGTTGTCAAGAACTTTTTAAAATTATTTTAGAAAACATTTCAAAGTTGTAAGCGTTCCCTTTACCTCTACGACAACTACTTAAGTATATCTGGTCGAGAGCAAAATGTCAACAATAAATTTATAAAACCTCGCTGCTGAAATTCAATCGTTGTTTTGCAGCAACGAGATTAATAATAACAGGTATTCTGATTTTCGTCAAGGATTTCCAGAAACTTTTCTCACTTTTTTTCTTTTCTGATAATAATAAGGATCATCCGCCTTTTTCAGGCGTAAAATAAAGATGACGCTTTGAATACTAGGAATAGATCCCTGATTCAAAGCGTCCCTGTATTTTTTAATGTTATCTACATAAAGGTTACTTATTATCCTCTTTATCTGGGGCTTTTTCAGAAGTGCTCTCATGGTTTTCTTCGAATCGATCCTTTTCTTTATGCCTTTTCAGTTTAGCTATTTCAATGGTCCGTTTTAGCTGAGTGCTTCTGACTTTTTCACCACTTACGGCTACTTCGATCGGTTTGACTTCATACTCCCCTGCCACATCACCATAGTATTTATTGTATCGCTTCTTAAACTGCTGGAAGACGTAGACGACAAGCACCTTCAAGATAGCATATATCGGCACACCGAATATCAGTCCGAATAAACCTAACAAGTCACCTGCTACCAGCAAGACAATGATGATCGTTAACGGGTGGACGTTGAGCTGTTTTCCCATGACGTTCGGTTCGATAAAGTTACCGTCTATAAACTGTACCGCCATCCAGACGAGTACGAGCTGGGCAACCATCCACCATGAATCGATCAAGGCAATAACGAGCGCAGGTATAAACGCCAGTGTCGGACCAACGTATGGAATAATAGATGTGAATCCGGCTATTATCGCCAGGACACCATTATATTCCAGACCTATTATAGAGAAACCTATGAACATCATTATCCCGATCGATGTTGCAATGATCAGCTGACCTTTTACATACGCACCAACTTGTGTGTTTACTTCAGAGGATACGCGAATAAGGTCTTCTCTCCATTTGGGAGGTGTAACAGATAAAAAGGCACGGAAAAAGCGCTGTTCATCTTTAAGCAGGAAAAACAGAATAATTGGAAAGGTAACCAGTGTCACGACGACGTTAGTCAACCCAGATACAAAACTCGACAAACCACTGAAGCCGTTCGAAAGATACTGGTTGATGTTATCAGGTATTCCGGTAACAAAGCTTTCCCCTTCTTGAATAAATGATTCGATTTCACCTCCAAAGGGAAGATCATCTACCCAACTCGTCACTGAGGCGGTCAGCGAATCTATGAAACTCGGAAATTCTTCAATGAACATGGTCAGCTGATCCCGAAGCAAGGGATACAGCAGGATGATGCCCAGCGTCAATAGCCCGATGATCAGCAGGAATAGAATAGTCACACCCACTATTCTCTTCACACCCCGTTTCTCCAGAAAGTCTATAAATGGATTGAACAGATAATACATTAACAGGGCGATGACAAAGGGCATCAGGATATTCGAAACAAGCACGAGTATTGGCGTGAATATATAACTGACTTGATTGAATAAAAAGAAAGCAATACCTATAAGTATGATAACGACCAAACTGAAAATCAGGTCACTTGCTCCCAGAAAATTTATCCACCTGGTTTTTTTCATTTTTTCTCCTTCTTTCTGCATCTTACTTTTCTTACTCTCTATATTATAGGACATTCACGCTAAATACGAGAAAAAACAATCACAGAGACACGTCCTAAAAAAAGAGAGATGCTCATCGCATCTCTCTTGGTCACTTTTAAAATTTTATTTAATTGTTGTCGGTATTTTTCATTGTCGGGAACAGCAGAACGTCTCTGATCGTGTGAGCATCTGTCAGAAGCATCACTAAACGGTCGATACCGATACCCAGCCCTCCAGTCGGCGGCATACCATATTCGAGAGCTTCAATGAAATCTTCGTCGATTTCCTGAGCTTCCTCATTACCCTGAGCTTTTTCTTTCATTTGCGCTTCAAATCGTTCGCGCTGATCGATCGGATCATTCAACTCGCTGAATGCATTCGCATATTCGTGCTTGGCAATGAACAGCTCAAAACGATCTGTAAAGCGTCCATCTTCTTCGTTCTTCTTGGCCAGCGGAGAAATCTCCAGAGGATGGCCATAGACAAATGTCGGCTGGACTAACTTGTCTTCCACAAACGTTTCAAAGAATTCGTTGACTACGTGTCCAAAGGTTGCATAATCATCGATCTCGACGTTATGGTCCTGGGCCAGCTGACGGGCTTCCTCATCCGTATAGTGTTTATAAAAGTCGATACCTGTTTCTTCTTTGATCAGATCGACCATATGGCGACGTGCCCATTTTCCACCAAGCTGAATGGTTTCTTCACCATAAGAGATCTCGGTTTCTCCCAACACTTTCTCTGCTACAGTCTGGATCAATACTTCTGTCAAATCCATAACATCTTCCATATCGTGGAAAGCTGTATAGAGTTCCATCATCGTGAATTCAGGATTGTGTGTGGTGTCGATCCCTTCATTACGGAAAACCCGACCGATTTCATAGACCTTTTCCATACCACCGACGATCAGTCGTTTCAAATGAAGCTCGATTGCGATACGCAGATAAAGCTCCATGTCCAGGGCATTATGATGGGTAACGAATGGTCTGGCTGCTGCTCCCCCTGCAATATTGTGCAGAAGTGGTGTCTCCACTTCGAGATAACCTAAGCCGTTCAAGTGATTTCTGATCTCCTGAATGATTTGACTGCGTTTGGTGAAACGCTCGAAACTATCCTCATTGGCTATCAAATCAAGGTAACGCTGACGATATTTCTGTTCAACGTTCGTCAATCCGTGATATTTATCTGGCAAGGGACGCAGAGCTTTAGATAGATAAGTCAGCTTTTCAGCCCTTACAGTCACTTCGCCCGTATTGGTTTTCATGACTGTTCCTTCGATACCGAAAAAGTCACCAAGGTCTGCCTGCTTGAAGCTTTCATATTGCTCGTCGCCGACAGCATCTTTTCGTACGTAAATCTGTATCAAACCATTTTTATCTTTCAGATGCGCGAAACCGGCTTTCCCTTTGCCGCGCTTGGTCATCAGACGACCCGCAACAGAAACGTTTATCTCTTCATCGTGCAGTTCATCCTTGGATTTCTCTTCATACCTTTCATGTAATTCAGAAGAATAATGCGTGCGTACATAGCGGGAACCAAAAGGATCGATCCCCCGCTCTTTCAAGTCATTCATTTTTTCACGACGTACAACTAACTGGTCTGTTAAGTTTTCATGTGTACCATTTTCTTGAGACACTACAGTCACTCCATTCCTCACTCTTTTATTCACTCTTATATTTAGATCCTCAGTAAAGTCGACACTTCACTATTAATGCGCTGAATTTAAATCCATTCATACTGGATTATCGTACCATAACTCTTGATTCTCATAAAGAAAAATGTGCAAAAAGGCTACGGCTGTTCCGTTTCTTCCTTCAAGGCATTCAGTTCTTCTTCGTCAAAATGGTAAGTGGTCCGGCAGAAATGACATACCGCATCCGCACCATGATCTTCGTCGATCATTTCCTGTATCTCTTTTTCCCCCAAGGAAACGATCGCATCTTTGAACCGTTCTTTTGAACAGTTGCATTTAAAGGATACCGGCATCGTTTCCAGGATGCGAGCTGAGCCATCTTTCACTAATCGGTCCAGGATCTGTTCCGGCGTTTCTCCTTCATCCATCAATTTGGAAATCAAAGGCAGCTCCGCAATTGCTTCTTCTACTTTTCCGATCGTTTCCTCTGAAGCATTGGGGAGGACTTGGATCATGAATCCACCAGCTGCTTTAACCGTCTCATCCGGGTTGACGAGTACGGATAAGCCGATAGCCGAAGGGACCTGTTCACTGTTCGCCATGTAATAGGTGAAATCTTCCCCCAGTTCTCCGCTGACTAATGGGACCTGTCCCACGAAAGGTCGTTTCATATTCAAATCTTTACTGACTGTAAGCATGCCTTCTGTTCCCACAGCCCCTCTGACATCGATTTTTCCGTGTTCGTTGAGAGGCAGACTGACCTCAGGATGTTTGATATATCCTTTAGTCTCCCCTTTACCGTTACTGTCTACGAGTATATAACCGACTGGACCATTTCCTTCAATACGTACAGTCAATGTTTCTTCTCCTTTAAGCGTGGCACCGAGCAGCGTCGTTCCTACCATGGCACGACCGAGAGCCGCTGTCGCAGCACTCCAGGTCTGATGATTTTCCTGGGCTGTCTTGACCATATCCGTTGTATCCACGACATACACACGGATCTGATCATTGTAGCCTAATGCTTTTAATAATTTATCTGACATAAGTCACATTCCTTTATATATATTAGTTTTCATCCGTTTACATGGAAAGAAGAGGATGCGATAAAATCGCCATCCTCTTCTTTGCTTGTTACGCTTTTGGTTCGTCGTCTGATTTATCTTTTTTCTGACTGTCTGAACTTTCAGCATCTGACTCTTCGGATGACTGATCGTCCTGATTCTCTTCAAAACGCTTCTCACGTTCACGTTCTTTTTTCTCACGTGCCGCTTTGATTTCTTCAAACGTTTTCCCGATTTCTTCGTCTTCAGGATCTCTTTCCGCCTCTTCTTTTTCAGAAGGGAATTCTGACGGAGCAGAAACGTCTTTCGAAGGCATTTCACCTTGTTCAAATAATGATTTGATTTGTTTTTCATCCAGCGTTTCTACTTCAAGCAGTTTCTGAGCGATCAGATCATGTGCATCTTTATGTTCTTCAAGAATGCGTCGCGCTTCAGTATGTGCTTCATTCAGAATACGCAGAACTTCCTGGTCGATCTGATAAGCAAACTGTTCAGAGTAAGCCTTAGACTGAGAATAATCTCTGCCAAGGAATACCTGGCCGCCGCCTTCATACTGGACCGGTCCGAGCAAGTCACTCATGCCGTATTCAGTAACCATGCTTCTGGCGATCTGAGTTGCCTGCTGGAAGTCATTCGATGCACCGCTTGACTGAGAATCGAAAATGATTTCTTCAGCCACACGTCCACCCAAGAGTCCAACGATCTGTTCGAACAATTCTTTCTTGGTCATTAAGAAGCGATCTTCTTTAGGGAGCATGATGGCATATCCGCCGGCTCTGCCTCGAGGAACGATCGTTACTTTATGAACGATTCGTGCATCACTTAATACAAGACCAACGATCGTATGCCCCGCTTCATGATAGGCAACCATTGAACGTTCAACTTTAGAGATGACACGGTCTTTCTTCGCAGGACCTGCAATGACACGGTCATGTGCTTCATCGATATCGAGCGCTTCGATCTGCTTGCTGTCACGTCTGGCTGCAACTAATGCAGCTTCGTTCAGCAGATTTTCCAGGTCAGCCCCGGAAAAGCCTGGCGTCTGTCTGGCGATGATTTTCAAATCGACATCTGGAGCAATAGGTTTATTCTTGGCATGTACTTTAAGGATCGCTTCACGTCCTTTGACATCCGGTCTGCCGACCATGATACGTCTGTCAAAACGTCCTGGACGTAAGAGAGCTGGGTCAAGAACGTCCTGACGGTTTGTTGCCGCAATGACGATGACACCTTCGTTACCTGTAAATCCATCCATCTCAACAAGGAGCTGGTTCAGGGTCTGTTCACGTTCATCGTGTCCGCCACCCATACCGGCACCACGCTGACGTCCAACAGCATCGATCTCATCGATAAAGATGATAGCCGGAGCTGTTTTCTTCGCATTTTCAAATAAGTCTCTGACACGGCTTGCCCCGACACCTACGAACATCTCGACGAACTCAGAACCTGAGATCGAGAAGAACGGTACACCGGCTTCACCGGCAACAGCTTTGGCAAGTAATGTTTTACCTGTTCCTGGAGGTCCCTCTAAAAGTACGCCTGCAGGGATACGTGCACCCAGGTTGGCAAAACGTCTAGGGTCTTTCAGGAACTCAACGATTTCTACTAATTCTTCTTTTTCTTCATCTGCACCAGCAACATCAGAAAAACGTACCTTACTCGTTTTGGCGTCAGTTTCTTTTGCTTTGGACTTGCCGAAGTTCATCACACCACGGCCTCCGCCGCCGCCTCCGCCACCTTGTCCTGCTTGACCCATCATGAAATAAATGAATCCGACAAACAGTAAGAGCGGAAGGAATGAAAAGAGTAAGCTAGTCCAGATACCAGTCGTCGGTTCTTCAACAGATACGATTTCGACATCATTGTCTCTAGCAAGCTGATACATTTCGTCAACGATCGTATCGTTTCTCAAGATATACGTGGTAAATGTCGAAGCATCTTCCTGCTCCAGACTACCAAAAAAGTTGACATCCTGGTCCTGCTCTATTTCTATTTCTTGTCCTTCGCGTAATTGACCTGTGATTTCATAGACACCCGCTGTGGGCTGCACTTGAAATTCTTCTATACGATCTTCTTCTAAAAATTCTATAAATTCAGTCGAACTTACACTCTCTGAAGCTTGATCTTGTCCGCCACTCGTCGCCCAACTTGCAATACCGATAACCGCAAGAAACACGATGACGTAGAAGAGGCCACTTTTGAAAAATCCTTTCTTCATGTCATCCTCCATCTATCACTTGTATTTTTATTATTTAAGCATAAGCTTAATTAATAGTCTTATATATGTTAACACACTTGACCATTTTTGACTATGAATTTTGTTTGACGATTGTACATTATTGCAGTGAAAACAGCCAGATGGCATCATCGCTCTTTAGGCCTACTGATATATTTCAGGTTTGAGGACACCGATATACGGCAGGTTACGATAATTCTCTATATAATCCAGACCATAGCCCACAACAAATTCATGCGGCACTTCAAAGCCGACCCAATCTGCCTGTATATCGATTTTTCGACCACTCGGTTTATCCAGGATCGTCACGATTTTGACTGAAGCCGCTTTGCGGTACTTGAACATGTCTTTAAGATACGCCAGTGTCCCACCGGTATCGATGATATCTTCGACGAACAGCACGTGGCGGCCTTCTACGTTCGTATCCAGATCCTTAAGTATTTTGACTTCTCCGGATGATACCGTTTCATTGCCGTAGCTGGAAACGTCCATAAAATCGATTTCCAGATAAATATCCATCTCTTTGATAAGGTCAGCCATGAATGGCAAGCCGCCTTTCAGTACACCGACGAGCAGCGGGTTCTTTCCTTCATATTCCTTTGAAAGTATGGCACCTAGTTCTTTGACTTTTGCCTGTATTTCCTCTTCAGTGATCAGAATTTTCTCCATATCCTTTTTCATGTTTACCGTCTCCTTTGACTATTCGATTCCTGCTGCAGTATTTTTCTGGTATATAAGTACGTAGATTATTGTATCAGTTAATGGGTTGAGTGACAACGGCGATTCTTTATAACCAGCGAGCCAGACGATTTGCCCACGGCTGTCAGTGATCAGCCAGGCTTCGTCGCGTTTTTTTCGGGGGACTTTCTGGTCAATAAAAACATCTTTTATTTTTTTGGACCCATCGAGTCCTTTCACTTTCATCTTGTCTCCGGGCTCTCGGTGGCGGACCACCAGTGGCCATTCGATTCCTTTTTCAGCCAGATAAATGATCTGACCTTTCATTCCAACCATCTTCCGGAACGTTTCATAGGTAAACCAGCCTATTTTTTCCGTTTCATTCAGCACTTTCCACTGACCGAGCTCCAGCACTTCTGAGACAGCATCACTAGCGTTTGTTTCCTCACTATTTACTGCTTCTTCGATTATACACTTATCGTATTCTTTCTGTGCTGTCAGACGCCCCGGGAGCTCCAGATACGTATTGGGCCCGCCTGCCTCGAACCAGTCAAGCAGCAGGTCTACATGCTGCTGACTGATGGCATATATTTGCTCAGTCCGCCATTTCTTAAAAGCTCTGCGTAAAACGATTTTCTGGAATCCATGTTCCTGAGTGAGAAAGGAGGAGAGGTTCAGTTGCATGCGCGTGGGCGAGAGACTGAATGAACGAGCGAGCTCTGCTTCGATCAGCGGCTCCACGACTTTAAGCAGGTCATTCATATCGCTTGAAAAATCGTAGATATGCTTTTCCAGTGCGGGATTCTCCAGTTTCAATTCGGGAATGATGTGATGCCTGAAACGGTTTCGTGTATAGAGACTCGACTGATTGCTCTCGTCTTCTCTCCAGGAAACAGCATTTTCTCTCGCATAATTTAAGATCCTGTCTTTTGAATAGGGCAACAGTAGTCGCAGAACCATACGACCATCTGCCGGTCTTTCGTTAGAAATGCCGGTCAGTTCATCCAGCGAACTCCCGCGAACGAGCCGCATCAGGACTGTTTCGACCTGGTCGTCACGATGATGTGCCGTCAGGATGAACCGACTGTCCACTTTTTCCGCCACTTCACTGAAAAATCGGTAACGGATATTTCTCGCTGCCTGTTCGATCCCCGCTGCAGGATGGTCCATTTCATTCCAGGTATATGTATGCACCGGAACAGCATATGCCTTCATCCACTTCTTTATGAACTGTTCTTCCGCATCCGATTCTGGTCTCAGCTGATGATTGACATGGGCGACATGGATGTCCGGCCTGCAGTCATCCGGCAGCTGGTTCAGCAGAGCAAACAGGACCATGGAATCGACGCCACCGGAAACACCTACAACAATACTTTCACCGGCGCGCCAGTAACTTTTTGACTGTATCTGATTCAAGAAATCTTCAGCTAGATCCACTGCCTCACATCCCCTCTTTTAATAAAGCGTGTTATCTCATGATAAGTAAAAAGGATTCAGGGATGCCCCTAAACCCTTTATTCTATCTGATATTAATGTCCAATTAACCTTTTCGACCACCGCGGCCGCCACGTTTATTTTCAGTATGGCGTTTTAAAGATGTCAAACGATCTTCACTGTCTTTCAAAAATGAATTCATCAGTGAATCGAAATCATCTTTTTTCGCTGCCGGACGTTTGTTTGAAGAACTTGGACGTCCTCTGTTTGATGATGGTCTTGGCTTGGAAGCCTCAGCTGCAGGTTTCTCTTGAGCCTTACGGATAGATAACCCGATTTTTCCATCGTCGGCGATAGATAAGACTTTGACTGTAACGGTTTGACCGACTTCTAATTCTTCGTTGATGTTCTCAACGTAACTATCTGAGACTTCACTAATGTGCACTAAACCTGTTTTGTTGTTGCCCAGATCGATAAATGCACCAAAATTAGCAATACCCGTAACTTTTCCTTCTACTTTGCTTCCAACTTCAATTGACATGTTTTCTATGTTGCCTCCTAAATAATTTGAGTTAATTATAGCATGTTAAAAATAAAGAATAAAGGATTAATGAAATCTTTGTGAATTTTTTTCGATTAATGTTCGTGATCCAGCCACTTATTCTTCATTCCCTGTTTCTTCTTCTTCAAAACCGGCTGCTTCTTCTTCCGTCACCTCGGTATGATCCGGGTTTCTGTCATCAGGAAAACTGAACACTATTTCATTATCTTTGGTCAAGTAATACTCACTGCGGGCCAGCTTGGCAACATATTCTTCATCTTCCAGGAGACCGATATAATACTCCAGTTCTTCCTGACGCAGATCCAGGGACTCCAGTTCTTCCTGAGCCTGTACCTTCTGATCCTCCAGCTTCTGCAGCGTGTAATAATTCCTGACCAGTCCGCTCCCGACCAGCAGAATAAGCATGATGCCTGCAGCCACGATCAGCTGCATCCGTCTTTTTAATTTTCTTTTGTATTTGAATTCTCTGATACTTTCGAGCGTTTTATGTTGTATGTATGGATTCTCCATGCGTGTAACACTCTGTTTCTTTTTATCCATATCATATCCCCCTCGGTTCCATTCTCTTACTCAAATCTGATTGACTAAAGTATAGCAATAAACCCAACCAATGAAAAGAACCAGCCGTAAATAAAAAACAGAATAATGGACATCCGACTCATTTTGTTCGCAGGTCGTCAGATATCCATTATTCTGATTGTCAGCCACTCTTTTTTGATCAAGCAGCTCTGTTTCCTTTAATCCTTTTACTTTTTACTCATACGACTGCTTAAAGGTCTCTTCTATGACGGTGTATAAGTTCTTTGCCTCATCTTTTTTCGTCGTATCCCTGATATCATCCACAGATACTATCATTGTTTTATTGCCGAAATGGATCGTCAGCTCATCGCCGACAGCCACCTGACTGGATGATTTGGCTGTTTTCCCGTTGATTTGGATACGGTCTTTGTCTGCGATCTCTTTAGCTACTGAACGTCTCTTGATGATGCGTGATACTTTAAGAAATTTATCGAGTCTCATCGTTTTCCCTCTTTTCTTCCGCTTTTATTTTCTGCCATAAGGCATCCACCTCTTCAGGTGTTTCAGCCTTTACGCCATCGAACACATGCGGATGACGGCGTCTGATTTTTCTGTTCACTGTTTCAAGTACATCTTCAAAGGTAAAACGGCCTTCTTTTTCAGCGATACTGGACTGATATAACAGCTGGACTAAAACATCTCCAAGTTCTTCCATCCAGTTCTCGCTGTCATCTTTTTCGATAGCCTCGACCAGTTCCTGCGTTTCTTCTTTCAGGTAACGGATCAGCGACCGAGCCGACTGTTCTTTGATCCACACATCACCCTGGTCGGTATCAGTGACTCTATCGATATAATACTGAAGCGTCGAAAGAGATGTGACCTGTTCATCCAACTCAAGCGGCGGGATATACAAAGACCTCAAGTTGTAGACCCCTTCAAAGCGATCGATTTCGTATAAAGGCATCCAACTGATGTTTTCCTGGCTGCTTCCGGCTGCATCAATGACCGCAACCTTATGATCATCCGGATACTTTTCCATCAGCGTCAGTTTCACGTCCCCGGCCATCAAGGCGTTGAACACCTGCATGACGATGACGTGCTGACCCGTATTCAGCGTGTCCTGATTCAGATCAAAGGAATCCAGCAGCTGAAAGCCTTCGACCGGGTCGACCTGAACAGACTGGAAGAGGTCGTCGATAAAACTTTTTCCTCCGACGATGTTGACCTCCGAGTACTTGTCCAATAGATCTTTTACTGTTTTTTCAGCGACCATCGGATGACCGGGCACCGCATAAAGGATCTCTTCCTCCTCTGCCAGCGAGATGAGTTCATCTACGATGGCTGCGTATACTTTCTCGAAATCCTTGCCCATCTCTTCATAAAGATAATCAAAGGACTTGAACGTTATGCCTTCTGCTTTTAATTCCTTTACTGCCGGATGGTCTTCTGTTCTCAAATAGACACGTGGTGCTTTTCTGATTTTTTTCTCTATTTTAATCGGCATCTGGTCCTTGTCTCCCGGACCGAGCCCTACGACATGTATGGTATGCATCATTTCCTCCTGTCCCACCGAACGTTCACTCATTTATTCTTCTGATACGTTCGACTCATCTGCCGAAGCCTGATCCTCGTTCTGCTTTTCCTTTTCCATGCGGTATTCTGCACAGTTTTTTGAAAATAGAACCAGAGCATCCAGCCATTCATTGTCATTCATGCGTCTCGTAAGTTTAAAGTCGATGGCTAGTTTCTCTTCTGACTGCATGTCTGTTTTCATCGGGATATCTTTTAGCGCCTTGAACACTTCAGGGAGCGGGTATTTTCGTGTCCCTTCAGCCGAAAAGGTCACAGAGACTGTGGCATTCTCTCGTTTGATCGTTTCGATCAGAGCTGTTTCACTGTACATTTTGAGCAGTCCGACTGAAAGCAGATCTGCTACCGACTGAGGATACTCGCCGAAGCGGTCGATCAGTTCATCCTGCAGTTCGACATAGTCTTCTTCAGAGGAGAACTGACGGATCCGCTTGTAAAGCTCGATTTTCTGCCGTTCATCTTCCACATATGAGCCTGGAAGATACGCATCAAGAGACAGATCCATTTCGACATGGGTCTTGGCTTGCGTCTTATCTCCGCGTTTTCTGGCTACTGCTTCAGACAGCATCTGTGAGTACAGATCGAAACCGACACTATCGATGAAGCCATGCTGCTGCTGGCCTAACAGATTCCCTGCACCGCGGATCGCCAGATCACGCATGGCGATCTTGAAGCCGGATCCCAGTTCGGTGAAATCTTTGATCGCCTGCAGACGCTTTTCACTTACTTCCGTCAGCACTTTGTTCGGCTGATGCATGAAGTAGGCATAGGCGATGCGGCTGCTTCGTCCGACCCGTCCGCGTAACTGATACAACTGTGACAGACCCATCCGGTCCGCGTCTTCAACGATCAGTGTATTGACATTCGGTATATCTACGCCGGTTTCAATGATCGTCGTGGTCACCAGCAGGTCGAATTCCCCCTGGATGAACTGATAAAGAACGTTCTCCAGCTGGTTCTCGCTCATCTGACCATGCGCATAAGCGATACGCGCTTCAGGCACGAGCTGCTGCAGTTCATCTGCCCGCTGTTCGATCGTGCTGACGCGGTTGTGCAGATAAAACACCTGACCGCCTCGGGCCAGTTCCCGCTGAATCGATTCCTGAACGACCGGACCGTTCATCTCCATGACATAAGTCTGTACCGGATAACGGTTGGCCGGCGGCGTTTCGATGACAGACAGATCCCTGACTCCAAGCATCGACATATGCAGCGTACGCGGTATAGGTGTCGCGGTAAGCGTCAGGACATCCACTTCGTTTTTCAGCTGTTTCAGCCGTTCTTTGTGTTTCACACCAAAGCGCTGTTCCTCATCAACGATTAGAAGACCCAGATCCTGAAATTCGATATCCTTGGATAAAACCCTGTGGGTCCCAACGACGATATCGACTTGTCCTTTTCTTAATCTGTTCACCGTTTCTTTGATTTGCTTCCCTGTTCTGAAACGGCTCAAAAGTCCGATCTCGACAGGGAAATCCACGAACCGTTCGATCATGGTCTCATAATGCTGCTGAGCAAGGACGGTCGTGGGGACCAGAAAGGCGACCTGTTTGCCGTCTTGTACGGCTTTGAATGCTGCACGCATCGCTACCTCTGTTTTTCCGTATCCCACATCGCCAACAAGCAGACGGTCCATCGGTTTCTTTTTCTCCATATCAATTTTCACTTCATGGATAGAGCGCAGCTGATCATCCGTTTCCGTATAAGGAAACGCATCATCAAATTCCTGCTGGTAGGCATCGTCTTGTGAAAAGCCGTAGCCCACCTTACTTTCTCTGGCGGCATAGAGCTCGATCAGATCATCGGCAATATCCTCAACTTGAGCGGCTACGCGGTTTTTCGTCTTCGCCCAGGCCGTTCCCCCAAGTTTGTTCAGTTTCGGTGTCTTCCCTTCAGAAGATACATATTTCTGAAGCAGATTGAGCTGGGTCACCGGAATAAACAGTTTAGAGGTATCACTGTATACAACAGACAAGTAATCCTGATGTATGCCGTTTATCTCCATCGTTTCCATACCCATGAACTGACCTATCCCGTGATTGACATGAACCACGTAGTCGCCTTTTTCAAGTTCCGAATAACTTTTCAGCCGTTCAGCATTGCTGATATTCTGGCGTCTGGGCTTTTTCTTGGGGATCCGGTTGAACAGTTCTTTTTCAGTCAAAACAGCCAGTCTCTGCTGAGGCAGTTCAAAGCCGGTCTGGACACTTGACGTGATGACCTGTACCCTCTCAGCTTCGATCGTCCCGTCTTTGGACAGCACACTTTTGATCTCGAAGTTCAGCAGTGTCTGATGGACTTTTTCGGCCCGTTCTTCACTGTCCGTCATGACCACAACAGTATAGTTCTGTTTCTTCCAGCGTTCCATCTCTGTTTTTACGAGCGGCATCTGTCCAAAGAACTTCTGCATCGTGCGGTACTGGAATGCATGGATCGCGTTCAGCTTCAGTCCTTTCATGCCTTTTTGAAACAGTGCGAAATGTATCTGCGGCTGGTAAGCGTGTTTCAGTGATTCTCTAAAAGGAACAGAAAACGCCTGATCATACAGGATCGTACCGCTGGACAACTGACTGGTCACCCACTCGGCTTCTTCTTCATCCAGACGTGCTTCGTTTTCGAGGATCCGCGGATATTCATCCATGACTAAAACCGCATCGCCAGAAGCATAGTCGATGACCGTTGCCTTATCCGTGTACAAGAGGTCCGTATATTTTGCCAGTTCTTCAATATAAGACTCTTCTCTGATCGCATCCATGACCGGCGTCACACTCTGTGTCAGCTGTTCTTTCCGGTCCTCTTCTTTCATCTTCTTCATTGACTGTGTGAAGGCTTTGTCAAAACGCTTGAGTATCTCTTCTTTCTCATCGACGGGAAGCAGCGCATCTGAAGCCGGGATGACCGTTACCTGATCGACATTGTGGCTCGACCGCTGTGTATCTGCATCAAAATAACGCAGGGAATCCACTTCGACATCGAATAATTCCATGCGTACGGGCTGTTCTTCAGTCAGCGGGTAGACATCGACGATGCCCCCGCGAATACTGTATTCGCCAGGGGCCGCCACCTTCTGTTCTCTCCGGTAGCCCATTTCAGTCAGCTTCAATGTGATGTCATCCAGTTCCACTTCATCGCCTAATGAAAAAGTCAGTTCGGCGTCTTTGAACACTTTAGGGTCCGGCAGAATCTTGCGTGCTCCGGCAAGCGGGACCACAACGATTCCCGGTTCTCCTTTTAAAAGAAAATCCAGCGCCTTGACACGGTCAGCCCGTGCTTCCGGTGAGGCGATCGCCATTTCAGCGTGGATCATATCATCGACCGAGAATAGAAAAAGCTGTTCGTCAGGAACCAGCCCAGTCAGATCAGCAATCATCTGATTAGCATGATAGAGATTCTGAGTGACGACAACGATCGGTTTCTTTTTTTCTTCCAGCATCGCCTGAAGCAGCAGCGTTCGGGCAGAGCCCGCAAGCCCCGTGACCAGCTGGTGACTCTGATCCGTCAGTGTACTGAATACCTCCTGCACCGAAGGCTTGTTACTTAAAAATGTGTGTAAGTGTGACACGCTGTTCAACTCCTTTTTCTACTCAATTGAACTGAGTCATAGTATCCATATAGGTATGGCCTTCAGCCCAGTAAATGGCTGCATCGGCTGCTTTCTTGACCGAGAACAGCATATCCTCGTGATCCGATTTATGGAAAGGACTCAAGACATGAGAAACGACCGACTGATTTTCAAAGGGACGTCCGACTCCGATACGCAGGCGATTGAATTTTTTTGTCCCCGTATGATCGATCATACTCTTGATGCCATTGTGACCGCCGGCTCCGCCTTTTTGTCTCAATCTTATTTTTCCTGTCGGCAGATCCATATCATCATAGATGACGACCATGTCTTCTTCCGTTAAATCATAATAATCAAGCCACTGTCTCACTGCACGTCCCGAATCATTCATATAGGTTTGTGGTTTGATCAAGGTGACTTTTTCCGAACCGATCATACCTTCTGCATAGACCGATTCAAAATTTGACCGGTTGAACGCCCAGCCTTTCTGATAAGCAATCTCATCCAGTGTGATAAACCCTATATTGTGTTTCGTTTTTGCATATTTTCCCCCGGGATTGCCTAAGCCAATAATTAATTTCATTGTGTTCTCCTTATCGTTTCACTCATCTATAAGGTAAACGGATCCGTTTGCCTTATGATTTTCTTGTCTTTTAAATTAATCCTGAACATACAAAAAAGCTGAACGGTTACGTCCAGTCTTTATTGTTATTCTACTATTATATCATATCTTTGATCTCGAACCCACTTGGTAGAGACTAGGTTTTTTTGATAAATTTATTCTGACACGACGGACAGGTGACACGTACTTTTTTTCTGCCGCGCGGAATCCTTATCTTCTGTTTGCAGCTGGGACATTTAGTGATTTTGAAAGCCTTCCTCTGGATCCAGCGGTTTCTGTATTTTCTGTAACGGGATAAAACAGACTGTTTCCACTTCATATACTGTTGAAGTTCTTTACGCCGGTTGCCTTTTTCTTTGGACAGCACACGCAGTCCTCCAAAAGCGATCGAGGCTAAGGCCAGCATGTTCAGCAGGAACCCTCCAGTGAAATTACTGAATATACTCAGTACCAGTCCGACAAGAATCAGCATTTTTGATAGTTCATCATATCCATATCGGCCTTTCATGTAAAACATCAATTTACTTATCCATTGCATCTCATTCATTCCTTCAATAAAATTCTTTGATTTCACGGTTCACACAACAGTATACAGGATAAATCTTAAGAAACAATGAATATAAAGAACAAAGGGCATTGAAAAACATATAACCGGCATAATGTGCCCCTGTTAAATCCATCTCCTGCTGCAGAATCATCAGCTTCTATATAAGACACAAAAGAGGCCGAAAAAAACTCGGCCTCTTTTCACTACATTTTTACTCTGCTTGGGCAGCAGGAATAATGACGTCTTCGTATCTGACTAATTCTTCTGCGTCAGCTTCGTCCCCGACTTCCCATAAATCCTCTCCCGAAACACCTATCTGAAACGTTTGTTCAGCATCTTCAGCACTGACAGTAAAGGTGAATTCTCCTTCTGTCACTTCCGGTTTTTCAAAGACTACACCGTCTTCTATAACAAAAGCGAAAACTTCTTCCACCTCTTCACTAGCTGTGGCTGTCCCGTTAATTGTCGCTTCGCCGTCTGTCGGTGTAAAGATATATCCATCTTCAGACCATGAACCGCCGGTCAGTTCCATCTCGACAGGTGATGTATAATCAAGATCGCTTCCGATATCATCGATAATGTCATGGGCACTTTCTTCTGTTTCTTCCGCTCCTTCTTCGACGACATCTTCCGTTTCTTCTGCTACATCTTCAACAGATTGCTCGACATCTTCCGCTTCATCTGTCTCGCACCCAGCTAAAGCAAAAGCAGAAACCGCTAATAAACTCACTATTTTTTTGTAATCCATTTTGAAACATTCCTCCTATGTTCTTTCGCCCAAATTATTAAACGATTATAATAAATTGAACATTTTTTCATTCGTGGATATCATACCATATAAAAAAGTAGTGCACAATAATTTGAACGCGGTGTGACAACATTTGGAAACCTGTACGTATATCTGCGATTCAGTGATTCAAAAGCTTGACTATCTCTTCATACACTTATATCATTATTACATTGCGCTCATTTTCAATAAGGAACTTTGAGGAATGGATCAAGATCATCCGACTATACCACTACGATAATAACCGAATGTTTAATTCTGTTGACTTTACATTTAAATACCGTTATTATAGTATTGCTAATCAAAAAGACCCATCAGACAATCATTGTTCCAGGTCTATACCAATAAAAATTTAACCGACTCTCTGAAAGGTGGAAAAATCAATGTGTGGAATTGTAGGATATATTGGAAGAAAAGATGCTAAAGACATATTATTACATGGTTTAGAAAAGCTGGAATACCGAGGTTACGATTCAGCTGGTATTTATGTACAGAATAAAGCGCACGAAGGATATTTATTTAAAGAAAAAGGCAGAATTGCTGCACTTCGTGAAAAAGTAGATGCTTCAGTGGAGGCAACGGCTGGTATCGGTCATACACGCTGGGCTACTCACGGCGCCCCAAGTGTACGTAATGCTCATCCGCACCAGTCTTTCAGTGAACGCTTCACTATTGTGCATAATGGCGTTATTGAAAACTATCAGGAAGTTAAAGATGCGTACTTAGGAGATATCGACCTGAAGAGTGATACGGATACAGAAATCATTGTTCAGCTTATTGCCTGGTTCGTGGAAGAAGAAGATCTTGCACCCATCGATGCATTTAAAAAAGCTATCGTTGCTTTAGAAGGATCTTACGCGATCGCCTTGATGGACAGCGAAAATCCTGATGTTATATTTGCAGCTAAAAACAAAAGTCCGCTATTGCTCGGTAAAGGTGACGGCTTCAATGTTATCTGCAGCGACGCTATGGCGATGATCAAAGAAACCGATCAGTTTGTTGAACTGATGGATAAAGAAGTCGCAACAGTCACCCGCGAGTCTCTCGTCATCGAAAACTATTCCGGTGATATCATCGACCGCAATGCCTACACAGCTGAAATCGATTCAGATGATCTGGAAAAAGGGACTTACCCTTATTACATGCTGAAAGAAATCGATGAACAGCCAGCTGTCATGCGTAAATTATTACTGAAATATCAGGATGAAAACGGCAAACTGACCGTGGATCAGGAGATCGTTGATACTATGCTGGAGTCTGACCGCATCTACATCATTGCGGCGGGTACAAGTTACCATGCCGGTCTGGTCGGTAAACAGCTTATCGAGTCCATGACTCACATTCCGACTGAAGTTCATGTATCCAGTGAATTCGGTTATCACACACCACTCCTTTCGGAAAAACCGTTCTTTATCTTTATTTCTCAAAGTGGTGAAACAGCAGACAGCCGTCAGGTACTTGTTAAGACAAACGCTTTGGGGCATCCATCACTGACTGTAACTAATGTTTCCGGCTCGACCCTGTCTCGCGAATCCAATTTCACGCTGCTCTTGAATGCCGGACCTGAAATAGCTGTCGCTTCCACTAAAGCCTACACAGCCCAGATTGCTGTATTAGCTATCCTCAGCGAAGTGGTCGGCATAAGTAAAGGCCTTATAAAAAAAGGGACCATGCTGCATGATATCGGTATCGTCGCCAATGCCATGCAGGCTATCGTCGATGATAAAGAGAAAATCGAAGAACTTGCCGCTGATTACTTGAGCATTTCCCGAAACGCCTTCTATATCGGACGTGGTATGGATTATCATGTCGCATTGGAAGCGGCCCTGAAGCTGAAAGAAATTTCCTACATTCAGACAGAAGGTTTTGCTGCCGGCGAACTGAAGCATGGTACGATCGCTTTGATCGAAGAAGGTACGCCAGTTATCGCGCTGGTGACGGAAAAAGGTGTGGCTGGTCACACCAGAGGAAACTTGCAGGAAACACAGGCACGCGGAGCCCATACGATGGTCATTTCAATGGACGGCTTGAACCGCCCAGGTGATCAGATCGTGATCCCGCATGTCAATCCGTTACTCTCTGCTCTAGTCAGCGTTATCCCGACTCAACTGCTTTCTTATTACTGCAGTCTGCACCGCGGAAATGACGTGGATAAACCACGTAATCTGGCTAAATCAGTTACTGTAGAATAAAGAATAGAACACGCATAAACGCTGCCTTCACTTCTGTGGGAGGCAGCGTTTTTAATTTAAGCTGAACGCAGGGCTGACTGACTCATGGAAAGATCATCGTCAGTCCTGCTCCCTTCCTCATATCCTGATTTTTCTGACAAAAAAACATGCGCCGATTTGCGCATGTTTTTCTTTTTTTATATTCAGCTGTTTTTCCAGTCACTGTGCATACGGTCCATCATATCTGAGACACGTGTACCAATTTCTTTATAGGCTTCTGTTTCCAGATTGGCCAGCGAGACACGCACGGTCCACTTACTCGATCCGAACGCCTCGGCTTTCAAGAGCATCAGCTGTTCTTCCTCAGCCAGTTTAGCGACGATATCGGTCATCGTCCATGTCTCCTGAACGAAAGATCTAAAGGCACGTCCGTAACGTTTCTCCAGCCACCAGTCAAAGTCGATCTCACAATAATAAGCTGTATTCAGACTTTTATAAGGGATAGACATCTCGAGCGACTCATATAAAAGCTCGCCTCTTGTCTGACAGATGTCCATGACTTCCTGCTTGTATTCATCTTCTTCATCCAGCAGGGCATAAAGACTGAACAGGGTCATCATGACCTGCTGCGGTGCAGATAAGCCGGCTGCATGATTCAGAGCGACTGAGCGGCTGTCGGCGACTAGACGGTCGATGAACGATATTTCCCGTGGCTCTGAAGTCAGCGTACCGTAACGCTCATCCAAAGCTTCTTTTTTAGACTCAGGGAGTTCGCGCAGACGTTCATCAAAGATGTTGTCCTTAGCCAGCGCGATCGTCCCTACGCGCCATCCGGTAGCACCGAAGTATTTGGAATACGAGTAAATACAAGCTGTATTATATGGGATAGCTGTGAATAAGGATGTGAAATCCTTTAAAAACGTCCCATAAACATCATCGGAAAGGATCATCAAGTTCGGGTTGTCTTTTTTCACGATGTCCTGCAGCTGCTCGATCGAATCATTGTAAATGGCATTCGCTGTCGGGTTACTTGGGTTGACGACGAAAACCGCTTTGATCTCATCGTTTCTCAAACGATCCAGTTCCGATTCTGAGAACTGATAACTTCTCTGTCCATTGATCTCCATTAGTTCTGAACGGATATATTCAACATCAAAGCCGTATTCCGGAAGCTCCGGGATCTCCATATATGGGGCAAAAGTCGGTATCATCAACGCTATTTTATCATGGCGTTCAAGCAAGTGGTTATTTACCAGTGACTTGAAGGTATAGACGATTCCGGCTGTCCCGCCTTCGACCGCAAAAATGTCAAACGGTACAGTGGCTGAATTAAAGAGTTCATGGTGCAGATACTGTTTGATCGGCTGTTCGCATGCGGTCAGTACACGTTCCGGATAAGGATAATTGTCTCCTATGGTATAATCCAGCATGTGTGTCAGCCATTGTTCTCTTGGCATGCCTAATAAGTGTGACCCATTTTCCCAAATATCCTGTAAAAGCTCTGCTCCCGGAGAATCCTTCTGATCGATAAAGGCTTCAAACCGTTCAGCCTGTCCAGTTTTCCCCTTGATCATTGTTCCAATGGACTGCTTTTCTTTACGCATTGTTTCTCTGGTCGCAAATTCCCCTAACAGGAAGTAAGCTTCGCGGGGAATCGGTGCTGTCCAGTTCGGATTACCTCTTCCGGCATTCAGCCATTCTTTATTAGTTTCCTGATGTGTCATTCGGCTTTCAAGATATAGATTTAATTCAAAGGGGCTCAGACTTTCTAGGTTTTGCTTCAAGGTTCCACTCCTATAAGATTTTGTGTTTGTCAGGTATTGGTTTACTATCATGATCTATGATCGTAAGTGAGTATAACAAACACTTTTCAGAAAACATAGTTCAGCGCCTCGTCCTTATCAGAGTTTTAGAGTATTCTCATTTGTTTGTAAAAAAGAGACGTTAATATCTAAAGACTTCTTTCACGAGCATCCGTCTCATCCTATGCATTATCTGCAGCTCTTACTTCTTTCCATTCTCCATGCATCCGGTCCATCATGTTTACGATACGCCGGCCAACTTCTGCGTAGGCCTCTGTATCCAGATTAGCCAGCGACACTCTGACAGACCACGTACTTGATCCGAACGCATCAGCTTTCAAGAGCATCAGCCGCTCTTCCTGAACGAGTTTGGCGATCAGGTCGGTCATGGTGTGATGTTCAACAATATAGGTCTTAAAGGAAGTGCTGTACCTATCTTTGAGCCATAAAGCAAAATCGATTTCACTGTAATAGGCCGTGTCAAGCTCTTTGAGGGGGAGTGTCAGATCCAGAGCATCATAGAGAAGTTTCTGTCTTTCATAACACATCTCCATCACCTTCTTTTTATACTCGTCTTCCTTATCGACAAGCGAATACAAGCTGAAAAGGGTCATCATCACTTGCTGCGGTGCAGAGAGTCCGGCCACATGATTCAAAGCCACAGACCGGCTGTCTGCAACCAGACGGTCGATGAACAAGAGATCCCGCGGGCTGGATGAAATGGGCCCATAACGTTTGTCAAGCTCTTCTTTCTTGGCTTGAGGCAGCTCGCTCAGACGCTTGTCAAAAATATTTTCTTCAGATAAAGCCAGGGTTCCGACGCGCCATCCCGTTGCCCCGAAGTATTTGGAATAGGAGTAGATACAGGCCGTGTTAAAGGGCAGCGACGTAAACAATGAAGTAAAATCATCCAGAAACGTGCCGTAAACATCATCCGTCAGGATCATGAGATTTGGATTATCCCTCTGTACGATATCTTTCAGCTGTTCGATCGTTTTATCATAAATCGCATTGGCGGTCGGATTACTCGGATTGACAACAAAGACGGCTTTGATGTCATCATTTCTCAGACGATCCAGTTCTGCCTCTGAAAACTGATAGCTTGCTTTCCCGTCGATTTCCATCAGTTCGGATTTGATGTATTCCGTTTCGAATCCATATTCCGGCAGTTCAGGAATCTCAAGATACGGTGCAAAGGTCGGGATCATCAGAGCGATCGTGTCCTTGGGTTCAAGCAAATGATTATTCACTAGAGACTCGAAGAGATAGACAATACCTGCCGTTCCGCCTTCTACAGCAAACACATCAAAAGGAACAGGTCTGGCTCCAAACAGTTCATGATGCATGTAGTGCTTGACCGGCTGCTCACATGCTGTGAGTATGCGGACTGGATAGGGATAATTGTCACCGATCATGTAATCAAGGATATAGGTCAGCCACTTTTCTTTTTTCATTCCCAGCAGGTGTTCGCCGTTATCCCACACGTCTTTCAAAAAGGAGGATCCTTTAGATGTTTTCTGGTCCAGAAAATCCTGGAACCGGTCGACTCTGCCCTTTTTGTCCTTTATTTTACTGCCGATAATATCGTCTTCCTGATCCAGTGTTTCATTTGTAGCAAATTCTCCCAGCAAGTAATAAGCCGCTCTCGGTACGGAAGCAGTCCAGTTGGGATTCCCTCTACCGGCATTCAACCATTCTTTTGATTCATCCTCATCATTTACACTCTTTTTAAGATAAACATTCAACTCAAACGGATTCAGGCTCTCAATATCAGCTCTCACTCTTTTCACTCCCATATCGAATCGGTCATATTTTTCCAGTTTATAAAAGTATATCAAAGCCAGTTGTCATTGTCCTGACAGAAGCATTTTTATCAGGATCCAGTAAAAAAGAGACCGGGATAAATCCCAGCCTCAGTCCTATCTATTAGTTATATTTTTTGAACCAGGATTTGATTTCTTCCATCCGGTCGAGACGAAGATGCGGCAGTCCGGCACGTGACAAGCCATGGCTGGATTTTGGATAAAGCACCATTTTTGTATCCACCCCTTGTTTCTTCATTGCCGTATACATTTGCTCACCCTGTTCCTGCGGGCAGCGCAGATCTTCTTCCCCGTGGATGACCAGCAGCGGGGTCTTGATGTTGGTTGCATAAGCCAGCGGAGACATCTTCCACAGATCCTGGGCCTGCTTCACCTCTTTTTTAAGCTGGAATTCAACAAAGAAGGCACCCACATCACTGGTTCCATAGAAACTGAGCCAGTTGGAGATACAGCGCTGTGTCACGCCTGCTTTGAACCGGTCAGTATGGCCGACGATCCAGTTAGTCATAAATCCGCCGTAACTTCCCCCAGCCACAAAGACCCGTTCCTGATCTATTTCTGGATGATCATTCAGGATATGATCTGTCCCAAGCATCAAGTCTTCATAGTCCTTGTTTCCGTAGTCACCCAAAATGGAAGCGACAAATTCCTGACCGTACCCATTCCCGCCTCGGGGATTCAGCATGATCACCCCATAGCCTTCACTAGCAAGCTGCTGCATTTCATGGAAAAATGTTTCTCCGTAGCATACTTGTGGTCCGCCATGAATATAGAGGATCGCCGGATGGTCCTTCTTGTTGTCAGTGGGCGACACGTACCATCCTTGGATGTCCCAGTCGTCGGCTCCTTTATACCAGAACTCCTCGATTTCAGCATAGGCATGTTTTTGTGAGAAAGTCTTGTTCGGATCATAGACGATTTCGAGCCGACCACTGTTTATGTCCAATACAGCAAGAACACTCGGTGTATTAAGATCAGAATAGGTGACGACAAATTTATTATTTTCAATAAGCGCCCCATCAGTCAGATGGATCTTTTTACCGAAGACCCGTTCGTTGTTTCCTTCCGTATCTCCTTTGTAAAGCTGCAGTTTACCTTCTTCCGTAACCGGGTAAACAAACGTATCATCCGTCAGCCACACCAGTGGAAAACCGTTCGTTTTCTGCTGGAAGTCACCGATAACGACATCGCCGACATATTTGTCTTCTGCTGACAGTTCCTTGAAGGTACGCTCCTTCCGGTTCCAGCCAAATACCTTGTTCAAGGTAACGAAAGCATGAGAAAAATCATTTCCTGTAAACAAGAAAACATTTTCGGTTTCATTGACAGCTTCAAATGAGAAACTTCCTTTTGGGATATCTTTGGTGATCAGTTGTGATTCTTCCTTAGCTATGTCATATTCATAGACACTAGCTCCGTAGACCCATTCGTTATCCGGATCAAGCTTATCGACAAAGAGCAGAAAACTTTCGTCTTTTGAGACATACTGAAGTCTGAATGGACGGTCCTTCTCCAAGATGACTGAATCCTTTTTAGATGCGACATCCAGTTTTTTCACCTGATAGGTTTTTTCGATATCAGTGATACCCTGGCCATCCATTTTATACTGAAGTTTAGTAATGGGTTTAGGTTTGAATTTTTTGGATTCTGCCTCATCTGTCTTATCTTCTTCCTCTTCTTCTTTAAAAGAAGTCTGATAATAGACCGAAGCGCCATTGCTCGTCCATTCATACGTGCTGACTCCCTCTTTTTCATCTGTTATCGGCGTCGCTCCTCCGCCTTCCAGAGGCATAATGAACACTTGAGGTTTTTTTCCTTCTCCAGCAGATAGGAAACTCAGCCATTTTTCATTCGGACTGATTTCCAGTTGAGAAGGGTTCAGCTCTTCACTTACCCACTGCACTCGCTCGCGGGTCTTTTGTTGAAGACTCCAAGCCGAAGTCAGATAGCTGTTCTTTTCTTTATCTGTCCGCGTTTCCAGATAAAATAACCGGTCCCCGTGTACGAGAGGCTGCGAGACATTTTTAAGATCAAATAAACTTTCACTTGTTATCGGTTTCAATTGCACATCTCCATTCATTGATTAATAAAACGTTAGAAACACGTTATCATTTTCTCATTTATCAGCGTTTCCGTCAATAAACAATCCCTTAAAATATGTTCATTTCCAAGGGATTTCACCCCGGAAATGACATCAGTTATGTTATACTTAACTAAGAACGAGTAGAAAGGATGAATGTTATGGAACAAAAAGAAAAACGTCAGAAAATCATACTGATCGGAGACGGAGCTGTCGGCTCCAGCTATGCTTTTGCCCTGATAAACCAGAATATCGGACAGGAACTGGGTATCATCGACGTGAATAGAGAAAAAGCCGAAGGGGATGTCATGGACTTAAACAGTGCTTTGGCTTTCACTGCGCCCAAGAAAATCTATGTCGCTGATTATGAAGACTGCCATGATGCAGACCTGGTTGTCTTTACAGCAGGCGCTTCGCAGAAACCCGGCGAAACACGACTCGATTTAACTGAAAAAAACCTGCGCATCACTAAATCAGTGGTAGAGAACGTGATGAAAAGCGGTTTTGACGGTGTCTTTTTAGTTGCGACAAATCCCGTAGACATATTGACCTATGCCGTTTATAAGTTATCTGGTTTGCCTTCGAACAAGGTTATCGGTTCGGGTACATCCCTGGACAGCGCCCGCTTCCGTCATGCCGTTGCTAACTTGCTTGATGTGGATGTTCGAAACGTTCACGGTTACATTATTGGTGAACACGGCGATACCGAATTCCCCGTCTGGTCCCATGCCAACGTTGCCGGATTACAGATCAACGAATGGGTGTCCAACAACCCGATGACCGACGAGAAGGCGCTGGTCGACATTTTCTTCTCCGTTCGTGATGCGGCTTACGACATCATCCAGAAGAAAGGTGCCACGTTCTATGGTATCGGCGCTTCACTTGCACGTATCACCCGCGCCATCTTGAATAACGAACAGGCTGTTCTGCCTCTGTCTGTTTATCTGGAAGGTGAGTATGGCCAGAACGATATCTATATCGGTTCTCCAGCGATCATCAACAGCAATGGACTTAAAAAAATAGTAGAGATCCCATTAAATGATTCTGAAAAAGAGAAAATGAGACATTCTGTCAACACCATCCGAACACACTTGAAAGAAGTCCTGGACAAAAACCCGGATCTGGGATTCACTATTGATTAAACTTATGCACCTTTACGAAAAAAGCAGCAAGTCCCCAGGGACTTGCTGCTTTTTCATTATATTGTTCTACATTGGAATAATGATGTCACTATCTTCTTGATGGATCTCTTCTCCATCAGGCGACTCTGCATGGATTTCAATGATCAGCTGATGTGGAAGGACGACTGCTGTTTCTCCCGGCTTGCTTATCCAGCCTCTTCTTACTCCCAGCTGGTCCGGACTGTTATCTTCTTTGTTCCGGATACGCGTCCCATCCACTTCAATGATATTATATTGTCCTTCAGCGGGTTCCAGTGTAAATTCTTCATGCGGAGTATCTTCACTTAACTCCACTCTGTATACTTCTTCGCCGGATATTTTTACCGTGGCGATGATCTGTGCATCTTCGTCAACCTGACTCAGCTGTATACCGTATACTACATGAGGTATAAATGATCCCAATAGAAGGATGACGATAATCACGACATCCAGCGGTTTCATATTTCTTAAATGATATTTAAGTTTATCGATCATCCTTCTACCTTCCTCCTCGAAGAAAAGATTCCCGAAGACAAAACACATAAGAATAAAGGGGGACACGACGTACGTGTCTAAACAGGGACATCTTTATACTTTATTCGTCGTCTTTGAGATAGCCTTTGAATTGTTTTTCAAATAATGGAGACACAGAACGGTTTTCATGGATGCGTTTGATCGCATGACCCATCAATTCGCCTACACTGACCTGTACGACTTTATCGATCTTTTTCTCTTCCGGCAGCATGATTGAATCCGTCACGATCATTTTCTTGATCGGAGAAGCTTCTATACGTTCGATCGCAGGTCCTGAGAATACAGGATGTGTTCCGCAGGCATAGACATCTTTAGCGCCTTTTTCGATCAGGGCATCCGCAGCCAAAGTGATCGTACCGGCTGTGTCGATCAGGTCATCGATCAGAACGGCTGTTTTTCCTTCTACATTACCGACAATATTCATGACTTGAGCAACGTTCGCTTTTGGACGTCGTTTATCAATGATCGCGATCGGAGACTTAAGGAATTCAGCCATTTTACGGGCACGTGTCACCCCTCCATGATCGGGTGATACTACGACAGTGTTTTCCCCGCCTAAGCCCTTATCCAGGAACCAGTTGGCGAGTAATGAAGCACCTAGCAGATGATCCACTGGAATATCAAAGAACCCCTGGATCTGTGACGCATGCAGGTCAAGCGTGAGCATCCGGTCGGCACCAGCCATCGTGATCATGTTAGCAACCAGTTTAGCAGTGATCGGCTCTCTTGAACGGGCTTTTCTATCCTGTCTGGCATAGCCGTAATACGGCATAACGATGTTGATCGTTTTGGCGCTCGCACGTTTCAGCGCGTCGATCATAATCAGGACTTCCATTAGATTATCATTCGTCGGTGCTGACGTTGACTGGACTACATATACGTGGTCTCCTCGAATACTTTCATCAATGTTGATGCGAATTTCTCCATCACTAAATTTCGTTACAGAAACTTCTCCCAGCTCCACACCGATATCTTGTGCGATTTTCTCAGCAAGGGGCTTATTCGAACTCAATGCAAAGATTTTTAACTTTGGATCAGAATATTGTTCAGACATGTCGGCCTCCATCATTTTTATTCTTTTATTTACCTACTATCAGTTTATGCCTAAGTGCAGAATAAATCAACCACAGAACTCGTTTTAAGCCCTCTCTTAGAGAGAATTTTAATCTTTATGCGGTATTTTTTTGAAGTAGTCTGCCTTGTTGATTTGACGGGCGCGTGCAATCGCTAAAGACTCAGCCGGTACGTTATCCGTAATCGTTGATCCGGCAGCAATATACGTATTCGCTTCAACATCTACGGGCGCGATCAGATTCGTATTGCATCCGATGAAGGAATTATCTCCGACGTTGATATGATGTTTCTCTTTGCCGTCATAGTTGACAAAGACCGTTCCGCATCCCAGGTTGATGTTCTGACCTAAAGTGGCATCGCCGACGTAAGTCAGATGACCCACTTTGGACTGCTTGCCGATGGTCGACTTTTTGATTTCAACATAGTTCCCGATATGCGCGCCTTCTTTAATAAGTGATTGAGGTCTCAAGTGACTGTTCGGACCGATATCACTATTGTTTTCCATAACTGAGTCTTCGATATGTGAACTTGTTATTTTCACATTTGAATGAATGGTACTATTTTCTATGATGGAATGGGCTCCGATCATGCAGTCTTCCCCGATTACTGTCTCACCTTTCAAGTATACGCCAGGTTCGATCACTGTATCCTGACCGATTTTTACGTCACTTTCGATATACGTTTGAGCAGGATCGACCATGGTCACGCCGTTTCTCATATGTTTTTCGTTGAGGCGCTGTTTCATCAGACGATTAGCTTCAGCCAGTGCCACGCGGTCATTGACACCCAGTGCTTCTTCCTTGACCGGCAGTTGGTAACCAGAAATAAGTTCTTGCTGGTTTTTCAATATTTCCATAACGTCCGGCAGGTAAAATTCTCCCTGAGCATTATCGTTGTCTACTTTCTTCAACGCTTGAAATAAAGCCTGGTTGTCGAAGCAATAAGTGCCTGTATTGATTTCTTTTACAGCCTGTTCTTCTTCTGAGGCATCTTTCTGTTCGATGATCTTGGAAACAGACCCGTCTTCCATACGGATCACTCGGCCGTACCCGAACGGATCATCGGCATGGGCAGTCAGAACTGTTGCTTTTGCTCCGGCTTTTTCATGATGGCTCATGAGCCCTTCCAGCGTTTCTTTCGTCAGTAATGGGGTGTCTCCGCAGATGACGACCGTTGTTCCTTCTTCATTCCCGAGGATCGGCTCTGCCTGCTGAACCGCATGGGCTGTACCCAGCTGTTCCTCCTGAAGGACATACTTGCTTTTATCACCTAAGTAATCCTGTACGGTTTCTGCTCCGACACCGGTCACTGTAACAATATTATCGATATCAGCTTCTAATGCCTGGTCGACGACATGGCCCACCATCGGCTTACCCATAACAGGATGCATCACTTTGTATAACTTTGATTTCATTCGTGTCCCTTGTCCGGCAGCAAGGACAACTGCAAATCGTTTTGTCATTATTTTTTTCTCCTAACTGAATGTCTTGCGGTCAGCATTAGACCACTTACCTTTTTCAATACCCATTAGTTAAATATATTTAAAATTCTTCTTTCATCATACTGTATGACCCCACCGTTTTCAAGATATATAAGGTCTATTGTTTGAGCTGAACGCTCGCCTTTCCTATAATGAATATAATAAAGGCTTACATTTTGCTTATAGAGAACTAGACCATTTAAAAAAATTCAAGGAGGCCAAACATGAATAATTTGGATCAGCGTGTTATCGGCAGTTATGAAGATGAAAAGGAAACGAAACGAGTGATTCGTCATTTAATGGATCAGGGGTACAGAAAAGACCAGCTGACGATCTACACCAACGAAGAGAAGCATCATCTTTTCTCAGAGGTTGAAAATGTACAAGTAGCTCAACCTGAGCCTGATGCACATGAAAATATCGATACACCTGAAGAAGATAAAAACTTCTGGGAATCGATCCGTGATGCCTTTCATGTCAGAGAAGACCATGAATTTGAAGATGCAAGCTATAAATCAGAGAATGATCTGCTCCACCCCTATCGAGATGACTTGAAAAATGGCCGCTATATCGTAGCTGTTGATGATTCCACTAGACGTCCCGGGGATAGTGAAACAGCTTCGGATAAAGAAGTCACCTCTGCTCCGAATCCTCAAATGGAAACGTTAGGTACAACAGCCGGTTTCCCCAATGAGGGTTCTGTTCAGGGTATGGGCGACGGCGGACAGCCACCTGTCGAACCACATTCTGAAGACGGCACGCCACCGGAGCTGGAAGATACCGCTGCTGCTGCCGATGAAAGAGAAGCAACAGAAGATCGACTCAGACAGGAGAGACGTGAAAATCGTCCGAAAAAATAAAAATTAAAATCAGTGATGTGGAAAGACTCGATTTACCCGGTTCTTTCCACATTTTTTCTTTGGTGGTGCTGAGTTTGTGACAGATCGGGATGCGCATAAGGGGGTATGGTGATACGTCAGCTAACTCACAGCTCTTTCCCTCTCAGTTTGCCGATGTTGACTACATATCAGCATACTCGCTGCTTTTTCCTCTGGAGTTTGCCGATATACGTGCTATGTCAGCTAACTCACAGCTCTTTTCCTCTAAGTTTGCCGATGTTGCCTACATATCGGCGTACTCCACGCATTTTTCTGGGGAGCTTGCCGAAGTGGCCGAGTAGAATACGTTCTGCCTGCTTCTTGTATAGACTCCCAGAAGGCTCCCTCTTGACTATCGTTTTCAGCGAAAAAATGACCTTAGTTGTCTTTAATAGCCACGACAGTCGAAAAAGGTTGAGACAGCTGTCTCAACCTTTCCTTATTAATGCAGCACTTTATTCTATTGAAGACAAAAAGTTTCCGGCAGAAACTTCAATCGTACGATCTTCTGTATTGACGTTATCCACTTTCAGGAGTGCCGTATAATCTTTGACGGACCTTTCGCCTCTAAAAATGTTTTCCGCGATGACAGTCGCTCCGACTACTTCTGAATTAAACTCTTCGATCAGACTTATCATACCGTTGATCGTCCCGCCACCTTTAAGAAAGTCGTCTACGATGACAACTTTTGATCCCATATCCAGGCTGCGTCTGGACAGCTCCATTTTTTCTACGCGGTCAAATGAAGACCCCGAAACATAATTGATACTTACGGTAGACCCTTCCGTTACTTTCGAATCCCGTCTCACGATCACAAACGGCACATTAAGATAAAATGCAACGGACTGGGCGATAGGTACGCCTTTGGTCGCTACAGTCATCACACTGTTGACTTCCGTATCCATATACTGAGAGGCAATCGCTCGACCGATTCGTCGCAGCCATTTCGGGTCACCCATCATATCTGACAGATAGACATAACCACCAGGCAAAAGGCGTTTGGAATGATTCAGTTCTTCGATCAGATCATTTACGAAGGCTTCGATATCTTTCTTGTTCATTTTCGGGATATACTTCACACCACCGGCAGCCCCGGGAACAGTTTCCAGGAATCCTATGCCTCTTTCAGCAAAAGTATGTTTGACGATCGTCAAGTCTTCACTGATACTGGATTTTGCAGATTCATACTTCTTTGAAAATAATGTCAAAGGAATCAGGGTATGCGGATGCTCCAGCAGATAATGAGTCATGTCGATCAGTCGCTCACTTCGTTTCGTTTTCAATTATAAACACCTCTTTTTTTGTGTAGCTCTTATCACTGTGTTACTTATTCTACCGTTTTTATTCGTTAATTAATAGTCATTCTTCTTATTTCATCTGATATTGTTCGTATTTAGCTGTAAATCTTACTGGATATTCCGAATCCATCTCACTGGTGGTCACACCGCTCGGGCAGGCAATAAATTTTATTGGCATAGCAATAAGCTGATATTCAGTTCATTCACGGAAACGCTTGACTGAGTAATCCTAATGCTGCCTTCATTCGACGCACTCACGGACAAAACTGCTTGAGTAATGCTAATGTTTCCTTCATTCGGCGTACCCACGGACAAAATGGTCTTCAGTACTGCCAATGAGGCGTGCATTCGGCGTACCCACGGACAATACTCCTTGAGCACTGCTAATGTTGCCTTCATTCGGCGTACCCACGGACAATACTCCTTGAGTACTGCTAATGTTGCCTTCATTCGACGCACTCACGGACAAAACTCCTTCAGTACTGCCAATGAGGCGTGCATTCGACGTACTGACGGACACAACTGCTTGAGTACTGCCTTTGTCGCTCTCATTCGACGTACCCACGGACAAAACTGCTTGAGCACTGCTAATGTAGCAATCATTCGACGTACCCACGGTAAAAGTCACTTCAGTAATGCTAATGTTGCCCTCATTCGACGTACCCACAGACAAAAATGCTTGAGTAATGCTAATGACGTTCTCATTCGACGCACTCACGTACAAAACCGCTTGAGTACTGTTAATAGTTGAACTAAAGTAAAAACAGGATAACTAGATCAAATAAGGTCTGGATCAGGCTGCAGCCTGATCCCACCTATCTGAAAGACCTTAGAATGAACAGATGACTGATTTCAGTAATTCATATCAGATAAAAAGTCTGCGCTTTATTCGCGCAGACTTTTCCTTATTTTGTTTCGATTTCAACAAGCAGATCATTGGTTTGTATCGTGTCGCCTTCTTTGACAAAGAGACGCTCGACTTTCCCGGCGATACCGGAACGGATCGTCGTTTCCATTTTCATGGCTTCTGTTATGACGATCGGATCACCTTTATCAACCTTATCACCACGATTGACCAGTACTTGAAGTACAGAACCGGGCATGGTAGCGCCGACGTGACCTTTGTTTGTCGGCTCAGCTTTTTTACGGACCGCTTTCGTATTCGTCACGTTTTTATCTTTGACTTCGATCTGCCTTCCCTGTCCGTTAAGCTCGAAATACAGGACACGGTTTCCTTCCAGATCGGGATCGCCGATTTGATTCAGTTTAATGATCAGTGTTTTCCCTTTTTCCAGGGTCACTACCACCTGTTCACCCATTCGCATGCCGTAGAAGAATGTCGGCGTATCGAATTTGGTGACTTCACCGTACATATTGTAGAAGAATGTATAGTCCAGGAAGACCTGCGGATACATGATATAGCCCATAACTTCTTCTTCCGTCGGTTCACGGTCCAGGTGTTCGCTTAATTCTTTTCTCACTTCATTAAAATCAAGCGGTTCTTTATATTCGCCAGGTCTTTTTTCTAAAGGTTTATCCCCATTCAGAACCAGTTTCTGAAGTTTCTCAGGGAAGCCGCCTTCGGGCTGACCCAGTTCACCTTTGAAGAAACGCACGACTGATGTCGGGAAGTCCAGGTCCTCACCTTTTTCATAGACCTCTTCTTCCGTCAGTTCATTCTGGATCATATAAAGAGCCATATCACCAACGACTTTAGAAGAGGGCGTGACTTTTACGATATCTCCAAACATGCGGTTGACCACAGCATACATTTCTTTGATATCATCCCACTGATCTTCAAGACCAACCCCCTTGGCCTGCTGTTTCAGGTTTGTGTACTGGCCGCCAGGCATCTGGTGCGTGTAGACTTCCGTTGAAGCCGCCGGCATACCTTCTTCAAAATCAGCATAGTACTTACGTATATCTTCCCAGTAGTGATTCAACTGTTCCACATTCTTGATGTTGTATTTGGGCGCATGCGTGGTGCCTTCCAGCGCATAGTATAGACTTCCCATACTTGGCTGACTGGTTTTTCCACTCAAGGCACTTTGAGCCACATCTACGATATCCACACCAGCCCGGATCGCTGCACCGTAAGTGTAAATACCATTCCCACTGGTGTCATGCATATGGAGGTGAATAGGGATAGAAACAGTTTCTTTCAATTCCCCGATCAGGCGGTAAGCGGCATGCGGTTTAAGCAAGCCGGCCATATCTTTGATCGCCAGGATGTGTGCGCCTGTTGCTTCAAGCTCTTTCGCCATGCGTTTGTAGTAGTTCATCGTGTATTTTGTCTGAGACGGGTCAAGAAGATCCCCCGTATAGCAGATCGTTGCTTCGGCTATCTTGTTGTTGTCTCTGACATACTGGATGCTTTTCTCCATTTGCGGGATCCAGTTCAAGCTATCGAAGATACGGAACACATCGATCCCATTTTCTGCAGCCAGTCGGATGAATTCTTCCAGCACGTTGTCCGGATAATTGTCATAACCGACGGCATTGGATCCGCGGAACAGCATCTGAAAGAGTGTATTCGGCATTTTCTCCCGCAGCTTTCTCAAACGTATCCATGGGTCTTCAGTCAGGAAGCGGTAGGCCACATCGAAAGTGGCACCTCCCCACATCTCTACAGAGAATAGTTCAGGGATGGCTTTCTCCGTTTCTTCCGCGATCGCCAGCATGTCATGTGTACGCATACGGGTGGCCAGAAGACTCTGATGTGCATCACGCAGAGTCGTATCTGTCAGAAGGACTGAATCCTGTGCTTTGACCCATTCCGATACTTTTTCCGGTCCTTCTTTATCCAGGATATGTTTGGGATAAACCAGCTCTTTTGAAGGCTGGATGATTTTTTTAGGCATCCTCGGTTCTTTAAATGCGCGTTTCTCTATTTTACCTATGCCTGGGAATCCGTTGACCGTCACGTTGCCGATATATTTCAGGGTCTTGTTGCCACGGTCTCTGATTTTAGGGTATTCAAACAGTTCCGGTGTCTCATCGATGAAACGGGTCGTCACTTTCCCACTTCGGAAAGTCGGATGTTTCAGAACATTGATAAGAAACGGAATATTCGTTACAACACCACGGATGCGGAATTCGATCAGGGCACGGGTCATTTTCTGTACCGCTTGTTTATAATCCAGGCCTTCTGTCGACAGTTTGACAAGGAGCGAGTCAAAGAACGGCGTGACTACAGAACCCTGAAAACCGTTTCCGGCGTCCAGACGTATACCGAATCCCCCCGGCGAGCGGTAGGTATTGATTTTTCCTGTATCCGGCAGGAAACCGTTGGCCGGATCTTCAGTGGTGATGCGGCACTGGATAGCTGCGCCTTTCAGTTTAATGTCTTCCTGTTTAGGTATCCCGATATCTTTATGCAGATCCTGGCCTTGTGCGATCAGGATCTGAGTCTGAACGATATCTATGCCTGTCACCATTTCAGTGATGGTATGCTCGACCTGCACACGGGGATTGACTTCAATAAAGTAGAATGCGTCATTTTCCAGCAGGAATTCTACCGTTCCGGCATTCACATAACCGACATGTTCCATCAGCTTAACAGCTGTCTGACACAGTTCTTCTCTTAATGCGGGATCCAAGTCCACACATGGGGCAACTTCAACGACTTTCTGATGGCGTCTCTGGACCGAACAGTCTCTTTCAAACAAGTGGATAATGTTGCCGTGACTGTCACCAAAGATCTGCACTTCGATGTGTTTCGGATTAGCGATATATTTTTCGATATAGATATCATCCTGACCAAAGGCCGCTTTTGCTTCACTTTTGGCTCTTTCAAATCCTTCAGCTGCTTCGACTTCATTGTTTGCAACACGCATGCCGCGTCCGCCGCCGCCCATTGCCGCTTTCATCATGATCGGGTAACCATATGTTTCTCCAAATGAAAGGACAGCTTTCACGTCATCGACAGGTCCGTCAGTTCCTGGAACAGTCGGGATACCGGCTTCCTTTGCTACAGTTTTCGCTTTGATTTTGTCTCCGAATATGTCTAAATGATGTGTGTCCGGACCGATAAAGGTCAGACCTTCTGCTTCGCATCGCTCAGCAAATTCCAGATTCTCAGAAAGAAAGCCGTAACCCGGATGAATCGCATCCGCTCCTGCCTCCTTGGCCACTTGAATGATGCTTTCACTGTCCAGATATGCTTCGATCGGTTTTTTACCTTTGCCTACGAGATAAGCTTCATCAGCTTTGAAACGGTGTACGCTTGCTTCATCTTCCAGTGCATAGATGCCCACTGTATCGATATTCAGTTCAGCCAGTGCTCTGAAGATGCGGATAGCTATTTCACCTCTATTGGCGACTAATACTTTTTTCATCCAATTTTCACCTCGTCCTTATTTATATGAATATTCTATCATCATTTTCTAAGCTTACACCTTATTTTACCAGAGTTTCAGCCTAAATAAAAAAGAATTTAAAAAGAATGCTTATCCGCACTCTTTTTTCACCCTTTATTTTCTTTCAATTTATACACTGACTCTGTTTCTCCCGTCATTCTTGGACTTGTAGAGAAGCACATCAGCCATTTCGATCATATCTGACAGATGGTTGATCGTTTCCGGATAAACCGTCACGCCTAGTGATACGGTTACTGGGATACTGACTAAATTATGGGTAATGAAATGATGCTGTTCCACTTTCATTCTTATAGACTCAGCTAGTCTAACAGCCTCCGCTTTATCACTCTTTGGTAGAACGACAGCAAATTCTTCTCCACCTTTTCTAAAGGCTATTCCTCTTTTTCCAATGACCTCTTCCAGAATGTGTCCAAGCTCTACCAGTACATAATCGCCAGCAGAATGACCATAGGCATCGTTGGTCTGTTTAAAATGATCGATATCAAGGAGAATGAGGGCACAGGATTCCTGATTTACTTGCGCATCCTGCGAGACTTTTCCCCAGAAATCTTCAAAGCGTCTGACATTGCTCAAACCCGTTAGAAAATCCGTCGAAGATTCGATCTGATACTTATTAAAAAGGTATTCTGAATTCCTGATGTAATTGACAAGATAAACAGCGGACATCCCGGCTAATGTTGAGATCCCCCAGAACAGCAGTATAAGATGCGCCAGATTTATTCCATCAGTCAGGTAAATAAGAAAAACTGTCACAACACTATTGGAATACAGGGTGAAGAACAGCCCTTTTTTCAACATGCTTTCTTCATTTTTTAAAATTTGGTCCAAAACGATATAACCTGCTAAGAGCACCATTGCCATATGGATTGCATAAACAGCCGATCGCCCTGTACCGATCTGAAACCGGCTTAAAGCAATAATGAGACTGCTGATCAGAGCTGGCCGTTTCCCCACAAAGAGTACCAGCAGCATGATCGGCACATACCTGAAATCTAAAATCGTATTTGAAGTGACACGAATAGAAAAAGACATCAGGAGGTAGCCCATCAGCCCACCGCATAGTCCATCAATCGTTAGCGACAGCCCTGGTATGGAAGATTTTTTGTGACTTTTCCACCTGACCTGCATGTAGATAAAAATCAGCGAAATAACGATTGAAAAATTGATAAATAAATCCCGACCCATCTGATACCCCTTCTCATTCATAAAATCCTATTTAAGTGTGTTGTTTGATTGTGTGGAATTTTTTTTTACATTATTAAACATAATAAGAGTGTATCATGTTAGTGGCCTGGAGACAAAATGGCCTTTACTCTGCTTATGTCATTCTGTTCCTTTTTACACGATGTTTTTTCCCTTCTTCCCTATTATGGCCAGTAAAGGTGATCACTCATCAGCTTTCACGCTCATTCGTGTTTTTAGAACAAAAAAGGCCGGGAACCATCCCCAGCCTTTCATCTCAATTATCTGATTCAACAACCCTTTATTTAAATACAGCAAGTAATGAAAAAATACTGATATAAATCAGCGTGATGGTGGCACCCGGCGGGGTTCCCAGATAATAAGACCCTACCAGTCCCATTATCATACCGATCAATGCTACTCCGATACCGATGAAGATGACACCGTTGAAGCTCTTGCTCAACCTTATGGAAATAGCTGCCGGCAGAATAAGTATCGCGGAGACAAGCAGCGCCCCTACGATCGGCATGATCAAAGCGATCGTTACACCCGTAAGGATATTGAACATCACCGACATGAACTGGATCGGAAGGCCGGATGTATAAGCCGTTTCTTCGTCAAAAGTCAGCGTGTACATCGGCTTTCTAAACACACTGTATAATACGATGATAATAAGGGTGAGAATAAGCAGCATCCAGACCTGCTGGACGGATATGGTCACAATGGAACCAAAGAGAAACTGCTGGATACTGACGGTTGCTCCGCTGTCGTTCAGACCCATGAGTACCAGTGCGACAGCCATCCCTCCAGACATCAGGATCGCGATCGATATTTCGGAATACGTCCGGTAAACTTTTCTTAAATATTCCAGGATCCCGGCGACGATCACGACGACCAGGATATTCATCCAGGTAGGGTCATAACCCAGGAGCAGCCCTAAGGCGACCCCTGCCAGCGATACATGGGAAAGAGTATCCGCCATCAGCGACTGACGCCTGAGGATGAGGAACAACCCCAGCATAGGTGCGATCAGTGAAATGAGGATGGATGCTTGGAACGCTCTTTGCATGAATCCATAGAGAAACATCTCCACGGCGATCCCTCCTTCCTGATCAGCTCGATATGTTTGTTGGCATAATGCCGGATCTCTTCATGATCGTGGGTCACCATCAGAATGCCCTTGTCATGATATTCGCTGGCGTGCTGAAGAAGTTTGTAGAATTCTTCTCTGGAGTTGACATCCATACCGGTCGTCGGCTCGTCCAGAATAAACAGATCAGGATCCATGGCAAAGACACGCGCAATGGATATGCGCTGTTTCTGTCCGCCGGAGAGTTCACCGATTTTTTTGTTCCGCATCTCCCACATGCCTACGGATTCCAGTGACTTCCGCACATGTTCTTTATCTTCTTTATCTAGCTTTTTAAACCATTTCCCTCTAGGATAACGGCCGGAATTGACAAGTTCCAATACTGTACTTGGAAAACCGGCATTAAAAGAAGCCACTTGCTGGGGTATATAGCCGACGACCAGCTTTTTACCTTCTGTATTCTTTTGAGATACAGTCACTGATCCTTTTGTCGGCTTCAACAAACCGAGAATGTTGCGCAGCAATGTTGATTTCGCTGCCCCATTCTCACCCGTCAGCATGGCAAAGTCACCGGCATTGACTTCAAAGCAAATATTTTCAAGTACTGGTTCATCTTCATAGTGAAAGGCCAAGTCTTCCACTTTTATATACTGCATACGATTCCCTGCTTTCATTTTTAACTCCCGCTTAAACGATCGGGAATTACTGGATACTCATTTCCAGCGCTTCCAGATTCCTTCTCATCGCTTCGATATAACCCTGACCATCATCTTCTACAGCTGCCGGTAAAAATTCCAGACTATATAATTCAGCGACTTCGGCTCCCGTTTCATTGGCAACTGTTTCTGCGATCGCTGAGTTGGCACCTTCCTGAAAGTAGATCACAGGAATGTCGTACTCTTCAACGAGCTGATTGATTTCAGCGATCCTTGAAGGACTGACCTCGACCTCGGTCGACAATCCCCCAACGGCCATTTGCTCTAAATCATAACGGCGTGCTAAATAACCAAATGCCTCATGCTGGGTGACGAAACGTCGTTGTCCAGCATCACTGAATGCTGCTTCAAATTCGTCATGTAGTTCCTGCAGTTCGCTCTGATAGGCTTCTGCATTGGCTGTATAGTCCTCTGAATGTTCTGAGTCTATTTCAGCAAAGGTATCCTTGACTGTTTCGACCTGTTCCTGAACTAAGACAGGGTCCAGCCAGACATGCGGATCGACCCCATGACTTTGTGCTTCTTCCTCTTCATGCTCATCCTCTTCAGAAGCATCGTCAAGAGTTTCCTGCACGACTTCACCAGCCTGCTCTACTACTATCAGCTCGTCATTATCCAGCGACTCCAGCATGGTCGGCACCCATGTTTCCATTTCGTCACTGCTATAGATGAACACGTCGGCATCATTGATCATCGCCATGTCTCTGGCACTCGGTTCATAGTGATGCACATCGGTTCCGCCGGTGATCATCATTTCGATATCGGCATGATCTCCAGCAACCTGGTCTGTGAATTCATAGACCGGATAAAACGTAGTGACAACAGACAACTTTTCCTCTTCTGGTGAAACGGTATCTGTTTCCTCATTCGTCTCCTGCGACTCAGGTGCGCAAGCGGCAAGTGCCGATAGAGAAATAAGTGAGATAAGTATTTTATTTAAATTTTTCATTCGTAATATCCTCCATAAACACAAATCGTAATCATTACGATTTAAAGAATATCATTTTTCTCTGTCTATTGTCAAGCAAATTTTTTTCCTTATAATGTTCGAACCAGATAAACCTCTTTACAGAAGCCTTTCAATCCATTGACGATTCGCTGAGCCTTTTTCATATTCTGAGTCAGGCCATAAACCGTCGGACCAGTCCCGCTCATCAGTGCTGTGTCTGCACCAAATTTCAGCATCTTATCTTTGACTTCGATGATCAATGGGTTCTGTTTCACGGCCTGAACTTCCAGGGCATTCCCGGCATAACGAACAGCATCCTTAAAGGAATGGTTTTCTATTGCTTCACGCATCGCCTGGATCTCATATGATAAAAGCTGACTGATATCCAGATCTTTAAAAACTGTCCAGCTGGAGATCCCTTTTGGTGGTTTGACAAGGATCACCCATGCTTTAGGAAACGGTTGGATAGGTTCGACGATTTCCCCTCTACCGGACACGAAAGCTGTCTGATTATAGACACAGAACGGCACATCCGAACCGATCTGTTCTCCCAGCCGAGCGAGTTCATCAAGAGAAAGTTCCAGATTCCATAAACGGTTCAGTCCTCTCAGCGTCGCCGCCGCATCGCTGCTTCCCCCACCCAGTCCAGCTGCGATGGGTATGTTTTTTTCTATATAGATATCCGCTCCCTGAGTTACTTGATACGTATCTTTAAGCAGCTGTGCTGTTTTGTAAACGATGTTCCGTTCATCTAAAGGCATGAACGAGCTGTTCGAGTCCAAGGAAATCTCCCTGTCAAGCAAACTGAACGTCAGCCGGTCCGCCAGATCGATAGGTGTCATCAGCATTTCCATTTCATGAAAGCCGTCCTCTCTTTTTCTGAGTACATTCAGGCAGAGATTGATTTTAGCCGGTGCTTTTTCGTATAGAGACAAGAACGTTCCTCCTCTCATTTTTTGATTATCTATTTCCTATTGTAAATGAGTTTATCCTTTAATGAAAAAGAAAGGACCGTTCCACAGGATGAAAATATTTTCGAGCATAAAAAAAGTAGCATAATTTAAAATAAATTACACTACCGGATCTGTAAATTCTGTTTAGTTCAGTACAAGTTCGACTTCTTCAGAGAACTCGACCTCCACAGCATGTGTCAATACATCTGTATAGTTATAAGAAACTCGTTCCACTGCATTTTCTTCCTGATCAAGTTCTACGACGAAAACTGAAGGATACGTTTCTGTTAAAATACCTTTGCGTTCTGTCGTCTTTTTTCTTCCAGCCTGGGCAATCAATTTGATTTCTCTTCCTATTTGACTGTCCAAGGTTTTCTTAATGCTCGCTAAAGTAGTTGGCATATTTCGACTCACCTCACAAAGTAGTATATTCATTATACCACTAAAAACCGAAAATTAAAAGCTTTCAGGCGGATAAAGATAGGATTTTCTGTGAAGATTAAAATATAATGAGGCGGTTATCCCTTTTAAATCAAATATAAACCCAGCTATCATGAAGCCTTTTTAATAAACGACATTATCAACAGCGTTTAACGTTCGTGTTTTACGCATCTGATTTGTTATCAGCCTCACACCGGATCTAAACAGCCGTATCTTCTCTGGACAAGCCGGCTTTACTGAATGCATTGGACATGCGTCCGAATTCTTCGATAGACAGAGTTTCTCCCCGTCTTTTCGGATCGATACCGGCAGAAGCCAATGCCTCAGACATTGTTTCTTTAACCGTCTGGTCTTTGCCGAAAGCTACCTGCAGGTTGTTCCATAAAGTCTTTCTGCGCTGGACGAAAGCCGCGCGGGTAAGGGTGAAAAACAGTTCCTCGTCTTTGACGTCTATGCCTTCCGTTTCTTTTCTGCTCAGTCTGATGATAGCTGAATCCACATTCGGCTGCGGCATAAAGACCGTCTTGGGCACCGTAAAGGCTACTTCTGCATCCATATAATACTGTACGGCGATGGATAAAGACCCGTAGGCTTTTGTGCTTGGCTGAGCGGACAAACGACTGGCGACTTCTTTCTGCATCATCAGCACCATGCGGTCGATAGGCAGCTGTGATTCCAGGAACCTCAAGATGATGGGGGTGGTGATGTAGTAAGGCAGATTGGCCACCACCACGATCTCTTCTGCATCCTTTAGATGTGACGCATAAAAAGCCTCCAGGTCCACATTCAAGATGTCTTCGTGAATGATCTCGATGTTGTCATAAGGAGATAAGGTATCCGCAAGAACGGGCAGCAGACGGTCGTCGATCTCAAAGGCGATCACTTTTCCCGCCTGTTTGGCCAGCTGCTCCGTCAAGGCGCCGATCCCGGGACCGACTTCGATCACAGTTGTGCGTTCGGAAACTTCTCCCGCCTCCACGATATTTCTCAAAATATTGGTGTCGATGATAAAATTCTGTCCCAGACTTTTCTTTGCGGAAAGTCCGTATGTCTGCAGTATTTCTTTGGTGCGATTGGGTGTTGCGATATCTTTATGCGTCATTGTCTGCTTGTTCCTTTCGTATCTTCGCTAATGCCTCTTTTACATCGTCCTCTGAAAAGCCGAACATGGTCAGACGTTTCTTCAGCTGTTTTCCGTTTGTATAGCCGATGCGCAGTTCTTCACCGAGCGCTTCCCGCAATGCCCGCGCTTTATCCGAGCCGATCAGTCCCTCTCTGATCAGGAAAGACTGACTCACAGTCTCTTTTGCATCGATACGTTCTTCAACGACCTGATCCAAGGCTTCGCGGATGTCCTCCACCGATGCATGTTCGATGCCAAGACTTGCTTTCACCGACTTCCTGTGACGGCCCTGGTCCTTTGTAATAAAGGCATGCTTCACGCCGGGGACGTGCATCGAAATGATTTTACGGATCTTCTCGCCCGGCCCGTCCGGATCAGTGAAGACGATGACACCCCGGGTTTCCTGGGCTAAAGCGATCTGTTCAATGATTTCCTGACTGATCGCAGATCCCCGTGTTTCGATCGTGTCAGCGTCGACCGCTAGAGCCAGACGCTTCGTGTCGTCTTTCCCTTCCACCACGATAATTTCTTTGATCTTTTCCATTACTATCTCACCTTATTCTTCCAGTCTGAATAGACGCATAGCATTTTGGGTCGTCTGCTGAGCTACTGCCTCAAATTTCAGCCCGCGCTGTCTGGCGATCTCTTCGGCTACGTACTTGACATAGGCCGGCTCATTCCGCTTGCCCCGATTAGGCATCGGAGCCAGATAAGGGGCATCGGTTTCCACGAGCAGCTTTTCAAAGGGAACAGCCTTCGCCACTTCTTTCACTTCGGGCGCATTTTTAAACGTAACGACCCCGCTGAGTGAAATGTGCATGCCGATATCCAGGAATTTTTCCATCCAGTAGGTATCCAGATTGAAGCTGTGCATGATTCCGCCAGTATCTCCGGCATGTTCTTCTTTGAGTATTTTATAGGTATCTTCTGTCGCATCCCGGTTATGGATAGAAACCGGCAGGCTCAATTCTTTCGCCACTCGGATCTGACGTCTGAAGGCATCATGCTGGACAGGCTTTGGGGCTGTGTCCCAGTAATAATCCAGACCCATTTCACCCATGGCAACGATTTTATCCCCTGTCAGCTGTTCCATCAGCTGATTCTCGACCGCGTCTGTATAGGTCGCCGCTTCAGTCGGGTGCCAGCCGATGATGGAATAGACGCCCTCGTAAGTTCGGCTCAATTCCAGGGATTTTCTGATCGTTTCTGTATCAAAGCCGACCACCGCCATGCGGGTCACCTGATTCTCCCTGGCCCGTTCGATGGCTTCTTTTTCTTCACCTTTAAACCGGTCGACATTTATATGTGTGTGTGTATCAAAAAGCATGATTTCTCTCCTTTGTTTGTCTCACTCGTCTCCTTCAGAATACACTATAAACAGAAAAATTCCAACAAAGTCAAAAGACGCATCTTCTCTCTTTGCTGGAATTCCTGATTACGTTATAGTTGCGTTAAGCCACGATGGACCCATTCGGCATATGAGCCGGCGCTTCGATCACAGTTAAATTACCCTCTGTATCTTCAGCAGACAGGATCATGCCCTGGCTGATCTCGCCGCGCATTTTTCTCGGTTTCAAGTTGGCTACGATGACGACTTTCTTCCCGACCAGTTCCTGTGGATCAGGATAAAAGGCTGCGATCCCTGACAAGATCTGGCGGTGGCCGCCTTCATCTCCGGCATCCAGTCTGAATTTCAGCAGTTTATCTGCCTTTTCAACTTTATCAGCCGCAACGATTTCCGCTACTTTCAGCTCCATGCGGTCAAAGACGTCGTACTTGATTTCTTTGTCTTTCACCGATGTCAATGTCGTTTCTTCGGGATCGAATGCTTCCATATCTTCTGACTCTCCTTCATCTGTAGAGGTCGGGCTCATCCAGCTTTGGATGACTCCCGCTTCTTCTTCCACATCTAAACGCGGGAAGATCGGTGTGCCTTTTTTAACGACCGTATTTGCTTCTTCATGTTTCATAAATGACACATTATCAAAAGCGACATCCGCTTCTGAGAACCCGAGCTGTTCGGCCACGGCTTTCGACGTATGCAGCAGGATAGGCTGAAGCAGCACGGCCGTGATACGCAGGCTTTCAGACAGGTGGGCCATGACACTGGCTAATTCCTCCCGCTTCGTTTCATCTTTGGCCAGTACCCATGGCTCTGTTTCATCAATGTACTTATTGGAACGTGAAATGAGCTTCCAGACCGACTGCAAAGCAGAACTGAACTGCATCTCTGACATGTTGACTTCGTATTCATCAACTGTTTCCAGAGCCTGCAGACGTAGAGCCTCATCAAAAGACGTGACATCTCCTTCATAAGCCGGGATCACGCCGTCAAAGTATTTATTGATCATGGCAACTGTACGATTGACCAGATTCCCCAGATCATTGGCTAAATCATAGTTGATCCGTGAGATGAAATCTTCCGGAGTGAACACGCCGTCACTGCCGAAGGTCACTTCGCGCATCAGGTAATAGCGGACCGCATCCACGCCGTAGCGTTCCACAAGTTTTTCAGGATAGACGACATTGCCTTTGGACTTGGACATTTTACCGTCTTTCATCAAGAGCCACCCGTGTCCGAAGACTTGTTTAGGCAAAGGCAGATCGAGTGCCATCAAGAGGATCGGCCAGTAGATCGTATGGAAACGGACGATCTCTTTACCGACCATGTGCACGTCAGCCGGCCAGTATTTTCTGAACGTTTCCGGCTGCTCGTCAAAGCCGCCCAGATCCGGATCATAACCTAGTGCTGTGATATAGTTCGTCAGGGCATCGATCCAGACATAAACGACGTGTCTTGGATTGGAAGGCACTTCAACGCCCCAGTCAAAGGTCGTACGTGACACAGCCAGATCTTCAAGACCCGGTTTAATGAAGTTATTGATCATTTCCTTTTTGCGAGATTCAGGCTGGATGAACTGAGGATGCGCGTCATAATATTCCAGCAGACGGTCGGCATACTTGCTCATTTTGAAGAAGTAAGACTCTTCTTTCACCCATTCGACTTTGTGCCCGCTTGGAGCTACTCCGCCGGTCACATTGCCGTCTTTGTCTTTAAAGACTTCAGCCAGCTGTGTTTCCGTGAAAAACTCTTCATCTGAGACTGAATACCAGCCGGCATAATCGCCTAGATAGATATCGCCCTGGGCCAGGAGTTTTTCAAAGATCTTAGCGACCACTTCTTTATGCTTGGGACGAGTGGTACGGATGAAATCATCATTCGAAATTTCCAGAGTCTGCCATAGAGACTGGATGCTTTCTGCCATCGCATCGACATATTCCTGAGGCGTCTGGTTCAGTTCTTTTGCCTTTGTTTCGATTTTCTGACCGTGCTCATCTGTCCCTGTGAGATAAAAGGTATCGAAGCCTTTCAAACGTTTGTAGCGAGCCAAAACATCGCAGGCAATGGTAGTATAGGCATTACCGATGTGCAGCTGGCCGCTCGGGTAGTAGATGGGAGTTGTAATATAAAATGACTTTCTTTCAGACAACTTAATGTCCTCCTTTGATTTACTTTAGTTTGAACTTTTATTCGCTGTGCATTAAACATTTCTTAACTAGTATAGCACAGGAAACACTGCTGAAAAAGAACGGAATAAAGGGGTCTCAGATCAGCCCGAAATGCTTCAGCGCTTTTTCGATCCCGTCTTTATCCACATCGTCCGTCACATAATCGGCGATCTCTTTGACGTTGTCCCAGCTGTTCCCCATGGCGATACTGGTTTCTACATATCCCAGCATTTCCAGATCATTGGGGCTGTCTCCGATGGCGTAAGTATCTTTCAGGTCCACGCCGACATGATTCAGATAATGTTCGATCCCCGTCGCTTTGGAGATCCCTTTACTGATGACATCCACGGTATAATGATTGGACCTGGCAAAATTCAGCATACCGAAGGCTTCTCTGTACTGTTCTTCTTCCTCCTGCGAGGTTTCAATAATGACCTGATAGATGGGTTTTCCTTCATAATCTTCCGGTTTGGGCGGCTTTTTGATCAGACGGCTGAAGAACGACAGCTGAATGGAGCCGGGGACCAGTTTCACAAGCCCCTTGAGCAGCGTCAGGACTGAACTCCTTTTAGCCAGCGAGACGATGGAATTACTGAAAATATCTTTAGCTCCGCACAAAATGATGCCGTCATTCTTATCCACTGCCCGGTCGATGAGCTGATCGACCGTTTCTTGTTCGATCGGGTTATGATAGACGACTTCGCCTTCGTGGACCACGAGTTGACCATTCATGGCGATATAGCTGTCGATACCGAGTTCACGGCGGACTTCTTCGATGAGAAGGGGGGCACGACCTGTCGAAATGACAGGCATTACGTTATTTTCTTTTAATTTCTGGATGGCACGTTTGGTCGACTGTGGTATATTGTTATACTTGGTCACCAGCGTTCCATCTATATCAAGAAAAACTATTTTTGTCATATGCTAGGCTCACTTCCTTTAAAACTTCAATTCCATTGTATCATGTCTAATCATGCGGACCTATAAGAATACAGAAAAAGAAGGCAGATACTGAGAAGTCCTTCGACTGTCGTTCTGCCTTCTTCTCTATTCTATTGTTTAGTTGTGATGCTAATCGACTTCGTCGGGATTGGCCCAGACGATTTCACTGATGGCATCGATGATGTCCTCACCCAAGTCCAAGGCAAGCAGTGCACTGATGACTCGCGCGCTTGATTTGCCTCTAATGATCGTATTGTAGATTTTTTCTTTCTGACTCGCCGGAAGCTGTGCGCGATCAAGGAATCGGAACAGCTCACCATGCATATCATTCTGTTTCAGCTTCACTTCTTTTAAATGAACGGTATAAGTGGAATCTATCGGCTGTTTAGGTATGACGACGTTCGTCACTTTACCTTTGCGGAACACTTCAACATCGACCTGTTCATCATTCACATAGACTTCCGGCATCTTCTGACACGCAAAACCGATCAATGATAAAGTGAACTGACGCTCAGCCGGCAGGATATCCTGATTGCCTTCAGGCGCATTGATCTGGAATATCGACCATTCGCCCTCTTCCTCTTTCCAGATCAGAGACATTTTCGTGGTCACTTCCTCCAGACCTTTCCCTAATCCGTCATCTTCATATAAAGAGAAGCTGCCATTGTCCCCGGCATACACTTTCACTTCCATATGTTCGGGGTTATTTGTGTGATTACTGTAGCTCTGGTCAAGTGGAACGATCCCTCCGGCTTTCACAAAGACCGGATAAGCAGACAGTGAACGGTACATGTCTATCATACGATCGCCTTCATACGCCCGGTTGATGAAGAAATCATACCAACGTCCTTCTGGAAGCCACACTTTCACTTTACCTAAGCGCAAGTCGTCCCTTAAAGGCTGCGTTACAGGCGCAACGATCATCTGGGTCCCGAAATAATACTGATTCGGCACTTCATACGCTTCTTCCTTCCATGGGTAATGGTAATACATCGGTCGTATCAACGGAAAATCATCGAAGTGATTGATCACATTCATCGTATACAGATAAGGGACCAGGCGATGTCTCAGCTGCAGGAATTCCGTCACGATTTTTTCTGCATTGTTACCGTAGCGCCAAGGTTCTTTTCCGCTGAACTCGCCGTCTTGACTGTGCAGCCGGTTGATCGGAGAAAAGACGCCGAACTGGACCCAGCGGACAAAGAGCTCATTGTCTTTCTTTCCACCGTAATGTCCGCCGATATCATGACTCCACCAGCCATAGCCGACATTGGATGCCGTCGCTGTGAAATAAGGCTGGAAATTAAGTGAATCCCATGTCGCAGCCGTATCTCCGGAAAAGCCGATCGGATAGCGGTGTGAACCTAAGCCGGCATATCTTGAGAACACGAGCGGACGGCTCTCGCCTCTGCCGTTATCAAGGAAGTGGTAGTGATTGAGCATCCATAGTGGATCCAGTCCTTCCACTTTTGTGACACTCCCCTGCTGCCAGTCGATCCACCAAAAGTCGACCCCGATCTCTTCATGCGGGTGATGCAGATATTTAAAATAGGCATCTAAAAATTCATGATTGGCGATATCAAAATTGATGGGTTTTTTCTCTTCGATATCAACGCCCAATTCCTTAGCCATCGGTTCATACATCTCTTCATAAGGCTGTACCCCGTTCGCCGGGTGAAGGTTCAGCGTCGTACGCAGCCCATGGTCGTCAAGCCAATCAAGGAATGCCCTGGGATCAGGGAACAGATCCGTGTCCCAGGTGTACCCTGTCCAGCCGGAGCCGTATTCAGGCGGAACGTCTGTGAGATGCCAGTCCATATCGATAACGGCGACTGAAAAAGGAATATCCCTTGTTTCAAATTCTTTGATCAGACGCTTGTATCCTTCTTGAGAATACGGATAATAACGGCTCCACCAGTTCCCTAAAGCGTATCTAGGCAACATAGGCGTTTTGCCTGTCAGATGATGGTAGTCTTTCAGGGTTCCCAGATAATCCCGGCCATAACCGAAGAAGTACATATCGGTGATCCCTTTGGGTCTTTTTTCCACCCAGCCGTCATCTGTCAGCCGCATGGATTTACTGTCGTCAAAGACCGAGTACCCGTTCTTGTTCATAAGCCCTTCTTCAAGTTCAATAGCTCCATCCGCAAAGTCGAGCGTCCGAGCCGTGCCTTTCAGTGTGTCCGGACGGTCACCGAAATACCAAGTACTGTGGTAAAGACTATAGTTCCCGATGGCTTCTATTCTAAGATTGTTTTTAGTAAAGCCGCCTTCTTCCTTATGAAAGATGAGGTGAGCTTTGGCGGTGATGATCTCGATATATTCATCATTTTCTTTTTTATTAAATTCTGGTGTATGGAAATTACGATTTAAAACCGTTTGAGTCGCACGGTCTTCAAATTCACCATGCTTATCATACTCTATACGAAAAAGCGCAGAGGTTAAGACTGTAAACCGGTAATTCTTCCAGATAACCTGAGATTCAACTGGAGCTTCTGGCTCCCTATCTAAATTAAACACTTCTTTTCTTCTCTTAACCAAGTGTCTTCATCCTTTCTCATTCACTCTTACTTATATTTTAGCATACACCAAATATATCTCCACTTAAAAACAATTCAAAAGGTTAATAAACTAACGGAAACGTTTTGGGCTCCTCGTCCACTTGCCAGGTGGTTATAGACGGTTGACTTATACCCTCTAATCCCTTATACTAACTGAGATAAATACTTTCAGCGATGAACAGGCGCAGTAGTTTTTCTGGTTTTTGTAAGAGAGCGGATGGCTGGTGAAAATCCGTATGATCAGATAAAACGAAGTACACCTCGGAGCTTTTCTCTTTTGAGCGCGACCCGGCGTTATGGGGATGAGTGAAGTCATTTTTTTATTGACTTTGATCTGGGTGGTACCACGGCATTGTTCGTCCCGGCAAAAAGCACACACTTTTTGCGGGGCTTTTTTTATTGCATACAATCATGAAAAGGGAGAATACGTGAATATGAATATACTAGACGAACTGGAATGGCGCGGAGCCATCAACCAGCAGACAGACGAAGAAGGTCTGCGCGAACTGACCAACGAGAAAGATATCGCCTTATACTGCGGGATCGACCCATCAGGTGACAGCATGCATGTGGGACACTTGATACCCTTCATGATCCTGAAACGATTCCAACTGGCGGGACATAGACCCGTTATCCTGATCGGCGGCGGAACAGGATCGATCGGAGACCCCAGCGGACGTAATTCCGAACGTGTCCTCCAGACCATGGACCAGATCGAGATGAACGCTAACAAACTGAGCAGTCAGATGCGCCAGCTGTTTGAGGCTGGTTCAGAACACTCCGGGATCAAACTCGTCAATAACTATGACTGGCTGAAAGAACTCTCTTTCCTGGATTTCCTCCGTGACTTCGGCAAGGAATTCAATATCAATACGATGCTGGCGAAAGACGTGGTGTCAAGCCGTTTAGATACTGGCATCTCCTTTACTGAATTCAGCTATCAGATCATCCAGTCTGTCGACTTCCTGCATTTATTCCAGAACGAAGACGTGCAGCTGCAGATCGGCGGTTCCGATCAGTGGGGCAATATCACGGCCGGACTGGACTTGATCCGTAAAAAAGAAGGCGCAGAGTCCAAAGCCTTTGGACTGACCATTCCCCTGCTTCTGAAAGCAGATGGCACAAAATTCGGTAAATCAGCAGACGGCGCGATCTGGCTGGATCCTGAAAAGACGACCCCTTACGAATTCTACCAGTTCTGGTTCAACCAGGATGATCGTGATGTCGTCAAGTACTTGAAGTACTTCACTTTCCTTTCAAAAGAGGAAATCGAAACTCTGGCTGAACAAGTAGAAACCGAGCCGCACAAGCGTGCCGCTCAAAAAGCTTTAGCTGAAGAAATGACACGTTTTGTCCACGGTCAAAACACATTGGATGAAGCCATCAAGATCAGTCAGGCACTCTTTTCCGGCGAGATCCAGGAACTGACAGCGGACCAGATCGCCGCCACCTTTAAAGATGTGCCGTCATCAGAAGCACCTGCCGGCGAACATGGTTTGGTCGAGTTTCTTGTGGATATCACTAAAATCGAACCGTCACGACGTCAAGCACGCGAAGACATCAAAAACGGTGCGATCCGCCTCAAGGGGATTCAAGTCAAAGACATCGATTACATCGTGACGGAGGACGACAGCTTCGACGGCCGTTTTGTTATCGTGCGTAAAGGTAAAAAGAAATACTTCCTGGTTCATTTAGTTTAATAGATACACAGACGAAAAAAACGATCCCGCCTTCAGAGAAAGAAGGCGGGATCGTTTTTTTCTATTAACTAAAGCATTTTTTAATGTAGAGTTCATAAAAGCCGGTTTCACTTTTATGAACTCCTCTGTATTTATCTTTCAGGTTGAGAGAAGAACTGGCTTCTTTTAGCAGCTGCTACCGAAATGTTCACAGGAGTTCATAGAAGATTGGCCATCTTTTGGCAACACTTTAGTCTTTTACCATCGAGTTATAAGAAGACACCCCTTCTTTTCATAACTCCGGGCCTGTTTTGATTTGGGATACTAGAAAAAGACCCTTCTTCTATTAACTCGCTCTTATTTTCTATACTCAGTTCATAGAAGTTACCTCTTCTTCTAGTAACTCGACAGCTTTGGCTGCTTCTGTTCCTATAACATTTATACCCTTCTGCCAGCTTCCTGTGGATGACTACGCGAATTAACAAAAGACGACCTTCAGAAATCAAAAAAAAGACCGAATCACATTCACATGTGATTCGACCCTTATTATTTTAGTTGAAGAAGTTTCTGATCGCTTCCCATAACTGACTGAAGAAGTTGCCGATCTGGTCGATCAGACCGCTGTCTTCAGCGTCCTGCCAGACATCTCCGAAACGGTCTCTGATGTTCGTGGACAGATTCTCCAGTTGTTCTCTTACTTGAGCAGAATCGATGGCCCCGGTCTGCTGATAGCGTTCAAAGAAAGCCAGCAGGCGGTCGATCTGTTCCTGACTGATCACGTTCTGCAGATCATTGTTTTCCAGCGCTTCATTGATGATGCGCTCAATATCTTCACGTGTAGCCAGTTCATTCTGCTGTTCGCGGAGTTCGGCCAGCTGCTGTTTGATCTCAACGATCGCCTGATCAAAGCGGGAGGTATCGAATCCTTCTTCCCCGGTGTTCGCCTGAGCGATATCGTTGGTCGTTTCCAGTTCTTCCTGGGCCACTTCCATACGGTCCTGGTCCAGATCTTCACCGTTCACGTCAAAGGCTTTATAAATACCGGTCAAAGCACTTTCGCCGGTAACAGGACGGATACTGGCGACCATGATGGTCACATCTTCTACACCTGCTGTGATGGCTGCATTGGCATACTGTTCTTCGGTTATTTCCGTGATATCATCCGGTGTTTCGATCAGGACACTGACGCCGTCGCCTTCATCCTCACGTTGAACCAGAACGGAGGAAATCATGCTGGCCGTGTTGCCAGATCCGGTCCCCAGATAATTCTGCAGATCTTCACCTGTCACATCCACGCCTGCAACGTTTTCTCTGCTATCGATCCCCAATAGATCCGCTGTTTCAGCGATCTGAGCCTCATCCAGCCCGCCGCCATAAACAAAGGTTGGCAGTCCCCAGGCTTCATCCACCACACTTGTATCGATGCCTTCAGAAGCATTGACAGTCGACATCGGAACCACTGACAAGACACTCAATGCGGTAATATAACCAAGTTTTCTTTTTAATTCTTTAATCATCGTTTTCTCTCCTTTAAGATAAATGCATTAGATCAAATGCACATATAGTATACCACCCTCCTTCACTTTTGACTATTCACACTATAAATGATCAACCTATATAATGACTTTTAAACTGAAGAAAATAAGAATCGATCAATAAGCTGATAGGACGATTCAAACTATTACCATTAAGGGAAAGAAGCATCGACTTTATAGCCGATGCTTCTTCATCAAATATTTTCAGTTTATTATAAGCCGTTCAGTGCATCTTCAACAGACTTATCTCCTGTGACCAGATCAAATGACTTGTGGTAGGTGTTTTCATTTTCAAGAGATGCAGCCAGGACTTTAGCCACATCGACCCGAGGGATACTGAATACATCTGAATCGGTAATGACATCTTTGGCAAGGACTTTGCCGATCGATTCTTTGTTTTCAAGCATTCCCGGACGCACAATGGTATAATTCAGACTTGAATCCATCAGCCACATGTCTGCAAAGTGCTTCGCAACATAATACGGCTTGAGTTCTTCATTCCATCTGTCCCGATCATCGGCCCCAAAGGCACTGACCATCACAAAACGGTCGATTCCGCTGGCTTTGGTCGCTTCAATGACTTTCACTGCTCCGTCCAAGTCGATCAGCAGAGTCTTATCAGACCCCGTACTGCCGCCTGAACCGGCTGTAAAGACCACAGCATCGATATCAGCCATACGCTCTTTGATTTCACCTACAGAGTCTTCCAGATTGCCTAGTCTTGCTTCGACGTCCTGTTCTTTGAATTTTTCTACCTGTTCTTCTTTTCTGACAAAAGCGACGGGCTTATGTTTCCCTTCATCCTTCAACTCATCCACTAAGTGTTGTCCGATCTGACCATTCGCTCCAACAATCAATACATTCATACTATCGCTCCTTCGTTTTTAAACTCTATTATAACCATAACAAAAAGAAGACAGGATAACCAAAAGGACGCTTAGTTCCGGTCACTGTCTTCTTTTTGTCACTGAGTCTTTTTCTACCAGCTGATAAGTCAGACAGGCAAGTTTCTTAGTAGCGGGATCTTCCACGATATGTGCATCGATATCGAATACCGAACGCAGGACTTTATTGGTCATTACATCTCGCGGGGATCCGGCTTTGATGACTTCGCCATCCCGCATCGAGACGATGAAATCCGAAAAGCGGGATGCATGATTCAAATCATGCATCACCATGACGATGGTTTTCCCCTGCTTTTTGTTCAGTCGTTCCAAAACCTGCAGGACATCGAGCTGATGGGCGAGATCCAGATAAGTGGTCGGTTCATCAAGGAGCAGGATGTCTGTATCCTGAGCCAGAGCCATGGCGATCCACACACGCTGACGCTGACCGCCCGATAATGAATGCACAAACCGGTCAGCATACTCGAGCAGATTGGTCTCTCCCAATGCCCAGTGGATCATTTCCCAGTCTTTCGCTGTCAGCTGGCCGAAACCTTTCTGATAAGGTGACCGTCCATATGACACCAGGTCTTTTACCGTGATTTCCTCCGGAGTATGGGGAGACTGTGCAAGAATGGCGATTTTCTTAGCGATGTCTCTGGTCGACTGCTTGTGGATCGCTTTACCGTCAAGGAGGACTGAGCCGTGTGAAGGTTTCAGTATCCGTGCGACAGTTTTCAGCAGCGTCGACTTGCCACAGCCATTTGGACCGATGATACTGGTGATCTGAGATTCAGGGATGATCAAATCCATCTCTTCTATAACTGGTCGTTTCCCATAGCCAACTGATAATTCCGTTGCTTCAATCCGGGACAAAACATCCCCTCCTCCTGTTAGTCGTTTGCGATACTGTCTTCAATATGACCGAGGACCTGTTCATTTGCTGTCGGTCCATAATATAACCATGCTGAATCAGAAGCAAAGACATGGACCTGATCATTTTCTACTGCAGGAATATTCTGCCATAAACGGTCCTCAGTCAAAGCTTCTTCACCATTATCAGATATGAAGAATAAACGGTCAACGTCCATCTGGGCCAGTTCTTCTAATGAAACGGCAGCCCAGTCAGCGTCTCCTGATAAATCGGAAACGACTTCAGGGACTTCAAACCCGGCATCACCGTAGAGAACAGCGCCGCTTGAACGTTCAGGATGAACGACGAACAAGCTGGTATCCACCATCCAGACCGCTGCAGCCGATTCACCTTCAGCATTTTCTGAAACGAGATCTCTCGCTTCTGACGCTTTCTGATCATAAGCGTCAATGACCTCTTCTGCTTTCGTTTCTCCGCCTAAAACTTCGCCGATTTCCGTCAAGGTCCCACGCCAGTCTGTCGGCTGGGATTCAAGGACGTAAGTCGGAGCGATTTGTGCATACTGGCTGACCATATCTTCTTCCGGCTGATCGCGAAGGATCAATAGGTCCGGACTGAATTCAAGCACTGATTCATAAGGAAGATCGTAAGGGATCGTCGGAACATCTCCCAGTTCTTCCTGCAGATAGTTCTGGACCCCTGCACCGTCACTGATCGACCACTGGGCAGCTGGAGTGACATCCAAAGCGACTAAGTAATCTTCCAGATATGACGCAATAATGTTTTCGGGATCTTCAGGGATCTCAACTTCTCTACCCATTCCGTCCGTCAGCGTTACAGGCCCTGTTTCTATTTCCTCTTGAACTGGCTCTTCAGCTGTTTCTTCCGTCTCATCAACAGTATTTTCTTCACCGCAGGCAGTCAATAATAAAGCAAGGGTCAAACCCGTCATTCCTAATTTTTTCATCCTATTTCCTCCGTTAATCTTTAATCGTCATTAATAAGTAAATAAAGTAAGGGGCACCGAGGACCGATACGATCAGTCCTACGGGTATTTCAGCAGGCGCAAGCAGTGTGCGTGCCAGTGTATCAGACACCACCATCAAGATAGCGCCCACAACTGCTGTGATTGGAATAAGTCTCTGAAACTTGCCTCCGACAAGACGCCGACTTAAATGCGGAGCCACCAGTCCTAAAAAGGCAATGCCTCCTGCGACAGCTACACTGGACGCGGCCATCGCCACGCCGATAATGAGTAATAAAAATTTCTCTTTTTCCACTCGTGTCCCTAAGCCTAGAGCCATTTCTTCTCCCAGCTGCATCACCGTCAATACTCGTGCCTTATAAAGAGTCAGGGGCAAGAAGATGAGGATCCAGGGTAAAAGACTCCAGACAGACTGCCAGCTTGCATTCCAGATCGATCCCGACAGCCATACGAGAGCCCGGTTGAAGTCACTATCGCTCATTTTGAGCTGGACTAGCAGCAGCAGGGCCGAGAACCCGGCATTCAACCCGATCCCCACCAGGATAAGCCGGACGGGAGTCACGCCGCTTTTCCAGGCCAGGATATAAATCAGCAGGGCCGCAGTAATGCCGCCTATAAAAGCGACGAAGGGCAGACTGAGTGGCATCCACCAGGGGTGAGAGCCTTCATACAAAGATGTGAGATACAAAAACACTACAACGAACAGGCCGGATCCTGAATGAATACCGATGATCCCCGGATCTGCCAGCTCGTTTTGAGTGATACCCTGAAACACCGCTCCGGCGACCCCCATACCGATCCCGACGAGAATGGCTACAAGCAGTCTGGGGATCCGAAACTGAAACAGGAGCAGGGCATGACTGTCTGTCCCTGAACCGATCAGGGTTTTAAAGATGTCAATGGGTGATAAGGTCAGATGACCGGCACCCATACTGACGAAAAACATCACTAGCAGTACCCCGACTAAAAACAGGAACAGTTTTATCGTCCGCTTTGATTGTCTGGTGTACCGACCTGCAGACTTCTGATTCCTCATTTCCATCCTCTCCCTCCTTTACGTGCCAGAAAGAGAAAGAACGGGACGCCGATCAGCGCTGTCAGTGTTCCAACAGGCGTTTCATAGGGAGGGTTGATCACACGAGCACCAATGTCGGCCAGCACAAGCAGGCTGGCTCCGAATAAAGCAGATATCGGAAGGACCCATCGATAATCCAGGCCTACGATTTTTTTCGTCATGTGCGGGATGACCAGACCTATAAAACCGACCGTTCCCGCTATGGAAACAGCTGCCCCCGTCAAGACCAGCACAATGAGTAAAGAAATCAGTTTTATCCATCCGATTCTCAGTCCCAGTCCCCTGGCCATCTCTTCACCCAGCGAGAGGATCGTAAGAGAACGTGAGAGCGTTAACGAAGCAAATAAACCGATGATCCCAATGAGAGCAATCACTGTAACGCTTTCGATTCTGACCCCCGCAACTCCACCGGCATACCAGAAACTCATATCTCTTGCTACATCAAAATGGATCGCGATCATCGTTGACAATGATTGAAGCAGCGCACTGACTGCGGCTCCAGCTAAGGCAAGTTTTACAGGCGTCAATCCTCTTTGAGTAAAGAAGCCTATAGAAAAAACCATGCCTGCTCCTAATGCGGCACCCGTAAAGGACCAGAAAATCAGCTGATAATGTGACAGTTGGGGGAACAAGGCAAAGCCAAGCGCGATCATGAAGGCCGAACCTGACGTCACGCCCATGATAGAAGGTGACGCCAGTGGATTGAGCGTCAATGCCTGCATGATCACTCCCGAAACGGCTAACGACGCTCCGACAACCGCTGCAGCAAGGACTCGAGGAATACGCAGATCAACCAGGATCACATGCGCAGTATCCGTTGCATCAAAGTTCCATATCGCCTCGCCGATCATTTCCCACGTGAGTTCAGCCGCACCGAAGCGCAGAGAAAGAAGCATCAGCAGGAACAGGATCACACCACTCGTTAAGAAGATCCAAGCCGTCGGATGCGAATGGCTCAACCGTCTCATTAAACGTTTCTGTATATCTTTATCTGTTAGTTGTTTACGTCTGATTTCATCCATCATTACTCTCTTTCCTCTGTATCAGGATCTGTCCGTCTATACTTCTCTCTCCTCTAGGCCTATATTAAGAGAAGACACGATGCTTTTTCTCCTTTTGGATCACAGACAGGCTGTGCTGCGATCAAGACTATCTCGATCGGTTCGGCTTCTTCTGTAACGTCCCTTCCTTCATCCTACGGTATACAATCGGAAGCCGTTAAAGATTAAGGTCCGCCACAAGTCGCCTTAACTACTGTGATAATTTTCTCGTTTAATAGAATGCCAGAATCGAAAGGTTTAGCCTGGATAATCGTATACTTCATCCCTTTCATAGCAGTAATAGTCGCCTCACTGTCAACGTCCATCTGCATCTTTCTAGCTCTCCTAAATTAATTGAGAATGATTATCACCTTCATATAAGTTATACCATTCACAAAGTCGCTTGTAAAGGCTAGATAAGGAAATGGCAGCGTTATAAAAAAGACAATGCACTGAGAATAAACTCAGCACATTGTCTTCAGATTTATTTAAAATCATTTTTTATTATTAATTTCTCTTCTGTTTTCAAGCTCGACCTGGATCTCCTGCATTCTTGTTTTATCAAGTTCATAAAACTTCATTGCAATTAGAGAAGCGATCCATGCGAACATGAGCATGCCGATATATAAAAACAATGTTACCCATTTAATGTTTGCAGAATATGGTGTGTTTACATCCGGGAAAATTTCATTGAATCCGATAAAGGCTAAAGTAAATCCAATAACTGTTTGAGCGAATGAGGAAATCATCTTATCTACGAATGAGAATATGGTTCCCATCACGCCAGGTGCATAGCGACCAGTTTTATATGTTTCATAGTCTGTAACATCTGGGATCATAGGAATAACAAGTCCTCCAGAGAGTGTACGTAGACCGTTACCAAAGATATATAATAGAATAAATGAGATAGTCATGAATCCCCAGTTATCCATTCTGATCTGTGTCGGGTCACCTAGTGTAAGTAACAAGAAGATACCTGAAAAAGAGCCTATAGCAAGCCAGGTTGATACTACATAACCTTTTCTCGTACCGAATTTTGAAGCAAATCGTGTGCCAAAGAGTGCAATAATTATATTAGGAATCAATACAATTCCTGATATGACCCCATACATTCCAAAATCTCCTATGATGATACCAAATAGCATAACCATAACGATTGAGTTAGTAGCTATAGAACCGCCTAATTTATCTGTAGATGCAGCTATAATAAGCATTTGTAGTGGCCGGTTTCCTTTGAGAATCGTCCACATATCCTTAAAAGTGATTTTTTCTGCTTTGCCCGTTCCAAAGTTTTCAGTACGGTCACTTGACCAGATACCTATAATGGCCAATACTGTCAATACACCTGATATAGCAAGAGCAGTTAATGCAAACTCCTGAAAAAGCCCAGCACTGTTAAACGTGCCCCCGTATTTGGGTACCAAGTAATTTGATAAATACATGGCTCCACCTGTAAACAATAAACCTGAAAGAGTAATGTCAAATGTTGAAAACAATGGACGCTGAGAAGGATCACTCGTCATCACTGACTGTCCAGCTTTTGTGACCGCTGTCTGGAAAGTATACCCTATGATATAAACGACATAGAGTAAAATAAAATAAGGGAGTTTAAAATTTTCAGGTACAAGATGGTTTGTAAAGAACAACAGTCCGATTACAACTGCCATCGTTAAGTATCCACCTAACATGAATGGTCTGAATTTACCATATTTCCCATCCGTCTTGTCGATCCATAATCCAATGATCGGGTCGGTGATCCCATCAAACATACGACTCCCTGTTATTATCGTTGAAACAAGTACAGTACCTAAGCCAACAACTCCTGTGGCAAAATAGGCTACGTTCATCATTAAGAAGAACATAACATTCGTTGCTGTATTATTGGCAGCAAAAAATCCCATCTGCCAGATTTTGGCTCTTCTTAACTTCTTCGGCCCCCCTGTACTTGATAAAACTTCAGCTGACACTTTTGCGTGAGCAGTTGGATTTGCTGTTTGCATGATTTAACACTCCTTTTTTTGTTTTAAAGCCAATAAACACAAAAAATGATTCCGACAACTCATTCGTTATACAAATTTAAAAGCGCTTTCTTTATATCGTATACTAGTATATTAGCATACGCTTAAAAGATGCGCTAGTGTTTTATTAAGCCTTTTCATTTTAATTTTTATTTCATTATTATCATTTATTATTGATATATTGATAATTTAGTTTTTTATATAAAAACGCTTACTTTTAATCCGGTTATTTTGTGACAATTTTGTGACTAATTAGTATATCAGTCATCATAACCCTTGTCATATAAGGGTTATGATGCTATAAACTATCTTGAAATCGGCCGTTCCATCTTAAAAAAATAACTGAACAAGAAATCTGATATATCAGTAAAAAAAGCCAGCACTGCGATACAAGCAGTACTGGCTTTTTACTCTTTAACTATAATTAGCAATGTAACTTTCAAGTCGACTTCTAGTCGGCAATCCTTCATTGTCTCCTGAATGCTGGACTTGGAGCGATCCGATAGCATTAGCATAGACTGCCGCGTCTGTCCATGACCGGCCATTTAAGTAGGCGTGAATGACGCCTACAGCGAAGCCGTCTCCGGCTCCGACTGTATCGACGACTTTATCTACTTTGAATCCTTTGACATTCACCGTTTCTTTCCCTTTTTCCGTCACAAAGGCACCATGTGCACCACTTTTTGTAATGACGACTTGGGCTCCATGGTCCAGGTAAAACTGAGCGATCTCCTCGACATCGTCCGACCCCATGAGGATCTTTCCTTCTGCGACACCGGGGAGAACGACATCAGCATAACTGGCCAGTTCGTTGAGAACTGAAATCATCGTCTTTTCTGATTCCCATATCGAAGGACGGATGTTGGGGTCAAACGTAATAAAGGTCCCGGCTTCTCTAGCTTTTTTCATTAAATAGAAAATTGCTTCCCTTACAGAAAAACTCACTGCAGGCGGAATGCCGGTAATGTGCAGGAGTTCGATCGATTCGACATCCAGATTCTTGATTTCTTCAATAGATAATGTCGTGAAAGCACTGTAGCGACGGTAGTATGCAGTGACTGGATCCCCGTCGCTCACTTTGTTTTTCAGCATAAGCCCTGTTTCGTGGTTATCCGAAAACAGCACACTGCTTGTATCCATACCTTCATTACTCAAATAATCCACTATATGTTCTCCGATAGGATCTACACCTAGCTTGGTCACATACTTCACCTTGTGATCGAGACGCGACAGCCCTATCCCTACATTAAGTTCAGCACCTGCAACAGATCGGGTAAAGCGTAAAACATCCTTAACTGCTCCATACTCCTGAGCTCTAAACAATCCCATTGGTTCTCCAATCAATACAACGCTAGCCATTTCGCACATCCTATTTTAAGTTATTGTATTTATTTACAAATGCCTTGGCATTTTCAGTTGCTTTGCTGTAATCGTCGCCTTCCAGTCCTTTTGTCAGTGCACTGCCGATACCTACTGCCCAAGCACCATTGGCCATCCACTGATCCATGTTATCCAGACTAACGCCGCCTGAAGGCATCATTTCAACATGAGGAATAGGACCATGAACATTCTTGATGAATGCAGGGCCTAAAATCCCGCCCGGGAATACTTTCGCCACTTCGACACCCGTTGCCATAGCGTTGGCAACTTCTGTTACAGTGCCGCATCCTGGAAGATAGGGAACAGCATAGGTATTGCAGACAGTGGATATCTCCGGAACAAAGTTGGGGCTGACGATGAATTCTGCTCCGGCAATGATAGCCAGACGTGCTGTGATGGCATCCATGACTGTCCCTGCACCGACGACCATGTCTGTATCGGCGTATTTTTTAGCCAGTGTTTTGATCGATTCATCCGCCTGAGGTGTGGTAAACGTCACCTCGATGTTCTTGATGCCGCCTTCGTAGACAGCCTCTGATATTTTCGTTGCATCATCAGCAGACTTTCCACGGATGACCGCAAATAAGTAGTTTTCTTTTAATTGAGATAAAATCCCGTGTTTTTTAGTCATAATATTCCTCCAATTTTCCATGCACTTGTATACTAGTATAACGCTTTCTCTATATCAGCTCAACAGCTACTTTACATGTCAAAGCTGAACTTATCTTCATTCAAGATTTCCTGCGACTGGATATACTCCACGACTTCAAGTAAGATGTCGATCTGTTTCTGAATAGCTGTCCCGATCGTTGTATCTTTGATCAATGTTCTTTCCAGTTTCCCATCGATCACATGTTTCAGACTTGTTTCATCTTTTCCACGTTCAAAAAAACCGGAGACAGACTCAAAGGGTTGATGAGTCACGATCTGGAAACCGTAGGAATTGTTCAAGAGCGAATAACCCGCGATCCCCGTAGCCGCCCTGTAGGCTTCATTCATGCCACCATCGATGACGATCAGACGTCCGCCGGCTTTGATCGGGCTTTCCCCTTTTTTAACTTTTATGGGGGTATGTCCATTGATTATTCTGGCACTTTTATTTTCCAGTCCAAAGGTACGCAATATTTTTTTCACTGTGTCCTCATTTTCTCTCAGGTCAAAGTAAGCATTCCGCTTTTCCTTATGTGTTTCTTTATCTTTGATATAGTACCGTTCAAACGTTGTCATTTTGTTTCTTCCAAATAACGGAGACTTGTCACCGGCCCAGGCATACCAAAGAACATCGGTAGCATAGTCTTCACTGGAATCCGGAGACTGACTGGCTTTTCTGACGTACATATCGAAGGCATCGAGCATCCCTTTTCCTTGAACCTTCCGGCCTTCTAACTCAACTGACTGGAAATCACCGTTCTCATCCATCGGCAGACAGCCATGAAAAAGTAAATGGCCATTATAAACCAGGTACATGCGGCCTTTTTCAAGCAGAAAGGTCATATACTTACGGATTTTTTCCGACCGCTGAAAACTTTCAATCAGCGTGTCGACAATGTGTTCCTCTTCATAAGATAAGCGGGCCGGATCGTTTTCATCGATTCGATCATAGGGAAAGTCCGTCAGCTCGCAGTCTTTACCATCGATCTCGACCTTTTTATTCACCTTATCCACTTTCCCAAGAAACTGCCGGTTGGCCATCTGAAACTCGGGACGTCTTTCAATGATCTGCTCCTCCAGTTTGAACTGGATCACTGCCAGCGCATGATGGGCTTTTGCCAGCAGCTCTTCACTCTCTTCCTGCAGCAGAGATGAGCTTTTTGATCCTTTAGGTCTGAAGGCTTCTGTTACTTCATAGTTTTCCTCCGCATAGAGAAAAAGTGGCCGCAGATTCAACCCATACGTTCTCTCGAGTTCAAATAAATAGCCGTATCTGGCGGCGATGCGCAGGAGGGTGATCAGGTTCACTTTCGAACCGAAGTGAGCTCCCATCCAAAGCAGGTCATGATTCCCCCACTGCAAATCAACGGAATGGTGCTGTATCAGCCTTTCCATCACCTGCTCTTCCCCACTTGAACGGTCAAAAACATCCCCCACCAGATGCAGATGATCGATCACCAGCCGCTGGATGACTTCACTCAGCGCAATGATAAAAGGCTCTGCCTGTTTCAGACTGATCAGACGGTTCAGGATATTCCTGTAATATAAATTCTTTTTTCTTTGAGTTAAGTCTGTATAAAGGAGCTCTTCGATAATGTAGGTATATTTTTGCGGCAGAGCTTTTCTTACTTTCGACCGGGTATACTTGACTGCACAGAAGCCCATGAACTTCACCAGATGAATGATCGTATCTGCATACCAGTCATCGTCTTTTACAGATTCGAAAGGCTCGTGTTTCAAGGCATATTCCGGGTAACTGATAAGCAGACCGAACCAGTCTTTCTGTTCAGCTGTCCACTCGTCTCCGTAATAGTTCTCCAGTTTTTCCCGTACATTCCCCGCTCCGGTACGCAGGATATGTTCGAATGCTGCAGAAGAACCGTGGACATCCGAAAGATACAACTCTGTCCCTTTTGGCAGGTTCTGTATCGCTTCTAAATTGATAAGCTCTGTATAGACCGCTTCCGGTGTCGAATATTTTTCTCTGAGCAAGTTCAAATAGTACTGATCCATCATTATCCTCCCAATTGATACAAGATGTTTTAAAAAAAAGACAGCTTCCGGTTTCAGAAAGCTGCCTCATTAAATCCATCTTCATTTTACTCCTAAATCCATACTAAAAGAAGGATTTTCAATGCATTTTTTGCAGCATGAAGATGTAACGTACCTATTAGACGCCTGAATAAGCGTTGAATCCACCATCGATCGGTAAAACGACACCGTTGACAAAGCTGGCTGCATGTTCGTCAGTCAGGAACAACAGACCGCCGATCAGTTCTTCAGCTTCACCAAAGCGTCCCATTGGTGTGTTGTTCAAGATCTTGTTCGCACGAGCCGTTGGTGTGCCGTCTTCGTTGAACAACAAGGCACGGTTCTGGTTGCTGACTAAGAAACCAGGTGCGATCGCGTTGACACGGATACCGACGTGTGAAAAGTGTACAGCCAGCCATTCAGTAAAGTTGGAGATCGCTGCTTTTGCACCTGAATAAGCCGGGATCTTCGTCAGTGGCGTAAAGCCGTTCATACTTGAAATGTTCAGGATGTTAGCTCCTTTTCTTCCGACCATGTCTTTAGCAAACACTTGTGTCGGTAAAAGAGTGCCCAGGAAGTTCAAGTTGAATACGAATGAAATGCCGTCCTGATCCAGATCAAAGAATGTCTTCATGTCTTCCAGACCTTCTGTTTCGTGGAATTCGTTGTCTGTCGTTGCTCGAGCATTGTTCCCTCCGGCACCGTTGACAAGGATATCGACTTCACCTAAGTCTTTGACTACAGCTTCTTTGGCCGCTTCGATACTTGGTTTTTCTAAAACATTACATTTGTATGCACGGGCTGTTCCACCGGCATTGTTGATTTCGTCAGCGTATCCTTGTGCTGCTTCTTCATTCAAGTCAAGAAGCGCTACTTTCGCGCCTGCCTGAGCATACTGCTTGGCGAATTCCGAAACTAAAACGCCGCCTGCCCCTGTCAAAACGACAACTTTACTTTTAAAATCATGTGCGTGTTGCTTTGTCATAATATTTTCCTCCTATAGGTTGGTGTTTTTATTTACCTGCTTTTTGTACTGCTTCGTATAAACCGTTCAGATAGGTTGCTCCTAAGGCACGGTCATATAAGCCGTAGCCTGGTTTGCCTGTTTCTCCCCAAATCATGCGGCCGTGGTCCGGACGGATAGATCCTTCAAATCCGTGATCAGACAAAGCTTTAACCACTTCGTACATATCGATGGATCCCATTTTAGACAAGTGTGCGGATTCTTCGAAAGATTTACCTTCTCCTGTCAGCTTGACGTTACGTGCGTGCACAAAGTTCACGCGGTCTTTTTCAAGCATGTCTTTCAGCATAGCAACGGCATCGTTCTTCGGATCAGATGCATACGAACCGACACAAGCTGTCACACCGTTGTATTTTGAGTCATATAAGTTGATGAAACGGTTCAGAGCTTCTTTATTGGTAATAACACGTGGCAAGCCGAAAATACTGTAAGGAGGATCATCCGGATGGATCGCCATCTTGACGTCAGCTTCTTCTGCAGTCGGCATGATCGCTTTGATGAAGTACTCCAGGTTTTCCCAAAGTTTTTCTGTATCGACTTCTTTATATTCATCCATCAGCTGGTTCATTTCTTCAGCTGTATAACTCTCGTCCCAGCCTGGAAGTGACAACGTGCGCGGATCCATTTTGTTGACTTCTTCTTCGTCAAAGATCAGTGCGTGCGAACCGTCTTCCAGTTCATAGTTCAAGTCAGAACGGGTCCAGTCAAAGACAGGCATGAAGTTGTAACAGACCACAGGGATCCCTGCCTCACCTAAATTACGTAGAGTCTGTTTGTAGTTTTCGATGTATTTATCACGAGATGGTTTGCCTAGTTTGATATCTTCATGAACAGGTACGCTTTCGATGACTGAAAGCTCGAGACCTTTGTCTTCGACCTGCTGTTTGAGTTCCTGGATTTTTTCCAGCGGCCAAACTTCACCGACCGGGATATCGTAAATAGCTGATACGATCCCTTTCATGTTTGGTATTTGACGAATATAGTCTAACGATACGGGGTCAGAAGTCCCGTACCAGCGGAATGACATTTGCATAATTCTTTTCCTCCTAATTTAGTTACCTTCTATTTTATTAATATCTGAATCTTATTTTTTAAAGTACTCAATGGCATTGTTATAAGAGACATTTTCGATCAGTTTCTTGAGCAGGTTCTCGTCGTTAGGGAACTTACCCCGTTCGACTTGTTCGCCGACGAAGTTACATAGAATACGACGGAAGTAGTCGTGTCTTGGATATGAGACGAAACTGCGTGAGTCTGTCAGCATACCGACGAAATGCATCAGGAGACCGTGGTCAGCCAGTGTTTCCATTTGACGGAGCATGCCTTGTTCTGTGTCGTTGAACCACCAGCCGGCACCAAACTGGACTTTACCTTTGATACCTTCATCGTTGCCCTGGAAGTTTGCGACGGTACTTGCCACGATATGGTTGTACATAGGGTTCAGGTTATAAACGATCGTTTTAGGCAGCGTGCCGTTTTTATGCATGCTGTTCAGCAGGTTATTCAGTGCATAGGCGACATCTGTCTGATCATTGATGGAGTCGAAACCCGCATCCGGACCGATCGCTTCAAATGATCTGGCGTTGTTGTTGCGAATCGCGCCAAAGTGGATCTGCATGATCCAGCCGCGTTTTTCATACATCGCTGAAAGATCTGTCAGCAAACGTGTCAGATACTTGGATTTTTCTTCTTTTGTGACTTCTTTTTCTGCCAGAGCTTTAACATAGATGGCATCGATCTCTTCATCTGTTGCTTCTGCATAGAGAAGTTCTGTCAGACCGTGGTCTGAAGCCAGTGTGCCGCGCTGATCAAAGTACTCGACGCGCTCTTCAAGCAGGGCTACAAGTTCCGCGTAACTTTCAGCTGTTTTTCCTGTCACGTCTTTCAATTTATTCAAAAAGTTCGTGAATTTCTCTTCACCGATCGCGAAGGCTTCATCTGGACGGAATGAAGGAGCCACAGTCACGTCAAATGATTCGTCGGCTTTGATCTGGTCGTGATATTTAAGAGAATCAGTTGGATTGTCTGTCGTGCCGATAAAAGCAACATTTGAATTTTCGACCAGTTTGCGTGCAGTCAATCCCTCATCACGAAGTTTCGTGTTGGCACGGTCATAAACGTCTTTCCAGTTTTCACTGGTCAGGAGGTCTTCGATACCGAAATATTTTTTCAGCTCAAGCTGAGTCCAGTGGAACAGAGGATTTCCGATAGCCACTTCAGCTGTCCCGGCCCATGCTTCAAATTTCTCTTCAGGCGAAGCATTGCCTGTCACTTTGTCTTCTGATACACCGTTCGCACGCATGGCACGCCATTTGTAATGATCACCGGCCAGCCAGAGCTCCGTCAGGTTCTCAAACTGATGGTCTTCCGCGATCTGCTTTGGGTCGAGGTGACAGTGGTAGTCGAAGATCGGCAGATCTTTGGCATAGTCATGGTACAAGTGTTTGGCTACATCATTCTGCAGCATGAAATCGTCATGTATAAAAGTCATGAATTCGTCTCCTTTATTTTTTACTGATTTTAGTCAATTGTCTGTTCAATCGATTGAGCAGTTTAGGATTCAATGTTTCTTCATCCATAGAGGCCAGCATATCCAGACTCATACCTGACATCATCTCATACATCGGAGAAGCTTCCATATCACCGAAGAATTTGGATAAGACAGCTTTCGTTTCTTCATTTTCCATGAGATCCGCGATCTTGTCTTTTGAAGAATACACATCGTCAGTAATGACGACCTCTTTACCACTGTCTTCTGTCTCCTCTTCATCCTCAGGCATAGAGAACCAGTTGGATACCAGTCCGCCTTCGTCACTGTCAGGTGCCTTATAGTATTCCGGCAGTTCGGAAACTTTTTCAAACACACCCTGGTCTGTATAGCCGTCGTCTCCAACGACTTTGACAAAGGTCTCGTCATCATTCAGTGCAACATTTTCAAAGACGACTTTGTGGTCGACCGCTTCTTTTGTTTCGATTTCTTTACCGTCAATGACCAGCGTAACGGAATCACAGTTCGTATACACTTTGAACGTTGTTTCGTCGCCCACACGTTCGAGGTAACGCTTGCCGGTCAGGTGAACGAATTTCTCTGTCGTCCAGTTGGCTTTATACATATAGAACGCATCTTTTTTAAGTTTACGGTCGTATGTGATCAGCCCTTTGTTGTTTCGGCCTTTCACACCACCTTCGTCACGGATGTTTGCGCCGAAGTCAAACATGTTCCAGACATAAGTGGCCCACAGGTACGGACGCTCTGAATACATTTTCCATACTTTTTCGTGATACAGAGCATGGTATTCTTCAGTGTAATCCTTCACTTTCGGCTCATCGGTGTGATACTCGATGATGCCTTCTGCCCCGTATTCTGAGATACACAGCGGCGTTTCCGGATTCTTCTCGTGGAAGGTATCCATCCACGGTCCGAAGTCTTCTGTTTCCCCCATATACCAGCCGTAATACTTGTTATAACCGACAACATCAGTCATGTAATTATACTCGTCTTCATCATCCACGAACATGACATTCGCCAGTGTCGTCAGACGGCTCGGGCCTTCTTTCTTGGTCAGTTCAGTCAGTTTTTTAACAACGTCTCTAACTTCCTGAGACTCGCCGCCGATCTGGATCTCATTCTGTACGCCCCAGAAAATAATGGACGGATGATTGTAATTCTGACGGATCAGCTCTGTCATCTGACTGATCGCATTCGTTCCTTCAAGATCGGTTTTTGACATGCGAGAAATGAATGGGATCTCTGCCCAGACGACCATGCCTTCCTGGTCACAGAGATCGTAGAAGGTCTGGTCATGCTGATAGTGAGCCAGGCGAATGGATGTCGCCCCGACTTCTTTGATCAGTTCCATATCCTCTTTATGCTCTTTTTCTGTGATGGCCCAGCCCATGTCTTTTCTGTCCTGGTGACGCGAAACACCGTTAAGCTGCACGCGTTTGCCATTGAGGAAGAAGCCTTTTTGCGGGTCGACATGGAAATAACGCAGACCAAAAGGAATCGTCAGTTCATCGATCGTATCATTGAACTTCTGAACGCTTACCTTAGCTGTATAATGGTACGGATTTTCGATACCGTTCCAGAGTACCGGATCATTCAGTTTGAATGGTACAGTGACTGTCTTCTTGCTGTTCGCGTTCATCTGTATATCTTTAGCTCGACTGTTGACGACCCGGCCTTCCTGATCGAGTATGTCGATCCACAAGCGTACTTTTCTGTCTTCTGTCAAGTCATTCGTCAGTCCGGTCTCCACTTCAAAGCTTGCTTCATTATCTGAGACGTCCTGCTGCTTAATGTAGACACCCTGAGAACCATGATCCAGAACATCCACATGCACTGGGTTGGTGAGCACTAAATTCACATCACGGTACAGGCCGCCGTAAAAAGTGAAGTCTGCCATCAGAGGATAAACGTCTTCAAACGCTGAGTTATCCACTTCAACGAGCAGCGTGTTGTCTTCACCGAAAGTAAAGTGTTCAGTCAGATCGAAACGGAAGGTTGAATAGCCACCGCGGTGTTCACCCAAGTGATGGCCATTGATGTAAACATTCGTTACGCTGTTCGATCCTTCGAATTCGATAAACACACGCTGGTCTTTCTTTTCTATAGGAAGAGACATGGTTTTTTCGTACCAGCAGGCGCCGCGATAAAAATCAAAACCGTTTGCGCCGTCTACAGCGTTCCATGTATGCGGCACAGAAATTGCTGCCCAGCCAGATGCGTTCTCCGGTTTATTCGTGTCCACTGATTCTTTTGTAAATTTCCAGTCTTTATTTAATGATAAAATTTGTCGCATTATTTTAGTCCTCCATGTAAGTGTCAGTGACGGATCTATTTGCTTAATGCATCCTTGAATTCCTTGATAAGCTGTTCCTGGTAATCTTCGTCAAAGTCGTCATTGACCAGTTTGTCTTTTGCTTCTGTCTTCAGTCTTTCCCATGATTCTGCTTCTTTACCTACAACGATCGGGTAATAATGTACGCCGTTCTGCTGCGCAGCAACCAGGTCGCCGGGCGCATCACCGACCATGACGATCTGGTTTTCTGAATCATAGTGCTTTTTCAGCTGAGAGATACAGTAAGCTTTCGATCCAGCTTCCTGTCCAAGCATCACTTCGACATAAGGAGCCAGATCATGTTTCGTCCATTCGTTATAGACAGCCTCACCATTAGCGGAGGAAACGATTGCTATATCCGCCACTTTGCTCAGTTCTGCCAGGCCTTCCTTGACACCGTCAAATGGGTGATCCTCTCCTGAAAGGCCTTCGATGCACTGATTCACACGGTCACTCCACTCCAGCGCCAGTTTGAGTTCTTCTTCTCCAGTTTTTTCGATTTCTCTCTGTAAAGAAGGTTTAGATAGTTCATCCGATTCTTCGGTCCATTTTTTAACATGAGCAAGTTCAGGAACATCCAGTCCTTTTTCATGAGCAATGTCAAACGATAAAGCCAGACCTTTAAAGCGGTTGATGCCTCGTGTCATAGAAAATAAATTGATTTCATTCCAGATTTTCAAAAATTCGTCATTTACTGATTCGATCCCGAATACGTCAACAGCTCTTGGTCCAAAACAATGAAAATGTTTGATATCCATTGTATCCATGGCACAACCATCAGAGTCCACACAGACTAGATATTCATGCCTTTTTTCGAACTCTTCTACGCGTTGTTTCATTTTTTCACCTCATAATTGATTTGTAAAACTAATATACTAGTATATTAGCATGAAACCCCTTCATTTACAACACTAATTTAAAGAAAATCCTGTTAATTCCCTTTTAATTATATCACAGGAAGAAAACCTCCAATAAATTAGACCCATTCTAATTATCGGAGGTTTACCTGATCATATTTAAAGTTTAGCCTGCCATTTGTTTGCCCAGACATTTTCATTAGGAACACCTTTAAACTCAGATTTACCTTCAAGTTTATCTATCAGCTGTCTGATCGTTTCTTCATTATCATGATATGCATTGACAAATGTTTTCACCATCGTTGCATCATGCAGATGCGTCGTGTAGTTCAATGAGACGAACACAGTCGGTACTTCATGAACGAACCATGGCACCTCATTAGACATGGCCACTGTCCACTGGATCCGGTAGTTGTTCTGTGCACCGTATCCCACAACATTGGCAACTTCCAGAGCGAGGTCTACATTTTCCCGATATTCCAGCGTTCTTCCTTTGACGCGGGAGTTACCGTCATTCAATGTCACGTCGTATCCGCGACGCTCGAGTTCTTCTTTAATGAAGTTCACTGTTTCGTCACTTGTTGCCATCATGCCGCCTTTTTCCCCTTCAAGGTAATATAGACGGATGCGTCGATGCGTTTCTGGGCTGATCGGGAGGTTTCCCTGTGTATCTTTGACCAGCGTGATCCCTTTATCTGCCGCTTCTTTTCGCATCTCAAGGTGTTCATCACTGCCGATCACTTTAAGATCTTCTTCTGATTTCAGTAATGTACCGGCTTCTTTTTTCTGAGGCAGGTTCAATTTGGCTTTCAATCCCAGGATCCGACGCAAAGCATCAGTCATTCTCTCTTCAGTGATAACACCATTCTGATAGCCCTTAAGCATAAAGTTAAAATCTTCTTCAATATTATTGAAGAACAGGAACATATCACATCCGGCCGCGATCGACTGAGGCACGTAGTCTTCACGGCGCATGGCTGCAGTCATGCCGAGCATGTGAGACGCATCAGTGATGACCATACCGTTGAAATCCAGTTTCGTTTTCAAAAGATCCTGGATCAGTTCAGGTGCCAGAGTTGCCGGCAGGATATCTTTGTCTTCGAGTTCAGGGTCGAGTGCTTTCTGATATTCCGGCAAAGCGATATGCCCCGCCATGATCATTTCGACACCATTGTCGATATGATGACTGTACACGCGTCCAAAGGAGTCTTCCCATTCATCTATAGACATTTCGTTAACGCCTAATACCAGATGCTGGTCGCGTTCTTCCGTGCCGTCACCCGGGAAGTGCTTGATGCACTGGATGACTTCGCTCTGTGTCAGTCCTTCAAGATACGCTGTCGTGTACTTGATGACATCGTCCGCATTCGTTCCATAGGCACGCGTATTGACGATCGTATTGCGCCAGTTCTTCAGGATATCTACACAGGGATCGAAGTTGACGTTGACACCGAGTGCCGTTTCTTCCCGTCCCGATACATAACCGGCATCATAGGCCACTTTTGTATCTCTGGAAGCTTCAGCCTGAGCACCTGAAGCGATATACGTGCCGTCACTTGTGGCACCGTTCCCGCCTGCATCGCAGTTCGCAGCGACGAGCAGCGGGATGTCAGATTTTCCCTGCAGCGAGTTGATGAGTTCCTGAATCTCTTTTGAATTGCTTCCGTGATAGCGGGCACCCCCGATATGGAACCGTTCGATGATCTCGTCATTGGTGAAATCATTCCCGCTGAACTTATCTTCTCCAAAGAAAAAGAGGTTGGTGAAGAGCTGACCTGCTTTTTCTTCATCAGACATGTTTCTGATCGTATCTTCGACCCAGCTGATCTGACTTTCGTCAAGCTGATAAGGTTTCTTTGTTAAATCGACTAATTTAGGCATTCATATCCGCTCTTTTCTTATTGGTTTTCTTTCGCTTTTTCTTTTTTAGCTAATACTTCATCTTTTCTGTCCTGCAGTTCATTCTGGATCATCAGCATTTTTTCTTTATCCAGGTCATAAAATTTCATAGCGATCAGTGAAGCGATCCAGGCAAACAACAAGATACCTATAAACAGGAACATCGTGACCCATAAAATCTCGCTGGTGTATGGTGTATCGACATCTGGGAAAATCTGTTCAAATCCGATGTAAGCTAACGTGAATCCGATAACAGTCTGAGCTAAAGATGAGATCATTTTGTCAACGAATGAGAAGATAGTCCCCATGACACCCGGGGCATAACGTCCGGATTTATACGTTTCATAATCTGTAACGTCCGGGATCATCGGAATGACAAGACCACCGGAAAGTGTTCGTACTCCATTACCGACAACGTATAATGTAACGAATGAAATCGTCATGAATCCCCAGTTATCCATGGCTATAGCACCAGGATCACCTAAAACGATAAGCAGGAACATCCCGACGAAAGCGGCGATGGATGCCCATGTTGCTAAAATATAGCCTTGTTTCGTACCAAATTTCGCCGCGATCCTTGTACCGAATATCGCGATGATCACGTTCGGAATAAGCATGATTCCCGAAAGGACACCGAACAAGCCATAATCCCCAATAACGATACCGAACAGCATGACCATAACGATCGAGTTAGTTGCGACCTGCTGGCCCAGTTTATCTGTAGAAGCGGCAACGACCAGCATCTGAAGCGGACGATTCCCCTTAAGGATCTGCCACATGTCTTTGAAGGTGATTTTAACCACTTCACCTGTACCGAAGAACTCGGGACGGTCTTTTGACCAGATACCTATGACGGCCAGTGTAGTCAATATTCCTGAGAAAACAATGAAGGTTAAAGCAAATTCATAGAACAGCGCTTCACTGTTCCAGCCGCCATATTTCGGTACCAGATAATTAGCAAGATAAATACCAATTCCTGCGAAGAATATTGACGTCATTGAAATATCAAAAGTAGAGAAAATCGGACGCTGTTCCGGATCACTTGTGATGACCGACTGTCCAGATTTAGTTACAGCAGTCTGGAAGGTATAACCAATAATATAAAGGGCATACAATCCGATGAAGTACGGTAACTTCATCGCATCAGGGACCAGCTGGTTCGTAAAGAAGAGAAGCAGCATAACGACCGTCATCAAAAGATAACCGCCGACCATAAAGGGTCTGAATTTACCGAATTTACCGTTTGTCTTGTCGATCCACATCCCGATGACCGGATCTGTAAAGCCATCAAAAATACGACTCCCGGTAATAACTGTAGATACGATCACTGTACCTAAGCCCACGACACCGGTTGCAAAATAAGCCACGTTCATCATCAGGAACATGTAGGCATTCGTTGCCGTATTATTTGCTGCAAAGAACCCTATCTGCCATATTTTAGCTCTATTGAAATTCCGTTTCTTTCCTGCTACCGCTTTCACATCTGATTCGGCTTTAGCTTCATTTGTTCTGTGTCCTACATCCATGATGAAAAACTCCTTCTGTATTTGAATTTGTATATGCTTACAAAAACGCCTAAAAAATAATTGCTCTTCTAAATAAAACGCTTCCAACAACATGTATACTAGTATATTAGCATATGCGTTTTGATAAATCTACACCGTTTTCATAATTTCTTTTAAAAATATCAAATCTCTACCTTTTCTCATTTATATAGCAGCTCTGTGTAAGCCTTAGTTAAGGGACGTGTTAACGGTCAGAGAATGTGTGACGGTAATTCGAACTGCCCTATCTACTGGGATCATATCACAACGAAACACCTTTCTAACCTAGTATAGACCGTTTTGCTTCTTCCAGAAAATAGTCGGGATACTTGTCAATAATGCATGTCTTGGAACTGACCATAAAGAGGATATGCTTGTCGACAAGCTTTTTCACTTCTACCTTATTGCCAGCTTTAATCGCTGCCAGGATGTTTTCATGTTCCTCTAAAACCAGATTATAGTCAAAGGTGATATTTTTTAAGTTCAGCCATCTCAAGCGATCCAAATGCACACTGGTCTTTCTGATCCACTTCCAGATCTGACCTTTACCCACGATTTCATAACAGGTACGATGAAATGCATCATCAAGGTCGTGATAGTTAGATATATTGCCATTTTCATACTCCAGCTTCTGCTGATCGAGTATGATTTGCAGGCTTTTCTCAGAGTTATGGTCGAGAACATCACAAAGTTCAGCCATCACTTCTCTCTCCGTATATAACCTGAAAAATCTGGAATGGTCCGCTTGATCTATGTCTATTTTTGACACATAGGTCCCCGACTGCGGAAAAGTATACAGTAGATTTTGCTTCTTTAGTTGTTTAAGGGATTCCCGGATCGGCGTACGCCCCACTTCCAGGAGATTCATCAATCGTGATTCCGATAATTTCTGTCCTGGATACAGCTCAGTTTTTATGATCATTTCATTCAACTGTTCATATGTCTGATCCTGAATCGTTATATTTTTCAGCACGCTCATACCTTCCTTTCTAGTTAAGATATTAGGACTTCTTACAGTTCTCTTGCAAAATGACACTTGTTTTTATGACAAGGCTTACATTATCTTTTGAAAAAAAGAGATAGTTTTGAAGCTATCTCTTTTTATATACATCTTAACTTTTCATAAAAAATCAGACACTGATTACTGATCCTTTTTTGCGAGTATTTCATCTTTTTTATCCTGCAGTTCATTTTGGATGATCAGCATTTTATCTTTATCTAAGTCATAGAAATGCATGGCGATCAGAGAGGCGACCCAGGCAAATACCAGCGTACCTACAAAAAGGAACATCGTGACCCATAAAATATTATCTGAGTATGGCGTGTCGACATCAGGGAAGAGCTGTTCATAACCGATCAGGGCTAGTGAAAATCCGATGATCGTCTGAGCAAAAGACGAAATCATTTTATCAACGAATGAGAAGATGGTTCCCATGACGCCTGGTGCATAGCGTCCAGTTTTATGGGTCTCATAGTCTGTGACGTCCGGGATCATTGGAATGACCAGTCCACCTGACAGCGTGCGCACACCATTACCGATCACATAAAGAGTAACGAAGGCGATCGTCATGAAACCCCAGTTGTCCATCGCAATAGCTCTTGGATCGCCAATAACTAACAGCAGGAACATACCGACGAAGGTTGCAATGGCAGCCCAGGTTGACAGGATGTAGCCTTGTTTCGTTCCATATTTCCCGGCAATTCGTGTGCCAAAGAACGCAATAACAACGTTGGGAATGAGCATGATAGCCGATAGGATACCAAACATGCCATAATCACCAATGATAATACCGAAAAGCATAACCATAACGATCGAGTTTGTCGCGACCTGCTGGCCTAATTTAGTTGTGGAAGCTGTGATGACCAGCATCTGCAGTGGTCGGTTCCCTTTAAGGATCTGCCACATATCTTTAAAGGTGATTTTTTTGACTTCTCCCGTACCGAAAAATTCCGGACGGTCTTTTGCCCAGATTCCGATAACTGCTAAAGTAGTCAGTACACCTGAGAAGATGATAAAGGTCAAAGCAAATTCGTGGAACAATCCTTCACTGTTCCATCCACCGTATTTGGGTACCAGATAGTTTGACAAGTAAATGCCTGCGCCGGCAAAAAAGATGGACGTCATTGAAATATCAAATGTTGAAAACAGCGGGCGCTGTTCCGGATCACTTGTGATAACCGACTGACCAGATTTCGTTACAGCTGTCTGGAAAGTATAACCGATAATGTATAAGGCGTACAATACAATAAAGTATGGCATTTTCAATGAATCAGGTACAAGCTGGTTCGTAAAGAAGAGAAGCAGCATGACTGCTGTCATTAACAGATAGCCCCCCACCATAAAGGGCCTGAATTTACCGAACTTGCCATTTGTCTTGTCGATCCACATGCCAATGATCGGATCCGTGATACCGTCAAAAATACGGCTGCCCGTAATAATCGTTGATACAAGTACTGTTCCTAAGCCAACGACACCGGTTGCAAAATAAGCAACGTTCATCATTAAGAACATGTAGGCATTCGTAGCCGTATTGTTAGCTGCAAAAAAGCCTATCTGCCAGACTTTTGCTCTATTGAAATCTCGCTTCTTTCCTGACACCGATTTCACTTTAGCTTCGCCTTGAGCTCTATTGTTTTCTTGTGCTATATCCATTACTAAAACTCCTTCTCTTTTCTTTATTTGTATATGCTTACATAAACGTTTAAAAAATAAGTGCTTTTTTCAATTAAATCGTTTTCGCTAACATGTATACTAGTATACTAGCATATGTGTTAAAATAAATCCACACCCTTTTTAAAGAAAAAAGCCTACAACAACTACCCCTTGAAGATATTGGTCTCAAGGCTGTTGTTATAGGCTTTTTTAATCATTCAACTTTGACGATAATTTGAATAAAATGCTTATCTGTTCTTTTTATCACAATATAGCGTCATCTGCTTCATTTAACGGTTGTACCGTTTCTTCCAGAAAAAACTCCGGATACTTGTCAATAATGTTTGTCTGAGATTTGACCATGAAGTGGATATGGTTAACGACAAGATATTTTACTTCTTCCGTTTTTCTGGCTTTTATTGCTGCAAGAATATCTTTATGTTCTTCCAGGATCTGGTTGTAATCAAATGTGATATTTTTCAGGTGGAGCCATCTGAAACGATCCAAGTGTACACTGAACTCTTTGATCCAACTCCAGATCTGACCTTTCCCTACGATTTCATAACAGGTCCGGTGAAATTCATTATCCAGATCATGATAGCCTGAAATATTCCCTTTCTCAAATTCCACTTTCTGTTCATCCAGAATAGCCTGCAAGCGAGTCTCGGCCTTTTTATTCATATTAGCACTCAATTCGACCATCACTTCTTTTTCTACACATTCTCTGACAAAGCGTGAGTGAATCGCCTGCTCCATATCGATTTTTGAAACATAAGTCCCCGACTGCGGGAAAGTATAAACTAGTCCTTGTTTCTTCAACTGTTTTAATGACTCTCTGATAGGAGTACGTCCGACCTCCAGCAGTTCCATCAGACTGGATTCTGATATTTTCTGTCCCGGGTAAAGTTCAGTTTTTATAATCAAATCACGTAATTTTTCATATGTCTGATCTTGCAAGGTAATGTTCTGCATCATTTTTTATCTTCCTTCTTTTTTATGTAATCGCTATCTTATATACTAATATCTAAAAATATAACACAAAAATGCAAAAAATGTTAGTTTTTAGCGGAAATTTACGTGAAAAATGTCTGAAATCGTTCTTTTTCTGATAGATTAACGAAAATAACACTGACCGACTTATGTTCTGACTCCTTTTGGTTCAACTCTTCTCTTACCGTCCTTCTATAAGCTGAGGTTGACGTAGTGCGCTTATTCAAGCACCTTATCAGAAACAAATGTGCCAAACCTGACAAAAAAAGTATGAAGCCTATTTTTTATCGTTTGTATAGATTTGAATTTATTTTATGCTGGATTTTATAATGAAGTTAGCCACCTAGGCTAACATAAAAAAACGCCATGTGAATTTCATGTTATATTGAAGTTACCACTAACTCTCAATAGACAGGATGAATTCACATGACGCACTCTAACGATACCACATTAGCACGTAAAGGAAAACACTTATCATATGCAGAGAGGGTTCAAATAGCTGTATTGAAGCAGGAAGACTACTCCAATCGTCGCATTGCTGATATCATCGGTCGGGTACCTCAGACCATCAATAACGAAATTCAGCGCGGAACCGTTACTCAACTAAGACGTCAAAAGCAAAACGGTAAAATCTATGATTATTATGACGATGTATATGATGCCGATGCTGCTCAAGCCAACTATGATAAACAACGACTGAACTGTGGCCGGCGGCCAAAATGGGCAGATACAGATGCTTTCATAGAATGGGCTGATGAGAAAATGCTGGATGATAAATGGTCCCCTGATACAGTGGTCGGTTTTGCTAAAAGACATGAATTGTTCGATGCTTCAATTATCCCTTGTACAACCACGCTTTATGGCTGGATAGATAGAGGGATTATGAGAACGAAAAACATTGATTTGCTAGAAAAGTTATCTCGGAAACCAAAGGTTTCTGCTCAAAAGAAACGGCCAAATAAGCGCGTTCTCGGCCCATCGATTGATCGTCGACCAAAAGACATTGATACCCGTGAATCGTTTGGTCACTGGGAAATTGATACAGTAGTAGGTAATAAAGAAAAGACCGATGCTGTACTGCTCACTTTGGCTGAACGACAGACCCGATTTGAAATCATCTTAAAAGTAAATGGAAAAGATCAGGAATCGGTTAATCAGGCGATTCGTGACCTTCAAAAACGATCAGGTCATACATTCTCTACACTATTTAAAACGATAACTTCTGATAATGGTTCAGAGTTTGCGGGACTTTATGAGGCCTTAAAGGATACTTTAGACATCTATTTTAGTCATCCCTATGCATCGTTTGAACGGGGAACAAGTGAGAACCAGCATAAATTCATTCGTCGTTTCATTCCCAAAGGGAAGCCGATTGGTCGAGTCTCAGAAGCACAATGCTTGCGTATACAACAATGGATGAATGATTATCCTAGAAAAATATTGGATTACAGAACGCCACATGAAAGCTTCGTCAATGCACTACGATCAGAGCGTCAGGCTGCTTAACCCGTGAGGGCTTGACAACGAGCCTCCTTCGGCATGACCTGAAAGCTGTGAAGCTGGCCTAGGCCAGCTTGTCAGAAAACTATCATGCCTCAGCTCATTATCAAGCCCTCACTATATGAGTTGATAGTCGTAAAAAATCACATGAAATATATTTTTAACAAGTGGCTAACTTAAACTTGAAATTTACAGAATTTATTTTATTATTATATAGTAAAAACGAGATAACGGTGATGTTATCTCGTTTCCGATTTGTTTTTTCAATTTTTGACTCGAATGGCTTTTTCCTGAGCCAGGATGCAGAGTTCCTGTGCTTTGAAGATATGCTCCTGCGTCATCGCATTTTCTGTACGGTCGATACAGTCCTTGATCATTTCCCCGAAGAACGGGAAACCGACTTCTCCGCTGACATGATAATGCTTTTCGCCTTCTTCATTGACGAGATAAACATGGTCGCCGCTCTCTTCTTTAGCCACATCCACATATTTTCTCACTTCGATCGTTCCTTTGGTCCCAGTGATGAACATACGTCCGTCGCCCCAGGTGCTCAAACCGTCCGGCGTGAACCAGTCCACTTTAAAGATAAAGGTCGCGCCGTTTTCACCGACAAGTGTCGCATCGCCGTAGTCTTCCAGTTCAGGTTTGTCAGGGTTCGCATAGTTCCCTACCTTACTGTGAAGGATCTTTGCGTCTTTATTGCCTGTGAAAGTCAGGAACTGCTCGATCTGGTGGCTGCCGATATCACAGAGGATACCGCCGTACTGTTCTTTATTGAAGAACCAGTCTGGACGGCTTTCCTTGTTCAAGCGGTGCGGACCGAAGCCTGTGATCTGAATGACGTCACCGATCACGCCGTCTTCGATAAGCTGTCCGGCAAAGATCGCGCCTTCCACGTGCAGACGTTCACTGAAATACACCCAGTACTTCTGACCAGTTTCTTTCACGACCTTTTTGGTTTCTTCAAGCTGTTCCATCGTTGTGAAAGCTGTCTTGTCTGAGAAATAATCTTTCCCGGCTTTCATCACGCGGTTTCCTAACGCACTGCGCTCGTTAGGGATCGCTGCAGCAGCGACCAGTTTGACTTTTGGATCTTCTAGGATCTGGTCGATCGATTCAGCGACTTTTGCCTGAGGGAACTGTTCTCTGTATTCTTTTACCTTTTCAGGATCAGGATCATAGACCCATTTCAACGTCGCGCCCGCTTCAATCAGACCATTTGTCATTCCGTTGATATGTCCGTGGTCCAAAGCTGCCACGCCGAAAGTAAATTCGCCTTCATCGACGACACGGTTCACTTTCCCTTTCGGTGCATAATTCATTCCATCTTGTTTACTCAAATCGATTCACCTTCTCAAATTATTTCAGCTGTTTTAAAATAGATGCTTATAGCCGTTTTCGTACAAGTAGTCGCGTGAAGTTGCCAGGCAGTCAAACGGATCTCTGCCGTACTGGTCGTCCTGTTCGACTAATAGGTAACGGGCCCCGCTCTTGAGGCTCTGCTCGATGATCCCTGGAAGGTCCAGAGTCCCTTCACCTAATTCAGCGAACTGGATGATATTCGTGAAGGCCTGCATGAAGGCTTCCATATCGCCATTATTAAGGGCTTCAAAGGCTTCGTCTGGAATCTGAGACACACGGTAATCTTTCAAGTGGACCAGATCGACTTTGCCTTCATATTCTTTCAGGACTTCGATCGGATTGCGGCCGCCGCGCTGGAGCCAGTGAACATCCAGTTCGAAACCTAATAGCGGTGCTTCTTCACGGATGATATCCAGCAGGAACTTGCCGTCATATTTAGTGAATTCGATGTGGTGGTTGTGATAATACAGCTTGATGCCGTGTTCGGCCAATTTTTCAGCATCGCTGTTTGCTTCGCGGGCAAATGCGATGACTTTATCCAATGAAGCCATCGCGTCAAACGGCAGCATACCGATACGCAGTATTTCTGCACCGACGGCTTTACAGTCCGCAACGATTTTATCAAAGTGCGTGCTCAATGACTCCTGTCCTTCTGTCATCGGCTTCAGACCGGCTGACATGGACGCGACCTCCATACCGAAGTCCGTCGAGGCTTTTTTGATGGCTTCCACATTTTCAGGTGTCATAGGGATCTGGGAAACTTCGATCGAATTGTAACCCAATTCGCTGACTTTCTTTAATGTCTCATAGGCACCCAGTTCTTCGAATTTTTCTTTCAACATCATGGCTTGAACGCCAATTTTAGCTTGTGACATAGTTTATCTCCTCCAGTTCGGTTCGTTCAGGTCGTTTCGTGTTATTGGAAGACAGATCCATCAGCTTGATCATCTGCATAGAAGGTATCGAGTCTTCGATCGTTACATAATCATCTGTATCGTTCAAGATACTTTCATAGAAGCGGTTGATCAGATACATGTGACCGGCACCGTAATAAAACTTGGAGCCTGGCAGTTTGTCATCTTCAACGATTACTTCTTTTCTGCCTTCATCATTCGTGATATATAAGCGGCTGTCTTTGATCGTGAATTTTTCTTTTTCAGTAATGACCTGGATCTCCACTGACGAATTCTCCGTATAGGCATTCGTCGCATGGAAAAAGGCTTTGACTCCGGATGTAAAGGTAAAGGTCGCGCTGGCCGTATCTTCTACTTCGATATCATAGTCAGTCAGGTTAGACAGGACGGCTTTACAGCTCTTCAGATCGCCGCCGATGAGCTGAATGAGATCCAGTGTGTGGATCGACTGATTGATGATCGAACCATAGCCGGCTCTGTCTTTCTGACCGCGCCAGGGTTTAGATGTGTAATAGGATTCAGGCCGGAACCAGGTGACCAATCCTTTGATGGAGGTCACCTCTCCGACATCCTCATTTCTAAGGATCTCCATAAGACGGATAAAGCTGGCATTATAGCGGTTCTGAAAACTCACACATATCTTTTTGTCTGTCCTATTCTTTACCTCTAATTGTTCAAGCGCCTCTTCGTAAGTCATTGCCACAGGTTTTTCCAGATAAACATGGACATCGTGTTCCACACATTTCTGTGTGATAGGATAATGCAAGTCATGAGGCAGACAGATATGCACAACATCCAGATTCATTTTCTCAAGCATTCGGTCGACATTGGAGAAAAAAGGGATCTCAGGAAAATTTGAACTGAGTTCCGTATTCGTATCACAGACTGCCACTAGTTCACCATGGTCACTTGCATGAATCGCATGCACATGTATCGGCGACACATCGCCCAGACCGATCAATCCTACTCTTAACATAAAACACTCACTTCCCGTTTCGTTTAGCTTTTGACTTGCAGATTATTTCGTTTCGAATTTGCCTTCTTCTTTGATGTGCTTGTTCAATTCTTCCAGATAGAAATCTTCGTCCAGATCTTTCAGGCTGACTTCTTTTTTAGTCCAGCTTGACAAGTGGATAGCATTGGCCAGTCGCACGCCGTTGATCCCATCAGAACCGGGTGCGAGAAGCGGTGTGCCGTCCAGAACATTGGCTGCAAAGTTTTCAAGAACGCCAGCATGCTGTTCGCCCCAGGCACTTTCGAACTCGATCGTTTCCTGTGTGTACAAGTCATCCATATTCATTTGACCCATGAAGAGTTTTTTAACATCTTCCATGCCCATTTCGCTGCTTAATTCCTGTTCAGGTTTTTTCAGTCGTGTCACAGTAGCTACCTGGCTGCCGTCTACGACGATTTTACCTTTATCTCCAAGGATCTCAAAGCGGTCTGTACCAACGATGTCATGTGTGGCTGTGACAAACGTTCCTGTCGCGCCGTCACCGTAATCAACGACTGCAGTCACTTCATCTTCGACAGCGATATTGCGACGGAAACCATAAGAAACTTTAGAATAAACAGATTCCGGCACGCCGCAGATCCACTGCCATAAGTCCAGCTGATGCGGTGCCTGGTTGACCAGGACGCCTCCGCCTTCGCCGCCCCATGTTGCACGCCATTCACTTTGATCATAATAAGGCTGTGGTCTCCACCAGGTCGTAATGATCCAGTTGGTACGACGGATCTTACCTATGTCACCATTATCCACGATCTCTTTGATTTTTTTGTATAAAGGGTTGTTACGCTGATTGAACATGATACCAAAGGTCAATTCAGGTTTGGTATCAGCAAATTCGTTCAGTTCCTTGACCTGTTTGGTGTAAACACCTGCAGGTTTTTCAACTAATGCATGAATATCGCGTTTTAAAGCGGCAATACCCATCTCCGGATGCAGGTAGTGAGGCACTGTTGTAATGATCGCATCCACTTTACCGCTGTCCAGCATTTCGATGTAGTCTTCATAAAAAGGAACGCCTTGATATTCTGCGTCTACTGTTTCTTTTTTAGAAACATCGATATCACAGATCGCCGCGATCTCCATGTTCGGCACCATGCCGTCTTTAATAAATTTCGCATACATGCCGCCTTGTGTACCTAATCCGATAATGCCTAATCTTACTTTTTTACTCATTCTATTCACCTATTCCCTTTCAGTTATGATCATTTTTTTATACTGTTTTGGAGTCATCCCCGTTCGCTTCTTGAAAAAGCGATTAAAATGGGCATCGCTTTCAAAACCGCATTCCAACGCACATTCTTTGATCGTCGTTTCATGAGGAGAGAGACTCATGTACGCCTTAGCCTGGATCAGCCGATAATTCATCAGATATTCCATCACCGTGTAGCCCGTGACTTCTTTAAAGAGATGCGACACATAGGATTCGCTCAGATTCAGCGCTTTGGCGATCCCCTTGATAGTCATCTTCTGGTTGAAGTGCTGCTGGACATATGAAGCGATCTCTTCCGCCATCCTGGCTTTGTCTGTCTTGGCAAAACTGTCCTTCATCACATCAGACTTTTCTGATCGATAGACTTTCATCAGGAGATAAAGCAGGGTGATCCTGGCATCGGCTTCGTTCACACCCGACTGTTCTCTATGAGTGATGTGACTCAGTTTCTCGATGAGCCGGATGACTTCATCCAAATCTTCCGGCTCATCGAATGTAAATATCCGGTGGTGAAAGGCTTTAAAATAATCAAGAAGAAACGACGCATCACTCCCGGCTATTAAATCCTCCAGCCACTTCGGATCAAAGTGGGTATGGCTCCTGACATACTCTTTCTCGTTCCCGGTCACTTGGACTTTATGAAGTTCCGTACCGTCGAGCAGGATAACCGTTCCCGGATGCAGCTCGAATATCTGATTATTGATCAGATACTGGGCTTTTCCTTCCTGAAGAACGTAGATCTCAAACTGTTGATGGGAATGGAACTCATACGGAATCGCTAAACCCTTTACACTTGCCTGTGCGATAAGGTTCGGCGCGAAACTGAAATGATCCTCCTTTTTTGGATACCCTTTCATTATAGAGGTTTTCTTCATGATTATCATTGCCTCTTTCTGTAAACATTTGTATGTAAAATTGACTGAAACTGCTTTTATCTTACGGGAAGCACTGAGCGAGTGCAAGTAAAAAGAGTAGAAAAGATCGAACGTCAGCCGTTCGATCCTTTCTACTCTTTTATTCATGCCTGGCGATGATCCCGCCGGAGTCAGCGTACACCGCCACCGCCTCCACCGATCGCGCCGCCACCGCCGCCGATCGACGTCGGGCCACCCGTGCCCCCTGTGTGCGTATAGCCGCCATTGGACAAACCGGTATGCACGCTGGTCGACATCATATGAAGCCCATAATAGCCTGTGTAAAAATAAGGGAGCCCCTCGATCTGCTGTGTCTGCCATTCAGGTACAACCTCTTCCAGCTGGCTGATGACATCTTCTTCCTTGCCATAAAGACTTGCCCAGATCAGAAAATCTTTTTCTTCAATAAGCTGTCGGTAAGACAGTGACGGGTCTTTTTTCAAGGCATTGATATGATTTTCAAACTGGGTCAACCGGTCATACAGCTTCTGACCTTTTTTGGTGATCCCCATAAAAGGCAGCTTCATTGTCATGAATTTCAGCGTTTTCTCTTTCAGGTAACCTTCCTTGATCAGTACAGCCTGTGATTCATCCATCAGACTTTGCTGCAGTGCCTGAAGCCCTTTACCGTTCTTCTCTGCCCACCTGGTCATCTCTTCATTTGTCAGTTGATTCTTGTCATCCGATGCTGCCACGAAGAGTTCCCACAGTTCCAGTTCAAAATGGGAGGTATTCAGACTGTTCTCTCTTTTCTTCCGGAAAGTGTGTGGAGCAAAAGTCAGAACTGTTGTTTCTGCATCACCTGACTCATCTGCTTCTGTTTTGATAGAAACCAGTTTCTCTTTTGACCATTTAAGCAAATAGGCAAAGATATACTGCTCATATGTCCCTTTGTGAAGCTGTTGAAGGAAAAAGGCAATATCCGTCAGTTCCCCATCTTTGTAAGGGATCGCTGTAAACATCAAGCCCTTATTGCGTTTGCGTTGAATGGATGCCGACGGGACTTTGCCTTGTTCTTTTTTCCTGGCATCGATATTAAATAAAGCAAAGATAAAGGCCAGAAAGCCCGCGACAAGAAAAGCGAGAGCCGTCGCAAGAATGGAACTGTCAATGGATCCCTCTCCACCTCGACTGGTTTCCGCCTCAGCACGTTCGACCTGTTCTTCCAGCGTTTCATCAACATAATAAGACGGGATGAATGGATCATTCATAAACTGCATCAGTATCGCTACAGGCCGGTCGGCTTCGACTCCACCTTCTGAAGTTGAGCGCAGGACGCCGTCAACCAGATCCACTTGCCCTTCATATCCGAAACCATAAAGACGCGTATCTTCTTCAGAAAAAGGCTGTGGCCCGCTTATTTCAATAACCAGATTTTCCGGTTCCAGTTCTCCGAAAGTATTGAAATCCCAGAACAGAGCCTGTCCGTCATTCAACTGTCTGACCACATTGGCTACAGCATAAGAAAGTGTGTACGACTGTTCTCCGTATTCGCTTATGCCCCAGACCAGTTCTATGCTGTCCCCGTCTTGAATCATTCCATAAGTCCCGGCTTTTTCTTCTCGAGACAGATCAGAATCCCAGTCGTCTACTTCCCTCAAACCATCCACTTGAAAATCAAGGAGTTCCAACCCATCTTCTTCATTGATGACGATATAAAGTTCCGTGCCGCTGTCCAGGATCATGTCTCTCTCTTCCGTAATAATGCCTGTCCCGTTCTCAAGCAGCTCGACCGATACGCGCATCTCAGTCATTTCATTTTCCTGAGCATGAACGGTGCCGCTGACCATCATTGAGCTGAACACCAACACAAGCATCCAACCTATCCAACTATTTTTCATTAGTACGTCCTCCATTTTTTCCTCTTGTTACTAGTATATAAAAGACAGGTCTGAATGATAACGGTCTTAGGACTGATTTTTCATTTTTTCAGATATATACGCTTAAATATTCCAATTTCCCGGACTCCAGAGTGTTCCGTCCAGTTCCCCCTGCAGCTGTTCTCTCCGTTTTTCCTGTTCTTCAAGCAAAGCGATCGTTGCCTGAAGCAGTGCTTTCTGTTTGTAGTCCCGGCTGTCACTTTCCAGCTGTTCCAGCTGTTTTACCAGCCACTGATGCTCTTCCATACTATCCCTCTACTTCCTTTATATATCATAGTTATCGATATGCAGACGCAGCTCGTCCAGTTCCATGCGATTGTCTTCAATAGCCTCCGCAGCGGCTTCAAGAACGAATGCGGCACCTTTAGTCGGCAAGGTTTCTTTCGATGTCTTTGCCAGCTGATCGAGTACCCAGTTTTCCTTTCTCTTCAATGAAATAGGCTGAGGCAGACTGAGATACTGCTGGTAATCGACAAGCAGCGCTTTTTTCTCAGGTTCCGCCAGATAAGGGAACTGAAAAACCGTTAAAGGTTTCAGATAATGCATCCCAGTCTTTTTGGCCATGGCCTGAAAGGGTTTAGTCAACTCGCTGATACTGAACCCTTCCTGTCCACCTGTCTGGTACTCCTTTTCCGGCAGGCCAATGATCAGGACCAGTCCGAACTCTTTATCATGCAGTTTGGTCCCGCGATAGCCGAAAGCAAAATGGTCCGTCAAGACTTCATCCTGCCACTTCTTTAAAAGCGGCGGCGAGGAATACCAGTAAAACGGAAACTGGAAAAGGATCCGATCATGTTCGCGAAGAAGTGCCTGTTCTTTGTCAACATCGATTTCCCCATCAGGATAAGTTTGTTCAAGTACGTGTAAAGTGATCTCATCATCATCCGGTAATGACTGAATCAGGAATTGCTGACTGCCAGATTCTTCGACCGTCGGGTGAGAGACAATAATTAAAGTTTTCACAGTGATTCTCCTTGTATATCTGATTAGTTTTCTCTTAAGCAACTTAAGTATACCAAATCTTCATTATTAAAGTGAATCATTAGAAGCCGCCGGACAAAAGAGATTTATAAACAGTTCAAACCGGAAGGCTCCGTAATTGAACGGGACGCTTCCGGTTTGTTCCTTTTTGACAAGTCTTTTTGATTTTTCACTCGTTTACCGCATTAGAATCGATTTATTTATGAAGAAATGTCGACTCAATAAGGTCAGTCTGTGTCGGTACGACAGTTTCGTCCCAGAAGTGCTCACTCAAAGGTATCAGGGCGCGTGAGTACGACATTCGACTGTGGAAAGTGTTCATTCATTTGTGTCTGTTGATGCGAGTGCGACATTCGACTGTGGAAAATGTTCGCTCATGAGTGACTTTCGATCTGGGTGCGACATTTCATGTTGAAAAGTGTCCAGTCGTAACGTCTTGATACACTGAGTACGACATTTCGGTGACGAAAGTGTTCGCTCATGAGTGACTTTCGATCTGGGTGCGACATTTCATGTTGAAAAGTGTCCAGTCGTAACGTCTTGACACACTGAGTACGACATTTCGGTGACGAAAGTGTTCGCTCATGAGTGACTTTCGATCCGGGTGCGACATTTCATGTTGAAAAGTGTCCAGTCGTGAGCTGCTTCCCGTCCGAGAACGACATTTTGATCCCACAATGTCGTACTCAGGTATTCTTCCATACTTGAGTCGGACATCTTTGCTCTGATATGACAGTCCCAGTCACTTTCCTTCTGTGACTTTGTCATTTTCACAACCAAATGACAAAGTCGCGGAATACAAAGGAGCAAGTTTGTCATCTTCTCTTTAATCGAGCAGAAAAATAGAGGAATACATTTCTTTTCCTGCTGGCAGGATGGTCTGTCCCCGTTATCGCAGCATCTCTAAATACTCAGTAGCCAACACTTTTCATCCACTCATAAATCTCTTTTGCGGCATTAGAAGCTTTCAGCGAGGTGTTATTTATTCTTAAGTAGTTGACGAACGGGAGTCGCTTTTCAACTTCCCTCTCATAGGAATTCAAGCGGTGACTCCTGGAACTTTCCAGGAGTTCGTTTCTTGAGAAGGGAATATCCCGTTTGGATGGTTTGGCAGACAACCGGTCTTCATGAATGTTCCGTTTCATTCGTTCTTCCAGGTCAGCCTCTAACTCTATGAAATAAACACGACCCTGGGCGTGTTTGAACAGCTCTATCCAGTTTTCCATCACTTTCCAGTCATTGTCCAGATCAAAACCTGCCACGACCGTAAAGATGATCCCTTTGGTTGTGTTCGTCTTTTCATTAGAAGTGAATGCCTTGAACAAATCCAGACGGACCTTTTCGGATAACTGAAAGGTTTCTGATGTGTAGCCTAAATACCGGGCAAACAAATCAATGGTCTGGTGATTGAATAAAAGTTCTGCATCGATCAGCTTTTCCAGCTCCAGTCCGACTGTCATTTTCCCTACCGCCTGCGGTCCGACTACTAAAATAAGATCCACGACCTGTCCCCCTTTGCCTTTATTCTCTGATCATCCCATTAAACAAGTTATAAAGTTCCTTATGTTTGCGTTTCAGTGACAGCGGACGATAGGTTTCTTTGTCCAGAAAAGCATGCTTCGTTTCTCCCACCGCGCGTATTTCCTGAGTCTCCCGGTCTCGACACACATAACTGACGATAAGCTTGACTCCACTGAATTGTTTGACTGCGGCTTCGATTTCAACCGTTTCACCGTAGCGCGACATGGTCTTGTATTCTGCATTCACGGCTAATACCGGAATGACGATACCTTCATCTTCCATCCGCTTATAGCTGAAGCCGATCTCGTCCATCAGATGCGTACGGGCTTCTTCAAACCATCTTATGTAATTGGAATGATGCACGATCTGCATCTGATCCGTTTCGTAATAATGTACTTTATGACTGTAAATGTCCATTACGGTATCCCCTATCTATTATATATTATTGCATTTCAGTGTATCATAAATCCGCATCACAGAGGATTTATTTTTAGTTCATCAGCAAACAGGCAAAGGCATGTGACTGATCCTGCTTTTATTTTCATAGGCATGTAAAAAAGCTGCTGGATACTTTTTCCTACAGATGATTTCAGTCGACCTTCACTTCCCATTACTTTTAAACTGAGTCAGTTTCTTCCGGACTACCTGTTCACCCAAATGACTTGACCAGTCCACTCTTTCCTGACGACTCCAGCCCAGTTCAGTTTCCAGGACAGTTAGTACGGGTTCAGTTAGACTTTCAAGTTTATCGATATTGAAAAGCAGGGAATCCGTCCGTCTGCCAAAAAAGTCTTCCGGCGTCATGACCATCTCATACGCCAGTCCATAAGCTAACTGAAGGGCATCCGGGAGTGGCATATCCATGGTTTCTGCTTTATCCACCAAGTCGTAAACCTTATCGATATTCGATCCATACCAGTCAGCGAGGTAATCCGCTTCTGTCTCATCCAGACCCAGTGACATCCCACGAGACCGCTTGGCAGAAAGAAAGTCAGCCATCGTTCCTCCGATGTCTCCACCTGAAAGCGGGATCTCTTTTGTATCTTTATCCGGGAAGCTTATCCCCGCTGTTTTCCACTCCTGGTCGATCAATGTAAAGGTATCTTCCGCCATTCCGCGGTAATCAGTCAGCTTACCTCCTGCGATAGTGATCAGGCCATCTTCTGACAAAAAGACTTCATGGCCTCTGGATATACCGGAAGGGTCACTGTTATCTTCATCCTTGATCAGCGGACGCAGCCCTGCCCAGCTCGATACAATGTCAGAAAGTGACAGATCAGCCACGTCAAACCGGTGATTGACAGCGTTGAGCAGATATTCGATATCTTCTTGTGTGATCTCAGGATCCTCATAAGGACCGTTAAAAGGGGTATCCGTCGTCCCGAAATACGTTTTATTGCCTCTGGGGACCACGAAGATCATACGATCATCATTTAGCCCCGTGTCCGTGTAGATCGCCCGTGTCACTGGCAGTTTTTCATGGTCCACGACAAAGTGCACCCCTTTTGTCGGGTACATTTTCTTTTCAGTCACATCTCTCTGTTTTTTACGGAGTTCATCTGACCAGGGCCCCGTTGCATTGACAACCACCGTAGCTTTAATGTCAAAATACTCATCACTCAAGGTGTCCCTGGCTTTGATCCCTTTGATCTGGCCTTTATCATCATAAATAAACCCCACCGCTTTGACATAATTAGCCAGCCAGGCACCTAACTCATGGGCTTTCTTGACCGTCTCTATCGTCAGGCGGCAATCATCATTGATGTAATCCAGATAATATCCGCCGGCTAAGAGATTTTCTTCTTTCAGTGACGGTTCATCTTCCAGCACTTCTGTTTTCTCAGCCAGATAATGCTGCCACGTCTCATCCACTTCAGCCAAATAATCATATAAGTGCAAAACGACTTCTGCAGAAAAAGCATTGAACGAGGCCCCGGGCTCATCATACACAGGCATCAGCATAAAATCAGGCTGAACGATATGCGGCGCATTCCTGGCGATGACTGCTCGTTCCTTGGCGACATCCGCCACAAGTTCCACTTCAAACTGCTTCAGATAACGCAGACCGCCGTGGACCAGTTTTGTTGATCGGCTGCTCGTTCCTCCGCCAAAGTCCTGCATTTCCACTAGGCCGACCCGGCTTCCCCGTACCGCACCCTGTAAAGCCAGGCCCGCTCCTGTGATTCCGCCTCCGATGATCAGCAAGTCCAGCGTCTGTTTTTTTAATTGTTCAATGGTCGATTTTCTTGTCTGAGCTGAAAAAGTCATAAGGCTGTCAGCCCTTTCTCTAGAATTTTAATGCACGTCAGCTTTCTTCTTCACTTTTTTTCGGCTTGAACTTGAATGCACGGGTCGCTTTTACGGCCGCCTGCCAACCTTCGTAAAGGTCCTCCCGATCCACTTCTGACATATGCGGCTCATAAGTTCCGCCCTTTTCCCATTTTTCTTTGATTTCATCAAGGTCTTTAAAGAAACCGGTAGCCAGCCCGGCTAAATATATCGCACCCAGTGCTGTTGTTTCCATGATTTTCGACCGTTCGATAGTGACATCAAGAATATCTGCCTGAAACTGCATAAGAAATTCGTTCATACTTGCTCCGCCATCCACACGCATAGTCTTCGTTTTCAGCCCGGCATCTTCATTCATCGCATCAACGACATCCCGTGTCTGATAAGCCAGCGATTCCAGTGTCGCCCTGACAAAGTGTTCCTTTGCTGTGCCTCGCGTCAGTCCGAAGACAGCGCCACGTGCATCCTGGTCCCAGTGGGGCGCACCAAGTCCGGTGAATGCCGGGACCACATAGACATTATCTGTACTGGCAACACGCCTGGCATACTTTTCTGATTTAGGTGCCTCTCTAAACATGCGCAAGCCGTCCCGAAGCCACTGGATCGCAGAGCCTGCCACAAAGATGGCCCCTTCCAAAGCATAGGTGACCTCCCCATCAAGCCCATACGCCAAAGTCGTCAAAAGCCCATTCTCCGACTGGATCGGTTCCTTACCGGTATTCATGATGATAAACGCACCGGTGCCATACGTATTTTTGACCATCCCTTTTTCAAACGCTGTCTGTCCGAACAAAGCAGCCTGCTGGTCTCCAGCCATCCCAGCGATAGTCACCCGGTGGCCTTTAAAGACGGCTTCCATCGTTTCGCCGAATATCCCGGAAGACTCTCTTACCTCAGGCAGCATTTTCTCGGGGATGTCTAAAAGCTTCAAAATATCTCTGTCCCACTGCATCTCATAGATGTTATACAGCATGGTCCGGCTGGCATTCGAGTAATCAGTCGCATGCACTTCGCCACCGGTCAGTTTCCATAGCAGCCAGGTATCGACTGTTCCAAATAACAGTTCACCTTTTTCAGCCCGTTCTCTTGATCCCTCTACTTTATCCAGTATCCATTTGATTTTCGTTGCCGAAAAATAGGAATCGACGATCAGACCTGTTTTTTTATGGATCATCTCTTTATGACCCTCTTCGATCAGCCGTTGAGCTATCGCTGAAGTCTGTTTGGATTGCCAGACTACCGCATGATAGATCGGCTCTCCCGTCTCCTTGTCCCAGATGATGGTCGTCTCCCGCTGGTTCGTGATCCCGATACTGTCCAGTTCTTCAGGTTCCAGCTCTGCTTCGATCATAACGCTGGCGATGACCTGAAGCGTTTTTAGCCAGATCTCATTCGCATCGTGTTCCACCCAGCCGGGCTCAGGAAAGTGCTGTGTGATCTCTTTCTGAGAGGTCCATCTTGGATCCCCTTCTTTATCAAAAATAATGGCGCGTGTACTGGTCGTTCCCTGATCTATTGCCATAATATAATCGGCCACTGTGATATCGACTCCTTTTTTAACAGAAACGTTAGTTTAAACCCAGTATAACACTATCAAAAATCGACAATCTATTTATTTAGCCTAGAGGCAAGGATTTTTTCCATTTGAAGGGATCATTCAGAATTAAAAACACTCTCTAAGATATTCATCGTTCTCTGTTTACTTTATAAGTATATAAAAAAAGAAGAGACGCAGTTGATTCTGCATCTCCTCTCTCAGTCTTCCATTTAGCATAAAGAAGATATCATGCCCTTTACTGTTTATAGTGTATCAATCATCGCAATCCATCTCATACATAATGCCTTGATTCCATTTACCACTATATTAGTTATAAGTAACATCAAAAAAGTCCCCGCTGTCTTTTTTGACAGCGGGGATGTTTTTTGTTCTATTTATTACAGTTCTTTCTAAAGAAACAGCTTAGTCCTGGATCGCCTGGTTAGCAGTGATGATGGCTGTTTTGTAGACATCTTCTTCGACAGAACCACGGGACAAGTCGGAGATCGGCTTGTTCAGACCTTGTAAAATAGGTCCGACGGCTTCAAAGTTACCGAAACGCTGAGCGATTTTGTAGCCAATGTTTCCTGACTGCAATTCAGGGAAAACAAAAACAGTGGCCTGGCCGGCTACGTTTGAATCAGGGGCTTTCTGTTTAGCCACTGAAGAGACGAAAGCTGCATCAAACTGAAGTTCACCGTCGATCTCGAATTCAGGAGCCATTTCTTTAGCGATACGTGTGGCTTCCTGTACTTTTTCAACTTCGGGAGCTTGAGCAGAACCTTTAGAAGAGAAGCTCAATAGAGCAACTTTTGGATCGATGTCGAACATCTTGGCTGTACGCGCACTTTCCACAGCAATTTCTGCCAGGACTTGTGCATCCGGGTTTGGATTGATAGCACAGTCAGAGAACACATATTTTTCCTGACCCCGGCCACGCAGCATGATGAATGCACCTGACGTACGGCTGACGCCTGGACGTGTCTTGATGATCTGCAGGGCAGGTCTGACTGTATCACCAGTTGAATGGATGGCTCCACTGACTAGACCGTCTGCTTTGTCCATATAAACAAGCATCGTGCCAAAATAGTTGACATCGCGAAGCTGTTCTCTTGCCTGTTCTTCCGTCGCCTTACCTTTACGGCGCTCGACAAAGGCATTGACCATTTCATCATATTCATCGTAAGCATGCGGGTTCACGATATCGATGCCTGTCAAGTCGAAGCCGTGTTCTTTAGCTACGCCTAGTACTTCATCCTTGTCTCCGATAAGAATAGGTGTGAGTAATTCGTCGTGGTATAAACGAACGACTGCTCCTAAAATTCGTTCATCGGTTGCTTCTGGAAAGACGATCTTCAAGTCTTTTCCTTTGATTTTGCTTTTTAAACTGTCAAATAATTCCACAGATTTTCCCTCCATAATTGTTTTTCTACATATTCAATCTTACCACTTTCTGCCTGAAAATTACAGTAGACTCCTTTAAGTTTTACTTATACATTCACTTTTTCAGGGAGTCTCCAGTCTATCGGTTCTTCTCCCATGTCTTTCAAGGCCTCATTCGTTTTAGAAAAAGGCTGTGAACTAAAGAAACCTCTATAGGCAGATAACGGACTTGGGTGTGCTGAAGTGATGACTATGTGCTTCTCTTCATCGATCATCTTGCGTTTTGCTTTAGCCGCATTCCCCCATAAAAGGAAAACGACTGGTTTTTCACGCGCATTCAGTGCCCGGATCACTTCATCCGTCAAGTCTTCCCAGCCTTTTTTCTGATGGGAATGCGCTTCTCCCTTTCGGACAGTCAAGACTGTATTCAAAAGCAATACCCCTTCTTCTGCCCACTTCCTGAGATACCCATGCGACGCCGGCGGGATACCCAGGTCACTTTCCAGCTCTTTATACATGTTGCGCAGGGAAGGAGGAATCGAGATGTCAGGGTTGACAGAAAAGCTGAGACCGTGAGCCTGGTTTTCACCGTGATACGGATCCTGTCCCAGCAGGACGACTTTCACTTTATGATAAGGTGTCCACTGAAAGGCCTGCCAGATATTTTCTTTTTTCGGATAAACCGCCCCCGTTTTGAACTCTTCTTTCAAGAATTCTCTAAGCGCTCGATACGATTCCTTTTCAGCTGCTCTTTCCAGAATAGGTTTCCAGTCATTCTCTACAGGGATAGTCATTATCATTCTCCTTTCGGTTTTCTCTTCAACAAAAAATATTTTTCTTATGTCCTGTCACTCTTTTTTTGGTATGCTACTCTTAGATCATTATGAAGAAAAAAGGAGTAGACACACATGATAAAATTAATCGTCTCAGATATGGACGGCACACTGCTCGATGAAGATATGGAAATAAGTCAGGCAAACATTTCCGCTATCAAACGGGTGCAGAGCCAGGGCATCCACTTTGCCATTGCGACCGGACGCGATTTCCCGCTGGCATACCCTTTACTGGAAGAGAACGGGATAAAATGTCCACTGATCGCCCAGAACGGTGCCCAGTACTTTGATGAGAATGGCACGAATAAATACAACCGCGGTCTGGAAAAAAGTACGGTCAGAAAGATGCTGTCGCTTTTCTCCGGCTACGAGGACCTTCACGAAGAACTCATGACGAACAAAGGCATCTACTCTGATAATAAAGATAAACGTCTGGAAATGCTTGCCATGATGATTTATGATATGAACCCGGATACCTCTTATGAAGAAGCTCTCGAAAAGGCTGCTGAATTTGCAGACAAACTGCAGATCAATTTTGTCGACGATTATCAGGAAATCATCGATGACGACAGTGCCATCATCCTTAAAGTCTCTGTACATTCCAGCAAGGGACGTGAGGTGCTGGACCCGCTGAAAGAAGAGCTGCACCGCGAGATCCCGATCCTGGCTATTACAGCTTCCAGCAAACGTAATCTGGAAATCAACCATGAAGCGGCTCAAAAAGGCATCGCCGTCTCCCAGCTAGCTAAACAGCTTGGGATCAAATCCGATGAAGTCATGACGATCGGCGACAATCTCAATGACATCTCCATGCTTGAATGGGCAGAATATTCAGTGGCTGTTGCGAATGCTGAACCTGAAGCAAAACAGGCTGCACGATTCGAGACCTCCAGCAACCGGCAGAACGGTGTGGCTGAGGCGATCTCACGTGTATTGAGTGGGAAATTATACACGGACTAATGTTTTTTCCAGCAGCCTGTCTTTCCAAAAGACCACTTTCTTAGTGGTCTTTTTTTGTCTTCAGTTAAGGTTCAAGCTTGATCTTTGATCCATGGGGGTAATATAGAAATGGCTTCAACCAGTTTTTCATTGGCCTGGCGGTCTGCCAGACGTCTTTGCCGGCGGTCCTGATATTTGCCGCAAATCATCTGCTCTTCATTGTCTTCTGACTGGATGAGCGGCAATGCTTCATTTGAACTCAGGCCAACAACGACAAACGTGATGAAGCTGGTCGCCGCTATGTAGCGTTCACCCGTCACTAGATCTTCTCCAAGTACCTTGGCGAAAACTTCGACTGATGTGCGTCCGGCACCTGTGACATAGGATTCCACGCAGACAGAATGTCCCGGTTCGACGGGGTGGATAAAATGCAGCTCATCCATGGATGCCGTTACGATATCGTTTGTGCGTGCGAAGCGCGAAACTGATATTGAGGCCGTATCATCGATCAGGCTCATCAGCTTCCCTCCAAAAAGGGTCTGATGATCATTCAGATCCGGTGGAAGGATGCGATGGGTCTGAACGACTCTGGTCTCGTTGCATGTCAGTACTTTACGGTTGTCATTTGTCATTGTTATCATCCTTAGATTTAATTTAGTCTGCTTTGTTTGCTTCGTTTTTTATGAGTTCACTGAACCGGTGTGTCAGGTGGGCTGTATAGCCCCAGAGATAATGGTCGGACAGATGATAAAAAGGGATCTGCTGAGTGACGTTTCGCCATTTATATTTTTGACCGCCGGAGATCAGTTCGACCGGAAAGTCAGCATCCCGTTCCATTTTCAGCCGGGTCTCATAATACTTTGGTTCTGTGGTCAAAAAATAGGCCAGAGGTATCGTGAAAACCGCTTCTACTTCTTCGTTGGGCTCCAATCTATCTGCATCCACTTCTGGAAGCCAGCCGACGAAGCACTTGATGATATGGTTCTGCTTTACTATATAGTCCATTTCGCCAAGTACCGTTATTTTTCCCCTGTCCAGTACGAGCTCCTCTTCCGTTTCTCTAAGAGCCGCTTCCTCAAAGGTTTCCCCCGTCTCTAGTGCACCGCCGGGGAAAGAGGTTTCTCCAGGCTGAGACACCCGGTGGCTCCTGACTTCATATAATATATGGATCGCCCCACTTACCCGTACCAGTGGCAATAAAACGGCGTACTTGCCCTGTTTTGTAATGGCATCCGGTTGGTGATCTGCCATCATGTTTCTGATTTTTTCTATCATATCCTCACCTGCCTAATCTGTTTCCATTAAAATCTATTATACTCATTCAGTTATTTCTATCCATCCTATCATACTCACTAAAGTGACCATTCTGCTATTCAGCAATCAAGTAGCGCTGCAGCTCTTCGATCCACTCGCCGATGGGCCTGTGGAACACATATGAAAAGGCAGTATTTAAGGGCGTTCCTTCTCTATTGATCAGGGCACTTTTGTCTCCTTTATAATCGTATATCAGTCCAGCCGCCGGGTAAACATTTAAACTGGTCCCCATGACCAGCAGGATATCCGCCTCACTCACGGCCTGAACACTTTTTTGAAGCACTTCTCTGTCTAACGCTTCCCCGTAAAGAGTAATGGCCGGACGTGCCCATTCGCCCTTCACCCTCAACTCGTTTTCATGCCTGACTGCTTCATCCAGCGAGGTCATGCTTCCGGATTCCGTTATCACAGTACTGGCATTGCCGTGAAGTTCCAGGATCCGTGTGTTTCCTGCTTTCTGATGAAGGCCATCGATATTCTGCGTAATGACTGTTACTTCATGCCCCTTGTCTTCCAGCTGTTTCAGAAAAAGGTGACCGGTATTTGGACAGGCATCCGGAAAAAGCAGTTTTTCATTGTAAATACGGTAAAAATCTTTCGGGTGGTCATTAAAGAACGAAGCACTCAGGACTTCTTCCATAGGAACGCCCTGTTCAGTATCTTCACTATACAAGCCTTCAGCCGATCTGAAGTCCGGTATCCCACTCTCTGTGGATACACCGGCACCGGTGATCACAACAACTTTCTGTCCTGTTTCAAACCACTTTGCTACACGTTCAATTGCATCCATTCTATCCTCTCCTGTTCTTCACCATAATCTCTCTGAATATTTTGCGGATTCTGTCTATAAGCATTATACTTAGGTTGTAAAGAAAGTATACTATTTCTTACTAGTATTTAGTATCTTAACACTTATCACTAAACTATGGAGGTTACATCATGACAAAACCTAATTTAACATTGACGATCGCCGGGAACGATGCAAGCGGGGGGGCAGGAATAGCCGCTGACCTGAAGACCTTTGCCGAATACGGAACGTATGGTATCGCTGCTTTGACAACGATAGCAACAATGGATCCTGAAAATAACTGGAGCCACGGCGTCACAGCAATCAATGCACACGTCGTCAAAGATCAGCTGGTCACTGCTTTTGCCGGACCAAAAATCGGTGCGGCAAAGACTGGTATGCTGCCAGATGCAGATGTCGTCAACGTTATTGCAGATAAGATGGAACAGCACAGGGACACACCCCTGGTCGTCGACCCTGTGATGGTATGTAAAGGAGAAGATGAAGTCCTCAACCCGCAGAATGTTGAGGCGATCAAGAACCGTCTGATCCCTCTGGCAACTGTGACGACTCCTAATTTGTTTGAAGCCGGCCAGCTGGCAGAACTGGGACTTCTCTTCAATCTCGAAGATATGAAAAAAGCAGCCAAGATCATACACGAAAAAGGAGCAAAAATCGTCGTTGTCAAAGGCGGCAAGGCCCTTGCTGGTAATGAAGCGATCGACTTGGTTTATGACGGAAATGAGTATATCACACTGACTTCCCCGAAAGTCGAAAACGCCAATAACCACGGTGCCGGCTGTACCTTTGCTGCAGCGATCACAGCAGGTATTGCTCAGGGGCTTGATCCCATAGAGGCTATCAGAAAAGCGAAAACCTTTGTGACCGAAGCCATCGAAGCCGGCTTTGAGTACAACCAGTTTGTGGGACCCGTCTTCCACAGCGGCTACCGTTTGAACAGACAGGATTCTATCTAAAGCGTATCGATCGTTTTAAATCTGAGGTGACACTTCTTTCTCTTCGTCCGTTATTGTAGATAGAGAGGAGGAAGACGATGGATACTCAATTGACTCTTTTCACGACGGCTCTGGACATGATAGCGAATGTCGGCTTTCCTATCTTCATTTCGCTGTTTCTGCTCCACCGGATGGAAAATAAGATCGATGCGATCGTTGTTGCCTTGAAAGAGCTCACGACCGTCATGTCTCACAACAGTAAATAACACCGGAAAAAGAGTGCGGCGTATCATAACCGCTGCACTCTTTTTATGTGCTCACTCCTCTTTCAAAATTTTAGAAACTAGTGTTATAATAAAGAAAAAGTTGAACGTATGACACGCAAAGAGGTGATCAGAAATGGTTCGTTTATATATAAAACAGGAATTCATGTCGAAACAGGACCGGCTTATCGTCTCGGACCCTAAAGGGCAGGAAGTTTACCTGATTGTCGGCAAATGGGGACGTTTAGCCGATAAACTTTCCGTCTTCGCCATAGATGGCTCGCGCTTACTCGATGTCAGACAGGTGACCCTATCCGTTTTTCCAAAATTTCAATTTTATGTCGATGCCAAGAAAATCGGAAGCCTGAAAAAACGTCCCGGAATCAGAGGGATCAAGAACCCTTTTTTCACACTCACGGGGCTGAACTGGGTGATCACCGGGGATTTTGAGAAGAAACGCTTTACCATTCGGCATTTGGGCAAAAAGATAGGAACGATAGATAAAAACATTTCATATTTGGGCGAATTCTACACTGTCAACTTAGTTAATGAAGAGGATGCACCCGTTGCTTGTGCCGTGACTGTTCTCTTGGATCATTATGCCGAAAACAAAGAGCTTGTGTGGAAACGCAGACAGCAGCAGAAGTACAGTCTGGGATTCATGCACCCGATTTGGATGCGATTAAAACAGAGACTGCTTCAAAAAGAGAAACTGGATTAAATAACAGGACCCTCATGACTTACGTCAGAGCGCTTAAGGCGCCTCTATAGTCATGAGGGTCTTTTTTATAGCTGTTTCTGCATATGGTCATAGTCATGATTCGCGAGGACGACCTCACCCGTTTTTTTGAATCCCAGGCGTGCGTAAAGGGCTTTGGCCCGAGGGTTTTGGTGATCGACATTCAGGCCGATAACCGGCAGGCCGCTTTCCTTTGCCCGGACGAACGCCGCTTCCAGCAGTTCTTTACCGATCCCTTGACCTCTATAGGCCTGATGTGTGACCAGCGAATCCAGGTACCACTCTCCATCGATGCTTTCTTCTTCATCATAGGTTTCAAAGACCGGCAGACCGTACTCTTTCAGTATCGTTTCAATCGGTTCATATGAATCAGAAACAGAACCGCCTTTGTATCCGAAGAAAAAGCCGGCCACATGTCCCTCCACTTCTTTGACTACTGCATTTCTGTAATTATGACGGAATCTTTCCTGTTTAGCTGCTTCGACCAGTGCCGGTTTCAGCTCATCCCAGCGGCTTTCCTGCATAACAGGAAGTTCCATATCCGTCAGTATGACTTTAAACAAGTCGGTGATAGCTTCTGCATCCTCTTTTCGTGCCTCTCTGATCATTCTATACCCTTCCCTTATTCGTTCTAGCTGTTCTGCTTCACAGTATCTTTAATGCGCTCCGCCACTTTTACCGGGATCCCCAGAGCTGTGATCTCCTCAAGGTCTGCTTCCTGAAGTCGTTTCATTGACTTGAAGTGCCGCAGTACCTTCGTCCGTGTTTTTGGACCGACCCCTTCGACATCGTCAAGCTGGCTCGTGAAACTATTTTTTCCGCGCACATTCCTGTGAAAGGTGATCGCGAACCGGTGGACTTCCTCCTGTATCCGCTGAACTAGATGGAAAGCCTGACTTCTTGGATTCAAAACGACAGGTTCCAGCTCATTACCGAAAATGAGACCGGCCGTACGGTGTTTCTTGTCCTTGACCATGCCGGCGACGGGAATATCCAGTCCGAATTCATTTTCCAGCACATCGCGTGCCGCATTCACCTGCACTTTACCGCCATCCATGAGGATCAGGTCAGGCATGTCTTTTCTTTCTTTCAAAAGACGTGAATACCGCCTCCGGATCACTTCCTGAGTGGTCGCGAACTCGTTGCTGCCTATGACTGTGCGGATTTTATACTTCCGGTAGTTGTTTTTATCCGGGACCCCGTCTTTAAAGGAGACCATCGCTGAAACGGGATTAGTCCCCTGAATGTTGGAATGGTCGAAAGCCTCGATGCGTTCGATATAAGGCAGCCCCAGCACGTCGGAAAGTTCTTCGATTGCTCCCGTCGTTTTCTGTTCTTTCATCTCGATCAGACGGAACTTCTGTTTCAGTGATATTTCACTATTTTTTCCGGTCAAGTCAAGCAGTTCTTTTTTTCGTCCACGCTGAGGGACAAGAACTTTCGTTTCCAGGGCTTCTTCTAAAAGATCTGTATCGACCGTTTCTGGTACATAGACCTCTTTGGGCTTCCGATTATTTTTATCTTCATAATACTGAAGGATGAAACTCATCAGTTCTTCTTCCGGCGTATCGATGATCGGGAACATCGTGGCTTCACGCTTGATCAGTGTGGCCTGACGCACGAAAAAGACCTGGATCGAGATCCAGCCCTTATCCATATAGTAGTTGAAGAAGTCTCTCGCCGTGTAGTTGTTGGATATGATCGACTGTTTCTCCACCGTCCGTTCGATGTAAGAAATCTGATCCCGGAATTCAGCAGCCCGCTCGTAGTTCATCTCTTCAGCCGCTTCCTGCATTTTCTGCTTCAGATCCCGCTTGATGTCCGAGACATTACCATTCAAGAAAGACTTGATGCGTCTGATCTGTTCCTCATATTCCTCCACCGGCACCTCGTGGTCGCAGGGACCGATGCACTGTCCGATGTGATAATACAGACATGCCCGTTTCTGATGTCCGTTGCACTTGCGCAGCGGATAGATTTTCTGAATCAGCTGCTTAGTTTCAGACGCCGCCCAGACATCTGGATAGGGACCGAAGTAATGTGCGCCGTCCTTTTCCACTTCTGACGTAATGACCAGCTGAGGATCCCGTTCATTCGTGATCTTCAGATAAGGGTAACTCGTTCCGCGTTTCAAACGGATATTGTATTTTGGCTGGTGTTTTTGAATCAGGGTCACTTCTAAAAGGAGGGCTTCTTTGTCTGAACCGGTCACGATCGTTTCATAATCCACGATATCCTCGACCAGCCGTTTGGTCTTCCCTTCATGTTCGCCTCGGAAATAAGAGCGCACCCGATTCTTAAGGTTTTTAGCTTTACCGATATAAATGATCTCGTCGTCCTTATTTTTCATGATATAGCATCCCGGAAGATCCGGAAGCAGTTTCAGTTTGTTCTCGATCAGTTCGTTCGACAAAAAAACACCTCCTCCTGCTTAGTTTTCTGTCGCTTCAAATAAATACAGGGAATAAAAAGCATTGAAGTCGGACTGACCGACCTCTACCCCTTCATACGTAAACGTGTCTCCCAGTTCGTGTTCGCCTTTTTTTACTGCTTCATCGACAGCATCAGCAATAGCCGCATACAGTTCATCGATCTGATCATCACTCTGCGACCCGTGCTCAGCCTGCCATCTGTCTAAAAAGGCCTGCTCGTCCTTGCCTTTGTAGAATTCTATCATGACCTCTTCCATGTTCCCCTCCTCCATTCCTTTAATCCTTATTAGTCTTAGTCATTTTACCAAAAATGGGAACATTTGTCAGCCTTTCAGATATTCCTGCACCGATGAAAAAGTTTCAAGAATGAAAAATCATTAAAACGCTTACTTTTTGTGTGGTATACTTATCCCTAGAACGATTAAAAGGAGTAGATAGAATGAAATACAACAAATTAGGCGATTCAGGTCTTGAAATAAGTGAACTGGGCTTCGGCACCTGGGCGATCGGCGGCAGCTGGGGCCAGCACGATGATGAAGAAGCATTAAAAGGGCTGCAGAGCGCCATGGATGCTGGTGTCAACTTCTTTGACACGGCTGATGTTTACGGTGACGGACACAGCGAGGAACTTCTAGCCAAGGCCACAAAAGGAAAAGAAGAGTCGATCCATATCGCGACCAAGTTCACACGTAAAGGCGACATCAATGACCCGGCTAACTATTCGGAAAAGCAGATCCGGACTTATCTTGAAGACAGTCTAAGACGTTTAGACCGCGACCAGATCGATCTGTATCAGATCCACTGTGCACCGCTTCAGATGCTGAAAGAAACGGACGTCTTCCCTATTCTTGATAAACTGAAGAAAGAAGGAAAAATCAGAAGCTACGGCGTGAGTGTCGAAACGGATGAAGAAGGTCTGTATGTCTTGGATAATACCAATGCCAGTGCGCTTCAGGTCATCTTCAATGTGCTGAGACAGAAACCGCTTAAAGAACTGTTTCCAAAAGCTCAGGAGAAAAATGTCGGGATCCTGGCCCGTGTACCGTTAGCCAGCGGCCTTCTAACAGGTAAGTTCTCGAAAGATCATACCTTTGAAGAAGACGATCACCGCAACTTCAACAAAGACGGTCAGGCATTCAACGTCGGGGAAACATTCGGCGGTCTGCCATTTGAAAAAGGCGTTGATCTGAGCGAACAGCTGGCCTGGATGGCTGACGAGCGCGGGAGTCGCGTACGTGCCGCACTCAAATGGGTCATGCAGCAGGAAGCCGTGACCAGTGTGATCCCCGGATTCAAGAATGAAAAACAGGTCATCGACAATCTGAAGTCACTTGAAGTCAAGGATTTCAGTCAGGATGAGCTGAAACGACTGAATGACTTTTACTGGGAAAATGTTCATGATCATATCCGCGGTCCTTACTAAAATCTAATTTTTTGGCTGAAAGTCCTTAGTCAACTTTTCTGATTAAGGGCTTTTTTCTTTGCCGTTGAGCCATGTCAATAGAGAACATTCATTGTAACAGAAATTTAATAAATACATATATGTTGTGTACCCGTTTCTTATCTGATACCATATATAGTGTAAATACAATATTTGAGAGGAAGTTATACACATGGAATTTTTACCTACTTCCTACGTAGAAGAATACGTAGCAACGCGTCCCAACCCGCTCAACGAACTCGGAGAATTCGTCTACAGTCGTACCTATTCCCGCTGGCTCGAAGACAAAGGCCGCAGAGAATACTGGCATGAAACAGTGAAGCGTGCAATCGAGTACAACATGGCACTTGAATACAAGCACTTGAAAAAAATCGGCTATTCTATCCATTTAAAGCAAATGCGCGAAGAAGCCAAGGAACTCTTTGAAAATATCTACAACACAAAGCAGTTCACTTCCGGAAGGACCCTCTGGCTGGGCAATGCCAATGAGAAAGTCAATAAGGATTTTGCATTAGGAAACTTCAACTGTTCCTTCCTGTCGATCGAGACATGGGAAGATCTAGGCGAACTCTTCTATCTGCTAATGGTCGGTAAGGTAAAATAGCCCAGTGCCGACGTAAAACCTTGTGAACCTGTACTAACAGGGTGTGCACGAAAGTGTGCTAACGATGAAGGCTTTAAAGCTAATATCGTGCCAAGCTGTGTCCTGTCTCTTAAATGGAAGCCGAAAGACTTCAGACAGGATAGAGAAGGTGTAGAGACTATCGAAAAGATCATGCGCTGTCGCGAGGACACCGGATGATAACTGAGTAGAGTAGCGGTCACGTGAAACTCGTGCCGCCAAGCGCAAGGACTTATGAAGTAACGCTCATAAGTAAGATATAGTCCAAGTATACGCTTGACTGGCGTAGGATTTAAAGCAACGAAGAAAACGATCAAACACCTGACTAAGATCAGAACGAATACGACTTTGCTTCATTCTGAATACAAGCCCGTTCCTGTAGAAAAACGACTGGAAAATACGAAAGTCGTCAAAATGGAAAACGGCTATGCAAAGATCTACGTTGGTGATTCCAAAGAAGGATGGGTAGAATCCCTCAACGAATATTTAAACTTGCTCACTAAAAAGGAAAACGAAGATATCCACACGATCAAAATCAGTTACAACAGTGTCCGTCCGGAAGGCGAACGCCTGAAAACATTCGGCGGGACAGCTTCAGGCCCTTCACCCCTGCGTGAAATGTTCGAAGGCATCAACAAGGTGCTGAAAAACGAGATCGATCCGTATCTGGATCCGATCGAAACTGACGACAAGGGCTACGGTAACGTCCGTCCGGTACATATACTGGATATCGGAAACCTTATCGGCGCGAATGTCGTTGTTGGTGGTAAACGAATCTTCTAATGCCTCCAACATAAAAAAACACTCCTCTTTATCGGGGGAACTCCTAAATGGACAATCCCGAGGGAAGCCTTGCTGACACAAGGAACCTGTAACGACTATCGAAAGCATAGCTCTTGCCTGTGGGGCATGAGTGAAGAAGCGAGTAGAGTACACCTCTATGGTGGAAACGGGGAGCTTTAAAGGGTAACGCCTTTATTGAAGAGATAGTCTAATCTTTATGGCAACATAAAGCTAATATAACTATGGTTAGAAGAACCGCTGAAATATTCCTGTTCGACGCCGATGATCACGAGTCCATGTTCGCTAAATACGGCATGAACGGTATCTGGACCGAAGAACAGCTTGCCCATCACAAAAAAATCGGTAAACTCTTAGAAAAATCCGGCTTGAAACCGCGCTGGTTCGACAATCTGAAAGCTGTCGGTGACCGCCGTGAAGGTCTGGACCACCGCCGCATGAGTAACAACTCGATCGCTTTCGAGAAAAAACCGGAACGCGACTTCCTGCATCTGGTCTTTGAAATGATGCAGCTTGAAGGTGAACCTGGTTTCTTCAATATGGAAGAAGCCCGTCGTCGCCGTCCAAATGCTGAAGGTGTGAATCCGTGTGGTGAGATCATCCTGGATTCCAAAGGCGTCTGTAACTTGACGACGATAAACGTTAAGGCTTTCGTTCAGGAAAACGAAGACGGCACACACAGCCTCGACCTGGATGGACTGAAACGTGCACAAGAGCTTTCTGCCCGTATCGGTCTGCGTATGACCCTGACACCTCTGGAAATCGATTCATGGAACGAGATCCAGCAGCGCGACCGTCTGATCGGTACGTCTGTCACCGGCTGGAAAGATGCCCTGGCACTTGTTAATGCTTCGGAGGAAGACGAGATCAAATGGATGAACGAACTGCGCGATGCTTCACGTAATGCTGCAGATGACTACGCGAAAGCCCTGCGTGTCAACGCACCACTCTTAGCTACGACGGTCAAACCTGAAGGGACACTTTCACAAGTGGCCGGCGGCGTTTCACCTGGCGTGCACATGAGCCACAGCCCGTACTACATCCGACGCGTCCGCATCAATGCAACGGATCCGCTTGTCAAAGTCGCGAAAGAACTTGGCTGGAAAATACACGCTGAGATCGGAACGGCTAATATTTACGATCAGAACGAACTGGCTAAAGACGAAGTGATCGAGCAAGCTCGTACGGTCGTTATCGACTTCCCTGTCGCCAGCGGAGCCAAGCGTACAAAAGAAGATACGTCAGTCGATGAACAGTTCGACACCTACTTCCGCTTCCAGAGAAACTATGTGGAACACAATGCATCCAATACGATCGATGTGAAGCCGGGCGAATGGGCTCAGGCCGAACAGCGCGTATGGGACGGCTGGAACGATTTCGTCGGGGTCTCATTCCTGAGCCATGACGGCGGAACGTATACACTGGCGCCTTATGAAGCCTGCACGAAAGAAGCGTACGAAGAGCTCAAAGCGTCCATGCGTCCGTTTGATGCCGGACTGCTGCATCAGTTCGAGAAAAGTGAAACAGAAGCAGATCTTGAAACAATGGAAGCCTGCTCGTCAGGTGTCTGCCCGATCAGATAAACAAGCAATTAAAATGACAGAAAGGAGAATGAAAAGTGAAATCTGCACCATTAAGTAAACAATCCACGTTCTCGAGAGGCCGTACGTATACACTCACGCGTATCGCTCTGCTGACCACACTTGTTTCAGTGGGAAGATTAAGCTTTTCCTTTCTTCCCAACGTCCAGCCGATGACCGTGCTGCTCGTCTGCATCACCTTATATTACGGATGGAAAAGCGGCCTGGCCGTTTCCCTTTTGTCCGTGCTGCTCACCAACTTTTATCTTGGTATGGGCCCCTGGACGATTGCTCAGTTCGCAGCTTATTCCGTGCTGATCGGCTTGACCTATCTGCTCGAGGACTCCTACGAATCGATCCCGCTGCCGGTCATGCAGTTTTTCGTTGCCTTTCTGGGGATCGTATACGGACTGATCATCTCGCTCGTTCAGGCACCGTTTTTCGGATGGAATATATTCGTCCCCTACTACTTGTCGGGATTGCCTTATGACATCATGCACGCCGGCGGGAATATCGTATTCTTTGCACTGCTCTACCCCATCGCTATGCGGGTCTTTCAACGAGCAGATCAGAATACATCGAATGTGCACCAACAACGTTAAGTAAAGAGGAGAAACTGATCATGAAAAAGAAACAGAAAACACTGGTAGCTATTGCAGTCGGTGTGATCCTGGTAGTGTTAGCACTCGTATTCAGCGGTATGCTTTCAGATGATGCGGCTGATCCGGCAACTTCAGATGAAATGAATGACGTAAATATCGTTATTTATGCCGATGAAGAAGAAGTTGCCAACGAATCATTCGAAGTCGAAGATGATACAACACTGATGGAAATTATGGAAGATAACTTTGAAATGATTGTATCGGATGAAGGATTTGTTGAAGCAATCGAAGGCTATGAACAGGCTCCTGAAGCCAGTCCGAGTCTTTTCTGGGTCTTTGAAGCCAATGACGAAATGGTTGAAGAAGCTGCAGATGAATTCGTTCCAGAAGATGGCGATATCGTCATATGGAATTTAATGGCTTTTTAACTTAATGATATAAACAGGTGAGGCTCTTTTATGGGGACCTCGCCTGTTTTTTACATGACGTTTCATGTTTTTTTTCAACTCCCCGGGTGAGTCTCACCGGGTTAAAAGAACTGGCAGAAACTTTTGTTAACTACCCCTCTATTATAAGTGGAGTTAACAAAAGATCACGTAACTTCTATTAACTCACTGTCTTTAAACACTGACAGTTAACATAAAATGCCCCATCTTTTAATAACTCAATTAGTTATTTCCCTACACTTTATAAAAGAAGGGCCTTCTTCTATAAACTCATCAGTTATTCGATTTAGGGTTCATAAAAGATGGGCTTTCTTTTATGAACTCATCCACTTTTTCTTTGAGGACTTGCTAGAAGTCTGACCATTTTCTATTAACTCTCTTATCTGAGACATATGAGTTAATAGAACTGAAATCATCTTTTCTCAACCCTAAACAATACATGTCTTGTGTTACAAGAAGAACAGCTTAGAACTGCTTGTTAAGATAAAAACCATTCCACGAGTATCCGTGGAATGGTTTTTTCTCATCTTCATGACCTTATTTATTCGTTCACCTTAATCATTTCTTTAAGGAAAAAAGCAGTGATTTCCTTCATCGTCGGTACTTTAACAAGATGTTCTTCGTCTTCTTCGATAAACGTCAGGTTCCTGTCAGGATTCTCTTTGACGAATTCCTCGACATGGTCATAAGGGACGATCACATCGTGAATGCCATGCCAGAACAATACGGGCCTGTCTCCCAGCGTTTCAGGATGATAGGACAAATCGTAATCCGGTACCCAGCCGAGCAAGGATTCATAGTCATGCGGGAAAAAGCGGTCGAGCTTTGAAGCGTGACCCATGATCCGCTCACGGTATTTTACTGGCTGAGGCGAACCCATGATGCAGGCTGCCGCTTTTATTTCGGGATGATGCGTAAGCAGCGCGCATGTCGTGATCCCACCCATCGACACGCCTCCCACTGCTATCCGGTCATCCACTACACCCAGTTTTTTAAAATGGTTCACGATGAATCCAAATTCGAACAGATTGGTGTGGATACTCTGCCAGAAAGTCAGTGAAGGGATCTTGGTGATCGGCTGTTTCCGCTCTCCGTGATTGGCCGCATCCGGCAGCAGGACACGAAATCCCGCCTCAGCTAAATAGCGGCCCTGTGTCAGCACCAGTTCCTTTGATGACTGCCAGCCGTGATAATAAACGATCAGCGGCAAGGTATCGTTCCGCCTGGCTTCTTCGACGACTTCCAGCAAAGGAATCGTTCCTAATGTACGTTTGCGTATCGTTAACTTCATTTTTTCACCTCTTGAGTCAGCTTTCACTGTGTTTATTCTGAAAGTAATAGCGCCACTCATCAGCAAGCGGTTCGTTATCTGAAAACAGATCAGGCTTTTTCAGCAGCAGTTCAGTCAGTAGGTCTGCCGTTTTTCTGGCATCAATGATGCGCACATCTGCATCGCCAAATGTACCTTTTCTCATGGCCCCTTCTTCCATCAGTATCCCATCAACTTTCCAGTAATGCTCGGACGCATGTGAACCGGAATGGCGACGGGACGGGACATGGACTTTTTCTCCTGTGTGAAGGACACTATACAAGTCTTCATGCGACTCGGTCATCCGTCCGGGAGTGTCCACCCACTCCTCGATGCCATGAATAAAGGTGTTTCTCGTCAAGTCGACTCCGATCAGCAGAATCTGAGCGTCTCTATCCACAAGTTTTCCCCAGACAGATTCTCTGGCACAAGGCGTGTCGTGTCTGTATTCTCCTTCAGTGAAAAGTTCAGCGTCTTTGCCTAGTGCAGCGACCGAATGCGTCGGGTGTTCAGATCGGAAGACATTAGCCCTGTGCCTGAATTTCTCAGTCAGCATCCCGACATTCGAGGGCGACGCTTTGACGTCAAAGACGGGATCGTCTTTAGTGATATAGTCCCAAGTATGTGTCGGCAGGACCAGCAGTCCGTCTTTCATATAGGCACCCAGACTGTCTAACACCGTCTCCGGTCCGCCTTTGACTTCCCCAATACTTTTATATGAAGAATGAACGAGCAGTGTGCCTTTACTGTTGATACCCAGCTGCTTCAGATCCTGAACCAGTGATTCTTTTGTATGCATGGTTTCCCCTCATTTACTATTCGTTATACTAATGATTAAACAGGATAGCTCCAGAAAATGCAACTGAACCGCGAACCTCACTATCCTATGACTGATCTTCAGTGTATCCCAAGACCGTCTTTTTATGAATAAACCGAAGTTGTCCAGCATTCGGCTCATTCACTAAAGCGGATCCCTATAGAAGAGGCCGAAAAACTCCTGATTCAGCGTATTCGAGGCATGCAAAGAAATGGATAAGCTGACCTTCGGACCCATTTGGTTTATCTGACCGTTCAGTCATCACGAAAGCCCCGAAGTTTCAATCCTTCAGCTCTTTCAAAGCAGTTCGTAGTTGAATAAGCCGATCCCTACCCTTCTGTCACCAAAATCTGAGACATGAGACACAAAAACCAGCGGGAGATCCGTTAAGATCTCACTCGCTGGTTCTAATTAGAATCATACTGATTTATTTGTTTAAAATACGGACTGTCACATTGCGACGGCCCCACTGCAAGGCTTCAGCTACTGTCTTGAAGTGAATATCAATGATATTCCCGTGGATCGCACCGCCAGTATCACCGGCAATGTATACGCCCATGCCTTCGACTTCGACCATGGATCCAAGCGGAATAACAGAAGGATCGACTGCAATGACACGCGGATTGACACGCAAGTCAATGCCCATGTAAGTATGCGAACTTAACCCCGGCTGCTGAGTAGAGTAACCTGTAGCCTGAACTCTCACTGTTCGCCCAGAAGTTTGTGCCGGTTTTGACTCTTTTTTAGAGGCAGGTTTGGATTCAGCTTTTTTAGGTGCTGAAGTCTTAACTGTCTGCTCTGCTTTCGCTTGTTTATCGGATGAAGAAGTAGATACTTCCTGTTCGCCTGCTTCTCTCTCAGCGGCTGCTAAAACCGCTTCTTCTCTAGCCGCACGTCGCGCTTCTTCGATACGTGAAACTTCTTCAGCTTCTCGCTGGACAAGTGATGATAATTCAGACTGGTTTTCCATTATCATCGTCTGCAGGGAAGCCACTTTATCATCCAGCTCATCTTTCTGAGCCACAGCTTCTTCCTGCTGACCTTGTAATTCCACACGTGAATCAACCAGTTGCTCTTTCAATGCGACAAGTTTCTGTGCTTCTTCTTCAGCCAGTTCGATCTGTTCGTTGCCTGCATCTGTCAAACGCATGAGCACCAGAGCTCGGTTGAACATGTCTGAGATGCTTTCAGATTCCAGCAGGGTCAGCACGATATTCTGTGACATTTCATTGACCTGCAGAGAATGCAGACGCTCGCTGGCCTGTTCTAATCTCGCTGCAACGATTTTTTCCTGATTCAAAATTTCTTTTTCAGTGTTTTCAATATCTGTCTCTTTTTCAGTTATGGTCTCTTCCAGCGTGACCAGTGTCTCGTTCAAGGTATTGACCTCTTCGATAACTGTATTGACATTCTCCTGAAGGGACTGGATCTCCTTTTCCGTCTGTTCCTGCTGGTCTTTGATCGTATCTAAAGATTCAGCTGAAGCAAGTTGTGCATTATTTAACTGCAAGAATGTTAAACCAATAACAGCCAAGCTCACTAGTCGTTTTTTCATGATTTATCGGACGATCCTTTCTGAATTAAGGGTTTATATACGCGTTCAGTATTCAATGCCCAGTTATTATACCGATAAAACCTTTATTGTACATTTCGGTTCTCTTACAATTTGTTACAAAACATTGAAGAATACGCTCAACTATTGATAATATCAGCGGTTTTATGTAAAAGAACCGGTTATGATAGCGTTTTCTGTTATTTTGTAATATGATTGTAATGAAGTGTGCATTTTTAGACTTTATATAGAAAAAAATAGTATGATTAAAGAGAAGAGTATCACCTTAACGAGAAAGAAGCAGAACTAAATTAGGAGTGACGACTATGTCAAGAGAACGTTTTGGATTACTAGATGTCGGTTCGAACACCATCCGCTTGGTCATTTTTGAAAAAGATGATTATCAGGGTATAACGGAACTTCAGAACATAAAAACCCCCGCCCGTCTGGTTCAGTACCTGGACAGTGAAAATAAAATGTCGGAAGAAGGCATAAAGGTACTGATCAAAGTATTGAAAAGCTTCACGGATATCGCTGACCGTTATAATATTGAAGATCTTATTTCTATTGCCACAGCTGCGATCAGACAGTCAACGAACAGAGACGCGATCATCCGCCGTGTGAAAGAAGAAGTGGATCTGGATCTTGGCATACTGCCTGAAGAAAAGGAAGCCTACTACGGGAATTATGCCGTGAGACATACCATGGACGTCATTGACGGCGTCAGTGTGGATATTGGTGGCGGGAGTACAGAGGTCACTTACTTTAAAAACAAAGAAGTCAAAGAGATGCACAGTTTTCCGTTTGGGACAGTTTCTCTGCAGAAAGATTTTTTTGACGGAAAAGACCACAATGATAAAAAGGCGATAAAAAAAGCACGCAACTGGGTAAATGAACAGTTAAAGACCCTTGACTGGCTGGAAGGCCTCGAAGTCGTTTTAGTCGGGATCGGCGGTTCAGCACGCAACTATGCAGAAGTTTTCCAGCGTCAGAATGACTATCCGATCGCCGGCATCCATCAGTATTATATGTCCAGAAAAGATCTGTATGAGACCTTCGAGTTATTTGAAGACAGTTCCATGGAAGAAATGGCTGATATGGATGGCCTGAGCGAGGATCGCCGCGACATTATCATTCCCGCCGGGATCGTCTTCTCTGAACTGCTTGAAGTGATGCAGTCAGAAACATTTGCCATCAGTAACCGCGGGCTGCGGGAAGGCATCATTCTTGAGCGTCTGAATGAACAGTATGAAGATGCCTATGACTTGTTCGGGATCAAGCGCCAAACGGTTCAGCGCATGTTCAAGCAATACGATATCCGTCCGATCAGTGCCCATCAGCGGATCATCCTGGCTGACCGGCTGATCGAACTGATAAAAGAGAAAGGGATACTGGATGTCGAAGATGAACATCTCTATCTTCTGCATTATGGGGCCACACTCTATTATCTGGGCAGTTATATCGAAGATGATTCAAAATCTCAGCATACTTTTTATATCATCTCGAACACGAACCTGCATGGATTCAATCACCGCGATCGTGTGCGCCTTGCCTTACTAGCCAGTTACAAGAACCGCTCGCTGTTCAAACAGTATACAAGCGATGTTGAAGACTGGTACGATGAGAAAGAGCTTGACCTGCTGCTTTATATGGGCAGCATCATCAAGTTTGCAGAAGCCCTGAGTGATTCGCACGTCAATTTTGTCCAGGAAATGGATCTGGTCGAAACTGATGATGACGGCTATGTGCTTCAAGTCACTTACAGCGGCGATGCGATCGCTGAAGAGTATCGTGCCAACCGGCATAAAAATCACATCGAACGGGTCCTGGGGAAACCACTCGAGATCACGTTCAATAAAGAAACAGATGACTCAACCCAGACGGAGGTATGACTATGCAGGGGCAAGATAATTTACTGGAAAATCCGGATTATTATCAGAATAGAGAACTGTCGTGGCTGGATTTTAATGCCCGTGTGGTAGAAGAAGCAGACGACCCGACCAATCCGCTGCTGGAACAGCTGAAGTTCCTGGCGATCGGCAGTTCAAATTTAGATGAGTTCTATAAAGTTCGTGTGGCGGGTCTGCAGGATCAGCTGAAAATGGGGGTAAGTGAACCCGATACAAAGAAACAGTGGACACCAAAAAAACAGCTGCAGGAAATAACCATCAAGAATCAGGAGCAGGTCAGACGTCAGTATGCCCTTTTTGAAAAGAAGAAAAAGGAGCTTGAAAACTATTCCATTTCCTTCACGACGGTCGATGAATTGTCCGACGATGACAGGGAGCGGGCAAAAGGCCTCTTTAAATATGAGATCGCCCCGGCTATCACACCCTACGGCATCGATGCCTATCGTCCCTTTCCGCATTTAACAGACGGGGTGCTGCATCTATTCGTTCGCCTAGAAAAATCCGGCAAGCCTTTCATTGCCATCGTTCCTGTCCCCCAGCGGCTGAACCGCCTCTTTTCTCTCAAGAAAGACGGGGAGATCCTGCTGCTGTTTTCTGAAGACATGATCTATTCCTTTCTTTCAGATTTATTCAAGGGATATAAAGTGACGTATTCCTTTACGTTCCGTATCACACGGAATGCCGATCTGGAGATACAGGAAGAAGGGGCGGAGGATCTGCTGTCCGTTATCGAAGACTATCTCGAAAAACGGAAAAACGGTATGGCGGTCAGACTGGAAGTCGATAACCGCAGGACCAGCCAGTCTGTTGAAAAGGACATCACGTATTTAAAGAAGGAATTATCCATCAAACAGCGGGATATCTATTACCTGGACGGCCCGATCGATTTGACCTGTCTGCATGAAGCGGTGGATATACTGAAAGATACCGGACTGAACTTATCTTTTGAGACGTTCGATCCTTCTTATCCAAAAATCTTTGAAAAGCAGTCGATCTACGATTTGACGGCCGATCAGGATCTGTTCTTCCATCATCCGTTTGATTCCTTTCAGCCGATCATTCAGTTTATTGAGCAGGCCGTTGCGGATGACCGCACCGTTGCCATCAAGCAGACCTTGTATCGCGTCAGCCAGGATTCTCCTTTAGTACAGGCATTAGAACGCGCAGCGAAAAAAGGCATTCAGGTCACGGTACTGGTCGAACTGAAAGCCCGGTTCGATGAGGCGAATAATGTCCACTGGGCGAGAAAGCTTGAAGAAGCGGGTGCCCATATCCTTTATGGGGTCAAAGGACTTAAAACGCACAGTAAAGCGACTCTGGTCATAAAAAAAGAAACGCGTGGTTTCAGACGATATGCTCATCTGGGCACGGGCAATTACAATGAACAGACAGCCAGACTGTATACAGACATGGGGCTCATCACAGCAGATAAAGAAATCACTCAGGATGTGTTTGACTTTTTCAATTATCTGAGTGGCTATAATGAACAGCCGCCTTATCACTATCTGCATGTCTCGCCTTTTGATATCCGTGATGCATTCATCGAAAATATAGAAAAAGAGATCACTCTCCACAGACGCTATGGTAATGGTCACATTATTGCTAAAATGAATTCTCTGACAGATAAGATGATGCTGCTGAAACTGTATGAAGCCAGTCAGGCCGGCGTGAAGATCGAGCTGATCGTGCGCGGCATCTGCTGTCTGATCCCAGGCATCCAAGGCGTCAGCGAAAACATTACTGTCCGCAGCGTGATCGGTCGATTCCTGGAACACAGCCGTGTGTATTATTTCTATCATAATGGAGAAGAAAATCTCTATCTTTCTTCTGCCGATATGATGACCAGGAATATGATCAAACGGGTAGAAATCGCCTTCCCCGTATTGGATGAAAAATGGAAACGACACATTATTTCTATTCTTAAAATGTATTTATATGACAATGTCAAAGCTTGGAATCTGAACGCTGACGGGCTTTATGAAAAAACAAAACCCGGCAACAGAACACCTATCCATGCACAAAAAGAATTGATGCATCTGGAAAACACATTGAATACATCAAAGAAACGCAATGTATTGCATCGGATCCGCTCATTCATCACTCAAAGAAGCTGATAAAAAGGCAGACATCCTGCTCATTTTTCATGACAGTCCGTTAAACATTCACGGCTTGAAAAATGAGGGTCTCTGCCTTTTTTTGATCTAAATCATTGGAAATCTGCTATACTGAACAAAAAGGAGGTGCTCAAATGGCTACGACTATTCAGGATATCGCTAAGCATGCAGGTGTTTCATCCGCGACCGTTTCCCGCGTCATCAATACGAGCGGCTATGTGGGCAGTGAAACACGCAGGAAGGTGGAAAATGCCATAAGGGAGCTTAATTATGCGCCCAACAAGCATGCTCAGCTGCTGCGGACCGGCGAGACAAAAAACTTTGGCATCGTCAGTACCCAGTTCAATGAAACGGCTGTGCCCCGCATCAATTCCTTTATCGCTGCGGCTCACTCCGCCGGCTACACCACAACTTTGTTTATTACGAACGGTGACCAGAGGCGCGAGCGTGAGGCCTTTGATTTACTCCGGGCAAAAGAACTGGACGGTATTTTCCTGATCTACCGGGCCAACGATTGGGAAGTGCTGGAAAAATATCTGGAGGACGGTCCCATCGTCACCTTACATAATGTGGATACCCCTGGCATCCCCAGTGTGTTCATCGACCATTACGAAGGGAACCAGCTGGCTCTGTCCTATGCCTGGGATACCGGCTGTCGACGAATACTGAATGTGTACGGCACACCGACCGGTCTGAATACGACCCGTCGGATCGAAGCGTACCTTGACTTTTGTGCATCCAAGGACGTTGAATCCTATCCTTCCGACCCCTTTCTCCGCATCTTTTCGGCAGACGACGTCGAACATGTCGTGGACTGGATCGAAGGACAGTCACCCAGGCCCGATGCTGTCATTGCCCATTCTGATAACATCGCCGCGCTCCTTGTCTCACGACTTCAAAAAAGAGGATTCAATATCCCCGAAGATCTCTCGATTATCGGTTTTGACAATCTGTTTGTCAGCGAAGTCATGGATATGACCACTGTAGACTACGGCATCGAGGAACAAGGCAGAAACGCCTGCCGCTCCCTTTTAAAACAGCTCGGTAAAGCATCCGAGGGATTAACGCCCCTCACCTTCCGCCTGATCAAGCGCGGCACGACGAAAGACAGCTGAGACAACAAGGACGACCATTCTGATTTTACTAGAATGGTCGTCCTTTTTTGTCACGTTAACGTTTTTATCCGTTTATCCAGGAGCTTGCGGGCCCGCTTCTGATTCAGCTGCTGTTTGTACAAGCCTTTTCGAGGAGAAAAGACAAGGACCAGCAAGGTGGTGAAGCCAGTCACTACAGCGATCATACCTGCGATCGTCGTATCAAAAAAGAAGGCCAGCTGGACACCGCTGACGCTGTTGACGACAGCTATCAAAACAGTGATACTGATCATTTTCTTTAAAGAATGGGTGAGCAGGTAGCCGGATAATGCCGGTCCTACCATGAAGCCGACAATAAGGATGGACCCTACTGAATCATAGGCCCCAACGGCTGTGAGCGACACCAGCGTCATGAGTGCATAGTGGATGATCATGGGGGTGAAGCCAAGAGCCGCAGCAAAAGCCGGATCGAACGTCGTGATCTTCAATTCCTTGTAGAAAAAGAAGATGAACAGAGCATTCATGACGAGTATCACCGACATCACCCACAGAGACTGGGGGCCCATATCAAGGCCGAATACATCCACGCGTCTAAAAGGAGCAAAGGCCAGATCGCCCATCAAAACAGCATCTTCATCGAGATGAACATCTCCTGCATAGAGCGTGATCAGAATGATCGCGATGCTGAAGAAAAGCGGAAAGACGATACCGATCGCCGCATCTGTGGACACAAGGGCTGAGCGCTGTATCGTTTCGATCAGCCAGACGGTCGCGACCCCCACTAACGTCGCCCCGATCATCAAGAGGGGCGAATTCAGATCCTGAGTAATGAAGAAGGCTAAGACGATACCCAAAAGCACGGTATGAGTGATGGCGTCAGACACCATCGTCACACCTCTGAGCACCAGGAATACGCCGGGCAGTGCACAGGCTACGGCAACGACCACAGCGATCAAGGTGATTTCTGTAATCATGCTCATGACTGTCCCTCCTTCAACTCATTCAATCGGGTTAAAAAGTGTTTCTGTTTTTCCCGTTTTCTTATCCGTCTGGCGATCAAGCCCTGTTTAGGTGCGAATAAAAGACTGGCGAAAACAAAAAGACTGACGACGACAACAATGACTGGACCGGTCGGGATGTTATCACCCATTGAACTGACGAGTGTACCGATCACGCCGGAAAAGAAACCCGTCAGTCCTGCCAGGATCACCACTCTACTCAAACGGTGGCTCCATTGCCGGGCAGCGATGGACGGCCCGATCAGCAGCGCACTGATCAGGATAACACCCACAGATTCCAGTCCGATGATGATCGTCAAAACGATCATCATCGATAAAATAAATTCAATGACTTTGCTTGAAAAACCCAGCGTCCGACTGAACATCGGATCAAAGGTATAACATTTGAATTCCTTCCAGAACAAGACCACCAGCGTTAATAGGATCACACCGACACCAGCGATCAGCTGCACATCTCTTTGAAGCATTGCGCTGGCCTGACCAAAGATGAAACTTTGCAGACCAGCCTGCTGCGCGTTCGGATTATTCTGAATGGCCGTCAGGACCACAAGTCCCAGTCCGAAAAAACTGGACAGGACAAGAGACAACGCACTGTCCAGCTTGACCAGTGTTTTCCTGGTAATGAGCTGAATAAGTGCCGTCGCGATCAGTCCCGAAACGATGGCGCCTATCATCAGAAACAGCAGCTCTTTCCGCTGGATCATGACAAAAGCCAGACCGATCCCGGGCAAAGCAGCATGACTCAAGGCATCGCCCAGCAGGCTCTCTTTGCGTAAGGTCGCGTAAGTCCCGATCACCCCGCTGAGAAGGCCGATGATTCCTGTACCCAAAGCCACGAGCTGAAAGGTGTAGTCAGATAAAATCGTAAACAATTCAATCAGCATCCTATTCACCTTCTCCTAAGTTACGGTCACGGTGATAGGTCTTTTTGACCGTCTGTTTATCGAAGGTTTCATCTACCGGTCCGGCAGCGATCACTTCCTGATTGATAAAGACGATGTCATCGAAATATTCCTCGACAGTCTGGAGGTCATGGTGGACCACCAGGACGGTTTTTCCTTCCGCAACTAACTGCTTGAGCAGTTTCATTATGATATGTTCCGTTTTCATGTCGACACCGGCCAGAGGCTCGTCCATGATATAGACATCTGCCTCCTGTGCAAGAGCACGTGCCAGAAAGACCCGCTGGCGCTGCCCGCCGGATAGCTGACTGATCTGTCGGGAGGCAAACGAAGGCAGACCTACTTTCAACAGCATCTGTCTGGCTATTTCTCTGTCTTTATTTTTAGGCCTTTTGAACCAGCCCAAGTGTCCGTACCGTCCCATCAAGACGACGTCACGGACGGTCGTAGGAAAATTCCAGTCGACCGAAGTGTTTTGCGGGACATAAGCGATCCGGTTTTTCAGCTCTTTATAAGAAACAGCTTTCTGATCAACGTCCTGATACACGACTTCTCCCGTCACAGGTTCGACTAGTCCGAGCATCGCTTTGATCATGGTTGATTTACCGGCACCGTTTGGACCCACGATCGCTGTCATCTTCCCTTTTTTAAAGGCCAGTGAAATATTCCATAATACCGGCTGTGCTTCATAAGCTACGGTCAGTTTATCGATTTGTATTGCACTCTCTTTTTTCATGGTCACTCTTCTTTCACCATCATATTATGGCTATTCTGCTTTAGTCAATCCATCGACTATCGTATCGATATTTGCTTTGAACATCGCAGTATAGCTATCCGTATTATCTTCTGGACTGCCTAAGGCATCCGAATATAATGCTCCCGCATTTTGAAGCTCATGTTCACGACTGGCTGTCGCTTCGATCAATGCCTCGATACTTCTTGGCGAAACAGAACTCTCCACAAAGACAGCTCGAATGTCTCTGTCAACAATAAAATCAGCCATCTGACTGATATCCCCGGTTCCCGCTTCTGTTTTCGTATTCAACCCCTGCAGTCCGACAACTTTAAAATTGAATTCTTCCCCAAAATACTGAAAAGCGTCGTGAGCAGTGACCAGATATCTTGATGATTCAGGCACTTCGGCCACTCGTTCTTCAATATAGGCACTCAGTTCTTCCAGTTCCTTTATATATGCTTCTGCATTTTCCTGATAATGCTCTGCATGTTCCGGATCATGACTGCTCAGTTCCTCTGCGACATACTGAGCGACCTGTTTCCATCTTGATACACTGAACCAGATATGAGGATCCACTGCCCGCGCGTCCCCTTCTTCCGTCTCATGGAGAACACTGCTGTCTGTTATACCGTCAGCTGCCTTCAGCGTGAGCACATCCCGTTCGCCGAGATGTTCAAATATCTCAGTGAACCGTGCTTCCAAAGACAGGCCATTATAGATAACGACCTCAGCTTCGCCCATAGCGATGATATCTGATGTTGACGGCTGATAGTAATGCGGATCCACTCCAGGCCCCATCAGCCCAGTTACAGCAACGTGTTCTCCGCCGATCGTTTCAGCCAGATCAGTCAGAAACGACGTTGTGGTCACGATCTCAGTTTTACCATTACTGTCCTCTGCGGGCTGGTCTGATCTGCTGCATCCCGCCAAGGAAAACAACCCAGCCACTAGTATAAAAAGCAATCTTTTTTTCATTTGTACCCCTCTTTATCTGAGTCTTTGATGCTTCAAATCAATGCTGTAAGATTGTGGTTTTCAGGTTACTTACTGAACGTTTTTAGGATATCCTAAAAATATATTTAAGTCAACCAAATTTATTCTTTTTTATCTTTTTGACAATGACTCGACAACTATGGTAAAACTTAATAAGATAGATAATAAAAGGATGGACTGACATGACACCAAATAAAGAAAATTTTATAAAAGCCATTTACGAGCTGGGCGGAGATCACTCTGTCATCTCAAACAAAAAACTTGTAAACAACTTATCCATCTCTGCCGCTTCTGTTACGGAGATGAATGCCCGCCTGCTGAAAGAAAAACTGATCAGTCATGTGCCTTATCGCGGTGTTAAACTGACTTCTTCAGGCATACGCATTGCTCATCAGCTTAAACGCAAGCACCGTATTTGGGAAGTCTTTCTATTCGAAAAACTGGGATATGACTGGAATGAAGTACACGCGGATGCCGATCTGCTGGAACATGTTTCGTCCGACCTCCTGATCGAACGGTTGAATGACTTCCTGGACGAGCCTAAATTTGATCCCCACGGGGGCGTCATTCCCAATAAGGATGGGTCACTTCCTGAGACTTCAACATTTCCCCTGACAGATGTCGGCACAGGTAAACCTTTTAAAATCAAAGAAGTCGACGATGATAAAGAATTCCTTAACTATCTGCTCGAGAAAGATATCCAGTTAGGTGACCGTTATACGCTGACTGATGTTGAGCCTTTCGACGGACCTATCACTCTTGAAACACCTGAAGGCAGACAAATCACCATTGGTCATAAAGCCGCATTCAAGATCCTGGTGGACTATGTCACTGAATAGATACACTGCGTTCCGTAGAATAGCTCGCTGCGTTCCAGTAAAAATAGATACGAAAGCAGGAAACAGCAATGTCGCGTAACTTTTTCAAATTGAAATGGATCGACATATTGAGTCTCATCGGCCTTTGTTTGTCTCTGACTCTCATACTATTTGCCTGGCAGGGCGGCGTGTTCGAATCTCGCCAGCAGTTCGTTGACTATATCCATCAGTTTGGTAACTACTCCATCTTCATATTCATCCTGCTTCAGATCCTGCAGCTCTTCCTGCCATTTCTGCCGTCGGCTATAACGGTCACTGCCGGAGTGATTCTATACGGCCCTGTCGTCGGCAACATCTACAACTATGTCGGCATCAGTACCGGCTCCATCCTTGCTTTTCTCGTTGTCAGACGTTATGGCGAACCCGCTTTACATAAGCTCGTAAGCGAAAAGCGCATCAGGAAGTATCAGGATAAACTGAAGAACAGAAAAGCTTTCGAACGTTTCTTTACGACTGTTGTGTTTACACCGCTTGCACCGGATAATGTGGTCTGTTATCTGGCCGGCTTGTCGGATATGTCTGTAAAAAAAGTAGTCACTGTGATTTTATTGGGCAAACCACTGTCCATTGTAATCTATAGTCTGGGATGGACGACCTTTCTGGACCTGATTGGCATACTTTAAACATAAACACATAAGCTGCACGTTAACCTGGATGTCCCCATATATAAAGGGATGCTTCAGGCTGACGGGCAGCTTCTATTTTTTTCTTCTGATGAGCGAAGCATGGTATACTGGATTCACAGACTCACAGAAAGGATAATGATCATGACACCTGAACATCCCATTGAAGAACGCATCCCGTACCTTGAAGATCATGAATATACCGGAGATGATCTGGGCATCACCTATTCTCCGGATCGTACACTCTTTAAAGTCTGGTCGCCTCTAGCTCAGCATGTCTATGTCAATGTATACGAAACAGCCGATTCGTCAGCGTCTCTATATAAGCGTGAAATGACACTACAAAACAATTGCTGGACCCTGTCAATCAACGAAGATCTTAAGGGGTTCTATTATACCTACAGCTTCATTCATAATGAGGCCGAAGTAGAAGCCGCCGATATTTACTCAAAAGCAGTTGGTTTGAACGGTGACCGCTCGGCCGTCATCGATTTCAGTGAAACGGATCCCAATAACTGGTCAGCGGATGCCTATCACGGTGTCTCTAGAATCACCGATGCCATAATCTGGGAAGTGCATATTGAAGACTTCTCCAGTGATCAAGAGGCAGCCTTCTCTCCTCAAAACAGAGGGAAATATTCAGCCTTTACAGAAGAAGGTGTGACAGTAAACGGCGACCCGGATCAGCCGGCAGGTTTATCCTACCTGAAAGAACTGGGCGTCAACTATATCCATCTACTCCCTGCCTTTGACTTTGAAAATGACGAGACCTCCCCGGCCTACAACTGGGGATACGACCCAAAAAACTACATGGTTCCGGAAGGTAAGTATTCGTCAGATCCAAGTGATCCTAAATCACGCATCAAAGAGTTCAAGGATATGGTCAGTCACTTGCACAAACAGGATATCGGCGTGATTCTGGATGTCGTCTTTAATCACACCTATACAACAGACGATGCCTGGTTCCAGTTGACGGTCCCGGATTATTACTATCGTCAGGACCATGACGGCAACTTCACTAACGGCTCCGGCTGCGGCAACGAAACAGCCAGTGAACGCAGAATGATGCGCAAATATATTATCGACACCGTCCTCTACTGGGCAGATGAATACCATATCGACGGCTTCCGTTTTGACCTGATGGGCCTGCATGACGTGGATACGATGAACTTGCTCCGTCAGACTCTCGATGAAAATGGACATGCTGATGTCCTTCTGTACGGTGAACCGTGGAATGCCGGAAGTGTGGCTATCTACGAACCCAATAAACCGGCTGACAAGTTTCATGTCAATGATCTAGCTGACGGTATCGCCCTTTTCAATGATGAATACAGAGATGCGATCAAAGGTCCTGTCTTCGATGAGCGGACCGGTGGCTTCCTGCAGGGCGCAAACGGTTTCGAACACAGCGCTTATGCTACCGGTGATCTGGTAGCCAGCATCCTCGCCAATACACAAACAGATGTCGGTCGGTTCAGACTGCCTGAAGAGAAACAGTGGGCACGAACCCCGGCTCAGGTCATTACTTATGCTTCTGCTCACGACAACCTGACCCTGTTCGATAAACTGATGAAATCCCTTCAAGATGAACCGGACTATACCCGGGATGAAACAGTCATCCAGCTAAACAAAATCAATGCAGCGCTATTGTTCACCTCTTTAGGCGGCATCTTCATGCAGGCAGGCGAAGAGTTTGGCCGGACGAAGCTTGGTGATGAGAACAGTTTCCGCTCGTCCATTTCGATCAACCAGCTTCATTGGGCTCATGCTAATGAAAACAAAGATCTCCTGGAGTACTATAAAGGTATGATCGATATAAGAAAAGCGTATGCGCCACTCCGCGATCCTTCAAATAAAACGGGAGAAGCCGTCACTTTTTCACAACTGAATGAAAACATGCTAGCTTATACCATCCCAAATACATTGAACGAAGGGGATTGGACAATGATGGCTGTCGTCGTCAACACAACTCTCCACCCTGAAGAAGTCGAACTCAAAAGCAGTTATCCGCTTCCGAGTGAATGGACCATAGTGGCAAACCGGCACTCGGCTGGTCTGTCTTCTCTTGGTATCATCAAAGGACACCGAGTGATCATCAATCCGAGAGAGGTTTTGATACTGAAAGCCTGATCCAATGATAAAGAAATCGGCTGTTTGACTGGTCAGCTGAATAGCCGCAGAAAGGATGCTTCATGGATATCAAACAAATGCATTACTTTATTTCTATTGTCGAAACCGACTTTAACATGTCGCAGGCTTCAAAAATCCTGCATGTGTCTCAACCGGCTTTGAGCCAGACCATTGCTGGGCTTGAAAAAAATGAGAACCTTACCTTATTTGAACGGGCACATGGCAGGCTGCAGACACTGACGCCTGCCGGTGAAGTCCTGTACCAGTACGCCAAAGAGATCGTTGAAAAATATGATGCCATGATCGAGGATCTGCAGCAAGAATCGGCACATTTAAGAGGGAGTATCAAGATCGGCATTCCGCCTGTGGTTATTTCAGTGGTTTTCCCGGAAATCTTACCTAAACTGATATCCTCTAATCCCGAGATACGATTTGAGATCAAAGAGGCTGGGGCCGTTGAATTGAAAAAAGATCTTCTCCTCCAGGAACTCCCAATCGTGGTGTTACTTCGCCCCACCGGACTGGATTTGGGGACGGTCGAAGAAGTTGTGATCAGAAAGGATACGCTGTCAGCTTTCATGTGCAAGGAAAATCCCTTAGCCGGGAAAGAAAAACTGGAGTGGAAGGATCTGCATAATCAGCCTATGGCTATATTTGATTCCACCTATATGATCCATCATCAGCTGATGAACAAGTTTTCCAGTCTACAAGTGAAGCCGCAATTGTATCTGCAGTCCGCTTCCTGGGATCTGCTGCTGAATGTGACACGTAATTCCAATCTGATTACTGTACTGCCTACTCCAGTCGATTATTATTATTTTTCCCCGGATGTGATCCGGAAAGAATTTGAAAGCCCAATTTACTGGGAAGTGGTGCTGTGCCGCAGAAAGCAGAAACGGTATTCCCGAGTCGAAGATTATGTATTCAATTATATGAGAGATTACTATAAAGCGTAGCAGTGCAGAACTGAAGTGATCATTAAAGATGGATAGGACAGCCGTCCTATCCTTACCTTTTGCTTTTATTTATAGAGAAGATAAGTTGCGTGACCTTCCCTGCTTCTTTTGATGGCTGAAGGGCACGCGTGAAACAGTTGCGTGACCTTCGCTGCTTCTATTGATGGCTGAAGGGCACGCGCGAGGCATTTGCGTGACTTTTGCTGCTTCTTCTGATGGCTGGAGGGCACGCAACAGCCATAATATAGAAAAAACGAGCGGACTGTGGGAAATCACAGTTCGCTCGTTTTGCTATATTTATTTTATAAGACTAATTCTTAATATAAGCCTAATGAAGCTAAGATGATTGCAACGATAACAGAAGCAACCGGGATGATGATGGCTACAACAGCAATATCCATGTAACTGTCTTTGTGTGTTAAACCAGTGATCGTAAGCAGCGTCAATACCGCACCATTATGTGGCAGAACATCCAGACCACCGGATGAGATCGAAGCGACTCTATGGAATGCTTCAGGAGAAATCCCTGACGTTTGTGACAAGTCATAATATTGTTCACCAAGAGCGGCTAAAGCGATACCCATACCACCGGAAGCTGAACCTGTTGCACCGGCTAGTAAGTTAATTGCGACTGACAGTGAAACAAGCGGATTTCCTGGGATAGACATCAAAGCTGATGTCAATACAGCGAATCCTGGAACAGCTTGTACTGTTGTACCGAAACCGACCGCAGCCGATGTATTTAAGATAGCAGTAACAGAGCCTTTGGCCCCGCCATTGATAGAACTCGTTACGCCGATGTGTCTGATTCTTGGAAGGCTCAAAAGTAAAATAAGAATGATACCAGCCATCAGTGAGACGATAATGTTCCATTCCAGCAAGTTCAGTGTGATCAATACAGAAAGAAGCGGAATTAATGATAAGAACACGTTTGGTGCTTCATCTGTTACTTCGACGACTGTGTTATCTTTTGGTTCATCAAACAGTTCCCCTTTATTTACTAACTGGTTCTGTCTCCATACCAGGTATAAGTAGCCGCCGATAGCCATAACTAACGCTGCAGCAATACCCATGATAGGTGCGGCAGTTGGTGAAGTGAAGAAGTATGGAATCGGGATCAAGTTCTGAATCTGAGGCGTTCCAGGTAGTGCTGTCATCGTAAAGGTAAAAGCACCCAAAGCAATCGTTGCAGGAATGAGACGTCTTGGCAGATTTGCTTCTCTAAATAAAGATAATGCCAATGGATAAACTGCAAATACTACTACGAACAAGCTGATCCCGCCATAAGTCAGGACAGCCGCAGACAAGAACACACCTAAAATCGCACGTTTTTCACCTAAAACTTTTGAGAGAGTCAACGCGACTGATCGCGCCATTCCTGTGTCTTCCATCAATTTACCGAAGATGGAACTAAGCATGAACACGGGGAACCATGTCTGCAGGAACCCGACGAGCCCGGTCATATAAACCCCAGTATATGCTTCCAGTAAATTCAGACCGCCTGTCCATGCAACGAACCCGGCAGCAAGTGGTGCGACCCAGATGATGGAATAGCCGAGGTAAGCCAGCCCCATCAATATAATTAACCCGATTATAATACCTAATACTTCCACTTTTTGTCACTCCTTTTATCTGATGAACTTCCTTTTGTTACTATAGGCATTCCCTTACCTATTAAACCTTTTATGCTAACAAGGAAACGGCGGTAGAAATATTCTTTTTATTTCTACCGTTTCCTTATCTTATTCAAGAATTACTGTACGGTGTAGCCGCCGTCAAGAACAGACGCCTGTCCTGTGATCCCTTTTGCTTCATCACTTGCGAGGAAGATGGCCAGGTTAGCGATTTCTGATACGTCAAGCAGACGCTTCTGAGGTACCAGCGGATAAATGACGTCTTCCAGAACACTTTCCAAAGGAACATTACGTGTTTCAGCTAAGTCGCTCAGCTGTCCGCGAACAAGCGGTGTATCCACGTAGCCTGGGCAGATCGCATTAGCGGTGATGCCGTGTTCTGCTGCTTCAAGCGCTGTTACTTTGGTCAAGCCGATGACACCGTGTTTGGCACTGTTGTAAGCTGATTTGCCGGCGAAACCGATCAGGCCGTTGATCGAAGCCATGTTCAGGATACGCCCGAATTTCTGTTTCTTCATGATCGGCATAACGTGCTTGGTCGCCATGAATGGTGCAGTCAGCATGACTTTGATCATAAACTCGAATTTTGCTGTAGGGAAGTCTTCAAGCGGTGAAACATGCTGCAGTCCAGCGTTGTTAAGCAGGACATCTAGACGACCGTACTTTTCAACTGTCTTGTCAAAGGCATTCTTGATATCGTCTTCATTTGTCACATCCACTTTGATGCCCATACAGTCTTTGCCCTCGTCCTGAAGGCCCTTGACTACTTCGTTCAGTTTTTCTTCGTTTACGTCAGTGAAAACGACTTTTGCGCCTTTTTCAAGGAATTCTAGTCCGATCGCATGTCCGATCCCGCTTGCTGCACCTGTAATGAAAACAACTTTTCCTTCTACCATGATTAATTCCTCCATTTATAGTTTTTATCTTTTATTAAATTTCCATTTTTCTTAAATCTTTATCCACGTAAAGTTTGGCTCCGGTTGCTTCCTGAACTTCTTCGACTGTAAATTCAGGATTGATCTCTGTAAGTATTAAGCCTTCAGTCGTTACCTTGATCACGCCCATTTCAGTGATGATCCGGTCGACAGCACCTTTTGCAGTAAGTGGAAGATCGCATTCCTCCAGTATTTTGTGATTGCCTTTAGCCGTATGCGCCATGGCAACGATGACCTTTTTCGCTCCGTTCAAGAGGTCCATTGCCCCGCCCATACCAGGAACCAGTTTTCCAGGGATCATATAGTTGGCGATATTTCCTTTTTCATCCACCTGCAAGGCACCCAGAACTGTCAAGTCCACGTGTCCCCCGCGGATGATGCCGAAAGACGTTGATGAGTCAAAGAATGCCCCGCCCGGTTTGATCGAAACAGGTATGCCGCCTGCATTGACGATATTGGGATCCAGATTTTCTTCCGTCGGTGTGGGCCCAAGTCCGACAAAGCCGTTTTCAGACTGGAACATGATTTCGATATCATCCGGTACATAGTTCGCTACCTTTGTCGGGAGACCGATACCTAAGTTGACGACTTGGCCATGCTCCAGTTCTTTCGCGACACGTTTGGCAATAAATTCCTGCATTTCAAGTTTATCCATTGATAGCACCTCCATCTACAACATGATTGACAAAGACCCCTGGGGTGTGAACAAAGTTCGGATCGATCTCGCCATTTTCTACCACTTCGTCCGCTTCAACGATCGTAACTTCAGCAGCAGCCGTCATCACATGGTTGAAGTTGTTTGTGGATCCTTTGTAGACCAGATTCCCGTTGCGGTCTGCTTTAGCAGCATGGATGAGTGCGAAATCTGCTTTCAATGGTTTTTCTAGCAGGTATTCTTCACCATCGACCTTAATCCTTGGCTTGCCGTCTTCAACGAGCGTACCTAAGCCGGTCTTTGTCAGGATCCCCCCTAAACCATAGCCGCCTGCACGAATGCGTTCGACCAGAGTCCCTTGAGGAACGAGTTCGACCTCTGTCTCACCTTCATTCATTTGACGTCCTGTTTCTTTATTCGTTCCGATGTGTGACGCATAGAGTTTCTTGACCAGCTTTTTGGCGATCAGCTTTCCTGAGCCGGTAGTGATCAGCCCTGTGTCTGTGCTGATCAGTATGATATCTTTGACGCCTTTTTCGATAAGGGCATCGATCAGTTTTTCCGGTGCCCCGTTGGCCATGAAGCCGCCGATCATCAGTGTGTCGCCGTCTCTGATGTCTTTGATCGCTTCTTTGATTCCTATAACTTTATCCATTCTTATCCTCCTATCGTTCTACTGTAACAGCAATACCCATACCGCCGCCGATACACAATGTTGCCAGACCTTTTTTAGAATCCCGTTTAAGCATTTCGTGGATCAGCGTGACGAGGATGCGTGCACCGCTTGCGCCGATCGGATGACCTAAAGCAATCGCTCCGCCGTTGACGTTGACGATGTCAGTGTTCAGTTCCAGATCTTTTACGACACTTAATGACTGGGCTGCAAAGGCTTCATTGGCTTCGATCAGGTCCAGGTCTTCGACCGTCAAGCCGGCTTTTTTCAAGACCTTCTGAGTCGCCGGAATCGGTCCGCATCCCATGATCGTCGGGCTCACACCCGCACTTGCATAGGCAGTCAATGTAACGAGCGGCTTCATGCCTAATTCTTCCGCTTTTTCTTTACTCATCAGGATCAGTGCGGCAGCACCATCATTGATCCCTGAAGCATTGCCGGCAGTGACTGAACCGTCTTTCTTGAAGGCCGGACGCATGCTCTGAAGTTTTTCAAACGTCGTACCGAATCTTGGATACTCGTCGGTGTCGACCACGACCGGATCGCCGCGACGCTGAGGCACTTCGACCGGAATGATCTCTTCCTTGAATTTACCGGCTTTGATCGCTTCTTCTGCTCTCTGCTGACTTGTTGCAGCGAATTTGTCCTGTTCTTCACGGGTGAAGCCGTATTGGTCGTTGATGTTTTCTGCAGTGATCCCCATATGGTAATCATTGAAGGCATCCATCAAGCCGTCTTTCAGCATCGTGTCGACAACTTTCATATCACCCATACGTTTGCCCCATCGTGCGTCTTCGATAACGTGTGCGGCATTGCTCATGCTTTCCGTTCCGCCGGCAATAATGACATCGGCATCCCCGGCCATAATTGCCTGGGCAGCAAGGGCCACTGTTTTGAGTCCTGAACCACAGAGCTTGTTGACAGCAAAGGACGGCACTTCTTTAGGAATACCTGAATAAATAGCGACTTGTCTTGCGACGTTCTGTCCCAGACCGGCACTCAGGATGTTTCCGAAAATCAGTTCATCCACATCTTCCGGATTGAGTTTGGCTCGCTCCATTGCCCCTTTGACAACAGCTACACCCAAATCAACGGCTGATACATTTTTGAAAGCTCCACCGTGAGAACCAATAGGTGTACGTGCAGCCTCCACAATAACTACTTCTCTCATTTTCTTCCTCCTATAACTTATTTTAATATTTTATGATAGTTAAATGTTCTACACTGTTTTTCAACATTTGACTAGTAATCGCTTACAAGGTTATATTAACGGCTTTATTTTTAAATGTCTAACTGTTTATTTTTATACCGGGTATAAGTTTTTGTTATATGTAACCGTTTTAATACATGATTAGCAATAGCGTCTTTTTTATGAGGATCACTAGAATACATTGCACGATTTTATTTGTTTCACTGCAAATAAAAATGCCGAAGCATAGGCTTCAGCATTTTTATATCGTTATAAAGGTCTTCATAAGTCCCAGTATTTTTGTACAGGACCTTTGAATTTGGTTACTGGATCGGTAGCCGGCACAAGCGTATCGTAGGCTCTTTTCTGTACAGTGTCATAATTTGACGCCTCACCTCGCTGCATGTCCGGTTCCATCCCGTTCGGATAAGCCCCTACGATCTTAAAGTCATCTGTGGAATCCGTAAGCTTATGAGCCACTCCGGCAGGCAGAAGAATGACATCCCCTTTGCTGAAGGGATATTCATCCTTGTCCGGTCCGCCGAGCTGAACAGTCGATCGGCCGGCTATGCACCCCAGAACTTCATGCGTATTGGAGTGAAAATGATGATAATCATAGATGCCGTTTACCCAGCCGTTACTGTAGCCGTTGTCGCTAAAGAATGCCAGCACAGCTTCAGCCGGATCAGACTTTTCGAGCAGCTCGTCTAACGCGTTAGGATAGTACAAAACCGGCAGCGGATGATTGGGAAACGGCGGGTTTTCTTCGATTCTAATTGCTTTGGCCATACATGCTTCCTCCTTTATTGCTTCTACACTTCTAGTTTGTCACCCTGACAGCGAGACTTCAACTGATAGCCCTTGATCGGATGCTTTATTTGTCTCTATGTGTAAAATAAATGTCGGAAGAGGGAAAATCCGACCTAGACAAAAAGAAAGAAGACCCTTAATCTAGAGATAACGACAACGCTAGAGAAAGAGGTCTTCTTATGAATGAAATTATAACAGAAATCATCGAAACGATAAAGGATTCTTCCACATTATTAGAAGGAGAATTAGCCCTGGAGAGACTTTTACAACAGGTGAATCAACAATTGCTTAACGCAGCCTTTAAACAGATTGATTTAGAACTGCTTCCGAAATATAAAGAGCAGGGATATGAAATTGATAGTGTACCTAAACGTACACTTCACATGACCGTTGGTCCTGTAGAGATTGCAAGACATCGTATGCGAAAAGAAGGCGAAAAAAGTGTCATTCCTTTTGATCAAGCTGTCGGCCTAGAGCCACGTAAACGCCATTCTCCTCTTGTCGAAATGAAAGCAGCTCAAATAGCTTCTGATGGAACTTATCGCAAAGCCGAAGAAGCGATTGATCTGCTTACGCCGTTTTCATTGAGCCATACGACTATACATAAGATGACTCAAAAAATAGGTACAACTATCCAAGAATGGACGGATACGGCCCCTCTTCAAGACGAAACGGCTCAAAAGGACAAGACTAAGACGCCAGTACTGTTTATCGAAGGTGATGGTTTAATGCTCACTAAAGGTAAAGAAAAGAAACGTCCTGAAATTCATCGTGTTCAGTTCCATGAAGGTGTTGAGTATAAAGGCAAACAGAAAAGGCCCGTTTTAATTAATTCGAGAATGTTCGAGAGCACTATATCGAGTTCAGAAGCATTTAAACGCGCAAGTCTATGGCTGGAATCAATCTATGACTTACGGGAAACGATTGTCATCTCTAACAGTGATGGAGGTAGTGGTTACGATAAAGATAAATTCTATCGGATTATCGGAAAATGCCAGCGTCATGAGCATTTTAGAGATGCCTATCATGTCAATGAAAAAATCAAACAACGGATGTATTTTGATAAAAAAATGGAAGAAAAAATGAGGAAAGCTGTGCGTATATACAATCTGGATCTGGTTGAAGCGATTATAGCGACGACTGAGAGTCGTATCAAAGGCAACGATGAAAAAGCAACGGAATATAAAGAAGAACTTTCAAAATTAAAAGCCTACCTATATAGAAATTGGGACAGTCTTAAACCCTTAAAAATGAGAAACCTACCTGTAAACGGAGGACTAGGTGTATGTGAGAGTAATCATCGCCCTTATAGTTATCGCATGAAACGACAAGGCCGAGGGTTTTCAGCTCAAGGTGCTGGAAATGTCGCAGCGATCATTTCTGCACGAAAGAATGGAACGTTTCTCCGAGCGCTAACCGAAAAGATTCCCGAACTATTAACGGAACTCCAACCGGAGTTCAAAGGCGCTGTACGAGCAGCTTTGAAGAAAAGCAAGACAAAACCATCAATCGGTGTAAAAATTGGGAGTATAGCTAATTACAGCTCTTCATCAAGTCCTATAGGACAATTGCAAAAAATGTTTAGTTAAAACCCTCTTTCTCAATCGTATTGGGAGCTCAAAGAGCGATCAAGCAATTGAGAAAGAGAAAAAATAAAAACAGTGTTTCAGATTTCTAGAATAAATTTCCGAGATTAACTTTACACATACTATTTGTCTCAGCTGATTGACTAAATAAAGCACTTTCAGTATTCTTATAGTACACGCACTTCATATAAAAGGAGATTGATCATGGGACTATTTGATTTTTTTAAAAGTAAAAAGGACACAGCAGACACGTCCGCTCAGAATAAGTTACAGGATAACGACCAGCATACGCTTAAACATGAAATGCAGATCACCGAAAAAGACCTGAAAGCAGATGAAGAGACCGTCGACCGCATCGTCGAGAAGATGGTCGAGGAAGATCCCTTCAAAAACTTTTATTCCGGCAAAACTAAAGAGGACATAACTCCTTTATCCAAGCAGACCTATAAGTATGAAAATATTACGACAGTCAATGTTGATTTTGTAAACAAGGACAAGGGAAAAACACTGGTGAAAGTCGAAGGCATCACTCTCGGTTTTCTTCCAGAAGACACGGCTTTGACCCTGCAGTCTTACCAGGACAAGTACCTGCTGACGGCTTTCGTATACGTCACCGGTGGTCCCTATATGGCTTATGACCCCAATACAGAAACAGTCATCGAGGACGAAGGACCATTCGGACTGGATATATTCGTACAGTTTACTTAAAAACAAAAGGAAGCAGGATCTTCATAGTGAAGGTCCTGCTTCCTTTTGTTGATGTATCCTATAGGTATCACTCAAATCGATTTTACGGTGAGCACGCTCAATGAGAGCCGCATTGGCCTTGCTCAAACTGGTTTCTTCGTCAGTACGTCCAATGAAGAGATCATTGGCATCACTCAAGCAGATTCTGCGGTGAGCACGCTCAATGAGAGCCGCATTGGCCTTGCTCAAACTGGTTTCTTCGTCAGTACGTCCAATGAAGAGATCATTGGCATCACTCAAGCAGATTCTGCGGTGAGCACGCCCAATGAGGGGCGCATTGGCCTTGCTCAAAGTGATTTTTCCGTCAGTACGTCCAATGAAGAGATCATTGGCATCACTCAAGCAGATTCTGCGGTGAGTACGCTGAATGAAGGCCGCATTGGTCTTGCTCAAAGTGATTTTTCCGTCAGTACGTCCAATGAAGAGATCATTGGCATCACTCAAGCAGATTCTGCGGTGAGCACGCCGAATGAGAGCCACATTGGACTTACTCAAACTGGTTTCTTCGTCAGTACGTCGAATGAAGGGCATATAGGCATCACTCAAATAGATTCTGCGGTGAGCACGCTCAATGAGAGCCGCATTGGCCTTGCTCAAAGTGATTTTTCCGTCAGTACGTTCAATGAACGGGACATTGGCATCACTCAAATATATTCTTCGGTGAGTACGCTGAATGAGAGCCGCTTTGGCCTTGCTCAAACTGGTTTCTTCGTGAGTACGTTCAATGAATGGGACAATGGCATCACTCAAATATATTCTGCGGTGAGCACGCTCAATGAGAGCCACATTGGACTTACTCAAACTGGTTTTTTCGTCAGTACGTCGAATGAAGGGCACAAAGGTACCACTTAACACGATTCACTCTTAATTGATGGCTTTTTTCCTGAACAGTGCTGCACCGGCAGCAATAAAGACTACAGTCAAAATCCCCGTCACAGCGAAGCTCTGAATGATTTCCTGGCCCGGTTCCAGACCGGTCAGCCACTGCGCATTGCGTGAATTAAGCTGCAAAGGACTCCACTCCTGTATGACCGGCACAAGTTCACCGAGGAATAAAAGACCGACAAATCCTCCGACAGCGAGCAGTGGGGCGAAAGTCGTTTCCAGTATCACTGCTGACAAAAGCAGTAACGCCATAAGCATCAGACCAAAGATATACATGCTGACTGTAGCCAGCAGCAGCCCCTCCGTGGAACTGTCAGGAAAATAGTAATACGTATAGCCAAGTGTGATCAGGGCGCTCATCCAGTAAAACAGTGTCCAGCTCAGGTAAAGCATAGCCAGTTTAGCTGAATAGATCGAGAGTCGAGGTAATCCTTTGGTCACCATATGAACCAGGGTCCCTTTTTCATACTCTCTGGCCATCAGCGGACTGAAGACGAGGATCATGACCACAAGCCCCATCTGGTTGACATTGGAGAAAAACTGGACCCATGAATCCACATGTGTCGGTTCCTGCAGGATGATCGTAATGTTCTCATCCATCAGACTTTCCAGCAGTTCTGGCAGAAATTTAGCACTTAACGGACTGAGTATCCCGATAATGGCAAAAACGATAAAAAAGATGAATAATTTATAGTTTCGTGTATGTTCGATGAGTTCTTTTTTAAAAAACGCCAGCGTCCCTCTCATTTGATCGCCTCCAGAAAGACTTCTTCCATCGTCGGTTCTATTCTTTCGATTTTCTCCGGAACGATAGCTAATCGGGTAAGGGTCTCCATAATGGAACGTATCGCCTGTCTGCCCTCTGTCGTTTCTCCTTCTACAATGCTGTCTTTTTGGCTAATGTTAGAAAAAAGCGGGTTATCCGCCAATGCCTCTTTGACCTTCTCCGCATCTGCAAGTGTTTCAAGGGTAACACTCCATCGTTTCGAGGAGAGACGGCCTTTCAGTTCACTCAGTGAGCCTTGTGTAACGATTTTCCCCTGGTCTAAAATAGCGACTTCATCACAGACGGCTTCCACATCACTTAGGATATGAGTGGAGAAAACGACCGTCGTTTTTTCCTTCACCCTTTCCAGAACAGAAAGAAGCTGTTTTCGTCCGATCGGATCCAAAGCAGACGTCGGTTCATCACAGATCAGTAGCACAGGATCATTGATGAGGGCCTGAGCGATACCCAGACGCTGCTTCATGCCGCGCGAGTAGTTACTGATGCGTTTTTTGGAGTCTTCAAGCCCTACCATTGCAAGCAGGTCAGTAATTTTCTGATCGCCGTTAGGATATGTAGTCCCACTGACATCCAGGCTCAACTGCATGTATTCCCGTGCCGTCAGAAACGAATAGAACTCCGGCACATCCGGCAGATAACCGACAAAGCGGTTCGTCTTCGTGTCCCCATAGGTCACCGTTTCTCCGTTAACTTTCACTTCTCCGGATTCTGCTCTCAGGAGCCCTAGGACGATATTCATCGTGGTCGTTTTACCGGCGCCGTTTTTTCCGATAAAGCCGAAGACTGACCCTTTTTCGACCGAAAAAGACACATCATCCAGTACAGTCTGTTTTCCAAACGCCTTCTTTAACTGACTGATCTCCAGTACAGCCATCAGTCTTCTTTCCTTCCAAAGATAAGGTATAAAATCGGGCCGATCAGGTTCACAAATATAATGACCAGCGCCCAGACGATTTTATTGTTCCGGTCCAGCCGTTCGTTTTTCACCAAATGCAGTAAAGCCGTGATCATCAATGTGACCTGCAGTATTAAAAGCGGGATAATGATAGGTAAGTAGGCCATGATATCTGGTAGTGCCATAGTATCGTCTCCTTTAACTTTATTATGTTCTAATTTAACCATGAAATCCCTTTTTTTACTAGGGACCAGAGACCGATTTTCGGTTGCGCACAACCTTACTTTTTGTAAGCAAACTAATTGCTTTTCTTTCAGAATTGAGAGAAAATAGAGGATGTAAGATAATATAACTGGAGGAATTCAAACATGAATTACGCATACGAAGAAAAAAGTTCTCACACATACCAGGACACACTGGATAAACTGAAACAGGCCATTGCCGACAACTCATTCGGCGTCCTTTACGAAGTGAACCTGAAAGATAAAATCGAAGGTAAAGGGTTTGAGTTCGATAAAAACTTTACAGTTCTAGATGTCTGCAACCCTAAACTGGCTAAAGAAGTGCTGGACGAGCAGATCGAAGTCGGCTATTTCCTACCATGTAAAGTCGTTGTCTATGAAAAAGGCGAAGACGTTTACGCGGGCGTATTGAAACCGACCGTACTCATCGATATGGTCGATAACGATTCACTGCATGATGCGGCTGTCAAAGTGGAAGACATCCTCACTAAAGCTGTTAAAGCGGCAGTATAATAACCATTTAATTTGAAAAAGTGCCGGCGGGTCTTCCCACCGGCACTTTTTTTATCGTATTCGTGCTCTGAACAGCCCGCCTGATAAATCTTCATCATCTTCATGATCCTTTGCCGTCGTGATATAAAGATACTCATTATCCTTACCTCCGATACAGCAGGACGTTACATTCGTCACCGGCATCGGAATCTCAAAGATCTTTTCTCCTGTATCCGAGTCCCACTTACAGACTCTTCCGCCTCCGTATTCAGCGATCCAGATATCATCACATTTATCGACACACAGACCATCGGGAGTACTGTCTTCCAGCTGGATCAGCACTCGTCCATTAGCTAATCGTTTTTCCTCTACATCGTAATCGTATTTCGTCACTGTCTTTTCTGTCGAATCGATATGATAAAAAGCTTTGCCGTCATGTGACCAGCCTAAGCCGTTGGACAGTGAAAGATCTTTCAAGAGGACTTCAGATTCGCCGTTTTCGATGACATACAAGGCTGCCGCATTCTTTATGATATCATTCTGTCCCATCGTCCCGACAAAAAATCGTCCTTTAGGATCGAGTTTCCCGTCATTATACCTTAACCGCTCGTCCTCATTCGGATGCGCTACAAATGTCCTGTCCCCCGTATCAGGATCGATACGGTATATGCCTTTTTTCTCTGCCGAAATCAGCATCCCTTCGTCATCGATAACGGCTGCCCCAACAGGTCCTTCCGTTTTGAATGTTTTCAACTCCGTCGTTTCCACATCCAGCTGGTAAATAATCTCATCCAATATCGATATAAAGTAAAGACGTTCATTTTTATCATCCCAGACAGGACCTTCAAGTAGTGAACTGCCAGCGTAAAAGACTAATTCTGGTTCAAACATATCTGCCCGATACATATCGTCTACTCCTTTAATTATTGTAATTTCTTTCACTATACACCAGAAAGAAACATTTTTTCTAGTTTTAGCTCTTATAGCGTTTATGTAGTATGATGAAAGGGTAGAATACAGCTCAGAAAGAGGTAGATCATGAATCATAAAAATCCCACCATAACTTATAGTGTCAATGATTTGATCGATACATCGGAGCTCTTTGCTCTTTATAAAAGTGTTGGGTGGACCGGTTATACGGATCATCCGGAAAAAATGAAGAAGATTCTCCCGGGATCTCTTCATTATGTCAGTGCCTGGAGAGATGACCGGCTCGTCGGGCTGATTCGAACGGTTGGAGATGATGCATCTATTCTCTATATCCAGGACATCCTTGTCCACCCTGAATATCAGCGTCTGCAGATCGGCACGACTTTGGTCAAAAAAGTCCTTGATTCATATGCTCACATCCGGCAGATCATCCTGTTGACCGACGATACTGAAGAAACAAAGGCATTTTACGTCTCGCTGGGCTTCCATTCTTCCGAAAAGCTTAACAGTGTCGCATTCATCCAAATGAACTGGGAAGCCTGAACTCCTTAACCCCTTCTGCATCACTGGTAGACCGGTGAGCTCTGCCTGCTGTTGCCAACTCCCATTAATTTTCTCATTAAGTTGACAAACCTGGCATTGCGCATACATACTCGCTGCCAGACATCTTATTGAGCTGGCAGGCGCTACCCTACGCTTACTTGTTCACTTCAAACCTTCTAACTGAGTTGGCAGGCCTGGTTATACGCTTACCAGCTTATCAGCCCAAAGCAATTATTGAGTTGGTAGACCCCGATCCTTCTTTACCCTTCTCAGTGACATTCTAATCAATAAGTCGGTAGGCCTGGCACTGCGCTTACACGTTCAAAAGATTTACTCTTTGAGTCAGCGGGCCCAGCTCATGGAAAAATATAAGCACGATTTATCCTCCTTTCATTTTCCCTTGCGGTTGAGCCATTTTGAAAAATCAAAAATCTATGTTACGCTTATATAGGCGATTTAAGACTTTCTGAAATTTTCATGAAAAGAATATATAGTCGGGAAAACTCTTCCCGATTTTTTTTACGGCAAATTTCAAAAATAGTCACTGGAAATAACTTATAAAATAATAAATGGAGGAATTGGATGAATAAAACAACTATAAAATTAGTATCTTTAGCTTCAGTCTCACTATTAATGGCAGCGTGCGGGAATGATGACACAGCTGCCGAGGCAGATACAACTGTCTTTGAAGAAATGGACTACACGATCACGGGGATCGAACCCGGTTCCGGCATTACTGAAAGTGCCCGAAACACATTGGACACTTATGACAATCTGGAAGGCTGGGAGCTCCAGGAGAGTTCAACTGGCGGTATGATGGTGGAACTGCAGCAGGCTATTGAAAACGAAGAACCGATCATCATTACCGGCTGGCAGCCTCATTATATTTTTGAGATCTATGATCTGAAGATACTTGAAGATCCCAAAGAAGGTTTTGGTGCTGCAGAAAACATCCACACCATGACCCGTACTGGTTTAGCAGAAGATATGCCCGATGCAACGGCTATATTAGACAATTTTGCTTGGGAAACGGAAGACATGCAGCAGATCGTCCTCGATGCCCAGGATGTTCCTTTTGAAGAAGCGGCTCAGACCTGGTACGACGAAAATCAGGATCTAGTCAGTGAATGGACCGATGGTGTGCCTGAAAGTGACGGACAGGAGATTGACCTAATCTCAATGCCCTGGGATACCGAACGCGCCTCAGCGCATGTGATGTCATTGACCCTTGAAAATCACGGATTTGACGTCAATGTCACCAGTGTGGATCCTTCTGTTTTATTCCAGGCTTTAGCCATTGGCGAAGCAGATGCCACTGTAACCCCGTGGCTGCCGATGACTCACGGTGCCTTTATGGAAGAATATGGAGACGACCTGGTCGACTTGGGTCCTAACCTTCCTGGAGCAAAATCTGGTTTAGTTGTCCCTGCCTATATGGACATCGATTCCATTGAAGATATCCCTGCCAAGTAATCATAGTCCGACCAACAATGAAACAATATCTTTATTACTCAAATGAAAAGCAGTGGTTTTTCACTTGTATACTAAAAAAAGCATATTATTTTATAGGAAAAACTATTTATGATAACATTAATGTGTGCGTGGAAAGTTTCTTGAAGAGATAAACCATTATATATTTTATTATTCAACATAAAACCCACTAAATACAGGAGGAATTTTTATGAAAATGAAAACACCCATTAAACTCTTATCACTTGCATCAGCGTCACTTTTACTTGCAGCGTGCGGAGGCGAAGAAACTTCTGATAACGAAGAAGCAAGCATCGGCGAGCAGCTGGACTACACGATCACAGGTATCGAACCCGGCGCCGGTATCACAGCGACAACAGAGCGTGCTTTGGAAGAATATGACAACCTTGATGGCTGGGAACTTGAAACGAGTTCAACAGCAGGCATGATGGGACAGCTTGATTCAGCATACGGCAATGAAGAACCGATCGTTATCACCGGCTGGACCCCTCACTATAAATTCGAACAGTACGACCTGAAGTTCCTTGAAGACCCAGAAGGCACATTCGGCGAACCTGAATTCGTGCATACTATGGCTCGTATGGGCTTTGAAGAAGACATGCCGAATGCTTATGCGATCATGGAAAACTTCTCTTGGGAAGTTGACGACATGCAGTCGATCATGCTGGCCGCACAGGATATGGAATTCGACGAAGCCGCAGCTAACTGGATCGAAGAAAACCAGGAAACTGTCGACAGCTGGACTGAAGGCATTGAAGAAGCCAACGGCGAATCTATCGAGCTCGGTTCATTCCCTTGGGACTCTGAACGTGCCTCTTCAGCTGTGATCACTCAAGTACTGGAAGATCACGGCTTTGACGTTACGGTCAATAATGTCGATCCATCCATTCTCTTCCAGGCACTGGCTCAGGGCGAAGTAGACGTGACCGTTGCACCTTGGCTGCCAACGACGCAAGGAGCTTATCTTGAAGAATACGGCGATGAGATCGTCGACATGGGACCTAACATGGAAGGCACCGTTATCGGTTTAGTGGTTCCGGAATATATGGAAATTGATTCGATCGAAGACTTGAATGCCCCAGAATAAACAACTTTAAAGCAAAAAGGTTCAGGATGAGAATCCTGAACCTTTTTTTATTCAACGATATTCAAGTACATTCTTGATGTGACGCGGTATATGATCCAGTAGATCAAGGCATAAATGAGTACGACACTAATCGTTATAAGAACGAACAGTCTATTGTTCAAGATGCCGAAAATAACGAGCAGTTTCTGAACGATCGGATAAGCAAAGGCCGTATGCAGAGCCGCCGTAAGGATAGGCAGCGAAAACATCCAAAGTATCTGGGACTGCGTTGCTTTTCTAGTTGTCTCTTTATCCAAGCCGACTTTCTGCATGATCTGAATGCGTTCTCTGTCTTCGTATCCTTCTGACACCTGTTTATAGTAAGTGATCAGGACCGCTCCGATAGTGAATAAGCCGCCTAAGAAGATACCTATAAAGACAAAGCCACCATTCATGCTATACCATTCTTCCCTGCTCCCTTCTCTTGACTCATAAAACACACCGATAGGATAGTCTGTTTCCCTAAGTTCATCATTCATCAGGGAGGCATACGCCCCATTTTGATCTTCTTCAGCTGTCGACCAGTAATAGTCGGCTGAATAACTGATCGGGTAATCAGCAATGTTCTCATTATAATATGACAGGATAGAATCAATAACCTCAGTGTCTGGTGCAACAAGAATCAGCATATCTCCAAACAATGCATTCGTATTCAATGCAGCAGGTGATTCATCGATTTCTTCCAGTTGAAACGTCTCTTCGTTGACCGTTAGCGAATCATGTGTAACATCAAACCCGCTGGCATAAAAGAGCATGTCATCTGATCCAAGCTGTCTGAACTCTCCAGATATATGAATATAATCTTCCAGCGGCATTATAATTATCGTTGTGGGCATATTATCGCCAAGTTCGAAATCTCTAAAACTGAGCTGACCGCCTTCCAAGTCTCCCCACATATCAACATATCTGTAATAATAGTTATCCTCCATCGTGTATCCCGTTTCGCTACTTAACTCAGAGAGATCACTTTCCAGTGTTTCAATCGATTCTTTTAATTCTGTTCCATTTAACTCAGGTTCGGTCATGATCGAAATGTTATTTTCTTCAGGGAATCGATTGCTTAGTGTTTCCTCTGTCCCAGCGTAAAGTGTAACGGTCGTTGATACCGCAATGATCACCATAACTGACAGAATACTGATATTGGCCAGACCCACAGCGTGCTGTTTCATCCGGTAAAGCATGCCTGAGATGGATATAAACGGTCCCGGTTTATAGTAAAAGGATTTATTGCGTCTCAAAGCTTTCAGTATAAAGATCGATCCTGAAGTAAACAGGAGATAGGTTCCGATTATGACAAGTAAAACGGCTATAAAAAACTGGTTTAAAGCATTGAAAGGACTGTCGATCGTCAGTGAGATATAATACCCTGCACCAAGTGAAATCAAGCCGATAAGGAACAGCAGAGGTGAACTTTTCGGTTCTTTCTCCCCTTCTTTACTGCCCTTGAGCAGGCGGATAGGATTCGAAAACGTGACTTGGGCGATATTGTATATAAGGGTCAGCGTGAATATACCCACGAAAAGCAGTGCAGTGATACCTGTCGTTCCCCATGACGTAGAATAATCAATGGCAGTTGGAAGATTCAGCAGATAATTGAGGAACAGAAAACTCAAGCGCCCGAATAAGACGCCGACAAGGATGCCCGAAAGGATACTCAGGCCGCTCACCATAATGTTCTCGATCGTTAAGATCTGTGCCACGTGTCTTTTTTCAAGTCCCAGCACACTGTAGAGACCGATTTCTTTTTTCCGGCGCTTGATCAGAAAGCTGTTGATGTAAAAAATAAAGATCACCGAGAAAACACCTATGACGAATGTGCCCATTCCAAAGAGTGTTGGCAGGGTAGCCGACCTTTGTCTGACAAAATCATTAGTCATGAGACTGGCCATCATCTGAAACAAGGCGACCGATAAAATAGCAGATAGACTATAAGGAATATAGAGCTGTCGGTTGGATTGAATATTCCGCCAGGCCATTTTAGTGAAAAAGCTTTTCTTCATGCTAGACACTCCCTTTAGAAGAAACTAGGAGCGATTTTGATATGCTGTCGATAAAGGCATCCGGTTCTTTATCGCCGCGGTACAGTTCGTGATAGACCTGACCGTCCCTTATAAAGAGTACACGGCTGGAGTAGCTTGCTGCACGGGCACTGTGCGTGACCATCAAAATCGTCTGACCATTCTGATGCACGTCTGACAAAATCTCCATCAGGTTCTGCGAAGATTTCGAATCCAGGGCCCCCGTCGGTTCATCCGCCAGAATCACTTTCGGCTTCGTAATCAAAGCCCGTGCCACGGCCGCTCTCTGCTTCTGACCGCCGGACACTTCATACGGATAATTATCCAGCAGGTGGGAGATCCCTAAGCGTTCTACCAGCGGCTTTAGGGCTGTCTCCATTTCGTTCACTGATTTTCTTGAAAGGACCAGCGGGAGCAGGATATTATCTTTCAAGGTAAAGTTATCCAGCAGATTGAAGTCTTGGAACACAAAGCCCAGCTGTTCTCTTCTAAATCTTGAAACCTTTTTATCTTTGATCGAAGATAAAGGCTGGTCATCCAGGTAAACTTCTCCTTCTGTGGCACTGTCTAATGTAGAAAGGATATTCAGAAGCGTCGTTTTTCCAGATCCGGATTCTCCCATCACCGAAATAAACTCCCCTTTTTCCACTGAAAAGTTGACGTCTTTTAAAGCCTCTGTTCCCTTTGAACCCAATTTCGTTGTGTATACTTTCTTTAAATGTTTGATCTCCATAAATGTCATGGTTGTTTCCTCCTTAGCTATAGTCCTATCATACGTTGAAGCAGACACGCCAGCATTCATCTAACCTTACAAAAACGAAAAGAACCTTACAGAGATGTAAGATTCTTTTTTATTCGGTGATCAGTCAAACAGATCCCACGACTTTTCGCCAAAGTCAACGATCGCTTTCGTTCCTTTGCCTGCTTCCGATTCAATGGTCAAGGTATGCCCTAACCTACGGCAAATCTTTCTGGAAAGGAACAAGCCAAGTCCCGTTGATTTACTATGCAGCCTTCCGTCGAGACCTGTGTAGCCTTTTTCAAAGATCTTCGGCAGATCTTCTTGCCGTATGCCGCTGCCGGTGTCTTCTATGATCAGCGTCTGTTCATCTTCAAAGAAAATCTTGATCTCGCCGGCTTTCGTGTACTTCAGACTGTTAGAGATGAGCTGTTCGATGAGGACCTCCAGCCATTTTTTGTCAGACAAGACTGTCTGCATCCGAGGTTCGAATGCCACACTGATATCTTTGTAGATAAAAAAGACCGCGTACTTTTTCAAGATCATTTTTATGACCTCATCAACAGCTACGTCCTCAAGTTCCAGTTCTTTTCCGCTGTCTTCAAGCTTCAGATAATTCAAGGCCATATGCGTGTAGTCATTGACCCGTATCAGCTCCTGTTCCAGTCGAAGCGCATCTTTCGTTTCGGGACTTTTCTGCAGAAGCAGACTCATGGCCGAAATCGGTGTTTTTATCTGATGGAGCCACAGTGTGAAGTAGTCCATCTGTTCTTCCTTATTTTCGGCAGTTTCCTGCTTGAACAGCTGGTACTCTTCATACAGCTCCTTGTACTTCTCCTGATATAGGGCATCGATCGACTGAACAGAATACCTGTCGTTTTTTATGTCTTGTCTGAACCGTAGTGACTCCGCCTCCCGGATGCGGTTCAAATAAGCTATCCACTGAATAAACAAAGAAACCAGAAAGATGAATGATGACAGCTGAACACCATACCAGAACAGAGAGAAACTTCTTTCTGTAAAGAACATTAGGAGGGCGAAAACTGAAAGGATCGATATGAACAGAAAAATCTGCGGCCTTACTGACTGAACAAAAGGACGAGCCCAGCGTTTCCACATATGTTTTTCAGATGTCTCATTCCATGACGGCATAACCGACACCTTTTTTCGTCGCGATGAAGTCTTCTTTGTCCAGTTCCTTGAGTTTCTTTCTAAGTCGCGCTATATTGACAGCCAGGGTATTGGAATCAATGAAGGATTCATCTTCCCAAAGCTGTTTCATGATCCGTTCTTTTGATACATATTCTCCTTTGTGCTTGAAGAGAATCTCTATTATTTTTAGTTCGTTTTTTGTAAGTGATACTGTTTTCTCTTTATATATCAGACTTAATTCCGATGGCTTGAGCGTCACCTGACTGGCTGAATAAAAGTTTTCGGTCTCAGAAAAATCATACGTACGTCTAAGCATCGCCTGAATCTTAGCCACCACTACGGTCAGCTGGAAGGGTTTTTGAATATAATCATCCGCTCCCATCTGAATGGCCATCACTAAATCCATGTCATCCGTTCGAGAGGATATAAATATGATCGGCACCTCAGAGATTTTCCGGATCTCCTGACACCAGTGATAACCGTTGTAGGCCGGCAGTTGTATGTCCATGAGAACTAACTGCGGTTTGATCGCAATAAATGAATCCAGAACAGCATTAAAATCAGTTTGCCTGTGGACCTTATAGTTCCACTTATTCAGTTCATCTTCCAAGGACGACGCGATCACATCATCGTCTTCTATGATCATAATTGAAAACATAACGAAACTCCTTCAGCTATTTATTATACACAGTATACCATTACTTTTATGCAGAAGAATCAGCCTGCAGTCTCATTTTCCGGAAATACTTCCTCAGACCCATCCATTCCTGTAAGCGCTGTGCTATACTGAATGAAAGACTGAAGGAGGAGAATGAATCACATGAACCATACATATGAAACTCTGCGTATCAAGCTTGAACGACTGGTCGAAAAAGAAAAGTCCGCTGAAGAACGGTTCCGGGATAAGGAACGCGACTACACGGATGCCAAAGTCGTCTTTCAGAAAGAAAAGGAAGATGTGGAAAGACTGGAGGCCCAGTCTTTCACTACCTTTTTAAGAACGGTGATCGGTACACATGACAAGAAGCTTTATGAAGAAAAACAGGAACAGATCCAGGCCAAACTGCGACTGGATCAAGCTTCGGCTTTGTATCTGGAAGCCCGAGAAGAACTCACCCGAATCATCGATGAAATCAGTCGGCTTAAAGAGGAACTGGAAGCACTGAAAGAAAAACTGAGAGCAACAGATCCGACGTTCCAGGAAACACTTTCTCAAAAAGAAGAACAGCGTCTTGTAATGGAGGCCGAGATCCGTGAGATCAGCGAAGCGCTGAATGCCGGTCAGAGTGTCTTGAACAGTCTCGACTCGACCCTGGAGAAATTGGAGTCCGCTGACTCATTAGCCACATGGGATATGTTCACCGACAGCTTTCTCGTTGACATGTTCAAGTATGACAAAATCGACAAAGCTGAAGAAGAACTCTTCTATCTGGAAGGGCTGATCGAACGTTACAAGAAAGAACTGAAAGACGTCGATCTGCACAATGTCCTGGATTACGAAAGTCTCGGTGAAATGAGACGGGTGTTCGATGTCTTCTTTGACAATGTCTTTTCTGACTGGAGTACAAAAGATACGATCCAGCGCAACATGGATAATCTCGATACGATCTATATGGAAGTCGACCGTATCCAGAAACAGCTCCAGGAACGTCGTTCAGAATTAGGGAATCAGCTGGAAGAACTTCAGTTGTATTATTAAAGACAAAGCAAACAGCGGGCGATCTCAGTTATTTCTGAGACCGCCCGCTGTTTTGTCTGTTCATGATGGTGAAACTGACCTCTTCAGGTCAGTTTCTTCGCTTTTAATGTACGTGGTTCTGCTTATCAATGATATAAGATTCTCTAGTGACCTCATTGGCAGTGCTCACAGTGATTTTGCCCTGAGTACGTCGAATGCGCGCTTCATTGGTCGTGCTCAAATCTGTTTTGTCCTGAGTACGTCGAATGCGCGCTTCATTGGCCGTGCTCACACTGATTTTTCCCTGAGTACGTCGAATGCGTCCGTCATTGGTCGTGCTCAAGCTGATTTTGTCCTGAGTACGTCGAATGCACCACTCATTGGCAGTGCTCTGACTGAATTTGTCCTGAGTACGCCGAATGGGCGCTTCATTGGCCGTGCTCAAACTGTTTTTCCCCTGAGTACGTCGAATGCACCACTCATTGGCAGTGCTCATACTGTATTTGGCCTGAGTACGTCGAATGCGCCAATCATTGGCAGTGCTCAAACTGAATTTGTCCTGAGTACGTCGAATGCGCCAATCATTGGCACCATTCCGACCGATTTTCTTGAGAACATTCCATCATTTTGACTCTCCAGTTTATTCGGTAAGATTCAATGCCTCCGCTAACTGCACTCATGAAACTCTTACCAGGGCAGCGGACGGCCTTTTATTTCTTCGATCCACAAGCCTCTCAAGTCCTGAACCATCTTTTCAGGAAGCAGATCCTGCGAAGCTGAAAGGTTATGCAGCAGCTGCTCACTGTTTCTGGCTCCCGGGATAACGGTTGATACTTCTTTATAAGACAAGATGTATTGTAAAGCCACTCGGGTCATCGAAGCATCTTCCCCAATGATCTTGCGCACTTTATCGACCAGTTCGGCACGTCTTTCAATATCTTCCCTGCTCCAGCGGCTTCTGATTCCATCAAATGTACTGTTTTCATCATACTTGCCTGTCAGCCAGCCCGAATCCAGAGGTACTTTGACGACCAGGCCGACACCTTCATTATAAGCACGGCTCATTGCATTAAGGGGTTCCTGATGAAAAATATTGAACATGACTTCAATGATCTGACTGTCTGTTTTATCAAGGATCTGGTTGACTTCTTTGCCCGTATCCACAGAAGCTCCGTATGCTTTGATTTTCCCCTTCTCTTTCAGTTTCTCAAGTGCCTGAAACTGCGGTGACTGCTGATCCAAAGCTGACAGCGGCGGATTATGCAGGAGCAGACTGTCTAAGTAATCGGTGTCCAGACGTTTCAGACTGCCTTCCACTGATGCAATCAAGTCATCCGGATCAAAACTCTGTTCATCATTCGCCTGGTGTCCGCACTTGCTGCTGATCACTACCTGTTCTCTGTTTTCTTTCAGAGCTTTACCTAAAAGTTCCTCACTTTTTCCCAGACCGTAATTCGGTGCTGTATCAAAAAAGAAACAGCCATTCATATGTGCTTCATGGACCAGTCGGATCGCTTCGTCATCGCTCATCCGGCCCCAGTCGCTCGCATTACCCAGCTGCCAGGCGCCAAATCCCACTTCAGATACTTCTATACCTGTATTTCCCAACATACGCTTCTTCATTCTCTTTTCACTCCTAATCATATTTACTCTCTACTTCTAATGATACCGCTCACAGCCCAGTGAATCCACTAAGACACAGTAAAATTAGTTTAATCACTTACCTTCAAAATGATTTTTCCCGTATTTTCATTGTCTTCCATGATGCGATACGCTTCCGGCAGCTCTTTAAAAGGAATAACCGTATGGATGACCGGTTTAAGTTGCTTTTCCTTAAAGAGCGGCATGGCGATTTCTGCGAATTCCTTAGAAAGCTGAGCTTTATACGCATCACTGCGTGGGGTAAGCAGCGTCCCTTTGAGCGCAATCCGTTTTTTCATCAAGTCGCCTAACGACACTTCAGCCACTTCACTTCCGCCAAGCGTCCCAATAAGGACCCACCGGGCATCCACCGCACAGCTTTCCAAGTTCATCACCCAATATGAGGCACCGATGAAGTCTAAAATGACATCTACTCCGGCTCCTTCGGTCACTTCATTCACGCGCTCGTCAAAAGATTCTTCCTTATAGTTGACTAACACATGCGCCCCCAGCTCTTTCGCCTTCTCCAGTTTCTCAGGGTGACCGGCTGTTGCAAAAATCGTTGCCTGACTCAGCTGACTGGCGAGTTGTATGGCTGCTGTTCCGACTCCGCTCCCTGCCGCATGGATCAGAATCTTCTCTTTTTCTTCCAGTTCACCCAGCCAGTAAAGGGTCTGATAGGCTGTCAGAAAAACTTCCGGGATCGCCGCCCCTTCTTCAAAAGTTAGTTCATCTGGTAAAATCATGGCCCGGTCAGCCGGCATGATGACATATTCACCGTATCCCCCATGGTTGACTAGTCCGCACACCCGGGTCCCTGCATTCAAATCAGGATCCGTCGACTGGTTTTCTGCGACCACTCCACTGACTTCGATGCCTAGAATCGGATAGGGTCTACTCAGGCCTGTATTCTGCCGGGTCAGTGTATCGGTACGGTTGATACCGGCCGCTTTCACTTCTATAAGCAACTCTCCTTGTTTCGGTACTGGTTTTTCCACTTCTATCTGCTTCAGGACTTCTCTGCCTCCTGGTTTTTCAATGCTCCATGCTTTCATTTCACTCATCCTTTTCTTTCACTTTATTTATAAAATCTTCAACGTCTTTAGGTGTATGTAGCCAGACCACTTTTTTGTCACTGGGAACCCTGTCAAGCTTCTCTAAGATTCCCGGCCGCTGGTCTTCAGGAAAATGCCAGATCCATTTATAAAAATCCAGATCAACATGTTCTTTATTTCCTTCACACATATCCGGACGCCGCTTGTTCCGGTACTGCAAGGCGCGTTTCATGACACGATAGAGGCACAACGTACGTTTAAAATCCAGAAATATGTTCATATCGGCCGCATCGAGCCGGATATCCAGCGTCCCTCCGTAATTGCCGTCAATGATCCACTCGGGCCGTTTAACCAGGTCTGTTTGGATGACACGCTGTTCTTCCTTAGACGTCATTTCCCAGTTCGGCTTCCAGTGCAGCACATCCAGATGATAAACGGGCAAGCCGGTCAGCTCTCCCAGACGTCTAGCCAGCGTCGACTTGCCTGAACCAGATGAACCGATGATCGCGATCTTCTCCAATGAAACCACCTCTCTTATCCAGTATACTAAAGTTGGAATCCTTTCCCTAATCATACTCATTTTCAGTATCGTTGACAAAAAGTAAGGGTTTGGTATACTTAAACCACTTCGAATTCGAGATAAAAGGAGGACGATTACCCTAATGAAACAAACGCCTGGTATCCACCATATTACAGCGATCGTCGGACATCCGCAGGAGAATGTCGATTTTTACTCAAAAGTTCTTGGACTCCGATTAGTCAAAAAAACAGTCAATTTCGATGATCCAAAAACCTATCACTTATACTTTGGCAATGAAAAAGCACAGCCGGGATCCCTTGTCACCTTTTTCCCATGGCCAGATTCAGAACACGGGCGCATCGGCGGAGGGCAAGTCGGAATCACTACTTATGCCATTCCGACCGGCAGCCTTGGATTCTGGGAAACCCGCCTGATCCATAAAGCTGTGCCTTTCAATAAAACAAGTCGATTCGGTGAGACCTACCTTCAGTTCGAAGATCCCCACGGCTTGAAACTCGAACTCGTTGAGCGCGAAGAAGGGCCACTGAACAGCTGGTCGAATGACGGCGTCCATCCTGATGTAGCCATCAAAGGATTCGGCGGTGCTATACTGTATTCCACCGAACCGGAAGAAACCATTAAAACCCTGACCGGAACCTTAGGACTGCGACAAACTCATGAAAATGAGCAGTTCATTCGCCTTAAAGCCACTGGAGATATCGGCAACCTTATCGATGTACAAAAAGAAGCCCAACCGCTTGGGCAGATAGGTGTAGGGACCGTGCATCACATCGCCTGGCGCGCCCAAAACGAGGCTGACCATAAAGACTGGCATACGTATGTCTCCGCCTTTGACCAGCAGGTGACAGAGATCAAAGATCGCCATTACTTTAAATCCCTTTATTTCCGCGAAAACGGCCATATCCTGTTTGAGATCGCCAGTGATACACCCGGTTTCACTATAGATGAAGAAGCCGATCACCTCGGTGAATCGCTCAAACTACCGGAACACTATGAAGCAAAAAGAGAAGAATTAGAGAAAACCCTCATCCCACTAAACCATTAAGGAGTGACCATACATGAAACACCTATTTAAAAAAGGCTCAGACTTGACGAATACCACCCTGCTGCTGCTCCATGGGACAGGCGGATCTGAAGAGGACCTGCTTCCATTAGCAGAACATGTAGATCTAGAAGCCAATGTGCTGAGTGTCAGAGGAAACATCAATGAGAACGGCATGTCCCGCTATTTCAAGCGTCTGAGACCTGGGGTCTTCGATGAAGAAGACCTGAAATTCAGGACCCACGAACTGAAAGACTTTCTGGATGATGCAGCAGATGAATACGATTTTGACCGCAGTAAAGTTGTTGCTGTCGGCTATTCAAATGGAGCCAACATCGCCGGAAGCCTGCTCTTCCATTACAGTGATGCCCTGGCCGGTGCCATCCTCCACCATCCCATGGTCCCCTTGAGAGGACTGTCGCTGCCTGATTTAAAGGATCGACCTGTCTTTATCGGAGCCGGAAAGAACGACCCGATTTGTCCGGCGGAAGAATCAGAAGAACTCGAGCAGCTGCTCTCTGAAGCAGGCGCCGACGTCACCTTACATTGGGAAAATCATGGCCATCAGCTGACTGGCACAGAGATCGATGCCGCAGCCGACTGGTATAGAAACAACAAAAATCGCCTGGATTAACAGGCGATTTTTTCTTTTATTCAACTTACTGTCCTATTCTGACGATACGCGCTCCAAAAGGCAGCAGGGCGAGTTTAGCCTGCTTAAAATGCTGGAGCCCGAATGGAATGCCGACGATAGTCAGACAGAACGCTGCACCCATCGTCACTTCTTCGACCACCAAGGCAAAACCGCCAAGCACGAGCCACAGGACATTGAACATAAAGGAAACGCCCCCGTGTCCGAATTCGATATCCTTTCCGAAGGGCGCTGCCGCCATCGTCGAGAATTTAAAGCACTGCCTCCCGATCGGCAAGCCCACAATCGTGATCGACCAGAGCACCCCTAAGATCAGCCAGGTAAAAAAGCTGATAAATCCGCCAAAAACAAACCACACGATATTACCCAATAATTTCAAACTCTTCTTCCTTTCATATTAAATCAACTGATCTGTGGTGGACGCTCGTTCTGATTATCTGACTCCTGAAAATCCGAGTGCTGCCACTGATACAAATACTCAAAATCCTTTTCATCCAGCTCGAAGTCGAAGACATCAAAATTTTCTTCGATCCGGTACATATGTGCCGACTTCGTCAAGGGTACGGTGTCTAGATCCAGACAGAAACGCAACAGGATCTGAGCCATCGTTTTGTCGTACTTCTGAAGCATTTCTCGCACCCGATCCTCTTTTCTCAGAACACTTAAAGGGTTCAGCGGGGAATAAGCCTGAACGACGATCCCCTGCTCCCTGCAGTAGTCTCTCACTTCATCCTGTGTGACCCCGGGGTGAATCAGCAGCTGATTCACCATTGGTTTAACTTCCGCATGGCTGACCAGATTTTCTAAATGGTTGATGGAAAAATTGCTGACACCGATCGCTTTTAGTTTCCCTTCTTTATAAAGTTCTTCCATGGCTTTCCACGTTTCTCGATTATCTTCAGCCCAGTCTTCACCATGTCCTTCGACAACAGGCCAGTGAATCAAGTAGAGATCCAGGTAATCTGTATCCATTTTTTTCAGTGACTCTTCCACTTCTCGTCTCACATTTTCATATCCATGGGCCGCATTTCTTAGTTTACTTGTTAAAAAGAGTTGTTCTCTGGGAAATCCACTTTCTCTGAGTGCCTTCCCTACTAGTTCTTCATTCTGATAGGCGGCCGCATTGTCAATATGACGAAAACCGACTTCTATTGCTTTTAACACCGATTTAACGGCTTCATCTTCATTCGTGTTCTGCCACATGCCAAACCCCAACACCGGCATTTTAAGTCCATTGGCTAAAGTTACATTTTCCATTCCAATTCCCTCCGCTTCCTGAATCCTGACTTGATTTGTGCAAAGTCTATCTATAACTAGTATACTATAGATAAAGATTCTATCCTATTAACACCATTCAAACATCTAATAGAATTTACAGGGAGGAAGAAATATGTCATTAATTGATGAACTGACAAAAAAACTGGAGGCAAAGCAGGATCGGCTTATTGAAGTAAGACGCTATCTTCACGCACATCCCGAACTGTCATTCCAGGAAGAACAGACAGCCGCTTATTTAAAAGATTTTTATAAGAATGTCCCTGTCGACAGCATCGAAACAGATTTCGGTGGGAACCGCGGGGTGGTTGTAAATATTAAAGGCGGAAAGCCCGGTCCACGACTTGCTTTACGTGCCGACTTCGATGCCCTTCCCATTCAGGAAGAAACCAACCTGCCTTTCGCTTCCCAGAACAAAGGTGTCATGCATGCCTGTGGTCACGATGGACACACAGCCTATATGCTTATCCTTGCTGAAACATTAGCCGAAATGAAAGACCAATTGAATGGCTCAGTCAGGATCATCCATCAGCCAGCAGAAGAAATGCCGCCGGGCGGTGCAAAAAGCATGGTCGAAGCTGGTGTTTTGAACGGCGTGGATGCTGTCCTAGGCGTTCACTTGATGTCGGCTATGGAAACCGGAAACGTTTATTACCGGAGCGGACAGACTCAGACCGGGCGTGCAAAATTCACACTGAAAATTCAGGGAAAAGGCGGTCATGGTGCCATCCCACACACCGCTAATGATGCCATCGTTGCCGCCAGTGCCTTCGTGATGAATGTTCAGACGATCGTCAGCCGCCGCGTCGATCCCTTTGATTCTGCCGTGGTCACGATCGGTTCATTCGACGGTAAAGGGCAGTTCAATATCATTAAGGATGCGGTGGAACTCGAAGGGGACGTCCGCACACTTTCAACTGAATCCAGAGCACTTGTCGAAGACGAAGTTAAAAAAATCGCCAAAGGGATCGAGTCTATGTATGGTGTCCAAGCTAAGCTGGATTATGTGAATGACTACCCAGTCCTTGTCAATGACGAAGAAGTCACCTTGAAAGTAAAAGAAGCGATCGAACAGGCAAATATACCTGAAATCAACGCCGTTCTGGAAACAGGACCGATCGCTCCTTCGGAAGACTTTGCCTATTATCTTCAGGAAAAACCCGGAACGTTCATTTATGTCGGTGCCAAGCCTGAAGGTAAGGAAGGCTTTCCGCACCATCATCCTAAATTCGAAATCGATGAACGCAGCCTGCTCATCAGCGCCAAGGCCATGGCCGCAGCCGTCGCTTCCTATCTGGGATGAATCCTTCATAAATCAAAAGCTCTCAAACGTCATGTTTGAGAGCTTTTTTGTAGTCATCAATTTTTAAATGTAGCTACATGACTTGGATCAATCCGCCGTCAGCATCTTTCGGTATTTATTTGATCTATTCGGTAGTTTGCTGGACTTTCATGCATCGAATCTACTGAATAGAGATGAGTTCGACACTTTGAGATAAGTTGATGTCTCCTAATTACCGAAGTATAACTATGTTCGACAGTTAAAAATGATCACGGTGATCCTAACTACCGAACTTAGCTTTATTCGGCAGTTTAAATCAAAACTTTATTTTCTAACTGTCGAATCCACGGCATCTTCGACAGTTAGCCGTCTATCTGATAATGGAACCTACCGAACTTGATGAACTTCGGTAGGTTCCGCCTGCCATCGACTTCCTAAGTGTCGAAGGTGTTCGTTTTGCATCCTTTAATATAGAAGAGAGAAAATAACCGAATAAATTTGCTGCTTCAAAACATATATCTCTACCCTCACTCTTTAAATATCAAACGGTGTATTATACACTATATATTGTTTACAATTAAGTTGCCCATTATATAACAACCAATAAAATACTTCGAAGGAGATTTTGTAAATATGAAAAAAGTTTATATTATACATGAAAACATGGACTGGACAAAACATCTGATCAAACGACTGGAAGAACTCGATGTTCCCTATGAAGACTGGGACTTATCCAAAGGACTTCTTGATATACAAAATATGCCGGAAGACGGTATCTACTATAACCGCATGAGTGCCTCGTCTCACACGAGAGGCAACCGTTATGCTCCCGAACTGACTGACCAGGTTTTATCCTGGCTGGAGCAGAAAGGCGCTCGCGTCATCAATGGAACAGGCGCAGTCGAGCTGGAAGTCAGCAAGCTGAAACAATATCTTGCCCTTGAGAAAGCCGGAATCAGAACGCCCAAAACCATCGGTGCTGTCGGAAAGGAAAACATACTGAAAGCTGCAGAAAAACTGGACGAGTTCCCCTTTATCATCAAACATAACCGCGCCGGTAAAGGACTGGGTGTCCGGCTGACGTCTGCCAGATCGGACCGGATGGCGAAGTGATTTCTGAGGAAAGTAAATTCACGATCATCGACCGACTGCCTGAAGACCAGATCGAACGATACGAAACGTTCCTGAAAAACCAGAACATCGATGTAGCCGCACTGGAATTCATTATTGATGAAAATGGCGATATTTATACGTATGACGTCAATACCAATACGAACTACAATGACGATGCTGAAACAGCAGCCGGCCAGCATGCCATGCTCGAGTTGGCAAAGTATCTGAAAAGAGAACTTAATCGTATTTAAACTCCAGTCGTTGTCCCACAAATAATGTCAGATCATAAAAAGCTGTGTCATTTTGTTGGTTTATACAAATTGACACAGCTTTTTCTATTTTTTCACTAGAATCTTTCTCTCTTTTTCGTGTATGAGTTCTTATGATTCGTTAAAAATTACATAAACTTTTATTATGTTCCCTTTGCATGATAATAGATGAGTCGAAGGGCACTTAAAGCCTATTTGCGTGCCCTTCACGCTACAGACAAAGACACGAAGGGCACATAAAGCCTATTTGTGTGCCCTTCACGCTACAATCGAAGTCACGAAGGGCACTTAAAGCCTATTTGCGTGCCCTTCACGCTACAGACAAAGTCACGAAGGGCACTTAAAGCCTATTTGCGTGCCCTTCACGCTACAATCGAAGTCACGAAGGGCACTTAAAGCCTATTTGCGTGCCCTTCACGCTACAGACAAAGACACGAAGGGCACTTAAAGCCTATTTGTGTGCCCTTCACGCTACAATCGAAGTCACGAAGGGCACTTAAAGCCTATTTGCGTGCCCTTCACGCTACAGACAAAGTCACGAAGGGCACTTAAAACCTATTTGTGTGCCCTTCACGCTACAGACAAAGTCACGAAGGGCACTTAAAGCCTATTTGTGTGCCCTTCACGCTACAGACAAAGTCACGAAGGGCACTTAAAGCCTATTTGCGTGCCCTTCACGCTACAGACAAAGTCACGAAGGGCACATAAAAGCTAAACGTGTGCTTTTTCAAAGCAGAAATAAGGAAAGATACTGGGATTTCGTTCCGGTATCCTCTTTATTAATCAATTATATTCTGTGGTCGTCCTTTCAAATAAGCCAGTGTGTTGTCAAAGGCGATTTCAGCACGCATGACCATAGCTTTATCTGTCAGATAGGCGACATGCGGTGTCAATACGGCGTTTTTAACATTCAGCAGCGGATAATCTTCTGGAAGCGGCGGCTCCATATCGAAGACATCGATACCGGCACCTGCCAGCTTTCCTTCATTCAAAAGATCCGCTAAAGCTGCGTTATCAATGATCGGTCCCCGCGCACAGTTGATGAGTACGGCTGAGTCCTTCATTTTTTCCAGTTTTTCTTTGGACAGGAAGTTTCTTGTTTCCTCATTCATCGGTAAATGGACAGAAACGATGTCACTTTGTGCAAGGACATCTTCTAGCGGCAGATACTCCAGCCCTAAATCTTTCGCTGCCTCTTTTTTCGTGCGGTTGTATCCGATCAGGTTGGCGCCAAAGGCTTTGAACAGTTCAGCTGTCTTCAGTCCGATATTACCCGTCCCAATGATGCCTACAGTCTTGCCATTGATCTCTCTTCCCTGGATCATTCCGGGAAACGATTCTTTTCTAATATCCTTGTCGCCTTGAGAGATGGAACGGTACACGTCCAGCGTCAGACCGATGACCAGCTCAGCCACTGACTGGTCAGAATACCCGGCCGCATTGGCAACTTTAATGCCTTTCTCTTTAGCCGTCTCTCGTGCGACATGATCCACACCAGTAAAAGCAACGTTGATCAGTTTGGTCTCTTTCAGCTTAGCCACGACTTCTTTCGGATACGGATTGTTGGCGATCATCACCACAACGGCATCCTGACTGCGTTTCAAAAGTTCATCAGGATCCGTTGTTTTCTCTTCATAGTAAATAAAGTCGTGACCTGCATTTTTAATGGGTCGAGCCAATTTATCGATCATATCTTTTGGTACTCTCAATGGTTCCAGTAAAGCGACTTTCATGCTCTTCTTCCTTTCGTATCGATTCTTTATCTATAAAAAGTGTATCGTTTAAAGCATTTCTTCGGCCAGAAGTTTATACGCATTCAGACGCTGTTCCTGTGAATGAGCGATACTGCAGATCATCGCTTCCTGAAAGCCGTATCTTTCCTGATCCTGATACAGTTTTTCAGCGACTTCTTTGGCCGTCCCCACTAGATGGATCTCGCGGTTCGTCTGAATCGTTTCCTTTTCGTCCTCCGTCAGTGGGTAGTCACGTGCTTCTTCAGGTGTCATCAACGGCGACATGCGGCCCTGTCCAAGACGGATCCGGGCAATGTCCTGCGGTTTGGCCTGAAATTCGGCTTCTTCTGTCGTTTCAGCTACGGTCACCAGATACGCAACACTGATTTCCGGCTTTTCCATGAATTCGGACGGCACGAACCGTTGTCTGTATAAGTCAAAAATTTCTTTTCGCATCGCACCAAGCATGAAGAACTGGGCAAAGGAATAGCCAAGCCCCTTCTGTCCTGCCTGAATCGCGCTGTTGCCGCTTGAACCCAAGAGCCAGGCTTCGGGTAAGGTCACATTTTGAGGTGAAGCAGGCGTCTTTTTGTATAACGTTTCTTTAGGGATCTCATCTTTGATCAAGTCTAGGGCCACATCCAGCTTCTCATATAAACGGTCAAAATCCGGATCATTTCCCTGAGCCAGTGCATAGATCGCATTCTGGTCACCGCCGGGAGCCCGCCCGACCCCATAATCGATCCGTCCGGGCGCCAGAGCACTCAATGTTTTGAAAACTTCAGCCATTTTCAAAGGTGAATAATGCATCATCATGGTTCCACCCGTACCTAAGCGGATGTGATCTGTTTTAGCTGCCAGATACGCCACTACGACTTCAGGAGCCGCACTGGCAAAGCTGGAACTCCCATGATGCTCAGCTATCCACATACGGTAATACCCCAACTCTTCTGTGAGCTGAGCAAGTTCCACCGCTTTTTCCAGCGCACCTTGAGCTGTATTACCGCTCGTTATCGGTGCCTGATCCAGTACACTTAATCTCATGTCTATCGTCTTCCTTTCCATCTTCATTATCCCTACTATATCATTTTAAGGAGCAGGTATCCTACTGATTCAATTATTCCTTCATCTGTTTGAGGAAATGGGTATTCTGTCTTGAAGATCGAATATCCGTTTCATCTGCTGAAACCCCTTGACATGTTGAGTCGTCCCTAATTAAATCAGTTCTTACTACTCGTTACGTTCCATGGATGAGCCGATGCTAAATTGGAGTAGTAAGGCAATCTCAAACTTTTCTTTTCGATCAGTCGATCCTAAAAAGCTAAGGTAGCGCCTGCCCACGTGCCTTTTATTTTTGAGCATTCCTTTGAAGGGCGTTTTAGCTGCCCCAAAAACAGCCTCCCTCCAGAGGTCACTATTCCCTACTTTTAAGGCAAACTGATTCCCCTTTGTTTTCTGACCAGTCACTATACCTGCCATACAGGACCGGCTCATACTGAATTTTGACTCAGCGGTCATTATGCATATGTCTACTACACACTCTTCATTTTATAGTCAGCCAGTAGTCTCTACATACTCCAAAAATATGGATAAGAGATAACTGCTCTGGATAAATGAAAAAAGTCTCCGTCACAGGAGACTTTTCCTTACTGATCTTCCACTTCAAAAGACGCTTTATGCTTCCTGAAAAATTCATAATAGTCCCTCACGTGCTCCAGCTCCGTCCACTTTCTGACAGATACAGGTTCCGAGTCCAGGTCGTAGACTTTAGCTTCTTCCAGAGAAAGCAGAAAAGGCGAATGGGTTGATATGATAAACTGACAGCCGAAAAATCGGGCAGAATCTTCAATGAACTGTTTCAGTTCCAGCTGTTTGTCCGGGGACAGGCTGTTCTCGGGCTCATCCAGGAGATACAGGCCATTCTCGTCCATCTTTTCGATAAAATAGCGGAAGGCACTTTCCCCATTGGACTGTTCACGCACGTTACTCATTAGATGTTCTCTGACATATCTGGACTGGGTTTTCCGGCGGGCTTCGGTCATCTTTTTCAACTCGTCATAATCATCCAGAGACTTCAACTGGAATGTCGCAAACTTTGCTTCAAGGTACTCATCAAACATCTCTTCTCTTTTCTCGTCGATCCCCTCGTTGACTGAACGCAGCGTGAGGATATAATCAAACACATCGTCACTGGTAATGATCCGTTTTTTTGAGGGTTCATTAAAGGTGTGTTCAACGGAACAGAAGTCCAGATAGGCCGGAAAGAAACTGGATTTATTATAGCGTGCATCACGGCAAGCTCCGATTTTCTCAGCGATAATATTCAATACGGTTGTTTTTCCCGAGCCATTTCCTCCATACAAGATCGTAACGGGTGCCAGATCTAGTCGACTCAGATCTTTTTTTGATAGGACCTGAAAAGGATAATATGTATTATATACTTTCCGTTTGATGCCCATAAAAAAATCAAACTCTGTTTCTTGATCAGGAAAACTTATAGATTTTAAGTACATGATCAGCTTCCTTTCTTGCCCTTCTATTAAATTATAATGGACTATCTTTCATTTTTCCAGTCAATTACGCCAACGCCACGTAAGCGTATACACATTTACTTCACATCCTATTCTAATGTTGTCATACCAAGCAAAACAAGCATTGGATGCGCTAACAAAGCGTATAAAAACCTGCAATAATTTTTTAAATAAAAATATAATTTGTTATATCTTATTCTAGCTTAATGTAGTATACTGTAAAAAATCACACAATCTGTTTATCAATTAAACGGATAAAAATTGGAGGAGATACAATGGAAAAACGAAAGAAATTTACAGTTGGTTTAGTTCCAAAGTTACTCATCGCTATTGGTCTGGGGGTCCTGGTGGGGCAGTTGACCTTTATACCTGATTTCATTCTTCAGATCCCCGTTACATTTTCAGCCTTATTCAGTCGTTTATTAGCCTTTATTATTCCTTTAATGATCGTCGGCTTTGTTGTCAAGGGTATTTCTGATCTGACAGATGGTGCCGGAAAATTACTCGGCCTTAATGCTCTAATGGCTTATTCAAATACACTGATCGGTGGGTTCATTGCGTATCTGTTAGCTTCCAATCTATTCCCGCTCTTCATCGATGCCTCTGTAAGGGAAACGGTGCAGACGGAAGGAACAGCCCTAGAACCGCTATTCGACCTTCCGCTTGAACCACTGTTCAGCGTTACTTCTGCCATCGTCTTTGCCTTCCTGTTCGGGGTCTTTATCTCCTGGCTGCGTAAAGAGAAAAAAGGCGAAGTCATGTATAACTTCTTCTCTGAATTTGGTGCCATAATCACTCAAATTTTGTCAGCTATTATTATTCCAGGTTTACCCTTCTACATTTTCGGTAACTTCTTAAACTTAAGCTACAGCGGTTCTGTCTTCTCTCTGCTATCCGTTTTCTGGAGAGTCTTCATCGTCGTTATCGGCCTTCAGCTCCTGCTTGTCACATTGCTGTTCATTTTCGCAGGTCTGTATACTGGCAAGAACCCGATCACTTTACTCAGAAATCAGATCCCTGGTTACTTTACAGCTTTGGGCACACAGTCTTCTGCCGCTACTATCCCTGTCAATATGGAATGTGCGCGCAAGAACGGTGTGTCTAAGGAAATCAGAGAATTTGTTATTCCATTGAGTGCAACGATCCATCTTATGGGAAGTGTCGTAACGATCACATCTTGTGTGACAGCCGTCCTCCTGATGTTCGACATGACACACAGTTTCGGTATGATGGCTGCCTTTATTGCTACATTAGGTGTGGCCTTAGTTGCAGCACCGGGCGCACCAGGTGGAGCCGTCATGAGTGCTTTACCCTTTGTTTACATGGTCGGCATTGACCCCACCGGTTCATTAGGTAACCTGCTTATTTCTCTTTATATCACACAGGACAGCTTCGGTACTGCCGCCAATGTTTCCGGCGACAATGCCATTGCACTTGTGATCGACAAAATTTACGGAAAATATATCCTGAAAGAAGCCGTTGAATCAGAGGGTGAAGTCGTCCCCCCTATCAACAACTGATCTAATAATTGCTTAAGCAAGAAGGAATGAGGCTGGGATAAATCCCAGCCTTTTTCTTTTTAAAACGATTATAGAAAGAAATGCATTCTGCCGATCGATGACCTCATACAACAACCACTTACTGAGAAGTCACAGCATAAACTGGTCACTAAACGTCTATTCACACCACTTCTACGGACCGCGGGGTTGCTTTTTTCGCACAGCGCATTTATCAAAAAATTCCGGAAACGCCAAAGGAGCTGAGACTTTATGTCCCAGCTCCTTTTTCTTATGTTCAAACTCTATTCCGTTACGTTCTCACTCATTTTTTCAAGCAGTCGTTTTGCGGCATATTGCCCGGACCGAACAGCACCTTCCATGAAGAGAGGGAAATCAAAGGCCAGTTCCGTGCTGGCAAACACCATATTTCGATGGGGTTCCCTTAACGTCTTATTCGCATCCGGAATGCCATGATGATGGATGATCGCCCCATATCCGCCACCGTAATAAGGAGAATGCTGCCACTCACTGATTTCATAATCTTTGTAGTGCTCTGCATCTTCTCCTAATACTTCTATCAGTCGCTCTCTGGCATAAAATTCTTTCACCTCGATCGGCACATCGGCAAGCTCCTTCGCTTTGTCGCCACCAATAAACAGAGTCAGTCGATTTTCTCCACTCTCTTTTGAAGAATCCATCAAGTTGACACCTTCATGGGCACTATAAATAACACCGTAGATACTCTTTTTCTTATCTTTGATGTCTCTCTCTCGCCAGAAAGGTGTGTCATAGACAAACGTCATCTTAATTACAGCACCGTCAGTATAACTTTCCAGATAAGGCCTATAATGATCGGCAATGGTGGTATTGAATGTGATCCTTGACGCTGCTGTAGGCGGCACCGCCATAATAATGGCTTTTGCATGATATTTTGCTTTGTTTTTGGTTTTCAGGGTGTAGCCTGATTTAGTTTCCTTAACTTTCGCTACAGGTTCAAGGTAGTGAATGGCATCTTTATTGAGTGTCTCCAAATATTTGATGACATTTGAAAGCGGATCTGAGGCTTGATATTCCAAACCGCTGGTCGTGGTGGTGACCCGACTGACCAGATTTTTCATAGCCTCTGCATTGATATATCTGCTGTTCACAGTCGTTTCTGCAGCTATAAAACTTTTCAGGATCTGACGCTTTCTTTTCTGGCTGATATGCTTTTCAAGTACCTGGTCAAGCGGTTTTGAGTCAAAGTGTTCACCTGAAATGGCTCCCAGGGTATCTGTGATGTCACTAAAATCCAGATTAATGAGTTCTTTGCTCTTGTCACTGATAACTATACTGCTTTGTGTTCCCTCATTCCTGGTAAGTGTCATTCCCGTTTCTTCTATGAGTTTAACTATTTCGGTCATCTTTTTATTGATGAACTGGGCACCCAGCTCAAAGTAACGGGACGTATCTTCTGAAGTTTTGGAATAGACCTTTCCACCTGGACGTTCCGTTGCTTCAAGGATCATATAGCTTTTACCTTCTTCATGCAGGACTTTCGCTGCAGATAACCCTGCCAACCCCGCACCAACAATTATCACATCATATTCGGACACCTGATTTTCCATCATGTCACTGTTCCCCACTTTCTGATATATCGTTCCCTAACCTTTATTTCTTTTTAAAATGTTGTGTGTAATGAATTTTTCGATTTCAACGACGACAAATACGCTGAAACCGACCAATACGGGATATACCCAGTCATACAGGTCGATTGGATACAGTCCAAGCGCATTAGACAGAAACGGCACATAAGTCACCAGCAACTGGAAGACGATCAGTAAACCAGATACTAAAAAGGCAGCCGCGTTGTTGAAAAACTGATCATTCAGACTGAAGTGTCGCTCGTTTCTGACATTGAATAAATGAAACAGCTGAGCAAACACCAGCGAATGAAGCGTGATGGTATTCAAGTGTTCACGGTCATACCCTGCCAGCAGTCCCTGATTGATCCACATAATGGTTCCACCTATAAGCACCGAGACAAAAATGATTCGAAACACATAATAAGGACTCAACAGCCGCTCATTCGGATTTCTTGGCGGCTTGGACATCGTTCCTTTTTCAAGAGGCTCAAAAGCCAGTGCCAGCGCGATCGTTACGGCTGTGATCATATTGACATAGAGGATCTGAACCGGAGTCAGCGGCATTTCTATACCTATCAGCAGAGCAGCCATTACAAGAAGCGCTTCAGCCCCATTAGTCGGCAAGATGAAAAGGATGGTTTTCTTCAGGTTATCGTACACCCGACGGCCTTCTCTTACAGCGTTGACAATGGTGGAGAAGTCATCGTCTGCCAAGACCATTTCAGACGCTTCCTTGGCTACTTCCGTTCCCTTTATCCCCATAGCGACACCGATATCTGCACGTTTCAGTGCCGGCGCATCGTTTACACCGTCACCAGTCATCGCACTTACATGGCCATTACTCTGGAGAGCTTCAACTAACTGAAGTTTGTTCTGCGGACTCGTCCTGGCAAAAACATCCACTTCTTCTACCAGTGACTGGATCTCCTCTTCCGACATGTCCTCCAGTTCACGACCTTCTGTTACTTTATCCTGATCTGTAATACCTAATTCCTTTGCGATCGCCAGCGCCGTTTCTTTGTGATCGCCTGTTATCATTTTAACCTGAATACCAGCTTCTTTACAGACTTTTATTGCTTCGATCACTTCTTCCCGCGGCGGATCGATGATTCCTGTCAGACCCAGCAGCGTGATGCCGGACTGGACATCATCATGATCGATACGATCAGTTGATTTTGAAACTTCTTTCACTCCTACAGCCAGGACACGCTCGCCTTTTTTCGAACGCTCGCTCACCCGCTCTTCCCAGTATTCACGTTCTTCTGAATCGATGTCTGCCATATCAAACAACCGGTCAGGTGCCCCTTTGATATAGATTTTTTTCAAATTGCTCTCTTCCACTAACCCTGCCATATATTTATATTCTGAATCAAAAGGTATTTTTGACTGGATATCAAGAGCCTCAATGTCTACGTTTGATTTTTCAGCCAGTGTGATCAGGCAGCCTTCTGTCGGATCGCCTCTTACTTCCCACTGGTCGTCTTTCTGATATATATCTGCTTCATTGATTGTTTTTGCCGCTGTCAGAAGTTCTTTCAAATCATTTTCTTCTGCCACATCGACGGCTTCTTCCTTTTCATTTAATATCTCGCCTTCAGGTTCATAACCCAGACCAGTCACGGAGTAAGCTTTGTCTCTCGTCACAACTGACTGGACAGTCATTTCATTTTTCGTCAGGGTCCCTGTCTTATCTGAACAGATGACTGTCACGGCGCCTAAGGTTTCGACCGACGGCAGCGTGCGCATGATCGCATTCTTGTCTGCCATCGACTGCACCCCAAGCGCCAGAATGATCGTCAGGATGGCCGGCAGACCTTCCGGGATGGACGCGACAGTCAGACTGATGACCGAAAGTAAAAGCTCTCCCCATTCATAATCATGGATCAGCATGCCGGCGATAAATAAAAGGACAGCCAGCACAAGGATGACGACTGAAATCGTCTTGCCGAATTTATCTGTCTGCCTGAGCAGCGGTGTCTTGATTTCTTCTACTTCATTCATGGAGCGGTTGATCTGCCCTATTTCAGTGGATTCCCCTGTTTCAACGACAATGCCTCTTGCTGTTCCAGAAGATACCGTTGTTCCAGAGAAAACCATGTTTGACCGGTCCCCCAGCGGGGTATCTTCGTCCAGTTTCTCCGTCTGTTTCTCAACAGATGTCGATTCCCCTGTCAGTGGTGATTCTTCCACTTTCAGCTTATCCTCTTCAAACAGCCTTATATCAGCTGGGACTTTGTCACCGGATTTCAAAAGGACGATATCTCCGGGAACGATTTCTGTGGAATCCACTTCTGCTTTCTGTTTGTCCCTCAGAACCATCGCTTCCAGAGACAGCATGTTTTTGATTCCTTCCAGCGCTTTTTCGGCCTTGCTTTCCTGAACATAACCAATGACGCCATTCACGATAGCGACTAAAAGGATGACAGAGGTATCGATATACTGTTCCAATATAAAGGTAACGACAGCGGCGGCCAGTAGAATATATATCAGGATGTCATTGAACTGCCTCAGAAACTTGACCCATTCCGGTGTCTGTTCACCCTCAGGCAGTTTATTCAAGCCGTACTTATCTTTTCGTTCTTCACTTTCATTTTCGCTTAGCCCGGTTTCTTTATCCGTCTCAAGTTCCTGCTCGACTTCTTCTTCGCTTAATGTAAACCATTTTATGTCAGCCATAAGGTCCCCTTCTTTATGAGATTATAGAATTTCTTGAGTCATTCATACTGTTTCTTACTTTGCCTGTATCCCAGCTGATTCTGCCATTCAGTCACATCATGATTATTGCATACACACGAGTTACTGACTAGTTCGTCCAGAATCCTCTTACATATAGAATAACATACTGAAAACTCTGATATCTTGTCTGGACGCTTGTAAAAGTATCTGCTCTTTGTTCTTGGATTCCTTTTGTTAGACACAAAAAGAGCGCAGATAATAAAGTGTATCTGCACTCAAGTTATATAAGTTATAGTTATTTGCTGCGACTTATATCACATCGAATAACTATCTATTCTCACTCATCTGTGTTAAATTTGTAACAAATCTAAAACCACTTCCGGTTCAAAATCATACAGTACCTTCTCTTTCTCACTCGTCATCTCCACTAATCGAACGCTTTCGATTCCCCACTGATTCATAGTCTCGGCAGTAATTTTATTCTTTCTTAACGTTGTCTCCATCGGACAGTCTATCTCACCATCCGCATTCATCACTAAATCATTCTCATCCACAGTTAAAGTGATCACTTTCTCCGTCCCGATCAACACGATCATCAGAGATTTTAACGGATGCAGCGTTATTTTCGATTCTTCTTTCATTCATGTCACCCCATCAGAATAGTAAAAAAAAACAACAACTCAACTTATTTGTATATCCCATTGTTAAATTAGTAACATGATACCACGATTTTGTAACTATTTTAATATATGTTCAAATATTACCCAAATGTTAGTAAAGCATCTCCTTACTGTATAATTTACAGTAGCGATAATTTTAAGAGCCCTATAAATCAACTATTCCGCATATTAAATTATTCATTTCTGATTTAATATTCACTCATGCTCTATTAAGGAGAATACAAATGGATAATATATACTATCATTTTGGTCAGACGCTGAAAACGATCCGTATGAACAAAGGCTATACCCAGGAAGACATCGCGGACGGTAAAATGTCGGGATCCAACTATACTAAGGTAGAGAATGATGAAATCAATCCGAATATCGTCAAGTTTTTTGCGATCCTCGACCATATGGATATGTCAGTGGATGAGTTCTCCTTTATTTTGAATGGTTATAATTTAAACGAAAAAGAGCATATTCTATATTTATTCAAAAATATGACCCAGTCCCCTTCAACCCCTTATATTCAGAATTTGATAAAAGCTTCCAACGACTTACTCCAAAAACGTCCAGATCACATGGTTCAGGATATCCTCAATGTATCCTTAGGTTACTGGGCACTTCTGAACGATCACGATCTGAAGAAAGCACAGATGTACGCTGGTAAAGTTTGGGACCGCTTGAAAACACTCGATAAGATGTACCTTGCTGAATATCATCTTTTAAATAGAGTGCTCTATTTCTTTGAAATCTAAACAGCTATTTCACTAACGAACAAAGCACTGGCAGACCTTCAGGAATATAAGTCATTTCAGGAAGCAGATGATCTCAGACTTTCTATTTTATCCAATATCGCCTGTATACTGATCGATAATGGTCAATACAAGCGGGCCATGGTCTATGTTGACCACTTGATCACTGAAAGCAAAAAAGAATACCAGATCATTGTTTTAGGTGCTGCTCTAGTACGAAAAGGGATGTGCCTGAAAGGTGACGGGTTTTCAGAAGACAGTGAGAATGCATTCAACTCGGCTATAGAAATGTTTGAAATCATGGACCGGGAGGATTATGTGGAAGGCACGCGTAAAAATCCCAAGGCTGTCTATAATCCATATGGATATGTAGACTTGAAAAGTAATTAACGGATCGACAACTATAACGTTATTTATTGCAGGATCAGACCTAATCGTCTGGTCTTTTTTTCATCCCGAAACGGGTTCGATTATTTAGAACCGTGTGATCTTGCCTACCCTGAAACAGCTTTACAATAGCTATTAATTGAAGTTTTTCAGTATGAATAGTACTCTTTAAAGTAACAAGGATCGAATAGATTTCGAAATATTTAAGCAATCCATGAAAGGAGAGGCGCTATGGAATTAGGTTTAAAAGACAAAGTCGCATTAGTCACAGGAGCTGCTTCAGGGATCGGTAAAGAGACGACCCGGGTCCTTTTAGAAGAAGGCGCAACGGTCGTGATGACTGATCTAGATGAGGAAGACTTGAAACAAGCTGCCATGGAACTGACCGAAAATGACAGACTGCTGTATTTCCCATCAGACATCAGAAGTCTCGAATCTCTTAAGCAGTTACATGAATACATCAAAAAGAGTCTGGGCAGTATCGATATTTTAGTTCAGAATGCAGGTGTCACGGGGGCTCAGGGACTGTTCCATACGCTCTCGGATGACGACTGGGTCTATACCATCGAGCAGAACCTGCACGGCCCTGTACGTATCGCCAGAGAATTCCTTCCCGATTTGAGAGAAGGTGGCTGGGGACGGCTTATCTTTATTTCTTCAGAGAATGCAGTTCAGCCTTATGACAACGAACTGCCTTACGACAGTGCCAAAGCGGCGGTCTTATCCTTTGCCAAAGGGCTGTCCCGTTCGTATGCCAAGGAAGGACTGCTCGTCAATACGGTCTCACCGGCATTTATCGAAACGCCTATGACAGACAGAATGATGCAGAAGCGGTCGGAAGAGAAAAAGGTTTCTTTTGACGAAGCTGTCGATTCTTTCTTAGACGAAGAACGCCCCCATATTGAATTGAAGCGCCGCGGTCAGACCGAAGAAGTGGCTGCCGTCATCACCTTTTTATGTTCAGAAAAAGCCTCATTCGTCAATGGAGCCAATTACCGCGTAGACGGCGGATCCGTTGCGACGATATAATACTTCATTTATTTTTAAAGGAGAGATCAGTTAATGACTTTATCCAGCGAAAACTATTATGACTACTTATTTATCGGTGGCGGGATCGCTGCCGGATATGCCGCAGAAGGCATCAGGGAAGTGGATAAAAAAGGCTCCATCGGTATCCTCTCTTCTGACCAGGACGGACCGTACACCCGTCCGGCTTTAACGAAAAAAATATGGACAGATGACGCGTTTACCGTTGACGATGTCCCTTTCGACACAGCCGAAGAAACAGATGCAGACGTCATACTCGAAACGGTGGTGACGACTATCGACCGGCAAAACAAATCTGTCACCACTGAGGACGGCAAGTCCTACACGTACGGTAAGCTGCTATTAGTCACTGGCGGTGAACCACAGACACTGGACGGACCAGAAGACGACCGCGTCATCGCCTTCCGTTCATTTGAAGACTACCGCAAGTTGAGAGACGTCTCAGGAGACAACCAGCACGTCATCGTAGTCGGCGGCAGTTATATCGGAACAGAGCTGGCAGCCAACCTGAAACTGAACAATACCGAAGTCACTCTCATCTATCCGCAGCAGGTCCTGGGCGACACACGCTTTCCACTTGAACTGGCAAAAGAGTATGAAGACAGTTACCGGAGAGCCGGCGTCAGATTGATGAATGACTGCCGGGCCGATTCTTATACGAAAGACGACGGTAAACTGGTCCTTGAACTGGAGAACGGAGAAACTGTGGAAGGCGATGCCCTCGTTTTAGGTCTGGGCGTCAAACCACGTCTCTCCCTGGCAGAAGAAGCCGGCCTGGATGTCGAAGACGGGGTCATCGTTGACGAATACTTCCGTACGTCGGACCCTGACATTTATGCGGCCGGAGATATCTCAGCTTATCCGGATCCGATTTTAGGTCGACACCGTATCGAACACGTCGATCATGCCCGCAAATCAGGGACAGCAGTCGGAAAAAGTATGGCCGGTGCCGGCGAATCTTATGACTATACCCCTTACTTCTATTCAAAAGTTTTTGATATTTCATGGAAAGCCATCGGTACACTCGATCCGGAGCTGCATATCTTTATCGATCATGTCGATGACGGCAAAGTGGCTTATTATCTTAAAGAAGGAAAACCGGTGGGTATCCTGACATGGAACGTGGAACCCGATCTGGATAAAGTAAGAAACGTGCTTAAGAATCCACCAGAGACCCCTGATGATTTACGCGGACTCATTCGTGATACAGCTGACGACTCTTAAACGAAACAATATATGAGGAGGACAAACTAATGAATACACATGTCGAAGGCAGTTATGCCAAAGTGGAAGATGCCCTGCGCGCTGTGGACACACTGATCATGCGCGGTTACGATGCTGATGCGATCATACTCATCAGCAGTAAGGCACATCAGGAAGAACAGCTGAAAGCCGTTGATATCACCGTGAAACAGATTTCAGATCTGACTGATCAGGATAAGAAAGAATTAGGCAAGCATATGGAGGATCTGGAAGACGGGCGTTTCGTCGTTCAGGTGACTGAAGACAAAGGTGAATCGAAGGAACAGTCTCCTGACATCAATCCTTTACAGGCCGACCGAGCATATACCGACGATGATTCTGGACTGACCTCTGAAGAAGGCTCCTACACGGACGATGCCGAGTTACTGGAAGACGTCAGAAACAGCAACACGGACCCTTCCAACAACCGTTCCAATGATGCGATCGGCTATTCCGACAGTATGAAGAATCCGAATGAGACACCACTAGATAACGGACCTAACCGTTCACTATAATTTACTATTTCCAATTTGAAGAAAGAAGCCGGCTGGCTTCTTTCTTTTTCATTTTATAGGTGCTTCAGCATAGATTCTGTGCCTTTCAAGTAGGTTCTCTGATCGCGAAAGGCACGCGCGGACTAATTCCGTGCCCTCCAGCCCGATTTGCTGACCGCGAAAGGCACGCGCGAATCGATTCCGAGCCCTCCAGCCCGATTTGCTGATCGCGAAGGGCACGCGCGGACTATTTGCGTGACCTCCAGCTCGACTTTCTGGTCGTGAAAGGCACGCGCGACCTCATTGCGTGCCCTCCAGCCCGACTTTCTGTTCGCGAAGGGCACGCGCGGACTCTTTGCGTGCCCTCCAGGCCGATTTTCTGCTCGCGAAGGGCACGCGCCAACCGATTGCGTGACCTCCAGCACAGCTTCCCGCTCGCGAAAGGCACGCCTTGTTCTCCTAAATAAAAAAGGATGGGAGCCCCATCCTTTTACCGATCGATTCAAATTCCACTCAAGCTCTAACTCTTTGAATAGTGACGGTTCAAATAACTGACCAGGGATTCCGCTTTTCTTCCTGTTATGGTCCGGAAGTCATCCGTTACGATATCCAAAAGACCCAGATTGGCTGCTTTATACATAGAGGCCAGCAACGCACCAAAGCCTTCCGGTTCATCATACGTTTCTGCGAACTCCTCAAGCGTCAGAGGCTCAAAACCGATTTTCTTTCTCGACACATCGCTGAGCGTATCTGCCAGTTCCCTCATTGTGTAAGAACGGTCCTGAGTTAACGTGTACGTCCTGTTCTGAAGTGTGGCATCTCCTGCCACTTCCACGATCGCCTTGGCACTGTCTTCTCTTGAAATGTAGCTGACTTTTTCATGCGGGACAGGATAGACGACATTTTTCCGTTCGATCAGTTCAGGCAGATAACTGACCAGTGGATCCGCGTACATCGCATTTTTTATAACCGTATAAGAAAGCGACGAGCTGGCCAGACGTCTGCTGGCGTACCCGTAAAACGGACTCATCTGGAACGGGTTGTTCTCCTGGTCTGCATAGAAACTGACAAAAATGAACTGCTTTACCTCTGCTTCCTCTGCCGCCGTGACCACATTCTCGATTTCCGGCAGCCGCTCATAACTTGGGTGAACGATGCTTGGGATATAGATCAGGACATCGGTATCCTCCCAGGCCGAAACCAGTTCTGATTTTTCCCGGTAATCTGCTTTCTTCACCTCCACTCCCTGTTTTTTATACTCTTCAGCTTTATCGACATTGCGGACAGAGACCCGCAGTTCTTTAGCCGGTAAGCTATTTAAAGCAACGGTCATGACTGCTTTGCCTAAACGTCCCGTTGCTCCTGTAATGGTATAACGCATAATTTTCTCCTTTCATCAAACATCGTTGTACTGGAACCCTTTGTTACCCTACAGTATAAGACAAACCTTACAGAATAGACAGAAATACGGGTATCCTCTTCTCTGACCTACCTTTGTAAGGACCCAGAAAGAACGAAGCTGTTCTGACCCAGCCTGCCAAGTTAAAAACTATTTGAATTTAGTGGCACAGATAGATAGAATAGGTATAATGGAATAAATTTTTCATGACAAAGCGGATGAGGATGATAGGATCCATGAGATATAAAAAAATAATTTTTGATTTAGATAACACGATACTCGATTTTTCAGATACCGAGGAAAAGTCTCTGAAAAGAGTCATAGAGATGTATGACCTTCCTTATACAAAGGAAACGGTTCAGACATATAAAGACATCAACCACGGCTTATGGCGGAAGCTCGAGCAGGGGATCATTACACGGGAAGAGCTTTTTTCCAGTCGTTTCGCCCTGTTCCTTGAAACGTTCGATATAAAGGTGGATGGCAAAAAAGTGGATGCCTATTTCAGTGAACATCTTGGCGAAGGCTATAAAATGATGGAACATGCCCATGAGCTGATGACCGTCCTTAAAAACAATGGCTACAAGCTTTATGCCGGATCGAACGGTGTCGCGAAAACCCAGTGGCAGCGGATGAAAGGCGCCGGAATCACGCACTTTTTCGAAGAGGTCTTTATTTCTGAAGACATCGGTGTCGAAAAACCAGACCCTCACTTCTTCCATCATATTTTTGATACCTTAAACGCCCACACTAAAGAGGAATTCCTGATGGTCGGGGACAGTCTCACTTCGGATATCAAAGGCGCTAATAACGCCGGGATAGACAGTGTCTGGTACAACTATGCTGAAGTGTCGGTCTCTGGTGAACAGGCACAGAGCACCTATACGATCACCAGTCTGCTTGAATTACTCCACCTGTTCAATTTAAAACGAGGAATCACTCGCTCCGTTTGATCCCTACCGACTAAGTCAAAAAGAGAGCAGAGATCTCAAATAAGTAAACAGCTCAATACGTTTACCCAAAAAAAGGAACGACCGGCTCCCTGCATCAGGGAAAATGGTCGTTCCTTTTTCAAATTACATGTTAAATCGTGTCCATACTGAAGTCCAGGTCGGGTCCTTTAGGAACGATACCCGTCGGATTGATGGTTTTGTGGCTGCGGTAGTAATGCTCTTTGATGTGACGGAAGTTGATTGTTTCAGAAACGCCCGGCCAATTATACAACTCTCTTGTGAAGAGCCAGAGATTTTCATAATCTGTGATGCGTTTGAGGTTGCACTTGAAGTGCCCATGATAGACACTGTCAAAACGGATCAGCGTCGTAAACAGGCGCCAGTCTGCTTCAGTGATCCGGTTGCCGATCAGATACGGATTTTTTTCAAGGATCGCTTCCACTTCATCCAGGGCTTCAAAGAGTTTGGTGACTTCTTCGTCGTAGACCTCCTGCTTCGTCGCAAAGCCGGCTTTATACACCCCGTTATTGATCGCATTGTAGACACGGTCATTGATCTTGTCGATATCGTCCCTCAGATCTTCAGGATAATAGTCACCTTCTAGCGCTCCAACTTCATCAAAGGCACTGTTCAGCATGCGCATGATTTCTGAGGATTCGTTGTTGACGATCTTGTGCTGTTTCAGATCATACAAGACAGGAACTGTTACCCGTCCGCTGTAGTTCGGTTCGACACGCGTGTACACTTCGTATAAGTAATCCGCATCATCCACCGGATCCGGGACGACCCCTTCATCCGGCTCGAAAGTCCAGCCGTTTTCCGCCATCAACGGATTGACGACCGACACGGAGATCATGTCTTCCAGACCTTTTAATTTGCGCATGATCATCGTACGGTTCGCCCAGGGGCAGGCATTGGAAATATACAAGTGATATCTGCCTGGTTCGGCTTTAAAGCCCGCTTCACCACTGGGACCGGCACTGCCGTCTTTGGTGACCCAGTTCCTGAACTGGGATTCTTCTCTTATGAAACGTCCGTCATTTTTTTCGGTATCATACCATTTATCATGCCACTGTCCATCTACTAGTAATCCCATAATGTCCTCCTTCTAACGTTCAGATCCGTTTATTCTGCAGTCAGTTCGATCAGGTTGCCTTCAGGGTCTTCGATCACCGCTTCATAATACCCGTCTCCTGTCGTACGCGGTCCGTCCATCAACGTATAACCGTCCGCCTTCAACTTATCCACAAGGTTATCCACAGCCTTTTCATCTCCGACGCTAAGGGCGAGATGTGCATAACCGTAGCTTTCTACATTCGGACGTTTGATGTCTTCTCTGTGCATCAGTTCCAGTCGGCTGCCTGAATCAAAGGTCAGAAAATAGGAACGAAACCCCTTTTTCGGATTATGATAAGGTTTACCGCTTTTTGCTTCAAAATAAGTTTCGTAGAACTCCCGCATTTTTTCCAGATCGATAGTCCATAAACCGATATGTTCAATTCTCACACTGCTTCACTACTTTCTTTTATTAGATACTTTTTTCCGGATATAAAATCCTACACCAATGAGTAAGACTAATATCAGTATAAATGGAATGGCGTAAATTAACCAAATAAATGCGTCCTGCATGAAATAATAGAAAGCAAAGAAGGAATCCACAAACGCTTCTCTGATACGGGCCAGGAACGACAGGCCATCTTCCCGTGTATTTGCGATGCGTGGACGTTCAGTTACCGACAGATGGACTTCTGTATAATCGATCAGATCATCAAAGGTTTCCAGCCGTGACTGAAGGGCTTCACGTTCCGCGATCGTTTCACTCAAGCTGTTTTCGATCTGAAGGATGTCTTCGATCGTTTCGGCCTGTTCCAGCAGCTCGTTCAGTCGTTCTTCTTTATTTTCCAGTACCTGAATACGAGATTCCGTGTCCCGGTAGGTCTGCGTGACATCTTCTGTTCCGATGTTCTCGCTTAACTTATACGCATCCATACCATCCAGATCGTCTAAAAAGTCGTTCAGTGAATCGGTCGGGATCCTGAACAGGTAATTCACCCGTCGGTACTGCCGCGACTGGTCTCTTGGAGCGATGCCTGACGGCGAATAGCTGGACTCATTGGAATATTCGATATAGCCGTCATACTCGCTCACTGTGTCCAGAACAAAGGACGTCGTTTCCTGGAAATCAAGCGTTTCGTACTCAAGCTGGACCCGGCGGATGACCTTGTCACCGATCAGCTGCTCACCCTGACCATCAGTAATTTGACCGTCAGAGACATCCGCTTCTCCCATCTCTTCTTCAACAGCGGCATCCTCAGCCGCTCTTTCGTCCATATACCCAGCACCCGAGTCCGATTCGGTCGATTCCGACGTGTCGTTACTTCCACTTGCGCAGCCGCTTAACATCACTATGAAAAGCAGCAGGAAAGCCAACCCTTTTTTTATCATCTGACATCACTCCACACCATTAGTTTATGTACCATTAAACCGCTTACTTAATTCTATTATATAGTAAAAGCAGGCAGATTAGCTACTCAGAACTGATTGAGTACTAAAAAGACTTCCTCACTCAATGGAGTAGGAAGTCTTAACAATACCTTTTATAGCTTGAAGCGGTCGACCAGCTGATTCAGTTCTTCTGCGATCTTAGCTAATTCTTCTGAACTGGCTGAGACTTCCTGCATCGTGCTCGTGGTCTGTTGAGCTGATGCTGAGGTCTGTTCGATACCTGCTGCAGATTCTTCGGAAACGCTGGCGATTTCTTCCACGCTTGCACTCATATCCAGCGTCTGCTGCTTGTTGGCCTGCAGCTTGTCTGAAATCTCTTTGATCGATGCCCCCATCGACTGAACGGATGACGAAATCTTATTGAACGTTTCTCCAGTGCTTTCGATCTGGGTCGTCCCTTTAGCCACCTGTTCATATCCATTCTCTAAACTCTGAGCCACACTGGATGATTCTGACTGGATGCTTAAAACGATCTCTGTGATATCACCGACGGAGTGGGAAACTTGTTCAGCCAGTTTCCTGACCTCTTCCGCAACAACCGCAAATCCCTTACCCTGTTCACCGGCACGTGCCGCTTCGATCGCCGCATTCAATGCCAGCAGATTCGTCTGTTCAGCGATTTCTTCAATCACTGAAACCAGCTTTGTGACTTGACCCGACTTGTTATCCAGTTCTTTCACACCATCGACCGACTGCTTGACTATCTGGTCGATCATCTGCATCTGCATGACAGAAGAATCCATCAGTCCTTTTCCTTTTTCAGTCAAAGCTCTGACGTCATTGGAGGTCTTGTAGATCCGGTCACTCTGATCGGCTGAATCTTCGATCGTCTGGACAAAGTTCTGCATATTCATGGATAAGTCACTGGTGTAATTGGCTTGGGACTCAGAGCCGGAAGCCAGTTCCTGCATGGTGACTGCGATCTGTTCCGCACCCTGACCGACTTCGTGTGTCGATTGAGTCAGTTCTTCACTGGAACTCATGACCTGTGTCGTCGCCTGGGAAACAGATGAAATGATAGTTCGCAGTTCATTCTGCATCGCGTTGCTGGCGTTGACCAGTGTGCCGATTTCATCCTTGCGTTTCGTTTTCAGCGGCTTGACGGTCAGATTGCCTTTGGCTACTTCGTTCAAATTATGCGAAATACCTTTCAGCGGCTTACCGATCATTCTTCCCATGAGAACACCAATAACTACAGCCAGTACAGTTGCGATCAGACTGATAAGGATAATGACGTTTCTTAGTGTTTCATACGTATTCAGATTCTGATTATGTGTTTCACTGGATAACTCGTCTGTCAAAGTGAGCAGTTCTTCCAGATACATATTGGCAGCCCCATATCGTGCTCCGCTGTCTCGCACGCCCTCCATCGTTGCCGTGTAATCGCCTGCCGATAAACTGGCCGCCGTGGTGCGTATGGATTCCGCAAACAAGTCCCAGTTCACTTGCATCAAATCAAAAATTTCCTGTTCGTCTGCCCCTAAGTCTCTGGTGCTGTATTCTTCAAGTAGAAAATCCACTTCTTCTAAATTCTCTACCGCACTTTCTCCACGAGCCGGCACGGTTCCGACGACACCGGTCAGTAAATGGACCCGGGTATTTTCCATCAGCTGAGACACTTCTGATAAGATGATGGCTGGCTGAAGACGTTCGGTGTACAGTTCTTCAGAGTTCTCATTTACTGTTCTCAAGCCGATAAACGACAGGATACCCAGCATAACGACCAGCAAGGCGATCGTTAAGTATGATAACAGTAATTTGGTTGTGATTTTCAAAGATATTCCCCCAATGTTCTAATAATAGCTATACCCATTTTCTAATAATGAGTCATACAGTTTTATAATCGGAGGAAAAACACTGAAATTAACCCTATTCAATGGATTTTGTGCTTATGTCTAGATTTTTAAAATAGTTCTGTATTGTAAAGTACAAACTAAAGAGGCCTTCGACTTTTGGGCGAAGGCTTTCCTTATTGCAAGAGCTTTGGGTTGGGAAGTGACTGCTGGGTTATTGTTTATGGTTGAGTATAACCAAGTGATTTCTGTAGTGCCGGCTCGAAAGTATGTCTGCTTGAGAAGGCTCTATATGCGTCCAGTAGGTTATGCTCGCTATCAGTAATTCGCTGAGCGGGCGGTAAAAACCTCTTGTAGTGACCACTCAGCGCCTATTATTTATTAATTGGCCATCAGAAAGGGCTTCTAGTGACCGCCCAAAATTTTCGGACCTTTGACCAGGCTGTATCACACGCAAGTACAGTCAACCGGAGCACCTATACCATTACAGCAGGCAAAAGCAGAGGCCTTTACAACCTTATCAAATAGAACGAGAAAACGAGTTGGCCGAAATCTTTTCCCTTTATACCAGTCAGTAAAGGGAATCGCTGAGTCTATCCCATTATTTTTAGCTTACTTCTCCTTTACATCATTCATTCAGCGTCCTGCTCACTTAACCCGCGCTTCATCCCAGTCAGTTCGCGAAGCGGTTGGATGTCCTGTACATATTCCAGGATGCCCATATATGTGCCATCGTCATCTCTGACTGCAGCATAGGTCACATGAATGAACTGTCCGTTTTTACGCGGGAACCACATGCTTTCCTTGTCTTTTCTGCCTGAGCTTAGATCCGCGATCAGACCGAGAACCATATCCAGGCTTTTTGGCGGATGACAGTTTTTCACTTCCCGTCCGATCGCGCTCGGGGCACGGCGGAAAACTTTTTCCTCATCAGGAATACTGTCATTGAAATACTTGAACACATTGTCTTTGTTGATGAAGGTCAGTTCCAGAGGGAGGATATCCAGGATCTTCTCCACTTCATTCAGCGTCAAGAAGCCATTCCCGAAAGGCATTTCCTTGTGACGCGGAACATCTTCGATGGCGATTTCTTCTTTTTCTTCGCTGTCACTATCCTCTTCAATAAAGGAAACCCGTTCAGGCACCCATTCTTCTGCCGGTTTAACGATCGTGTAGCCGTATTCTTTACTGTCTTTAGCTATGCCTATCCAGTCATCTTCATTGAAGATATCAAGGACTAAAGGTACAAGGATCGTCTCTTCTTTAAAAATCATTTCATTGAATTCAAAAGAGAATGTTTCAAAACTTTCCTGCAGCTTGTCCCTGCCGACTTTGTCTATGACCTCTAAGTCGCGCTTCACCTGATCAAACAGCTCGCGGATCTGGTCATCCACTCCCCACATGACTTTCGGCGGTGCGTCGTGACCGTATTTCTCCATGACCGGGAACCATACTTCTTCTTTCCGCTTATAATGGGCATCGAACTGGCCGAGTAAATTCAGCTGATTATATAAGCCTCTGAGCAGGCCTTTTTCAAAAGGCGGCTCACCGAGATTTTTTATGATCCGGTTGATACGCATGACCGCTGCACGCATGGCCTGGTTTTCAGTCCGCATAATCTGGATCGGATGACCCGGCTTTTCAAACTCACTGACTTTCCCCGGTTCGGAGACTCTGTTCTTGAACAAATTGGCATGGACATTGCACAGTTTCATGACATCTTCAAAAGTAATAGCGTTATCTTCGCTGTCTATCAGTTCGTGCTCCATCAGAGAGATTTCGATCGCGCTGACGCCCTGAAAATGTTCATCAAACTCGGCCTGAACCGACTCAGACTCTGCACCTTTATGAAGGCGCAGCAGGATATCCTTCAGTACCATTACGCGTTTCTTCTGATTATCATTCAAGTGTTCTGACTCTTTCATGCTTCTTCGACCCCTTTCACTTCGTACCCGTTCCATTCCAATTCTTTCGCCAAATCTTTCGCTCTTACATTGATCTTTTTTGCGCCCTGATTCAAGCTGACTAGTCGCCCCACGGAGTTCAGCATTTTTGGATCCGTCAATGGCTTGAACCCAGCCGTGACTAGCAGCGGTTTGATCTCAGGGTATTTTTCCAATACTTTAAAGACTGGAATTGTAAAATCTATCACATTATCCATTATTCTATCCCTTTCTATCGTGACTTAACATGGTTAAGACTGTTTTGAATTAAAGTATGCTCTCGTGAATGTTTTCCTTAATCATTCTAACACATGAAATTCTTTTTAAATGGACGATTTTATGACAACTTTCAATCTAGCCTATATATATTGAGTTCAAAGGCGATCGACCTTTAAAATCTTCTATTTTCTCTGGTATATGAGCCGGCTGCTTCTTGACTTCCAACTAACACCGTGCTATAAGTGTAAGGGAAAGATTAGACATATTTGGCATAATATATCTAATTAGGTGAGGCTTATGAAAACTGCACATTTGAAAAAATATCTATATATACTGCTCGGATCTGTAACGCTTGTCATCGGGACGATCGGGATATTCCTGCCCATCCTGCCTACGACACCGCTCCTGCTGCTGACGGGCTTCTTTTATCTGAGAAGTTCTGAGAAGCTGCATCAGTGGCTGATCCATCACCGTATTTTCGGTGCGTACATTTACAGCTATGTGACTTACAAGGCTGTTTCCTTAAAGACCAAAATCAGCGCCATAAGCATACTCTGGCTGTCCATCCTGTTCTCGATGTATCTCATCGACAACAACTGGCTGAGGCTCATGCTGGGCGTTATTGCTTTCAGCGTGACTGTCTATATCAGCTCCCTGACAACACTCTCGAAAGAAAAAACCAGAGAGGTCAAACAGCTTCACACTGCTTTAAGAAACTGAACAGGCTTAATTATTACTATAAAAAAGTATTGACCATCCAACTGGTTAATACTTTTTTTATATATTATCCCCTTCATCAGGTTCCTTGTTATTACTACTATAAATCCGCTAGCTAAAACTATCCTTCTCACACTTCCAAGCTTCTCAAAATAATTCAGTCATATTTCAGACAAATCTTTATATACTTTTTTATATATTCTTGTTGACTGATAATTATTCTCACTGTATACTATGGTCAATGCCAAATATGTGAAATTAATATCAATCTATAACCTAATGTACGATCCTGACATTCCATAGAAAGCCGTGAAGGAGTCTTCATCATGAATATCAAACGATTCGTCGAGGTCCGCAAAGCTAAGGGATACTCGCAAAGTGACCTAGCTGACGGGATCTGCACACAGGCCACGCTCAGCCGTTTTGAAAATAACGGACAAGTCCCTAACTTGAAGATACTAAATAAACTATGCAGCCGCATCGACTTCCCCCTAAGTGACTTATTTCCCAAAGTCGGCGTCCGCCATTCCGACGTCGTTGAGAAAATGAACCAGGCGGAATTCTTCTTGATCACAAGCAAGTATGAGAAAGCCCACCAGCTTATCAGCGGCATTGCTATCGATGCGATCGAAGATTCTCAGCTGCTGCTTCGCTATCATTATCTGAACGGCTTCATCATGATTTTTCAGCATCAGCCAATTATGGATATTCTCTTCACCTTTGACCAGGTCCTTCTGGAAGATGACAATTCAGACTCGACCATTTTCCGCCTGCTCGCCCACACGGGGATCGGAATGGTTTATTCACGCGAAGGAGATCTTAGAAAAGCAGAATTCTACTTCAACAAGGTACTTGAGAAGATTTACAAGTATCCGAATAAAAATATGGAAGATACCTGGCGTGTACTGAATATCGTCTATAACAGCGGCGTCTTTTACTCGACCATCGATGAAATCGAGATCAGCGATGCCCTTCTATGGCATGCAGTCAATATCTGTTCCGATAATCACGTCACTTACTACCTAGCCAAAGCGGCGATCCAGCTGGCTAAAAATGCCATCATCAAAAATGAGTCAAAAGAGAAGATTCTGGAACTCATTTATGACGCGCGTGCCTATTCTAAAGTGAACCGGAATGAGATCGCTCTGACAGAACTGGCGAAGCTTGAACGATCGGTTACAGAATCCACATAATTTTTTGCCAGCTCTTGTTATCTTTTGAGCATAAGGAGGAATGCCTGTGTCAGAACAACTTAAAACCGTCCGCATGATGGGTACGGTCATCGATATCCTGATCGATACCTTGGACGATCAAAACAGTGAACTGATCATTGAAGACACGATTCGAAAGCTTGATGTTTATGAGAAGCGTTTCAGCGCCAACGATCCCAAGTCAGAACTCATGGCTGTGAATAAAGCGGCAGGCATCTCTCCTGTGAGCGTTCACCCTGATCTTTATCAGCTTATAAAGAAAGGCAAGGCACACAGCCTGGCTGAGAGCAGCCATTTGAACATTGCCCTGGGCCCACTGATCAAAGCTTGGCGGATCGGTTTTGACGACGCGAGAAAACCGACCGAAACGGAAATATCTGAAGCACTTCAGCTCACTGATCCAAACCTCATCCACCTTAACGATGAACGGCAGTCGGTTTATCTGGAAAAAAAAGGGATGCAGATCGACCTCGGCGCCTTGGCCAAAGGCTATATCGCTGATCTGATTATAAATGGCTTGAAAAAAGAGCCGATCAAATCGGCTTATATCAACTTGGGCGGAAATTTTGTGTCAACTGGCTTCTCACACAAGCGCGCCTCGGGCTGTTACCGCATCGGTATCCAGGATCCAGCTCGTCCCCGCGGCAACTATCTGCTTGCCGTGGATACTCTGAACCAGTCCGTGGTGACTTCAGGCATCTACGAGCGCACACTAAAACACGAAGGTGAGACCTTTCACCATATTTTCGATACCCAGACAGGCTATCCGACCGAAACGGACCTTGCCAGTCTGACAATCATCTCGCCTGAGTCTGTCGATGGCGAGATATGGACCACACGTCTGTTTGGTCACAGTCCTTCTAAAATTCTCTCAACGGTCGAAGCATTACCGGATATCGACTGTATCCTCATCACGAAAAGCAACACTGTTATGTATTCAAAGGGCCTGGAAGGAAAAATCATCCCACTATCCCCGGGCAACTAAATCTATGAATAAGAAAGGAACAAACGACTTATGAAACATCTCATCGGACTTGTTGGTACAAACTCCAGCCAGTCAACCAACCGTAAACTGCTTCAATTTATACAAAGCCACTTTACTGAAGAAGCTACTGTAGAATTAATGGAGATCAAAGACTTCCCGGTTTTCAATAAACCATCAGACAGCACCCTTCCGCCTGTCGTACAGGAAGCTGCAGACAGAATCGAGCAGGCAGACGGCGTCATCATCAGCACACCTGAATATGACCATGCCATCCCTGCCTCACTGATCAATGCTCTGAACTGGTTATCCTACGATGTCTATCCTTTTGTTGATAAGCCGGTCATGATCACAGGCGCTTCATACGGCACTTTAGGCTCTTCACGCGCACAGGCACAGCTCCGTCAGATCCTGGATTCACCTGAACTGAAAGCACGTATCATGCCGAGTTCAGAATTCCTCCTGAGTCATTCCCTGCAGGCCTTTGACGAAGAAAACCGTCTAAAAGATACGAACCAAATCGACAAGCTTACCGGGCTCTTTGCTGACTTTCTCGTATTTGTCGACTTAGTCAATCAGCTCGTCCAGGCCCACGACAGCAATGTAAAAGCAGCGGAAAACTTTTCCTGGGAAACTATCTAACATAGGAGTGTTAAAACAATGAAATTAATAGGCATCGTCGGCTCTAATGCAGACATCTCATATAACCGTCATTTACTTAACTTTATCAAACGTCATTATTCAGATCTGTTTGAACTGGACGTCGTTGAAATCAAGGACATCCCGATGTTCAATCAGGATGACGATCAGACAAACAGCTACCCTATCCAGCAGCTCAATCAGAAGATCTTAGCGGCAGACGGCGTGATCATCGCTACACCGGAGCATAACCACACGATTCCGGCAAGCTTGAAGAGCGTCCTCGAATGGCTGTCGTTCAAGATCCATCCACTTGAAGAAAAACCCGTCATGATCGTCGGTGCCTCTTACTATGATCAGGGCTCTTCACGTGCACAGCTGCATCTGCGTCAGATCCTGGATGCTCCCGGTGTCAATGCTATTGTTATGCCCGGAAATGAATTCCTGCTTGGCAGAGTCAAACAGGCTTTTGACGAAGAATATAATTTAACTGATCAGAACACTGTGGACTTTCTTCAGACCGTGCTCGAGAAATTCCTCTCTTTTGTACGTCTGGTGAATCGTCTGGAAGCGCCGGTTGAAGAACCTTTACCGGAAGAAGATCTGCATGCGTCTCAACCGATCGACACCACTATCGAAGGGGTCGATATGGCTGCAGAAGACTGGGTCGAACAGGCAGCCGAAAAAGTCAATGCAGTTGAAGGGGATACCTATGTAAAACTGAACCGCGGGATCCTGACGGTCGACCAGATCAATACTTTCCTGTCCTCCATGCCGATGGAACTGACCTACGCCGACGAAAACAACCAGTTCCTTTATTACAATTACACCACGGAAGCGGAAGATATGCTTGCTGACCGTGTTCCGGGACAAGTAGGTAATCCGCTGGTCCTCTGTCACCCTGAGAGTGCCCTCAAGAATGTTGGCTGGGTCATCCAGCAGCTCCGTTCAGGTAGACAGGACGTCGTTCGCGTTCACGTACCGACACACGGTCCAGACAAGTTCGTCGTGCACAACTATCAGGCGATGCATGACGCGGAAGGAAACTATAAAGGCATCAATGAATATATCCTTGACTTTAAGCCGATCGTAGACTGGTACCTCAAACAAACCGGTCTGAAACTCGACGGCGATATCGATGCCGCATCCGGAGCCTCTCAGAAAGAGGAAGAAACCGTGGATGCCGGTAGTGGCGCCAGTGTGAAAAGCTAGTCAATAAAGATTTTTAGTTATGTGAGCCTTCGACCTCGAGTCGAAGGCTTTCCTTTTTATATGAACTTCTGGTTGCTAGTGACCACCGGGTTATTGATAATGTATGAGTAGGGAGAAGTGATTTCTGTAGTGCCTGCTCGACGGTTTTTCAGTCTGAGCTGGCTCTATATGGAGCGTTTAGTGCCAGCCCAGATTATGATAGCGGTGAGCGGGCACTATAATGCCCTTGTTCTGACCGCTCGGCGTCAAAAAAATAGTGACCAGTTAAAAGAGGCCCCCTCTTTTGACCTCTCAAAATTTTTTCCTCTTTGAGCTGTCGCTACCTGGCTAATTTACGGTCATCTCACAGCGGAAGCGATTTGAGCAGGCACTATAGCTCTCAGGTACGCCCTTCTCAAAAGAAAAATGACGTCGAGTTGTTACAACTAAAATTCATTGTGACAACTGGAAACTAATAAGAAGCTCACCTGTTACAAAGCTTTTATATATTTGCACAATATCATTCCGTATGGTTTACTTTATGTAAGCAAAAAGATAATGACGAATGGTTTATAGGATTTCCTTGTAATCACACCTTTTAAAATCCTAAATACATTGAATGAGGAAGATACTAATGACTACCCCTTTCGACTTTATCGTTAAAACACCTGCGGGAGAAGATTTCGAGCTGAAGCAATACGAAGGACAGCCTCTGCTTATCGTGAATACTGCCAGCCACTGCGGCTTTGCGCCTCAGTTTGAGGGACTGCAGAAATTATATGACCAGTATAAAGACGACGGGCTTGTTGTGCTCGGTTTTCCCTGCGGTCAGTTCAAGGAGCAGGAATTTGACGACATCGATAAGACGATGGAATTCTGTCAGGTCAACTATAACGTCTCTTTTCCGATGTTCGCGAAAATCGACGTGAACGGCGACAACGCTCATCCCTTATACAAACACTTGAAAAACCAGCAGAAAGGCCTGTTCTCCGATAAGATCAAGTGGAACTTCACTAAATTTTTGGTCGATGAAAACGGTCAGGTCGTTCAGCGCTATGCCCCAGCGAAGAAGCCGGAAGATATCGAACAGGATGTCCAAAAAGTATTGGGGAAACAGTAACGGCATCTCGGTACTCTTCATTCAAACGATTCCGTCAAACAAATCAAAACAGACTCAGCGCATTAATGGGCTGAGTCTGTTTTGATTAATATTATTCATAATGCGACCATGTCGAGTAGATTTCAACTTCTTTAGTATCTTCATTCACTTTATATACAACTCTATGCTGATAATTTGATCTTCTTGAATATCTTCCTTCGTGTTTTGGAAAAAGATTCTCAAATGATTGAGATGGGTAATATGGATCGTCTTTCAATACTGAAACGATTTCCTCAAACTGTTTCCTTAAGTTTGAGGCTTTAAGTTTTTTTAAATCTATTTTAGCTGAGTTCTTTATTTTGATAGTGTAAGTCGACATTACAAATTATCCCAGTCGATATCGTCTACTTCAGTAAAACCACTATCATTTTTTTCACGACTTCTAACTTTATCTAACGTACCCGTCTGCTCTAAATATAATGTTTCCTGTATAGCTTTCCAGTCATCTAGACTAATTAATACAGCATTATTTTCGTTTGTACTACTAATGATTTGAATTTCACTATGGTTCTCATTGACTTCTTTTAATAATTGATAGAATTGTTTCCGAGCTGAAGTGGGGTTTAAAGTTGTCTCCGGCATAACTGATCACCTCTTATCTATATTTACGTACATCATACCGTACGCTTATGATTGCGTCAACAGTTCCGTACTTGCAATAAAATCAATAGAGATGTATCCACATAAGTTATTAACGATCCTATAGATACATAACAAAGAACCAGCACATTGATTATGCTGGTTCTTTGTCTGCATATTCAGATTTATATTATTCTCAAACGACTGGCATCAAGTTTTCTAAATATCTCAAGGTTTCTCTGCTCAACTCTTATACCTTCAGTTCTGCGTCCATACCGAGCAGGTCTTTATTGGCATCCAGTATCGGCTGCACACATTCGCTGATAAACTCATCCACTTGTCCGGAGGCTCTGCCGGTATAGTTTTCTGCCTTCAGCACCTTCATGAGGTCATCTTTTGAAATGTTAAAAGCCTCATCGGAAGCAATGCGGTCGATCAGGTCATTGTCCAGGCCTTCTTCTTTGACCCGTCTGGCCGAGGCCATCGAATGCATGCGGATCTTTTCATGCAGCTCCTGTCTGTCTCCGCCTCGTCTGACGGCTTCCATCAGGATATTCTCCGTTGCCATAAACGGCAGTTCCTGCTCCACATGTGCGGCAATCACTTTCTCATAGACGACTAGATTACTGGAGACATTCTCGTATAAGTTCAGCACGCCGTCCAGTGCCAGAAAAGCTTCGGATACAGACAGCCGTCTGTTGGCTGAATCATCTAATGTACGTTCAAACCACTGTGTCGCAGCCGTTATAGCCGGGTTCAAAGCATTCACGATAACGTGTCTGGACAGAGCACTCATCCGTTCCGAACGCATCGGGTTACGTTTATAGGCCATTGCAGAAGACCCGATCTGTTTCTTGCCGAACGGTTCTTCCACTTCTTTCATTCCCTGAAGCAGTCTCAAGTCGTTACTGAACTTGTAGGCACTTTGAGCAATTTCAGATAACGTGTTCAGAACGATCGAGTCGACTTTTCTTGAATAGGTCTGACCGGTCACTCGATACGTTTCGTTGAAGCCCATTTTCTCAGTGACTTTCTGATCCAGCAGTTTCACTTTCTCTTCATCACCGTCAAAGAGGTTCATGAAGCTGGCCTGAGTGCCGGTGGTGCCTTTGACCCCTCTAAATTTAATAGAGTCCAGCACATAATCCAGTTTTTCCAGATCGATGACCAACTCGTTGATCCAAAGCGTGGCCCGCTTCCCGACCGTCGTCAGCTGCGCCGGCTGATAATGCGTTAAACCAAGTGTCGGAACGTCTTTATACTCTTTCGCGAAGTTGGCCAGTTCACTGATGACATTGATCACTTTTTTTCGCGTCAAAAGCAGCGCTTCTTTCATGACGATCAGGTCCGTATTGTCGCCCACAAAGCAGCTCGTCACGCCCAGATGGATGATGCCTTTTGCATTCGGGCACTGAACACCGTAGGCATGGACATGACTCATCACATCGTGTCTGATTTCCTTTTCCTTCTGTTCGGCAACGTCATAGTTGATGTCATCGGCATGCGCTCTCAGTTCATCAAGCTGTTCTTCTGAAATAGGCAGCCCGAGTTCACTTTCCGCTTCGGCTAACGCTACCCACAATTTGCGCCAGGTCTTGAATTTTTTGTCATTTGAAAAGAGGTAGGACATCTCTTTTGACGCGTATCTCGTTTCCAGTGGTGATGTATATGACTCTCTCATAAGTTCCCCTATCTTTCTCTAGTGATTGACGACTATTAAAAGGTATCTAGTTAAAGACTTTCTCTAGATCTCGTTGACCACGATCGTCTGGTCTCTTTTCGGTCCGACCGAAACGATCGACACTTCCACTCCCGTGAATTCTTCAATGCGTTTCAAATAAATCTTGGCATTTTCCGGCAGTTCATCATACGTTTTAGCCGTCGCCGCTTCTTCCCCCCAGCCTTCGAACGTTTCATAGACCGGTTCGCACGCAGCCAGATCTTCCAGCGAAGCCGGGAAGTAATCGATCACTTGACCGTTAAACTTGTATCCGACACACACCTGAATCTTATCGAGGCCTGCCAGTGTATCGATCTTGGTCACGACCAGATTCGTCAGTCCGGATACACGGGCAGAGGTTTTCAGGATGACCAGATCGAGCCAGCCACAGCGTCGTGGTCTGCCGGTCGTTACCCCGACTTCGCCGCCTTTTTCCTGGATCCATCTGCCAGTTTCATCGGTGAGTTCCGTCGGGAATGGTCCTTCACCGACACGCGTCGTATAGGCCTTGGCCACACCCACAGCACCTTTCAGCATCGTCGGACCGATACCCGTTCCGGTACAGACGCCGCCAGCGATCGTGTTGGACGACGTCACAAAAGGATAGGTCCCGTAATCGATATCCAAAAGCATCCCCTGGGCGCCTTCAAACAGGACTTTCTTGTCGGCTTTGATCTCATCATACAGTCGCACAGACGTATCCTTGACGAATGGGATCAGCCTTTCAGCATAGGCGCTATAAGTTTCATAAACTTCATCAAAGTCCAGCGGTTCCTCATCATATACGCTCACTAATAAATCATTCTTTTTCTTGATATTTTCTTCAAGTTTTCGTTTAAATACATCAGGCTTGATCAAGTCGCACATTCTGATACCTGATCGTTCGGCCTTGTCCGTATAAGCAGGTCCAATGCCTTTGCCGGTGGTGCCGATGGCGTTCTTTCTCAGTTTATCACTGGCTTTGTCCAGCAGACGGTGGTAAGGCAAAATCACATGCGCCCGGTCACTGATCAAAAGTTTTTCCGGCGTCACCGCTACATTCAAGTCTTCCAGATAGCTGATTTCCTTGAAAAGAGCTTCCGGATCGATCACCGTGCCGTTACCTAAAATGTTTAGTTTATCATCATACAATATACCTGAAGGAATCAGGTGGAGCTTGTATTCACTTTCTCCAACGATCACCGTATGACCGGCATTGTTTCCTCCTTGAAAGCGAACGACCAGATCGGCACTTTCTGCCAGAAAATCCGTCATCTTCCCTTTTCCTTCGTCTCCCCATTGTGCACCTAACACGACAAACGTTGACATTCATTGTCCTCCTTAGTAAATCGCTCTATTTATGAGCCTTCACTTATCCTCATTAGCGGTATCAAAAATCACTCACTTTCGATACCAGAACAATGGTATCAGAGGCATGGAGCCCAGGTCAATAAAATATCGCATGAATTTAGTGGTTGAGTGGTTAATGTTCGTGTTTATGGAAATTAGCACGTTTTCAATCTTCCTTATCAAAATCTATTTATAAAAAAACACATCAATGAGTTCTACTCACTGACGTGTTTTAATATTAACATTATATACCTGACCCCAACTTTATACATAGACTAAATCTAGATAACAACTTTAATCTTGTTCACTTATTCGTTTTGTAACACTATCCGCACTTTATGACTGAAAATGTATTAAGCTTCTACCAGCTGTTTCTTTTCTTCTTTCTCTTCCTTAACCTCTACGTTCGGAATGAGTACATAGGCAATGGCAAAGGATACTGTAAGAGAGATGAGCATGCCTAGAATGATAAAGACGAAGTACTCGCCAATGTAGGCTGGAAGACTAAACACGCTGGAAAGAATGTAGCCATAGATTCTTACGCCAAAGAAACTGATAAAGGCAGAGGCAGCAGAGCTTCCGATCGTAGCGGCGATAAAGGCTTTCGCATTTTTAGTCAAGACACCAAAGAGTGCTGGTTCTGTGATGCCCAAGAAGCCGGAAACAACGGCGGAGACAGCGATATTTTTTTTCTTCTTTGGTATTTAATTTGAAATACATCGCTGCTGTGGCACCGGTGATCGATAGATTAGCCATGAACATCATCGGCATCAGCATGTCATATCCCTGATTAGCAAAGTTCTGCAAAGCGATAGGCGTCATTGCATGATGCAGGCCTGTGAATATCGCGATCGGTCTAATTCCCCCTACAACGATCCCTGCCAGAACGGGTGACACATTAAAGAGTCCCTCGATACCATAAGCCAGCATATTCCCCAAGTAGATCCCCATCGGTCCTATTACCACCAGGGTCAGCAAGCCGGCTGCAAACAAGGAAAGCGTCGGTGTAAAGACCGTACGCAGGACTTCGGGAAGACGGTCGTCTATGAAGTTCCGGATGTGACTTAACGCCCAGACTGCGATAATGATCGGAATGACTGTTCCGCCATAGTTAAAGACGGGGACAGGTAAAAAGCCAAACACATTGAATTGAGAGATAACACCTTCCGCGACAGCATTAGTCATTGCCGGCACCTGCAGACTGGCTGCGATCGCAATGGCCAGATACTGATTGGTTTTAAAAATCCGGGCGGATGAAGCGGCTACAAAGAATGGCAGGAAAATAAAGACGCCGCTGGCTATCATGTTGATCACGATATACGTTTGAGATTCTGCACTAATGATCTCCAATGCCTTTAATCCGGACATCAACCCCATGATCATACCTGCTCCAGCTATTGCAGGAACAATGGGCCCAAACACGCCGGATACGATATCCATAAAACCTGAAATCATACTTTTTGATTCTTGTTTATCACGACTGGCCGACTCATTTGTATTCAGCCCTAAAATGGCTGCTGCCGTTTCGTAGTATTCGTTTACATTTGTTCCGATCACGACTTGTAACTGTTCATTGCTATCGGTCGTTCCCACTACCGGCTTTTCAGCCATCAACGCCTCGTGGTCCACCACATTATGATCCTTCAGTTTGAAACGCAGCCGCGTCATACAGTGCCACACGTTCTGAATATTGTCCTGCCCACCCACATTTTCTATGATTCGCTTGACTATCTCCTCATGTCTCATTTTGACTATTCCTCCTATTTTTGTATCGCTTTTGTTTACATGAGTTATCTTATCAGACGGCCCTGCTTTAGTAAACCAGTCCTAAAAATGTGTATAATCCAAATTATCGTTGATTTTAAAGCGTTTTAACGTTTTTTATAAATAATTGGACTGGTATTATACCCTTTACACACACAATGTCAGTCCAAATTGACTTCTTTACTCCGTGCGTGTTCTAATAACATTAAGCTATCTATTCCCGAAAGGACGATTATTTTGAAACCAACGATCATTACAAACATTAAAAGCTACGGTATCAAGCCAGACCGCCATAATCTGGTGGTCGTGGAAGTGGAGACAGATAAAGGCGTGAGCGGCTTCGGCTGTGCGACCTTTCAGTTCCGACCGCTGGCTGTGCAGACTCTGGTCGATGATTACCTGAAGCCTTTACTTGTAGGAAAAGACTCCAACAATATCGAGGACTTATGGCATCTGATGACGGTGAATGCCTACTGGCGCAACGGCCCCGTCATTAATAATGCCATTTCCGGGGTCGATATGGCCTTGTGGGACATCAAAGGAAAACTCTCGGACATGCCTTTATATCAGCTTCTTGGAGGAAAATCCCGTAACAAGGTATCGGCTTACGCACACGCTGCCGGGGATACTCTGGACGAACTTTTTGAACAGATCGATACCCACCTGGCTAACGGCTTTAGCTATATCAGATGCCAGCTGGGCTTTTACGGCGGGACAAATTTAAATGCTGAAACAGAAAACGAGGCCTTGCCCGGCGTCTACTATGACCAAAACACTTATATGGACCGGACGCTTGAAATGTTCGAGGCCATAGAAGCTAAGTACGGTCATTCTTTTCAGATGCTGCACGACGTTCACGAGAGACTGCACCCGAATCAGGCTGTCCAGTTTGCTAAAAAAGTGGAGCCTTTCAATGTTTACTTTTTAGAAGATATCCTGCCACCCGACCAGACAGAATGGCTGAAGCTCGTCCGTACCCAGACAGCGACACCGATCGCGATCGGCGAACTCTTCAACAATCCGATGGAATGGAATGCGCTCATTGCCAGTCATCAGCTGGACTATCTTCGCGTCCATGTTTCCCAGATCGGCGGAATCACACCTGCCCTCAAGCTGGCTCATCTTTGCGATGCCTTTGGTGTCCGGGTCGCCTGGCACACACCGTCTGACATATCACCCATTGGCCTGGCGGTGAATACACACCTCAACATGCACTTGCACAATGCGGCTGTTCAGGAGTCGCTGAATTTGAAAGACAACACGAAACAGCTTTTCAAGCATTCGCCCGAACCGAAACAGGGCCATTTCTATCCCATCGAACGGCCCGGTATCGGGGTTGACTTTGACAAAGAACTGGCCAAAGACTATCCGGTCGTTTACCGATCCCATGACTGGACGCAGAGCCGGTTGCCTGACGGGACATTGTTCACCCCTTGAGACACGCAGATCATAATAATAAAAAAAGAAAGTCATCACTCACGTGTTTTTACGTGACTGATGACTTTCTTTGTTGAACGGCGTGACATAGGTACAGGCATAGTCGATGGCGATGAGTTCACTGTATTCATACACCCGGCCGTCTTTCAAAAGACAGCGGTTCTCGATCTTCATCGCCGGCGTATTTTTCCTGGCCATCAATAATTCGGACTGACTTTTAGTCAATAGTGCCGGACTGTAGCTGGTGATGAAGTGCGAGATCTCATATCCGCATGATTGAACATAGTCCTGAATGGAACCTTCAAGTATTTTTTCATTGAGCTCCGGAAACAGTGACACGGGCAGCTTTGACTTTTCGATCTGCTCGATCTTGAAATCCACGATACGTACCCGCTCGAACGTCCAGATATCTTCTGCTTCACTAAGCTGAAAAATCTGCTTTTCCTCCGGTGTAGCTTTGTGTTTATCCAGATAAAGGACCCTTGACGCGATCCGTTCATAAGGCGTCCGGGTCAAGGTGTTGAAGACCAGTGGACTCGTCTGATAGTGATTCTGCACATACATCCCGGATCCCTGAACCGTCTTGATGATCCCGATCTCCTCCAGCCGCTTGATCGCTTCCTGGATCGTATAGCGGGATACCTGATACCGTTCAGCCAGTTCCCGCTGGTTCGGAAGTTTCTCATCCTTGAAATCCTGCTGGTATATTTTACTCAATAGATCCTGCACGATGAATTCTCTTTTATTCATAGTTTTATATACCCTTCTATATGTTTTTCAAGAAATTTTTTTACAAGACAGCTGATGCGATCAGATTGTCAAACTTCCGGATATCCACGCCTTTTTTCAAATTGATTTTAAGGTGACCGGCGCGTGTCCACAGTTCGACTTCGGCATTGAAGTCCAGCATTTTGCCGGCATTTTCCGTTGACCACATGTTGATTGAAGAATAAGGGATCGAATAAATTTCTACTTTCTTTCCTGTCAACCCCTGCGCATCTCTAATGATGATACGTTTGTTCGTGAACACCGCTGAATCTCTGATCGTTTTATATGCCGCAACGGCCTCTTCCCCCGGAACCAGCATACTGTCAACATCCTTCGGAATATCACATTCTGATATAAAGGTCCACGCCTGTATTGTCTGTAATTCGTTCATTAATAATTCCTCCTAAATATTTTTTTCTGATGTTAAACTTAAAATCAAAAAAGACTTCTCTTTCATTAATTCACTGTTCAATGGACTAAGAGTTTTCTCCCGCTCCGACCTGTTCAAAATAAGGATCCAAATACTCAAGCAGTTCATCAAACCGTTCCGGAAAGGCATTGGATCCTCCGGTTTTAAATTTCTTTCGATTGTCGAATGTGATTTTCAGATCCCACTGGGTCCCGTCCATGATATCTGGGTCAGTGTATTCTTCATCCCATGAAAGGACGAATAGGTCGTTGAACAGCTCATCTTTGATGGCCTGCCATTCGTTGAGGGTGATGCGCAATTTCATTTCGCCGTCTATACTGATACCAATAGGCGGTGTTAAGGTCATGTCCGCAAACCCGTCTCGTTCTTCGATAAGGATAGTCTTAAATCCACCGTGAAAGCCGCCATAGGTAAAGTAAAACGTGTGACAGCCGCTGACCCATTCACTGGATCTCAGCCCAAACGTTTTTTCACACGTCCTGCATACATACTTCCCGCTCTCGTTAGATAAGTCATTCATTTCTACTATCTCACTTCCGCAGTAGGGACACTTTAAGTCATTCGTCATCTGTTTGCCTCATTTCCTTTATTTGAATAGATCCCAGAAAGAGAAGGATGTCTTCTTATAGACTTTGTTGTAGGCAGCTTTTTTAGGATCCTTCAGCCAACCCATGCCTTTCTTGCCGTAACCCGGGATCACTTTTTTCTTTACCGCACGTTTGGCTCTGCCTGTGGTCCGTGCTTTGAAAGACTTTTTGATGCTTGGCTTACGCATGCCGAATTTCATGTCAAATCCACCTTTCCGAATTTTTTATTCTAGTCCTCATGCTCATTGTTTCGCTGATTCCAGCACATCGGTTCTTCCGCTTTCCAGATCGATTCGTTTCAGAGTATGTTCACCGTAGCTTTCTTCTACAGTGAAAAGCACGGCATCTCCCACTTTCGCCAGGCCTTCAACGCTGCTGGAGGCGGATAGAAGTTCCTCGTCTCCACCATCAGTACTCATCATGTAAATGCCCTCTCCCGAATACCCTTCACTTAATGAAGATAAGGCGAACACTACGCCCTGTTCCGTCGGCATATAGGCAGACACATGCGTATCCACCAGCAGTTCCGGGTCACTGTCTTCCCCGATCTCACTTCGGTAGAGCAGAGACTCATCCCCTAGATAATAGTAATACCCGTCCCAGACCATCAGGTTTTCTGCATAGGAATCCAGGACGATTTCCGGGTCTTCCCCGTTGAGATCAAAGCTCTCTACTACCGCCTGCCCCTGCTTTTCATGACTGACCAGAAGTCGATCGTCATGAATCGAAAAGCTGTATGCTCTGATGTCGATCAGCTGTTCGAGATTCTGTCCATTCAAATCCATACGGTAGATGCTGTTATCATCCTGCCAGGTCGAGAAATAGATCCCATTACCGTAAATCTGCATTTCTGACGGGAAACTCAAGGAAAAGAGTGTCGTATGCTCACTTCCGTCTAGTTTCATTCGTTCGATCGTTTCGCCTTTTGTAAAGTAAAGCCATTCACCGACGACATTCAGGTTTCTGATCCCATGACCTCCCTCACGCTGTATGAGGTACTCGGCATTTTCAAACTGCTTGTCTGTCCTGACAAGATCCATATGGTCTTCAACATAGAAAGTATACTCGTCAGTTTCTACGGCATAGCCACCATTCATCGTGTTCTCCAGTGCGTTGCCGCTGACTGTTTCAGAAACGGCTTCGACTTCTTCACTCACACTTGAGAAGGTATTATGACGCAGGACATTCATGCTCCACACCAGGTTGGAGTCCATCAAGACCGGCAGAAGAACGATGAACGCCATATAAATAAACTTGAGCGACGACATACTTTTTCTGGTCCAGAGGCTCTCTTCACCGCGGATATTCTTGGAAAGGATCGTAATGTAATGCTTCGGTCCTTCGATCCTCAGGCTTTCGTCTGCGTAGTAAAGGTCGATCTTGTCGTCAAGGATGAGATTGAACGGCGTATCGAACGTCGGTCTAACAGTCATTTCCGCTTGCCTTTTATCAAGCACTTCAAACCGGCCCTGTTCAATCAGCCTGTCCAGACTGTCAAAGCTCTGGACTTCTTCCTCGATGCACTGATGCCTGTACTTGGCGATCAGCCACCGGAGAAACACCAGGAGATAGAGAACAATAAATATCCAGTGGATCCCGGGCCCCATGCTAAAAACGCTCTGGTAACTCCAGTAAAACAGCAGGGCCAGCGGCAGATAAATCAGGACCGTTCCTCTTACAGCTATATTCAGCCAGTTCTTCACTTCTTTCATCAGTTCTCCTCCAAATGATCAGTCTCTTATTTTATGTATTTTCTGTTACTCTCAGTTTATCAAAAATGCCCTGTCTTTTGACAGCGCTTTTTAAAATAAACCTATATTTTATGCATTTTTCCCAATAGCATGGCATAATACTTTGTGTCATAATCTTAAACATTTAAGACTTCCTTTTCCGTTCGTGGTAAACTTGTGAATAATAATCAAATGAATTTATTCTTCATAAAAGAAAGCAGGTGCATTATGCATACCAAAAAATTGGATCCTTATAAAAAGAAAACAGTAGTCAGCGTACTCTTGATTTTGCTCTTTTCAGTTCCAATGCTGGTCTCTTTGTATCATTATTTGAAGCCAGTTCCTGAAGGACTTTCAACAGAAGGGAAATCACATAAAACGAGTGACTTAGAGTTCCTGTATGACCTGACTTATGAGAATGAAGCAGGTGAAGTCGTGCATGACCAGCAGATTTTTGATAGAGTCTATCGCATGATCGACGAGGCGGAAGACTTTATCGTTCTGGATATGTTCCTCTTCAACGACGACTATGACCATACCGACCCGGATCTGGACTTCCCTCAGTTATCGACTGAACTATCCGACGCCCTGATCGAAAAGAAACAGACGGCACCCGATGTGGATATCGTCTTTATCACCGACCCCATCAACACCTTTTACGGTACATATATGCCCGAGCACATCGCACAGATGACGGACGCTGGGATCAGCATGGTGTTTACTGATTTAGATCCCCTGAGAGATTCCAATCCTGTGTATTCCGGCTTTTCTCGCACGTATCTGGACTGGTTTGACCGTTCCGGATCAAGCTATCTCCCAAATATTCTTCGTCCGCAAGGGCCAGAGGTCGCCGTGCCTTCGTATACGAAACTGCTGCATTTCAAAGCGAACCACCGGAAAACGCTGATGACCGAAGGAGAAGGTCTGATTACTTCCGCCAACCCGCATGATGCCAGCGCCTATCATTCCAATATTGCCTATGTTTTAAAAGGCGACATCTTAAAGGACTTGCTGGCTTCAGAAAGAGCGGTGGCTGAACTGTCCAGTTTCGACACTGAATTGTTTGATTCCTTTGAGGTCCGGGATTTAGGTAGTGAATCAGGTGGTGTGTATAATGTACAGCTTTTGACAGAAAAGAAAATCAAGGTCTCACTTTTGGAATCGATCAGTCAGGCAGATGAAAATGATGCGATCAAAATCGGGATGTTTTATCTCTCAGACAGAGACATCATTGATGCCCTGCTTGAAGCGGACAAGAGAGACGTTTCGATCCAGATGGTTCTCGATATCAATCAGGATGCCTTCGGGAATAAAAAAATCGGCATCCCCAACCGCCCCGTCGCAGATGAACTGACCAAAGGTGACAGTACCATCGCTGTCAGATGGTATAAGTCACACGGCGAACAGTTCCATTCGAAGTTTTACATGCATGAAACAGAGACAGACGTCACGATGATCGGCGGTTCGACCAATTTCACCCGCCGGAACTTGGATGACTATAACCTCGAGACGAATGTGAAGATCACAGGAACAAAAGACCAGGCAGAAATCATGGACATGCTGCAGTACTTTGACCGGATCTGGAACAACGAGGGCGGCACCTATACCGTCGACTACGCCGAGCACGCAGAAGCAACGGCCTGGAAAGACTGGCTCTATCACATTCAGGAATTTACTGGCCTGTCGACGTTCTAGGTGAAAAGAAAGTACGTCCTTTATATGAAACAACTTAGAAACAAATCCTTACTCCAAAGTAATATTAAAAGAATAGACAAAAAGAAGAGTACAACATCCTGACATACGCTTATCGACAAGTAGGTTTTATGAAGTATGCCAAAGTTTTGAAATATCAGTGGTTGCTTTGTACATTAATTTTCTAACATGGTATAATTTATATAGAAAAAGAGGACATGCTCGATACGTGCCCTCAAATGTAGAACCGTTTAAGACGGTAGTAAATTTGATTACTAAAAAATAACCGTTAACTTGCCAAAGTTAAGGACGGTTATTTTTTTGTCATTATTTAGCTTTATCAGCACTTACGCAAACATTAGAATCCATCATTTACTCGTATTGTAAATGACGGACTCTATTTTTATTTTAATTTCTCTATCCGTTTTCGTTCTCTTCTCATATTGTAAAGGTCCTTTCCCAGTAATATCAGGGCAAACAAAGGAATCGTAATCAAGATAATAGCCAGCAGATCCCTTGTCGAACTATAGGATGCAGAAGAGAGTCCCATCACTGTTAAGTGGGCTACGGCATAAGAGATAGACAGTAAAAATGCCGTAAACGACCATTTTACGATTTGTTTATGTCGACGAAACAGTAGAGCGATAATTAAGCTTATTAATCCAAACAGAACAGCTGTCATAAGAAAGTAAGACAGATTCAATCTCGGCAAAGTCACTATTCCTCCATTTGGGATTTCATTGATTCCGTATATCAATCGGTCCTCTGTCCCATCCGTCTGATAATAATAAACCGATGAGACTGTTTCAGCTCCTTCGTTCAAGACAATTGTCCCGATCTCGTCTGACTGGACGTATTCATCCCAAATAGTCGTCCAAGTAGTGAGATGATAAGTCGTGCCAGATCCTCCTTCTGACGCATACTCGTTTATATCAAAGCCTGAGACCTGTTCGTCGAATGCAGCGACGACAGTTCCATCTGTTTGCTCGCTCACTTGGATAATGTCTTCATTGTACGGAAGATAATTTGGGGCAGTTAAAAATGAAAAAAGGATGGCAGAAAACAATAGTGTAAATACAAACGTCAACGCTATCGAAAGTGTCTTTTTCTTTCTTAGTGCAGATTTTATCTTCAGTAAAGGCATAGCGTTATGATCTTCTGGTGCAGGATATGGCTGGTTCAGTTCTTCCAGCAACTTTTGACAGTCCTTACAGTACTCAAGATGGGTTTCCACCAGTTGGACAGAATCCTCACTGAGCATATCTTCCACGTATAATGGAATAAGATCTCTTATGACATGGCAGGATACATTCATTTGTTTTTCCTCATTTCTTCTCTTATTTTTATTTTCGCTCTATAAAAGGTTACACAAGCCCAATTATCCGTTTTACCGAATAGGTCAGCAATTTGTTTGAAGCTTAATTCTCCAAACAACCTCAACGTAAAGACTTCCTTGTAAGGCTCAGAAAGCTGATGAAGAACTTTATGTACATTCATTGCTTCCTCTTTTGAAGCAACGATCTTTTCGATATCTGTTTCAGCTTCTATTTCTCCTATGGAATCAAGTCCCGTCTCCTTCTTTGATTTCCTCAGATGGGAGTAATAGGTATATTTAGCAATCTGAAAAAGCCAGACGTGAATATCGCTCTCCCCTTTAAAACTGTCCAAAGAGTTCAATGCTTTTAAAAACGTTTCAGATGTAATATCTTCTGCCAGATGCTTATCTTTGGTTAAGCTATATACGAAGTAATAGACATCTTTAAAATACAATGCGTATATCTCTTCAAGTTCCACCGCTTTCTCACCTCCTATATATAAGACGCACCAACCATCAAAATCTTACAAACTTTTTATAATAAATCACTAAAGACCTCTATTTTCTCTAAATGAGAATAGAGGTCTTTACTATTTAAGATTGTTTTCTTGTTCGCTATCCTTTACTGAATCACTCAATATAGATGCCGCCAATTTTGTCGCTTTTCAAATCATACCGCTTCATTTCCATCGTTCCAAGACCGCTCGTGGTACGAAACAGGATCGAGTCTCCAACTTTGGTCAGACTGTCCGCATAGTTTGTGGCATAGACGCGTTCACTATGAGAACCGTTATGGTCCGTCTCGTGAATGCCGTGACTCGGATGAATATCATTGTCAGAACTAAGCGTATAAATGACTTTATCTTCTGTCAGTGTATACGTCCCGACTGCTCTGTCTACCAGCACTGTTGTATCCGATGCCTGATTTTCATTGCGTTTATACAATTTTCCGTCAGAGCCAATATAATAATAATAGCCATCATGCCTGACTAAATCTCTCGCTGATTCATTGAGTATCACTTCATTCCCAGTGCCGTCAAGATTCCTGCGTTCGACGACGCTGTCATAACTGACAAACAACTCATCACCGTATACGGCAAGGTCACTGGCTTCGACATCCATCAGCCGCTTGAGATTTTCTCCATTCAGATCCATGCGGTAAACGTTGAAGTGGTCCACCGTGTTGATGAAGTAAATGCCTTCTTCTGTAACATGGACATCCGTGGTATAGCCAAGGTCATACAGGACTTGTTCCTCTGTCCCGTCCGTCTTCATCCGACGCATCGTTTCGTTATTGGTTAAGTAGAGCCAGCCCCCTATGAGATTGATATTCCTGTAGGTATTAAGGTGGTTATTTCTCACAAGCGTCTCTTCAAAATTCAGATCCTTATCTGTTTTGATGACTGAAGAGTCCCCATGAACGTAGAAGATATGATCAGTATCTTCCGCGCCCAAGCCATCATTGTTGATGTTTTCAACTGTAGGTTGGAACTCACCTTCGACTTTTATAGTCTCAGCTTTTTCAGATGCTGCTGCATTGTGCTTCATGACATCCACTTCCCACAAAATACCACTTTCCCGGATAAATGGGAATGGAAAGAATATTAATGAGAATATCAGTCCGAATACTTTTCTGAACTTCCATTTCTTTTCAGGCGATCCTTCGCGAATAGTTTCCGACAAAATCGTCACGTAATGCAGTGGCCCACTGATTGTCGCTGTATCCTCTTTATAGTGGATTTCTACTCTATCATCGATGATCAGACTAAAAGGCAAGTCAAAGGTGGGCCTGGCAATGATCGTATCTCTTCTGCGGTCGATGATTTCCCAGCGGTTCTGATTTAATGTCCGTTCCAGATGTTTGACATCACTGATTTGTTCTTCCTCAAGTCTATGTTTGTATCTCGAATACATCCAGCTCACTACAACACCTAAATATCCAAGGACCGTTAGCCAGTCAAAACGCATCGCTACGCCAAAGACGATCTGGTACAGGAGTGAAAGCAGTAAAACGACTGGCAGGTAAAGAAATAAGGCACTTCGCAGAAGCAGATTAAGATAGTTCAGTATTTTATTCGGCATCCCCGCATCCCTTTCTGTAAGTTTCTCAATATGTATAGGTTTATTTCTTCTATTGTAGCAAAACTCACACCTTCAAGAAAGCGGTTGTTGGCATTAGATTAATATTAATGTTTCACTATAAAATAAAATCCCTCGCGAACAGTTCACTTCATTAAGTCTGAGCTGTCTGCGAGAGATTTTATTAACAATTAATCATCAATGCTATCCGACTCTTTTTCAGCTTTCTGGTTGATTTCACTGATATACCACAGAATCAACAGTATTCCTGCTCCAAAAGACAGATATATAAATAGATTAAATATATCCGGGGTATAAGTTAATGCCTGTATAAATCGGTCTTCACCCCATGAACCACTGTTTACACTTATCAAAGCAGCTGACAAATATTTTGTGCTGTAAAGAATAGCAGACGCTAAAATAAATACACTGCCAATTATTCCTTTAACCATACTTATCTCTCCTCACATAATAATATAGCTGATGTCGCTTCAAAAAATTTAAAATCAGATGAGAACTTTGCTTCTCGATTGTAAATGTTTATATCTAATCTTAAGTTTTAGCACTTTTAGCTTTGAATTGTTCTATACAAACACTTCGAACATAACGGTTGCTGCCACAATGATTATGCCACTTGAAAGCTTAATCTCTTTCTCGTTGAACTTTATTTTCTCAAATAAGTAAAACAAAGATATAATCGTCAATATATATTGAGAACTGTACAATAAGTAATCCTCAGTATGTATAATCCCTCAACTTTTAATCAATAGATTATGAATCAATGTTCGACTGTAATTTTGAAAGTATTATATACCCAACATCTTTTTTGTGTATACCTCAATATGTATATGTTTATTTTTCTCTATTGTAGCAAAACTTACACCGCCAAGAAAGCAATAGTTCCATTATTAATTGTCCCGCCTACTCCATCGAAATTAAGCCAATCAGTAATGTTGTAATTTCACTCACTTACTAGTAGAATGTGAGTATAATTAACTTATAGTGTACTAGGAGGTATTCTTATGAGTGTAAAAGAAAAAAAGCGTATCCAAGTTCAGATCGACAAAAACCTTGCAGAAGAAGCTGATCTCATTTTCAATGAACTCGGTCTGAATCAGACAGCTGTTTTAAATGCCTTTTACAAACGCGTCGTAGCGGACGGCGGACTCCCCTTTGAATTAAAGTTGACAGATAAACAAAAAGCAGCCTTGGATTTATCAAAAGCTGCAGAAGATGTGCCTGTAAAGAAACTAACTACTAAAGAAAACGTCGATGCATGGTTCAAAGATGATGAACAAGACTATTAACCCCAATGATGTAGTAGGACTTTATGTCTCTTATTTAGATGGAACAGGTGGGAAGAGACGTCCAGTACTCATCATCAGTACGTATAAAGAAGAATTAAGCTTTTTTCGCCTGACAAGCCAGTATGAGAGTAAAACATCCAAAATCAGAAAGCAGTATTACCCAATAAAACATTGGAAAGAAGCTGGTCTGAAAAAACCATCTTGGATCGATGTGGGAAGCGTACTGAAAGTGAATAGAACACATTTAGACAGCGTCACAAAAATTGGTGCTCTAGACACTGACGATATCGATGGATTAGCTCAGTTCATCAAGAAAATAGATTACCATAAATAATAACAGTTGATTTAAAGATGACTTTAGATTTGCTCTAGTGTCGTCTTTAAATTTTTCTATATAAATAGTTCGAACATTACGGTTGCTGCCACAATGATCATGCCACTTGAAAGCTTAACCTCTTTCTCGTTAAATTTCATTTTTTCAAGCAAATAAAACAACGATATAATCGTCAATATATACTGAGAACTGTACAAGAAGTAATTATCAGTAGACAAAAATAATCCTGGTAAGCTTTCATAAACGGCTGCTGTGACCGACAATATCGCAAACAAGATAGGTATTCTTAGTTTCATTGTCATGATGAATGCTTCATCTCCTCTACTTAACCACACTAGGTTTCCTGAGTATATTGTACCCTATCAGAAAGTGTATCTTTGCATAGCCTCAACTAAACATCCACGCCAGCCAGCCGATGACCATGCCTAAAATAACCAGCAGCTGAAGGATCAGCGATATCGTGGCTAGTGCTTTGACCCAGGTTGCATATCTGATGATGTCAGAACTCGTTAATATGTATATGGAAAAGACAATGCCAAATACCGGAACGATATATGACAGCATAATGAGCGTGATGACTTTTGCGATGAGCTGCAGTTCGTTGTTATTGCTTCTTTCCACTAGATTTCTCCCCCCTCTTAGTTAATAAAAAACTCACTCATGAAAATTTGTCTCAACTATTGTTGAAGTTATTCCTTTTCGATTCTCCCATATCATGGCAGCGTGAATGATTAATATTATCAGTATAAAGTCGGTACTCAACATCCTTTTGCGCCTCTTTGTAATATATTTTCCAAAATCATCATCATTTATCGGCTCTTTTCTGTTAAATAGATTTGTGAAAACACCCTCTGCTAAATCTTCAGGTATCAGAAATTACTGAAGCATGAGTCAGATACTATTATTGTATACCACCTGATCTGAGAAGTGGTAAAACGGTAGTGTAATCCGACCATTTTATTTTTCGACGTCCATTTTGAAATGTGACGAGTCATTCCAACTAGTGCAGATAGTACGAGGAGCACATCAACGGATACCTGAAAGAGATATTTTGTGTTAAAAGTACACTTGAGCGACACTCAGACGACTTTCATTAGGCGCACTGACGGCAACCCTTCTTTGAGTAATGCTAATGAGGCGTTCATTGGACGTACTCAGGTTGAATTTCGTTTGAGTAATGCTAATGCGGCGTTCATTCGACGTGCTCAGGTTAATTCTGGCTTGAGCAATGCCAATGTGGCGTTCATTCGACGTGCTCAGGTTAATTTCGGTTTGAGCAGTGCCAATGCGGAGTTCATTCGACGTACTCAGCATAATTCCCGTTTGAGCAATGCCAATAAGGCGTTCATTGGACATGCTCAGGTTGATTTCCGTTTGAGTAATGCCAATGGGGCGTTCATTCGACGTGCTCAAGCTAAATCCCGTCTGAGCAATGCCAATGGGGCGGTCATTCGACGTGCTCAGGCTAAATCCCTTTCCTTTTGAGCAATGCCAATGGAGTACTCAATAGACGTACTCATATTAACTCTCGCATTTGTTCTCTACAGATAATTCGAACATAATGGTTGCTGCCACAATGATTATTCCACTTGAAACCTCAAACACTTTCTTCTTAAATCTCATTCTTTCAAAAAATGCAGGTATTAATTTTAGAAAGTATAAATCCCAACAAAGAAGACAAATAAGGAGGCAATAATAACCACAACTCCAGCTTTCTTTCGTTCTTCGTTCATTTCATTTAGTCCTATTGCTAATAACATGACTCCTTGTGACAACATCATATAAGGTATTACCTCAAAATTTTGAAAAATTAGTGCATATACTGCCATAACTCCTGTGATAATCGCAAATGTTTTCTGAAGGGTCTTTAACAATTTGATCACTCTCCGTCTGTCTCTTATATGTATAAAGAATCATTCTCCTATTTTTTTACTCCTCAAAACACCCCTAAGTTTTAACACCACTATATCTGAAAGTCTGATCTACTTTTATTAACAAATAATTATCTTTAAACCTATAGCACTATAGATTGTTAATCGAGTCTAACGCGGATTCACTCCATCTCGTCAAGGATGACTTCGATTCCCGGATCGTTATACTCATGGATCTCAATCTTATTCCTCGTCGTCACTCTTCCGGGCTCACTGTCTGGCCGGATGGCGACGGACTCTTGCACTTCCGTTTCCAGCGTGTACTGGACCAGTACGCCTTCATTATCGACGATTGATTCCAGAACGATCGCTTCATAAGTAAGGCCTTCCTGATAAGCGATATTGTGTTCGACTGACTGAATGATCTGTTCATTAGCGTCTGCATCCTGTAAACGTTCCACCTCATCTTCTAACTCTGACAGGTTTTCTTCTTTCTGCTGCTCCAAGAATTCCTCTGAGTAATTTACAGTGTAAACCACCGTAGCATCTCGTTCTTCTTTAGTGATGTCATCGATCATCGACTCATCGAGGTCTATGTCCAGTAAAGGTTCCAGAGGAGAGCCAAAGTCTTCTTCGGCTTTCACCCATTCAGCATCATTGACCACTTCGCCATCCTGGTCGATATATCTGCCTTCTTCATCGACTCTACCGAAACGTTCATAAGTAGTTGAATCCACAGACGAAAGCTCTGTTTTCGTTGAATCGTCACTGTCAGGTCCTTCCATGACCACGGACGTCTGCCAGTCCATCCCCTCGTCCGTCATCACGAATACACCTTCTGTCTCAGTCTCTACTGCGCTTTCATCTCTTTCTACACTGGTCGTTACGCTGAACCGCCCATTATCCACTTCAGATAAATCTTCACTTGCGTCTTCAATTTCTTCGGCATACTGAGCTGTGTCAGCATTCTCGCAAGCAGCAAGAGAATGTGTTGCAAATACTATACCTACTACGTTTTTTATCACTGTATCCCTCCATAGTTAATTATTGTCTTTTTCTTAATGACTTGATCAGCTCTCCTGTTTCCACTGTTTCCACTGTTTTCACTCTCCTTTTACTTGAATTTTATTTGTCCATCCTTCTCTAATTACGATGGCATAGCTGCGTACCAGATAAAGACACCATAAGCCATGAACATGATCGAGAAGATATAACCGGCTAACAGCAAGCCATCCATTATCCCTATTTCCTTTAACATTATACGGTTTCTGAGATACAAGCTTAGAGAAATCACCGCACCTGTTAACAGGGTGATTTGAACAATGCCTATCGGATAATATCCCGGATAATAGTTCTCCGGCAGAACGACGTACAGGACGTAGACGCCTATAAGCAGAAGGTCTAAAACGCATAGAATCTGGAAGCTTTTTTTAGTGGACATGTTCAATCTCCCTTCTGATTTTGATGGTTAAACGATCACATCAGCAAACAAAATATTCAACACGATTCCCAAACCTACACCAAAAACGATCCAAATAATCTGAACGATCGTGATAGCACGTTTGATATGTACCTCTTTTTCTCTTCCTGAAAAGTAAATAAGTAAAAACAGTCCGGCAGTAATCACACTGACAATAGAACTGGTAAGCAGATTCGTCTGAAGGTTAAGCAGTCTTAGAATAAAGTTAAGCACTGTTCCTATGGCGCTGGAATAGAATATCGCTTCCCATATCTCATTCTTATAGACAAATTCCTCTTTGGACAGCCACTGAGTAGGTAATTTAATAAAGGCGTATTGAATGCTCAAGCCGATCAGGGCACCAATGATCCCACCTATCGAACCAACTATGCCTCCTGCGACAAGTATCCCAGTGTCTTCTCGTGCAGAAAGTCCCGCATCTAGGGTGAGCATCTCGTAAACAGCCACTCCCATTAGAACAACGATAAATATGAGCATTGCTACCTTAGGGAACTCTTTATTTGCTTTTTGTTCTGTTGTCATCTTTCTCCTCCTATTATATGTGTAGAAAATGAATAATTATATATATTTTATTTAGTGTATCACAACTCCCTCTCACTTAAAACACGATTCTTATTTGCTTATTCCTACTAGCAGCTTACCTCGAGTTTATATTTTTAAGAAAAATAAAAAAGCTCCGACGACCTCCATCCTTCGGGTCATTCAGAGCTTAGCCATATTTTTTTAGAATAATTAATCTGCTACAAAGCGTTCGAGGTCAAGAGAACTCTTCAAGTTTCTTAGATACTTCATGGCCTGTGTCCAGTAGATGAATTCTTTTATTCGTGAAACGATATAATCTTCGATGACATCTTTTAAATGCCAGTCAAAGAAGTTGTACTCAGGGAGGAAAATGTCCGACGTCGGCAGTCCGATATCATACTGCAGCAGGACTTCATTGATTTTTTGTTTGGTGTTTTTTCGGTCATTTTCTGAGCCGTAACAGATGACCAGCGCACTTTTATTGTTCAATTCTTCAGAAATACTCGAGAAAAGCTGGCAGTAATCTTTTGGTACCCCACCTGAAAAAGTTGGCACGATAAAGATGTACCCGTCTTTTTTAGCCAGCTGCTGATGCCCTTTGTCTGAAACCATTAACTGCTCGTCGACCGGTACTAGAAAGTCAGTTAAAGCAATCACTTCAAACGTCGTATCATAAGCCCTTCTGCCCACTTTTTTCAGATAAGGAAGTACTTTTTTAGATACGGCGGTACTTTCCTTTTCATTCTCCTTATCGATGAGAACCACACCTATATTATTCACTGCATGAGCTCCTTCCAAATTCTATTGGATCTTAGTTGACTATCCTAAGCATAAAGTATACAGTAGCTGTAAAGTCAAGGAGTGAAGCTTTATGAAGAGCAGCAAGTACCTGAAAATCTCTGAACTGGCACAACTTGTCCATATCAACAAGCGGACTCTGCATTATTATGATGAGATCGGCCTGTTTTCTCCGGAATTCAAGGATACCAACGGCTACCGCTACTATGCGATGACGCAGATCATGGATTTGAGCATCATTCTTTCTTTAAGAGAACTAGGCATGCCGCTTGATGAAATCAGAGACATTTTAACAGGCAGTTTTAACGAATACACGCTGTCGCTGGAACACAAGCTGGATGACATTGAATCAAAAATTCGAGACCTGCACACTATCAAAGATATTATCTCACGGAAACTTGAATACATTGAAACGGCTGAGCGGTCGCATATGGACATCAACCGCATCACCTTAGATGACAGTTATCTGATATTAAGTGACCCGCTTAAAGACCCGTCTTTGCTGAATGTTCTGGATGAAGCACATCAGCTCGTCGATCAGAAAAGCCAGTACACCCTTCCAAACAACGAGTACGGCTTTATGATAAGCACGACTAAGAAGTTCGCTGATCCAAAAGACGAATCCTATGACTATTTATATATCGATGCACCTATAGACGACGATAGACACCATCTCAAGCCGGCCGGCGAGTATTTGTCACTGGTTTATCAGGGGACCGAGGACACGCTATATCTGACCTATGATAAACTGATCAACTACTGCAGGGAGCAGGAGATCGAACTAGAAGGCTACTTTTACGAAAAGGTGCTCCTCGATTCTATTCAGAAAAACCAGGATAATATGGTGACCGAGATCCAGGTGAAAATCAAAAACTAGCGGTGTAGCATTAAGTTTATCCCGACTTGTCAGTTTAAGTTGCCGGTTTTAAGGCAGCCACTTGGTCCTATTAACCAGCCTTTTGAGGTGATTAGCACCACTTTTTCACTTTTTTCATCAGAACTTGTCACAATACCTTTATTAGAACATCTTTCTGAGGAGATAGGCACTAAAACTTGTCGCAATAACGTTATTAGAACAGGTTTCTAGGAAGATACGTACTAAAACTTGTCGCAATAACGTTATTAGAACATCTTTCTAAGAATAAACGCATCAAAACGTGTAGCAAAACGAATATTGGAACAACTATTTACAAAATTCTCATTAAAACCTGTTCCAATATCATTATTAGAACAGATAGCTGGGGAGATACGCATTGAAACTCGTCACACTCATGTTTGAAAAACTTTAACTTGAGTGAAAACAGGAAAGAGTCTGGGACAGCGTAGCCCCAGACTCCTCCAATTATATTTTTTCCCGTTCATAGATACCGTGTCGGCCAAAGTAGCTTTTCGTTGCTTTGATGATGACCGGACTGAGCAGTAATAGCCCGATCAGGTTAGGCAGAGCCATCAGTCCATTCAGCGTATCAGCCAGCGCCCATATCGCGCGCAGTCCACCCACAGAGCCCACAACGATCAGAGGGATAAAGACCAGTCGGTAAAAGAGAATGACTTTGGGTCCGAACAGGAACTCGATGCAGCGCTCGCCGTAGTAAGACCAGCCGATCAGTGTGGAAAATGCGAAGAAGACCAGTCCGAACGTCACGATATAGCCGCCAAACGGGAGCCCTTCGTTAAAGGCTGAAGTGGTCAGCGCCGCGCCGTCCAGTCCTGTGTCTACAGAACCCGTCATGACGATAACTAAAGCTGTGATGGTACAGATGACGAGGGTATCCGCGAAGACTTCAAAGATTCCCCATAGCCCCTGACGGACTGGATGATCCGTCGTCGCTGCGGCGTGGGCGATCGGGGCACTTCCCAGTCCTGCTTCGTTAGTAAAGACTCCTCTGGCCACACCATATCTCAGTGACATGGTTAATGTAGAACCCGCAAACCCGCCTGCTGCAGCACTACCTGTGAAGGCCTCGCGGAATATGATACCTATAGCTTCAGGGATCAATGTGATGTTAGCCAGAATGATGATCAGTCCGCCCACGATATAGATGGCGGCCATGAAGGGCACGATGACTTCTGTCACTTTTCCGATTTTTTTGATGCCCCCGACGATCACTAAAGCAGACAGGACAGCCAGCACGATCCCCGTGACAAGTGGCTCAATGCCGAAAGTCTCATTCAGGGAAGCAGCGACAGAATTGGACTGGACCATATTCCCGATTCCAAAGGTGGCCATCGCCCCAAAGAGAGCGAAAAGTATGCCCAGCCATTTCATATTGGCACCGTTCGTCAGATAATACATTGGACCGCCGACGAAACGGCCGTCTTCAGTTTTCTCTCTGTAAACGATCGCCAAAACGACTTCTCCGTATTTCGTTGCCATTCCGAACAAGGCAGCTACCCACATCCAGAAAACGGCCCCCGGACCACCGATTGCGATCGCTGTCCCGACTCCGGCAATGTTCCCTGTCCCTACCGTAGCGGCCAGAGCTGTCGACACTGCCTGAAAAGCCGTGATTTCACCTTCCCCGACCTGATCTTTTTTGAATATCTTGAAGAAAGTCTGTTTCATCACATAACCGAACTTAGTGACCGAGATGAATCCTGTCAGTATACTTAAGAAGACACCCGTCCCCACTATTAAGATGAGAAACGGCCATCCCCAGACTAAATCATTGACAAACGCATTGAATTCCATTAATCTATCCATATTTCCCCCTTTTAATTCATTCCTCATTATTTTCTAATTTTAAATATACACAACTCTGCACCGAATGTACATCATTTTTTTTAACTAGATTTTTCCAAACGCTGCTTAGTGTGATAAACTATCTACAGTTCTTTCAAATTTAATTGTAAAAAATAATAGGAGGGTGTCCGCACTTATGACCTTACTCAAAGATTACAACCTGATGGACGACAAAAAACTGATTTTTTGGATAAATATGGCCGTTATTCCGTTGTTCTTTTTATTCATCGTCCTGTTCTCTACTTTTACCTATGTATTTTTTGGAACCAGTGATTTCGGCTATAGTGTCAGCAAGGATAACCTGCCCGGCTTTCTGATCTCGCTTGCGCTCTTTTTAGTCATTTACTTTGTACTCATCGTCGTGCATGAACTGATACACGGGATTTTCTTCAAAGTGTTCGATCCGGAGGGAAAAATCAAATTCGGCTTCAAGAACGGTATGGCCTATGCCACCAGTCCCAATTCCTATTACCAAAAGAACAGCTTCATCATGATATGTCTGGCCCCCTTCGTTTTCATTACAGCCGGCCTGATGCTTCTGATGGCACTTGGCCTTATCACCGAGTATTTCTTTGTCTTCTATGCCTCGATCCATGCGGCGTCATGTGCGGGAGACTTTTACTGGGTCATCCTGCTTTCCAGGCACTCCGGCGACATCCTTGTTGAAGACACTGAAAAAGGCATGACACTGTATCTGAAAGACTGACAGACGTACCTAAATAGATGGATTTTCGAATCGTTTAGAGATTGAAATAATCAAGAAATTTGGAATGGAAGTATGCTGTTACAGTGTCTGAAACAATACAGAAAGAGCCTTGAGCTGCATTGACATAATTGTCTGCAGCTCAAGGCTCTTAGTTTATATGTTAGCTTGAAAATTTTATAGATGTCAGCGGCTCTTGGAAGGCTGGCACACAGAAGTGCTTTACTTAATCTACATTGACCGACGAATTGTCTTTTGTCAGCGTATAGGCTATGCTTTCCACTTGGAAATACGTTTCCACCAGATTTTTCAGTTCCGAAGCTGCCTGGTCTGCTCGTTTAGCCTGTTCGGAGTTGATGGACTCAATGACTAAAACGGCATTTTCTGTGTCTTCCTGAAGCATCGTCCGCTTGGCTTCACGCCAGTTGAGGCAGCGGCAGACCGCTCCTTCGTCGTCATAGTAAATGATCTCTTCAGGCAGGGCCGGTGCATCAGTCTCTGCCCCGAGCGGAAAGAACGGTTCGCCGCCTTTTGCTTTGCCCAAGTGCAGGTCGCCTTTGATGACATCCAGGTCCTCTCCGCCACAAGGCACGGCATACTTCAGAGACACACTGTTGTAGATATCGACTAATGGATTGATCGGCGAAAAGTCCCGGTCCTGACTGGCGCGTTTGAGCAGGGCTTCGATGGATGACCGGGCCCCTTTTTTCGTTTTGAACTGACGGAAGGCCTGTCGCCATTCATCGATCACCGGATTCTGACTGAAGGGTTCCTCTGTCAGGAATGTTCTGGCTTCCTGTTTGCCTTTTTCAAGCAAGCCTTCAAAATACCCTTTATCTGATTCATCTGCGTTATTGTTCAATCCGTTGACGACCAGCACATTGATCTGTGCATCAGGGAACAGGTCCCAGAACTCTTTATTTACGTTGATTTTTGTCATACTTTTATCCTCCGCTCTTGATTTTAATACTCTCTCGTTTCGCCTTGCTTCACAGCTTTCCAGTCTGCTTCGATATTGTTTTTTACTTTTTCCAGCAGGATGGATAGGTTTTCGGCTTCTTCCCGTGTCAGCCCCTCAAGCGCTACTTCATTGGAATGCTTGTTTTCCCGGCGGATGTACGCCGAAGCTTCTGTCCCCTTGTCTGTGGGAAACAGCCGTTTGATTTTTTTATTGTCCGGGTCAGTTCTTTTTTCAATGAAGTTTTGTTTCTCCAACTTATTGATGGCTCGGGAAGCCGTTGTGCGGTCCACTTTGACCAGGTCAGCCAGTCTGTCAGGGATGATTCCCGGGTTCTCATCAATTCGGACCAGATACAGATACTGCCCTCTCGTGAGAGCCAGCTCTTTGAATTCGATATTCGCGATCGAGTCCAGTGCCCGGGCGATCACGCCGATGTCTCTTAGAATCTCGCTCATATGTCACCCCTTTGAATTAATAATGCATTCGCCTCAAGTTTCTTAGCATAATAATAGAATACAATATTTTTGTTGCATTTGCAACAATTAAAACGAAATATCCAATTCATACTACGTCAGTAACAGCCTTTCAGGACTTTGCTGCTGTCTGACTACTTTACCTATACATAAAGTGATACAATGAAGGCAATTAAATGAACTCAAAATTTTCTTAAACTCGTATGATAAACGTTTTTTTACCGTTCACTGAAGGGAGACTCATTATGGATACTTCAGTACTAAAGGTTTCACACTTGAAAAAACAGATTCAGAAAAAACTGATCATCGAAGATGTCAGCTTTGATATCCAAGCGGGTGAGATCGTCGGTTTCCTGGGTCCCAACGGTTCCGGTAAAACAACGACCCTGCGGATGCTTGTCGGCTTATCGACACCCACTTCAGGAGACGTTGAGATCTGCGGTTATTCTCTTAAAAAAGAGTTTGTCAAAGCGATGTCCAATGTCGGCTGCATCATCGAAGGACCGGATCTGTATGATTACATGAGCGGCTACCGGAATCTTGAACTGCTCGCCAGCATGTCAAAAGATGTGACGAAACAAAACATCGATGAGGCAGTCGCCTTAGTCGGGATGGAAAACCGCATCCATGATAAAGTGGCTGTATATTCCATGGGGATGAAGCAGCGTATCGGTCTGGCTCAGGCCCTGATCCATAAACCCAGACTGCTGATCCTGGATGAGCCGACGAACGGTCTCGACCCTCAGGGCATCCACGAATTCAGAGAGATCGTTAAAAATCTGGCCCGCGAAAAAAACATTTCAGTCCTGATCTCATCTCACCTGATCAGTGAGGTCCAGCTGATGTGCGACCGCGTCAGTATCATCAATAACGGCAGGATCATCCAAAGTGCATCGATCGATGATGCCCTGGTCACCGGCGAGGTCGTGTGGACATTAGACGATCCCAAAAAAGCTCAGTCGATTTTAAAAAACACGTTTGAGGTGGAGGCAGCGATCGCAGGACATACGCTTAGAGCCACGGTCGATCCAGGAAAACTTTCAGAAATAAATAAGACCCTGATCGAATCAGGCTTTGACATCACATATGTCGAAAATAAAAAGCGCACCCTGGAAGATCTGTTCTTGTCACTTACCGATAAACACACGATTTAGTGGAGGAGGATCGTTATGATCGCACTCGTACGGAATGAAGTACTGAAAATCCTGCTGAAGAAGAAAATGCCCCTGATCATTATTTTACTTCTGATTTTTGTCACCCTGCTCTCATATGGACAGAATTATGCTTACGAAAGAAATATCGAACAGTTCGAAGCGGAGTCTGGTGACACAACGTTTGACTGGCAGGGACTGACGATGCAGCGGCTCAGTGAGCTCGAAGAACGCAGCCAGAACGAATCCATCCCCGGCGAAGTACGGGCCTCTATCGACAGAGAGATCGAACAGCTAAATTATTTTATCGAAAACGACATCAATCCAGTCACCCCGACCGCGGCGAAGTTCAACGTGTCTTTCGCTGAACAGGGCATCACCTTATTCATTCCTTTGCTTATCGCTATCCTGGCGGCTGACCTCGTTTCCAGTGAATTTTCCAGAAAGACGATCAAAATCTTACTCACCCGCGCCGTCCCCCGGTGGAAAGTATTGCTGAGCAAGTATATTGCCCTGCTTATCATGACCACCCTCTTAGTGTTTATCATCGGGATCACGACGACTCTGGTTTCCTATCTCTTCTTTCAGGAGTGGGGCTTCAGCGAACCCATCGTGACCGGCTTCACACTATTTGAAGGCACACTGAATTCAGATTCCACGATACTGATCCCCAGATATCAGTATACTCTGCTGATCTATTCTCTCGTGTGGTTCGTTTCCATCATCGTCGCTTCAATTACCCTGCTGATCTCAGTGATCGTGGACACGAGTGCCTCAGCTATCGGCATCCTGATGGCGGCTCTGATCGGCGGCCAGTTCCTGCAGTTCTTCTTGTCCGACTGGGAACTGGTGAAGTATTTCTTCGTGACGAATCTGGATCTCACCCGCTACCTGACCGGATCCTACCAGCCGGTCGAAGGCATGAGTCTCAACTTTTCCATTCTGATACTGAGCGTCTGGGCAATCGTGTCCATAGCGATCAGCTTCATCGTTTTTAACCGCAGAGATGTCCTGGTCTGATCACATGCCCAAGGAGGTGCACCATGTTTAAAAAAGTCGTTTGGCCGCTGGTATCAATGAGTGCCCTGATCCTGGCGCTAGTGTTTGTTTTTGGATTCGTCACGTCCATCATTATCAGCGGAGATGAAGCAGGTGTTCAGACAGAAACACAGACGGAGTCCCCTGAAGATATGCCAGAAGATGTCATGCCGCCGGATGGCGCTTCTGACATCCTCATCCTCGGCGACTCCATCGGTTTCGGTGTCGGAGACGAAGAAAATCTGGGGATCGGAGAAAGATATCTGAATCTGCTGGAAGAAGACAGTGAGACAGATACAACCATCACAAACAGTTCGGTCCCAGGTTTTGAAAGCAGTCAGCTGGCAGACTTGATCGAGAGCAGAGAAAACCGGACAAGCATTGCCGGTGCCGAGCTGATCATCCTTTCGATCGGCGGCAACGATTTGAACCGCCTGAACTTAGAGGACAACGTGACGCTCGCCCCTGCCTTCGAAGAAACACTGAACACCTATAAAGAAAATCTGACATTTATCCTGAGTGAGATCCGGTCCATCAATCCGGATGCACAGCTGGCGATCATTGGTTTGTATAATCCATACAGCGAGGACGACCCTCAAAATGCACGCTTTTTATTAGACTGGAATCATGAAACACGACTGATCGTCAATTCGGATGCTGCTTTTGCCTATATCCCGACCTATGAACTGTTCGCCTATCATTTAGACGCGTATCTCTCCCAAGATGACTTTCATCCAAACGGGATGGGCTATCAGGTCATTGCAGAAACACTCTTCCGGATATTGAACTAGAGCACTAAATAACTTATCATTAAGCATAAACGCATGAAGGAGTGATCTTATTTTCACATTGGGAAGAATGATCGATTTCAACTACAAAACAAACCAGCTGATCGTCCTGTTGACACTGGCGGTCACGGCTGTGGGATGGCTGGTGACTGGCGCATTTCTATCAGGTTTATCTATCGGTGTTGGTGTGTTTCTGTCCTGGGCACTGGCTAGGGAAATCGATCCGAAACATGACTATTCAGCAATTCTGGCTGCCGGCTTTGCACTTATCAATCTATTTTACTATGAATCGGTCCAGCTGCTGATCATTGGCTGGCTGCTGCTCGTTTTAAGGATGGTCAACGGCCTGTGCGGGAAAGCGGTGACTGTCTTTGATATGCTTTTGACTTTGGGCCTTACGATCTATTTGTCTTTTAGTAACGACAACAGTATTTATCTCGTGGTCTTTCTTTTAGCCATATATCTTGTTTCAAAAGGACGAAGGCTGACACGGACCTTCGTCATCATCAACGCGATCGCATCCGTGCTGTTTCTGGTACAGAGTTTCTTTCTGGATTATTTGAATTTCCATCCTGTCTCTGGCATGGATACGCTCACCACAGTTTTTTTCACTCTTATTGGGTTATCATTTATCCTCTTCTGGTTTTTGTCCCGGGAAGAAGCTTTAGATGATCAGGGAAATAAAGTAAACAGATCCAGACTATTTGCTGCTCAAATCTTATATAGTGCCTCCGTTCTGCTTATATTTTTCTTTGACGACGTCAGTCTAAACAATCTGATCATCTATGCATCCGTTATTCTTGCTGTTACTTTATATTATATTGGATCAAAGCTAGCTAAAGCTTTTTAATGCAATAAAGCACCTCTTTATCCGTCCAAAACTGGATGATAAAGAGGTGCTTTGCTTTAGTTGAGATTATTTTACTGTTTCTTCTTTGACTCTTAACGGTTTTAAGGCTTTGCTCCAGGCGTTGACCTGATCGAGCATGGCATTCATGTTGACTAAGTGCAGGTCAGCCGGTTTGAATGTCGTGAAGTTTTCAAAATCAGTGAACAGAGACAAGGTCGGATGCACACGAACGTCTGCGATCTTCAGTTCAGCAAACACACCGCGGAGATGTTCAGCCGCACGCGCGCCGCCGGTCGAACCGTAGCTCACGATACCGGCTGCTTTGTCATGCCAAGCTTCTCTCAAGTGGTCGATCGCATTTTTCAATACACCTGTATAGCTGTGGTTATATTCCTGAACAACAAAGACAAAGCCGTCCAGACTGTCGATTTTTTCGTTCCAGGCCGCGATACCAGGTTCTGTTCCATCTGTGGTTCCCAAGAATGGCAGCTGATATTCAAGGATATCTATGATCTCATAGTTTGCGTCCTCGCGTTCGTCTGCGATTTCCTTGACCCATTCGCCGACCTGCGGGCTGACGCGGGCATCCCTTGTGCTGCCTAATATAATACCAATGTTTAATTTATTTTCCATGATTAAACTCTCCTTTTTCTGTTTTATTTAGTGTTCCTCTTATTCTTTTAAACTTAATCGATCGGGTCCAGTTTGCTTTCGATCTCTTCTCGTCTGTCTTCCAGAAACGGCGGCAGGACGAGTTCTTTGCCTAAGTGCTCAGGATCCTGATCAACGGTGAACCCGGGTCCGTCTGTCGCGATTTCAAACAGGATGCCGTTGTGTTCCCGGAAGTATAAACTTCTAAAGTAATACCGGTCGACTTCTCCAGAGGACGGGAATCTGTTCTGTCGTGCCATTTCGTCCCAGTACTGGAGCTCCGATTCTTCACTCACACGCAAGGCTAAATGATGGACACTGCCTCTTCCCGGTTTCTCATCCGGTCCATCCAATTGCCTGACTAAGATCTCACCATAACTATCTTCCTTCACTGTCTGAAACAGTGCTTCGTTGCTGTCTCGGTAAACCTCTTTATACTTCATCCGGTCAGTCAGGGTCTCTTTGAATGTCTCACTGTCTCTTACCGTGATCTCGATCGGCCCCATCCCGCGAATCTGATGTTCTACAGGGACTGCCGACTCTTTGTAGCTTTCCCAAGTATCCATTTCTTCACCATCAGCCACCAGGAGGACCAGCTGCAGGCCGTCCGGGTCTTCAAACTTCAGCCCCTTGCGCTTGGCATAGGTCGTGATGCTCCCGTGATAGACATTTAAGTCTTCAAAACGCGCTTTCCAATACGCCAGGCTTTCTTCTGACGGGACCATCAGACCGATGCGTGTAATGGCGTTGGTCCCTCGGTGAGTCCTTCCGATGCTCGGCATTTCAAAAAAGGTCAGGCCTGTACCCGGACTGCCCGTTTTGTCTCCGTAAAACAAATGATACATCGTCGGGTCGTCCTGATTGACCGTGACTTTTACCCGATGCAGCCCTAAAATATCTTTATAGAATGTATCGGTTTCTTTCGCATTTTTCACCAGCATGGAAATGTGGTGATGTCCTAATAGTATCGACATGATGATTCCTCCTCATGGTTTTAATTTGACTAGTCAAGTGATGACCCAAAAAAAAGTTGCCCGCATTTAGGTATTCAACTTTTTTTCAGTGTGCTTCTGCACTTTTGTCATCAGAGCATACAATTCTTTCTGTTCAGCTTGGGTCAGACACTCGTCCATCAGTGACGTCTGAAAGTCCAGCTGATCTTCAAAGACTTCATCCAGTTTCCCTTGGCCTGTTTCAGTCAGGCTGATCCACTTGGTTTTCCATTCAACCGTCCGCGCGATGTACCCCTCGCGTTCAAGCCGGCTCAACATGCGGGAGATCCCGCCGGCTGAAATCGTGATCTTGTCAGCCAGTTCACTTTGAGATAAAGGCTGATACGTGCCGATCTGATTAAGTACGTCAAACTGTGCTGCAGTGATGTCATACCTTTTTACATTATCGTTAGAAAGCAACGCACTCTGATGAGTGAACCGTGTAATACGCACCCATATGAGTGAAGCTAATGTATTTTTTCTCACCGGTATCATTCCTTTCTATATTATCAGTTTACATGTAAAGCGATAAGGATGCAAGGAGTATTTTAAACTTTCTAAATTAAATGTCTCAGCCTATTATTAAAAGACACTAGTGTAGAAAGCATCCTATCTGTTAAAACGACGGGCTCTTAGTTGCCGGTTCATCTTGCAAAGCGTTATAATCAGGTTGAAATAACCGAGAAAAATCATAGTCATGATTGGCTGTACATAATTTGAATTCATAGAGGAGGACACACAATGAAAACCCTGATCGCCTATGCGAGCAAACATGGATGCACCGAAAAATGTGCGAATATGCTGGAAGAACAACTGGAAGGAGAAATAGAGAAAATCGATCTGAAAGAGAAGACGGAAGTTGATTTTTCACAGTACGATACCGTTGTCCTTGGCAGTCCAGTCTATGTAGGAAAGATATTAAAAGAAGTGGATATATTTGCTAAGACCAACTTAAACGAACTAAAACAGAAAACGATCGGCCTGTTTATCTGCGGCATGCAGGAAGAACACACCCTGAGGAACGAACTGGAAGTCAATTATCCGCCGGAATTACAGGAGAAAGCTGTGGTCAGAGACTGCTTTGGCGGAGCGTTCGATTTCAATGAGATGAATTTCGCTGAAAAAATGATCACTAAAAAAGTTGCAAAAGTCACCGAAGATGTATCGGCCATTCGAGAAGATGTCATTCAGAATTTTGCGGAGACTTTAAATCAGCAGTTAAATAAAAGTCTCTAATCATAAATGACTGTTGCACAATCATTTATCGTTAAGCCCGACTTTAACTATAGAGACCCCCAAATACACAGGTATCACGAGTGTGTATTTGGGAGTCTCTTAATTTCTATTTTCCATTCAACATCTCATTTAGTTACTCTTATCAATTTTAAATCTCGCCTATTTTTTTGCCACCGCGTTCGTCTTCCCATTCTTTCAACACACGTTTTTCATCAGGATCCCGCGGTCTCTTTCGCTTAGGTGAGGCTGACAAGTCACGTCCCAACCGCTTTTTTATCTTTAATAGTTCCATTTCACTCATTCCCTTTGGCGCCTTGATTACCACATTGTCTACTTTAAGTTTAGTCATTATCAGCCCCCCTTTTCATCTAAAGTATATCATATTCTTACATAATCACTCTTTTCTTAATTCTTTTAAGTACTTAGTTACTTTATCAATGTTTTTTACATCGGATTCTGAAAAAGAGTTTAACCAATTCGTAAGTTCATTTAGTGTTAGCTCACTATCTCTTATAGCCACAAATGTCTCTTCGTGGTCTTCTTCGTCTTCGTAAGTATATCCCATAACTAATGGAGATAATGATAAACCATAAAATGTTCCGCTTTTTGCCGGTAGTGCAATAATTTTGTATTTTCCTAATTCAAACAAAGTATGAGGAACACCTTCTCTTTGAAGATACAGGATCAGTTCAAATTGTCGTTTCTCAGAGGTAGCTACTTCCTTAACTATATCGTAAAAATAGTCAAATAACTCTCTTTCTGCTTTATCCAAAGTGTTTCTAATATAAGTGATGTCCAATTTCTTGTGGTACTTTTTTATCAACTGATAGATCCACTCATCCTGCATGTATTCATCCCACTGCACCAATGCGACAAGACGGTCTTTAATAATATCTTCAACACCAATAACGGACAGTTCAAAACCATCTTCTGTGGTCACGTTTCTGATATAGTGTTCATCTGCATCTTTCAGAACTGAATCCGGAACTTCGACAAAAACATTCAGCTCATCGTGAATACTGTTCCTGCCCTCATGACGGAAACCTAGATCACTCAATGCCTGCATGATTTTCTCATGGTTCACACCCACAAAATCGATGTCCTGTGTCGTGTAACCGCCGTCTGTATAGATTTCTACTGACAGACCACCAACGACGATCAAGTCAATGTCATAAGCTTTTTTAACATAATCCGTTATCACACCAGCAACACGAATAAGTTTATCTGTGTTTGTATCAGGTACAGATTTGAGTTCATCTAAAACTGTCAGATAGTTATTCACATTCACAGAATCCCTCCTCTTGCTCTTCATACCTATTATACGCTTTTAATTATTTATTCAACAATGGGAGCTATTTATCTGTAATAGAACTTAAGCGTAAATAGCAAAAAAGAACCTCTATAGAGAGATTCTTTTTTGAAATTCTAGTGCTGAAACTTTTTGTGTTTTTACTGATAGTATTGTACCTGGGCAGTCCAGAGTTCAATGTGAATAAGACCCTTGTTACAACCTAAACGACCCCGAGAATAATAAAATTTTCCGGGGTCGTTTTACTTTCTCTTCCTCTCAGATCACCCTCTTAGAAATCCGCCTTCTGAATTGATGACCTGACCTGTGATCCACTCTGACTCTTCGCTGGCAAGGAACAATGCTAATCGAGCGGCATCTTCAGGCAATCCCATTCGCCCTGACAAGAATTTGGGTGTCAACTCTTCTTGAATCTCATCTGTCATCCAGCCGGTATCTGTTGGACCCGGATTGATGGCATTGACTGTTATGCCTAAAGGTGCCAGTTCCGCTGACAACGATAGCGTGAAGGCTGATATGGCTCCTTTAGTGGCAACATAAGCCAATTCTCCCGGCATCGGCCCTTGAGCTTGCCCAGAAGTCAAATTGATGATTCGGCCGCCGGACTTTTTCTGCTTTTTGAAGCGGCGTGCAAATTCGACGCTCAAAAGAAGAGTCGCCCGCATATTGACTGCATAATGGTCATCAAGTGTCTTGGCATCCAAGTTCATGTAGCCGTCTCTTGTGGAGTGTGCGGCATTATTGACTAGGATCGTTGGGCTGCCTAATTTGCGAGTCGTTTCTTCGATGATTTTCTGCGGTGCATTCGGGTCCGAGAGATCGACTTCCATATCGCTGCACTCGATCCCATTTATTTCTGTTAGCTCTTCCTTAAATTTTGCGGCCCAACCAGCCCCAGACTTCCAGTGCGTAAAGAATAGTGTTGCACCTTCTTTCGCCAGCTCACGGCAGATCGCCGCACCGATCCCCTGCCCATGGCTGACACCTGTCACGACGGCAATAGCATCATTTAGTTTCATACACAGCTCTCCTGTCCTAGTGTTTCTGAATAATATTTACGATTTCATCTCCGTATTTTTCTACCTTAGCCTTGCCAAATCCATTAACTGACTGTAGTTCTTCTTTGCTCTTTGGCATCTTATCTATCAATGCTGTTAACTGCTTATTACTGAAGATATAGTAAGCTTTAATATTTTCTGAACGGCTCCTGCTTAACCGGAACTCTTTCAGCTCTTCATATAAGTCTTTTTTCTTTGCAGACGACGGCTCATTGATTGTCGTTTTAGTTTTCATATCCAAATGATCTGTATCATCGGTTTCTTGTTTATCACTATTCAATGTATACGGTTCATACTTCTTGGTATAATCTTTGATACGCTCTTTATGTAAATCCAAGTATGACTGTGCACGGTCTAACAGCTCTTTGTCAGAAAGAACCGCGCTGTCTGAGCGTTTATACGCTTCTTTTATGTATCTCACCAGCTGATCCGCCCGTATCACCTTGTCTTTCACTTCTTTTTTTGCGTACTTTGCATTGAGTACCGTTTTAGGATTAGCCAGCACAACGACCGGTATGTTGAATTCATCAAAATATCTCTCTGAAATAAACTTAGTCAAGACATTATTTTTACTTTCCACTCTGATCTTTTTCAATAAGTCCATATGACGCTGGTTCTGTGTGATAGGTGAATAGATGCCTTCCTTCTTCTTGACCCCTTTATATTCTGTGGTGCGTACAAAATCGCCTGCATTATTAATGTCGATATTCCCATACAGATTTTTACATTCGATGATAAACGTTAATTTCTTTGTCACAACCAGGTAATCGATCTGTGCACTTAAATCATCCTCCTCAAGATATAGGTCATGCAGTATATACATAGGGATATGGCTGTTTTCAAGTTCGAACCTTATATTCTTTTCTCCTGCTATGCCGTACTCCAGGAACTTAATATCTCGTTTCAGCATCTTGATTCCTTCCGCATTAAGGGTCGGTTTCAAGTCCTTCAGCTTTTCCAACTGTTCTTCCGCATTATTACTCTCTTTGAAAAAAACCGGTTCTTTCATTTTGTTAAATAGCTTCATCAGGCAGTCACTCCTTTAAGTTAACAGCTCAGGATCAAATTAATTTAATTAAATATATACTAAATTGTACCATACTATTGCATAGTCGATGGATGAAACGTTCTTTATTATATGATTATTTCTACTAAATTATAATGAGCGATTAGGCTTTGATGCCTAATCACTTCCATTTTAGCACTGCTCGCTGAATATTTTCGTTGAGTTCACCGAAATCTGGACCACATAGCATCGCTCAAATTTATTTTTCCTTGGGTTTACCGATATAGCACCTATCTGGCATCACTCAAATCTTTTTTTCTTAGAGCTTGCCGATATAGCCCATATTTGGCATCACTCAAATCTAATTTTCCTTGAGCTTACCGATATTTGCCCTTCTTAACACTACTCACTCATATTTCAGCCTGAGTTTGCCGAGGATTGCTCTATATAGCATCGCTCACTGATCTTTTCGGCTTGAGCTTGCCGATGTTGGCCCTACTTAGCACTACTCTCTCATATTTTTGCCTGGGCTAACCGATAACTGCTGTAATTGTATTGTTATCGCTCGAATCCTTCAACTTTTAAAGAATTCCCATTCTCCCCATACAGAACGCCGTCATGCGTGGTAAAATAGAAAGTAGAGTATCTATATGAAAGAAGGATAAATTCAATGAATCCAATTAAATTAACCACCCTGACGACTAAAGGCGGCTGCGGCTGCAAGATCGGGCCCACTGAACTGCACGAGGTTCTGCTTGACCTTCCCGTACAGAAAAAAGACCCGAACCTGCTTGTCGGTGTAGATACCGGCGATGATGCGGGCGTATACAAACTGACTGATGATCTGGCGATCGTTCAGACCCTGGACTTCTTCACACCGATAGTTGATGATCCCTACGACTTCGGTCAGGTCGCTGCGGCGAATGCCTTGAGTGATGTCTATGCCATGGGCGGCACACCGATCACGGCCCTGAACATCGTGGCATTCCCGATCTTCGATTTAGATAAAGCGATCTTGACAGAGATCCTGCGCGGGGCCAGCGACAAGGTGCAGGAAGCGGACTGCAATCTGGTCGGTGGTCACTCGATCGACGACAAGGAACCGAAATTTGGTCTGTCGGTCACCGGAACGATCCATCCCGACCGTATCCTGACCAATGCCGGCGCAAAAAAAGGCGACAAACTGATTTTGACTAAACCGATCGGTGTCGGTATTTCGACCACTGCGATCAAACGCGGTCTGCTTTCTGAAGAAGAAACGAAACGCGTCACCCATGTCATGGCCACACTGAATAGAACAGCGGCAGAAGTCATGAAAGACTTTGACGTGCACGCCTGTACCGATGTCACCGGCTTTGGTCTGCTGGGTCACTTGACTGAAATGGCAACGGAAAGCCATCAGGCGATCACGCTTAATAAAGCCGATGTCCCTGTCCTGCCGCGTGTCAGAGAACTGGCTGAACAAGGCGTCATTCCCGGCGGTTCTAAGAACAATCTGAAACATGTGAAAGAGGCTGTTCACTTTGATGAAAACCTTGACGAAATAGATCAAGTCATTCTAGCCGATGCCGTGACTTCAGGTGGGCTGCTTATGGCCATTGGCGGAGAAGATGCTCCGGCACTTTTAAAGGCGCTTCAGGATAAAGGCATCGATGCGAAGCTCATTGGAGAAGTCTCTGACGGGGAACCCGGTCATACTTACGTAAAATAAGAAAGGATACACTATGTTTAAAGATGTTACACCAGAAGAACTTTATCATTTAAAGAACCAGGATCACACGCTGGTCGATGTCCGGTCACCAAAGGAATTTGAAGAAGCAACGATCCCAGGTGCCATCAACATTCCCCTCTTCTCAAACGAGGAACGGGCACAAGTCGGAACAACCTATAAACACGAAGGTCAGAATGCCGCAAAAGAACTGGGACTGGAGATCTTTTCGAAAAAACTCCCGGCCTTTATCAAAGAATTCAAAGAGCTCGGCACACCGGTTACTGTGTTCTGCTGGCGCGGCGGCATGCGCAGTAAAACGGCTGCGACCGTCAACAACCTGATGAACGTTAAAGTCAATCGTCTGACAGGCGGCATCCGAGGCTACCGCAACTGGATGAAAGAGCAGCTGAACACTTTACCACTGCCACCTCTGTATGTCCTGAACGGTCATACCGGCAACGGTAAAACACACATCCTTTATCAGCTGAAAGACGAAGGCTATCCCGTCATCGACTTGGAAGGCATGGCTGCTCACCGCGGCTCTATCTTCGGCGGTATCGGGCTCGAACCAAACAACCAGCGCATGTTCAATCTGCTTTTAGGCGAGGCACTCCTTGACTATCAGGATCGCCCTTATATCCTAATTGAAGGTGAGAGTGCACGCATCGGTAAAATCATGATCCCGGACCGCTTCTATCAGCACAAGGAAACGAGTCCCCAGCTGTTTATCGATCTGCCCATCGAAGAACGGGTCAAAAATATTTTGAGCGACTATTCTCCTTCTGACCATCACGAACAAGTTGTAGAAGCCTTTCATGGAATCAAGCGCCGCATCCATACACCGGTGGCTCATGCGATAGAGGAAGCTTTAGAAAACAGAGACTATCCGGAAGTCGTCAAAAACCTTCTGACCTATTACTACGACCCGCGCTACTCGCACTCCACCGCCTGTGACGAAGAACTGATCACATCGATCGCTGGCGACTCAGTTGAAGATGCAACGGAAAAAGTGAAGCAACTGCTGTCGTCTAAAAGTATGGATCTGAAACGCGAGGGCGTCAAATGATCGCAGAAACAAAAGAAGATTTTAACGGACTGAAAGCCATCGGAAAGATCTGTGGAAGCATAAGAGATACACTGGTTGAAAAGACTGTACCTGGTATCACGACAAAAGAACTCGACGAGCTGGCGGGCAGACTGTTTCAAGAAGCTGGTGCCCAGTCAGCACCCAAGCAGATCTATGACTTCCCGGGCTTCACCTGTATCAGTGTGAACGAAGCAGTCGCCCACGGCATCCCCGACGACCGGGTCATCGAAGAAGGCGATCTGGTCAATATCGATGTTTCCGGATCCAAGAACGGCTATTTTGCGGATACCGGCATCTCTTTTGTCGTCGGGAACGGACACCCGGGGCTGAAATTGATTTGCGATGTAGCCAAAGAAGCCTTTGAAGCTGGCCTATTGAAAGTGAAACCCGGTGCTAAGACCAGCGCGCTCGGAAAAGCCGTGCATGAGACGGCTAAGCAGAACGGGTTGACTGTGATAAAAAACCTGACTGGACACGGTGTCGGGCGGTCGATTCATGAGAAACCCGACCACATTTTCAACTTCTACACGAAGTATGACGATGTCGTTTTAGAAGAAGGGATGGTCATCGCTTTTGAACCCTTTATTTCCACGCTCGAAGAGGACGTTTTCCAGTCAGACGACGGCTGGACTTTCTTAACTGATGAAAGTTATGTTGCCCAGTACGAACATACCATAATTGTGACGAGTGACGGACCGATACTCACGACGGCCTGATATTCTTGGGTGGCATAATCTGATCACAACCGTAAAAGGAGTGGATCCAGTGTCTGTACCTGTATACGAACCTCTAAACACATTGAAAGAAGTCGGTCCAGACATCTGGATCGCAGACGGGGATATCATCAAAATGGATATGCTGGGATTTGGTTTGCCTTTTTCAACGCGAATGACGGTCGTGAAGTTAAAGGACCGGTCTCTGTGGATCCATTCCCCGATCGATCCTGACGTGCAACTGTTCCAAGAAATCGATGCGTTAGGCGAAGTGAAACACCTCGTTTCTCCGAATAAAATCCATTACGCTTATATCGCTGAATGGAAAAAACGTTATCCAAACGCCACGGCCTGGTCGAGTCCCGGTGTCGAAAAGCGAGCCGAGTCTCAGGATATCCAGACAGATTTCAACCGTCCTTTAAAAGACGAAGCCCCTTCTGACTGGTCAGACAAGATCGATCAGCTTATTTTCAAAGGGAGCCGTGCACTCGAAGAAGTCGTCTTTTTCCATAAAGAGAGCCAAACGCTGATCCTCACTGACCTGATCGAGAACTTTGAACCCAAGCGCACATCCAATATCTTTCTGAGAAACTTGTACAAGCTGGCCGGCATCGCCTATCCAGACGGCAAGACGCCCATCGATCTGCGCATGACCTTTGCCGGACAAAAGGAACAGGCCCGAGAATGCTATAAACGGATGCTCAGCTGGCAGCCCGAGAAAATCATCCTCGCCCATGGCCACTGGTATGATCAAAACGGGACTGAAGAACTCAAGCGAGCTTTCAGATGGCTGGACAAATAGAATAAAATGCCTGCTTCTCTTTTCGAGAAACAGGCATTTTTCGCGTTTGTCATCTATTTTTATCGGGATTCTTTCGGCGGCTCACACACGTCGCATTTACGCTGATTCTTATTTTTGAATTTCGTCAATGTTTTTTCAAACCTATTGCCACAAGCACATCTGAACTCTAATCGTTGAGAAAATCCTGTAAACTCTGTCGAGAGTAATCTGCTGTCTGAATTTTTATTTACAAAGTCATTGATCTGATCGATCGTCCATCTTTTCTTCAATTCTTTACACCTCCGTGTCATTTGAATAGTCGGAGACTATACTGTAACTTTCTTTCATACATAAGTTGACAGTATACCATGACACGGTTACGTATCAAACAGTTTATTGTTCAGTTGTAATAAGAAGCTGGACTAATATCTAACTTCCCTGATCATCTATTTGAATCGTATAATCTTCATAACTATGAATATCTCTCAGTTCAATGACCCATTCGTCTGCATTGTCATCAAAGGAAATCGAACGGACGACTAAGGATTCAGGATCTAAGGATTCTTGAGATAATGCAGATCTTAAAGCTTCTGCTTCAGATAGATCAGCCCCATCCGGGATACGGCTATCCATTATTTCCAGCTCTCCCATTCCAGCTTGTGCAGGATACGACTGATCAACGCCTCCTTCAAACCATACGTTTACTTGCTCGCCGACATCCACAGTTTCAGTCACATTACTTACCCAGACCGCATCATAAAACTCTTCAATTCCTCCAGCTCCACTAAAATCTTCAGGTTCTGTGTTAACGACAAGGATGCTATCTTCACTTGTTGCTATGACATAGCCGGTGATACTCGGCTCTCCCCTCAAGAAATTTAAATTATTGCATCCAGATAATACAAGTAGGCACAAAATGCCTAAAATCACTAAAGTCTTGTTTTTCATGTGACCTCTCCTCATATTTATAGTAATAGTCTATAGTGGGTTTAACGACTTTGATAACGATGTACAGGATTAAATCATCCTAGAGTATCAAGTAGTCTTTTTTGTTACATCGTTATTAGAGAACCTACTCAATATCTAAGGAGAAAGCATAACTAGCATTTCCTTGTGGCCAATGTGCCAGCACTTCACAGATAATTTCACCTTCGCCAGACAAGTCAACCATATCTGACTCGCTTAGAACATTAGTATCTTCATCCCAGATCCTTACGGTATAGCGGTCGGGTTCTTCTTCGAAGTTAAACGTAATAGTAGTGTCTGCAGTGACTTGCAGTGGGTCCATAGTACTGACTAATTCTGGCGGTGCTACAGAATCTACTTCGATACCATCAAATGTACTATCTTCATTTTCAACACTCCAGCTGTACGTACCAAGAATCGGAATAAGGCTTTCTTCTCCGACTTGAATATGCAATTCTGGTGGCTTAGGTCTAGCTTCTTCGGGACTCACGTCAGTGCTGGTTTGGTCACTCCCATTATCATTGTTCACTTCACTTATTTCATCTGTATCGGAACAACCAGCTAATGCTAGAACACCAATTAACATAAAAGTGTAAACGCTAAGTTTCATCATTCACGACCTTTCTCAATATTATATCCCTTAGTATTATGTATGGATTGAATTTCCATCCTTAGTATACCTTACATTTAAATACTTTATATTATTTAGCGCCAAATATATCTTTACTTTTTCCTAAACTGATATGAATTCCTATATTTTCAAATATGAATATTACTAAGTGTCTTTTAATTCTATTTCATCAATCATCAAATAATCGGGTTTAAAATTGAATCAAACCCAAACATTTGATATAATTAACCAAATAATCGGGTGATAATTATAAATATACCCAATTATTAGAGTAGGAGGTCCCTCAATGAGAAACGCACTGCACATCAATGACTTGATAGAATTTCTTAAAAAAAATCACCCTATAAACACACAGGATTTCTTAGATTTCTACCACCAATTTGATCCTGATTTACCTATCACTACATTGAGATGGCGTATATACGAATTAAAAAAAGAAGGAGTAATATTCAGTCCTAAGAGAGGATTATATGCTCTTAATGAAAAAAAACTTTTCCAACCGAAACCAACTAAAAAGATGACTGAACTAGCACATCTGTTACAAGGGAAATTCCCATATGTAGATTTCAGTATATACCCGACCAAATGGATCGGCAATCTATCCAGCCATGTTTATCAGACGGATAACCTTATCGTCGAGATAGATGCAGATGTGCTGGAGGCTGCCTTTCATTTTTTAAAAGAAAACTATCCAAATACATTTTTATCTCCTGATCAAAAGATGTATGACTATTACATCTCTCCACAGGAAGAAAACATCATCGTCAAACGTTTGTACGTAGATTCTCCATTAAATAAAATCAACAATAATTATTACACACCGAAATTAGAAAAACTTATTGTTGATTTGCTGATTAATGATCCAATCATTTTACCGATAGGAGTCTCAGATATTCGTACCGTTATTATGAATATCTTGGATACGTATAGCATCAATTATTCGACATTAAATCGATATGCTAAAAAAAGGAATGCTGAAAAATCGCTGGAAAAGTTGCATTTAAAAGGAGGGCCAGGAACTGAATGATTACTGAAAAGAGTTTGACCACAGATTGGTATAATAAATTAAATCATGACTATAAAAAATTAGACCACAACCTGTTAGACAAAGTAACTCATGCTTTTTATCTGCTGGAGAAACTTACAGATAGGAAGCTGAATTTTATTTTTAAAGGCGGCACCTGTTTGTTGCTTTTATTAAAAAACCTGAAGAGATTCTCGATTGATATCGATATTATTATTACTGATAAAATACTGATAGAAGATTTATCTGATCTTTTACAAGAGGTAGTTGATCAGTCTAGTTTCACACGCTTTGAAGAACACGTTCGTTATCAAACAGCAATTCCAAAAGCGCATTTTAAATTTTACTATACATCACCTCTCGATAGCACTGAATCGTATGTACTACTTGATATTCTATATGAAGAATCTCCATACAATCGACTGATTGAACTCCCAATTGAGAACCCTTTCATTGATGCTTTACCACCCTCCAAAGTTGTTATTACTCCTGATATAGATAATCTTCTGGGGGATAAACTAGCAGCATTTGCTCCAAATACAACCGGTATCCCTTACGGTAAAGGTAAAGAAATGGAAATCATTAAACAGTTATTCGATATTGAAAGTTTATATGATCAAGCTGAGGATTTAACAGAAATCAAAGATACCTTTATTAAATGCACTGAGCAAGAACTTATCTATCGTCAGTTAGACTATTTAAGTCCAAACGATGTATTAGATGATATTATAAAAACGGCATGTATCATTGGCGGGAGAGGAAGTATCGAAAAAGAAACTTTTCTACAGCTGGAAGATGGTGTACGAAGAATAAAATCTCATATCATCAATCGGAACTATATCGTAGAAGAAGCAGTAGTCAGTGCTGCAAAAGCATCTTACTTAGCAAGTCTACTAAAAACGGGGGCAAGAGAGATTGAACGTTTTGACCCGTCTCAGCCATCACTTGAATTGACTGGTATACCACTATTCAAAAAAATGACTAAAATAAAGAAATTCAGTTCTGAAGCATTTTATTATTTCGTGAAAACGCAAGAGAGCATTCAGTGATTTTGCGTCAGCTTAACAAAAATGCCATAATCTAATTTATATTATTTCATCAAATTGTAAAAATTGTTCAGTTAAGCTTACTCGATTGGACGACTTTAAAGTTGATCTATTTTTAGTTATATACACTAGCATCTGATATAGACACTTTCGATATTGCTTATATCTATTTAAGGTTTTACCCGTACTTTTTCTGATGCTCTTTCTTCAGCTTCAGATACTCTTCATCTTCTCTGACGATTATCCATTTCTCTTCAAAGATGGCCGCTGATTCTGCCTTTTCTTTATCGATCTGTCTCTCTTTGACTTCACCGTTATCGTCGTACTTCCTGCCGCCTTTATAGTTGGCGTAGCGGCGCGCACGTGTATAGCCCATCTGGAGATATTTTCTTGCCATATCCATCCCGACAAAGTCCCCGGCTTCTTTATAATCCAGGTACATCTGATAGATTTTATCGGAAGATTCCTTTGCAATGTCAGGGGTCTTGAAGCGCCAGTGCGGAAGGATCTCGCTTTTATATGGCTCCACCATCAGCACCCCCTGCTCACCTCTACCCACTCTGTAAAGTTCCGGCTGCTCGCGAAAGTTGATGGTGTCAAAATCCAGATCATAGTCGAATGCCACGGTCCTCACCTCTTTCCTTTTTTCTCTTCGTAGGAATGCAAGCTGTCTCATTTACTTATTCTTATCATAGCATAAGACTTCACCGGTTCCCTATTACTATCCATCTAAAGATACAAGAAGCTCAGATAATAACTAAAAAAAACACGTTCCCACTTCAGTAAGTCTTTCTGTTACTGAAGTGGAGAACGTATTTTTTGATTGCTTAATTTTTGGAGAGCTTTGTTAAAACTTAAATGCAAAATTATGCATGAATTTTTGAGCAATGCGGTAAAACTGTTCTTCTTCCATATTTTCTACAAACTGAATATTTCTTTTGGCTCTTTCACTATAGTCCAATGAGTAAACCTGGTTTGTATTAACCTTACTGGTTGACTTAGAAGGTAGCTTTTCGGAAGTTATTTTAACTAGGAAGGGATGATCTTTGTCTGTTGATGTAATCGGACAAACAATGACCATGTTCGTACTTACATTATACTCATTTCTACTTAATACAAGTGCAGGTCGTCTTTTCTTAATCTCGTACCCTTTAGAAGGATCGAAGTCTATAAACACGATATCACGTTGTCTTGGACTATATGTCATCGAGTTCTCCTTCGCTTGGAACATACCCAGCATCTAACTCGGGCATATCGTATTCGCCTTCTGATACATCTTTGAAATGGTCTTCCTCTTTAGGGATGAGCGCGATAGCACCATTATCTTTTTTGATGATGAAAAATTCTTCGCCTTCTTTGATACCTAAAGCGCTGGGAAGAGTAATCATTATCGAGTTCCCCTGTTTACGGGCTTTTATTGATGACATAGTATGACCTCCCTTTATCACCTGTATTATAACATGTAATTACTACCCATTACAATGAATGCTGTAGTTTCCACAAATAAAGGTTTATTAACTGAGCCATACTAAATCAGCTTCTCAGTCCGCGACCTGTTTCGATCAGATACCAGTCGATGGCGTAGAGGACCACGATGAATATCACGAGTATACCCATGGACAACAGGATCGGTACATCGATGATGCCAAGGAAGCCGTAGCGGAAGCCAGAGATCATGTAGACGATCGGATTGACGCGTGAAACGGCACGCCAGAACGGCGGCAGCATCGAGATCGAGTAGAACACGCCACCCAGATAAGTCAGTGGCTGCAACACGAAAGTCGGTACGATCGAGACGTCGTCAAAGGACTGGGCAAAGATGCCGTTGAGTAACCCTGCGAGTGAGAACAGAATAGACGTCATCAACAGCGTTACGATGATCATGACCCATGAATAGGCCTGCAGAGGAACAAAGAATAGGGAAATGATGGTCACAAGTGTCCCGACCAGGATACTCCGACCTAGCCCGCCGACCACGAAGCCCCACATGATCACGTGTGTCGGTACAGGTGCGATCAGCAGCTCTTCAATGTTTTTCTGGAACTTCTGCGAGAAGAAAGATGACGAGACATTGGAATACGAACTCGTGATCACGGACATCATGATCAGTCCGGGAACGATGAACTCCATGTACGAGAAACCTTCCATCTCGCCGATCCGACCGCCGATGAGATTACCGAAGATGATAAAGTACAAGGAAGTCGTGATGACCGGTGGAACCAAAGTCTGTACCCAGATTCGCAGATATCGGTTGGTTTCTTTAACGGCCAGACTTTTTAATGCTGTGTAATATAGATTAAACATGGGCACCCTCCACTTGGTCATTTTCTTCGGTGATCTTCAGGAACAGCTCTTCCAGTCGGTTGGACTTGTTGCGCATGGACAAGACTTTGATGTCCTGCTGGGACAGCTGTTCAAACACATCGTTGATCCCCTGGTTACGCTCGACTTCAACATGAAGGGTCGACTCATCGACCATTTCACTCGGATAACCTGTGATTTCAGGGACTTGTCCTGCCGTATCCAGATCCAGGATAAAGGTCTCAAACATGAGTTTTGACAGCAGGCTCTTCATGCTCGTGTCTTCGATCAGTTCCCCGGCCCGGATAATCCCGATGTTACGGCAGAGCATCTCAGCTTCTTCCAGATAGTGCGTGGTCAGGATAATCGTCGTACCGTTATTGTTCAACTCTCTTAGAAAGTCCCACATCTCACGACGCAGTTCGATATCCACGCCGGCTGTCGGTTCGTCAAGGATAAGTAAACGCGGTTCGTGCATCAGTGCACGGGCGATCATCAATCGGCGCTTCATCCCGCCTGACAGCATACGGGCGCGGACATCGCGTTTTTCCCATAGGTCAGACTGTTTCAGATACTTTTCGCTGCGCTTCAGGGCTTCTTTACGAGGCACACCGTAGTAGCCTGCCTGATTGACGACGATCTGCTGGACCGTTTCAAAGGGATTGAAGTTGAATTCCTGAGGGACCAGACCAATCTGCTGCTTGGCACGTGTCAAATCCGTATCTATATCGTAGTCGAATACCTTTACATTTCCAGAAGTCTTATTGACGAGTGACGTGACGATTCCGATGGTGGTCGACTTCCCGGCACCATTTGGACCCAAAAGGGCGTAAAAGTCCCCTTCTTCAACCGTCAAGTCAATGCCGCGCAAGGCTCTCACCCCGCCTTTATAGACTTTTTTCAAATCTTTGATTTCTAGTGCATAAGTCATCTAATTTATCTCCTTAGTTACTTTCTTGTTTTTCCGCTGTATTCAAAAACACTCGATTTCTATTATAGCATATTTCGGCTTATTTTTAGTTAGCACATTTATCAGAAAAATCAGCTGCCATCTTACAGAATAACTCTTTTCACCGTTAGACTCAATGCATCTATCCGATTCTCAGTGTTTTAATGGCGATTTTCAATAATAAAAGCCCAGAACAGACTTCTCAGGGAAGGATGTTCTGGACTTTTTCATTCTTTGCTTTGTTTTCGAAGACTTTATTCAATAGTCCGGATCCAAATCAGCTGTAAAATGCTCTTTTATCTAGCAAAAATGGGTTCGACAGGATTATTGGAACAACTTATTTCAAAAAGGAGAGATTAACTTGTTCTAATAACTGTATTGCAACCACTTATGTCGCTCAAAAGTGAAAAAACATGTTCTAATATGCGTTTTGGCACCACTTTTATAGCTCAATGGAGTAGAAACGTGTTCTAATATGCGTTTTGGCACCACTTTTATAGCTCAATGGAGCGAAAACGTGTTCTAATATGTGTTTTGGCACCACTTTTATAGCTTAATGGAGCGAAAACGTGTTCTAATATCCCTTTTAGCACCACTTTTATAGTTCACAGTAGCAAAAATATGTTCTAATATGCGTTTTTACACCACTTCAGACAGAAAGCAAGCTATCCGACTGCCGCTTTCCCGTCAAATCCTGTCAATCCACAGTAACAATCCCTCTGTCGATATAGCTCTGAATACTTGCTTCAACCACTTGGGTAGCTGTGTATTGCAACTGGAAATCAAGCAGTTTTCTGGCATTGTCGATGCTGAAGTGTCCGCTGCGAGCTAAATGGAGATAGGCAACATTCACTTGTTTTTCGTCTGCTACATGCTCGCTCCACTTGTCCCATGACAGGAAACCGACTTTAGGTTCCTGTCCAAAGAATCGATACATAGCCATGGCATAACCGTAAAGTGTCAGAGAATCTTCTGACACGGCATAGAAATTCTCGCCAAGAGCCTGCGTCCGGTGATTCATCGCATCGACGAACAACCGGGCCACATCTTCCGCGTGTACCGGATGCAGGGTCTCCATCCCTAAGTTAGGCAGCTTGATTTCTTTCCCGTCCGCGATCGTCTGGAAGACACTGTCGTCTCCGTATCCCAACGGATTGATGATCGACCAGCCGGGCCCGCAGATCTGTCCTGGACTGATCATCGTTGCCGGAAAATCGTTGACGCGGTACTCATGCAGTAAGTACTGCTCGCTTTCGTATTTTTGCCTGCCGTATTCATCGAGCGGATATTTCTCCCCTTTTGGATCGACTGGAATCGTTTCTGTCCGTCCGTGCGTCCAGATCGTCGAGCAGTATAAGTAATGCGAGAGGTCCGTCTCTTTCAGCGCCTCTACCATCTCTTTGACCTCGTCCAGTTTGAAACAGATCAGATCGATCACCACATCTGCATTCATTTCCGCAATTTCCTTTGAGAAGTCCGGATCCTTGCTGCGATCCAGCGCGACATGTTCGGCTTTGTCCCAAGCCCAATCCCGAGTATACGGTTCACTTTTCCCGCGACTCACCATAATGACCTGATGACCTTCTCTGACCAGTTTGGGTACTAAGTACGTCCCGATATGTCCGCTTCCACCAATAACAACGACTTTCATGTTTTAGCCTCCCTGTAGATTATGTAATAAATGAAGTGCTTTCCGTCCGATTTTTCACTGGTTAATAGTTAAATCTTACCATACCCATTACTCAAGAGAAACGGTGCAGCTCTGACAACTCCTTAGTCCCGCCATTCTATTTAGGAGAGTCTCAATAGTTAGGCATTTGAAGTACTACATGTTAGAATTTAACTGTAAAATCAAATAAAATGCTCTAATAAAGGATTAATTAAAGGAGAGCTTTGTCATGAAAATAGAAATCGGACAAGATGCCATTTCCTGGTTTGAAGAGAATATCTATGTAGGGTCTGAAAACGGTATTCGCTTTTTCCCTAAGTTGACTAGAGGGAGTAACACAGGGATCACTGTCGGTATTGAACCTGCCGTTCCTCATCAGTCAAATGTTAACACAACCGTAAATGACGTCACTTACTTTATTGAGGAAGGTGATGAATGGTTATTTGACTATAAGGATGTTCATATACGTTTAGATAGAGAATTCAATGAACCCATGTACAAAACAGAATAATGACTGAACGAATCCTTTCGATTCAGAAAAAAAAAGAACTGTTCATACTGGTTTATCAGGTCATTCGACTACAACTATTGGAGGATATAAAATGTTAGTGGAAACGATTTGGGAAGGAAAAATGAGCTTAGTCGCCGGCGACGATAAAGGCAATACATTTAAAATGGATACGAGTCCTAAAGTGGGCGGAGAGGAAAAAGGCGTCACCCCAATGGCCGCTCTTTTAGGTGCCATGTCCGGCTGTATTTCCATGGATACACTGGCCATGCTCCGGCGTTCCGTTGATAATGGAGAGATCCAGTCTTTTCGAGTAGAGGCAGATGGCACACAAAACGATGAACACCCCAAATACTTTACAGATATTGATGTGATCCTTTATGTAGAAGGCAGCATCTCTGCTGAACGTGTCTGGGGCGCTTTCCGTAAAAGTGAAGAAAAATACTGTTCAGTCCGTCATTCACTGAAGGCCGACGTGACATTGAAGCTTGTATTGAACGGAAAAGATACCCCTGAACTCAATTAAACTCCTCCTATTCTACTAGAGTTGACAGAAGGGTAACTTTCATGACGTCTAACCCTTTAAAGCAAAAACCACTCATAAATCTGATGAGCATGCCTGCAAAGAAGAAGTAGTAATATCGTAAAAGGTGACCACCCATTTTCGCCGGTGGTCACCTTTTCGCTTCCCTGCAATCAGGTATTTAATTGTTTCTTTCCTGAGACTGTCGGTGCAGTTCTTTTACTTCTTCTGCCAGTTCCGGAACCGGTCCGTCCACTTCTGCAACCCGGATCACTTCCTGAATAGAGAGGTTATATATCGGCGACTGGGGTGCATCCCATTCAGCCTTCCACTCCTGCAGCTGCTTGGATGAACTCGCGTAAACGATCCGGTCCAGACCTACCCAAGCATGAGCTGCGGCACACATCGGACAGTGTTCACCGGATGTGTAGACCGTCGCCTTACTTCTTTCCTCAGGTGTCATGTAGCTGGCTGCCCAGCGTGCGATGGCAAACTCCGGATGCTTGGTCTGATCGCCGCCTGCCACACGGTTATGGTCTTCAAACAACACCTCTCCGCTTTCAGAAACCAGTATGGACCCGAACGGTTCATTTCCATTGGTCAATGCAATTCTGGCCAGTTCCACACACCGTTTCAAGTGCTTCCTATCTGTTTCATTGATCATATCAGAATGTTCCTTTCTCTTCTTTATTTGATACCCTAAATACTTTATCTAAAACTATTCACTGTTTTTGTGTCCGAATCGACAAACGCTTGGTCCAGTGTGTGCAGCGAAGCGGCGATGACTTTTGAAACCGTGTCGATTCGTCCGTTTGCTGATTGCTCCTGCATTGCAATCGCTCCTTCAAGAAGGTTCTCGTAAATTCAGTTAGCCAGTTTCCTTTGAATGTTGGAATCCTGATTGAAATAACGCAGTTTCGACAGCAGATACATCAAGAACATGACCGCAGCTCCGACAACTGCCAGAGACAAAAGGTAGACTGGGTTGAATGTAAGACCGAATACTTCGATCGTGGAGCCGAGGTTGTATAAATCTTCTAAAGGCGTCCCTGCTTCCGGCGCATAGCTGTAAAAGTAATTGGATTTTTCATCGAAAATAGCGACGAACCAGTTGTTCACTATGACCGACAGTACATAGAGCACCGCTAAAACCTCATATGCCTTCAAAAGTGCTCGCCAGTCGATTTGGATCATTTTGGTCAGCAGCAAATACAGCCCTGTCGTTACAATCAGCATATGCCCTGAAATATAGGCAAGTCCCTGCGTATTGAGGACATTACTGTAGTTTTCCAGCCCATCGGCAAACACGACGGATACCAGACCGGCGGGAACATTCAGGCACCAGGCAATCGCAGCCGTCACTCGAAGATTAGGGTTGATCGCAACGATAAGCAGCAGAATATTGGCAAAGTGACAGACCTGAAAAGGAAAAACTTCAGGACCTAAACCCTCATTATTGAAAATGTAAATCTGTCTGGCGGCTAGTATGAGGACTAAGAGAATCCCCAATACTATCGCAACGCGTCATTTTACAGCATAGGTTTTATCCTTCGTCATTTTATATAAGATCACGGCAAGTACAAATGGAAAAATCATCATGAAGTAATGAAACGTGCTCCACATTTCAAACTGCGCCTGCATACACCTTCCCACCTCTCAATGTCTCTTGAATCCGAAATGAAACTCTTCTACTTCATTTATAGAATGATTAAGCGTTATAAAAACCTCTATACCTGGACAGGATAAGGCTACTTTATTTAACGGTTTCGTTTAGTATATACTATCATTTTTTTTGTATTTTTCATAAGATAGAGAATCATATAGGCTATGGATGTTTTATTGTCATTCAGTTTTTCCAGATGCGCCTTCTGTTATTACAATAGTTCTTCCTTTCAAATCCAACCAACCACTCATTATGTATCTCCTTTCAATTTTTTAATACTATTACTAACTAATTCTCAGTATAGAAGGCTGTTCAGGTTTAATAAACACAACAAATTTATTCTACTGAAAGTAAAAATGTAAACTAATTTATATTTTTACTTAATCTTGCTTTAATATGAGTTTACTTATAACCAAATATGCATGTTATAAGCCCTAATTTCTCGCAAAAAAACATACTACTGAAATTTTTCAGTCAATTTATCAATAGTGGACTAATAAAAGACACTTTCCCATAAGAAAAGTGTCTTGAAATTTCTATCCCTCCGCAACACTCATAAAGAGTGACTACTTATAGTTTACTGCTGAATTACATTTTCACCATTAGATGCAATAACTTGTTTATACCAATTAAAAGATTTCTTTCTCTTACGATCCAGCGTCCCCTTACCTTGATCATCCAAATCAACATAGATAAAACCATAGCGTTTGCTCATTTCACCAGTGGACGCAGCTACTAAATCAATGCATCCCCATGGTGTATAGCCTATTAGGTCAACACCATCAGTTACAGCATCTGCCATTGCCTGAATATGCTTTGCTAAATAATCAATACGATAATCATCATGGATCTCACCATTGTCATCAATTTCATCTTTTGCACCTAATCCATTTTCTACAATGAACAACGGAACTTGGTAACGATCCCACAAGTCATTTAATGAGATTCTCAAACCTAACGGATCTATCTGCCAACCCCATTCACTTGATTCTAAGAAGGGATTACGTACACCTTCCATCAAATTACCGGCAGCAGGATCTGTCGCTTCTGAATTTGTTTCATCGATAGCCATACTCATGTAATAACTAAAACCAATGTAATCTACAGTGTTTTCCTTTAATAGTTCCTTATCGCCTTTTTCCATTATCGGCATTTTTGCATCATAATGCTGTAATAACTGACTGATATATGTGGGATAATACCCTCTTACCTGAACATCGCTAGTAAAATAATTAAATACGCGCTGTTTAAATTGAGAAGCAAATTGATTACTGGGATTACTGTCAAAAGCATACATAGGAGCATAAATCTGCATACAGCCAATCTGAATATCCTTACGTAACCTTTTCCCGATTTTCACTGCTAGAGCACTGGCAACAAATTGATGATGCCAAGCTTGAAATCGATCAGTAAAATTATTCGCACCCGTTTTAGGAATCAGCCCTTGAGAAAGAGCCGGGAATTCTATTGCGGAATTTATCTCATTAAAAGTCATCCAATATTTCACTTTAGAAGCAAACCGCTCGAACAATACTTCTACATAACGTTCATAAAAATTTATCAATTCTCTATTTTTCCATCCACCATAATTTTTTGCTAAATGTAAAGGCATTTCATAATGAGAAATCGTTACAACCGGCTCTATATTATATTTTAGACATTCCTCAATCAATGCTTCGTAAAAAGATATTCCCTTTTCATTTGGCTTTAATTCGTCTCCTTGTGGGAAAATGCGACTCCAGGCAATTGAAAAACGGTAAGCTTTAAATCCCATTTCAGCGAATAAAGCTATGTCTTCTTTAAATCGGTGATAATGATCGATTCCTAAATGGTTAGGGTAATAGTATTTATCTGTATCTATATCCCAATCGAATTCAAGAGAAGAAATAATCGAAAATCGGTTTTTCCCTCCTGGCATCGCATCTGCAACAGATAACCCCTTACCATCTATGTCAAATGCACCTTCACACTGGTTTGCGGCTGTAGCACCACCCCATAAAAAATCTTTTCTAAATTCCATTTTATTCCTCCTCATATTATAAGTGTCGTGCTGTTACGTTAAGTTAGTTTTACTGATTTTATCGATACCCTCTTTAGTGAAATAAATTGGCTGAAAATACACTTATTAATATAAGCGTTACATGAGTATTCTTTACACTTTCGGTATGAATTTACATTTTGTTAGTCTTTTTATTACTCTTTTTTGGCGATTCATACTGCTGCCTTCAGTTTAAGACTTCTACTTCTACATCCCCAGTTCCCAGCGCTTCCTCTAAACCTGCTACGTTTTCTATATGTCCAATTTTCGTATAGGAGTAGTTCGTCGAAAAAGATTTATAAAAAATCACTAACGTTTGATTACCGTATAACATGACGTCTCCCGCTTCTATATTGTGAATATTCACTGCATCTGTTGCTACGCTTTGAGGGAAGGTATAATACTTCTCGTTCTCGTTTAAGTCAGTCATGGTGAAGCGACCTGGTAATCGTTCAATTACATCCTCTGCTATAGTACTTCCTTCTAAAATAACTGAAAATTCTGAACCATTCATATATAGGGTTACCACATCCTGTTCATCTCCTTCTAAATCCGCCTCTACTTCATCAATTTCAACTTGCTCTTCCAGTGATTCATTATTCGATTCAGGATCAGTTGAATCGGGTTCCGAAACTGTTTCAACGCCACACGCACTTAAGAAAAAGGCGAACAGTATCATCATCCACTTAAATTTCCGATTTTTTTCAAGACCAACCACTCAAACTTAAATTTTCTGGTTTAATGGGCGTAACAGTACCTCGCTGATCGTTACATGGTCTGGCTGTTCGATTGCATATATAACAGCTCGGGCAACGTCTTCTGATGTCAAACTGTTTCCTGTCTGATCTGCAGTTTTTTGCAATTCATTTTCTAAAGACTTATCTCCAACTGTAGAAAACAACTCTGTGTTGACCATCCCTGGCGATATTATCGTTGATCGTATACCATTTGATAGCTCTTCTTGTCTTAAACCTTCCATAATTGCACGTACCGCAAATTTAGTCCCATTGTATACAGCAGAGCCTGGGTAAACCACATGGCCGGCAACAGAATCTGTTGTAATAATCAAACCCGATTTCTGTTTATGCATAATCGGTAACACAGCTCCAATGCCATTCAATACACCCATCACATTTATATCCAGCATGCTCTCCCAACTTTCGTACTCAAGTTTTGCTAAATTCCCTTGAGGCATGATACCGGCATTATTAAACATCACATCGATTCTGCCGAATTTCTGCATAGCAAGATCAATGACAGCTTTAACGTCGTCACGATTTGTCACATCAGCTGCCTGATACACTACATTTTCTCCTAGTTCATCAGCTAAACGTTTGATTCGTTCTTCACGGCGAGCAGCCAACACTACCTTTGCATGACTGTTCGCTAATAATTTGGCTGTTGCTTCCCCAATACCTGATGAAGCTCCCATAATAACGACGACTTTTTCTGATAGATTTGACACAGCAATTCTCCTTAAGATTAATTTTTATGATTCGATCTGTTTGATTATCTTTGCGGGTGAACCGGCAACGATCACATTCTCTGGTATGTCTTTCGTTACAGTTGAATCGGCCGCAATGATTGAGTTTTCACCGACCGTAACCCCCGGTAATATGGTAACATTTGCACCTATCCAGGCATTTTTCCTTATCCTGACCGTCTGAACATTTAACCCACGGCGTTTTTTGGGGTCAATTAAATGATTGACCGTTATAATTCGACTCATTGGTCCGATCAGTACATTATCCTCGATCACAATCCCTCCTAAATCCACGAATGTGACGTTTTGATTGATGAAGATATTTTTACCTAATGTAATATGTTTTCCAAAATCAGTATAGAACGGCAATGAGACAGTAACCGTGCTATCAACTTTTTTTCCTGTGATCTTTTCTAAATAAGCTAATATATCCTGAGGGTTACGGTAACCTGTATTAAGTTCAGCTATAAGTGGCTCATTCTTATCTTTCGCTTCATGTATTTCTTTATAAACAGTGGAACCTGCTAAGATTTCTTTTCCAGCTATTTGTTCAATTAGCGTATTCATCGACACAAAAACCTCCTCACCATTATTGATATTTTGAGTATACTCGGTTATACTCATGATGAATAATACTTATATCGAATGTCTATGTATTCTTTTAAGTTATGGGAGTGATTATGTGGATTTAAGGGTACTAACCTATTTTTTAACTGTCGCTAGAGAAGGAACGATCAGTAAAGCTGCGGAGGTTTTACATCTATCCCAACCAGCTTTATCGAAACAATTGAAAAGTTTAGAGGAAGACTTAGGCGTACAGCTTTTTGAACGTGGAAATCGTGGAATCACCTTAACGGCTGACGGTATTTATTTACAGAATCGCGGAAACGAAATTCTCTCTTTAGTTGACAGCACCACCTCGAATATCCAGAAAAATAACGTTATAGGTGGAGACATCTTTATTGGGGGAGGAGAAACACAAGCTATTGAGTATGTTGCAGTTATTTTAAATGATTTAATAAACCATTATCCTGACATAACTATTCATATGTACAGCGGAAATGCTGATGATATCAAAAATAAAATCGATAAAGGTCTTTTGGATTTTGGGTTAGTCATTGATCCGGTAGAAAAACAGAAATATGAATACATCAGATTACCGCAATCAGATTGTTGGGGTATTTTAGTCAATGAACACCATCCATTAACACAAAAAGAATATGTATGTCCTAATGATTTATTAAATCAACCTTTGATCATTTCTAATCAGTCATTGGTGGACAATCAACTTGCAGAATGGTTAGGACAAAATCTAAGCCATTTCAATATCGTAGGAACTTACAACCTTCTATATAATGCTTCTCTCCTTGTTAAAAAAGGCGAGAGTGTCGCACTATGCATTGATGGTATCATCAATACAAAAGACAATGGTCTGAAATTCATCCCGTTCTCTCCTCCACTGACCTCCAGTATTAATATTATCTGGAAAAAGAACCAACTATTTTCAAACGCTGCAAACCTTTTTCTTCAAAAGGTCACTCAACAATAATTTGTCTGCAGTTTTTCTGACCATACAAGACTTGTCTCTAACTGTTCAGTTCACCCTCTATACTATTTAACTCTCGTGCTTTTCTATTCCAAAAAAGGCCCATACCTAAAGTGCTGGTATGGGCCTTCCTAAATTCAATTTACTTATTAAAAATGATCGGAGCTTTTCGCATATATTTCTGATCGTTTTTTGGTGTCTCGCTTTGGATATCTCTTCCGCCGCTACTTTGCTGTTTCTTTTTAATGACTTCTAGCATTTTCTCTTTTGCATTCACATTTCCCACCGCCTTTTATTATTGAGTCTATTTCTTTTAATTTCAACACATGGAGAGAGGTATTGCCTCATGACTAAAAAAAGAACCCCTTCGAAAAGGAGTTCTTTTTGATATTCGCAAAATGTAAGTTTAACGTTTTGAGAATTGTGGAGATTTACGGGCTTTCTTAAGACCTGGTTTTTTACGTTCAACCATACGTGGGTCACGTGTTAATAAACCAGCAGCTTTAAGTGGGCCGCGGAAATCAGGGTCTACTTGTAACAATGCACGAGCGATTCCGTGACGAGCAGCGCCTGCTTGTCCTGCAAATCCTCCGCCACTAACATTGATTCTAATGTCATAGCTTTCTACTGTATCAGTAACAGCTAGAGGCTGTCTAACGATTAAGTGCAAGTGTTCAAAGTTTAAATATTCAGTAATATCTTTTTTGTTAAATGTGATTTTACCAGAACCTGGAGTCATGATTACACGAGCTGTCGAGTTTTTACGACGACCAGTTCCGAAATATTGTACTTGTGCCAATGGATGTCCCTCCTTAAATTAAGTTAGTGATGTCTAGTACTTCTGGCTGCTGAGCTTGGTTGTTGTGCTCAGGTCCAGCGAATACGTGTAATTTTTTAAGCTGTTTGCGTCCTAAAGCGTTATGAGGAAGCATACCTTTGATTGATGTTTCGATTAAACGTTCAGGTTTTTGGGCACGCATAGTACCAGCAGATACCTGTTTCAAGCCACCTGGGTGTCCTGAGTGACGAGAATAAATCTTGTCGCTTGCTTTTTTACCTGTTAATTTAACTTCTGATGCGTTTACTACGATCACATGGTCACCCGTGTCAACGTGTGGTGTATACGTAGGTTTGTTTTTACCGCGTAAAATAGATGCTACGACAGTTGACAGACGTCCCAAAGGAATATCTGCAGCGTCGACGACATACCATTTACGTTCGATGTTGCTTTCGTTAGCCATAAATGTTGTACGCACGATCTTAACCTCCAAATTTTCTTTTTCAAGTTTCAAATTCACTAATTGTTGCTTTCCCTATCTTTTTTAGTACCGTTAAAAAAAGTATATGAGAAAGTCTTCGTTGTTTGTTCCAATAACAAGTTTCCGAGGCCTGTAGTGGCGGCAAACAATACCGTCTAATAGCTTACCGCGAATGCGGTGAAAAGTCAACCGTTATTTTTAAAAAATCTTTTTTCTACTCTCCTGATTTATTGCCCTGTACGCCGTTTCTTAAATGTCTTTTCACCCTTATATATCAGCCTTATATGACTTCTATTTTCTATAAGTGTGGTAGAATGATCGTACAGTGTATTTCATATATAGTGCTGCTTTTCTTCTTCAACTATTTAATCGCTCGAGAAAGGGGTATAAAAAATGTCGAACGAATGGTGTTCAAGGTATTTCATTTTCAAAGATATGGATTTTGATTTCTGGAAAGGCGACCGCGTACAGCTGCGGGCGATGAAAGAATCGGACGCCCTGTTAAGAAACGAAGAAACGCGTGACAGTAACGGTTTCAGACTGATGAACTGGGGTGTCGAGGCACCCAAAAGTCTCGAAATGGATAAAGCCGACGTCGCTGAATGGATCGACTATAAAGACTTTGAGAAGGGTATTATGTTTGCCATCGATAATCTAAAGGGCGAGCATGTCGGAGCTATCTATCTCAATTCGATCGATATGAAGAACGGGACATTCAGTTTCGGGATCCGCATCTACCGGCCTTTCAGAAACAACGGGTATGCCCAAGAAGCCATTCGTATTGTCCTGCGGTACGCATTTTTCGAACAAAGACTTCAGAAATGCAATTCGGGCTGCATCGAAGGAAACCTCGCTTCCCAGAAAATGCATGAAAATGTCGGCTTCGTTGTTGAAGGAAGCGTCAGGCGTTCTATTTATATGAACGGCCACTACTACAACGATTTGAAGCTTGGCTTAACGGTGGAAGAATTCGTCGAAAACGAGAAGGCCTATTCAGATTCAAAATAAAACTGTATTCAACTTCTAGTCGTTCGTTGTCAAAGGATCATTCCCGATGACGAACGACTTTTTGTGATCCACCTATTTTAAATCCTTTAGCACCCTTGTATTAATGTTATACTTTATGTATATATTTCATATAACATTAAAAAAGGAGGAATCAGTTTGTACCTGATACTGTCTATTTTCATTTCAGTTTTACTTACTTATGTTTTATTTTTCATAGGAGACTTCGGCATAGTAATAGGCATTGGCATTCTGTCCGGTATTTTATTCAGGGTCGTCTTTTTACTGGAAAGCATCAATAAGCATCTGGTGAGTCAGAGTGAACCTGTGAACGACCCACTACCCAGAAAGCTGTAAGAACTCGCTTTACATATTCACATAAAGGAACACCCTCCGGAAAATTCCAGAAGATGTTCCTTTTGATTTGTCTATACAAAAACGAATCCCAAAGCCACAATCATGGCAGGCAGGCCGACCGCAAAGAGGATGTCTTTAGCTTTGACGGTCATCTGACGCTGCATCACACGGTCTTCACTGAAGCCTTTGGACTCCATGGCCAGAGACAGCCTTTCAGACCAGCGGATCATGCGGATCAGCATCGTGAACAGCGGTTTGGTATCAAATGGCTTGACCGGTATGTTCCGTACTTGAAGAGCCAGTTTGGAGTTCTCGTGTTCTCTCTGGATCAGCGAAGTCAGATTGATCGCTGACAACACGGCATAGCCCATTTTCATCGGCATCTTAGCCTGCTGGATAAAACTGGCGACCAGTTCCCTGGCATCTGTGGTCAGACTGTAACTGATCCCAAGCATGGCAAAGGACAGGATACGTGTCCCGAGAGTCAGACCGTTGACCACATCCCGGCCGCCTCCTGACACTGCTGCACTGTTTGAGGCCGCGAACTGCGCCTGTTCTGAACTGAATAGCCAGCCGGTGAAGAAATAGCTGAGCGAAATCAGCGCAATCGGCAGCAGGGCTTTAAGCAGCGTTGCCGGATCTGTTCGGCTGGACGTCAATAGAAAGAAGGCGCAAAGCAGGGCAACGATGAGATTGATTTCCCACCTGAATGTCAGGCCCAGCAGGATCGAGGCGGCAAGTATCCCAATGGTTTTTACTGTCGGATTGATCGCATCGATCACCTTACCCGCCTCACTTTCTTCTCTTTGATTTCATAGATCTGGCTGGCATAGGCATCCACCAGCTCGCGGTCATGGCTGGTAAACAGACACGTGACGCCTTTCTCGCAGAGTTCATGCAGTGTGTCCATGATCTTCTTCCCGTTTCTGGCATCCTGGCCATAGGTCGGTTCGTCGATCAAAAGTAAATCCTGCTCTCCGACAGTCATGCATAGAACGGCCAGGCGGCGCTGCTGTCCCTGACTCAACAGCCAGGGCGACTGCCCCGCTTTATCCTCGAAGTGGTGCTGATTCAGGATGTCTTCTGCCTGGCTTTTCGCTTCTTCTTCTTGAGCCAGTTCCCAGGACGTGAGACTCAATGCCAATTCATCCACTACGTTGGTTTTGACGAACTGCAGGGACGGATCCTGGAACACCAGCCCGATCCTGGCATAAAGCTTTTTCGGCTTCTGTGTCTTCACACTCTGCCCGTTAAGGAGGATCTCTCCGGTATAAGGTGACACATTTAAAATGGCTTTAAAAAGCGATGTCTTCCCTATACCGCTCGGTCCAACCAGGGCTGTCAGTGAGCCTTTGTTCAAGTTGAGCTGTGCTTCTTCGATCAGGGTATTGCGCTGTTTCTCTTTTCTGAAAAAAGATTTCCTTACTGTTTTTTCGTGGTATATCGATACCTTGTCCAGCTCCAGAAGGATTTCTTCAGACGCTTTGTTTCTTTCTGGCATGGACATTTCTTCCACAAGGAGTCCCGCCTCAGTCAGAAGTCTGTTTTTCTGTTCTTCTGAACCGATCAGCGACAGGTCGTGAAGCTGCTGCTTGTCGTCGAGCATGAGCCAGCGGTCGACCCAGTCCCACCTTTTTATATGGTGATCGATGATGATGATCGCTTTCCCTTTATCCGTCAGTTCTTTCATATAGCGGATATAGTCCTGCATCGTGTCTTCATCCACATTTGCGAACGGTTCATCCATGATGTATAAAGGAACATCCACCAGGTCCGCACAGACAAAGGCCGCACGCTGCAGCTCACCGCCTGACAGATCATCAAAGGACCGGTCCAGCAGATAGGTCAGATTGAAGTGTCCGGCTTTTGCTTCGATGATAGCATCCATTTCTTTTGCATCGACACGGCTGTTTTCCAGACAGAAGACCATCTCTTCGCGCAGGGTCTTCATACTGAAAGACAAGCGGGCATGCTGGAAAATCGTCCGGACAGACGTTGACCGTTCAACGACCGACTGGTGATGGACGTCTTCATCATTGATCTTGATATGCGAAACGATCTGCTTCCCGCCATTTTCCGGAAAGTAGCCGTTAATAACATTAGCCAGGGTACTTTTCCCGCTGCCGCTACCTCCGCAGAGCAGGATGATTTCACCAGGAAACAGGTCAAAACTGACCGAATCCAGACGCTTTTTTCCGCCGATCTGAAAGGACAAGTCTTGAACAGATAAGGTCGGCTTACTCATTGACCTCACCAGTATCAAGGTTCTGATTCAAAATGCCCGCTTCATCCAGTTTGTCGCAGATGAGCTTGGACAGATAGCCTGTGAAGAATAACGAACTCAACAGACGCACCACGAATATCGCCGCAACGATCCGCCAGTCCATGGCCAGGTAGTTGCTTCTGAAACCAGTCCAGAGAAAGGACAGCAATGTGGCAGAAAACGCAGAAAGCATGGTGATTCGATAAGAATACTTTTCATATTTGGTAAAGGTGAACGGCAGCTCCACACCCACACCCTGGATAAAGGCAGAGACCAAGACCATGACACCGAACATGTTGCCTAAAAGGACTTCGATCAATGCCGCGATCACTTCGGTCACGATCCCGACGACAGGTTTCCGGATGAGATAGGTCGTGATGATCGCCGCCATGAACCAGATGCCGTAAAACGGTTCATAACCCAGTATCCCTAAGCCCATAGGCGTCAGTACTGTCGTCAAAGCGGTGCCGGCATAGACAGCCAGAAGATAGATGATCCCGAACAATACAGAAATCAGGGCCATCAGCAAATAGTCACGCAAGGTCAGTTTGTTTTTATTCATTTGACTTCTCCTTCCGGTACGTTGCAGAGAAGAGTGAACTGGCTGACATAGTGACTGACTTCCTTGCCGACAGTGTTCGAGACGTATTCCAGGTAGTCAAAGACGTCCTGAACGCTTCCGCCCAAGTTGGTCCCGTAGTGGCCGGAGCCTGTCACGACACCGCGGTCGATCCCTTCGTTGACGACCTTTTCGATCGTGCCCATGTAGTTGTCTGAGCCCATCGGATAAAGGGCAAATTTCCCAATGACTGGAAAATCGATGTCCTGCGTTTGTTCTTTATTTACTCGCGGATTTTCGAGTGCGAGCGTATAATCGCTGTCGCTGTCACCAGGGCACCCTTTGGAAACCGTTGCTTCCAGCGTCATGTGCACGCCTTCTCTGTGAGCATATACATACGCGGCTTTCAGTGCATCGAACACCGCTTCTTCTTTTCCGCGATAAACCGTTGAGATATGGTCCGTTTCCGCCCATACTTTCGATAAATCGACTTGCTTTATTGCATCTAGAATAATCGCGACAAAATCATCACTCATCGGTGACAGATTGAATCGCGCGCCTGTAATTCCCATAGTGGAACCAGGCTTTCCAGCAGAACATTTTCCGTAGTTGACATAGTTTTTTGACATGAAAAAAACTCCTCCTAACGAAAAAAATCCATAGGAAAGAGCCATCAATATATAGATCTCCCTACGCAGCCATTACGCTGATCAGGTTACTGGTCTGATATACATCACTCTCAGCCTTCTTGAAAAGACTCCCAGGATCATTCGTATTTAATTTTTTTGGTACATGAAGACTATAACAAGTGAAACGTATAAACGCAACACAAACTTTTAAATGTCAGAGTATGTTTTGTCCCTTAGGCAGAACTTAGCTGCTTTCAGTCCTTCTTATACACCCTGTTCAAGATGAGTGATCAGGCGTATACGTCTGATCATTCATCCCTCTCATATCTGTTCCACTCCCTATTTTTCTCATGCACGATCTCAAATGTTTCCGAGGCTAATTCAATTTTGTCCGCAACGTCTTTAAATTGTTCAAGAATTTTCGTAAACATACGGTCTCTGATTACCCGACGCTCTCTTGTGTTGACCACATATCTTAAACTTAAAGTTATCCAGTTATCATCAAAAGAAATGTAGATTTGCGGTTTTAATGAGGCACTTTCTATCCGGTACCGCCTTTTCATTTCAGTCCACTCCGCTTCAGCACGAGCATTGTAAGTTCCTATCGTATCCACGGCGATCCCCATGACGATTTCTTTGGCTAATATAATATCCGAGCCGAAATGCAGCGGGATATGGATTTCGTCCCATATAAACTCGAATTCAGAAGAGTAATTATAGACGGGAGACGTAAAGATATAACTGTTGGCAACACGTACCGTACGGCCAGAATACTGATCCCCATCGACCCACTCGCCTAATTCCATCAGTGTTGTACGGAGCAGACCGATGTCAACGACATCCCCTCTTGTTCCTCCCAGAAGTATGCGGTCACCGGTTTTAAAAAAGTCTCCGAACATGATCGCGAACCAGCCTGCAAAACTGACGATGACTTCCCTTAGTGCATAGGTGACCCCCGCACCCGCAAGCCCGATAGCTGTTGTAAAACCGGTCAAATCGCTTCCGAATATATAGATAAAGGAGAGTCCCAATAGGAAGTTGGTCACCCACCTGCCGATTTTTCTAGTGACATACCATTTATCTGAGCCCTTGAACCGCTTATACAGTCTATTCAGCGTAAACCGTCTAATAATAAGGACCAGAGCAACGATTAAAATAAATATGATGATATTCGATATCAAAGGATATGCTTCTGCGTATTGCGTGATCCATTCTCTCATGACCCGGACTCCTTTAATAAGCCGTTATTGTGTGACGTCGTACTTTAATGATAACAGTTTAACCGTTTGAAGTGGATTATAACGCATTTACTTTCCGAAAAATTCACCTGATAGACTGCCTCCAACTCCCATCAAGTCAATGCTCAGTCTCACCGCTTTTTCGAGCAGCACCGGGCCCTTTTCCATCGCTTCCTCCAAAGTCATCGGTGCATCTACGATGGGGATCAAAGCATGGATGTTCTCTTCTTCAATCTTGGTCCGTTCACTGTCTATCTTCCCAGCAAATAAAAGGACCGGCACTGCAAACTGCTTAGCCAGGCGGCTGATTCCGACGGGGACTTTCCCGCCAAGTGACTGGTTATCAAACTTCCCTTCGCCGGTAATGACCAGATCCACCTCTTTGATCAGAATTTCAAGGTCTCCTTTTTCAGCTAACAGAGACAGCCCGCTCTGGAATTCACAGGGGAAGAAGGACAAGACAGCAAACCCTATTCCGCCGGCCGCTCCTGCCCCTTCCGTCTCCCGTTCATCTTTACCCGTCACCTTTGAGACGATATCGGCATACCGCACCATCGCTTTGTCATACTCTGGAAGCTCATCTGAACTAAAGCCTTTCTGTTCACCGAAAACATAAACGGCTCCCTTTTCTCCAAGCAGCGGGTTGGTCACATCCGAAGCGATCAGCCAGTTCACATCCTGGACCCGCTTATCCAACCCGTCCATATCGATAGCCCGGACGTTGTTTAATTCCACAGGCAGCCTAAATAGCTCTTCACCCTCAGCATCCTTGAATACGACGCCCAGCGCCTGCAGGAGGCCCAGACCACCATCGACTGTTGCACTGCCACCTAATCCTAAAATGATCGTCTCTGCGCCATAATCAAGCGCTTGCACGATCTGTTCGCCGACGCCGTAACTTGTATGGTTTCTCGGATGGAGGCTCTCCTTGTCTGCCTGGATCAGTCCAGCCCCTTCAGCAACCTCTATAACAGCTGTCTTGTCCTTTTGTATCCAGCCCCAGCGGCCAGAATAAGCCGTACCGTTCACACCGGTTATGGTTTCAGTAATGACTTCTCCGTCCATAACACTGACAAAGGCATCCACCGTCCCTTCTCCGCCGTCAGCAATGGGAAAGCTCGTCACCTGATGATCCGGCAGCGCGTCTTTCACACACTGATTGGCTGTTTCACTGGTCATCGACCCCTTGAAGGAATCGATTGCTGCAAGTATTTTCATGAATCCACCCGCTCCTCTCGCTCTTTTTTTCAGTATAGCACATGATTCTGGTTCAAAGTCGTACAATACCTGTACATCTATACGTGAGAATTCGTTATCTTTGTATTTAGCTGTTTAATTCCTTCATACTAACGTGTATACTGTATAAGGGTTTTAGCGTGTCTATGCCCCTTAAAAATATTAACAACGGGAGAGATTATTTTGGAAAGAGCTTTAGGTACTGTTGTGCGTGGACTGCGTAGTCCCATCATTAAAGAAGGCGACAATATGGAAAACATCGTTGTGGAGACTGTGTTGAATGCGGCAAAGGCAGAAGGATATAGCTTTATGGACCGTGACATCATCACGATGACTGAATCCATCGTGGCTCGTGCGCAGGGAAATTATGCGACCCTTGATGATATCGCTACGGATATCGGCCACAAGTATGATGGCGAAACTGTCGGTGTCGTCTTCCCGATTCTCAGTCGTAACCGTTTCTCCAACATCTTGAAGGGCATTGCCCGCGGTGTCGGCAAAGTCGTTCTTATGCTGAGCTATCCTTCCGATGAAGTCGGGAATCATTTAGTGTCTTTAGATGAACTGGATGCCGCTGGTATCAATCCGCTGGCAGATGTCCTGACAGAAGACGAATTCCGCAGCCATTTCGGTTTCAAAAAGCATCCCTTTACCGGTGTCGACTATATCGACTATTATAAATCACTGATCGAAGCGGAAGGAGCCAACTGTGAAGTCATCTTTTCCAACGATGCCAAAACGATCGTGGACTATACAAAGAATGTACTGGCCTGCGATATTCACAGCCGTTTCCGTACCAAACGCTTAGTCAAAGCCGCCGGTGGAGAAAAGGTCTTTGGACTGGACGATGTTTTGTCAGAATCCATGAACGGCAGCGGGTTCAACTCAGAATACGGTCTGCTCGGTTCAAACAAAGCAACAGAAGATACCGTGAAACTCTTTCCCGATAACGGCCAGCCTTTAGTCGAGGCTATCCAGAAACGCTTGAAAGACGAGACAGGTAAAATGGTCGAAGTCATGATCTACGGCGACGGCGCATTTAAAGATCCCGTCGGCCAGATCTGGGAACTTGCTGATCCTGTGGTCTCTCCCGCTTACACAAAAGGCCTGGAAGGTACCCCGAACGAAGTGAAACTGAAGTATCTGGCTGACAATAACTTTTCCGATTTGAGCGGGGATGAGCTTCATAGTGCGATCACGGATCACATCACCAACAAACAGGCTGATCTGATCGGCGAAATGGAAGCACAAGGAACCACCCCTAGACGCTTGACTGACCTCATCGGTTCATTATCGGACCTGACTTCAGGCAGCGGCGACAAAGGAACCCCGATCATTCATATCCAAGGGTACTTTGATAACTTTACAAGCTGATTCAGTTATATAAGCGCAAAAAAGGTCACAGGGAAATTCCTGTGACCTTTTTACATCCTCATTATTCTTTTATTGCCTTACTAAATACGAAGCATTGTTTTCCGCTATTTAAAGGCGTTGGATACTTTAAGCCATTCTCCAGATCCAGCTGCACTACTATGGTTTACTGATGCATGCCCATTCCAGTGAAATTAGTGCTTTGAGAAGAGCCGCCAGTCCCATGCATATTTTTATATAGCTCTCTAAGCTGCTGAGTATTAAGTTCCGGGTGCATTTCATTCATATGTGACTTCATTTGTCCAAAATTTATAATGCCATCTTCCATACGCAGTTCCATATCTTCAAATTCATCTGTATCCATTAAATCTCGCATTTGGTCAACATCCATTACTTGTTCCTGAATAACCGCCTCTTGATTTGTCGTATCTTCTTCTGAAAACAGAGATATTCCTAATCCACCGGTAACTGCTAAAACGCCTGATAAAAGTCCACTAACTAAATTCATTTAAGATCGCTCTCCTTTTTTTATCTTATCTTTCTATTACAAGCATACTGTTCAATTATGTATATTTTATGGATTTTCACTATGGAAATATTTTTTCAACAATAAAAAAGACGCCAAAAGTCAGATTCTAATCTGTCTGTTGACGTCGTTATTAATTTTATTTCATGACCTATTAGATAATGCTAGTTGTACCTTTACTCTTGCGGAGCTTCCAGTTCGTCTTCGGTCACCCACATATGATTGGTTACTCTCTCACCAGGGAGTGTCAATAATTATGTGTAAATGAAGTGCTCCTTCTATAAAATAGATTTATTAATTTGTTAATCTTTCAAACATTTTTTCTAGCTCCGCTTCAGCTTGTTGGAAGCCGCGGTGAATCCGTGTCAAAAACTTCTGATTGTACGTATCAAAACGGGAAACCAAATAGCGATCCATAGATTCTTCATTCTGAAATTGCTCTTTACGTCGACTATACTTTTTAATTTGTTTATTAAAGGATTCAATCAAATTAGTGGAATACAAGCTCCTACGGATTGATAAAGGAAAATCGTAAAATGTAAGTAAGTTATCATTTTCTAGAATAGACTTGGCAAGTTTAGAGTAGCTACTGCGCCATTTTTCTGAGAAAGCAAGGCGAGCTTCAAGGGCCGTCTCTCGTGAATCTGCTTGATAAATCGTCTTAAAGTCTTCACATATTTCCTTGCGATCAGCGACGCGTACTTTACTAGAAATGTTGCGAGAAACATGGACACAACAGTGTTGGTAAGCTGCTTGAGGAAAAACGTGATGAATCGTATCTTTAATACCCTTGAGACCGTCGGTCACGAAAAGAAGAACATCATTGACACCACGGTCGGATAAATCTTCCAATATCTCTTTCCATGTGACGGTCGATTCATTAGGGGCAATAATGTATCCTAGGACTTCTTTGGCACCATCTGGTCGAATTCCCGCCGCAATGTGTATGGCTTCTTTCTCAACGGTTTTCCGCTTCAAAGGGATATAGGTAGCGTCCAGATAAATGACTGCATAATGACTGTTTAGTTTACGCTTTTTGAACGCTGATACTTCTTCAGTAAAGACTTTAGTCATATTGGACATCGTTTGTGGTGTATAGTGATGACCGTACATTTTCTCAATTAAATCAGCAATTTCAGACATGGTAATACCTTTTTGAAAAAGATGAATGACGGTTTCTTCTAACGTGCCATTGGTTCGCTTATATGCAGGAAGAGTCTGTTGTTTAAATTCACCGTTGCGGTCGCGCGGAATCTGTAGATGAAGTTCGCCGTATTCTGTCTTGACCGTACGGTCATAGGACCCATTGCGTGAGTTCCCTGAATGAAAACCAATCCGATCATACTTTTCGTAATCCAAAAAGGCAGTCAGCTCTGTTCTCAGGAGCGTATTTACGGCTAATTCCAAGTGCGAACGGAATAATTCGTTCAAATCACCTTTTGTAGCTAGAGTCTGTAAGATATCTGTAGTAAGATTGTTCATAGGGAAGTCCTCTTTTCTGTGAATTTAGTGTGGTAACTCTATTCTACAGAAGGGACTTCCTTTTTTCTATTTACACAAAATATTTTACACTCTCCTTAAGTTATGAAACGGTATAAAATAGAGTGAATAAGATAAATTCCATCTTATTCACTCTATTTTAGTCAATCCAAGTTATTATGGCTGTATTGTACTTTACTTATCCTCAAATTTTAATTATCAGAATCCCAATGCTCATCTCCGATAGCTTGATCAGCAAATTCTCGGATAGCATCGTCTACTTCATCACGATCATAGATATCTAACTCATTATAAATCATATCAAATTCTTCCTCGTTTAATTCATCTAAATGGGCTATCAAATAATCTTTATCTTTTTTCATGATATAACCTCCTCGTATAATAAGTTTGTAGTTAAGAATTGTTCTTAACTTAGTTGATGGATTAACTGTTTGAAAGAATGGAGCTTTCTCCCCCATGGGGGAGAAAAATTTCAAAAAGTCGCTTTTGATGTTCCATTCACTTTAGTTCTTTGATAATTAAATATCTTGGTTATCGCTTGGTCATTCCGTGCTGTTTCTGTGTAAAATAGAACTAGATGGAAGATGGTTCTAAATGGGATGAAGCTTTCCCCTCCTTGTAGTTCGACTACTCATTAAGCATGCTTCCCGTCACAATGTTGAGACTATTTACTCGTAAGCTGTATGGCTTGGTTCTTGTGTCCGTTGGTCTTAGGAAACCTTCGGTTTTGGCAGCTACACAAGAAACGAGTTAAATACTTATGCGCGAGGTTAAGGCACGCATTGTGTTACAGGGATAGCCCGGAGTGACCAAGCTTACCTTCCAAATTTATAACGAAAGGGGGAACCCTTCCATGAAATTATTTGTCGGTTTAGACGTAAGTAAAGCGAAGCTTGATGCTTGTTTTCTCTTACGTAAAGATGATACCAATACGATTCTTTGGCAAGAGACAGTAGCGAATAGTGAGTCAGACGCCACAATGATTAAAGATAAAATCCTTCGCTTTCACGAGGAGTTAGATTTTGACAAAATACTTGTAGGTATGGAAGCGACTGGTCAATACAGTATGCATCCGTCCTTATTCTTCTCAAATGATCCAGAGTTGAAACTGATTAACGTTGAAACCATTGTAGAAAACCCGCGGGTTATTCATCGTTTATCTAAAGTCTGGACAGAAGAAAAGAATGATAAATTAGACGCCCAAATCATTGCTGAGTTTTTAACAACTGGAAAGCATACGAAAACTCAACCACGAGAAGAAAAATTCGTTGCTCTCCTACGTTTTACTCGTACACGCTATCAGTTGATTCGTCAGATGACCGAAGCCCAGCAGCACTACGTGGAAAATCTTTATTACAAGTGCAACACTCTTTCGAGTGACTTAAAAGCTGAAAACATAAGCACATCTGTGTTTAGTTCAACGATGATTCATTTAATGAATGGCGACATTTCAATGGCTGAGATTCGGACAATGAATAGCGTTGAGCTAGCTGCTTTACTTCAAAAGTTTGGGCGAGGACGCTTTAAAGATCCTGTCAAATTAGCTAAAGTCATTAGAAAATCTGTCTCAGACTCTTATCGCTTAGGCAAACTAGCACAAGACAGTATTGATATCAATCTAGGTGTTCAAATGAGTGTTATACGTGGATTTGAACAAGAAATAAAAATCATTGATAAAGCCATTGAGAATATTATGGAAACCATCGATAGCGCCAAAACATTGTTAAGCATTCCAGGCATTGGACCTGTTTATGCCGCAGGCATTATCGCTGAAGTTGGTCAAATCGACCGATTTAACCATGAAGCTCAATTGGCAAAATACGCTGGTCTATATTGGCCAAAACATCAATCTGGTAACTATCAAAAAGAAAAGACACCAATGTCTAAGTCAGGAAACCGTTATTTACGTTATTACTTAGTTCAAGCTGCCAACTCTGTAAGACGATATATTCCTGAGTATGAAGCCTATTACCAGAAAAAATATAAAGAAGTACCGAAAACACAACACAAACGAGCCCTCGTCTTAACTGCACGAAAATTAGTGCGTCTGGTGTTTGCACTCCTAAGCGATCACCAACTCTATATCGCAAGATCGGAGGCGATGGAGTCTTAAGAGAAACTATTTCTTAAGGACGACTATCCGAGGATATAAACCGAACGTATTTTCGAATACGTGACGGTTTAGTTCAGTGCACCCTTTTTTATGAAATTAGGTTGTTTATTTATAATCTATTCTCTTGACTTAACACCATAATGCTTACTTTGCTGCTTTGGACAGTTTGGGCTCATCCTTATAATAGGGTACTGGCGGATAGGTATAGTACCTGCGATACATCAAAACACCCATTGCTGCTACGAACAAAACGAGGGACAAGCCTTGTGAAACTCGCAAGAAATCGCCTATCCATAAGCTGTCTGTCCGCATGCCTTCAATAAAAAACCTTCCTGCTGAATACCAAATGACATAGCTGAGCGCCACTTCTCCTTGGCGAAGGAATTGATTTTTGTTCCGCAAAAGGAGCAACAAGGCGAAACCAACTAAACTCCATAAAGACTCATAAAGAAAAGTGGGATGGTAATAGGTTCCGTTGATGTTCATTTGGTTAATGATGAATTCCGGTAAGTACAAGTTTTCTAAAAATTGTCGGGTGACTGGACCGCCATGTGCCTCTTGATTGATGAAATTTCCCCAGCGACCAATCGATTGAGCTAGGAGGACACTAGGTGCAAGTATGTCTAGTAAAAGAGTTAGCGTCATTTTCTTTCTTCTTGCAAACCAGTATACTGCGAGACCACCCGCAATTAGCCCCCCATAAATGGCAATTCCACCATTCCAGATTGCGATGATTTCACTCGGATTCTGTATATAGTAGTCCCATTTGAATAAAACGTAATAAAGTCGGGCACCGATAAAGCCAATTGGTATGGCCCATAATGCCATATCTACCATGGTATCTTCTTCAAGTCCCAGTTTTTGAGCTTCCTTTGTAGCTAATGAAATGCCGATCAGCATCGCTAGAGCAATAATCACACCGTACCAATGAATAACAACTGGACCCCATTCTATAGCGTGTGGGTTGATTGCTCCAATCAGTAAGTTCATTCCATCTCCTCCATCCGAATAGAATCTTAATGAACATAGTTAAGGCTGGAATTTTCACTCCAGCCTTAACACACATTATCTACTTTTAGTCTTCGTCGTCTTCATCATAGGCGTCGTCATCTTCCAATGCTTCTTTGCCTAAGAAGGCTTGCAACATCCAGATACTTTCATCTAAATGATCTTTGAAAGCAATCAATGTATCTTCTAACGCATCATTGCCTTCTTCTTGAGCCAAACGTATGGCGCGGACTGTAAATTCACGGGTGCTTCTGAAATCCTCTACAACATTTTCAGTCATTTCTTCTGCTTTTAAATATTTATCAGCCGGGTCTTCTGAAAGCATGGAGTATTTTTCGAATTCGGCGGTTGTGGAAGCTGGTTTGTGTCCTGAAGCCAACAGACGTTCCGCGATTGTGTCAAACCACTCTTCGTTTGCATTATACAATTCTTCCAGTTTTTCGTGTAACGAGAAGAAATGAGGACCTTTCACATACCAATGATACTGGTGCAATTTTACGTGCAGTGTATGAATATTTCCTAAAATGTGATCCGCAATGGCTGCTGCATTGATTTTTGTATGGTGTACGTGCTCTTTATGATCTTGCTCTTCTTGCAGTTTTTCTTGTGGTGTTTTATCTTGTACCATGTTTCTATTCCTCCTAATATTTTTCCTAATATTTTTAATTATTTGTTACCAATTTTAATAAACAGACTGTTGGAAGTAGTTTTCATTTTCAAACGTGACTCATGCTGCACTTACTTTTGATTTGATAATTGGATAGCCTAAGTCTTCAATCGCTTTTTCGATCTCTTCAATTGCTATTTTATCTTCCTCAAAGTTGGTTTTTACCTTACTCGAGTTGAACAAGACTTTCACACTGTTTTTGTCGATTCCATCCAGTCCTTTTACGGCACTTTCAATTTTTTGTAAGCAGGAAGGACAAGATAGGGTTTCTAGTTTAATGGTTGCTTTAGACATAGTTTATTTCTCCTTTTTAAAATTAGTTTTATGTTGTTATTCCCTTTGTTTATCTTACATTTAAAGTATACGGTACATTTGAATCGTTGAACTTGATGACCATCAAGTTTAGAGAATCTATTTGCTTTTTTTATAAAAAACTAAATTAAATTTGGTATGCTTCCTCTGCTTCAGCTAAAAGCTTGTATACCGTAGCGTGTGGCATGCAAGCATTTTTAGGAACGGTATAATTATGGGTTACTTCGCGTAGCTGGTTGAACTCCGTATCCAAGACTGGTTTATTTGAGCCAGCTTCTTATGTTTGGTTAAGCTGCTTTCACTTTTGATTTGATGACTGGATAACCCAAATCTTCAATCACTTTTTCAATGTCTTCAATTGCCAACGTCTTTTCGTCAAAATCAATTCTGATTTTGTTTACGTTGAATACCCCTCTCACGCTGTTCTGATCAATACCAATGAGTCCTTTAACAGCACTCTCGATTTTTTTCAAGCAGGATGGGCAGGACAAGGTTTCTAGTGTAATTACTGCTTTAGACATACTCCATCTCCTTTAACGAATTGTTCTATAAGATTTTGTTCTCGGTATTTAAAGTACCAAGGGTATTCCCTTACTAATAATTGTTAGAAATCAACTAATTCAACTTCTTTTGCAGTTCAATAAAAAGGCAACAAGGTTTTGTTAGTTTTAGCTATGCTCGCCATGAGCACCTACTAAAACAGTCAATTTCTCAACTACGGTATTTAAACTCTCTGGATCTAAGTCGGACGCATCAAACGTTTTTCCATGCCCTGAAATCAACCTATTCAATTTTGGCTGCAAAGCTCCCACAGACTCATCCCCTTCAGGAATGGTACACTTGTGGGCTTTCAATAGCTTGTCTGCTTTTACATGGAGGGAATGAAGGGTCTGTTTATCAAAATGGCTGTCATCAAACTTAATTCCATGGTCTTCGAGTAAAAAGTCTAATTTTTCGTGTATTTCAGTATACTCGTCCATCTTACATTCTCCTTTCTCATTCATTCTTATTTCGCTGTTTCGATTTCTTCTACACCCGTTTTCACATTATATCTGTCGCCTCTTAAGCGATACTTCAACAATCTCATGCCGTTGAAGATAACCACCAAGATACTGGCTTCATGAACCAACATTCCAATTGACATGTTCATCCATTCGCTAAATAAGAGACTGGCCAACAAGACCAACACGACACCGACTGCAATAAGGATATTTTGTTTCATATTGCTCGCAGTTGATTTCGTCAGCCCTAATGCATGTGGTAAGCGGCTGAAGTCGGAGTTCATCAACACAACGTCAGATGTTTCGATCGCCACATCTGTTCCGCTGCCCATTGCAATCCCGATATCTGCCAATGCCAAGGACGGGCTGTCATTGACGCCATCACCGACGAAAGCAACGATCTGCCCCTCTTTTTGCAATTTTTCAATGTGTGCGGACTTGTCTTCCGGCAACATGTGTCCATGTGCTTCCGTCAAACCGAGTTCTTTCGCAACCAAGTCAACGGTTCCTTGGTTGTCACCAGAAAGGACGACGAGGTTTTTCACACCCAACTCTTTCAAGTTTTGAAGATCCTGTTTCACACCTGGACGGACTTGGTCGCGGATACCCATCAGAACTTTTAATTCACCATCGATCGCCGTCAGAACCAGGGAGTTGCCGTTTTTCTCGAACCTTTGGACGTCTTTTTGTACTTTTTTGTTTAAAGTGACTTGTTCTTTTTCCATTAAAGCGACGTTTCCGACTGCGACTCTATGACCATTTACTTGTGCGACAATTCCGCCACCTTTAACAACATCGGTCTCATCTACTGGTGTCGTGTCTACAGGACCAATATTTGCCAATACGGCTTTTGCCAAGGGGTGATCAGATTCCTGTTCCACACTGGCTAAATAGCTTAGAGCTTCTTCACTATTGTCTCCATACACTTCTTTTTCCGCCACTTCAGGATTCCCGACTGTCAGTGTACCTGTTTTGTCAAATATAATGGTGTCCACGTTGCTGAAGTCATTGATGACTTCACTCCCTTTCAAGAGAACACCGTTACGTGCACCATTTCCGATACCGGCAACATTTGAAACAGGCACTCCGATAACCAATGCGCCCGGGCATCCTAATACCAGAATCGTAATCGCCAATTCAATGTTTTGGGTAATTGCCCACACAATAAATGCCAGGACCAAAACGGTTGGGGTATACCACTTAGAGAAACGGTCAATAAAGCGCTCCGCTTCTGATTTGGAATCTTGTGCTTCTTCCACAAGCTCAATGATTTTACCGAACGTGGTGTCTTCTCCGACTTTATCTGCCCGAAGCTGAATGGTGCCGTTTTCCAATATCGTACCGGCAAAGACTTCTGTGCCTTCTGCTTTTGTGACGGGAACGGATTCTCCTGTGATGCTAGCTTCATTGATGTACCCCTCACCTGTTAAAACGGTTCCGTCTACTGGTACTTTCCCACCGGTTTTAACAAGCAGAATATCTCCTTCATCCACATCGTCTACGTCTACTTCTTTAAATTCTCCGTTTTCTAATTGAACCAAAGCACTTTCTGGTGCCATGTCGGTTAATTCTTTGATTGCTGAACGTGTCTGGTTCAATGTACGCTGTTCCAAATAATGTCCAAATAAGAATAAGAAGGTGACAACGGCGGATTCTTCAAAGTTTTGAATCAAGAACGCTCCGATAACGGCAATCGTGACTAAGACATCAATACTGACAACTTTCACTTTCAACGCTTGATACGCTTGAATGGCGATTGGAGCGACCCCAAAGATCGAGGCGATAATCAACGACCACTCAGCAAGAAATGCATTTCCTAAAGCGAAGTGACTGAAAAATCCGACTGCAATTAGAATTCCACTGATCAATGTAATTTGATTTTTCTTACTTAATATATATTGTTGCATATTTTTTCCCTCCAAGTATTTTTGTTATTTTTAGTATAAGGTACAGTCAATGATTTAAACTTGATTATCATCAAGTTTGCTTTTTTATTTTTTACTTTGCTCAACTGGGTTCAATTGGGTCACATACTGAACAGGGTGGCCGACAACTGTATATAGTCGGGATTGTACTTTACACGTACTTCCCCAACCTTTGCTAATACTTGTGTAAAATAGATACCTATTTGTTCTTCAAGGGCATATTAGATTTTCCGAGTGCAAGATATGAAGTCAAATAGTTTGATGTTTAGCATCACATTTATAGCAAGATTCATTTCTTGTCGTTGTGTTCTATATGTATCATATAGTTAATTCACGAAAGAGAAATTGATGGGAATCAAGTTTAATCATCTATCAATAATTTCCTAATCTTGGATTAATACCTGAGAGATAAAACTTTTGCGATCGCTTCATTGTTTATTCCTTGCCTGAGGAGACGAAATGAATTAAGAATTCCTTATTTTTTAGTTACTTATTGGAAGCAGTAACTTTCGTTCATTAAAAAAAGCTGAGCAATTCGCTCAACTTTTCTACGTAATCCTTTTTTGTTTTTTCCAGTGGAGTGTATCATAAACGGATGGTAAAGATCCTAGATAAAGAGAGTGCTTTTGAGATAAAAAAGGACCACTTTTTTATGAAAAAAGCGGTCAGAAATTATACTGGCATAAACGATTGTTATTGATACTAACTGATTTATAAAAATATGCCTCTAAAGTTTCCAAAACTTCAGAGGCATATGAAAACGAGAATTAGTTAATATTTGAAACAGGTTATTAATTTTTGATAGGCTTAGAATTAGACCTTAACAATCGAAGCCCATTCAGAATAACAACCAATGTACTTCCTTCATGAATAATGACACTGATTGCAATATCCGTTAAGCCTAAGAAACTAACGACAATTAAAAAGGCAACAACGGCCATTGAAAAAATAATATTCTGCCAAATGACACGGTTCATTTTCGAAGAAATATTATGGGATTGTACCAATTTAGATAAATTGTTTTGCATTAAAACTAAATCAGATACCTCTACTGCCACATCAGTCCCATCTCCCATAGCGATTCCCACATCTGCATTAACAAGAGCGGGAGCATCATTGACACCGTCTCCAACCATGGCGGTCACACCGTATTTTTCTTTTTGTTCGTCTATAATTCTGGATTTGTCTTCCGGCATGACATTCGCAATCACTTCATCTATTCCTAATTGTTTAGCAACCGCTTTTCCCGTCATTTCTGAGTCACCAGTAATTAAAGTAGTGTGTACGCCTTGTTCTCTGAAATAATCAATGGTTGCTTTTGCATGTTCACTTGGAACGTCCATGAGGGCAATAAGGCCTATAACTTCTTCATCGACTGCTACGTATACGACCGTCTTACCTTCTGACGCCCATTCGTTATTTAAACGGATATATTCATCTGAAACATCCTCAAACGATGTCGGTTTTCCTATACGATAATTTTTTCCTTTATAATTTCCTGTCAATCCTTTACCAATCTGGTTTTCTACATCAATAGTTAGTTTGTTTTTTTGCTCAAACTTTCTTAGAATAGCATCTGCTAAGGGGTGATTGGATTCTTTTTCAAGAGCTACTACGATATCAATCATGTTTTCTTCGTTCACGGAATCAGCAAAATAATAATTGGTTACTTCAGGTTTTCCTTTGGTCAAGGTGCCCGTCTTATCAAATGCAATGGCTTTAATATCGGCTAATTGAGACAGGTAAGAACTACCTTTTGAAAGGACTCCTTTTTTGGCTAAATTAGAAGTCGTCGATAGCGTTGCCGAGACAGTAGCTGCTGCTAAAGCACACGGTGAAGCTGCAACTAAAAGGACCAATCCTCTATAGACACTTTGTGACCATGTCCAATCAAGTAGAAAAGGAGCCAATAACATGAATAGAGGAATGGCAATTAAAACAACTGTGACATATTTCGGTTCAAATTTTTGGATAATACTCGCAGCTTTTGTTTGGTTATCTTGGTTCTGATTCACTAATTGTAAAATTTTTGAAAATACTGTATCTTTGTTTTCTTTGGTGACTTTCATCGTGAAGGTACCTGTTCCATTGATTGTACTCCCGAAGACGCCATCTCCTTTGGATTTCTCTTTCGGGATACTTTCTCCATTAATAGACGACTCATCAATGGATGTAGATCCAGACAAAATGACGCCATCAATAGGTACTTGATCGCCATTCAACACTTGAAGTTGATCTCCCACTTTTAATTCACTGACATCCACATTTTTTGTACTACCATCAGGCAGGATTAACCGGGCAGTCGTTGGATTCATTTCGAGTAATTTCGTTATTTCTCGTTTGCTTCTTCCTTCTGCATAATCTTCCAAAAAATGTGCGCCAGAAAAAATAAGAATCAATAATGTTCCTTCCCAAAAATTCCCCATCAAAGAAGCTCCAATTGCCGCTAATCCCATTAAAATATGAGAATTAGGTATGAACTTTTTTTGTGCTTTTGAATTCTCAATTGTTTCTCCAAGGCCTTCAAGAAGAATAACGTGATACCCGGCACTGATTGTAGCGATTGAGAACAAAACATTTTGTACCAACTGATAATCTTCATTCAAAAATAGAGCAATCACTGCTAATGCTAAACCAACAAAGTACAAAACGACTGGCATTTTCCCATGATCATGGTCGTGATCGTGGTTGTGATTATGATTATGCTTTTCTTGAGACTGTTGTTCTTGGATAGTTTCCACTTCTATTGCCTCCCTATATAATTTATAATTCCTTTGTTTTCCATCATTTACTTCTTGAATCACATAAATTTCTGCTATTTCTGACTCCTTTCGTTTATTCCAAAAGTAAATCGTAATGAATCCACTTTACATATGCCTAATTAATCATATGTTTGTATACTCATTTTATATCGCTATATACATTTTGTCAAGATAAAGAGAACGCCACTTCTCTTTTATAAACAAAAGATTAGCATTGTTTCGCTCATATGGTAATATAGATATAAACGAAAGGTCATATGAAAGGAATAAAAACACTATGGATATAAAAACAACTTCTCCAATCGATAAAGGATCTATTCTGTCAATAAGCAAACTATTTAAGGTGATTAGTGATCCTACACGATTGTCGGTTCTCTTTCTTTTACAGAAAAAAGAGTGTAGTGTTGGAAATATCGCTATTTCTCTGGACATGGAACAGTCCGCTATTTCTCATCAATTAAAAACGTTGAAAGACGCACGCTTAGTGAAATCAAGAAGAGAAGGAAAAAGTATGCTTTACAGTTTAGATGACCTTCATGTTTTTAGTATTCTCGAACAAGTCTTAACTCATGTTAATGAATTAGAAAAATAAAACCAATTAGTATGTAGCATACAAACTTAGGAGGTTTTTAAATGTCAAAATCAGATAAAGACCATAATCACTCGAATCAGAATCAACCGAAAAAGAATATTAAAATTGCTTTCTTCATAAATCTTATTTTCTCTATAAGCGAATTTTTCTTTGGCTTTCTTTTCAATAGTGTGTCCATTATGTCCGACGCAGTTCATGATTTAGGGGACTCTATTTCAATTGGATTCGCTTGGTTTTTTCAAGGTTATTCAGAGAAAAAACAAGATGAACGGTTCACTTTTGGCTATAACCGCTTTTCTTTACTGGGCGCGCTGATAACTGGCGTTGTGCTAATTAGTGGCTCGTTTTTTATGATCTATCGTAGTGTGCCACGTTTGATTGACCCACAACCCGTAAATTATAGTGGCATGTTCTGGCTTTCTCTCGTAGCTATTGCATTGAATGGATATGCTGCTTGGATTTTAAGCAAAGGTACATCCAAAAATGAGGGTATGTTGAACCTCCATATGCTGGAAGACGTATTAGGGTGGATTGGAGTCTTGATTGTGAGTATTCTAATGAACTTTACCGAGGCATATCGTCTGGATCCTATCTTATCGATTTTGATTGCACTTTATATCCTCTACAAAACCGTTCCTGAATTTTTCACCACAATGAAAATTTTATTGAATGGTTCGCCTGAAAATGTAAACGTAAAGAGCTTGGCGGACTCCATTAAAAATGTTCCTGCTGTAAAAGACCTCTCACATTTTCACATTTGGTCACTGGACGGGGAAGAAAACGCCCTTATCGTCACGGTTCTTATAGACCCTTCAGACATAGACAAGGCTAGGGAAATAAAAGAAGAAATTGCAGAAGTCGCACACAAATCAAGCGTAGAGAATCATATCACAATAGAAATAACTACAAGCAAAGAAGAGCTTGAAAAGGGATACTCCCACAACACGTAAAATAGTCCTACGCTAAAAAACACTTCATTATTTGAAAAGAAAAAAAAGGCAACGAGTGAACAGATCGTTGCCTTTTTTTGCTAATTTGAATATAAAAAGTACGCCACTAAAGTTACTAAACATTTTAGTGGCATACAAGCTATAAAACTAATTAAATGTGTTACTTATTCAATATTCTCATTGAATTTAAAACTGCTATCACTGTTACTCCTACATCAGCAAAGACAGCTTCCCACATCGTTGCAACACCAAGAGCTCCCAGAATTAAGAACAACCCCTTCACTCCAAGTGCAAAGAAAATGTTTTGCCACACAATGCGACGAGTATTTTTCGCTACTTGCATGGCACTGCCAATCTTAGACGGTTTGTCATCCATAATAACCACATCAGCAGCTTCAATGGCTGCGTCTGACCCTAATCCGCCCATCGCAATCCCGATATCGGACCGCGCTAGAACGGGCGTGTCGTTTATTCCGTCTCCTACAAAAGCTACTTTCTCGTTTTTTTCTTTACGTGAAAGAATTTCTTCAAATCTTGTGACTTTATCTTGAGGTAGCAATTCACTATACACTTCTGTAATACCTAATTTTTTGGCTACTGTTTCCCCGACTGTTTTGGAATCTCCAGTCAGCATAATAATGTTTTTGATTCCTAATTTTTTCATTGCAGCAATACTTTCCACAGCGTCTTCTTTAATTGTGTCTGCAATCAGTAAGCGCCCCACATACGTGCCCTCAACAGCTAGATAGACGACTGTTCCGATTTCTTGCACTTCCTCAAATGCAACAGAGAACTTTTCCATCAGCTGAGCATTTCCGGCCAGCACTTCTTTACCGTCAATCGTTGCTTGGATTCCATGACCGGGAATTTCGTTGTATCCCCGAATTCTTTCTTCTTTAATTTCTTTGCCATAATATTCTTTTATGGAATCAGCAATAGGATGAGTAGAATGAGCCTCGGCATGAGCGGCCCATTCAACCAGTTGATCAGAATCTACTTCATTTTTTGGCTCAATGGCTGTTATCTCAAAGGTCCCTTTTGTCAATGTACCTGTTTTGTCCATTACTACATACTTGAGGTCATTCAGACCTTCCAAAAAGTTGCTGCCTTTCACCAAAATTCCTTTTCTAGAAGCAGAACCAATCCCACCAAAGAAACCAACTGGAATTGAAACGACTAAAGCACAAGGGCAGGAAATGACCAAAAAGATACTGGCTCTGTATATCCATTCATTAAAAGTAGCTCCTGGTAACACTAGTGGAGGAACAATTGCCAGTAATGCAGCTGCTATAACCACAATTGGAGTATAGTAACGAGCGAACTTTGTAATGAACTGTTCTGTCGGAGCCTTTCGACCGCTAGCATTTTGAACCAGATCTAAAATTTTCTTCACAGTCGACTCCGCAAAAGGTTTTTCTACCGCTATTTTTAAGACACCATTTTTGTTAATAAAGCCGCTCAAAACAGTATCTTCCGGCTTCACGCTTCTTGGAACAGATTCGCCAGTTAAAGCAGATGTGTCCATCGCAGAAGTTCCTTCTACTACTTTTCCGTCTAATGGTACTTTTTCACCGGGACGAATAAGAATAATATCTCCAATTTTAATCGTTTCAGGAGCAACTTTTTCTACGTTGTTTTCTGTGACTAAATTGGCATAATCAGGTCGAATATCCATTAAATCTGCAATCGAACGTCGAGATTTTGACACAGCCATATCTTGAAAAACTTCTCCGACTTGATAAAATAGCATGACTGCGACAGCTTCTGGATATTCTTGAATATAGAAAGCACTTAACGTCGCAATGGTCATTAGAAAGTTTTCGTCGAATACTTGACCTCGGAAAATATTTCTAATGGCACGTCCTACAACATCATAACCGGTGATTAAATAAGCCAAAATGAACAATCCAAGAGAGACTTGTCCATCTATAGGAAGAAACATCCCCGTCGTCAATAGTGCTAACCCTAGTATTAAACGAATAATGGTAATTTTAGTTTTGTTTCCGAAAATATTGGCAAGAGAAGCTCTGTTCGTCTGTTTGTGGCCAGTCTCTTCAACAGAAATCGATTCGATAGAAGCAGAATTTTTATGAGAATCAGCTCCATTTCCAACCAATGTACCATCCGCTTTTTTTCGCAGAACGACGTCAGGTTCTAAAGTTCCTACTGTTTGTTTTACACTAGCCAACACGTCGTTTCTATTTCCGCCTGCCACCTCGAAGCTCAGTGTCTCTGTCATGAAATTCACACTGCTTTTTGTAACTCCGGGAACTGTAGCAACCCCTCTTTCCACTTTAGCGGCACAGTTTGCACAATCGATTCCTTCTAATATCCATTCGTAGTTTTTTCGATCGTCTTTTAAATGACTTACCTTGGTTAATGGCGGATTTATTTCAATCAGCTTGCCGTCCACTTTATTTTTTAAAGTGACATCTGGCTCCAATTTTTTAACTTTTTGTTTCACATTGGATAAAACAAGATGTTCTTTGTCCTCTGTCACTTCGAAACTCAAGGTTTCTGTCATATAGTTCACACTACTATTGGCGACACCCGCAACCTTGGCGACGCCTCTTTCTACTTTGGCTGCGCAGTTTGCACAGTCGATTCCTTCTAATATCCATTCATGAGACTTTTTATTTTCACTCATCGTTTGCTTCCTTTCCTAAATGGGACTTCTATAAGCCTAATAACGTTTGAATGGTGCCGTTCTCTACCAAGATAAAGATCCCTAATCCAATAAACACGATTGGGACAATGATTCGTTCATACTTTTCTAACGTTTCGGAGACAAAGGAAATTTTTGCCAATTTATAACTGATAAAGCAAAGAATCGCAATCGAGATAACGAATACTACTAAGGCAATTAAAATTTCTGAAACGGATAGAGAAGCAAAGTAAGGAATATAAATGCCTAAATTGTCCCCACCTGAAGCAATAGTTATTAAGGCAACAGTCCAGAATAAGCGACTGGTTCCTCCAGATTCTAACTTTTCAACGACTTCCTCTTCTTCCTCCTCCTCTTCGCCTCCCACAGCGACTCGGATACCTAAATAAATCGGGATTAGCCCAAGAAGTCCAATGATCCAATCTTGAGGGATAAAATTCAGTACGTAAGCAGCAAACAAACTTACTGCGACCAAAACGCTTGTCCCAAGATATTGACCCCAAATAATATGGCGCATCCCTTTTCGTGTGTGGCTTTGAGAAAAGATAATTAGCAAAATAAACAAATAATCAATGCTCGTAGAAATATAAACAGCGATCGCTGAAATAATACTTTGTAACAAAATAACTTCCTCCAAACTAAAATTTCGTAGTTATCTTTTCTGACAGATTCAGAAAAGTTTGAACAGCAAAAATTACGTCCTCATTCGCTAAAGAATAATAAACTACTTTGCCATCCTGACGTGATTTCGTCATTCCATACTTTTTTAAATAACGTAAATGGTGTGACGTTGTAGCAATACTAGCGTCTAATATTTCCGCTAAATCACAGACACACATCTCTTTATAAGTTTCTAAAGCATAGGAAATTTTAATTCTAGAGGAATCGCTGAAACATTTCCCTAACACGAGCAAATCCGAAAAATCTTTTTTCTCCAATTTGTTTTTTACAACATCTACTTTTTCTTGGTGTATGATGGTTGTTTGGCAAACTTCAGTCATTTAACTCACCTCTCATTCAAACGTTCATTTGATTGTATCGTTAATATTATACATATGTTGTGCCTTAATAGTCAAATGCTTATTTGATTGTTTCGCCATTCGATTTCTTTACGGTATTAAAATCTTTAAATATATTTAAGGGATTTTAAGAGAAAACTACTAGGGTAGAGTATTTTAAAATCATAAATATCTCTTGACCATGTACTATGGTACATGGTGTATAATAAATAGAGGTGAAAAGAATGAAGTATCTGATTAGTGAATTTGCTGAAAAGAGTGGCGTTAATAAAGAAACAATACGATATTATGAAGGTAAAAAATTATTGGAAGAACCAATACGTACAGATTCAGGATATCGCTTGTATTCTGATGCGGATATTAAACGAGTGAAATTTATTAAGCAAATGCAAAATCTTGGTTTTTCTTTAAACGAAATTTATAAATTGCTAGGCGTTGTTGATCAAGACAGTGTTCGTTGTCAAAATATGTTTGATTTTGTTTCTCAAAAGCAAATAGAAGTGCAAAAACAAATTGCTGATTTAAAACAAATTGAAAGCATGTTAGGCGATTTAAAGGAACGTTGTCCTAACGAGAAAGAAATGTATGCTTGTCCGATCATTGAAACACTAATTTATGATGAATGAAGGAGCTTTTGTATGAAGAAGTATAAAGTAAGCATTCAAGGTATGACTTGTGCCAGCTGTGAAAACCATGTAACAATGGCGCTTGAAAACATAGGTGCAAAAGATATAAAAACAAACTACCGGCAAGGGGAAACAGAATTCAATTTAAGTGAATCTGTCGAAATTAATAGCATCGAAAAAGCGATTGAACAATCCAATTATCAGATAGAAAAGATCGAAAAAATAGCTTCTCAGTCTAATTTAATACTTAAAAATGAAAAGGAATACGATTATGACTTTCTGATTATAGGCTCTGGAAGTGCTGCTTTTTCAGCAGCTATTCAAGCAACAAAATATGGTGCAAAAGTGGGTATGGTCGAACGACACACAATTGGCGGAACTTGTGTAAATGTTGGCTGTGTTCCGTCTAAAACGCTTCTTAGGGCAGGAACGATCAATCATTTAGCTAAAAAGAATCCATTCCATGGGTTAAATACAATGGCTGGAGAAGTCGATTTAAAATCATTGGTGAAACAAAAAGATGAATTGGTAAGTGGAATGCGCCAAGAAAAATATATCGATTTAATCGACGAATACGGTTTTGATTTAATCGAAGGCGAAGCAAAATTTGTGGGGAGTGATGTCGTTGAGGTCAATGGAGAAGAATTAAAAGCAAAACGCTTCCTGATCGCCACGGGCGCAACTTCTTTTATTCCTGAAATTCCCGGCATTGAAAAGATAGATTATTTAACGAGTACAACTTTATTAGAGCTAGATGAAGTACCAGAAAGATTAACCGTTATTGGTTCGGGTTATATTGGACTAGAACTCGGTCAATTGTTCCACAACTTAGGTTCTAAAGTCACACTCATACAAAGAAGCGAACGACTATTAAAAGATTATGATTTAGAAGTTTCAGAAACAGTCGAAAAAGCACTTCATGAACAAGGCATCCAGGTTATTACTGGGATTAATTATGAATGGGTTGAGCAAGATGGAGACATAAAAAAGTTGACAGTCACAAAAAATGGTAAGCAAAAAACTTTTGAATCGGATCAATTATTAATTGCGACAGGTAGAAAACCGAATACTGAAGCCTTAAATTTAGATGTTGCTGGTGTAAAAATAGGGATAAATAATGAAATCATGATGAATGATTTTGGTCAGACAAGCAATCAACACATTTACTCAGCAGGAGATGTTACATTAGGTCCTCAATTTGTCTATGTAGCCGCGCATGAAGGTAAGATTGTAGCGGACAATGCAGTCGGGGGCTTAAATAGGAAAATTGATTTGTCTGTTGTTCCTGGTGTTATTTTTACAAATCCTGGAGTAGGTACTGTTGGCTTAACAGAAGAACAAGCAAATGATAAGGGAATAGATGTTAAAACGTCAATCTTAGATTTAGATAATGTACCAAGGGCCCTAGTTAATCATGATGCAACTGGGTTAATCAAGCTTGTTATCAACGCTCAAAATCAACAAATAATAGGCGTTCATATTGTTGCTGAAAATGCAGGCGAAGTCATTTATGCAGGAACTTTAGCTGTTAAATTTGGCTTAACAGTCGAGGATTTAACAGACACAATGGCGCCCTATTTAACGATGGCAGAAGGACTGAAACTTGCAGCACTTGGCTATAATAACGATGTTTCAAAATTATCTTGTTGTGCAGGATAATATACAGAAAAGGGAGGCAGTTCCATTTGAGGATCTGCCGTCCTTTTTAGATAATCTGCGATTAAAAGATACATTTTTCAATAAATAATGGATTAACCAATTTTTAAATGAATTTTCATACGAGAATATTGACTATTTCAATAATCACGCATTTAAAATTTACTAAGAAAAAGTAAATATTTGTTACTTGGGAGTTTCCGAGCAATTAAAAACTACTATTTCTTATAAGTAAACTTTCAATAACAAACATAGAAAAAAGACTATTTTCCCCAGAAATAGTCTTTTTTATTTTATTAGTGCAAAGCACCTCTTAAATTTAATGCAAAATAAAATTACAATTTACACCCACTCTTCCTGGAAAATCACGTTAGAATGATGATCAGTGTCCTGGCTTACAACCTCGTCAATTTTTTAAAGACCATTGGATTTGAACAAGTGAATCGGGGGATGACGATTCATTCTATACGATTGACATTGCTCAAAGTTGCCGGCAAACTCGTTAAAACAGGCAGACAAGTCTATCTCAACTTGTCGAGTTATCATGTGTATCAAACCGAATTTTATAAGGTTTTCGAACGCCTACGGCGATCCAGACAATGTATTTAGAGGAGTTATCGCATAAAGTTTTAACTGATTATTTCAAGGGATCAGTATGCCCTTAAATAGACAAAGGATTTTTAATAGGTCCTTCTTCCCTAAGAATCCTGTTCGAAAACACAATATTTTAGAAGAAGGTATCTGCCTAATATAAAAATAGGCAATTTATTCAAGAAAACAGCTTTAAATTAGAGCTATGAATTATTCAGGAACTATAATCGCCTCAAAAATTAGAGGTATGAATTATTCAGGTGCACAACTAAAACATTAAAATTTCTTTATACACATCCGCCTTTCATCGTTTTTTCAAAATATACATAAAATTGTCACATCTCCATTTAACAAGTTTATGTATAACAATTCAAATGAAACGCTTTCAAAACTTGTAACTCTTTAAAACGTAAAAAAAACAGTGCAAAACCACTGAATGGTCCTGCCCTGTTTTTCATACACTTATTTCTTTTCCCAATTCGACTTAACTTCCACGCCTGCATCTTTGATTAAATTATACAAAGGGCATCGTCTTTCGACTTCTGCCACAAATGTTTCAAAGGCCTCATCGCTCTCATCCGTCTCAACGACCACATTCACTTCTATCGTTTGGTAATAAGTTTGCACGCCTTCGACGCCTTGATAACCGCGCGGATCGAGCTGCCCTTCCGTGCCAAACTCAAAATCCTCGTAAGTGAACCCTTGTTCTTTTGCGACCATGGTTGCAATTACCGACGTGCATGCTCCAAACGCGCCTAAAAAATATTCCAACGGATTCGGCCCTTTATTATTGCCGCCGATTGCTTCGCGTTCGTCGACAAAGAACGGCTCAAAATCGCGGATGTTCACTGAAGTAGTCGTGCCTGCTTCTGCTTTTCCTTCGGCTGAAAGTGTGACCAATTTATTTTTTGACATTCCAATCTCTCCTTAATTTGCTGCTTTGGACAGTTTGGGCTCATCCTTATAATAGGGTACTGGCGGATAGGTATAGTACCTGCGATACATCAAAACACCCATTGCTGCTACGAACAAAACGAGGGACAAGCCTTGTGAAACTCGCAAGAAATCGCCTATCCATAAGCTGTCTGTCCGCATGCCTTCAATAAAAAACCTTCCTGCTGAATACCAAATGACATAGCTGAGCGCCACTTCTCCTTGGCGAAGGAATTGATTTTTGTTCCGCAAAAGGAGCAACAAGGCGAAACCAACTAAACTCCATAAAGACTCATAAAGAAAAGTGGGATGGTAATAGGTTCCGTTGATGTTCATTTGGTTAATGATGAATTCCGGTAAGTACAAGTTTTCTAAAAATTGTCGGGTGACTGGACCGCCATGTGCCTCTTGATTGATGAAATTTCCCCAGCGACCAATCGATTGAGCTAGGAGGACACTAGGTGCCAGTATGTCTAGTAAAAGAGTTAGCGTCATTCTCTTTCTTCTTGCAAACCAGTATACTGCGAGACCACCCGCAATTAGCCCCCCATAAATGGCAATTCCACCATTCCAGATTGCGATGATTTCACTCGGATTCTGTATATAGTAGTCCCATTTGAATAAAACGTAATAAAGTCGGGCACCGATAAAGCCAATTGGTATGGCCCATAATGCCATATCTACCATGGTATCTTCTTCAAGTCCCAGTTTTTGAGCTTCCTTTGTAGCTAATGAAATGCCGATCAGCATCGCTAGAGCAATAATAATTCCGTACCAATTAATTTTTATCGGGCCAATTGAAATAGCAACTGGATCGATTACACTAAGTAAAACATTCATTCTTCAATCCCCTTCATAGCTTACATTAGTTAATTGTTTTAAATCACATAATTTAAGTTCAATTTGTGTAGTTATTTGTTTACAGACAATAAACCCTCATTTATATTGTCAAACACATTGTCAAAATCCCCTTCACCATTGATAACGTAAAGCAGATTTCGCTCCTTGTAGAAGTGAATAAGTGATTCCATTAATTCCTTATTAATGTGTAGCCTATTTTCAATCACTTCTGGTTTGTCATCCAGTCGAATTTTTTCCCTTTTTGCTTCGATTTGGGAATTTCCTTGTTTTTCTTTTGAACGAAGATTCCCTCGTTGCGCTAACCGATGTCTTAACGTATCCTGACTTACATCTAAAAAGAAAACAGCGTCTAAATTCTGTTTCTGACTTTGTAGGTAAGCTTCGAGCATTTTTGCTTGCTGTAGGGTACGTGGGTAACCATCCAGAACAAAGCCATTTTCAACATCTTTTTCTTGTAAACGACTCTTAACCAATGAGTTTATCCACTCATCTGGAACTAGCTCTCCTTTATTCATATATTCCTGCACTCTGAGTCCGAATGTATCTTTCTCCTTGGCTGCTTCTCGTAACATTTCACCAGTTGAAATAGCCGTCAGGTGGTACTTCTCTGCGATTCTTTTAGCTTGAGTGCCTTTCCCAGCACCGGGTAACCCTAAAAGGACCAGCCTCATAATTTTTCCTCCTTATAAACTAAAAAAGGAAGAGATGATTTTTTAAATTATTCCATCTCTTCCTTTCCTGTGAAACTATTGTATTCTTACACGTTAAGGTGATTCAATTATTCGACATGTTAATCGACACTTGATTTAGGATCTAACCTTAGGAACATAGCGTTGATTGCGACAACAACTGTTGACACCGACATAAGAACTGCTCCAATCGCTGGACTTAATGTGATACCAATTGGTGCTAGTATTCCTGCAGCTATTGGGATCGCGATAAAGTTATACCCTGCTCCCCAAACAAGATTTTCTTTCATCTTACGTGTGGTCTTCTGAGCCAACTCGATAAAGGATTCAATGTCGCCAGGGTCTGACTGTGTCAAGATGACATCGGCTGAATCCAATGCTACTTGAGTTCCGGCACCAACAGCTATACCAACGTCTGCTAATGCAAGAGAAGGTGCATCGTTGACCCCGTCACCGACCATGATAACTTTCTTTCCTTCTGCTTTAAGTTTTTCAACTAATTCATATTTGTCTTGAGGAGATTGACTAGCTAGATAATCAATACCTAAAATTTCTGCAGCTCCTTGAGCCGCTTTTTCATTGTCACCCGTTGCCATAATCGGCTGAATCTTGTTCTTTTTAAGGGCTTGTATTAAGTCTTTACTTGTTGGTTTTAATTCATCCCCTAAAGCTACAGCACCGATTGCTTCGTCGTTTTCTACTAAGACACTGAGGGTTGCTCCTTTTGGAATATCCATATCCAGATTACGTCCATATGCTTTTTGACTGATTAATTGATAACGATGTCCGTTAGCTTGACCTTCTACACCAGCGCCAGAAATAACATCAATCGAATCAAAACTTACTGGACGTATCCCTTGCTGTTCTGCGTAACTAATAATTGACTGAGCGATAGGGTGACTAGATCCGCCTTCGATACCTGCCAATAAGGCAACAATTTCATCTTTCGTATATTTATCATTAAAGAGTTCAACATCTGATACTTTAAACTCACCAGTTGTTAAAGTTCCCGTTTTATCTAAAACCATAACATCTGCGTTTGTAGTCAACTCCAAAGCGTCCCGGTCTTTCACTAATAATCCCCGACTGGCCCCTAAGCTGGTACTACGAGCAGTCACCAATGGAATAGCCAGACCCAGGGCATGCGGACAAGCAATAACTAATGTGGTGACTGTAAAAATAACTGCCATTGGTACATCAGCTATAACCATCCATATGACAAAGGCAATAAGCGCTACAATAACCGCAATATAAAAGAGCCATCCTGCAACTTTTTGTGCAAGATTTTCTGCTCGAGATGGTTGGCTTTGAGCTTGACTGATTAATGTCTGAACCTGAGAAATGAAGGACTTATCGCCCGTCTGCTTTATTTCCACATAGAGGACACCACTACCATTTGTTGATCCACCGATGACCTCATCTCCGGGATTTTTTTCAATTGATTTCGATTCCCCAGTCAAAAGTGCTTCGTTAACACGTGATTCGCCGCGCTGAATGGTTCCATCTGCTGGAACATTTTCTCCAGCCTGAACACGAATCAAATCGCCTACTTGCAAGTCAGCAACTGGACGTGTTTCAATTGAATCGTCTTCCAATACAACGTGAGCATCTTTCGGTACCAATTCAGCTAATGCTTTTTGTGCATCTCCGGCTTCTCCAACTGCTTTCATCTCAATCCAGTGACCTAACAACATGATTAATACTAATGAAGAAAATTCAAAGAAAAAGTCCATCACATGTTCACCAGTCACATATCCAGCAATGACTGCATAAACACTGTAAAAGTAGGAAACCGAGATACCAAGAGTGACAAGAGCCATCATTCCAGGAGCTTTTTCTTTAAACTCATCCACTGCTCCCATATAGAAAGGTTTACCGCCATAAATGTACAAAATCGTAGAAAGAAGAACCACGAGTATATCAGAATACTGAAATGTAAACTGAAATGGTAGTTGGAACCCAAACATAGGGGATAATAACATAATAATGATTCCTAATGGGAGTGACTTCAAGAAAATCTCCTTAAAGCTACCGTGATGGTGGTGGGCATGCCCTCCCATTGCGCCATGATCCATTTCACTGTGATCCATCGCACTATGATCCATCTTGCTGTGATCCATCTGACTATGGTCCATCGCACTATGGTCCATCTTGCTGTGATCCATCGTACTATGGTCCATCTTGCTGTGTTTCATTTTATTGTCCGCGGTATGTTTATGCGACGAATGATTGCTGTGTTTATTACCCATATACGCTCCTCCTAAATTTTTAAAAAAGACCTCACTTTTTCTTCTTGATATAAAAATGTGAGGTCCGTCTTATGAATATACGTGTGACATTTGCACTAATTATAGTTCGTTTCTATTTCACTAAAGAATATTTCGTATCGGCTAGCGCAGCATTGAGCGTTTCGGTATCAATCTCTGTTTGACTTTCAAGTACTGCTTTTTTAGTCGCTAAATCAACCTCTACAGATTCAACCCCTTCAATAGCTGAAAATTTTTCTTGCACTGTATTGGCACAACCTGCACATTTTATGCCATCTAATAAGACTTCTTTTTTCATCATTCATTCTCCTTTTTCTTTTAATTTTTTTATCTTCTTCAAATCGAAGAAGGGCAAAAATAAATCCAATAAACAATTAACCGGCCGGAAAGTCAAAGTGGATTTCTCTACAACAGTGACAGTGAGCCGCTTCAATGATTCCCTTTAACAACAGAGGCACGTCCATCAGCGAAGAAAGGAAACTTTTTCGCGTGACATTCTTACTTATATGGACGAAAATCATTTTTTTGTGTATTCCGCTAAATATTTCTTCAACGGTCGATTTGGCCATAAACTCCTCTTCTATTGCTTCGGCGCACTTAACACAACCAATCCCTTCAATAATCAACCCCGGTCTCATCTTTGTCCTCCTTTAACATTTGTTTCACTTAACAGGCGAAGGGTTGAATCGTCTTAACCGTAAAGCATTGAGCAAGACCGACACCGAACTGAAACTCATTGCGACTGCCGCAAAAATTGGGCTCATCAGCGGGCCGCCGAAAATATACAAGAGACCCATTGCAACTGGAATACCTACAACGTTGTAAGCAAAAGCCCAGAACAAGTTTTGTTTAATGTTTCGTAGTGTTCTATGACTTAAATCAATCGCAGTCAATACAGCTGTTAAATCATTACGCATGAGGACAATATTAGCTGATTCAATCGCCACGTCCGTACCTGATCCAACTGCAATTCCGATATCCGCTTGAGCCAATGCTGGTGCATCATTAATGCCGTCCCCAACCATTGCGACCTTTTTGCCTGATTCTTGTAGTTTTTTGACTTCCTCTGCTTTATCTTCAGGTAATACTTCACTTAATACGCGGTCAATACCCACTTGCTTAGCTATCGCTTTGGCTGTACGTTTGTTATCTCCAGTAATCATAATGACTTCGATGTTACGTTTTTTAAGTTCTTTAACAGCCTTCATACTATTTTCTTTTAATGTATCCGCTACTGCGACAATTCCAGCCAATTCTCCGTCTATAGAGAGATACATCGGTGTTTTTCCTTCGTCTGCTAAGCGATCGGATTCTTTTTCCATGCTTGATAAATCAATATTCTGCTCTACCATCAGCTTGCGGTTTCCAATGTACATATTTTTGCCATCAATTTCTACTTTAATACCGTGTCCAGGAATGGCTTCAAAATGATCCGGCTTAGTTAATGACATATTCTCTTCTTTTGATTTTTGTACAATGGCTTCGCCTAATGGGTGTTCAGATCCAGTTTCACCAGAAGCTGCATAATATAAAAGCTCTTCTTCAGTAATCAAAGGAGTCACTAAAATATCCGTCACGATAGGTTTACCTTCTGTCAGGGTTCCTGTTTTATCAAATACAATCGTCTCTAGATTATGAGTGGTTTCTAGCGCCTCACCATTTTTTATCAAGACACCATGTTCTGCCCCTTTTCCGGTTGCAACCATAATACTTGTTGGAGTCGCCAAACCTAAGGCACATGGACAAGCAATGACAAGGGTTGTTATGATAACGGATAAAGCGAATATACCTGTTTGACCTGCAATTAACCAAGCAACTCCTGCTAAAATGGCTAATCCGATAACAATCGGTACGAAATATCCTGTAATGATATCGGCCATTCGAGCAATGGGTGCTTTAGACCCTTGTGCATCTTCTACCATTTTTATAATTTGGGATAGGGTTGTATCGCTTCCCACTCGAGTGGCGCGGTATTCAATGGAACCATTATTATTTATACTCGCCCCAATAACCTCGTCTCCATCTTGCTTTTCAACAGGAATACTTTCTCCTGTCAGCATCGATTCATCAACTGTAGTACGTCCTTCAACAACAACACCATCTACAGGCATTCTTTCTCCCGGACGAACTCTAATGATATCTCCTAGAGCGACAGCTTCCACAGCAATTTCCTGTTCTTCACCATTACGTATCACTCGAGCTGTTTTAGGAGCCAAGCTAACTAATTTCTCAATAGCTGAGGACATTTGCCCCTTTGAGCGGTCTTCTAAAAATAGTCCTAAAGTATGGAGCGCCAAGATAACACCGGTCACTTCATAATAAAGTAACTCTGAAAAATTACCATAACCTAAGCCAGTTCCGATTGTCGCAGCAAGGCTGTAAACAAATGCAGCCGCCGTACCAAGCGCAATCAGGGAATCCATATTTGGGTGACCTTTAAATAAACTTTTAAATCCCTTCTGGAAATATTCCCAGCTTACTACCATTATCGGCAAAGTCAGAATAAGTTGTAAAAGAGAAAAATTAAATGCATTTATCATTGGGTCAACGATATTTGGTAGAGGCATACCGACCATTTCACCCATGGATAGAATTAATAGAGGGATTGTAAATATAATGGATATCCCAAAACGATTTAAAAGTTGCTTTATTCTTTTTTCTTTTTTCTCACGCTTCTCTGCTCGTGAATGAGCTTGAGTATCCGTAGTCTCTAATACGGCTGCATAACCACTATTGGATACAGCACCAGTCACATCAGATACTGAAATTGCTGACGGGTTATAGGAAACTTGCATTTTTTCTGTCGCTAAATTGACGGAAGCTTTATCTACGCCCGACAACTTTCCGACGGCTTTTTCAATTGTTTGTGCACAGGATGCGCAGGTCATACCTTCAATTGCAAAGGTTTGCGTCGTTCCTTCCTGGGTGACTATTTCATACCCTGAATTATCCACCGCTTTTTGTAGATTTTCTACCGAAAAAGTTGGTTCATCGTACTCAATACTTAACTTCTCTGTTGCTAGGTTTACGGAAGCCTTTGTGACCCCATGTACCTTTTTTGCTGCTTTTTCTACTGTCTGTGCACAAGACGCACAGGTCATACCTTCTATGGCAAATGATTTATTCTCCAATTTTTTCGCTCCTTATTCTCCATGATGATGTAAATGGCATTCGCATTGCCCTTCTACACACTGACAATCAACTTCTTCTACTGCGAAAGCTTTTTTCATCTCTAATATTTCTTCTAGCCGTTGGATATCATCGAAACTTAAAGTATGATCCTCAATGATACTCTCTATTATATTCCCGACATTCTTTCGACAAATACGATCGAAAATATCGTTTGTAAAACTTCTTACCGCTTCTTTCTCTTCGATATTTGCCGAATAAATATATTTTCTACCTTCTTGTTCTGTATTCAGTGCGCCTTTTTCCACGAGTCGACCTAAGAGCGTTTTGGTTGTCGCTTGTTTCCAGTCCATTTTCTCTCCCAATGTAGAAATGACTTCTTTACTAGTCACTTGGGTATTCGCCCAGACCACACGCATGACTTCCCATTCAGCATCGGTTATATGAAGGTCTACAGCTATAGTACTCATATTCTCTCCCTCTTTCGTTTACGCGCGTAAGCATTAATGTTAAATAGAGTTTACACTAGTAAACGATTATTGTCAAGAGTTTATGTAAATGAATAATTTGTGATGTATTATTTTTTATAACTTTTTAACTTTCGTTTCGATGCGACACGCCTGACGAAAATATGGCTTGTGTTTTAGTTCATTAATTAGGGATTGGTTCGTCGGACACTTCTCTTTTAAAAAAACACCGAAAATAAGCTTTTTCAGAATGTCGGCGGATAGACATCCCACTGTACGGGTTTTCTATCCCCCGATTTCATTTTGATTACAAATTTGAGCCTAACAGGCTCAAGGGGTCGCAGCATCGCAAATTATTCATCTACAAACTATTTCAACTTTAAACACAAAAAAAGCAAGGTGAGAGCTCTGCCTTTTTGCGTCTTTATCGGACTATAATTGTATGAGTAGCTCATTGGGGAGTACCCTCTTAAAATCTAGGAGAATGATATGCTACTCTCTGTCTATACTATAACTCAAATGTAAGTTCTGGTATATGAATATTGGAAGTTTTTTTGCAAAGATTTAGTTTTTTACAACAGAAGCTTCATAAATAGAATCCACTGCTTCTTTTAGTTTTGCATCAAAGTCTGCATCACTTTGATTAACAGATAAGTCCTGCGTAAGCGCCCGTGAAAAACTTGCTATAACATTGTCATTTTGACTAAGCATTTCGTTCGCTTCGTCTCTTTCATAACCACCTGATAAAGCAACAACACGTAAAACTTGTGAATGATCGGCTAATTCTTGATATATATTAGCTTTCGTTGGGATAGTTAATTTCAACATCACATAATCATCAGTAGCTAATGCATCTAAATGGTTTTTAATGGATTGGTTTAAATATTCCTCAATTTGTTCTTTATCTTCAGAATGAATATTCACTTCAGGTTCAACGATAGGAACTAAGCCAGCATCAATTATTTCTTGAGCAACTTGAAACTGCTGGGTGACTACATCATCGATGCCTTTTTCATTATATGAAAGAATGTTTGAACGCATTTTTGTACCAAACATATTTTGTTCTTTTGCTTGTTGAAGTAAATTATTAAGTCCTGGAATTGGCTTCATTAATTGTACACCATGTTCTTCATCTGCAAGTCCTTGATCTATTTTAATAAACGGAACAATTCCTTTATCGCTTAAATAATCTCCAGCATACTGACCTTCTATCCTATTATTCATCGTATGTTCAAATAAAATCGCGCCAATAATTTTATCCGGAGTAAAAGATGGAGATGTGATGATTCGTGTACGCATTTTGTGAACAAGATCAAACATTTCATCGTCATTTGAATACTGGTCTTCACTGACCCCATAATCATTCAGAGCTTTTGGTGTACTACCACCGCTTTGATCAAGTGCCGCGATAAAGCCGTCTTTATTCTTTATAGTATCAAAATGTTCTTGATTCATTGATAAATTCTCCTCCATAGATTTTCTGAAATTCCCATAGTTATCCTTCACTAATTAGTTTATTAAAAATTTTCATCCTATACCACTTTTTTAAAAAAATACCAAAAAATAAGCTTTTTCAGAACATCGACGGATAGAAATTCTATTGTAGAGGGTTTCTATCCGCCGATTTCATTTTTATTACAAATTTGAGCCTTACAGGCTCAAGGGGTAAACATTCTAAATAACAGGTCTTCTTTGCCTATTATCGCTGTTATTACATTTTCTGATTATGAAAGTGGCAGGACTAACGCAATTGCCCCAATAACAATCGCTGTCCAGTTGAGTCCTTTCTGTGGGGAAAATAGCCCGATGATTCCTAGAACGACTGCAGCTACTCCCAGCCATACCGGTTGCCAAAAGAAAGCGATTATCCCTACAAGAATTCCAATCCATCCTAACCATCGCCCAGTTGTATCACTCATGATTTATCTTCTCCTTATGCATATTTTTTAATTATTTATTTAATCGAGAAACATATTCTGTTAAACGCACCAAATTAGAAACAAAACCATATTCACTGTCGTACCATGCGACTGTTTTTACTAATTGACTATCTTCATGCTCTATGACTTCTGTTTGGGTAGCATCAAAAATTGATCCAGCAACACTGCCCAGAATATCTGAAGAAACAATCGGGTCGTCTGTGTACTCAAATGATTCATTTGCTGCCTCAAACATGACTTGATTGACTTGATCGATTGTTACTTTTTGGTTTAAATTCGTATAGAATTCCACTAATGCGCCACCTAAAAGAGGTACCCTCACAGACGTTCCATCAATAACACCATCTAATTCAGGAATGACTTTACCAACCGCTTGTGCCGCTCCAGTAGTCGTCGGTATAGCATTCATTGCTGCCGCACGTCCTCTTCTAAGATCCTCATTTGGACTGTCGTGCAATTTCTGAGAAGGGGTGTATGCTTTAACTGTTGTCATCAAACCAGTTGCAATCCCAAAGTTTTGATGAAGTGCGTTCGCGAGAGGCGCCAAACCATTTGTAGTACAAGACGCAGCTGATAGAATTACATCCTCTTTTGAGAGGTCTGTTTCGTTTACGCCAAAAACAATGGTTTTAGTTGTTTCATCTTTTGCTGGTGCAGTAATGATGACTTTATTCGCCCCGGCGTCAAGGTGTGCCTGTGCCTTTTCGGCTGATGTATACATACCAGTTGACTCAATGACGATATCTACACCTAGTTCAGACCAAGGAAGTTCCTTTGCGTCTTGTTCTTTGTACATCTCAATGGCCTGATCATCGATAATTAAGCTATCCTTTATTGCTTCAACTTTATAAGGTGCACGGCCATAGGTTGTATCATATTTGTAAAGGTAAGTCAGTGTGTCTATATCAGCCAAATCATTAATAGCTACGACTTTTAAGTCCGATTTGGAATCAATTAACCTTCTTAAAACCGTTCGCCCAACACGACCAAATCCATTAATTGCTATTTTAGTAGTCATTATATTCCTCCATTTAATTTTTTAATTTTGTACTATTTTTCTTGATGAATATGTGCTGGTTATCCTTAATTAGCAGCCAAAGTTTAACATTAACCCCTCCTCTACGTCTACTCGTGTAAACCTTAAGCTGACTTGAGTTTACATTAGTAAATGATAGTTGTCAAGAGTATTTTTAAAATAGTTTTTTTCGTGATCTTACTCTTACAAGTCTTCGAGATTCTTAAAATATCTGATAGAAGTTATATAAATGAACAAGTGAATTATAATAATTCCATTATAATAATTCCTTCTGATATTGTTATTGATATATATTTTAATTTAACAAGGAACATAAAATCCCTATACATAAGAAGGTATCACTAAGTCTTCTCATATACAGGGATTTTTTCTATATTTAATTGATCGCACATTTTTTGGATTATTATTCTTGACCTAGTTCCTCTTCAGTCAGCCACTTATGGTTACGAACTACTTCTCCGCCGTCGGTTGGTTGATAATCTACCATATATACAGTTGATGTAACAGCATCATCAATTGTTGCAGTTGCTCCTTCCATACCTTCCATATGTCTAGCTTCTAATGTCACTTCTTCTCCGGGTTCAACAGCACTTTCAGTTGACTCAGCAATTTATCTCCTCCAATAATAAGTTTCGTCTACAGATGTAGATATTGACTGTGTTCTTAGTTTATGGCTGTATATCTACATTGTCAAACATTTCGATTTTTTATTAATTACAAGTAAAGACTTATGTCTGTTTACCATTTTTTCAATAGTTGAGAAGCGGTTCTACAATAAAGAAGTAGACCGTCCTAGAAATTAAAAACAGAGTAATTATTCGTTAGATCGTCTTTAAATCGTTTATTAATCTCACTAAGTTTTATTTTAATTGTTTTAGAGGGCTTCTTTTACAAGTTCAGTCAAGCCCATAATCTTGTGTAAAATACTATGGATTTATTCCTCTGGAAACAATGGTGAACTGGTCTAAGAAAGAAGTGAAACTGCATGGCATTGCGCTCAAAAAAATGTGGCACACTTACGGAGAAGGAACCATTGAAAGTTTAAAACGTGACATGGAGAGCCTGAATAAAATTGGACAATGCCAATCGATCATTCATCAGCTCGACGATGTACTGCCCGAATTATGGGAAACTTTAAGAGAGACGGACAAAGAACAGTTCTTGACCAAGTATGGACGGAAATGGGAAAAATTCAGGAGTCCGGTACCAAAGAAGACCGCTCATAAATTAATTAATTTTTACGACAAAGGAAAGCTCCATTTAACCGGACGTAAAAAAGATATTATAAAAGAAAATGAGTCAATCAGTACCGAGCTGGAAAACGATGTTAACGTCAATTCAAGTGGGCTATGTTATCAATGCTGCCGGACAAAAGAAAAACGTGTCTTTACATGAAGAGGAAATGCCACTTGTAAGACAGTTATTAGACGATTTTCCCCCGCTCATCACTTCCTTTTTTGTTTTTCTCCTTTTTTATGGGCTTCTTTAAAGCAATGATGATCTTTTTTCTAATCAAATGAACTTGTGTCTACTAATAGCAATTTGAGTGCAAATGCATGAAAAATTACTTCAAATTCATTTTTGTGTGTGGATAAAGCAATTCCTGCTTCACATTGAAAAATTAATTTGTTGTCACTAATATGTATGCTTTCATTTTTTGTATCATTTCTATAATATTCTTCCCATATATTCTCGTACATAAGGGGAGTGTCAATAATTATGTGTAAATGAAGTACTCCTTCTATAAAATCGATTTATTAATTTGTTAATCTTTCAAACATTTTTTCTAGCTCTGCTTCAGCTTGTTGGAAGCCGCGGTGAATCCGTGTCAAAAACTTCTGATTGTACGTATCAAAACGGGAAACCAAAAAGCGATCCATAGATTCTTCATTCTGAAATTGCTCTTTACGTCGACTATACTTTTTAATTTGTTTATTAAAGGATTCAATCAAATTAGTGGAATACAAGCTCCTACGGATTGATAAAGGGAAATCGTAAAATGTAAGTAAGTTATCATTTTCTAGAATAGACTTGGCCAGTTTAGAGTAGCTACTGCGCCATTTTTCTGAGAAAGCAAGGCGAGCTTCAAGGGCCGTCTCTCGTGAATCTGCTTGATAAATCGTCTTAAAGTCTTCGCATATTTCCTTGCGATCAGCGACGCGTACTTTACTAGAAATGTTGCGAGAAACATGGACACAACAGTGTTGGTAAGCTGCTTGAGGAAAAACGTGATGAATCGTATCTTTAATACCCTTGAGACCGTCGGTCACGAAAAGAAGAACATCATTGACACCACGGTCGGATAAATCTTCCAATATCTCTTTCCATGTGACGGTCGATTCATTAGGGGCAATAGCGTATCCTAGGACTTCTTTGGCACCATCTGGTCGAATTCCCACCGCAATGTGTATGGCTTCTTTCTCAACGGTTTTCCGCTTCAAAGGAATATAGGTAGCGTCCAGATAAATGACTGCATAATGACTGTTTAGTTTACGCTTTTTGAACGCTGATACTTCTTCAGTAAAGACTTTAGTCATATTGGACATCGTTTGTGGTGTATAGTGATGACCGTACATTTTCTCAATCAAATCAGCAATCTCAGACATGGTAATACCTTTTTGAAAAAGATGAATGACGGTTTCTCCTAACGTGCCATTGGTTCGCTTATATGCAGGAAGAGTCTGTTGTTTAAATTCACCGTTGCGGTCGCGCGGAATCTGTAGATGAAGTTCGCCGTATTCTGTCTTGACCGTACGGTCATAGGACCCATTGCGTGAGTTCCCTGAATGGAAACCAATCCGATCATACTTTTCGTAATCCAAAAAGGCAGTCAGCTCTGTTCTCAGGAGCGTATTTACGGCTAATTCCAAGTGCGAACGGAATAATTCGTTCAAATCATCTTTTGTAGCTAGAGTCTGTAAGATATCTGTAGTAAGATTGTTCATAGGGAAGTCCTCTTTTCTGTGAATTTAGTGTGGTAACTCTATTCTACAGAAGGGACTTCCTTTTTTCTATTTACACAAAATATTTTACACTCTCGTACACCCACCAGTGTTGCATAAAACTAGGGATCACTGCTAATTGTTGTTGGTGTTAACTTGATCACAAATGGTCTGCGGTTCTTCAACAAACGATATTAAAAATATCATTATTTTTTATTCCTTATTTCTATAATTTTTACAACGTCGCTCCATACATTCTTATAGGTAGTATCCTCTTTATTGAAGCCTGCTTCTTGTAAATTTTTCAAGGTTTGTCTATTGATATTTGCGCCCCAAATATGCAGGGGGATAAAATTGATACGATCCATAATTTTTCCAACAACTGGCTTGTTGCTTCGCATATGTTCCAACATAATAACCTTGCCGCCATTCTTGCAGACTCTTCGTATTTCTTTTAATCCTTTAACAGGATCAGGAACAGAGCAAAACACGCAGGAGGTGACCACTGTATCGAATGTATTATCTTCGAAAGTCATGTTTTCTGCATCCATTTCCATTAACGTGACATGATCCTTATCTTTACTCTTATTTTTAGCCTTTTCTAACATCTTTTCGCTGAAGTCTATTCCGGTGACTTCTTTATCTGTCGAATAAAACTCTAAATTTTTACCTGTGCCCACACCGACTTCCAATATTTTTTTCCCTTCTATTTTTTCGAATAATTCTTTTCTCCAATCATCCATCAGCATAGATTCCATCGGTTTTTCCATGAGGTCATATATTTTTGATACGCGATTGTATCTATTTTTTATTTTGTTGTTATCACCAGCCAATCTTTCACCTCCTTAAAGCGGTTGCATGGACATATTTTACAGCTAACTTTAATATCATTTAAAATATTTAGAAGTAACTATTTTATCTAGTTTACAGGTCCAAATTCTTTTTACGCCGACTATATTCTTGATCATCGATTTCTCCCCTGGCATATCTTTCATTTAAAATTTCCAGCGAAGAACTCTCTATCGGTCGTTTTTTCTGTCTATTATTTTTGGCTATCATGATCATGGACAAACCAATCAAAAACACAAGCACCACTGGTATCGGCCATAAAAATCCACTGCCTATTATTCCAGAACAAACTCCATCGTACATTTTGCAATCTCCATTACTCTCTTATCTATTTATTCAACTAAAAATTGACCCATCATACCCGCGTCTTCATGTTCCAATATGTGACAATGATACATGAACAAACCTTTCTGCTTGAACTTAACTAAAAGCCTTACTTCTTCTCCACTTTCTACCATCACCGTATCTTTCCATCCTTGTTCATTTAAAGGCGGTTCTCCTCCATTTCTTTCAATCACTTGAAACTGTACGCCATGGACGTGAAGAGGATGTGGCGTCTCGCCGCTCATCATTCCCATTCCAGCAGACTCATTAGTAACGACCCACTCTTCCAGTTCATTTAAATTCAGGTATTCATCTATTCTATCCATATCCATTTGCTTACCGTTTATAGCCACCATGGGTCCCATACCACTCATGACAAAGTCACGGGTCGTCACGACGTCATCTCTGTCATATTGAACGATGTCGACCAGTTCTTCAGGTATACTGCTGGAGCTGTCAGATTCTTCTGTAATAGTTATCGTCATCACTTCATAGCTGCCATCTCTCAAAACGACTTTATCACCTGTGTTGTAATCTGAAAAATCTACGAGTATCTCGGCTCTTTCAGCTGGCGCCAGGGATACCTCATGCATTTCTATACTGTTTTCTAAAAAGCCTCCGTCAGAAGCAATCTGATAAAACGCAAGATTATCGCTGAAATTAAAGTCGTAAGCACGTGCATTCGAACCATTTAAAAGTCTGAGTCGAACAACTTCACTTTTCACATCCAGTTCAGGTGCGATTGCTCCATTGACCAGTACAGTGTCTCCCTTAAATCCATCCATCACATCTCTCATACCTAACTCATAGGGAATCTGTCCATCCTGTGTAAACCGTTTATCCTGTACGACAAGAGGAATATCATTGACGCCATGTTCTTTAGGTATGTTCAATTCTTTAGATTTTTCATCTTCTATATAGAAAAGGCCAGCTAATCCTTTGTACACTTGTTCACCTGTTTTATGCAGCAGATGTGGATGATACCAAAGCGTTGCAGCCGGTTGATCAATTGTAAAGTAAGGCTGCCAGCTTGACTTCGGGTCTACGACTTGATGGGGGCCACCATCCATCTCTCCAGGGACTTCTAATCCATGCCAGTGAACCGTTGTCGGCTCATCCAGTGTATTCGCTACATTGATTTTTACGTCGTCACCTTTATCCACTCTTATAATAGGGCCTAAATAATCACCATTGTAACCTAACGTTTCAGTTTCCTGTCCTTCAATGAATTCCTTTTTTCCATATTGTACATTCAAATCAAATTCTGCTTTTCCTTCTTCAGGGTTTTTATCCTCTAGTAGGGGCGGAATAGGCAACTTATTTTTTTCATCTTTTGTATTATTCATTATTCCCGAATCAACTGCTTATCTGTTGGGATTATCCACCCTTTCAAGCCCCCTTCCTGAATTTATGAAAAAGTAACCAATATAAACTATAAGCAAGAGCATAGAAATGATTATAATTGTATACCATTTTCTGTTTTTATTCATTTGATCATCCTTATCGTTCTCAGACTATATTTATTCATCTAGTACTCAACTAAAAAGCCATCCTAAATACAATTTAAGACAGCTGTAATTACTTTTTTTAAACAGTCGATTCTATTGATTGTCTAAGTGTCCCCTCAACTTCTTTGGCAATTTCATTCAAATTGAAATCATCGAATAAATCGATTAAGGCTTCCGGACGTGTCATACCAATATATGTCTGATTATTTTTTTCTCTAACAACCATTTTACACGGTAGAACACAGCCGATATGGATATTTTTTCCCATAACTTCTTTTGCTTTTTTAGGATTACATACTTCCATTACAACAAAATCCTCTTCAAAGTCTAATCCTTTTTCCTTAAGTTTGTCTTTAAAGTTAAGTTGCCACAATACACCAAACCCATTTTCTTTTAATTGTTCAGTTAACGAATCAATAGCCTCGCCAAGTTTCTTGTTTGTCTTTTTTTTCATATACGATATGCATTGGTTTCTTCTCCTCGTTATATTTTTGATTACTCTCTCAACTTGTTTAGTTTATCTCTATACTCTTCCTCTGATATTTCTCCTCTAGCGTATCTCTCTTTTAATATATTAATGGCACGATTTGAGTTTGATGCATGGTCATTATTCGAACGATTCATCAGCATTTTTGCGATAAAGATGACTGCCCCAATAATAACTAACAATTTCAATCCACCATATATCATAAACCACCAACTATTCTCATAACCAAAATTCATCATGTTATCAAAACCGTTATACCAATAGCCGTGCATTGAATCACTCCTTATTCATTTAATGTTTCTTTTTTTATTCTATATGTTTCCTCATCTATTTCACCTTTGGCATATCGTTCATTTAAAATATCCAACGCACTATTCTGCTCTCTAAAAATACTTGTTCCATTCTGTTTATCTTCCAAGTATTTATAAATGAAATAACCAACTATAACAAATAATATGAGTCCCAAGCAGTCTCCTCCTTTTTCTATTTCCGCTTCCTTAACTTTACTGACAATTTATGGAGATTTTATGGATTCACGAATATATTATATATTTTTTGTAAATTTCAAGTTTAAGTTAGCCACTTGTTAAAAATATATTTCATGTGATTTTTTACGACTATCAACTCATATAGTGAGGGCTTGATAATGAGCTGAGGCATGATAGTTTTTTTGACAAGCTGGCCTAGGCCAGCTTCACAGCTTTCAAGTCATGCCGAAGGAGGCTCGTTGTCAAGCCCTCACGGGTTAAGCAGCCTGACGCTCTAATCGTAGTGCATTGACGAAGCTTTCATGTGGCGTTCTGTAATCCAATATTTTTCTAGGATAATCATTCATCCATTGTTGTATACGCAAGCATCGTGCTTCTGAGACTCGACCAATCGGCTTCCCTTTGGGAATAAAACGACGAATGAATTTATGCTGGTTCTCACTTGTTCCCCGTTCAAACGATGCATAGGGATGACTAAAATAGATGTCTAAAGTATCCTTTAAGGCCTCTTAAAGTCCCGCAAACTCTGAACCATTATCAGAAGTTATCGTTTTAAATAGTGTAGAGAATGTATGACCTGATCGTTTTTGAAGGTCACGAATCGCCTGATTAACCGATTCCTGATCTTTTCCATTTACTTTTAAGATGATTTCAAATCGGGTCTGTCGTTCAGCCAAAGTGAGCAGTACAGCATCGGTCTCTTCTTTATTACCTACTACTGTATCAATTTCCCAGTGGCCAAACGATTCACGGGTATCAATTTCTTTTGGTCGACGATCAATCGATGGGCCGAGAACGCGTTTGTTTGGCCGTTTCTTTTGAGCAGAAACCTTTGGTTTCCGAGATAACTTTTCCAGCAAATCAATGCTTTTCGTTCGCATAATCCCTCTATCTATCCAACCATAAAGCGTGGTTGTACAAGGGATAATTGAAGCATCGAACAATTCATGTCTTTTAGCAAAACCGACCACCGTATCAGGGGACCATTTATCATCCAGCATTTTCTCATCAGCCCATTCAATGAACGCATCTGTATCGGCCCATTTTGGCCGCCGGCCACAGTTCAATCGCTGTTTATCATAGTTGGCTTGAGCAGCATCGGCATCATAGACTTTGTGGTAGTAATCATAAATCTTACCATTTTGCTTTTGACGTTTGAGCTGGTTGATTTCCCCACGATGAATCTCGTTATTGATGGTCTGAGGGACTCGCCCGATGATATCAGCAATGCGACGATTGGAGTAGTCTTCCTGCTTCAACACAGCTATTTGAACCCTCTCTGCGTATGATAAGTGTTTTCCTTTACGTGCTAATGTGTTATCGTTAGAGTGCGTCATGTGAATTCATCCTGTCTATTGAGAGTTAGTGGTAACTTCAATATAACATGAAATTCACATGGCGTTTTTTGTATGTTAGCTCAGGTGACTAACTTCATTATAAAATCCAGCTTTTTTTTAGGACATTGGTCCTTAATAACTCTACTGTAACTAGAGTTTAGATATACACGTTGTTTGCACTCTATTCCTATTTTAAAAAACTTGACCATGTGGGAAAGTGATACCTTAACATACAGCCATATCGAACTGTAAAAGTGGCTGAGATATCGTGGTTTTTTTCGAACTTCTATGCAAACCCGAATGCGCGTCTTGCCTTTGCGATAAACTGTATACATCATTAAAAGTGGAAATGAAATTTGACTTTTGTATTTTTAATAAAATAAATAGAACGGAGAGTTACAATGAAAAAAGAATCCAATCAACTGAGCTCACCCTCTGCTTTGGCCGGACTTTTCGGGCTTCTGCAGCCTTGATAGCCGTCGTTGCTGTCATTTATATCTTTGGCAAGAAAATCGACACCACAGACAACATCACAGAAAACGAATAACAGTTAATATAGCTTAGTCCTATAGTATAGTGTGAATGCCGATTCCCGGCTTTCTACACGTAGCTATGTGGACTAAGCATTTTATTTGCCTAAAATTAACCTGAGGTATACCATATTGATAAGAGGGTCACAAAGAAACAGGCGTGATCGTTTTCAGCGGGCATTAACCGGACCCAAAATTTGAATGGGAGACCAGCTGACGATCATGGAGCAGACCGAGTTATCATATTTATCTAAAGGAGGACGTCTATGAAGTGGAACGTGCATAGAGGCGACATTACAGAGTTGGAAGTCGACGCGATCGTCAACGCCGCCAATAAATCATTATTGGGTGGTGGAGGTGTTGACGGAGCCATCCACCGCGCGGCCGGACCGGAGTTGAAAGAGGCATGCAGAAAGCTGGGTGGTGCAGAGACCGGTGAAGCCAAACTGACCGAAGGCTTCGATCTGCCAGCTGATTACGTCATCCATGCGGTGGGCCCGGTTTATCGGGATGGTAAACACGGCGAAGCAGAAGAATTGGAAAATTGCTACCGGAACAGCATCGAAATCGCTAAGGAAAAAGGCATAAGTTCCATCGCTTTTCCGGCTATCAGTACCGGGATCTACGGCTATCCGCTAAAAGAGGCCAGTGAGATCGCGGTGCAGACCGTCATCGAAGAAACAAGTGACGAGCCGTCGATTGAAAGAGTCATTTTCGTCGCTTTTGATGAGCAGACAGAAGCCGTACTAAAAGAGACACTTCAAGAAAATACCCAGGGAGGAAATCAGTAAAATGAAAAAATATCTAAGATTCGGCGCAATGATCCTGACATCCACAGTCATCATGTACTTTATCATGTACTTGAACGTCTTTGAGATCGAACATTTCAAGTATAGCGAGACACGTCTTTATATGACGCTGATCATGGGCTCGGTCATGGCGATCATCATGCTGCTTTTCATGTGGCACATGTACGACAATAAAAAGGTGAATGCAATGATCCTGGCCGGTGTTGCGATCGTTTTTGGCGCCAGTTTATATCTCGTAAGAAGTCAGGCACTCGTGGACCAGGTTTCATGGATGAAAGCGATGATCCCGCACCACTCCATCGCCATCCTTACAAGTGAACGGGCAGAAATCACCGATCCGGAAGTTAGAAAACTAGCCGACGAGATCATCAAAGCACAGGAAGAAGAAATCAAGATAATGAATCAGTATATCGAAGAGCTGGAAGACGGAGACGAGGAAGAACTGCAACCTTTAGATGAATTAACAGGAAATTGAGATATTTGTATTGTAAGCGATGAATAGCTAGGTACCTGTGAGTCCTCGCGGCCTCCTGTTAAACTTGAGATATCTTAAGTACACAGGAGGTTTTATTTTGGAAAAGAATGAACAGTCTATCATACCGGTAACCCTGCATGACGATCAAACTGATCGCCAACACATTTCGAAGGTCCTTTCACAGAAGTTGGTGGCACATTTAAAAAATAGTCAGACAGAACTACTTATTTACGAGGGGATCAAACCCTCGACATTGAGAGTTCTCCTCGCGGAGATGCCATTCAATGAAACTCGTTGACTTTACTCAAGTAGAGAATATTTTTATTGTTTGTGGAAAGACGGATATGCGCCGTCAAATTGACGGATTAGCTGCGACGATTACAGAAGAATATGATATGGATGTGTATCAAGAGGCCCTTTTTCTCTTCTGTGGTGGAAAGAAGGATCGGTTCAAAGCACTTTATTGGGAAGGCGACGGCTTCCTTCTCTTATACAAGCGTTTAGAGAATGGGAAATTGAATTGGCCGCGTAACCAGAACGAGATTCAAAAGTTAAGTGCGCAACAGCTGCGTTGGTTGCTTGAAGGATTATCTGTTAATCAAAAAGTTTCTATAAAACCTGCGGTTAAAGGGAGTATAGCTTAAGAAATGAGAGAGAAATTGATAAAAAATCAATGACTCTCTCGTTTTCTTTTCCTGATTAGTGTAAAATTTAAGTATTATTTATGTGAGGAGTAGCAGACATGTCTATCAAGAGTGAAAAACAGTTTGAAGTGATTATAGAAAAGTTGGACCAGCTGTTAGAAGAAAACAAACAACTGAAGACCCTACTCGCTCAGAAAGATGATGAGCTTTCCTTACAGAAAGAACAAATCGAATTTTTAACTCAGAAATTGTACGGCTCAAAGAAGGAAACATTGAAGGATGATCCTAACCAGGGCAACCTCTTCAACGATCGCCTTTTTAGCGAACCAGAGCAGACTGGTGACCAAAGCGACGAAGATGAAGTCATTATTACAACAGAACGTCGCCGCAAGAAACGTAAAGGATTAAAAGACCAGCAGTTGTCATCTCTTCCTACTGTTGACCACATTCATGAACTTGAATCTTGTACGTGTCCAACATGCAAGGAAGCAATGAAAGAAATCAGCACGCAACTTATTCGTCAGGAAGTTAAATTTATCCCAGCGAGAGTTGAAAACCACAGACATTTCCAGAAAACATATGCCTGCGCGAACTGTGAGAAAAGCGGAACGCGCACACCGTTTGCGAAATCTGAAATCCCCAGACTTCCTTTAAATAATACAGTCGCTTCTGCGTCATCGATAGCGGAAACCATGTATCAAAAATTCGAGCAAAAAGTCCCGGGCTATCGCCAAGAGGCTTATTGGAATCTGCTTGGCTATCCGATCCCTCGGCATACCATTGCGAACTGGCACATTAAAACGTCCCAGTATTATTTCGAAGCGCTGGTGGCTGTAATGCGACAAGAACTGTTGAACCAGAAGGTTCTACACGCTGACGAAACGACATTCAAAGTACTGAATGACAAAGACCGACAAAAGTCCTATATGTGGTTATTCAGTACCGGCAAATACAGCGAACGTGCCATACATATCTACAAGCTTGGTCCATCACGCAGTGGCTCTGTCCCTAGAGATTTCTTAGAGGAGTACACTGGCTATCTACATAGTGATGGGTTCTCCGGGTACAACAATCTTCCAGGGATGACGATGATTGCCTGTCTGGCGCATATCAGACGGAAGTTCTATGACGCCCGTCCAAAGAACTATTCCAGTAAGAGTGTCGCTCATAAGGGAGTCACGCTGTGTAACGAGTTATTTGCTTTGGATAAGTCCCTCAAGGATTTATCTGTTAGCGAACGGTGTGATCAGCGCTTAGAACTAGTGAAGCCGAAGCTTGAGGCCTTTTTTGACTGGTGTGAATCCCTGACTGCGCATGGCAAACTTGGCACAGCGATCAACTATGCGCTGAATCAGAAAGAGCGGATGATGAACGTTCTGAAGGACGGCCTTCTCGTGCTATCCAACAATCTAGCCGAACGTGGCATCAAGTCACTCGCTATGAGCAGAAAGAACTGGCTGTTTTCAAAATCTTTTGAGGGTGCTCATGCCGTTGCGACTATTTTGAGTCTCGTCGAGACGGCCAAATCCAACGGATTACATCCACGAAAATATCTGGACTACCTCTTAACTTATCTTCCAAATCGACAAAATACACCCTTGGAGGCTTATTTGCCATGGAATCCAAAGGTGCAGATGGAATGTCGCTAGACATTCAGTATATTATACTCTTCGGACATTTCTCATTATAGAGGTGTCCGATTTTTATTTGTAGGTACTCAGCTATTCATCGCTTACTTTGTAATAAAGACTTCTCATCTTTAAAAAAAATGAAAACCGATCCGGAGGGCAACGTTTACATCACGTCGCCCTCCGGATCGTTTTAAATATTACAGAAAGTATGAACTGTCAGGTTCAATTATCCTTGTCGTTGAGGGTAGCGTCCTGGATATCGTTTGAAAAATCGATGATAAAGAAGGTAGTATAAATCTATGGATTATTCAAAGATAGCTACGATGAAAAAATTAGTTGAAGATCCCTACAGTGGTTTTATCAGCACACTCGAACATTACGTGCCTTGAGTAAACAGATACCTTCACAATAGCTCCTTCTCAACTACTAGTTGATTATCGAACTGTTTGCAATAAAATGCGGTATTGCATACTTAAGAGGTAAGATAGAAATTTATTATCCTGGCAACTTTAAATAGTTACTTTACAAGTTAGATAGATACATAAATTAATACGCCGGAAATCAGTACTCATTGAGTTCTTTTTATTCCAACAACTATTGTACGATGATCGTTAGATCTCGATCCTTAGGTGTTTTTAGTTCGACTTCTATGACCAGCAAAAGATTAGTTACTCTTCCAACATCAGTATTTGATGTACAGTCGACGGCGTCAACCGTAATAGTATAAACTTCTTCTATTACTACAACCGTTTCCGGCATGCCTTGTCCTGTTCCACATCCAGAATAACTTCATTACCGTCTTTTTCTAATATATCTATCTTAACTTTTGAACCCGTTAGATTCGTATTACCTGTACATCCCATCAGTATAAACAGTATACTTTGTCCTAGAACTGTTTGTTTTTTAAACTACTTCCTTTTTCTATATCAGTTCAATCTTTTTATATTTTCTGACTTTCGGGAAGGACGACCGTAAAGGTAGTTCCTCTTCCTTCATCACTCTCAACTCTAATATCCCCTTGATGTGCATCTATAATGCTTTTTACAACTGCCAGACCGATTCCTTGACCCTGCAGTTTACTGTTCCGTGAAGGTTCTACTTGATAAAAGCGCTCAAAAATGTAGTCTAACTTATCTTCTGGTATCCCCTTCCCGTTATCCTGAATCATTATTATAATTTCATTCTTGATGCGTTTGGATATTAAACTGATTTCCCCATCTTCGGGTGTGAATTTAACTGCATTGGCTAATAGATTTGTTATCACCTGTTCCAGCTTATTTCTATCCGCTTCAATCATTTCCGACTGTGCTTTTAGATTTAGAGTCACCTGCTTTTCATTAACCTGCGGTTCAAATGAGATGGAGATATTAGATAGCAGTTCTTTGATATCAAACGTTTCGAGATTCAATTGCTTATTTGTGTTTTCTGTATCGTCCAGCTGATCAATCAGCTGGACTAAATGAGCGAGACGTATGACCTGACGATTCAGGCTATTTAGCCGTTCAGGCGTGACCTCCCAGACACCGTCCAGCATGGCCTCAACATTCCCCTGCAGCGTAGTCAAAGGCGTCCTCACCTCATGAGCCAGATCCGAAACCATCTGATTCCGAATTCTTTTCTGCTCGGCTAACCGAGCGGCTAGAACATTGACGCTCTGCTGCAGCTGGAAGAGCTCGCTGATTTTTTCATCTTTGGTTTCAGCTTCTCCAATATCCCGTCCTTGAGCGATTTGCTGTGTCCGTTCGCTGGTCGCTGCAATTGGCCTGCTCAAACGTCTGGATATGAGGTAGGCCATAACCCCGGCAATAACAACAGTTAGCAGACCCATCAATGCAATCAAAAGGATCAGATCTTCAATGAACTCTTCTTCTTCAGAAGTATAGTCCTGAAAACCCGGGTAAGTGATAAATGCTGTCCCGATATTATTCTCACCTGAAAACAAGTCTACTTCTTCTTCAAACCAGTCTTCCCCAGGCAGCACTTCAATCATTTGCATGCCCCGCATATGCTGTCCCATCGGTGAGGACTGACTGATTATTTCATTACCGTCTGCATCCACGATCCGCACAAACATATGCGAATTCATGGCATTCTGAATAGCGCCAGAAAGTATTTCCCGGTCCCACTGACTTTCACCGTCATATGCTGTTTCGATGGTTTCGATGACTGTTTCTCTTTCATTTATAAAACGGTCACTCAAGTAATCCTCAAATCTGTTTTCAGTAAGTTGAAAGGTCAAAAAACTGAATAAAGAAATCATGAGTATACTTCCACTTAGAATATAAATGAATAAATGACTAAATAAGGTTCTCTTCATAATTCACTCCAAAACGGTAACCGCTGCCGTGTACAGTTTCAATATACATCGGTATTTTAGGGTCTCTCTCGATTTTTGCTCTCAAATTTTTTATATGGGAGTCGATCACTCTGTCCATTGCCGTGGCTTCCAGTCCTTTTACCTTTTCAAGCAATTGATCACGAGAAAAGACGTGACGCGGTTCTCTTGCCATGATCTCCAGAAGTTCAAATTCTGTGTGAGTTAATAACACATTGTCTCCATGCGCAACTACTTCCATTGTATTAGGGAAGATGACCAGATCACCTTTATTAAAAGTCAGTTTATCCTCATTATTGACTGTTTTCATCCTTCTCATTACTGTTACGATTCTGGCAAGCAGTTCTTTAGGACTAAAAGGCTTCGTGACGTAATCATCTGCCCCAAGTTTCAGTCCCTTGATAACGTCTGATTCATTCGATTTAGCGGTCAGCAAGATAATAGGTACATCCGACGATTCTCTAATTTTCTCGCAAATCTCCCAGCCAGTATAATCCGGCAGCATAATATCTAAGATGATAAAGTCAATGCTGTGATTATAAAATGTTTCAAATGCTTTTTCACCAGTAGATGCTATATAAACATCATGGCCGTCAGCATTTAAATAAGCCTGGACGATTTCCAGAATCGACTGCTCGTCATCAACAACTAATATGTTCATTCACCTGGTCTCCTTTATCCACTATTCATCAGAAAGAAATGTATCCGCAATACATTATACTGCACTGCTCTACTTCGATAAAAGTGCATCGATTTTTCGAAAGATTTCATCTGACGATGTTCCACTTATTCTAACTAATGTGTCTCTTCTTTTGTAGTAATCTAAAATCGGTCGGGTCTCGTTTAAGAAAACTTCAAAACGCTGTTCGATTACCTTTTCGGTGTCGTCTGTTCTTCCACGATTTATAAGCCGCTCTTTTAAGATATCCTTTGGAACATCCAGATAGAATACTCTCTGTTTTGTCTGGGTCATATCCTCCAAAGCTAATGACTGGTTTAAATTGCGAGGATAACCATCTAAGACAACCGAGCATTTATGCTGATGTTTGCTTATTTTTTGTTTAATAAGTGCGGTGATTATTCTATCCGGCACTAATTTCCCTGAAGATACATAACTTAAGACTTGTTTTCCAATTGCCGTCTCCTGTTTCATTTCGTTACGCAATATTTCCCCCGAGGATACAATGGGAAATTCATACTTGTTTTGAATGCGTTCTGCCACTGTCCCTTTACCCGATCCCGGGGCGCCAACTAAAATAATAATCATATCGAACTCCTTTTGTAAACTTATTATACATTGAATATTCCTGCAATAGAACCACCAGTAGTTTAATTTTTTACCGTAATACCGAAATCTCTTTGGATTTTATGATAATAGATTTAAAAAGAGCCGATATTTTTCATCAACTCTTTTTTCGTCTGCTTCTCTATAATTCAGCTACATATTCTATCAAACGAACAAGATTGGAAACAAAGCCATATTCACTGTCATACCATGAAACTGTTTTAATAAGTTGAGTATCTTTATTTTTTATAATATCCGTTAACGTGGCGTCAAATATTCATCCTGCAGAAGTACCAATAACGTCCGAAGATACAATCGGTTTTCAGAATATTCGAATGAAGAATTGGCGGCTTCGTTCATTGCTTTATTCACTTCTTCAATCATCACTTTCTTTTTAAGAGTAGTATAAAACTCCACTATTGCAGCATCAGGAAATGGCACTCGAGTTGCTGATCCATCGATACTGTTTTCTATAGAAGGAATGACCTTCCCGACCGCCTTGGGCGCCCGGTAGAAGTAGGAATAGCATTTATGGCTCCTACTCTACCCCGGCGCATATCCTTAGAGCCGGGGCTATCGTGTAATGACTGCGAAGGCGTGTATGCCTTAACCATCGTCATATAAACAGTTTCGATTCCAAGTTTATCATTCAGAACTTTTGTAACAGTCGCCAAATCATTTGATGAACACGAACCGAAAGAAAGGAGTTTGTCGTCTTGTGTAATGACATCCTCAATGACTCCTAAGACAATGATTTTCGTTTCCTTATCAGCCGGAGTCGTAAGTATAACTTTTTTCGCACCAGCTTTGATGTGTTCCTGCGAATTTTCAGCCGTTGCATTCACTCCCGTCGCTTCTATTACTATGTCGACCCCTAAAACTTCCTACAGTAAATTCCCTTCTTCTGATTCCTGATAGTAGTTGATTTCATGCCCATTTTATAACCAAAGTATTCTCCCGAACCTGGACATCATGCTTTAAACGTCCGTATGTTGTGTCAAATTCCATCAGTTAATCTAAGTTTTCAATATCACTTAAATCATTAACAGCCACAACTTCCAAATCTGAATCTGTATCTAACAATCTTCTCAGTACTGTTCTCCCAACGCGTCCAAATCCATTGACTGCGATTTTTGTAGACATTTTAATTCCTCCATTATTTTATTGTTATTATAATCTTATCTTGAACATTATGTTATTTACAATTATCTCCTACTCAATTTATTTTAGTAGAAATCTCCTTCTCCAAGCCTACCTGTTTTCCTACCTCTTTCTTTTTCGACAATAGACTTATGTCTCTTGTTTTTCTCTTTGTCAAAACGTAGCCAGTTATCAGTAAGATTTCAACCAATCCAAAAGCTAACAAAAAACTATGCATAAAGAACTCAGCCGGTAAAACCAGAATTATGGGATCTGTAGTAGGATTGAATAACCACGCATCATTGTTGAAAAATGACTGATGAAATAATAGAAATAAGCTATCAAAGCTAATCAGAATACCCACTATAACTGTTAAAGATAGAAAAATCCCATTTTTAAAATATATAAGCAAACTTTTGTATAAATTTCTGCTTTTTATATACCTCATAAAAAAATACGTCCCTGATCCCGCAGCAGCAAGAATAAGGTAATTAAACATGAATAATCTTTTCACTTCATAGAAATGAAACAGTCCCCTTTCGGAACTTGGAAAATCAGGCATTGCCAAATCTGTTATCCAAGGTATATTCAAGTAATCCAATAGTATTCGATAATTTAATATAATTTGTTCCTTAGATATGTTTACATAATCTGTGATGTTCAAATAATCAATATCAAACATATATAAAGGAGTAAAATTAATTGTAAAAGCTATTGATACGGACATAATGAACAGCGAAATCACGGTATATCCTAATGATTTTATAACTCTTTGCCTCAACATGATTTTCCTCACCTTTCCTTATGTCCAACTCTAGATTTCAGCTCATGTAATTCTTCTTTTAACTTTCTATTTTTTTCTTCTAGTATTTCTTTTTCTAATAAGTTATTATCAGCATCACTAACTTTTTTGTGAGAATGGCCCCCGTGCATACCAGGCATCAAATACATCATAAGCAAGTGACCAATAATCATAACAATGATAAATAGTATTATTTCCATGCATTCTTCTCCTTTGTTATCGACTGTATATAAAGTGGATTCCGTAATAGAATACTACTGATACAATAAAGCCTAACGCTATAATTCCATAGACCATTGCATTTTTCAATGTACCCGCTTCGCTGGTATATTCAATTTGATCATTATGCTTGTTTCGCATGAACATTAATGACAGCAAGCCTAAAACAATGATCAGTATACTCAGAACATGAGCAATACTCAATGACCCGATGACCAGCGGATTTGATCTGAAGAACTCTACAATAAACCTGTTGAAAGCAAAACCGATGACATATATGAAGAATAATTCGCCATCAAATTTGGCTGTTTGTCTTCTTCTCCATATGATCAGAAACAATATAAAGTTTAACGCTACTTCATAGAGCTGGGCCGGGTGCAGCAGTTCGCCACCTACCATGACTCCCCATGGCCAGTTTCTGCTCATCGGCACACCGAAAACGTCACAGCCGACACGGCCTATCGCCTGACCTAATATAACCCCTGGAACGATTGCATCTGCTGTTTTCCAGACAGCCATTTTCTTCTTTTTCATAAACCAGAATGCAAACGATCCGGCAACCAGAATGGCTCCTTGAATAGATAAGCCACCTTGAGTGATCCTGAACACAGCCATCGGATTTTCCATGTAATAAACTGGATCAAAAAATACTATGTATCCCAATCTCGCACCTAATATCCCAAATACAACGGTATACAGGCCTAAATCCATCAGCTTGTCTTTATCCAGCCGTTTACGTTCACCTTCTTTTTGAATAAGCAATAATCCAATAATCATACCCAGGGCACTGGTCACGCCCAATAAAGAAATACTAAAATATCCGATACTGAACAATTCTATCATATAAACCTTCTCCTATTCTATTTAAAAGAAACAAATACAACAGGATGAGTCATCGATCCTTGTTGTATTCGCACTTAACTTTTTCTATACTAATTGGAATTAAGGAAATTAAATCTCTTCATAAATTCTCTGTCTTCATTGTTATTTAACTCCCGCTCATCCCAGTCCATGATTCCTCTATTGAAGTTAAATGAATTATGCATCTCTTCCATCCAATCGAACATACCATTAAAGGAAAAGTCACTAAAACCTCTCATGTAATTTCTCATATCACCAAAAAATGACTCGGGATTCTCCGACCGATTCTCCTCGCTACTATCTAGATTTTCATCGCTAAATCCCCACATTCTATTGTGCCAGTTATTCCAGCTATCGGTTTCTGTATCGTAACTTTTATTAGTGTTGTTTTCACTGCCATTCTCATCTGGAATGCTGTTCTCTCTGTTTCGGAAAGAATTTCCATGCATGCCTTCCATATAATCCCATATTGTCTCATCACGATCGTCCCAATATGGATCTGGCGACTGTTCCTGATTCCCGTGGGCTGCAACATTGCTCAGTTCACTGTTATATAGACTAACACTAGATACTCCTCCAATAACCAGTAAACTTGCGATATATTTTTTTCCTTTTTTCATTTTCTCCACCTCTTCTTATTCTATACCTTTAGTATAAAAAAGAATTATGGAGAAAAAATGGAGATTGCAGTTTATATTATTTTTTTGTTTATTCACTGGTTAATTGTTCAAAAAAAGACGTCAGCGACTGTTCATCCACTGACGTCATAATTTTACACTGACACGTACTAAATTTTGAAATTACTAATTGATATAGTTCATCGGATCAACGGTTTCTCCATTTTTATAGACTTTGAAGTCCAGGTGCACGCCCGTTGAATCTCCAGTCGTCCCCATTATGCCGAGCTGTTGACCTTGTGACACTCGTTGACCACGCGCAACACTTAGATTAGGCTGCATATGCGAATACACTGATGTATAGCCATCACCGTGGTCTACCTTGACGTAATAGCCTAGAGCGCCATTATACCCGGCTGTAGTTACAGTACCGGCACGGGCAGCTATGATCGGGCCACTTCCTGCGATATCAACACCTGTATGGAATGTGCGATCGCCAAAAATCGGATGAGTTCGCCAGCCATAGGGTGACGATATTCTCCCTCTAGCGGGTCTTGTCCATCCATTACTTGTTGGAGCGACATTCGATGAAGCCTCAGTCGAACTTGCATTATTTGAAGACGTTGCAGCTTGTGGTTTATCGTTGGCTTTGGCGGCGGCAGCTGTTTTTGCCTCTGCCTTAGCTCTTGCTGCCGCTTCTGCTTTAGCCTTTGCTTCTGCTTCTCTCTGTGCTTTTTCCTGAGCGATACGGATCGCTTCTTGTCTAGCACGTTCTTCTTCAATGATGCGCTGTTTCTCAGCTTTCATTTCTTCATTTAATGTGCTGGTACGTTCTGCAAGGATCGCCTGTTCATTGATGAATGATTCTCTTTCTTCAGCATTCATCTCATATTTTTCTGCGATCTGAACGATTTTATCATCTAACTCAACACGCTGGTTGACTAAATTATTTCGGCTGACTTCCAGTTGAGCTTTAACTTTTTCCATCTCTTCCTGTTCAGCTTTAACTTGTTTTTCGTTTTCTTCTAAAGCATTCTGGTCAGCGATCTGTTCTCCCATAATATCCTGATTTGCAGTAACCAGTTTATTGACGACGTTGATGCGTCCAACTAAATCAGATAAGCTTTCCGCTGACATCAACAAGTCAACGATGTCTGAAGCGCTGGCGTTTGTCTGTACAGAACGTGCTTGTGATTCCAGTTGTTCATTACGGTTATCGATCTGCTGTTGCAGTTGAACGATTTCTTTCTGCAGACGTTCGATTTCTTCTTTGATGCGCTGGATTTCATTTTCCTGTTCATTGATTTCCAGAACTAGAGTATCGATATCTGCTTGAAGGGCGGTCACTTCTTTTTCCAGTTGAGCTTTTTCTTTTTCAAGTGATGCCATTTTTTCTTCACGGCTCTGGACCTCAGTACCTATTTTTTGTGATTCACTTTCCAGTTCCTGCTGCTGAATTTCCAGTTCTTCTAATTTTTGAGAGGCTTCAACCTCTATCGGCTGCATTAAAGGTCCTGCGAGAATTACTGATGCTATAAATGTTAAAATGTATTTTTTTTTCACGATATGTAGCTCCTTGTCCTTTGATATCTGTTTAGGTTGATAGTACATTTTTATATTTTCTTTACGGCTAAGTGATTTCTACTTTTTTCTTTGTCAAAAAATAGTATAGCATAAACACTGCCAAAGTTATGTTTTATTTGTATGACATATTTAACTTATATTTCAAAATAACTTTATTATCATCATAATCCAAGACATGTGTGGTGTACATGCAAAAGTAGCACGTGATTAGTTATCTGCTATAACCAAATATAAAGAAGCCACTAAGTATTGCTTGTGGCTTCTTTTATAATTTAACCTTTAATGCATGCTGTCCATACCTTTGAAATTATTACTTTGAGAAGATCCGCCTGTTCCATGCATATCCTTGTAATGCTCCCTAAGCTGCTGATTAGTTAACTCAGGATGCACTTCATTCAAATGCGGCTTCATTTGTCCGAAGTTGATAATCTCGTCTTCCATTAATCTTTCCATATCTTTAAAATCTTCCGCATCCATCACATCTGACATATGGTTATAACTGACATTGTTCTCTACACTGACTATGTCTTGGTTTGTCATATCTTCTTTAACAATATCTGAGAAACCCAGTCCACCTGAAAAAGCTAAAGCCCCTGCTAGAATTCCACTAATCATATTCATTTGATCCATCTCCTTATAGTTATCTCTTCTTGCTAGTTTAATAATAACCATTAGTTATGGATATTTTATGGATTTCTGACAACTTTTAAACAGATGCTGAAGAAGAGACTGTTATGGTTCTTGAACAGGAACCCCTAATCAAAAGCCACTATTTTTCCGCTATACAATAAGACTTGAAGCTAAGGAATAAATATGGACTCAACCACCTTTTCAGTTATTCGGCAATCAGATACTTCCATTTTCTAAAGCGATTAAAAAAGAGGAAGAAAACGTGGTCGTTTTCTTCCTCTTTCAGTCCTGTTCAATTGGTTTACTGACCAGCCTGTTGTCCCTTTAGTTTAAATAGTTCATCGGGTTGACAGCTTCTCCGCCTTTGCGGATTTCAAAGTGCAGGTGAACGCCTGTCGAACGTCCGGTCGTTCCCATGATTCCCAGCTGCTGCCCTTGTGAGACACTCTGACCAGCCGACACACTTAATCCTTTTTTCATGTGAGCATATAAGGTCGAGTAGCCATCGCCATGGTCAACGATGACTCGGTAACCATAGGTGTCAGAGTAAGAAGCTGCTTTTACTGTTCCAGCACGGGAGGCGACAACAGAACCGCCGCCTGCAATATCGATCCCGGCGTGGAAAGACCCTTGTTTACCCGTTACCGGATGGGTACGATAGCCAAAAGGTGACGTCATATTGCCGCTTGCCGGACGTGACCATCCACTGCTTTTTGACTCTTTCGCTCCTTCAGATGACGACGTTGAGACCTCCGCCTTTACTTCTACTTTCGCTTTCTCTTTTGCAGCTTTCTCTTCTGCTGCTTCCTTCTCTTCCTCAGCTTTCGCTTTCGCTTTTTCTTCTGCTTCTTTTTCTTTTTTGCGTTTTTCTTGAGCTAAACGCTCGGCTTCTTCTTTTTCTCGTTCTTCTTCGAGAATACGCTGCTGTTCGTTTTTCAGCTCTTCATTAAGACTGCTGGTTCGTTCAGCTATGATGGCCTGTTCGTTGACGAATGATTCTTTTTCATCATCCGCCATGTCATACTTTTCAGCGACCTTAACGATCCGGTCTTCCAGATCCGTACGCTGGCTGACGATGTCGTCTCGGCTGACTTCCAGTTCTGCTTCGGCGCTCTCAAGGTCTTCTTTCTGGCGTTTCACTTGCTCTTCAGCTCTATCCAGTGCCTTCTGATCGTTTATTTGTGCCAGTAAAGTATTCTGAGCAGAGGGAGCCAAACTGTTCACATCACCCATTTGTCCCACCGGATTTAACAGGTTCACGTTTTTTTTCTTGTCAGAACGTGATTTATTTACTAACTCTTCACTGCGCTGTTTGATTTGCTCTTTCAACTGAGTGATTTCTTCTTGAGCCTGTTCGATTTCTGTTCTGCCCTTTTCAAGGTCTGCTTCCTGACTGCTGATATCTATAACAAGGTCATCGATGGTTGCCTGAGTGTCTGAAATAATTACTTCCAGTTCTGCTTTTTCCTTTTCAAAAGATTTCTCTTCCTGACTCATGGCATCTTCTGAGTTTTGTGATGCATCCACTACTGTTAAACGTAACAAAGGTCCTGCCAGCACTAACGATGTCATTAATGATACAACAAATTTTTTGTTCAAAAGAAAGCTCCCCATTCTATAAAAGTCATATAAGTTAATTTTATGCTAATTTTTCTGTCTGTGTCGATATGAAACACTGTTATTCATACCTTTATTTTCTCCACTCGAATGAGTATAGCATAAAAATGGGTAAAACTTTATTTAGTTTCTGTAACAAAACAAACAATATATGTTACATGACTGTATCATCATGACAGTTAGTATATAAAAATCACTTTAAAACCCTTTTCTTACATCTTCTCCGATAAAATAAGGGGTACGTTTTCATAAAAAGGCTGATTCATCAGTATCCAGAAGAAACTGGATACTCTTTCCTTGTGAATTTTCAGCTTTCACTTCTCTGCTGGTTTCACCACGATCTTTCTTACAATGGTTGAGAAAAGATTCTCTTTCTGTTCGATCTTTAGACCAGCTTTATTGATATTTTCCAGTGTTTTCCTGTTGATGTTTGCTCCCCACGCATTGACCGCCAGCGGGTTAAAGAGATCCATCGCCTTGCCGACCGCTTCATTTTCACTGCGCATATGTTCCAGCATCAAAATCTTCCCATCCGGTTTGCAGACTCTGCCCAACTCTTTCAAGCCTTTCACAGGGTCCGGGACCGAGCAGAAAACGCAGGTGGTGACGACATAATCAAAGCCATCATCCGGAAAGTCCAGCTGCTGAATATCCATTTCTTTGAGTGTCACTGTATATGGCAAAGTCAGTGTATCCAGCTTCTTTCTGGCATGTTCAAGCATTTTCGGGCTGAAATCGATGCCGGTCAGTTCAATGCCTGCAGGATAATACGGCAGATTGGCACCTGTTCCGATCCCTGCTTCCAGAACCTTTCCTTCAACTTCCTGCAGCATATCCTTTCGCCAGCTGTCTTTCATCATCTTGTCCATCGAGTCATAGACACGTGATACCCGGTCATAACGCTTTTTAATTTTATCATTCAGGTTCTCTCCCATAAAAGGGCCCTCCTTCTGATTCGGTGTTTCTCTTACTCTTATTTAAATACAAAAAACGTCCAGTTACAAAGCATATGCCATAAGCCGAAACCTCTTCCCAGTTTCTCTTATCAAACCGAAAAGACATACACAACGAAATGAGTGATCATTAGCCGTTGAATACGTCTTTTAGATTTCCAGTTTACGTAACCAACGGTCGCCGCTTTATTCTGATCCTTTTTCAGCTGATCTGGAGAAGCCTTCAGAAGTCAGATAGAGTTTAAGATCCGCATCCATGGACTGAGCCAGTACAAGCTCGGCATTGACTTTATCTGTTTTATTATAATGGTCGACGGCTTTTTCCAGGCTCGTACCCCCCAGCTGTTTTCTGTCGATCAGACGTTTTTCAAGTCTGTCCAGTGTCGTATCGATAAAAATCGTATAATCAGCATACTCTTTCAATTTACGCCATCCTTCTTTATCCAGCAGCAGATAATTCCCTTCGATCAGAACGATATCCGCATCCACTTCGACCGTTTCTTCGGCGACATCATGACGTGTCCGGTCATACGTCGGCCACTCAATGGATTCCTGCTGTCTGAGCGCCTCTATTTTCTCTTTTAAGGTATTTAAGTCAAACGATTCGGGTATGCCCTTAAAATCCTTTAAACGCTCCTCATGGCCTTTTCTCGTAACAGTATGGCTTTCCAGATAAGCATTATAATGATGAAAGCCGTCCATGGCAACCGACTGAAAACTGAATAGATGATCCTGTTCTTTGTAAAGGTCTTCGAGAAACAAGGATAAGGTCGTTTTTCCCGCTCCCGGCGGTGCAGCCAGATAAACGATCACGCGGTCCTTTTTATCCAGTTTTAGTTTGACCAGCTTCTCCAGCAGTGGGATGAAGATATCAGTCACTTCTTTTTCTGAGAATGAAGCATCGATCATGTGGCCCGTGACGTTGTATTGTCTATGGATCATCGCTTACCCCTCCTTGTTGTATCCAGGAATTTCCTCTGTATCATAGTAGACAGTTTCCATACACAGGCCTGAAGGTGATAATGTCGGTCCGGCTGCTTCTCTGTCTTTGGCAGCAATGATTGCTTTTATCTCTTCCGGCTCACGTCGTCCGTCAGCGACCTGCAGCAGTGTTCCCATCAGGATTCGGATCATATTGTACAAAAAGCCGTTCCCTACGAAAGTAAACACCCACTCGTTCGTGTCTTCGTCCATTTTGACTGATGCCTGGTAGATGGTCCGGACTTTGTCTTTCTTGTCTGAATGAGTGGAGGCGAAACTTGTGAAGTCGTGTCTCCCGACCAGCTGGTTGAGCGCCTGCTCTACTTTTTCTATGGTCATCGGGTAGCGGTGATGATGGCTGTAGTGTCTCAAAAACGGGTCGCGAAACCGGTTGTTATCGACGCGATACGTATATTTTTTCCCTTTGGCCAGGTAACGTGCATGAAAGGAATCTTCCACACGTTCCATGTCCAGAATGGTGATTTCAGACGTCGTTCCGGAATTCATGCCTGTCATGAGTCCCACTGGATCGATTTCAAAAGGAAAATCAAAGTGAATGATCTGTCCTCTGGCATGGACGCCGGCATCTGTCCGCCCCGCACCGTGTACCCGGACTTTTTCTCCTTTGGCTATTTTAGTGAGTACTTTTTCCAGATCCCCCTGGACCGTTCGCTCGTCCGGCTGTATCTGGTAGCCGGAAAAGTGGGTGCCGTCGTATATGATTTTTGCCTTGTACCTCAAACCCGTCATCGCTATCTTCCTTTTCTGTTGACTGAAATTTCTTTTTCGTATGTATAGTACGTTCTTTCAGATAGGTAGGATTCGGCTGAAGCCGAATCCAGACCTTATTAGATCCTAGTTCATCTGAATATTAACTGAGCTCGTTTGAGAGCGCCTCATTGGCATTACTCACACTTATTCTGTGGTGAGTACGCTGAATGCGCCCTTCATTGGCATTACTCACGCTCATTCTGTGCTGAGTACGTCCAATGTGCCCTTCATTGGCATCACTCACGCTCATTCTGTCTGGAGCACGTCGAATCAGCGCCTCATTGGCATCACTCACGCTCATTCTGTGCTGAGTACGTTCAATGCACCCTTCATTGGCATCGCTCACGCTCATTCTGTGATGAGTACGTCCAATGCACCCTTCATTGGCATCGCTCGCGCTCATTCTGGGGTGAGTACGCTGAATGCGCGCCTCATTGGCATTACTCACGCTCATTCTGTGCTGAGTACGCTGAATGCGCCCTTCATTAGCATTACCCAAGCTCTTTCTGTCCCAAGTACGCTGAATGCGCGCCTCATTGGCAGTGCTCAGACTGTTTATATCCTGAGCACGTCCAATCCCCTTCATTGGCATTTCTCAAGCTGAATGATTAGGCGAGTATGCCTAATCAAGACCTTATCCCAATCAAGCTCTTCATCATGCGGATACTCGTCAGCAGACGAGTATCTCCCTTCCAATATATAGGAAAAAGGATAAAGATTCTCATCTTTATCCTTCCACATTATGTTCTTAATACAAATAATACACCGGAAAGTACAGCAAAAGCAATCATAACCGTTGTATCCCGGCCTTCCCAGGACAGTTTACGGAATTTCGTACGGCCTTCGCCGCCTTTGTAGCCTCGGGCTTCCATAGCAGTCGCAAGTTCTTCAGCCCGGTTGAAAGAGCTGACGAACAGCGGGATCAGCAGTGGAACGATCGATTTCATCTGTTCATAAATGTTGCCTTCACCAAAATCGATCCCCCGTGCACGCTGGGCGTTCATGATCTTCTCGGTCTCATCCATCAATGTCGGAACGAAACGTAAAGCGATCGACAGCATCAGCGCGATTTCATGCACCGGTACTTTAATAGCCGCAAATGGACGCAAAAGAAATTCTATCGCATCTGTCAGCGACAGCGGCATCGTTGTCAGTGTCAGGATCGTCGACATGAAAATGATGAGGACGAAACGGAAGAAGATGAAGACCCCGTTCAGTACGCCTTCCTGCGAGATGACGACCGGTCCGAATCGGAACCAGATCGTCTGTCCACTCGTAAAGAGGATCTGGAGGATGACCGTAAACAGGATCAGCCAGATGAGCGGTTTCACTCCATTGATAAAGAACTTCGGATTGATTTCAGAAAGTTTTACAGCTGTCAGCACGAAAGCGATCAGTACGACATAAGATAACCAGTTGTTCGCCAAAAAGATGATAATGATGAACCAGATAGCACCTAAAAGTTTCGTTCGCGGATCCAGTCTGTGGATCAGAGAATCACCGGGAATGTAGCGTCCGAAAATCAGTTTATCCATCATACAGATGCCCCCCCTCTAGTCGGGAGTTTCTCGATGATCTGTGCAGCCAGTTCATCCGTCGTCAGAGGCAGTGGATCGAATGTCCACTCGAACTTCTCTTCCAGTTCATGCGCGAATTTCACGGTAGACGGGACACCGAGCTGCATGCTTGCCAGCCAGCCGGCTTCTTTGAATATTTCTCTGGGATGGCCTTCTTTCATGACTGTCCCTTTTTCCAGCACGATCATGTGATCGGCATATTCAGCGACGTCATCCATTTGGTGCGTGACAAGTACGATCGTCAGGCCTTTGTTTTTATATAAACTGTGGAACATATTCATGACTTCTTTGCGTCCCTGCGGATCCAGACCGGCTGTCGGTTCATCTAAAACCAGCACCTCAGGCTCCAGAGCCAGGACGCCCGCGATCGCGACACGTCGCATCTGGCCGCCGGATAGATCGAAAGGCGAACGCTCCATGAAGGTCTCGTCCAGTCCTACTAACGGCAGCAGTTCGCGAGCTTTTTCAAGGCCTCCTTCTTCAGTCATGCCGAAGTTCTTGGGACCAAAGGCAATGTCTTTGCCGACGGTTTCTTCAAACAGCTGGGCTTCTGGAAACTGAAAAACGATCCCTACTTTTTTGCGTAGCGACTTCAGTCCTTTGTTATCAGACAGACTGGTGATGACACGGTCTCCGATAGTCACGGTGCCTTCTGTCGGTTTCTTCAAGGCATTCAGATGCTGAAGCACCGTCGACTTGCCGCTGCCGGTATGTCCGACGATCGCAGTAAATGACCCGTCCGTGATGGACAGGTCGATGTCGTAGATCGCTTTGCTTTCAAATGGTGTACCTTTTTGGTAAGTATACCCTACATCTTGGAAACGGATGTCCATAACCAGTCCACCATCCCTTCTTCTGTTAAATAATCATGCGGGACGTCGAGACCCTGCTTTTTCAGCGATGCCTTCAGACGCTCAGGGAAAGGCAGATCCAGCCCCATCTCGACGAGCTCTTCGCCGTATGAGAAGATCGTTTCAGGAGAGCCTTCCTGGATCATCTGTCCATCTCTCATCACTAAGATACGTGTCGCAGCAGCTGCTTCATCGATATCATGTGTGATCGACAGCACGGACAGGTTTTCTTCTTCCTTTACTTCCTTCACAGTACGCAGCACTTCTTCTCGTCCCTGAGGGTCCAGCATACTGGTTGCTTCATCAAGGATCATGATAGCGGGGCGCAGAGCCACGATACCGGCTATAGCTACACGCTGTTTCTGGCCACCGGAGAGGCGGGCAGGTTCGCGTTCGGCAAATTCCAGCATGTTGACTTTATCCAGTGCATTTCTGACACGTTCGATCATCTCATCCCGTGGAATGCCAAGATTTTCCAGACCGAATGCCACATCATCCTGAACCGTCGACCCGACAAACTGGTTATCGGGATTCTGAAATACCATCCCGACCATTTCACGGATGGACCAGACATTCTTCTCATTAAGCATCAGCCCGCCGACTTCGACCTTTCCGCTGTCCGGTTCGATCAGGCCATTGATGGTTTTTGCCAGCGTGGATTTTCCGGAACCATTGGGACCGATGATGGCGACCCATTCGCCCCGGTTCACAGAAAAAGAAACATCCTGTAAAGCAGGACGCTGATCTTCATCATCATATTTATAAGTTATATTATCTAAACGTATGATTTCAGTCATGATTTACCTCAACTTTTTTATTCAGTCTCAAGCCTTATTTTCACGTAATCATCAAGGTGTCTTGACAGTTACTCAACAGTACAAGATTACCAAAAACACCCTAGCATAACAATAGTAAAACGGCTTGTATCCCTTTACAATTATGAAACTTTTAGATTCAGACAGTCAGAAAAATTATGAATACATTCGAGCAGAAGTTCTATGTAATGAAAGGTCAAGCTAATAAAAAAACACTTTACGATATATGGTGTTTCTCCTGAGGACATCCCCAGGAGAAACTGAGCTAGACACTTGGAAAAAAACATTCCATCATCATAACGCTCATCATACATCCAAAAGTGGTTTTGGTTATAGTTTATTAAACTCTAATTATTCAGCGTCTTCATCGCTTGAAACTGCTGTTTTTTCTACTAATTCCAAAACAGCCATTGGAGCACCGTCACCACGACGAGGTCCCATTTTCAAGACACGAGTGTATCCTCCATTGCGTTCTGCAAAACGAGGAGCAATGTCGTTAAATAATTTTTGTAATACCGTTTGTACTACGATTTCGTCTTCAGTTTCTGATACAGTTGCCAGTTCGTTACGTACAAAAGCAGCAGCTTGACGACGAGCGTGTAAATCTCCACGTTTACCTAATGTGATCATTTTGTCTGCAATTGAAGAAACTTCTTTTGCACGAGTCACAGTTGTAATAATACGTTCGTTGATCAACAAATCAGATGTTAAATCACGAAGCATCGCTTTACGTTGAGAACTGACACGTCCTAATTTACGATAAGCCATTGGTCGAAATCCTCCCTTAACTACAAATTATTCTTCTTCGCGTAAGCCTAAATCAAGCTCGCCAAGTTTTAGTTTTACTTCTTCCAGTGATTTACGTCCAAGGTTGCGGACCTTCATCATTTCTGGTTCTGTTTTATTCGTTAATTCCTGAACAGTGTTTATTCCGGCACGTTTCAAGCAGTTATAAGAGCGCACAGACAGATCCAGCTCTTCGATTGTCATCTCAAGCATTTTTTCCATTTGTGTTTCTTCTTTTTCGACCATTATCTCTGCTTCACGCGCTTCTTCTGTCAGGTTAACAAAAATGTTCAAGTGTTCAGTCATGATTTTTGCGGCAAGACTGACACCGTCTTCTGGAGAAATCGATCCGTCTGTCCAGACGTCAAGCGTTAACTTGTCATATTGTTCTTTTTCTCCAACACGTGTATTTTCGACATGGTAATTCACACGGCTGATCGGGGTATATATCGAATCAACCGGCATAACACCAATCGGCATATCATCGTGTTTGTTGTGTTCAGCACGTACATAACCTCTGCCTTTTTGCGCTTCCATGCGAGCATGCAAGTGTCCGCCTTCAGAGACTGTACAAATATATAAATCAGGGTTCATTATTTCAACATCACTGTCGAAGATAATATCTGCCGCTGTAACAGTAGCTGGCCCTTCAATATCGATTTCAATGGTTTTTGTTTCTTCAGAATACAATTTAAGTGCGAGCTTTTTCAAGTTTAAAATGATGGCAGTGACGTCTTCAACCACACCATCAATCGCAGTGAATTCATGCAGAACACCATCGATCTGTAAAGTTGTGACGGCAGCACCTGGCAAAGATGACAAAAGAATTCGACGCAGGGAATTTCCTAGCGTTGTCCCGTAACCACGTTCAAGCGGTTCGACGACAAACTTACCGAATTTTCCATCTTCACTGATCTCAACTGTTTCTATTACCGGCTTTTCAATTTCGATCATATAATCCGTTTACCCCTTTCAAAACGTTAATCCACGCTATCCCAAAAACGATCTCGTTAATAGTATCTATTATACGCGACGACGTTTTGGAGGACGGCAACCGTTATGTGGTACCGGTGTTACGTCACGAATTGCAGTGACTTCTAATCCTGTAGCCTGTAGTGAACGGATCGCAGCTTCACGACCAGATCCAGGTCCTTTAACAGAAACCTCGACAGTCTTCATACCGTTTTCCATTCCGCCTTTAGCAGCAGCTTCAGCAGCCATTTGAGCAGCAAAAGGAGTTGATTTACGAGATCCTCTGAACCCTAGTGAGCCTGCAGAAGACCAGGAAATTGCATTCCCGTGTGCGTCTGTTATCATTACGATTGTATTGTTAAATGTTGAACGGATATGTGCTACTCCATGTTCAATATTCTTTTTCACTCTACGTTTACGATTACGAGCGGGTCTTTTTACTTTAGCCATTCGAAGATTGACCTCCTAACTTTAGGTAATTATTTTTTCTTGCCGGCAATAGCGACTGCTTTGCCTTTACGCGTACGCGCGTTGTTTTTCGTGTTTTGTCCACGTACTGGTAAACCACGACGGTGACGGATGCCACGGTATGATCCAATTTCGATTAAACGTTTGATGTTCTGACGAACTTCACGACGAAGATCTCCTTCGATTTTACGTTTATCTACTTCAGCACGGACTGCATCTAATTGATCGTTTGTTAATTCACGGACACGAGTTTCTTCTGGAACTCCTGCAGCTGCTAAAATTTCTTGAGCTGTAGTTTTACCGATTCCATAAATATAAGTTAATGAAATGACGATATGTTTGTCACGTGGAATATCTACACCTGCTATACGAGCCATGTCTATGCACCTCCTGTTGTTATAAAATTATCCTTGACGTTGTTTGTGTTTAGGATTTTCGCATATAACCATTACACGGCCATTACGACGGATCACTTTACACTTGTCACACATTTTTTTGACTGATGGTCTTACCTTCATGAACTTTCCCTCCTTGATTTCTTCGGAGTCCTAAGTTTATTTAAATCGATACGTAATGCGTCCACGTGTTAAATCATATGGAGACATTTCAACCGTTACCTTATCCCCAGGCAGAATCCGGATGTAATTCATACGAATTTTGCCAGAAACGTGTGCTAGAATTTCGTGACCATTTTCAAGTTCTACTTTAAACATTGCATTTGGTAACGTTTCTAGGACGGTTCCTTCAATCTCTATAACATCGTCTTTTGCCACGCCTGGTTTCCTCCTTTGATATCTCACTTCAGTACGCATGAATAGAGTGAAAGCCTAAAGCCTCACTTTAATTTATGCTATAATAGTCGTTTGGTTTATTGCTTTTTGACGCTCGTACTATTATATCATGCATACATGATCATTGCAAGGATTCATCATAAAACATCGGACTTCTTAGTTTAGTATGTCCACAATGTCCTGGAAAACTTGTTTCGGACTTTGTTTCCCGTCGATTTCTCTAACGAGGCCTAAATCACTGTAGTGTTTGGCAAGTTTTTCCGTTTGTTCTTCATTCACGTTGATACGATTCTCAACCGTTTCCGGCTTGTCATCTTCTCTCTGATAGAAATCATGTGAGCCGCACTTATCGCAGGTGCCTTCCACTTTAGGTGGAGAATACACTTTGTGATAGGTCGCACCACAATTTGAACACATGAATCGTCCAGTCAATCGTTCCATCAAAATATCTTTAGGTACTTTGATGTACAGCACGTGATCGAGTCTTCTGTTTGTAGAAGCCAAGGCCTGCTGCAGCGCTTGAGCCTGATTCAATGTCCGTGGATATCCATCAAGCAGAAATCCTCTTTTTGCATCATCTTGCTGAAGACGTTCTTTAACGATCCCGTTTGTTACATCATCAGGAACCAGTTCACCTTCGTCCATATACTGTTTTGCTTTCAAGCCAAGAGCTGTCTTATTCTTCATAGCTGCACGAAACATATCTCCGGTAGAAATATGCGGAATATTATATCTTTCCGAAATACGCGAAGCCTGCGTCCCTTTTCCAGCTCCAGGAAGACCTAATAGGATCAAATTCATTATGCTTCCTCCTTTTTTCGTTCACTTAGTTCATCAGCATAAATGGAAAAAAGATCGATTTACCCACCTCTGCCAAAATGACATCCGGGCAAATCGTCTTAATTCAATTTTCAAAAACTGCTTATGAGTGCTGAATGAAACCTTGGTAACTCTTCTTGCTCAGCAATCCTTCCAGTTGTCGCATAGAGTCAAGCGCCACACCAACTACGATGAGCAAGCTTGTACCTCCTAATGCAAGAGAACCAGGCAGATTGTATAAAGCAGAAGCTATAATCGGAAGCAATGAAATGGTTCCTAAATAAATGGCTCCCACTGTACTTAAACGAATAAGCATATACCCAATATATTCTTCGGTTGCTCGTCCCGGACGAATACTCGGAATGTAGCCGTTTTGTTTCTGTAGATTTTCAGCAGCCTTTTCAGGATTGACCTGAATGAATGCATAGAAATACGTGAACAAGACGATCAGTACTGTATAAAGTACAGCACCCATAGGTTCCTGGAGATTGAACACACTGTTCAACACCTGGTACCAGCCTTCATTCTGATTCCCCTGAGCAAAATAACCCAGGATGATCTGTGGCGTCATGAGGAACGAACTAGCGAAGATAACTGGAATAACGCCAGCCGAGTTCACTTTTAATGGTAAAACAGCACTGTCTTTCGTTGTGCTTGCACGTTTAGAATAGCGAACAGGGATATTACGCTTGGCATTTTCCACAAAAGTTACAAGTAACACAAGTAACACGAACACAACGACAATTGTTATCGCAAGGATCCAGGCACTGACGACCTCATCGCCGGCGTTTCGGATCTGTGTGTTATAAAATTGTGCAATGTCCTGAGGAAAACGAGCGACGATACCGGAAAAGATTATAAATGAGACGCCGTTCCCGAAACCGTGAACGGTGATCATTTCTCCCAGCCACATGACGAGCATCGTTCCTGCTGTCAGTATGATCGCGATCGTAATATATGTTGCCGGCCCAGGATTACGGACCAGTCCTAAACCTGTCAATGCGTTGAATCCATAAGAAATACCGATAGCCTGGAAAAATGCTAAGAAAATCGTTAAATAGCGTGTGGCCTGATTCAACTTGCGTCGTCCGACTTCTCCCTGATCTGCCCATTCCTTGAATTTAGGAATGACATCCATCTGCAGGAGCTGAATGACGATAGAAGACGTAATGTAAGGTGAAACACCTAAAGCAAATATTGAATAGCTGCTCAGGGCTCCACCACCAAACGTATCTAATAAGTTGAATAATCCAGTACTGGATAGATCACCCAGAGAGTCAGCGTTGACGCCCGGTACAGTCAAATGTGTACCAAGACGAAAGACGACTAGGATCCCAAGAGTGAACAGCACACGACTACGCACATCTTTTTCTTTGATCACACCTTTAATCAGCTCGATCATTCTTAGATCACCTCTACTGATCCACCGGCAGCTTCGATCGCTTCTTTAGCTGCTGAAGAAAACTTGTTAGCTTTCACAGTAAGTTTGTGATCGATGTTTCCTTTCGCCAAAACCTTAACACCGGATTTCTTGTTTTTGATTACTCCTGCTTTGACTAATACGTCTGGAGTAACTTCTGTACCTTCTTCAAATCGGTTTAATGTGTCTAAATTGACAATGTCGAATTCTTTACGGTTGTAGTTTGTAAATCCACGTTTTGGTAAAGTTTGGAATAATGGTGTTTGTCCACCTTCGAAACCTAAACGTGTTCCACCACCTGAACGCGCTTTTTGTCCTTTTTGTCCACGACCGGATGTTTTTCCGTTACCAGAAGAAGATCCACGACCTACACGGTTACGTGATTTACGTGATCCTTCTGCGGGTTTTAATTCATGAAGTTTCATAAATCTTGGCACCTCCTTTAGTTAGACTCTTTGCTCATTAGACTTCTTTAACGTCTACTAAATGAGCGATATGTTTAATTGCTCCTCGCACTGCTTCATTATCAGGTCTTACAACTGAAGAGTTGGTTTTTCTCAGACCTAATGATTTAACTACTTGATGTTGTCTTTGAGGACGACCAATTAAACTACGTTTTAATGTTATTTCCAAGTTTGCCATTGTGTCATCTCTCCTTATCCAAGTAATTCTTCTACAGATTTCCCGCGAAGTTTTGCTACGTCTTCTACACGTTTCATTTGGTTGATTCCATCGATCGTTGCACGAATCATGTTGATTGGTGAACTAGATCCAACAGACTTAGAAGAAACGTCTTGTACGCCGGCTAATTCTAAAATCGCACGTACTGGACCACCAGCAGAAACTCCAGAACCGGCTGTAGCAGGTTTCAAGATGATGTTACCGCCGCCGTGACGACCAATTACTTTATGTGGCAATGTAGTACCAACGATCGGCACTTCTACTAAATTGGTTTTAGCAGCTTCGATCGCTTTACGGATCGCTTCTGGTACTTCTTGCGCTTTACCTGTACCAAAACCAACGTGACCGTTTCTGTCTCCTACTACGACTAACGCAGCAAAACGTAAACGACGTCCACCTTTAACAACTTTAGTTACACGGTTGATTTCAACTACGCGATCTTCAATATCTAATTTAGATGCATCAATATGAGTTGTCATATACTGTTATTCCTCCTTTTCTTTAGAATGATAGTCCGTTTTCACGAGCTGCGTCTGCTAATGCTTTGACACGTCCGTGGTATTGATATCCGCCACGGTCAAAAACAACGACTGAAATGTCTTTGTCTTTAGCGCGTTTAGCAATCAATGTTCCTACTGCAGCAGCTTCTTCAACTTTCGAATCTCCTGAAACGTCAGTATCTAAGGAAGATGCACTTGCGAGCGTTACACCCTCTACATCATCAATTAATTGAGCGTAGATGTTTGTGTTCGAACGGAACACACTCAAACGCGGGCGCTCAGCAGTACCAGAAAGATTTCTGCGAATGCGTTTATGTCTTTTTTGACGTAATTTGTTTTTATCTGGTTTTGTAATCACAATTGTCACCTCTTTATTCAAAATTCTCATGTGAATGAGATAGTCAGGTTTCCTGATAAAAGGAAAGTAGAACGTTATAACAGATCGTTATAGTGTTCTCTTTCATTTTATTATTTACCTGTTTTACCTTCTTTACGACGTACGTTTTCGCCTCTATAGCGGATCCCTTTACCTTTATAAGGCTCTGGTGGACGTACGGAACGAACGTTAGCAGCCAAAGCGCCAACGTGCTCTTTGTTTGCGCCCTTGATAGAAATAACAGTGTTAGATGGAACTTCTACTGTTAATCCTTCAACAGCTTCGAACTCGACTGGGTGAGATAGTCCAACGTTTACGACTAATTTGTTACCTTGTTTTTGTGCACGGTAACCAACACCATTTAATTCTAGAACTTTTTCAAAACCGACAGTAACACCTTCGACCATGTTATTCACAATAGCGCGAGTTGTTCCGTGGATCGTACGACTAGATTTTGATTCATCAGGTCGTTCAAATGTCATTTGATTATCTTCAACTTTAACATCAATAATAGGGCTGATTTCACGGCTCAATTCTCCGTTTTTCCCTTTAACTGTGATCACGTTTCCGTCGATGTTTACTTCCACACCTTCAGGAATCGTAATCGGCATTTTTCCGATACGGCTCAAAGTCCGGCACCTCCTTCATCTTTCTTAGCTGATTACCAAACGTATGCGAGGACTTCTCCCCCGATATTTTTAGCACGAGCTGTTTTGTCTGTTACAACACCTTCGGATGTAGAAACTAGAGCGATACCTAGTCCGTTCAACACTTTAGGCATTTCTTCTGCGTTAACGTAAACGCGCAAACCTGGTTTTGAAATACGTTTCAAACCTGTGATAACACGTTCGTTGTTTTGACCATATTTCAAGAACACGCGGACGATGCCTTGTTTGTCATCTTCCACAAATTCAACATCCTTTATGAAACCTTCTGATTTCAGGATATCGGCCATACCTTTTTTTAAGTTAGAAGCAGGGATCTCAACTTTCGTATGACGAGCGTTATTAGCGTTACGGATACGAGTTAAGAAATCTGCGATTGGATCTGTCATGACCATTCGTTGTAGCCTCCTTTACGGCAAGTTTTCGTTTTGTTTACCAGCTTGCTTTTTTCAAGCCAGGAATTTCACCTTTATAAGCTAGCTCACGCAAGCAAATACGGCATAATTTGAATTTTTGGTATACAGCATGTGGGCGTCCACAACGTTCACAGCGGGTATACTCACGTGTCGAAAACTTGGCTGGTTTTTTGTTTTTAGCAATCATTGATTTTTTAGCCATTTTTACAATTACCCTCCTAATAGGTAGTTTAGGTTATTTCTGGAACGGCATTCCCATTTGTCCAAGTAATTCACGTGCTTCTTCGTCAGTGTTAGCTGATGTAACAATAACAATATCCATACCGCGAACTTTATCTACATCATCATAATTAACTTCAGGGAAAATCAGCTGCTCTTTGATACCTAGCGTGTAGTTTCCACGTCCGTCAAAAGCGTTTTTGCTTACTCCACGGAAATCACGTACACGAGGTAATGAAACAGTCACTAATTTATCCAAGAAATCATACATGCGATCGCCACGAAGTGTAACTTTCGTACCGATTGGCATACCTTCACGTAAACGGAATGCGGCGATAGATTTTTTCGCACGAGTGACAACTGGTTTTTGTCCAGAAATTAATGTTAACTCTTCTACTGCTTTATCTAAGTTTTTAGTGTTTGATACAGCTTCACCCACACCCATGTTGATAACGATCTTTTCAACTTTTGGTGCTTCCATGACAGAACTGTATTCAAATTTTTCAACTAATGATGGTCGTACATCACTGTTATATTTTTCTTTAAGGCGTGTCATAAATGAATGCCCTCCTTTCCTACTTTAGATTAAAGTGCTCCGCCAGATTTTTTAGCGTAGCGAACTTTTTTGCCATCTTCAACTTTATAACCTACTCGAGTAGATTCATTTGTTTCGGGATCGATCAACTGAACATTAGAAACGTGAATTGGTGCTTCTTTCTCAACAATTCCGCCTTCTTGTCCCATACCAGTAGGACGGGTATGTTTTTTCATGATATTGAGTCCTTCAACAATAACTTTGTTTTGTTTAGGCATAGCAGCTAATATAGTGCCTTCTTTGCCTTTATCTTTTCCTGCGATTACTTTGACTTTGTCTCCTGTTTTTACAAACATTCTCTAGCGCACCTCCTTATGACGTTTATCGGAATTATAGAACTTCCGGAGCTAACGAAACAATTCTCATAAAGTCATTCTCACGTAATTCACGAGCAACTGGTCCGAAGATACGTGTTCCACGTGGTGCTTTGTCTTCACGAATAATTACACAAGCATTTTCATCGAATTTAATATAAGAACCATCTGGACGTCTAGCGCCAGATTTAGTACGAACGATTACTGCACGAGCAACGTCCCCTTTTTTAACAACGCCGCCTGGTGTAGCATGTTTTACAGTAACAACTACTTCATCACCAATGTTAGCAGTTTTGGCTCCTGATCCACCTAAAACTTTAATGACAAGCACTTCACGTGCTCCAGAGTTGTCAGCGACTTTCATACGACTTTCTGTTTGAATCACGTTAGGATCCTCCTTTCAAACTCACGATAAAGTTTACTTCATCGTTGTGTAGCTCCCGGTTCCCCGGATGTTAGATTATAAAACTACTGATTCTTCAACCACTTCTAATAAACGGAAACGTTTATCTTTAGACAATGGTCGAGTTTCCATGATTTTAACAATGTCGCCAGTTTTAGCAGTGTTGTTTTCGTCATGTGCTTTAAATTTAGTTGAGTATTTAATACGTTTTTTGTATTTAGGGTGCTGTTTCTGCGTAGCGATCTCAACAACGATGGTTTTATCCATTTTGTCTGAAGTCACTTTACCTTGATATACTTTACGTTCGTTACGTTCAGCCATTTTCTAGCCTCCTTTGAATAAGCTATTACACTATCTAGTTACTATGCCATTTCAGCTTGGCGCAAAACAGTTTTAACACGCGCGATGTTTTTACGTACCTCACCGATACGAGCGGTGTTTTCTAATTGTCCAGTAGCTAATTGAAAGCGTAAGTTAAATAGCTCTTCTTTGAATTCTGCTTCTTTTTCAATCAATTCAGTAGTGGATAAGCTTTTTAATTCATTAGCCTTCATTTGAGTCACCACTTTCTTCACGAGTTACTACTCTAGTTCTAACCGGTAGTTTGTGTGAAGCTAAACGCAAGGCTTCGCGAGCGACTTCTTCAGATACGCCGCCGATTTCAAACATGATCTTACCACGTTTGACAGGGGCTACCCAGCTCTCAGGAGCTCCTTTACCAGAACCCATACGAACACCAATTGCTTTAGCTGACACTGGTTTGTGAGGGAAAATTTTGATCCATACTTTCCCACCACGTTTCATATAACGAGTCATCGCTATACGAGCTGATTCGATTTGTCTGCTTGTGATCCATACAGAGTCAATTGCTTGTAATCCGTATTGACCGTAAGCTATTTCTTTGCCGCCTTTTGCTTCTCCACGCATTTTACCACGGAATTCGCGACGGTGTTTTACACGTTTTGGTACTAACATTGATTATTTCCCTCCTTTCTTAGCTTCCTTAACTTCAGGAAGAACTTCTCCTTTGTAGATCCATACTTTAACTCCGATTTTACCGTAAGTTGTATCGGCTTCTTCGTTAGCGTAATCGATATCTGCACGGATCGTGTGCAAAGGAACTGATCCTTCAGCAAAACTTTCGCTGCGGGCAATGTCTGCACCGTTTAGACGACCGGCTACCATTGTACGTACACCTTTAGCACCTGAACGCATTGTGCGCTGGATCGCTTGTTTTTGTGCACGACGGAATGAAATACGGTTTTCTAATTGCTCAGCAATACTTTTAGCTACTAATGTAGCATCCATATCTGGACGTTTGATTTCCACGATGTTCACGTGTACTCGTTTGCCAGTTAAGTTGTTTAATCCATTTCTTAAAGCATCAACTTCTGATCCACCTTTACCAATAACCATTCCTGGTTTAGCAGTGTGAATAGACACGTTGATTCTGTTTGCTGCACGTTCGATTTCTACACGAGAAACAGAGGCATCACTTAGTTTTTCAGCAATGTACTCACGAACAGCAAGGTCTTCATGTAATTTATCTGCAAAATCTTTTTCTGCGTACCATTTAGCGTCCCAATCTTGGATGACGCCGACACGCATACCATGAGGATTTACTTTTTGTCCCACTGATTACCCCTCCTTCTTCTCTGTTACCACTACAGTAATGTGGCTTGTTCGTTTGTTTATACGTGAAGCTGCACCTTTCGCACGAGGGCGGAACCTTTTTAAGGTTGCTCCTTCATTTACATAGGCTTCGCTTACGACTAATTCTTCGATATCCATATCGTAATTGTGTTCAGCATTTGCAATTGCTGACATTAAAACTTTTTCTACCGCTTCTGCTGCTCCTCTGTTAGTGAAGCGAAGGATAGAAATAGCTTCTGCAGCACTTTTCCCTCTGATGGTATCTACGACCATACGTGTTTTACGTGGTGCGATGCGAACCATGCGAGCAGTTGCTTTTGCTGCTGTTACTGTTTCTGCCATGAATGTATCCTCCCTTCGCTATTAACGTTTCGTAGTGCGGTCGTCTTTTCCGTGTCCGCGATACGTTCTTGTTGGTGCAAATTCACCTAGTTTGTGTCCAACCATGTCTTCTTGAACATAAACTGGCACATGCTTTCTTCCATCATATACGGCAATGGTGTAACCTACAAAGTTCGGAAAGATAGTTGAACGACGTGACCAAGTTTTGATTACACGTTTGTTGTTGTCATCCATTTCGCGAACTTTTTTCATCAAGTGATCATCGACGAAAGGTCCTTTTTTCAAACTACGGCTCATGTATTGCCCTCCTCTTCGGGTTTACCCCATAATATTTCTCTTTACTCTTTAAGTGTTATGCTTATTTTTTCTTAGTTTTACGACGACGTACGATAAGTTTATCTGAACGATTCTTACCTTTACGTGTTTTCTTACCAAGTGTTGGTTTACCCCATGGTGACATTGGGCTTGGGCGGCCGATAGGCGCTTTACCTTCACCACCACCGTGTGGGTGATCGTTAGGGTTCATTACAGAACCACGAACTGTCGGACGTTTGCCTAACCAGCGGTTACGTCCAGCTTTACCGATGTTGATCAGTTCATGCTGTTCGTTACCTACTGAACCGACTGTTGCACGGCAGCTTGATAAGATCAGACGTGTTTCACCTGAGCTTAAACGAACAAGGGCATATTTGCCTTCTTTACCTAATACTTGAGCTGAAGTACCAGCTGAACGAACCAGTTGTCCGCCTTTGCCAGGTTTCATTTCAATGTTGTGTACGAATGTACCAACCGGGATATTTATTAATGGTAAAGCATTCCCTACTTTGATATCAACGTCAGTACCTGAGTAGATGCTTGAACCTACTTCGATTCCTTTAGGTGATAAAATGTAAGTTTTTGTTCCATCTTCATATTGTACCAATGAGATATTTGCGGAACGGTTTGGATCATATTCAACAGTTTTTACAATACCGCGAACGCCATCTTTTTGACGTTTGAAGTCGATCACACGATATTTATGCTTGTGGCCTCCGCCTTGATGACGGACAGTGATTTTACCAGCATTGTTACGTCCGGCACGTTTAGGGTTTGGTCTTAACAAGCTCTTTTCAGGCTTAGACGTTGTGATTTCAGCGAAATCAGACCCTGTCATGTTACGACGTCCATTAGTGGTAGCTTTGTATGTCTTAATTGCCACGTGATTCCCCTCCTTGTTAAACTAGTTTTTCATAAATCTAATGTTAAATGTACGATTTATTCTTCGTCTCCGAACAATGCGATATCTTTTGAGTCAGCTGAAAGTGTTACGATCGCTTTTTTGCGTTTTTTCGTGTGACCTTCATAACGTCCCATGCGTTTTGGCTTAGGCGCTGTATTGATAACGTTGACTCGGTCAACTTTTACATCGAATAGTTCTTCGACAGATTTTTTGATGTTAGTTTTTTTAGCGCGAACATCCACTTCAAAAGTGTACTTTTTGCTGTCCATAGCGTACATAGAAGCTTCGGTAATGATCGGGCGTAAAATTACGTCTCGTGCGTCCATTATTGAAGAGCCTCCTCTACTTTTTCCAGAGCAGCCTTCGTCAAGATGAGTGTGTCATGTGCAACAACGTCTAGCACGGATACATTGTTAGGAGCTACGACTTTAACTCCGGGAATATTACGTGCAGACAATTTTGCAAATTCATTGTCATCTTCCAAGACAACTAATGCTTTTTTACTTGCATCTAGATTGCTTAGCATAGCTCTGAACTCTTTCGTTTTCGGTGCGTCGAAGCTTAAACCATCTAATACGATGATGTCATCTCCTGCTGCCTTTGCAGACAATACAGATTTGATAGCTAAACGACGTACTTTTCTTGGTAATTTGTATGAATATGAACGTGGTGTCGGTCCGAAGACAACTCCACCTCCACGCCATTGTGGTGAACGGATAGAACCTTGACGTGCACGTCCCGTTCCTTTTTGACGCCATGGTTTGCGTCCTCCGCCGCGTACTGCGCTACGGTTTTTTACTGCATGTGTTCCTTGTCTTAATGACGCACGCTGCATTGTGATGGCATCAAATACGACATCTTCATTTGGTTCGATCCCAAAAATCGCATCGTTCAATGTTACATCACCATTTTGCGTTCCGTCTTGTTTAAATAACGTTACAGTTGGCATTCTGCTAGTCCTCCCTTCCTACTCTATTACTTGTTGATTTTTTCTGCAGTTCGTATTTGGATAAGTGATTTTTTAGCACCTGGTACATTACCTTTGATCAGTAATACGTTACGGTCTGTATCGACACGAACGATTTCAAGGTTTTGTACAGTGACTTGATCTCCACCCATACGGCCAGCTAATTTTTTGCCTTTGAATACGCGTCCGGGATGAGTAGCCATACCCATTGAACCAGGACGACGGTGATAACGAGATCCGTGAGTTTCAGGTCCGCGGCTTTGGCCGTGACGTTTGATAACCCCTTGGAATCCTTTACCTTTAGACGTTCCTGTGACATCAACGATGTCGCCTTCTGCAAATGTGTCTACTTTAATTTCGTTTCCAACTTCGACGTCCCCTAGCTCAGCATCTCGTAATTCCTTAATGAAGCGCTTAGGAGCCGTGTTAGCTTTTTTAACATGACCTTGTGCTGGTTTGTTAGATAATACTTCACGTTTATCTTCATACCCTAATTGAACAGCATTGTAACCATCCGTTTCAGTCGTTTTAAGTTGTAAAACAATGTTAGGCTGAACTTCGATTACTGTTACAGGTAGTAATTCTCCTGTTTCGCTGAAAATTTGAGTCATTCCAACTTTTCTTCCTAAGATTCCCTTGGTCATGAGTACACCTCCGTTATTATGATTTTTTATTTTTGTTTATTATAGTTTGATTTCGATGTCTACGCCTGACGGCAAGTCAAGTTTAGTTAATGCATCAACAGTTTTCGCTGTTGGGTTCAAAATGTCCACTAAACGTTTGTGTGTGCGCATTTCGAATTGTTCGCGTGAATCTTTGTATTTGTGTGGTGAACGGATTACAGTGAATAATTTGCGTTCAGTTGGCAGCGGGATTGGACCGGATACGTTTGCCCCAGTTCTCTTTGCTGTTTCCACAATTTTGTCTGCTGATTGATCAAGTACGCGATGTTCGTAAGCTTTCAAACGAATACGTATTTTTTGTTTTGCCATGATTTTCCCTCCTTCGCTTATTTAAGAAATAAACCTAGCTCCACGAAAATTTTTCCAACCACCCTCCATGGCAATGCACCCGGGTGTGTCGCAACCTCTCGCTTCCTAGCCTTGGCTCTATGATTTACCCTCCCCCTCTGAATACTGAGCAAAACCTTGACGGCATGCGTTTTTTTCAGAAAAGAAGCGTCACTCACAGACACCTTTACAAGTATACAGACAATAGCATACATAATCAAGTCTTTTTCTGTCTTTTTTAAAAATAATCCATTTACTTGAGTTGTAAAGTTAAATGCAACACTTTCTGTTACATGATTCGATGAACTTAAATCTCTTTACTTCTTCCCCTAGGGGAAGAGAAATTTTAAATACTACATTGTTGAAAATACTCTTCTGATGAACGTAGCCCTATCACTTCTCTAATCCTTCTATTGATTGCCTGAGCGGCTTGATCGATATCCATTTCTGAAAAAAGATGGATGGATTTTCCTTTAGGGATGAATTCCCTCAACAGTTTATTGAAGTTTTCGTTTGAGCCCCGTTCCCAGGATGCGTAGGCATGACAAAAATATACGTCTGTATTGAGTTCAGACATTAATGCGAATTCCGAACCATTATCAAAAGTGATTGAAGCAAATAGGTTAGGGTTATCTGCTAGAATCTCTTCAAAGGCATTTTTAACCGTTTGACTTTTATAGTCGCTGATTTTCTTAGTAATGGCATAGCGTGTTTTTCTCTCCACCAAGGTAATGATTGCCGGTTCATTTTTCGTTTTCTTTCCTTTAACCAGATCAGCTTCCCAGTGTCCAAATGTTTCTCTTGATAATACGTCCTCTGGACGATTGGTGATACTGGTACCTAGGATTCTTTTGTTTTTTCCCTTAGGGTTACTATGTTGGTTTTTTCTTGGTTTCAGACGATACATGACAGGTAAGTCATGTGGTTTGATAGACAACAGACCTTGACGTATATAAGAATAGACGGTTTTAAACGTTGGTATATTCTCTACAGGATGCTTTTTTCTATAAAGAGCTATGAATGTCTTTATGTTGTAGAGACGCTGTTTCCCTTTAAACAAACCTTTAGTAAAAGCATCTTCCAGCTCAGAGAAGAAAGCGCTCGAGAAAGAAACAATCTTTTTACGGACACTCTTTGATCGTCGTTTTTCATAAACAGATTGACCGGAATCTGAATAGTACACAGTGACTTTCTTATTATAGCCATTGATCTGCTTGATTTGTTCTACTTTGCCTCGATTGATTTCTCTATGGATTGTGGAACGGTTACGTCCAAGGCGTCTGCCTATCTCTGCTTTATTAACATCTTCGTTTAACCATTTTTCTATCAGTTGTCTTTCTTTAAAATCTAAATGAGTAAATGATCGAGTCTGATTTGTGTTATAATTACCTGTGGACATGAAGATTCTCCTTTGCTTATTTTGTGGTGATTTAAGTATAACGAATCTTCATGTCTTTTTGTATTTTCAGAAATTAATGAGTGTTGCATTTCATTTTACAACACACCAATAATCCATTTATTTTTATTTCTGAAACTTTTGCTCTTCCACTCTTTTTATTTTTTCTTGCATCCGTTGAGACACGTGCCAGCGTCTCCCGTTTTTCCAGTTTCTACTATAGTATAGCTTATCTCCTATTGAAATTCTGTCCGGGCTGTAGACTATGCTCATGATCGAACCGTAAAACAATCATCTACTCACCCTTTTACTGGAGGCTCTTGCTAAATCGTTGAGTTATTTCAATAATCTCTATACAATTATATTAACGAATACAAAACACAGTCTGTTATTCCATTTTGACCACGATCCTATTAATCCATATAAAGGAGGGACCGACATGGCTTTATTTCAGAAAACGCACCTCTCTATCGAAAAGCTTCATACGCTCATCGATACGGTAGACAGCATCGTCATCGGCAAGAAAGACGTGACCCGTCTGACTATCGTTGCTATGCTGGCGGGTGGACATATTTTATTTGAGGACATTCCCGGCGTTGGGAAAACACTCCTGATACGTACCATCGCCAAGTGTCTGGATGCTGACTTTGCCCGCATCCAGTTTACACCTGATCTCTTACCTTCAGACATCATCGGTTTCTCTGTGCCGAATGCCGAGGGGACTGCATTCAATTTTAGAAAAGGCCCTATCTTCAATCAGCTGCTGCTGGCCGATGAGATCAACCGGACCTCGCCGCGCACTCAGGCAGCGATGCTTGAAGCCATGTCGGAAAAGCAGGTGACCTTAGACGGCGAAACACATACCCTGCCTGAACCTTTTTTCGTTCTCGCCACTCAGAATCCGATAGAGTATAAAGGGACTTACCCGCTTCCCGAAGCCCAGCTGGATCGTTTTCTGTTCCAGCTGTCACTGGGATATCCCGATACAGAACAGGAAGTGCAGATGCTGGCTGCACCCGATCAGCAGAAAGCGGTCGAGATCCTTCAGCCAGTAATGACTCTGGATGAGTTCCTCACCTTAAAAGAAGCTGCCGCTCACGTTTACGTTGATGACAGCCTGCTGCAGTATATCGTTTCTCTGGCTCTACTGACAAGAAATCATCCAGCTATACGTCTGGGGATCAGCCCTAGAGGCAATCAGTTTGCTCTGGCCTCAGCCCGTGCCCACGCTCTGCTGTCAGGGAGAGATTACGTTATTCCACAAGATATCCTGGACATACTGAAGCCCCTGTATCGCCATAGACTGTTATTCGAGAATCACCACAGCAAAGAAGAAATCGAGGCGTTCATCGATCAGCTGACCAGAGAACTGGTCATCCCCAAGCAGAGCAGGCACAAATGATGAAGAACCGATACCGTTACCTACGCCTTTTCTGGATCCTGCTCTTATATGCTCTGATCATTCTCTATACCCTGGTTTTCCCAACGACCGCCTCCTGGTTTATTTTCTACGCCTTTACCCTTTGGCTTCTTTTATCCTTTCTATCAACACGACAAACCTACCACCTGACCCGTACCGATAAACTGAAAAAAGAGGACAATACGTTCAGTTTTATTTTTTTTATTGAGAACAAACGGCGCCAGCCTTTCCTGCTGTCTTCCATAGAAATCATTCTTGTATTCAATGACATCCAACGTTCTTCTTCCACAGCCGTCTTTTTTGCAAGAAAGATCGAAAGTCAGTTCCACTCCATCACTTTACCCAGAGGTCATCACGATACCCTTACTTTGACGATCGTCGGAACAGGATGGTTTGGCGTCTGGAAGAAACGGTCGCAGCTTATCGTTCCTATAAACATAGATATATATCCGGCTGTCTTAAGAAAGATCGAGCGGGAGCGACTGATGTACCATTTAGCCTCTTTCCTCACGGAGACATCCCGGTCACTGCATCACGACTATTACATGACAGATATCAGGGACTTTCAGAACCGCGATGCTCTTTCAGGTATCGACTGGAAAACCAGTCTCAAGCGGGGACAATGGATGGTGAAAGAATACGAGGCTGAAGAAGAAACGCCGGTGGATCTGTATGTCCTGGGTCTTGACACTGAAAGCTTCGAGACTCTCCTGAGTATCGCCTACAGTCTTTTAATGGAATTGAAGAAAACGAAAGATGTGCGCCTGTTTCTGCTGGGTGACTTTGACGGTCAGGCAACTGTTGTAATGGATGAATCCGGCTTTCTGACGATCCAGCCTGCACAAAATAAAACCACTCTCTTACACTTATGGGAGAAAACCCGGAACACCCCCTCAAAAAAAATCATCATCAAGTCCAGTCAAGTGACTGTCCCGGTCCTAGCTCACCCTTCCCAAAGTGCCAAGATCATCGATGAGGAAACCATTCCTGTGATTAAAGGAGGCGAGTCTGACAGTGAACAAGATAATGGATAAACGCGCGCTGATCAAGCGTATCCTGACCGGCGTGCTTTACAGTTTAATGCTTATGCCCATACTCAATCTGCTGATGACGATCAATGCTCTTTCCGGAAAAATCACTCTCTTCTTTTTTTTCACACTCACACTACTGTCTGCCGCTTTTATAAGAAAAGGATGGCTGTTTCTCATCATTCAGATCAGCCTGTTCTTTGTATTTATCTTTACCCTCTTCCCCCCTTCACCAGATGACGCTCTTATCAGGGAGTGGCTGCCTGAGAAGTGGGGCACAGGGGTCACACAATGGCAGACACTCCTGGAAGCCAATCTGACTGAAGTGCCCGTACTGCTTTTGATGACCGGACTTTTTTTACTGATGTCGGTTTTGGCCTATCTGCTCTTTCACTTCGCCCAGCCCCTGCCCGCTTTCTTTGCTGCACTTGTCTACTTGCTGATCCTTCATACCTTCACGTCCCGAACCGTCCTGCCTTACTTGATCTTACTCATAGGCACAACTTTTTCACTGGTTGCCTTATCACAAATCGACATCACATCCCGCTGGCAGACCGTATCCTATACCTTGCTGACTACTTATGCATCGATTTTTCTCCTGATCGGTCTGTCCTACTTCAGCCTGGAGAGACTGGAAAGAAGCCAGGAATGGGTCGAAACAAAATCCAATGCTTATCAGAAAGAGCTGGATCAGCGCGGATTCTTCGACTGGATCAACAGCAATGCAACTGGCCTTGGTTTTCGACGGACTGGAATGGGGACAGGCACAGACAGACTCGGTGGACGGCTGCATCAGGATTTCTCTCCTGTCTTCCGGGCCTATACTCAACGGCCGAATTACTGGAAAGTGATGCACCGGACGACGTATAACGGTTTAGGCTGGAACAGTGCGGGGACCGATTCACAAAGGACCCTTCCCATCCCTTATAGCGCACGGGAGAATGACAGCCTGACAATGGAGCAGCGCCAGGATATACCTGAACAAGAAGATCTTTCTACTATACGACTTGAATGGTTTGAAGACCTGTCGTATCTTGCCTACCCATACGGCTGGCTCGAACTCGATTTCAATTCAGGCGAAGAAGCGGAAGTCACAGTGCAGCTGGATGACAAAAATGATTACTTTACGGTACAAAGCGATGGGGATAGCCGCGACGACTATCTCCTGACCTATGACAGAACGTTCCCGACCCGGTTCGACGAGGAAGCTTTGCGTAAAGATGACGGCTGGCGTGAAGAACTCGCGGCCACCTATAAAGAGTTATTAGCTGACGATGCATTCGTTCAGGAAATGGATAGAGACGAGATCATAGCTTCCTGGTTCGAAGATGAACTCCAGCTGCCAGCCGCGCTTCCTTCCCGTGTCAGAGACCTTGCCGAGGAAATAACAGCAGGCCTGGATACCGAATACGAGATCGTCCGTGCAGTGGAAACCTACCTCAAAGAAGAGGGCGGTTACCGCTATAGCCTGCTTGATGTGGAAAGGACCCCTGAAGACGGCGATTACGTGGACCACTTTTTATTTGAATCTCAAATTGGCTACTGCGACAACTTTTCTACATCGATGGCTGTGATGCTGCGTTCGCTCGGCATACCTACGCGCTGGACGAAAGGCTTCACGCCCGGCTCACTTGTCGAAAGTGAGAACAGCGAGCCTTATTTTCTCGTAGATAACAGTAACGCCCACTCCTGGCCGGAAGTTTTTTTCCCCAGTTACGGCTGGGTTCCTTTTGAACCGAGTCCTTCTTTTGCAAACCCCGTGACGAACGAGGAAGATGTAGCCAGTATCAGGGGCGAGACGTATACCTTCGATGATGATTCAGACATCATGGAAATCGGCGACACCGAGCCGGAACCATTGGCAACAGAGGACCTGGACGGTGATGGAGTAGAGGAAGAATCCCCGGAAGCAGAAACAGCAGAGGGTATCAGCGAATCTGACGAGGCCGCCTCCTCTTCGGATCAGTCAGTTTTCGAGAGATGGACATCTATTCTTTATCCGGTACTTCTGTTTATAGCCATTACAAGCAGTGTTATTGCAGTCTTCAGATGGCATTTAGTCCTCTGGCTGCCGAGATTCCTGATCAGAAGAGACAAACTTTCTCTTAACCAGGCCTCAAGGCTCCTTCTTCGACTGTATTACTTGAAACACAAACCTGGACCGGGCCAGACGGTTCAGATGTACATGAATGAATGGAAACCTTTCGCATCCGGTCATAAACAGACCCTTGACGACTTCAGCCAATTGGCCGACTGGGCGTTTTATGGTCCTATAGACTCCTCGAAGACGTTGACAGATAATGAACGAAGCGTACTCATTGATATGCTGAATCTGTACCCTATACTTCCCAATGTGGATGCTAAAGCTCCTCAACAAATATGAACGGACAGCACATCACATCACTGCTGATCGAGAGTGGACGAGAAAATTGTTAGCTTCGTCCCTTCTTACGTCTGCACTATACGATACCCGCTTAAGTAATAAGCTGAGCCATAAGAAAGCTGAATCATCTTAAAAACATATTAATATAAAATAATTGGAGAAGAGGCTGGGACAGAAAAGTCCCAGCCTCTTTCCTACGTTTAGTCAAGTCACCGTGTTCTTCCAGTATTGGTTTAGCTACTAGTTCACACAGTTTTTCTTCAGGAAGTAGTCACAATATCGGTTTAGCGACCACTTCTTTCAGCTTTTCTTCAGGAAGTAGTCGCAATATCAGTTTAGTGACCAGTTCTTATAGTTTTTCTTCAGGAAGTAGTCGCAATATCGGTTTAGCGACCAGTTCTTACAGTTTTTCTTCAGGAAGTAGTCGCAATATCGGTTTAGCAACCATTTCTTACAGTTTTTCTTCAGGAAGTAGTCACAATATCGGTTTAGCGACCTGTTCATACAGTTTTTTCCCAGGAACTGGTCGCAATACGATGAGCCGATCATATCTCAGTATGTCTTACCTGTATATGATTACAAAACGGACACTGACTTTAACTGGAAGGCAGCCTCTCTCCAGAGGCTGCTCCACTAAAAAATCACTAACTGGATTTCTTTGCACTCAGCAATGTGATGGTGATCAGAATAAGTGCCATCCCAGTCAGTTGAATCATTGTGAGCGTATTTCCCAGAAACAGGAGACCAAATATCGAAGCAGTCACGGGTTCGATCATGGCAACCATCGAGGCTGTCGTCGGTGCTGTCTTTTGAAGACCGATCACATACACAGTAAACGAGAGACCGGCGCCAATAATACCAAGCAGGAGGAACCAGCCTGTATCACTGGATGATAAAACGCTGAATGCTTCCTCTCTGTCCATAAACAAAAATAAAACAAGAGAGAACGCAAGAAAGGCAGTTGTCAGCACCGCCGGCTGATTCCCGATAGACGATGCTTTTTTAAACCCGAATATAAACAGGGCATATGAAAGCCCCGCGCCGAGACCGGCTGCCGTCCCGATCAAACTCATGGAAAGCGACTCCAGATCATAAGCCCCCGTAAGCAATACGATACCTAAAAGAACCACAGCAATGCCTGCCCACTTATACCAATGCGACCGTTCGATCCTGAAGATGATCGATGTCACCAGGACGAATACGGGTGCCGTATACATCAGGGTCGCAGCTACCGGCACACTTGCCTGCTGGATACTGACAAAATATAATGTAAAGTTACCGGCTACACCCAGCCCTGCAAGAAGTGACCACAAGTAAAAAGATATAGAGGTCGTGATATTCTGTTTGAACCTTAATAAGAACCAGATAACAAAGCAAAGCCAACCGACAGCGCCTCTGTAAAATGAAACAGTGACCGGGCTCCAGCCTCTATCCATAAGAATATCAGCCAGTCCGCCGCTGATCCCCCATAGTATGGCAGCCAGAATCACCAGACTGATACCATCGTACTTTCTCATAATGACCCTCCAGGTACATTTAGATTAATCTATGTTATTTTTTTAGACTCTACTACTATTATGCCTGTGAAAATGAAAAACACAAAACAACAGGCCTCTTGAGAAAATGCGTTTTTACATAAAAAAAAGAGCCTGGAAGAAAACTTCCAGGCTCTTTCAGCTTAAATTGTTTAAACAGGATCGAAATTATTCGATAATGCTTGTTACAACTCCAGCGCCAACAGTACGTCCGCCTTCACGGATAGTGAATTTAGTACCGTCTTCAACAGCGATAGGAGCGATCAATGAAACTGTCATTTCTGTGTTGTCGCCAGGCATAACCATTTCTGTACCTTCTGGTAACTCGATAACACCAGTTACGTCAGTTGTACGGAAAAAGAATTGTGGACGATAGTTTGAGAAGAATGGAGTGTGACGTCCGCCCTCTTCTTTAGAAAGAACATAAACTTCAGCGTTGAACTTTGTGTGTGGTGTGATTGAACCTGGTTTAGCTAATACTTGTCCACGTTCGATATCGTCACGTGACATACCACGTAACAATGCACCAATGTTGTCGCCGGCTTCAGCGTAGTCTAACAGTTTACGGAACATTTCTACACCAGTAACAGTTGTTTTAGCAGTATCTTTGATACCGATAACTTCAACTTCGTCACCAACAGAAACTTTTCCGGATTCAACACGACCTGTTGCAACCGTACCACGACCAGTGATTGAGAATACGTCCTCAACTGGCATCATGAATGGTCTGTCAGCGTGACGTTCTGGAGCAGGAATGTAAGTGTCAACAGCTTCCATCAACTCAAGGATTTTCTCTTCGTAAGCTTCGTCGCCTTCAAGAGCTTTAAGAGCTGAACCAGCAACTACAGGAATGTCGTCGCCTGGGAAGTCGTATTCTGACAATAAGTCACGAACTTCCATTTCAACTAATTCTAGTAATTCTTCGTCGTCGACCATATCAACTTTGTTTAAGAAAACAACGATGTAAGGTACACCAACTTGACGAGATAACAGGATGTGCTCACGTGTTTGTGGCATTGGGCCGTCAGCAGCAGAAACTACTAAGATAGCTCCGTCCATTTGTGCAGCACCAGTGATCATGTTTTTAACGTAGTCCGCGTGACCTGGGCAGTCAACGTGTGCATAGTGACGAGTATCTGTTTCGTACTCTACGTGAGAAGTTGAAATCGTGATTCCACGTTCTTTTTCTTCTGCAGCACCGTCGATTTTGTCGTATGCTGTTGCTTCTGCAAAACCTTTTTTAGATAATACAGTAGTGATAGCAGCTGTTAAAGTTGTTTTACCATGGTCAACGTGTCCGATGGTACCAATGTTCATATGTTGTTTTGTACGGTCAAATTTTTGTTTAGCCATTTTAAACATTTCCTCCTTAGGGTTTTGTTCTAATTTTTTTTAAAATAGAAAGAGATTTTTCTATTCCTATTTTCACTCATTCATTATACCGATAGACCGGTATAAAATCAATATATATAGCAGAGGCACACTCAGACAAAACAGTCAGTTAAACTCTTCTGTATGAGTGCGGCTTTCAGGAATGAACCTGAATTAAGCTTCTCCACCATTTTTCTTGATGATTTCTTCAGCAATGCTCTTAGGCACTTGTTCGTAGTGGTCAAACTGCATCGTAAATGTTCCGCGACCTTGTGTTGCAGAACGTAATGACGTTGCATAACCGAACATTTCAGATAAAGGAATGAATCCTTTAACGATCACTGCGTTACCACGCTGAGTCGAACCTTCAATGTTTCCTCGACGAGCTGAGATGTGGCCCATGATATCACCCATGTAGTCTTCTGGAACTGTGATTTCTACAGCCATTAGAGGTTCAAGGATAACAGCACCAGCTTTTTTAGCGGCATTTTTAAGTGCCAGTGACGCAGCTACTTTAAACGCCGTCTCATTTGAGTCGACATCGTGGTATGATCCGTCATAAAGTTTCGCTTTAACGTCAACTAGTGGATAGCCCGCTAGGACACCATTGTCAAGTGACGCTTCCAAACCAGCTTTAACTGCTGGGATGTATTCACGAGGAACGACACCACCAACGATAGCATCTTCGAATTCAAAGCCTGCTCCTTCTTCGTTCGGTGTGAATTCGATCCATACGTGACCGTATTGACCTTTACCACCGGACTGACGAACGAACTTACCTTCAGATTCAACTTGTTTCGTGAATGTTTCACGGTAAGAAACTTGTGGTGCACCTACGTTAGCTTCAACCTTGAATTCACGTTTCATACGGTCAACGATGATATCCAAGTGCAATTCACCCATACCGGCAATGATAACTTCGCCAGTTTCGTGATCTGTTTCAGCACGGAACGTTGGGTCTTCTTCAGCAAGTTTCTGGAGAGCCAAGCCCATTTTATCCTGGTCAGCTTTCGATTTAGGCTCGATAGCAACTTGGATAACTGGTTCAGGGAATTCCATAGATTCTAAGATAACTGGATGTTCCAGGTCACACAAAGTGTCCCCTGTTGACGTATCTTTCAAACCAACTGCAGCAGCGATATCACCAGAGAATACTTCAGGGATCTCTTGACGAGAGTTCGCGTGCATTTGCAGGATACGTCCGACACGTTCACGAGAGTCTTTTGTTGCATTCAAGATATAAGAACCGGATTCCAGAGTACCTGAGTACACACGGAAGAATGTCAGACGACCAACATAAGGGTCTGTCATAACTTTAAAGGCTAAAGCGGCAAAGTGCTGATCGTCGCCGGCTTCAACTTTAATTTCAGCTTCCGGATTTCTTTGTTCGTGTCCAACAATGGCACGAACATCAAGTGGTGAAGGCAGATAGTCAACAACAGCATCAAGAAGTAATTGTACCCCTTTGTTTTTAAAAGCAGAACCAACAAGAACTGGGTAGAATTCTACGCTCAGTGTTGCTTGACGGATTCCATCTTTTAATTGCTTGTTAGTGATTTCTTCACCTTCAAGATATTGCATCATGAGCTCTTCGTCCATTTCTGCAACGCCTTCGACTAACTTAGTACGCCATTCATCAGCTAACTCTTTGTAGTCTTCAGGAATTTCCACTTCATTGATTTCAGTTCCCAAGTCGTTTCCGTACATGAAAGCTTTCATTTCAACTAAGTCGATAATACCTTTGAAGTCATCTTCTGCACCGATCGGTAATTGGATCGGATGAGCATTAGCCTGCAGACGGTCTTTCAATGTTTCATTTGAATGCAGGAAGTCTGCACCGATCTTGTCCATTTTGTTTACGAAAACAATACGAGGTACGCCATAAGTTGTTGCCTGACGCCATACTGTTTCAGTTTGCGGTTCTACACCAGACTGTGCGTCCAGTACAGCAACTGCACCATCTAATACACGGAGTGAACGTTCAACTTCAACTGTGAAGTCTACGTGTCCAGGTGTATCGATGATGTTTACGCGGTGGTCATTCCACTGAGCTGTTGTAGCAGCTGACGTGATCGTGATTCCACGTTCCTGTTCTTGCTCCATCCAGTCCATTTGTGACGCACCTTCGTGAGTTTCACCAATTTTATGGATTCGGCCAGTGTAATAAAGGATACGCTCGGTCGTTGTTGTTTTACCAGCATCGATATGAGCCATGATCCCGATATTACGCGTTTGTTTTAGAGGAAATTGTCTCTTGGCCACTAATCATTACACCTCTCTTAAATAAATTAACTTCATCCTTGTGATGAAGACGGATAATACATCAAAATGATCATCACTGACTTTCTATCTGATAGAAAGTCAGAAGGGATCATCTTACCAGCGGTAGTGAGCAAACGCTTTGTTTGCTTCAGCCATACGGTGGATTTCTTCACGTTTACGAACAGCAGCACCAGTGTTGTTGGCTGCGTCCATGATTTCTTTAGCTAAACGGTCGACCATGGTGTTTTCACCACGAAGACGTGCATAGTTAACTAACCAGCGTAACGCTAGAGTTGTACGACGGTCAGGACGTACTTCTACAGGTACTTGGTAGTTAGAACCTCCGACACGACGAGCTTTAACTTCTAATACAGGCATGATGTTCTTAAGTGCTTGTTCAAACACTTCGATTGGATCATTACCAGTCTGTTCTTTAATTTGATCAAATGCATCATACAAAATCGAAGATGCTTTCCCACGTTTACCGTCAACCATCAAGCGGTTGATCAAACGGGAAACCAATTTACTATTGTACATTGGATCTGGCAAGACATCACGTTTTGCAACAGGACCTTTACGAGGCATTCAAATTCCTCCTTCCGAGAGATATTAGTTTCATAGATTTTATTTTAATTGTTTGATTCAGTTTCGTTCAGCGATTAAACGCCTCACTTCACTTTTTTAATCCAGTTTCGTTCGGCAATTCACCGCTCCATTAACTTTTAAAGCCATTGCGCGGCTTTCAGCCTGCTCATTCAGGCTTTAAAGCGATAATGTCGGGTTGAATTAAACGCCTCACTACACTTTTTATATTATTTTGCGCGTTTTGTTCCGTATTTAGAACGGCTTTGCTTACGGTCAGATACTCCAGCAGTATCAAGAGCACCACGAACGATATGGTAACGTACACCCGGTAAGTCTTTAACTCGACCTCCACGGATAAGTACCACGCTGTGTTCTTGTAAGTTGTGTCCTTCACCCGGAATGTATGCAGTTACTTCGATCATGTTAGATAAACGAACACGAGCGTATTTACGTAACGCTGAGTTAGGTTTTTTAGGAGTCATTGTCCCAACACGTGTACATACACCACGTTTTTGTGGAGAGTATACCGTTGTCTGTTTACGTTTTTGAGTGTTGTAACCTTTGTTCAAAGCTGGTGATTCAGATTTACTTACTTTTGATTTACGAGGTTTACGGATCAATTGATTCATTGTAGGCATTTCATGTGTCCTCCCTTCATTTAAACTAAATTACTAGTGCGTTTCTAGACCCACACATCCAGGTGGTTCATTGAAAAGCAAAAAAGAATAATCGCATGAATGATGCGAAGTCTCAAGCTTTAATAAAACCCGAATATATGGCTAATTTTGGCTATTGTGCGCCAGTCAGAACGACTGTTAAATCTTACGAGCTAGATGAATCTAGAACAGGAATCTGTACACAAAAGCACCTATAGCATAGTACCACGTGTAAGAATTAGAGTCAATAGATTATCTGATAATTTTTTAAAAATAAACGGAAGTTCAGAGCAGCCTCAGCTGCTCTGTTTTCCATTCCTATCATTTATTACTGTTCAGTATTTTCTGTCTGCTTTTTTTCGTCATTGATACTATACACATTTTCGCTGACGACGCCTACTTTTTTGGGTTCCATGTCGTTATACACTTTCATACCTGTTCCGGCTGGAATAGATTTACCGATAATGACATTTTCTTTCAATCCAATCAGCGGATCGTTTTTCCCTCTGATAGCGGCATCTGTCAGGACACGTGTTGTTTCCTGGAACGATGCGGCAGATAAGAAACTGTTTGTTTCCAGTGATGCTTTTGTGATACCCAATAACACCGGACGTGCTGTTGCAGGAAGTCCACCTGTTACGAGCGTTTCTTTGTTTGCTTGTTTAAAGTCATCGACATCGATCAGGCTACCCGGCAGGATGCTGGTGTCACCTGGATCGAGAACACGTACTTTCTGAAGCATTTGACGAACCATAACTTCGATATGCTTATCGCCGATTTCTACCCCTTGAGAGCGGTAAGCGTATTGTACTTCTTTAAGCAGATAGTTCTGCAGTTTGATGACATCACTGACTGCAAGCAGCTGTTTCGGATCGATAGACCCTTCGTTAAAGGCATCCCCACGTTCGATGAAACTTCCTTCTTTGACACGCATACGTGCATTGATAGGAAGAGTATAGGTACGTGTATCTGTTGCACCTTTAACAGTGATTTCTTTGGTTCTTTCACCTGGTTTTTCATCGATGGCGATGATTTCCCCGGTTACTTCAGTAATGACAGCTTGTCCTTTCGGATGTCTGGCTTCGAATATTTCCTGTACACGTGGAAGACCCTGAGTGATATCGTCTCCGGCAACTCCCCCTGTATGGAAGGTACGCATGGTCAACTGAGTACCCGGTTCACCGATGGATTGAGCAGCGATCGTTCCAACTGCTTCCCCAACTTCGACTTCTCGTCCGGTAGCCAGGTTGCGACCATAACATTTCTTACATACGCCGTGTTTGGCATTACATGTAAAGGCTGAACGGATCGTGACTTGTTCAATACCTGAATCCACGATTTCTTTAGCCAAGTCTTCAGTGATCAGTTCGTTCTCAGAAACCATGACTTTTCCAGTTTCCGGATGCTTCACTGTCTTACGTGCATATCTTCCGATAATACGTTCGTCTAAAGGTTCGATGATTTCGTTTCCGTCTTTAATGGATTGAACGAGTAAACCACGTTTCGTGCCACAGTCCTCATTACGGATGATGACATCTTGTGCCACATCGACCAGACGACGAGTAAGGTACCCTGAGTCAGCTGTTTTAAGCGCCGTATCGGTCATTCCTTTACGGGCTCCGTGAGTGGAGATGAACATTTCCAGAACGGACAGACCTTCACGGAAGTTCGATGTGATCGGCAGTTCCATGATTCGTCCACTCGGTGCAGCCATCAAACCACGCATACCAGCCAGCTGGGTAAAGTTGGAGATGTTACCACGCGCTCCGGAATCACTCATCATGAAGATGTTGTTGTGATTATCCAGTGAGTTCATCAGGTGGTCCTGGATCGTGTCTTTCGTTTTCGTCCAGACTTCGATGACAGCAGTATAGCGCTCTTCTTCTGTAATCAGACCACGACGGTGTGATGCATTGATGCGGTCCACTTGTTTGTGTGCCTGTTCCAGGATCTCTTCTTTTTCTTTCAGATCGGAAATGTCGGCAATACCAACAGTGATCCCGGATTTTGTCGAATACTTGTATCCGAGGTTTTTCATCTTATCCAGCATTTTAGATGTTTCTGTCACCTGGAATCGTTTGAAGACTTCAGCAATGATATTACTCAAGTTTTTCTTCTTGAACGGTTCAACAAGCGGCATTTCACTGATATGTTTTCTGATATCTGTACCGTAAGGAACAAAATATTTGTCCGGAGTCTGTTTTTCAAGATTTTCCTGAGTCGGTTCATTCAAGTAAGGGAACTCTTCAGGCATGATCTCATTGAAAATCAGTTTTCCGACAGTCGTTATCAGGAAGTGCTGTTTCTGTTCATCTGTAAACGGCTTATTCGGTAAGGATGATACATGGACAGCTATACGTGAATGCAGGTGGACATATCCTGTCTGATAGGCCTGTACCGCTTCTGCGTTGCTTGAAAAGACCATACCTTCACCGATCTTGTCTTCCACTTCCATTGTCAGGTAGTAGTTACCTAAAACCATATCCTGAGAAGGAGTTACAACAGGTTTACCGTCTTTAGGATTCAGGATGTTCTGAGCACCAAGCATCAATATACGTGCTTCGGCCTGCGCTTCGTCACTTAACGGAACGTGAACAGCCATCTGGTCCCCATCAAAGTCGGCATTGTACGCTTCACAAACTAACGGGTGAAGACGGATCGCTTTACCTTCGACCAGGATCGGTTCAAAGGCCTGAATACCCAGTCTGTGCAATGTAGGGGCACGGTTTAGAAGGACCGGGTGCTCGCGGATGACATCCTGCAGGACAGCCCAGACTTCTTCGTCCATACGTTCTACTTTACGTTTGGCGTTTTTGATATTGTTGGCAATTTCTCTTGCGACCAGTTCGCGCATGACGAACGGTTTGAACAGTTCGATCGCCATTTCTTTCGGCAGACCACACTGATACATCTTCAAAGTCGGTCCAACGACGATAACGGAACGTCCGGAATAGTCGACACGTTTACCCAGTAAGTTCTGACGGAAACGTCCCTGTTTCCCTTTAAGCATGTGTGACAGTGATTTCAATGGACGGTTACCCGGTCCCGTCACTGCACGTCCGCGACGGCCGTTGTCGACTAAAGCATCGACAGCTTCCTGCAGCATACGTTTTTCGTTCTGAACGATGATATGCGGTGCATTCAAGTCCAGCAGACGTTTCAGACGGTTGTTACGATTGATCACGCGGCGGTACAAGTCATTCAAGTCACTTGTCGCGAAACGGCCACCTTCAAGTTGAACCATTGGTCGCAGTTCCGGCGGGATGATCGGCACAACGTCCATGACCATCCATGACGGATCGTTGCCTGAGTTTCTGAATGCTTCCAGAATATCCAGACGGCGGATCGCACGTGTACGTTTCTGACCTGTTGCAGACTGAAGCAGTTCTTTCAGTTCTTTGACTTCTTCATCAAGGTCGACATTGTTCAACAGAGACTTGATCGCTTCCGCACCGATGTCAGCCTGGAATTTGTTTCCATACTGCAGGCGACGCTCGCGGTATTCTCTTTCTGTCATCAATTGTTTCTTCTCTAATGGTGTGTCACCCGGATCAATGACCACGTAGGAAGCAAAATAGATGATTTCTTCCAGCGCACGCGGTGACATGTCCAGGATAAGACCCATTCGACTCGGGATTCCTTTGAAATACCAAATGTGTGTGACAGGCGCTGCCAGTTCCAAGTGTCCCATACGTTCACGACGTACTTTAGACTTGGTCACTTCAACGCCACAACGGTCACAGACGATACCTTTATAATGGACACGTTTGTACTTGCCGCACGCACATTCATAGTCTTTAGATGGCCCGAATATTCTTTCACAGAATAAGCCGTCTTTTTCTGGTTTCAGTGTTCGATAATTGATTGTTTCCGGTTTTTTAACTTCTCCGTAAGACCAACTGCGGATCTTATCAGGTGAAGCCAATCCGATCTGAATACTTTCAAATTTATTTACATCGATCAAAGGGGCTACCTCCCTTTTGTAGATTATGAAGCTGCCCTATTGCTTCACGTTTCTATTACTCTTTTTTACGTAGTTGACTGAGAGGCGGTTTAGTCACCGCGCTCTCGCCGATCTACTTTGTTTTATTCTTGTTCCTGCTCTTGTTCATCTTTTTCTGCCTGTTCTTCACGTGCTTCTTCTTCTTCAGCTTTCTTGCGCGCTTCTTCTGCACGTTTTTCATCCTGCTCTTTTTTCATTTTCTCTAAAGAGTCGATGTTTCCAAAGTCATCATCTTCATCTGAATCCTGAAGATCGATGGCTTCTTTATTGATATCCAGGACTTTCAGATCCAATCCTAATGACTGCAGCTCTTTAACAAGAACACGGAAGGATTCCGGTACACCCGGTTTAGGAATGGTTTCCCCTTTGACGATGGCTTCGTATGTTTTCACACGACCCACGACGTCATCTGATTTATAGGTCAGGATTTCCTGCAGGGTATATGCAGCACCGTAAGCTTCAAGTGCCCAAACTTCCATCTCACCGAAACGCTGTCCACCAAATTGTGCTTTACCACCAAGCGGCTGCTGCGTAACAAGTGAGTAAGGTCCAGTTGAACGTGCATGCAGTTTATCATCAACCATGTGGGCTAATTTAATATAGTACATGACACCAACGGATACTTTGTTGTCGAATTCTTCACCGGTACGGCCGTCAAAGAGAACAGTCTTGGCATCGTCGTCCATACCCGCTTCTTTGATCGTTTCCCAGACATCTTCATCTGAGGCCCCGTCAAATACCGGTGTGGCGATGTGGATGCCCAGCTGACGTGCAGCCATTCCCATGTGGAGTTCGATGACCTGACCGATATTCATACGTGACGGTACCCCTAGAGGGTTCAGCATAATATCGACCGGTGTGCCATCCGGCATGAACGGCATATCTTCTTCCGGAAGGATAAGTGAGACAACACCTTTGTTTCCGTGACGTCCGGCCAGCTTGTCACCGACGTTGATTTTACGTTTCTGAACGATAAAGACGCGGACAAGATAGTTGACGCCTGGAGACAGTTCATCTCCGGATTCACGGGTGAAGATCTTCACGTCATGAACGATACCGCCGCCGCCGTGTGGCACACGGAGTGACGTATCTCTGACTTCACGTGCTTTTTCACCAAAGATGGCATGCAGCAGTTTTTCTTCTGCAGAAAGTTCTGATACACCTTTTGGCGTGACTTTACCGACGAGGATGTCACCATCATGAACTTCAGCACCGATACGGATGATTCCGCGGTCGTCTAAGTTCTTAAGTGCATCGTCACCGACGTTCGGAAGTTCACGGGTAATTTCTTCAGGTCCCAGTTTTGTATCTCTGGCTTCTGATTCGTATTCTTCGATATGAATAGATGTGTAAACGTCATCTTTAACTAAACGCTCACTCATGATGATCGCATCTTCAAAGTTATAGCCGTCAAATGTCGTAAAGGCGATCAGCGGATTTTTACCGATGGCCATTTCTCCATTTTCCATAGATGGGCCATCTGCCAGGATATCTCCTTTTTCAACCACTTCTCCATGACGGACGAGTGAACGCTGATTGTAAGAGGTTCCCGCATTTGAACGTTTGAATTTAGCAACAAGGTATTTATCCAGTGCCCCGTCTTCACGTCTGACGCGAATCTCTTTCGCATCTACGTATTCAACAGTACCTGGGTGTTTAGCAATGACTGCAGCTCCGGAGTCGCGGGCAGCTGTGTGCTCGATACCCGTTCCGACAAGCGGTGCTTCCGGCTGGATCAATGGAACCGCCTGACGCTGCATGTTCGCACCCATCAAGGCACGGTTGGAGTCATCGTTTTCTAAGAAGGGAATACTTGCCGTTGCCACAGAAACAACCTGTTTCGGTGAAACATCCATGTAATCCACTTTTGATACTTCAAGCTCTTCGTTGTTATTTTTTGTTCGTGCCAATACCAGATCGTTCACGAAGGTACCATCTTCATTCAATGGTGCGTTTGCCTGAGCCACGACGTACAGATCCTCTTCGTCAGCTGTCAGGTATGCGATCTTATCGGTCACACGCCCTGTTTTCTTGTCTACTTTACGGTAAGGTGTTTCGATAAAGCCGAATTCGTTGATCTTCGCATAAGTGGACAAGCTGTTGATCAGCCCGATGTTGGGTCCCTCAGGCGTTTCGATCGGACACATACGTCCGTAGTGGGAGTAGTGAACGTCTCGTACTTCATAACCGGCACGGTCACGGGTCAGTCCACCAGGTCCCAAAGCAGACAGACGACGTTTATGCGTTAATTCGCCAAGCGGGTTGGTCTGATCCATGAACTGTGACAATTGGGATGAACCGAAGAATTCTTTGATCGACGCAACGACTGGACGGATATTGACCAGCTGCTGCGGTGTTGTAGTTGAGGTGTCTTGAATCGACATACGCTCACGTACAACACGTTCCATACGGGACAAACCGATACGGAACTGATTCTGAAGAAGTTCTCCGACAGAACGGATACGACGGTTACCTAAGTGGTCGATATCGTCTGTTTCGCCGATACCTTCCTGAAGGTTGAAGAAGTAACTCATCGATGCGATCATGTCTGCAGGGATGATGTACTTGACTTCTTTGTCAGGGTGTCCGTTACCGATAACGTGTACGATGCGGTCATTGTCCGCAGGAGAGTAAACTTTAACGATCTGCAGATCGATCGGTTCAGGTACGACACCGTCATCTGATGGCTGAAGCGTGATGCCGTTCAGTCCGTTATCAAGATGTGGACCTAATTCATCCATCACTTCACGCGTGACCAGTGTACCTTCTTTAGCTAACAGTTCGCCTGTTTCACCATCAACGAGGGATTCAGCCAATGTAAGTCCCATCAGACGGTTTTTCAAGTCGAGTTTTTTATTCATTTTATAACGACCGACGCGAGCGAGGTCGTAACGTTTAGGATCGAAGAAGCGTGTTGTCAGTAAGCTTCGGGAAGAATCAGCCGTTTTGGGCTCTCCCGGACGCAGACGTTCGTAGACATCTTTCAGCGCTTCTTCTACACGAGAATCAGAAATGTTTTTGTGCACGTCTTTCTCAAGCGTTGCAGCTAAACTTTCGTTAGATCCGAAGATATCTAAAATCTCATCGTCAGAACCGAAACCTAAGGCACGAACCAGAACACTTAAAGGAATCTTACGTGTACGGTCGATACGTACATTAGATAAGCCTTTAGAATCTGTTTCATATTCCAGCCATGCGCCACGGTTAGGAATGACGGTTGCTCCGAATCCTTCCATGCCGTTCTTTTCAACTTTCGGGCTGAAGTACACACCCGGCGAACGAACGAGCTGAGAAACGATAACACGTTCGGAACCGTTAATGATAAAGGTACCTTGTTCAGTCATTAATGGGAAGTCTCCAAAGAACACTTCCTGCTCTTTCACTTCACCTGTATCTTTAACGATCAAACGCAGTTTTACATATAAAGGCGCAGAATAGTTTGCGTCGTGCTGTCTTGCTTCGTCTACAGTGTATTTTGGTTCCTGGAACTGATAGTCGGTAAACTCCAGTGCCAGATTTCCAGAAAAGTCCTCAACAGGAGAGATATCTTTAAACATGTCCTTGAGTCCTTCTTCTAGGAACCAGTCATATGAATTAGTCTGAATTTCAATTAAGTTTGGAAGTTCTAATACTTCACTGATTCGTGAATAACTTCTACGTGTACGGTGCTTGCCGTATTTCACATTTTGGCCTGCCAACCTCTTCACCCCTCATTATTAATCACTAGTCGTCATACTCAAAAGCCATTGGTCCAGTCGGATAGTCGTCAACGTCGCTTTGTTACAATCGCGTAACAAATGTTAACATCCGATTAAGAAGTAGGGTTTTACCCTGTTTTAGACCAAAAAAAATACAAAAGATTAGTGAAAGATACAATCGTATTCATCACACATTCTTTTGTTTAGCTTCAGAAATCGCGTACGGACAATATTTCGCACGAATTTCATTTTCATACTTTGTTTAGCGTCTACTAAGTTTACAGTAAAGAGCTGACAAAGTCAAGGCTCTTTCCGGTGTTTTTTGTTATCTAAGAAGGATAGCAATCGGCAGCCGATTGCTTACATTATGAAGGACTCTCTTTATTCTGATCGGCCGATGATTTTACGCTCCTTTCCGCAGGTTTTATTGTTAAAAAATGAGCTGTATCGGTTTTTTGTGCCCTTCGTCTGCTTGTCGTTCGCGCGAAGGGCACACATACGCTGCTTTTGTGACCTCCAGATACCTGGCGTTCGTGCGAAGGGCACATATACGCTGCTTTTGTGACCTCCAGATACTTGGCGTTCGCGCGAAGGGCACATATCTGCCTCTTTTGTGACCTCCAGATACCTGGCGTTCGTGCGAAGGGCACATATACGCTGCTTTTGTGACCTCCAGATACTTGGCGTTCGTGCGAAGGGCACATATCTGCCTCTTTTGTGACCTCCAGACACTTGGCGTTCGTGTGAAGGGCACATATACGCTGCTTTTGTGACCTCCAGATACTTGGCGTTCGTGCGAAGGGCACATATCTGCCTCGTTTGCGACCTCCAGACACTTGGCGTTCGCACGAAGGGCACGCGCCGACCGTTTGCGTGACCTCCAGACTTCTCTTTCTCGCACGAAAGGCACGCGCCGACTATTTGCGTGACCTTCAGGCTCCTCTTCCTCGCGCGAAGGGCACGCGCCGACTATTTGCGTGACCTTCAGGCTCCTCTTCCTCGCGCGAAGGGCACGCGCCGACCGTTTGCGTGACCTCCAGACTTCTCTTTCTCGCACGAAAGGCACGCACCGACTATTTGCGTGACCTTCAGGCTCCTCTTCCTCGCGCGAAGGGCACGCGCCGACTATTTGCGTGACCTTCAGGCTCCTCTTCCTCGCGCGAAGGGCACGCGCCGACCGTTTGCGTGACCTCCAGACTTCTCTTTCTCGCACGAAGGGCACGCGCTATCCATTTGCGTGACCTCCAGTCTCCTCTTTCTCGCACGAAGGGCACGCGCCGTCTGTTTGCGTTCCCTTCAGACTCCTCTTCCTCGCGCGAAGGGCACGCAAACGTTAAAAATCTGTCCGCTAGCAGGATCGGCGGTCGCTCCGCTTTAGCCTTATTCTCTTTCATAAAAAAAGACCTGCGACTTTAAAGTCGCAGGTCCTCATTACTTGTCCCATCAGAACAGTTTATTTTTTTGCTTGTAAAACCCAGTAACCTTTATCCAGGGCGATACGTTCAACGTTATCGAAAACATCGGTCATTCTCTGTTTAGCACTCGGGGCGCCTTGTTTCTTCTGAATCACGATGACGAGCACGCCATCTTCAGCCAGATGATCATAGGCTTCGGAAATGATCTGATGCACGACTTTCTTTCCAGCTCTTATCGGCGGATTGGAAAGTACGGCACCAAATGCCTTTTCTTCAACGTTTTCATATATGGAAGAAAGATAGATATCGACGTTCTTGATCCCATTTTCCTCAGCATTTTTACGAGCGAGATCGAGTGCACGCTCGTTGACGTCTACCATGTCTATCGATAGTTCAGGGTAGGCTTTTGCCAGAGACAAACCGACCGGACCGTAGCCACAGCCCATATCCAGTACTTTTCCATTTGGAAATACTGACGGGTCAACAGCCTCGATCATGACCTGCGAACCGTAATCGACTCGCTCTTTAGAAAAAACGCCTGAGTCTGTATTAAAGGTAATCATATTGCCTTTTAAAGTCATTTCAAAATTTTGTTCTTTATGTTTCGCATTTGGATTGGATGTGAAATAATGATCTGCCATTGTATAACGCCTCTTTCCGTTAGTTCTTTCCCTAACAGTATACTATGCAGACCTCGGCATCTCAATCATTCAGTCAGATACTGAAAGACAAGCGCATTAGCTGGCTGGTTCATAGTCTGCATTATACTTGGACTGTTTTTTCGACTCTTTTTCGTATTCCGGCTCATATTCCGGTTCTTCTTTCGGCAGGATCTGATTCAAAAGAATGCCTGTGATGGCACTCAAGGCTGTTCCAGAGAGAGTCAGAAGTCCGGCAATATCGAACACTGCGCCGCCCAGACCGATCACCAGCATTGAGCTGGCAATGATCAGGTTTCTTGACTGATTGAAGTCCACTTTGTCTTCGATCATCACTTTCAACCCATTGCTTGCGATGACGCCGTACAAGAGGATCGACATGCCGCCTAAAACCGCAGCCGGGATGGTTGAAATCAGTGCTGTGAATTTACCCATAAAACTCAGAGCGACGGCAATGAAGGCTGCATTTCTGATGACTGAGACCGATGCGATGCGCGTCATACCGATCACGCCGGTATTTTCTCCGTAAGTGGTATTGGCCGGTCCACCAAAGAAGGCCGACACAGCTGTCGCCGCTCCGTCACCGATCAGTGTGCGGTTCAGACCCGGCTCTTTCAGGAATTCACGGTCACAGATCTTCCCTAATACCGAGTGGTCCCCGATATGCTCAGCCACTGTCACCAAAACGATAGGCAGCAGTGCCAGGGCTTCAGGACCGAAGTAGAAATCGTAACTCTGGAAGGTGTTTGTTTCAAAAGGCAGGTACAGTTCCGGCAGAGCGATCCAGTTCGCTTCTCTTACCGCAGTAAAATCTACGATCCCAAGAACTGTGGCTAAAAGGTAGCCTCCGATTATGGCAACTAAGAATGGAATGATTTTCAGGAAGCCTTTTGCTTTCGTGTTGATAAAGGCCGCGATCAGGAAGGTCGTAACGGATACGACGATGACGCGCCAGTCTGAATCAGCGACAAATCCCGCATTCTGAACCGCGTTGGCTGCCAGTCCCAGACCAATGACCATGATCATCGGGCCGATAACGATCGGGGGAAGCAGTTTATCCACCCAGGACGTTCCGACTACCCGAACGATCCCTGCGATGATGATATATAAGAGTCCGACCATGACCACACCTGTCTGTGCGGCGCTGATATCTCCGCCCATTTGTTCTATCGCTATCTGCATGGCTGCGATATAGGCAAATGAGGACCCGAGATACACCGGTACTTTTGCTTTCGTTGCGATCTGGTAGATGAGTGTTCCCACACCGCTGGCTAAAAGTGCGACGGATACGGGCATGTTGAGCAGGATGGGGACGAGGATCGTTGCCCCAAACATTGCGAATACGTGCTGAAGACTTAAGAACATCCCTTTCACCAAGGGCGGCTTTGCCTCCACGTCTAATATTAACGGTCGTTGTTGAATGGCCATAACTTATCATCCTTCTTTCTTATTTTTAGGCATAAAAAAATGCCCTTTTATTTTACGCAAAAAGGACCTTTAGATAAGATGGATGCTAAGCGGCATCGGGATACAGATCTTTACATCAGTTTCTGTGTACAGACTGTTCCTGTGCTTTTCAGCTATATGAAATTTTTCCATCCTTTTCTACCTCACGGGATAGAATTAAAGGAATTTTGCTTGCACTTAGTTTACCAAGTGCCTCCTTTAAAAGCAAGACTTAATTTAACGGCGTGTTTTAATAATTATCCTTTACTTAGAAGAGGGCGAACTTGTATACTAGATTTAACATATTTTGAAAGAGGTTACACATAATGAATGATCCGTCAAGAACGTTGAAACACTGGCTGGTGCTCGCGATCGCCTGCGGTATGTCCGCCAGTGCAGTCGGCCTTACAATGAATGTGATAGGGGTTTTCTACACACCGGTTGCTCAGGATTTGAATATTTATCGTGGGTCGTTCGCTCTTCATGCCACTCTGGCTTCTGTTGCTTTAGCCGTGATCTCTTTGTTCTTTACTACGTTACTTTATCGTTACGGCTGGAAAAAGGTCTTGATCGCAGGTGTCACTCTTGCTTCTTTATCCACCATGGCAATGGCATTCACGACTCAGCTGTGGGTTTTTTATATTCTGGGCATGATTCGCGGCATCGGTGCGGGTCTGTACGCCATGATCCCTTTATCGATGATCATTAATAACTGGTTTGAAGAGAAAAAAGGATTTGCCATGAGCCTCTCCTTTGGTTCTACCGGTATTGCGGGCGCTATCTTCTCACCTGTTTTCACAGCACTGATCAATGCTTTGGGATGGGAGTATTCCTTTGTCGTGATGGGTCTGATTATGATCGCCCTTGCCCTGCCGGCTATCCTTTATCGTTATGAACTGGACCCGAAAGACGAAGGCCTGCTTCCTTACGGCTACGATGAAGCAAAAGAATCCAGGCAGCGCCTGATCAAGCAGCCCAACTGGACCACTTTCTCTTATACGAATATAGCTTTCATACTGATTTTCATCATTGCGTTTACCCATACATCTATCGCAGGCATATCCCAGCATTTGCCCGGATACGCAGAATCCAACTTTCTTTCTGAACAGATAGGCGGCGTCCTCCTGTCTGCTGTGATGATCGGCAATATCACATTCAAGCTCATTATCGGCTCGTTAAGTGATACTGTCGGAATCGTTAAAGCCAGTGTTATTATGCTGGTATTGACGGCTGTCAGCATCGTTATGCTGCTGACGCTGTCAAACACGTATTTACTCATCTTTTCTGCTTTCTTATTCGGCACGGTCTTTACAGTTCCGGCTGTCGCCTTACCGTTATTAACAACTGAGTTTTTTGGAAAAGAGCTGTACGTCCGGATTTATCCGATCCTCTCTTTTTCAGCAGGGATCGGTGCCGCCTTGTCGATGACGCTTGTCGGTTATGCCTATGACTTTACCGGTTCTTATGTCCTGGCTTTCACGATCGCTCTGATTTTCATCGCAGTCAACATCCCACTGCTGTTCATTGCTCAAAAGCATGCACCAAAGCGAACCTGACATCCTGGCCGCCCATAAACCTGCGAGTCGATGCAGTTGAAATCTAAAGAGTCAGGGACATTCAAAAATGTCCCTGACTCTTTACTTTATTCTACTGACCGGGAGGGTTTTCCTGTGCAATAACAGCGTCGATGACGACGACGATCCCCAGCAGCAGGGAAACATACTGTTCGTCATGTATGTTTATTTCGTAAGTATCTCCCCATGACAGCCACTTTTTATTGATGTCCGCGATCACTTTATCGCCTTCTTTGATCATATAATCATGCGCCATAACGGAGCCTTCAATATGCCAGTCGGGGCCTAAAATCGTATAATTATTTTTGAAAAGGGTAAAGTCTTTTTTAACAGTAGCTACTTTTTCCCCTTTCTCATAGAGGTTGTATTCAGGCAGAAACCTCCATAAGGATTGTTCGATGTAAAGCTGTTCTTCATTATCTTTATTAAAGAGCCTTAGTTTTTTTGCAAAAGAGAAGAATTCCCCTTCGACATAGTACCTATCTCGCTCAACATCATCCTTTATTGAAAAGCGGTCTTTAAACGACCAGACTTTCTGTTTGATATATAAACGCATAGACGTTCCTCCTAGAGTTGTGATTGAGCACGCTGATAATTGACACGGGCAGAAACATTGGCGACCAGACCTAAAGAAACCGAAAGCACCATCAAGCTGGACCCGCCATAACTGATGAACGGGAAAGTGACTCCCGTAATGGGCATCAGACCTACCACGCCCATCAGATTGACCATCGACTGGATGAGGAACATCGCGGCTACGCCGATACTCAATATCGAATTAAAGGCACTCTTTGAACGGATCGCAGTCAGGATCATGCGTGACACCATCAAGGCAAAGACGAATAAAAAGATCGTAATGCCAAGCAGCCCGAATTCTTCTCCAATAATCGCGACGATAAAATCTGTATAAGGAAACGGTAGGTAGCCTGTTTTCTGCACACTGTTTCCGAAGCCTACACCAAGCAGACCGCCTCGGCTCAAAGCATAGTAGGAATTGACGAGCTGTAGACCGGCTCCTTCAGCTAGCTGAAACGGATCCCAGAACCCTTGAAATCGTCTATAGCGATTTTCATTAAGAAAAAACAAACGTGTTCCGTACACTTTGATCAGCTGAGTGAGCCCCAGTAGAGAAGTTACGCCGATTAATCCGAAGCCGGTGCCCAATTTAGGAGAAACACCGCTCGCAAAAATCGTGACAGTTCCGATCAGAACGATGATGAATGCCGAGCCTGTATCCGGCTGGACATAGATCATAAGCACGATCAGGCTCACTAAGCCTATAGGCGCAACGATAGCATTGAAGAAATTCTCAGTTATTATTTTCTGCTTCTTCGACAAGATATAAGCCAGATACCAGATCACAGTGAATTTAGTAAATTCAGCTGGCTGAATATTGAACAGCGGCGTTTCTATCCAGCCTTTCGCGCCATTGATTTCCCTTCCGAACAATAGTAAAAAACCAAGGGAAAGGGCAGTGATCAAGATACCGATCATAACATATTTCTTGTTTTTCAAGATTTTCAGCGGAAAAAACAGCGCCAGAAGAAACAAGACATATGACATCCCTACGAATATAATCTGTCTCGGCAGGTAATAGTGCGGATTCCCATAGTCATTCAGTGCGCTATAGCTGCTCGCACTGTAGATCATGATGATGCTGAACAGCGTCAGCGCAAGATAGGGTACGACTAAATATTTATCTACATGTTTCAATCTGTCTTTTATCATCGTCTCATTCCTCTTCTGCACATTTTATGACGTTCCCGGATGAAAGTCTTCCCCTTCGCCCGAGAAGAAGTATGATTTATGATGAAAACGCATGGACATGATCAGGCCGATCCCCATCATGTTACCTAAAAGAGAGGATCCTCCCTGCGAAATAAAAGGCAGCGGAATACCTGTCACAGGAAGCAGGCCGATATTCATTCCGATATTTTCCAATACGTGGAAGGCTATCATCATAATAACGCCAGTAGCGATATACGCATAAAATTCATTTTTTGTATCATAAACGACCTTTATCATATGATAGACCAGGACAAAGTAAGTGAAGATCAGGAATGAACCGCCGGCAAAGCCAAAGTTTTCACCGATCGTGGCAAAAATCATATCAGATTCTCTGACAGGGACATAAACTTCACTTACGCCGAAACCTTTACCGAACACACCGCCTGAGCCGATAGACTTAAAGGCCTGTGTCACCTGATACGTTGCATCCGTCGATCCTTCATGAGGCCTCAGCCAAGTATTGATCCGGGCAAACTGATATGGACTGAAAAGCCCTGTATTTAAAAGAAACTCCTGATTATATACAGCTAATAAGATGAGCGTGACACCGATGGTCGATATGGTCAGGAAGATGGGAAGCAGGATCTGCCACTTGATGCCTGAAAGCAGCACTACTCCGATCAGGATCGCGATATACACCAGCCCCGTCCCCAGATCGTTCTGCATAAAAACAAGCAGGATAGGCAATGCTGAATACAACAGCAGTTTTCCCATCAATAGAAAATCACTTGAATAATCTCTGATTTTATAGGTACTGTTGTGCTTGGTTACTGCTTTAGCCAGCATAAGGATATACGGGATCTTGACGAACTCCGACGGCTGAATGGTCCCAAGTGGTCCAAGTCGTATCCAGGATTTCCCACCCGTACGCATCGCCAGGTTCCGATCGTATATAAGAAGCGTTAGTATCAGCACGATGATGCCTAAAATGTATAAGTATGTGGTCATCTTCCATAACTGTTCCGAATCGAACTGCATCAATACCAGCATGGCGATCGTGCCTAACCCATACCACATGATTTGTCTAAGTGTCATGCCAAGCGAGGCATCCTGGATCAGTACGGTCGTTGAATAGAGCGATACGATGCTGATGATGGCGAGCAGCATCACTGATAAAATAATGCCATAGTCTATACGTTGAGGATATTTATCGTTGTTCATTTATTTCTCCCTTTCTTAAGTAAACATAGAATTCTGGTAAGCCTATAGGGAAGATCCCATTCAATGACACATTTTATCAGATATTCGGTCTAATTCATACGTTATAACCAAATTGACACAAAAGTGTAGAACAAAAAAACCCCTTTGCTATAAAGATACTCTTTACAGCAAAGGGATTCAATGTGTTTAAGTTAAATTAAATTATTTAACTTCTACAGAAGCGCCAGCTTCTTCTAATTTACCTTTTAATTCTTCTGCTTCTTCTTTAGAAACATTTTCTTTAACTGGTGCTGGTGCGCCGTCTACTAAAGCTTTAGCTTCTTTCAAGCCAAGACCTGTAGCTTCACGAACTGCTTTGATAACTTTGATTTTTGCTGAACCTGCGCTTGTTAATTCAACAGTAAATTCTGTTTGTTCTGCTTCTGCAGCTGCGCCAGCTCCTGCTGCTGCAACTGGAGCTGCAGCTTCTACACCGAATTCTTCTTCGATCGCACTTACTAAGTCGTTTAATTCTACGACAGTTGACTCTTTCAAGTCAGCAATGATTTTTTCAATATCTAATGCCATTTTTGTTTTCCTCCATTTGTAATTTAAATTAGTTTAGTTTCAGCTTGCCATACGACTGTATAGCAGTAAGTCAGTTGAATCGACTGCTTTACGCAGCTTCTTCTTCTTTTTTCTCTGCAACAGCTTTGATTGCCAAGGCTGTGTTTCGAACAGGTGCCTGAAGTACAGATAATAGCATTGAAAGTAGGCCGTCGCGGCTTGGTAGTGTAGCAATTTTGTTGATTTGTTCAACACTTGCAACTTTACCTTCCAATACGCCACCTTTAATTTCTAAAGCTTCTGCATCTTTAGCGAATTCTGCAATAATTTTTGCAGGGGCAACAACTTCTTCGTTACTGAATGCTACAGCAGTAGGTCCTTTGAAGACATCTACTAAATCTGACAAATCAGCTGCTTCTGCAGCACGACGAAGCATAGTGTTTTTCAATACGCGCATTTCAATTCCTGCATCACGTAATTGTTTACGTAATTCAGTGACTTGTTCCACTGTCAAACCACGGTAGTCAACGACTACGACAGCTTCTGCGTCTTGAAATTTCTTCGTAATATCATTGACCACTTCTTGTTTTTTTGCAATGACATTTGCTTTACTCATTGATGTTTCACCTCCTGATCGATTGAAATGAGGATTTCCCCTTATACTTACATCCAAAAAGAATTTATCGCATAAAAAAACCCCATGTCACCGTAGACATAGAGGGATCATAGTTGATTAATGTAATCACATGTGTCCTCGGTATGATATTAAGGCGTGAGCCACATACTGTCTTCGGTATTATCCGGTAATAGAATCTATCACCATCATTCATCAATGCATATTTAATTTAAGTTATTTCCTTAACCTGCATAAGTATAGCAAGCTATACCCTGCAGGTCAAGAGAAATTTCAACTTTTTTTATTTAGCAACTGTTGTTGGGTCTACTTTAACACCAGGGCCGAACGTGCTTGCTACTGCCATGTTTTTGATGTAAACACCTTTAGAGCTTGCTGGTTTAGCTTTTACGATAACATCGTGTAAAGCAGCCAAGTTCTCTTTAAGTTTTTCAGTTTCAAATGATACTTTACCGATCGGCACGTGTACATTTGACTGACGGTCGACACGGTAAGTGACTTGACCGGCTTTGATGTCGTTAACAGCTTTAGCTACATCTGGTGTAACGGTACCTGTTTTAGGGTTAGGCATTAAACCTTTAGGTCCTAAGACACGGCCCAATTTACCTACTTCAGCCATCATGTCTGGTGCAGCAACGACGACGTCGAAGTCTAACCATCCACCTTGAACTTTTTCTACAAGATCGCTGTCGCCAACGAAGTCTGCGCCTGCTTCTTCAGCAGCTTTAGCAGCATCGCCTTTTGCGAAAACAATCACTGTCTGAGATTTACCAGTACCGTGCGGCAATACCATTGCGCCACGCAGCTGCTGGTCTGCTTGTTTAGGATCGACACCAAGTCTGTAAGCTACTTCAACACTTGCGTCGAAATTAGCGTAGTCGATTTCTTTAACTAATTCTAATGCTTCAGTTGCATCGTATTTGTTTTCTCTGTCTACTTTTTCCAAAGCAGCTAAGAATTTTTTACTCTTTTTCGCCATTATTTTTCCTCCTTATTGTGGTATTAACGGTTTGACCTCCCACTTGATCTCCGCACGCAATGGACTGATCAGTCAGTTACCATTGGTGATCACGTCGAGTGGCCTCGAATGACTGGATGCGGAGTCAGCAAGCAATGTGATCGTCAAATTAACCTTTGACAGTGAATCCCATACTGCGAGCTGTACCTTCGACCATGCGCATTGCTGCTTCAACACTAGCTGCGTTTAGGTCTTCCATTTTTGTTTCAGCAATTTCTCTTACTTGATCGCTTGTTACAGTTGCCACTTTTTTAGTGTTTGGTTCGCCTGAACCAGACTCAACGCCAGCTGCTTTTTTAAGCAATACTGCTGCAGGTGGTGTTTTAGTGATAAATGTGAATGAACGGTCTTCATAAACAGAAATAACTACAGGAATGATCATCCCTGCCTGGTCAGCTGTACGAGCATTAAACTCTTTACAGAATCCCATAATGTTTACTTGAGCTTGTCCTAATGCAGGTCCTACTGGGGGTGCTGGGTTAGCTTTCCCTGCAGGTATTTGCAATTTCACGACATTAACTACTTTTTTTGCCACGAGACATACCTCCTTGATTTGTGTCCGTGAGTGGTTAAATGAGGTTTCAATTTTCCTCTCCCACTATGTTACTACACCTCACACTACGGATGTGTATAAGGCGCACTGACAAATATTACCATATTTTAATTGGGAATGCAAGGTGTTATTTAATCGATTTTTGAGATCTGATTGTAATCCAGTTCAGCTGTCGTTTCTCTCCCGAACATTTCGATCGATGCTTTGATTTTACCTTTTTCGGTTTCAAGAGCAGTGACATTACCTTCCATCCCGGCAAAGGCGCCATCAGTGATCTGGATACGTTCGCCTAACTCAAGGTCCATTTCCACTTTACGCGGATTGATTCCCATGCTGCGGAGGATCTGATCCACTTCATCCGGCAGAAGCGGAGACGGTTTGCTTCCCGCGCCGTGCGAGCCGACAAATCCGGTCACGCCCGGTGTGTTTCTGACGATGTACCAGGCTTCATCTGACATGATCATTTCCACTAAGACATATCCCGGGAACGTTTTTTCCATCTCGGTTTTTGACTTGCCGTCTTTTTCAGTGGTTTTTTCTTCTTCCGGTATCAGCACCTGCAGGATGTTATCTTCCATTTTCATACTTTGTGCACGTGATTCCAGATTTTGTTTTACTTTATTTTCATAACCTGAATACGTCTGCAGCACGTACCACGCTTTTGAACTCTCTAATTCTTCCATTTTGAACTCCTTTTTTTTAGTCTTATTTTTTCGTACTAAAAAAACCTTCTTTACACACTGTGAAAGAGAAGGTTTTCCATCGGTTCTCGTACTGTAGTATAGCACGAAGGTCTAGTAAATTCTACTGATTTTATGTTTTGTCATACTAAATTCAATAAAAAGGTAATGACTGAATCGACAGCATAAAAGAATACTCCAAAGAATGCCATGACACCAAATACAGTCAGTGTATTTTTACGCATGGCTTCTTTTGTCGGCCAGGTCGTTTCTTTCAGCTCGTGTTTCACTTCGCCTAAGAATGTCTTAACTTTACTCATGTGGGCTGCTCCTTCCACTTTCACTTCGTTCATATTATTTTGTTTCCCTGTGTAATGTATGTTTTTTACAGTAACGGCAATATTTTTTTATTTCAAGACGTTCTGTACGGACTTTGTCGCCTACATCTTTCGTGTAGTTGCGTGACCCGCACTCTGTACAAGCTAATGCTAATTTTTTCTTCATTATTTTTCCTCGCTTCTTACGTTCCATATCTTAAGTTGATCAGTATCCTATTAACTTTAACATCTATACCAAAGCCTGTCAAATCAGTCTATTCGACCAGTTCAAACATTTCATCAGTGATTTCGACCTTGTGAGTGAGGTTGTCAGAAGTAAATACTTTCTTGTCTTTTGTAACATAGATAACATCCACATCGGGCATCTCATTGATATAGTCGAGACCCTCTTCTACGCCCATTGCAAAAGCAGCGGTCGCTATCGCATCGCCATCCATTGCGTTATCTGAAATGATACTGATGCCGGAGATATTGTTTTCAAAAGGATAGCCCGTTTCAGGATTGAGTATATGATGGTAGGATTTACCATCTTCTTCAAAGTTTCGTTCATAGATGCCAGATGTAACGATAGCAGAGTCTACCAGTTCAACCATTCCCATGATATCGCCGCGATCATCAAAAGGATCCTGGATCCCAACGCGCCACGGCTCACTTTCTCCACGGGTACTGTTTCCGACGACCACGATATCGCCACCCAGATCCACAATAGCCGTATTGACACCTTCTTCAACTAATATACGGGCCGCTTCATCTGTAATATAACCTTTCGCAATGGCCCCAAGATCTAATTCCATTCCCTTTTCCTCAAGATATATCGTCTGTTCTTCTTCATTCAGTTCAACTAAATTATAGTCGACGACATCTAGAACATTCTCCAGTTTTTCTTCTTCGGGTACTGCTGCATCTTCCTGCCCGATATTCCATAAACTGGTCATTGCACCGATAGTCGGATCAAATTTACCATCTGATACTTCGGCATAGTAAAGAGCCCTTTCCATAACATGAAAGACTTCCTCCGATACTTTTACAGGCTTTATACCAGCTTGACGATTCACTTCTGATATCTGTGAATCTTCTTTTTCTTTTGCAAACCATTCATCCAGTTCGGTGACTTTTTCAAAGGCAAGATCCAAAGCCTCCTCTTCACCTTCATTAAATACTTTTATATTAGCGACTGTGCCAAGTAGAAACTCTGTTCGTTCGATCGGATTCTCAGCCAGCCCTCGTGGGTCCCCTTCTTCACAACCAGTTAAAAACACTGTAGCTAAAGGGATACTCATTAAAGTTAAAGGCAGTTTACTGCGCTTTCTCATTCTCATTATCCTTCCATTCATTTTCTCTGTACATATTACAACAAAAGTGCTATCCTGTCTATGTTTTCACAAGATAAGATTTGGTATAATATTTTTTTAATGATGATAGCTAACTGACTCCATTTGTGGCAAACTATAACTAGTACAACTAAGCCTAGAAGAGAAGGATTTTCTTATGAACCGCACACAAAAAATGATCTATATATCGCTGCTCTCAGCTCAGGCTGTCATCTTGGGTCTGATCGAACGCAGTATTCCCTTCCCCTTTGCTTTTGCACCTGGGGCAAAGCTTGGAATCGCCAACTTAATAATTATTGTCGCCATCTACACCCTGCCGTTTAAAGACAGTTTCAAAGTGGTGTGGATGCGCCTGTTGATGACCACTCTGCTGGGGGGGACACTGTCGACCTTCCTTTACAGTACAGCCGGTGCCCTGCTCAGTTACTTCGGCATGTTGTTCGTCAAGTTTGCAGGAGGTAAACGTGTCAGCATCATCGGGGTCAGCGCGACTGGCGGTATCCTCCATAACCTGGGACAGCTCCTCGTAGCCAGCTCTATTGCCCAGACCTGGACGGTGCTTCTGTATCTCCCGATATTATCTTCTATGGGGATCCTGTCTGGGATCGCCATCGGGATCGCCGCCAACTTTTTGATGGAAAAAGTCTCCACCATCCAGCGCTTCCGGCAGGAGAACGATGAAAAAAAAAGCCCTGAATTCAGAAAAAAGCTGAATGAGAGCTTATCATAGTAAACAAAAAAAGCCCGGAGAGGCTTTTTTTGTTTAGACAGAAACTATTCAATGAATACGAAGTTATATAAATGTTTGCTCTATTCTTAGCCATCACATGAAATGTTTGCGGTACTTTTCAGTACAGCGATGTTTGGCATTCATGACTTTCTCTTTCGTGCACTCCAGGTCTACGGCGATTTTTTCAAAAGAGTAACCTAAAAAGCAGCAAAGACATACTTCTTTTTCGAAAGAAGACAAATAGTTTATGTATTCTTCCATGGTTTCATTCACTATTGGTTTATCTTCTGGTTGAATAGTTTTGGATGGACCGGCCAGCTGATAGCCGTTTTCTTCCAGCACACTTTCCAGTGATAAGGCCTCTTTATAAGACTTTCGTTTTAATGCGTTACTCTTTCTGATCAGGCGATTGAAGTGATTATCCAGATTCAAGCAGACATACTGATTAAAACTCATCCCTCTATCTAGTTCATATTTTTCTACAGATTCCACTAAAATCAAGCAGGCTTCCTGATATAGATCATCCCGTTCATAGCCTTTGATAAAGCGCCGGTACGTTGACTTTCTTAACAAGGCTTCACTACGTTCCAGAAGATCCGGAAAAAGTGAAGAGTCTCCTGACTGGATCCGAATGATCATGCTGTCGACGATCGGGTCACTTACATCCTTATATACTTTCGTTTCTTTCCTTTCTTTCGTCTCTTCTTTTTCTGTATATAACTGCATCCTTTCTTCTCCTTCTGTTTATTGTGTCTAACAATAACAGAACAGTACATTTATAGTTTCTGGTGATGTATCCTTTGAAAGCGTTTCATTTAATTATACTTACTTTTAAATTAAAAAGTCATTATTTTTATTTTGTTTGTGAGTGAATTCTAATAAATATATATATAAAACATGCGTAAGACTGACAGGATTCATCAGCCCTACGCATGTTTTACACTGTATTTTACTTATCCTGTTTTTTCACCATATTATAATACAGCGACTGGAGGTTCTTTAGATCCTTATCTTTCAGAGGGGAGTTACGTGACCGGTTCTGCATGCGGTACAGCGTACTGTCCAGGGCGATGTTCTTCTTTGTCCGCTTGACGTCTTTGTAAAGTTCATTGGCGGATTTACGTGTGGCGCCGCGTTGGAAGATCAGCCACTGTTCTGCCAGATCCGACGTGGCGACCTGGACGTGCGTGACGAGGAGGTTTTCATCCCCGATAGCCTTTTCGATGTAGCTGTCGGCTGTTTCCCCTTCACTTGTAAAGATGACCGCGACCTCGTACTTGTCATAGCGCTGAGCGATACCGGGGACCAGCTGGGCGTCAAAAACGATGCGTATCTCGATCCCTTCATACTTGGCATAGTTTGAGAGCTCATGCAGGAGAAGATCCCGTGCATCTGCCATTTTATCCAGCCGCTTCAGCTTCACCAGTTCAGGCCAGGCTCCGATCATATTATAGCCATCCACGTACAGCAGTTCTTTTTTCACTTAACTCCCCTCCTTTCAAGTTTTTTATTATGATTTTATAAAGCGTTGCGTTTTCTGAATACTTCGTACATTAGAAGCCCTGAAGCCACACCGGCGTTCAGGCTCTGGACATCCCCGACCATCGGGATTGACAGGGTTTCATCCACTTTCTCTTTCACCAGGCGTGACATCCCTTTACCTTCACTCCCGATGACTAAACCGACTGGAGACGCGACATCCCAGTAACGGTAGTCTTTGCCTTTCATATCAGTCCCGAAGATCCAGAGACCACGGTCTTTCAGTTCATCGATGGTCTGCGCCATGTTGGTCACACGGGCTACCAGGACATGTTCGATCGCTCCGGCAGAGGCTTTTGCTACAGTAGAGGTCAACCCTACTGCGCGGCGTTTAGGGATGATCACACCGTGTACCCCGCTGGCATCGGCAGATCTCAGGATCGATCCCAGATTATGCGGGTCCTCGATCCCATCCAGCAGCAGGAAGAAAGGTGCTTCGTTTTTCTCCTCGGCTTTTTCGAACAGCTCATCGAGGGTGGCATAGTTCACCGGACTGGCAGCCAAAACGAGGCCCTGGTGATTGCCGCCATCAGACAGATTGTCCAGTTTTGTTTTAGGTACAAAGGACAGCTGGACTTTGCGTTTTTTTGCTTCGCTGACCACTTTATTGATCTTATTATCAGTCAGACCGTCCTGAACGAACAGCTTGTTCACGTCCCGTTCGGACCGGAGTGTTTCCAGGACCGGATTTCTGCCATAGACCATTTCATCATCGGTGATGGTCGATTCATTATTGTCGTGTTTCGGTTTTTCATTATTGTTTCGTTTTTTTATTGCCATGTTGACATCTCCTTCCTCTTTACAGTTCTTTGATTTTTTCAGTTTCTTCGATTTTTTCGATACACCAGCTGATCAGTTCCTGCAGACGGTCTGCTTCACCAGTCAGGTAAAGAAAACCGATCAGCGATTCAAAGCCCGTGGACTGACTATAGGTCTTTGAGTCTGCGTTCTTGGCTTTCGAATAACTCTTGGCATTGCGTCCGCGTTTATAGTAATCCAATTCCTCTTCGGTCAATATTTCCTGGTCAATCATTTTTCCTATCAGAAAAGACTGGGCTTTCGCCGAGACATAGCCGGTCGCAGAGACGTGTAGTCGGTTCGGCTTTGTTTTACCGGAATAAATAAGGTGTTCTCTCACCGCCTGTTCGTATACGGCATCTCCCATGTAAGCGAGCGCCAGACCATTCAGCTGTTTCGGGTCGACCGTCCGGTTCATCCTATTCTCCCCGTTTCCAGCGTAAACCCTGAGGCGTATCTTCTAAAATGATATTTTTTTCTTTCAGTAGATCCCTGATTTCATCTGCACGCTGGAATTGGCGTTCTTTCCGCGCTGTTTCCCGTTCTTCGATCAGTTTTTCGATGTCATCGTCCAAAAGATCATTCGCTGCTTCGATCGTTATACCAAAAACATACATGAATTCTTCGATCAGCTGCATGGCAAACTCTAAAACGACCCGTGAAACTTCCGGCTCTTCGAGATAACGGTTGAGGAAACGTACCAAATCATAGACGACGGTGATGCCGTTTTGTGTCTGAAAGTCATCATCCATGTGACGGATAAATTCCTCTTTAAATGCTTCCAGCTGATCCATTTTTTCGCTGTCCGAGTCAAGCGCTGTTTCTGCCTGTTCCAGACGACGAGACGCATTAAAATAGGATGTCTCGATGCGGTTTAAATTAGTCTTGGCTTCTTCTATCGCATCCACCGAGTAATTGATCGGACGACGATAGTGAGCGGTGGACATGAAGAATCTCAGCGCCTTCGGATCATGCTTTTCACGCAGATCTTTCACCAGGACCACATTCCCGATGGACTTGCTCATCTTCTCTTCATTCATCGTGACAAAGCCGTTGTGCATCCAGTAATTCGCAAAGGTCTTGTGGGTCTTGGCTTCTGTCTGGGCAATTTCATTCTCGTGATGCGGGAACGCCAGATCCTGACCTCCGGCGTGGATGTCGATGGTGTCGCCCAGGTATTTCGTCGCCATCACTGAACACTCGATGTGCCAGCCCGGTCTGCCTTTACCCCAAGGGGATTCCCAGCTGATTTCGCCTTCTTTGGCTGCTTTCCATAAGGCAAAGTCCAGCGGGTCTTCTTTTTTATCCATCTCGTCGCCTACCCGGTTACTTGCACCCAGTTCCAGATCATCCAGAGAGATCCGGCTCAGGTTTCCGTACTTTTCAAAACGACGGGTACGGTAGTACACATCGCCCTCTGATTCATAGGCATAGCCGTTGTCTATAAGCGCTTCAACAAACGCAATGATCTCCGGGATATTCTCCATGACGCGCGGCGCATGGGTCGGTTTTTTCACTTCCAGCGCCAGCGTGTCCGCGTAGAAGGCTTCAATGAACGTGTCTGCCACTTCCGGAGCCGTCTGACCCAGCTCTTTCGCGGCTCGGATGATTTTGTCATCCACGTCTGTGAAGTTGGAGACGTAATCGACGTCGTACCCTCTATACGTGAAATAGCGCCGTACCGTATCGAACGCAACGGTACTTCTAGCGTTTCCTATATGAATGTAGTTATAGACCGTCGGCCCACAGACATACATTTTCACTTTTCCTTCTTCCAAGGGTACGAAGGTTTCTTTTTTTCGTGTCAGTGTATTGTAAATGTGTATCATCTTGCGCGACTCCCTTCTTCTGTAAACGAGTTCCGGACTTCTGACTGCTCAGAATCCGTCAAAAAGAAAAGCCACACAACCGGTTGAAAGAAAGTTCGGGTTGCATGGCTTCATGGCCTTTCTTAACAGCTTATGCCTTAAAAGGATTTGATCAAATCTTGTGCTTTATTGATATTGGCAATCGCTTTTTCTCTTCCCAGCAATTCAATTGTGTCGTTTAACTGAGGCCCATGTTCCTGCCCTGAAACGGCCACACGGATAGGCATGAAGAGATTCTTGCCTTTGATCCCCGTTTCTTTCTGAACAGCCTTGATGGCTTTTTTTATTTCGCCTGCTTCAAACGGTTCGACCGTTTTCAGCTGCTCAGTAAAGGCGTCCAGTACAGTCGGTACGGTTTCGCCTTTCAGCACGTCCTGTGCTCCGTCTGACCAGTCCAGTTTATCTTCAAAGAATAAACCGGCGAGCTGTGTGATTTGTGCCGCATAGCTCATTTGTTCCTGATACAGACCGATCAGTTTTTTGATCCATTCACTTTTTTCTTCTGAAGGATTGGCTTCGACATAACCCGCTTCAACTAAATGCGGGATCGCTCTCAACGTCAGTTCACCTGTATCCATGTTTTTCATGTACTGATTGCTGATCCATTCCAGTTTGCTTGCATCAAAAGCAGCTGGTGACGTACCCAGACGGTTGTGATCGAACATCTCAACGAATTCTTCTTTGGAGAACAATTCGTCTTCCCCAACTGGAGACCAGCCCAGCAGGGTAATAAAGTTGAATAAAGCTTCTGGCATGTAGCCCAGTTCGCGGTACTGTTCGATAAACTGCAGGATCGTTTCGTCACGCTTGCTCAGCTTTTTACCCGTTTCGGCGTTGATGATCAGTGTCATGTGTCCGAAACGCGGAGCTTTCCACTCGAATGCGTCATAGATCATCATCTGTTTTGGTGTGTTAGCGATATGATCATCGCCTCTCAATACGTGAGAGATCTTCATGTAATGATCATCCACCGTTACGGCAAAGTTATAGGTCGGCATACCGTCACGCTTGCGGATCACCCAGTCGCCGCCGATCGAATCAGCTTCAAAGGATATGTTCCCTTTCACCATGTCATCGAACGTATACGTGGACCCTTTAGGAATACGGAAACGAACGACCGGTGTGATGCCTTCTTCCTGTTTGGCTTTCTGTTCAGCCGCAGAAAGATTGGCACATTTCCCGCTGTAATGAGGCATTTCGCCACGGGCACGCTGCGCTTCACGTTCGGCTTCCAGTTCTTCACTGGTACAGTAACACTTGTAGGCATTATTGCTGGCTAAAAGCTGGTCCACCAGGGGATCATAGATGTCTTTACGTTCGGACTGACGGTAAGGTCCGTATGGTCCGCCTACGTCTGAACTTTCATCCCAGTCGATGCCTAGCCATTTCAAGTTGTTCAACTGGCTTGTTTCTCCAGTTTCTACATGTCTTTTCTGATCGGTATCCTCGATACGGATGATGAAATCTCCGCCGTGATGACGGGCAAATAAATAATTGAATAACGCCGTACGCGCATTCCCGATGTGTAAATGTCCAGTCGGACTCGGTGCGTAACGTACACGAACTTTTTCTGTCATAATTGAACGCTCCTTATTGTTTTACTTCAAATGTTTTTCATTGTCGCAGTAGTATAAACTTACCATTATTTCGCAGATTCTTCCACTAGAACCGGCAAATACTATATGATCGGTCTCAGCTTTCCTTAAGCATGCGCGCCATCTGATAATCAAAGGCTGTGGTCAGTTTGAAATTATCGTCCGACCCCGAAATGACTTTGACTGGATAACCTGCACGCTCGACGAGCTCAGTTTCTTCATTGCCATAAAAATGCTCCTGTTCGGCCTGATCCACCGCCTGTTTCAATACTATGGAGTCAAACAGCTGCGGCGTCTGAATATGCCAGACTTCCGGTCGGCAAAGCGAACGAACCACCCTTTTGTCTCTGACGATTTTCATCGAATCTTTAGCTGGTATGCCCAGCGTGACCGCAGGCGATGCTTTTCCCGCCTCTAGCAGAGCAATTAAAAGATTTCTTGTTACAAACGGCCGGGCCGCATCATGGATCATGATTTTCCCTTGATCTGTGCAAGTCATTTGAGCCAGGGCACGTGCGACACTATCCTGTCTTTCTCTGCCGCCGATGACCCATTGTATTTTTTCTGGCATCTCTTTGTATAGGTCGATCAGATAGTCTTGGATGAGGGGCTGATTAACAGCGTTCACGACAAACCATATTTTCCGGCAGTCAGTGTCCTTATTGAAAAGTCTGAAAGAATAATCGAACACAGGCCGGTCTGCCAGAGGCATCAGGACTTTGTTCAATTTTTCCGGATGATGAAATCGCCTAGCCGATCCCGCAGCCAGGAGTATGACTTCATAGGGATCAGCCATTGGCATCTTTCCTGTTATCCAGTGATTTCTGGTCATTCGCCAGTTTGGCAAAAATCATACGTCCGGCATTGGTCTGGAGTGAACTCGTCACCACAACATCGACCATTTCATTGACATGGTGCTTGCCTTCCTCCACAACGACCATTGTGCCGTCATCAAGATAAGCCACTCCCTGGCTGCGTTCGGTACCGTGCTTCACGATCATGACCCGCATGGCTTCTCCCGGTATCACAACAGGCTTGACTGCATTGGCTAATTCGTTGATATTCAGAACAGATACATTCTGGAACTCAGCCACTTTGTTCAGATTAAAGTCATTGGTGATGACCATACCATCCAGTTTTTTTGCTAGATGAACTAGTTTTAAATCGACTTCTTCTGTCTCAGGAATGTCACTGTCATCCATCTCAAGCGCGATACTTTTTTCTTTCTGCAGAGCGTTTAGAATATCCAGTCCGCGGCGCCCTCTTACCCGTTTCAGACTATCTGAAGAATCTGCAATATACTGCAATTCTTTGAGTACATAGTGAGACACGACGAGTACACCTTCAAGAAACCCTGTTCTGACAACATCGAGGATGCGTCCGTCAATGATGGTGCTCGTGTCCAGCACTTTATACTTGCGGAAGGTTTCACCTTCTTTTCGGTCTAAAACATCGCTGTTCTCCTTCTCGGGGATCTTAGGTGTAAAGAGACGTCTGATCTCTTCTCTTCGTGACGTCCCCAGCTGGAACCCTCCGTAGGCAAGAGCTACTGTTAATATGAATGGAAACACATCGCTTATGAAGATTATGTTCAGAGCATTCAAACCATAACTAAATAATAAAGCAAGAATAAGTCCAATAATCGCACCAATGCTCCCGAACATAAGATAAGAGATACTCATTTCACTGAAAATCTTTTCCACCTTAGCAATAGCTTTTTCTATCGGTTTAACGGCTGCCAGAGCCCCCATGTAAAACAGTGCTGCTCCTAAAACCATGCCAATAATTGGATGCAAAAGCCAGCTAGGCGCACCCTCCCAGTTTGCTATCAAATCCGGGAAGACATTATAACCTAAACTGCCACCAACTAAAGTAAACGTAAGCAGTATCAATTTCGTTACCATTTACTCCCTCCTTTTCGTTAATATGTTTTTATACTCTATCAGTATACCAACCTGAGTTATAAATACGAATAAATCCGGCTTTTTCATTACGAAAAAGCCCGTTTTATCGCTTCAGACAACGTGGTACATCCAATCACTTCTATGTTTTTGGGCATGTCCCAGCCGTCTTTATTGTTTTTAGGAATAAAAATACGCTTGAACCCCAGTTTAGCCGCTTCTTTGACACGCTGCTCGATTTTAGAAATACTTCTTATTTCACCCGTCAGACCGATTTCGCCTATGAAACAGTCCGTTGGCCGTGTCTCTTTCTCTTTATAACTGGAGGCGATGCTGATAGCGATGGATAAATCGATAGCCGGCTCATCCAGACGTACGCCACCTGCAGCTTTCAAGTAAGCATCCTGATTCTGCAGCAGGAGTCCGGCACGTTTTTCCAGCACGGCCATGATCAGGGAAACTCGCGAGTAATCCAGTCCGCTGGATGTCCGTTTTGCATTACCGAAAACGGTTGGAGATATCAGTGACTGGATCTCAACGAGCATCGGTCGCGTCCCTTCCATCGCGGCTACGACGGCCGATCCTGTGGCTCCCGCTAGACGTTCCTCCAGAAAGAGCTGTGACGGGTTAAGGACTTCTTCGAGGCCACCGTTCTTCATCTCAAATATCCCGATCTCATTCGTCGATCCGAAACGGTTCTTAACGGCTCTCAGGATACGGAAGGTATGGTGCTGTTCACCTTCAAAATAAAGCACGGTATCCACCATGTGCTCAAGCATTCTCGGACCGGCGATCGCGCCTTCTTTGGTCACATGGCCGACGATGAAAATAGCGATCTCGTTCATCTTCGCTATCTGCATCAATGTGGACGTCGATTCTCTTACCTGAGATACACTTCCGGAAGCACTGTCGATATTTGCGTGGTGCATCGTCTGGATCGAGTCGATGATGACATAATCCGGTTTCAGTGTTTCGATCGTTTCCTGTATAGCAGTCACTTCAGTCTCCGCATATAAATAAAAGTCGGTCCCGCGCAATTCCAGCCGTTCCGCTCTCATTTTTATCTGGGCGGTACTTTCCTCACCGGAAACGTACAGTACTTTCCCGCCCTGCTGGTTCAACTGTGCCGATACCTGCAAGAGCAGCGTGGATTTCCCTATACCCGGATCTCCACCGATCAGAACGAGTGAGCCGGGTACGACGCCGCCACCCAGGACACGGTTGAATTCAACCATTTTTGTTTTTACACGCTCTTCTTTTTCTATGGTTATGTCTGTAATAGGTTCTGCCTTGGATGCTTTACCCGACATGGTCACACGGCTTCGGCTGTCGGATTTATCCGGCAGTTTTTCTTCGACCATCTGATTCCAGGTGCCGCAGCTTGGACATTTCCCTAAATATTTCGGAGATTCATAGCCGCAGTTTTGACAGACAAATACAGTTGCTTTCTTTTTTGCCAATTCATAGACTCCTTCAATTATCAACTTGATGTAAAAATATCGACATTACTTGATTTCTCTTCATTGCACAACGCCTGAACAGGATTCATTGCTCTACCAGCGGCCTTTTTTACTTCCTTATCTGCCGGAAGAGCCGAAGCCACCTATGCGCTTGTCAAAGGCATGGTCTTCCTCATCCACGACTTCATATCTGGAAAAGATGCCCTGAGCAATGCGTTCTCCTTTAGCGATCGTCACATCTTCGAGCCCGTAGTTAATGACCTGAACAAAGATTTCACCTTCATTTCCTGCATTCCCATAATAGTCAGAATCAATGACGCCTATGCCGTTTGGAACAGCCAGCTGACGTTTCATCGGGTTGCTTGACCGGTTAGCCAGCAGCAAGTACTCATTTTCCGGCATATAGGCTTTCACTCCTGTCGGAATGAGCGTCGACCGCATCGGATTCTCACCGCGTTTATCTGTTTCTTTCCATTCCTTGAATGCAGAGGGAACAACCACATCTACTGCAGCCGTTAAATCATACCCGGCTGACCCTTTCGTGGCCCGTTTCGGCAGCACCAGGTCTGCTTCTTTATACTTCGTTACAATTTCAAATCCTCTAAGTCTAGTCATTGTACGCTCTGCACAGAAAAACGTGCAGATCAACTCCCCTTTCAATGCACACTATAATACTTCCATTTTACACTAAAAACGGCTTAACATAAATGAGTAATATAAAAAACCTCTCTGAGTATACAGTGTATACCAGAGAGGAAAAAAGGGGGCTATTCTAATACAACCCAGGTTATCTCGAATTAACGGATAACGTTAGTTGTTTCTGGATCGAAGAAGTGTGATTTGCCCATATCAAAGGCCAAGTCTACATCTTCACCCGGTTTGTGATAGTCACGTGCATCAACACGCGCGATGTATTCAGTGCTTCCGATTTGTGAATAAAGCATGGTTTCAGCACCTAACAGCTCAGAAACGGTAACTTTTGATCGGACCACTGAGTTAGGGAAAGATTCCAAGGCAACTTGTTCGCTCTTGATATCTTCAGGACGAATACCAAAGACCAGTTTTGATCCGTCGGCATATCCTTTGTCACGTAATAATTTCATTTTTCCTTCAGGCACTTCGATATCCAGTCCATCATGGTTATTGATACGGTTGCCTTCAAGCGTAACATCAAAGAAGTTCATGGCAGGTGATCCGATGAATCCACCAACGAAGACGTTGACCGGGAAGTCATAGACTTCTTTAGGTGAACCGATCTGCTGTACGAAACCGTCTTTCAAGATAACGATACGGTCAGCCATTGTCATCGCTTCAGTCTGGTCATGGGTAACGTAGATAGATGTTGTATTCAAGCGCTGGTGCAGTTTAGCGATCTCAGCACGCATGGCTACACGAAGTTTAGCATCCAAGTTAGATAGAGGCTCATCCATCAGGAACACTTTAGCATCACGAACGATCGCACGACCTAAAGCTACACGCTGACGCTGTCCACCAGATAGAGCCGCTGGTTTACGGTCTAGTAATGGTGTCAGACCTAAAATGTCTGCAGCATTATCAACACGTTTTTTGATTTCATCTTTTTTGTATTTACGCAGTTTCAATCCGAAAGCCATGTTGTCAAAAACAGTCATGTGCGGGTACAAAGCGTAGTTCTGGAATACCATCGCGATATCACGGTCTTTAGGAGCCACGTCGTTCATCATTGTGTCACCGATCCATAATTCACCGTCAGTGATTTCTTCCAGTCCAGCGATCATACGAAGCGTTGTAGATTTACCACAACCTGAAGGTCCAACGAAGACGATAAATTCGCGGTCTTTCACGCGCATATCGAAATCAGATACTGCGAAATCATCAGAGTTATCATAACGTTTGTAAATATTTTTCATTGCTATTTCTACCATAAGTAAAAACACCTTTCTTCTTTTGAGTTTATGATTCTATTTTTTGAATCAAACATTGTTTAGTTGACAATTCTTATTATATTGAAAACGGTTTACTAATCCTATGTAAACGTGCACAAAAATGATGGAAGCGTTTTGTGCACGTTGACAAAGAGAAAGAGGTCGAATCGTTGATCAACGTAACCTTTGGAATATTCGGCTGACTATATATTTTATTCAACAAGGCAGATATAGGTGCTCAAGGTGAAGCACAATGAGTTCTCATAACTGATCAGTGGTGATTTTACCGCTTTACAGCAGTGCTTGATACAGCTTTGAATAGACTTTCTATGAACATTTCAAACGCTCTCTTTTGTGTTCATATCATGGTTTCAGTTTCGTTGACAACCCACATCGTTCCCTATAAAATAAGGAGAGCGACTTACTTTTATACAGTAAAAAAACCAGTACATTGACCTTATCCCTATACTCAGGATAAACCGGAGAGGAATTAAATGACCTATACTTTTTTGGATCCTTTTACTATTAAAAAAGGACTGACATTAAAAAACAGAGTGTTGATGGCTCCTATGACGACAAGTTCAAGTACCACAGAAGGCGATGTCACTGATGCCGAGCTTATCTATTATTTAGTCCGATCAAATGGACCAGGCGCAGTGATAACCGCCTGTGCCTATATCTCATCAGAAGGACAAGCTTTCCCCAATGGTATGAGTGTTGCAAAAGACAGTCACATTGACGGACTAAGTAGATTGGCAACAGTAATAAAGCTTCAGGGTGCTAAACCGATCCTGCAAATCTATCATGGAGGACGAATGAGCCAGCGAAAATATAACGGCGGGAGACAACCTATATCCCCTTCTCCTGTACGCGCTGAGAGAAAATGGGCAGATACGCCAAAAGAACTCACAGAGGGTGGTATAAATATACTTATCCATCAGTTCGGTTCTGCCGTCAGAAGAGCCATAGAGGCAGGATTTGATGGCGTGGAGCTGCATGGAGCGAATACCTATCTGCTTCAGCAGTTCTTTTCACCCCATTCCAACCAGCGGAGCGATAAATGGGGAGGATCGATGGAAAAGAGGGTGAACTTTCCTCTTGAGGTCGTCAGACACTGTCAGTCCATAATCGAAGAATATGCTGACAGACCGTTTCTTCTAGGGTACCGATTTTCCCCAGAAGAAGTTGAAACACCTGGCATACGACTCCATGATACGCTCTTTCTGGTCGATGCATTGATCAGGGAAAACATTGACTATCTTCACCTTTCTGTCAATTATTATTATCAGCCATCTTTAGTCGGTTTTCGGAATTATAAAGAACAGATTCCCTATCAGATTGGCAGACATATCAATAGCAGAGTCCCTCTTATAAGTGTGGGGGCGATCAAAATGCCGACTGATGCTGAAAAGGCTTTGGACTATTCACAATTAGTGGCGTTAGGAAAGCCATTGATCATTGATCCACAATGGGTCCAAAAGGTCGAGAATAACGATGAAAAATCGATCCAAACTACGTTGAGGCTATCTAAAAAGTCAGCCTACCATATCCCTGACCCCTTATGGAACACTCTCATTTCAATTCCTAAGTGGATCCCAATACGTGAATAAGAAATCAACCTGTGCTCAGAGTACAAATAAATGGTATGCTTAATATAGAAAGTGTAAAGAAAGGATTTTGATTATGCACATCACAGTAACAGACAAAGCGGTTAAATGGTTTGAAGATGAAATGGCTCTGGATTCTGGAGACGCTATTCGTTTTTTTGGTAAAACTTACGGGAAGACGGAAGTCCATGATGGGTTTTCAGTAGGTATGAGCGTCGAGCATCCAGACGACGAGGTCTTGGGGAAAACTGAAATCAACGGAATCACTTACTATGCCGGTACAGAAGACGACTGGTTTTTCAGCAGATATGATTTAGTTGTAGATTATGACGAAAAGAAAGACGAACCGATCTATCACTTTGAAAGCAATGAATAGCTTCGACCACATTTTTTATTTAACAGCAATCAGGCTACCATTTTGAGAGTAGAATCTTTCTGCTCTTTTTTTATGCCGTCTGACAAAAAGACTCCCTCTTAACTGTCAGAACAGTCATGGGGGAGTCTTTAGAATTCACCTTTTCATTTTCTTAAATCAGTTTTTCGGGACTAAATCTTTTAGACACTTGTTTTATCAGGAAAAAATCTACAAGGAACATTAAACTTCCTATCACAACCAGGAAAAAGTCATTCAACAAAAACAGGCCGGATGTTTGTCCAACCAGGAGCAGGATGACAGGCAGGACAAGTAAGCCGCTGATTTGCTGGGCGCCCTGAAAACTGTTCGCTTTCGCTGAAACAAGAGCTGTAAAGACAAGAGACAGCATACTAAGTGCAGGTGACAGCCAGCCGACAATCAGCAGCCACTGAACAGTCGGAAAAATCAATTGATCAAAATACACTAGGCCGCCAACATTGATAATGACTGTAAAAATGAGAAATGAAAACAGAGTGACTACAAAAGAAGGCAGAAAGACACCAAATATCTTTGCACGCAGTAATCGTTCCATGGAGATAGGTGTGTAGAAAAGACTTTCCATGGTATGATGTTCTTTTTCACCAACAAAACTGCTTGCGCCCATGACGCTCGAGCTTAGTATAGAGATGATAAGGAAGAATGGTGGAAAAAGAAAATCGACCGTGATCTTGATTAAAAGTTGTGCAGGAGTATAAGCAGAAGAGTCAAATTGAAGCTGCTTTATAAGGGGTTCGATATCCGTAAACACATTCGAATCCATGTCTGTTACATATTGAGCACCAACTAGCAGTACAGAAGGGAAGATAACGACAAAAAGCAACGGAACAATAATCATAGGCAATAAGACCTGTTTATTACTCAATAGTTCCTGAATATCTTTTTTTATAAGTGCTTGTTCACTCTTATTCATCCTGTTCCTCCTCACTGAAGGAATTTTTAATAAACATGAAGTACAGTTCTTCCAAAGTCAATTTCTGCTGTTTCGCTTCAAAAATCTTTCCACCATTTTTAACAATGGCAGTTATCATGGCACTGGCTTCCTCATCATCTGAAACATATTTAGCATATACTCCCCCTCGACTTTGAACAAATCCGAGGTTGGAAGGGATCGAATTCCCTCTAACCGTTAGCTGTACGCGAGCTTGCTTTAAGGCGGCCAATTCGTCAAATGTTCCAAAACCAAGAAGTTCCCCTTTATGTATAAACCCATAGAGCGAACATATCTCTTCAGCATATTTCAACTGATGTGTACAGAGGAAAACAGTGACTTTATTTTCAGTGGCCAGGTTCTTGATCAAACCAGTTACATTACGTGCACTTTCCGGATCTAAACCGGAAGTCGGCTCATCCAGAAATAAAACTTTTGGATCATGAATCAAAGCAATCGCCAGCGACACTCTTTTTTTCATACCGGTACTTAACGTCTGTACCTTTTGTTCACGCACTTCTCTCAATTCTAACTTACTGATCAAGTACTCTATTCGTTCGCTCAACAGTGACTCTTCCATTTCATGCATATTACCGAAAAACCGTAAATTCTGTTCCGTAGTCAAGTGTCTATAGCTATGTGCCGTTTCTGTCATAACCCCACACAAACGATGTACAGCCTTTGGGTTTTCTGCAACTGAATTATTCAGAATTTCTGCGTGACCAGAAGACATTGAAAGAAGTCCATTCAATATTCTCACTGTCGTTGTCTTCCCGGATCCATTTGGTCCTAGGAACCCAAATATTTCGCCTTCTGGAATACTAAGATTGATATTCTTAAGCACACTAGTCTGGCCATCAAAAGATTTCTCTAAATTCTTTATCTTGATTGCATGCATATTTATCCACTCGTTTTCTCTTATTCTGATATGAATATACTACTCTATTTCTGTAAAAAAAGACACAAAAAAACTCCGCAAGCAGGGCTCGAACCTGCGACATCATGATTAACAGTCATGCGCTCTACCAGCTGAGCTATTGCGGAATGGTAAGTTTTATATAAAAAAAAAGAGCTGCACGGCAACGTCCTGCTTTCACAAAGGGAAACCCTTCACTATCCTCGGCGCTGGGAAGCTTAACGGCTGTGTTCGGAATGGGAACAGGTGGGTCCTTCCCGCCATCGTCACCGCACAGTGACTCTTCTTTTTATTTTTTTGAGAACTCTGTTCTCTCAAAACTAGACAGTTGATTTTACGTACACACAAAGTTTTCTACAACACCGCATCTTACCCTTAAACCACCTTTGGTGGTTAAGTCCTCGACCGATTAGTACTGGTCCGCTCCACATATCACTATGCTTCCACTTCCAGCCTATCTACCTGATCATCTTTCAGGGGTCTTACTTCCTTAAAGGAATGGGAGATCTCATCTTGAAGGGGGCTTCACGCTTAGATGCTTTCAGCGTTTATCCCGTCCACACATAGCTACCCAGCGATGCCAATGGCTTGACAACTGGTACACCAGCGGTGTGTCCATCCCGGTCCTCTCGTACTAAGGATAGCTCTTCTCAAATCTCCAACGCCCGCGACGGATAGGGACCGAACTGTCTCACGACGTTCTGAACCCAGCTCGCGTACCGCTTTAATGGGCGAACAGCCCAACCCTTGGGACCGACTACAGCCCCAGGATGCGATGAGCCGACATCGAGGTGCCAAACCTCCCCGTCGATGTGAACTCTTGGGGGAGATAAGCCTGTTATCCCCAGGGTAGCTTTTATCCGTTGAGCGATGGCCCTTCCATATGGTACCACCGGATCACTAAGCCCGACTTTCGTCCCTGCTCGACTTGTAGGTCTCGCAGTCAAGCTCCCTTCTGCCTTTACACTCTACGAATGATTTCCAACCATTCTGAGGGAACCTTTGGGCGCCTCCGTTACATTTTGGGAGGCGACCGCCCCAGTCAAACTGCCCATCTGACACTGTCTCCCGACCGGTTAACGGTCGTGGGTTAGAGTGGCCATACAGCGAGGGTAGTATCCCACCAACGCCTCCACCAAGACTAGCGTCCTGGCTTCATAGGCTCCTACCTATCCTGTACAAGCTGTACAGACACTCAATATCAAACTACAGTAAAGCTCCATGGGGTCTTTCCGTCCTGTCGCGGGTAACCTGCATTTTCACAGGTACTATAATTTCACCGAGTCTCTCGTTGAGACAGTGCCCAAATCGTTACACCTTTCGTGCGGGTCGGAACTTACCCGACAAGGAATTTCGCTACCTTAGGACCGTTATAGTTACGGCCGCCGTTTACTGGGGCTTCAATTCAGAGCTTCGCCGAAGCTAACCCTTCCTCTTAACCTTCCAGCACCGGGCAGGTGTCAGCCCCTATACATCTTCTTACGAATTAGCAGAGACCTGTGTTTTTGGTAAACAGTCGCTTGGGCCTATTCACTGCGGCTGACCAATTGGTCAGCACCCCTTCTCCCGAAGTTACGGGGTCATTTTGCCGAGTTCCTTAACGAGAGTTCTCTCGATCACCTTAGGATTCTCTCCTCGACTACCTGTGTCGGTTTGCGGTACGGGCAGCCTACTTCTCACTAGAAGCTTTTCTCGGCAGTGTGACATCGGATACTTCGGTACTTAATTTCCCTCCCCATCACAACTTGTCCTTAAGAGAAAAAGCATTTGACTCTTTCTCAGACTTGTTGCTTGGACACGCTATTCCAGCAGCGTGCACATCTTAGCCTCCTGCGTCCCTCCATTGCTCAAACAAAGCAGACTGGTACAGGAATATCAACCTGTTGTCCATCGCCTACGCCTTTCGGCCTCAGCTTAGGTCCCGACTAACCCTGGGCGGACGAGCCTTCCCCAGGAAACCTTAGTCATTCGGTGGACGGGATTCTCACCCGTCTTTCGCTACTCATACCGGCATTCTCACTTCTAAGCGCTCCACAAGTCCTCACGATCTTGCTTCAACGCCCTTAGAACGCTCTCCTACCATAGAACCATTGGTTCTATCCGTGGCTTCGGTATCTTGTTTAGCCCCGGTACATTTTCGGCGCAGGGCCACTCGACTAGTGAGCTATTACGCACTCTTTAAATGATGGCTGCTTCTAAGCCAACATCCTAGTTGTCTAAGCAGCCCCACATCCTTTTCCACTTAACAAGAATTTGGGGACCTTAGCCGACGGTCTGGGCTGTTTCCCTTTCCACTACGGATCTTATCACTCGCAGTGTGACTCCCGGATCTACATCTGTGGCATTCGGAGTTTATCAGGATTCGGTAACCCGATAAGGGCCCCTAGTCCAAACAGTCGCTCTACCTCCACGATGCATATTATCCGAGGCTAGCCCTAAAGCTATTTCGGAGAGAACCAGCTATCTCCAAGTTCGATTGGAATTTCTCCGCTACCCACACCTCATCCCAGCATTTTTCAACATACTTGGGTTCGGGCCTCCAGTGCATTTCACTGCACCTTCACCCTGGACATGGGTAGGTCACTTGGTTTCGGGTCGACGACGGCATACTCTACGCCCTATTCAGACTCGCTTTCGCTGCGGCTCCACCTCTTCGGTTTAACCTTGCATGACATCGTCACTCGCCGGTCCATTCTACAAAAGGTACGCCATCACCCATTAACGGGCTCTGACTACTTGTAAGCACACGGTTTCAGGTGCTGTTTCACTCCCCTTCCGGGGTTCTTTTCACCTTTCCCTCACGGTACTGGTTCACTATCGGTCACTAGGGAGTATTTAGGCTTGGGAGATGGTCCTCCCGGATTCCGACGGAATTTCTCGTGTTCCGCCGTACTCAGGATCCCGGCTAGGCAAGGTTGAATGTCGCATACGGGGCTTTCACCCTGTCTCGCATAACTTTCCAGTTATTTCTGCTATTCTCGCTTGTCCATGTCGCCAGTCCTACAACCCCAGAAGGCAAGCCTTCTGGTTTGGCCTCTTCCCGTTTCGCTCGCCGCTACTCAGGGAATCGCATTTTGCTTTCTCTTCCTGCAGGTACTGAGATGTTTCAGTTCCCCACGTCTACCTTATCCATAGCTATGTATTCACTATGGATATATCACTTGATGAAAAGTGATGGGTTCCCCCATTCGGAAATCTCCGGATCAAAGCTTACTTACAGCTCCCCGAAGCATATCGGTGTTCGTCCCGTCCTTCATCGGCTCCTAGTGCCAAGGCATCCACCGTGCGCCCTTATTCACTTAACCTGACGGTTAAGGGTAATTATAGCGATGAGAGTTTCGTCTTAAAACAAAACTGTTCTCAATTTCTATTTCTCGGTGTTGTTTCTTAACATTTGTGTTTGTTATAAAATCAACTATCTAGTTTTCAAAGAACAAAGTCTGAAGGAAAAGTATCCCTCAAAACTAAACAAAGTAAAAGCAACCTGTGCAAGGTTCCGTTTGCCCTAATGGCAATATCCTTAGAAAGGAGGTGATCCAGCCGCACCTTCCGATACGGCTACCTTGTTACGACTTCACCCCAATCATCCATCCCACCTTCGGCGGCTGGCTCCCAATAAAGGGTTACCCTACCGACTTCGGGTGTTACAAACTCTCGTGGTGTGACGGGCGGTGTGTACAAGACCCGGGAACGTATTCACCGCGACGTTCTGATTCGCGATTACTAGCGATTCCAGCTTCATGCAGGCGAGTTGCAGCCTGCAATCCGAACTGAGAATGGCTTTAGGAGATTAGCTAAACCTCGCGGTCTCGCAACTCGTTGTACCATCCATTGTAGCACGTGTGTAGCCCAGATCATAAGGGGCATGATGATTTGACGTCATCCCCGCCTTCCTCCGGTTTATCACCGGCAGTCTCGCTAGAGTGCCCAACTGAATGCTGGCAACTAACAATAAGGGTTGCGCTCGTTACGGGACTTAACCCAACATCTCACGACACGAGCTGACGACAACCATGCACCACCTGTCACTCTGTCCCCGAAGGGAAAGCCCAGTTTCCTGGGTGGTCAGAGGATGTCAAGATCTGGTAAGGTTCTTCGCGTTGCTTCGAATTAAACCACATGCTCCACCGCTTGTGCGGGTCCCCGTCAATTCCTTTGAGTTTCAGCCTTGCGGCCGTACTCCCCAGGCGGAGTGCTTAATGCGTTAGCTCCAGCACTGAAGGGCGGAAACCCTCCAACACTTAGCACTCATCGTTTACGGCGTGGACTACCAGGGTATCTAATCCTGTTCGCTCCCCACGCTTTCGAGCCTCAGCGTCAATTACAGACCAGAAAGTCGCCTTCGCCACTGGTGTTCCTCCATATATCTACGCATTTCACCGCTACACATGGAATTCCACTTTCCTCTTCTGCATTCAAGTCTTCCAGTTTCCAATGACCATCCACGGTTGAGCCGTGGGCTTTCACATCAGACTTAAAAGACCGCCTGCGCTCGCTTTACGCCCAATAAATCCGGACAACGCTTGTCACCTACGTATTACCGCGGCTGCTGGCACGTAGTTAGCCGTGACTTTCTGGTTAGATACCGTCAAGGAGGTGCCAGTTACTACACCTCTTGTTCTTCTCTAACAACAGAGCTTTACGATCCGAAGACCTTCTTCACTCACGCGGCATTGCTCCATCAGGCTTTCGCCCATTGTGGAAGATTCCCTACTGCTGCCTCCCGTAGGAGTCTGGGCCGTGTCTCAGTCCCAGTGTGGCCGATCACCCTCTCAGGTCGGCTACGTATCACTGCCTTGGTAAGCCATTACCTTACCAACTAGCTAATACGCCGCGGGGCCATCCATAAGCGATAGCCGAAGCCATCTTTAATGATCTAAGCATGCGCTATGATCACCTATGCGGTATTAGCACCCGTTTCCGGATGTTATCCCCCTCTTATGGGCAGGTTCCCCACGTGTTACTCACCCGTTCGCCACTCTTCCGCACTCTGCAAGCAGAGTGCTTCATCGTTCGACTTGCATGTATTAGGCATGCCGCCAGCGTTCGTCCTGAGCCAGGATCAAACTCTCATTTTGGTAGTTTGAAATAGCTCAATTTAAAAATTGTGAGTTAAACATGTTAACTCGTTTGTGTTGTCCTGATCCGATAAATCGGATCGAAGACCCCTGCACATTTGGTTGTTTTACTTTGTTCAGTTTTCAAAGATCTCATTCGTTCAGACGTTGACGACGTTTCGTGTCAACTCATATAATATTACAGGCTTTCGCTTGGATTGTCAAGAACTTTTCGAAATTCTTTTTCACTCATTTAACTGAGTGATCTGACGATCTAAAAAGCACTGCGTCGCTTTAAATCAGCAACGTATATTACTATACCAGTTTACGATTGTTACGTCAACACTTATTTTTACTTTTTTATGCGCTGTAAAAAGGGCATAAAAAAACTCCGCAAGCAGGGCTCGAACCTGCGACATCATGATTAACAGTCATGCGCTCTACCAGCTGAGCTATTGCGGAATCATACTATATCTAACTATATATAAAAAAAGAGCTGCACGGCAACGTCCTGCTTTCACAAAGGGAAACCCTTCACTATCCTCGGCGCTGGGAAGCTTAACGGCTGTGTTCGGAATGGGAACAGGTGGATCCTTCCCGCCATCGTCACCGCACAGTGACTCTTCTTTTTATTTTTTTGAGAACTCTGTTCTCTCAAAACTAGACAGTTGATTTTACGTACACACAACGTTTTTCTACAACACCGCATCTTACCCTTAAGCCACCTTTGGTGGTTAAGTCCTCGACCGATTAGTACTGGTCCGCTCCACATATCACTATGCTTCCACTTCCAGCCTATCTACCTGATCATCTTTCAGGGGTCTTACTTCCTTAAAGGAATGGGAGATCTCATCTTGAAGGGGGCTTCACGCTTAGATGCTTTCAGCGTTTATCCCGTCCACACATAGCTACCCAGCGATGCCAATGGCTTGACAACTGGTACACCAGCGGTGTGTCCATCCCGGTCCTCTCGTACTAAGGATAGCTCTTCTCAAATCTCCAACGCCCGCGACGGATAGGGACCGAACTGTCTCACGACGTTCTGAACCCAGCTCGCGTACCGCTTTAATGGGCGAACAGCCCAACCCTTGGGACCGACTACAGCCCCAGGATGCGATGAGCCGACATCGAGGTGCCAAACCTCCCCGTCGATGTGAACTCTTGGGGGAGATAAGCCTGTTATCCCCAGGGTAGCTTTTATCCGTTGAGCGATGGCCCTTCCATATGGTACCACCGGATCACTAAGCCCGACTTTCGTCCCTGCTCGACTTGTAGGTCTCGCAGTCAAGCTCCCTTCTGCCTTTACACTCTACGAATGATTTCCAACCATTCTGAGGGAACCTTTGGGCGCCTCCGTTACATTTTGGGAGGCGACCGCCCCAGTCAAACTGCCCATCTGACACTGTCTCCCGACCGGTTAACGGTCGTGGGTTAGAGTGGCCATACAGCGAGGGTAGTATCCCACCAACGCCTCCACCAAGACTGGCGTCCTGGCTTCATAGGCTCCTACCTATCCTGTACAAGCTGTACAGACACTCAATATCAAACTACAGTAAAGCTCCATGGGGTCTTTCCGTCCTGTCGCGGGTAACCTGCATTTTCACAGGTACTATAATTTCACCGAGTCTCTCGTTGAGACAGTGCCCAAATCGTTACACCTTTCGTGCGGGTCGGAACTTACCCGACAAGGAATTTCGCTACCTTAGGACCGTTATAGTTACGGCCGCCGTTTACTGGGGCTTCAATTCAGAGCTTCGCCGAAGCTAACCCTTCCTCTTAACCTTCCAGCACCGGGCAGGTGTCAGCCCCTATACATCTTCTTACGAATTAGCAGAGACCTGTGTTTTTGGTAAACAGTCGCTTGGGCCTATTCACTGCGGCTGACCAATTGGTCAGCACCCCTTCTCCCGAAGTTACGGGGTCATTTTGCCGAGTTCCTTAACGAGAGTTCTCTCGATCACCTTAGGATTCTCTCCTCGACTACCTGTGTCGGTTTGCGGTACGGGCAGCCTACTTCTCACTAGAAGCTTTTCTCGGCAGTGTGACATCAGATACTTCGGTACTTAATTTCCCTCCCCATCACAACTTGTCCTTAAGAGAAAAAGCATTTGACTCTTTCTCAGACTTGTTGCTTGGACACGCTATTCCAGCAGCGTGCACATCTTAGCCTCCTGCGTCCCTCCATTGCTCAAACAAAGCAGACTGGTACAGGAATATCAACCTGTTGTCCATCGCCTACGCCTTTCGGCCTCAGCTTAGGTCCCGACTAACCCTGGGCGGACGAGCCTTCCCCAGGAAACCTTAGTCATTCGGTGGACGGGATTCTCACCCGTCTTTCGCTACTCATACCGGCATTCTCACTTCTAAGCGCTCCACAAGTCCTCACGATCTTGCTTCAACGCCCTTAGAACGCTCTCCTACCATAGAACCATTGGTTCTATCCGTGGCTTCGGTATCTTGTTTAGCCCCGGTACATTTTCGGCGCAGGGCCACTCGACTAGTGAGCTATTACGCACTCTTTAAATGATGGCTGCTTCTAAGCCAACATCCTAGTTGTCTAAGCAGCCCCACATCCTTTTCCACTTAACAAGAATTTGGGGACCTTAGCCGACGGTCTGGGCTGTTTCCCTTTCCACTACGGATCTTATCACTCGCAGTGTGACTCCCGGATCTACATCTGTGGCATTCGGAGTTTATCAGGATTCGGTAACCCGATAAGGGCCCCTAGTCCAAACAGTCGCTCTACCTCCACGATGCATATTATCCGAGGCTAGCCCTAAAGCTATTTCGGAGAGAACCAGCTATCTCCAAGTTCGATTGGAATTTCTCCGCTACCCACACCTCATCCCAGCATTTTTCAACATACTTGGGTTCGGGCCTCCAGTGCATTTCACTGCACCTTCACCCTGGACATGGGTAGGTCACTTGGTTTCGGGTCGACGACGGCATACTCTACGCCCTATTCAGACTCGCTTTCGCTGCGGCTCCACCTCTTCGGTTTAACCTTGCATGACATCGTCACTCGCCGGTCCATTCTACAAAAGGTACGCCATCACCCATTAACGGGCTCTGACTACTTGTAAGCACACGGTTTCAGGTGCTGTTTCACTCCCCTTCCGGGGTTCTTTTCACCTTTCCCTCACGGTACTGGTTCACTATCGGTCACTAGGGAGTATTTAGGCTTGGGAGATGGTCCTCCCGGATTCCGACGGAATTTCTCGTGTTCCGCCGTACTCAGGATCCCGGCTAGGCAAGGTTGAATGTCGCATACGGGGCTTTCACCCTGTCTCGCATAACTTTCCAGTTATTTCTGCTATTCTCGCTTGTCCATGTCGCCAGTCCTACAACCCCAGAAGGCAAGCCTTCTGGTTTGGCCTCTTCCCGTTTCGCTCGCCGCTACTCAGGGAATCGCATTTTGCTTTCTCTTCCTGCAGGTACTGAGATGTTTCAGTTCCCCACGTCTACCTTATCCATAGCTATGTATTCACTATGGATATATCACTTGATGAAAAGTGATGGGTTCCCCCATTCGGAAATCTCCGGATCAAAGCTTACTTACAGCTCCCCGAAGCATATCGGTGTTCGTCCCGTCCTTCATCGGCTCCTAGTGCCAAGGCATCCACCGTGCGCCCTTATTCACTTAACCTGACGGTTAAGGGTAATTATAGCGATGAGAGTTTCGTCTTAAAACAAAACTGTTCTCAATTTCTATTTCTCGGTGTTGTTTCTTAACATTTGTGTTTGTTATAAAATCAACTATCTAGTTTTCAAAGAACAAAGTCTGAAGGAAAAGTATCCCTCAAAACTAAACAAAGTAAAAGCAACCTGTGCAAGGTTCCGTTTGCCCTAATGGCAATATCCTTAGAAAGGAGGTGATCCAGCCGCACCTTCCGATACGGCTACCTTGTTACGACTTCACCCCAATCATCCATCCCACCTTCGGCGGCTGGCTCCCAATAAAGGGTTACCCTACCGACTTCGGGTGTTACAAACTCTCGTGGTGTGACGGGCGGTGTGTACAAGACCCGGGAACGTATTCACCGCGACGTTCTGATTCGCGATTACTAGCGATTCCAGCTTCATGCAGGCGAGTTGCAGCCTGCAATCCGAACTGAGAATGGCTTTAGGAGATTAGCTAAACCTCGCGGTCTCGCAACTCGTTGTACCATCCATTGTAGCACGTGTGTAGCCCAGATCATAAGGGGCATGATGATTTGACGTCATCCCCGCCTTCCTCCGGTTTATCACCGGCAGTCTCGCTAGAGTGCCCAACTGAATGCTGGCAACTAACAATAAGGGTTGCGCTCGTTACGGGACTTAACCCAACATCTCACGACACGAGCTGACGACAACCATGCACCACCTGTCACTCTGTCCCCGAAGGGAAAGCCCAGTTTCCTGGGTGGTCAGAGGATGTCAAGATCTGGTAAGGTTCTTCGCGTTGCTTCGAATTAAACCACATGCTCCACCGCTTGTGCGGGTCCCCGTCAATTCCTTTGAGTTTCAGCCTTGCGGCCGTACTCCCCAGGCGGAGTGCTTAATGCGTTAGCTCCAGCACTGAAGGGCGGAAACCCTCCAACACTTAGCACTCATCGTTTACGGCGTGGACTACCAGGGTATCTAATCCTGTTCGCTCCCCACGCTTTCGAGCCTCAGCGTCAATTACAGACCAGAAAGTCGCCTTCGCCACTGGTGTTCCTCCATATATCTACGCATTTCACCGCTACACATGGAATTCCACTTTCCTCTTCTGCATTCAAGTCTTCCAGTTTCCAATGACCATCCACGGTTGAGCCGTGGGCTTTCACATCAGACTTAAAAGACCGCCTGCGCTCGCTTTACGCCCAATAAATCCGGACAACGCTTGTCACCTACGTATTACCGCGGCTGCTGGCACGTAGTTAGCCGTGACTTTCTGGTTAGATACCGTCAAGGAGGTGCCAGTTACTACACCTCTTGTTCTTCTCTAACAACAGAGCTTTACGATCCGAAGACCTTCTTCACTCACGCGGCATTGCTCCATCAGGCTTTCGCCCATTGTGGAAGATTCCCTACTGCTGCCTCCCGTAGGAGTCTGGGCCGTGTCTCAGTCCCAGTGTGGCCGATCACCCTCTCAGGTCGGCTACGTATCACTGCCTTGGTAAGCCATTACCTTACCAACTAGCTAATACGCCGCGGGGCCATCCATAAGCGATAGCCGAAGCCATCTTTAATGATCTAAGCATGCGCTATGATCACCTATGCGGTATTAGCACCCGTTTCCGGATGTTATCCCCCTCTTATGGGCAGGTTCCCCACGTGTTACTCACCCGTTCGCCACTCTTCCGCACTCTGCAAGCAGAGTGCTTCATCGTTCGACTTGCATGTATTAGGCATGCCGCCAGCGTTCGTCCTGAGCCAGGATCAAACTCTCATTTTGGTAGTTTGAAATAGCTCAATTTAAATAGTGTGAGTTAAACATGTTAACTCGTTTGTGTTGTCCTGATCCGATAAATCGGATCGAAGACCCCTGCACATTTGGTTGTTTTACTTTGTTCAGTTTTCAAAGATCTCATTCATTCAGACGTTGACGACGTTTCGTGTCAACTCATATAATATTACAGGCTTTCGCTTGGATTGTCAAGAACTTTTCGAAATTCTTTTTCACTCATTTGACTGAGTGATCTGACGATCTAAAAAGCACTGCGTCGCTTTAAATCAGCAACACAAATAACTATACCAGTATTTGCTTTACACGTCAATGCTTTTATTCTATTTTATTGATTTTTTATTCTGATGTATTCCTTGTACAGGCTAAAACACCCACTTGTCAACGATTCTCCATTAAAATTCTTCCATATATCATGATCACGAGATATAACGATACACTCTTTCATGTTCCTGCCTAGTTACTATAGAAGGTTCTTCACCTTATTTAAACCATCTAATAACAGTACTTAGGTCTCTTTGTACAGATACGTTCATCAAGCCTTCCTCGTTATGTGCCGGAATGTAGCAGCAGATTTTCCCTTTACCATAACTTCTTGTCCATCCTGCGTCGGAAACCCCATAGGTTGATAGAGATTCTAAAAAATAAGTATTCTTCTCGACCCTTTCAATAAAATAATGTTCGTCCATTATAGCAAACGACGCTTTTTCATGACTTAATACGTGATCGTTTTTATAGTCATATCTTACCTTTAGATGATCATCAGGGTGATGTGTGAAACATCCACCCAGCATACTGACATAACCCTTATTTTCTTCATACCCTGCCAGACCTGAATGCCAGGCGAACCAGTTTCCGCCTTGTTTTACATAGTCGATGATTTGACGCTCTACAGATTCAGTTAACCATTTCTTATCTGGATCTCTTTCTGGATCCAGCCTGTTCTCTGAGGCTACTATCACCAAGTCCGGTTTTTCTCTTAACTTATCCACTAGCTCCAGACGACTGGCATACACTAATTCAATACCCTCTATTTCTCTGACAGCATCAGAAAGAGCGTTTTTCAACAGAGATTCCTTATGATAAAAATCCCCCAGCACTGCTACAATCTTCATTCCATGATCTCCTTTCAAGTTTTCCGGTACATTTCACTTCTTTTATCCACAGCACTAACTTCTCTTTTACTCCTACTTGGCTTAAGCCACACTTCTTGGTCTATACATATTTACAGACTTTTTTTACTCATCTAATGGATGTTCCAGTATGATCTGACATCATTCGCATGTCACAGTACAGTTCCTCTATTACAATAAAAGGCTATTTGCATATAAGGATCTTGCTTTAACGCACCAGCTAGAGGCGCCCATCATAACTCGTTTATCCACTTTTCAATATCAAAATACAGTTACGGAACGCTGCGCTTATCCCGGGGAACATCCTGGTCTCCCATCGCCTTTCATTTACTAACCATGATCTTATTGATTTAGTCACCTGTTAGCTTACCGATCACTAAACAGAAGAACATTACCACCCCGCAGAGGAACAACTTTTCCTGTTTTCGTGATAAAGGTACTATCCAGTCTTCAATACTATCCTGTTGTCGTCTGCTCCTCACATAACGATTTTACCATAATCAAATATGACTCTTTTAGTCATAGGCATCATACCCTCATCCAACTGACACTTCCAGGAACAACAAAAAGCTGATACATCTCTATAAAGAGACATATCAGCTTTTTCGTGATTTATACCGGCGGCCGGAGTCGAACCGGCACGCCCTAATGGGCACTGGATTTTGAGTCCAGCGCGTCTACCAATTCCGCCACGCCGGCATTATTTCAAATGAAGATAAGGCGGTAACCGGATTTGAACCGGTGATGAAGGTTTTGCAGACCTCTGCCTTACCACTTGGCTATACCGCCATTATTAAATTTAACTGGGCTACTAGGATTCGAACCTAGGAATGACAGGATCAAAACCTGCTGCCTTACCGCTTGGCTATAGCCCAATAAAAGGGCGACTGATGGGGTTCGAACCCACGCATGCCGAGACCACAACCCGGTGCGTTAACCACTTCGCCACAGTCGCCATATTACCATTTCCAATAAATAGTATAGCACAAATAACTAAAGTATTCATTATTCAATTTATTGAAACAGGGGTAGTAGGAATCGAACCCACATCGATGGTTTTGGAGACCATAGTTTTACCATTAAACTATACCCCTAACTAATGGAGGGAGTAGGATTTGAACCTACGAACCCGAAGGAACGGATTTACAGTCCGCTGCGTTTGGCCACTTCGCTATCCCTCCAGAATATTAAGTTGAATGGCGCAGGACAGAGTCGAACTGCCGACACACGGAGCTTCAATCCGTTGCTCTACCAACTGAGCTACTGCGCCAAAGAGTAATCATAAAGCGACGGTCCCGACGGGAATCGAACCCGCGATCTCCTGCGTGACAGGCAGGCGTGATAACCGCTACACTACGGGACCAGTTGAAATGATTTGATTCAGACACACTGCAGTCTTACGACTGAGTGTACCATGCTTGTAAGCTTCTAAAGAAGCAACAATCTCATTAATGAGATACGGCAAGCTGAAGCTTGCGTATACCATGTCTGTACGCAGCTAAAGCAACTACAGCCATGGCAATTGCGGAGGCAGGACTCGAACCTGCGACCTCCGGGTTATGAGCCCGACGAGCTGCCAACTGCTCTACCCCGCGATAATAAAAGAGGAGGATGTGGGATTCGAACCCACGCGCGCTTTGACACGCCTGACGGTTTTCAAGACCGTTCCCTTAAGCCGGACTTGGGTAATCCTCCGTTATACTATTAAACAACACATTTTGTGCTGCATCATGACCCCTACGGGATTCGAACCCGTGTTACCGCCGTGAAAGGGCGGTGTCTTAACCGCTTGACCAAGGGGCCTTTTATTTGTTTCTATGGGCCTAAGTGGACTCGAACCACCGACCTCACGCTTATCAGGCGTGCGCTCTAACCGGACTGAGCTATAGGCCCTAAAAATTCTTATACATTTTGTATAAAGCGGGTGAGGAGAATCGAACTCCCGACATCAGCTTGGAAGGCTGGGGTTTTACCACTAAACTACACCCGCATAACTTTTTAAACGGTCCCGACGGGAATCGAACCCGCGATCTCCTGCGTGACAGGCAGGCGTGATAACCGCTACACTACGGGACCAGTTGAAATGATTTGATTCAGACACACTGCAGTCTTACGCTCGAGTGTACCATGCTTGTAAGCTTCTAAAGAAGCAACAAACTCATTAATGAGATACGACAAGCTGAAGCTTGCCGTATACCATGTCTGTACGTAGCTAAAGCAACTACAGCCATGGCAATTGCGGAGGCAGGACTCGAACCTGCGACCTCCGGGTTATGAGCCCGACGAGCTGCCAACTGCTCTACCCCGCGATAATAGTAAATGATTAATATGGACCTTGCAGGACTCGAACCTGCGACCGAACGGTTATGAGCCGTTTGCTCTAACCAACTGAGCTAAAGGTCCGTTAATCAGCATTATTTATAGCGGCGGAGGGAATCGAACCCACGACCTCACGGGTATGAACCGTACGCTCTAGCCAGCTGAGCTACACCGCCATTTTAATACATCGGGAAGACAGGATTCGAACCTGCGACCCCCTGGTCCCAAACCAGGTGCTCTACCAAGCTGAGCTACTTCCCGCGCTTTTTTGTTACATGCACCCTAGAGGACTTGAACCTCTAACCGCCTGATTCGTAGTCAGGTACTCTATCCAATTGAGCTAAGGGTGCGTTATCTATTGATCATAGATGATGCCGAGGGCCGGAGTCGAACCGGCACGGAGAAAACTCTCCGCAGGATTTTAAGTCCTGTGCGTCTACCAATTCCGCCACCCCGGCCTGGAGCTGTATTGAGACCAATATGAAATTGGAAAGCGGAAGACGGGATTCGAACCCGCGACCCCCACCTTGGCAAGGTGATGTTCTACCACTGAACTACTTCCGCAAAACAAGTGCCGGCTAAAGGAGTTGAACCCTCGACCCACTGATTACAAATCAGTTGCTCTACCAACTGAGCTAAGCCGGCTTGATAAATTAATATGAAGCAATGCGGATGGAGGGACTTGAACCCCCACGCCGTGAAGCGCTAGATCCTAAATCTAGTGCGTCTGCCAATTCCGCCACATCCGCATATATAAAGGTTTAACTTTATATATATGAGCCGTGCTGGGCTCGAACCAGCGACCCTCTGATTAAAAGTCAGATGCTCTACCAACTGAGCTAACGGCTCTAAAGGCAATGGAGGTTAACGGGCTCGAACCGCTGACCCTCTGCTTGTAAGGCAGATGCTCTCCCAACTGAGCTAAACCTCCGAATATACTGCATAGCAATGTCCTGCTTTCACAAAGGGAAACCCTTCACTATCCTCGGCGCTGAGAAGCTTAACTACTGTGTTCGAAATGGAAACAGGTGGGTCCTTCTCGCCATTATCACTATACATTATATTTTTTGAATTGCTGAAACAATTACTTCAGCAACTCTTATATCATACAAAGATATTCCTTCTTTGTCAACTATATTTTTAATATTTTTAAAAATAATCGACAAAGAAGGTGTTATCTTATGGTTTTCTTATTTAATTTCCCCAGTGTCTACTTATAAACCCGGCTCTCCCGGAACCTACACTATACCTTTTGTAATGAGCTGATTCTTTCTTGTAATAATCCTGATGATAATCTTCAGCCGGATAGAACGGTTCGGCTTCTTCTATCTGAGTGAGGATCGGATCATCAAATTTTCCGCTTTGTTCTAATTCTCTTTTTGATTCTTCAGCCACTTCTTTTTGATGCGTATTCAAATAGAAAATAACCGGTCTATAGGAGTCGCCTCTGTCCGCAAACTGCCCGCCCGCATCGGTTGGGTCTGTTTGTCGCCAGTAAATTTCTACCAGTTCCCTGTAAGAGATCTTGTCCGGATCATAAACGATTTCCACCGCTTCCGTATGACCTGTCCGCCCGCTGGTCACTTGCCGGTAGGTAGGTTTTTCAACATGTCCGCCTGTGTAGCCTGAAGTGATCGAAATGATACCTGGTAATGAATCAAAAGGCTGGACCATACACCAGAAACAACCACCCGCGAATATTGCTCTTTGTTCATTAACCATTTACATTCTCCTTTACTGCTGTTCCTTGGGTTGACTTAACGGATTTCGGTAACGCCACCCATATACGGTACGAGAGCTTCCGGTATTTTGATGCTGCCGTCAGCCTGCTGATAGTTTTCCATGATGGCTGCAACTGTTCGACCTACAGCCAATCCCGAGCCGTTCAAGGTGTGTACATATTCTATTTTACCATCTGATTCTTTTCTGTATCTAATCATAGCTCTTCGCGCCTGGAAATCTTCTGTGTTTGAACATGAGCTGATTTCTCTATAGGTGTCCTGAGCCGGGATCCAAACTTCCAGATCATAGGTTTTCGCTGCTGCAAAGCCGGTATCACCTGTTGAAAGCAGCACGACGCGGTAAGGAAGACCTAGCCTCTTGAGGATCGCTTCAGCGTTATTGGTCATTTTCTCAAGTTCATCATAGGACTCTTCCGGCTTGGCAAACTTGACCATTTCTACTTTATTGAACTGATGCAGTCGGATCAGTCCGCGCGTATCTCTGCCGGCACTTCCGGCTTCTGAACGGAATGACGGAGACAGAGCCGTAAAGTATTTGGGCAGGTCTTTCTCTTCAAGGATCTCATTCTGATAGTAGTTCGTCAAAGGCACTTCTGCTGTCGGGATCAGTGTCAGCGGGTGATTTTTGATTTGGAATACATCTTCCTTGAATTTAGGGAACTGACCTGTTCCGTATAAGGCATTATCATTTGCCAGATAAGGCGGGATGATTTCTTCATAGCCGTGTTCCGTCGTATGCATATCCAGCATGAAGTTATACAGCGCTCTCTCTAAGCGAGCACCTAATCCTTTATAGTAAAGGAAGCGGCTGCGGGCTACTTTCGCACCGCGTTCAAAGTCCAGGATACCTAAGTCTGCACCTAAGTCCCAGTGCGGTTTCGGCTCGAAGTCAAAAGCATTCGGTTCTCCCCATTTGCGTACTTCCACATTGGATTCTTCATCTTCACCGACTGGGAGTGAGGAATGGGGAAGGTTCGGCAAGCCAGCTGCTATCTCATTGACTTGTTCTTCCAGTTCCTCCAGATCGGCATCGATCGTTTTTATCTGCCCGCCGACTTCCTGCATGGCCGCTATCGTCTCTGATGCATCTTCTTTATTTCGTTTCTTTTCTGCGATCTGTGCAGAAACATCGTTGCGGTGTTTCTTTAATTTTTCGGATTCTTGGATGAGCTCTCTTCTTTTTTCGTCTAACGCTTTCAGGTTATCCAATTCTTCCGCTGCCACGCCTCGCGTCTGCAGGCGTTTTTTAGTTGTTTCAAAGTCATTGCGGATACGTTTGATATCTATCATGTCTTCTCCTTCTTTCCTGTTTTGAATATTTGCGGGTATTAAAAAAGCAGCCCTTTGATCCCAAAGTAAGGGACGAAAGGACTGCTTCTCGCGGTACCACCCTGATTCAGAAAAACAGCTCACTGCCTTCCTGCACTCTCAAGGATAACGGTCCGGGCCGAAATAATTTAGGCAGTATCGCTTCATTATTTAATGTCGAACGACGGATTCCAGGATAAACAAGATCAGTTTACACCACCCACTGACTCTCTATGCTTGCTTTGTCCTCTACTAGTTCGTTCATCTGTTGTTTATTTAACTGTGCTTACATTTTACCTTACTTCGTTCTAAAAGGTCAACACTTATGTCACGGATCAGAAGCGGTCTCTCAGACTGCCAAAGAAATCTTTGACCAGGTTCGAGAACACGGTAAAGAAACCTGCGCGTTCAACAGAATCTGCTGCAGCCACGGGTATTGAATTCTGAGCTTCTGAATCCAGGAAGTCTACACCCTCCTGGTCGTCCAGGATCAATTCTCCTAAGATCGTTCCAGCTTCTACCGGCGCTTCCAGTTCGCCGTTTTGATTCAATAATTCTTCGTTTGGTTCGAACGTATAACTGATCGCATCTTTGTTTCTTGTATCAGGCAGATAATACTCCAGTGCTTCGGTCGTTTTTAGAGCAACATCTTCCTCCAAGCCGTTTTTAACAGGCAGTGGTGTGACATCCATCAGCACGACATCTCCTTCGACAAGGGTAGTATACTCCCATTCACCGAAGCCATAGTCGAACAGTTTCGCTGTTTCTTCAAAACGCTGCGAACGGTTGGTGAAACCGTCCCCTGCGCCCATAACGACTGAGACCAGACGCTGTCCGTCAGTTTCCGCCGTTCCAGTAAATGTCGCACCGGCAAAAGCTGTTGTCCCCGTCTTCAGGCCGTCTACGCCTGTTCGCTCATGCGCGAGTCCTTCCAGCATCCAGTTCCAGTTTCTCATGGAAATAGCATCTTCCGTACCTTCTCTGAATGTTTTCACTGGGATGCTGGACGTTTCAAGAACTTCCGGATAATCTTCCAGTAATTTCATCGCTACCTTGGCAATACCTTTAGCTGGCATGGCATTCTCTGCATCCTCATCACTGCCTGGGTAATGGTTCCCGTTCAGGTAGCTGTTGTTCAGACCTGTTGTATTATAAATTTCATAATCCTCGATCCCCCATGACTCAACCAGAGAGCGCATGCGATCGACGAAGGCTGATTCGGACCCTTCTATTTCTTCCGCTAAAGCGATCGTCGCTCCATTGGCGGAGTAGATAGCTAAAGCTTCATATAATTCTTTGACTGTGTAGGTACCGCCCGCATGTAAAGGCACATTAGACAAAGCGTAATCCTGACTGATGCTATATGCGTAATCGCTGATCGTCACTTCCGAGTCCCAGGATAGGTTCCCGGCTTCGATCTCTTGAAACAGGATGTATTCGACCAGCATTTTAGTCATCGAAGCGATACCCTTTGCCTCATCGGCATCCTGCTCATGAAGGATCTGGCCTGTCTTAAAGTCCACGAGCAGAGATGCGTCTGCATCGATCTCTATTTCATGTTCGTCAGCAAAGGCCGTTGTGCCTGTCATAAATATGGGGAAAGCCAGAGAAGCACTCATGGCTAGTTTAAGTAATCGGGTCATTTTTGTTTTTATCATTATAATTAACTCCTATATCAGATTCATAGATTCTGTTTCCACTTGTTATCAGCAGTGAACACTTTCATTTCACCATGTCTTATAGTACGCTACCGTTATAAAAAACACAACCGTCTTCACGGAGTTTTCATATTTCCGACACCGGCATGTCATCTGACCACACAAAAAAAGTGCAACAGGAAGTTCTGCAGCTTCCGTCGCACTTTTCATTAGTGACTTATCTCTTTAACTGGATGGGTCCTCATTGCCGGATTCAAGTTTTCTGTTTGCGATATCTTTTAAATTTTCCTCTTCTTCTTCACTGATATCGCCGTTCTGTCTGGATTGTCTGAACTGCTTGATCAGATCTTTTACTTCTTCTGTATCTGCATTGATGATCCTGTCTCTGAAAACATCAAATTTAACACTCATTGAAAAAGCCTCCTTTAGGTTCTGTGCTGCTACACTTTAACCCTAAAAGAACAGCTCGTTTTTTTCAACTGATACAGCTTGCGGTCAGGGTTGTATCCCCTCTCTGTGTTTTTAAAAAAAGCGAAACAGATTTGATCTGCTTCGCCCCTTTCAGAAGTCATTATTCATTGGAAGAACGACATCAAAGACCGTCCATCCCTCTTCAACACGCGCCGTGATCGTGCCGTGATGAAGTTCAACGATGCTTTGAGCAATTGCCAGCCCCAATCCTGTCCCTGCAGTTTCTTGTGAGCGGGAAGTTTCAGCCCGGTAGAAACGCTCAAACAATTGTTCAATCGCTTCCTTCGGTAATGTCTCTCCATTATTTTTTACGGAAACAATGACATTACTTCCTTCTTTTCGTACTTTTATCTGCACTAAAGTCCCGCCTTTGCCGTATTTCAGCGCATTCGAGAGAAGATTGTGGAAGACACGGACGACTTTCTCCGTATCAGCCCGCATCATAATCTGTTTCTGAGAAGAAGAGATCTGGATCTCTCTCCCTTTTTTCTGAGCTTCCAGTTCAAAATCGATCGCCACTTGCTCAAGTAGCTGGATCATATCAAACGTCACAAACTCCAGCGGAACAGCTGTCTGCCTGACCGTGGTGTATTCAAACAGGTCATCAACAAGGACTTTCATCTGCTTGGCTTTTTCATAAGCGGTGTGGACATATTTTTTTGCCTGTTCTTCTGAACCGTACCGGTTTTCTTCTATTAAACCGAGATATCCTATGATCGACGTCAGCGGCGTTCTAATATCATGGCTGACATTAGTGATCAGCTCATCCTTGCTTTGTTCGATACGCCGTTCTTCTTCCATAGCTTCAACGGTAGAATCGACCAGCACGTGGATGCTTTCGACGACTTTGCCGATGTCTCCGCTGTAAGATCCACGGATACGGTGGTCGTAATTTCCCTGGGCGATATAATGAAGTTCTTTGATGATATGTTTCAGTTCATATTGACGGTAGCGTCTTTTCAGTCGCCAGTAAATGGCTACTGCTGCGATTAGCGTCAGGAACAGGAAGACCAGCGGTGTCAGTCCCCATAGTTCCTGATTGCCGATATCTTCAACCACATTACCGAAAAACCAGAATTCATCAAAAACGTCCTGAAAGGTTACGACGAACCAGCGGAAGATTTCATAAACTGCAAAGTAGCAGAGGAAAATGATCCCGGCTGTCACCACAGCTTCAAAAGCGAGACGCCATCGTTCTTTTCTCGTCAGCTGCATCGTACCATCCTCTCTTGTCAGCTTTCTATTTTATATCCGACGCCCCAGACCGTTTTAACGATGCTCTCTCCGCCTGTGGCTTTTTCGATTTTATCACGCAGATGGCTCACATGGACCATAACCGTCTTTGCAGGAACGAGACTCTCCTGTTTCCAGACTTTTTCAAAAATATCATCTGCACTGAAAACACGATTAGGATTCGTAGCAAGCAGGTATAATATGCCGAACTCCAAAGCCGTCAACTGAATAGCTACGCCATCCACCGTTTCCACCTGATGCTGGTCTTTCCGAATGATCAGCGGACCGATCTCCAGTTCGCCGGAGTCGTTCTGACCGGCACCGTAAGTACTTCTTCTGATCAGGGACTTCACTCTAGCCAGGACTTCCAGCGGATTGAACGGTTTGACGACGTAATCATCTGCCCCGTTGGTCAGTCCTCTGATCTTATCGATGTCAGCCGTTTTTGCACTCAGCATCAATACTGGCAGCGCTGAGGTTTTTCTGATTTCCTTGACCACTTCCAGCCCGCTTTTTTTAGGCATCATGACATCCAGGATCAGGCAGTCGATATCCAGTTTCTGTATTTTATCGATAACTTCCTGTCCATCGTATGCTTTTTCAACGTCAAACCCTTCATTATTTATATAAATTTCAAGCAGATCGCAGATCTCTTTATCATCATCAGCAACTAATATACGCATGCATGCGTCCCTCCTTAGTCTCTTCCTTTCCATTTTATCATGGATAGCCTGCAGGAATACTAAAGTTTTTATAAAGAAAAAGCGGGGCGGAATACCTCCCATTTTTTCTTTATGACCCGTCAACTGATCGTTTCTTTATCCAGATAATAAGTGTGATCTCCATCTTCAAACTTGCCTTTAGATATGATTTTCTCTTTTTCTTTTACTGAAGACAGGGACTTATACGCGACTACCTTCCTTTTTTCATCAAGGGAGATTTCCGCTATCTCGATTCCTTTGTCTTCAAAAACGTATTCATATGTTTTGGCTTTTTCTTGTTCATGTGGTCGTCGCTTGAACCCCAGCGTGAAAACGCTCCGGATCATACTTTTCCAATCGATTTTAGGCACTCGATAGCCCTGCGCACTCTTATTTTTGTGATTTGTCATGACTATAAACTTCTTTCTATTATTATTCTCCAAGGTTATCCGAATTGTACAGGAAAGGAGGTCAGTTAAAAACCCAACTCAGAACGAATTGGGTTTTCTTCTTATTCTACTACTGGATAAGCATAAAAGACAAAGCGTTCTGGAGCATTACCTAAATAGTCAAAAGGGTAACACGTAGAGACCACAAGGACCTCTTCGCCCATCTTTCCGACGACGGTCGTATCATCGGCATCCACGATTTCTGTATCTTTGATTTCATAGGTGTAGTCCCCATAAGGCATCTCCACCACAAACGTGTCGCCAAGATCCAGTTCTGCAAAGTTCTTGAACACAGTGTCCCGATGACCGGAAAAGACGATCTGTTCTCCCTGGCCCGGCAGGACCGTACTCTTCATATGTCCGACACCTTTGTCTAAAGCATCCGGATCGGTCCCTTCCACGACGCCGATACTTCTTTCCAGCTTAGGAACATGCAGGATGCCAAAGGCTTCGTACATCTCTGGCGAAAAGTTAAGGATCTCCTTTTCACGATCAGGAGAGTCTGCCTCGGCACTCTCGTCGCGGAGCTTTTCGATCGCCGTTTCCGCCTGTTCTATGGTAACGGACTGCATTTGATCCTGCTCATACAAAGAATAGCCAAACCAGCCTAAAAAACCTAAACCGACAATAATAAAGATATTCGCTAGCGCTTTCATTTTAACCCTCCCATCATGAGAAATCGAAAAGCGAAGAGAATAGACTCTTCGCTTTTCTCTGTTCTTCTATAATACCTTATTTTTGCCTGCGTATAAAGCGAAGACCTACACCGGACAGCAGGCTGAGAGGAATTCATAATAACTGAACAATTCTTTGCAGTTACTGTGGCTTTCATTCTTATCCTCTTCTTAATCGATCATTGGGTGGATCGGTCTTCTTTTTTCTTTACCGTGATGCCTGATCCCAGATACACTTCATCTTCACTATCCGGATTCCTTTTCACAGTAAAGTGATCAGGGACTTTATCCACGCCACCTTTGACAAACGGGTTGCACCTTAAGACTCTTGAGGTACCCATAATGGATCCTTTGAGTGCCCCATGTTTTTCCAGGGCTTCAACAGCATAATGTGAACATGTCGGATAATAGCGGCAGCTTGGCGGAAATAATGGGGAAATAAGTTTTTGATAAAATTTAACGAGAGCTAGTAGAAAAGTTTTCACGATGTTAACTCCTTTATATTTCTTACTCTGGTAGTATAGCAAAAAAACTTACTTTTAGAAAGCTCTCTTCCTCACCGACGCGTCCGTAACAACACAGATATGAAAACCTTCAGTTTTTTACTTAATGAAGGTTTTTATAGAAAGAAAAACACTCTGCCGATCGATTGCATTGTTATAGCAACAACTTCCTAGTGGATCATTGTATCACCTGGTCGCTATACAGCTATTGAAACCACTTCCTGAAGAATCACGGCGTAAACTGGTCACTATACGGCTATTGAGACCACTTTCTGAAGAATCACGATATAAACTGGTCGCAATACGGCTATTGAAACCACTTCCTGAAGAATCACGGCATAAACTGGTCACTATACCTCCACAGATTTCACTTCTAGTGACCGGACGGCGGCGCTGCTATTTGGATCACCTTTATAAAAAGTATTCGAAAACGTTAAAGGAGCTGAGACTTCTGTCCCAGCTCCTTTTGATCATTTAGTTAAGCTTCTGCGATGATATCGTCTACTGTACGCGTAACATAACGGGCATCTTTGATCTTAGTGAATTGCTTGATGCCTTCCACCTCGAACATGTCCTGACCGATGATTTGCTCCATCGCTGTCTGAACGACCAGCGGATCAAGATTTTCCACCGGCTGATCGATACCGATCACCTTTGTTTTGCCTTCACCAGTTTCAAAGCGCAGTTCTAATCGTTTTGCCATATCGTTTCCTCCTCATTCTCTTATCTATTATCTTCTATATTATGTCATTAAAATGTGTAACGGTATTCTTCCACCACTGCGGCATAAGATACGGGCAGGTCATTCACCGTACTCAGTGCTTGGGTAAATGCTGTTACCTGTTCATCAGTCAACCCCTGCAGTGCGCCATTGAAACGACGTCGAATGTATTTCTCATTTACAGCGTCTTCTAAAAATAAATCCACCTTGCTTCCATCCCATTCTTTTTGCATATCTTTTCCTCCTCTATTTTTTTGTAAGGTGATCACTGCTTACACCTTTAATAACGGAATGACTTTAAAAAGTGTTACCTTTTTTTAAATTTTTTTCATTTTTATCAATAATTTATCTTTTCAGCAGAACACGAATCCTCTTTTCGCACTCCTTTCTAAAAATCATTGTTATATCAGCGTTTATTGGCGGTCATAGATAAAAGCATCGACATAACCCACTCAATAATGGAGAGAAAAAAAGCTCTTTTTTCAAACATACAGCGTTCTCTCATTGTATTATTTGAAAAATTTCATTTGTTTTAAAGATGATTTTAATATAAAATTATGATTAGTTATTTTTTATGCTTATATTTGAGAGGAGAAAGATGATGAAAGTTAAAAAGAAATCCCATATTCTTATTGGGCTGATGTTCCTGTTGACACTCGCATCGAGTTTGCTGGTTCCGGAAAAACCGGCCGAGGCAGCAGAACAGTCAGATCCTTATATAATTGCGACGGATGTGACCTTCGCGCCCTTTGAGTATCAGAATGAAGACGGTGAATATATCGGCATAGATATCGAATTGCTCGCTGCCATAGCTGAAGACCAGGGCTTTGAGTATGAACTCAGACCCATGAATTTCAGTGCCGGTCTGCAGGCTTTGGAGGGGAATCAGGTCGATGGCATGATAGCCGCCATGAGCATCACGCCGGAGCGGGAAAATTCCTTTGATTTCTCTGAACCTTATATCGATGCTGGACCTGTGCTGGCCGTTCATGAGGATAATGATGAGATCACTTCTTACGATGATTTAGACGGAAAAACACTGGCCGTGAAAATCGGAACGACTGGGGCGCAGTTCGCTGATGAACTCGCTGAAGACTACGATATCACGATCAACCAGTTTGAAGATTCCGCCAACATGTACGAAGACGTTGCGGCCGGGCAAGCAGATGCGGCTGTGGAAGACTATCCCGTTATGGCCTATGCCATCCAGCAGGGATTACCGCTGAAACTGCCTACTGAATCCGAAGAAGGCTACCCTGTAGGTTTTGCCGTCAATGAAGACCAGAATCAGGAACTGCTTGAAATGTTCAATGCCGGTCTAACTAATATAAAAGAAGACGGCACGTATGACGAGATCATGGACACCTATCTCATCAGTTCAGAGAATACTGAAGACGAAGGTGCAGAAGAGACTGCAGCACAGCAGGATCCTTATATCATTGCTACAGACGTTACCTTCGCACCTTTTGAGTATCAGAACGATGACAATGAATATATCGGTATAGATATCGATCTGCTCGCTGCTATCGCTGAAGACCAGGGCTTCACTTATGAACTCAGACCCATGAACTTCAGTGCCGGTCTACAGGCATTGGAGACAAACCAGGTCGACGGCATGATAGCCGCCATGAGTATCACCCCTGAGCGGGAAGAGTCCTTCGACTTTTCCGAACCTTATATCGATGCCGGACCTGTGCTGGCGGTTCACGAGGACAATGACGAGATCACGTCTTATGAGGATCTAGACGGAAAAACATTGGCTGTTAAAGTCGGAACCACTGGCGCTCAGTTCGCTGATGAGCTCACCCAAGAGTACGATATAACGATCAACCAGTTTGAAGATTCCGCCAATATGTATGAAGATGTTGCGGCCGGACAAGCGGATGCGGCTGTCGAAGATTATCCGGTTATGGCTTACGCTATCCAGCAGGGGCTGCCGCTGAAACTGCCTACCCAACCAGAAGAAGGTTATCCGATCGGTTTTGCTGTAAATGAAGGACAAAATCAGGAACTGCTTGAGATGTTCAATGCTGGTCTGGTCAATGTAATGGAAGACGGCACATATGACGAGATCATGGATACCTACCTGATCAGTCCGGAAGAGGCTGAAGTTGCAGAAGATACTGGCATCTTCTCATTACTGTCATCCAATTTCGATGCATTGATGGCTGGACTTGGACGAACGCTTCTCCTGACTCTGGTCTCTTTCGCTATTTCTTTAGTTGCGGGAACCATTTTCGGTCTCTTCAGTGCTACAAAGAACCGAGCACTTAACCTGATCGCCAATATCTACGTGACGGTCCTGCGTGGTATCCCACTTATCGTCCTGGCATTCTTTATGTATTTCTCTGTGCCTCAGTTGTTTGATATTCAGCTTACAGCTTTCATGGCCGGGATCATTACGTTAAGTTTAAATACCACTGCTTATATTTCAGAACAAGTCAGGGGTGGGATCGCCGCCGTTCCGATCGGCCAGCTGGAAGCAGCACGAAGCCTCGGCTTGCCGTACCGACAATCCATGCAGAAAGTCGTTCTGCCACAGGCGATCAAGATCATGATCCCTTCATTGATCAACCAGCTCGTCATCACGCTTAAAGATACATCGATCCTTTCTGTTATCGGCATCGTTGAACTGACTCAGTCAGGGCGTATCATCATTGCACGTTCTTATCAGTCCGGAGCCATGTGGATCATTGTCGGCCTGATTTATCTGATCATCATTACGCTGCTAACTAAACTCTCCAACTTGATAGAAAGGAGTCTCATGAATGACTAAACTAAAAACAGAAAACCTGCACAAAAGTTTCGGCAAGCTCGAAGTACTGAAAGGTCTGGATCTTGAAGTCCAGGAAGGCGAAGTCGTTGTTATCATCGGACCATCCGGCTCGGGAAAAAGTACGTATTTAAGATGTATGAACTTGCTGGAAGATGTCAATGACGGAAAAGTGATCGTTGATGATTACGATTTGACCGACCCAAGTCAGAACATTAATAAAGTGAGAGAAAATATCGGGATGGTTTTTCAGCAGTTTAATCTGTTCCCACATTTGACTGTGATGGAGAATATCCTGCTCGCACCAAGAAAACTTAAAAACATGTCGAAAAGCGAAGGACGTAAACTAGGAATGTCGCTGCTGGAAAGTGTGGGGATGGAAGACAAAGCCGATGCTTATCCGAACTCTTTATCCGGTGGACAGAAGCAGCGTGCAGCTATTGCACGGGCTTTGGCAATGGACCCGGATATCCTCCTTTTTGATGAACCGACGAGTGCTTTGGACCCCGAGATGGTCGGTGATGTTCTTGAGGTCATGCAGAATCTGGCCAAAGAGGGCATGACGATGGTCGTGGTCACCCACGAGATGGGATTCGCCAGAGAAGTGGCCGACCGGGTCGTCTTCATGGATGACGGAAACATCGTGGAAATCGGACCGCCTTCTCAAGTGTTTGAACATCCAAAAAACGAACGGACAAAAAACTTCTTAGATAAAATACTGTAAGAAATGTCGAGAGCCCACCAAGGATCAATCCCTGGTGGGCTCTTTTTGCTCTTTTCAATCGTTCTCAATGATCAGCATATTCCGGTCATCAAACTGCCAGTCTGCGGCATAGGCCAGTTCCCAGTAATACCCATCAGGATCTCTGAAATAGCCACTGTAGCCACCCCAATAAACAGGCTGTGGATCTTTAACCACATCTCCACCCGCTTCTTCGACCCGTTTCATCATATCATCCACTTCTCTTTCGGACTTCATATTGCAGGCAAAGGTGATGCCCGAAAAACTTCCTCTGGATTTTTCTGGTGGATCATCTGGATCGATATCTTTCTGCAGTTCATTTAAAGGAAACAGTTCCAGTTTACTTCCTTCATTATCAAAAAAGACGATCGGCGGGCTTTCGCTAGTCTCAGGGGTCTGAAACCCTATGGCTTTGTAAAAGGTCAGCGACCGGGGCATATCTTCCACTCCGACAGTGACTAAGTTTATCCGATTCATTTTATTCCCTCCCATTTTTGATTTCTTCATAACAGAAACAATCCTTTACATGATCATTGACCATACCGCTTGCCTGCATGAATGCATAGCAGATCGTCGGACCCACAAACTTGAACCCGTCTTTCTTCAGCTGCCTGCTCATGCGCTGACTTCTCTCGGTCTGAGTCGGGATGTCATCAAGGGTCGATCTGGCATTCTGAATCGGCAGGCCGTCGACGAACTGCCAGAGATAATCGGAAAAGGACTGGCCATTTTGTGTTATTTCCAGATATGCCCGGGCATTTGTCACAACAGATCTGATTTTCAGCTTGTTACGGATAATTTTTTCATTCTGTATCAATTCCTGAATTTTTTCCTCATTATATTGACTGATTAATCCGGGGTCGAATTGGTCGAAAGCCTCCCGGTAACCTTCTCTTTTTTTTAGTACGGTCAGCCAGCTTAATCCAGCTTGTGCGCCTTCCAGACACAAGAGTTCAAAGAGTTTCCGGTCATCATATAGAGGTCTGCCCCATTCCTGATCGTGATACACTTCATACTGATGGTCCTCCGTTACCCATCCACACCGTTTCATTTTATTACCCCATCCTTTCTCTCTTCATTATAATAAACTTTTTCAAAAATACCTATTTTGGCCTCTCACAACGTTCTTCTGTCAATCTGCAATGGAACACATCCTCTTCTAACGATCATTCAACCAAACAGTCTACACTATCAGATGATTTATACTGGTCACCTATGTTGCGGAGCTATCCCTAACGTATAGGATAAGTATCACCTTTTTGCACAGTCCTTTCAATAGTAGCCAGCACCTCATCGTCGATTTCAAGATAAAGCTTGACCCCCATAAACGTTCACAGTGATCAGCACTCCTTACATTTACAGAACATTAAAATATCACTCATAATTCAAGACACGCCAGATCAAGTGATGTGTCTTTCAAAAAAATAATATGGATCTTTGATAAAAAAGACGGATATGCAGCATAGAACAAAATGCTCAACAGAGTCATTCCTCTTATACCACTTCTTTATTTTCACAAAGTTTATTACGGATGAAACCGTTTTGTCACTGTTTTGTCATTTTTAATCAAATTCTTAGAATAGCGTTTTAAAAGGATACGTAACCGCAAACATTTTGCATGAAAACATCATAGCAGGGTCAATCGTTTTACTGTTGTTCTCATGATTGGTATAATTAATGTTGTGCAAAGGACGCCGATAACGTTTGTTTTTAATTTGTTTCGTACTTTTCATTTCCATACACACGTTATCCGTTCAATGATTGAAGAGCAAAATAAGAAAAAACTATTTTAAGGAGGCTGTAAATCTTTGGCAACTAAAGTTGAAATTCAAAATTTATATAAGATTTTTGGCAAGAAAGAAAAACAAGCTTTAGAGCTGGCCAAGAAAGGTCATTCAAAAGAAGAAATTCTTGAGAAGACAGGCGCCACTGTAGGTGTCAACTCAGCAAGTTTCAAAGTAGAAGAAGGCGAGATTTTTGTTATCATGGGACTTTCCGGTAGTGGTAAATCGACGCTTGTGCGTATGCTCAACCGTCTGATTGAACCGACTGCAGGAGATATACTGATCGATGGTGAAAATGTTTCTCAAATGAATAAAGACGAGTTACGAAAAGTTCGTCGTGAAAAATTATCTATGGTGTTCCAGAACTTTGGACTCTTCCCTCACCGAACTATTCTCGAAAACACAGAATACGGATTAGAGGTACAGGGCGTAGATAAGGAAACACGTCAGAAAAAAGCTGAAGCAGCACTTGATAATGCCGGACTTCTTCCATATAAGGATCAGAAGCCTAACCAGTTATCCGGTGGGATGCAGCAGCGTGTCGGCTTGGCACGTGCTTTAGCAAATGATCCGGAAGTATTACTCATGGATGAAGCATTCTCAGCACTTGACCCGCTTATCCGTCGTGATATGCAGGACGAACTGCTTGAAATGCAGGAGAAAATGCACAAAACGATCATCTTCATTACGCACGATTTAAATGAATCACTGCGTATCGGTGACCGCATCGCCATCATGAAAGATGGGGAAGTCGTTCAGGTCGGTACGGGTGAAGAGATCTTAACCAATCCTGCTAACGACTATGTGGAACGTTTCGTCGAAGACGTTGACCGTTCTAAAGTCTTGACGGCAGAAAATATCATGATCCGTCCTCAGACTCTGCGTGCAAGCAAACAAGGACCAAGAGTCGCTGCACAACAAATGAAAGCTGAAGGCTTGTCAAGTATGCTGGTCATCGATGATAATCATCAGTTAAAAGGGTATGTCACAGATAAGGATGTCCTGGCTGCTGTTAAATCGAACATTCGAAACTTCGACAGTATTCTGCGTACAGATATTCCTAGAGTGGCTAAAGACACCTTGATCGGTGACTTATATGATATAATCTACGATTCAGACACACCTGTCGCCGTCGTAGATGAAAACAACAGACTAGAGGGTATCGTTATCCGTAGTTTAGTTATCGGTGCCTTAGCTAAAGAAAGAGAGGAGGAATCTAATAATGGAGAATAGTATTTTAGATGTCATCCCAGAAATTCCAGTAGCCGATTGGATGGCCAATTTCATCGATTGGCTGACAGATAACCTTTCATGGCTCTTCGATGCCTTACGTGACAGTGGTGACTGGGTCATGGACTCAATGACTGAGTTACTGCTTCTGGTTCCGCCGGTCGTCTTTATCATCCTGCTTACTGCACTGGCCTTTTTCGCAGGCAGCAAAAAGTGGGGCCTGCCGACGTTTACGGTGCTGGGCTTGATCTACATTTACAACCAGGGATTATGGGAACCACTGATGTTCACCATTACACTGGTTATCGTAGCCAGTCTACTATCCATCATTATTGGGGTGCCCCTCGGCATACTCATGGCTAAGAGCGAGATCGCGAACTTTATCATCACGCCCGTTCTTGACTTCATGCAGACGATGCCGGCGTTCGTTTACCTGATTCCAGCTGTTGCATTCTTCGGAATCGGTATGGTGCCTGGTGTATTCTCAGCTGTCATCTTTGCTCTGCCACCGACGGTTCGTTTCACGAACCTTGGTATCAGACAAGTATCTGATGAAATGGTAGAAGCCGCTCAGTCATTCGGTAGTACAGGCTCTCAGCAGTTATTCAAGGTTGAGCTGCCATTAGCTAAAGCAACGATCATGGCTGGTATCAACCAGACCGTATTGCTTGCCTTGTCAATGGTCGTTATCGCCTCAATGATCGGTGCACCTGGACTAGGTGAACGTGTCATCAACGCCTTACAGCGTGCTCAAGTCGGACCTGGCTTTGTTGCAGGATTCGCTTTAGTTGTTCTGGCTATCATCTTAGACAGAACGCTTCAAGGCTTTAACAAAGACTAATCGTATCAAACAAATTTAACGAGATTTAATAAAATTAAAAGGGGTTTTTATTTTGACAAACACATGGAAAAAATTAGGTTTAACAACATTATCTGCATCAGCATTATTCTTGGCAGCATGTTCAGATGACGCTGATACAACAGAAGACACAACCGAAGATACAGCGGATGGATCTTTAAGTGGTGAAGTCGAACTTGCTTACGTTTCTTGGGATTCAGAAATTGCATCAACCAATGTTATTGGTCAAGTACTGAAAGACGTTGGTTATGACGTCAATTTAGTTGCTTTAGATAATGCCATCATGTGGGAAGCTGTTGCTAATGACGAAGCCGATGCTATGGTATCAGCCTGGTTGCCTGGCACACACGCACCACAATTTGAAAATTATTCCGACGAAATGGTTCATTTAGGACCTAACTTGGAAGGCGCAAAAATCGGTTTAGTTGTTCCTGAATATATGGACGTCGATTCCATCGCCGACTTAACTGATCAAGCAGATCAGACGATCACAGGTATCGAAGCCGGTGCCGGTGTTGTAGCTGCTGCTGAACAAGCAACAGAAGATTATGATAACTTATCAGACTGGAATGTTCAGACATCTTCATCTGGTGCAATGGTCACTCAGTTAGCTGATGCCTATGAAAGTGAAGAAGACATCATCGTGACTGGCTGGTCTCCACACTGGAAATTCCAGTCTTACGATCTGAAATACCTTGAAGATCCAGAAGGTTCTTTCGGTGGCGAAGAAACCATTGATACATTCGTACGTGAAGGTCTGGAAGAAGACATGCCTGAAGCTTACGAAATCTTAGATAACTTCCAATGGGAAGCTTCTGATATGGAATCTGTCATGTTAGAAATCCAAGATGGTGTTGACCCTGAAGAAGCTGCTCAGAACTGGATTGAAAACAATCAGGATAAAGTTTCTGAATGGACAGAAGGCGTAGTAGAATAAATCATAGTTAATGAAAAGACTGGGACCCGTGTCCCAGTCTTTTTTTTACATTTAAAGTTTTTTTCTCAATCAACTCCTGTGTCCTTGTAGACACTACCAAATAATCAAGTTAGGAATCTGTTCAGAAGATATCCATTCACTGATCTGCTCCTTTATAGATATTGCGACTAGTTCTGGTATCTCTATCCTCAAAAACTTGTTCTAATATCGATATTGCGACTAGTTCTGGTACCTCTATCCTCAAAAACTTGTTCTAATATAAGTATTGCGACTAGTTCTGGTATCTCCATCTTCAAAAACCTGTTCTAATATCGATATTGCGACTAGTTCTGGTATCTCCATCCTCAAAAACTTGTTCTAATATCGATATTGCGACTAGTTCTGGTATCTCCATCCTCAAAAACTTGTTCTAATATAAGAATTGTGACTAGTTCTGCAGTCTACTCCTCAGAAAGTGATCATTATACCGGTGAAAGTAATTTTAGATCATCTATAAAATCAGTGCATACAACGATTCTTAAAATGAAAAAGGCGCGGATCAGCATCCGCGCCTTTTCCTTATTCAACTTGTTTCAGTAATTTGGGAGCAGAAGCATAAATGGCTAAGGCCCCCAGTGGAGCTGTCAGTATGATAGACAGGACAGCAAAAGCTAGAATAGTTTCACCGTGCTCGACACCCAAAGCTAAAGGCATGGCTCCGATAGCTGCCTGAACGGTGGCTTTAGGCGTGTAGGCGATCATACAGAATACACGCTCTTTAACATTCAGCTCACTCTTCCAGGTGGCCAGCCAGACTCCCAGACTGCGAGCCGCCAGACCAATCAATATAATCAATACACCAGTCAGCCCGGCATCTAATGCTACGTTAATATTGACCTCTGATCCTACCAGTGCAAATAACAGAATCTGCAGGAATACCCATAAGCCTCCTAACGCAAGCGAAAATTCTTTGGATTGTGTCGGTATTTTTTCAAGCAATAGAAAGCCGATCGTCATGACACCTAGTAAGCTCGCTATCCCTATATGCTCGCCCCACTCTACAAAAAGGATGGATACTCCAAGCAACAGCACCAGCTTTTCGACATACTTTTTATGCATCAGCCTGAAGATAAAGACAATGCCTAGAGCTAGAACTGCTCCGAGCAGTACTCCTCCTATTATACTGGCCGGTATGCTTATAATATCAAAGGCCAACGAACTCTCTCGAGCTTCTGTTCCCAGACCAAGAAAAAAGGTGAAAAATGTGATGGCAATGACGTCATCAATCGATGTTCCAGCTAACAGCAGCGTGGGGATCTGTTTATCTTCACCAAGTCTTTTATCTTTTAGGTCCAGCATGCTGGGCACCACCACCGCTGGCGATACAGCAGCAATAATAAAGCCAAGCATCCCCGCTTCAGCCAGTGAAAATTCCAGCAGATAGTAAGTCAGTCCCATGACCGTTATCCCTTCCATAATACAGGGAATACTGCTCATTTTAAGCGCAATGGTCCCTACACGCTTTATCTGGTCTTTTTTTATGCCTAAGCCGGCTCTCAAAAGAATAATGATCAAAGCAAACGTCCGAATGTCCTGCGAGACTAGCAGCAAATCGGAATCGAGCCAGTCAAGTACGTATGGTCCGGTCAATACTCCGATAAATAGCATCCCGATAAGTGGCGGTAGTTTTAACTTTGAAGCCAGTTTTCCTCCTATGTATCCTAATAACAAAATCAGTCCTAGTCCTGTCAACATTTCCCTATCTTCTTTCTCTATGGTTTTTTTAATCAAAAAGGCAGCGCGGTAGCTCCGGCTGCCTTTTTACTCTATCACGGATCAATGGATCGTGCCACCTATTTCCTTAACATCTTCTTTTCCGTATCTTTCAATGATCGCTTCAATCCCGGCTTCAAGACCCGATACAATATCCACCAGATTCATCGAAGGCTGGTTTGGTTTATCCACCACTTGTTCAGGGATAAACGGACAGTGAATGAAACCGCCTGTTTTATCCGGGTAGTTTTTGTCGATTATATATAAGATCTGATACATGATATGGTTACATACAAATGTGCCAGCTGAATTTGAGATACTTGCCGGGATCTTTGCTTCTTTCATTTTCTCCACCATTGCCTTGATGGGCAGAGAGCTAAAATAAGCATCTGATCCGTCTTCTTTTATTTTTTCATCAATGGGTTGTTTCTGTTCATTGTCAGGTATGCGGGCATCATCGACATTGATCGCCACACGTTCGGGAGTGATGCCGTAGCGTCCGCCTGCTTGTCCAATACAGAGGATAACGTCGGGATCGACTTCCCGGACCTTTTCTTCAAGTACTTCTGCAGCCAGATGGAAAACTGTAGGAATTTCCATCTTCACTATTTCTGCACCCATGATTGAATCCGGCAGTAGTTTCACCGCTTCATACGCCGGATTTATCTTCTCTCCTCCAAAAGGATCAAAACCACTGATCAGAATTTTCACTTTTATCTTCCTTTCAGATTTATTTGTTGGTAATGGAACATCGCTATCTATTTTATGGGACCTAATCTTCACTTTTACTCGTCAACTATTATTGGGCTCTACTCTTACTATTCTTTTTACTGGTTGTTTTTATGATACACTATTTTTTTCTCTCTGTAAGTCATTTTTAAATATAAGTAAAAAGGCACGCCACTCTAAATCGTTTGAGTGACCTGCCTTTCCTTACTACATTAGTTTAAAGATTCGACTGTATAGCTGGTATCCGCTAATGCTTCTTCCAGCTGCGCTTTGGTCAGTTCCTGAGATGACTCAAGTGTTGCCTGCTTCTCATCCAGATCGATCTTAACGTCTGAAACACCATCGATTTGTGAGAGTGCTGCCTTTACGGAATTTGCACACCCGTTGCAGCTCATTCCTGCTACTTTTGCCTGATAATTCATAGTCTATCTCTCCTTCATTATTTTATTTATCACTGACTGTTTCAGCCAGTGTGGGTTTAAAGTTTTTCAAACGCAAAGCGTTGAGCAATACTGAAACCGAACTGAAACTCATTGCTGCCGCGGCAAAGGCCGGGTTCAGCAGAGGTCCGCCAAGCAGATACAAGCCGCCCATGGCGATAGGGATACCGACCACATTATAGGCAAAGGCCCAGAACAGATTCTGCTTGATGTTTTTCAGCGTGTCTTTACTCAATTCGATCGCTGTCAATACTTCTTTGATATCACTGCGCATCAGGACAACGTCTGCAGACTCTACAGCGACGTCCGTTCCCGATCCTATAGCTATGCCGATGTCTGCCTGTGCCAAAGCCGGTGCATCATTGATCCCGTCACCGACCATGGCGACTTTTTTGCCTTCCTGCTGAAGTTTCTTCACTTCGTTGGCTTTGTCTTCCGGCAAGACATCACTCAGGACACGGTCGATTCCAGCTTGTCTGGCAACGGCATTGGCTGTCCGGGTATTGTCCCCGGTGATCATGGCGATCTCGATCCCCTGTTTGTGCAGCGCTTCGATCGTTTCCACGCTGTTTTCTTTCAGAGTATCGGCTACGGCAATGATGCCTTCAACCGTATCGTTTATGGCCAGATACATCGGCGTTTTCCCTTCATCCGCCAGCTGGTTGGCTTTCAATTCCAGTTCAGCAATAGAGAAACCTTGTTCAGTCATCAGTTTTTTATTACCGAAATAAAGGGTAGCTGTGCCAACTTCTGCAAGCAGTCCCTGACCCGGGATCGCTTCAAAATGGGAGACATCGGTGAATGTCAGTTTGTCCTGTTCAGCCTGTTTGACAATCGCTTCGCCCAGCGGGTGTTCACTGCCTTTTTCAGCAGAAGCAGCCATCTGCAGCAAGGTTGCTTTTTCAAAACTTGACTGTTCTCTTACAACGATATCTGTGACGACGGGTTTCCCTTCTGTCAATGTACCGGTTTTATCAAACACGATGGTATCGACATTATGGATCGTTTCAAGAGCATCTCCACTTTTGATTAGGACACCGTGTTCAGCGCCTTTACCTGTTCCGACCATGATCGCGGTCGGAGTAGCCAGTCCTAAAGCACATGGACAAGCGATAACCAGCACAGATATCAATATTGTGAGCGCAAAGAGAAAACTCTGACCGGCGATCAGCCAGACTAAGCCGGACACCAGGGCAAGCCCCATCACGATCGGAACAAAGTAGCCTGTAATAATGTCCGCCAGCTTAGCGATCGGTGCTTTAGACCCCTGCGCTTCTTCAACAAGTTTGATGATCTGAGAAAGGGTCGTATCCTTGCCGACTTTAGTTGCACGGTAATCGATCGAGCCATTCTTGTTCATGCTGGCTCCGATGATCGTGTCCCCTGTTTCTTTTGCAACCGGCATGCTTTCTCCCGTAAGCATTGATTCATCCACAGCTGTACGCCCTTTGACTATGATTCCGTCTACCGGCATTTTTTTTCCCTGGACGTACACGGATGACATCACCGGGCGAGACTTCTTCGATCGCCACTTCTTCTTCCTGACCGTCATGGATGATGCGCGCTGTTTTCGGTGCCAGGTCCATCAGTTTCTGAATGGCTTCCGACATGCGGCCTTTTGAGCGCTCCTCCAGATATTTACCTAGGGTATGGAAAGCTAGGATAACTGCTGAGGTCTCATAATAAAGCATCATAGCTAAGTCAGCATTGTTGAAGAGAATGGCATAGGTAGCAGCCAGACTGTAAATAAATGCAGCAGAGGTCCCTAAAGCGATCAGAGAGTTCATATTGGGATGTCCTTTAGACAGCGTCTTGAAGCCCTGTTCAAAATATGTCTTACCCGACCAGACGACCGGCAGGGTCAGTGCTAACTGTAAGAGTGCATGGTTGCCCGGGTTCTGCATATGATCGATCACTGAAGGAAGCTCCAGTCCTACCATCGGCCCCATGGATATGATCAGCAGGGGAATGGTAAATGCCGCTGAAAGGATCGTACGTTTCTTATACATTTCTTCTTTAGACAGTTTCTCCGCTTCATCCGGACCGGTCATTTCAACCTGCTCCTCTTCTTGAGGGATAGCTTTATAACCAGAACCTGAAACAGCATCGGATATATCTCTTACAGAAAGTACCAGCGGATTATAGGTCACCGACATTTTTTCTGAAGCCAGATTGACCGATGCTTTTTCCATGCCGTTGAGTTTAGCTGCCGTTTTTTCTACTGTTGATGAACATGACGCACACGTCATGCCTTCGACATCAAAGGTTTTCGTCACGTATTGCGGCATGACCATTTTATATCCGGTCGCATCGATCTGTCTTTCCAGTTCTTCCGGATCAAAGGCGCCTTCTTCCACTTTGATGTTCAGTTTTTCTGAGGCCAGATTGACTGACGCGTCAGTCACACCGGCTAATTTCTGGGCCGTTTTTTCTACTGTAGCGGCGCATGAAGCACACGTCATGCCCTCAATAGGATATGATTTAGTTTCCAATTAATATTTCCTCCTTAATGTACACAGGAACATTGTCCAGGCGTACACGTGCATTTAACTTCTTCTGGAGCATCTGCTTTTTTCTTTTCAATAAGTGCTTCCAGACGTTCCAAGTCGCTTTTGCTGATGACACTTTTCTCCAGGATCGTCTCTACACTGCGGCCGACCTTTGTATCACACATCTGATCGAGTAGATCATCTATGGATTCGTCGATACTTTCTTTTTCAGAGACTAAAGGACTGTATTCGTACTTCCGTCCTTTTTGTTCTGTTGAAAGCAGGCCTTTTTTCACCAAACGGCCAATAAGCGTTTTGGTCGTAGCCAGTTTCCACTCTTTTTTTTCTTTTAAGATGTCGTTGATTTCTTTACTCGTAATCGGATGCGTCGTCCAGACGACGCGCATGATTTCCCATTCGGATGGCGAAATCTGATTCTCATGCATATGATCTTCTCCTTTTGTTTACATTAGTAAACGTTAAACTCTTTATATAGTTTACAACTGTAAACGTAAAATGTCAACAAAAAAACTATTCTTTCTGAAAAATTCAGTAAAGAATAGCCGTTTGGTATATTAAATCTTTATTCTATTAGATCATCACTTTAACTAGTGGCCCTGGGCTTCGTCCTCATTTGTCATACAGCTCAACTTGAGTCATATTCTGCGAAACAAGTTCCTTGAACTGTCTCATGTGAGCCTCAGTCTGAAAAAAACGTTTTGGTAAGACGAGGGCTTTATTCTTAGACAAATACAGCAGAAATATCTCTTTATGTTCCCGGGCTTTCAAAAAATCATCCCATTCGTACTGACTCCTCGATTGCCTGACATGCTGAATGACACTATCTCTGTTAAACGTGTAACTGATCTTTTGTTTGATCAGCTGGTCACTTTTATATTCTTTAACAGCTAAATGTTTGCGCAGTCTTTTAGCAAAGTAATATAACAAGCTTGATAATAAAAGAGACGGTATCCCTGCAATCAGGATGATCAATAGGACATCACCTGACATAGGGATCTGAAAAACTAAGAAAAGGATGATAAAGCAGAAGACAAAATATATTTTCAGTATATTTTTTAAATGATAGTGATTGTACTTGATAAAATCTTCCAAGGTGAGTTTCCCGGAAATGTGTACACTTTCTTCTGTTGCCAAAATTTTCTCTCCTTCAGTTTGTCCATGCGTTCTGTATAGATCAACTCTGTTTTCACTAGCTTGGTTATTCCACGATTCCTGATAAGATTATTCTGATGTTTCGCTTTTAGTCAGATCTTTAGCGGCAACACGCATTGGATCGATAAAAGGAACAGTTAGGTCCTTTGACTTTAAGACCAACTCTACTTCTGTACATCCACCAACGATCAACTCACACTGTTCTTCATCAATCAGACGTTCAGCCACTTCAAGCAGGAGCTGTTTGGGTTCTTGGCCTGTGTTCCCCTGTTTGATCCCATTATCGCCGTAAATCGCCTGCATCACCTTTTTCTCCTGTTCAAAGGCATTGGGATATACGATTTCTTTATCTTTGAGATACTGCTGAAACAACCCGGTCTCTTTTGTCGCACTCGTCGATAATACGCCTATTTTCTTTACGTCTGGATATTCCTCATCTATATAGCTGTTTAACCCTTTCAGCACATGGTGAAGCGGGATATCGATCTCTTTTTGAATAGCTTCATAAAAGTAATGTGCAGTCACACATGGCATGACTGCTACTGTCGCTCCTGCAGCTTGTAGATTTTTTGCTGTCATGACCATTTCTTCAACTGGAGAAGGGCCGTTATTTAATATAGCTGCTGTTCGATCAGGAATCTTGGGGTTACTATCGATAATGGTCCGAAAATGATCCTGGTCTTTTGATACATGTGTTTCTTTAATGACTTTGTAAAAGAAACTGGCCGTGGCTTCCGGTCCCATCCCACCTAAGATACCAATGATACGTTCGTTATTTTCCATAATATCCCTCCCTATGTGTTGTTAGTACTTACCAATTTTTTTGTTTTTTCGTGCTGTTTTAATGCAACTATCGTTGCTCTATCAATTGAAATGCAAAAAGGCACCTCTTCCCCCCTTAATCTGATAAAATGAAGTTTACCAAAACAAACATTCATCACTTAAGGAGTGAATAGAGATGCCTAATCTACTTCAGATTATCATGTATTTAGTTAATAAAATCAAGTGGCAAAATAAATTAATTCAACTTTTGAATGATTATATTACCTGGCTTGAAGACGAGGGTGACCGTCCACCTAAAGGGACCGATATCACAAAGCTTGATTACAACAAATTGACTCTTGATGATCCACCGAAAGTTGTCACAATTGAACGGGCGGACTTTAAAAACCTTCTAAAACAGGCCATAGAAGCAGGTAAACCGATCAAACCCATTCGTCGACAGAAATCATCTTCTGAAGTACCTGAACATATACGTTGTGCTAAGTGTAATGCACCACATAATTATCTCTATAAAAATAACGGTATGCAGGGACAATATCAGTGTAAGATTTGTTCTACTTTGTTTAGCGAAAAAAATCGTTATTCTAAAGATGTCATTCTAAAATGTCCTCACTGTGACAAGTGTCTTGAGAAGATTAAACAACGGTCCGAATTCGACATCTACAAGTGTAAAAATGACACCTGTCCTTATTATATTCAGGCGTTAAATCAATTGAGCGAAGAGCAGAAGGAACTCTATAATGTCGCTCCGTATTACTTAAAGTTACGATATGTCTACCGCCAGTTTCATCTTAAACTCGAAGACATCAAGTCCTATGGACTGATTGAGTCTCCAGTTGACTTAAATCGCATTCATGCCTCACCTCGATTATTAGGTGAGATTCTGACCTACCACGTTAATTACGGACTGCCTGCATCTAAAGTAGCCGCATTAATGTACGACATACACGGCGTAAAGATTGGTAGACAGACGGTATTAAACTATGCGGCAGCAGCTGGGGCTCAACTTTACACCCTTACGCAACATTACCCCTATGATCTCTCTGATCAAATTTGTGGAGACGAGACCTACATTCGTGTCGGGAAAAAATGGCACTATATCTGTTACTTCTTCGATGCGAAGAATAAAATCATCTTATCCCAAAGAGTGTCTGACAAACGCAATACTGAATTAGCAATCAGGGCCATTCATGATGTGCTTGACCACTATATAGCCAGTGAAATCCCTGAGGATTTGAACCTCATCGTTGATGGGAATCCCATTTACAAACTGGCTCAGCATTTCCTAGCCCAACATGATTTGAACTTTGATATCACTCAGGTCATAGGCTTAACCAACCAAGATGAGATCTCTAGACAGTATCGCCCACTTAAACAAATTATTGAGCGCTTGAACCGGACTTATAAAGGGAATTACCGTGGAACCCATGGATTTAAATCGCAAAACGGTGCACGTGCTCACGTTGCCTGCTTTGCTGCCTGTTTCAACTTTCTGCGTCCGCATCAGTCATTAGATGGCGAAGTTCCTGTGAGGATCCCATTTGTCCATGATGATGCGAAAACAATGCCCGACAAGTGGATCCGTTTATTATCTTTCGGGAACAGTGTTCTACAGTGCCAGGACTAATATTGTTTAACTGGTCTTACATATCTCTAAAAACTTCAAAAAACGAAGTTTTTTAAACATGCCTTCTTATACTTCTCGTTGCTTTACTGGGTCTGTTATAAAGCTATTTAATCTAGAAATGAGTGGATTATATTACCTTAATCGCCAGGAATCATCAAAAGAGCAACGAGTTTTTTTCAAAGCATAGTTTTTCATAGATTATTGGGAGTTACCGTGTTGTTTTCTCCTGAGTATCCACTTGTTTTTTATGATTTTACACAAAGTGAGTCAGGGTATTCCTTTCATTTATATATCTATTAGAGCTGCTCAATTAAACTGCTGGCTAGGACAGCCGTTTGTGATCAGTAAATAACAAGAATGTTTCTTTGTCAGATTTGGCTGATAACTGAAAATCCTGCTGATAGTCTTCGTGCCCTTTCCCTGATAGAACAATCAGAGTAGGCTCTGTGGCTTCTTCTACTAGTTGAGAAACAGCGAGCGTCCGGTCCAGGATAACACTTACTTTATCAGTCATGTCTCTTTCCCGAAAACGGTTATACTCCTTTTCCATCTCCTCCACACTGACACCATTCAGATCATCCAGAGTCAGAACGATTTCATCACTGTACTGTTTAGATACTTCCAGCATTTTTTCTCTTTTTGAAATATCACGATTACCTCTGAATCCAAACAGATGCACCAGTCTATAGTCGGAATACAACTCTCTGATCGTAGGTAGAAGTGCTTGCAGTGCTTCTGCTGTATGTGCATAGTCCACTATCCCACTTACCCGATCAGAGAGCTCATAAACTTCAAAGCGTCCAGGTATCACATCCATATCTTTCATCAGCTCTGATACATTCGTGAGATCATGCTGCAAGTCACTTAAAACAGTCAGTGCCAAAGATAAATTTGCGAGATTATATTTTCCAGGCAGAGGTAGACTGATTTCATAAGTTCTGTCCCCGATGACACATATTCCTCTCGAGGAATTTTCTAATCGATAACGCGTAAACTGGTCGTCTTCTCCTACAGTAATAACCGTCTTCTCTTCATCCACCAGCAGGTTTGTAAGCTTCTTTCCCCACTTACTCTCTTCATTTATGACTGCTTTTCCCGAACTTTTCAATAAATCGAATAACTTCTTTTTTGCTAAAAAGTACTCATCCATAGAATTGTGATAATCTAAATGATCATGCTGCAGATTAGTGAACAGTGCATAATCAAATGTCATGCCTTCCATACGGAACTGCTCAAGCCCCTGAGAAGATACTTCTATGACAGCAACTTGATCCTCCGATTCAGCCAGTGCTTTTTGAATCATTAAAGAATTGGGTGTTGTCAGATCACTCTTTGAGCGTTCATTATTCACTTCATTAAATACTGTACCGAAAAAAGAAACACTGTAGCCTTCCTTTCTCAACAAATGTCTTAAAAACAGACCAGTGGTTGTTTTTCCATTTGTCCCCGTCACTCCAATAACCAATTTATCCTCTGAAGGGTACTCGTAAAAACTGGCAGCCAGTTGTCCTAATATTTTTCTAGTGTTGTTCACATGTACATACGGAATCGTTTCTTGTTCGATGGGGCGTTGTCCAACAACGACACTGGCCCCTCTTTCTGCTGCTTCAGAAATAAATTTATGACCATCAGTTTTAAATCCCTGTATAGCGACAAATATATAGCCTTCTTGAACTTCTGAGGACTTATCGGTGATCCCCTTGATCTCAATTGTATCCGAAACAGTTTCCACATACAGCTCTGGTATGTTTCTGATTAATCTTCTCCATTCCACTATAATATCTCCTTAATTATTGGATTGCATTCGTTATACCTGCACTGCACTCTAGGGATGCATGGATCGCCTCACTGGGCAGGTGAAATTTCTTTCCATCTGGGGACGCTGTTAATCGTTTCACGGATAAAAAATTTACCGTTTCCTGCATCTTTCCCCAGATCTTCCAGGGCATCGACATCATTAAAATGCCACCATTCAGAAGCAAGGGGATTAAACCCCGCTTCGACCATATAATCCTGGAGTTTAAGTGCAGGCTGCGTCATTTCCGGATTGATTTCCAGTTTTTTCCAGCCTTCACGGTCGGCTGAGGCGATCGGTCTATTAAACACAGCTGACTCATCGCTTAATTCATGTATCGGGGTGTGCATGGTGTATTCCTTAAACTCTTTAACTCCCAGTGCTTTAAAATCTCCGATCGTCTGATCTGTCAATTCTTCCACTTCAGCAAGGCTGACGTCTAATGATAATCCGCGCTGGTGATTTGACACATTCATATTTATGAACCAGGTGATACTCCAAGGCTCACCAGTGATCCCTTCAGCTACTTCCTCATTTTCTTCGGCCAGCTTCTCCATCGACTCATTGACGAGCAGCTGAAGTTCTCTCGGTCGGAATGTTTCATATATGACGAGAGTATCTCCATTCTGGAGGGCAAGTTGCTGAGCATGAAAAACTTTTTTAGCCGTCTGATAAAGGATAGGCATAACATACTCTTCTTTTTCCAGTCGTTTATTATAATCGACCATTGGATTCAATGGTTCCCCCGTTAATTCAGGGATATCCATATAAGAGGTCTGAAAACGCGACGCGTAACTATTAGTATGATTGTAGAGAATGGATGGTACGACATCCGGCAAATTAATAAAAGCAAAGCGATGTTCGATCCAGCCTTTAAAAGATTCTGATTCTATAGACCAGTATTTTCCGCTTTCACCTTTTATCTCAAAGGGCGTCCCCGGTTTTAATTCCTGAAGAACTTTTGCATCAGCTTCAGGCTCTTCAAATAATGGCTGTGTCACTGACGTATATCCTGCGGCGCCGATAATAGGTAGTTCAAACGGTCCATCGAGGTGCCACATTGGCAGCTCATGCTCTACATTCGTATTTATCTCTTCATTCGAATCGCCGTCTTCAGTCTGTCCTGATGGAGTTTCACTGCCTTGTCTGCTCGGATCGTCCGCAGGTGTTCGCTGTAAGTATAGGACTATACTTACAATCACGATCGAAAAGAGCAGTATGATGATCAAGCCATTTAAGAACGGTTTCTGTTTCTTCAAAATCAAAGCTCCTTTTTCTGATAAACCACTAGTCTAGTCCATATTTATTTTATCTTTACACAGTATAAGACCTTGGATGCTTCAGGTCAAAACATCTTCAATGCATAAAGGAATATCAGATGCAGAGGATAGAACCAGTAGAAAGCCCACTTCGTGAACCAGGTTCTTTTCCCCGGTTTTCTATTGTAGTAATAAAAGAACGGCAATGCCAGCAGACTCCCGAAACGGTACGTGACTTCGGTCCCATACTGCTGCAGACCCGGTATGATATAGAATAACACTGTAATGACAACGAATCCTGTAAGCTTAAAGCCCATTCGCTCTCTGAACAAACCGAAGTTCAATACCCAAAGCACAGCAATATAATTCCAGTTTGCCGGGGCGGCAAGAATCAGGCTCGCTCCCACTATCAGGACTTTCCATATATCAGAAAGTTCGTCGTTCGTTGCTGCTGTCAGGGCAATCAGTCCCATCAGTAAAGACCAGAAGACACTGGTTGCCTGAAAAAAACCAAAACCAAAATATACAATATACGGTATATGGGAGATAAGCGCAAAGATAAACAGCCGTTTTGCGTAAGCTAGTTTATCTGACGTATAGTAATGACCTTCTGCCACGAGATAGGCGATCAACGGAGCTGCCAGCCGTCCAAACAAATGGAGTCCCCAGCTGGTCGCTGTTCCTTCTTCGGTAATCACCCGGGAGAAATGGTCGACAAACATAGAGGTGACCGCAACGATTTTAATCACATTGGCATTAAACCCGATATTTTTGATGTTTGTAGTCGAGAATGGCTTTTCCATCGTATCACTCCAATACTTTGAGTCAATAAGTTAACTGTCACCTAAAAATGATTCGTCGATCCCGGCCACGCGTTCGCCAAGAGGAGCCAGTACTTCTTCAGCATTTAGATCCGGACGTTTGTCAACGAGCTGATTCAGGATATATTTCGCTCCAAAGTCCATCCCCTGTGCCCCGCCGATGAGAACGACATCTCCTGCTTCGACTTGATCGAGACTAGACTCCAAAGCATCCGGCATTTCTTTATGCAGTTCGATCTCCACGCCGACTTTGTCCATCTCTTCTTTGAATGCCTCCAGTTCTTCCGGCAGGACATCATCTTTATCGATAACATGTGATTCACTCAGTGATACGATCACTTTTTCAAGACCTAATTTAGGCGCCCACTTTGCGAGAGTCTCCGCATTTTCACGGTTTGTTGTCACACCGCGGCTGCCTCTGATGGCATAGACGATATGCAGTTTTTTATAATCCATTTTCATCAACGTTTCCAAAGTGACTTCGATATTCCCTGCATTTGCAAAATGGTCGTCTACTATTTTAAAATCCTTCTCATAGATAAACTGGAAGCGACGTTCCACACCTTTGAAACTTTCGATGCCAGACTGGATCGTTTGGATATCTACTCCGCTGATCAAACCAATGGTTATAGCAGCCATCGCATTATAGACTGAATGGTAGCCAGCCACAGACAAGTGGATGTCAAATGCTGTTTTTTCAACAGTATCGCCATTGATCGTTTTAAAGGGTTTGTTGATCTCTACAGTAAAATTCCCTCTGCCAGTAGACAAATCAATGTCCCTGCACTGAAGAAAGCCTGATGTATCTTCAATACCGTAAGTAACGACAGATGCTGCCGTTTCAGTGGTCAGTGAAGCAGAATGCGCATCATCCAGATTCAATACTGCAAACTGATCTGATTTGGCCTCGCGTACCAGACTTGCTTTGGCATTAAAATATTCTTCGAATGAGCCATGTAAATCGATGTGTTCACGACTGATGTTATTCAGTGCTACGATATCAAACGAAACACTACCGACTCGGCTTAATTCCAGTGCGGAAGAAGAGACTTCCATTGTGACATGTGAAATGTTCTCCTTACGCATTCTGTCAAAATACCCGTGCAGATCCAGTGATTCCGGTGTAGTCAAAATACTCGGAACCAGTGTATCTCCATATTTCACCATGACTGTCCCGATCAGACCCGTCTTCCAGTTGTTTGCCTCTAAAATGGCATTCGTCATGAAGGACGTCGACGTTTTTCCGTTGGTGGCTGTGATGCCCACGAGTGTCATATCTTTGGATGGATGACCATAATACTGATCGCCTAATGCGGCAAGTGCTTTCCGGCTATCTTCCACGCGGTACTGCGGCACAGCGATCTCTGGAAGGAATTCCTCGACGATCAAGGCCACAGCCCCTCTATTTACAGCATCCTCTGCATACTGATGCCCATCTGTCTTATAACCTCTGATACACACGAACAACGAATCCCCCTGTACCTTGCTGGAATGATACGCGATCGTGCTGATTTCACTATTTTTTTCGTTCTTTGATTCTAATACATTTATAGCTGTGAGTAGCTCAGATAATTGCATAAGCTCGGTTCTCCTCTTTTAAGACATTCACTCAATACAAGAAAATCTCTTTTTATTTTCTTTTCACTATCTTATTTTTGACTTTATTAGCTAGACCACCGACATAGTGCAGGCCGGGTTTAGGATCACTGGCTGACCAGATCGATCCGACTCTTTTTTCCGTATAAGTTTTCAGGATGTTTTTCCACGTCAGCTGACCAGATTTTACGTACGCACGGGACGCATGCAGATCTTCATACATATAATGGAAAGCCAGATTGGTCGTTTCCGTTAAGCTGTCCTGTCCGATTTCCTGACCTGTCAGTTCTTTATAGGCTAAAAGTGGCATATTGAACCCCAGTTCTGTCAGCATCTGGTTAAAATTCGTGGTCCGGACATTGATCTCGATCAGGAAATATTCACCGGTCTGCTCATCTTTCTTGAACTCGATTTCTGCAAATCCTTTATAGCCGATCGCCTCCAGGAAAGGGGCCCCGATCTCATGAAGTTCCGGTACATATTTCTGCTTGATGTAAACAGACGCACCGAAGTTGATAGGATACTGGCGTTCTTTTTGAGCCGTCACCCAGTGTGTGACTTTAGAATCCTGATTCAAGTAGGCATCAAAGGTATACATATGATCATCAAATCCTTGCACCAGTTGCTGGACGACTACTTCGATACCAGCGTCTTTCGCTTTTTTCAAGCCTTCTTCCAGTTCATCCCGGTTCGTCACTTTGAAAAGTTTCTTGCGGAAGGTAGAGACAAAAGTCGAAGAATCAGACGGTTTGATGATGCAGGGATAGCCCAGTTCCTGTTCGACTCTTTCAATGACATCGTTCTGTTTGACCTGAATCGTTTTCGGCACGCGAACGTTGTGTTGTTGAGCCAAGACATACAGCTTGTCTTTATCGATCAGATCGCTCCAGAAGCCCTGTTTTGTCTGATTGATCAGATAAACCTCTTTCAGTTCATCCAAGTACGTGTCGATAAATTCCACATACGGATCCGCAGTGGGGTACAGGACAGGTTTATAGTCCTGATTTTTAGCATAGCCGATAAGGAAGTCTTTGAATTTTTCCGCTTCTTTACTGTAATGCGGTCCTATCAGTTTTTCAGTCACATACTTGGACTGACGGGCATAGGCCCCTTCCTCCTGATAGTCTACAACAGCGACCGGGACGCCATGTTTCCCAAGGCTCCTGATAATGCTCAGTCCGATATAATAATTATTGCCCAGTACGACTGCTTTATGTTTGGTTTCCATTCTTTACTCACTCTTTCCATTGCTTTGCTGACTGTCTGTACAGCATAAGCGGTATATCGTTTCAGCATAGATATCCATTGCCTTGTAAAATTCATCCAGATTTATACCCTCATTCTCCTGATGCTCTAGACTGATGCTTCCAGGGAAATGGGCACCGAACGCAACCATGTTCGGCATCGCACGTGCATAAGTGGCTCCGCCGGATACCATCGGCTTGTTTTCTGTGTCTCCTGTTTTTTCCTGGTAAATCGCCAGCAGTGACTGGACCAGCTCACTGTCTTCAGGCACATACAAGGAGTCCAGGAAATCATGTTCTTTGTATTCCAGTCCATATTCGCTGCTTATATTTTTTACTTTTTCTACGATGTCTTCTTTGTCATAAGTCACAGGGATCCTGATGTCCAGCATGGCTTCAGACGTATTTTCACTAATTTCCAGAGTGCCGACATTTAAAGTCAGTTCGCCTGACACTTCGTCTTTCACTTCACCGAACAGCGTTTCACCATTGGTTTCCATACCGATTTTCTCAGCTAAAAATGAAATCAGCGGGTGAGGCTGCAAGTCGACCAGACCCTGCGCCAGACGCGTCACGGCATTTTTCCCTTCACCGGCCTTGCTTGCATGCACACTTTTTCCTTCAACAACGATACCTTCTTCTGACTGATGATACGGAATGTCTTTGTCAGTCAGGATACGGCTCAGTTCTTCCAGGTGTCCGCCTTTGTATTCGGCCCGTTCCGGAACGACGTTAGGCGCACTTCCACACTGCAGTTTCAGTTTAGACGTCCCCGGTCCAACGACTCTGGCCTGGAGCAGACCTTTTTCAGCATAAGTGAGCGGGAATCTGGAATCCGGAACAAATCCGAGATCTGGGAAGTCTTCATGCTCTTTGTAATGATCCATACCGCGCCAGAGGATCTCTTCATCTGTACCGAAAATGAAACGAATTTTTTTATTAAAGGTTTTGCCGGCATCGACCACTGCTTTGAACGCATAAAGCGCCGCAACAGTAGGGCCTTTATCATCCTGTGAGCCACGTCCATAAAGTACGCCGTCACGTTCGACTCCTTTAAATGGATCGGATTTCCATTTCTCTGTATCGCCTTCCGGGACGACATCCAAGTGACAGAGGACGCCGACGGTTTCTTCGCCACTTCCATATTCTGCATAACCATAAAAGCCTTCTGGATCATAAAAAGTATCCATACCCAATTTGTCACAGATAGCCAGCGTTTCTTTCAACGCCCGGTCTATTTCTTTGCCGAACGGCGGATAAGTCTCCTCTGTCTCCTGACTTGTATTCACCGAAGGGATGCCGATCAGTTTCTTCAATAGTTGCAGGCTTTCACTTTTTATCGAATCTGTCAGATAATTTTCCATTGGTATGCTCCTCGTTTGTTCTATTTAAAATAGAACCTTTTTATTTGTCTTCTTGTTCATCACGTTACTTGATATGAGAAAAAAGTCAACTATTCCCATACTTTTTTCGGAAAAACTAATTTCTTCTATTATACCGTATAATTGTTTATCATTCTTTACGAATCCACTACGATTTTACCACTTCTCTCCTTTATTGCAGTTGCTAATACCTAAGTCTGGATCTGTCTGTCTGCTTCACTGCTGCTCATCCGTTTACATCCTGACCGATCGTCTTTCACTTTCTTTTGTAAAAGTTAAATTTAAGCTTGTTTTTATATTCAATAAAGCTATAATTATCAGGTAATTACAAATTTATGCATCTGCCTTATTTTTTTGTCAGGCAGTGACACTTTGTCATAATATGTTCAGATACACAGGAGTGATCACATGAAAAAAGATATGACCCACGGCAATCCGATCAAACTGATCCTTGGTTTTACCGTTCCTTTATTGATAGGGAACTTATTTCAGCAGCTCTACAATATGGCAGACGCCTATATCGTCAGTCAGACCATAGGGGTAACAGCCTTTTCAGCTATCGGTTCTACTTCTAGTCTTCAATTCTTGATACTTGGTCTGGCTATAGGGATCACAGCCGGCTTATCCGTCATAACGGCCCAGCGCTTCGGTCGCAAAGATGAAAAAGCCCTGCGAAAAAACCTGTCCACCGGTTTGATCATCAGCCTGACGATCGGCATCACGCTGACCTTTTTGACCACCACCTTTACAGAAGAGATCTTGACCATCATGAAAACACCTGATGAGACCTATGCCTATGCTTATGACTACTTGAATGTCATGTTCCGAGGCATCGGTGCTGTCATTCTTTTTAACTACCTGGCTAACCTACTGCGCGCTTTAGGCGACAGTAAAACACCGCTGTACTTTTTGATTGTTACTTCTATTTTAAATATTGTTCTGGACTATGTCTACATTCTTGTCTTTGACCTGGGTATAAGAGGAGCAGCTTTAGCGACCATCACGGCTCAAATCGTCTCCAGTATTCTGACGCTCTGGTTCATATGGAAGAAAGTGCCGCTCCTGCGTATCCACAAAGAAGACTGGAAACTGGATAAAGCGGAATTCAAGGAACATTTACGCATCGGTCTGCCTTATGGCTTTCAGTATTCCATTATCGCCATAGGCTCCGTTGCCATCACGATGACGCTCAATCAGCTCGGCGCACCAGCTGTCGCTGCCTTTACTGCCGCTCAGAAAATCGATTCAGTCGCCATGCTTCCTTTGCAGTCTTTCGGCATAACGATGTCGACCTATGCGGCTCAAAACTATGGGGCAAGGAAACTGAACCGGGTCTGGTACGGCGTGGATCAGGCGTTGAAGATGAGTATCGGATACAGTATCGTTATTGGTCTCGTCCTTATGATCTGGGGTAGAAACTTTGCCACTTTGTTTGTGGGTGCTGATGCCCCGGCTGAGATCCTTCAGATGATCCAGTATTATTTCCTGACGAATTCTTCATTATATGCTGTTCTTTCAGTCTTGTTCATCTACCGTCATACTCTGCAGGGCCTTGGCAACAGTCTGGCTCCAACTGTTGCGGGCATCGGTGAACTGCTGGCTCGTGTATTGGCTGCCGGCTTCCTGTCTGTCCATCTGGGCTTTTTAGGGACCGTCATCGCCAACCCACTCGCCTGGTTTGCCGCTTTCGTTCCTCTGGTATGGGCTTACCGTGCGACCAAGCGCGACTTGTCCGGCAGAATGCCTGTCAGTATCGAGACTGAACCGGATCTCACTCTTGATCAGCTGGAACCGTCACCCTCAAAAATCAAATAAGGTGTTAAAGAGCATGGATCTCAGTGATCCGTGCTCTTTTTATTTCTATCATTTTAATCATTCTCTCATTTTTCATATTTTGTCTACATTTTCAAAAATATCCTTTTAAATCAAGGAATGCCCCTGTTGAGCAAATGAAAACGGCTCCTATTTTCATGGTTTTTTCCGTTCACAAAACTGTCAAGTTTCCCTTCGTTTATGGGTTGTAATCAGATGTAATCTGCCTATACTTATCCAAAGACCTAAAAAATGAAGCTTATTGAAAACACGTCATAAAAGACATGAACATTACAAAACGGAGGAATCATTTTATGAACCAGGATATGACCAAAGGTAGTCCCTTAAAACTCATTTTACTCTTCACTTTACCTTTAGTGATCGGAAATATATTACAGCAAATGTACCAGATGGCAGATACGTACATCGTCAGTCAGACACTAGGCGTTAATGCCTTCGCAGCCGTCGGATCTACACACAGCATCAACGTCCTTGTCTTAGGACTTGCCATCGGATTGACATCCGGTCTGTCAGTAATCACCGCCCAGCGTTTCGGCAAGAAAGACGAAAAAGCCATCCGCGAAAACCTGGCAGCCAGCGTGATCATCGCCGGTGCCGTGAGTGTTGTGCTGACTGTACTAGCTGTTTCATTCAGAAGAAACATTTTAGAATTCATGAACACACCGCACGAACTGATCGGCTTTGCGAACGATTATCTGACCATGATGTTCATCGGCTTAAGCGGGATCGTCTTATTCAACCTCGTCTCAAACCTGCTGCGCGCCATCGGAAATACTAAAGCGCCGCTCGTCTTTCTGGCTATCGCATCCGTCTTGAACGTTGTTTTAGATTTAGCCTTCATTCTAGTGTTTGACATGGGTGTGGCCGGTGCCGGTTTAGCGACCGTCATTGCACAGTTCATCTCAGGCCTGATCGGACTCGTCTACATCAAACGCAGTGTGCCGCTTTTCCGCATCCATAAAGAAGACTGGGCTGCAGGAATGAAGCAGATCAAAGAACATTCAGCGATCGCATTCCCGATGGGCTTCCAGACATCGCTTATCGCTATTGGTATGATCGTTGTTTCTATGACGTTAAATACACTAGGACCTGAAGCTGTTGCGGCAACGACCGCTGCACAGAAAATCGATTCTCTGGCAACCAAGCCTTTGATGGCAATCGGTGTGACCATGGCGACCTATACCGCTCAGAACTACGGTGCAGACAAGCTTGACCGTGTCTGGGAAGGTGTTCAGAAAGTCCTGAAAGTCACCACCATCTATAGCGTTGTCGTCGGCGCCATCCTTATTTTCTTCGGCCAGTATTTCGCTCTGCTCTTTGTCGGACCTGAAAATACGGAGATCCTGGAAATGACTCGTCTGTACTTCATCACGAACTCAGCGTTTTATGTCCTGCTGTCATCACTGATCGTTCATCGTTATACGCTCCAGGGCTTAGGTAAAAGTACTGCGCCAACCCTTGCCGGCTTATTTGAACTCTTCGGCCGTGTCGGTGCCGTCCTGCTCTTGTCAAAATCACTCGGCTTTGTCGGCGTCGGCCTATCGAACCCGATCGCCTGGGTCGGTGCACTGTTCCCATTGCTTGGTTCATATTATGCACTGAAACGTCAGCTGACTGGTGGCAAAACAATCAGACCTTTCAAAAAACTGGCTAACGTCATCAAATAATCTATTTATAAGGTCCCAGCTGTCTATGCGATGGTTGGGATTTTTTGTTGTTTTGTTGAAGTGGCGTTGATTCGACGTACTCGCGGTAGTTTTTTACCGAGTGATGCTAATGGTGCCTTCATTGGGTGTACTCACGGTATTTGGGGTCTGAGTGATGCCATTGATGCTCTCATTCGACGTACTCACGGTATTTGGGGTCTGAGTGATGCCATTGATGCTCTCATTCGACGTACTCACGGTTATTTTTGTTGGAGTACGTCCATTGACGCCTTCATTCGACGTGCTCACGGTTATTTTTGTTGGAGTACGTCCATTGACGCCTTCATTCGACGTGCTCACGGTTATTTTTGTTGGAGCACGTCCTTTGACGCCTTCATTCGACGTGCTCACGGCTATTTTTGTTTCAGTACGTCCTTTGACGCCTTCATTCAACGTACCCACAGTTATTTTTATTGGAGTACGTCCATTGATCCCTTCATTGGGTGTACTCACGGTGTTCTGTGTCTGAGTGATGCCAATGATGCTCTCATTCGACGTGCTCAAGGCTATTTTTGTTTCAGTACGTCCATTGATCCCTTCATTGGGTGTACTCACGGTGTTTTGTGTCTGAGTGATGCCAATGATGCTCTCATTCGACGTGCTCATGGTGATCCATATATGAGCAATCCCAATCATCAATAATAACCGGTCTAAATTCAATAAGGTCTTGATCAGGCCCGCAGCCTGATCATTCATTCTTGAAGATCTTTTCAGTTTTTTCATTTTCACGTTGACACAGCAGCTGTATCATGTATATAATACAGCTAGCAGGTGTACTATCCACTTGATACACCTTGTGTTTTTTTATCCTTAGTGTATTAACCATTTAATACAGTTGCTCGCTTACTCATTTACTTTTCTTGGAAAGGACTGAACCAGTTGAATGTAACCTTCAATAAAAGAGACCCGATCTATCTCCAGGTCATACAGTATTTCAAACGGCAGATCGTATCAGGAGAATTTGATCCGGGAGACGAAATGCCTTCACGAAGACAGCTGGCTAACCAGCTTAAAATTAACCCGAACACTGTCCAGCGGGCTTACAGCGAAATGGAGGAACAGCGCTTGATCTATACAGAACCCAATCGTCCGAGCCGAGTGACTGCAGACCCGTCGGTGCTCAGTCAGTTAAAAAGAGAATGGCTGGATCAGGCGGTCAACACCTTTGTATCAGCCATCGATCCTATTGATATTCCTTTGGATGACATCGTTCATCTTATAGAAGAAAAAATGCATACAAGAAAGAAGGATACGCAATGATAGAACTTAAAAACGTACACAAGAGCTTTGGGCGTAAAAAAGTGCTCGACGGCATCTCTTTCACCGCCAACAAAGGCGAGATCACCTGTCTTGTCGGCGTCAATGGCGTTGGGAAAACAACGATCCTGAACGCCATAATGAACCTGACGCCTATTAAAAAGGGAGAAATAACCATCGACGGTGAAAAAATGGGTCCGGCTATGTACAATAAAGTCGCATTCATACCGGATGTCGCCATCATGCTGCCTCAAATGACAGTGCACGAAGCCATGGACTTTATGAAAGATTATTACAGCAGCTGGAACTGTAAACGAGCGAAAGAAATCGTCCGCTTTTTCCGGCTGAACATGCCAGACAAAATCTCTGAACTGTCGAAAGGGAATCAGGCCAAAGTAAATCTACTTATGGGACTGGCTTTAGATGTGGATTATGTTTTAATGGATGAGCCTTTTTCAGGTATCGATATTTTCACACGCGAACAGATCACTGAAGTCTTCAGCAGTCGCCTGGTCGAAGACCGTGGTGTACTGATCACGACGCATGAAATCTATGACATTGAACATCTTCTGGATAAAGTGGTCCTTTTGGATAATGGCGTCATTTACAAAGAATTCAATGCAGAAGAAATGCGCGAAACAGAAGGCAAATCTGTCGTTGACGTTATGAGGGAGGTTTATAATCAATGAAAAAATCACTACATACACTACTTAAATTAACGAATTTCGAACTGGAACGCTTGTCTAAACTCCTGTTTACCTTAATGGGACTGACCCTACTGATCAATCTGGTCGGTTACGTTTACACCCCGATGCAGCATATGGGAAAAATCAATGAATATATCGCTCAGAATTCTGCCACGCCCCAGCAGGCACTTGACACATTCGGCCGTTTCTCGTTCTACGATGTCACACAAACGCTCTGGATCGCCGGACCCATCGCTATCGGGGTCAGCGGTCTGCTCTTTTACGCCGTGTTCATCTGGTATAGAGAGTGGTTCGGGAAAAACACCTTTGCTTACCGCCTGCTCATGCTGCCGGTTTCACGGATGACACTGTATTTTTCAAAGCTGATCACCTTGTTTTTCGGCATATTCACACTGATTGCAACACAAATGATCTCGCTCTTTATCGGCTATCCGATCGTTTCAGCTATTATCGAAAGTACGTATTCAGCTGAAATCGGCCTGATGGAATCTTTACGGATGAATTTTTTATTCATTTATCTTTTCCCTTTAGAGCCTGGTTACTTTTTAGTGATCAACGGCATCGGTATGATCCTCCTGCTCGTTCTGTTTACAGTCATCCTTATGGAAAGAAGCTTTGCAGTGAAAGGCATCCTGCTGGGAATCGGCTACGCTGTCTGTTCTTTATCCATTGTTCTATTCCCTCTCTCCTTACCTGACTTACTGAAAAACAATTATATCTTATATGATTCAGAACTGATGATCATTGAAATCGTACTGATCACAATAGTCGGCGCCGTCTCATTACTGTTGAGCCGTCACTTGATCAATAAAAAAATCACGGTATAGAAAGGAACGAATCATGACCAAATACATCAAGTTAACGAGCCTGCTCCTGTTCATAGCCGTCGCCTTGACCGGTTTCAGCTTTTACAATGCACAGGCCAGCTCGCCTTATCCTGAATTGAATATTGTCACTTCACAAGGAAAGCCGGAATACGCTGAGCCTCTCCAGTTCATGGGGTTTGTTGCGGATGCTCAAAATTATTCCAACAGTTCGACAGTCATATTTAAAAACGGGGACTCTCTGTACAGAGAGGACATTCCCTTCCCTAAACGCATGGATTTCGGCTTAAGCCCGAATATGAATGAACTGATCACTGACTATCGCTCCTTTATGCGCGGAAAAAGCCGCCGGCCGGAACATTATGTTGAGACAGATAACCACTTGATCTATGCTGCAATGGAAGGCGATGTGCACTGGGGTTCGGCTTCAAATGGTCAGTTGACCATCGCTGTTCTGGATAAAGAAACAGAAGCTGAAAAAACGTTTGAAGTTGATCTGAGCGGCCAGGGACAGTCTCATGAGGTTCGAGCTGCTTACGTCAACTATCCTTCTTTAACGCTTTTCGTCAACAACTACTCAGGGGAGTCACAGGATCTCATATATACTGTTGACTTAGAGAACCCTGCCGAAGAATTGACGGCTACCCTGAACCTTTCAAAAGAAACGGGGACTACGGGGATCTATACTAGCCTCCATATCGTCCAGTCTTTTGACAAGACCGAACGCTTTCTCCTATTAAAGTCAGTAAGCGAAACAGCCGTGTCAGAGTTTGACTATACAACTGAAACGACTGGTTATTACGCTTATGACACGCAAACACAGGAAGTGATCGAGATTCCGCTTTTTGAAGAAGAAGAGACGCTTCTTTTCACTGACAACGACAGCCTTTATGCAGGGAAAGACCTGGGTGAAGCGATAGAATTATACGAAGTGAATTCGGAGAACCAGGAAACGGATCTGGTAGGGACCATCGAGATGGTTTCAGCTACCATTGGAAGGGACTTCAGTGACAGTTATAGCAAAACCTTCAATCAGAGCATGACCATTTCGAACGGAAAACTGTATGCCTACGAAGTTCAGACTGCTGAAGCTGCAGGAAATCATTCTGCAGGAGTCACTCGCCCGATCTTTCAGGTCAGTGACATCCAGACGCAGGAAACACTTTTCCAGGGTACTGTAGAACCCAGAGACTCCAGCAAACATGATGCAATAAGTATTGAACTTTATGAGTTTGGCATCGACCCGTCAGCTGAATAAATCAACATTTCCCCACTCACCTTTAATTACTAAGATGAGTGGGGAAACTTATTTTTTATAAGTAACAATGAAAGGTATCTGGCATTTAATGATATAACTTGTTATACTATGGAAAGTTAAGTGACAGTACAGAACTCTTATTAAAGAAAGAATGATTATATGACTAACGAAACGAGAAAGAAAATCAGAGAAAGCAAGCGAATCGTCATCAAAGTAGGAACCAGCACGATCATGTACCCGAATGGGGCCATCAACTTGCAGCAGATGGAAAAACTATCCTTCGTGTTGAGCGACTTGTTGAATCAGGGCAAAGAAGTGATCCTCGTCTCTTCAGGTGCCATCGGTGTGGGCTTGTCTCGCATGAACCTGACCAAGCGTCCCGCAACGATACCTGAGCAGCAGGCTATTGCCTCTATCGGTCAGACTGAACTCATGAGTCTTTACAGCAAGTTCTTTTACCACTACGGTCACCAGATCGGCCAAGTCTTATTGACAAAAGATGTTACCGACTTCCCTGTGAGCCGAAGAAATACGGTCAATACTTTTGAACAGCTTCTGGTCAAAAATGTTATCCCGATCGTCAACGAAAATGATACGGTCTCTGTCGAAGAACTGGATCATCTGACCCGCTTTGGTGATAACGATACTCTCTCAGCGATCGTCCTTGAACTGACAGAAGCGGATCTTTTGATCATGCTGTCAGACATCGACGGCTTTTATGATAAAAACCCGATGAAACATGACGATGCCAAGCGTTTTGACGTCGTCAGCGAAGTGACAGAGGATATCCTTGACTTGGCACAGGATGCCACATCAAAATTCGGTACTGGTGGTATGATCACGAAACTGAATGCGGCGCAGATCGTCCTGGGAGCCGATAAACGCATGGTCTTAGCCAATGGATCTGACTTGACAGTCCTGTTCCGGATCTTAAACGGTGAAGACGAAGGAACTTTATTCTCAAAAGAATAGACGGGAGGAGCATGACTAATGGAAACATTGATCGAACTCGGTAAAAAAGCGAAACAGGCTGAACGTCAGCTGGCTCAGGCCTCTTCAAAAGCAAAAAATGAGGCGCTGCTTTTAATGGCGGAAGGCCTTTTAAACGATACAGATAAGATAATCGAAGCCAATAAAAAGGACACAGAAACCGCAAAAGAAAACGGCATCTCAGAATCCCTGCTGGACCGACTGACCTTGACGAAAGAACGGGTCGAAGCTATGGCTCAGGGACTGAAAGATATTGCCAAACTACCTGATCCGATCGGACTGGTCGAAAGCATGTGGACCAACGACGCCGGCCTTAGAATCGGCAAGCAGTCGGTTCCACTGGGCGTCATCGGTATCATTTATGAAGCCCGTCCAAACGTCACGTCAGACGCAGCCGGACTGTGCTTCAAATCCGGTAACGTCGTCATCCTGCGTGGCGGAAAAGAAGCCTTCAATTCCAATCTGGCCGTCGTGACCAGCCTGCGTGCATCGCTTAAAGGAAGCACTTTGCCTGAAACAGCGATCCAATTAGTCGAAGATACGTCACGCGACTCAGCCAACGAAATGATGAAACTGAACCGTTATCTGGACGTTCTGATCCCCCGCGGCGGCGCGAACCTTATCAAAGCGGTCGTTGAAAATGCGACGGTGCCGGTCATTGAAACTGGAACGGGGAACTGTCACGTCTATATCGACCAGTCCGCCCAACTTGATATGGCTAAAGACATCATCGTCAATGCCAAAACAGATCGTCCGTCCGTTTGTAATGCGGCTGAGACTCTATTGATCCATAAAGACGTCGCAGAAAACTATCTGCCCGTCATCGAAGAAGCTCTGAATGAATGGAAGGTCGAACTGCGTGCGGACGAAGCCGCTCAGAAACACCTGAAAGCTTTCACCCCTGCGACAGAAGCCGACTGGGAAACAGAATACCTGGATTATATCCTGGCTGTTAAAGTCGTTGATTCTTTAGATGATGCCATCGAGCACATCAACACATACAGTACCGGTCACTCGGAAGCGATCGTGACGAACGATTACTTTGCCGGCCAGCGTTTCCACCGTGAAGTGGATTCTGCAGCGGTTTACGTCAATGCGTCAACGCGCTATACTGACGGCTTTGAGTTCGGGTTCGGCGCAGAAATCGGCATCAGCACCCAGAAACTGCATGCCAGGGGGCCAATGGGCTTGCCAGAACTGACTTCTTCCAAGTACATCATCTTTGGCGAAGGACAAACACGCTGATTTATTTCAACTCTATAAGAACGATTAACAGACAGGATCCTATGATCTTGTCTGTTTTTCTTTTTTCATAAGGTAGCTGTTTCCACCGAAACAGCTTCGTCTTTCGGGTGGGTATAAGTGATTTTCTTTCTGCCTTCTCAGCTCAAGGTTATAGTCGGGCAGTCACTATCTGACACTTCTATTGACCGCTCTATTTCTTTTCGATAGTGACTTGTCACTATCTTCCTCATCTAGTGTCTTCTGAAGCACTTTTTTAAAACGAGTAGTCACTACAGGCACCCTCTACTGACCACCCAATTTTTTTCTAGTGCCGACCGGTCACTACTGGCTGCTTTTATTGCCTGCTCAACGTATTTTTCGTCTGAGTGTGACGTATCTTTAGCTTTTATTGACCGCTCGAAAGGACGAAAATAGCCGGTAGTCACAACCTTTTTCATTACGTCAAACTCAAGTTGTTATTGTTCGTCAGCCGGCACAACTTGAATCCACAAAGACTAAAAAGCATGCAGTGGCTCTGAGCCAGTGCATGCTTTTCCAATTCTATTCATTTTTACCATTTTCTGACGTAGACGTGTTCGCCTTCCACGACACCTTCTTTAACGAAGCGAAACGATTCATACAGCTGGATCGCCTTGTCGTTTTCCGGTTCCACACCCAGCCTTACTTCATCCACCGATTCGTCCGGCTTGTACTCCCTCAAAAAGAGCGTGAGCGCTTGTCTGCCTAAGCCTTGACCCTGTTTGTCCTTATCGATCATAAACCGCTCCAGCCACCAGGAAGCGATGGGGTACGCTTTATCTGCCGGATAATAGCTGCACATGATGAAGCCGACAGGATCTCCGTCGTGGTAGACGGCAAACGGATATTTGTCGCTCTCGTAATTGGCTTCAAGCAGGGACAGCCAGTTCTGGGCAACATACTTTTCCTGATGGGGATGGACTTTGAGATCCACCACCATCAGATAGTTATGTTTCGTTACAGGTTTCAGTTCCATCATACGCGTCACTTCACTTTTCATTTCAGAGATTTACTTGAAATAGTTGATGCCCATCGCTTCTTTGACTTCGTCCAGCGTTTGAGCTGCAACGGCTTCCGCTTTCAGACTGCCCTCTTTCAGCATTTCAAGGACGGCGCCTCTGTCTTGTGCAAAAGCTTCACGACGTTCACGGATCGGCTGAAGCTTCGCCTGCAGGACATCGTTCAGGTAGCGTTTAATCTTCACGTCACCCAGACCGCCTTTACGGTACTGGTCTTTCAGCTCCTGAACTTTTTCCTTGTCATCATCGAATACATCCAGATAGGTGAAGACGACATTGCCTTCGACCTGACCGGGGTCTTCCACACGAATGTGATTCGGGTCCGTGTACATCTTCATGATTTTCTTCTGAATCTCATCCGCACTGTCGGAAAGATAAATGCCGTTGTTCAGTGATTTACTCATCTTTCCTTTGCCGTCGATACCGACTAAGCGGCCTGAGCCTTTTGGCGGCAGGATGATATCCGGCTCGACCAGAACGTCTTTTCCGTAGGTGCGGTTAAAGTCGCGCGCCACTTCGCGTGTCTGCTCGACCATCGGTTTCTGATCTTCACCGACAGGCACATGTGTCGCTTTGAATGCTGTGATATCTGCGGCCTGACTGACCGGATACATGAAGAAGCCGGCAGGAATACTTTCGTTGAAACCTTTTTCCAATATTTCCGATTTAACTGTCGGGTTACGCTGCAGACGCGCCACTGTGACCAGGTTCAAGTAATACATCGTCAATTCAGGAAGCTGAGGGATCTGAGACTGCACGAATATCGTGGTCTTCTTGGGATCCAGGCCAACTGCCAGATAGTCCAGCGCTACTTCCACTAAGTTCTGCTGTACTTTTTCAGGATTTTTCGCGTTGTCGGTCAATGCCTGCTGATCGGCGATCATGACAAAGACTTTAGTGTTTTCATCTTCCTGCAGTTTCAAACGGTTCTGCAGTGAGCCGACGTAATGACCAAGATGCAGTTTCCCGGTCGGACGGTCTCCGGTTAATATGATTCGTTCCATGTTTAATAATCTCCTCTAATTTATCTGATTGGTTTAATTGTATCTTAATTAGACAGGAAAAAAAAGGAGAAAAAGCCTCTTCTCCTTTCTCTCACGCTTATTCTGGTACGCTTCTTTCCGCTTACATCATCCTTATGCGCCTTATTTATTGAACCCCTTTTTCATCCACCAGGCATTCAAAGCGATGAGTGCCACTAAGACACCCCATTCTGCATAAGGGACAAAGGACTGAAGCAGGATCATGCCTAATGAAATCACGAATACCGGTATAAAGAAAATGAGACTGGCCATGCAGCCCTGATTGGCTTCCGATGCGGCGTACTTTCTGGAAAACGGCAGCCCCTGACTGGACCGTTTCATCTCAAAGTATAGAATGGCGCTCATCAGTAAAAAGCCGTTCAGCAGCTGAACACTGTAGATGAACCCTGTCAAGATAAGGATCAGTAGACTGATCAGGCCGTACATCGGGAGCAGGATCTTGACCAACATGACTTTCGTCACCGCCCTCAAAAAAGGACCTTTGGCATGCTTCGGGCTCAGCTCAAACAGCCATCTGCCCTTGTAGTTCACAGAAAACTGTGTAGCCACAGCGATCATCGGGATGGCCAGCATCGTGAAATACGGCAGATATAAAAAGGTTTGTGTATTCTGACTCGTGATCGGCTGATCTCCTCTCAAACTTGAGAAGAACATGAACAGCGGAAAGATCATCGCGCTGGCTATCGATGGATATAAACGCGTCTTGAACTCCCGCTCATTTTTCGTCAGCTGCCAGGTGAAGTGGTAATAGGCCTTTTCTAGTGAACTAAAACTCAGCAACTTCGCTGTGCCGTTTTCCAGAAAAGAACGACTGGACGGCTTGGCTTTTGCCTTGTCCATCTTCTGAAGATTGCTGTCTATTTTATCACTGTTCACGTTATAAAGAATCCCGATAACAACGGTTCCTGCAATCAGAAAGAGTGTGTAAACGATATAAACGGTTTGAATGCCTTCCTGCAAGAGACCGAACGGGGCTACGAACCACATCGGAAACAGCAGGGCATGGCCCACTGACAGGTTCATTTCAACCAGGAAGGTCTCCGGATCGATGACCTCAAAAATCTGTCCCATCAGGTAATACCCCATGACCATAAATATGGACACACCAATTTGGCTGTAGGCAATGATGTTCTTCAGCTTTTCCCCATCAAAGTGTTTCAGGACGGTTGAGTACATGATGATCGTCAAACCGAGTGCCCATAATGAAGATAGAAACGTCAGGAATATAATGAGGACACCAGCCAGGATGCCATTGAAGTAGAAGGTCGCCAGCATGACAGCCAGTCCGACGGCAAAGGTGAACGACACGAGATAAATGCCGATATGCGTCGCTTTGGCTGCTCCGATAGTCTTTTGCGAGACCGGCTTCGTCCCGATCAGTTCAGCGTCCTTTGTATCCAGCAGGATGTTGGAAAAATTCGCCAGCATCGTTGAAAACAGCATGATGAAGATGTAGCTGAAATAAGTCGTGTACTGGAAGACCCAGTTGTCATAGACAAACAGGAACAACAGAAACACACTGATGATCGCATAGACCCACAAGCTTGAAAAGAAGTGATTCTTCTCTTCGTTTTGCTTGGCATTGGATCCCATGCCCTGGATGACGGCTTCCTTCCGGCTGTCCATCGTCATCTTCATTTCAAGGATGGTCCGCATCTGCCGGTAGTCGACGCCGACTTTGGTGTACAAAGGGGCCAGCTTATCGATCAGTTTCAGATAGACCGGTTCTTTTGCCTGCTCCCCCGTGCCGAACACATTACGCATCATGCGTGATTTCCCCTTTCATCCCTTTAAGGAACTGCTCTGCCAGGGCTTCATGCTGGTCAAAGCCGGTCAGGGTATTGAAGAGCTGCTCGAGTGTCCCGGCTGCTTCTTTTTTCAGTTCACTGAACGGTCCGTCTGCGACCACATGACCGTCATGCAGGATCAGGATCCGGTCACTCAGTTTTTCAACGGTATCCATGACATGAGAAGAATAAAAAATCGTCTTGCCTTCCTGTTTCAGTTTGGCTAACAGTTCCTTGATGATCTGCACACTGTTGGCATCCAGACCACTCAGCGGTTCGTCCCAGAACAAAATATCCGGATCATGGATCAGACTGGATATGATCAGCACTTTCTGGCGCATCCCCTTGGAAAAGCTGGACAGACGTCCATGAAAAGCGTCTTTGATGCCTAGTGCATCCATCATCTGCACGGCTCTTTCAACGATCTCCTTCTCTTCCATTCCGTACAGTTCACCGACAAACAGCAGATATTCTTTCGCTGTCAGCGTTTCATACAGTTCCGCATTCTCGGGGACATACCCGATACGCGCTTTATACGTCACATCGTTCGGGTCAAGCGGCTGATCGAACAGCCTTATGGTTCCTGAGTCTTTTTTCAGCATACCTAAAATTATTTTTACGGTGGTGCTTTTTCCCGCACCGTTTGGACCTATGTAGCCGATGATCTCGCCGGGCATCACGGAAAAGGTCACGCCTTTAAGTACCGGTGTCCCGTCAAACTGCTTGGTTACATCGACTAATTCTACGATTGGTTTCATATACTTCTCCTTCGATTCACTTTGACCCTAGTTTATCATAAATCTCACAGTTGTAGCCTTCATAATATGATTTCAGACTGAATTGTGCTAGTCTATACTTAAAACAAACACTGAAAGAAGGGAATCTGATGTATCAGAAGTCATTCAAGCACGCTTCGCTCTGGGGACTCCTGGGATGGACCATTCTATCCTTCATCGCTGTGACCATTTTGACCACGGTACTGCTGCTCGCTTTTGCCGGTGAACACTTTTCTTTTGTCCGTATCTTATCTGACAGCGTGCTTTATTTTCTGGTCTATAAAATAGTGGTTTCCCAGATGAAAAAGCAGGCATTGAGTATCGATGCTGTGGCTCATTCGACGCCTAAAAAAGGGCACGACCTACTTAAGATAGCTGGCTGGACACTGCTCATAGCTGTTGTCGCCACAAGTTTTTCCATATTCCTGCTGACCATCATTTCGTTTATCCCGAATATTTTTGACCGGCTGATCCCTTACCTTGAACAGATCTCCACCGATGATGGTTTGTCTGCGTCATACCTCTTTGTCATCGCTGTTATCGTGGCACCGATCGTTGAAGAAATCGTTTTCCGCGGCTACATAATGAACAAATGGGTGGATAAGTATTCTGTTAAAAAAGGCGTCATTTTCAGTTCCTTGCTTTTCATGGTGTTTCATTTCAGTTCACTCTTCATCCCCCAGCTGCTCTTAGGCCTGTTGTGTGCTCTGGTTTATGTGAAATACCAGAATCTTTTTTATGCCATCTTCACGCATAGTTTATACAACTTTCTCGTTATTCTGCCTGCCCTTCTCGTGCCCAGTGACGAGGAACCCGCGATAGAAAGCTTATTAGCACTGTCAGAAGGACTGCCTACTGACTTTATTGTCTTTTCCGTCATTTTTATCGTCGGACTGTTTATCGTGATCTTCATTTTTGCAAGAATATTCCGGTCCATAAAAAGTGAACAAAGCCCCTACGCTGATAATTTAGAACAAATAGAAAAGACAGTCACGTATTAAAAGTACGTGACTGTCTTTTTTTTACTGACCTTCCCATTCATTGAAGAAGTGCGTCAAGTAGTCTTCCATAAAGGCATGGCGTTCTTCCGCCATTTCTCTGGCTGCCCCTGTATTCATCAGGTCTTTCAGTTTCAGCAGTTTCTCGTAAAAATGATGGACAGCACTGGATTTTCCTTTACGATATTCTTCTTCCGTCATCTTTTCTCTGACAGACAGTTCCGGATCAAACAATGGATCACCTTTGCTCCCGGCATAAGCGAAGCAGCGGGCGATACCTATGGCACCGATGGCATCCAGACGATCCGCATCCTGGACGATCTGCGCTTCTAGGGTGTGCAGCTTTTTAGAATTACCGCCTTTGAAAGAAATCGTTTCGATAATCTCCAGTATCCGTTCGCTGTCTTTTGACGTGACCCCGACGCCTTCCAGCCAGTACATCACTTCCTGCACCGCTTCATCTTTGTTGGAGACGAGTTTGTCATCGATCAAGTCATGCAAAAGGGCAGCAAGTTCGACGATAAACCGGTTGGCCTTTTCTTTTTCAGCCAGAGTCACAGCCGTTTTCCATACCCGTTCGATATGGTACCAGTCGTGTCCGGTCCCTTCGTTCAAGAGCTTCCCCCGTACCATCTCTTTCGTATCATTGATTATCGTTTCGTTATACATTTCAGACATCCCTTTTTCTTTTTCTTCACTTTAACACATTCAGAAACCATTCACCTAAAAAAGTTTAAGCGCTGTATCGAATTCATGTTATTTGAGGACGATTCCCGAAGCTCACCTTTTTTCAGGTGTCCAGTTACGGGAATAATCACTTATTTCAGTAACTCATCGCTTCTGCTGACACTCAGTTCCGGAAATTAGGCTTTATTTCAGGCACTCGTCGCCGCTGCTGAGCTCCAGTCTCGGGAATGACCCCTTATTCCAAGAACTCATACCATTGTCGACACTCAGTTCCGGGAATGAGCCCTTATTTCAGGAACTCGCACGTGTTAAAGTCTCTGAGTTCCGTTTATTAGCGCTCATATCGGCAACCGGTGTCGTACATAGACGTCGAGTTCCCACTATAGCGGATATTAGCAGGAACTCTATCCACTTTAGGTCTTTCAGTTCCTATTAAAGTCACTAATAATAGAAACTCTTCCATATCTTTCTCCTTCAGTTATAATTATATGCGCCGATAACAGTAACTCGCTCTCATTCCCTGCATGCAGTTGCGACTATAAGCGTTCATAATAAAAACTCATCTCAGCTTTCTCTTTTCAGTTCCGGTTATCGTCTTAGAATTGTTCTGATTCCCCCAAAAACAACTTCCCTCAAGATGAAAATAGAAAAGAAGAGTCGCGGGGGACTCTTCTTTCAGATCATTCATGTCGTCTTTTAGATTTACATGCTTACATCGCTTGGCCCGAAACAGCATCGATTTGCTGATCGTCGCCGTCTTCGACATCGATATCATAAATCGTCTGGTCGTTTTCTACTTCCAGTTCCCACTCTTCCACATAGCCTGACCCGCTGGCTTCAAGCGCAGCGTCCATGGCTTCTATCGGATCAATGATATCTTCCAGGTTCAACTCATCTTCTGTTTCACTGTCTTCTTCCTGCTCCTGGTCAAAGACTTCACTCGTTTCCGCATCGACTTTCAACTCATAGGCAAACTCGCCGTCCCAACCATCGAAGGCGTAAATATAGCGTCCATCATCTTCTTCAAACTGGATCGAATCAATACTGATATCTTCCGATTCAAACGTCTCATAGAATAGATCTATTGCATTATTTAATGGAACGGGCAACTCGATACCTTGTATCCCCGCTGTCTCTTCTTCACTAGGGCTTGTTTCAGTCGGCTCATCTTCTCCATTACATCCTGCGAGCAGAAGACTGGCTGATAAAGAAAGAAGGCCATACTTCACCGCTTTGACTTTAGACATCTCTATCTCCTCCTAAAAAGAGTTTAGCTGATTCTACTATTTATCTTACCAAGAACCATTCGTTTAATCATGTTTAATGTTTTTCTGCAAACTAAAACAGACCCTGCTCATAGAGCAAGGTCTGTTTTCCAGTCATTATTTCTTTATAACTAACTGGATCGCTTTTTGAATTTTCTCTGCCTGTTCTTCGGGATCTGCATCAGGATTCTCAACACACTGTTTCAGATTCTCTGCAACGATCAGACCCATGATTCGGTCCACACTGGAACGGACAGCGGATAATTGCGTGACAAGATCTGAACATTCTTTTTCCTCTTCGAGCATACGCTGAATGCCTCTGATCTGACCCTCAGTCCGTTTCAAGCGATTAAGGATGCTTTTGTCACATTTTACCATCTTACTCGATGTCTCCTCTCCAGGCAGACATGCCGCCCATCACGTTAGTTACAGTATACCCATTATTTCCTAAAAAGTCACATGCAACAGAAGAGCGTGCCCCAGACAGACACAGGACATAATAGTCTTTGTCTTTATCGATTTTGTCGAGATGCTGAGCAAATTCGCTTAAAGGTACGTTGACAGCGCCTGGAATGTGGCCAGATGCAAATTCACCTGTTTCTCTGACGTCTATGATATTGATGTCTTCTTTTCTTTGTTTTTGACCAAATTCATCCATACTGATTGAATTATACATAGTCGATCTCCTCCGGTTTTACAGTTTGATACAGTGCAAAAGCACCGTCTAAGTTTTTCACTTTATAGCCTGATTGCTTGAGCAGGCGTTCGCCGATATAACTTCTCTGACCACTGCGGCAGCTGATGACGTAGGTCTGGTCTTTGTCCAGTTCATCCATACGGTCACGCAGATCGTTCAGCGGGATATTGACTGAGTTAGGGAAACGTCCTGATGCTTCAAGTTCAGATTCGTTTCTTACGTCTAACAGGACAGCCCCATTTTCAAGTTCGCTGTTCAGTTCATGCCACTGTACAGATTCGCTCATGCCTTCAATGATATTCAGTGCAGCATAACCGATCATGTTGACTGGGTCTTTAGCTGAACCAAATGGTGGGGCATAAGTGAATTCAAGTTCTGGAAGATCGTAAACAGTCAGACCTGCTTTAATCGCTGTTGAAAGGATATCGATACGTTTGTCGACACCTTTGACACCGACACCCTGCGCACCATAAATGGTCCCGTCATTCGGGTTGAATACCAGTTTCAATGTGATGTCTGTGGCGCCAGGATAGTAACCGGCGTGGTCTTTGCTTAATGTGTGAACAGAAGCAACATCAAGACCAGCCATTTTCACCATGCGTTCGCTGAGTCCCGCTGATGCGGCAGTAAGCCCGAAGGCACGAACGATCGCTGTACCGATGCTTCCTTTGTTCTTGCGTTTCATCCCGGCAATAATGTCAGCCACTTGACGTCCCTGACGGTTAGCTGGCGATGCAAGAGAAATCAAGGCATCTGCGCCTGTGATCTGGTTTTTAACGACGATCGCATCTCCGACTGCATAAATGTCAGAAACGTTTGTTTCGTAGTTTTCGTCCACTAAAATACCACCACGGAATCCAAGCTCGATACCTGCAGATTCTGCTAAAGTATTTTCAGGCTGAACACCTACGGACATGACGGTCATATCTGTTTCCAGTTCACTTCCGTCTTCCAATATTACGCGCTGACCCTTGTCTTTAAAGGCAACTGCAGATTGAGATGTGATGACTTTTATGCCGTTTTCTTCCATTTCGTTTTCAACGAAGACAGCCATTTCTTCATCTAACGGCGGCAGGACTTGAGGTGCTTTCTCAACGACAACAACGTCGATACCCTTGTGTTTCAGGTTTTCAGCCATTTCGATACCGATAAAGCCGGCACCGATAACGACCGCTTTTTTAGGGTTCGTTCCGTCGATGCGTTTCATGATCTTGTCCAGATCCGGAACGTTTCTTAAGGTGTAAACATTCTCTGTTTCATTCAATCCTTCGATCGGTGGTACAAAAGGTCTGGCGCCTGGTGAAAGGATCAGCTTGTCGTAGCTTTCAGTTGATTCTTCCCCATTGCTTCTGACTGTCACTGTCTTTTCTTCTGCATTGATAGACAGGACTTCATGTTCAGGTCTGACATCCAAACGGAAACGGTCATACAAGGCTTCCGGCGTCTGAACCAGCAGCTTGCTGCGGTCTGAAATCTCACCTGAAACATAGTAAGGCAGTCCGCAGTTTGCAAAAGAAACATATGGACCTTTTTCAAAAATAATGATTTCTGCCTTTTCATCTAAACGACGCAGACGTGTTGCGGCTGACATACCGCCGGCTACGCCTCCAACAATAACTACTTTACTCATTTTATAGTTTTCCTCCTCGTACTGTTCCATTCCATTGATTCATACCGCCGCGAACATTCACGACGTCATACCCTTTTTTCTGCAGGGCTGATGCTGCGCGCTTGCTTCTCATACCTGATTGACAGATAACGTAAAGCTTGTCGTCTGTTTTACCTTTATACTGTTCAATTTTATTTAGCGGGAAGTTTTTTGATCCCGGGATATGCCCCTGACGGTATTCGCCTGGCATACGCACATCTAACACAGTAGGTTTCTTGCTTAATTCCGATTCTAATTGTTTAGTTGTAATAGTTGGTATACGATTAAAAAGTCCAAACATGCTATTCTCCTCTGCTTTCTTTCTTTTTTGGATACCCCACTAGGTATACTAAACCTTATAAACCAGGATGTCAAGCGCGATAAATAAAAAACTTCGCATTTTTTTCAATTTTCTACGTTATAATGGAATCAATGATTTAAAGGAGGCTTATCCTATGAGAAAGCGAATGAAATGGGGCTTACTTGGAGCAGTAGGCTTGACGACCAGTTTGTTTACCTTTGCAAGTACATATCTTTATAAAACCGCTGTAGGTATCAGTAAAAAGGAATTTGTCGCTGAGTACAGTATGGAAGAAATATACCCAGACGATCCCTGGGAAAAAGAAAAAAGGTGGTACCAGACCGTCGAAAAGGATGTGCTGGTCCAGCGGGCGACCGATGGCCTGCTGCTTTCCGGGCTCTTTATCCCCGCTAAAGAATCCTCAAAAAAAGTCGCTATCATAGCGCACGGATACAGCGGAAGCAACCGGGATATGGCTCCCTGGGCCAAGCTGTTTTATGACCTGGGATTCAGCCTGCTGCTCCCGGACGCACGCGGACACGGGGAAAGCGAAGGCGACTATATCGGTTTTGGCTGGCATGAACGGGAAGATTATGTCCTGTGGATCCAGCAGATGATCGACACATTCGGTGAAGACACGGAGGTCGTTTTGTATGGTTTAAGTATGGGCGGCGCTACAGTGATGAATGTCAGCGGAGAATCCCTGCCAAAAAACGTTAAAGCAATCGTTGAAGACTGCGGGTACAGTTCTGTTTCCAAAGAAATGGCCCATCAGTTGAAAACGATGTACAAGCTTCCGCAGTATCCCTTTATACCTTTGACCAGCTTTATCACAAAAATCAAAGCAGGTTACTGGTTCGGCGAAGCCAACCCGGAAAAACAAGTTCAGAAGAGCCGGACTCCGATCCTCTTTATTCATGGAAGCAACGATCAGTTCGTTCCCACCCACATGGCTTATGATGTCTATGAAGCGGCCAGCTGTCCAAAAGAACTGTATATCGTCCCTGAAGCCGGACACGCCTACGGGTATATTACAAATAAAGAAGAATACCGGAAACGTATTAAAGGCTTTTTATCCAAATACCTCTCAAAAATAGATTAACTGACAGAAAAGACCCGGACGCGATCATCCGGGTCTTTTCTATATAAAAAATTTACTGATTTTTTTTATGCGTTGGCCAGTCATGATTATCTGAGTAGACAGCTCCCAGTAATTTCTGACGACGACGAGACAGTGTATCCAGATCCCGCATGAATTCTTCTTCCTTTACGAAAGGAATCCCCATATTGAATAATCTGGTGATATCCGGACGATCCGGCTCTGATTCAGAAGGTTTGACAAAAGCCGAAGTCAGGGTATCCAGATAGGTTTCAATACTGGACCGTGTCTCTTTTACCAGAACCGCATTGACTGAATCTTTGTCTTTTAATCCGTAGTGCAGTATGGTCATTAAATCATCAAGGATGGCTACTCCGACAGCCGAGGCTTCCTCTGGTGTCTGACTATGGTAGTAATGCAGCAGTGGGTAAGCCTGATGTTGTTGTGTGAGTTTAGAGATGTCCGCAGAAGCATTCATCAAGAGCAGATCCAACTGATGGAAATCTTTTCCATTCCATCCCGCCTTCATAATCTCTTCGCTGGTCATCCCGAGTCCTGAAATAGACCGTGCAAACGATCGTTTATTGACCACGGCACCGACGACATTAATAACATAAGAGGCCCCTAGAGTGAGAAAGAGTATGCCTATACCTGAGCCAAACGCAGTGACGACCTGCCAGAACCCGGGTTTGGGAGTGAAATCACCGATCCCTAAGGTAAAAATCGTATAGCCGGTAAAATAGAGCCGGTCAGTCCAGCCGATCGGCCGCATATTTGAAGAGTCAACGATCGATCCTGTATCTCCCGCAAAAAACAGGGTATAACCAGCCCACATAAAAATGACCCAGCTGAGCAGTGTGGCCATAAGGACGATCGGCCCGACAAGAGTCAGCAGTTTATTCTTTTTTCCTAACACTTTTTCTACGATCCTCCATGTCCCATGAGCCACTCGTTTGGAAAGGGGACCGGCTCCGCCGTCTATCCATAATGTTGTCCAAATTACATCGATGATCGTGAAAATCGTTAAACCAAAGCCCAGGATATAATAGATATATGACATTTTTCTTTACACTTCCTTATAGTGGTTACTTCAATAGTACGCGACCAAGAAGCTTTTTTGCAACTAAATCACCCTAGCCAGCTATTCGGTCCTCTGGGCTGTCGAGGTTCTTGTGTATCCACTTTCCAGCCCATGAGTGTCTGTCGACATTTTTTGTTCACCACTCTATTCTCTTTTTATTTCTTAAAACAATTATCTATGTTACTTTCATTTATAGTGTGGTATGGTTTTCATAAAGAAATATCTCAGTTTAAGGAGATCACATGACATGCTTGCTAAACACAAAAATAAAATCGTTCTTGTGTTTATTTTTATTTATACCTTTTTCTACTATGGTTGGATAACAATATTTCAAACGCACGAATACATACGGACACTTGGGGGAAACCTGTTCTCTATTGCCGGACCTCTATTGGCTACGATCTGGCTGGCACAGGCCTATAAAAAAAATCGGGATAAAGATAAATTATTCTGGCTGTTTCTGTCTTTCGGCACCTTCAGTTTCGTTATTGCAGAAGTTTTATGGTTTATCTATGAAACAGTTTTACTGTTCGATGTCCCTTATCCCGGAAGTCCCGACATTTTTTACATACTGAATATTATCTTCTATCTGATGGCCTTTAGTTATAAACTCAAGATGGAGAAAAAGTACCTCTCCATTACAAAGTTCATCTTTGATATTTTCCTTGTGATGACGGTCTATACGACCTTTTTCTGGTATTTTCTCATTAAACCGCTCATTGCAAATGATACAGTAACACCATTTGAACTGGCATTATCTCTCTTTTATCCTCTTGGAGATCTGACTCTGCTGTTTTTTATCGTCATATTGTTCATGACAGGACGACGTCTCTTTCATAGGTATACAACCGTCTTCCTGTTCTCAGGAGTACTTGTTCAAATCACTGCAGATATCGGTTTTTTGCTTATGCAGAATACAGACAGTTATGTTTCCGGGAGTTTTCTGGATCCTTTATTTGTTCTAGGTCTGATGCTGATCGGCTTTACGGGGCTGCTTCAAAAGGAGCCCTTCTCAGAAGAGACCAGTAACCTACTGCTCAATGAATCCGATAGCCGCCTGCGCATGCTGTTCCCCTACATTTATGTCAGCATTCTTTTTATTTATATGGTCGTCAATGCTTCTACGCTCAATGAAGTAACATTCGGTGCTGGTGTAACAATCGCTGTCATTATTGTCAGACAGCTGCTTGTCCTGGTTGAAAACAAGCGCCTTATAAAGGACTATCAAAGACAGACAACTGATCTGATCCTTAGTGAAGAAAGGCATAAATCCCTTTTCTATCATCACCCTGATGCTGTATTTTCCCTTGATTTAAAAGGACATGTCCTGAGCGTCAACGAAAAAGGTGAAGACCTGCTTGGAGTAAAACGCGAAAAATTGATCAGTCAGTCCATCATGCACTTTGTCGACGATGCCTATAAAGAGAAAGCAAGAGAAACCTTCTATAATACTAAGAAAGGAATATCCCAGCATTATGAGTTCCCCCTCACGAATCATTTCGGTCGTCTAGTGTATATCAACGTCACTCATATTCCAATAATGATAAAGACAGAAATGGTCGGCGTCTTCTCTATCGCCCAGGATATCACTCAAAACAAGCGAAACGAAGAACGGATCCATTACATGGCGTATCACGATACACTCACCGACCTGGCAAACCGGACACATTTTGAAGGGAACCTCAACAAACAGATCAGGCAGTCTGAAAAAACAGGTGAACCCTTTGCCGTAATATTCATGGATCTGGATAATTTCAAGCACATCAACGATACTTATGGACACGCCACTGGTGATGAGTTGCTTTCTGAAGTCGGCTATCGTCTCCGCCTGATATTGAATGATGTAGAACATGGTGCCCGCTTAGGCGGTGATGAGTTTACTCTCCTTTTGACCGGTATCTCCTCTCGAAACGATATCAGTTCGCGTATTCAGGAACTATCTGATGCGTTGAGCCACCCTTATCAGATCAAAGATAAAAAACTGACATGCATCCCAAGCATCGGTTATTCGCTGTTCCCAGAGGACGGCACTACAGCAGCCGCTCTGCTGAAATGCGCCGATGACGCCATGTATGCGAACAAACGCCAGTCAAAACAGCACTAATGCAAAACACACCGTATCCACTCATGCTTATCGAGCGGATACGGTGTGTTTTTATTCTTTCAAGATCAAATAGCGGTACAAACTGTTTTCGATTGGCTGCTTTAATTTCAAGTCCAGTGTTACCACACTTTTCTCTTTGCCCTCCTGGGTATGTTTCTTTATTTCTTTAAGCGAACTTTGGACAGGTTCAACTTTTCCTAAATAGTAAAAATCGCTTCCCTCATCATCTGATTTTTTGACAAACAGACGATACGTCCAGTTCAACGGATCTTTCAATTTTTCTACTTCCGGTGACTTTAACGTTCTAGGTGATTTGGTAAACCACTTCATTGTACTGGAATCCAGCAACTCATCTTCGTAAGCCATGAGTGCCCCAGCAAAGGTTTCCCCTTTTTCCAGAGTGACGAATATGACAAACTCCCCATCTTTAGCTATATAGCCACCGACTATCTGCGCATTCATTTGTTTTTCCCAGTTCAAGAGTCTGAGGACATCCTTCCTCTTGTATTTCTGGTAAAGAGTCAGGGGTTTATCCGTTTCAAACTCTTCTGTATTCAATAATCCTGTTTCAATGACATCCGTTAGGAGAAGTTTCAAATAATCGTTAAGTAGCACTTTTTTCAAATCATCAGATAAACTTATCTCATTGTCCGTCACATGAATAAATCCGTTTTCACCATACATTTTTTTCGTCTCATTGGAAAAATAACTGAAATTCAGTGTATTCAACACGGATTGGAAGGTCCGGTCGTCAGTCGTTAACTGCTGTTCTTCATACAACTTACGTACTTCTTTCAGTTCAAGAATCTTTTCAGGCTTGTTCATCAGTTCTTTCAATAAAATCAGTTCATGCTTTCTCATCCCCGGCAGTAGTTCCCGCGAAGCAATCATCAGATATTTGTTTTCCATTTCAGAAAGTGTACCTTCATTTCCCTTTACACTTACCAGAAAATCGTAATAACTATTCTTCTTATTCGCCAAAAGGACCGGATCCAAGATTTGCTGCTGCTTGAAATCCACCAGATACGGGACCCTACCAAGCCGGTTGTACAGTAAGTTGAAGGACTTTTTCAGTTCATTCATCGAATCCATCTTAGTCTGATCAATCGACTCAAATATCTGCTTTTTTGCTATCTCTTCAAAATTTATCGATGAAACGCCAGCGATAAAATCAGTGTCATACGTATCTTTTCTTACTTTGTTTTTGTTCCGCGAGACATCTCCGGATAAGGCCATCGGGATCAGGTAGTTGTTTTTATAATTACCTATAAAATCAATAACGGTCACATACTCTTTGGACGGATCTTTTCGAAGTCCGCGACCCAGCTGCTGGATAAAGATGATACTGGACTGGGTGTTTCTCAACATCACGACCTGATTGATTTTTGGGATGTCGATGCCTTCATTAAAAATATCGACAGTAAAGATATAACTGATCTCCCCTTTTTCGAGACGGCCGACTTCACTTTCACGCTTATCCAGAGAGTCTTCACCGGATAAGTACGTACTTGCTATGCCATTAGTATTAAATCGCTCAGCAAGTGCCTTGGCTTCTTTTTTTCGGCTGCAGAAAACCAGTCCTTTCGGTTTGTTTCTCGAGCAGCCATAGTAACCTAATTTTTCCAGAAGAAAATTGACACGGTCTTCCTCGACAAGTTGGGAAAAGTCGGTTTCCTCAGAAATCATTGTGCCATTTTTCTCAAAATCAGTGACACCGAAATAATGAAAGGGGCACAGCATATCTTCTTCCAAGGCTTCCTGCAGACGTATCTCGTAGGCAATATTGTAATCGAACAGTTCAAATATATTGAATCCGTCCGTACGCTCAGGTGTCGCTGTCATCCCCAGTAAAAACTTTGGAGAAAAATAATCGATCACTTTATGGTAAGAAGCCGCTCCCGCTTTGTGGACTTCATCGATCAGGATATAATCAAAGTGCTCTTCAATAAATTGACTGTATACTGATTCTTTTGAGAGGGTCTGAATCGTTGCAAAGAGATACTTGGCATCAAGGTCTTTATGCGATCCCGATAACACCCCGTAATCCGAATCTGGACCGCTGAGGATCTTCTTATAATCTTCTTTTGCTTTATTGAGGATTTGTTCCCGATGTACAATAAACAGGACACGATCCGGTGAAAACTGATTGACATCAAAGGCGGAAAGGAACGTTTTACCCGTGCCGGTTGCTGATATCACAAGGCCTTTGTCAGCTCCGCGGGCTCTAAGTCCCCGAAGATTACTGAGCGCCTGTTTCTGCATGGTATTGGGCCGAATATAAAGAGGTTCGTCTTCGCTTAGGGACACCCTTTTATATTCAACTTGCGGATCGTAGTTTTTCTGGTAATCTTCTATCCATTTACGGGTCAGCACTTCCGCCTGCTGCCACTCTGCTTCCATATGATCGTGGATGTCCTGGATCATTTGGCCATGGTTATAGGATGTCAGTTTCACGTTCCATTCATAATTGATTTTCAACGCACTCATGGTTAAGTTGGAACTCCCCACGATAAAGGAGTGGTGTGTTTGATGCGTAAATAAATATCCTTTAGAATGGAAGCCCTCTTTGTTTGAAATGCGGACCTCCACGTTGGGAATATTCAGCAGATCACTGAAGACATCTGGTTTATTGAAAGCCAGATAAACAGAAGTCAGGATACGTCCCTGGATCCCTTTTTTATGTAAATCAGCCAGCTGCGTTTTCAATGCAGCCAAGCCATCCTGGGTCACAAAAGCGACTGAAAAGAAAAAATCCGTACATGTAACTAATTCTTCATGTAGAACATTAAGCATAAATTCTTTTTTTGAAACATCATTGATGATCAACTGCGGATCATAGTGGGACCCTTGAAGCTGATGATCAATAAATGCCTTCTTCAGTGAACGTTCCATCATATCAGTCATGCAGAGACACCTTCTTGCATCAGTTTTTCTACAATAGGAATGTCTGCTGGGGCCCATTGTAAATCTTTCAGCTCCTCAACCTCTAACCATTTGACGGCTTTGTGTTCTGACAGATAAGGAGTCCCTTTCATGTAGCCGCACCTATAAGCTGCCAGATGCACCCGGCCAAAGTCATACTCATATATCGTTTCTTCAAATAACTGGTCGTCTACTTTTATATCAAGTTCAAGCTCTTCTTTAATTTCACGCTTCAAAGCTTCCTGATGTGTTTCGTTTCCTTCTATTTTTCCTCCGGGGAATTCCCACAAATCAGCCAATGTCATGGATGAACTTCTTTGAGCACATAGGATTTTTCCATTATATTCTATGATTGCTCCCACCACATAAATGTCTTTCATTCTATACACTTCCTTGCTTGTCATTCTTTTTTATACATGCATACGTTTTTCAAGTTCATTTATAACAGCCTGTCGATGCTTGAAAAAGACAGCAACGGACATGACCAGACTAAATACAATGGACAAAAGACTTGGCAGAGCAAAAACAACCCAGTCCATCAATAAAAAAACGGCGGGTATCAAGCCTGCGATGGCCGCCAGCTGAAGATAGAGAACGTAGTCTTCAGCCCTGAGATTCACCACTTGGATAGAAATGAACATAGCGAGCAGGGCAGAGATACACAGGATCGGGATCACAAAGGTCAGCGACCATCCCAGCCAGCCATTGACATAGTCGAAATATAAACTCAACAAGGAAAACAGGAACAAGATATACACGATACCTTTTACGATGTTTCGGCGTTTTCTAATAATGACGAGCATCATCAGCCACATGATCAGAATGCCAAACAGCACATACTCTAAATTGAAGAACTGAAACCGCCAGATAAAATGAGCCACAAAATAAAGGAAGATCAGGAGAACCGAACTAAAACTGAGTACCTGCTTGATTTTTTTTCGATTGAATTTCAGAGGGACTTCCGGAAAATCCGACTCTTCAGGCTTTTCACTCTCTGGCACTTTCAAATCTGTCTGACACAGCGGACATCTTTCCCAGTCTCCTTTGACATCAGCATGACATTCGGGACAGCGTTTCATTTGCCGTTCATCTCCTCTCTGGATACTCTATTCACATCCATCGTGACCTTTACGTTCTTTTCTGTCAGCAGTCGGACAAATTCACGATGGATATCTGTTTCAACAAACGGGCTCGTAAAGCTTATTGTCAGGACATCCTGATAACTTATCAGGCAGAACTGAGGGCGCACCGCCGCTGTATAGAAGAATGTCTGCTTGACATACTGCTCCATCCCTTCCGGCAGCTGTACCCGTCCTAAGTTGGACATGGCTACTGTGATGTTTTTATTATTGAAGTAGTTCACCAGCTTCAGCATGCCATCTTTAAGTGGACGAGGGGTGATACGCGTCAACGGATTGAATTCAAATCGTATGAAACGGTTCAGTCTTTTCTCCAATGCTTCTTTCTGCAGCTGTGCCTTGAATTGACGCGTCAGTTTTTCATAGAGATCATCGAGATAATCATCCTTATCCGGCTTGAAGGTGTAGGAAACGATCGTCGTACTGAAAAAGTTACGCACGGAGACTGACGGGAAAAACTGTCTCAGGTTTATAGGAATGGAGGTCGAGATCGTCACATCTTCTGATTTATCTTCTTTGGCACGGTAAACAGCCAGCATATAAAGAGTTGTCATGTAGAGGGTCAATGAGACCTTTTCACTTCGAGCAAGGTCCAGCACTTCTTTTAAAGGCAGACTCATTTCTATAACACGCTGGCGATGATCCGGTGTTTTTTTGCCTTTGATCCGATATACAGAAGAAGATTCAGGCTCCGGCTCTAACGGTTCCTCATCGTCTGCCAAATCTTTATCCCTGTATTTTTCCAGCGGTTCCATACTGGCTTCGATCGCAGTATACTTTTTCTTTTTTCTGAAATAACGTTTAAAACTGTCTTCCAGATCTGCTTTTTCTCTGCTGGCCGGTTTATCCAAAGACTTCAGCACCTTGGCCTGACGCAGCCTGACATATTCTGTCAGCAGATCTTCATAGAACCACAACGCTCCGGTCCCATCGGTCAGTGCATGAAAAACTTCCAGGTGTATCCGGTCTTTATAATAAAGTACTCTGAACAGAAACTCCCGCTTGTCATAATGATACAGCGGCGAACACGGCGGTTCCGTTTCAAGTTTCACTTTGGGCGTTCCCCTGCGCTCTTCCAGGTAATACCAGAAAATACCCCGTCTCAGCACATTATGAAACAACGGATACTCTTTGTATGTTTCCTGCAGAGCAGACTGGAGTAACACAGGATCCACCACTTCTGTCATTTCAGCCGATAAGCGAAAAACTTTCGTATCTGTTTCATTTCTGGCAGCTAAAAAGATATTCGAGGCGTTATCCAGCCTGACCCATTTTTTCTTTTCCATAGCTGCTGGACCTCCTTAATCGTTTAAAAAAGTTTCCATTTCCTTCAGTGTTTCCTCCATCGGTTCAGTAAAAGCAGGATAGTTGATGAACCCATGGACACTGTTCAGTACCCGATGGATCTTTACTCTGTTCCCCGCTTTTCTCAAGGCTTTTCCGTAAGCTTCCCCTTCATCCCGCAGCGGATCGAATTCAGCAGTCAGGACAAGCGTATCTGGAAGACCACTTAAGTCTTCAGCCATCAAAGGTGAGATCAGCGGACTCTTTCGTTCGGTCATATCAGGGCCGTACAGTTCCATGAAGCCCTGGATTTTCTTGATCGTCATGCCGTAATCATAGCCGTTCGTTTTGACCGATTCAAACGGCGAGTTTTCCGTATGATCCCAGTAAGTCAAGGGATAGATCAGCACTTGTTTTTTAGGCAGTCTTTTTTTACGGTCACGCAGCAGCATCGAGACGACTGCAGCTAAATTACCTCCTGCTGAATCACCCATAATGATCCAGTCCTCTTCTTCTTCGCCTTCCAGCGGCGTAAGCAGAACTTCAGCGACACGGTAGACATCATTCAAGCCGGCCGGATACGGATTCTCCGGAGCCAGGCGGTAATCGACGGAGTAGACGACGCGGCCGAGATGATCAGCTATATTGACACAGGCGCGCGTGTAGTAATCGATATCGCCGATCGCCCAGCCGCCGCCATGGATGTAGAGGATCGGTTCAGGATGTGTTTTCTTCTTAGGAAAAAAAATACGTACAGGGATTTCATGATTATTGTTCTTTGAATAGATCTTTTCATCCAGTGTACGAAAACGGGCTGTCGGTGCACTGGAAAAGACCTTCTGCAGCTTTCTCACCCACTGGTAGTCTTCCTGCATGTCGATACGCGGCGATGACGCTAAGCGTAGTAAAAATTTAAATACTGGATTCATCTTTTTCCCTCATTATCCTCAGACTTCTTTTTTATTTTAACGGACAGTTTGAATACCCTGCAATCATACCTTTATTTTGCCTGTTCCTCCAGATACAACAGGAAATCCTCTTTGTTTTTCTTGAAAACGATGTATAGCGCGATAAATAGGATTACAGACAGACCGATGAGATACGTATTTTGGGTCATGAAGACTAAAAACAGCAAGCCCCCCAGCATGTTGGTCAGCACCGTTAAGCTGAATATCAAAACCGCCCCTTCCGGCAGGTTGACCCCGACACTCAAAGCCACTTCCGTGAATATAGGAGCCACAACGGTGACTAAGTACAGACCTGACACGAGATACAACGTTCCTGAAATCAGTGACTTGAATATATTCCCGTTTGAGATGGAGACGATCACCTGCATCATGTAAGGCAGAGCCACGAGATCGACCAGCGGCAGTGCCTGGTTCCCGGGAAGCACGATCGCCAGGATAATGATGATCGGGATCAGGAGCAGACTGGTCAAAATCGTTGCCGGTTCACCGTATCCTGCGGCATCGTTGATAGCCAGATACCAGACGCGCTTGTCTTCATCGTCTGATTTGGCGGATCCTTTGGACGCGTCTGTGAGTGTTTTAAATGCTGAAGCAAAGATATCAGCGATTTTAGGGAAGACCGCCATGACCGTTGCGGTCGCGATCCCGACAGTAAAGGATTCACCCCAGCCTTCGAGCGTATCAAGGCGGGTAACGTTTCCTGCCAATCCTAAAAGAACCCCCAAAATAAAACCGATCGTTGTCGGATCGCCTAAAGCCCCCAGGCGTTTTTGCAGGGTCTCAGTGTCCCATTTCACCTTGTCGGCGCCCAGCTTGTTCAATATATGATTCATGACGACAGCCAAGGGAAAGGAACCTAAAGCGTGCGAAGCCACGATGGTCGTTCGGGGATAGCCGTAATAGGTCGACCATCTCCTTGACAGACCTTCTGCAAAAACCATCGTGTACACGTTGATCAGAACCATCAGACCAATAGACAGCCAGACGTTTCCCGTCACTACGTACAGCATCGATCCCCAAAGCATGTAAGAATAGTTATTCCACAAATCTGATGGAAAAAACACATCCGTAAATTTCAGTACAAAAAGCAGCACTTGGATCAAAAGACCCAACCCCAGGAAGATCATGCCGACTTGCGTGGAATAAGCCACGATACTGGTTGCCTGCCAGCCGGTATCCAGGATATTCAAGTTGACGCCGGTCGTCGCCACCATCCGCTGGACGACCGGGGTCACGATCGGGGTATAAGCCCCTACCAGCAAGTTAAATCCCGTCAGTCCGATGCCGGCATTGAGCGCGGACTGGAAGGCTTTTTTTCCGGGAACTTTCATAATAAGATTCAGTACAAACAAAACGACGGGGACCACTATTGCCGCGCCAAAGGAATCCATGATCAGCGACAGCCCATTCAATATATTCTGCATCTCTTTCTCCTTTGAACTCTTTTCATTTCTATATATTCCATGTATAAGAAGTATACCAAAAATGACCGGACATATTCCCGCCTGATTTTATTTCTGTTACTTTATATGACTCATCGGCAGACCTCTGTTTGCTGCCCCTGAATCTCAAATAGACATCCCAGACTGATCTGATGCTTTACTCTCCCCTTTTTGAAATATAGCAATGATTAGTTAATGCAAACGTGCACGTGTTAAACTAATAAACACGTACTGACAAGGATACATCTACTTAAAGGAGGAACCTCTGATGCTTGATTTCAATCGCCGCGCACAAAAAATGGAGACCGCAACCTTCGGGATGGGCTGTTTCTGGGGGCCGGAAAGCCAGTTTGGTCAGTACCCCGGTGTGCTCCATACCCGTACAGGATTTGCCGGCGGGACGACCGCTGAACCTACTTATCGAAACATGGGGAACCATACTGAATCGATTCAGATCGCTTTTGATCCTTCCCTTCTATCTTATGAAGATATTCTAAGGATTTTCTGGGACAGTCACGATGCCGTAAAGGACCGCAGTTATAAAGGTCGTCAATACCTTTCACAGCTGATCGTCCATTCCACTGAGCAGCTTGAGTCAGCTCAGAAAGTTAAAAGCGAATGGGAAAAGCAAAACGGAAAAAGGATCGGGACAGAGATCCATTATGATCTACCTTTTTATCCCGCTGAAGATCGTCATCAGAAATATTTTCTCAAGCGGTTCGATAAAGCAATGGATACCCTCCTGCCTTTATTCCCGGATCATACGAGTTTCGTGTATTCCACTATCACCGCTCGCTTAAACGGTTTTGTCAGGGAAAACGGGCGTTTATCTGACATCAAAGAGGAAATGGAAGACTGGCAGTTAAATGAGGACGCTGAAGCAGTCCTCAGAGAAACGCTCCAGACCATCCGCTGGTAACCTGTCTTCTCTGACTTTTCCAGTAAATTGCTTCACGTGAAACATTTATGAAAAGCTCCCGTCATGGCAGAATGATTTTATTCTCTGCTTTGACGGGAGCTTTTTTATTATTTGACTAATGACTAGTCGAACCAGCCTTTTTTCTTGAACCAGAAAAATAGCGACAGGCCTATAATCAGCATAACGGTCAGCACGACATAATAGCTGTACTGCCATTCTAGTTCGGGCATATTGACGAAGTTCATGCCGTAAATCCCTGATATCAGTGTCAGTGGCGTGAAGATAGACGTAATAATGGTCAAGAACTTCATGACTTCATTGGTTTGATGAGAAGTCATGGACAGATAATTGTCCCTTATATCCGTGGTGACCTCCCTGTTTGAACTGACCATTTCCGATACTTTGAGTAAGTGATCGTAGATATCAGAGAAATACTCGCGTCTTTTTTTTACTTCCGTTAAATGATGGGAATTCAGCATCCGGTAGAGCAGATCCCTCATCGGGTTGACTGTCTGCCGGATATGCAATAGCATGTGCCGGATATCAAAGAGTTCATCCATCAGTTCACCCACGGACTGATTTTGTCTATTGTCTTCGATCACGTCCAGCTCTGCCTCTATAGTATAAATAAGTGGAAAATAAGCGTCGACCAGCTTGTCCAGTGTTTGATAAAAGATATAATACGGATCCCATTTTTCAATGGCGGCCTGATTCATGATCCTGCTCCATACTTGTTCAACTTCTTTGGATTCTTCAAAGTGAAATGTGACGATATAATTCGGACCGACGAAGAAGTCCAATTCTTCCTTTATGATTTCTTTAGCTTCCTGCTTGGCGATGTGGGTTACATAGAAATCATATCCGTCATAATAATCCAGTTTAGGACGCTGGAGTATGATCCCGCAGTCTTCGATCGCTAAAGGATGAAAATGAAACACAGAATCCAGCAGCCGGAACTCGTCAGCTGTCGGATTGTTGAAATCCACCCAGTACCATTTATATCTCTTTAAATTCTCCTCAGTCACTTTGACATCTGTTTCCACCGTGTCATCCGGCAGTACGCCTATAATGTTGATCATATATAAAAACATCCTTTAATATTTCACTTGATAATTCATTATACGATAATATAAGAAACTATTCTAACTTTCTAATTATACATAATCTGAAAAAATAAAAGACAGTGTACCATACGACGTTCCTAACGAGGTTCCTAGCTATTCTTTAATTCAGTTGACTTGTCAGATGTTACTTCAAAACTTGTATTGCGACCTGTTTTATGGAGATATCTTGCCAAAACCTGTTCTAATACTGATATTGCAACATGTTTTATGAAGACACCTTGGCAAAACTTGTTCCAATACTGATATTGCAACATGTTTTATGAAGACACCTTGGCAAAACCTGTTCCAATACTGATATTACGACTTGTTTTTGGGAGGTACCTTGTCAAAACTTGTTCCAATACTGAAATTGCGACCTGTTTTATGGAGATATCTTGTCACAACCTGTTCCAATACTGATGTTGCAACTCCTATTATGCAGTAATAATGGCAAAACTAGCTGTAAAGCTCGTTCAGCATCAAGATATTACATAATGTGCTTCAGAAGTATCGTTAATCGATTAGATCAGTCAGTCGAAGGCTACTTTCATCTAAATGTTGCCAGAAAATAAACGAAAGAGGCTGGAACAACTGAGCTGTCCCAACCTCTTCCATTTACTTTTTCCTTCTTTTATTCCCCTCGTTCAGGTACGAACATAAAGGTTTCACCATTGTGGAGATTATCGAGCAGTAGATGATATTTTTCACTCAACCTTCCGATGACATTCACCCGATCATCTTGCGGATAATCGGCTTTTGTCACCTGAACTTCTCCCGAATAGCGTTTATAGCGCTCGTTATCCATCGTGACGGACCCTCTCAGACGCTTGTCTGTCTGGTCCGGTTCGACGTGTTTTCCGGCTTGCGCGTACTGTCTGGACTCCTGGACACGGATCAGCGTGCCTGGTGAATCTACTCGGACAGTAAATCTTTCGTTATACAACTGATCCAATGCTGCCGGCAGCTTGACCGGAAGACGGATCAGTCCATCCTCTAAATACTTCATGATCAAGTCCAGTTCAAAGTCAGACATTTTTATGTCTCCTAGAAACACTTTATCGACACCATAGGTCTTCAAAAGATCGACACACTGGGCATACGGCGAAAGGTAGCGGTGTGCTTCAAGAGTAGGCAAACCTTCATACAAAGGTCCGCGCTTTTCCTCATCGCCAGAGATAAACGCCAGTGTCTGACCAGACGCCTCTTTGATCCGCTGATTCAGTGAAGTAAAGAAGACGTCATCCAGCCCCGTTTCAGGTCTCGGATAAAAATTATGCATGTAGAAGGCTTCTGCTTCTTCACTATCCTGATTCAGCAGCGTTGAGGCATTATAGGTGAAACTGACATTCAACTCATCTTTTTTCAGTTGCTTTAAATCGAAGCCAAAGTCTAACCTCAAGTTATCTAAATGAAGACGACGAGCCAGAGAAGCCAGTGAGTCCTCGCCAAACCGTTTCAGCGTCAACGGCGATACATCCGCCATGATCCAGAACCCGTTCTCATGCAGCCATTGGCACATCTCTTCCACATCATCCACATAAGAATCCGTCACTTCTTCATTCATATGAAGAGAGGTAAAGACCGGTGCGTTTTGATCCTTCATCATTTCAAGGAATGGACGCTGCCGTTTAAATGCGGACACGTAAACGGCGAATCCAAAAATTTTAGATGTTTGCATTTCTTAAATCGTCCTCTTTAATGAACAGACGTGTGATGATGAATCCTCCAAGATAAGAGATCAGTATGCCGATTGCGTAATGAATCATTCCATCCTGCATCAATGGAAGAGCGACCCAGCCGGATGGTCCCCAGGCATTTGCCATAACACCCATCATCATGACATATGCGCCACCAAAGCCTGCACCTAAACCGGCCGTGATGAACGGTTTACCTAAAGGCAGTGTGACACCGTAAATCAGAGGCTCACCGATCCCCAGGATACCCGCAGGCAGTGCGCCTGAAATAACGCCTTTCATTCTTTCGTCGCCGACTTTTTTAGCGATCAAGTAAATGGCAATGGCTGCTCCAACTTGTCCGGCACCGGCCATAGCCAATACTGGGAACAGTGATACGCCACCTAAAGCTTCAAGTTGAATGGCATAGATCGGGATCAACCCGTGATGCAGACCAACCAATACCATTGGCAGGAAGACTGCAGCTAAGATATAGCCAGACAAGATACTTACAAATGTGTTTTCAGAACCAATGATCAGGCTTAATCCGCGTACAAGCCAATCAGAAAAGAAGCCTGAAACTGGCATGATGATAAAAACAAAGATCAGGGTCGTAATGAGTAAGGTCACGATCGGTGTGACCATCAAGTCCAGGACATCCGGCGTACGTTTTCGTACAGCTTTTTCTATCTTCGCCAGGATGAATACACCGAAGATAACACCGATGATCCCACCTTTACCCGTTGTCAGGATCGAATTCAGCGGCTGTTCAGCATCATACAGACCAACGAGTGTGGATAGATCAATCAGGGGTGCCGCAATCGACATGGCCCCGATCATCCCACCTATGGCTTCTGTTGCACCAAAGCGTTTGGCCGCATTCATACCAGTGAAGATAGCGAAGTAGCCCAGGAACGAGTTCCCGATCAATGCAAAGGTGATGCGGATACCTTCCCAGACATCGCCGCTGATCGTCCCTTCGCTGATCATTGTACCAAGCAGTCCGCTTAGTCCCTGGAAAATACCGGCGGCAATGATCGCAGGGATCATTGGGATAAAGATATTGGCGATCGTGGCTAAGGCTTGTTTGAATTTGCTTTGTTTCTGCCCACCTTTGATCTGCTGTTTGTTTTCCTGCCAGTTATTGGCGCTGCCGGATGAATCCTGTACATTGTATTTTTCTACGAGCAGATCATTGATTTTTTTAGCCGTTCCCGGTCCAACAATGACCTGGTAAGTATCTGCATCATTCACGCCCATGACACCTTCGGTATTTTTAAGTCCAGCTTCATCGATCAGGCTCTTGTCTTTGACGTTCATCCTGACACGGGTCATACAGTTCGTGGAGGAAGCGATGTTATCCTTGCCACCAACTGCATCGACGATTTCTTGAGCTAATTTTTCATTGTTTTTAACCATCTGTGTGTTGCTCCTTTTCATTTTTGTTTTTTATTAACGTATTTTTATTAAAGTGCTTTTCTAACATGTCCTTCTGATGTTTCCAGCTTGTTGACGGCAGCCTCTTTATCGATATCTAATAAAATCATTATAATGGCAACTTTGACTTTGCCGTCACTTTCAGCAAGAGCTTTCTTAGCCGTTTCTCGGTCAGCATCCGTTGCTTTCATCACGATGTTTTCTGCACGTGATACAAGTTTTTCGTTTGTCGGCTGAACATCGACCATCAGGTTTTTATATACCTTGCCGACCCCTACCATGGCGATCGTCGACAGCATATTCAGGATCATTTTCTGTGTGGACCCTGCCTTCAAACGTGTCGAGCCCGTCAGGACTTCTGGACCCGGGACCGCTTCAATAGCAATATCCGCTGCCTGACCGATTTTGGTGTCTTTATTGCAGGCGATGGCGATCGTTGGAACCTTTATTTCTCCCGCATAATTCAATGCACCAATGACATAAGGGGTACGTCCACTTGCGGCTAATCCCACCACGACATCGTTTTCATTCAACTCTAACTTTACTAAATCTTCTTTTCCTAACTCCTGGCTATCTTCTGCACCTTCGATGGCTTCCGTAAAGGCACGTTCCCCACCTGCGATCAGACCCACGACTTTTTCTTTCGGTGTGCCGAAGGTCGGTGGACACTCAGAAGCATCAAGAACGCCTAGACGACCGCTCGTACCGGCACCTGTATAGATCAGTCTCCCTCCTTTTTTCAGTTGACCGATGATCGTGTGGACGGCGCTTTCAATTTCAGGAATCACCTCCTCAATGGCTTCTGCCACCTTTTTATCCTCATTGTTCATTACAGTGAGTGCTTCTTTCACACTCATCTGATCAAGATTCATCGTATTGGGATTCTGTTTTTCTGTTTCCATCTTTCCTAACTCTACCATCAGTCCTGCTCCTTTTTTATCTGTGTTTTTTCAAGTATCTCGATAGTCTCTTCGTACATTTTATTGATATAGCTCGTAAAGAGGATATCGATGATATTCAACTGTGCAATACGCGACGACATCGCCCCGCTTCTGAAGCTGAACTCATTTGATGCGACATAAATTGCATAATCTGCTAATCTATTGATCGGTGATTCATCTGTTTTCGTGATCGAGATGATCGTGGCACCATTCTCCTTTGCCACTTCCGTACAGGTGATCATTTCTTCTGTCTGACCGGAATAGGAAATCACTAAGGCAACATCCTTCTCACTCATGTTTTTGGCCATGAGCAGCTGAGTGTGCCAGTCTTCGCTGACATAAGACATTTTGTTGATACGTGTAAACTTCAGCTGGGCATCTTTGGCCACGATAAGCGAGGCTCCCATACCGAAAATAGTCAGTTTCTCGCACTCAAACAGTTTTTGTACACATGTTTTGATCGTTTCTGTATCGATCAGTTTTTCTGTTTCTTCCAGTGAAAGAATATTTTTATGTGTCACTTTATTAATGATTTCTTCTATTTCATCTGTTTTTGTCAGTTCAGCAATATGCTTTTTTTTGTAATTCGACCGAACAGCCTGTTCATAGATCAAATCTTTCAAAAAGTCCTTGTAGCCTTTGTAGCCAGTCTTTTTACATAGACGAATAATTGTCGAAGGGGAGGAGAACGTCTTCTCCGCTAAATCATATATCGTCATTCGACTGGTTTCTTCTGCATTTTTTAAAATGTAATCGATGATCGCCACTTCTGTCGGGCTGGCATCCTTTTTATATTCTTTTAATTTTAACGTTGCTATGGCCATAATTTATCTCCCTCTTCATTACTATATTAACATCATAAAACATAGTGTCAATGAAACGCTTACTTTATAAAACAAAGTACTACCTGTTGGATACTATTTAGTGAATACGCTTAAATTTATGAAACAATACTCACCCTATTTATATTATACTAAACGGACTGGAAAAGATATTATAGGCATTCTGACATAGGTCTGTTTCAATAATGGGCTGAAAAAGCAGAAATACCGTCAATTCAAGGATTGAATGTCCCTGAAATTGACGGTATTTTCTTTTCTAGTGTTTTTCCAAAGCCTTCTTCATTTTTTTTAAGCTTTGACCCAACTATCGTTCATTTTAACTCCTGCGGCTTTAAGTAAAGTGTAGATGGGACAGCGGGCTTCCACTTGTTTCTTTAACGCTTGAATTTCCACGTCGTCTTCCGGCGTATCCACTTGAACATTGACGGTCACCTGTTCATAGTAAGGATGAACGGATGCATCACCCATAACCCCAAATGGATCGAATACCCCTTGCACATCAAAGGACAGACCTCTCAAGTCAAAATACATTTCGCCGGCGATCATATTCGCTGTTATATTTGTACACGAAGCCAACGTCGCGAGCAGGGTCTCCATCGGGTGCGGCCCTTTATTTTGTCCGCCATACACTTCAGACTCATCGAAAATAATCTTATGCTCTCCTGTGCTTGCTCTCACCACAAGATTTTCACTTTGAGCATTTACAGAAACAGTCATTTTTCTCATCAATTCTATCATCCTTTACTAAATCATACCCTTCTCCATACTTACATTCAGTAAAATAAGAAACGAATCAAACTCTTCCTGGATCATAAATACTTTATATCATTGGCTTTTTCATAAATTGCTTATCTTTCGAAATCGATCATCATAGGTTCGGGCAAATAAACAGAGGATGCCTTGGGTTTTGTTTCTGCTATCTTCTTTCCTTTACGGTAGGAGGCGAGCACTTCAGCCTGCTTTCTCAGTGCATCATATCGATTTGTGGCATTCAAGATGATAAAGTTAGCCGGCTTACCTTCTTCTATACCGTACGCGTCTTGAATATTCAGTGTGACTGCACTGTTATCCGTTATATAATCGAACGAGTCAACGATCTGATTGTAGCCCATCAATTGCGTGACATGGATCCCCATATGCAGGACCTGAAGCATATTCCCTGTTCCCAAGGGATACCAAGGATCAAATATATCATCGTGCCCGAAACAGACATTCAGTCCCGCTTCACTCAATTCTTTCACGCGGGTGATCCCACGGCGTTTCGGGTAGTCATCGAACCGTCCCTGCAAGTGGATATTCACCAGCGGATTGGCCACAAAATTGATTTTGGACAGCTTTAACAGCTTCATGAGCTTGGAGACATATGCCCCGTTATACGAGTGCATCGCCGTCGTATGGCTTGCGGTCACTCTGCTCCCGAGTCCTCTTTTATACGCCTCTGCCGCAACGACTTCCACGAACCGCGACTGCTCGTCATCGATCTCGTCACAGTGAATATCAATGAGTCGATCATATTTTTCAGCTAAGTCAAATGCGATCTTCATTGATTCCACTCCGTCTTCACGGGTAAATTCATAATGAGGAATACCTCCTACAACATCCGCTCCCAGTTTCAAGGCTTCTTCTACCAGTTCCGTCCCATCAGAATATGAGAGGAAGCCTTCTTGAGGAAAAGCAACGAGTTGGATCTCAACAAATTCTTTCATTTCTTCTTTTACTTCCAGTAAGGCTTTGAGCGCTGTTAGTGATGGATCGCAGACGTCCACATGGGTCCGCACCGCTTGGATCCCCTGAGCGATCTGCCACTGCAAGGCTTTTTTTGCCCGTTTCTTAACATCTTCTTTAGTCAGTGTCTTTTTTCTTTCCGCCCATGTTGAAATCCCTTCAAACAACGTACCGCTCTCATTCCATTTCGGCTCTCCAGCTGTCAAGGTCGTATCCAGATGGATATGCGGTTCGATAAATGGCGCACTCACTAACTTACCTTCTACATCCAATGCGCCGTCGACCGAACGGGCTTTTTCTATTTTAATGAACTGGCCATTTTCTATGTGAATGTTCCATAGGCCCTCTCTTTTTACTAAAGCTGCATTTTGTATGATCATCGATTAAACCTCTTCCCCTAAAGTCGCCTGTTTCTGGTCCGTTGCTTTTTCTGCCAGTTTAGTCAGTCCCACAAACAGGACGACTGCTCCGATCATACTGTTCAGTGGCGGGATGCCCGGCAGCCATTGTGCTGAAGCAAATCCGCCTATCCAGGCGATGATCGCCGGCCATTTGACCATTTCTAGATCCATATCGTCCAGCTTAAGATAATGTCCTTTGTTAAGAATAAAGTAGTCAGCCAGGATGATAGCGCCGATTGGGGGAAGTGCGCCTCCCAAGAGTGTCAGCCAGCCTATAAAGTTATTGTAAAGCCACATCGCCAGTAACGTTCCGACAATGCCGTTGAAAACAACCAGTTTACTTTTACTGATTTTAGTTATATTGGAAAAGCCTAAGCCAGAGGCATACAGTGCATTATCATTAGTCGTCCAGATATTCAACCCTAATACAATGACAGCCGGGATAATAAGACCCTGAGAAAACATGACATCTGAAATATCCCCGGCCCCTGTGGCAATGGAACCAACAGCTCCAAACAAAAACATTAAACTGTTGCCGACGAAGAAGGCTATCAACGTGGTAAGGACCGCTGATTTTTTAGTTTTTGCAAAGCGTGCAAAATCCGGTGTGAGCGTCCCTCCGCTGGCAAATGAGCCTACACAGATCGTCAGCGCCGCAGCCAGACCCAGTGACTGTTCAGGCTGATAGGCAAACAATTCGGACAGACCACCAAGATCACTGACAGCGATACCCACTGATGTACTTCCAAGAACTGCAATGGCAGGTACTGCCACAAAACTTAAGATGGCTAGAGCCTTCATCCCGAAGAATGCCGAAAAAGTCATCGCCGCTCCTGAAATCACGATCAGAGTAAACATGTCGATGCCCGTCACACGATTGACCGGTACGGCAAACATGGCTATCCCTACTCCAAACCAGCCGACTTGGGTCGCTCCCAGCAGAAAGGATGCCAAGTACGACCCCTTTTCTCCAAATGCATATCTTGCCAGCAAGTGTGTGGACAGTCCGGTTTTCGCCGCGATATAGGCAAGACCGCCCGTATACGCCCCTAGTATAAAGTTTCCTAACAGCACCATCCAGATAAAATCTTTCATCGTGAGTCCTAATCCGAGTTCCCCGCCTGAAAGCATACTGGCTGAAAAAAATGTAAAGCCCAGCATGACCACAAACATCCTTAAATAACCATTGCGGTTTGCCTGTGGTACCTCCTGTAGTGAAAAGTCTTTGTCCATTTTTCTTCCTCCTTGTTTGGTTGCTTATTAGTACCCATACCTGACAGGTTTTTATACATAAAAATTTGCATAAAAAAAGCTTCCTGCCCGATACGACAAGAAGCGTTCGAAAAAAAGACACACGTGTAGTCGATACACTTGTCGCCTGTTTTTCATCCGTAGTCCTTGTCAGCCTCACGGGACTGATTTAAAGGTACCAATATTCAATTGGAGTTATTATCTCAATACTTTCTCTGCTTGTCAATCAGAAATATGAAAAAAGCTGTGACTTTACATAAAAAGTCTGGATCAATTTACTGCAAAAAAAGACAGCCATCAGATGACTGTTTTTTCATGGTGACTTATGCTTTTACCCAAGTGTCGTTCATTTTAACGCCTGCTGCTTTAAATAGTGTATAGTTCGGGCAGCGTGCTTCGACCTGTTCTTTAATGAGCTGGATGCGTTCGTCAGATTCTGATATGTCTACTTTGACATTGATCGTGACTTCTTCAAAGTACGGCTGAACAGATGCATCGCCCATGAATCCGCGTGGGTCAAATGTACCTGAAACGTTTATCGTCAGACATTTCAAGTCAAAGTCCATTTCTCTTGCGGCCATATTAGCCGTTACGTTTTCACAGGATACGAGAGCAGCGAGTGCTGTCTACATCGGATTAGGTCCGGTGTTTTTTCCGCCCATTGTTTCTGATTCATCTAGAATAAGTTCATGTTTTCCAGCCTTGGCTGTTAATGCGAACCCATCAGTTTTAGCATTCACTGCAAATTTCATTTTTTTGTTTTCCATCATCATCCCTTTTCTAAAATCTTTGCTCATTATATCGTTAATTCTACTTTTAATAAATAAGTACAAATAGTAAGTATGTGATATTTTTGTGAACATTTGTGCATGACTTAGTCCTTATTAATAAGCGTGAAGACAGTTATTTCAGGTACAGCATTTATCCTCATCGGAGTGATACTCATGCCGATGCCTCTGTTTACATACAAGCTGTTTCCGGCAGATCCATAATCTTCTTTTATCCATCCGTCTGCAGTGACTTCTCCACTCTGAAGCAGATTTAGATAAGACCATGTTTCTGTAAATGGCACACGTATCTGCCCACCATGGGTATGTCCGGCTACAGCCACAGGGGATACACCACCTGCCAGCGTCTTAAATGAATCGGGATTGTGCATCAGAACCATTCGGGGCGCTTCTTCAGGGACCCCTTCGAATGCTTTGTTCGCCAAGTCATTACCAGCCCAGTGCGACCCCAGTCCGACGACATATAAATCTGTATTTACACCTTCTAGAAGGATCTCATTTTTATTATCCAGCATCATGATGCCTAAAGAGGATAATTCAGTAGCCAGCCCTTCCGCCAGTTCCGTGTTTGGCTCAACATCTTGAGAGGACATGGCATAATCATGATTCCCGAGCACACTGTAAACCGGTATACCACTCTCTGCAAGTGGACGCATGACTTCCATGACTTCTGCTATTTCAGGGTCATCCATATTGTCTACATGATACACGTAATCCCCTGTAATAAGTATGGCTGCAGGATCCATATCGATCACGTCTTCCACTGCTTTTTCCACGGTCCACACGTTATCCAGCCACAAGCCTATTTGAAAATCTCCAATGACTGCGATTTTTTTACCTTCCATCTCGGAAGGGAGGTTCGTTATCGCTGCTTCTTCTTCCTCAACATCAAGGATGTAAGGTTCGACAAATCCCCATATAGCGATAGCTAACAAAACTGCGCCGGCAGCAACCAGCCATTTTTTTGTCTTTTTTTTTCATCTCATTCCACCCTCTAACTTATTCTTATACTTATTATACCGGATATAGGTCAAATCAATGAATATGAAGCATTTTTAAAAGGTTTTACCTGGTCTCTGATTTTATCTGATATACTAAAGATCAGATTAAGATATGTGAGGAGAATGAAAGATGAAAACAGCAGAACAATGGATCAGTGAATTGAACCTTGAACCTCATCCGGAAGATGGATACTTCAGACAAACTGAATTATCTGATGAGACATATGAGAAAAATGGAAAGGATTTTGCTTTGTATACATCGATTTATTTCCTTTTGACCACAGATAGTCCCTCTCATTTTCATAGACTTGTTTCCGATGAAATGTGGTTTTATCATGCCGGTCATCCACTCACCGTCCATTCTCTTTTACCCGATGGGTCATACAAAAAGACCACACTAAGTTTGGATATCGAACAAGGGCATCACCTGCATCATACCGTTCCAGCAGGGACTATTTTTGGTTCCACAGTCGAAACCGGCTATGCCTTAGTCAGCTGCACGGTCGTTCCCGGCTTTGATTTCTCCGATTTCAGGTTGTTTACGAAAAAAGAACTGCTGGAAAAATACCCCGAACACTCAACTATCATAAAAAGACTCGCTTACGACACGCTCCCCGAATGAACAGGTGCGTTGTCAGCGAGTCTTTTATCAATCAATCAACTTGTCTTTTGAGGGGACTGCGGATCAAGTTCCATGAACTCAAGCCAGTTACCATCAGGATCTCTGAGCCAGAACTGGGTGTTGGTATCTTTCCCTACAGACAGCTCCTGAGCAAAGTCGACTTCTTTTTTTCTCAGTTCCTGAGCTAGTTTTTCAATTTCTTCCACTTCAAAACAAATGTGATCATACTGGTGTTTTTCTTCTTTAGTCCCGCCATAGAAAAATTCCACAAATGACCCATCGGCAACCTTGACGTATTCGATCCATGGCTTTCCGTCATCGTCTTTCAGATCGAATGCATGCGTGAATCCCAGAATATCACAGTAAAAATGGAGTGTTTTCTCCATGTCGGTCACTTGTAGTCCTTTATGATGAATCCCTTTGATCATTTTCTCCACTCACCTTTTATATAGTATTGTTTTTCCTCACATACATAGCATACACCTATACTCAGCTGTTATTAAGCAAAAGTCTTCAGTCATTCCACTGCCGCTCTCACCCTTTACTGCTTTCCTTCAATAAAATCGATGATCCGCTGACTGACATGCTCTGTTTCTTCAATATGGACCCAGTGCGTTCCTTCCCCGAGCAGGAGACCTTTCCCGTTATCACAATACGCCAGACTCTCATGTGCCAGATCTGAATCCAAAAACTGATCCTTCATCCCCCAGATGACTAAAGTCGGTACAGTGACACGGATCGGTCCCTGTCCATTCATGAATGTTTTTCCATTAGCCCGATACCAGTTCAACATGGAGCTCATTGCACGGGGTTTTAACCAGGCTGAAACGTACTGGTCTAAATCAGCCTCTTTGAACGTCCCCTTCTGACTGCTTTTCTTCATTGTTTTGGTGAAAGGTTTCCAGTCAAGGAGACGCAGGGTCCACTCAACTATACCTCTGAACTGAAAAAATAAGATATAGGAACTTTTCAATAGCTGTGATGGTTTATGACGGATGTGCTTGATCATCGCTCTTTCATGGGGCGCATTCAAAATAACCAGTTTATCAATGAGTTCAGGGTGCTGTCTGGCGACATGCCAGGCTACGATCCCACCCCAGTCGTGACCCACGAGAGTGACCGTCTCTTTGCCAGACGCTGTTATCAGTCCCACGATATCCGATACCAGTTCATCCAGTTTATAGTCTTTGACTCTTTTTGGCTTGTCACTCAAGTTATACCCGCGCTGATCCGGCGCCATTGCCCGGTAGCCGTTATCCGCAAAATAAGAAAGATGCTTTTGCCAGCTGTACCAGAATTCAGGAAAGCCGTGCAGAAACAGAACGCCTGTCCCGTCTTCAGGACCAGCTGCAGCGACATGCAAGTCGATCCCATTCGTTTGGATATAGTTATGTTCCAGCGCTGCCATTTTAATTTCCTCCTCTTGTTTGGTTCATGCATTCAGTTATCTATTCTTGTTCTCTTAGGTTCATATTATTTTACCTGACATAGATTATTCAACTGTAACGTTCAAAAAAGACTGTTTAGTTTTAAAGAACGAGAAAAAACCAGACGCTCTTCTCTTCATTTTGAGAAAAACGTCTGGTTGATGATCTATTAGTAAGATAAAATCAGTGGCCTTTCTAAGTTGTTTTTTCGTTGAGCAGCTCTTCTATTCTCTCTGCCCGCACAGCTTTTGAAAAGAGATAACCTTGTCCATACTCACAGCGGGCTTCGATCAGTTTAATTAACTGATACTCCGTTTCTATTCCCTCAGCCACGACATTCAAATGCAGATCATTACCCAAGTTAACGATGGTTCTGACCATGGCCTGCTGGTCGGCACTTGCCATATCCTCAATGAATGTTTTATCAAGTTTAATGGTATCGATGGGAAGCTGCTTGATGACATTGAGCGAAGAATATCCCGTCCCAAAATCATCGATCGAGATCCGGACGCCTAATCTCCTCAATCCGCGGATGATTTCTGTGCTCTCTTTCGTATCCTGCATGATGCTTTCCGTCACTTCGATTTCCAGTAAGCGTGGATCCAATTCTGCCTCTTCTAAGGCTTCTTTGACCAGTGTCAAAATCGTCCCCTGCTGGAATTGCCGAACTGAGACATTGACCGATATATTGGCTGGCGTCAGCCCTTTTTTCTGCCAATTTTTACTTTGAAGACAGGCTGTTTTAAGAACCCATTCCCCAATGGAGATGATTTGACCATTTTCTTCGGCTATCGGAATAAATTCCGCCGGAGAGATCCAGCCAAGTTCAGGATGCTGCCACCTCAGTAAAGCCTCCATCCCTATTATTTTTTTTGTCTTCAATTCGACTTTGGGCTGATAAAAAACTTCAAACTGTTCTTCTTCAAGAGCTCTTCTTAAGTCACTCTCGATCCTCATCTGTCGCGACATTTTCTGATTCAAGTCATCATTATAAAAACGATAGCCGTTTTTACCACCTTCTTTAGCAAGATACATCGCAGCATCGGCATATTTAAATAATTCTTCAAACGTTTCTCCGTGAGTCGGGTACATACTGATCCCCATACTTGCCGTTACGATGATTTCATGGTTAAACATTGAAAGAGGCTGCTGGAACTTTTCAAGGATCGTTTCTGCAATCTTTATACACTTTTCTTCCGTTGCATTAGACAAGACCACGGTGAATTTATCTCCGCCAAGTCTGAAGATTTGAGTATCTGGACCCAGGATATGCTGCAGATATTCAGATATTTTCACGAGAATGTAGTCGCCGGCCTGGTGTCCCAGCGTATCATTGACCACTTTAAAGCGATCCAAATCGACCAGTAGTAAGGCCGTATTGCCATTATCGAACTGTTTCATCTCGCTGTTCATGTGCTCTTCGAAGCTTACCCGATTATATAAGCCGGTCAGTGGGTCATGATAAGCCAAGTGCCGATATTCATCTATCAATCGATTATTTTCCTTGATCACAAAAAGTTGTCGGCCGATGATCATGAAAACGATGATAACCAACCCAAGGCTTAATATATTAAAATCCCAGTTATAACTTTCACTGACCAATACGATCAGTATGACCGTACTGATATAAGGAATGACCTCATTCAATTTTTCATATGTTTTTTCTATACTTTTCAACGGTTTTTCGTTTGCTGCTGTCATATAATATCCAGCCAGACCGATCAACCATATACTCATCAGCCAGAGGAAATCTGATACGCCCCCTCGTGAATAGCTTTCTAAAGCTCCAGAATAGACAGAATACGAATCAGCCATCGTATGTAAAAAAACACCTGAGACTATAAGCAGCATCACACTTTTATCCCTGTCTTTATGAATCAGGTAATAAATAATACTTGCAAGGAAAAGCAAACTCAAGTCGACAACAGGATAGGCTAACATGACAGCCGTATTCCATACTGAAGCACCTGATAAGGTGATGATAGGCTCAATAAGAAAATGCAGACTGATAGAAGCTGCGGTAATCATAAAGATGATAATATTAAATAAATAAACACCTTTAAAGGCATTGGGTTTCGCCCACCTTATCCAGTAAATCAGTGAAGATAAAATCAGGATATACGCGGCCAGCCAGAGAGAATACGCACTTTCTGAAAAAACAGTCCTCACATCATCGATAAGAAAAAACAGCCAGAACAAATTGGCCACGAGATAGGTAAACAAGCCTACATTAAGTATGGACCAGAATTTCCGTTCTTTATTTTTAATGCGTTTGAACGCTCTAAATGTAAAAACATTCCCAAAAATCAATCCGGCTATATGCTGAAGGTTTACCCCTACCGCTAACAGCCAGGAATTCCCTCCACTGAACACTAGCCATCCATAAAAAATGATGATATTTATTCCCATTATGCCTATAATAAATCTTCCACGCTTGAACACTCTTATCCCTCTAATCTCTCTATATATGATTCGTTTACAGCATAAATCCTTGCAGATTGTTCTTCTCCCACACCTCACTGCAGGCTTAACCTTGTATAAGCGTCTAAATTTATTTCCTTTTTAAGATATAGCGTTATTATATTAGACATCTACCACGCGATATAACGCTTTCTTTTTATACAATCCACAGTCTTATTATCGCACTTTTCTTTAGTTAGTTAAGATTGTTTCAATAAAAATGTCAACAGTGAAGACAGGTCGTATTAAAACCGCTCACGCCTTGATTCCTTATTCATTTAAGGTATAGTGAATAGAGATAAACATCCTCAAATTAAGGAAGTGTCAGCATGCGTATCAATAAATTTATCAGCGAAGCGGGTAAATCCTCCAGACGGGGTGCCGACAGACTGATCGAACAAGGGCAAGTGACCATCAACGGTAAAAAGGCAGAGGTCGGCAGTCAGGTCGAACCGGGAGATGACGTCCGTGTGGGCGGTAATCAGATCTTTGTGGCCCGGAATAATGTCTATATCGCCTTGAACAAACCTGTCGGCATCACGAGTACGACCGAAAAAGACGTCAAAGGCAACATCGTCGACCTGGTCAACCATCCGTTCCGTGTGTTTCATATCGGACGCCTGGACAAGGATTCAGAAGGCCTTATTTTACTTACGAATGACGGCGACATCGTGAACGAGATCCTGCGTTCTGAAAATGAACACGAAAAAAGATATATCGTCTCGGTGGACCGCCAGATCACACCGGAATTTCTCCAGCAGATGTCTGAAGGCGTCGATATCCTGGACACGACGACCCTTCCCGCTAAAGTAACACAGGTGAACAAATATGAATTCGAGATCATTTTGACCCAGGGGCTGAACCGGCAGATCCGTCGCATGTGTGAGGCTTTAGGGTATAACGTGTATCGCCTTCAGCGGCTTCAGATCATGAACATCCACTTAGGCAAACTACCAGTCGGCCAGTGGCGCTATCTATCCAAGAAAGAGAAAAGACAGCTTTTTAAAGAATTAAATTACACTCCTAGAGAATGGTAAACCCGTTATGTAAGGCCTATTACCGACTGCATTCAACTGATGCAGTCGGTGATGGGCTGTTTTTATGCTGCCTCTATTAGAAATCGTCACGCGCCTGGCGCAGTTCTTTAAAGGCTTCCAGCGTTTCCGCCTGAAGAAACAGATTGATGTCTTTTTCTCTCCCGATGGTCGACGGCAGGGTCGGACGCTCTTCTTTTCTTAGGCGTTTCGCCTCATCCAGAGCATCGGAAACAGCTTGGTTCTCCGGCTTTATCGACTGAGCAAAGGTCAGATTTTTCTCTGTATATTCATGACCGGCATAGACCTTCACTTTGTCATCCAGCGCCTTGAACTTCTCTAAGGCCGCAAACTGGGCCTGATAATCTTTCGTAAAGACCCGGCCGCATCCACCTGAGAACAAGGCGTCGCCACAGAAAAGAGCGTCATTATTCATCACTAAACTGATATGCCCATTGGTATGTCCCGCCGTTACCATTACTTGGAATTGCTGTCCTAAGAGTTCAACGGTGTCCCCGCCCTTTAGTGTCTCTGTGTTCAGATCAGCCGTTTCTTCCGGTCCGTATACGGGCGTTTCTGGAAAACGAGCTAAAATCCTGTTTACCCCTCCTGTATGGTCCTCATGGTCATGCGTCAGAATAATGGCATTTAAATAGAGCTGTTTTTCTTTCAGAAATTTAAGTACCCCTTCAGCTTCGCCGGGATCGACGACGATGGCCTTGTTATTTTCCTCGATGACCCAGATATAATTGTCAGATAAAGCCTTGATTGGATGAATAGTCATATAAAACACTCCTCGCTAAAAAATAGATCGATCTGTCTTTATTCAGTATAGCAGATTTTCAAGCCAATCTAACTTATCGAGTACCACAGCAGCTGATGAGAATAAAAAATACTTTGATGTTCAAAATAAATCTGTTTTCTGCTATTATGGACTTACAACAAATTAACAGGGGGAAAATAAGCATGGTGGAATTTGAACAAAAACTTCGAGGAAACATTGCAGTCAGTGTCAACCCGCTTGGACGCAAACAGCAAGTCTTGAATCACATCGATCACGTAAAAAGTAAAGGGACATTTGAAGGGCCGAAAAAAGTCCTCATCATCGGAGCCTCATCCAGCTACGGTTTAGCGACACGGATCAGTCTGGCTTTCGGTGCCGGTGCAGATACGATCGGTGTCTCCTATGAAAAAGGACCAAAGAGCGAACGCAACCTCGGAACAGCAGGCTGGTACAACAATATCGCCTTTAAAGAAGCCGCTGGAAAAGAGGGTCTGATCGCCAAAAACTTCGTGCAGGACGCCTTCAGCACAGAAACCAAACAAGAAGTCATCGACTATATCAAAAACGAATTCGGCGGAAAAGTCGACCTCGTGGTTTACAGTCTGGCAAGCGGCAGACGGACCGATCCAGAAACGGGCGAAACGTACACGTCATCGATCAAAGCCATCGGTGAGCCGGTCGTCGGCCCGAACATCAATATGCAAAAGGAAGACTATTACACAGAAACTCTGGAACCTGCAACAGAACAGGAAATTGAAGATACGATTAAAGTCATGGGCGGAGAAGACTGGGAACTCTGGTTGAAAGCCTTGAAAGAAGCCGACGTATTGACAGAAGGTGTTCTGACAACGAACTATTCTTATTTAGGTTCAGAATTGAATCATCCTTACTACGGTCACGGCACGCTCGGCCGCGCTAAAGCCGACTGTGATGAAAAAGCAGACACGATCAACGAACTGCTGGCAGACATCAACGGCAAGGCTCAGATCGTCGTAGCTACTGCTGTAACGACCAAAGCCAGTTCAGTCATCCCCTTCTTCCCGGTCTACTGCATCGGTTTGTATAAAGTGATGTCGGAAAAAGGGACCCACGAGACACCGATCATGCATATGGACCGTATTTACCGTGACATGATCTACGGTGACAAGCCTGAGTATGACGAAGAGGGACGTCTGCGCCCGGACAGCTGGGAACTGGACAGCGATACACAGGCACAGACAAAAGCACTGATCGGTGAACTCAACGAAGAGAACTTCAATACCGATCTGACTGCCTACGCTCTCTTTTATAAAGAATTCTCCAACCTCAGCGGCTTCATGGTCGATGGCTTTATTGAAAAAGAGGTCACGATCGACGAGCTGAAAGCAATGGAGTACTGATCGACATAAGTAAAAAAGGTTATGGCGGATAAAGCCATAACCTTTTTTCTGTTTTCACTAGTGATTTTTTATTCATCTCTCTCGAAAAAGCGAATGTTCTTCTGGATCTTCAGGAGTATTCAGAAAAACATCGGTCACTTCTTAAGTTAACTGATAAACGTAAGAAGTGAGAGCACTTTTTGGTGAAACTTCAGAAGTTACGCTGCCTATCTTCAGAAGTTTGCTGTGTTAGTGTCCCAACTTCTGAAGATCAGCCTGCTTATCGGTTTTCAAGGTGCAAAAAAACCAGGCAACTTCTAACATCTCCAAGAAGTTGCCTGGTTTTCCTGCGCTTCAAAATGGACATGAAGTGTTTACCCTTGATTCAGATCAGCTCAAAGATACCACTGATAGCTCTTTATATCCACATGGTCCATATTCCTCATGGACACTCCCTCAGCTTCCAGGAGCTGTTTCTGTTCGCTCCAGCCGGGCACCAATCGTCCGGCATGATTCACTACTCTGTGACACGGGTAGCTGCCATAGAACTCAGCCATGCTCAACACGCGGCCGACCAGCCGGGCATTGCGTTCTCTGCCGATCAGTCTGGCGATCTGTCCATAAGTCGCCACTTTCCCTTCAGGTATCTCTTCGACGACTGACAAGATTTCGTAAATCAAATCCTCATCTAAAACCCGGCTCATTACTTACTTTCCTTTCATTTTTCACGATAGATCAATAACTCGTTTCCCAAAAGTCTAGTGATTTTTTCTAAATCTTCAGCCTTGATGACCATCGTCTGATCCGGCCGGGCAGGCGCAAAGACAAGTTTTTCCTGCTCAAACAACTCCGCATCCACGATCATTGGTATGGACGCTTCATAGCCCAGTGGTGTCACGGCACCCGGTTTCTGGCCAGTGACTTCTTCCATTTCGTCCGGCTTTACAATGGACACTTTCTCCCCTGCCACTTTTTTCAACTGTTTAAAATCAGTACTCTTTGTCGTAAAGGTCACGAATGAATAGTACTGTCCCGATTTCCCTTTCAGAAAGAGCGCTTTGGTTTCCGTCCCTGTAAATCCTTTTTCTTCTTTCATGAGCACGGCAGCTTCATTAGTGTAGATCGGATCATGGTCGTACAGTTCAAAATCAATGTAATGCTTGTTAAAAAACGCTTTAAGATCGACGAGCATTTCAGTCAGTCCTCCTCTGAGCAATTTTAAAAAAAGAATACCCATTCATCATGATTATTAAGAGTTCTTAATCCTGTGCTTTCTTTTAGTTTCTTGTTTTTAGTATACTCTGCTTCCTTCTTAAATCAAAGATATCGACAGAGACTTTTTATCATCTTTCTGATCATCACATGAGATAAAAAAGCCCTCCAGGAATTATCCTGAAGGACGCGTATCGATCAACTTTTATATCGTTTCTTTTTCCATAAAGAACAAGGACAAGCCGCCCAGACCGACATGTGTTCCAACAGCCACACCCATTTGCATGATGTGCATGTCTCCAATAAAATCTTTTTTCAGCTTGATTTTTTCTTTCAGCTGCTCTGCAATGCTCTTGTCGTTAGAATACCCGATAATGATGAACGTGGTCCACTCCGGGTCAACGCGTTTTTGAAATTCTTCAACATAATAGTTCAGTGCCTTCTTCGTGCCTCTTGCTTTGGCTACGATGGCACCTTTCGTGTCTTTCATGGACATGATCGGTTTGACCCGAAGGAGACTGCCGATAAAGGCACCGGTATTCGATATACGTCCGCTTTTCGTTAAATTGTGCAGATCCTCCACGCATAAAAAGTGCTTCACGCGTTTTTTATGCGTTTCATTGAAAGCGATCAGTTCTTCAAAGGAATAGCCTGCTTCAAGCAGCTGGGCCGACTTCATGATCAGCCAGCCGCTGCCATGACTCATCGACCAGGAATCAACGACATGGATCTTCACGTCTGTCTCCTCGTTTTTATCATAAAACGATTCCCTTGCAATTTCGGCTGCCTGATAAGAGGCACTTGTACCACTAGACATGCAGATACATAAAAAATTCGCTGTAACCTTCAGTCATCGCTTCTTCAATAATATTCAAGTAAGCCTCAGGACTCGGTGCTCCCGTTTTAGGTAGCTCTTTCATTTCAGGCAGGCGTTCAAAAAACTCATCCGACGTCAGGTCCACTTTATCACGGTAGTTAATGCCTTCAATTTCAATGTTCAAAGGTGCAATGCCAATATTATATCGCTCCACGATCTCCTGCGACAAATCACACGTTGAATCAGCCATAATTTTAATCATTTTTGTTTCCCCCATTGTTTTACCCCTCTTAAGCTCTCGGGGACTATTGCATAGTATACTTTATCCTGAATAATTCATAGTTCAAACGTAAATCGGTTTGTAACGTTGATCTACAATGGTTTGGTTCTATCTTTTCACTTCACCCATTAGGTGAAGTGAAAAGAATGCAAAAAGAGCACACTCTGTGATATTGTAAAGTCATCCAAAACCTAAATACCAAAAAGAGGTGTGCTCTTATATGGAAACTTTACAAGAAAAACAATTACAATTCAATCCCCAATTAGTCATTTCAAACGATGGTGGACAATTATCCAATGATGCCGGTCTTCTTTTGCTCTTTGAATTTTTTCATAAGATCAAATTCAAAGAGTTGGTCAACGAATCATTGCATATTGATGATTCAAGAAGCTATTGCACACATGATTATATTGATTTGTTCATGCAGGTTCTTGTGCAACTAATAGCCGGTTATTCAACGGATTCTTCAGCGAATTGGCTGCGCCATGATCCGGTTTTTCAACAGGGGTTAAATAAACCGATCTTGGGTTCACAATCTATGGTTTCTCGTTTTATTCATCACTTGTCTGAAGAAAATATCGGTCAACTTCAATCAATTGCCAAGGAATTGACCAACATCTCCATCCAACACAAAAATATGCAGCAGATGATTATTGACGTGGACTCTACTCATTCAGACACTTATGGAAAACAAGAACAAACTGACTTCAATACACACTACGGCACAACGGGCTATCATCCTCTAGTGGCTTTTGATGGACTGACTGGCTTATTTTTAGGTGCCGAACTTCGTCCGGGCAATGTGTACACATCTACAAAAGCTGAAGTCTTTTTAGCAGATATCATCAATCAGCACAAGTAACATTCCTGTGATATGTTTTTAACGGTTCGAGGGGACAGTGGCTTCGCCAAACCGGAAATTTATGACTTATGTGAGAAAGAACAAGTGAAGTATATTATTCGTCTCAAAGTCAATGCCCGATTGAAAAGCATGGCTCAACGCAAGGTCCTTTACGGACCGGATACAGATCTTACACAGAAAGAATCGCAGTATTTTACAGTCGATTATCAAGCGGGGTCATGGAAAACGGCCCGTAAAGTAGCAGTGAAAGCGACACGTGAAGCCGGCCAGTTCCTGTTTACATCATTTGAATTTATCGTAGCTAACTTTTTTGATATTCCTTCTCAAACGCTATTCAAGCTCTACCAAAAAAGAGGAACAATGGAAAACTATATCAAAGAAGTGAAGCTGGGATTTTCTTTTGATAAGACAGATAGTTCAACGTTTCTTGCGAACCAAGCGCGCATGATGATGAGTTGTATTGCCTATAATGTCATTCACTTAATGAAAGAGCTGACGTTCCCAGAGCAAGAGAAAAAATCAACAGTGTCGACTATTCGGTTCAAAGTTTTCCACATTGCTGGACGGCTGACAAGGCACGCGCGTAAAATTCAGGTCCGCTTATCCACAGGTTATGTTTTCTCTTCACTGTTCTGGAAAATACTGGAGAACATTCAACAGCTGATTCTATTGTGTTAGCTAATTCAAAATGCGAATCTCTCTAATATTTTTTATTTTTGTAAGACCAAGGGGTCTTTAGGCTCTTTTTTCCAGCTTTTTGCTTTGGATGTGCGCGAGAAGGATTCAAAGCAACATTAAAGACAGTCAATACTTAAAAATTCCAAAATATAGAGTATGTATAACAGAAAAAGTTATCCACATTTATAGGTATGAATAATTCAGGTTTATTTCAGTGAAATATAACACTTAAAATTTAAAGTGAGGTTAATACCGTTAGAACGTTCTACCTCTACGACAATAAAAACCCTCCATAAGTTTACTGCTAACTTATGGAGGATACTGTATTACTTGCGTGCTTTACGGACTTTCAGTGTTTTTCCTTTAACCGTGCGGTCCTGCATTTCTGAAATGACATAAGGACCTTTACCATTCAGTATTTCAATGTAGGTGACATTCTCCTGGATCGTGATGATGCCGATATCTTCAGCTGAGACCTCCCTTATACTTGTTAGTGTCCCGACGAAATCAAACGCGCGCAGTTTTTTCTTCTTGCCGCCGTTGAAGTAAACCTTGGTGATGTCCTTGTTCAACTCTTTATTGCGGGCGATCTTCGGTTTGACCCGGGTATTTATTTTCTTTTCAAACGCAGCTTTTGAACGGTTGACCAGGCGATCGTTAGGGGCAAAGACTTCCGTAAGTTCCTGGTTGTCGTCGAAGGCATAGTCACGAACCTCCTGCCAACGTCTCTGGTCGCTGTCACTGACCATCGTCAAAGCCAGACCTGTTTTACCTGTACGGCCTGTCCGACCGGTCCGGTGTGTATAGCTCTCTTTTTCAAATGGTACATCGTAGTTGATGACGTGGGTCACATTGTCGATGTCGATCCCACGGGCAGCCACATCCGTCGCCACCAGATACCGGAGTTTCCCCGAGCGGAAGTCATCCATCACAGCCAAACGGTCGTCCTGATCCATCCCGCCGTGCAGCTTGTCGATCGGCAGACCGGCTTTGTTCAACTGTTTTTCAACAGCATCCACTGCATCTTTCGTATTACAGAAGATGATGCAGGCGTCGGGATTCTCGACGGTCAGCAAATCCAGCAGCTGTTTTTCTTTGGTTGCTTCATCCACATTGATATAAGAGTGGAAAATCTTCGGTGTGTTCTCTTCTGATGCTTCCATTTTGACAGAAGCCCGGTCAGGCCTCATATAAAAACTGGCTAACTCCTCTATTTTGGGCGGCATAGTGGCAGAAAACAGCATCGTCTGACGTTCTTTCGGCAAGTGTTCAATAATGTCTTCTACCTGATCGATGAAGCCCATATTGAGCATCTCATCCGCTTCGTCTAGAACGAGACTGCTGACATTATCGACGACCAATGTGCCTTCTTTCAAATGCTCCAGCATCCGGCCCGGCGTACCGACCACGATGTGACTTTTCTGCTTGAGTTCAGATTTCTGTGTTTTAAAGGAGGTCTTCCCGAATATCGCGGTAACTTTTATCCGTTTCAAACGTCCGATATTCATGATGTCGTTTTTCACCTGCAGCGCCAGCTCTCGCGTCGGGACCAGAATTAAAGCTTGCGGTTTGTTCTCTTCCCACTCAACTTGTTCACAAAGCGGAATACCAAAAGCAACAGTCTTCCCGCTCCCTGTTTGAGACTCAACTAATACGTCCTGTTTTTCCAAAGCCAACGGAATAACTGCTTCCTGTACCGCCGTTGGATTGTAATAACGTAAACTCGTCAGTGCTTTCACTATCTCGGGACTGATCCCGAAAGTTTCAAATGATTGTTTAATTATATTCTCCTGCTTTCTTTTAGTTCGTTTAGTTATTATAACAGATTTTAAACCATTTACAGATTTTTCTCAAAAAAGCTTATGTGTAAAGTTATTCTAGAGGTCTGAAATACTATTATATTTTTTTCCTTTTCGAATCATTTTCGTTTTAATAGCTTTTAGAAGCTGAGAAAAAAAGGTCTAACTTAGAAATTTCTGTAATGGCACCATTGGGCTTGATGAGGAACCATATTTAGCTACTCTTCCAATTTTCACACTAATTGACGGTCTGAATTTACTTTTCTTCAGAGCTGCTCTCACAGCACCTTTAAACTTCAGTTGGAGTTCCAGTGAAGGCTTAGGTATTTTATTTGTTTAGGCTTGAGATACGTTCCATTCTTACGTACAGAAATAATCGCTGTTACATTCCGTACACCTCTAGCTGAAAAAACGCATCCTTGTCGTTTCATGCGATATCTATAAGAATGATGATTACTCTCACACACGCTAATCCCTTTATTTATAGACAGGTCTCTCACTTCTAAAGGTATTAGACTATTTCAATTTCAATATAAATAAACTCTCAACTGTGAAAGTTCTTCTCTATATTCAGTAGCTTTTTCATCATTTCTTTAAATACGACTTTCAATCATAGCTATAACCAATTCAACAAGATCGATATTGTATATACGCACTGCTTGTCTCATTTTCTTTTCCATTAATTTTATCGAAACACATACGCTGTTTAATTTTCTCGTTTACATGATAAGCATCTTTGAAGTGTTCATTTCGCTGACGTTTTTCAATGATTTGATGAAATATATCTTTATTGTAACCTCTTCCCCCATCACTTTTGAAACGACAGTCGTCTGACGTATATTATAAATGCTTTCTAGTCATAGACTTGCACTTCTAAAAGCTTCTTTACTTAATACAGTACTCTCAAACGTTTTAGAATTAATTAAGACAGGTCTTTTCTGTTTCTCTTATACTCTACACCTTTATGAAATTGAACACGATGAATCTCAGGAGGTTTTTCTCTTGCCTTTTTTAAGAATTAAACCATCACCTTCAATAAAACAATACAGGTATTTCTCTCCTCACCTATAAGACATCCCATCATGAAGAAAGGCTGTTTATGTCCACTCCAGAATCATTTCTTTAATTTCTTACATAATAAAAACGTACTCATTTATATAGTATAGCTCTTAATTTTTTTTACTAATTTCTTAAATCTATCTCTGAATGCTAAGGATAAGCATCTAATCCTATATAAAACAGCTTATTTAAACAACTCACCCTTTAAATGCATTATTCACCATGTTCGGTTGTACAATATAGTGAAGAGCACACCTCAGCTGCTTAGTCAGCCAAGATATACTCTACGATAATATAAAAATGGCTACTATTATTCTTCACCAACATTAGTTGACGTAGAATCGATAAAGGATGACGACAGTGGAAAAAATCCACTGTCGTCATCCTTTTGCGGTCTTTCATTATTCAGTTTCAAGTTCATTTCATAATAGTTGAATTAAGCTTTATTTTTCAAAAGTCAAATAGTTTTTAACCACATTTTCCGTAGTAAAACCATATTCCTCAATAATGACTTCTCCTTTACCGCTCGCTCCAAACGTGTCGATGCTCAGACTTCTTCCTTCTATACCAACATAACGTTCCCAACCGAATGAAGAACCCATTTCAATTGAAAGTCGTTTTGTAACATTTTTTGGTAATACACTTTCTTTATACGCCTCATCCTGCATGTCGAATAGATCGGTACTTGGCATGGAAATGACGGAAACGTCATGTCCTTTCTCTTTCAATTGCTTTTGGGCCTCCATTGCCAAGGGAACTTCTGAACCAGTTGCAATCAAAATACCATCTGGTGTTTCTCCACTTTGGGGTGACAGGACATATGCACCCTTTTCAACATACTGAGGAGCCAATTCGTTTGTTTTCGGTAAAACCGGTAAGTTTTGACGAGTTAGCACCAGTATCGTTGGTCGATTGGTTGAAGTCATTGCAACCTTCCATGCTGCAACTGCTTCATTTCCGTCTGCTGGACGTAGAACAGTCAGGTTGTGCATACCTCTTAAACTGGAAAGATGTTCAATCGGTTCATGTGTCGGGCCATCTTCGCCAACGGCGATGGAGTCATGTGTCATGACGTAAATTGCGGGAAGTTTGGAAATGGCTGCCAACCGAACAGCTGGACGCAGGTAGTCTGTAAAGACGAAGAAAGTTGCAGCATATGTCTTCGTTCCCCCATGCAGAAGTATACCGTTCATAGCTGCGGCCATCGCAAATTCACGCACACCATACCAGATATTCCGTCCTTCATATTGTCCATGTTGGAAATCTTTCGATCCATCAATCATTGTTTTGTTGGAACTCGATAAATCGGCAGCTCCACCCCAGAAATTAGGAACGGTCGAACCGATTGCATTGATGACTTCCCCACTGATACTACGGGTAGCGGCTTCTTTTCCACCTTCTTCGTAGACTGGCAGGTTTTTGTCCCAGTCTTTCGGCATTTCCCCACTGATAGCCATTTCAAGCTGTTTGCCAAGTTCTGGTTGAGCTTTTTTATATTCGGCCAGGCGGTCATCCCATTCAGAATTAAGTTTTTCCCCTCTTGCGATTACAGTTTCTTGGAAACGCTGAGCTACTTCTTTCGGAACGAAGAATTCTTCACCTTTCCAGCCATAAGCTTTTTTAGCAGCTTCCACACCTTCAACTCCAAGTGGTGCACCGTGTACAGCGTGACTTCCGGCTTTAGGGGCACCAAAACCGATGATGGTTTTGATTTCGATGATGGTGGGCTTGCCAGTTTCTTGTTTTGCTTCTTCAATCGCTTGATCGATAGCAGCTAAGTTATTGCCATCCTTCACGAGAATATGCTGCCAGCCGTAAGATTTGAACCTGTCACCCACATTTTCGGTGAATGCTTTGGATGTAGGACCATCCAGAGAGATGTCATTGGAATCATATAGCATAATCAGTTTATCCAATTTCAGGTGACCAGCCAAACTTGCTGATTCAGCTGATACTCCCTCCATTAAATCGCCATCTCCACATAACATATAGGTATAATGATCAACCGGTTTATGATTATCTCTTGAATATGTCGCTCCAAGATGTGCTTCGGCCATTGCCATGCCCACGCCGTTGGCAATCCCTTGTCCCAAAGGTCCTGTTGTTGCCTCAACTCCCTCAGTAATGTGAACTTCTGGGTGACCTGGTGTGCGACTTTCGAATTGACGAAAGTTTTTTAGGTCATCCAAGGTCACATCAAATCCTGACAGGTGAAGCATGCTGTACAGTAACATTGAACCATGTCCTGCAGAAAGGACAAATCGGTCTCTATTGAACCAAGTTGGATTCTTGGGATTTACATTCAAGTGATTCTTCCATAAAACATAAGCCATAGGTGCGGCGCCCATAGGTAAACCCGGGTGACCTGAGTTTGCCTTCTGAATTCCGTCCATACTTAAAGTGCGGATTGTATCCACTGCCATCTGATCAGTTTTGTCAAACATAAAAAATTTCCTCCTAATGATTCTTTTTCATAAGTTCTCTTTATCACAAACTTTGTCAAAAAAAATTTAAATCTGTTCTTGAAGTTCCTTCACTAACTCATTTTTATTATCAGAATCGATAAAGAAAGAGCCCGCCACCAATAAATCTACACCTGAATTGACACAATCAGCTGCAGTGGAGAAATTAATTCCGCCATCTACCTCGATCATATATGACAAGTTTTCTTCTTCTCTCCATTTCGAAAGTTGTTTAATGTTGTCCAGAGTCGATTCAATGAACTTTTGTCCACCAAAACCTGGAAAAACGGTCATTTGAAGAATCAAGTCAATTTCAGAAATGTATTTCTTTATCTTTTCTGCAGATGTATCAGGATTGATGGCGATCCCTGGTTTGCAACCATGCTCCTTGATGGAGCTCAAGACTTCATCCAGATTGTTCAAACAGGCTTCGTAATGAACTGTGATAATTTCAGCGCCTGCTTCCGCAAATTCTTTAATAAAACGTTCAGGTTTTTCAATCATCAGATGAACATCTAACGGCAATGAACATTCCCTGGACATCTGACGGACCATTTCGGGTCCAAAAGTCATATTTGGAACAAAATGACCATCCATAATATCCAAATGAAGATACTCTGCACCTGACTGATTAATGGACTTCAATTCTGTAGTAAAATTCATATAATCAGCAGATAGTATAGATACTCCTACTTTTGTCATATTGACTAACTCCTTTTTTAAGTAATGCTTTTTAAGCTGCTTTTCTCTTTCTCCAATGAATCAATAAACCTTTTCAAGAATTCCAGTCTTTCGGTATAACTTGACTGATCCTTGTTATGAAATAAAGCCGATGTACCCAAGACATAAACATCCGGTTGGATGTCTTCCATTAACGCAATCGTTCCGGAATGGATATTGCCGTCCACTTCAATAAGCGGCTGGTGTTTCCTATTCTCCAGAACAGCTTTTAACTTTTTGATTTTTGGAATAACTTCCTCATTGAATTTCTGTCCGGAAAATCCAGGATTGACAGTCATCATCAACACCATATCCACTTCTTCCAGATAAGGAATAATCGCTTCGATATCCGTCTCTGGGTTCAATGCAATCGAGGGTTTGATTCCGTAGGTCTTGATATGTTGAATGACCTTTTTCACATCATCGACCACTTCTACATGAAACGATAGGTAGTCCGGTTTAGTTGAAGCAAACATATCAATGTACTTTATCGGATCAACACAGGCCAAATGTATATCGATTGGAATCGAAGTGAAATTTTTGACTGCCTCAATCCATTCTGGTCCTAGGGCTAGGTTATTCACATAAATCCCATCCATGACATCCAGATGAAGTAAGTCACAGCCGGCTTCTTCCAGTTTCCGCAATTCTTCCGCCACGTATAAAGGATCGCCACACATTAGTGATGCCGCAAAATGTTTCATCAGTAAGACTGGACCTCCAGTGCATGTTCATTGAAAACCTTGATACTGTCATCCGCCAACTTATTGGTCAGTATGGTGTCAAGTATGGATACCGGAACCGTTACGTCATGCGCTCCTGCAAGCAAACAATTGGTCACCTGACTTGAGTTCTTGAAGCTGGCACCCAATATTTTTGTTTCTATTACTTGGGAAGCATAGAGGGTGGAAATTTTAGCCATCACTTCAATGGCTTCCAAACTTTGATTTTCCATTCGGTTGATATAAGGAGCTATCCACTCGCATCCAGCCAACCCCGCCAAATAAGCCTGTTCCACAGAAAAAATGGCAGTCGCAAGAATTTTTGTGGAAGGATATTCTCTTTTGATCTCTTCAATCGCTTCAAATCCGATGCGATCTGCTGGAATCTTCAATATAATTTTAGTCCCAAAATGTTGAATCAAACTTTCAGCGTCTTCGATCATTTCTTTTGTGGTGTTGCCACTTACTTGAACAAATAGTTCTTTTTCTCCGATGATTTTCAGGATTTCATTTATTTGAACCATCCTGTTTTTTTTCTCACCACGAAGCAAAGTGGGATTCGTTGTAACACCATCGATCCAACTGTATTTTAAATACTGACTGATTTCAGCCAGATTTGCTGTATCCAAATACATTTTTCATCCCTTTTCTTATATGTGCATGTTCTTAAAGGTCATTTTCGATTTTGGATATTTGTTCGATTCTTCGTCCATGTCTTCCACCTTCAAATTCAGTTGAAATCCATGTATCCACAATCTTCAATGCCAAACTTTCCCCGACAACCCTTTCTCCCAAACATAAGACATTGGAGTTGTTGTGTTTCCGTGTCGCTTCGGCAGAAAAACAATCTGAAACCACTGAAGCACGAATACCGTTAATCTTATTCGCGGCTATCGACATCCCGATTCCTGTCCCACAACACAAGATACCCAAATCGGCATCATTTCCTGCAACCCGATTACCCACTTCAACAGCGTAGCTGGGAAAGTCTACGCTGTCGATCGTATATGGGCCAATATCATTAACGTTCAAACTTTTATTTTTCAAGTGCTCAACTATGGAATCTTTTAACTTTTTCCCTCCGTGATCCGAACCGATGACAATGTTCATCCACTAAACCTCCATTGGGCTTCCCCAAAAAATATTGACAGAACTTATTCGGATTTAACTAAAACTTTTATTTCATTTCCAGCCATGACAGCTTCGAATGCTTCTCTCCAGTGATCCAAATCATACTCTTTTGTAATCATCTTATCTGCATCCACTTTGCCTTTTGACAGCAAGTCCAATGCCAAATCCCAAGAACTAGGTTTTTGTGATCTGCTTCCAACATACTGTATTTCACGTTGAATGATGGATTCCTGGTCAAATTTATTCAATTTTTCCGCAAAAATCCCAACCTGAACGAAAGTTCCTTTTTTTGCAGTAAGTGGCAATGCTTGGTTCACAGCTACAGCAGCACCGGAGCAATCGAATACTTTATCCGCACCATATCCATCTGTTTCTTCCATAACAATGGCAGCCAAGTCTTCTTTCAATGAATCAACAACAATATCCACACCCAGCTCTTTCCCTAAATCAAGACGGGGACGATCCTGCGTGATACCTGACATGATGACTTTAGCGCCTTGCGCTTTTACGACTTGAGCCAACAACAAACCGATTGGTCCCGGACCGATAATCAGAACGGTGTCAGAGGATTCAATCGTTGTTTTTTCCAAAGCAGCATGAGTGCAACAAGCAAGTGGTTCAGTTAGTGCAGCTGCTTCAAAAGTGACATTTTCGGGAATCAAGTGGACACTTTCTTCTCTTGCAAGAAGATATTCAGCATAGCTTCCATCTTGTTGAGTCCCGATTCCTTTACGGTAACTGCAAAGATTATAATCTTTCTGTTGACAGTAGCGACAAACTCCACAAGTTGTAAAAGTCGTTTCACTGACGACACGATCTCCAACCTTGTACTCTGTCACTTCAGGTCCTACTTCTACAACTGTTCCAGAAAATTCGTGGCCCAATGTGACCGGCGTGGTAGGATTCTTATACTCCCCTTTGAAAGTATGGATATCCGATCCACAAATACCTGTGAATTCTGGCTTTATTTTCACCAGATCACCTGATACTTCGGGTTCCGGGACCTCTTCAAGTTTCATATTGTCATACCCAGGAGCTATTTTTCTGACTGCTTTCATTCTTAATTTTCCTCCTTGATTTCACTCGGTTTAATCATCACTTTACTGAACGTTTCCTTGCGATTCACAACCATGTCAAACGCTGCTTTTGTTTCTTCCAAAGGTATCCGGTGGGAAATCAATTCTTTCAGTCTGATTTTTCCCTGTTTGACAAACTCAATCCCGTTGGTCCATTCCCTCCCAGGAAATGGAGCGCTATAGGAATTCCAAAAACCTTTAATAGTATACTCTCGACGGAATATATTCTCAAATGACTTTTCTGGCAATAGAACATCTTGATATGCAATGCCTAAATAGCCAATTTTACCTTGCTTAGCAACAATCCTCAGACATTGTTCTTGAGTGATTTTAGATCCGGCACATTCCATAGCAATATCTGCTCCTGCACCATTTGTATATTCTTTAACTTTTTCTTCAAGATTTTCTTTCAAAGAATTGATTGTGAATTCAGCTCCGAACGATTTGGCTTCTTTCAATTTATCGTCACTTATATCAACTGCGATTACACTTTTCACACCTGCCACCAGTAACGCCTGAACAACCAGAATGCCAATTGTTCCGATACCAAATACCACGACTGAATCTCCCAATTTGGGCTCGATTCCTTGCACTCCATGCATTGCCACGGCCAGCGGTTCAATCATCGCACCCTCTTCAAAACTAAGATCCCCGATAGAGACAACATTATTTTTAGGAAGGACAACAGTTTCCGCAAAACCGCCATGGTAATGCGATCCAATCATTTCATAATTTTCACACAAGGAATAGTTTCCTTTTTGGCAATATTCACAAGAATAGCAAGGCAGGAATGGGATACCAGCGACTCGATCACCTAATTTCAGGTGATCGACATTATCGCCGATTTCGCATATTTCTCCCGCAAACTCGTGGCCCATTACCGCTGGTAATGGGTATTTCCACCTAGTTTGCATTTTGTGGATATCCGATCCACAAATACCTGCTGCTCTTACTTTGACTCTGACTTCGTTGTGTTTCAGAGGTTTTTCCTCAACATTCTCAACATCAATTTGATTGTTTTCTCTTAATACAGCAGCGCGCACAACGAATCCCCTTTCTTAAACATTCACAACTTTTTTAGACTGTCTTAAAATTTGCTTAATTGACGAATGGAGCGGCAAATTCGGACAAGAGGTACAATAGATAGTTCAATGGACTACCACCTGTAGTCAATGATGTGATTTGGTTAGCACCTTCTGTTGCGGTGAATCCAGTTCCTTGCATCATTTCGGTATGAACAGGAGCAAAGCTCGTTGCCATCCAAAGAACGAGTACCATCATAATAGTACCAGTGATGATGGATTGAACCAAGTTACCCTTACTTGCAGCGACAACAAAGACGATGAAGAATGTGATTCCAACTAAGTCACCGAAAGGTAAAACTGCGTTACCCGGTAGAAGAACAGCAATCAAAATTGTGATTGGAACCAATACTAATGACGTAGACAAAACACCAGGGTGTCCTACAGCCAAAGCAGCATCCACACCAATGAACAATTCGCGACCAGGGAAACGTTTTTTCATCCATTTACTTGCAGCATCGGAGATTGGGATAAGACCTTCCATGAAGATTTTAACCATACGAGGCATTAAGAGCATTACGGCTCCCATGGAAATACCAACTTGGAAAGCTTGCAAGACTTCGTCAATACCAAAGCCATAACCTAAGAGACCCACGACTGTACCAAGAATCAAACCAATCATCATTGGTTCACCGAAAATCCCGAATTTTTCTTGGATGGTCTCTGAGTCGGCATTTAGATTGCCAATTCCAGGGATTTTCCCAACTGCCCAAGCAATAGGGATACCGATAAGACCGAAACTTGTAGGGGAACCTGTAGGGAATGTCAGACCTTCAAGACCAAAGAACTTTTCAACATATGGTTGTGTCCAGTCAGCAATAAGTAAAACAATTGCTTCATAAATGATGGTGATTAAAACCGCAAACCAGATATTTCCATTGGTTACGATATAACCAGTGGATCCAGCAGCGATCATATGCCAGAAGTTCCAAATATCCACGTTTAATGTTTTAGTGACTTTGAAGAAGATCAAAGCGATATTTACCAACAAAATGATAGGAATTAGTAAAGGCGCAATTGGCATAGCGAATGCGGCTGCCGCAGCTGCTGGCCAACCTGCATCGATTACATTCAATTCCAAACCGAAGTTATCAATCATCCCTTGAGCCGCAGGAGCCAAGAATGAATCCAACAACCCAATGATCAGGCTGACCCCAACAAATCCAATACCGATAGTAATACCGGATTTAAATGCTTTCTTAAAACCTGTACCGAAAATTAAACCAATGATAGTGATGGAAATAGGTAAAATAGCTGTTGGTCCAACATTCAAAATTGCATTAACGATGTTAATTAATATGTCCATTAATTCTACTCCTTTAATATGTGTTTTTGGTGCCCTGAGGCACTTTGATTTTTCTATGTGGTATTTCTTATGAATAAATTATTTTTATTCAGCGTTTAATGCATCAAGGATTTTTTGATCCAATTCTTCTGTTTTAATTCCAGTGATATATCCAGTTGCTGTGATTGTTGGAATAGAATACTTTGTGGGCAGCATAGTAGTTGTGATAATCAAATCTGCTTCGTTTTGCTTATTTTTGGCTTCTGAAATTTTGATTTGTTCAACCTCAGCATCCAGTTTGTGTTCCTTTACCAATTCCTCAACTTTGTTCACAACCACTGTTGATGTTGCGATACCTGTTCCACATGCTACTAAAATTTTCTTCTTTGCCATTATATTTTTCCTTCTCTCTTTTATATTTTTTATTTTGATAAATTTCCAAGATAATCAATAACTTCTTCTTTACTATTTGAATCCCTTAATTTCTGAACAACTTCTTTTTCTTGAAGAATGCCCATCAATTCCTGTAACATAGTCAACTGGCTATGTGGCTCATTCAAACCCAAGACGAAAATGACTTTTGCATCAACCTCTTGCGACGCATCATCCATTCGTTTAAAAGGTACACCTTCTTTGGGTAGGAGCACTGCTATAAACTGCTCTTTTATGCAATCCGGATCAGTATGTGGAATGGCCACTCCGTATCCATCCAATTGCAATCCTGTAGGGAATGTTTGCTCCCTTTCTGAAATCTTTTCCAAGAAATGATCATTGACAAAGTTGTGTTCCATGCCTTTATTGTAGACGGTTTCAAACACATCTTTACTTGTTTCCACATCTGCTTGAGTCCAGATCAACTCTGGCTTCAAAAATTCTGCTATCGACATTTACTATACTCTCCTTAAAAATTTGATTGAGATAGACTCCGTAACACTTTATTATCTAAAAAACGACTGATGCACTGATGAACTTCTGTGGGAGTGCTACAGTTTTGTAAACTTTCCATTACCTCTTTGTCCTCGGATAATTCACTGAGTTGAAGCAATGCAGCCAAGTGCTGGTGCTTATCAACCGCAGAAAGAACGACTATGAATTTAAGTTTGCTGCCATCCCAGTTTGTGATGCCTTGTCGGATATGCAACAAGCTCATCCCCAATTTATTTGAACCTCTTTCAATCTCAGCATGTGGAATCGCTATGTTATTACTCAGGACAATGTAGTCTTTTACTTGGGGAAAGTCTTCCTTTATAGCTTCAATGTATCCTTGATCTATAGATCCATTCTTTAACAAGGGTTGCGCTGCGAGTTCCAAGGCTGTTTGCCAATCGTCCGCCTCATCCACTTGTTGGATTGTTTCGCTAGTGAGTAATCTGTCAAGATCTTTTTGCAAAGTATCCACAGAACGTTTCGGATTGAGATGGGTACTTTCCACAGGCGCATTCAGAATGGTTTGCAAATCCTTAATTAAATTTTCTTCATCCAGGATTTTCGAGTGCTTCTTAATGGTGTTCAAAATGTCCGTAAATTGATTACGACTATCAGCTCCTAACAACTCCATTTGAATCAATCTCTGCCTCAATTTCTTCTTCTCATCTTCATCCATTACTTGGTTCACTAATAATAAAGGTTTATCTGTTTGAAGTGGGGTAGCAGAGAAGATAATATCATACTCTTCACTGAATTGATAAAATTCCCGAATCGACATTGCCGTATAGAAAAACATTTCGGGAAAAAGCGAGATGAGACTTTTCTCCATCAGTTTTGAGACAGTCAAACCATTCGGACACACAACAACCGCTTTCACTTTAGAATTCAAATTATTGTGTTCGTTATGATTGACAATATGGCTTGAGATGAACAATGTAATGAAAATCATTTCCTCTTCCGGTATCAGACACTTTAAGAAATCTTCCAGTGGTTCAAGGGACTGCAGAACAAAATAATGAATCGTTGAAAATTCTTCATTAAATTTTTCAAGCGCTTCATAATTAGTCGTAAGATTGTATTTGATTCGATAGTAGGCTGGCTTAAAATGAACAAATAACTTTTCAAGCAGCAAATCCTTTTCGTAAAGGTTAATCATTGCCTTGTTTTCAAAAGCAGTCAGCATCTCTTCTAAGGCTTGCTTTAATCTCGGTAGTTCCTCACCTGTCAAAGTACCAGCATTTAATGCTTTTGAAGTCAAAAGCTGCAAGGTCAAATACATCTTTTCACTCCGTGGTACATCTTTGAAAGAATCTTCCAGGAAAATACTGACAGCTTCAAACTCACGGGTATCGGATAACTCACGGTATTCAATTGAAAAGTTTTGATGGATCAGTTTTTGTTTTTTGATTCTTTTCAGGATTCCCTGCAGCGAATAAGGAAGAATACTCAAGTCGATGTCTGTGAATTTCAAGTTTAATTTTTCTTCAATTTCCAGAATCTTATTATGAATGATCTTCACTACTTCGTCACTGATATCCATGAATTCCTGAAGGAGACTTTCCCCTCCGTGACTTCTTATGATATTGTGAATGGATTTAATGATCAAAACACGCTTGTTCCATTCCTCGCCTATAAAATGATAGCCCGTTTCACGTGTGTACTCAAACGTCACATCCATATCTTCAATGATTTCCTTAATAAGATTCAAGTCATTTAAAATTGTATTCTTACTTACCTCCAGCTTATCCGCCAGACCAGGGAGTGAAATTTCTTCATCCCGCGTAAGAATCATCAATATAATTAAGTAAACTCGTTCTTCTTTAGAAGGAATATACAAAGAAATATCTTTGTCTCCCTTGGAAAAGTTGTTAATCAGAGACAAATCAGCAGGTAGCCTGTAGTGACCTTGAACCTTTTGAATCAAAGGTTCACCTTTTTTCCCCAACCAATCATTGATCTTACTGAAACTATAATCCACTTGCCTTCGTGTCAACCCGAATTTTTCCTGGAGTTTTTTGTTTGTGATATCCGGATTTCGAATGATTTCCTCAAAGAGTTTATTACTCCTTTCATCAATATACATCTACCCTTCCCCCCATGAATATTATTATACATTTAATCAAAAACAAAACAACCCTATAAGAAGACGTTTTCATTCCTGTTTTTGTCACTGCCTTTGTACACTATTGTGATGGATCACTTTGAATTCCACTTTTTTTGAGAGTATAAGGTATACCAGCAGAAACTTTAATAAATGCTTCGTCTTTCTTAACCCTTTGATATTATGCGATTAATTCGATTACCCAATCATCACTTCTTCTATATTGCATTTTGAGATTCACTTGTGGTTTTGTTCAATATATTGTCACTTTAACCAAAATAAAACAACTGTTATACAAGCATCCTCTTATCATCTCACCTTATAAAATGGATATAATGAATAAATTTATGCAGTTTGCTATGGTTGCTAAATAAGTATGTGTACTTTTATCCTATTATTTCGTTCCATTTGATTTTGATAAACTAGAAACGCTAATTTATTGACTGGATGGAGAAAAAGAAGGTAGAGATTGAAAAAGTAAACCGAATTGCAAAAATGTATCATTACAATAAGAAAGGATTTTCGAATGTAAAAATCAGTCGATTGCTCGGCATTCACCGTAATACAGTTATTAGTGATCTGAAGAAAGAACCAACTGAAGCAGTTAATAAATGGAATCCTTATCGAATTGGAAAAAAAATTGGATCCCTAAATAGGAAGACACAGAATAATAATTTTCTTACTATGTAAAGAAACGAGACTGGAGAAGAGTTAAGGAAAAGGAGGGCAAGATTTTATTTACCCTCCACGAAAAATAATATGTAAGTTAACATCAATGATTAACTAGGTATCATTGTGCATAAAGCGAGCTTTATCACTGACCACATGATTAAATGATTGTAACTGGTCAATTCAATGAAACCAAAGGTATCGATTATTTCGTTAACTTAGATGAAACTGTAATCACTCGATAAGCATCCACCTGTATGCGAGTCCATAATATTTGAATTGAATTTTACCTAGTTTTTGTATAGGTTAAACATGAAGAATCCTATTCTGATATAGTTGCTTTCGACAGCTTAACAAAATCAGGATAGGATTCTTTCTTTCATCAATTAACAGGTGATACCGTAGTTTTTAATTTATCCTGCCATTAGGAAGTTTCTAGATTTTAAAAGGAGAACTATGAATTATCGATGTACTAAAAAGCAATATAGCAGACAACATGAGTCGAATAAATGCCTATATGATCGATTCATGCTAGAATGTATATAAGAAATTATTGGAGGATGATAATATGAACCAAGAACTTGTTGAGATTTGCCTACGTATGAGAGATATCGATGCGACATTAGACTTCTATACAAATCTATTTGATTTTGAAGTAGCGAGCCGAAGAGAATTTCCAGAAAATAAGTTTGATTTGATTTATCTGAATTCGCCCGGTTCATCTGTACAGATCGAACTCACTTACAATTACGATGCCGAGCCATATGAGGTAGGAAATGGCTTCAGTCATTTAGGCTTGACTGTCGATGACTTAGAAGAAATGCATGAGACATGTAAAGCTTCTGCCTATAAGACAGGCGAGTTAAAAGGACTTTCAGGCGGCACACCCAGCTATTTCTTTGTGACTGACCCTGATGGCTACCGCATTGAAGTCAAGCGCAGAAAATAATGTTTCAAAAAGTGTAAATGCAAGCCTATTGGTTGTTGCCAATAGGCTTTTTTATTATCAATAATGATTACTTACTTATAATACGGTTCATTTTGCATCATTAGTTACTGCGGTTTTTAATCGCTATTGAATTGTTACGGTTACCGTATCAGCTATTAAGATTCCCTCTTAATTTAAGTATTTAGTTCAATAGAGACCATTAAAACAAAAGAGCCAACAAATTTTTATATGCTGTTGGATTTGGTTTTTGTAAAAAAATATTAATCATTTAATAGGCTATTAATTTTTATTTCCTTTTCTTCTGCTGTAATGATCCCAAAATCAAATTGCTGTTCAATATTTTTAATCTCGTCAAATAACTCAATGCGTTTTCTATATTGTTTAATCTTTTGGTCATACTCTTCTTGTGTAATAACATCCATTGCTAATGCACGATCAAATTTCTCTTTTTCTACCGTAAATTCTGATTCTAGTTTATTTTTTTCCTGTAAAAGAGCTACGTCCTTTAATCGCTTCTCGATTTCTATAAACTCAGCATCTAACTCTTCCTTACGAGCAAGTTTAGGCTTAAGCATTTTTAGTAAATCAAACACATCTAGGCCCGTAGACTCTTGATTTTGAATGTAGTATTCCACATACTTGCGTCCTATTTGGGTATAGGCAGCATCAATTTCAGTGTCTATAACCCCCCTCTCTCTGTTTATGCGAGCCTTATTTTCCTGTTCCTTTACTTCTGTAGAGACAGAATTCATTAAATTTGTAGCCGACTTTGTAACAGAATTGGTCATGACTTTAAAATCATTCAAAAATGCCACTATAATCACTCCTTAAATTTTTATTGTTTTATTCCTTTATAATGTAAAGCTTAGCAACTTATATGTAACTTAGTGTTATTTGACTGTAGGTTTTTTCCCACTTTAACTCTAAAATTAAAGGACCCAACTAAAAATCTGTGACCTAACAAACTAATTGTAACACAATTATACCCTTCCTATTACCTATAATTTATCGATACACAGAGGAAAGTCGAGGATTATTAGCTCCTGAAAAATAAAATGCTCTTTTTTGGATGAGTAGGGTTTAGGCATCTCTCAACGTCACAATGAATCTATCAATTTCAATCAAAAAAATATTTCAAATTATTTTTACTTATTACTCGATTACACAGCTTGTTCGAGACCCTGAACACATACCTGGGGTTTTCTTCTAAGATCATTCAGCGCAACCACATCAGATTGTGCTATTAAATTTACAAAAAAACCTCATTCATTTATGGTACGGTTCATTCCGCATGATCCGAAATGCTCGATAGATCTGTTCGACTAAAATCAGTCTCATCAATTGATGGGGGTAGGTCATTTTTCCGAAGGAGATGGTGGTGTCGCTTCGGTCCATGACCGCCTGGCTCAATCCTAATGAGCCGCCGATGACAAAGACGAGTTTGCTTTTGCCGTGGATCATGAGCTGTTCGATTTCTTTAGCGAAGGATTCTGAGGTGCGTTCTTTGGACTGGATAGCCAAGGTGAAGACGTAGGCCTGGTCAGGAATTTTTGCCAGTAGACGCTCGCCTTCTTTTCCCTTCACCTGTTCCATCTCGGCTTCACTTAGGTTTTCGGGGGCTTTTTCATCCGGCACTTCGATGACTTTGATTTTTGTGTAGGCGCCTAAACGCTTGGTGTATTCATCGATGCCTTTTTTCAGGTACTTTTCTTTCAACTTTCCGACTGACAATATTGTGATATCCATTACTGGCTCCTTCTATTTAAACTTGATCGAGTATTTTGGTCAGCAGACGTTTCAGCTCATCAAATTCGTCTTGTTCCAGGTGTATCTCTTTGGAAAATCTATTCGGTATCTCTTCTGCCTTCTTTTCGATGCTGCGGCCTTTTTCTGTCAGGCTGACTTCCACGACGCGTTCATCTTTGCTGGATCGCTTACGTTCCACTAACCCGTGCTCTTCCATGCGTTTCAGCATCGGGGTCAGGGTCCCTGAATCCAGATATAAGCGTTCACCCAGTTCTTTGACTGTGACAGATACATCTTCGAACAAGACCAGCAGGACCAGGTATTGCGGATAGGTCACTTCCAGCTTTTCAAGCATCGGCCGGTAGAGCTTAGTGATCTGCCGTGTTGCTGCGTATAATGGAAAACACACTTGATTACTTAATTTTAATATATTTTTCGACACGTTCGTTCACTCCTCTTTTTTCTTATTATAGCAAGGAATATCAAAAGTTCCTACATTTTGACAAAAACAATTAAATTGTGTACAATTTAATTGTAGTAAATTAAAAGGAAGAGGTGTTTTTATGGGACTTGCACTCTATACAACAGAATCCACAGCCCGCGGTGGACGTCAGGGACATGTTAAATCATCAGATGGTAATCTGGAAGTCGATCTGGCTACGCCTAAGGGATTAGGCGGGAAGGATGTCAAAGGGGCGACCAATCCGGAACAACTGTTTTCTGCAGGATATGCCGCCTGTTTCGACAGCGCACTGCAGTTGTCCGCAAAGAAAGCGAAAAAGAAAACAACATCAGCGGTCACAGCTAAAGTCAGTATCGAGAAACGATTAAAAGGATTCGGTTTAAGCGTCGAGCTATATGTGGAAATCGAAGGCGTTACCCAAGCAGAAGCAGAAGAATTAGTTGAGCAGGCACACGAAGTTTGCCCATATTCTCGAGCGATCGAAGGCAATGTCAAAGTGAAGAAAACCGGTAAAGCACTATAAGTTAATCACACTCTCCACAGGGATTTTCTGTTGGTTTAACAGGAAATCTCTTTTTTTATACCCAAATTTTCCACAGTTATCCACAAAGTTATGCACATATCCACAGGCTTTGTTCCCGTTTCTGCTTATGAAAGCTTGAAGCTCCGTCAAGATCCAGTTCGTTTATTCAGAAAGTTATGCACACTTTTATTGGGGATTACTTTTATAGGCAACCTGCACAAAAGCCCTTTACCTAAAGGGTTAAATCTATCAGTCCAACTTCTATAAATAAAGTTATACACAACTCGTTTGTAGGTTGTGTATAACTTATTTGAAGAAATCCCCGGTATAAATGGTTTCTATATAAAGTTATGCACACCCGAACGGAACAGTTCTTCTTTTTTCCCCAAATAAAAACGCACAGTCTGTGAAAAAGACTGTGCGTTTGATTGAACGGCTTATATATTCTGTTCTTCAGTACTTTGCAGGGTTAGTGTGACTGACTGCAGCTCTCCGTCACGGTAGAATTCGATTTCCACTTCATCCCCGATCTCGGTATCATAGATTTCCTGTCTCAATTCGATGCCATTCGCTACTTCTTCACCGTTGAATGACACGATCACGTCATTCGATTCAAGACCCGCTTCATCGGCCGAACTGTTTGGCTGTACTTCTGCAATCACTACACCGCCTGTGACATCCTCCGGCAGATTTAGTATCGCTTTCTGCTGCTGTGGTGACACCATGGATAAATCGACCATGGCCACGCCTATGACTGGTCTGATTACCTCACCGTCCTGTTCCAGCTGATTGATGATATCCAGTGCATCATTACTTGGAATAGCAAAGCCCATCCCTTCAATGGTTGAAGATGAGATTTTCATGGAATTGATCCCCACGACCTGACCCGCGATATTGACGAGCGGTCCACCGGAATTCCCCGGATTGATGGCTGCATCAGTCTGAATGGCAGTCATTTCCCAATCGTTTTCTCCATCCATGTTCGTATCTACGGGCACTGTTCGGCCGGTAGCGGAGATGATCCCTGAGGTTACGGAAGAAGCAAAATTTGTCCCCAGCGGCGAGCCGATCGCAATAGCCGGTTCACCCACGGTCAGGTTTTCTGAATCGCCAAATTCTGCTGTCGCCGATACTGATTCTGAGTCGATTGCCAATACAGCCAGATCAGTCCATAAGTCTGCCCCGACTATAGATGCTTCAACGCGCGAACCATCTTTAAACAGGACTTCTATGGCGTCTGAACCATCGACAACGTGATTGTTCGTAAAGATGTAGGCCGTATCGCCATCCACTTTATAAACAGCTCCACTACCTGTCCCAACCTGCTGCAGGTCTTCTCCCTCTGCATCTGCATCTTGAGACCCTTCATACCAGCCATATGGATTCTGTCCCACATGCTGCATGTTTATAATGGAAACAACGGCTTCATCTACTTCCTGCACAGCGTCTGTTATGTCTGAGGTCACGTCTACTCTGACTTCAGATATTTGGACATCTCCTTCTTCTGTCACAGGTGTATCTTCTACAATTTCTTCATCCTCTGTTTCGGGTTCGGTTTGCGGATCCGTGACATCACACCCTGCGAGTAGTGCGCCTGATAAGCTTAACGCCAATAATGTTTTATATATATTATTTTTCATTTATCGATTCCTCCAGTAAACATATTTACATTATCTATATTAACGGTCAACCATGACATTTTTATGTCTATTTTTCAATTATATCATGATACAATTCTATCATAATCAACTTTTTTTCCGTATTATTAAGCTTTTTGAAGAAAATTAGACTATTTCGTGTTAAAAATACTATCAAGACGACTTGATCCATCTCTTCGATACATAAAGGTGAATCAGGTCTTTCTAATAACTGTCTCCTTCATTCACTAGTAAGTGAGTGAATGAAAGTGTTTTTGCTTTTATTAACTCTTCCTTTTTAATCTATCAGGTTGATAGAAGATCCGTCATCTTTTGGTAACCCCTAGTCAAAATGGCGCCCGAGTTACTAGAAGAACCGCCTTCTTTAAGTAACTCTACTGTTAATATCTGCTGAGTTATCAAAACAGCCCCTGTCTTTTAGTAACTCAGCGGCCAATCGGTAAAAAGTTATCAAAAGAACAGCCCTCTTTTGATAACTCCCCATCATGTTAACGACCGAGTTCATAGAAGAAGGTTGAACTTCTATGAACTGAGTCACTTTTACTCAAGGAGTTGCTGGAACGAATTCTACCTTTTCTAAACTCCAGTTGATCTATCCAGCGAGTTGATGCAAATGAATTTCCAGACATAAAAAAAGCCTTCCTCATCTCTAACTCATACGTTAAAGATGAAGAAAGCTTTATGGATGTTACAGAATAAACAGCGGACAAGGTTCTGCCGGATCTGTGTCATAGAGCTGGAACCGTTCGTTGACTCCGGTGTCTTTTCTCAAAAGGATGTCTTCCACCGTCTGATGAGCGACTTCCTTGATGTTGTTTTCCTTGCTCAAATGGCCCAGATACACACGTTTGGTATTGTCTCCAATAATTTCCGCCAGGGCCAGTGCCCCATCTTCGTTGGATAAATGGCCTTTGTCGCCGATGATACGCTGCTTCAGTGACCAGGGATATTTCCCCATACGCAGCATGCTCAGATCGTGATTGCTTTCGAATAAATAAGCATCGGCGTCTTTCACCAGACCGCGCATACGGTCGCTCACGTAGCCTGTATCTGTCAGCATGACGAAACGCTTATCATTTTTCTGGAAAGTGTAAAACTGAGGATCGATCGCATCATGAGACACGCCGAAACTGGAAATGTCGATATCCCCCAGCGTCAAGGTTTTCTCTTTTGAAAAATGATGCTTCTGTTCGATCTTCAGTTTACCGAGCTTGGGTTCCATCGCCTGCCAGGTTTTTTCGTTGGCATAGATGTCCAAGTCATATTTTCGGGCGAGGATCCCCACGCCTTTGATGTGGTCCGTATGTTCATGCGTGACTAAGATGGCATCCAGGTCTTCCGGACGGCGCCCTATCTTCGTCATCAATTCGACTGCTTTCTTGCCGCTGAATCCGCAGTCCACCAATACTTTTGTCTGATCGGTTTCGATATATGTGATGTTTCCGGTACTTCCACTAGCTAACACGCTGATGCGCAAGCCGGACTGTTCTGTTTGCATCATGACAATGATTCCTCTCTCTGCGAATACTCATTGTCTATCTTACAACAAGTCATCACCTACAAGCAAGACCACTTTTTCAGGTCCTTTCCTTCTATTATTCCTCTGATTCATCACTACTGATTTCTACATCTATCTCAAGCATTGCTTCTACGTCTTCCTCTGGCTCTTCTGTTGCCTCTTCCTCCGGTTCTTCAGAATCTTCTGACTCTTCAGGCTCTTCCGGTTCTTCAGGTACAAGCGGTGCGGCCGGCTCTGTAATGATCGTGCGTTCCAGAGCATCCACGCGAAGGATTCGTTCGCCGCCGGTATTTCTGACCGGGACATACCAGACCGGGCCGTACATACTTAAGTCTTCCAGATGCAGGGTCCGGTAGTAAGACAGGATCGGCTGTCCGACGACTGAGTTGGAGCTGATTTCATTGTTCTGAAAAAGGACCTCAATGGCCTGTCTATCTGTAATGATCGCCTGCGTGGTCCCTTGTGGTATCATCGGTCCGGCATAGGTCTGCTGGTAAGAGATGATGTTTCCGTCACTGCCGTAAAAGAGCGAGATTTCGGATGTCCCATCTGCCACGGGGATCCCTTCCACTACCTGGGCATAGACAAAGCGATTTTGACTGCGGTCATACCTCAAGTAAGTATATTCATCCCCAAATAAAACCGAATCACTTAAAATAAACTCGTTTAGTCTAGCAAAGTCTGCTTCGGTAAAGCCATCGTCAGGATTGCCTTCGATCTCGATCGGATCAGATAGAATACTTGTGTAGAGAGACCCGTCCGCCGCGACAGAACCCGCCTGATTTTCCAGCTGATCGACATTCTCTTCCAGCAGCTGATTGCTGTCTGCCTGAACATAATAGACTTCCCGTTCTTCTTCCTGAAGGGTGGGCAGTTCGATACCGATCTGCTCCATCTCACGTATCAGATTGACTTGACCGGGGGCACTCGTTGCCTGCTGGATATCATTCCGATTGAAGTAACTGACAAGAAGATAAATATTCAGCAGCAGAAAGGTGATCAGAAAAATGTTTTCAATTTTTTTAAAATCCATTTAGTGATGCCTCCTGTGACTCAATGAATCGGCTGACTTCTATCCAGTTATCCTGAGTTTCTACATACCAGTCGGGTTCAAAGTGCACGACCCGTTCATCTTCTTCACTCTCTGTCCATGTCAAGCCAATGCGGATATCTTCGATATTTTCCATAGTGCCTGCCTCTTCAAGCTGTGCCATAATTTCTGTGCCGCTTGGCAAGGTCTTCGTTCGTTCACCCGTCAAGGTCAGGGGGGTCTGAACGACTCGGATAGGAACCTCAAGGCTTGTCAGACCACTCTCAACGACGGTCACCTCGATCATCGACTCATACTGCTGATAGCTGTAGATAGGATAGCCCTGGATATAACGCTGGTACGTGACTTCCTGGGTCTCAGGGACATATCCCTGATAATGCACGTGTTCTGTCCAGTTCTCGATCTGCGTCAGCGTCTGATAGCTGCTTAGAAGGCGTTCGCTGAACGTCATCTGTCCCATATCTGAACGCTGTCTCAGATACATTAGGGTATTTGTCGAATCATTTATTCTCAATTCAGTAGTCAGATCGATATAGCGCGTCGTATTGCCCGTACGTCTCGCATCGATATCCGACGTATCGGAAAAGAACTGAAGCACGAACAGGTTATTCGGCAGACGCTCGACCAGATAGTCACGGTACTCCACTTCCTGTTCTTCTACAGGCAGATAAATGAATCGCTCATTGACTTGAAACGCTTCAACATCGGTCATGATATTATCCTGGGAATAGAGGAGCTCGTCGAGTATCTCTTCTGTATACTCAGTCCCATCGATCTGATAAAGAAATTCATTATGTGAATCGTAGAAACCGGCAAGTTCAGGGTTTTCCTTATTCATCAAGACATGTGTAAAGGTACGGTTCTCGTAATCTGTCGGCAAATCACTGAAGCCATTCTCAAAGATCCCAAAGGGTACCGGCGCATCGAAAATAAATTCGATCCAGCTTTCCTCGTTTAGGTACTCCTGATAAGCAGAGAAACTCAAGCGCTGCGGCGACTGTACTTCGCCAAAGGTGGTTTCCGATAAATATTCTTCAAACCAGTCTACTGTATAAAATGTATTGATATCGAGTTTTCTGTCCAGTTCATTACGGTGCCAGATGATTTTCTTGGGAGAAAAAACTTCCACCAGCGAACGGTCGACCAGTGAAGCGGGAACGGTACTGCCGCCTCCGGAAGAAGGTTCGCGCAGCTGCACACCGGTCGTCCAGATCTGAAAACTCAAGAACAAGCTCAAACCGATCAGGGCGATCAAGAGCAATTGTCTGATTTTAGACCAAATCATTCCCATTCCTCCTCTTCATAAGGGACATAAGGAAGGGAGAGATAAAAGGTCGTCCCTTTGCCTTCCGTACTTTCTGCCCAGATGCGGCCGCCGTGCTGTTCCACGACCTCCTTGGAAATAGCCAGTCCTAGACCGCTGCCTCCCATGGCGCGTGACCGGGCCCGATCCACACGATAGAAACGGGAGAATATCTTATTGAGATCGGCTTTAGGGATACCCATCCCTTCATCACGGATACTGATGAGCACCGTGTCGTATCTTTTTTCCATTTTTCCTGTGATGGTTCCGCCGTCCGGTGAATACTTGATCGCATTGTTCATGATATTATCCAGGACCTGGATCATTCTGTCCGGATCCACTTCAACAAACACGGACTCCTGGAGGATATCTTTTCTGATCTGATAGTTCTTGCCTTCATACTCGGCCGAATGAATCACCATGTCGAACCGGTTAAGCACATGTTCGAGCATTTCGGTCATATCGACGATCTCAAGATTCAGCACACTTTTACCCGAATCGATACGGGATAAGTGAAGCAGATCCTGGATCATGCGGATCATACGGTCTGTTTCGTTCTGTGTGACTTCTAAAAAGCGCGGTGCCAGATCGGGATCCTGCCAGGCCCCATCCGCCAGTGCTTCGATATAGCTGCGCATGCTCGTCAATGGTGTGCGCAGTTCGTGAGAGACGTTGGAAACGAATTGCTTACGCTCTTCTTCTATCCGTTCCTGTTCCGTGACGTCATGGAGCACACAGACGATCCCACTGATAAAGCCCGACTCTCTCTGGATCAGAGAAAAAGAGGCGCGCAGGATGATCGGGATACCGTTCTGTTTGCTGTTCACCAGCATATCGTCCTGATTTTCCAGGATACGGCGCAGAGTGACATCTTCTTCTACGTCCAGGATGGACAGCAGATTGCGTCCGATGGCTTCCTCCTGGTTCTTATCCAGCATGGACTGGGCCATCTCATTGATGATCATGATCTTGCCGCGCCTGTCTGTCGCCACAACGCCATCCGTCATATGGGTCAGGACGCTGTCCAGACGTCTGCGCTCGGCATCGATGGATTCCTGCGCCTCGGCAACATCATCGGACAAGTCATTGATCAGACTGGCAAGCTGACCCAGTTCGTCTTCGCCGTAAACTTTCAGCGTACCTGAATAATCTCCTTCAGCGATCTGACGGGTCTGGATCTGCATTTCCTTGATCGGTTTTGTGAGTGCCCGGGAGACCATGTTGGCCAGGACGAGGGACAAGATGATGGCCACCGCACTGGACTGCAGAAAGATGCCGGTGATTTGAGAGATCTGATCATAAACGGATTCAATATTGCTTTCCATTAAAATAGCCCCTAAAAACTGAGACTCTTCCCCCGCTGAAAAAACAGGTTCGACGATTTTCCATCTTCTGTTCTGAGTGACCGGATCGATCACTTGTCTGGTGATGGAATTTTCAGTTATCTGGGCCTGTCTCAGATCGACGTCATCGGATAATTGTCCGACAATGTTCTGCTGGGTCGTATCACTGGTCCCCATGAGAATAAGTTCCGAATTCACGACTTGAAGATCGGTAATGCCGCTGCCTGAAAACTCAGTGAGCAGATTGCTGATCTCCTGTTCCGGATTTACTTCGCCTTCTTCCCCGCTTTCTTCACGTTCCAGCGCGGGAAGGATCGTACTTTCCAGAAAATTCATCTGTACTTGACGGTCTTCCTGAAAATTGGCGATCAGCTGACGCTCAATTTGGGTAATAAAATTCGCCCCGATAAGCTGCAGGGCGAATACAAGTAATAGGACGATCACGAATACGATTTTAGTGTTGATCGACTGATAAATGCGAATCTTTTTTTTCATAAATCACTACTTCTCCTGTTGTTCAGGACTTCTCAGATAATAACCTACACCTCGGCGTGTGACGAGGAAAGTTGGATGACTTGGATTGTCTTCGATTTTCTCACGCAGACGTCTGACCGTGACATCTACCGTACGGACATCTCCAAAATAGTCATAACCCCAGACCGTTTCAAGCAGGTGCTCCCGTGTCATGACTTGACCGATATGTCTGGCCAGATAATGCAGCAGTTCAAACTCCCGGTGGGTCAGTTCGATGGACTCGCCGCGTTTGGACACGATATAGGCATCGGGATGAACGGTCAAGTCACCCACTTCGATATCATTGCTCTCTTCTTTGGCCGCTTCTGTACTCTGCAGAGAAGCCTGTCTTCTGACATTGGCTTTCACTCGCGCCACCAGTTCACGGTTAGAGAAAGGCTTCGTGACGTAATCGTCTGCTCCAAGCTCCAATCCCAGTACCTTATCGATCTCCTGGTCTTTGGCTGTGACCATAATGATCGGGATATCCTTCGTTTTTCGGACCTCACGGCAGACTTCCAGTCCATCCATTTTAGGCAGCATAAGATCCAGGACGATCAAGTCCGGATTCTCTTCTTCGACCTTTTGAAGGGCTTCTTCCCCATCAAAGGCAGTGACCACTTCAAATCCTTCTTTTTCTAAATTAAATTTAACAATATCGGAAATCGGCTTTTCGTCGTCGACAACTAGTATCTTTTTCAAAGATGTTCCTCCTCAGAACTGTTTTAAAAAACTGAAAACTGTGATGCATTTCACTTTGATTATACCCTACCTATAAGATGTGTTCAATTTTACTTCATCGACCGGCCGAGTTTCAGCGGGTCAAGGTGATCTTCAAGGCATCTGTTTCTCTGGCTATGGCTTTCTTTTCAGGTAAAGTTTCCAGCGACAATACAGAGTCATGTTCCAGAACGATGACAGGTATTACGGTATTAAAGCCTTTTTCGCTGATCAATTTCTGATCGAACGTGGCCAGCTGAGCTCCTTTTTCCACGCGGTCGTTCTTCCTTAAAGAGGTCTGAAACCCTTCGCCGTTCATCAACAGGGTATCGATACCGATGTGTATCAAGACTTTCAGTCCTCCATCTGTTTCTATATAATAGGCATGCTTTGCATCTGCAACTTCGATCAGTTTGCCGGAAACAGGCGCATAAACTATTTCAGAAGAAGGCTTGATCGCGTAACCGTCACCGATCATTTTCTGGGAAAATAAATCGTCCTGCACTTCCTCAATGGGAATGATTTCGCCATCTGTGACAGCACTTAACATCAATTCCACTGTATCGCTTTTTTGCTCTCTTTTCTGATCACCGAACCCCTTACGTTCATTACTCATTTTTTTCTCCTTTTTAAAGCGACTGATTTTTATCTGAACAGGCTAAGCAGCACCCTTTTCTGCTTATTTTGCTGCTGCTCATCCACTCCGCTTTTTCGTTTCACTTGACAACGCACAAAAATCCTATTGTGTTGCTACTATTCTAACAATTAAAGCTCTTTCAAGCAATATCTTTTCGCTAGCGTTTCAGTTGGTGTTCTATTTACTTCATGGTATTCTAATACTATAGATGTAAAAATAATGAAACTGATCAGTAAAGGAGGCACACAATGGAAGCCGGTTATCTTATTTCGCTCATTATTGTTGGTGTATCGCTTGTTCTCCTCATCGCCATAGGTATTTATGCCATGAAGAAAATGAAGCCGACCCTGAACAATATTGAACGGACACAAACCAACGTACAAGACCAGGTTGAACATTTTACTAACGAAGCGGATGTGATGCAGAAGAAAGTGGATCTGATCATGACCCGTGTTGACAGCACCAAAGAGGTGGCGCAGACCAATATGGAAAGAATGAACGAACTGTCGGATACTGCGTCTAGTTTGTCTCACTCGCTGACTTACCTGAAAGAACACAGCGCTGATTATTCCAAGGGTATCGCACAAAACACCTATACGGAACTGAAGACAGACGGACCCCGTTTAGCCAAGACCTTCAAACGTGCGTTCAAAGGGACAGTCGAAAAACAGAAACAGCGTCATCAGAACGACTCGACACAAACACTATAAACCACATTATCTTGAAAGGATGACTGAATCATGCCCAAAGTAAGTTTAACAAAAGCCGTACTCATGAGTGCCGCATCAGCCTTCGCCGCTCTAATGTTTGCCCCTAAAAACGGTAAAGCCTTTAGAGAAGACCTGAAAGACGAGGCTCTGAAATTAAAAGACTCTGGAGAAGAAAAAGCTCACGAACTCGTGGATGACTTTAAAACGTCTTACATGGAAGCTGAAAAAGAGCTGGAATCAGAACAGGCTAAACTTGATGCCAAACAGGCGAAATTGAACCAGACTATTGAAGAAATCGAAAGAGATCTGGCTTTAAGTGAAGCCGAAAGACAAGGAACGACAACGCCTGCATCCGATGCCGCTTCTGCAGGCCAGACGATGTATACCGATGATAAATTAGGCGATGTCAAAGATACGCCTCTTGAACCTGAACATGATCAGGCTATTCCGAAAGACAAAGTGGATGAAGCCCTCCACGATAATTACCTGTCAGATGATGACGATTTTGATATCAACAAATCTGAAGCTGAAGGTAAAGAAGATGCTTCATTGAAGGTAAACCCTAACGAATAATACCATAGGAAAAGGCTGGACTCTATTGAGCCCAGCCTTTTTTCTGTGTTTAAATAAGAAACCTTCGATAATGTAACGGGAAAAGTCGTCGGCTAGCGGTATTAAGACATGTTCTGGTGATTTCTTCTCAGGAACTTGTTCTAATAACGGTTTTGCGACATGTTTTTAGTGATTTTCCCTCAGAAAGGTGTGCTAATTGCGATATTGCAACATGTTTTTAGTGATTTTCTCTCAGAAAGGTGTTCTAATTGCGATATTGCAACATGTTTTTAGCGATTTCCCCTCAGAAAGGTGTTCTAATAACGGTTTTGTGACATGTTTTAGCAACTTTTTCCCAGAATGGTGTTCTAATTGCGATATTGCGACACGTTCAGTCACCTCTGCTGCTGTTACTCTATTGATTTTGAAAAAAAGCGACTCGGATCACAAGATCCGAGTCGCTTTTCTCCTTTATTCCGGTTTTCTGACCCATACAGAAAGGGATTCTGCATTGACCAGGAACGTTGCTTTCCCTTCATCGTCGATCGTTATTTCTTCATCCCGATTTTTCAGTAAATCGATGTAGACATCCCCCGCATGGAGATCTCCCACGTACATTTCTTTAAATCCTTCATCACCGTTAGACATGATGACCGCACACCCTTCCGGATGCTCATCATCCCCTGTCCGGGTAAAGCCGATACAATTATCATGATCCAGATAATTGCTCTGCTCGCCATACGCATACTCTTCGCGTGCATGGAGCAGGATATCGATTTCTTTCCGGCAGCCGTCATATTCTATATCGCCGCTGTATCCATAGTAGTCACTGTAGAACACACACGGATACCCGTAAGAACTTAACAGAATAAAGCCATATGCCAGCGGTTTGAACCAGGGTTCGACATACGATTCCAGAGACTGTCCCGGCTGCGAATCGTGGTTTTCAACAAAGGTGACCGCCTGTTCAGCGTTTGATTTATAAAGCGTTCCATCGATCAGACGTCTAAGATCGAACTCATTATGCTGCTTGCTTGCTTCATGCAGTGCATAGTGGAACCGGACATCCATCATGGACAGGGCATACTCATGTTCTTCCAGATAATCTTCCAGGAATTTATAGCGCTGATGCCAGTATTCAGCTACAAAAAAGAAATCGTCATCGTAGGTTTCCCTGACATCTTCAATCAAGTCTTTCATGAAGGCACTGTCGATGTGTTTCACTGCATCGAGCCGAATGCCGTCGATATTCGTTTCTTCGATAAACCAGTGGATCCATTTCTTGGTTTCTTCAACCACTTCCGGATGGCTGTAATCGATGTCCGCAAACATCAGGTAATCGAAGTTGCCGAACTCCGTCGATACATTCTCGTCAGGGGCCCAGCCTTTGTCTTCTCCTTCGATACGGAAAATACCATGATCACCGGTCTTCTCATCATCAGAAACGCCCGAAAAATGATACCAGTGCCATTCAAAGTCTGAATACTCTCCATTCCTTCCCGGGAAATTGAAATACGTCCATGCCTCGATTTCACGCGTTTCACCGATCGCCTCATGACGATTATCTTCATTTACCGGTGTGGCTTCAAATGTTTCAGTCTCGTCTGCGCCGCCTTTATGGTTCAGTACGACATCAGCATACACATGAATCCCCTGTTTATGTAATGCCTCTATTGCTTCAAGCAGTTCTTTTTTTGTACCATATTTCGTACGGACCGTGCCTTTCTGGTCGAACTCTCCTAAATCGTACATGTCATAAACACCATAACCAACGTCCTCTTGCCCCACGCCTTTATAGCACGGAGGAATCCAAACAGACGTGATCCCTATCTCTTTCAGGTGTTCTGCATCATCTTTCAACCGCTGCCAGTGTTTTCCATCATTTGGCAAGTCCCATTCAAAGTACTGCATCATTGTTCCGTTCATATTCTTTCTCCCTCCATTGACCTGCAGCATAAAATACTGCACCTCATAATTTTACCTTGAATACTTGTTATTAACAACTTTAACGCCTTTTCAGCCCCTCTGATCCAGGTCTATAATATTGGAATAAAGAATGCTTGTATTTATGGATAAAGCACGGTAAAATCTAGCTATTCTTGTTTTGTTTCGTTACAATAAAGGGTAGTATATATGAGGAAGGATTGTTACTGATGAAAAAATTCCTGCGCCAATTTTCCAGTTGGCCCATATCCATTAAGATCATAGTCAGTTTTGCTTTTGCTATGTTTGCGGGTTCTCTGATACTGGCTATGCCATTCAGTCAATTAGAAACGTCTCAAGCCACTTATTTTGATCATCTCTTTGGCGCCATTTCAATGGTTGCTGTAACTGGCTTATCTACCGTACCAGTTGCTGAGACTTATAATTTATTCGGTCAGATCGTTACACTTATCTTGATCAAGCTTGGCGGTTTAGGTCTGATCACGATCGTTTCAGCTATTATTATGCAGTTTGGCCGGCAAGTAAGTATGAAAGAAGAAATCACCTTACAGCAGGCTTTGAACCGGAACGATATGAAAGGGTTCCGGCATTTCTTACTTAACGTCGTCAAATACACGACGATTTTTGAAGCGCTCGGCGCTCTCATATTCATGTTCAAATTCATCCCTTTGTTTGGATGGGGCAAAGGCATTTTCAATTCTATATTCCTGTCGATTTCTGCCTTCAATAATGCCGGATTTGATAACCTGGGCACGATAAGTCTCCAAAACTTCGTCGCTATGCCCGTCGTTAACATCGTTGTCCCTGTTTTAATTATTCTTGGAGGTATCGGCTTCTCCGTCTGGTTCGATGTCGCCAACCATTTCAAACAATTCAGAGCAGCAAGAAGCTGGCTGGATTTTAAAGGGACCTATCGTCGTTTGACCCTGCATTCGCGTTTAGTCATCAAGTGGTCCTTGATGCTGATCCTTGCTGCTATGATTATTTTTACTCTAGCAGAATGGAATAATCCCGAATCCTTAGGCGGATTAAGCTTTTCCGCAAAAATACAGGCTATTTTCTTTCAGGCAGTGACATTGAGGACAGCTGGTTTCAGCACCTTGAATTTTGCTGAATTCCACATGTTCACTCTTGTGGCATTCACGGTCTTCATGTTCATTGGTGGGTCTCCGGGCGGAACAGCCGGCGGTGCAAAAACCTCTACCGTTGCATTAGTTGTCAAGCTCATTGTTACAGAAATAAAAGGATTTACACATATCAACTATAAAAACAGAACACTGGAAATGGATATCGTCAAACGGGCACTGGTCATCGTCGTCATGTTTATTTTACTTAACTTTATTGCTTTATCCTTCATGACGATATTCGATGAAGATATCCCACTGCAGTATCTGTTTTTTGAAACCGTCTCGGCTTTTGGTACCGTCGGCTTATCGGCCAATTTAACAGCAACACTTTCCAGATACAGTCAGACTGTCATTATGTTCTGTATGTTTATCGGGAGAATCGGACCGATCACCATCTTTACTGCTTTAGGCAATAGAGATAGAAGAAAACGAGATATCAAGTACGCTACAGGCAGCATATTAATTGGTTAGGAGTTGTTAATTTTGGTTAAAACAGTTGGAGTATTAGGGTTGGGTGTATTTGGATCGACTATTGCTAAAGAACTGGGAGAGCAGCATTACGACGTGATCGCTGTAGATAAAAACCTTGTCGATGTCAATCGTGTCGAAGAGTTTGTGATTCAAGCTGTTCAGGGTAATTTCACAGATATCGAACTTTTAAGAAGCATCGGTTTCTCGAATTGCGATGTGGCTGTCATCGGTACAGGCTCAAACCTGGAATCAAGCGTTCTGGCGATCATGAACTGTAAGAAACTGGGTATCAAACGGATCGTGGCCAAAGCTAAGAACCGTACGCATATGGAAATCATGCAGGAAATGGGCGCGGATGAAATCATTCGTCCAGAAAAAGAAATGGGCGATAAAGTGGCCCGTAACATCATGCGTAATAATATCCTCGATGTCATTACCCTTGATGAAGAAAATTCCATTATCGAATTTACTGCCCCTGATCGCTGGATCGGACGCAGCTTGAAAGAAATGGATCTGCGTAAAAAGTATAAAATCAATGTTATCGGCATGAAGTCTGAACCCAATGGGAAACTAGTTATTAATGTCCACCCTGAAGAAAAGATCAAACCGGGCAGTTTCATCGTTGCGATCGGCAAGCCGGAAACATTTGAACACCTGGATTACACAAATCAGCTGAAGTAAATAGAAATCGTGATAAAGAAGAAAACACCGTCACATCGAGGAAATCCACTCCTTGATGTGACGGTGTTTTTATTTACATAATTTATAAAATTTCAAAAGTCTTTTGCCCGGCTTACTGTGTTTGTTTAACCTACTTACATCGTGATTTCAAATTCCAGATCGTCTTCTTCAGAAGACAGCGTATCTGTGGCCGGTTTCTTCCAGGCAATCTGAGCTCCCACAGAAATCGCAGTGCCTACAAGTATAGCTAACACGAATAATACAATATTGCTGGCCATCGGTAAGCCGAACACGCCTGACACACCGGATGTTGAAATACCCATTCCCATCATCAGCGCACCGCCTACTGCTGCTCCCAGCATATTCGAACCAATGACACGGATCGGATCACGGAAGGCATAGGGCAAGGTTGCTTCCGTAATACCGACCAGACCGGATAGAATAGAAGCTGGCGCCATTTTGATTTCATCTTCAGTGTATTTTTCTTTAGCCAGCAGGGCCGCAATACCGACTGATAATGCAGGGACCATGATCCCGGGGAAGACTGCCGCATTGACAATGAATCCTATGCCGCTTGGATTATTCCAGACTGCAAAGACGAAGGTGATGGCGATTTTATTGAGTGGTCCTCCCATATCAAAAGCACACATCGCACTTAGGATGGCACCCAGCAGGAATGCATACTGCGGCGCTTGGGATAAGGTAATAAGATTATTTATGATAACATCATTCAATGTCCCAACGATAATAGCTACGGGATAGGCCATCACAAAGTACAACAGCCAGCCTGTCAGTACAGGAATAAACAGCGTCTTATGAATCGACTGTAAAAACTCTGGCATCGGCAGTTTTCTCAAGGCCAGTACAACGTATCCGGCGAGGAATCCTGCTAATATAGCCCCCAAGAAACCACTGGCTGAAGTGCCTTCAACAAGCGGATGGGCTGCAATATACCCGCCGATGAACCCGGGAATGAGCGCGGCTTTATCTCCGATCGCATACGCCATATAAGCAGCAAAGATAGCCGGTATAATATTCATCATGGTCCAGGCGAATCCATTTAAAAGCGTCACAGCCTGTATTTCACTGCTTGCGGATTGAGCAATCATACCTGTTACAGCGATCGTCATACCTGAAAAGACAATGAGCGGCAGCATATAAGAGACGCCCGTCATCAGTGCTTGCTGAAATTTTTTCATGTGTTTTCCCTCACTCTTCCTTTAATTTTTCTTCTATTTTCTTTATTAAACTCCCCGCATTCTTGATTGCAGCGGCGACGGGTATGTTGACCTTCTTGATTCCTTCAAAGCGCTCAGTCCGTGCTAATTTCACGTCTGAAGCAATGATAAGAATGTCCGCCTCCTGCAGATCTTTCCTGGACAGCTCGTCCTCTATCCCTGTGGCTCCCTGCGTTTCCACTTTCACCTCATGTCCGCGTTCTTTAGCGGCATCTTCGATGGCACGTTTAGCCATAAATGTATGGGCAACACCTGTGGCACAGGCTGTCACTGCTACGATCTTCATTATATTCCCACCTTCCTATACTAAGAGCTGATTCAACAGTGCTTCACAATCCTCTTTCGTTTCAGCATTTTTGAATGCTTCCTGAATTTTCTTATCCATTAAATGATAGGACAGTCTGGACAATAGTTTTAAATGGATCGCTTCCCCTTTTTCCTTTGGTACAATGAGCAGAAAGATGATCGAAACAGGTTGGCCGTCCAGCGCTTCCCACTCCAGCTTCTGATCTGTTTTCATCAGTACCACGATCGGTGTATGTATCTGGCTGGACTTTCCATGAGGGATAGCAAAGCCATTCCCGAATCCTGTTGTACTGAGAGCCTCACGTTTTTTGATTTCCTGCAGCACTTCTTCTCTTTCAAAGTCGAACGCTGAATGACTTTTTACATCATCGAGTATTTCCTTGAAGATTTCAGTTTTCTTCCCTGACTGAAAGGTTTTTGATGGATCAATGTAGTAATCGACCCCGCCGTCTGCTGACTCATTCAATACTCCTCACTCCTTTTGCTTATAAAGTAGTCTTATTATACCAATTATTCGCATGGAGAAGAAAAGATATGCCAGCACAAAAAAAACGATATCTTTTGTCCCACCCTTTTTACAGGCGGATACAAAAGATATCGCTCTAACTGTTTAACCCGGTATGTCACTTTCAGGATAGTAAGACAAGGAAGAAAACTTATTGTACTCCTTGATGAACAGTAGTTTAACTGTTCCTCGTGCGCCTGAACGGTTCTTCTCCAGGATGACTTCGACGACGTTCTCATCTGCCGACTCATCTTCTTCGCCATCTTCACTGCGGTAGTAGTCTTCTCTATATAAAAAGGCTACGATATCGGCATCCTGCTCGATCGATCCGGATTCTCTCAAATCACTGAGGATCGGACGCTTATCCTGTCTCTGCTCCACACTACGCGAGAGCTGAGACAACGCAACAACAGGGACAGACAGTTCTTTGGCTAACTTTTTGAGTTGTCTGGATATTTCAGAAACTTCCTGCTGACGACTTTCCCGACCCGTTCCTTCGATCAGCTGGAGATAGTCGATCACGATCAGACCAATACTCCCTTTCTCCTGCTTGAGTTTACGGCATTTGGCACGGATCTCGGCCGTTCTGATCCCCGGCGTATCATCGATATAAATATTCGCTTTAGACAAACTGCCCATAGCCACGAACAGTTTCGTGAATTCCTCTTCAGTCAGCTGACCCGTACGCAAATGCGTGGCGTTGATGGTTCCTTCTGCACAGAGCATACGGTTGACCAGCTGCTCCGCACCCATTTCAAGACTGAATATAGCAACATTCTCATCCGTCTTTGTTCCGATATTCTGGGCCACATTCAAGGCAAAGGCCGTTTTACCCACACCCGGACGAGCGGCCAGGATGATCAGTTCGTCCTCATGGAGACCGGCTGTCATCTGATCGAGCATTTTATATCCCGTCGAAACACCGGTAATGTCATCGTCATTCTGAAAGAGATCATCGATGTTGTTGATCGTATTTCTCAAGACAGTTTCTATGTCAACGAAGCCGCTCCTGCTTTTCTTCTCGGAAACTTCCAGGATCCTTCTTTCTGCTTCATCAAGCAGATTGGGGATATTGTCTGTTTCCTGATAGCCCTGAGAAGCTATTTCTGTGGCTGTCTGGATCAGGTTCCTCAGTATGGCGCGTTCTTCCACGATTTTAGCATAATGCTCGACGTTTGCCGCTGTAGGCACCGTCGTAGCCAGTTCTGCCAGATAAGGGGTCCCGCCAACATCTTCCAGCTGATCCTTCGATTCTAAATTATTTGCAATTGTAATGACGTCAATGGCTTCATTCTTTTCGTTCAATTCAATCATGGATTGAAAAATAAGCTGATGCGCACGACGATAAAAATCATTAGCTTCCACATACTCCATAGCCGGAATAATAGCTTCAGGATCAAGTAAGATTGACCCCAAGACAGATTGTTCGGCTTCTATATTCTGTGGAGGTAAGCGATCACCTATAACGTCCATCTCGATGTCTAACTTCCTTTCGTGTCCTTCGCTGTTTCTCTATTGTACCCTATCTCAAAATAAAAGTATATAAGGGAACATACGTTTAATGTTGATTGTTTCACGTGAAACAATCCAGACAAAAGCTAGCATGGTCTAAGGAATGGATACCTGAAACATGCTAGCTCACGTAATTCTGTAGTATTTGTTCGTCTATTCGTCTTTGGCTAGGACTCTAACCGTTATTTCTGCTGTCACATCTTTGTGCAGTTTGACATCCATTTTCTGGCTGCCTAAAGAACGCATCGGAACTGACTGATTGATCTTTCTTTTATCCACTTTTACGCTCAGCTGTTTCTCGATCGCTTTTGCGATCTGCTTAGTAGTGACAGACCCGAACAGACGCCCGTCTTCTGCTGCCTTTTCATAGATTTCGATCGGGTTCTCTTCAAGGATCTCTTTTTCCTTTTTAGCTTCTTCCAGAATTTCCTGTTCTTCTCTCTTCTGGGCTTTTTTCTTCATCGTCAGCTCTTTCTTAGCTGATGAAGTGGCTTCTGCAGCAAATCCTTTTTTAATCAAAAAGTTTCTGGCATAACCGTCAGAGACGTTTTTGACTTCTCCTTTTTTCCCTGTTCCTTTTACGTCTTTTAATAGAATAACTTCCATAGTTTTAACTCCCTCTCTTTTTTTAGTCTAATTGAGAATGTATAACTTCTTTTAATTCTTCTATTATTTCAGAGATGCTCTGACCGTCGATCTGTGTTGCGGCATTGGATAAATGACCTCCGCCGCCCATTTTTTCCATAATGGCCTGAACGTTGATTTTACCCAAGCTCCGTGCGCTTATACCCACTGTTTCTTCTGACCGCCTTGTAATGACGAATGCGGCTTCAACACCTGACATGCTTAACATGGTGTCAGCTGTCTGAGCGGCCGTCACAGAGGGATAGATTTCATCATCTGCCCCATAAGCGATCGCGACACCATCGATAACATAGTCAAGTGTTTCGATCAACCGGCTGCGCCTTAGATAGCTTTCAGGGTCTTCTTTCAGCAGTCGCTGGATCATAGTGGAATTGGCCCCCACAGATTGGAGATAACTGGCTGCATCAAAGGTACGCGATCCCGTTCTCAAACTGAAGTTGTTCGTATCTACGACGATCCCGCCCAGCATCGCTGTTGCTTCAATACGATTGATCGGTTCACCATCGGTCGATACATATTCAAACAGTTCAGTGATCAGTTCAGCTGTTGACGATGCATAGGGTTCAATGTAAACCAGCAGAGGATTCTCTGTGAACTCTTCTCCTCGCCGGTGATGATCGATCACCATATTGCGCTTGGTTTTTCTCAGCAGGTTAGGTGCGATAGAAAGCACAGGTTTATGATGATCCACTAATATGACCAGATCATTGGCATTGATCATCCGCTCCGCTTCTGCTGAAGAAATGAGATTGCTGTTCACCTGTTTATGCTTCTTGATTTCCTGAAGGAGTTTGGCTACATCCTTGTTGACATCGTCTTCATCTATGACGACATGTACCTCTTTTTTGAGCATCATGGCTATCCGTGCGATCCCAAGAGAAGAGCCGACAGAATCCATGTCAGGATTTTTGTGTCCCATGACGTATATCGTTTCGCTGTCATTCATCAGTTTCTGCATAGCCTGACTGATCATACGCGAGCGGACCCGAGTCCGTTTTTCCATCGGATTCGTCTTTCCGCCGTAATAGCGCGGCTCTTCGTCGATCGCTTTAACGATGGCCTGATCTCCCCCGCGTCCCAGAGCTAAGTCCAGATTGTTTTGAGCGAGATCTGCCAGTTTGTCAAAGGATGCATCACCATAAGACAAACCGATACTGATCGTCAGCGGCAGGTTCCGCTTGGACGTCCGGTCTCTGATGCTGTCGATGATATTGAATTTATCATTTTCCAGTCGTTCCAGTTCTTCTCTGTCTAACAGCAGGAAGTAGCGGTCATCAGATATCCGTTTATAGAATATCCCGTGCTGCTTGCCCCAGTTGGAAAAATAAGTGGTCAGCAGGCTGTCAAAACCGGAGACCCCTCTGTCATCAAGACCTTGAGTGATCTCATCGTAGTTATCTAGAAACAGCCAGCCAACTACGGGACGTGTTTTTTCATATTCTTCAGTGATCGACGCGTATTCAGTGATATCCAGCAGATACAGTGCGTTGATGTCTTTTTGAAGAGAAACTTTATAAATCTTCTCGTTCCACTCCACTAAATTAAAGTCTTCTCTTTTATCATTGTCAAAATAGTCCGACAAGTCTTTGTTCACTTCTCTGATCGGTTCACCTAACAGCTGCTGGTCACTGGGAAGCTGCAGCTGCATGTAAGGATTGATCCATTCGATCTGGTTTTCCTCATTGAGTAGAATGATTCCCATCGGCATTTTGATCAAAGCTTCCTGTTGTCCACGTTTAATACGATAAGACAAATTAAGTATATAGTTATTCAGCTCCTCGTTGTATTCATTGCTGAATCGCCATATGATTACAAGAGTGATCAGGAATAACACTAACATCAATGCCCCGAGCCAGATATATGCAAAAAAACTCAAAACCGTCATCGTGAACTGAACAGCTACCGCAAATAGAAGCATACGCTTTAAATACGGGTGATTCAGTAATTTAGGAAGATTTTCTTCCTGCGACTTATTATTCATATTTTCTCCTCTTAACATCGTCATTATAACTATTTCCTTATATTTTAACACGTTTATAAGGTTACTTCTATACTAGATGTCAGTATTTAAATGTTTCATGTGAAACATTTAAAATCGAGTAGGAGATAAATGATTAATTCATTTATCGTCCTCTCACACCACCGTACGTACGGTTCCGTATACGGCGGTTCAATATCTTAAGTAAGCAGACTCTGCCAGGTCTCGTAGTGAAACTACGTTCCACCGGTAGAGTCTTTTCGTTGTAAGCACCCAATGAACTTCAGGTGTTTTTGACAGTCTCCAGTATTTCTTTCTGGAATAGCCTATGCGTTTGGCACTATCTATATCTAGACCTAAGCGCATTAATCTGCTAATCTTAGTACGTGGATTTTTCCATCTCTTTAAAATTAGCTGCCTGATTCGGTGATGGAGCCATTGCTCCACTTTAGTTACGAAGGTTTTGATGAAGCCTGTGCCAAAATAATTTATCCAGCCTCTTGTTCGGCTGTTTATCTCTTTGACAATCTCATCAAACTTCCCTGCTCGCTTACGTTTGGTCAAGCGTTTCAAGGTGCGAATGAATTTCGCTTTGGCTTCGTTCGAAGGTCTGTAGCGACAGACCCCATTCACTGTGGTTATCAGACAACCCAAGAACTTTAAACGCGTTGGTGAACCCACTTTACTTTTCTCTTGGTTGACAGTTAGTTTCAGGTCTTTTTCAATGAAGCGAGTGATGCTTTGGAGCACACGTTCACCGGCTCGTTTTGACTTCACAAAGATGACGAAGTCATCAGCGAACCGAACGAAACGATGTCCTCTCTGCTTCATTTCTTTATCCAGTTCATGTAAGTATACGTTACTGAGTAGGGGCGAAATCACGCCACCTTGTGGTGCGCCTGTGTTACTTTCTACGAATTCGCCAGACAGATCTATGACACCGCTCTGTAAGAACTTACGGATAATTTTCAGAATCATTTTGTCCTGTATATACTGTTCGAGATAGTACATCAGCTTATCATGATTGAGTGTGTCAAAGCACTGTTTCAGGTCACAATCGACGGCCACTTTGTAGCCTTGCTGATAATAGTCGACACACTCTTTCAGAGCTGTATGATTGCTTTTCCCTTTACGGAACCCATGACTGTGTGGGAGGAAATGTTTATCAATGATAGGTTCTATCACTTGCCTGATGGCTTGCTGGACCACTCGGTCCCGTACCACTGGAATGCCCAGTTTTCGGATACCCCCATTCGCTTTGGGAATTTCCACCCGTCTGACCGGTTGTGGTTTATAGGTGCCGTCTAACAGTTTCTTTTTTAAATACGGACTCATTTCCATGATATGTGATTCTATCTCATTAACTGTCATACCATCTACTCCAGCAGCTCCTTTATTGCGTTTAACAATTTTAGCCGCTTCAAATAGATTCTTCTCACTTACAACGAGCCTCATGAGAGACTCACCATACTTGTCTTTACATTCACCTAGGCGATTACTCCGCACATCTACATACTCTTTCGCTTCCAGCTTATCCCTTTGTAGTTTGCCAACCCGTGGGTCGTTTTCTGCGTTTGTCATAATGCCTAACCTCCAATCTTCAAAGTATTGATATTGTTCGGTCCTTCGGTACATTTTCCCTACTATGACCTCGGCTGACTTCTCGCCATTCGTTGTTACTACTAAGCGCTGACGAGACCTCCCCGGGTAAGAACGACAACCTTCTGCTCACGTCACTGCTTCATTTACTCAATAGAATTCGGGCAGTATCGGACTTCACTTTGTGATGCAAGCTCATCCGTTCTATTAAGCCTTGGTATGAAGTTTCTGTTCGTCAGTGCAAGCATTTGCGTCCGACTTCCTTCAGATTCCGCCTCACGGCGGACACCCTTGTCTTTCGCTAACAGTTCCTACTGCCAAGTCTGTAGTGGACTTTCACCACCAAGTTGTCGCCCATGCCGGGCGCACATCAAAAGAAGCTGTAACAGATTAATCTGTCACAGCTTCTATAAATTGTTTATTCTTCAGTAACGAATGGCAACAAGCCCATGATACGAGCACGTTTGATTGCTTTCGTTAATTTACGTTGGTTTTTAGCGTAAGTTCCAGTTACACGACGTGGTAAAATCTTACCTCTGTCTGAAATGAAACGTTTCAATAAATCGACATCTTTGTAATCAATATATTCAATATGATTAGCTGCAAAGAAGTCAACTTTACGGCGCTTTCTTCCGCCTCTACGTCCAGCCATGTTATAATCCTCCTTTTATTCTTGAATCAAAATGGTAAATCGTCATCGGAAATATCGATCGAATCATTGTTTGAATCAAATGGATCCTCATCGAAATTTGCGTAATTGCTTTTACTGTTGTTTTTGGGAGCTTGATTGTTATTCTGCGAATAATTTGAATTATTGGAGTAGTTGTTATTTGAAAATCCGGAGTTAGAACTTGACCCATCATTCTGCGCACGTTTTTCAGTGACCGACTTCGGTTCAAGCATCTGGAAGTTTTCACAGACTACTTCTGTAATATAAACTTTTCTACCTTCGTTATTGGTATAGTTTCGCGTTTGAATATGACCAGTCACTCCGACTAACGATCCCTTGCGGGTAAAGTTAGAAATGATCTCAGCTGTTTTTCTCCAAGCCACACAGTTGATAAAGTCAGTTTCTCTCTCACCTTGTGCGTTCTTGAATTGACGTTCCACAGCTACGGTAAATGAAGCAACGGCTGTCCCGCTACCCGTATAACGAAGTTCAGCATCTCTAGTCAATCTTCCAACTAGTACGACATTGTTAATCAATCAAAGTGGCTCCTTTCTTAAAAAGGCAATTATTAAAAGTGTTTCACGTGAAACATTAGTCTTCTAGACGAACGATCATATGACGTAAAATGTCGTCATTGATACGTGCTAGGCGTTCAAATTCATTGATAGCTGCTGCATCTGAAGTTTGTAGGTTTACTAAGCGATATGTTCCTTCGCGGTATCCTTTGATTTCATACGCAAAACGGCGTTTCGCCCAGTCTTTTGATTCAGTTACTTCAGCACCGTTATCTTTTAAGATAGTTTCAAAGCGCTCTACTAAAGCTTTTTTACCTTCTTCATCAAGATCGGGACGGATGATATATAATAATTCATATTTAGCTGATTGACTCATCTTTGACTGTCACCTCCTTATGGACTTTGGCCCTTTCATTTGAAAGAGCAAGGAGAGTATTCTATACAGAGTACTCACCGAAATATTATAGCACACACCTGATTGAAACACAAGGTTTCTTTCAAGTAGTCTGTATAAAAAAGAGAGCCGCTCATTTTACTGGCCGCCCTCTTCATTATTTATAAACATACTATTCGATTTAGCTTTGTAAATCTTCGTCTGTATCCTCTTCTGTTACAACATCTGCTGGTTCTGATTCCTCTGAAATTTCTTCGTCAGTTACAGAGTCAGTTGCTGTTTCTTCAGAATCAGTCAGCTCTTCGTCGTCTTCCTCTTCTTCAGGTTCGACTTTCGCAAGGGTGGATACATAGATATCATCTTCCAGTCTCATTAACCGGACACCCTGTGTGGCACGGCCTGTTTGAGAAATGTTTTTCGAATGGAAGCGAATGATCACACCACTTGTCGTAATCAGCATGATGTCCTCTTCCCCATGAACAGTTTTCAGTCCGACTAACGGACCGTTTTTATCTGTGATATTAACGGTCTTGACGCCTTTACCGCCACGGCCTCTGATGGCATACTCTGAAGCGTCTGTTCGCTTGCCGTAACCATTCTCAGTGATCACCAGTACTTCGGAATCAGGATTTAGAATGTCCATGCCAACGACATAATCGTCTTCTCTTAAACGGACACCTCTGACCCCCGCTGCGGCACGTCCCATGCTTCTGACGTCTTCTTCATGGAAGCTGACAGCATAGCCCTGACGCGTCCCGATAACGATATGGTCAGAACCATGGGTGACAGCCACGTTGATCAGCTCATCCTCTTCTTTAAGCACGATGGCTCGAAGACCGCTGGTTCGGATATTTTCAAATTCAGAGAAAGCGGTACGCTTCACGGTACCCATTCGCGTCGTGAAGAAGAGATGATCGGATTCTTTCGTTTCGCCTCTGGTATTGATGATCGCCTGGATACTCTCATCGTTATTGATCCCCAGGAAGTTGATGGCCGGGATCCCTTTAGCTGTTCGGCCGTATTCCGGGATCTCGTAGCCTTTAGCTTTATACACTTTACCGGTGTTCGTGAAGAACAGCAGCAGGTCATGGGTCGAGCAAGTGACCAGTGTTTCCACAAAGTCGTCTGTGTTCGTTGTCATGCCTTTAACGCCACGGCCCCCACGGTTCTGTGCTTTGAACTCGGAAATCGCCATACGCTTCATATAGCCGTTATGCGAAAGGGTGACTGCGATCTCTTCTTCTTCGATCAGGTCTTCATCTTCCAGACTGAGTGATTCCCCTACCAGAAGTTCTGTCCGGCGGTCATCGCCATGCTTGTCGGCGATCTCTTCCAGTTCTTCAGCAATGATTTCGTGGACACGCTGAGGATTCGACAGGATATCTGCCAAGTCATTGATGAGTGTCAGAAGGTCCTGGTACTCGCCTTCGATTTTCTCTCTTTCCAGACCTGTCAGTCGGACCATACGCATATCAAGGATGGCCTGTGACTGACGGTCACTGAGTCCAAAACGTTCCATCAAGGCATTTTTAGCTACATCTGCCGTGTTGGATCCTCTGATGATCGAAATGATCTCATCGATATGATCCAGGGCGATACGCAGACCTTCCAGAATGTGCGCACGCGCTTCTGCCTTACGCTTGTCGTATTCGGTTCTTCGGCGAATGACGATACGCTGATGTTTCAGATATTCGACCAGGATCTCTTTAAGTCCCAATGTTTTCGGAACACCGTTGACGATCGCCAGCATGTTGAAACCGAATGACGTCTGCAGCGGTGTCATCTTATACAAGTTATTTAATACGATACTGGCTGAAACGTCACGTCTGACATCGATAACGATACGCATGCCGTCTCTGTCTGATTCATCATTCAGGTCGGTGATGCCTTCGATACGTTTGTCTCGAGCTAGGTCTGCTATACGTTCGACCAGTTTAGCTTTATTGACTAAGTAAGGAATTTCATCCACGATGATGCGTTCTTTACCGTTCGGCTGAACTTCGATTCTTACTTTAGCTCTTACTTTTATAGATCCTCTACCTGTTTCATACGCTTTTCTTATCCCTGATTTACCTAAAACCATGGCTCCCGTAGGAAAATCCGGGCCAGGCAGGACTTCCATCAAGTCTGCAACCGTCGCGTCTTCGTTTTCCATGACGATACGACAGGCTTTGATGACTTCTCTCAAGTTATGCGGCGGGATATTCGTTGCCATCCCGACTGCGATCCCTGACGCTCCATTAACGAGCAGATTAGGGAAACGCGCCGGCAGAACATTCGGTTCACGTTCCGATCCGTCATAGTTATCATGGTAGTCAACGGTATCTTTATTGATGTCCCGCAGCATTTCCAGAGCCATTTTACTCATTCTGGCCTCTGTATAACGCATGGCTGCGGCACTGTCTCCATCGATGGACCCGAAGTTTCCGTGCCCATCGATCAGAGGGTTACGGAAACTGAAATCCTGGGACATACGTACCATCGATTCATAGATTGCGGAGTCACCGTGCGGGTGATACTTACCCATAACATCTCCGACGATACGGGCAGATTTTTTAAAGGCCTTGTCCGGGGTCATCCCCAGTTCATTCATGCCATACAATATACGACGATGCACAGGTTTCAACCCGTCACGCACATCGGGTAAAGCACGAGAGACAATAACACTCATCGCGTAGTCTAAAAAAGACTTTCTCATCTCGCTGGATAAGTTTATTTTTTCCATGCGTGCTTCTCTTTCTTCAGTCAAGTGATTTTTCCTCCTCAAGCAATTACATAACTTTTTTATCTTTATATTTTAAAAAACAGTTAATATAGTTATAAATTATACGTCGATATTTTCTACATACTGGGCATTTTCTTCGATGAATTCGCGACGCGGCTCTACTTTTTCTCCCATCAGCATGTCAAAAACCAGATCCGCTTCGATCGCATCTTCAACAGTGACTTGAAGCAGACGTCTGTTTTCCGGATTCATAGTCGTTTCCCATAACTGCTCCGCATCCATCTCACCTAGTCCTTTATAACGCTGAATAGAGGGTTTAGGAGACGCCGGAATCGATTTAAGGTGTTCCTCCAATTCTCTTTCAGAATCCACGTAGACCTCTTTTTTGCCCTGTTTTATTTGATACAGAGGCGGCATCGCTACATAAACGTAACCTGCTTCGACAACGGGACGCATGTAACGGTAAAAGAGTGTGAGCAGCAGCGTTCTGATATGCGCGCCGTCCACGTCGGCATCGGTCATGATGATCAGTTTATGGTAACGGGCTTTATCGATCTGAAATTCTTCACCGAAACCTGTCCCCATCGCTGTAAACAAGGAACGGATCTCTTCATTCGCCAGGATACGGTCGATCGACGCTTTTTCCACGTTCAGGATCTTCCCTCGGATCGGTAAAATAGCCTGGAACAAGCGTGAACGTCCTTGTTTGGCTGAGCCGCCCGCGGAGTCCCCCTCAACGATAAAGATTTCTGATTTTTCAGGATCTTTAGACGAGCAGTCTGCCAGTTTACCTGGTAAGTTGCTGATTTCCAGACCATTTTTCTTACGTGTCACTTCACGCGCACGCTTGGCAGCCAGACGGGCTTTAGCAGCCAGCAGAGCTTTATCGATGATTTTCTTGCCAACTTGAGGATTTTCAACGAGGAAACGGTTGAAGTGCTCACTGAAAAGACGGTCGGTAATGGTCCTTACTTCTGAGTTACCCAGTTTTGTCTTCGTCTGTCCTTCAAACTGTGGATCCGGATGCTTGATGCTTAAAACGATCGTCAGCCCTTCTCTGGCATCTTCACCGCTTAAATTGTCCTCGTTTTCTTTCAAATATTTATTTCGTTTGGCATAATCGTTGATGATACGCGTGAGTGCCGTTTTAAAGCCGGACTCATGCATCCCACCTTCATAGGTATGGATATTATTCGCAAAACTCATAATGTTCGTGTGGTAGCCATCCGTATGCTGTAAAGCCACCTCAACGGCGATCCCGTCCTGTTCACCTTCCAGGAAAATCGGTTCATCGTATAACACGGTCTTGCTCTGATTCAAGTATTCAACATAACTCTTGATCCCGCCGTCATACTGATATTCCAGACGAACCGGTTCATCATGGCGCTGATCTTCGATCGAAATAGCTAAGCCGCGGTTAAGGAAGGCTAGTTCACGTACACGTGTGGCCAGTTTGTTGAAGTCATAGGTCGTTGTTTCCTGGAAGATTTCTGCGTCTGCTTTAAAACGGACCACGGTTCCAGATTTGTCTGTATCCCCGGTCTCATGCAGTTCCTTTACAACATCGCCGCGTTCGAAGGCCATGTTGTGGACCCTGCCGTTTTTATGGACATCCACTTCAAGAAATTCTGACAAGGCATTAACGACAGATGAACCCACGCCGTGAAGACCGCCGGACACTTTATAGCCGCCTCCACCGAATTTTCCTCCGGCATGCAGGATCGTAAAGACGGTCTCGACTGCCGGACGGCCTGTTTTTTCCTGTATATCGATCGGGATCCCACGGCCATCATCACTGACTTCGATGATATCATCCTTTTTGATGACGATATCGATGTTCTCAGCATGACCGGCCATCGCTTCATCGATCGAGTTATCCACGATTTCCCATACAAGGTGGTGCAGCCCTTCAGGACCCGTCGATCCAATGTACATTCCCGGACGCTTTCTGACGGCTTCCAGACCTTCAAGCACCTGGATCTGACTGGCATTATACTCTTCTCTTAGTTCTTCGATTTCTTTCGGCGTTAATTTATCTTCAGCCACTTTATTCACTCTCCATTTCAATCTGTCCGTTATGCACGGTAAAAATACGCGGATCATGGAGCAATTCTTTCTTTACTCCGTCTAAACTCGTTGTGGTTAAAAAGGTCTGTACTTTATCCTGAATGGACTTTAAAAGATGCGTCTGGCGGTCGTCATCCAGTTCGCTCAGCACATCATCCAGCAGTAGAACGGGATACTCCCCCGTCATCTCTTTCATCAATTCGATCTCAGCGAGCTTCACGCTCAGTGCCGTTGTCCGCTGCTGTCCCTGGGAACCATAGGTCTGAACGTTTTTTTCATTCACATAAAACCGGACATCGTCGCGATGCGGACCCGAGAGTGTCGTCCCCTGGTCCATTTCCCGTCGTTCATTCTTTTTATACTGTTCCAGTAGATCTTTCATGACCTGTTCTTTATCTTTTTCTGAGTGCAAAGAGACCGACGAGGCATACTCAAGCGTGAGTTCCTCTTTCTCCTGACTGATATCGGCATGGATGGGCTGGGCCCATTTTTCCAGTCGCTTGACAAAAGAAAAGCGTTCAGCAAGCACCTCAGCACCTTCTGCCGCTAATTGTTCGTTCAAGATAGATAAATACGTTTGATCTATCTTTCCATTTCGACGATTCTGTTTTAAGTAAGCATTGCGCTGTTTGAGGATCTTCTGGTATTCGACAAGATGGTACAGATAAATGGCACTCATCTGTCCCATTTCCATGTCCAGGAACTTCCGTCTCACCGAAGGAGAACCTTTGACCAGAGCCAGATCCTCCGGTGCAAACAGGATCACGTTCAAATGACCGATATACGCACTCAGTTTCTTCTGTTCCAGGTGATTAAGCCGGGCTTTCTTCCCTTTTTTAGACAACACGATCTCAAGCGGATAGGTCGTTTTATCCGTTTCCACCTTACCGGTGACTTTGGCAAAGTCCTGATCCCAGCCGATGAGTTCTTTATCATTGGCCGTGCGGTGACTGCGCGCCATGGCTAAAACGTAAATGCTTTCCATCATGTTCGTCTTCCCCTGCGCATTTTCTCCTAGAAAGACATTTATTTTTTCTGAGAATTTTGCTTCCGCTGTCTCGTAATTCCTGTAGCCTCTTAAAGAAAGTTCTTTTAAAAACATCCCTATTCCCCGTCGGCAGTGGATTCTATCGTGTACGTCCCGAATTCCTCGATTTTTATCGTATCACCGTGGCGAAGCTTCTTGCCTCGACGGTTTTCAGGTTCACCGTTTACCCAAATCGGGTATTCGAGCAGAAACGGCTTTGCCATCCCGCCGCTGGATATGATGTTTGCGTGTTTTAAAAACTGACCCAGTGTGATCACTGAATCATCGATTTGAATGATTTCAGACATCGTTTTCGACTCCTTAAAAAGTAAAGACGTGGATAGCTATCCACGTTCACTAGTTTCTCTTCATATTATACCTTAAATGACCGTTTAAAACAAATCTATATAGGAATATATGCATTCTAATCGATTTTAGCGGATAATCGATAAAAAGTACTTTATGTCCTGAAACGAGCTCAGAAAGGAAAATTTCACATGATTCAGAAATTTTTGATCAGAATTTACAAAAATCAACTCGATTCCGGGTCAGAAGGTGGAGGAGTGAGCTGTTAAATTCTATAAAATCAGCGTTTTTTCTCATTTTTCCGTGTTTTTTGAGGGGTTCGGCTTATTGAAGAGGATCGCTGCTGCGAATCAGCCGAAGTTTAAGAGGTTCGGTTGATTGAATACTGACTATCCTTCCAATGAACCGAAGTTTGCCCAAGTTCGGTTCGTTGGAAGGGCTGTGGCAGCTGTATACGTCGAAGAAGACGATCTTCGGTCGATACAGTGAGTTTTTGACGTTGAACAAGCCGAACTACTGTCAAGTTCGGCTTGTTCGTCATTGATGGGATAGTGAAACGACCGAACATCTATCAGTTCGGTCGTTTCCAATGTTCTTTCTGACTGTATCGACCGAACAGGAGGGGAGAAGCCATAGTGACTGACCGAAGAGTATGAAAATTCCTGACCGGACAAAAAAAGACCCTCGAAAGGGTCTTTTTTCATATTCGTACTTTAGGAAGCGGTTCTGATCGGTGTGATCAGTTGAATGAATTCGTCATTGTCTTCACTTGGGACCAGCACGAAAGGACGCAGAGTCGAAATCAGTTTGACCGTGATTTCAACAGGACCAAAGGTGGTCAGGGCGGCTTTCAGATAATCCGGGTTGAAGGAGATTTCCATATTTTCCCCGTTCAAGTCATTGAAGGACACTTGTTCGTTCACGCGTCCGACTTCAGGGGAGTTACCGGTGATCTCAACGCTGTTGTCTTTGACCGTCAGCTTGACGACATTGTTTTTACCTTCATGGGAAAGCAGGCTGGCACGTTCCACAGCCCCTAAAAGCACATTAGCGTCTAAAGTCAGCTGAGTAGACGAGTTGTCGGGGATCAGTCTGTTCGTGTCCGGATAATTCCCTTCTAAAAGACGTGAGTAGAAGTAGGTGTCTTCCGTCTTGAATAAGATCTGGTTTTCAGCAACTGCAACTTCGATCTCATCTAGACTATCATCGAGCAGGCGAGTCAGCTCCTGCAGACTTTTACCTGGGATCACCAGATCATGCGACAGATTTTCTGTTCCTTCGATCGGGATCACACGCTGACTCAAGCGGTGACTGTCTGTGGCGACAGCTTTCAGTTTGCCGTCACTGATCGTGAAGTGGATCCCCGTTAGGATCGGACGGCTTTCATGCGTCGACACGGCAATGACGGTCTGTTTGATGATCTTTTTAAGCAGATTGACAGGCAGCGTAAAGGACTGCTCTGTGTCTATTTCAGGGAGATGTGGATAATTGACCGCATCCAGTCCATTGATGACAAAAGCAGAAGAAGCAGAGGTGATAGAGGTCTGTACACCGTCTTTCACTTCTACTGTAAAGGTTTCGTCCGGCAGTTTATTGACGATATCACTGAAGAAGCGGGCAGGTTGTAAAACAATCTGGCCGGTTTCTTCAATAGTGAGGCCTGCTTTTTCATCAGTCACACTCAGAAGCGTTTCAATTGAGATATCTGAATTGCTTCCTGTCATTTTTATCCCTTCAGAATCAGCGATCAGTTTGATCCCTGTTAATATCGGAATGGTTGCGCGAGATGAAACAGCTAACTGGACATCTTTTAATTTCTTTAAGAACGTTGCTCGATTGACAGTGAATTTCATAGTCATCCTCCATTGATAAAATAGTACCCTAATTCATATTATATATTAATATAAAGACTTAGTAATAGTAGTAGGGCCTGTGTATACTGTGGAAAACGCAAAAAGCATATAGCAGTCAAGGTTTTCCACTTGTGGATAAGTTGTGCATAACAATGTGTTTAACTTGAATGTTTATCCACAGTGCCTTTTACAGACTTTTCTTGATTTCTTCGATCTGATCCCGCATTTCACCGTTTTCTTCTTCATTCAAGACTTTCTTGATTTTCTCATGGGCATGAATAACGGTCGTGTGATCCTTGCCGCCGAATTCTTTTCCGATCTTCGGCAGGGACGTACTGGTCAGTTCTCTTGACAGGTACATGGCGATCTGACGGGGAAGCACGATTTGTCGGACGCGTTTTTTCCCTTTTAGATCAGCTAAAGAGATCTGATAGTACTTGCTGACTTTCTGTTGTATAGAAGCAATGGACACGTTCTGCTTGGCATCCTGCTTGATCATGCTTTTCAGAGCATCGGCCGCGAGACTTGTGGTGATGTCGCTGCGCTGGATCGCTGAATAAGCCTGAACGCGGACCAGGGCACCTTCCAGTTCTCTGATGTTGGAATCGATCTGTCCGGCAATGTAGCTCAAGGTGTCGTTCGGTATTTCCAGGCCTTCCGCATTGGCTTTTTTACGCAGAATCGCGATACGTGTTTCGAGATCGGGAGGCGTGATGTCGACGGAGAGTCCCCATGCAAAACGTGAAACGAGACGTTCCTGAAGTTTAGGGATCTCATTCGGCAGACGGTCACTTGTCAGGACGATCTGTTTCCGGTCATCATATAAAGCATTGAACGTATGGAAGAATTCCTCCTGCGTTCCTTCTTTATCCGCGAAAAACTGAATATCATCGACCAGCAGCAGATCCACATTACGGTAATTCTGTCTGAATTTTTCCTGCGTCCGGTTTTGAATCGAATTGATGAAGTCATTGGCAAAATTTTCACTGGATACATATTTGATGCGGGCATTCGGATTGATCTGAAGATACTGATGTCCGATCGCATGCATCAAGTGGGTCTTGCCTAAACCGACGCCGCCATAGAAGAAGAGGGGGTTGTAGATCGTTCCCGGTTCTTCAGCTACGACCAGTGCAGCGGCATGCGCCATCTGGTTGCCTTTACCGATAACAAAGGTGTCAAAGGTATACTTGCTGTTTAAGGTACTCGATTTGTTTTGAGATGTGAACTGATCGACCATATCATTCGTGTCTTGTTCTTCAAACGTGGCCTGTTCGTCTGCTGTGACAAATAAAGGAGAAACTTCTCGTCCTAAAAATTCATACAGGTATTCCACAACTTTAGTAGAGAGATTATTTTTCCAGTATTCCTTATGCAGAGTAGAAGGCACTTCGATCGTGATCGAATTATCAGAGAGTCTGACGAGGTTAGCACTTTGAATCCAGGTATCATAACTAACTTTTGAGAGTGTTTCTTTAAATTTATCTTGTAGATAAGTCCATACTGTATGTATGTCGTCCATAATTTTCCTCCTCGCCGTAAAGTTACTTTTTCTATTTTATCACGTCTTGATTCAGTTTTCCACAATTGCGTAAAATTGTTAATAAAAATTCCACAGGGTGTAAAAAAAGATATCCACAGGCAAAATCTAAATGTTAATAACTTTATAAACAATAGGTTTTAAACAAGAATTGTGGATAACTATATCGGTTATAACCGTTGCTATGAAAGGTTTTTTGAAAGTTATGCACAGCGTTAGAGAACCTGTGTACGGTTTCCATTAACAGGATGTGAAACTGTGGATAGTCTGTGAATGGGAAGGTGGATAAGAAAAAGAGGTAAGGGAGTTATTCTTCACATGTGGATATCTTTTCGGCATAACTTTTCGTTCACATTTGAAAATAAAGATGTAATCTGAACGGATTGATGGTAAAATAAGCTTGACAAACTGTGAAATGTTTTCTAAAATAACATAGTCTGTCTATATAGTGAAAAGTGATAGTCTGATATTGCTTATTATAAGTACAGAAGACATAAGGAAAGATTCAGGAGGTGTTTGCCAATGGCACAAGGATTAACATATCAACCAAAAAAACGTAAACGTCAAAGAGTACACGGATTCAGAAAACGTATGAGTACTAAAAACGGACGTAGAGTATTGAAAAACAGACGTCGTAAAGGAAGAAAAAGAATTTCTGCTTAATGACGCTAGGCGACGGAAGCTTCTTGCTGGAATATTTGGTGAGAGCACGTTGCCTTTTTTTTATTCAAATTTTTGAAAATACTTAG